>NZ_JAEKFM010000003.1:0-3022500 GCF_016650565.1 Bacillus sp. TH50 | reverse complement strand
CTTCATAAAACTATCGATTAATTTTGATATCGGTTCTGGATAATGCATATATCAATATCCTCCTAGAACATTCCACCTGGTAAGTTCATGCCTTTTGTAAATTTGCCCATTGTAGAGTTTGAAAGTTCATCAACCTTTTTAAGTGCATCATTCGTTGCAGCTAATACTAAGTCTTGTAACATTTCGATATCTTCTGGATCTACAACTTCTTCTTTAATTTTCACTTCAAGAACTTGCTTATGACCATTTGCAATAACAGTAACCATTCCGCCGCCAGCTGTACCTTCAACTGTTTTTTCGCCAAGCTCTTCTTGCGCCTTCGCCATGTCTTTTTGCATCTTTTGCATTTGTTTCATCATATTATTCATATTTCCCATTCCGCCACGCATCATAATTAATTCCTCCTCATTATTATTACTCTTTTATTTCAATAAGTTCTTGCCCTACTAATTTTACAGCCTCTTCTATAAGAGGATCTTCTTTTTGTTCTGGGCTTTCTTCAGAATCCCCGCCTTCGCGTTGTAAAAAGTCTTCACGAATTTTACCCCATTCACTTTTTGGGATAGCAATCATATTTAACCTTTTACTTAACAATTCAAAAAGAGTTTGTTCCAATGTATCCATCGCTTCTCGATTTTCACTAGCCATTTTGCAATGAATCTCATATTGAAATGCTAACACATAGGTATCATCCGAAGCCGCAACTGGTTCACTATTTTCTAATAAAACAGCAAATGCTACTTTGTTATGTGACTTGAGCCTTCCTAATAATTCGCCCCATACAGCTTTTAACTGTTCTAAATCTTGACGCTTCGCTTGCTTTAACACTTCATTCACACGTCCAACAGGAATTTTCATACTTCCTGTTCGTACCGGTTTTGGTGTTGCCCGCGTCTCTCTTACTTCCTGCTGAACACCAGCTGGCACACCATTCTTTTTAACTTGCTCTAACTCTTTCTCCAGCTGCTGCATCCTGTTCATAATCGCTTGTAAACGATCTGCGCCGTTTGCTTGCATCATAAACTGCTGACACAGTTGCACCATAACAACTTCCAAGAATATTCTTGGATGGTTTGTCCACTTCATCTCCTGTTGTCCCTTACTAAGGGTATGAATAATTTCATAGATTACTTCCGGTTGCATTTCTTCACTTAACGTACGGAATTGATCATCTACAATTACCCGTTCCAACATATGTTCTAATTGTGGTGAAGTTTGATATAAAAGCATATCACGATAGTAGTAAATGAAATCCTCCATAAAGCGAACTGGATCTTTCCCTTTACTCATCATCTCATCTATAATACGTAACGCTCTTGATACATCATTTTCACGTATACATTCTACCAGGTCACCCAAATATCGCTGAGATACAGATCCTGTTACAGCTAAAACATCTTCACTCGTCACCGTCTCATCACTATAAGAAATAGCTTGATCAATAAGACTGAGGGCATCACGCATACCACCTTCGGCGGCACGCGCTACGATTTGTAACGCTTCATCTTCTACTTGCGTACCTTCATTCGTCACGACCGTCGATAATCTCTCAACGATATCATTTACTGATATCTTTCGAAACTCAAAACGCTGACAACGCGAAATAATTGTAGCTGGAATTTTATGCGGTTCTGTTGTCGCCAGAATAAAAATAACATGTCCTGGCGGCTCTTCTAAAGTTTTCAAAAGCGCATTAAAGGCACCCATAGAAAGCATGTGAACTTCATCAATAATGTATACTTTATATCCTACAGCACTTGGAGCATATTTTACTTTATCTCTTATATCTCGAATTTCATCTACACCGTTATTTGAAGCCGCATCAATTTCTAATACATCTGAAATAGACCCTTGTGTAATTCCTAAACAAGAAGGACATTCATTACAAGGTTCAGCTACCGGGGCGTGTTCACAGTTAATTGCCTTTGCAAATACTTTTGCAATTGTCGTTTTCCCTGTTCCCCTCGGACCCGAAAACAAATAAGCATGTGAAGCTTTCTCTTGAAGAAGGGCATTTTGCAACGTTTTTGTCACGTGCTTTTGACCGACTACATCTTCGAATTTTTGCGGTCTCCATGTTCGGTATAACGCTTGGTATGACACGAAAATACGGCCTCCCTCAAAGGTTATTATCTTATTTATTATAACCCATTCTGTTTATAGATTCCAAAAGTTATTTTCCATACAAAAAACTCACCTTTATATAAAGGTGAGTTTTGTATACATATATAACTGCCGTGCACCTTCTGTCGATTACGTACCATAAGCGTTACTTAAGCAGTTAGCTCGGTTCAGGCACTCCTGCGGCACACGAGAAAACCCGCTTATTGCTGCTTCCTTCCGGACCTGACAAGGTTCACGGGGTCCCGTTGCGCAGGACCCAAACGTCAACACCACTTACTTAAGGCAGACCTTACAGCAGCATAACCTCGAGAAGGGATTCAGCCTCGCTAGAGCGGATTGCGAGTATAGGGCACCGCTACCTCCCCGCTTAGCACGGCAAAGTTAAAACCAATATTCGGTTGCCTTGGATAAGGCATTATCAGTATAACTTGTTTTTTTACAAAATGCAAATACGTTAGTTACCATTACTTTTCTCTAGTTTTTTCACTTCTTTTCTTTTCTTACGAAGCTCCCTAAAAAAAATCGTTAACAACGTACCACATTCCTCTTCAAGTACACCAGCCACTACTTCACACTGATGATTAAAACGCTCATCAGTTAAAAGATTCATCAACGTACCTGCACATCCACCTTTCGGATCGCTCGCACCATATACAACCCGTTTTATACGCGATAAAACAATTCCCCCTGCACACATTGGGCAAGGTTCTAATGTTACATATAACGTTGCATCTTCTAAACGCCATGTCCCTAATTTTTTGCAAGCTTCATCAATAGCTAAGAGTTCGGCGTGAGCTATTGATCTCTGTTCAGTTTCTCTTAAGTTATGTGCGACACTAATCACTTCACCATCTAGCACAATTACAGCACCAATTGGTACCTCTTGTATCGCCTCCGCCTTCTTCGCTTCCTCTATTGCTAACTGCATAAAATATATATCTCGCTCCATAATATAGTCCTTTCACCAAAAATAAAATACACTTTTTCATTTCTTGCAGGTGGGATAACTTTTACAAATTCAATCCAACCTAAAGAAGAAAGAGAGGGAATTACATATGAAAAATACTGCCTTACTCATTATCGATATGATTAATGATTTTCAATTCTCCCACGGACCCATCCTGGCACAGAAATGTGAAATTATAAAGAACCCCATTTTACAATTAAAGGACACCATGAAATCATTGGGCTATCCAATAATTTATGTCAATGATCACTATCAACTTTGGAGATCTGATATTGATCAACTTATCACCCATTGTACAAATGAGTATAGTAAAAATATTATCGAGGCCATTGCTCCGCATACTGACGATTACATTTTTATTAAACCACATTACTCTGCTTTTTATGAAACACCTTTGAATTCTTTATTAGGTTATTTAAAAATCGAAAATCTCATTTTAACAGGAATTGCCGGGAACATATGCATCCTTTTTACAGCTAATGATGCCCATATGAGAAATTATACACTTTATGTACCACGGGATTGCATCGCTTCTAATAACGAGCAAGATAATGAACATGCTTTAAAAATAATGGAAGCCACATTAAAGGCAAATATTGTACCGTCATCCCAAATAAAATTTAATTAATACATATCTATTTTCTAACTTTTTATATCAAATTAGTCCGCTCGCTCCCCTCTTGTGCTACAATAATTCTGTTTTGTGTTTTTAGTAGTCACGGTAAATCACTGATTGAAAGGAGGAAACAGCGTGACCGGAGTACCATTTATCACGGTTGAAGGACCAATTGGTGTTGGAAAAACTTCACTTGCGAAGGAACTTTCAACTCACATGCAACTCCACTTACTAAAAGAGATTGTTGATGAAAATCCTTTTTTAGGAAAATTCTACGAAGACATCGACGAATGGAGTTTTCAAACAGAGATGTTCTTTCTTTGTAATAGATACAAACAACTAGAGGATATTAACATAAAGTATTTGAATCAAAGAAAGCCTGTAGTAGCAGATTATCATATATTTAAAAATTTAATTTTTGCATCCCGTACATTAAAAGATTCTCAATATGACAAGTACATGCAAATTTATCGCATTCTTACGCAAGATATGCCTGTGCCAAATGTCATCGTTTATTTAACAGCGAGCCTAGAAACATTACAAAAACGAATTGCCATGCGCGGAAGAGAATTCGAAAAAAATATGGATCCAAATTACTTGCTACAGCTTACAAAAGATTACGAAACAGCAATGGATGCTTTCAAAAAGGACCATCCAGATATTCCAGTATTGAAATTTAATGGAGACGATATGGATTTTGTAAGAAATCATGATGATTTAAATGTCATCTTATCAGCTCTTCAAAATACTCTCTTGAAGGAGTCGAAATAACAATGAATTTAAGGCAAAAATATGATATACCAAATGATGCAGTTATCACTATTGCTGGAACAGTAGGTGTCGGTAAATCAACTATGACAACTGCATTGGCTAACGTTTTAGGTTATCGCACATCTTTTGAAAAAGTAGATTCCAACCCATATTTGGACAAGTTCTATGCCGATTTCACACGCTGGAGCTTTCACTTACAAGTGTACTTTTTAGCAGAACGATTTAAAGAACAAAAAAGAATTTTCGAATATGGTGGCGGTTTTGTTCAAGACCGTTCTATCTATGAGGACACTGGTATTTTCGCAAAAATGCATTACGAAAAGGGTACAATGACTGAAACTGATTATGAAACATACAAAGGTTTATTTGATGCTATGGTCATGACTCCTTACTTCCCTCATCCAGACTTATTAATTTACCTAGAAGGTTCTTTTGATGATATTGTCGATCGCATTCAAGAACGAGGACGTCCCATGGAGCAGCAAACACCAATTGAATATTGGAAAGAGATGCATGGACGTTACGATAACTGGATTAATAACTTTAATTCATGCCCTGTTTTACGATTAAACATTAATGAATACGATATTTTAAAAGATGGTGATTCAATCGAACCAATCATTAAAAAAATTGGACATTTTTTAAAACAAACACGTAAACTTGTAAAATAAAAAACCCGTGCATATGCACGGGTTTTCCTATGAAATTACTTTTTCTTTTTTGTCGGAGCAATAATTTCACTCTCTGGCTTTCCAGCATTAATACGCTGACGAACAGTACTCGTACTAATATCATATGTTTCAGCAATCTCTTTAACAGTCAATTCTTTCCCATTAATTACTGCTGTTAGTAATTTCCCTGTACGTTTTGGAGTTACTTCTTTTTGCACAGCTGGTTTTTCAGCTTCTTTTGGTACCTCTACTTTTTTTGCAACCTGTTTTACATCACAAGTGCAACCACAAAGTTTACGGAATGTATCATCACTTATAATGCGCGACACATTTGCACCACTGTTTAAAATTCTATTGTTCTTACAGACAGGACATTGTACATAATATAAAGTTTTTCCATCTAAAGGAAACGTTTGTATAATAAGATCCATGTTAACTCCTTTCATATCTATGAAGATAATCATCGGAATATGAGTGTGTAATAAGGACACTATATCCTTACATCATACTTTATGATTGGTTTTAAAATAAAAACTCGTTACGTGTTGGTAACGAGTTCTCCAATCTCCACTTATATGCGCTGTTGTCAATTATATCTGGAGGAGGTAGAGGGATTCGAACCCCCGCGCGACTCTCGCCGCCTGTCGGTTTTCAAGACCGATCCCTTCAGCCAGACTTGGGTATACCTCCATATTGACATCAAATATAATATCAAAAGAAAAACAGTTAGTCAACCCTACTATAATAAATTATGAGGAAAGGAAAATTTTACTTCCCCTCTCCTTTATGACACTGCTGACAACGTCCATAATTACCAATCACTCATACCGATGAATGTTTTAACTTATTTAATAACTGTTTTCCCTCCCATATAAGGGCGAAGAACTTCTGGAATTATAATTGTACCATCTTCTTGTTGGTAGTTCTCTAAAATAGCTGCCACTGTACGTCCAATTGCAAGACCAGATCCATTTAGTGTATGAACATGTTCCGGTTTGCCATTTGGCTCACGACGGAAACGGATATTCGCGCGTCTCGCTTGGAATGCCTCAAAATTACTACAAGAAGAAATTTCACGATATGTACCATAGCTTGGAATCCATACTTCAATATCGTATTTCTTCGCTGCTGTAAATCCTAAATCTCCTGTACACATGCTCATAACACGATATGGCAACTCTAATAATTGTAACACGCGCTCTGCATCATTTGTTAATTTTTCTAACTCTTCGTAAGAATCTTCTGGTTTCACGAACTTCACAAGTTCAACTTTATTAAATTGGTGTTGGCGAATTAAACCACGTGTATCACGACCAGCTGAACCTGCTTCAGAACGGAAGCATGAGCTAAACGCAGCATATCGTATCGGCAATTGCTCTTTACTCACAATCTCATCACGATGCATATTCGTTACAGGTACTTCAGCTGTTGGGATTAGGAAATAATCTTCACTTTCAATACGGAATGCATCTTCTTCAAACTTCGGAAGTTGTCCTGTTCCTGTCATACTTGCACGGTTTACCATATAAGGAGGCAATACTTCCTCATATCCATGCTCATCAGTATGAAGGTCAAGCATAAAGCTAATCAAAGCACGTTCTAATCTTGCACCAGCACCTTTGTAAAATACAAATCGGCTTCCTGTTACTTTCCCAGCACGTTCAAAATCTAAAATCCCTAAATCAGTAGCAAGGTCCCAATGTGGTTTTGGCTCATAAGTAAATTCTTTCACTTCTCCCCAAGTACGTGCTACTACGTTATCATCCTCTGTTTCACCTATTGGGGCAGATTCATGAGGGATATTTGGGATAGATAGCATTAATCTTTCTAAATCTTCTTCAACTGTACGAAGCTCATTATCAAGATCTTTTACTTTTTCCCCAACTTCACGCATTTCTAGAATTAGAGCTTCCGCATCTTTCTTTTCACGCTTTAATACTGAAATTTGTTGAGATACTTCGTTACGTTTACTTTTTAGTTCTTCTGTTTGAACAAGTAGCTCTCTTCTTCTCGTATCAAGTTCTTCAAAGCGACCAAAATCCGTTAAATCTTCGCCTCTATGCTGTAATTTTGCTTTTACTTCTTCAAAATTCGTACGTAAAAATTTAATATCAAGCATTATATACTCCTCCTTTTATTTTATAAAACACAAAAAACTCCCGTCCCTATACAAAGGGACGGGAGTTAACCCGCGTTGCCACCCTAGTTGAAAGCATTACCGCTTTCCTCTCAAGTAGAAATAACGGCTCTTCACCGGGAATGTTTACTAATCAAAAGATATTCCACATTCCATTCCAGGATGGATTCACAAACTGTTTCTATCGATTTCCACCAACCATCGACTCTCTATAAGAAACAACATTTGTTACTACTTCCTATCAACACGCTTATTTTATAAAATTGTTATCATCAATTTACTATAATCTTATACAAGTTGCAAGTTACTTATACAACTTTTTTCATTTTCGCTTCTTTTACCATTTCTACAAAGTATGCTGTTACACGATGATCATCCGTTAATTCCGGATGGAAAGAAGCAGCTAAAAACGGCCCTTGCCTTACCGCTACCATTCGCTCGCCATGCATAGAAAGTACTTCAACATCATCAGCTACATTTACAACATACGGAGCACGGATAAATACACCAACAAAGTCTTCTCCCACACCTTTCATTGAAAGTGCAGCTTCAAAACTATCTTTTTGGCGTCCGAACGCATTGCGCTCAACCGTAATATCCATAGCACCAATATGTGCTTCTTCATAGCCAATAAGTGTTTTCGCAAGAAGAATCATTCCTGCACATGTACCAAACATTGGTTTACCAGACTTCGCAAATGTACGAAGAGGCTCCATGAAAGCATACTTATCAATAAGACGGCGCATTGTTGTACTTTCACCGCCTGGTAAAATAAGACCATCAATCTCTTCAATTTGCTCTATACGCTTTACAACAACAGCTTCTGCACCACTTGCCTCAACTGATTTTACATGCTCACGAACTGCACCTTGAAGACCTAGTACACCAATTTTCACCATTTTAAAGATCTCCTTTAATTACCATCCACGCTCTTGCATGCGTTGTTCTGGTAATAACGTTGAAATTTCGATACCTTTCATTGCATTACCTAATCCTTTAGAAAGGCTTGCAATTAGTTCGTAATCTTCATAATGAGTCGTTGCTTCAACGATTGCACGTGCAAATTTCTCTGGGTTCTCTGATTTGAAGATACCAGATCCAACAAATACACCATCAGCACCAAGTTGCATCATTAACGCTGCATCTGCTGGTGTTGCTACACCACCTGCTGCAAAGTTTACAACTGGCAGGCGACCAAGGCGTTTAATTTCAAGTAGTACTTCATAAGGAGCACCAGTATTTTTTGCATATGTCATTAACTCATCTTCACGTAGACTTGCAACTTGACGGATTTCTGCATTGACTTGGCGCATATGACGCACCGCCTCTACAATGTTTCCTGTTCCAGGTTCACCTTTTGTACGAAGCATAGCTGCACCTTCTGCAATACGACGTGCAGCTTCTCCGATATCGCGGCAACCACATACAAACGGAACTGTGTAATCACGTTTATTTAAATGGTATACTTCATCAGCAGGAGTCAATACTTCACTCTCATCGATATAGTCTACCCCTAATGATTCTAATACACGTGCTTCTACAAGGTGACCGATACGACATTTTGCCATAACCGGAATTGATACAGCACCCATAACTTCTTCAACAATTGTTGGATCTGCCATACGAGAAACGCCACCTGCTGCACGAATATCTGCAGGTACACGCTCTAATGCCATAACAGCAACTGCGCCTGCCTCTTCTGCAATCCTTGCTTGCTCAGCGTTAACTACGTCCATAATAACGCCGCCTTTTTGCATTTCTGCCATTCCACGTTTTACACGTTCTGTCCCTGTTACATTTGTCATGTACAAAAACCCCCCTAGGTGAATTGCTTTCCCCGTTAAAGAAGAAAATTAAGAATACTCTTACATTCTACCACTAACTATCTGATGCTTGTCCACTACTTTTTCATAAAGTCGGTATGAAAAATAGGAATAAGAAAAAGCCCCTACAATGAGGAGCTTTTAAAACCAACCTTTTACTGTATCAATAGCACCATTCCACATACCACTAAAGAAAGAACCAATTCCGCGCATAGAACGTGTAAACCAGCCTGCCTCTTCTACTTCAGATTTTGTTACAAGGTCTACTTGTAATGATTTTCCTGATAAAAATCCAGGATCATTACTATCTTTAGACGTTACAACCATTTGTCCAAGTGCAACTCCCTTTTTCAGAGGTGCTTCTTGTCCCTTATTGCCTTCTTTAAATTCTGTTTTATAAACGTCTTTACTTCCCTTTGGCACCGGAAGTGAAACAGCTTGCTTCGTTTGAACTGCTACATCTTTATCTTTCGCATGTTCAACTCTTACTGTTTCTTTTCCTTTGACCGAAGAACCTTTTTCATACATTTTCTTCATTTCAAAGTTAGCAAAGCCATAATCATATAATTTCTTCGTCTCATCGAAACGCGCTGTATGAGAACTTGTTTTAATAACTACAGAAATAAAACGCATACCGTTTCGTTCAACCGTACCAGTGAAGCAGTCCCCTGCTTCTGGAGTTGATCCTGTTTTTAGACCATCTACTCCGTCATATTCTTTAACTAAACCCTTTAACATCCAGTTCCAGTTCGACATCCCAAATTTCTCTTTTTCGGGACGGAAAACTTTTTTCGGGATTTTTGCTGTATCTAACACTTTTGGATAATCTTTAATTAAATGTTGCGCTAAAGTTGCAACATCCTTCGCAGACATTTTATTTTCTTCATCCGGTGTTGTACCTTCAGGATGCATCCCTTTTAAATCTTTGTTCGTTAAACCCGTAGAATTAACAAATTTATAATTTTTCAATCCTAGTTCTTTCGCTTTATCATTCATCATTTTTACGAAATCTACTTCTTTACCTGCAATTGCTTCTGCTAATGCAATTGTTGCACCATTTGCAGAAAAGATTGCCATTGCCTCGTATAACTCTTTTACTGTATACAGGCCACCATTTTCTAATGCAACATTTGATAATGAAGCATCTTGTGAAATCTTATATGCATATTCAGAAACCTTAATTTTTTGATCCCACTTAAGTTTTCCTTTATCCACTGCTTCATGAACTAAATATTCACTCATCATCTTTGTCATACTAGCAATTGATAATAATTCATCTGCATTCTTTTGATATACAATTTTTCCAGAATTCGCTTCAACTAAAATCGCTGCACCTGCTTCAATGTTTAAAGCAGCTCCTGTTTCTGCTGATGCATTGCTATATGGTGCAAACATGCCAAAAGCTAGTGCAAGCACTGTTACCAACGCAATGAATCTTTTGCAAAACATACCTTTCACTTTTGCTACCCCCAATATCTATGTACTCACATAACCGTTATTCTAACATAATCAAAAAAAAATAGACAGAGATATCAAATCTCTGTCTATTTGTATATAAGACATTACAATGAGTAGTTTGGAGCCTCTTTTGTAATCTGTACGTGATGAGGATGGCTTTCACGTAAACCTGCACCTGACATACGAATGAACTGTGCATTCTCACGTAAGAATTCTAAATTCTGCGCTCCGCAATATCCCATACCTGCACGTAATCCACCAACTAATTGATGAACTGTATCTGCTAAAGGTCCTTTATATGGTACGCGTCCTTCAATACCTTCAGGAACAAGTTTTTTGTTTCCTTCTTGGAAGTAACGATCTTTACTTCCTTTTTCCATCGCTCCAACAGAACCCATACCACGATATACTTTAAATTGGCGACCTTGGTAAATTTCAGTTTCTCCAGGGCTTTCAGCAACACCAGCAAACATACTACCTAGCATAACAACGTGTGCTCCTGCTGCTAAAGCTTTAACCATATCACCAGAGTACTTAACACCGCCATCAGCAATAACTGGAATACCGTGTTTACGAGCTTCTGTTGCACAATCATAAACTGCTGTTAATTGTGGTACACCAACACCAGCTACAACACGCGTTGTACAAATAGAACCTGGTCCAATACCAACTTTAACTACGTTTGCACCAGCCTCAATTAATGCTTTCGTTGCTTCAGCTGTAGCAACATTTCCAGCGATAATATTTAGTGCTGGATATTTCGCACGAACTTCTTTTACTTTTTCAATAACACCTTTAGAATGCCCATGAGCTGTATCAAGTACAATTGCATCTACACTAGCTTTTACTAATGCATCGATACGAAGCATAGCATCAGCCGTTACACCAACAGCTGCTCCAACTAATAAGCGTCCTTGCTTATCTTTAGCAGAGTTTGGGAATTCAATTACTTTTTCAATATCTTTTATTGTAATAAGCCCTTGTAATACGCCGTTATTATCAACAAGAGGGAGCTTTTCAATTTTATACTTTTGTAGGATTTTTTCAGCTTCTTCCAGTGTAGTACCAACTGGAGCTGTAATTAACTGTTCTTTTGTCATTACGTCAGAAATTTTGATTGAGTAGTCTTGGATGAAACGCATATCACGGTTTGTAATAATACCAACTAATTTTCGCTCATCTAAATTATTTACAACTGGTACACCTGAGATACGATATTTTCCCATAAGATGTTCTGCATCATATACTTGATGTTCTGGAGTTAAGAAGAAAGGATCTGAAATAACGCCGCTTTCAGAGCGCTTTACTTTATCAACTTGCTCTGCTTGTTGCTCAATAGACATATTCTTATGAATAATTCCTAAACCGCCTTGGCGAGCCATTGCAATAGCCATGTCAGCTTCTGTTACTGTATCCATTCCTGCACTAATTAACGGGATGTTTAGCTGTAAGCTTTCAGATAAAACTGTTTTAACACTTACTTCTCTTGGTAATATATCTGACCTCGCTGGTACAAGTAATACATCATCAAAAGTCAAACCTTCTTTAACAAATTTAGATTCCCACATAATTGTTCCCCCCATGATACCAGAAATTATTATTAGTAGCTTATCAATTGGTTAAAATACTGTCAAGGACGTATATATATGTTAGAATTTTTAGACAATAAAAGGAGCGTAATATATGCATCAAACACATTGTACTTGGCAGCAATTAAGTTTCTTTTTTTCATCTCAAAATGTACAACGTTATCTTGCCCGTTGTTATGAAAAATCCTCCATACAAGATGCTGAAAAAAAAAGTTTTGAAAACTGTTATCCCTTTATTTACTACTTAGAACACGGGAAAAATTATTATGAATTATATAAGGTGGCCCCCTTTTCGATTCAGCCAATGTTGTTATTTTATGGAATTAGCCAACTGTTTAAAGCTTGCTTGTTAACTATTGATCCTAACTATCCAGAATCAACTACTGTTTTAGCTCACGGCGTTACGACTCGTAAACGAAAAAAACAGGGGTATCAATTTTTAGAAGATGAGGTGAAAATACAGAAAAACGGATTGTTTACTCACGTTGCAGAACAACTGTTTCACATGAAACACTTAGAAGCGGAGAAGTTTAATATGTTAGAGCTAATGGGGAATATTCCTGAATTACAAAATTTGTTGCGCTATAGTCAAAAAGTATCAACTTTATATAAGATCGATTCAACAAATAAAAATGAGCTCTCCTTTTCAGTCAATATATTAGATCGACTACATATGACTAAAGAGCGATTTTCTCGTTACATCGAAACAACTTGTAAGCATTTATCAATACAACACGTACCTGAGAAAAATAATGAATTAAATTTGTTTTTTTCGGCACCTATTCAATCATGGAATCCTATGTATAGTACACCTTTATACTACGAGCATCTTACTGACACTTATTATTTACCACTTACGACTGACCCTAGAAACTCTAAGCCAGTGTTGCCTGAGCTTCTTGTTCATTATTTATTACTCTATAATTTAAGTATGATTTCTAGGTATGAAACGGATTGGTGGTATGACTTACTTGGAAGTTATGGATCTGAAGATTATCCGTTTATTTATCAATTTCTCAATATTTCTGCTCAAAAAATCCCTTACTATATTTCAGCATTTTTACTAACGGAATCCAACCTATTTCATGGGAAATAAAAAAAACACGAGTCAAATGACTCGTGTTTTTATCTTGCTTGGCGACGTCCTACTCTCACAGGGACAAGGTCCCAACTACCATCGGCGCTAGAGAGCTTAACTTCCGTGTTCGGTATGGGAACGGGTGTGACCTCTCTGCCATCATCACCAAACTATGAAGGTATATTCCTTCAAAACTAGATAACATTTGCTTCATATTATATGGTTAAGTCCTCGATCTATTAGTATTCGTCAGCTCCACATGTCACCATGCTTCCACCTCGAACCTATCAACCTGATCATCTTTCAGGGATCTTACTAGCTTACGCTATGGGAAATCTCATCTTGAGGGGGGCTTCATGCTTAGATGCTTTCAGCACTTATCCCTTCCGCACATAGCTACCCAGCTATGCCCTTGGCAGAACAACTGGTACACCAGCGGTGCGTCCATCCCGGTCCTCTCGTACTAAGGACAGCTCCTCTCAAATTTCCTGCGCCCACGACGGATAGGGACCGAACTGTCTCACGACGTTCTGAACCCAGCTCGCGTACCGCTTTAATGGGCGAACAGCCCAACCCTTGGGACCGACTACAGCCCCAGGATGCGATGAGCCGACATCGAGGTGCCAAACCTCCCCGTCGATGTGGACTCTTGGGGGAGATAAGCCTGTTATCCCCGGGGTAGCTTTTATCCGTTGAGCGATGGCCCTTCCATGCGGAACCACCGGATCACTAAGCCCGACTTTCGTCCCTGCTCGACTTGTAGGTCTCGCAGTCAAGCTCCCTTATGCCTTTGCACTCTACGAATGATTTCCAACCATTCTGAGGGAACCTTTGGGCGCCTCCGTTACACTTTAGGAGGCGACCGCCCCAGTCAAACTGCCCACCTGACACTGTCTCCCGGGTCGATAAGACCCGTAGGTTAGAATTTCAATACAGTCAGGGCGGTATCCCACCAGCGCCTCCACCGAAGCTAGCGCTCCGGTTTCAATGGCTCCCGCCTATCCTGTACAAACTGTACCAAAATTCAATATCAGGCTACAGTAAAGCTCCACGGGGTCTTTCCGTCCTGTCGCGGGTAACCTGCATCTTCACAGGTACTATAATTTCACCGAGTCTCTGGTTGAGACAGTGCCCAAATCGTTACACCTTTCGTGCGGGTCGGAACTTACCCGACAAGGAATTTCGCTACCTTAGGACCGTTATAGTTACGGCCGCCGTTTACTGGGGCTTCAGTTCAGAGCTTCGCTTACGCTAACCCCTCTCCTTAACCTTCCAGCACCGGGCAGGT
Organism: Bacillus sp. TH50; assembly: GCF_016650565.1. Taxonomy (NCBI): domain Bacteria; kingdom Bacillati; phylum Bacillota; class Bacilli; order Caryophanales; family Bacillaceae; genus Bacillus; species Bacillus sp. TH50. Next base: position 3,007,978 of record NZ_JAEKFM010000003.1, on the reverse strand, counting down.
GTCAGCCCCTATACTTCGCCTTACGGCTTCGCAGAGACCTGTGTTTTTGCTAAACAGTCGCTTGGGCCTATTCACTGCGGCTTTCCGTTAAGAAAGCACCCCTTCTCCCGAAGTTACGGGGTCATTTTGCCGAGTTCCTTAACCAGAGTTCTCTCGCACACCTTAGGATTCTCTCCTCGCCTACCTGTGTCGGTTTGCGGTACAGGCACCTTTTATCTCGCTAGAAGCTTTTCTTGGCAGCGGGGAATCAAAGACTTCGCTCCATAAGGAGCTTCCCCATCACAGCTCAGCCTTCACGATAAGCGGATTTGCCTACTTATCAGCCTAACTGCTTGGACGTGCACAACCAATCGCACGCTTCTTCTATCCTTCTGCGTCCCTCCATTGCTCAAACGATAAAGAGGTGGTACAGGAATATCAACCTGTTGTCCATCGCCTACGCCTGTCGGCCTCGGCTTAGGTCCTGACTAACCCTGAGCGGACGAGCCTTCCTCAGGAAACCTTAGGCATTCGGTGGACGGGATTCTCACCCGTCTTTCGCTACTCATACCGGCATTCTCACTTCTAAGCGCTCCACCAGTCCTTCCGGTCTGACTTCACTGCACTTAGAACGCTCCCCTACCACTGATACCATTGGTATCAATTCGCAGCTTCGGTGGTGTATTTAGCCCCGGTACATTTTCGGCGCAGAGTCACTCGACTAGTGAGCTATTACGCACTCTTTAAATGGTGGCTGCTTCTGAGCCAACATCCTAGTTGTCTAAGCAACTCCACATCCTTTTCCACTTAATACACACTTTGGGACCTTAGCTGGCGATCTGGGCTGTTTCCCTCTTGACTACGGATCTTATCACTCGCAGTCTGACTCCTAAGGATAAGTCATTGGCATTCGGAGTTTGACTGAATTCGGTAATCCGATGAGGACCCCTAGTTCAATCAGTGCTCTACCTCCAAGACTCTTACACTTAAGGCTAGCCCTAAAGCTATTTCGGGGAGAACCAGCTATCTCCAGGTTCGATTGGAATTTCTCCGCTACCCACACCTCATCCCCGCACTTTTCAACGTGCGTGGGTTCGGGCCTCCATTCAGTGTTACCTGAACTTCACCCTGGACATGGGTAGATCACCTGGTTTCGGGTCTACGACCACGTACTAAACGCCCTATTCAGACTCGCTTTCGCTGCGGCTCCGCCTCTTCAGCTTAACCTCGCACGGGATCGTAACTCGCCGGTTCATTCTACAAAAGGCACGCCATCACCCATTAACGGGCTCTGACTATTTGTAGGCACACGGTTTCAGGATCTCTTTCACTCCCCTTCCGGGGTGCTTTTCACCTTTCCCTCACGGTACTGGTTCACTATCGATCACTAGGGAGTATTTAGCCTTGGGAGATGGTCCTCCCAGATTCCGACGGAATTTCACGTGTTCCGCCGTACTCAGGATACATTCAAGAGAGAACGAAGTTTCGACTACGGGGTTATTACCCTCTGTGACGGACCTTTCCAGGTCGCTTCGTCTACCTCGTTCCTTTGTAACTCCGTATAGAATGTCCTACAACCCCAAGAGGCAAGCCTCTTGGTTTGGGCTAGATTCCGTTTCGCTCGCCGCTACTCAGGAAATCGCATTTGCTTTCTCTTCCTCCAGGTACTTAGATGTTTCAGTTCCCTGGGTCTGTCTTCCATACCCTATGTATTCAGGTAAGGATACCATACCATTACGTATAGTGGGTTTCCCCATTCGGAAATCTTCGGATCAAAGCTTACTTACAGCTCCCCGAAGCATATCGGCGTTAGTCCCGTCCTTCATCGAATCCTAGTGTCAAGGCATCCACCGTGCGCCCTTTCTAACTTAACCAAACTAAAATTAAAAAATATGAGCTACACTGTTATCTAGTTTTCAAAGAACATACCATTTGCTATATAAAATAGCTTTTTGGTGGAGCCTAGCGGGATCGAACCGCTGACCTCCTGCGTGCAAGGCAGGCGCTCTCCCAGCTGAGCTAAGGCCCCGTAAAATGTATGGTGGGCCTAAATGGACTCGAACCATCGACCTCACGCTTATCAGGCGTGCGCTCTAACCAGCTGAGCTATAGGCCCATACAAATTGCGGAATTTATTTATATCATATTCCTATTTAAGAGTCAATACTTATATTGAACTCTCAAAACTAAACGAAAACGAAACACGGAAACTTATATTGATGAACTGCGTTCATCAATTCTCCATAGAAAGGAGGTGATCCAGCCGCACCTTCCGATACGGCTACCTTGTTACGACTTCACCCCAATCATCTGTCCCACCTTAGGCGGCTGGCTCCATAAAGGTTACCCCACCGACTTCGGGTGTTACAAACTCTCGTGGTGTGACGGGCGGTGTGTACAAGGCCCGGGAACGTATTCACCGCGGCATGCTGATCCGCGATTACTAGCGATTCCAGCTTCATGTAGGCGAGTTGCAGCCTACAATCCGAACTGAGAACGGTTTTATGAGATTAGCTCCACCTCGCGGTCTTGCAGCTCTTTGTACCGTCCATTGTAGCACGTGTGTAGCCCAGGTCATAAGGGGCATGATGATTTGACGTCATCCCCACCTTCCTCCGGTTTGTCACCGGCAGTCACCTTAGAGTGCCCAACTTAATGATGGCAACTAAGATCAAGGGTTGCGCTCGTTGCGGGACTTAACCCAACATCTCACGACACGAGCTGACGACAACCATGCACCACCTGTCACTCTGCTCCCGAAGGAGAAGCTCTATCTCTAGAGTTTTCAGAGGATGTCAAGACCTGGTAAGGTTCTTCGCGTTGCTTCGAATTAAACCACATGCTCCACCGCTTGTGCGGGCCCCCGTCAATTCCTTTGAGTTTCAGCCTTGCGGCCGTACTCCCCAGGCGGAGTGCTTAATGCGTTAACTTCAGCACTAAAGGGCGGAAACCCTCTAACACTTAGCACTCATCGTTTACGGCGTGGACTACCAGGGTATCTAATCCTGTTTGCTCCCCACGCTTTCGCGCCTCAGTGTCAGTTACAGACCAGAAAGTCGCCTTCGCCACTGGTGTTCCTCCATATCTCTACGCATTTCACCGCTACACATGGAATTCCACTTTCCTCTTCTGCACTCAAGTCTCCCAGTTTCCAATGACCCTCCACGGTTGAGCCGTGGGCTTTCACATCAGACTTAAGAAACCACCTGCGCGCGCTTTACGCCCAATAATTCCGGATAACGCTTGCCACCTACGTATTACCGCGGCTGCTGGCACGTAGTTAGCCGTGGCTTTCTGGTTAGGTACCGTCAAGGTGCCAGCTTATTCAACTAGCACTTGTTCTTCCCTAACAACAGAGTTTTACGACCCGAAAGCCTTCATCACTCACGCGGCGTTGCTCCGTCAGACTTTCGTCCATTGCGGAAGATTCCCTACTGCTGCCTCCCGTAGGAGTCTGGGCCGTGTCTCAGTCCCAGTGTGGCCGATCACCCTCTCAGGTCGGCTACGCATCGTTGCCTTGGTGAGCCGTTACCTCACCAACTAGCTAATGCGACGCGGGTCCATCCATAAGTGACAGCCGAAGCCGCCTTTCAATTTCGAACTATGCAGTTCAAAATATTATCCGGTATTAGCCCCGGTTTCCCGGAGTTATCCCAGTCTTATGGGTAGGTTACCCACGTGTTACTCACCCGTCCGCCGCTAATTTCATAAGAGCAAGCTCTTAATCCATTCGCTCGACTTGCATGTATTAGGCACGCCGCCAGCGTTCATCCTGAGCCAGGATCAAACTCTCCAATAAAGTTAGTTTGTCTAGCATCTAAAAATAAAAATTGACGTTTCACGTTGTTTGTTTCGTTTAGTTTTCAAAGTTCAACATCGCGTTTCAGCGACTTTCATAATATATCATAGTATATTATTTTCGTCAACAAGTTTTTTTCGATAACTTGTTTCTCTCATTTGCTGACTCTGCCTATTATATATACTTCCCTATTGCTATGCAAGTATTATTATAAAAAAATAAGAGGGGGAGAAATCCCCACTCTTATTCTTCAGAAGAAACCTCTTCGCTAATTTCTTCTTCTTCTTCATCCTTTTGTGCTTTTGCTACTGTCGCTACCTCCTGCTCATCCCCTAATCGAATTAGACGAACACCTTGTGTATTACGTCCCATTTGAGAGATTTGATCAACTGGCATACGAATAATAACACCCGCTACTGTAATTAACATAACGTCTTCTTCACCTGTTACAGACTTAACTGCTACTAATTTACCGTTCTTGTCTGTAATATTACAAGTCTTCAGACCTTTACCACCACGACTCTGTAGTCGATACTCTTCAACCGGCGTACGCTTACCATACCCGTTCTTCGTTACGATTAAGACATTCGTATCCTCTTCAACAATTTCCATACCTACTACTTGGTCCTCTTCGCCTAGTGTAATAGCTTTTACACCAGCTGCATTACGACCCATAGAACGTACATCCTGTTCATTGAAGCGAATTAACATACCGTTACTTGTCCCTACAATAATATCTTTATCACCAGATGTTAAACGTACAGAAATTAATTCATCTTCTTCACGAAGCGAAATTGCAATTAAACCGTTCGTACGTATATTTGCAAATGATGAGAGCGGCGTTCTCTTAGAGATACCTTGTTTCGTTGTAAAGAATAAGAACTGGTCGTCACCAAATTCACGAATTGGAATAATAGCGTTGATCCACTCACCCTTATCTACCCCTAATAGATTAATAATCGGTATGCCTTTTGCTGTACGACTATACTCTGGAATTTCATATCCTTTTGTACGGTATACTTTACCCTTGTTTGTGAAGAATAAAATATGATCATGAGTAGACGTTGTTAATAAATGTTCAACAAAGTCATCATCATTCGTACCCATTCCTTGTACACCACGTCCCCCACGGTTCTGTGTTTTGTACGTAGAAGCCGGTAACCTCTTAATATAACCATTATGAGTAAGTGTAATTGCGATATTTTGTTCTGGGATTAAATCTTCATCCTCTATAGCTTCCATACCGCCAATTGTAATTTCTGTTCTTCTCTTATCATTAAAACGATCTTTTACTTCAGCTAATTCCTCGCGAATAATTTCAAGAACTTTTTCTTCGTCCGCTAAGATTGCTTTTAACTCCGCAATTATCTTCATTAAGTCTTGATATTCTTGTTCGATTTTTTCGCGTTCTAATCCGGTTAAACGTTGCAAACGCATATCTAAAATCGCTTGCGCTTGTTTCTCACTTAAGCCGAAACGTTCCATTAAACCTTGTTTTGCAATATCAGCTGTTTTGGAACTACGGATTAAAGTAATAACTTCATCAAGATGATCTAAAGCAATTCGTAATCCCTCTAAAATATGAGCACGCGCTTCTGCTTTCTCTAATTCATAAGCAGTACGTCTACGAATTACTACCTTTTGATGCTCTAAATAATAATATAGATTTTGTTTTAAATTTAGGACTTGTGGCTCTCCATTTACAAGAGACAACATATTAATACCGAAGCTTGTTTGGAGTGCTGTATGTTTATATAGATTATTTAATAGTACATTGGCATTGGCATCACGACGTACTTCCATAACAATACGCATACCATTTCGATCTGATTCATCACGTAAATCTGTAATACCTTCAATTTTCTTATCACGAACTAGTTCTGCGATCTTTTCAATTAACCGCGCCTTATTAACTTGATAAGGTAGTTCTGTTACGATAATAGTTTGTTTACCATTTGCTTTCTCTTCAATTTCAACTTTAGCACGAAGTATAATAGAACCGCGACCTGTTTCGTAAGCTCTTCGAATTCCACTTCGCCCTAAGATTAAACCTGAAGTTGGGAAGTCTGGCCCAGGAATATATTCCATTAATTCCGCGATAGTGATATCAGGGTTATGACTTAATGCCAACACACCATCAATTACTTCTCCAAGTTGATGCGGTGGAATGTTTGTTGCCATACCAACCGCAATACCCGTCGTACCATTGACTAATAAGTTAGGGAAACGCGCTGGTAATACAACTGGCTCTCTTTCAGAACCATCGTAGTTATCTTGATAATCAATTGTATTCTTTGTAATATCGCGTATTAATTCCATAGAAATCTTAGACATTCTTGCTTCTGTATAACGCATTGCTGCCGCTGAATCTCCATCAACAGAACCGAAATTACCATGTCCATCAACAAGCATGTAACGTTGACTAAAATCTTGTGCCATACGTACCATTGTTTCATAAACAGCTGAATCACCGTGCGGGTGATACTTACCAATTACTTCGCCGACAATACGCGCCGACTTCTTATATGCTTTATCAGCTGTAATTCCTAAATCATTCATCGCATATAAAACCCTACGATGAACTGGTTTTAATCCATCACGAACATCTGGTAATGCACGAGACACGATAACACTCATTGCGTAATCTAAAAATGAGGTACGCATTTCATGACTAATATTAATTTCTCGAATTCGTGCTTGTTGTTGATTGTCTGACATCAACGAGCACCTCCTCTTACATTTCCGTTACACATACATTGATTTATATGTAGAAGACAGGAATACTTAGATTCCTGTCATTACTCACTTAAATATCAAGGTTTTTCACGTATTTTGCATTTTCTTGGATAAAGTTACGACGCGGCTCTACTTTATCACCCATCAAAATTTCAAATGTTTCATCCGCTTCAATTGCATCTTGAAGGGAAACTTGAAGTAACGAACGTACTTCTGGGTCCATTGTCGTCTCCCACAGCTGAGTTGGATTCATTTCCCCTAGACCTTTATAACGCTGAATCCCGGGCTTAGGTTGAGCTGGTAATTCAGCTAGTATTTTTTCAAGTTCTTTATTGTTATAAGCATATTGAATTTTTTTACCTTGTTGTACTTTAAACAACGGTGGCTGTGCGATATATATATATCCACACTCAATGATTTGACGCATATAACGATAGAAGAACGTTAATAATAGGGTACGAATATGTGCACCATCAACATCAGCATCTGTCATAATAATAACTTTATGATAGCGAGCTTTTTCAATAGCAAAATCCCCACCAATATTTGTACCAATTGCTGTAATAATTGTACGAACTTCATCATTTGATAAAATCTTATCTAAACGTGCCTTTTCAACGTTAATAATTTTACCCTTCAGTGGTAAAATCGCTTGAAAATGACGATCGCGTCCTTGTTTTGCAGATCCGCCCGCAGAGTCACCCTCCACGATATAAATTTCGCTAATTGCTGGATCTTTAGAAGAACAATCAGCTAGCTTCCCTGGTAAACTTGAAACTTCTAGAGCACTCTTTCGGCGCGTTAGTTCACGAGCCTTTTTAGCCGCTACACGTGCACGTGCTGCCATAGTCCCTTTATCTATAATTTTACGTGCAACATTGGGATTTTCTAGTAAGAACTTTTCAAACGCCTCTGAGAATACAGACTCTGTAATCGTTCTCGCTTCACTATTTCCAAGTTTCGTCTTTGTTTGTCCTTCAAATTGTGGATTTGGATGCTTAATTGACACGATTGCTGTTAAGCCTTCACGAACATCTTCACCAGTTAAATTACTATCCGCATCTTTTAAAATATTATTTTTACGACCATAATCGTTAATTACACGTGTTAGAGCAGTCTTAAAACCTACCTCATGTGTACCGCCTTCATACGTATGAATATTATTTGTAAATGAATAAATATGATTTGTATAGCCTTCGTTATATTGAAGAGCAACCTCAACCTGAATCCCATCTTTTGAACCGTCAACATATACAGGTTCTTCATGAATCGGTTGTTTTGAACGATTTAAATGTTCAACATATGATTTAATTCCACCTTCATAATGGAATTCTTTCTTTTGCTTATGTTCACGCTTATCTTCAATTGTTAATTTAATATTACGATTTAAAAACGCCAACTCACGCATACGAGTCGCTAATGTATCAAATTCGTATTCTGTCGTCTCTGTAAAAATTTCTGAATCTGGCTTAAAGCGTGTGATCGTTCCTGTACGATCAGTTTCACCTATTACTTTTAAATCCGCAGCCGGGATCCCACGTTCATATTTTTGATAGTGTATTTTTCCATCCCGATGTACAAATACCTCTAATTCTGTTGATAAAGCATTTACAACAGATGCACCTACACCATGCAAACCACCAGAAACTTTATAACCACCACCGCCAAATTTACCACCGGCATGGAGTACCGTCATAATAACTTCTACAGCAGGACGTCCCATTTTTTCTTGTATACCAACAGGGATACCACGACCATCATCTGTTACAACAATACTATTATCTTCTTCAATACTGACATTAATTTCATCACAATATCCTGCTAAAGCTTCATCAATACTGTTATCAACAATTTCCCACACGAGGTGATGAAGACCTTTTCCACTTGTAGAACCGATATACATACCAGGACGCTTTCGAACTGCCTCCAGTCCTTCTAACACCTGAATCTGACTTTCATCATATGCATTTTCCTGTATTTGCTTTTGTTCCATTGACACAAAGATCACCTACTTTTCCATTTAAACAGAAATTATTTTCTGTCTATTTCACAATCTACCGTGCCGTTCGTTACATGAATTGTTTTCGCTTCTTTTAATGTTTCGTGTTCAATTCCCTCGACACTCGTCGTTGTTACAAAGGTTTGTACTTTTCCTTGAATTGTATTTAGCAGATGCGATTGACGATAATCATCTAATTCTGATAACACATCATCTAGTAAAAGAATTGGATATTCCTTAACCTCTGAGTATATCAATTCAATTTCAGCCAATTTTAGGGATAGTGCGGTTGTTCGTTGTTGTCCTTGTGAACCAAAGACTTGAACATTTTTACTATTAACGAAGAATTGTAAATCATCACGATGAGGACCAAGTAAAGTTGTACCCCGAAAAATTTCACGTTGTTTCACAGATTGAAAACTTTCATAGTATACTTCCTTTATTTTCGACAAATCCATTGATTCTGATACATCTACACTTGGTTTATAAACGATTTCTAACTCCTCTAATCCCCTGCTAATTCCGCGATGAATTGGAGCAGCCCATTCTTGTAGTAAATGCAAAAACTCAAAACGTTTTCGCAAAATTTTTGCACCATGCTCAATAAGTTGAAGTGTAAATACATCCAACATCGTTTCCTCATTTTTACTATTCCCTTGCATCTTCTTAAGTAAATGATTTCGTTGCGTGAGTACCTTTTGATATTGACTTAATTCATACAAATAGACCGGAGCTATTTGTCCAAGTTCCATATCCAAAAAGCGTCTTCGTACTTGAGGGCTTCCTTTTACAAGATTTAAATCTTCTGGGGCAAACATAACAACATTCATTTCACCAATATACTGGCTCAATTTTTGTTGTTCTAACTGATTTAACTTTGCCTTTTTACCTTTTTTTGAAATATTTAATTCTAAGGATACTGAACTATTTCGCCTTTGTAATCTACCTTTTATATTACCATAATCCTCATCCCAACGAATGAGTTCACGATCGTTCGAAGTTCTATGAGATTTCGCCATCGCCAATACATAAATAGCTTCCATCAGATTCGTTTTCCCTTGCGCATTTTCACCAATAATTACATTGACTTTATCCTCAAAGGAAAGCTCTAAATGCTCATAATTGCGATAGTTTTTTAATTGTATTTCTGTAATAAACAAAGGGATCCCCCTTTATGCCTGAACTTGGAAAGTTCCGCTTCCCGGAATTTCAACAATATCATTTGCATATAACTTTCGGCCTCTTCTATTTTCAAGTTCTTGATTCACGTATACTTCATATTCTTGTAAGAACCATTTCACAGCGCCACCTGTATCAATTACATCAGCTAACTTTAAAAATTGTCCTAGTGTAATGTATTCTGTTGAAATCTTAATAAGTTTCATAAAATCGCTCACTTTCTGAAAGTGTTCATTCTTTCATTGTACTAAATAAACTAGCATTAGGAAAGTAATACCCCACAAATCAAATAAGGGTCACTAGTACCTTTACACTAGCAACCCTTAATCCTTACTTAGTAAGTACGGACTGGTAAAATTAATTGGATAATGGAATCATCATTTACTGTGCGAATTAAAAACGGTCTCATCGCTCCAGTAAAACTAACTTTAATTTCTGTACTGTCTAAAGCCTTCAATGCGTCCATCATATATTTTGCACTAAAAGATATTTTTAATTCTTCTCCATCTACATTTTCACATTGAACCTCTTCTACTACTTTTCCGATTTCTGGTGCATTCGAAGAAATCTCTAACATCTGTTGTTCTAATGTCGATAATTTAACAACGTTGTTACGACCATCTCTTGCTAACAATGACGCACGATCAATCGCTTGTAAAAATTCTTTTGTATTTACAAATATATCAGTTTTACTTTCAGCTGGAATTAAACGCGTTGTATCTGGATAATTTCCTTCTAATAATCTTGAGAAGAATAATAAATGTTTTGTACGGAATAATACTTGATACTCCGTAATAACGATATCTACCATTTCTTCAGATTCATCTAGAATTTTACTTAATTCACTTAAGCTCTTACCAGGAATAACGACATTCGCTTGAAATTCATCGGCAATATTATACCCTTCGATTTTTGCTTTACGAAGTGCTAGTCTGTGACTATCTGTTGCAATACAAGTTAGCTCGCTGTTATATACCTTCCAGTTTACACCTGTCAAGATCGGTCTTGTTTCAGAACTTGAAACTGCAAATACTGTTTGACGAATCATGTGCTTTAGTAAATCTGTTGGAATCTTAAATACATGATGTTCTTCGATTTGTGGTAATAACGGATATTCAGCAGCATCTAAACCATTTAAGTTGAACTCTGATTTTCCAGATTTTATTTTTGTCATAAAATGATTTTCCACAGAAATTTCGACAGTTTCTTTAGGTAATTTTTTTACGATCTCACTAAAATATTTTGCTTGTAAAATAATACTTCCTGATTGTTCAATTTTCACAATTTCTTTTCCAGCATCTTCGACTGGGATAAATGATTCGATAGAGATGTCTGCATCACTACCTGTTAAAGTAACTCCTTCTTCAGTTGCTACAACTTTAATCCCTGTAAGAATTGGAATTGTTGTACGAGAAGAAACTGCCTTCATTACATCTTGTACACTTCTTACAAGATAGTCTTTTTGTATTGTAAAACGCATAACGAAAAACCTCCGGTAAGTATAAGATTTTATTTATTTAATAAAGATAAAAAAGTAGTAGTAATAGTAATAGGGCTTGTGGATATGTGGATAACCCTGTTTAAAGATGTAAAAACAGTCTATCTACATGTGGATAGACTGTGCGTAAAATAAGCTAAGTTATTCACACTATTCTGCTACTACTATTTTAAAATATCCTTAACTTCTTCAACGTGTTTTTGTAATTGAGTATCCGTTTTTAATAGCTTCGAAATTTTTTCGTGAGCATGGATTACTGTTGTATGATCGCGGCCACCAAATTCTTCACCTATTTTTGGCAAAGATGAGTCCGTAAGTTCACGTGATAAATACATCGCAATTTGGCGAGGGAATGCAACGGATTTTGTCCGTTTTTTTGCTTTGAAATCTTCTAATTTTACTTGATAGACGCCCCCAACAGCCTTTTGAATATCAGAAATAGAAATAATTCTAGGTATAGAGTTTGGAATAATATTTTTAAGCGCTTCAGCCGCTAAATCAGCATTCATATCTTTATTAATTAAAGATGAATAAGCTACAACTCGAATAAGTGCACCCTCTAGTTCACGAATATTTGAATCGATTTGATTTGCGATATAAAGCATAACTTCATTTGGTATATCAAGACCTTCTGCTTTTGCTTTTTTACGTAAAATTGCGATTCTAGTTTCTAAATCTGGTGGCGTAATGTCCGTAATTAACCCCCATTCAAAGCGAGAACGAAGGCGATCTTCTAAAGTTGGGATTTCTTTTGGTGGTCTATCGCTTGAAATCACAATTTGTTTACTTTCTTCATGTAACGCATTAAATGTATGGAAGAACTCTTCCTGTGTTTGTTCTTTTCCAGCAAGAAATTGAATATCATCTATCAATAAGACATCTACATTACGATATTTATTGCGAAAATCGACAGCTTTATTATCACGAATTGAATTAATAAATTCATTTGTGAATTTTTCAGATGATAAATATACAACTTTTGCATTTGGGTTGTGTTCAATTACATAATGCCCAATTGCGTGCATTAAATGTGTTTTTCCAAGTCCAACGCCCCCGTAAATAAAGAGCGGATTATAGGCTTTAGCTGGTGCTTCAGCTACAGCTAAAGAAGCAGCATGTGCAAAACGATTACCAGAGCCAATAACAAATGTATCAAATGTATATTTTGGGTTTAACATACTCTGTGGTAAGTGATTAGACTCATCATGTGCGTGTTTTTGCTTAACAGAGGGGAGATCTATATCCTCTTCTGCCTGACTTTGGGGAATGATAAAACGAATAGCTAGTTTTGCCCCTGTTAAATCATAAAGTGTTTCGGAGATTAGTTCCGAATAATGAGATTCTAGCCAGTCACGAGCGAATTCATTTGGAGCTGTAATAGTTAATACATCTTTTTTTAAGTTATGAGCAGTTGTTGATTTTAACCATGTTTCATAACTTGGCTTGCTTACCTTTTTTTCTAATTCTTTTAAGGCACTATTCCATAAATCAGAGATATTTTCCAAAGGTGTCCCTCCTTTACAAAGATGGTAAAAGAATAAGGTTGCGCAACAATTGTACAACCTGTAAATATTTCTAATGCATATTTATACGGAACGTATTTTAAAATATAAAAACGTCGTTAGTATCCGAGATAGAGTTTTCGACAAAATAACACATGTGGACAACTATTTACTCACATGTGATTTAAACTATCCACATGTTATACACAAATTGTGGATAAAATAAAGGTGTGGAAAACTTATTCAAAGTGAAAACACAACTATAATATCAAAAAAAAGCAGCTATAGCAATGAATTTAAGAAAGTTATCCACAAAATCAATACCTTGTGGAATAAACTTGTCCACAACACGATATACTGTGTAAAAGTAAAAAAAGAGTTTGTGGATACAAAAAAGAGAAAATATATTTATCCACAAGGGAATATAGGGACTGTGAAAAAGTGTGTGAATAGGTTAAAAATGAATATTTGATGAAAATTTCGAGAACCATTGACATTTTCCTATTTGATTTACTATAATTTATTAGACTGTCTTTAACAGATATTCCTCAGGGAGGTGTCATATAATGAAAAGAACTTACCAACCAAATAAACGTAAGCGCAGCAAAGTACATGGTTTCCGCAGCCGTATGAGCACAGCAAACGGACGTAAAGTGCTAGCAGCTCGTCGTCGTAAAGGAAGAAAAGTATTATCTGCGTAGACCACTGATCGTTCAGTGGTCTTTTTTTCTAATAATAATGAGTTTCCGCTGATGAAATACAGGAGTGTCAAATGATATGAAGAAAAAAAATCGTATAAAAAAGAATGATGAATTCCAGGCTGTTTTCCAAAAAGGACAATCGAATGCCAATCGCCAGTTTGTTGTATACAAATTAGATAAAGAAAAACAGCCGCATTTTCGCATTGGTCTTTCTGTTAGTAAGAAAATAGGAAATGCAGTAGTGCGTAATCGAATTAAGCGTATGATTCGCCAATCGATTATAGAATTAAAAGATGAGATAGATTCTGGAAAAGATTTTGTTATAATAGCAAGGAAGCCTTGTGCAGAGATGACATATGAAGAGTTAAAGAAAAGCTTAATTCATGTCTTTAAACGCTCTGGTATGAAAAGAATAAAAAAGTAGCGTAAGGAAATGAATTACACTATATACATACCGAAACAAGGAGGAGCAGGCTTTGAAAAAGAAAATAGGTTTATTAGCCATGGTTATTATGCTAATGGCAATTGCTACCGGCTGTAGTGAAACAAATCAACCGATTACACCGAAAAGCACTGGGATTTGGAATGAATATTTCGTATACCCGCTTTCTCAGTTAATCACGTATTTTGCAGAATTATTTGGTAGTAATTACGGTTTAGCAATCGTTGTTACAACTCTTATCATTCGTTTTGCATTATTACCATTAATGATTAAACAAACGAAGAGTACGAAAGCAATGCAGGCGTTACAACCAGAAATGGTGAAATTAAAAGAGAAATATAGTTCTAAAGATCAAGCAACACAGCAAAAACTACAACAAGAAATGATGCAGTTATATCAAAAGAATGGTGTAAACCCATTAGCAGGATGTTTACCAATATTTGTTCAGATGCCTATTTTATTCGCGTTTTATCATGCGATTATGAGAACAACAGCAATTAGTGAACATACATTTTTATGGTTCGATTTAGGACAGGCGGATCCGTTCTATATCCTTCCAATTGTTGCAGCTATTACGACGTTTATTCAGCAAAAGCTTGCAATGGCAGGAACGGCTGGACAAAATCCACAAATGGCAATGATGATTTGGCTTATGCCAATTATGATTTTAGTCTTTGCAATTAACTTCCCAGCAGCACTATCATTGTACTGGGTAGTTGGTAATATCTTTGGTATCGCTCAAATGTATATGATCAAAGGGCCTGAAATTAAGGCTAGTAAGGCAGGAGGATCAAGCAAGTGAGTATGATTACTGCTAAAGGACAAACAGTCGAGCTGGCAGTACAAGATGCTTTAAGACAATTAAATGCTTCGAAAGATCGAGTAGATATAAATATTATCGATGAGGGTAAGAGGGGGTTCCTAGGTTTATTTGGGAATCGCCCCGCTGTTGTAGAAGTTGTATTGAAAAAAGATCCAATCCAAGAATGTGAAGAATATTTAAAAAATGTTATTCAAAATATGGGTGTGGAAGTTGAGATTAGAAAAATTGTAAAAGGACGCGAAGTTGAATTTACAATTTCTGGTGAAAATATTGGTGTTTTAATTGGTAAAAGAGGGAATACGTTGAATTCTTTACAGTATTTAACAAAACTTGTTGCGAACCGTAATACAAAGCAATATATTGGTATTACACTGGATGCTGAAAACTATCGTAGTAAAAGAAAAAATACGTTAGAATCTCTTTCCTATCGATTAGCAAAACAAGTAGTGAGTACGAAAAAAAGAGTTGTTCTAGAACCAATGCCTTCTTTTGAACGGAAAATTATTCACCAAGCATTATCTAATCATCAAAATATCATTACAACTTCTGAAGGGAAAGAACCACATCGGTATGTTGTAATATCTTCCAAGTGACCGGTTACTCAATTGAGTGCCGGTTTTTTTGAGGAGAAAATAAATGTGGATAACTAAAAAACACTAAACTTATCCACTGTGAATAAGTTTAGTGTTTTTTACATAAGGACATAATAAAATGAGTTATTATTCTTTTGTAGATAGGTTCGTTATGGTATCCTAATAATTTAGTGACGGAAAAAATTCATGTTGAAATAGAGATAAATAAGCAAGTGAGGTGAAAGGACATGGAATTTGATACAATTGCCGCAATTTCCACAGCACTTGGGGAAGGTGCAATTGCCATTGTTCGAGTAAGTGGGGATGATGCGATTGAGAAAGTCGATCGTATTTTTAAAGGGAAGGATTTAACACAGGTTTCTTCTCATACAATTCATTATGGTCATATTGTCGATTTAGATACAAATCAAGTTATTGAAGAAGTTATGGTGTCCATTATGCGTGCACCAAGGACTTTTACGCGTGAAAATATAGTAGAAATTAACTGTCATGGTGGACTTGTTTCGGTAAATAAAGTATTACAGCTTATTTTAGCGCAAGGAGTACGACTGGCAGAGCCTGGTGAATTTACAAAACGTGCTTTTTTAAATGGACGTATTGATTTGTCACAAGCAGAAGCTGTTATGGACTTAATCCGTGCGAAAACAGATCGTGCTATGAATGTAGCGATTAACCAAATGGAAGGACGATTATCTAAATTAATCGGCCATCTGCGTCAAGAAATATTAGAAACATTAGCTCATATTGAGGTGAATATAGATTACCCAGAATATGATGATGTAGAAGAGATGACGCATAATATTTTAATTGAGAAAGCTACACATGTCCGTGCTGAAATTGCAAAGATATTAGAAACATCGAAGCAAGGAAAGATTTTACGTGAAGGCATTTCTACCGCGATTATCGGTAGACCTAACGTTGGGAAATCATCGCTATTAAATAGTCTTGTTCAGGAGAAAAAGGCAATTGTAACTGATATTGCAGGAACAACTCGTGATGTTATTGAAGAGTACGTTAATGTGCGTGGTGTACCACTTAAACTTATAGATACAGCCGGAATTCGTGAAACGGAAGATATTGTTGAACGAATTGGTGTAGAGCGTTCGAAGGAAATGATGAGCCAAGCAGACTTAGTGTTAATTGTAGTGAACTATAGCGAGGCTTTAACAAATGAAGATGAGGATCTATTCCGTGCCGTACAAGGAAAAGATTTCATTGTCATTGTAAATAAGACAGATTTACCGCAAGAAATTGATATGGAACGTGTTACAGATTTAGCGGTAGGCAATCGTGTTATTACAACATCTTTAATTGAGGAGCAAGGAATAGATGAGCTTGAAAAGGCAATAGCTGATTTATTCTTTGAAGGAACAATTGATTCTGCGGATATGACATACGTGTCTAATGCGAGACATATCGGATTATTAACACAAGCAGGAAGAACAATTAACGATGCAATTGAAGCGATAGAAAATGGTGTTCCGATTGATATGGTTCAAATTGATTTAACAAGAGCGTGGGAAATACTTGGTGAAATTACTGGTGATACTGTCCATGAAAGTTTAATTGACCAATTGTTCTCTCAATTTTGTTTAGGAAAATAAAGTAAAACTTTAATCAGAGATGATTTAGTAAGATAGAGGTTATTAGGAGGAATAAACAATGGGATACAATGCCGGTTCATATGATGTCATAGTAATCGGTGCAGGTCATGCAGGATGTGAAGCTGGTCTTGCGGCAGCACGAATGGGCTCAAAAACATTAATGTTAACAATTAACTTAGATATGGTAGCGTTCATGCCATGTAACCCTTCTGTTGGTGGACCAGCAAAAGGGATTGTTGTTCGTGAAATTGATGCATTAGGCGGAGAAATGGGACGCAATATTGATAAAACACATATTCAAATGCGTATGTTAAATACGGGTAAAGGACCAGCTGTACGCGCGCTTCGTGCACAAGCTGATAAATTCTCTTACCAGCATGAATTAAAGAAAACAATTGAAGAAACACCAAACTTAACGTTGTTTCAAGGTCTGGTAGAGCGTTTAATTATTGAAGATGGTGTATGTAAAGGGGTAATTACGCAAGCTGGTGCTGAATACACAGCGAAAACAGTTGTAATTACAACGGGAACATTTTTACGTGGTGAGATTATTATGGGAGATTTAAAATATTCAAGTGGTCCAAATAATCAGCAACCATCTATTACATTATCTGAACACTTAGAGGAACTTGGTTTTGATCTTGTTAGATTTAAAACAGGTACACCTCCGCGTGTAAACAGTAATACGATTGATTATAGTAAAACAGAAATTCAACCAGGTGATGATAAGCCACGTGCTTTCTCTTTTGAAACGACAAAATTTATTATGGATCAAATTCCATGTTGGTTAACGTATACAAGTACAGAAACGCATCGTTTAATAGATGAAAACTTACATCGCTCAGCTATGTATTCTGGTATGATTAAAGGAACAGGGCCTAGATATTGCCCTTCAATTGAAGACAAGGTAGTAAGATTTAATGATAAACCACGTCATCAAATTTTCTTAGAGCCAGAAGGACGTAATACACAAGAAGTATATGTACAAGGCTTATCGACGAGCTTACCAGAAGATGTACAGCGTGCAATGCTTAGAACAATTCCTGGCCTGGAAAATGTTGAAATGATGCGTACGGGTTATGCAATTGAATATGATGCGATCGTACCAACTCAACTATGGCCAACACTTGAAACGAAAAAAATTAAAAATTTATATACAGCAGGACAAATTAACGGAACTTCTGGTTACGAAGAAGCAGCAGGACAAGGGCTTATGGCTGGGATTAATGCAGCGTGTCGTTCTTTAGGTAAAAAAGAAGTTATTTTAGGTCGTGCTGATGCTTATATTGGTGTCTTAATTGATGACCTTGTAACGAAAGGTACAAATGAACCATATCGTTTATTAACGTCTCGTGCAGAATATCGCCTATTATTACGCCATGATAATGCTGACCTTCGTTTAACTGAAGTTGGTCGTGAAATTGGCTTAATTAAAGAAGATCGCTATGAGCGATTTACAAATAAAAAGTTACAAATTGAACAGGAGAAGGAACGGTTAGAGAGTATTTTTATTAAACCGCGTCCTGAAGTTCAAGAATTAATTCGTAGTATTGGCGGAAGTGAATTGAAAGATGGAATACGTGCAAGTGACTTATTACGTCGTCCAGAGGTGACATATGAGCATATTCATCTTTTAGTACCAAGTGAAGTAGCATTAAGTGATGAAATTACGGAACAAGTTGAAATTCAGACCAAGTACGAAGGATATATCGAGAAATCTTTACAGCAAGTAGAACGTATGAAGAAAATGGAAAACAAAAAAATTCCTGTGGATATTGATTATGATGCAATTTCTAGCCTTGCCTCAGAAGCGAGACAGAAATTGAAAGATGTTCGTCCGCTTTCAATGGGGCAAGCTTCACGTATTTCTGGCGTAAATCCAGCTGATGTTTCCATTTTGCTTATTTACATTGAACAAGGAAAAATTGCACGAGTATCGAACCAATAACATAGTAAGGAGATATTGCTAGATGAACATAGAACAATTTCAATCTATGCTAGAAGAGAAGGGTATTTCCCTCTCTTCTAGACAGTTAGAGCAGTTCGGAATCTATTTTGAAACATTAGTAGAGTGGAATGAAAAAATGAACTTAACGGCTATTACGGAGAAAGAAGAAGTATACTTAAAACACTTTTTTGATTCTGTTACAGCGGCTTTTTATTATGATTTTTCGAAACCATTTTCTATTTGTGATGTTGGAGCAGGAGCTGGATTCCCAAGTATCCCTTTAAAAATCTGTTTCCCACACTTAAAAGTAACAATTGTAGATTCATTACAAAAACGTATTAATTTCTTAAATCACTTAGCGCAAAAGTTAGAATTAAGTGATGTTGCATTTTGTCATGATCGTGCTGAAACATTTGGAAAAAAAGAAGGTGTACGTGAAGCATACGATATTGTAATGGCACGTGCAGTTGCACGCCTTTCTGTATTAAGTGAGCTATGTTTACCACTTGTAAAAGTAGGGGGAACATTCATTGCAATGAAAGGTGCAGCGGCGAACGAAGAAATCGAAAATGGCAAATATGCTTTAGAGGTACTTGGTGGAGAATTGAAAGAAATGTCTACGTTCCAATTACCGTTTGAAGAAAGCGAGCGTAATATTTTATTAATCGAGAAAAAGCGCAAGACACCAAAGAAATATCCACGCAAACCGGGAACGCCCAATAAATTACCTATTGAAAAATAAATCTTATTAGACGTAAGATTAAATTATATAAATGAAAACGTAAATGTTTCATAGGAAACATTTTATGTAGAACAGTCAATAGGCCTAAAAGGTGGTGGAATATGTATGAAAAATACGTTTTCTCGTTTATTTGGCTTTGGAGATAAAGAGAGCGAATTCGAATTACAAGACGAAAGCCATGAAGAAATAGCTAAAAAGGTATATGAAGAAATACAGGAAATTCCGATAGTAAACATTACCCCTAACCGTTATCAACCACGAACAGTTTTTGACGATGCACGTATTGAGGAGCTAGCATTAACGATTCGTACACATGGGCTTATCCAGCCGATTGTTGTGAGACAGTATGAGGATGATAAGTACGAGATTATTGCCGGGGAAAGGCGTTTCCGCGCAGCAACAAAGTTAGGGTGGGAAAAAGTTCCTGCAATAATAAAGAATTTAAATGATACTGAGACAGCTTCTGTAGCGTTAATTGAAAATTTGCAACGTGAGGAATTAACAGCAATTGAGGAAGCTGTGGCATATCAAAAGCTGATTGAGTTACATAATTTAACACAAGAAGCATTGGCACAACGACTTGGAAAAGGACAATCGACAGTCGCAAATAAATTGCGATTATTAAAATTGCCTGAAGAAATCAAAAGTGCATTATTAGAAAAAAGTATTACAGAACGGCATGCTCGCGCCCTTATTCCTTTGAAGAATGAGGAATTACAACTGAAGGTTTTACAAGAGATTGTGGAGAAGCAATTGAATGTAAAGCAAACAGAAGAACGAATTGCAAAGTTACTAGAAGAAGTAAAACCAAAGCGCAAAGCGAAGCAAAAAGCAGTAAGTCGAGATGCGAGAATTGCTATGAACACGATTAGACAATCATTACAAATGGTTGCTAATAGTGGTTTGAATGTTAATTCTGCGGAAGAAGAGTTTGATGAATACTATCAAATTACGATTAAAATTCCGAAGAAAAAATAATTACGTGCTAGAGACCTTATCCCATTGGAGAGGTCTCTTTTACTATATTTTCTTGTTAAAGCAAGAAGGAGTTTAGAAATAAATTTTGAAGTTTAATAAGGACGTAAAAGAAAAACTTTTATTTCATGTTACAATAAACGTAATTGTTTCTAGAATAAGAAAGAAAGGTTGAAAGTAGGTGACATCATGGGAAAAATCATTGCTATTGCTAATCAAAAAGGCGGTGTTGGAAAAACAACAACATCCGTTAATTTAGGGGCTGGATTGGCACAAGTAGGAAAAAAAGTCCTTCTCGTAGATATTGATGCTCAAGGAAATGCAACGACTGGTGTAGGGATTGAAAAGTCTGAATTAGATCAATGTATTTATAATGTTCTTGTAGAAGATGCAGATGTTCAAGGTGCCATACGGAAAACCGCAACTGAAAACTTAGATGTTCTACCCGCTACAATTCAATTGGCTGGTGCTGAAATTGAATTGGTACCAACCATTTCCCGGGAAGTACGCTTGCAAAGAGCGTTACAGCCAATTCGTGATGAATATGAGTATATTATTATTGACTGTCCCCCATCCTTAGGGTTATTAACGATTAATGCATTAACAGCAGCAGATTCTGTTATTATTCCTGTACAGTGTGAATATTACGCGCTGGAAGGGTTAAGTCAGCTATTAAATACAGTTCGACTTGTGCAAAAGCATTTAAATAAAAATTTAGCAATTCAAGGTGTATTGTTAACGATGTTGGATGCTCGTACAAATTTAGGAATTCAAGTTATAGATGAAGTGAAAAAATACTTTAGGGATAAAGTATATCGTTCGATTATTCCTCGTAATGTTCGCTTAAGTGAGGCACCAAGTCATGGAAAACCAATTATGCAGTATGACGCTAAATCAAGAGGAGCAGAAGTATATTTAGATTTAGCAGAGGAAGTGATTGCAGGTGGCTAAAGGATTAGGAAGAGGAATCAACGTGTTTTTTCCAGATTTAGATGTGAAAGAAGAAGAAACGATTCAGGAGATTATAGTAACTGAATTAAGGCCGAATCCATATCAACCACGTAAACATTTCAATAAAGAAGCGATTCAGGAATTAGCGGCTTCTATTAAAGAGCACGGTATATTGCAACCTTTAATTGCTCGAAAGAGTATTAAAGGATATGAAATAGTTGCAGGTGAAAGAAGATATCGTGCTGCTAAAGAGGCCGGACTTGAGAAAGTGCCTGCTGTCGTAAGACAATTAAATGAGCAGCAAATGATGGAATTTGCTTTGCTTGAAAACTTACAACGAGAAGATTTAAATCCTATGGAAGAGGCAATGGCATATCAGATGTTAATGAACGAGCTAAATGTAACACAAGAACAATTAGCAAAACGTCTTGGTAAAAGCAGGCCTTATATCGCAAATTATACTCGTTTGTTAAGCCTCCCTTCATTCGTTCAAGATATGATTGCAAACGGTCAACTTTCAATGGCTCATGGAAGAACTTTACTTACAATAAAAGATGAAGAACAGTTGAAATCTTTATTGAAGCGAATTGAAAAAGAAGGACTGAATGTTCGCCAATTGGAACAAATTGTCCAGGAAATTAATCAACGTGTTTCACGTGAAACACAACAAGTGAAAAAAGAAAGAAATATATTTTTTATAGAGCGTGAAACGTTTTTAAGAGAAAAGTTTGGTACGGATGTAAAAATTAAAGAAACGAAAAAAGAAAAAGGTAAAATCGAAATCGAATTTTTTAATAAAGAAGATTTAAATCGAATTTTAGAATTATTATCAAAGGGAAATTAAAAAGCAAACCATCTTATTGTTTATAGATGGTTTGCTTTTTTTAATGCAGATAATTTTTGATCGGTTTCTTTTATACTTTGTGCAATTACATCGGCCATCTTCATGACTAAACTTAGTCTTGTATTTTGAAGTACGAAAAACTCCATGAAACCATTTAAATTTACGATGCCATGAATATGCAAATCACCAATTTCAGGTAATTTCTTATTCATCGCAGCTCCAGGTTTACTGGGGCCCTTTCCGGTAGTTATAGAACCGATACTTTGAGATTTTCCTAAACATGCATCAACAGCAATAATAAATGAAGTAGGGTTTTCTTTCTGTATATTCTGAATTTTTTCCTCTAGATTTAGTGCATGTATTGGTTCGTCTAGTGTGCCGAATACTTGAAGGTTTTTGATTTCAATTTGTTCTAGTTTAGTACCAACTAATGGACCAAGTGCATCACCGGTGGAACGGTCTGTTCCGATACAAACGAGAATGAGTGGCATATTAGTCTTAATGGGAATATGGGAAAGTAAGAAATTACTGATTGTCTCAGAGGCTTCTAAGTCATGATGCATAACATTTTGAGTTTCTTTTTCAAAAAAAGGTAAGCGAAAACTTCTAATATTCATGAAGCACCCATCCTTTTAATAAATTTTCACAATATGTTATATGGTGTGTGAAATGGAAAATTATAAGTGCATACTTTCTACAAACTGTGAATGAAAATGGAAATAATAGTACTAGTATATATATATTCGTTTCATTTTATACCTGAATGGAAGTTAACAAATGGAATTAAAGTCATAAATTTTTTTCAGAAATCAGAGAGAGTTCTGATACAATAATAAGGATAACTAAAAAGAAATTTTAGCTAGAGAGGTAGAGGGACATGGATTTAGCGTTGAAATGGTTTGAGTCCATTGATTGGACGAATATAGGTGTGAAGTCACTAAAAATAATCGTTATTTTAATACTTGGTGCAATCGTTGTGCGAGTTGCAAGGGCAATTGTACGAAATGCGTTTCGTATGGGAAGCCGTTCGCCGATTCAAATTTCAGAACGTCGTACAGTTACGGTAGCGAAGTTGCTTGAAAATATTGTGGCATACGTTGTTATGTTCATTATGTTAATTGCGATTTTAGGTGTGTTTGATATTAATGCATCAGGTCTATTAGCCGGTGCTGGGGTAATTGGTTTAGCAGTCGGTTTTGGTGCACAAAGTTTAGTTAAAGATGTTATTACAGGATTATTTATTTTGTTAGAGGATCAATTTTCAGTAGGTGATTATGTAAGAATAGGTCAATTTGAAGGAACTGTTTTGGAAATTGGACTACGTACAACGAAGATGAAAAGCTGGACAGGTGAAATTCATATAATACCAAATGGTAGTATTGTACAAGTAACGAACTTTTCCGTTAGTAATAGTGTAGCATTTGTTGATGTATCTATTTCTTATGAAAGTGATATAGTACGAGCGGAGCAAGTTATTGAAGATTTATTAGTAGAATTACCAGGAAAATATGAGAAAATGGTAACAACACCTCAATTGCTAGGTGTTCAAACATTGGCAGCGTCTGAAGTTGTATTACGTGTTATTGCTGAAGTTGAGCCGATGCAGCATGCAGTTATTGCGAGGGCTCTTCGCAAAGAGATTAAAAATCGTCTTGATTTACATGGGATTGAAATTCCATACCCACGTATGGTTTTATATAGTCGCGAAGAATTAGTTAGTGAAAAAGCAATTTAATAGTGGGAGGGATTTAGAGAATGGAGCAAAAGCAATATAACTTGTACGATGTTGTGGAAATGAAGAAAGCCCATCCATGTGGTGAAAATCGCTGGAAGATTATTCGTATGGGAATGGATATCCGCGTTAAGTGCGAGGGGTGTGACCATTCGGTAATGATTCCTCGAAGAGAGTTTGATCGCAAGGTGAAAAAAATACTTGTGAAGCACGAAGAATAGTGAAAAAGCAACAGCTGCAGTAGACAGCCGTTGCTTTTTTTCATTTGGTGGAAACTTGTCATTTTTTTCGTTACTATCTATAATGATGAAAGATTGAGACATAGGAGTGAAAAATATGGGATTAACGGCTGGGATTGTTGGATTACCTAACGTAGGTAAGTCCACTTTATTTAATGCAATTACACAAGCAGGAGCAGAATCTGCGAACTATCCATTCTGTACAATCGATCCAAACGTAGGGATTGTAGAAGTACCAGATGAGCGTTTAAATAAATTAACGGAATTAGTAGAACCGAAAAAAACTGTTCCGACTGTATTTGAATTTACTGATATTGCAGGTATCGTAAAAGGTGCGAGTAAAGGTGAAGGGTTAGGAAATAAATTCTTATCTCACATTCGTCAAGTAGATGCAATTTGCCAAGTTGTTCGTTGTTTTGAAGATGAAAATATTACGCACGTTTCAGGAAAAGTAGATCCAATTGATGACATTGAAGTAATTAACTTAGAACTAATCTTAGCGGATTTAGAATCTGTTGATAAACGTATCGAACGAGTTGCGAAGTTAGCAAGACAAAAAGATAAAGAAGCAGTATATGAGCATGAAATTTTAGTTCGTTTAAAAGAAGCTTTTGAAGAGGGAAAACCAGCTCGTACTGTTGAATTTACAGAAGAGCAAATGAAGATTGTTAAAGGCCTTCATTTACTTACAACGAAAGAAATGCTATACGTAGCAAACGTAAGTGAAGATGATATTATGGATCCTTCTGACAATAAATATGTACAAATGGTAAAAGAATTTGCTGCAAATGAAAATTCTCAAGTAATCGTTGTATGTGCAAAAATCGAAGAAGAAATCGCTGAGCTAGACGAGGAAGAGAAAAAAGTATTTCTTGAAGAACTAGGTATTGAAGAATCTGGTTTAGATCAATTAATTCGTGCTGCATATGACTTATTAGGACTTGCTACTTACTTCACAGCTGGTGTGCAAGAAGTACGTGCATGGACGTTTAAACAAGGTATGAAAGCACCACAATGTGCTGGTGTAATTCATACAGACTTTGAGCGTGGATTTATTCGCGCAGAAACAGTTTCTTATGATGATTTAATGACAAACGGTTCTATGACAGCTGCAAAAGAAGCTGGAAAAGTACGTTTAGAAGGAAAAGAGTATATCGTAAAAGACGGAGATGTTATGCACTTCCGCTTTAACGTTTAATTTAATATTTCCTAGGAAAAATAAAGATATGAACTTGGCAAATATATTATGTGTTTGCCAAGTTTTTTACGTATTGGTGAGTTGATTCATATAACTTACTATGATATAATCTAAACTCGTGAGTAATTACTATAAATTAATTGCTCCTTGCCCATTATGGGCCGTTTAGACCAAAAGGAGGTGAAAGTGTAATGAGAAAGTACGAAATTATGTACATCATTCGTCCTGGCGTTGAAGAAGAAGCTCAAAAAGCTTTAGTTGAACGTTTCGCAGGTGTTTTAACAAACAATGGTGCAGAAATCATTAACACAAAAGAGTGGGGTAAGCGTCGTTTAGCTTACGAAATCAACGACTTACGTGAAGGTTTCTACATGATCTTAAACGTGAACTCTAACTCAGAGGCGATTAACGAATTCGACCGTTTAGCTAAGATCAACGAAGATATCCTTCGTCATATCGTTGTTAAAGAAGAAGAAAAATAATTGATATATAAGGGAGAGTGGTTCGATTGATGAATCGTGTTATCCTCGTTGGTCGTTTAACTAAGGACCCTGACTTACGTTACACGCCCAATGGTGTTGCAGTAGCTACTTTTACGTTAGCTGTGAATCGCGCATTTGCGAATCAACAAGGTGAGCGTGAAGCTGACTTTATTAATTGTGTAATATGGCGTAAACAAGCAGAAAACGTGGCAAATTATTTGAAAAAAGGTAGCTTAGCAGGCGTAGACGGACGTCTTCAAACTCGTAATTACGATGGACAAGATGGTAAACGTGTATATGTAACAGAAGTTCTTGCGGAGAGCGTACAATTTTTAGAGCCGCGTAATGGCGGTGGGGAGCAACGTGGTTCATTCAATCAGCAACCATCAGGAGCTGGTTTCGGTAACCAAAGCTCTAACCCATTTGGTCAATCTAGTAATTCAGGTAACCAAGGTAACCAAGGTAACCAAGGTAACCAAGGTAACCAAGGTAACTCTGGATTTACGAAGAATGACGATCCATTTTCGAATGTTGGTCAACCGATTGACATTTCGGACGACGATTTACCATTTTAATGGTGTGAATCGGCTATTTTTAACAAAGAATGGAGGGAATAGACATGGCAGGACGCAAAGGTGGACGTGCGAAGCGTCGTAAGGTGTGTTTCTTCACATCTAACGGCATCACTCGCATTGACTATAAAGATGTTGATTTATTAAAACGTTTCGTTTCTGAGCGCGGTAAAATTTTACCTCGTCGTGTAACAGGAACAAGCGCGAAATACCAACGCAAACTTACAGTTGCAATTAAACGTGCTCGTCAAATGGCACTTTTACCATATGTTGGTGAATAATAGCGTATGAAATGCACAGTAGAGTCGGACTCTACTGTGCATTTTGCTATGCTTTTCTTTTTGAAAGAGAGGTTAGATGATGAAAAGTACGAAATTTATTACTGAGGGTGCAGCGTTATTGGCGATATATGCAATTTTATTGCTGATATCTATGTATGTTCCGATTTTAGGTACAGTTGCAACATTTGCGTTGCCATTACCATTTATATTATTAACAGTAAGACATAAACTATCTAATGTATTCATGATTTTTGTAGCGGCGCTTTTTGTTACAGTTATCGTGAGTCAACCAATTAGTCTCATAAAGACAGTGATGTTTGGATTAATAGGTGTTGTATTAGGATATATGTATAAAAAAGGGAAAAAACCAGTGGAGATATTAATAGCTGGAACACTTGCATATTTAATTGGTATGATGCTCATTTATGTGGGGAGTATAAAGTTTTTTAACATAGATTTAATGAAGCAAATGCAAAATATGTTTAATGAAAGTATGGTGCAAAGTGAAAAGATAGCAAATGCTGCTGGTATGCCAGTTAGTAAGGAACAAAAAGAGTTGTTTGCACAAATGAATGATATACTACAAACGTTATTTCCAAGTATACTTGTGCTAGTTTCTGTATGTTTTTCTTGGATCACAGTGCTAATATCAGGTAGTGTTTTGAGAAAATTAAAGTACGGCGTGACACCTTGGCCTAAATTTAAAGATATACAATTGCCAAAGAGTATTGTCTGGTATTACGTCATATTTATTTTGCTATCAACTTTCATAAAAGTTGAACCAACATCATATTTACATATGGTATTTTCTAATCTATATGTAATCTTTGCGTTGCTGCTTGTATTGCAAGGATTAACGTTTATCACCTTTTTAGCACACAAAAAAGGTTTTACGAAAGGTGTTCCGATTATTAGTTTTATCGTATGTATGTTTATTCCAATGCTGTTTCCTCTTGTGACAATCTTAGGTATAATTGATTTAGGGATTTCATTGCGTTCTAAAATGCAATGAAAAACAAAGGGATAAAACAGCATTTTTATGCTGTTTTAAGGTGTTTAATCTGTTTAACTAACTAGAAATTGAGTTGGTTTTACGTTATAGGAGTTGTATACATGCCTGAATTTTATAAGAAACAGTGGTTTTTATATCCTGTTTACGTATTGGCATTTTTTGTGTTGGTGCTAATCTCGATTCTTTGTTATTTTCACTTAATTATGGGGATAGCCGCCTTTTTTATTTTTAGCATCGTTTTCTTTTTAGTTATACGATTTGAACTTAACTTTCAAAGGAATTTTGAAAAGTATACGACAGATATGATTACTAGGGTAAAAAAAGTGAGTAACGAAGCATTCAACCAGATGCCAATCGGTATATTGTTATACAATAAGGAGTATGGGATTGATTGGGCAAATCCTTACTTATCTTCATGTTTGGGGCAACACGCATTAGCTGGGTGGCATCTGTACGATGTATCAGAAACATTACTCCTTTTTATTAAAGGAGAGACTTCTGACGATATAGTATCTTTAAATAGTCGAAAGTTCCGTGTGTTTGTAAGGAAAGAAGAAAAACTAATTTATTTTTTTGATGTAACTGAGCAAACAGAGATTGAAAAAATGTATGAGGATCAGCGCACCGTTTTAGCTGTTATTTATTTAGATAATTATGATGAAGTTACACAAGGGTTAGATGATCAATTACGCACGAATATAACAAGTCTTGTGACGTCACGTCTAAATGAATGGGCCGTTAAGTATGGTGCATATTTGAAACGTGCATCTTCAGAAAGATTCTTCGTTGTACTAAATGAAAGTATTTTAGCGCAAATGGAGAAAGGGAAATTTAGTATTTTGGATCAAGTGCGTGAAGAAACATCAAAAAGGAATATACCACTTACGCTAAGTGTTGGTGTTGGCTCGGGTGATTTACCTTTATCGGAGCTTGGAGCGATGGCTCAATCTGGTTTAGACCTTGCATTAGGACGAGGAGGAGACCAAGTAGCTATAAAACAAGCGACGGGTAAAGTTAAGTTTTACGGTGGCAAGACGAATCCGGTCGAAAAGCGTACTCGTGTACGTGCTAGAGTTATTTCACATGCATTAAAGGATTTAGTATTAGAAAGCAGTAATGTCATTATAATGGGGCATAGAGCCCCTGATATGGATGCGATTGGTGCAGCGATTGGTATTTTAAAGGTAGCTCAATTAAATGAGCGCAAAGGATATATTGTATTAGATGAAAATGATTCTGATAAAGGAATCAAACGTTTGATGGATAAAGTGAAACAAAATGAAGAGTTATGGTCACATTTTATTACACCAGGGCAAGCGATGGAATTTGCAAACGAGGATTCATTACTTGTTGTTGTTGACACGCATAAACCTTCAATGGTGATGGAGGAAAAACTGTTACACAAGATTGAAAATGTAGTAGTTATTGACCATCATCGCCGCGGGGAAGATTTCATTGAAGATCCATTACTTGTTTATATGGAGCCATACGCTTCTTCAACGGCAGAGCTTGTTACAGAATTACTTGAGTATCAACCGAAAAATTTAAAGATGACAATGTTAGAAGCAACGGCATTGTTAGCTGGTATTATTGTTGATACGAAAAGTTTTACATTCCGTACAGGCGCTCGTACATTTGATGCCGCTTCTTATTTACGCTCGCATGGCGCAGACACTGTACTTGTACAAGAACTTTTAAAAGAAGATATGGGTCAGTATTTACGAGTTGCAAAAGCCATTAAAAATGCGTACATTTATAAAAATGGAATTGCGATTGCTAAAGTTGATGGTGATGAATATTATGACCAAGTACTTATTGCACAATCAGCAGACACATTATTGACAATGACAGGTATCATTGCATCGTTTGTTATTGCAAAACGTGGAGAAAATTTCATTGGAATTAGTGGTAGATCTTTAGGTGAATTGAATGTACAGCTAATTATGGAGAATTTAGGAGGTGGCGGGCATTTAACAAATGCAGCCACACAAATGAAAAATGTTACAGTAGATGAAGCGGAGGAGAAGCTTCGATTTGTTATTGATGACTATTTACAGGGAGGCACACAATCATGAAAGTAATTTTTCTAAAAGACGTAAAAGGTAAAGGTAAAAAAGGAGAAATAAAAAACGTACCAGACGGTTATGCAAATAATTTCTTACTAAAACAGGGGTTAGCTGCCGAAGCGACAAACAGCAGTATGAAAACTTTAGATGCTCAAAAGCGCAAAGAGGAAAAAGATGCAGCAGCAGAAGTTGAGAATGCAAAAGAGCTGAAAGAAACAT
The DNA here is from genome assembly GCF_016650565.1 of Bacillus sp. TH50. Lineage (NCBI taxonomy): Bacteria > Bacillati > Bacillota > Bacilli > Caryophanales > Bacillaceae > Bacillus > Bacillus sp. TH50. The sequence goes on along the minus strand of NZ_JAEKFM010000003.1, from coordinate 2,977,862 downwards.
TAGAGAAATTAACTGTAGAAGTAAAGGCGAAATCTGGAGAAGGTGGCCGCTTATTTGGTTCTATCACGAGTAAACAAATTGTAGATGTAATGCAAAAGTCACACAAGATTAAACTTGATAAACGTAAATTTGAAATGGATGATGCAATCCGTGCATTAGGTTATACAAACGTCACTGTGAAATTGCATCCGCAAGTAACAGCAACAGTAAAAGTTCATGTTAGTGAACAATAAAAATAAATTAAGCAAGGAGGATTGCGCATGAGTGATGTAATGGCTGATCGTACCCCTCCGCATAATATAGAAGCTGAGCAGGCAGTCTTAGGTGCCATATTAATTGATCAGGATGCGTTAACGTCAGCATCGGAACTATTGGTACCTGACTCATTTTATCGAACGAAACATCAAAAGATTTTTGAAGTCATGCTTGGGTTGTCTGATAAGGGAGAACCAATCGACTTAGTAATAATGACATCAGCGATGGCTGATCAAGGATTACTAGAAGAAGTTGGTGGGGTTTCTTATCTAGCAGAGTTAGCAGAAGTTGTTCCAACAGCCGCTAACGTAGAATATTATGCACGCATCATCGCTGAAAAGGCACTTTTACGTCGTTTAATTCGAACGGCGACTCATATTGTATCGGATGGATACGAGCGAGAAGATGATGTGGATGGCCTTTTAAATGAGGCTGAGAAAAAAATATTAGAAGTATCTCACCAAACAAATGCAAAAGCATTCCAAAATATTAAAGATGTTCTTGTAGATGCTTATGATAAAATTGAACTTTTGCATAATCAAAAGGGTGAAGTTACCGGGATACCAACTGGATTTACTGAATTAGATAAGATGACCGCAGGTTTTCAGCGAAATGATTTAATCATCGTGGCGGCGCGTCCATCGGTAGGAAAAACTGCATTTTCACTAAATATCGCACAAAACGTAGCGACGAAAACTGATGAAAATGTAGCGATTTTTAGTTTAGAGATGGGCTCTGATCAGCTTGTTATGCGTATGCTTTGTGCAGAAGGAAATATTGATGCACAAAGACTTCGTACCGGTTCATTAACTTCTGATGATTGGGCGAAATTAACAATGGCGATGGGTAGCCTTTCTAATGCTGGTATATATATTGATGATACACCAGGGATTAAAGTAAACGAGATTCGAGCAAAATGTCGTAGATTAAAGCAAGAGCAAGGTCTTGGGATGGTTTTGATTGACTATTTACAGCTTATTCAAGGAAGTGGGAAATCAGGAGAAAACCGTCAGCAGGAAGTATCTGAGATTTCTCGTACATTAAAAGGGATTGCACGTGAATTGCAAGTACCTGTTATTGCCTTGTCGCAGTTATCTCGTGGTGTAGAATCCCGTCAAGATAAACGTCCGATGATGTCTGACATTCGTGAATCAGGAAGTATCGAGCAGGATGCTGATATTGTAGCCTTCCTATATCGTGAAGATTACTATGATCGTGAAACAGAAAATAAAAATACAATTGAAATTATCATTGCAAAACAACGTAATGGTCCGGTAGGTTCAGTAGAGCTTGCGTTTGTTAAGGAATTTAATAAATTCGTCAACTTAGAACGCCGCTTTGAGGATGGACATGCACCGCACGCATAAAGGCAGTATAAAAAAGAAACGCATTTCTTATAATAAGATGTGTTTCTTTTTTTTTATATGAAAGATAGGGCTTTCATAAGGTGAATATGTAATTCTTACGAACGAAAACGTTTTTCTGTAAAAAAATGTTCGCTTTTTGGTTGACTTCTCTTTCTGTTTTGGTACAATTATATTGTTTGAATAGATCGTTTGAAAATTGCGGAGGTGCTTTAATAATGTCTTCAGTAGTAGTTGTAGGAACACAATGGGGCGACGAAGGAAAAGGTAAAATCACTGATTTTCTTTCTGAGCATGCGGAAGTAGTTGCAAGATATCAAGGTGGAAATAACGCGGGACATACAATTGTTTTCGGCGGAGTTAAATATAAATTACACTTAATTCCATCTGGTATTTTCTATAAAGAGAAAATTTGTGTAATCGGAAATGGCTTAGTAGTAGATCCGAAAGCATTACTTGAAGAGTTAAAATACTTACACGATCGTGGTGTAAGTACTGATAATTTACGTGTAAGTAACCGTGCGCACGTTATTTTACCTTATCACTTAAAACAAGATGAGTTAGAAGAAGCGAGTAAAGGTGATAACAAGATCGGTACAACGAAAAAAGGTATCGGTCCTGCATATATGGATAAAGCTGCTCGTATTGGTATCCGTATGGCTGATCTTTTAGACCGTGAAGCATTTAAAGAGAAGCTTGAGCGCAATTTAGTGGAAAAAAATCGTTTATTTGAAAAAATGTACGATACAGAAGGTTTCAGCGTAGAAGAAATCTTTGAAGAGTACTTCGAATACGGACAACAAATCGCACAGTATGTATGCGATACATCTGTCGTATTAAATGATGCACTAGATAACAATCATCGTGTATTATTTGAAGGTGCACAAGGTGTTATGCTTGATATCGACCACGGTACGTATCCATTCGTTACATCTTCTAACCCAATTGCTGGTGGTGTAACAGTTGGAACTGGAGTTGGTCCTGCGAAAGTTACTCGCGTTGTAGGTGTATGTAAAGCATATACAAGCCGTGTAGGTGATGGTCCATTCCCTACGGAACTTAATGATGAAATCGGTCATCAAATTCGTGAAGTTGGTCGTGAATACGGAACAACAACTGGTCGTCCACGCCGTGTAGGTTGGTTCGATAGCGTTGTTGTAAGACATGCACGTCGTGTTAGTGGTTTAACAGACTTATCATTAAACTCTATCGATGTATTAACAGGTATCCCAACTCTTAAAATTTGTGTTGCTTACAAATACAATGGCGAAGTTATCGATGAAGTTCCAGCTAACTTAAACATTTTAGCGAAATGTGAGCCTGTATATGAAGAGCTTCCAGGTTGGACAGAAGATGTTACTGCTATGAAATCATTGGATGAACTTCCTGAAAATGCAAGAAAATACGTAGAGCGTGTTTCTGAATTAACAGGAATCCAATTATCTATGTTCTCGGTTGGACCAGATCGTAATCAAACAAATATCGTTCGTAATGTATACGAAGCTTAATTGATATAAAAAATTGATTTTTTTAAGAAAAAACTCATATTTTTATGAGTTTTTTCTTATTTTTTATAAAAAAATAAATAAAGGTATTGCAAAAATGAAAGATATCATGTTATGATATGTCTTGTCGTCACGAAAATATGACGTTGGTGAGTATGAGCCATTAGCTCAGTTGGTAGAGCATCTGACTTTTAATCAGAGGGTCGAAGGTTCGAATCCTTCATGGCTCACCATTTTATTTTTCGTGGCCCGTTGGTCAAGTGGTTAAGACACCGCCCTTTCACGGCGGTAACACGGGTTCGAATCCCGTACGGGTCATGTTTTTTTATGTTCATTTTTGGTCCCGTGGTGTAGTGGTTAACATGCCTGCCTGTCACGCAGGAGATCGCCGGTTCGACCCCGGTCGGGACCGCCACTTTTGTTTATACCACCATTAGTGGTTTTATATATAGTTTTGGCTCGGTAGCTCAGTCGGTAGAGCAGAGGACTGAAAATCCTCGTGTCGGCGGTTCGATTCCGTCCCGAGCCACTCTCAGGATATTAAGTGGGCCCACTTAATATCCTTTTTATTTTGTCCAGTTTTACAAATGTGGGTAGTTATTTTACAATAGAATGAGGAGCCTCTAGCAGTTGAAGCTAGAGGTTTTTCTATAGATCGTATAGGATTCCGTGTAAAAGTGGATGATACATGAGTCTATGAGAATAGAGGAGAAATACTTAGACTAAGATTGTTGTCATATAGGAACATACTATAGAAACACCAATATGTTTGAGGATTATTGATCATATTTTTATAAGGAGGAAATAGACGATGATGGGAAAGAAAATTTTAGTAGTTGATGATGAAAAGCCAATTGCGGATATTTTGAAGTTCAACCTAGAAAAAGAAGGTTTTGAAATTGTAATGGCGCATGATGGTGATGAGGCGATTGAAAAAGCAAATGAAGAACAGCCAGATATGGTTTTATTAGATATTATGTTACCGGGAAAAGACGGTTTAGAGGTATGTCGTGAAATACGTAAAAGCTCAGAAATGCCAATTATTATGCTTACAGCAAAAGACTCTGAAATTGATAAAGTATTAGGGCTTGAGCTTGGGGCAGATGATTATGTAACGAAGCCATTTAGTACGAGGGAGTTACTTGCTCGTGTGAAAGCGAATTTACGTCGCCATCAGCAGGGTGGTGCTGCAGAGAAAGAAGAAAATACCGAAATGGTTATTGGACCAATCGTTATCAATTCGAACGCTTATAGTGTAACAAAGCGTGAAGAAAGCATTGAGCTTACACATCGTGAATTTGAATTACTACATTATTTAGCGAAGCATTTAGGACAAGTTATGACTCGTGAACATTTATTACAAACAGTTTGGGGTTATGATTATTTTGGAGATGTACGTACAGTAGACGTAACAGTACGTCGTTTACGCGAAAAAATTGAAGATAATCCAAGTCATCCTACTTTAATTGTAACTAGACGTGGGGTGGGGTATTACTTGCGTGACCCAGAACAGGAATAGTATATGAAGAAAGTTGGTTTTTTTCAATCTATTCATTTAAAATTTGTGCTCATATATATGCTGTTAATATTAATAGCAATGCAAGTAATTGGTGTATATTTCGTCAGGGAATTAGAAAAAAGCCTTGTAAAAGGCTTTCAAGATTCCTTAACGCAGCAAACAAATCTACTTTCTTATAACCTGAAGCAAGAGTTTGTAAAAGAACGTCCTAAAACAGAATCAGTAGATAAAGCTATTAATGATTCGATTCAAAAATTCGCATCAGATCGTAAGAAAGATATTCAAGAAGTAAGTGTAATTGATTCTACTAAAAAATTAATGGCAATTTCAGACGGGTCTAAGCAAAATAAGGTAGGAAGAACGTCAGCAGATACAGCTGTACAACGGGTAATGGTACAAAAGAAACCAGAGTCAAAGATTGAGAAAGATGGAAATACAGGTCATCGAGTTCAAGTTATGATTACCCCTATTCTAAAAGAGCCAGGCGGAGAGGTACTTGGTGTCATTCATATCGTTGCATCTATGGAAGATGTGTATAAACAAATGAAGGACATCAACCAAATTTTCGCAACGGGGACAGTGATTGCTTTATTAGTAACAGCTGTACTTGGAATTTTATTGGCTCAAACAATTACGAGACCGATTTCAGATATGCGTAGACAAGCAATTGAAATGGCGAAAGGAAATTATTCGCGAAAAGTAAAGGTGCATAGTCACGATGAGATTGGACAATTAGCATTATCTTTTAACAATTTATCTAAAAAATTACAACAAGCTCGTTCCTCCACAGAAAGTGAAAGACGAAAATTATCATCCGTTTTATCACATATGACAGATGGAGTAATTGCTACTGATCGAAAAGGGGATATCATTTTATTAAATGATCCTGCGGAAAAGATGTTAAATGTTTCGCGTGAAACGGCGTTAGATCAATCAGTGTTAGAAGTGCTAGGAATACAAGAAGAATTTACACTGGATCATTTATATGAAGAGCCGGATTCTGTTTTATTAGATTTTAGTACGAGAAATGAACCATATATTTTACGTGCTAGTTTCTCTGTTATTCAAAAAGAAACAGGGAAGGCAAATGGTTTAATTGCTGTATTATATGATGTAACAGAGCAGGAGCGGATAGAACAAGAGCGCCGTGAGTTTGTTGCGAACGTATCTCATGAGTTAAGAACGCCGTTAACAACGATGCGCAGTTACTTAGAAGCACTTACTGATGGAGCATGGCAAGATCCCAATATTGCACCGCAATTTTTAACAGTTACACAAGAAGAAACGGAAAGAATGATCAGGCTTGTAAATGCATTGTTACAACTATCTAAACTAGATAGTACAGAACATCGCTTAATGAAGGAATGGGTTGACTTTACTGATTTCTTTAATAACGTTATCGATCGTTTTGAAATGTCTAAAGAGCAAAATGTAAGCTTCAAACGATCTTTCTCTAAAAAATCTCGATTTATTGATATGGATACAGACAAAATTACACAAGTTTTATATAACATTATTTCCAATGCACTAAAATATTCGCCAGAAGGTGGTACAGTAACATATCGCCTACGTGACCGCGGGGAGTTATTAGAGATTAGTGTGAGTGATCAAGGAATGGGAATTCCGAAAGAGAATGTAGATAAAATATTTGAACGTTTTTATCGTGTAGATAAAGCGCGTTCGAGACAAATGGGTGGTACAGGTCTTGGGTTAGCCATTGCGAAAGAAATGATTGAGGCACATGGCGGCTCGGTTTGGGCGAAAAGTGAGGAAGGAAAAGGGACAACTATTTATTTCACATTGCCAATGGCGACAGATGAAGAGGACGATTGGGAATGAGTATGGAAAACTTTAAAACGATAGTTCTAATTAATTTGGTTGTCATTAGTCTATTTCTTACTTTTAACTTGTGGACATATGTTCCTGATTCTACTTCTATGCAAAATACAAAGTTCGTTCAAGGTAACGAAGAGATAAATACGATAAAGATTTCGGAGGTTGTTCGCCCATCCTCTGTCGTTATTCATAAAGAGAAAAATCATTATGTAAGCGAAAAAAAGGAAAATGTGGATTCGATCTATAAAATTCTTGAAAACGGAGAATTACATAATTTCGAGGAAATAACGGGGACAGTCCCTAAAGGTGATTTTCTGTCTTATGTACACGGAGAAGAAAAAATTGAATTTGTTTTTCCTACAAATATCCCGTTAGATACGATTAAAAATATGTTTAATATTAAAGATAAAAACATAGAAAGTAACAGAAGTTTTAATCGTATTATAATTGATCCTTCTAGAAGTAAGGACCAAGAAATTAAAGTTAGCTTTGTTTCCTATGATACTCCTCATAAAATATATCAAGCAACATTGAGTGGTGCTTATATAAAGGATATTATAAATGCTCAAAATCAACTTATAACAGTAGCAAGACCATATTTTGAGTATCAAATAAATGATACAAAAAAACTTTTTTTACCAGAGGGAATTACGGAATTAAGTAAGGCAGAGTATATTACAGTTAAACTAGAAGTGGATCCATTTAAAAATGCTTTATTTAGTGATCCACGTTATTTAAGTCCTATTTCTGAGAAAACAAAGGAAACATTTACAGATGGCATCCGTTCTATGGAAATTGATAAGTCGGATGCAATGTTGAAATATAAAAATTCCGCTGTACATGGTGATAAATCTACGGATAATGCGGTAATTTTACAAAAAAGTTTTGACTTTGTAAGTGGGCATAGTGGATCCTTGAAGTCCTATCGTTTTGATTATATTAATGGGAGGAAAACTTCATTCCGTTTATATGAGGATGGTTTGCCTGTATTTAATGCAAATGGAATAGCGGAATTAAAACAAGTATGGGGTTCAGGTGAAATTATGCAGTATGAAAGACCCTTTTTTGAGTTCAGTATTACTTTGCCTAGTAAACAACAAACAACTTCTCTCGCATCAGGTCGTACAGTGATGACATCACTAGAGAATAATCCAGAAATTGATAAAAAATCAATTCAGGATGTTGGTATTGGTTATAAAATGTCATTGGAACCGTCCATCAGTGATGTGAGAATCGCTGTCTTACAGCCGATATGGTATGTAAAATGTGAAGAAGATGGTAAGCAACAAATATATGAGTGGAGTGAGGGGGGACTAAATGGATTGGGATCGAATTAAGACCATATTTATTGTGACCTTTTTTGTTTTAGACCTCTTTCTTATCTTTCAGTTCATTCAAAAGCAAGATAGTAATCAATTAGAACTTGTGACGGAAACGAAAATCGATCAACAATTAAAAGCTGAAAAAATTACTATGGGGAATTTTCCTAAAGAACCGAAAAAAGAGTCATTTATAATGGCGAAAAATAAGGGTTTTAAAGAAGAAGATGTGGAATCTTTAAAAAATCAGACAGCGCATGTGCAAGACGAATATCAAATAGAGGGTAAATTAAAAGAGCCTTTTTTAAATACAAAATTATTGTCAAAAGATAAGTATAATGAGTTTTTGAAAAATTATGTGCTGGATGGACAAAAATATGAGTTTGGAGCAATAAAGGACTCAAAAATTTACTTCTTTCAAAAGTATAAAGATAAACCAATCTTCTACAATAATCGTGCGATGATTGTTGTAGATTTAAATGAAAAAAATGAGCTTATTTCGTATACACAAACAATGTTAACGGATTTGAAGGAAATGGGCGAAAGCGAAAAGACGAAAGAACAAGAAATTATTACTGCTCAAACAGCTTTAGAAAATATATATTTGAAAAATAAAATTGCAGAAAATACGCATGTGAAAGAGGCGCAGATTGGATATGCGACTCTTGCGGAGTCTTCTTCTAATATACAAGTGCTTGCTCCAACATGGAACTTAAAGACAGAACAAAAAAAGGATTTTTTTGTGAATGCAATTGAAGGACAAGTTATGGAATTAGGGGAAACTCAAGTGCCGGAAGAACATAATGGAGTGAGAAAGAATGAGCATGCATTTTAGTGTACTTGCAAGTGGAAGTACAGGGAATATGCTATATGTAGGAACAGATGAAAAAAAACTGCTTGTCGATGCAGGTTTAAGTGGTAAAGCGACAGAGGCTTTATTTAAACAAGCTGAACTGAATATAAATGACATATCAGGTATTCTTGTAACACATGAGCATAGTGATCACATTAAAGGATTAGGTGTATTGGCGCGTAAATATGATTTACCTGTTTATGCGAACGAGAAAACATGGAATGCAATGGAACATTTAATAGGTAATATCCCAACTGATCAAAAATTCATTTTCTCAATAGGAGACGTGAAAACATTTGGGGATATTGAAGTTGAATCATTTGGTGTTTCTCATGATGCGGCGGAACCGATGTTTTACGCTTTTCATAACAATAATAGAAAGTTAGCTCTTATTACAGATACGGGCTACGTAAGTGACCGTATGAAAGGTGTTATTAAGGGAGCAAATGCTTTCGTGTTTGAAAGCAATCATGATGTGGAAATGCTTCGTATGGGACGCTATCCATGGAGCATTAAGCGACGTATTTTAAGCGACGTTGGCCACGTTTGTAATGAGGACGCTGCATTAGCGATGGCTGATGTTATTACAGATGAGACAAAACACATTTATTTAGCACATTTAAGCTTAGATAATAACATGAAAGAATTAGCACGTATGTCTGTATCACAAGTATTAGAAGAAAAAGGTTTTGGGGTTGGAGAATCCTTTGAAATACATGATACAGATCAAAAAGTGCCTACGAAAATTCAATACGTATAATTCTTCATTTTAGTAAACAATAAAGGTGAATATAGTTGTTTTCAGGAAGATAGGTGAACAAATATGTCCTTTATTGATGAAGAAAAATATCGTATTAAACGTGCAGGCAAAAAGAAACATAAAGGTATTGTCATTTCTAGCATAGCGGGGACGATTGTAGGGGCTTCATTATTTGCATTTGGAGCTCCTTTATTTTCAAATCATGCGGGTAAGCTTCCGCAAGCTGAAGCAAGTGAAAAAAATATGGCTGAAGCTCAAAGTGGAAATGTTCCTGTTAAACAGATTAGCTTTGTAGACGCTGTTGATCGTGCTTCAGAGGCTGTTGTTGGTGTTATTAATATTCAACGAGACAATTTTTCGGAGGCTGATTCGGAAGCTGGTACAGGCTCTGGTGTGATTTATAAGAGAACAGATGGACATGCGTATATTGTAACGAATAACCACGTTGTTGCTGGGGCGAATCGTATTGAAGTGAGCTTAAGTGACGGTAAGAAAATTCCAGGTAAAGTATTAGGAACCGATGTAGTCACGGACTTAGCTGTACTAGAAATAGATGTGAAGCATGTGAAGAAAGTGATTGAAATTGGCGACTCTAATACCGTTCGTAGAGGAGAACCAGTTATTGCGATTGGAAATCCACTGGGGTTACAATTTTCCGGAACTGTCACACAAGGTATTATTTCGGCTAATGAGCGTATTGTTCCTGTAGATTTAGATCAAGATGGACATTACGATTGGCAAGTAGAAGTATTGCAAACAGATGCGGCAATTAATCCAGGTAATAGTGGTGGAGCGCTTGTAAATGTAGCGGGACAATTAATAGGTATTAACTCAATGAAAATTGCAGCAAAAGAAGTAGAAGGAATTGGATTAGCTATTCCAGTTACGAGAGCTGTTCCTATTATGAATGAACTAGAAAAGTACGGTAAAGTAAGAAGACCTTACGTTGGGATTGAACTAAGATCATTAAATGAGATTCCGAGTTACTATTGGTCAAAAACATTACACTTACCAGGTAACGTAACAGAAGGAGTCTGCATTTTAGATGTGAAAAGTCCTTCGCCAGGTACGGATGCGGGTCTTAGAGAACATGATGTTATTGTGGCGGTAGATGGAAAAGCGGTGCACGATATTATTGGGTTCCGCACGGCCTTATATAATAAAAAAATTAATGATAAAATGACTCTTACGTTTTATCGTGGTACAAAACGAGCGACAACAACGGTGAAATTAGGCATTCAAAAGTATTAAAAACAGGAGGGCCTACCTCCTGTTTTCTATTGTAGAAAAGTGAGGTGAGGAATATGAATTTACCTTGTTGTTTAGAACATGTTGAATTAGCATTAGATATCATTGTGGATGAGTGTGAAGTCGCACCGGTTATTAACAATGTGGATAACTCTGAAGAAGAGAGAAAAACATGTGAATTTTGTCAAAATGAGGCGACATATGTTGTATCGAACACAGATTCTCACACAATATGTGGGTAACATTTGTGGATATGTGGATAAGTCCTGTGGATAACGTGTTTGTAAGGTGGGGAATAAATGTGAATATCTCGATTATTTCAATCGGAAAATTAAAAGAAAAATACTTAAAACAAGGTATAGCAGAATACTTAAAACGATTATCTTCTTACGCAAAAGTAGAAGTAATTGAATTGCCAGATGAAAAGGCACCAGAAAATTTAAGTGCAGCAGAAATGTTAATTGTAAAAGAAAAAGAAGGTATTCGTATACTGGATAAAATTTCTGATGATACGCATGTCATTGCGTTAGCTATAGAAGGAAAACAAAAATCATCAGAAGAATTTGCGGTAAGTATAGATCGCCTTGCTACATATGGAAAGAGCAAGATCACATTTGTAATTGGTGGATCACTGGGGCTTAGTTCTGAAGTAATGAAGCGTTCAAACGAATCTCTTTCTTTTTCGAAGATGACATTACCACATCAATTAATGCGATTAGTATTGCTTGAGCAGGTGTATAGAGCGTTTCGGATTAATCGTGGTGAACCGTATCATAAATAAATTTTTCATTTGTATATAAAGAGTAAAAAAGACCATTGGACAAAAATCACCGATGGTCTTTTAAACATTAATAGATGGTATGTAGATTTCCTAAAATAAGTATGTTTCTATTTCTAAAAAAATATGCTGTAATATGAAGAGGAAAAAGTATAAGTAGTCAGAGAAGTGAGGAATTAAAGGTGAAGAAGTTTAAGAAGTTTTACTTGGAGATTACGAGTGTATGTAATCTTGCGTGCAGCTTTTGTCCGCCGACGGAAAGGCAGAAGCAATTCATTTCTGTAGAGGATTTTGCTAAAAGATTAGACCAAATTAAACCTCACACAGACTACATCTATTTGCACGTGAAGGGTGAGCCGTTGCTCCATCCGAAAATAGATCAACTATTAGATTTAAGCCATGAAAAAGGGTTTAAAGTTAATATTACAACGAACGGAACGTTAATTAATAAGAGAAGGCATAGACTGTTAAATAAGCCTGCGTTAAGACAAATGAATTTTTCACTGCACAGTTTTGATGGACACCCAGGTTCGCAAGATAAAGAGGGCTATGTAAGGAGTATACTTTCTTTCATTAGAGAGGCAACAATTCAATCGGACTTAATCGTTTCACTAAGATTATGGAATTTAACTCAGGATAATAAAACAAATGCTGAAATCCAAAAAAATAGGGATTTATTATCTATAATTGAAAATGAGTTTGATCTATCTTATCAAATTGAAGAGAAGCTTACACCGGGAAAAGGTATAAAAATTGCGGAACGTGTCTTTATTAATCAAGACTATGAATTCCAGTGGCCGGCATTGCATGAAGAAGAGGATGATGGAAAAGGATTCTGTCATGGTCTTCGAAATCAGGCTGGAATCTTAGCGAACGGAACCGTTATTCCTTGTTGTCTAGATGGTGAGGGAATTATTAATCTTGGAAATATTAATAATGATTCATTCTCTAATATTATTGAAGGCGAAAGAGCGAACAATATTGTAGATGGATTTTCAAAAAGGGTTGCAGTAGAAGAACTGTGCAGGAAATGTGGATACCGCAAAAGATTTGGAAAGTAAATATAGAATAAGCCCTCATAAAGCGAGGGCTTATTTTTATTCTTGATAAGAACGTTCTAATTCATCAATTAAGGAACCTACGTAAGAAACAGCTTTACGGATTGCATCTGGTTTTGACATGTCTACTCCAGCGTGTTTCATTAATTCAAGTGGTTTCATTGTACCGCCTGCACGGAGTACATCAAGCCAGCGATCAACAGCAGGTTGTCCCTCTTCTTTAATCATTTGAGCTACAGCGGTAGAAGCAGTTAGTCCTGCAGAATATGTGTAAGAATATAAGCCCATATAATAGTGAGGTTGACGCATCCATGTTAAACCGGCGCCTTCATCAATTTCTACGGAATCTCCCCAGAATGTCGAAAGGACCTTCGTTTTTATTTCAGTTAAAGTTGTAGCTGTGAGTGCTTGCCCTTCTTCTGCTAGAGCGTATACTCTTCTTTGATATTCTCCCTCAAGTAGATGGGTAACGAAGTTGTGGTAATATGTGCCGAGTAGTTGCAGAATAACCCATCTGCGCATTCTCTTATCTTCAGTAGTCGCAAGTAAATGTTGGGCTAATAGTAATTCATTCATCGTTGATGGAGCTTCAACGAAGTACATAGATGGACGCACATTCATAATACGCTGATTTTTATTAGCTAAATAAAAATGACCAGCATGTCCAAATTCATGAGCTAATGTGAAACATCCGCGCATCGTACCCTGCCATGTAATTAAAATATAAGGGTGAGAACCGTATGGGCTAGAGCAGAAGGCACCTGTTGATTTTCCTACGTTATCTGCAAGGTCTACCCATCTTTCTTTGAAGCCCTTTTCGATAATGGAACTATATTCATTTCCTAATACTTTTAAAGAATCTTGAATGAGTTTGCCAGCTTCTTCGTAAGTGATTGTTGGATTAAATTCAGGATCTAACGGTGCATGTAAGTCACAGAAAAGCATTTGATCAAGCCCTAATACATTCTTTTTTAAATCTGCAAAACGGCGCATATGAGGCGCTAATTCGTTATAAATAATATCTAGTTGGTTGTTATACATTTCAAGTGGAACTTTTTGAGGTTCTAAAAGCATATGGGTAACGGACTCGTACTTGCGCAAACGAGAAAGCGCCACTTGTTTTTTTACTTCAGTAGCATATGTTGTTGCAACTGTATTTTTATATCGTTTCAATGTGGAAACAAATGATGAATATGCTTTTTTACGTATATATGCGCTTGGAGAAAATTCATATTTGCTTTCGAATAATGCAAACGATACAGGCAAATCATTTCCCTGTTCGTCTTGTATAGAAGGGAAATCCATATCGGCTAATTTAGTCATGCCGTAAATTTTGTAGGGTGAACTATGAACTTCGCCGAGTGCAGCAAGAGCTTCTTCTGTTTCAGGAGAGAGAGTGTGCTGCCTCTTTTTGAGTATCTCTAGTAATGATTTACGGAAAGGTTCAAGTTTTATTTCCTCAGTTAAATATTTTTCAATTGTTCCCTCCTCAAATGAGAGAATTTCGTTATGAATAAAGGATAGTGCGGTATGTACATTCGTTCCTAGAGCGGAAATTTTGGAAGAGTTCGCTTGAATAACTGAATCTGTACGATCAACGGATTCTTTTAAGTTTGCATATGCGCCGAGTTTTGTTAACTTCATTAAAAGCTCTTCTTCTAAAAGTAGGCAATTTAATAAGGTAGCGGGGCTAGTGTGTAATTGTCCTTTAAATGCATCAAGTTTTTTTATATCGTCTGTTAATACACGTAATGCAGTTTCCCACTCTTTGTCAGATTCGTATAAATCAGAAAGGTCCCATGTCAATTCAGTAGAGACTTCCGCGCGAATAAGGCGTTTCTCAATTACATTTTTCATTTGTTATATCCCCCTTATTATAAGTATCTAAAAACATAATACTAGAAAATTCAGTTAAATGAAAATATTTTATATTTTTATACATGAAAAAGAAGGACAAGCATTTTTTATGCTTGTCCTTCTAGTTAAATTTATAAATTAATATACTTTGTCACCGTTGAAAATAGAGTTTTTCACGACTACATAATCTACAGTACGAATTGCGTCTAATTTTGTTCCACCAGCGTAAGAGATAGAAGATTGAAGATCTTGTTCCATTTCGATTAAAGTGTCTTCTAAAGAACCTTTATGCTCAACGAACATTTTCTTACCTTCAACGTTTTTCTTCTCACCTTTTTGGAATTCAGAAGCTGAACCGAAGTACTCTTTATAAAGTTTGCCATCTTTTTCGATTGTTTCCCCTGGAGACTCTTCATGACCTGCGAATAGAGAACCGACCATAACCATAGTTGCTCCAAATCGAATTGATTTAGCTACGTCGCCATGTGTACGAATACCACCGTCAGCGATAATTGGCTTACTTGCAGCTTTTGCACACCAGCGAAGTGCAGCTAGCTGCCAACCGCCAGTTCCAAAGCCTGTTTTAATTTTAGTAATACAAACTTTACCAGGTCCAATGCCAACTTTTGTTGCATCAGCACCAGCGTTTTCTAATTCTCTTACCGCTTCTGGAGTTCCAACGTTTCCAGCGATAACGAAGCTTTCTGGTAAATGTTTTTTAATATGTTGAATCATGTTGATCACAGCGTTAGAGTGACCATGTGCGATATCGATTGTAATGTATTCAGGTGAAAGTTGCTCAGCAGCTAATTGTTGTACGAATTCGTACTCGTCTTCTTTAACACCAACGCTGATTGAAGCAATTAATCCACGTGATTGCATATCTCTAATGAATGAAATTCGTTTCTCTGGTTGGAAACGATGCATGATATAGAAGTAATTATTTTCAGCTAAATAAGTTGCGATTCTTTCATCAATAATCGTTTGCATATTTGCAGGTACGACAGGTAATTTAAATTTATGTTTTCCTAAAGTGACAGTTGTATCACATTCAGATCGGCTATTTACAATGCATTTTGCAGGAATTAATTGAATATCTTCATAGTCAAATACGTTTTCCATCATTTACACCCCTAAAATACGAATATTTTATTTTTATTGATTGAAAATGTTCGTCCATAGGATAATTTACATCATTTTCAGTAAGAAGTCAAAGATTTTCTTAACGTTTTTTTGAAAAGAAGCCGATATATTTTAAAAATAACGTTAAAAACGAATTTAAATAGGTTTCTTATGAATAATGTTCGTTTATAAAAAAGTAAGGGAAGTTGTGATAATTGCATAAGATTGTATGTATGCCTCTTATTTTGAGCGAGGGGGCTGAGGAAATACTATGAAAAAGTTAATACTAATAATAGGAATAACTTTGTTGGTTACTGCCGGATGTAGCAATAATGATGCATTTGATAAGGCAGAGAAACAAGGAGATTTAGCATTGGAAAATAAAGAATACGATAGAGCAGTCGCATCTTTTGAATTAGCATTAAAAGAAAAGAAGGATGATCGGGAAATAAGGCTGAAGGTGAATCAAACAAATAAAATGATTGAAGCATTACAGGAAAGTAATATAGACCGAGCAATTTCGTTATTGAGGGAAATTGAAAATGATTCTGCTAGTTCAGTTATATTAGCCAAACAAAAGAAAAACGAGAAGTTTTAGCTAATCAAAAAGATGAGGAAGAAAAATATAAGCAAATGCTAGTTAAAGTAGAGGATTTGAAAAACGAGCAGAAGTTTACGGATGTAAAAGAGCAACTTAACGTAATTATTAGGGAAACGAAAGGGAAAGAACAGTTTAAAATATATTATCAAAATGCGAATGAACAAATTATACAGAGTGTGCCGAGGGCAGTAGATGTAGATAAAACAAAAGATGAGAACCGTAAGGAAGAAAAAGTAATAGAAGAGAAGCCGAAGAAAGAAAGTGTTATTACCGGTCAGAAGGCAGAATAATATTTTTAAAAAGTTTTTAAAATAGAAGATCCTTTTGTTTAGTCAGGCGAATCACGAATGATTCGCCTTTTTATGTGAGCTTTCAAGTATAATGAATAAGGTGATAATAAGGTATATGATGATTCATTGATAGAAAAAGCGAAAAAAGAAAATAATACAGAATAAAAAGAGGTTAATATATGAGTAAAAAAAGTTTTGCTGATTATGCATTAAGTAAAGAAATTGTAAGAGCACTTACTGGTTTAGGATATGAACATCCAACGGAAGTGCAAGGAGAGGTTATTCCAGTTGCCTTGCAAAAGAAAGACCTTGTCGTGAAATCACAGACTGGAAGTGGAAAAACCGCTTCATTTGGCATACCACTTTGTGAAATGGTGGAATGGGAAGAGAATAAGCCACAAGCTTTAGTTTTAACACCGACGAGAGAGCTTGCGGTGCAAGTAAAAGAAGACATTACGAATATAGGTCGTTTCAAAAGAATTAAGGCCGCTGCAGTTTATGGTAAATCTCCATTTGCACGTCAAAAATTAGAGTTAAAGCAAAAAACACATATTGTAGTTGGGACTCCTGGCCGTGTGTTAGATCATATTGAAAAAGGTACCCTTTCTTTAGAGTGTTTGAAGTATTTAGTTATTGATGAAGCGGATGAAATGCTGAATATGGGTTTTATCGATCAAGTAGAGGCAATTATTGACGAATTACCTAAAAAACGAATGACAATGCTATTTTCAGCAACACTTCCAAAAGATGTTGAAAAGTTATCTCGTACGTATATGGATTCGCCAACGCATATTGAAATTAAGGCTACCGGGATTACAACAGATAAAATTGAACATACACTTTTTGAGATGAGAGAAGAGGAGAAGCTTTCACTTCTTAAAGATGTAACAACGATTGAGAATCCAGATAGTTGTATTATTTTTTGCCGTACGCAAGAAAATGTAGATCACGTATTTCAGCAGTTAAAGCGGGTTAACTATCCTTGTGACAAAATACATGGTGGTATGGTACAAGAAGATCGTTTTGAAGTTATGGACGATTTTAGAAAAGGAAAGTTCCGTTATTTAGTAGCGACAGACGTAGCTGCTAGAGGAATTGATATTGATAATATTACACATGTTATTAACTATGATATTCCATTAGAAAAAGAAAGTTATGTACATCGTACGGGAAGAACGGGACGAGCTGGTAATAAAGGGAAAGCTATTACATTCATGACGCCGTATGAAAATAGATTTTTAGAAGAGATTGAGGAGTACATTGGCTTTGAAATTCCAAAGGCACTTGCACCTTCAAAAGAAGAAGTTATGAAAGGGAAAGCAGTATTTGAGGAAAAGATACATGCTAAACCAATTATAAAGAAAGATAAAAATGCAGACCTAAACAAAGGAATTATGAAATTGTACTTTAATGGCGGGAAGAAAAAGAAAATTAGGGCGGTAGATTTCGTCGGTACAATTGCTAAAATTAAAGGTGTTACAGCAGAAGATATAGGAATTATTACAATACAAGACAATGTTTCTTACGTTGAAATATTAAATGGAAAAGGACCACTTGTTTTAAAAATTATGAAAAACACAACGATTAAAGGGAAACAATTAAAGGTTCATGAAGCAATTAAATAAACAAAAAAACTATCCACTTCAAACAGGTGGATAGTTTTTTGTTTAAGATTCTTTGAGATCATCAACTAATTTTTCTGCTAAACGTCTATACATATTACTCATAGTCACGAAGGATGTTAGTAATAAAAACCTTTCTAGTGTTGGATCTTCTAAGGAAGAAACCTCATTCACTTCCGTAACACGCTTATTTACGTCTTGCTTAAAGCTTTCCACATTGGTTTCAGTAAGAGAAAGATAATCTTTATATAGAGTATTTAATTCGAATGTATCATCGTTTATTAACGGTGCATTTATATTTTCTAAGGAGCTTTTTATATCATTAATGGAAAGAGCTCCTTTTAATTGATAAATTAAGCTGATTAAAATCATATGTTCTTTGGAATACTTTTTATTTTTGATAGGGATGAATAATTTCCCTTTTGCGTAATTGTTAATCATTGTTTTTGTTAATACTTTTTCATCATCAGTTCTCGTTGTATCCGCATAAGTATTCTCAAATAGTTGGACAACTTGGTCTACATATAAGTCGACATTTGGGATATCCTCAAGTTTAATACTTTTTTCTAAATGTAATGATTCAAGTAATTTATTTATATTTTCCACGTAGAACCCCTCACTTTTATAACTTAGTGGAACTTAATGTTTAGTATATCTTTAAATATGGTATTACGAAACAAATGAATTGTAAATGTTGACCCGCACGGATAATGTGTATATAATTACATGTAGTTATGAAAACTACATGTAATTATATGAGGGGTGTTTATATGAATGTTTATGTAAGAGAACCGGTTAATGCATTTACTCACTTAGGAGGAGCTGTATTATCATTTATTGCATTATTAGCTATGCTTGTGAAAGTTTCTGTTAAGATGCCATCTGTTGCTGCAATTACAGCTGTTATTTTATTCGGTATCGGGATGATGGTCCTTTATATGGCATCAGCTGTGTATCATAGTGTCGTAGCCAGTGAACGTGTTATTTATTTCTTTAGGAAGCTAGATCATTCTATGATTTTCATATTAATTGCAGGTACATATGCACCCTTTTGCTTAATTACATTAAATTCGGCAAATGGTTTACTATTATTTTGTTTAGTTTATGCAACGGCAATTTGTGGTATTGCTTTTAAAATGTTTTGGTTTAATTGTCCAAGATGGTTATCGACAGCAATTTATCTTCTGATGGGTTGGTTAATTGTTCTATTCTTTGCACCGCTAGCTGAGAATCTAAGTACAGGAGGTATTATTTTCTTAGTACTTGGAGGCATTTTTTATACAATTGGTGGGTTTATTTACGGTGCGAAGCCAAAATGGTTGGAGTTTAAATATATGGGACACCATGAAATTTTTCATGTTTTTGTATTGTTAGGTAGTCTTGCGCATTTTCTAAGTGTATATTGTTACGTAATTTGATCAAAAAACGCCACGCGATGTCTGTTATGTGGCTTTTTTTTATTACCAGATTTGAATCGTGTATTGTACAAAAAATCATGGGATAAAATGTAAGTTTCTGTGTTCGCATAATAAACATATGATAAGAAATATGTGATATACTTTGAGAAGTTTATAATGAATGAAATATGGAGGACTATAATTATGGCAATACTTGTAACAGGTGGAGCAGGATATATTGGTAGTCATACATGCGTAGAATTACTAAAAAACGGTTACGAAATTATAGTAGTAGATAATCTTTCGAATAGTTCAGTAGAGTCTATAAATCGAGTGACAGAGATAACAGGAAAACAGTTTAAATTTTATAAAGAAGATATTTTAAATCGAGAAGCACTTGATACGATTTTTGAAGAAAATACAATTGAAGCTGTTATTCACTTTGCAGGCTTTAAGGCTGTAGGGGAATCAGTAGAAATTCCGTTAACGTATTATCATAACAACATTACAAGCACACTAGTGCTATGTGAAGTGATGCAGAAGCATGATGTGAAGAAGATGATCTTCAGTTCGTCTGCAACAGTGTATGGTATTCCAGAAACATCACCAATTACGGAGGAGTTTCCATTAAGTGCAACGAATCCATATGGTCAAACGAAATTAATGATTGAACAAATTATGCGTGACGTAGCATTTGCGGATGCAGGATGGAGTATTGCATTACTTCGTTACTTCAACCCATTTGGTGCACATGAAAGTGGACGTATTGGAGAAGATCCAAACGGAATTCCAAATAACTTAATGCCATATGTAACACAAGTAGCAGTAGGGAAGTTAAAGGAATTAAGTGTATTTGGAAATGACTATCCAACAAAAGATGGCACGGGTGTCCGTGATTATATTCATGTTGTAGATTTAGCAAATGGCCATGTAAAGGCGCTTGAAAAGGTACTTGGCACTACTGGGATAGATGCATACAATCTCGGTACAGGTACTGGTTATAGTGTGTTGGAAATGGTTGAAGCATTTGAAAAGGTTTCGGGCAAAGAAGTTCCTTATAAAATTACGGAGCGTCGACCTGGTGATGTGGCAGTATGTTTTGCAGATGCATCGAAAGCGAAGCGTGAATTAGGATGGGAAGCAAAACGCGGGTTAGAAGAGATGTGTGCAGACTCTTGGAGATGGCAATCGAATAACAAAAATGGCTATCTAGAAGTTTAATAAACAGATAAAAAAATGACCTTTTGCGGGAGCAAAGGGTCATTTTTATTTATTTATTTCCATTAAGTTTATTAGCAAATTTAGTAAAGAAAGTTCGCCGTTTTATAGGAGTATTTGACTGACAAAACGTATAGTAATCAATATCTTTAATGTAAGTAAAGAGTCTCGAAATAGCATATAAGAATGTAATAGAAGATCCGAGTGCAAAACTAATACCGTAACCATTGAACCCAAATGGAAGTAGAAGAAGACTTAATAACAAATTTGCAGAAAAGAACAGGGCTGATGTTCGAAATGCCCCTTTACGATCTTCAAAATATAAGAGTAGTAACGTGGTAACAAGGACCATCCCGTTTGCATAAGTACCAATTATAGTCAGCTGCAAAATAGAGTATTCAAGTGTTACGTTCCCAGATTGTGAACTAAACATCCATATTATAAAAATAATAAGTAAAGAAAAAATACCTTGATTACGAAGTATTCGTTCCATTTCTTGCTTTAGGACAAAGTTCATTGATTCTTTTAATTGTAAAATTGTATTTAATGTCGCCCCATTGTTAACTGAACCGAAGAACTTCTTATACCGTTCATAAAACCTTGTTTCAATGGATACTACGAAGAAAATATAGGTCGGGATAATGCTTAAATAAGCCCAGAAAACAGATGTATCATAAATTTGATGATAAATAAACGTGTTTTCAATATTTCCTCGCCCTTCTCCGAACCAAATAACAAAGTTACATACCCAAATGCCAATATTGTAAAGTAAGCTTGACCAAAATAGTTCTGGATATTTATCTAAATAAGAAAGAAAGGTAAATTGTTCAGTAGCATCACTATTTGGAAACATTCGTACAATAACTATACTTAACCACACTAATGTAATGAAAGTCCCGATTGTAAAAGAAATTAAAAGTAATAGGGCCAATCCGTGTTCTATTCCAAGTGTTGGATGCCAGTAAGCGATAAGTGCAATTCCAGATAAGGAGAAAATGGAACCAATTAAAAATGCAAGAGCGATGGACTGATAATCTTTAGCTGCTGTTAAATAAATGGATTGAATCCAAATGATGTTTAAAGCTAAAAATAAAAATAGCATCACAATTTTATAATACAAGGCTAATGGTGTAAAAATTGCAAACAAAATCCATAAGATAATAGCTAAAAAAAGTGTGATTTTCGTCATTCCTAAAAAGGAAGAAAATACTTTATCAGCTTTTTGCTCGTATAAAAGGTCGGCCACATATCTAGTTACGATGAGCTGCAAGGCACCATATATGATTTGAGAAAAAATGAAGCAGTATGAAATTGAAATTGTGAAAAGGCGCTGTTCCTCAATTGAAATAGAATGGAACAAACTTAAAATATATCGAATAGCTGTTACTGCTAAAATAACGACTAACCAAGGACCAGCTGTAACAAATAATGAAAATCCGTACGCTTTTATTCTGGAAGAATAGTAGTCTTCTTGGAATAATTTTTGTAAACGAAATCCTATCCCTGCCATGTTTTTTTACCTCTTTCTAAGTAAAGCTTACGATAACTATCAACGACACCTGATAATTGATAGTGCGTTTCAATACGATTGCGCCCGTTATCCCCAAATTGTTGAATGGATTCAGGGTGACGATAATACCACTCTAAATGAATGGCAACTTGTTCAGGAGATACAGGTGGTACAACAAATCCACATTGTCCGTAAGGATCTTCATCTTGTCCGTAAATTAATTCCTTACAAGAGCCGACATCTGTAACAACCCATGGTAATCCTGCTGCCATTCCTTCTAACATAGCTAATGGTTGTCCTTCAGATATACTTGTTAATACGAGAATATCTGTTTGTTTTAAGTAATCTTTAATATTTACTTTGCCGGTCATTATTACATGCTCTTCTAATCCTAATTGTTGAATTAAATCACGACATTCCTGAGCATATTCTGCTTCTTCCGTATCAGGACCTAGTAAGTAAAATGTAAATGGAATATCTTTTTCTAATAATAATTTAGCTGCATAAATCATTGTTTTTACATCTTTAATTGGCACAACTCGTATAATAGCGGAAATGATGAGTTTATCCGAATTGTATTTTGCTTTACGTAACCCTTTATAGTCAGATAAAGTAACGCCATTTGGAACGATTTTTAGTTTATGGGCCGGAGCACCTAATTCTTTTTGATATGCACTATTTCGGCCGAACAACGTAATTACATCAGCGGCTTGTTCATATGCTTGATGAGACAAGTGATGAAAGAAAGAAACCCATCTTTTTTTATATTCAATTGGTATCCAAGTAGATTGTAGTATTTCTTCTTCACGCTCCCGAGAATAAATACCGTGTTCAGTTAGAATAAATGGTATATTGGACTTGGCACTAATTGCAGCACCAAGCAATCCACCATACCCTGTCGATACAGAATGAATAAGATCTAATTCAGGAAAATCAATTTGTAAAATTTGAATGATCGGTGTGAACATAGATCTCCACATCCAAAAGTAATTTAAGAAGGATCCACTACTTTCTTCATATAAATAGCTTTCTTTAACAATTGCATAAAACTCACGGCTTTCGAAGAAGGAATGGAGTGTTCCTAGCTTTTGTTTATTTCCTAATATTTGTAATGCTGTTGTATCGTTAGCTTGAAATGTAAACCATTTTTGAAGTGTCTGTACTTCTTGTTTAGTTAAATTAGTTTTTATATGTTTTGCTTCATTTTCTGATTGCAAAGGAATCAGAATGATGTCTTTTACATTGCTTGGAATTTCATATTGATATTCATCTTCTGTTTTTACTTGAGGGACTATCGCGAAAATCGTAAATTCATGTTCTTTAAACTGCTGGATAATCATTTGAACCCAGCTTGCTACCCCTCCACTTACAAAGGGATAGCTGCCTTCAACAACCAAACCTATTCTCATCTGTTATGCTCCTTTAATTGAAATTGTAGCGCTGGCTTTCGTTAACGTAACGCTATAAATTTGGGAATCAAGCTTTTTAACTGTACCGTAAGAGAATGAGCCAGGTTGTATTTTCTTACCTTCTTCTACACGTATAATTGTTGAAGTATGGTTTGGTAAACCTTTATATGCAATGTGAACAGCATCATCTTCATAAGAAACATCTAGGTCACCAGTTTGATAAATTTTCATAGAAGCAGTTGCTTCACTTTGGGTCATACTTTTTATATAAGGATATCTTTCTCGTATTTCTTTAATTGTCTTTTTATAAGCTTTAAATAATTCTTCCCATGTTAAATTACCTGAGCGTTTTTCATCAAGGATATCATCTGGATGGACGAAATGTGAGATAACCCCTAAATTTGCGGTAACATCAGTTAAGATAAATTGCTCTTCATCTGTGATAGCATAGCCGCTCGTAATGCGCGGGAAGTGATAAATGTTTTTATTATGTTCATCTGGTCCAAATTCTTGAATTAAACTACCGTTACTTTTACTTCCCACATATAGAGAAGCAACTGTTTCCATAGTTGGAACCGCGTCGTTTAATGCACTTAATCCAGCTGTATTTATAATATTGGATGGTGGTACATAGGTTTTTAATTTTTCGTTTGGAAAGAAGTTATACACGAGTTTTTGCAGAGCATCTAAGGAGCTCTCCATATCCTCTTTTGAATTCCAGGGAACATATTCAAGTGCTTTATCTACTGGATCTGGTGGTAATAATAAAGGTTGATGGTTATAGCCATGAATGCCTATTTCCCCGCCGTGACTTAGTAATTCTCTCCCAAATAATAAATAGGTATTTCTATTTTTACCTGTGAAATCTTCAAAGGGTGGCGTTACTTTATTTTGGTACGTCCCAATGGCAACACCCGTATATTTAATATCAAGATCTTCAGAGATATCCTTCATATTTTTCCACCAATGTTTTTTATAAAATTCTTCAACAGAAATTTTTTCTTTCGTTAAGTTTTTTAGTTCTCCACTTGGAATCGGAGATGGGAAGTCATCGATATACAAAATCTCCGCTCCAAGTTGTGCTGAAGCGAAAGTCGGGAAAATAGTACCCAGGGATTGAACGAACATACCTCTACCTAATTTATCGTTCAATGCTGTTGTATTCCAATATAAGACTTTTCCTTCACCGTAGTCATTGGTCCAAAGGATGGGAGTATCTTCCGCTGTAATCCAAGTATTAGTTGTATTCTCATCTAGCGTAATATTCATTGAGCTATGAGTAAACAATGGAGAAGAACTTGAGAGATCTGGATAACCAGGGAATAAAACTTCTTCAAAGGTTAATCCTTTCGCATCTTTGAAACCTTCTTTTTGGGTAATACCAAATAATGTGTTCCAGGAAGGATCTGAATCAAGTCGGTTTGCGATAATAATTCTTCCGCCCATTTGTACAAAATTTTGAATATCAGCTTGTGGAAGTTGCTCCATTATTTCACCTGTAATAATAATCCCTGTATAGGGAGAGGGAGTAAGTCCCTTAATTTCATTAGCTGTAATATCTTTATAGTGTAGGTGTGCGTAATCCATTGCCTTCTTCGTATTAAATTCGACTTGTTGCCCTAATGTATTATCCGTTTTTAAAACGTATAATTGCATTTTTTGTCCATTTTGAGCTACATCTTTTGCTTTGAGTGTTTTAACAGTATCTGTTTCTTTAGTTTTAGGAACAGAAAACTTTTGATAAAAATTTTCTGTTCGATATATAAGGATGGATAAAATTAAGAGAAATAAAATGATACTAATAATCCCGATATATATATTAATCCCCTTTTTCAATGTGTGCGCCTCCAAACTGCCTTACAAATAATTGATATTTACGCGGTAGTATATGAACTCTTTTTGCATCTGTTAGATTATTGATTAAGTTATAGAGCTCGTCCCATAACTGTTGTTCATAATATATTTCAAGTAAACCAACGTAACCGTAATATGATTCAGGATAGAAATGAATAAGATTTAAAAATTGTTCTTCAGACTTTGCATATTGTTTTGTGTGTAGAAACAGATTTCCAAGATGGAAAGGGTAAAGAGGTTCGTTAGGGAATAGTTCTACACCTTGTGTAATAAAATTCATAAATTCAGCGATTATTTTTTCTTTTTGCTGATTAGAAAGAAGACCACTGTTTATATATCTTAAATAGTTAGAAACCAATTCTTTTGCAATTTCATTTTGTGGATTTTGTAGAAATTGCTTATTTAAGTATTCGATTTGTTTTTCGTACCGTTCATTTATTAAATTAATAGTAGTTGCTGCGTAATGCACAGTTTCAGGATCTTTATGGTGAATGGCTTCTTTCAATAAGCCTCCTTCATTAGCAATAGAGGAGGAGCTTAACTGTACAATGAGTTGTTTATGTAATTCAGGCTTATCTAGTTCTAATCCAGAAGAAAATGAAATTAAGTCCATATCTTGTTTTGCTGATTCCAAAATATCTTCGTAATTATCAACATGAAAGGCAACATAATCAGAGTATTGCTGTAACCACTCGGTTTTGGAACGTCTTATATTAAGTAATAACATGATTGCTGATACAATAAGTCCGATAAGCGGGAAAAGAAGAGATAGAATCAAGCAAAATTCAATAATTCCTTTTTTATCTTTAGTAATCAAACTTTTCGTAAATCGAAATAAAAGAAAAACCAAAATAACATAAATAAAATAAAGAAGGAGTAAAATCATTAGACTATCACTCCTTTAGAAGAAAGAGCGTTTTGTATACGAGTTTGAACTTGTATACAAAACTGTTCTTCAGTGCCAGGTAATAAAATCATGATTTTCCGCTCGGTTGTACTATAACCGAATAGATCGATATCTCGCAAATAGTCTTTTAAAATAGAATTTATCATTCCTAAATAATCTTGTGGAGCATTGAACTCAAAATAGGAATATGGATAAGATAATGTTTCGTAACGTTTCTTTTCTATTTTTAGTAAATGTTCAAATTCATCTTCATAATAAATGCTTGTTTTAGGGAATGTGCGATCCTCTTGACTGGATAGCCAAAGATTAGAAGCATTTTGTAAACGATCACCCATCCAGCGTAAATACCATGTGAAAAGTTCGAATTGCTCAGAAGTTACTTTTGAAAATTCGATTTCGTCTAATATAATGACGTATTGTACATCATCTTGGAATAGGACGGGACCAACTAAAAGTGGAGCGTCTTGAAAATCCTCATCTGTACGGAAAAAAGGTCGATTATGCGCTAGCGCATTTTTGATGACTAAGGAAGCGTTTTTAACGAAAATAGATTGAGATAATGTATTTTTACCAGTTTCAGCTCTTAATTTAATACGAAGCGATTGTTTATTGTTATCAACGTGATAGATACCAATTTTTTTTGCTCCAAAATACATTTTTAATACATTCATTCCTTCATCGAGTACAATTTCAGGATGTGTATGATTTAAAGCTTTAAACATATGATACATTTTAGATAAGTGGTTATTTGATTCAAGTACACGAGAACGTAGTGTAATACGTGTTTCATCCAATTGTTTCACGACATATTTTAATTCTTTATTTTCAGCTTTCAACTCATTATTTATCATATGTACATCTTCATAACGTTCTTTTTGTGCAGTGCTCATCAGTCCACAGCATAAACTAATAACAAGTAAGAAAATCCAACTTATCCAGTAATCTAATGAATAAAAGTACAGTAATACATCATTTTCTTTATATATACCGCTTACAAAAATATAAATCATTGCTTCCAGAAAGGCGAAAAGGGCAATAGATATGCCATACCGGCTAGAAATAATTAATGTAATAAATAAGAGTAGGAAGTATTCATACGTTGGTGTAAGAAAATCAGTTAGTATTGATAGAAAAAATAGTGCAATAAAGAGAATCGTAGGTTCAATCATCTTTTGGAATATATTAGATTGTCTATAGTGCATAAAAAAAAACCTTCTTTCGTTTGCAAATTTAATTTTGAGGAATAGTACACTGAAATAAAATACATAATTTAAAAGAATTATTTTAAGATATATAATATATAAAGCCCAAATCATTTTATCAACAGAGATGTAGTAAATTCAAGTGAAATAAATTCTAATTTCTGTTAATGTATTGAATTTATTGGGATTTTTATAAAAAATCGAGTTTGAAAAAATGTAGAATGTTATGGTATTACTATATTTGTATTAATATTTAAAACAATAGAAAATTACAGTTGTATAGGGGGTAATATTATTATGGAGTGGAAACGTTCCATATGCTTTTTAGCTATATTTTCTTTTATTTTTTCCTCAAGTACATCCGCACAAGCAAATGTTGTGGAACCAGTTTTAAAAAATGTACGAAGTTATAAAATTTATTATGGTGAAGCAAATGAGCAAGTAATTGAGAGACTTTCAAAGTATGACATGGTTATTATAGAGCCATATGCATTTACGAAAGAACAGGTTCAGCAATTAAAAAAATCAGGAACGGTAGTTCTTGGCTATGTTAGTGTTTTAGAATTAGAATCGTGGCATAAATCGCAAGTAGTTGAATCAGACTATTATTATAGAGATGGTAAGAAAATGAAGATTGAGCAGTGGGATACATATATTATGAATTTAGCTGATGAACACTACCGTGGGATTGTTGTGAATAAGGTGAAACAGCAAGTTATTGGAAAAGGAATAGATGGGGTGTTTTTAGATACAGCTGGTGATATTGATGACTATTTTTATGATCAGCCGTCTACACAAGGGAAATTTCGAGAAGCATATGTAAATTTATTAAAAGAAATTAAAAGTGTTGATTCCAACCTGCTTCTTATACAGAATTGGGGATTTGACACAATCAAAAATACATCCTTGAATTTTATACATGGTGTATTGTGGGAAGACTTCAATAAACAAGTTATTGCGAAAGATGAATGGAGTCAAAATTGGATGCGCTATTTTAAACAGCAAAGCAATAAAATTGTAACGTTTACCGTGACCCCAGATAATGTATCTAAAAAATATAGTTCTACAAATGGATTTGTTCCTACAATAAATCCGAATGATATTTATGATAAATAGCAAGTGTTCAAAATGAGAAACTATCAAGATTGACTATCACGCTTTAGGTCAGTAATACGATTATCTTATAAAGATAAATGTATTACTGACCAGCCCCTTTCACATAATAGGGGAGATTTAATGAATTAGAACGAGTTGTTTATGGTATACTGTATTACCTTCTTGGCTTGTATATGGCTGGATACTTCGCCCAAAACAATTTGCAACAATATTGGAGTGGCCAGGATAAGAAATACGAATTTCATACAAATCAATAGAGTCATCTAAATCAGCATAAAAAACTGCTAAGTGGTTACCTTGTAAAATATATGGGAATGCTACTTCCGTATTTTCACCAATTAGTACAGGTAATTTTACAGGATTAGAATAGTTAGACCAATCCCAAACCTCTATAGTTACATGGTGTGTGTAATATGCATCTAAATTTACAATGTTTACTACTGCTGAAACGGTTACAGGCTCTCTTGTTAATACACCTGTGGAGTGAAAAACAAAATGATTTGGATAATGAAGAGGCATAAATATCAAACCTTTCTAAATTAATATGAGTGTACGATATTCTATGCAAATAATTAATAGAATGAGATAGGAAGAATGTATCATTCTACTAATTTTTTATAGAAATTCAAAACATAGTATTGAAAAGTATTCCAACACTTGTATCATTGTTAGAGTACGTTTATAATCAAGGAATCCTATTTCATGTTTTGATAGGGTTATTTATTATTGAAAGCGTTTTAAATTTGTTGTTTTTTAAGGTAGGAAGTCTGACTTATTCAGATTAAAAATTATGTATGTAGTTTTAAATAGGAAGAAAAATAATAAAGTGAAACTTTAATCAGTGGGGGGTGTTCATCCCCACTGATTATTAGCCTTCACCAATCGGGCTTTACGGGCAGTTGATCTCCCACTTAACTTCTTTGCTCTAGCTGAATTTTGAGGTGGGAGTTTTACTGATCGTTAATGCGGGATAAAGTATCACTTTATATTGTGGGGAGGTTAAAAGTGTGAAGGGGAAAGATTTTCACACGAATATATATGGGTTACGTAGGATTATTACTTTCAGGTGCAGCTTTATTTTTAAATAGTCTTGTCATATTAGGCAAAGTAGAGATGAAAAGTGCAGGTGTCTTTAATTTATTTGTGGGGGCATTACAAATTATCATTCCGTTCTATTTGATTATGATTTCTGATCAAAGTAATTGGACGGTATATTCATATGCAGCTACTTTTTTATTTGGTTTAACTTATTTATATGTAGGTGTTACTTTTATTAAAGGAATGGATAGTAGTGGACTAGGCTGGTTCTGTATTTGGGTAGCAATTATTGCTTTATTCTATATGATTGTTTCATTTGTTCAATTCCACGATGTTGTTAATGCGTTAACATGGTTTATGTGGGCATTACTTTGGTATTTATTCTTTGTATTAAATGCACAAAAAAAGAATATCAATCAATATCTTGGCAGAATTGCCTTTGTACAATCATGGGTAACATTGACGTTGCCTTCACTCTTTTATTTTATGGGAGTATGGGGCGAGGGATTCATATATGAACTATGGGTTTATGTATCAGTAATTTCTATTTTATATTGCTGCTATTGTATTTTTAAATATCGAGTACGTTAATGTATCGTGTGTAGAAAAAACATGGAATCGTTAAACTGATTCCATGTTTTTTTATTTTAGCGTTTATAATAATAGAGGTAGTATTTTACAATTTGTGAAAACGGGGATGA
Source organism: Bacillus sp. TH50 (assembly GCF_016650565.1). Classification (NCBI taxonomy): domain Bacteria; kingdom Bacillati; phylum Bacillota; class Bacilli; order Caryophanales; family Bacillaceae; genus Bacillus; species Bacillus sp. TH50. Next base: position 2,947,523 of record NZ_JAEKFM010000003.1, on the reverse strand, counting down.
TGAAGGTGAAAAAAGTATTGGTGCTAGGGGGAACAAGATTTTTTGGTAAACATTTAGTAGAAGTACTGTTGCAAGCTGGACATGATGTAACGATTGCGACGAGGGGAGTTACTGAAGATTCCTTTGGAAGTGCAGTAAAAAGACTGATTGTAGATAGAGAAGATGAGAGGCCACTAGAAGAGCGTTTTGAAGGTGAAAGTTATGATATCGTATACGATAATTTATGCTATAGCTCGAATGCGGCGAAGATAATATGTGAAGTGCTAAAAGGAAAAACGAAGAAATACATTATGACATCTTCAATGGCTGTCTATGAGCCTGCGCTAGGCCTGTTAGAAGAAAATTTCAATCCGTACGAGTATACAATTACGTATGGAGGTAGGAATGATTTCAATTATAGTGAAGGTAAGCGATTAGCTGAAGCAGTTTTATTTCAACATGCAACATTTCCAGTTGTCGCAGTGCGTTTTCCAGTTGTTATTGGAGAAAACGATTATACGAAAAGATTACAATTTTACGTTGAACATGTTGTGAAACAAGAGTCTATCGTTGTGGATCATGTAGATGGAGAGTTGTCATTTATACATGAAAAGGAAGCAGGACAGTTTTTAGCTTGGTGCGGGATGGAAAACATAGAAGGGCCAATTAATGCTTGTAGTAACGGGGTGGTTTCTACCAGAGAAGTTATTCGTTTCATAGAAGAGAATACCGGGATAAAAGCGCTCATTCAAGAAGTAGGAGATAATATAGCTCCTTATAATGGAGTGATTAATTGTACGTTACATAATGGAAAGGCTCGTGAATTAGGATTCCCGTTCCGAGAGTTGAAATTAGAGACGGAAAAAGTTTTACGTTATTACATAAATACAATGAAATAATCATAAATCCCCCGGTGGCAATCCGGGGGATTCTGGAGGATTTCGACAATACTAATTTTACATTACCAAATTTACCTTATACGCACGACTAATGTATTTGTGATTGAATTGCTTGTAAATACTTTTCATTTACCCGGTCCCAGTTCACCGTATGCCACCAGTTGGTAACAAATTCTGGACGCCGATTTTGATACTTTAAATAATAGGCGTGTTCCCATACATCGATGACGAGTAATGGAATTTTACCTTCTTGCAAAGGTGTATCTTGATTGGGTGTACTCATAACGGAAAGTTCCTCACCGTCCAGAACAAGCCATCCATAGCCACTTCCAAAACGACTAATAGCTGCTTTGGAAAGTTGATCTTTTAAGTTGTCAAAGGTATTGAAATAATAATCAATTACTTTTGCAACGTCTCCATTAGGCTCACCGCCACCTCGCGGGCTCATTAATTCCCAAAAAAGACTATGACAATAATGTCCACCACCGTTATTTCGGACAGCTGTAACAATTTCTTTTGGTAAAGTTTCTAAATTACATAGTAACTCTTCTAAAGATTTATTATGTAATTCCGTATAGTTTTCTAAAGCAGCATTCAAGTTATTTACGTATGTCGCATGGTGCTTTCCATGATGAATAGAAAGCGTGTTGCTATCGATATATGGCTCTAGTTCATCATAGTCATATGAAAGCTTTGGCAATTGAAATGAAGACATAACATTCCCTCCTTTCTTATTAAAAAGTTGGTCTAGGTAAAAATAATTTACCTGAGTCAAAAATACACCTATTTTTTATACAAGTCAATAGTAATCTCTTTAATTTTCTGAAAAATATTACAATAAAAGTAACACTTCGACTTTCATTTGTGACTCTTATTCTTTTTGCTTATACTGTAAAGTAGTAACGTTTTGTTGAAATAGAAGGAGATCGTTTATGAGTAAAACGAAACAATTAATAGAGGAAGCTAGTCATTTTATTACGGTTTGCTATAAAGAGCTTAATAAAGAACAATTCATAGAAGAGAGAATAAAAGAAATTCAAGTTGAGATAGAGAAGACGGGGACGTATGAGCATACATTTGAAGAACTTGTTCATGGATCACGAATGGCATGGCGCAATAGTAATCGATGCATCGGAAGACTATTTTGGAGTAAGATGCACATATTAGATGCACGTGAAGTAAATGATGAGGAAGGTGTATACAATGCATTAATTCATCATATTAAATATGCAACGAACGATGGGAAAGTTAAACCGACAATTACAATTTTTAAGCAATATCAAGGTGAAGAAAATAATATACGAATTTATAATCACCAATTGATTCGGTATGCAGGATATAAAACAGAAATGGGAGTGATTGGTGACTCTCATTCCACTGCGTTTACAGATTTTTGTCAGGAACTTGGCTGGCAAGGAGAAGGTACGAATTTCGATGTATTGCCACTTGTGTTTTCTATAAACGGGAAGGCACCTATATATATAGAAATTCCGAGAGAAGAAGTAAAAGAAGTGCCAATTGAACACCCAGAATACCCGATTTCGTCACTTGGAGCAAAATGGTATGGGGTTCCAATGATTTCAGATATGTGCTTAGAAATTGGCGGTATTTCTTATACGGCAGCCCCGTTCAATGGATGGTATATGGGAACGGAGATTGGGGCTCGTAACTTAGCGGATCATGATCGCTATAATTTACTTCCGGCTGTTGCGGAGATGATGAAGCTCGATACATCGAGAAACGGTACGTTATGGAAAGACAAGGCGCTAATTGAATTAAACGTGGCTGTTTTACATTCTTTTAAAAAACAAGGAGTTAGTATTGTGGATCACCATACAGCTGCACAACAATTTCAACAATTTGAGAAGCAGGAAGCGGCATGTGGACGGGTTGTAACTGGTAATTGGGTGTGGCTCATACCACCGTTGTCGCCAGCTACCACTCATATTTATCATAAACCGTATCCAAATGAAATTTTGAAGCCGAATTTCTTTCATAAATAATAGCTAGTATAGTTTTTTTTTCTGCAAAATATAATTTTTTTTAATTACTGTTACGTAGCAAATGGAAGCCTTTACTATCGGTTATTTTTGGAAAGGACTTTTTGAACCAAGGAGTTCCTTATGTTATAATCAAATTTCTGTTTCGAAGACCTTATAGAAATATAAGGTCTTTTGTTTTGCTTTTTTATGTAATAGGAATAGAAATTTTCTTTTAAATAAGGGATTTAGCATATTTTTAGGGACAACATAAGTGTGTAGGAAATTGATGAATTATTATGCTTATATAATCATTGTGTTTTGGGTGTAAACAAGAAAACATAATAAAGTTGTTTTTTTAGATTGCTGAGGAAGGAGGAAGTGTAAATGAGGATGAAGAGTCGAAAAACGGATTGGCCTGTATTTCTTATTAGTGGTGGCTCACTTTTATTATTTGTAATTGCAGTTATTTTAAATAAAAGTTACGTAGAGGGAGCCATTAATAGCAGTTTTACAGCTTCAATTAAATATTTTGGTGCCTTTTGGCAGGTTTTATTAATTGGTACATTTGTTGTTGCAATGTGTATGGCGTTTTCAAAATATGGGAGAGTTAAACTTGGGGGGCTAGAAAAACCTGAGATTAGTACGACAAAATGGCTCGCTATTATTATGTCTACATTACTTGCTGGAGGTGGCGTTTTTTGGGCAGCCGCAGAGCCGATGTACCATTTGATGACGGTGCCACCAATACATGAAGGTATAACTGCTGGAACGAAAGAAGCGGTAATGCCTGCTTTAGCACAAAGTTATATGCACTGGGGTTTCCTGGCTTGGACGATTTTAGGTACAATTAGTGCGGTAGTTATGATGTACGGGCATTATCATAAAGATATGCCTTTAAAACCTCGAACGCTTTTATATCCTATTTTTGGAGAGAAATTGCGAAAGAGTTGGCTTGGAACAATGATCGATGTATTTGCCATTATTGCGGTAGCTGCAGGGACGATTGGTCCAATCGGATTTTTAGGACTACAAGCAAGTTATGGGTTACAAGCATTGTTTAACATTCCTGATGTGTTTACTACTCAATTAGCCATTATTGTTTGTGTAGTAGCTGTTTCTACTATATCTGCGGTAACAGGAATTGATAAAGGGATTCAAATTATAAGTAATTTAAATGTTAGATTAGCAGTTCTATTAATGGTATTTGTATTAATATTTGGACCAGGTGGATTTATTATCGATTCATTTGTTTCTTCGTTTGGATTTTATATAAATGAATTTATTCCAATGAGCACATATCGTGGTGATACAGCTTGGTTAGGATCGTGGACAATCTTTTTCTGGGGATGGTTTATTGGATATGGACCGATGATGGCAATTTTAGTGAGCCGAATTTCAAGAGGAAGAACAATCCGAGAAATCATCGTTGCAATTGGAATTATTGCACCTATTATTACAACGTTTTGGTTTACTATACTAGGGGGATCAGGTGTGTTTTATGAGTTAATGAATCCTGGTTCTATCTCGACCGCATTAAGTGAATCTGGTATGCCAGCGGCTATGATTGCAATTACAGAGCAACTGCCACTATCTAATATTATTGGACCTGCATTTCTTTTATTAACAATTTTATTTGTAGTGACAACAGGAGATTCAATGGCTTATTCGATTTCAATGGCAGTGACTGGAGATGGAGATCCTAGAATTAGTTTGCGAGTTTTTTGGTCGCTTATTATGGGCGCAGTTGCGGCGATTCTTTTATATATGGGTGAGGGAAGTATTAACGCCTTACAATCCTTCATTGTAGTGACGGCTGTTCCGGTATCTATTCTGTTATTCCCAATGCTATGGCTAGCGCCTAAAGTCGCAGGGGAATTAGCGTTAAAACAAGGTATTGTAAAAGAAGAAGATAAAACTAGCTTCTTGTTCCAAAAAGCTAGTAAATCAAAATAAATAATTGTATTTATATAAGAAGAGGAAGCATTTCATTTGAGATGCTTCCTCTTTGCTATTTATCCAAATACTTTTCCTGAGGGGACAGTATTTGGATAAACATTTCGTACAGTTTCAATCTATTCTAATACTTTATCTTTCGTCTCTGGGACACATAATAGCATTGTAACTAAACCGATTGGATAGATAATGAAGATGAGAGATAATGCTCCCATTAAATTACCACCTGCAGCAAGTAAGCCGATAATAACAGGTCCAAATCCAGCTAATCCACGTCCTGTACCGAAAATAAAGTTCTCTGCTGTCGAGCGAGCTTCAGCAGGATAGTTTTCAGCTAAAACTGCTCCGAATCCCCCCATCATGCCATTGGCAAAGAATCCAAGCAGTGCACTTCCCCATAACAATGATGTTGAGTCTGTGAATAAGAAGAAGTAAATGAGACAGTATATAGTACCACCGACATAATAGATTGTAAAAGTTTTACGGCGGCCAATTTTATCGGCTAGAATACCAAAAGTTGCAATTCCAATTAGCATGCCGATTGTAGAGATGAACATCCAACCGCTCGCTTTTGCTAATGTGTAGTTATATTTATTCGCTAAAATAGTTGGCATCCATGTGAAAACTCCATAATATCCGAAGTTCTGGATGAATGACATAATAATAAGACCAATTGTTGTTATCGTTACTTTTTTATTGGCAAATAACTTTCGAAGTGGGAACTTTTTCATTTGCTTTAGTTGTTCTGCCTCAGTAGTTGTTAAATTACCTTTAGCTTCTTTTTGTAACAATTCTTTTTTGTATCGTTGTTTTTGTTCCCATATTTTCGGTTCACTTAAACTTTTGCGGACGTAAACAGCTAGTAGAGCGGGAATGAGTCCAAATAAGAAAACAGCTCTCCATCCAAAATGCGGGACGATAAATGCCGGAAGGAGTGAAGCGACTAGTACGCCAAATTGCCATCCAAGTGCAACAACGGATGTCGCCTTAGCGCGCATTTCTTTAGACCATGTTTCAGTTACGATGGCCATCCCAATCCCGAATTCACCACCAACTCCCATTCCAACTAAAAAGCGAAGAATTAATAATTGCCAATAATCTGTTGCGAAATAAATAAGTGCTGTTGCTAGTGAGAATAGTAAGATTGTGAAGGCCATCGTACGGATACGCCCAAATAAATCAGCAATAAATCCAAATAAATAAGACCCGATTAGCATTCCTATTGTGGTAGCTAATGTTAAGTTTCCACCTTCAACAGGGCTTAAATGAAATTCTTTTAAAATGTAGACGAGTACGAAAGATAAGAGCAACATGTCTAAACCTTCTGCTGCATATCCTAGCGCAGAACCAAACAATGTTTTATATCTTTTCTCTTTCGTCTCCTCTGTTGTTGATTGTACATCAGTAGTGACGTTCATCATTAATCCTCCTTATTTTCTTCTACAGTCGCTATGGAAGAATAACAAAAGGCCTTCTCACCTGATATGATGAGAAGGCCAAAAAAGCATACGTATCCCTAAAAAAGACCATACGTATAGTATATTCCGACTTCCTTCTCAACCTCACGGGGTTGGGTTAAAGGACTGTATTATATTACTTTATTTTTAGCACTCTTCTGTTAGATTGTCAAATAAAGAGGGGATAGTTATGTGTAAAATATTTCAAAAAACATTTCATTCTCCTCGACGCACGCTTCATTATTTTCCCATAATAAAACTAACTCATATAAAAAGGAATGAATCACAGATGCTAAATTTAGTACTTATGATGATTGAACGCGTCGGGCTTATTGTTATTTTAGGATTTTTACTCTCTCATATTAAAACGTTCCGGCGTCTTCTTCATAAGCAAGACGGATATGTAGATAAGTTTAAGCTTATTTGTATTTTTTCAGTGTTTACAATTGTAAGCAATTACACAGGGATTGAAATAGCAGGAAATACTATTATGAATGAAAATTGGTTACAAGGTGTTTCATCATCCAGCACAATTGCGAATACACGAATCATGGGTGTTGGAATTAGTGGATTGCTTGGCGGTCCTATCGTCGGAATTGGAGTAGGTTCTATTGCGGGTATTCATCGTTATATGCTTGGTGGGACGACGGCAGTAAGTTGTGCAATTTCATCAATTTTGGCTGGGATTATAACAGGTTATATTGGATACATTTTCAAAAAATATAACCGTACTATTACTCCTAAATTTTCTGCGATTTTAAGTGTTTTTATCGTTACTTTAGAAATGCTTATGATTCTATTAATTATAGAAGATGGACTTAGTGTTGTGAAAACAATTGCGCTACCGATGATTCTTGTAAATAGTTTTGGCAGTTTCATTTTACTTTCGATGATACTAGCTATTTTACGACAAGAAGAAAACGCAAAAGCTTTGCAAACGCATAAAGTATTACGAATTGCTGATAAGACGTTACCATATTTCCGCCAAGGGCTAACAGAAGAGTCTTGTAAACATGTGGCACAAATTATTCACCGCTTTACGGGAACAGATGCGGTATCCTTAACAGATACAGAGGAAATCTTAGCTCACGTTGGATTAGCATCAGATCATCATATTCCTTCACACAGTTTAATAACAGGTTTATCAAAAGAAGTATTAAAAACAGGGAAAATAATGAAGGCAAAATCACGTGAGAATATTAATTGTCAACATGAAGGGTGTCCATTACAAGCGGCAGTTGTTATTCCATTAACTTCACATGGAAATACGATAGGAACATTAAAACTTTATTTTAAAAACCCTAATCAATTAAGTCGTGTTGAAGAAGAGTTAGCGGAAGGGCTAGCGAAAATATTCTCCACACAGCTTGAGTTAGGTGAAGCTGAGTTACAAAGTAAGTTATTGCAAGATGCCGAAATAAAAGCGTTGCAAGCACAAATCAATCCGCATTTTTTATTTAATGCAATTAATACAGTATCAGCTTTATGCCGAACAGATGTAGAGAAAGCGAGAAAATTATTATTGCAGCTTAGCGTTTATTTTCGTTGTAATTTGCAAGGGGCACGACAATTACTTATTCCATTAGAACAAGAGTTGAATCATGTACATGCATATTTATCGTTAGAGCAAGCGAGGTTTCCGAATAAGTATGAAGTGAAGATGTACATTGAAGAGGCACTAAAGGTGACTTTAGTTCCACCATTTGTGCTTCAGCTATTAGTTGAAAATGCATTGCGCCATGCTTTTCCGAAAAAGCAGCCAGTGTGCCAAGTCGAGGTACATGTGTTTGAAAAAGAAGGGATGGTTCACTTTGAAGTAAAGGATAATGGACAAGGGATTGAGAGTGAACGTCTAGAGCAATTAGGAAAAATGGTAGTTCCATCAAAGAAAGGGACGGGAACAGCCTTATATAATATTAATGAACGACTTATCGGGTTATTTGGGAAAGAGACAATGCTTCAAATTGAAAGTGAATTAGAGCAAGGGACAAAGATCCTCTTTGTGATTCCGAAAAAAGTAGAGGAGGAAAAACGGAGTGTTAAAAGTATTAGTAGTTGATGATGAAATGTTAGCACGGGATGAATTGAAATATTTATTAGAGAAAACAAAAGAAGTAGAGATAATTGGTGAGGCGGATTGTGTAGAGGATGCATTAGAAGAATTAATGAAAAACAAACCAGATATTGTTTTTCTAGATATTCAGTTATCTGATGATAATGGATTTGAAATCGCAAATATATTAAAGAAAATGAAAAATCCACCTTCAATTGTGTTTGCTACTGCCTATGATCAATATGCATTGCAAGCATTTGAAGTAGATGCGTTAGACTACATTTTAAAGCCATTTGATGAAGAACGTATCGTACAGACATTAAAGAAATATAAAAAACAAAAGCAAATAAAGTTAGAAACAAAGCAAGATGTAAAGAGTGTAGATGTAACGGCCGAGATGCATAAATTAGCATTACCAATTGAGGAATCAATTGTACTTGTTAACATTGAAGATATTATTTATGTAGGGCTTGTAGATGGGAAAGTAACTGTAAAAACAATGAAAGAAACATATGTAACACATGATACGCTTGTCATTTTGGAAAAGAAATTACCACAAACAATTTTTATGCGTGTTCATCGTAGTTTCGTTGCTAATATTAATCATATTTCTGAGATACAGCCGTGGTTTAATTCGACTTATAACTTAATTATGAAAGAGGGATCCAAAGTCCCGGTTAGCCGTACATATGCAAAAGAACTTAAAAAGCTGCTTCGTATTTAAGAAGCAGCTTTTTGTATTTCGTCTGCCTATTTTTGTAACTAATTTTGTATATTTGACGTTCTGTTATGTAAACGCTTACAGTTTTGGTTTTATCTTATACAATAAAGGTACCAAATCGAAAGAGGTGGCCAAAATGAGTACGAAAAAAGTATATAGTTTCTTATCACAAGCATTCATATTTTCAGTTATTATGTTAGTTTCTAATATTATTGCAACGCATTTACCAATTCCGATGCCTTCATCGGTAATCGGATTAGTTATTTTATTTAGCCTATTATGTTTAAAAGTTATTAAATTGGAACAAGTTGAATCACTCGGAACGGCTTTAACAGGTATTATCGGATTCCTTTTCGTTCCATCAGGTATTTCGGTTATTAATTCTCTCGGTGTAATGGGACAATATTTTGTACAAATTTTAACTGTAATTGTTGTCGCAACAATTATTTTACTCGCTGTAACAGGATTATTTGCACAATTTATTTTAGGAAAAGACGATAAAGAAATAGAAGATATGAAAGAATTGAAAGTAGTAAATAAAGGACGTAAGCACGGAAAAGTTGCGTAACCAATTTAGTATATATTGTTAGGAGGGAATGAACATGGCAAGCACAATGACTCCATATTTCGGAATCGTCGTTTCATTAATCGCATACGGAATCGGAACATTATTATTTAAGCATTCAAAAGGATTCTTCTTATTCACACCATTATTCGTAGCGATGGTATTAGGGATTGTCTTTCTAAAAGTAGGTAACTTTACTTTTGAAGAATATAATACTGGCGGAAAAATGATTAGCTTCTTCTTAGAACCAGCAACAATCGCGTTTGCAATTCCATTATATAAACAAGTTGATAAGTTAAAAAAATATTGGTGGCAAATTTTATCGGCTATCGTGGTTGGATCTATTTGTTCAGTGGTTGTTGTGTTCATTGTCGCAAAAGCAATTGGTCTAGATACAGCTGTAATGAACTCAATGTTACCACAAGCAGCAACAACAGCAATTGCATTACCAATCTCTGAAAGTATCGGTGGTATTCCAGCAATTACATCATTTGCAGTTATTTTTAATGCTGTTATCGTATACGCATTAGGAGCTTTATTCTTAAAAACATTTAGAGTTAAACATCCGATTGCTAAAGGTTTAGCGCTTGGAACAGCAGGACATGCGTTAGGGGTTGCAGTAGGTATCGAAATGGGTGAAGTAGAAGCAGCTATGGCCAGTATCGCTGTGACAGTGGTTGGTGTCGTAACAGTGGTGGTTATTCCAATGTTCATGCCGTTTATTGGATGATAAAACTTACTAAAAAAAATATAAAAGCAAGTTATTTGTAGGACGGATTTCTACTGATAGCTTGCTTTTTATGTTACAGTAGTGGTAAGACCTATTGAAGGATAAAAGTTTCCTTAAATCTTCATTAATACTACGTATAATGCGTTCTGAAATAGGTCATTGTATTGTAAAATAAGAAGTAACATAATATATAGCACAATTAACGGGTGGTTAGGGTTGAATATAAATTGCTCGCAATGGCTTTAATATTAAAGGATAATTATAAGTAGAGAATAGAGAGAGATCTACTTGTTAACGTTTTACTTTATAGGACAGGAGAGAGTACTCGTCGATTATGCAAATAAAAAACCTGTTTCAAAGCAAAGGATTTCAGAGGTTAATCGTATTAGTATTACTTGCTCTCATATTGTATGGGATGCAAAGTATGTTAAATTTAATTTTAATTACGTTTATGTTGACGTATTTAATGGATCGATTCCAAAAGTTTATTTCTCGTAAATTAGATCATTTCATGCCAATTAATCGAAAAATTATTATAGCGCTTTTATATGTAATGTTAGTGGCAGGAATTGCCATTACGCTATTTAAATATTTACCGGTATTAACAATACAAATTTCACAATTGATTTATCAATTTAATGTATTTTTAAGAAATCCACCTGATAGTGAATTAATTAAGTATGCAGTTAATGCTGTTAATCATATGGAGCTTTCTAAATATGTGGGGCAAGGCGTAGACATTTTGTATAAATCTATTACGAATGTTGGGAAATTTGGCCTTCAAGTTTTACTTTCTGTAATTTTAAGCTTATTTTTCTTACTTGAAAAAGCACGTATCGTTGCTTTTACTTCGAAATTTAAAGAAAGCCGACTTGCAATTTTCTATAACGAAATAGAGTATTTCGGAAAGAAATTTGCACGTTCATTCGGAAAAGTAATCGAAGCACAATTTTTAATTGCAATTGTTAACTGTGTTTTATCTGTTATTGCATTATGGATATTAGGATTCCCGCAATTACTAGGTTTAGCGTTAATGATTTTCTTGCTTGGTTTAATTCCAGTGGCGGGTGTTATTATCTCGTTATTCCCACTCTGTATGATTGCTTACAATATTGGCGGTATTATGTATGTCGTTTATATTGTAGTTATCGTAACAGTAATTCATGCACTTGAGAGCTATGTATTAAATCCGAAGTTTATGTCACAAAAAACAAACTTACCAATCTTCTACACATTTATGGTATTAATTTTCTCTGAGCATTTCTTAGGTGTGTGGGGACTTATTATCGGTATTCCAATCTTCATTTTCTTATTAGATGTCTTAGATGTGACAAGTGATGAAATGGAGAAGGACGTTGAAAAAAAATAAAGTGAAGTAAAGAAAAAGCATCGATGTTCGATGCTTTTTCTTTTATAACATGACGTTCCTTATGCCATACTGTAAGGAGAAGATAGAATAGGGGTGAAATAATGGCCGTAAATGAAAAGATAGAGTTAGCTACGTTTGCTGGAGGGTGTTTCTGGTGTATGGTTTCGCCATTTGAAGAGATAGAAGGGATTATACAGGTTGTTTCAGGCTATACAGGTGGCCATAAAGAGGATCCAACGTATAAAGAAGTGTGCTCGGAAACAACTGGGCATTATGAAGCAGTACAAATTACATTTGATGCAAATAAAATGCCGTATGAAGAGTTGTTAAATATATATTGGAGACAAATTGACCCGACTGATATAGGGGGACAATTCCACGACCGCGGGCAGTCTTATGAAACGGTGATTTTTTATCATAATGAAGAACAACATAAAAAGGCAGAGGCTTCAAAAGAAGAGCTCGAGAAAAGTGGGCATTTTTCGAAGCCAATTGCGACAAAAATATTGCCAGCTGCTACGTTTTATCCAGCTGAAGAATATCACCAAGGATATTATAAGAAGAATACATTTCGCTATGAGTTATATCGTAAAGGCTCAGGTCGAGATGCTTTTATTAAACAACATTGGCCAAAGAATAATGCTCATTTAAAAGAAAGATTAAACGAGATGCAGTTTTATGTAACACAGGAAAATGGGACAGAACCGCCTTTTCAAAATGAGTATTGGAATCATAAAGAAGAAGGGCTTTATGTAGATATTGTTTCGGGGGAACCATTATTTACTTCTTTCGATAAGTTCGACAGCGGCTGTGGATGGCCGAGTTTTACGAAACCAGTTATGTCAGCTAGTGTGAAAGAAAAAATGGATGTTAGCCATAATATGACGCGTACGGAAGTGAGAAGTAAAGAAGGAGATTCACATCTTGGGCATGTATTTCCAGACGGCCCAGGACAAAACGGCCTTCGTTATTGTATTAATTCGGCAGCGCTACGCTTTATTCAAAAAGAAGATTTAGAAAAAGAAGGATATGGTGATTTCCTAATCTTGTTTGGGAATAAAAAATAACCTCGCAGTCAGCGAGGTTATTTTTTTATTTTACTTTTTTCTTTTTAAATTTGCTTAATGCTTCATAAACGATTGGAACAATAAGAAGTGTTAATAACGTTGAACTTGTTAATCCACCAATTACTGTTACGCCAAGTCCTTTAGAAATTAAGCCGCTACCTTCAAATCCTAATGCAAGCGGGATAAGAGCCCCGATTGTTGCAATTGCAGTCATTAAGATAGGACGCAGGCGTGTTGTACCAGCTTCTAATAATGCTTCACGTGTTGATAGGCCGTCATTTTCTTTATGAATAACACGGTCAATGAGCACGATTGCGTTCGTTACAACGATACCAATTAGCATAAGAGCCCCAATCATCGCAGATACGCTTAACGTTTCGCCAGAGATTAATAAGGCAACGAGTGCACCAATGATTGTGAATGGTAGCGAGAATAAAATTGCGAATGGTGCAAGGGCACCGCCAAATGTAACAACAAGAACGAAGTATACAATGGCAATCGCAGCTAACATCGCTAAGCCAAGTTGTTTGAATGATTCTTGAATATCTTGTGTAACACCACCCATAGAAACATCTATACCAGAAGGAAGATCCATTTTATCTACTTCTTTTTGAACAGCGGCAGATGCTTTTGAAACGTCATCAGATGTTAGTTTTGCACTAACTTCCGCATAAACACGGCCATCACGATGTGTTACTGTGTTAGAAGTTTCATCTTCTTTTACAGTCATAACATCTTTAACAGCAACTTCATTACCAAGTGGTGTTGTAATTTTACGATTTGTTAAGTCATCGATCGTTTCATAGTTTTGTTTTTCAGTTTCTACATATACATTTATATCTTTATTATCTTTTTTAATTGTTGTAAGAACAGGGCGATCATGTTGATTAGAAAGTCCCATTCCAATTTGAGCAGCAGTTAGCCCCATTTTACTTAACTTTTCTTGATCAGCGACTAAAGTATATTCTGCATATGTTTTTGCAACACTAGAGTCTATGTCTTTTAAATCTTTATTTTTCTTCATGATATTTTGAATGTCTTTCACGACAGGCTTAATTTCTTCAGAGCTATCTCCATAAACGTATAGCATAATTTCGTTACTACCGCCACCTGCTCCGAAATCTTGGTTTTTCCATTCACCTTTTCCAGACATCTTTTGTAAATCTTTAACGACTTGTTCTTTCTCTTTTTCAAAGTTTTTCGTATCGTTATCATATTGAACGAAGAACATCGCTTGATTTGTTTGACCAGGGCTCATTGGGTTTTCGCCGCCTAATGAGAATTGAATCGTTTTGACGTCTTTTTTATCTTGGAAATGCTTTTCAGCTTTCGTTGCAATTTTTTCAACGTCGTCTAACGTTTGACCTGGCTCAGGTTTGTACGTTGCGATAATCATTTTTTCTTCTTCAGATGGTAAGAAGCTGACACCGATGATTGGTACAAGTGCAAGGCTGCCTACTAATAGGAGGACTGTGATACTTGATGTAATAATTTTATGGTTTAACGCCCATTCAAGTATACGTTTATAGCCGTTTGCTAATTTGCTTGGTTTTTCCTCATGATGTACTTCTTTTTCTCTCATGCTTTCCTTCTTAAATAAGGAATGTGCTAGCATCGGCACAATTGTAACTGCCACAAGTAAGGAAGCAAGTAGGGCAAAAACAATTGTTAAAGCAAATGGTAAGAACATTTCACCAATCATACCTTTTACAAGTCCAAGAGGTAAGAATACAGCGATTGTTACAATTGTAGAAGACATAATCGGGATAAACATTTCTTTCGTAGCTTCACGAATTAAATCTTTCCCACGTAATTTCTCTTCTGATAAAGACATACGTCGGTAAATATTTTCAATAACAACAATTGAGTCATCAACAACGCGTCCAATAGCAACTGTCATTGCTCCAAGTGTCATAATGTTAAGGGTAATATCCATTTGTTTTATTACTAAAACTGCAATTAATAAAGAAAGTGGTATAGAAACGACAGAGATTAGTGTTGTTCGAATGTTTCGCAGGAACAACATAATAATAACAATCGCAAAGATAGCACCGAAAATAGCTTTGCTAAGCATTGTTTCGACTGATTTTTCAATAGGCGCACCTTGATCGAATGTTGAAATAATCTCTAAGTCTTTATATTTTTTCTCAAGGTCTTTTACTTTATCTTTAACTGCATTTACAACATCAACTGTATTCGCATCAGCAGCCTTCACAATTTGAATACCGATTGCTTCTTTTCCATTCGTTCGAGAAATGGATTCTGCTTTTCCAACTTCTTTAATATCAGCAATCTCTTCTAATGTAACCGTTGGTATGCCGTTCATAGCAGCCGGATTCATCTGTGGTGCTTGTGTTCCAGCACCAGCGTTTTGGCTACCTTGACCATTCGGTGATGAAGGGATAGCTGGAATTTTTAATTCTTTTAATGCTTTAATTGTTGTAATGTTACCATCGACAACAACTGATTTTTCCGTATCTTTAAATGTATATAAGCCAAGTGGTAACGATACGTCCGAACCTTTAATCATATTTTTTACAGTATCTTCACTTAAACCTAATTCTTTCATCTTATCTTTTTTGAAGACAAGCTGTACTTCGTCTACTTGTTGACCTGCGATTTGAACAGATGCGACACCATCAAGTCCTTTTAATCCAGGAACAACATTTTTTTCTACATTTTCTGTTAAGGCAGCTAAAGATTCATTTTTACTCGCTACGCTTAATGAAATAACAGGAAAGGCATTAAAGTTTACTCGTGAGACTTTCGGGTCTTTCACACCTTCTGGCAGTTTCACGTTTGCGAGCGATTCTTTAATTTCCGTTTCGGCTTTTTCCATATTTTTATCAAAATCATATTCTACCTGAATAGAAGATGCGTTTTGATAAGATGATGAACTAACAACGTTTACACCGCTTAAATTTTGGAGTTGCTCTTCCATTGGTTTTGAAATTTTATCAGCTACTTCTTCTGGTGTAGCACCAGGATAAACCGTGGTTACTGTTACAATCGGTGTTGTAATATCAGGAATTGTCTCCAGCTTCATATTGAGTCCAGAATAAATACCCGCAATAGTAACAATAATGGTTAGTAGCCAAACTGCGAACTTATTTTTTAACGTGAAATTGATGATTTTGTTCATGTTTGCGCTCCCTTTTTATTATATTGACCAATCGGTCAGTCTAATACATAATATAACTGACTGATTGGTCAGTCGTCAATGAAAAGGGATGGTATAATAAAGTGAAACTGTAAGTAGTCGGTTTCCTATTCCTTAATGATTATTGATTTTGACAGATGGAAAGGCTTCTATATAAACCATTTGCTCCATTAAATTTTAGGGAAGAAGTCTTATTTTCTGTTAATGTGGAATGAAATCAAGTTTGAATTTACATAAGATGCGAGATTAAGTCTAGGAGAGAAGATATGAAAGAAAAAGAGCGTTTAATTATAGAATCGGCTATGAAGTTATTTGCGACTAAGGGTGTCAATGCGACATCAGTACAAGAAATTGTGACAGCTTGTGGCATATCTAAGGGGGCTTTTTATTTATATTTTAAATCGAAAGATGAGTTGTTATTAGCGACACTTCGATATTATTATGACAAAATCCAAAAGAAAATGCTGGATATTGATAGAGAATCTTTATTGCCACGTGAAAAATTTGAAAAACAATTGTGTTGCCAGTTTACAGATGTACAGAAGCATAAGGAATTTATTATTATGCATGCGAGAGAAAATGCTATTCCATTTAATAAAGAAGTAGAAGAATTTATGATGCGGATGAAATTAGAGTCTCATGCATTTTATCGAAATAGCTTACTGTCCATTTATGGTGAAAAGGTTATTCCATACTTGTTAGATCTAGTAATTATGGTGGAAGGGATATGCCGTGGGTATTTAGAATTAATTATTTTAAATGCGCCAGAAATTGATTTGTCCTATGTCTCAGCTTTTATTTTAAAAAGGATAGACAATTTAGTAGAGGGGCTTCTAGAATCTTCAGAGGAACCTGTTCTACATGAAGAGAGACTTGGAGAATTTCTTTGCAGTTCCGAGCTTATTAAGGAACAGGTGAAGGAACATTTTTTAAGTGAAATTATTGTATTTAAACGAACATTAGCCGATCAATTAGAAAATGATGAGTTACTTGTGACTTTAGATGTTTTAGAAGCAGAAATGAGATTGCCAAATCCAAGAATTCCAGTCATTAGAGGTATGCTTGCTAATTTAGCGGTATATCCTAGTTTAAATGAGTTTCGATTGAGGCTTACGGCATACTATAATATAAAAAATCCTTGCATATAGAACGCAAGGATTTTCTATTATAATTAAGAATTATTTTGTGACCACTCTTCAACATTCCAAGTTTTTGTTATCCAGCCTTCATAAAATTCTGGTTCGTGACATACAAGAAGGATTGTCCCTTTATATGCTTTCAGAGCTTTTTGAAGTTCTTCCTTTGCTGTAACATCAAGATGGTTTGTTGGCTCATCGAATAGGATCCAGTTACTTTCTTCACCCATTAGCTTACATAAACGAACTTTTGCTTGTTCACCACCACTTAATTGATTTAGCGGGCGAGAGATATGCTCATTTTTTAATCCGCATTTTGCTAACATTGCACGAATTTGATGTTGGTCCATGCTAGGGAATGTGTTCCAAACATCATCAATTGGTGTTATATTATCCGCTTTTACTTCTTGCTCAAAGTATGCAGGCTCTAAGAAGTCACCAAGACTCGTTTTACCGCTTAAAGGTTTAATTTTTCCTAAAATTGTTTTTAGTAATGTTGATTTACCGACACCATTACATCCAACGATAGCAATTTTTTCACCGCGTTCAATTGTCATTGTTAGTTTTGGTAGTAATGGGTGTGTATATCCGATTTCTACATTTTCACCTTCAAAGACGAAACGGCTACTTGCACGACATTCTTTAAATGAGAATTCTGGCTTAATTGCTGTTTCAGGACGATCAATACGCTCCATGCGATCAAGTTGTTTTTGACGACTTTTTGCACGACCTGTCGTTGAATAACGAGCTTTGTTCTTTGCAATAAAGTCTTCCTGCTTTTTAATAAACTCTTTCTGTTTTTCATAAGCATTTATATGTTGATTTTTATTAATTTCGGCTAACTCTAGGAATTTTTCGTATGTCGCTGTATAGCGCGTCATTTTTGTAAATTCTAGATGGAAAATAACATCAACGCATTTGTTCATAAATTCCGTATCATGAGAAATTAATAAGAATGCATGTGGATATTCTTTTAAATAATTAGTTAACCAATGAATATGTTCAACGTCTAAATAGTTAGTAGGCTCATCGAGTAATAACACTTCTGGTTGCTCAAGTAATAGCTTTGCAAGTAATACTTTTGTACGTTGTCCACCACTTAGTGCTGAAACATCACGATCTAAACCGATTGCATCAATTCCAAGACCTCTTGCTGCCTCTTCGATTTTCATATCTAGTAAATAGAAACCACCTGCTTCGAGAGCATCTTGGATTTCTGCCATCTGCTCAAGAAGGTCCTCTAATTCTTCCGGTGTTGCCGTTCCCATTTTTTCTGCAACTTCATTTAAAGCTTTTTCTTTTTCAAATAAAGGTAAAAACGCGTCAGCTAATACATCACGAATTGTGCGACCAGGTGTTAAAATTGTATGCTGGTCTAAGTAACTGTAATTTGTACCAGGTGTCCATTCTACACGGCCTTCATCATGGATAAGTTGACCAGTAATAATATTCATAAATGTTGATTTACCAACACCGTTTGCACCGACTAATCCGACATGTTCTCCTGCTAGTAAACGCATGGATACATCTTTAAATAATGTGCGATCGCCAAATGTATGGCCTAGTTTTTCTACTGTTAATAAGCTCATAGTATCCTCCGTCCAACTTGAAATAGTACCTTGAATCATGATACTAAATTATTGAGTATAATGCTATCCTTTCAAAATGTATCTTTTTGTAAGAAACTAATTGTATTTTTTTGGGAAAAGGTTATAATATTAATTGAACAGTGGTCAATTAAATTGTGAGGTATGAAAAATGTCGCCAAGAAGGGCAGTTAAACAAGAATTAACGAGAGAAATGATTATGAATGTAGCAAGAGACTTATTTATAAAATTAGGTTATCAGCATACTTCAATGCGTAAAATTGCAACAGAACTAGGATATAGCCATGGTGCCATCTATTATCATTTTAAAAATAAAGCAGAGCTTTTCTATGCGATGGTAGAGCAAGATTTTCAATTGCTAAATCAAAAATTAGATGAGATTAATGATCAAAATTTACCACAAGAGGAACAATTGAAAGCTGTTTTATTTGGTTTTATTGAATTTGGTTTGCAAAATCAAAGTCATTATGAAATCATGTTTTTAATTAGAGATGATGAGTTAAAAGAATGTTTAGCAGATGGCCCAAATGTTAGTTACGAAAAATTTGCTACTGTTGTATCTTCTTTGTGTAATGAGAAGGTAAATGTAATGACAATATGGTCTGTTTTTCTATCATTACATGGGTTTGTGGCACACTATTGTGGGAATGATCAAACATTTGAAGAAGTAAAAGGATTAGCTAAAGTACACGTGGAGTTTATTTCAAAATCACTTCTTATGTAAGTGATTTTCTTTTTAATATTAATTGAACAGCGGTTAATTAATTTAGGGGGGATATATAATGAAAAAAGCTTTAGTGCTAGGAGCATCTGGATCAATGGGGTATGCAATTGTAAAAGAATTATGTAGCAGAGGAATTCATGTAGTGGCCTTTGCGAGGAATAAAGAGAAATTAGAGATATTATTTTCTGGAGAAGAAAATGTGAAAGTTGTAGCGGGAGATGTATTTATACAGGAGGATATAATGGAAGCTGCGAAAGGCGTTGATATTATATTTCATGCTGTAAACATTCCATATTCAGATTGGGAGAAGAAGCAACCAAAATTATTAAAAAATATATTAGAAGTAGCAATGTATTACGACAGTAAGTTAGGGATAGTTGATAATATTTATGCGTATGGGAGGCAAGGGGAAGAACTTGTAGTGGAAGAAGTTAAAAAGGCACCACATACGAAGAAAGGGAAAATTCGGTTACAGCTAGAAATGATGGCAAAACAAGCTCGTGTAAAAATGTTTATTGCTCACTTTCCAGATTTCTATGGTCCGAATGCAGAAAGTACGCTTGTTCATCATACTTTAAAAGGTGTACTTGCAAATAAGTTATCAAGCTTTGTTGGAGATAAAAAGATTGCTCGTGAATATATTTTCACACCAGACGGTGCAAAAGCAATGGTTGAATTAGCTTTACGTGATGAGGCCTATGGACAAAATTGGAACATACCGGGTTGTGGTGTCATTACAGGTGAAGAGATGATTCAACATATACAAGAATTAACGGGATATACAAAAACAGTAATGACAGTAAAAAAAGGTATGATAAATTTAATCGGACTATTTGATAAGCAGATGAAAGAATTTGTGGAAATGCTATATTTGACAGAAAATCCTGTTGTATTAAGCGGAGAGAAATATGAGAGGTATATTGGGAATATACCAAAAACTTCTTATTATAATGGGCTAAAAGAAACGATTATATCTATGCAACATAAAGGTGTGTAAATATTAGTATAAAAAAAGTTACTTCTGTAGGTAGAAGTAACTTTTTTATTATGCTTTTTGTTTGACTTCACTAACTTTCTTTTCAGCTACAATAAAATGTGGTCTACGTTTTGTTTCATAATAAATGCGACCGATGTATTCACCCATAACACCTAGGAAAATGAGTTGAATACCACCAATAAATAATATAGCGGAAATTAAAGTGAAGTATCCTGGGACTTCAACACCACCAACAATAATTTGAATAAATGTAGTAATTACGTATAAAATCCCTAAAATAGTTGTTAATAATCCAAGATATATAGATAGTCTTAATGGTTTATTATTGAATGAGATAACACCATCTATTCCGTAATTTAACAATTTAGAAAAAGTCCACTTACTTTCTCCATCAGAACGTAATACATTTTCATATCCAATAATTAGTTCATTAAATCCAATCCAGGAGAATAAACCTTTTGAGAAGCGATTGTATTCGCTTAAAGATAATAGAGAATCAACAGCTCTTCTACTTAAAAGTCTAAAATCTCCAATGCCGTCTACTAGTTCAACATCTACAAACTTATTCATCACTTTATAGTATAGACGAGAAACGAAAGAGCGAACGGGTGAATCACCTGTTCTTGTTCTTTTTGCAATAATTTGGTCGTAACCTTCGTTATATCCTTCTAACATTTCTTTTATTAGTGTAGGAGGATGTTGCAAATCGGCGTCCATAATAACAACTGCATCACCTGTAGCGTATTTTAAACCAGCTAACATAGCGGCTTCTTTGCCGAAATTCCGACTAAATGATATATAATGAACAGCTGCATCTGAATTTGCCAAATCACGTAGAATATTTAATGTATCATCTTTACTACCATCATTTACAAAAACAAATTCATAATCGGTAGTTAATTTATGAATTTCTAGAGAAGTCTCTGAATAAAAGGCTCGAAGCATCTTTTCTTCATTGTAGCATGGTACGACTATTGAAAGAGTCATTTTTGCCCCTCCTTGTTTATAATGGTTAAAACGTTATTTAATATTTTTTATGAAGCTATCCGCTTTGGATAGCTTCATAATTTATTGAGTGCTCATTGCGGCTTTTTAAAAGGCAATTTTCGGCGTCCTTTTTGATTTGTAAAAACTAGTAAGGCTACACAAATAATTAGTGAAATAATTGATATAATCATACCTAATTTAAAGTAAGGTGTAACATAAGTCATTTCGATTATATGTGCTCCTTTTGTAATTGGGACACCAATAAATGCAGAATTTGCTTTCGTGAATTCTGTTTCTTTTCCATCAACTTTTATAGTCCAACCTTTACTATATGGAACAGATAAATATAGTAATCCATCTTTTTTCGAGTTGATTTCACCTTTTAAATAGTTGTTTTTATAATAAATATTTTGAAGTCTATTTTCAGTTAGTTTTTTTGTTTCTTTTTGTACACCTTCGTAATTTACGATATTTGCTTGTAAGTCTTCAAGTTCGTATTCACCTGGTGCATCAATAGAAATAGTTAGTTGGTCTGGACGATCGTCTTTACCTAAATTATAAACAAATCTTTCTAAAGGATATGAGTATGCACCAGTGTCTTCACCTTTCCCCATATCTTTCCCGTTAACTACTGCATGGAATGAACCTTTATTTTTTATCTTTAATTCTACAATTAAGTCTCCAGGAGTATTAGGATAATTTATAGGTACAATCATATTTCCATTGCCATGGACAATGAGTTTATTATTCTCTTTTTCCATATTTTCTAGTTGTACTTTTTCCATTTTGATAGATACCGCTTTTGAATTAAGATTCTTTTTATCAAAATGGGTTAATGAAAAGTCTTTTCCATTATTAACGACTACAGCATGTAATAATAATTGGTCACGCTGAGCGAAGTTTAATTTAGAAAATTCTTCTTCACTTATACTAGAATCATATACATACCCTAACGGTAAAGCATAGTCATTTTTGTAAATATTATACGGTCCTACTTGTTTTAATAGTTTATATCCATATGGTATATTTTTTTGATCTGTATCAGCGCTTAGTACGCGATATTTTACACCTAACATATTTTCAAGTAGTAGTCGACTATCAACTTGGAAGAACATCGAAGGAGTGTCGAACCCTTGGAATACGTTGTATTTATTTTTCATAAAGTCATGAACATAATAATTAATCAAGCTTTGGTACGTACTTGTACCATGATAACCTTGTAACATTGGTGTGTTATGGGCGCTACCTGGGTTAAGAATACGATAAAAGTCTTTATCATATTCTTGTATATAACGAATGGCAGCAATCTCATCTTTGTTATCATAGCCAGATACATGTAAAGCTTCTTTTGTAGCATTGCTTTGTCCGAAAACGGTACTAAGTATATTATTAGCATACATGTAATTCATGGAAATTGTACTAACGAGTATGTTCACTACAACTAAAAATTGTATGAAAGGTTTAGAAAGATAACGCCATAAACATACTGTAATGAGAGAAAGAACGATAGTTCCGATTAAAATATTGTCAACTGCCTGTAAAGGTTTATCACTTACATTTATATTTACTTTTCTATAAAATGCATAAATGAATAATCCTATTGATACTAATGAACTCATTATATAAGGTAATTTATGTTCTTTCTTATGAACAATCATCCAATCTAAGATGTATGCTATAGTTTGAGCAATTACAAATACAAATAAATAAAGCCATCTATATTGCATTGCTGAGAAACCATTAAATACAGAGTATGTATACGGAAGCATAAACAGAATGAACATGAAAAATGTAAAGAATACTTTATTTTTAACAAGTTTATCACGTATAAACATTCCAAATATGATTAGGAATAAAATTAAAGCTGGTAAAGCTAATTGATGATTTTCAGCATCATATACGAAGAAGATAGTTTCCATTAGATCTTTATAAAATGTATCTTCAAAGAATAAAGGTATATCAAATTTCTTCGTTAACCGATCCGCACTAAATACCGCATTGACTGATGGAATAAAGCAAACTGCAGCCAAGCCAAGTGATAGACCGTATAATAATCCAATTTTAATATAATAGGCTAGAAAAGAGACGATTGTTTTATTTTGCTGTGTGGCAAAGTATTGGGAAAATGCGTAAATGAAAATGAAAATACTTGTAATAAAAGCAAAATAAAAGTTCGATGCTAACATTAAAGTAGCAGCTACTAAGAAAAGTCCACGTTTCTTTTCTATAATATATTTATCAAGTCCCCATATTACTAATGGTAAAAATACGATGGCATCAGCCATGAAATCCCAAAGTAATGAATGGCGCATAAAAGTAATACATCCGCCATACATAATAGCAGCAATAAAAGATGAGAAGACTGTTTTATTATGATAACGTAAAGAACCATACATGAATAACATAGCTAAAAAGTTTTTTAAAATACTCATGTATAATTTCATATCATAGATTTGTTCAATATTTAATTTAGGAAGTAACAGCGTAATCCAGAAGAACGGCGCTGTACTGTAATAATAACTAAACTCTCCAAATAAATCTCCACCTAATCCATAATCAAAAGACCAAAAAAGATTACCATCTTTAAAGGCATGTTGCAGGAGAAATGTAAAGAAACCAAATTGGCTTAATGCATCACCTGTACCAGAAAAGATTTGATTAGATGTTAAAAAGAAATAATGAAAAGCAAAAGCACACAATAATAATATCGGAATAATCATTATAGTTTTCTTTGAGAAAATCTTATTGTTCGGCTTTATGCTCATAAAAATTTATAATCCTCCTTCGAAAGTTGTTACATATAAAAACACACCAATTATGAAGGTGTGTTTTTTAGTTTTAGCATAAAAAAATATATATTTTGTTGTATCATATATATTTTACAAGCATTGAGTTTCATAGTTTACTTGTAATTTAGTATAAAGCATTCTCAGAAAGTAAGTCAATTTGACATGGAATATATAGCATTTTTTAACCACTGAAAATTCGAGAATAATGAAGTGCAGTCTTCAGAATTTATGTTCTGTAAATGGTGGTATATAAAAAGCCAAAAGCTTTTCCATTCTTAATAGGAAAAGCTTTTGGCTTTTAAGCGTTTTTACGAACTAATTTTTTATTTACAAATCCTAAAATCAACCCGCGTATTTGTGGATCAATTGCAAGGCCAATAATACCGTACAATATACCAGTAAGTGTTAGAGCTACCAGTGGTGGTAAGTTAATTAATACTGTGCGGTATAGGGCGTAACTGATTATAAATGCTAGTGTATTAAATACAATCCCTTTGAATAGTAATGTAAATCCTTTACGAACGAATAAAGTAAATCCGATTAATAAAGTAACCTCAGTAATGATAGCAGCTACCGCAGCTCCCATCATTCCAAATTGGCTACCTAATACGATGTAACTTACGATAGCGACAGCTAATCCAATTCCCATCGTTGTCGCACGCTTCCACTGTTGACCAATAGTTGTTAAATTATCAGCAAGTGGATAGTTGATAGATTGTAAAATAACCATAAAGGCTAAAATTGCAAGAGCATCACCGGCTGGTGCATATTGTTCACCTAATAAAGTAACAATCCAAAAGCTTGGATCGGCGATAAATGGGATGGAAATTCCCATTCCTAAGAAAGACATAAGTTTTAATTCGAACTGAGATAGTTTTCTATGTTCATCAATATTCTTTTCATTTCCAAAAGCAAATAACTTTGGATAAAAGGCTGCTGCAATTACGCCCGGTATTTGATAAAGTACAGCAGGTATTTTCGATGCAGCGCCAAAGAATCCAACTTGCTCATATGTTGAGACTTTTTCTAATATAATAGGCCCTAACTGTGGTAAGAGCATAATGATAATGCCATTGATCGTGAAAATGAGCAATTGATCTAAAATGCCTTTATCCCAGCCCTTATGAACTGTTGTATGGCGAATTACCATTATAAAGGCGATAAGTCCTGTTACAAGACTAGATATCCCGTACATGGCAGCAACCATCATAAGTGACCATTTAAAGGACATTCCTAGTAGAAGAGCAGCTGCGGCTGTTACACCTTGTATTACAGAAATAATCGCTGTAAATTGCATGCGTTCTGTTACTTGGAAGTAAGCCATCCCAACACCTTGTAAAGTGGCTCCAAACATTGTCGGCAGTACAACCCAATATACCATGGCACGTAAGTAAGCATCGGGATAGAAGAACTGAGCGAAAATAGCGAAGAGCACAGAAATTACGATAGCCAATACTAAACGAATACGTAAATAACTACTAATTAGTACGCTAATGTTAGCGTTGCTTCTCGTTCCTTCACGCATAAATGTATGTGTCAAACCTGCATCTGTAAAATAACAAATAACAGCGGAAACTGCTAAAGCAGTTGTAAACATCCCATACTCCTTTGGTGAAACATATCTTGCAAAGAAAATGGTCGCAATAGCAAGTACAAATCGAACAGTAATATTTCCTACAAATAGGTAGGAGGCGTTTTTAAGGATTTTATTTGTTTTCATGGAACAAGACCTTTCTATTTTTCAGGACGCACTTCGTCCTATTTGTAAATTTGATTTGTTTACGGAAAGTATGTTTAAAAGCGTATTCTTTATTTAAGAAAACATAAACTTTATTCGTACAAACCAAAGCATTGCGTATAGCTTTTTGCTTCGTTTTCCATTTTTTGAATAAATTTTGCGACAATATTTATTTATATCGCCCTTGATTAATTGAACTTGTGATTTATCTAACTTAGAGCTTCCTTTAATGTATATACAAGCATTGTTAATGACTGTATATGGGAATAGATAAGTTTCAAGGATTTCAATAAGTTCTGTAGAATCATTCACGATCAAGTCTTTTGATTTATTATGAACCCAATCCTTCATGCGATTAAATACTTCTAATTCTTTTGCTGTTTTTAATTCATAATCTTTATACTTTGAAGAAAGATTTCCTTCGGATAAGATTCGATAATATGTTAAATATTCATCTACATAGCATACATTTGTTACACTCATTAATTTAAATAGAAATTCTAAGTCTTCTCCCCAGCTACATCCTGGTGTGAAACGAATATTATGATCCATCACGATAGATCTTTTGAAAATCCAAGTGCTCGTCTGAGCAACAACTTGATGTGTTAAGAAAGCTTTTGTCATATCACCTTTAATAAAGTTTGTCGTGTGCTCAACTTTTTCACCAGTCTCTTCGTAAAAGTTCATATAGCCACAATAACAAGCGTTCATGTTGTTTGTATGCATACTATCGATTTGTTTTTCTATTTTTGTTGGGTGCCATAAATCATCACTATCAAGAAAAGCAACATATTCTCCGCTAGCATTTTCAATTCCTGTATTACGAGCAACTGAAACGCCTTGATTTTCTTGTGGGACGTATTTTATTTGTCCGGGGTACTTTTGTACAAGGTTTTTTACGATGGAAGGTGATTGATCTTTGCTTCCATCATCTACAATTACAATTTCAATGTTTTTATATGTTTGATCTAGTATTGATTGCATCGTTTCTTCAATATATTTTTCCGTATTATACAGAGGTATGACAACGGAAACGAGTTGTTTTTGTTCCATCATAGAGTTTTTATCTCCTCAAATTTTTTATGTTTTGTACCATATATACAAGCCTTTTGAAAGGAAGAAGACTACAAGAACATCTGTATAAGTTTAACGCATATAAACTTTGTAAATCAACTTTCTATTGTGGTATCTCTTATAATTAGAAAGAAATAATTTGAAATGATAAAAGCTCCTGAATTTTTCAAGCAAAATTCAGGAGCTTTTATATATTAGTATTTAGTTAGGAAGTTATTCTTTATCTGTTATCTTTAATTTTTGTTTTAATAATGCATAATCTTGCGTTAATGTTACAAGTTGATGGTGTAATTTGGAGATTTTTCTCGTCAGGTCAAAAATTAGGATAAAACAGAATAATAGTCCGAATAAGAATAAAATGGACGGAGGATATTCTACTTTTAATAGTTTTCCAATCCAGTTTATAATTTTATCCGTAGAACTTAAAATAGCCATTGCAACACAAACGAAAATCCATAAAATAGCATATTTTGTTTCTAAAGTCCCACGACGAATGGAATTAATAATTAAGAAGAATAGTAATAAAATAAAGATAAATGAAAAGGTAATTATATGCATTTATTATCAACCTTTCACGATTTTTTGCATCAATATAGCAAGACTTACCTTCACCATGTAATATGCAGATTTAAGGGGAGTGATGGAAGATTGTCCACCTTGTCGCTCTTGCATATTTACAGATATTTCATTAATGCGAAGTTTTTTCTTTTTTAAATGAATAAGGACTTCTGGCTCCGGATAATCTTTTGGATAATTGTGTGCAAAAATCTTAATTACTTCTCGATTGATAGCACGATACCCAGAAGTTGGATCCATAAATGTTTGTTTCGTTAGTACTTTCAATAGAGCGGTAAAATAAAAAATACCGATTCTTCGGGAAATACTACCTTTATATGCTGTTTTTTCTGTAAAACGTGAACCCAGCACCATATCGCATTGATCCTCGGCAATAGGCTGTATGATTTTGTATAAATCATCAGGATTATGTTGTCCATCAGCATCGAACTGAATCGCAATATCATATCCGTTCTCATAAGCGTATTTATATCCAGTTTGTACAGCTGAACCGATACCTAGATTGTATGGTAAATTAACGAGATGAACAGGGAAATCTTTTACGATTTGAGCTGTTTTATCTTTTGATCCATCATTAATAACGCAAATGCTTAATGCTGTAAAATGCTGTTTTAGTTCTAATAATCTTGTTAATGTATCTGCAATTGCTTCTTCCTCGTTATACGCTGGAATAATAATTAACGTTTTTGGTATTGAAATTGGTACCTCAATAGACATTACCGCACCATCCCTTATATACTTAATCATATTATGGTTATTTTTAAACGAACATTATTTAATATACCATTAATAGCATAATAAAATAAAGGAAAAGCTGATGGGTGATTTTAGGAAACAGGCATCGAATAAAAACGCTAAGGTGTAACACTTTATTATAATAAAAAATACATGCAAGGAAGAAAACACCTGTGCATGTATAAGCTAAAATCCTAATGTTACATATTCCAAGGCTTACTTAAAGTTAACACTTCAGCCATTTCTTTACTTTTCAAACGCCCTTTTTTTCTATTTTCTGCACGCTCTGAACCAGTTGTATGTAGCCAATGTTCTTCCTCTGTTTCAGGAATTACTTGTGGTACAGATGAAGGTTTTCCGTCTTTTAATGCGACAAATGTAATGAAACATGTTGCGGCCATCCTACGCTCGCCTGCTAGTAGATCCTCTGCAATTACTTTTACGAAAACTTCCATTGAAGATTTTCCTGTATAACATACGAATGCTTCATAACAAACAGAATCTGCTTGGTGAATTGGAGTTAAAAAATCAACGGAATCGATAGATGCTGTTACGCAATGTTTGCGGCTGTGTCTCGCAGCTGCAATTGAAGCTATACTATCAATTTCTGCTAATAATTTCCCCCCGAAAAGTGTTTGGTGATTATTTAAATCGTTAGGAAAAACACGTGTTGTTTTAATTGCTTTTGATTCTCGCATGAATTTCTTTTCCATATATTCATCCCCTATTTTCTGTTTTCAATCAGAGTGACATGTGTAAGTGGAGTACCCATATTAGATATTTAATGAAGTAAAGTGTTCCAAAAGAGGATTATCCCACTATTTGCGGGCTAATAGTCAGTGGGGGATGAAAAAAACCCCCGTGGATTAAAGTTTCACTTTATTGAAATTTCTGTATTTGTATTCATGTAACTGAAAGAAAATTTATCATATATAAAATGTAGTGTAAAAGAGGATTCGCTTACATTGCAAGTGAAAAAGTAATGACTATGTATTTGTCATAGAAATTCCCTATTAACCTTGTGCTTATTCATGATAGAATCGTTTTGTTATGAATGGAAATAGAGGTGCAATGGACATATGAATCATATAAGAACAAATTTTTCGTCTTTCTTCAGTAAAATAATGATTGGTGCGATGCTCGCATTTTTTGTCTATAGTTGTTGGTCGGCTTTTGAAACAAGTAAGCAATTTTTTGGGGGAAGTACAACAAGTATAACAATTGTATTAGTGATTTTTGTTATTCTTATTTTGTTAGTAGCATCAATTTTGCAATATCGTTTTACAGATAAACAATTTCTTGTTTTTCTTATGAGCATATCTACAGTTGTAAGACTTATCACAGTTCTATTTGTAGATGTTCCAATGATAGGTGATATGAAAGCTATGTATGAGTCTGCAAAGCAGATTGCAGTTGGCAATAATATAGAAAATATAGCACAGTTACCTTTTATTATTTATGAATCGATCATCATTCGTATATTTGGTGATACGGTATTCGCTTTACAATTATTTAATATTTTATTTTGTACAGGAACTGCATTTTTCATTTATCGCATTGCGTCAATGGTCTTTGGAGAAGAGTGTGGTCGTATTGCATCAATGTTTTACGCTTTATATATTCCAAATATATTTATGAGTTCTGTATTAACGGCGGAATCACTCGCAATATTTTTATTTTATTGTGCTTGTTACATATTTTTATATAAGGGATTAGACCATCCTTATATGTGGGTAATTTCATCCATTTTATTTGCGCTTAGCAATATGATTTTCCCAATGGGGTTATTTTTACCTATTTTTATAGTTGTATATGTGCTGTTAATTGAATTATTTCAATCAGGGGCGAAACAAAAATTACTATTAAAAATGATGGGAATACTTATTCTGTTTTATAGTACTCATTTTGGTGTGAACTATGGTATCAAGATGATGGGAATGTCACAGTATACGATTTCTAATCAGACTTATTTTCAATCTGTTTTAATTGGAAAAAGTCAAAATGAAGAAAAAACATCCAAAAATAAAAGTGTAAAAGAGCACATTGATCAAGAGTTAAAAGAAATGGAAGTAGAAAGATTTAAACTGTTAAAACCAGTTATTAACCAGCTTTCAGACGAGGGAATAAATTCTATTATTTTTAAATGTGAAAAGCTTATATATATAGTGGTGACATTATTTATGGCCATAGCTTTATTACATTTTCTAGTTAAGAAACAGCAAAATGAAGGATATATGTTGTTTGTATTATTAATTACCGGATACGTGTCGTTAAGGCTCTTCCGAGTAGATATGGCATATTATAATATTATTATGCCAGCTTTGTTTATTTTACAAAGCTTTGGTGTTTATATGAGTTATTTTTATTGCCAAAAAATATTTTTCAGAAAATAAAAGAATCCATTTTGGATTCTTTTTTTGTAGATGAATGCAAAGCGGAGATGAAGAATCTCCACTTTGTATCGATTCGTCTTATCGGTTTAGTTCTAGTTGTAAATTATCCGCTGTTAAGGCCATTGTTGAGGAATCGTCTTGAATACTCTTCATTACTTGTGAGATAGTCTCTAATTCATTTTCAATTTTTTTATTTTGTTCTTTAGAGTTAGACATATCTTTTACGATTTCTTGGAAATATTGATCTGTCGCATGCATACTATCTGTCCCTTCAGATACGAGAGAGCTTATTTGTTCCACGGAAGAAGAGACGTGTATAATTTGTTCATTAGTTTTTTCAACGAGTTTTGTAACGTTGGAAATTGATTCTTTCGTTTGCTCTGATAACTTTCGGATTTCTCCCGCTACGACTGAAAAACCTTTACCAAATTCGCCAGCACGTGCAGATTCAATAGCAGCATTTAATGCTAGTAAATTTGTTTGCTCGGCGATTGATTTTACAATATCAATGATTTCGTTAATTTTGTTAGAAATATCAAGAAGTTCATGAGTATCAGTAATGATAGTTTCCATATTCGTTTGGATGCTTTCCATTCGTTTGTTTTGCAGATTTAATTGTTCTTTTCCTTTATTGGCCTTTTCTTCTGATGTCGTAGCTAATGATGTACCTGTTTTTGCAATTCCTACGATACTTTCTGATTTAGATGTTAACTGTTGAATAGAAGAGCTTGTTTTTTCAGATACTGTCGCTAGTTCTGTTGCAATATGTGTAATCGTCATAGTTGTCAGTTCTTTTTCTTTTTCATGTTCTTTTTGGATTCTTTCATATTCGGATTCATAAGCTGAAATAACAAGTTCTTGTTCTAATGTGAATAATTTATTTATTACGTTTATAGAATAAGAAAAATCGTCTATCGTTGAAATTTTCGTTTGCAAAATCTTTATGACGGAGCGGAATAATTCTTGATAAGCAGCGGTATACCATTTTCTATGTAAACCAATTTGTACGTGCCTTTTTGCAATTCTAACACGTTGTTCAATAAAATCTTCATTCATATTCCCGCTGAACAATTCTTTAATATGTGTCTTTAAAGTTTGTTTTAATTTGGGAATAGAGCTGTAGCGTTCAATAACAGCAATTAAATTAGGTTGTTTTGTGATGTTGGTGTAGAATTTTTCTGTTATCCAATCTATTTCCTCATAAATAAATGGCTGTAATACTTTAACAATTTGTAAATCTTCCTTTGAAATATGTAGCATATCCATTTGAGTTTTTAGTTCAGAATTAGCAGGCACGTTAAATATGATTTGTTGGCCTTTGCTTAATTCAATTATACTGGTGTTTGTTTTATTTTTTTTAAAAACCCCAAGCATCATTCTTCCCCCTGTTTATAAAACGTTTTCATTTTTTATTCTAATGTAATTATATATTTTTATATACAATTACTCTATAGTAGATGGAATTGTATATAAATTAAGAGAATTCTATGTAGAATTCTCTTAATGGCCTTTATTAATTTTTGCATGTGTTTTAAAGAAAACTGGGAAATGTACATTATATATTACGGTGACTACACGAATAACGAATGTTATTAATAAACAGACATAGAAAGCTAATATGTGTGCCCCCATTGCATGTGTAATTAAGAAACTAACTGCTCCTAGAATAGAAGCAATTGCATATATCTCTTTTCGGAATACATACGGGATATCTTGAGCGCAAATGTCACGTAAAATACCGCCCCCAATACCTGTAATAACTCCCATTGAAACGACTAAAAACGAGGCGTCAACGTGATGTGACATTGCTGCATTTGCACCAATAGCTGTAAATACCCCTAAACCAACAGCATCAGAAAGCATAATAACAACTTGAAGTTTATTAATGCGCTCAAAAAACATACATGTGAATAATGCTGATAGTACACTTACGAAAAAGTAAATGGGTTTTACAAATGCGACAGGAGGCAGGTTACCAATCATAATATCACGAATAATACCGCCGCCGAGCGCAGTAGCTACAGCTAAACAAAGGACACCAAATAAATCTAGATCTTTTTTTAAACCAACTAATGTACCAGAAATGGCAGCGGCGATAATGCCAAGAAACGTAAATATATCGATTAATAACATGGCTTTAATTCCTTCCTCTTAAAGATGTTCCAGAGAAAAAATATACACTAAAGTTTTGGAAATAACAATTACTTTTCGCTACATGTAGAAAAATGGATGAAATAGCTAAAGAAAGCGTTTGAAAATGCTTGATAAGTAGCAATAAAGTAAAGCGAAAAAGTGTGGAAAGATTAATAGTATAGTTTTTTGATGTAGCTTAGTTGGAGGGATGGTACAATAAGATAAGTCCGTTTTGTACATTTGTATAAAATGATAAAAAAATATTTCTGTACGGTCGAAAATAAGTGCGTATGTGTTAGATAGTTTTTATAGGGATAGGGAAGGATAGCTAAAGGACAATGTTTTCGGTTACTAATAATGCTGGACTTGACTAGTTTCGGCATGAAAAATAGTTCTCAATTTAAATATGAGTTATGTTATAATTGCTAGGTGTGTTTAAACAGTAGAAAACTATGATTAAAAGATAATGTGAAGATTTTGTATGGAGGTCTTGGAATGTTAGCAAATCAAGCTAGGGTTAGATTTGAGCATTTTTTGCTCTTTTTTATTATTTTACAGCCTGTTTTAGATTTATTAACGTCTCTTAGTATCGTTTTATTAAAGTCAAATGCCACTGTTGGAATTTTGGTAAGATTTCTTATTATGGCTGTTGGTGGTATTTACATTTTAATTCAGGCAAAAGAGAAGGAAAATAGGAAGTTTTTAATTTACTTAATACTATTAGCAGTAGTTTTAGGGATAGGGTTTATTAATAATAAACTAGTTAAGAATCCTATTGTACTTGGTGAAGAAGTTAAGTTTGTTGCGAAGGCATTATATATATATATCATGCTAGGATCATACATTTTAGCTTTAAAATCATTGAAAAAGAAAGTAAATATTAGTGACAAAGTCAGAAATAGTATTGTGTATTCAACATTAATCATTAACGCTATTATGGTTATTTCTATTTCGACATCTACAGACTTTGGTAGTTATCAATGGATGAAAGTTGGTTCCCGAGGGTGGTTCTATGCAGGTAATGAACTAGGGTCAATCTTAGCTATTATTTTCCCTATTGTGGTACTATATTCTATTCAAAAAACAAAGAGCGTGAAACACGTTTTATATTGGATTCCATCGCTTTTAATGATTTACTCGTTAATTCAAGTTGGTACGAAAGTAGGGATGGGCTCAATTGGTGCTACGTTAGCAGCAGCAATCGGGATTATCGTACTACAATTATTATTTGATAGAAGAAATCCAAACAAAATGTCGCTTGTACTTAATGGATTAATTGCTATTTTCCTATTGGCTGGTGTTGTTGGAACGTTTAAAATGACGCCATTAGCACAAAATATGGGTATTCATAACAATTATTTATCAGAACAAAATGTAGCGCAGCAAGGTCAAAAAGAAAAAGAAATTAAAGAGAAAATTAAAAAAGAAGAAAAACAACATAAAGTTGAGAAACCAGAAGAAAAGGCGAAGGTAGAAGCTGAAGTTAAGAAAGAGCTTGAGAAAGAGCAAAAGAAAGAAAATCAAGAAAATCTTATTTTCAGTGGACGTCAAGTATATGAAGAGCGACATAAGCAGTTCTTTAAAGAAGCGCCAATGTCACAAAAATTATTTGGAATGGGTTACGCAGGTAACTTTAAGTATAATGAACAAAAAGAGCCAGATCCGAAGCTAATCGAAATGGACTTCCATGATTGGTTTTATGATTTCGGAATTATTGGTTTTGCGTTAATGATGATTCCATTTATTTATTACGGCGTAAGAATCCTACTAGCATTTGTTACAAGATTTAAGGAAATATTTAATGTGAAATATGGAATGATTACAGCAAGCTTAGTATTAGCATTAGGTATTGCATATATTGCAGGACATATTTTGACAGCACCAGGAGTAGGGATTTACTTTGTAGTGGTGTTAGCTTGTCTAATTGTAGATTTAGAAATTGAATGATAAAAATAAAAGCTAACTTTTGTTAGCTTTTATTTTTTAGTACAGTAAAATAAAGATAGATGGAAATGTAGCGAGGATTTAAAGGAGGAAAAAATATGAGGATATTGCATATGAATGCAGGGGCAGAAGATGGTGGAGGAAAAACACATATTATTTCACTGCTCGATCAGTTTCCGGATGGTGAAGTAGAATTAGCAGTATTTGAAGATGGAATTGTTGCGAAAGAAGCAAGAGAGCTAGGAATAAAAGTTCATGTGTTTTCACAAAAATCTCGCTATGATTTATCCATTTTAAAGAACATAAGTGAATTCATTAATAAAGAAAAATTTGATGTAGTTCATACACACGGTCCTAGGGCGAATTTCTTTGTTTCTCTAATGAAGAAAAAATTCGCGGCAAAATGGGTTACGACAATTCATAGTGATCCATTTCAAGACTTTACTAAACAAGGCTTAAAAGGCTGGATTTTTACTAAATTAAATTTGAAAGCTTTAAAAAATATAGATTTATTTTTTGTTGTAACGAATAGGTTGAAAAAAAGCTTAGCCGCATTAGGTATTTCAAATGAAAAGATGCATGTTATCTATAACGGGATTGAATATGATCAGGAAAAAGCAGATGGCTATAATAAAAAGGAAATGTTTAATATTGATGAAGATGTATTTACGGCAATCCAAGTAGCGCGTTTGCATCCTGTTAAAGGACATGAAGTTTTATTCGATGCGTTACAACAAACAAAATTGGAGAAAATTAAAGTGTTATTAGTTGGTGACGGGCCGTTAGAAAGAGAACTAAAGGCGTTAGCTACTGAAAAAGGGATTAATGATAAAGTTGAATTTTTAGGGCATCGTCAAGATGTGAAACAATTATTTGCTTCATCACATGTCAATTTGTTAACTTCCCATAGCGAAGGATTTCCATTAGTTTTATTAGAAGCGGCAAATCAACGTGTACCATCAATTGTGACTAGAGCTGGAGAAATCGAACCGTTAATTGCAGATGAAACTTATGGGTGGATTGTACCAACTGGTGATGGAAAAGCATTGGCATCGGCATTAGAAGAGGCGTATGATAAGTGGAAAACTGGAGAGTTATCAGTAATGGGCAAGCATATTTATGAGCATGCTACTATGAACTTCTCACTTCAAAAATTATATGAAGATACGAAAGAAACATATAAGCAATTAATAGCGAAAAACCTTTAATGATAGAGAGGATAGTTAAATATGGCAGTACAAACGGTTGATATTCTAGGTGTTCCTTTCTCTACAATGACAATGGATGAAACGGTCCAATATTTAAAGGAACAACTAGAATTGGAGCAAACTCATACTTTTCAGGTAGTAACAGCAAATCCTGAAATTGTTATGTGTGCAAAAAAGGATGAAGAGTTCCATAAAACATTACTAAATACCGATTTAATTACACCTGATGGTATTGGGGTTGTAAAAGCAAGTGGTATGCTTGGTACACCTGTAAAAGAACGTGTAGCAGGTTTTGATTTAATGTGTAATTTATTTGCGAAGTTATCAGAAGAGAATAAACCAGTATCTGTTTTCTTATTAGGTGCAAAACCACATGTTGTACAAGCCGCGGCTGATCATTTAACGAAGACATATTCGGCTGCATCTATCGTGGGGATACAAGATGGATATTTTAAACAAGAAGAAGAAGAGAATATTGTTTCACGTATTCAAGAGGCAAAACCAGATCTATTACTTGTAGCACTTGGCTTTCCAAGACAAGAAAACTTTATCCAAAACAATAAGCATCGTTTAGAAACGAAAATGGCTGTTGGAGTAGGCGGTAGTTTAGATGTGTGGGCTGGAGAGGTAAAGCGTGCGCCAAAATGGATTCAATCTATTCATTTAGAGTGGTTTTACAGATTATGTAGTAATCCAACACGTTGGCGTCGTCAGTTAGTATTAGCTGAATTTTTAAAAGAAGTAATGCGTTCAAAAAAGTAGCGGAACATCGCTACTTTTTTTATTTGTTTATTTTTGATAAACATTTTACTTTTTGGGAATGATGAAGGAGAATTTTTTATAAGAAAGTATTTTACTTATTAAATATACACATGTAAAATGATGTGTAAAGACAGCTGTGTAAGGAGGACTTCTTGTGAGCAAGGTAAAAGAAATTTCGAAGCGAAAGCTACTTGGTATAGCAGGGCTTGGCTGGCTATTTGATGCAATGGATGTTGGAATGCTTTCATTTGTAATCGTAGCACTCCAAAAAGATTGGGGATTAAGTACTCAAGAAATGGGTTGGATAGGTAGCGTTAATTCAATTGGTATGGCAGTAGGAGCGCTCCTTTTTGGGATACTATCAGATAAAATAGGACGGAAATCAGTCTTTATTATTACATTATTACTATTTTCTATCGGTAGTGGTTTAACTGCTTTAACGACGACATTCGCGATGTTCCTCGTTTTACGCTTTTTAATTGGTATGGGACTTGGCGGGGAACTTCCAGTTGCATCTACTCTTGTATCAGAAAGTGTTGAAGCGCACGAACGTGGAAAAATAGTTGTACTATTAGAAAGCTTTTGGGCCGGTGGTTGGTTAATTGCAGCTCTTATCTCATATTTTGTTATTCCTAAATACGGTTGGGAAGTTGCTATGGTAATAAGTGCAGTTCCAGCGTTATATGCTTTATATTTAAGATGGAATTTACCCGATTCTCCAAGGTTCCAAAAGGTTGCAAAAAGGCCATCTGTTATTGAAAATATAAAATCGGTTTGGTCTGGAGAATATCGTAAAGCAACAATTATGTTATGGATTCTATGGTTTTGTGTGGTCTTTTCCTATTATGGAATGTTCCTTTGGTTACCTAGTGTAATGGTACTGAAAGGCTTTAGTTTAATAAAAAGTTTTCAGTACGTACTCATTATGACTTTAGCTCAACTTCCAGGATATTTCACAGCTGCATGGTTTATTGAACGTCTTGGTCGTAAATTTGTATTGGTTACGTATTTAATTGGTACAGCATGTAGTGCTTATGTGTTCGGAATTGCGGATTCATTAACAGCATTAATAGTGGCGGGTATGTTACTATCCTTCTTTAATTTAGGTGCTTGGGGTGCATTATACGCTTATACACCGGAACAGTATCCAACAACTATTCGCGGTACAGGTGCAGGAATGGCAGCTGCATTTGGGCGTATTGGTGGTATTCTTGGACCACTATTAGTAGGGTATTTAGTTGCTTCACAAGCTTCACTATCGCTAATATTTACGATTTTCTGTGGATCAATTTTAATTGGGGCACTTGCTGTAGTTATACTTGGTCAAGAAACGAAACAGAGGGAATTAGTATAAAGAGAAACCTTAATCAGTGGTGTTTTGTCCATCAACCACTGATTATTAGCCCGCACCAATCGGGATAAAAGAAAAGGGGAACCAAAGTGGTTTCCTTTTTTCTGTTTTTTTAGATAAATAATGGTATAGTAAGAAAAAGGGAATGTTTCTTACTAAAGCGAATGTATACAACAAGACATATGGACAAAGGAATTAGGTGGCTGGATAAATGAAAATCTTACTTATCATGGAAGAAACAGAAGAGCGAAGAAAATTAGTTGAGAACTTTACTGAAAACATTCGAAATGTAGAATGTTTTGAAGCGAAAACTGGAACAGAATCTTTGCTAATAATGAAAAAACATACACCTGATTTTGTTTTTTTAAATTCGCAATTAATGGATGGTACTGGTTTTGAATATTCGAGTTTGCTACGAGAAGTGAATTGTTATACGAAATTTATTTTTATTGGTGAGGATATAGAAGAGGCAATTACAGCTTTTCGTTTCCAAGCGTTTTATTATTTATTACGACCATTTCGTGAAGAAGATTTACAATTCATTTTATATAAAATGGGAAAAGAACAAGGTGAGAAAGCAAAGAGTCATCTGCGTAAACTGCCGATAGAAGGCCATGAGGGGATTAGATATATTCTCCCGGAGGATATTGTATATATTAGTAAAAATAAGGAAAACAAAACCGTTTCAATTTATACAACGAATAATCAGTATATTTCAACATACACACTCCAGGAATTAGAAAATAAACTAAATGCATATGATTTTTTACGTGTACATAAAAGCTATTTAATTAATATGTCATATGTACAAGAACTTAAACCTTATTATAATGGCACGTATAATTTGCATTTAGACAGGTACGATGAGCAACCGATTCCAGTAAGCCGTAATTATGTAAAACGGCTTCGAAATAAAATTGAGCTATGACAAGTAATGAGAGAATTTTAACATAATAGCCTAGAAATCCTTCATGATAAGGAGGATTCAAATTAAATATTCAGAAAATTTAGTACAATCTCCTCTAAGAAGTAGTAATGGGGGGATTGTACGTGAAAACATTGAAATCAATTTTACTTTGGGGAGTTATTGCAGCAGTAGGAGCATCTGCTTTTGGTGTAATAGCTTTATCACAAGGTGAGACAATTAATGCTGTATGGCTATTAGTTGCTGCTGTATCAGTGTATGCGATTGCTTATCGCTTTTATAGTAGATTTATAGCAAGGAAAGTTTTTGGCCTAGATAATAATAGGCAAACGCCTGCTCATACGTTAAATGATGGGAAGGATTATGTTCCAACAAATAAATGGGTTTTATTCGGACATCACTTCGCTGCGATTGCAGGGGCAGGTCCTTTAGTAGGACCAATTTTGGCGGCGCAGATGGGGTATTTACCTGGGACTATTTGGATTATTGTTGGGGTAGTTATTGCCGGAGCTGTACAAGATTTTGTAATTTTATTTGCTTCAATGAGACGTAATGGTAAATCATTAGGAGAAATGATTAAAGATGAAATTGGTCCTGTTACAGGATTAATTGCGATGATTGGTATTTTAGGTATTATGATCATTTTATTAGCAGTATTAGCTTTAGTAGTTGTGAAGGCACTTGTTGGAAGCCCATGGGGAATGTTTACAATCGCAGCAACAATTCCAATTGCTATTTTAATGGGAGTTTACATGCGTTACATTAGACCAGGGCGAGTAGGGGAAGGATCAGTAATCGGTATTGTTCTACTAGTCCTATCGCTTATTGGTGGACAGTATGTAGCAGAAAATCCAACACTTGCAAGTATGTTTACTTTTAGTGGTGAAACAATTGCTATTATGCTTATCGTATATGGATTCATTGCATCGGCATTACCAGTTTGGATGCTCCTTGCACCACGTGATTATTTAAGTACATTTTTAAAAATAGGAACGATACTTGGATTAGCAATTGGTATTTTAATTGTAGCTCCAGATTTGAAGATGCCGGCAGTATCTAAGTTTATTGATGGAACAGGACCTGTTTTCTCCGGGAATTTATTTCCGTTCTTATTTATTACAATAGCTTGCGGTGCTGTCTCTGGATTCCACGCTCTCGTTTCATCAGGTACGACGCCGAAAATGATTGAGCAAGAAGGTCATGCACAGCCAATTG
This sequence comes from Bacillus sp. TH50, assembly GCF_016650565.1. Classification (NCBI taxonomy): domain Bacteria; kingdom Bacillati; phylum Bacillota; class Bacilli; order Caryophanales; family Bacillaceae; genus Bacillus; species Bacillus sp. TH50. The sequence continues at coordinate 2,907,294 of NZ_JAEKFM010000003.1, read as the reverse complement.
GTTATGGGGCAATGTTAATGGAATCATTTGTAGCAGCGATGGCTATGATTGCAGCTTGTGTATTAACACCAGGAACTTATTTTGCAATTAATAGTCCAGCAGCACTGATCGGAACAGATGTATCACAAGCGGCTCAAGTTATTTCTTCGTGGGGATTTGCTATTACACCGAATGAATTAAAAGAACTTGCTGTTAACGTCGGAGAACAGACCATTTTATCACGTACAGGTGGCGCACCAACATTAGCAATTGGTATGGCACATATATTTTCACAAGTAATAGGTGGAACGGCGATGATGGCATTTTGGTACCATTTTGCCATTCTTTTTGAAGCACTATTTATTTTAACAACGATTGATGCTGGAACACGTGTAGGACGATTTATGATTCAAGATATTTTAGGGCATGTGTACAAGCCGTTTGCGAAAACAGATTCCACAATAGCGAATGTGGTTGCTACAACGTTATGCGTATTAGGCTGGGGGTACTTCTTATATCAAGGGGTGGTTGACCCTCTCGGTGGAATTAATACGCTATGGCCACTTTTCGGTATTGCAAATCAAATGTTAGCGGGGATTGCACTATTACTTGGAACGACAATTTTATTCAAAATGGGGAAAAAGGCATACGTTTGGGTAACGCTTATTCCGACTATAGGATTACTTATTGTAACGATGACAGCTGGTTATCAAAAGTTATTTCATGAAAATCCTAAAATAGGATTTCTATCACATGCGAAAGTATTTCAGGGAGCATTAGATGATGGTAAGGTATTAGCTCCAGCTAAAAATGTTGCGCAAATGAAACAAATTATTTTTAATGACTATATTGATGCGGCACTTTGTGGAATTTTTATGATAGTTGTAATTGCTGTATTAATTTCTGCACTTCGAATTTGGATTCAAGTATTAAGAAATAAGCCAATGCCATTAAAAGAGGCACCATATATTCCAAAAGATGAAAGTGAGTCGAGGAACTATGCTTAAAAATTTACGGAACGTATGGGGAAAGAGAAAGCAATTTATTAGTTTACTTGTCGGAGTTCCAAGTTATGAAACATATGTAAATCACATGAAAATAAATCATCCAGAAGAGAAAATTCTATGTCAAAAGCAATTTTTTGCTGAGGCACAAGAAGCTAGATTTAATGCAAAAGGCGGAAAGATATCACGATGTTGTTAAAAAAGGAGACGAAATTTCGTCTCCTTTTTTATTTTGCTGTTCCACGTGGAACAATAAAATAAAAAGTTTGGGAATTATAGGGATTTCGTAATACAATAACATATAGAAAGGGATAGATGGAAAAGAAAAAGTAGGGAGATTATTTTATGTTCAGAGATCTATTTGTAAATATGACAATTATTCTGTCCTTTATCTTTGTGGGTGCTCAGCTTTTAAGAGATAAGCCATTAAAAGAAGGATTCTCTTTTTGGCAGAAATGTTTGGTCGGTATTTTAACTGGAATATTGAGTATATTGTTGATGCATTTTGGTGTGCATATTGAAGATATTATGTTGGATTTACGTTATTTAGCTGTTGTTTTGGCAATTATAATTGGTGGCCCAATAGCTAGTAGTATAACTGTTATGATTATTTTAATAACGCGGGTATTTTTTACTGAGTATTCTTTAGCCTCTGAATTGGCTTGCTATACTATCGTGGCAATAGGGATTGGCATTACTCTCATTTGGCGGATGAAGATTTCTATATTTACAAAATGGATATGGTTTAATGTGTACAGTTTGTCTATTTTAATACTACCACTTTATATTTTATTTAAGGATATATATGTAGTGGTATTATATTTAATTTGTTGTATTGTAGCGGCATATATCACATTTGTAAGTGCAAGTTACATATTGCAATCCAATGAATTATTTCAAACGATGAAGCATTATGCAACGATAGATGCATTAACGAATCTAGGAAATGTAAGACAGTTTGATTTTGAGATGAATCGTCATATTGATAGTAAGCATATGAAAAATGATTCACTTTGTTTATTACTTATCGATATTGATCACTTTAAGTATGTAAATGATACGTACGGTCATCCTGCTGGAGATGAAGTGTTAAAACAACTAGGGCGTATTTTGTTAGAGAATGCACCATTCCCAAATTTAGTCTTTCGAAAAGGTGGCGAAGAGTTTGCTCTGTTGTTACCAAAAAAGAGAGTAGCATTTGGAACTCGTATAGGGGAACAAATTCGACTAGCAGTTGAAAAGCATTCATTTCAACTGCAAAATGGGGGAAAAATTAAAATTACAGTTTCTGTTGGGCTTTCAGAATATAAAAAATCACCTGAGCAATTTATTCAATCAGCGGATGATGCGTTATATTATTCAAAAAGAAATGGTAGAAACAAGGTTAGTTCAGCATCATAGGAATTCGGGGAGTACTTTAAAAGATTTCTGTAAAGTAATTAAAACCCACAGAACAATAAATGTTCTGTGGGTTTTAATCTATTTTTAAATTTATTAATAAAAAGCGTTATGTTAGACAAGTTCTTTCGGTGCAACGAATTTGCGGTATGCACCGTGATGTGTTGGTCCTACATATTCGTTAATCTTAAATGAATGACGAATTGCAGCTGTGATGAATTCTTTCGCAGTTTTTACTGCTTCTTTCACCGTTTTTCCTTTTGCAAGTTCTGCTGTAATTGCAGCAGAATATGTACAACCTGCACCGTGTGTATTTGTCGTATCAATCTTTTCTGATTCTAGAAGATCGAATGTTTCGCCGTCATATAACACATCAATAGCAGTTTCTGTGCCTAGTTTGCTACCACCTTTAATCAGTACGTATTTAGCGCCTAAAGCATGGATTTTTTTTGCAGCTTCTTTCATGTCCTCAAGAGAATTAATTTTCACACCACTTAATTGATATGCTTCAAATAAGTTAGGCGTTACGACTAATGCCTTTGGAACAAGAACGTCACGTAAGCAGTCATTTGTTTCAGGATGTAACGCTTCATCCGCTCCTTTACATACCATAACAGGATCAACTACTACATTTTCGAAATTGTGCTTTTCAATTGTTTCCGCAACCATTTCGATAATTTCTACTGATCCAAGCATACCCGTTTTTAAAGCATCTACACCAACGCCTTCAATTGTCGTTTCTAATTGTGGTTTTAATGTAGAAGCTGGGATTGGGAATACGTTATGTGCCCAACCGTTATGTGGATCCATCGTTACGATTGTCGTAAGAGATGTCATTCCGTATACACCAAGTTCTTGGAATGTTTTTAAATCTGCTTGTATACCAGCACCGCCACTTGTGTCAGAACCAGCGATAGTAAGTGCCTTATTCAATGTCATTATGAAAGCCCCCTCAAGTGATATAATGAAAACTATGTTTTCACCATTATATCAATGTTACGAATAAGTACAAAGTGAAAAGTAGATGATTTATGTTAAGTACTATTTAAAATCTTGTATGTAGGAGACGAATTATGTTTCAAGAGAATCGTACAAATGAATTAGTTATATTAAAAGAGATTGCAGAAACGTTGAATACCTCAAATGATACATATCACGTACTTCAAGCTGTGCTGGAAAAGCTGTTGAATGTAACTGGTTTAACGACAGGATGGATTTTCCTTGCGGATGAAAATGGTAGATATACAAAGTTAATTGATTACCAATTACCAGAGGGATTGAAATTCGAAAATAAACGACCGATGTGTGAGGGGAATTGCTGGTGCTTACACCGCTTTGTGGAAGGAAAACTAGAGCGAGCAGTTAATATTATTGAATGTAAGAGAATTAATAATGCGATTGAATACAACTGGGGAGATACAGAAGGGATTGTACATCATGCGACAGTACCGCTAAAAGCGGGAGAAGATGAATTTGGCGTGTTAAATGTAGCTAGCCCAGGTAAAACGCATTTTTCGGAAGAAGAATTAGTACTATTACAATCAGTTGCCTTTCAAATTGGAACGGCATTAAAGCGTACGAAACTGTATGAAAATGAAAAGAGAAGAGCTCATTATTATGTAAAGTTAGAACGCTTTATTCAAGCTTTAAGGACAATTCATAAATTTAATGCATTACCAGAAGAGATTGTAATGCAAATAGGGAGCTTATTTCTATGGGAGCAAGTTGTATTCTTTAGTAGAGAAGAAAATGAACTAGCTGTGAGAGCTTCTTATAAGAAAGGTGAACTACAAGATGATTTGAGGGCAACAGCACAGGAAGCGTTGGAAAAAGAAGAGTCTGTCTTGTCGAAGCGTCAGGTTGGTAATATAGAGCATCCCAATAGGACAGTTATCGCTATTCCGATACATATTCAAGATCATATATTTGGAGTATTAAGTGTAAGTTCTAATAATGGAGAATTTGATATAAATACGATAGATGTAGTACAAGCGTTAGCAAATCATATTTCATTAATGATAGAGAACTTAAGATTAAATGAAAAACGCCGCGAACTTGTACGAATGGAAGAGCGTAATCGTTTAGCTAGAGATTTACATGATTCTGTTTCACAAAAGTTGTTTTCATTAACATTTATGACGAAAGGCGCTGAAGCTGTCTTAAAGGGTCAAAATGAAAAGGTAGATCAGTCTTTGTATGAGATGCGTGAATTAGCACAAGGTGCCTTAAAGGAAATGAGGACATTAATTTGGCAGCTCCGTCCGGCTGGATTAGAGAAAGGGTTATTACCAGCTTTAAAGCAATATGGTGAAAGTTTAGGATTGAAAATTCGGGAACAAGTTACAGGTGTACGTGATTTGCCGCGTGTAGTAGAAGAAGCGCTATGGCGAATTGGACAAGAAGCTTTAAATAACGTAAGTAAGCATGCGAATGTAAGAGAAGCGACGATTTATTTCAAAGTGACGGAGAAAAATGTATCATTAGAAATAGCCGATCAAGGAAATGGGTTTGTAGAAAAGGATATAAAAGAGAAGAAATCACTCGGTATGACTACGATGCGTGAAAGAGTAGAATTAGTTGGTGGAACAATTAAAATTGTAAGTAGTAAGAAACGAACGAGTATAAAAGTAAATGTACCATTATGATGTGAAAATGAGGGAAGTTTGTGAAAATAAAAGTATTGTTAGTTGATGATCATACAGTTGTTTTAAAAGGATTAGCATTTTTTCTAAGCACACAGGAAGATTTTGAATTAGTTGGTGAAGCAAACAATGGGAAAGAGGCGCTAGTGAAAGTAGGCGAAACGAGTCCGGATGTCGTATTAATGGATTTATATATGCCTGAGATGGATGGAATTGAGGCAACAGCTTGTATTAAAAAAGAATATCCAAACGTGAAAGTAATTGTATTGACTAGTTTTTCTGATCAAGCTCATGTATTGCCGGCACTAAAAGCTGGGGCGAGCGGTTATATTTTAAAAGATATCGAACCAGATCAGCTTGTTGAAGCTATTCGAAGCGCGTATAAAGGTAATATTCAATTACATCCAGATATAGCAAATGCCCTTCTTTCTCAAACATTACCACAGGAAGAGAAAGAAGAAGAACCTTCCGTTCAAGTGGATGTATTAACAGCGAGAGAAAATGAAGTATTGCAGCTATTGGCGAAAGGCATGAGTAATAAAGAAATCGCTTCTGTTTTAGTTATTACAGAAAAAACGGTAAAAGCTCATATGAGTAGTATTTTGAGTAAGTTACATTTATCCGATCGCACACAAGCAGCATTATATGCGGTGAAAAATGGAATTGTATAAGACGAAAGTCGTAAGACCTAGTTCGCCTTTAGAAGGTGGACTTTTTTTATAGAAAAATACGTCTATGTGAGGACGAAATTGTCTTGATATAAAGATAAAATGTATTTGTAAGCAACAACAATTACAAGGGAGTACCCTTTTTTCGTAAGTAATATATAACAACATAAGAGTGAGTAGTAGGAGGAAAAGAATCATGGCAACAGTTTTATTTGTAAAAGCAAACAACCGCCCAGCGGAACAAGCAGTTAGTGTGAAATTATACGAGGCATTTTTAGCAAACTATAAAGAAGCGCATCCAAATGATACAGTGGTAGAACTTGATTTATATAAAGAAGAATTACCATATGTAGGCGTAGATATGATTAATGGTACATTCAAAGCAGGTAGAGGATTTGATTTAACAGAAGAAGAAGCAAAAGTGGTAGCAGTTGCTGATAAGTATTTAAATCAATTTCTAGAAGCTGATAAAGTAGTTTTCGGTTTCCCATTATGGAACTTAACGATTCCAGCCGTATTACACACGTATATTGATTATTTAAACCGTGCTGGTAAAACGTTTAAATATACACCAGAAGGTCCAGTTGGGCTTATTGGAGATAAGAAGATTGCGTTATTAAATGCACGCGGCGGCGTATATTCTGAAGGACCAGCAGCTGAAATGGAAATGGCTGTTAAATATGTAGCGAGCATGATGGGCTTCTTCGGCGCAACAAATATGGAAACGGTAGTTATTGAAGGACATAACCAATTCCCAGATAAAGCAGAAGAAATCATTACTGCAGGTCTTGAAGAAGCGGCTAAAGTAGCAAGTAAATTTTAATTAAAAATATAATCGTCACTCGAAAAAACAGCATTAACATTTACATGTTAATGCTGTTTCTTTATATTTTTAGCTCATCAGCAAGTTTTTCTAATTGATTTCGATCTTGTATATAATATGTTCGGCCTTCTTTTTTTAAATAATTTTGCTGGCAAAACTGGTTTAATACATATAAAAGATGGCGGTAACTGACGTTTAAGTATTCTGAGACCTCAGTATGTTTTTCTGTATAGCAATTATTTTGTTCGGTTAATAGAATAAACGCAGCTAATCGATTTTCGAACGGATAACTATAGTTTTTGGCGTAATTTTCCGTTCGGGTAATTGTTTTTTCTCCAATAAATTTGCATAGTTTCTGTAGAAAAGTAGTATCTTGCAATAAAAGATGCTGACAATCTTTAAGAGGAAGAGCTAAGCAAATACAATCTTCAATCACCTCAACCGCTTTCGTAACGGATTCTACGCCAATTAATCCTAATTCCCCAATGAACGAAGGTGCTTGAATAAAATTAATTAAGGAGATTTTCCCATTTTTATGGCTCATATATATTTTTGCTTTCCCGGAAATTAAGTAATAGAGGTAAGGAAGGTCGACTCCTTCATTACATATCATCTCTTTTTTTTGAAAAGAATGTATTTCTATATATGGCAAGACCTGAAAGGAAAAAAGAGTATGGAATTGGTGAATTTGCATGTGTTGATAAATTTCTTTCTCATTTTTGCTGATTTTCATATTTTCACCCCTGTTTGTAGTATGAGATATCTCCTATTATTTTTACAAGGAAGAATGATACGATTTATGTAAAGTTATTTTTGTAGAAAAGCGAGTGTGAGGGGTTTATGAAAAAATATAAAACATTGCTATTTGATGTAGATGATACATTGTTAGATTTTCAAATGGCTGAGAAAATCGCTTTACGGATGCTTTTTGAAGAGAAGGGGCTTCTTTTAACCGATGAAATAGAGGAGCGTTATAAAAAAATAAATAAAGGCCTTTGGGGTTCTTTTGAAAAAGGTGAAATAACGCGAAATGAAATTGTAAATACACGATTTTCTATTTTGTTTAAAGAGTACGGGGAAGAAGTAAATGGGATATTATTCGAAAATAATTATCGCAGCTACTTAGAAGAAGGAAACCAACTAATGCAAGGTGCGTTTGAATTTATAAATCAAATTCAAAGTGAGTATGATTTATATGTAGTGACAAACGGTATTTCTAAGACGCAGGATAAACGTTTACGTAATGCAGGATTACATTCATTGTTTAAGGATATTTTTGTTTCTGAAGATACGGGATTCCAAAAGCCGATGAAAGAGTATTTTGATTATGTTTTTGAACGGATTCCTAATTTTTCTCCTGAAGAAGGGCTTATTATTGGGGATTCGTTAAGTGCCGATATTAAAGGTGGATATGTAGCAGGAATTGATACTTGTTGGTTTAATCCAGAAAAGAAATCAAATGATAGCGAGATTATGCCAACATATGAAGTGCATAATTTTGAAGAGTTATACGCACTATTAAAGCAGCATGTATAATAAAGTGAAACTTTAATCAGTGGGGGTTTTGTCCATCCCCACTGATTATTAGCCTTCACCAATCGGGCTTTTACGGGCAGTTATCTCCCACTAACGCCCTCGCCGGATTTTGAGGTGGGAGCCTTACTGCCCACAAATAGCGGGATAAAAATAGGCAGTGGAACTTTTGTCCCCACTGCCTATTTTTATTAATTTGTAGTTTCGTTATGTTTAGGAAGCGGAAATGCATTCCCAATCGCTGCTGCCCCGAGCATCGGTAATAATAAATTGAGCGGGAAAAACATGAGCAATAGTAATGTTATAGCTATTGGTTTTCTTAATGCATAGCTTGAAATAGCTGTCGTGACGATGGCTACAGAAGCTATTGGATCTATAGGGATAATAGAAGCTATAGCATATCCGATACTTGATCCAGCAAATATAATTGGGAAAATATGTCCGCCGCGCCAACCCGTATTTAAACAAACGGCAGTAATACATAATTTTAAAACCCCTGAAAGAAGTAGTACCCAGAAGGACAAATGGCTCCATTCAACGACTAAATCTTTTAATTGATGTTCCCCTGAAAATAAAGTGTACGGGAGAAAAGTTCCTGTAACCCCTAATAAAATACCGCCTATAATTCCAAGTGATACCTTGTATTTAATGAAGGGGTGGATTAATTTCTCTAATGTGAATTCTAATTTGAAATAAAAGAAACCAACTATAGCACCAATGCTAGCAAGTGGTAGGAAGGCGATCCATTCATTAATAGAAAGAGACCCTTCCCCAAAATCAACAATAAAGGATCCACGATTATCGAGTTTACTAAGCAATAAGTAAACGGAAAAACCGGCAAAAGTGGTAGCTAAATATACAATTGCTTTTTTTCCTTTCGAAAATTCATTAATTTGCTCACCCTCATTTTCATTCGGAGCTAAGAAACCGAATAATGGTGCATTAAAAATTACACTTAAAGTAGCACCAATTCCAACCTCTGTTAGTTCATTCATTCCCTTTAAAGCAAACTTAAAGCGATCCCCTACCCATGTACAAAGTCCACCGATAATTCCAACAAGTGCAGCTTCTGGTCCTAAACTAGCTCCAAATATTAAAACGATAATCGCAGTTAAAGTAGCTTTATGTACAAAACTGTATTCAATTCTACCTGTTTTTTTATATTCAACCATCACTTCGGGCATAAGACGTGGATATGTACCGAAGTATTTTTGTGTTAAACCAACGAGAATACCACCGATGATTGTTACACAAATGGTGTAATAAGGGGGAGAAGAGAAAAGAGTAGGTAAGTATCCCCAAATAAAGTGAATTCCGATATTTATTGAAACTAAAAATAACCAGACTATAGCTCCTACTATAGAGCCTAAAAGAATGCCATATAGGACGAGTATATAGTGCATGTCCTTTTTATTTGTCATGTTGTACCTCCGTTATGTAAGTTTTCATGTAGAAAGGATTAAAAATGCTAGTGTGAAATGAATGGAATATATATAGTATCTTTTTGAGGGTTTGGCTTATTCAATATATTGAAATCTCATGAAAATTTGAAACTAACGCGGTTAAATCACTTATTTAATTCTATATATTGATCGGAGTTTTTAAAAGGTCTTTTTCAAATGAATATGGAATATATTTCTTTTATTGTTTAAATTAAATTCCTCTCATTTAATTTAGAACATTCAGAAAAACCATTTGACATCAGGAAATTATTGCTATAAAATCAACGGTAATTGCATAGTCTTATCAAGAAAAGGTGGAGGGACAGGCCCGATGAAACCTTGGCAACAGCCGTATAACGGAATTGTGCCAAATCCTGCAGGTAATAATCCTGAGAGATAAGAAAGAACCTTAGAGCGTGTTTTCAAACTGCTCCTTTCTTGTTTTCAGGGAAGGGGCAGTTTTTTATTTTGCATAAAAGAAAGGAGAATGAGAGATGGGAGAATCATGGGGGAAAGGAACGATTTGTGTGCAAGGTGGCTATACGCCAAAAAATGGTGAGCCGCGTGTTTTGCCACTTTATCAAAGTACAACGTATAAATACGATACGTCAGATGATTTAGCAGCACTATTTAATTTAGAGGCAGAAGGATATATATATACGCGTATTGGAAATCCTACTTTAGCTGCATTTGAGCAGAAGTTATCAGATTTAGAAGGCGGTGTAGGGGCTGTTGCAACAGCTTCTGGGCAGGCAGCCATTATGCTTGCGGTTTTAAATATTTGCGGTAGTGGAGACCATTTACTTTGTTCTTCAACTGTTTACGGAGGAACGTTTAATTTATTTGGAGTGAGTTTGCGTAAGCTTGGCATCGATGTTACGTTCTTTAATCCTAATTTAACGGCAGATGAAATTGCGGCACTTGCTAATGATAAGACAAAACTCGTTTATGCAGAGTCGTTAGGAAATCCAGCAATGAACGTTTTGAATTTCAAAGAACTTTCAGCGGCAGCAAAAGAATTAGAAGTACCTTTTATCGTTGATAATACATTGGCGACGCCTTATTTATGCCAGGCGTTTGAACATGGGGCAAATATCATTGTCCATTCTACAACGAAATATATTGATGGCCATGCAAGTTCTCTAGGCGGGATTGTAATAGATGGAGGGAACTTTGATTGGACAAATGGAAAATATCCTGAGCTTGTCGAACCTGACCCGAGTTATCACGGCGTAAGCTATGTTCAAAATTTTGGAGCAGCAGCGTATATTGTGAAAGCACGCGTTCAGTTATTAAGAGACTACGGAAACTGTATGAGCCCATTCAATGCATATATTAGCAACATTGGCCTGGAAACATTGCATTTACGAATGGAGCGTCATAGTGAAAATGCTCTCGAAGTTGCTAAGTGGCTTGCTAACCATGAACGTATTGAATGGGTGAATTATCCGGGACTAGATAGCAATGAAAATTACTCGTTAGCACAAACGTATTTGAAAAAAGGTGCTAGTGGAGTTTTAACATTTGGTATTAAGGGCGGATTAGAAGCAGCAAAAGAATTTATCGCAAATGTAAAGCTTGCAACTCTTGTAACGCATGTAGCTGATGCAAGAACTTGTGTAATACACCCTGCTAGTACAACGCACAGACAATTAAGCGCAGAAAATCAGCGTTTAGCTGGCGTTACATCTGATTTAATCCGTTTATCGGTCGGTATAGAAGATGTTTCTGATATTATTGCAGATTTAGAAGCGGCGCTAGTCGGAGGCAAACAACATGCCGATCATAATTGATAAAGATTTACCAGCTCGCAAAGTATTGCAGAAGGAAAATATTTTTGTAATGACGAAGGAGCGAGCAGTAACACAAGATATACGTGCTTTGAAAATTGCTATATTAAATTTAATGCCTACAAAACAAGAAACAGAGGCGCAATTACTTCGTTTAATTGGAAATACACCGTTGCAATTAGATGTTCATTTACTTCATATGGAATCGCATCTGTCTCGCAATGTAGCGCAGGACCATTTAACGAGCTTCTATAAAACATTCCGTGATATTGAGAATGAAAAATTTGATGGACTCATTATTACAGGAGCACCAGTTGAAACTCTTTCTTTTGAAGAAGTAGATTATTGGGAAGAGCTTGGACGTATTATGGAGTATTCAAAAACGAATGTAACATCTACGCTTCATATTTGCTGGGGGGCACAAGCTGGTTTGTATTACCACTATGGTGTGCCGAAGTATCCTCTTGCAGAAAAAATGTTTGGTGTATTTGAACATGAGGTTCGCGAGCAACATGTGAAATTGTTACAAGGGTTTGATGAAGTGTTTTTTGCCCCGCATTCTCGTCATACAGAAGTACGAGAGAGCGATATTGAAAAGGTGAAAGAATTAACGTTACTAGCCAATTCTGAAGAAGCAGGCGTTCATCTTGCTATTGGGCAAGAGGGAAGGCAAGTTTTCGCACTCGGACATAGTGAATACAGTTGTGATACGTTAAAGAAAGAATACGAACGGGACTGCCAAAAAGGGTTAAATATTGATGTGCCAAAAAATTATTTTAAACATAATAATCCAAATGAGAAGCCGATTGTTAGGTGGAGGAGTCATGGGAATTTATTATTCTCTAATTGGCTGAATTATTACGTGTATCAAGAAACCCCTTATATATTGTAAATGATTGTATAACACGTGGTAGCGTTTTATTTGTAAAGATTAACCTTTATTTTTCCTAATATTCAAAATAAATTGTTTTTCAGATTTTTTGTCTATATAATGGCATCTAAACACAATTTTTGAGGGGTGGACAGTATTATGAAAGAAATTCAAGTGGGGTTATTAGGTCTTGGGACAGTTGGTAGTGGTGTAGTTCGTATTATTACAGATCATCAAGAACGACTTATACACCAAGTAGGTTGTCCAGTGAAAGTAACGAAAGTATTGGTGCAAAACATTGAGAAAGAGAGAGAAGTAGACGTGCCTTCTACTCTATTAACACAAGATGTGAATGAAATTTTAGATAATCCTAATATTGATGTTGTCATTGAAGTAATGGGCGGCATTGATGATGCAAAAGCATATATTTTACAAGCTTTAAAAAGCGGGAAGCACGTTGTGACTGCAAATAAAGATTTAATGGCGTTACACGGAGCGGAACTCTTAGCGGTAGCAAAAGATAATAAGGCTGATTTATTTTACGAAGCAAGTGTAGCTGGAGGGATTCCAATTTTACGAAGCATCGTAGAAGGACTTTCCTCAGATCTTATTACGAAAGTAATGGGAATTGTAAATGGAACGACAAATTTTATTTTGACGAAAATGTCAGACGAAGGGAGAGCATATAACGACGTGTTAAAAGAAGCTCAGCAGCTTGGATTTGCAGAAGCAGATCCAACATCAGACGTAGAAGGTTTAGATGCAGCAAGAAAAATGACGATTTTGGCTACCCTTGGTTTCTCTACAAATGTAGAGCTTGGAGATGTGAAGGTAAAAGGAATTACTTCTATTACAGCAGAAGATATTGAATATAGTAAGAGCTTAGGCTATACAATTAAATTAATTGGTCTTGCAAAGCGAGATGGCGAGAAATTAGAGGTTACAGTTGAGCCAACTTTACTTCCAAATGCACACCCTCTTGCGGCAGTGCAAAATGAATATAATGCTGTCTATGTGTATGGTGAAGCGGTAGGAGAAACGATGTTTTATGGTCCGGGAGCAGGAAGTTTACCGACAGCGACAGCTGTTGTTTCTGACCTAGTTGCTGTAATGCAAAATATTAGGCTAGGTGTAAACGGAAATAGTGCTGTAGTCCCGCAATATCAAAAGGTACTAAAAGAGCCAGATGAAATTGTTGTGAAAAAGTTTTTAAGACTTCATGTGAAAGACGAAATTGGTGTGTTTGCAAAAATTACATCATTGTTCTCTGAGCGCGGTGTTAGTTTTGAAAAGATTATTCAAATGCCACTTGAAGAGAAAGGGAAAGCAGAAATCGTAATTGTAACGCATCGTGCTTCTCTTGCGGATTATGAGTACATTCTACATACATTGCAATCGTATGAAGAAATAGATTGTGTGAAAGCAAACTATCGAATTGAAGGAGATGCTAAGTAGTATCTCTTCTAATAAAACGAAAAACCCTATTAAGCGGCTTGCTTAATAGGGTTTTTTCTATTTAAAATCTGCGTACCAACTTGAATAAATGCTTGAATAATCCAACCTGTTGTAAAGGATAAGATAATTGTTCCAAAATAGATTGGCCCATCTAATAAGAAGCTTAATGTTAAAAATAAAAAAGCTAATGAAATTTCTGTTCTTCTAAATGTCCATTTCTTTTTCTCAGCAACAGTTAAAACGAAAGCCTCTTGAGGTGCTGCACAAAGGTTAGTAGAGACGTAAAGACCAATTCCGGCTCCGACGAATAGGTTTCCGCAAATAAGTGTTATATATTTTGGAAGAGAGCGGATAATTTCCATAATGGTCGTAATAGAACCAACCCAATCAACAAAAAGAGAAATAAGAATCATCGTTACAATTGTGCCGATTGTAATTTGTTTTTTGTCCCAAAAGAGTACGATCAGGGTAAAAACAAAGTTAATCATGAAAATCCAAAAACCAATACTTATCCCAAAATTTTGATATAGTGCAATAAAGAAGGAATCATAAGGGCTAAGTCCAAAGGAAGTAATTGTCGTCATCATATTAATACCGATGGCGAGAATGAGTAAACCGCCAATGAAAAATATATATTCTAGTTTGAATCGAAGCATAGTTGTATATCCTTTCAAAATGTATTTGCTAAGAAAGGATATACTGTGGAAAGCTTACCAGGTCAAGCGAGAATTTTTGAGGGGAAGGGGAGAATGAGATGACTAATATAAGAAAGATTGCTGAACTTGCTGGGGTATCTGTTTCAACTGTTTCACGTGTACTCAATAATCATCCGTATGTGAATGAACAGAAACGAAAAGAGATTTTAGCGATTATTGAAGAATTAAATTATACGCAAAATGTGAATGCGATTCATTTAGTGAAAGGAAAAACGAATGTAATTGGCGTTTTATTGCCGCACGTAAATGATCAATATTACAGTGCCATTATTGGGGGGATATCAAAGGAAACCGCAAAGAACAATTATAATATGATGCTTTGCCAGACAAATTATAGCGAAGAAAAAGAGCTTGAAATTTTACATATGTTAAAAATGAAAAAGCTTGATGGAGTAATTATATGTTCACGGACAAATAGTAAGGAAAAACTTGAAGAGTATACGAAGTTTGGTCCAATTGTGATGTGTGAAGAAATAGATTCGAATTTCATTTCGAGTGTACATATTGATTACTACAAAGTATTTTTGCGCGGGATGAAAAGCTTAATAGATGCTGGTCATACACGTATCGGATATTGCATTGGAAGAAGTAATAGTATTAATAGCCAGAGGCGAAAAAAGGCGTATGAGGATTCACTTCAACAGATTGTTGTAACACCGTTAGATGCCTGGAAGTTTAAGGGCTGTTTTACGGTGGAAGATGGGCGCAATGTAGTCAGAGAATGGGCTCGTATGTCTGTAAAACCGACGGCTTTTCTTGTATCTTGCAATCATATTGCTGCAGGAATGGTAACGGAGGCGAAAAAACAAGGAATTCGTATCCCAGAGGATATTACGATTATCGGATGTGATGATCAAGAGGTGGCAAATATATTAGGTATTACGACGATTTCGCATTCTAGTAAAAATGTTGGTGTAAAGGCATTTGAATTATTATATGAAAAGATTAATGATGAGGAAATAGATGTGAAACATGTAGAGTTATTACCAGATTTGGTAGATAGGGAAACGACATAATAGAGAAGGTGTGAAAATCGCTTTTCGAAAATTCGTTTGGTATAATTATGGACAATCTATAGGGGCTAAAAGGGGTTTTGATATGAGATCAAAATTAGTAAAAGTAATTCTACTCATTACAATTGCGTCTTTCTGTTTATTTGCATACGGTTTTGTTTCGGGTGTAAATGATGTATTAAATCCGAAAGCTTCAAAATTAATTACGAAGACTGACGTAGTGGCAAAAGAGAAAAAGAAAACGGGAACGTTACAAGTAGTTAGTTTAGGTGATTCGTTAACGCGCGGCGTTGGTGATAAAGAAGGAATTGGCTATATTGGACGAATGAAAGAGAATTTACAAAAAGATTATAAACAAAAAGTTGCACTAAGCAATTTGGCAGTTAGTGGTGCGAAAATGCCTGATTTATTAAAACAAATCGAAAGCAGCGGAGCTCAATATTCAATTAAGCAAGCAGATGTAATTGTTTTAACAATTGGAGGAAATGATTTATTCCCAGGATGGGAATCGCTCGGAAAGATAGATTTAGAGACGTATCGTCCTGATACGGAAACGTTTCAAAATGAAGCGAAGAAAATTATAGAAGAAATTCGTAAATTAAACACAGATAGTCCTATTTTTTGGCTAGGTTTATACAATCCTTTTGAGGATGTAGAAGATTTAAGAGGTTCATCAAATATTGTTGTTGATTGGAATGCTTCTTTAGAGAAGTTAGCATTAAATGATAAAAATGTATATATTACACCGACATTTGATTTATTCCAAAATCGTGGAAAAGATTTATTATACTCCGATCATTTTCATCCGAATGAAGTAGGCTACACATATATGGCAGAGCGATTAGTCCAAAACGTCGTAAGTAAATTAAAACTAGAGCAAGGAGGGATAAAATGACGACGATACTTTCTGTACGAGACTTGAAGAAGGTAATTGGAAAGAAGACGCTTGTAGAGGACATTTCATTTGATGTAAAACAAGGAGAAGTGTTTGGCTTTTTAGGACCGAACGGAGCCGGGAAAACGACAACAATTCGAATGTTAGTTGGACTGATTAAAGCGACAGAAGGTACTATTTCTATCGGTGGTTATTCTATTAAGGAAAATTTCAGAGAAGCGATGCGTCAAATTGGAAGTATAGTTGAAAACCCAGAGCTTTATACATATTTAACGGGATGGGAAAACTTAAAGCAATTTGCGCGCATGCTTGGTGATATATCAGATGAACGTATTATTGAAATTGCAAAAATGGTTCATTTAGATGAGCGTATTCACGATAAGGTAAAAACATATTCCCTTGGTATGAAGCAGCGTCTTGGAATTGCACAGGCGCTACTTGGAAACCCGAAATTGCTCATATTAGATGAACCGACGAATGGTTTAGATCCAGCTGGGATTAGAGAACTTAGGGAATTTATACATAAGCTTGTAAAAGAAGAAAATATGAGTGTATTTATTTCGAGTCACTTGCTAAGTGAAGTGCAACTGATATGCGACCGTGTTGCTATTATTCATAAAGGAAAAATGATAACAGTTGCACCTATTGAGGAGTTGATCAAAACAGCGAGTGATCGTGTGGAATGGGTCGTTACACCGATTTCCAAAGCGAAAGACATGTTAGAAGCTGCTGAAGAGATAGAGGAAGTTAGTGTAGAAGATGAGCGTTTATTATGTCGTATGGATGTTGCATCTATTAATGTTTGGAATAAGCATTTTGTAGAAAACGGGATAGATGTACATAGCGTCAAAGAGCTTGTATTTACGCTAGAAGATTTATTTATTGAACTCACAAGGGGTGAGCAACATGCGTGAATTTGCGAATCTAGTTTTAAATGAATCAGAAAAGATTTATCGTAAGAAACGAATTGTTGTTGTCATACTTATTTTAGCAATCTTGATTCCACTTTTTGTGTATGCTCAGTATCGTGAAATAGAAACGACGCAAAAAAGGCTTGGTACGACCGATTGGAAAGTATCATTACAGCAACAAATTGTTGATTCACAAAACCGCTTGAACAATTCTAGATTGCCAGAAGAATGGCGGGATTGGTTAAAAGTAAGGGTGGAACAACAACAATATTATTTAGATCATAATATTAATCCGACTGCGCCAGGAGCACCGACATTTGTGAGGGCGTTTATTGAACAAGGAATAACGTTATTTATTCCATTGCTCGTTATGATTGTCGCCATTGATATTGTTTCAGGAGAACGAAGTGATGGTACGATGAAAATGCTTCTGACGAGGCCAATTCGGCGCTGGAAAATACTCCTTAGTAAATATGTGACGATGTTATTTTTCATTTCGCTCATATTGCTTCTTGTCGGTTTGTTTGCTTACGCATTATCAGGGCTTGTATTTGGATACTCTGGATGGAATTTACCTGTGTTAACAGGATTCGTCATTGATAAGGAAACGTTAAATACAAACTTTGTACACCTTATTCCGCAGTGGCAATACATTTTAATGGCGTACGGACTAGCTTGGTTTGTTGCTATCGTTGTTGGAACTATATCATTTATGGTCTCTGTTTTAATTCGTAATACACCAGCTGGTATGGGCGTTATGTTAGCTGCGTTAATTGCAGGCGGCATTTTAAGTTCATTCGCAACGTCTTGGGAAGGTGCGAAATACATTTTTAGTGTCAACTTATCGCTAACGGATTATTTATCAGGAAAACTTCCTGCATTACAAGGGTTATCAATGGGATTTTCTTTAATAAATTTAACGGTTTGGGCAGTAGTATCTCTTATCATTTCGTTTGTAGTATTTACAAGGCAGGATATGGTGAATTAATTGGATAGGAAGTGAAGGCATGGAAAACATTTTGCAGAATGATTGGGGACCATTACTGGGGCCAGAATTTGAGAAAGAATACTATCAAAATTTAGCTAACTTTTTAAAAGAAGAGTATGAGGAGCATGTGATTTATCCAAAGGTAGAAGATATTTTTAACGCTCTTCAGTATACAAGTTATGAAAATACAAAGGTCGTTATTTTAGGACAAGACCCATATCATGGACCGAATCAAGCGCATGGTTTAAGCTTTTCGGTACAACCTGGTATTAAAACGCCGCCATCATTGCTAAATATGTACAAAGAACTTCGAGATGAATACGATTATGAAATTCCGAATAATGGTTATTTAGTAAAATGGGCGGAGCAAGGGGTTTTACTATTAAATACTGTGTTAACGGTTCGTCAAGGTGAGGCGAATTCTCATAAAGGAAAAGGATGGGAGCATTTCACAGATCGCGTAATTGAGCTATTAAATGAACGTGAAAAGCCAGTTATTTTCATATTATGGGGACGCCATGCTCAGGCGAAGAAAAAGTTAATTACGAATACGAGTCATCGTATTATCGAGTCTGTACATCCAAGTCCATTATCAGCAAGACGAGGTTTCTTTGGAAGTAAGCCGTACTCTAAAGTAAATACGATTTTAGCTAATATGGGCGAAAGAGAAATTGATTGGGAAATTCCAAATTTATAAATAGAAAAGGTAGTTAACAGTTGTTAACTACCTTTTTATTATTGTTGTTCGTTCTTTAGTTTTGCATCTAGTACAAAAGTACCGAATGGGATAACTGATGAAACGAATGCCCCAAGTGCCCATAAAATTGATTTACGGTGTACGATTGTTACTTGAATTACTGCAAAGATGAATAGAATAAATAAAACGCCATGAGCCATGCCTGTAATTTTAACAGCTGTTGCAAACCCTGCAAAATATTTTAATGGCATTGCTACAAATAATAGTAATAGAAAAGAAATCCCCTCAATTAAGCCGATTGCTCTTAATCTTCCGATTGGTGTAGATAACATGAAGTAGCCTCCTTTAATGTATGCTTGTATATAGTAAATTTGTATTCTTTTTCAAAATAAAATAGTCTATTTTGTTTAATTATATACAAAAAGAAAGTTTACACTACGAGAATAGTGCAAAGTTCAAAATATAGTCACAAAAGCATTGCAATTTAAATAAAAACCTATTTGAAGTATTTGACTTCAAATAGGTTTTATGAATGAAAATATTAAACAAGCGCTTCGCTTTTTAGTACAAATTTCTCTACAACTTTAGCAACACCATCGTTCATATTTGTATCTGTCACATAGTTTGCGATTTCTTTAATATCATCGGGTGCATTGCCCATCGCAACGCCAAGACCAGCAAATTCAATCATCGCTTGATCGTTATAGCTATCGCCCATTGCAATAACTTCTTCGCGTTTAATACCAAGTTTTTGGATTAATTGGTTTAAGCTCGTTCCTTTTGTAACACCATGTTCAGTAAATTCTAAGAAGAATGGTTTAGAACGCATAACGCTTAATTGGCCTTCTAGTTGTTTTTGTAGTTTCTTTTCTACTTCAACAAGACGTTCAGCTTCTTTGTTCATTAATACTTTTACTACAGGCTCTGTTACAGCGGCTTTAAAATCATCTACTACAACGATTGGCATACCAGTAATGTCGCCCTCAATTTCAGTATACGGATTATTTTCTTCCGTTACGATATCATCGCCAATATAAGTATGAATCCATACGTCTTCAGTTTTACTAATTTCAAATAGGTTGTGAACGATTTCAGGAGATAGCGTACTACTGAAGATTTCTTCATTTGTTTTACAATTAATAATTTTTGCGCCGTTAAAAGATAGAATGAAGCTACCGTATTCCTCTAAACGAAGTTCTTTTGCAACATTGCGCATACCAAACGTTGGGCGCCCAGAAGCAAGTACAACTTTAACTCCTTGCTCTTGTGCTGTCATTAAAGCCTCTTTCGTACGAGGTGAAATTGTATGGTCGTCGCGTAATAAAGTATCATCTAAATCTAAAACAATCATTTTATAAGTCATATAGAAAATTCCTTTCTTTGTTGAAATAGAAATAAATTTTTATGAAGATAGTGGGGAATATATAGTAAGACATCGAACTTCTTTGCATGAAACTAGGAGAAGTTCTGCATTGTTAGTATAAATTATCATGAGCGTGTTGCCCATGATAATTTATCATTATCGTAACAACTCTAAAGATAGAGTGCAATAATGGAAGTTTTCCAATTTACGATGGTTGTTTTTCGTGCGAACGAGAAAATAATATTTCCAGCAAGATAGCCATTACAGATCCAAGAACAAGACCGTTACTTAAAAATGAAGCTAAAGATGGTGGTAGCGTAGAAAACGCTCCTGCTGGAACGAACATAACGCCGACTCCTGTAAAGATTGAAAGGCCTGCTACTTTAAATAATTGTTCTTTATTTTGTACAGTGTCATATTCGCGGAAAGCGAGACCAATCATGCTTGCAAATACAGGATAAATTGCAGCATACCCAACTGCAACGGGGATGGCTGCAAAGAATGAAGTAATCTTTGGGAATATACTAACAAGAATGATAAAGCTTGACCCTAACATAAATGGAAGGCGCTTATAAATATTTGTCGTTGCAATAAATCCTGCGGATCCAGAAATGGCAACAGGACCAATGGCTGAAAATAGACCGCCTAGCAATTGATTTATTCCTGTTATAATGCCAGCTTGTTTGAAGCGATCTGGAGCATCTTCTTCATACTTAGAAACAACCTTTTGTACAACGCGAATACTTGCTAACATATTTGTTAGAAGTAGTAGTGTGACGAAAACTACCGTAATTGCCATGTTCCATTCAATGCGAGGCATTCCGAAAACGAACAGAGATGGAAGACGAATTATATCTGTCACAGGTGTTACTGGATTAGATAATCCGAAGCACGCAAATAATATCCAGCCGCAGACGATACTGAAAAGAACGGAATATTGTCCAATAATAGGTAGCTTCATAATGAAAAAAGATAGTAAAATAACAATGAGTGAAAGAATAAATACCTTTGGCTGTACTTCTGTATGTTGTCCATCAAGGCCAAACATGCCTTTTAAGAAGGAGCCACTAAGTTGTGCGACCAAAAGGAATAAATACGTTCCAATTACTGTCGGTGTAAAGTAACGAACTAGTTTATCAATAAGTCCAAAAACACTAAGAATAATACAAATGATGCCACTTAATAGGAAAGCGTACTGAAGGACCTTAAGTGTTTCATTGCTTGATCCAAATAGTACGACGCCTAAACTTGCATACAAGGAGAAAATTCCCCACCAAAGGCCTGCAGGACCTTCTTGGATAGGAAGTTTATGACCAAATATGGCTTGCAAGAGACCGGCAAAACCGAGAACAAATAATGTTCTTTGTACAAACGCGATAGCTTCAGTGCCATCAAGGCCGTAACTAGTTGCGACACTAATTGGTACAATAAGACTTCCAGCTAAAATAAATAGTGCCCATTGTAAGGCAGAAAGAAATAGCTTCATTATATCAACCTCTTTCATAGATTCCGTTTTCTAGTATATACGTATTTCATTTCCTCTGGCAAAGATTGTAGATAGAGAAAAGAGTTGAAACATAATATGAATGTACGGAAGCAATTATGGATAGCGGTTATATGTATGACTTTTGTTGTAATTCTAGGAATGCTATGATTTATGACAATTGAAGAGATTAGCTTGTTTTAAGCATTTTGGATGACGATGATTACTGTATTAACGGTTGGATATTGCGAATCCGTTAACAGTGCATTATATTGATACAGTATTGTATGGAATAGAGCAATCATTTGTAATTGAAGAAATTCAAGTTGGTAAAGATTCTAACTTAGCTAGTAAATCGTTATTAGAGAGTAATGTGAGAAATCAATTTGGTGTAACAATTTTAGCGATTTTAAGAGATGGGGATATTATCCATAATCCAACGGGGCAGGAAAAACTGCAAGAACATGATATGATAATAGTATTTGGTTCAGTGGAGAAACTGAGGCAATTTGAGAAAGAACTACAAAGTAAGAGGTGACAAGGAATGCAAGTATCTAGCGATAAGGTTTTAAATAAAATGGCGAGTGAAATTGCAAAGGCAAAAAGTAGTGAAGGACAAAAATCAAAAGAGCATTTATTAGTTGTGCGTGCATTATGTGATTTATTATTAGATGAACAAGTTGAGCCTTCTACGTATAGAGAACCACAAGTTCAATCACAAATAATCGGATCTCAGCCTATAACAACAGTTCAACCGGTTATGCCAGTTTCTGGAGAACCTGTGTATATAAAAGAAGAAGGTGCAAATGGTAATTCTTTATTTGATTTTTAGGGATTAAATCGTTTGGATTATATGTGAAAATTGCTTATGATAAAAATAAAAAGGGGAATTAAGATGAAAATTTTCTTTTTACTAGGTTGTATTGCAGCGGGGCTATCTGTTGCATTAGGGGCTTTTGGAGCACATGGTTTAGAAAATAAAATTTCTGCAAAAATGTTAGAAGTGTGGAAGACGGGCGTTACATATCAAATGTTTCATGCAGGTGGCTTATTCGTAGTTGCTCTATTAATGGACAAAATGCAATCATCACTTTTAAGCACTGCGGGTTGGCTTATGGTAGCTGGGATTATTATGTTCTCAGGCAGTCTTTATGCATTAAGTACAACAGGTATTAAATTCTTTGGCCCAATTACACCCCTTGGTGGTGTAGCGTTTATTGTGGCGTGGATTTTAGTCGGAACTGCAGTTGTAAAAGGGTTATAAAAAACAAAAGCTGGCATTCGCCAGCTTTTTTTTATGGTCTTGGAGCATAAGTTGCTTGTTGACCAGGTAAATACGTAATTTCTCCTGGGAATTCTACATAATCTAAATAAATCATTAGTAGTAAAAAGCGTTTTCCAGATTTCGGCTCACTAATTACGATATGATCACGGCCAGCTGCCTCGATGATCCCTGTATAAGATTGTGTACCAAGCGAACTACCGCGTTCATAAGTCATTACAACTGTAGCTGGCTTACCCTTATTTAAACGAAGGATGTTTTCAATATACGATTGCTCTAGTGGTAACATACCTTGAGAAACTGCAAGTTGAGCTTGAGCAGCTTGTTGTTGCATCGCTTGCTGTTGTTGTTGCTGTTGCTGCTGCTGTGGGGTCATTTGTTGCGGTTGCACATAAGTTCCAGATGGTTGATAAAAACCTGTTCCGTAGTACGGGTTTTGTTGCTGTGTCATTCAAAAATCCCTCCTCATTTTCATTCCTTAATATACGCCTGGACAATCTCCACCAGATGGTTGGAAGAAGCAGTGTTTTTTAAAGCGACCAGAATTTTGTTGGTCATACCAAGTTGGTGGGCAGGGACCTTCAGGTCTAAAGAACCATAAGGCGAAGTTGGCGGGCCAAAAACGTTGTCCCTGAATTGTCCGGCGGGCTAAGGCAATATCTTGTTCTCTCGCTCGTTGATAAAAATACCCTTTTTGAGTTGCTTCAAAACCACCAGGATTTTGATAAACCATTTGACGTAAATTACGTATTTTTTTGAAATCTAAACAATTTCCGCGGACACGATTTACCCCAACGTTTCCGACCATTAACATCCCTTGTTGGCCTTCTCCTTCGGCTTCAGCACGCATCAGTCTAGCTAATAACTTAACATCTTCTTCGTTATACGCGATAACACCCATTATGTGTCACCTCTCTTTTTGGAATGCCTTGTAGAAAGAGGTTCATTTCTAGATGAAGTGTGGAACAATTACTAGTTCATACGTATGAGAAAAAGGACGCAGATATGACAACCAAACGAAGTTTTACATCTAGAGGGGAAAATAAAAAAAGCTAGCGTGAGCTAGCTTTTCATCATTAAAATACTTTAGACCATAAGTTTGAGAAGAAATCGCCAATTGAACGCATTGTTAATACGAACCAATTTGCTTTTTCTACTTCTTCAGTCGCTTTTGCAGTAACTTTTATACTTTTATTTCCGTCTAAGAAACCATATTTATCAGTTGGCTCTAAGACGATTGAACCTACCTTTGCATCTTTCTTAATAGGAGCAACTAAATGCCCATCTTCAGCAAGTGATTTATCTGCTTCAGTAGAAATTTTGTAAGGTGATTTGCTACCTTTTGCAGTAACTACTGTCACTTCTTTTTCTGGTGCAACTGTTACGTAGTCTTCTTTTCCTTTTACTACAGAAATTTTGTTATTTTTATCTATTTTTAATTTCTGTTTTTCGAAGTTATTAAATCCATATTCAATTAATGCACGAGATTCTGTGAAACGCTCATCCATTGATTTTGTTTTAATAATAACTGAAATGAGGCGTAAATCACCACGTGTTGCTGTAATAGTGAAGCCATATCCAGCAGTATCAGAACTTCCTGTTTTTAAACCATCTGCTCCTTCATAAGCGAAAGCAGCACCTGGTAACATCCAGTTCCAGTTTTCCATACGAATTGGTTTCGGATGATTATCTGGGAAGTTTCTAAATCTTTGTTTTGTATCCTCTAGCATTTCTGGATACTTTGTAATAATTGTTTTTGAAAGAATACCCATATCGCGAGCTGACATGGAGTTTTCTCCATTCGGATCAGTTCCTTCAGGATGTTTTCCTTTTAAATCAGCGTTATTTAACCCAGTAGCGTTTACAAATTTATATTTCTTTAACCCTAGTTTTTTCGCATGTTCATTTGCGAGATTTAAGAAGTTCTTTTCACTTCCTGCAAGTAATTCTGCTAAAGCAATGCTAGATCCATTTGCAGAGAAGATAACGATAGAATGGTATAATTCTCTTACAGTATATTGACGTCCTTTTTCGAACGGCACGTTAGAGAATTCATTATTACGTGAAACTTCATAAGCGTAATCAGAAATAGTTACTTTCGTATCCCAAGTGATTTTTCCTTCTTTAATTGCTTCTAATACGGCATAAATAACAATTAATTTTGACATACTAGCGATAGCTAGTAATTCATCTGGATTTTGTTCATGCAGTATTTTTCCTGTATCCGCATCAAATAGCAGTGCAGCAGCTGCCTCTATATGTATTTTTTCTTCTGCATGGGATGTTGTTACTCCTAAGGAAGAAATTGACAATAGAGACACTAGTAAAATAGACAAGATTTTCTTCATATACATTATCACCTTCGCATCGTTATTAGCATATAGCTCGTACCATTTTAGCATAAATTTGGATATAGAAAGGTTACAATTTTGTAAGGAAATTGAAAAGAATTTGTCGATTTTTGTTCAAATTTGCAGAGAAAAGAAGTTTTTTGTGGGTAAATATAGAGGATAATAAAAAAAGGAACGAAATTCGTTCCTTTTTCATTATTATATGTGTAAAAATTTCTCTACTTTTTCGTCTGGTAAAATGTTCCCAACGAAGAATGTACCGAATTCACCGTAACGAGCACTTACTTCATCGAAGCGCATTTCATATATAAGCTTCTTAAATTGAAGAACATCGTCAGCAAATAATGTTACGCCCCACTCGAAATCGTCGAATCCGACTGATCCTGAAATTACTTGGCGTACTTTCCCTGCGTATTGGCGACCGATTTTGCTATGGCTGTACATAAGTTTCTTACGTTCATCCATAGGAAGCATATACCAGTTATCATTACCTTGGCGACGCTTATCCATTGGATAGAAGCAAATGTGATTTGCTTTCGGTAACTCAGGATATAAGCGAGCTAAGACTTGTGGGTTTTGGTATGGGTCTTCATCAGCTGGAAGATAGTTGCTTAGTTCAACAACAGATACGTAAGAATATGCAGGAACTAAATATTCAGCTAATGTTGTTTTATTTAATTCTGTTTCGATTTCATTTAACTCTTCTATTGTTGGACGTAAGATCATAAGCATAATATCTGCTTTTTGACCAACAACTGTATACATTGCATGACTGCCTTTTTTTGCAGTAGCTACTTCGTTCCATTTTTCAACGACATTTAAAAATTCAGACACTGCTTGTCCGCGTTCGTCACTAGATAATGTTTTCCATGCTGCCCAATCAATAGAACGTAAATCATGTAAACAATACCAGCCATCTAACGTTGTTGTTGCTTCACTCATTCTATTCACCTCAGTTAATGATATTTTACACGTTAACTATAGCATATATAGGATTAAAAACATCTAAATAAAGTTTCGGTGCATAAAACTGTCACATTTATATTTACTGGAAAACGGGAGAAAATAAGGCTTAAGTAGGCTTTTTTTCTCGGCTGAATTTTATGAAAATATAATCATTTTCATTTTATCTATTTTTTGGGAGCTATAAGTTTAAAATATAGCTGAAAAGAAGTATTCTTAAAGGTAGAGTTTTTAACATTTGTAGGAGGGTTTATTCGTGAGCAATTTATTTACAGCAGTAAAAGAAAAAGTTCAAGGAAAAGGCATTTCTATCGTACTTCCTGAAGGAACTGATGAAAGAATTTTAGGCGCTGCAGAGCGTTTAGCAAAAGAAGAGTTAGTAAAACCAATTTTAGTTGGTAATAAAGAAGAAATTAGCGCAAAAGCTGCTAGCATGAACTTAACATTAGCAGGTGTTGATATTTACGATCCAGCTACATACGAAGAGATGGATGCAATGGTAGCATCGTTCGTTGAACGCCGTAAAGGTAAAGCAACAGAAGAAGATGCTCGTAAAATTCTTAAAGACGAAAACTACTTCGGTACAATGCTTGTATACATGGGCAAAGCACAAGGTTTAGTAAGTGGTGCAGCTCACTCTACAGCGGATACAGTTCGTCCAGCGCTTCAAATTATTAAAACAAAACCAGGCGTTACAAAAACTTCAGGCGTATTCATCATGGTACGTGAAGAAGAGAAGTATGTATTCGCTGATTGCGCAATTAACATTGCACCAAACAGCCAAGATTTAGCTGAAATTGGTATCGAAAGTGCGAAAACTGCTGAACTATTCGGTATTGACCCACGCGTTGCTATGTTAAGCTTCTCTACAAAAGGTTCTGCGAAATCTCCAGAAACAGAAAAAGTTGTAGAAGCAACTCGCATTGCAAAAGAAATGGCTCCTGAATTAACTTTAGATGGAGAATTCCAATTCGATGCTGCATTCGTACCATCTGTAGCTGAGAAGAAAGCTCCAGGTTCTACAATTAAAGGTGATGCTAACGTATTCGTATTCCCAAGCTTAGAAGCTGGTAATATCGGCTACAAAATCGCTCAACGCTTAGGTAACTTCGAAGCAGTAGGACCAATCTTACAAGGTTTAAACATGCCTGTAAATGATCTATCTCGTGGATGTAACGAAGAAGAAGTGTACAAGTTAGCTTTAATTACAGCAGCTCAAGCACTTTAATTCTATAATGAATTAATATGAAAAAAGACCACCCTATTTCTTTTGAAATGAGGGTGGTCTTTTTTCAGGCTGTGGAGAAAGCCTTCTCCACAGCCTATTTTTGTGTCTGAACCTCTTTTTATGTGTCAACACTGATAAAAAAGAGGAAAAGGAGAGATTTCTTATGATGGGTGCTTTAAAAAATCATCGCGACGAGCGTGTATCTGTTTCTGTAGAAGAATTGGTTCCACAAGATCATTTCCTTCGTGCGATTGAAGCGACAATTAGTTTTGATTTTATTGAGGAGAAGTTACGCCCTTATTATTGTGAAAACAATGGCCGTCCGTCAATCCATCCTATCGTTTTATTTAAGATGATGTTTATTGGATATTTTTATGGTATTCGTTCTGAGCGTCAATTGGAAAAGGAGATTAAAACGAACATTGCCTACCGTTGGTTTTTAGGGTTCTCTCTATCAGATACAATTCCAGATCATTCTACAATCAGTTGGAATCGCCGTACTCGTTTCGTTCATACAAATATTTTCGAAGAAATTTTTGATGAGATTGTGAGACAAGCGACGGAGCGCCGTATGGTAGGAGGACGTGCGTTGATGACAGATTCCACACACATTAAGGCCAATGCCAATAAAAATAAATTTGTACATAAATATAAAAAAGAAAAGGCAAAGTTCTATATAGATGAACTAGAAGCTGCGGTAATCGAAGATCGTGAGGCGCACGGAAAAAAGAATTAAAACCTAGAAAGGAAAGTGATACCCCTACTAAAAAAACTCGGATAAGTACAACGGATCCAGATAGTGGATTTTTAATGAGAGATGGAAAACCGAACGGTTTTCATTTTTTAGATCATCGTACGACTGATGCGAAGTACAATATTATTACAGATACCTATATAACGGCTGGAAATATGGCAGATTCCGAGCCGTATTTAGCACGTCTACAAGCTCAAGTTGATAAATTCGGATTTGAAGTGGAAGCTGTAGCTCTTGATGCAGGCTATTTTACAGGATATATCTGTAAGAAGTTATCAGAAAGAAATATATTTATGGTGATGGGGTATCGCCGATTTGGAAAGAGAAATAAAGAAGTACCGAAAAGCCAATTTAAATATGTAGAAGAAATGAATGCATTTGCTTGTCCGATGGGATGTATTTTAGAATATGCGACAACGGATCGCGAAGGATATCGTCAATATAAATCGAATCCAGAAGACTGCGCTGTTTGTCCGCTACGTGAGGTATGCTTTTCAAAGAAACAAAAACAAAAAGTTATCACCCATCATATATGGGAGAAATATAAAGATATCGCTAGAAAAAACAAACTAACAGCTACAGGGAAAAAGTTGTATAAAGTACGATGTTCAACTATAGAGCGAAGCTTTGCGGATGCAAAAGAACTACATGGCTATCGATATGCTCGGTTTCGAGGGCTGAAATCTGTCCAAATGCAGGCTTACCTCACCGCCGCTTGTCAAAACATGAAAAAAATAGCCCTCCATCTAACCAAAAAGGGGTTGGTGGAGGGCTATTTTTCTAAATTCTACTATTTTTTGTTGTTTTCTTTCGCTAAAATCAAAAAAGATTCCAGAGTGTTGGGAACCCTAAAGTGATATTATCCCCTTTAATTAGACGGTGTAAAAAGACCATGTACATACATACATGGATGTTACACTATTACTTGGAGGGGATTTTTCATGACTAAAAAAGGTTCAACATTTATTACATATTCAGAAGAATTAAAGTTAACGGCTGTTCAAAGTTATTTAAACGGAGAAGGAAGTTATAATATGATAAAAGAAAAATATCAGATTAGAAGCTCTACACAACTAAAAAATTGGGTGAAAAAATATAAAGAATCTGGTGAAATTACAGATACTCGTGGAAAAAATGGTGGAATGAAAGGTATATCAAATCCTCTAAAAGGCAAACGCGTTCATTTTAAGACGATTGAAGAGGAACGTGACTACTATAAGGCACAGGTTGAATATTTAAAAAAGCAGTATCCGAATCTGTAAATGGAGGTGCACTAAAATATACGGTGAGATATCATATCATTGAATCATTAAAGGGGAAATATCCAGTTATATGGCTTACGAAATTTGCGGGTGTACATCGTTCAAGTTACTATAAGTGGATTCATACAAAAAGTATGAAAAACATACGACTAGAATCCGAGAAACGATTAAAAAAAGTAATACAATCTATTCATGTAAGGCACAAGGAATATGGTTATCCACGTATGAAAATCGCTTTACAGGAAGAGGGATACTTTATAAATCACAAAAAAGTATATCGCTTAATGAGCGAGCTCAACATTCAATCTATTATTCGAAAGAAGCGTCGCTTCTTTAAAGGGAACTATTCCAATGTTTTTCCGAATGTTTTAAACCGTGAATTCAAAGATCGCCAACAAAATGAAGCGCTTGTTACAGATATTACTTACCTACGATTCCAAGAGGGATTTCGGTATCTTTCTGTTGTACAAGATATTTATAATAACGAAGTTGTTTCTTGGAAAATATCCAAGCGCAACGATAATGAACTTGTATTAGATACAATTGAAATGTTGGCACAAAAAAGAGATGTGCGTGGAACCATTCTCCATTCAGATCAGGGATTCCAGTACACATCTCACGCCTACAACAAACGACTTTTAGGTTTAGGTATCATTGGCAGCCACTCTCGCAAAGGAAACTGCCATGATAATGCCTGTATTGAGTCATTTTTCTCCCATTTTAAATCGGAAATGTTGTATTTGAATCATTTTAAAACAGAAGCAGATTTAATACAAGCAATTGAAGAGTATATTTATTTTTATAACTATAAACGGTTCCAAAAACGACTCAACCACCGAGCTCCGATAGAATATCGAATCTCGATGGCTGCTTAGTCTTTTTAATATTGTCTACTTGACAGGGATAAGACCAAAAGGGTTTCCCAACACTCTGAAAAAAGACCACCCTATTTCTTTTGAAATGAGGGTGGTCTTTTTTGTTTATCCTTTAAAATTTAAGTAGTTTTAAATCTTTAAGGAATATATATAATTTTAATAATAGGGGGAGGGATGAAAGTGACAGTACACCAATTTATTGCGGCAAATAAAGAACTACCAGTAGGGGATTACGGAATGATTGAAGGGGATTTTATAACGATTGTGAAATTAGAAACGTACTATGAGCCGATCAAAAAACACTTTCATAAAATGTGGGTCTATGAAATGGATGGATATTTAGGGAGACCGGGGGAAGGTGTGAAAGTATTATTTCATTATATAAATAGCAATTTAAATGATGGTGAAGAAATAGAAATCTACAGTTGTTTAGATGGAGAAGAGGAACATGAGAAAGATGATAAGCTAGACATTACAATTGATTTGAAAAACCTTCAATTCGGCAAGCACATTAAGTTAAATAAGAAAAAATATATTGAACAATTAGGAGAAACATTTTTCTTAGAAGATAAGCAATTTGTTGTGGTGAAAAAATAAAAGCATGTATATAAAAAAACCGTCGCTATAGCGGCGGTTTTTATTTCTCTAAGCCAAGTGCCTTATTATTACGGTCAATAATACGTTGTAAATTCGTCTCATATAAAGGAACTTCATCTACTGTTAGCTGAGATGAGGTTAACTTTGGCGCGAATTGTTGCAACGTTTTTAAAAGGCGCATCATTAAATCTTGCACTGTAATTGTTTCGCCAAGTAATTCAGATAGTGAAGCCATCGTACTCGGTACAATTTCAGGATACGTAAATTTTGTTTCTTCGCCTTGAATTGCTACGTTGTAAAAATCACGAACGAGTGCGGCACGCTCAGATCCGCTTCCTGTCGCACATAAGTAAATTTGTACAGCAACGCCTCCGCGAATACGACGCTGAGAAATACCAGCAAATTTTTGATCGCGAATGCTCAAATCGTAGCTACCAGGACAATAAGAACCAACAATTTCTTTTGCTTCGATAGTAACATCGTAATCTTTTAACATTTCCTTAATTAAATGCCACATCGTATCGTATCCAAGGTCGATATCAATACCCTTTTCTGTTTCTTGGAATAAAAGTGATACGTTTAAAACACCTTCATCAAGTACGACAGCAAGTCCACCAGAATTACGAACGATAACATTGAAGTCGTTTTCTTTTAAAAAGGAAATACCTTCTTCTAAATGTGGTAGGCGTGAATCTTGAATGCCAAGAACAATTGTATTGTGATGAACCCAAGAGCGCATTGTTGCAGCGGATAGACCATTTCCAATACTTGTGCATAACGTGTCATCCATTGCGAATGACTGAAGTGCATGGAAAGTTGGTCCTAAACTAGACTGATCTACAATACGCCACTCTGGCTGAGATAAAATCGAACGGGAATTGCTCATATAACTAACCCCTTATTTTTAAAATGACAATCTCTATTATAGCAAAAAATGTAGAAAGGGGTTTTCTCATATATAAAGGGAAGTTTAGAGGTGAAAGAATAAAAAGGATGCATTGCATGCATCCTTTTTATTCTGCAATTTTTTCTAAGTTACCGTTTCGATCCATGCGGAAAGATGTTTGTGAGCGTTCCTCATCATCCATTACTGCTAATTTACGAGCACGGTTCATAATATTCATTAGTGTTTCGTAATCCTCTTGTACAGTATGAGATTGTTGTTCTAATTTTTCTAGTTTCTTTTCTAGTTCTTCATTTCGCAGGATTTGCGTTTTAATTTCTTGTTTCAATCTCGTATTCTCGTTTTCAAGAGCTGTTACTTTTATATTTGAAGATCCAACTGTTTGTAAAAAGTAAATAACATCTTGCATTGTTATTGAGCTTTTTGGAGCAGGGACAGTCGGCTTTTGATATGGAGTAGCTTCTGTATATTGAACAGCTGTTTCATACGGTACGTGTTCTTCATAATCAGTTATCGCCGCCGCTGAAGCTGGTGGTGTGTAAAGCAAACGTTTTTTTGTCTGTTCACCGCCCGCAGCACGCATTTTATCTTTACGATGTTTTTTTGCTAGTTGAAGAGCTTGTTCATAGCTATAGCGAACAACAGCATTCCAGCGGAAACCACAAGCAGCAGATGTACGATTTAACTGATCTCCTACTTCTTCAAAAGCATTTAATTGAGTACTTCCTTCTCGAACATGGCGAAGCACCGTTTCAGCAAGTAATAAATCGTCCTCGTCTGTCCAAGCATCTTGTCTTACTTTCATAGATTCAACTCCCTTTCTTTTTATGAACTTCCTATTTTTATAATGGGCAAAAAAATGAGCTTTTATACAAAGCTTTTAAAAATATGGTAGATTTCAATGAAGAGAAGAAATGTGGCTATGAATGATGAAAGCTTTTGAAGGAGAAAATATAAAAAATAGGTAGCTTTATATAGGAATAGAGCTACGCCCGGAGACTTGCAACAAGCTTCAAAGAGCGGTAAAATACCATTTAGTGTTTATTTTTAAATGTACTTGTGAAAAGTTTAAAATAGAGGAAGTGTTATATATAATGGGAAACGAATTTCGTGTGTGTGATGATTGTCAGGCGACGAACGTTAAAACGCTGATTCCGAAGTTAAAAAAAGTAGATTCATGTGCAACGATTGAGGTTGCATGTCAGTCTTACTGTGGCCCTGGTCGTAAAAAATCATTCGCGTTTGTAAATAATCGTCCAGTTGCGGCTCCAACAGAAGACGAATTAATTGTAAAAATTGAAGCAAAGTTAAATAAGTAAGAAAAAGAAGAGTGAACAGATTACTCTTCTTTTTTTATGCCTATGAGATAGCGTTTTGTATGAATTCGTATTTCAAAATAATGGTTGACAGTCTTTTGACGTGGTAGGTAGAATAGAAAGTGTCTGATTCTGATAATCATTATCATGAAAAAGGTCAATTCACCTAATTTTTTTATTATTATTTGAGAATAAATTTCATTTTATTAAATATATGTTGTTGGTTAGGATGGTTGAGGGATGGAAGCGAGCGCAAGGAGTATAGAACAGCAAGATGTGAATGTTAAAGAGATTAAGAGCAGACCGCTCGTTGCTTCTATTATTTTAATAGCAGGTACAATTTTGTTAGCTTTAAGCATGGCAGTTTCTATTTCGTTTGGTGCAGCAGATATTAGTTTAAATACCGTTTGGCAAGCTGTATTTCAGTTTGATGGGTCTATCACGCATCATAACGTAATTCAAGAACTTCGCATGCCTAGAGCAATAGGGGGCGTAGTTGCAGGTGCTTTTTTAGCGGTATCAGGTGCAATTATGCAAGGTATGACACGAAATCCACTTGCATCTCCATCGTTAATGGGGATTACAGATGGTGCTGTATTCGGAATTGCAATTATGTATGCATTTTTCCCTAATTCACCTTATTTAATGTTTGTTATTGCATCTTTTATTGGAGCTGCGTTTGGAGCGAGCATTGTATATGGTATTGGGTCTTCTTCACCAGGTGGATTAACGCCTGTGAAATTAGCTTTAGCAGGTGCAGCAATTAGTGCTTTATTAGGGGCAATTTCATCTGGAATTGCATTGTATTTCAACCTTGCCCAAGAGGTAAGTATGTGGAATGCAGGCGGTGTTGCCGGAGTGAAATGGCAAAGTATTAATATGTTAGTACCGATTGGTCTTGTTTGTCTCGTTATAGCAATTATGATGTCGAGATATATCACAATTTTAAGCTTTGGTGAAGAAATTGCGATTGGACTTGGTCAAAATACGACATTAATTAAATTTATCGGAACAGTACTTGTTCTTGTATTAACAGGTTCTGCGGTTTCTATGGCAGGATCAGTTGGATTTGTTGGACTTGTAATTCCGCATATGACTCGTTTCCTTGTAGGCTCAGATTATAGATGGGTTATTCCATGTTCTGCGGTCTTAGGTGGATTGCTAATTGAATGTGCAGATATGTTATCTCGCATTATTAATCCACCATTTGAAACGCCAATTGGAGCAATTACAGCGCTAATTGGGGTGCCATTCTTCCTCTACTTAGCACGTAATGAAGGGAGAGGAAAGATGTGAGGACGAGCGTCTTAACAAAAAAGAACGTTTCTATTTTAACGATTTTAGTAGGATTAATTGTTGCTATATTTTTAATAAGTTTAAATACAGGAACATTTAAAATTCCTCCAATAGATGTATTAAAGTCATTGGTTGGATTAGGTGCAGAAGATCAATCTGTTATTTTATTTGAATTTCGTATGCCACGTATGGTTATTGCTATATTAGTTGGTTCTGCATTAGCTATGTCAGGTGCAATTTTGCAAGGGTTATCACGAAATCCACTTGCTGATCCAGGTATTATAGGTATTAACGCTGGAGCGGGATTAACAGTTGTTGTATTCGTCTACTTTTTCTTTGGAAAAGTTGGAACAGGTACATTTTTATCTGTATTTATCCTTCCATTCTTTGCGCTAGTTGGTGCGATATTAGCAGCGGTTATTATTTATTTACTAGCATGGAAAGACGGCGTTTCATCCACTCGATTAATTCTTGTTGGTATCGCTGTTGCAGCCGGATTTGGTGCGGTTAGTTTAATTTTCTCTATGAAGATGACATCTAACGACTTCCGTTTTGCAACGATTTGGTTGGCAGGAAGTTTATGGGGAACAGATTGGAAGTTCGTACTAAGTGTACTCCCATGGATGGTTATTTTCTTACCACTTGCCATTAGTAAAGCGCACATATTAAATGTAATGAATTTAGGCGACTCTACAGCAGTTGGTCTTGGTGTAAACGTAGAAAAGGAAAGACGTAAATTATTATTTATTGCAGTTTGTTTAGCTGGTGCATCTGTCGCTGTTGCGGGCGGTATTGGTTTTATCGGTTTAATGGCTCCGCATTTAGCGAGAAGCCTCGTTGGTGGTAAACATCAAATTATGTTACCAACGGCTGCATTAATAGGAACGTTCTTGCTTTTATTTGCAGATGTAATTTCAAGAAGTGTGTTACCAACTTCAGAAATACCGGTCGGTCTTGTTATTTCTGTAATTGGTGCACCATATTTCATATATTTACTTATGAGGACAAAATAAAGGGAGGCTTTTTGTATGGCAACTTTAGCAGTTGATGCGGTATCTGTTGGGTATAATGAAGGGTTAATTATAGATGGATTAACAGTTGAAATTCCGGAAGGACAAATTACAACGATTATTGGACCAAATGGTTGTGGGAAATCCACATTATTAAAAACGGCTTCTCGTATTTTGAAAGCAAAACGAGGTACTGTTTATCTTGATGGAAAAGCAATTGAGAAACAGCCAACGAAAGAAATCGCAAAGAAAATGGCGATTTTACCACAAACTGCAGAAGTGCCAACAGGCCTTACTGTGTTTGAACTTGTTTCATATGGACGTTTTCCTCATCAAAAAGGATTTGGAACATTGAAAGAAGAGGATTATCGCTACATTCATTGGGCACTTGAAGTGACGGGGATGACAGAATTCGCAAATCGTCCAGCAGAAGCTTTATCAGGTGGTCAGCGTCAACGTGTATGGATTGCGATGGCTCTTGCACAAGGCACAGATTTACTTGTGTTAGATGAACCAACAACATACTTAGATATGGCTCATCAACTTGAGGTACTAAACTTACTGAAGAAGTTAAACAAAGAAGAAGGCAGAACGATTGTTATGGTTATTCACGATTTAAATCATGCTTCTCGTTTCTCTGATCATATGATTGCATTAAAAGCTGGGAAGTTAATGAAACAAGGAACGCCAGATGAAGTTATGACAAGTGAAACGCTTCGAAATGTATTTGAAATCGAAGCTCAAATCGTTCCATGTCCAGTAAACTGTAAACCAATTTGTTTAACATACGATTTAGCGATGATTAATAATCAATTGCGTAAAAAAGCGTAATTAATAGAATTTCCCCCTCTTAAAGAGGTGAGAGGGGGAGTTCTAATGGACGTTGAGCTTCTTACCCACGGATGGGAAGTTGAACGCCCGTTAGAACGGGTTATAAACAACAATTAATAAAAATATATTAATTAAATGTTGTTTCGTTTCTTATAGTTACATGCAAATTATAAGAGAAATACAGCTAGAAGGAGTCGGAATATGAAGAATTTTAAAATGGCACTATTAGCAATGGTACTAGTTGTTACTTCTGTACTATTTGCAGCTTGTTCTAACAAAGAAGAAGAAAAGAAAGCAGATGCGAAAACTGAAGAGCGCACTGTACAACACGCAAAAGGGGAAATTAAAATTCCTGCAAATCCAAAGAAAATTGCTGACCTTAGTGGTTCAACAGAAGAATTATTAATTTTCGGTATGAAACCGATTATTACTGCAAATACAACACAAGAAAAAATTGATTCACATATTGAGAAGAAATTGAAAGATGTAAAACCGGTTGGTTCTGCGTGGGGCGATAAAATTAACATCGAAGCAGTGGCTGCTGCAAAACCAGATTTAATTATTGTAAACAATCGTCAAGAAAAGATTTATGATCAATTATCTAAAATTGCACCAACAGTTATGTTAAAGACTCCATTAGACCAATGGCGTCCAAAATTCGAAGAAGTAGGTCAAATCTTCGGTAAAGAGAAAGAAACAAAAGAATGGTTCAAAAAGTATGATGAAAAAGCAAGCAAATTACATGATAAAATCGTTGCTAAAACTGGCGATGCAACATTCATGAAAATGGCTGCATATCCAAATGCATTCCGTGTATACGGTGACTACGGTTACGGTAGCGTAATCTTTGGTGATTTAAAATTACCAGCAGTTAAAGGTACACCAACTGATAAACCGTTAGTACAAATACAAAAAGAAGCTTTAATTGATTACAACCCAGATTACTTATTCGTATTTACAACTGGTGACGGTTCTCAGCGTCTAAAAGAATTCCAAGAAGAATCAATTTGGAAAAATATGAACGCTGTTAAAAACAACCATGTATTTACAATCAGTAATGAAGATGTAAACAAAGGATACTTCCCACTAGGTAAAGAAATGATCCTAGACGAAGTTACTGAGTTCATTTTAGGAAAATAATATATAAAGAAAAATCACCTTTGCTTTGGTAAAGGTGATTTTTCTTTATATAACAGGAATTAATATAGTCTTTCATTTCTTTCTGTTTCCTATATCGTTTATAATATATAGTAAGAATGCAGTAAAGAAAGGGGGTGTCGGAAAGTGGTATATTTAAACGACAAACTCAGCGAAACAAAAGTGTTTAAAGACCCAGTACATAAATATGTACACGTGCGTGATCGCGTTATTTGGGATTTAATCGGAACGAAAGAATTTCAACGCTTGCGCCGTATTAAGCAGCTTGGTACGACATTTTTTACATTTCACGGTGCAGAGCATAGTCGCTTTACTCATTCGTTAGGTGTATATGAAATTATTCGTCGTATGATTGATGATGTGTTTGATGGCAGACCGAACTGGAATGCTGAAGATAGATTGTTATGTTTATGTGCGTCATTACTTCATGATGTCGGTCACGGCCCATTTTCTCACTCGTTTGAAAAAGTATTTTCGTTAGATCATGAGAAATTTACGCAAAAGATTATCGTTGGTGATACGGAAATTAATCGTGTGTTAAGCCGTGTTGATAAGGATTTCCCGCAAAAGGTAGCAGATGTAATTGCGAAAACATCTACTAATAAATTAGCGATTAGTATGATTTCGAGCCAAATTGATGCCGATCGTATGGATTATTTATTAAGAGATGCATATTTTACTGGTGTAAAGTATGGGAACTTTGATATGGAACGTATACTGCGTGTCATGCGCCCGTACGGTAATCAAGTTGTCATTAAAAATAGTGGTATGCATGCTGTAGAGCATTATATTATGAGCCGTTATCAAATGTATTGGCAAGTATATTTTCATCCGGTAACACGTAGTGCAGAAGTAATTTTAACGAAGATTTTACACCGAGCTAAATCGTTGCATGAGAAGTATTATGCGTTTAAAAATCATCCTGTTCATTTCTATTCTTTATTTGAAGAAGAAGTGACAGTAGAGGATTATTTAAAGTTAGACGAGAACGTAATGTATTATTACTTCCAAGTATGGCAAGACGAAGAAGATCCGATTTTAAGTGACTTATGCCGCCGTTTTATGAATCGAAATCTATTTAAATATGTAGAGTTTACAGATAAGCACGGTTTAGATAATTGGATGGAGCTAAGTAGCTTATTTAAAAAGATTGGACTCGATCCAGAGTATTACTTAGTTGTGGATTCAACATCGGATTTACCGTATGACTTTTACCGCGCAGGAGAAGAAGAAGAGCGTCTGCCAATCTTACTTCTTATGCCGAACGGGGAACTTAGAGAGCTTTCGCGTGAATCGGATATTGTTGAGGCGATTACAGGTAAGAAGCGAACGGATCAAAAGCTATTCTATCCGCATGATTTAATCTATGAAGATGGAAGAAAAGGAAAATATAAAGAGAGAATTATCGAGTTGTTAGAAGGAAAGAAATAAGAAGCAGCTAAGAGCTGCTTCTTATGAAAAAACTTGAAATTATTTGTCGCTTAAGCGTTTTCCGCCAACTGCATAATGGTTTTTAGACATTTCTTCGATGAAAACAACGATGTTTTCTTCAGGAGCACCAGTTGTTTCGCTTACTGCTGCTGTTACTTTCTCAGCAAGAGCTTTCTTTTGTTCTTCTGTGCGTCCTTCTAGCATTTTCACTGTTACGTATGGCATGTATAATCGCTCCTTTTATGTAAGTTACACTCTTATTATAGCGGATTATGAGGAAGAACAATCGGAAAAACAAATAATTTCTTTTTTTGACATATGGAAGAGGAGATGAGTTATGGATCAGTTATTTAGATACCCATTGCAACAAATTCCATTGGTAGCAATGGCAATTATTATTGCGCTATCTGTGCATGAATTTGCACATGCGTATGTTGCATATAAATTTGGAGACGATACAGCGAAAAAGCAAGGACGTTTAACGTTATCACCGATGGCTCATTTAGATCCTATCGGTATGATTGCTGTACTAATTCTTGGATTCGGTTGGGCAAGACCAGTACCTGTTAATCCGTATAACTTTAAAAGACCGCGTCTTGCGGGAATATTAGTTTCTATTGCGGGACCGATAAGTAATCTTATCTTAAGTGCAATTGGTTTAATTATTTGGTATAGCTTAATAACGTTTGGTGCGTTAGATGCGATGCCACTTGCAGTAGCGGATACGCTGGATCAATTTTTCCAAATTTTTATTATGCTTAATATTGTTTTACTTGTATTTAATTTATTACCAATCCCGCCACTTGATGGTTATCGCGTTGTGGAAGATTTAGCACCAGCAAATATTCGTGCGAAAATGACACAGTATGAAAAGTATGGATCAATTGCGTTATTAATTCTTGTTATTACACCGCTTAGCAATTACACAATTCAACCTATTTTCAATGTTGTTATTCCATATGTATTAGTATTTTTACAAAATATCATTGCGCCTATTTTCAGGCTTTTTTAATCATTAAGCGAGGAGGAGTTTACATATGACAGAGAAAAAGAAAAAAATCGGTTTTAATATCGTGAAAAATGATTCAACAGATGGACATGGTGGTTTTGGCGTTGGGGCATTAAGTTTAGAAAATATTTCTCCTGTATTTGTTGATGTATTAGAGAAAACTGCGTTCGTTGATATCGGTGCGATGCATGCGCGTAGTACAGTAGAAAAAGGAATTAAGTTTTTAACAAATAAAGATGAAGTTCCAAACGGAAAACCGTTTTGGCTTGTTTGGGTAACAATTGAAAGAACACCAAACGGTGCATATTACGCAGGTGTAACTGCTTGCGAAATGACAGTTGATCGTGAAATTCGCCGCGGATATAAATCACTTCCAGAGCATGTAAATAAAATGGATAAATCCCTAAAGCGTCACATCATGATTGATCATATGGATGAATCATCTAAAAAAGTACTTGGTACATTCTTAAAAGAGCATAATGAAGCAATTTGGAACGAATCTAGTGAAGAATTGCGCCACGCATTATTAGGCGAATAAAAATAGCTGACGGATTTCCGTCAGCTATTTTTTTACCACGGGAGATATTTTTTCCACCAACCCGTCTTTTTCTTCTCTTCACTAACCTTTTCGAACTCTTCCTTATCGTCAACGTGATCCATACAATACTCTGTTGGCTCTGTACCTTTTGCGAAATACATTTTCACAGAAATGGGACAATTTTTTGTAGCAATCTTACCGTTTTCAGGATTAACATCGACTGCAACAACATCTGCTGGTTGTTTGAACTCTTGTTTAGGCTGTCCATCTAATCCTTTTTCCATTGTATCGGTCCATATTTTTTTTGCGTATCCTTGTTCTGCTACGTTTGAAATGGATTTAGGTTGATCGTATCCAATCCAAACCCCTGTTACGAGCTGCGGGGTAAATCCAATCATCCAACTATCAGTTTCTGTAGAACCAGACTTTCCAGCATATGTTCTTGATAGTTTTGATAACATCGATTGACCGGTCACAGCGGCATAACTGCTTAGTTTTTTATTAAACATACCTGCCATCATTTCTTCCATCACAAAGGCTTTGCTTTTATCTAGAACTTGTTTACTTTCTAAATGAGCATCGTATAGCATATTTCCTTCATGATCAACGATGCGCCTTATAAAGATTGGTTTTACTTCTTTCCCGCCGTTTGCAAACATGCTATAAGCATTGACCATTTCAATTGGTTTTACAGGAGATGTGCCGAGAGCAAGAGACGGAACATCTTTTAATGCGCTAGTAATACCGAATTGCTTCGCTGTTTTTGTAAGAATGTCTTCGCCTAAAAATAGATTTGTCTTCACAGCATATACGTTATCAGAAACAGCGAGTGCTTGTGCCATTGTCACAAAGTCGTCTGCATAATAGTTTTTATAATTTTTCGGTTTATATTTGGAAACACCGTCACCTAAAGTGAATACAGTGTATTCGCTTTTTAAGCGCGTAGCAGGGGTGAATCCTCGTTCTAAGGCTGCGTAATATAGGAATGGCTTAAATGTAGAGCCGGGCTGACGAGTGGCTTGTGTAGCTCTGTTAAATTGACTCGTATTATAATCAGTTCCACCAACAAGGGCAGCCACTTCACCCGTTTTTGGATTCATAGAGACGAGGGCAGTTTGGATGTTTGTTGTTTCAGGTATATGATTTTTTACAGCTTGCTCTGCTACAGATTGTAATTTAGGGTCTAGCGTTGTATAAATACGTAAGCCGCCTCGTTGTAAGGCTTGCTCATCTAATCCGATATCACGAAGAAGAGAAGCTTGTACAGCATCTTGGAAATAAGGCGCGACCTCTGCCACTTTTTTCGTATCTAATGAGGCGAAAGTTAGCGGTTCCTTTTTTGCCGAGGCAGCTTGCTGTTTTGTAATATAACCTTGTTCTACCATTTCATCTAGTATGAGGGATTGACGCCCTTTAGCACGCTCCTCTTTTAAAAAGGGAGAGTAAAAGCTAGGTCCTTTCGGAATGCCTGCGAGCATACTAGCTTCTGCTAATGTTAATTCTTTTGCAGTTTTATCGAAATACAGGCGAGAAGCAGCTTCGATTCCGTAAGCACCATGCCCGTAATAAATTGTATTTAAATATCCTTCTAAAATATGATTTTTATTATAGTTCACTTCAAGGCGAACGGTATACATTGCCTCTAATAGTTTACGCTTCCACGTTTTATCATGATCTAAGTATAGGTTACGAGCATACTGTTGTGTAATAGTACTAGCACCTTGTACTTTTGCCATTGCTTTTAAATCGGCAACAATGGCACCAACAATGCGCTTTATATCAAATCCATGATGTTTGTAGAATCGTTGATCTTCAATAGATAGTGTTGCCTCTTTTACATAAGGAGAAATTTCATCAAGAGATACATTATAGCGCTTTTGTGTTTCATTACTTTGTCCTATAACAGTGTCATCATTAGCGTAAAAGACACTCGTTTGCGGCACTGCAACAGGGGGAGGCCCCATAATTTTTGCAGCTATAATGATAATAAAAAAGGAAAAAACGAAAAAAAGAACACAAGAAAACATTACGGTGAAGAAAAGACGTTTATATTTTTTAAGTTTTGGATTCATAGTTTGATCCATCTTTTTCAGCCCCTCATTAATACAAGCATTATTGTATTAGTATTGAGGGTTTTCGTTTATTTTAAACAATGAAATTTTGAAAACAAAAAAGCCCCTTCAATTAAGAAAGGAGCTCAAAGGCACGTGCTGGCCAATCGGTAATGATGACATCTACACCATAGTCAATCATAGTTTGTAAATCTTTATATTCATTAATAGTGTAAGGACGAAAAACGTATCCTTGCCCCTGTGCTAATTGGACAAACTCTTTCGTTAATAATTGAAAGTTTGGATGTAATCCAGTCGCCTCGCGCCTTTTTGCTTCAGCAATAGGATCTGCAAGTGGTGTATCGTACAAAATCGCTCTTGGAATTTCTGGAGCAATTTCTGCTAATAATGAAACGGAATCGTGGTTAAATGATGAAAATACAATTTGATTGGATAGATGATATTCACGAACAAGAGCAACAACTTTTTCTTCAATATTTGGATAATGAAGAACATCTGTTTTTAATTCAATGTTAAGTTGTAAATTTGTTGTAGAGAGCCAAATAAATACTTCTCGTAATGTTGGGATTTTCGCCTCATGAAAAGAAGGATCTTTATGGCTACCAGCATCTAAAGCTTGTAATTCCTCTACAGTTTTCTCAGAAACAAGTCCCACGCCATTTGTTGTGCGGTCCACCGTTTCATCATGAATAACAACTAGTTCACCATCTTTTGATAGATGAACATCAAGTTCAATTCCGTGAGCACTAATGCGTTCAGCCTCTTGGAAGGCAATCATCGTATTTTCTGGATGTGTTCCTTTTACCCCGCGGTGAGCGAAAATAAGTGGTTTATTCA
Organism: Bacillus sp. TH50; assembly: GCF_016650565.1. NCBI lineage: Bacteria > Bacillati > Bacillota > Bacilli > Caryophanales > Bacillaceae > Bacillus > Bacillus sp. TH50. The sequence continues at coordinate 2,863,909 of NZ_JAEKFM010000003.1, read as the reverse complement.
TGTGAAAATCTCCTTATCATCTCTTTTCTTTCATTATGAAACTGCTTTGAGAAAAATACAATTCATATGACAAACATTTACAAAAGTATAACAGTTGCACAAAAGTTAACGTTAACGTAAAATGTAATAATTGGTGAAGGGAGGAATACACATGTATAAAATTGATGAAGTAACAAAGCAAGTTGGTTTAACAAAGCGTACACTTCGTTATTATGAGGAAATTGGTTTAATTCATCCCCCAGAACGCAGTGAAGGGAACATTCGCCTGTATACAGACGAGGACATTGCGAGAATTAAAAGGATTGTGGAAGCGAAAGAAGTACTAGGAATTACGCTTCAAGAAATGCAACATTTCTTATCGTTAAAAGAAAGAATGGAACAAAGAAGAAACAGTGAGAATCCGCGTGACCGTGAAGTGATTCAAGAAATTAAAGAGATGCTTGAAAAACAAGTGCAAACGTTAGACGAAAAAATGGAGCAAATGCAGCGTGTTAAGGCAGAGCTAGAGGATAGTTTAAGCCGTGCAGTTACATTTTTAGAGAATACAAAAGGAGAGTAATCAAAATGGAGAGCAAACAAAAATTAGGGAGATTGATTACAGTGGTGGCTACCTTCCTTGCCTTTTCAGGTATAGGAGTAGTCGACCCAATTTTACCAAGTATTGCTGAACAAATTGGTGCTTCGCATTGGCAAGTCGAGATGTTATTTACAGCTTATATTTTAACGATGGCAATTATGATGTTACCAGCTGGAATATTTGCATCAAGATTTGGTGATAAACGAATGATGACGATCGGTCTTGCGATTGTAACTGTATTTGCATTTATATGTGGTATATCGCAAACGATTGCTCAATTATCTCTTTTCCGCGCGGGGTGGGGATTAGGAAATGCGATGTTCTTCGCAACGGCGATGACATTATTAATTGCATTAAGTAAAGAAGTTCATGAAGCAGTAGGATTATATGAAGCAGCTATCGGTTTAGGGATGGCAGGTGGACCTTTATTAGGCGGTATATTAGGTGGACATTCTTGGCGTTACCCATTTTTTGCGACGAGTATTTTAATTTCTTTAGCATTTATTTTAGTTTTCTTTTTTGTAAAAGAACCGGAGCGAAAAGTGAAGCGTAAAGCGGCAGGCGTAGGAGAATTACTTAACCTGGTGAAGTATAAACCGTTTATGCAAGGTGCTATTTCGGGGATGTTATATTACTACGGATTTTTCGTCGTGTTAGCATATTCACCACTTATTATGCATTTATCTGCTATTCAATTAGGATTTGTATTTTGCGGATGGGGATTAGCATTAGCTTACGGATCAGCAATTTTAGCGCATAAGCTAGAAGGTAAATATGAACCAAAAACATTGTTAAAAGGTAGTTTACTCGTATTTGCGATTTTCTTAATTGCACTATTCTTCGTTAAAATCATGTGGTTACAAATCGTGTTAATCGTTCTATCAGGATTAGCATCAGGCTTAAATAACGCGTTATTTACAAGTTATGTAATGGATATTTCACCTTATGAAAGATCTGTTACATCAGGTGTTTATAACTTCGTTCGTTGGTTAGGAGGCGCGATTGCTCCAATTTTATCAGGGGTCATCGGTCATACAGTTTCACCACAAAGTCCGTTTTTAGTCGGTGGAATTGTTGTGTTAGTTGGTTGCGTAATGATCTTAATTCCGATTCGTAAACCGGTAGAAATAGAGACAAAAACCCTTTCTTAAGAAAGGGTTTTCAGGCTGTGGAGAAAGCCTTCTCCACAGCCTATTTTTGTGTCTGAACCTCTTTTTATGTGTCAACACTGATAAAAAAGAGGAAAAGGAGAGATTTCTTATGATGGGTGCTTTAAAAAATCATCGCGACGAGCGTGTATCTGTTTCTGTAGAAGAATTGGTTCCACAAGATCATTTCCTTCGTGCGATTGAAGCGACAATTAGTTTTGATTTTATTGAGGAGAAGTTACGCCCTTATTATTGTGAAAACAATGGCCGTCCGTCAATCCATCCTATCGTTTTATTTAAGATGATGTTTATTGGATATTTTTATGGTATTCGTTCTGAGCGTCAATTGGAAAAGGAGATTAAAACGAACATTGCCTACCGTTGGTTTTTAGGGTTCTCTCTATCAGATACAATTCCAGATCATTCTACAATCAGTTGGAATCGCCGTACTCGTTTCGTTCATACAAATATTTTCGAAGAAATTTTTGATGAGATTGTGAGACAAGCGACGGAGCGCCGTATGGTAGGAGGACGTGCGTTGATGACAGATTCCACACACATTAAGGCCAATGCCAATAAAAATAAATTTGTACATAAATATAAAAAAGAAAAGGCAAAGTTCTATATAGATGAACTAGAAGCTGCGGTAATCGAAGATCGTGAGGCGTACGGAAAAAAGAATTAAAACCTAGAAAGGAAAGTGATACCCCTACTAAAAAAACTCGGATAAGTACAACGGATCCAGATAGTGGATTTTTAATGAGAGATGGAAAACCGAACGGTTTTCATTTTTTAGATCATCGTACGACTGATGCGAAGTACAATATTATTACAGATACCTATATAACGGCTGGAAATATGGCAGATTCCGAGCCGTATTTAGCACGTCTACAAGCTCAAGTTGATAAATTCGGATTTGAAGTGGAAGCTGTAGCTCTTGATGCAGGCTATTTTACAGGATATATCTGTAAGAAGTTATCAGAAAGAAATATATTTATGGTGATGGGGTATCGCCGATTTGGAAAGAGAAATAAAGAAGTACCGAAAAGCCAATTTAAATATGTAGAAGAAATGAATGCATTTGCTTGTCCGATGGGATGTATTTTAGAATATGCGACAACGGATCGCGAAGGATATCGTCAATATAAATCGAATCCAGAAGACTGCGCTGTTTGTCCGCTACGTGAGGTATGCTTTTCAAAGAAACAAAAACAAAAAGTTATCACCCATCATATATGGGAGAAATATAAAGATATCGCTAGAAAAAACAAACTAACAGCTACAGGGAAAAAGTTGTATAAAGTACGATGTTCAACTATAGAGCGAAGCTTTGCGGATGCAAAAGAACTACATGGCTATCGATATGCTCGGTTTCGAGGGCTGAAATCTGTCCAAATGCAGGCTTACCTCACCGCCGCTTGTCAAAACATGAAAAAAATAGCCCTCCATCTAACCAAAAAGGGGTTGGTGGAGGGCTATTTTTCTAAATTCTACTATTTTTTGTTGTTTTCTTTCGCTAAAATCAAAAAAGATTCCAGAGTGTTGGGAACCCTAAAGGGTTTCCCAACACTCTGAAAACCCTTTCTTAAGAAAGGGTTTTCTTTCCTATTACAGAGCAATCCCTTTTCACATATATGTTAGAACCCTCTGACTAAAATATATTTTCGGTATTTTTGTACTTTTAACTATACTTTTTGGATGTTTTGTTTTATTTTTGTTAGGGGACATTAATGATGTCCCTATTATAAATTTGCATTGAAAGGCGTGATTGTACGATGGAACTATGGTTCACTGAAAAACAAACAAAGCATTTTGGAATTACGGCGCGTATTAACCGCACATTACATACGGAGCAAACAGAATTCCAAAAACTTGATATGGTTGAAACGGAAGAGTTCGGAAACATGCTTATTTTAGATGGCATGGTTATGACAACAGAAAAGGACGAGTTCGTTTATCATGAAATGGTAGCGCACGTACCTTTATTTACACATCCAAACCCTGAAAACGTATTAGTAGTAGGTGGTGGCGATGGTGGTGTTATTCGTGAAGTATTAAAACACCCAAGCGTAAAGAAAGCAACTCTTGTTGAAATTGATGGAAAAGTAATTGAGTACTCTAAACAATACTTACCATCAATTGCAGGCGCATTAGATGATGAGCGTGTAGAAGTAAAAGTAGGAGACGGTTTCCTACACATCGCAGAAAGCGAAAATGAATATGACGTAATTATGGTAGATTCTACTGAGCCAGTAGGCCCAGCAGTAAACCTATTTACAAAAGGCTTCTACGCTGGAATTTCTAAAGCGTTAAAAGAAGATGGTATTTTCGTTGCTCAAACGGACAACCCTTGGTTTACACCAGAACTAATTACAACTGTGTTTAAAGACGTAAAAGAGATTTTCCCAATTACTCGTCTATACACAGCAAACATTCCGACGTATCCAAGTGGACTTTGGACGTTCACAATCGGATCTAAAAAACATGATCCATTAGAAGTAAGTGAAGAGCGTTTCCATGAAATCGAAACGAAATATTACACAAAAGAATTGCACAATGCAGCATTCGCATTACCGAAATTTGTTGGCGATTTAATTAAGTAAGAGCGTTAAATTGAAATAAATAAAGTGTAAGTAACTCATTTAAGGTGTTTGTCTAGAAGGCTTGAACATGCTAGTTACTTACACTGCTACAAATGAAGTAGTCTTCTTGTGATAACAAGAAGGCCCAGGTAAATCGAGAAAGAGGAGCAATGCGCTCCAAATTTGAGAAATAGTGAAAGGTTGGGATACCTTAAGTTCCACATAAGGAGGAAAAGAATATGCGTTTTGATGAAGCTTATTCAGGTAAAGTATTTATTAAAAGTCATCCAAGTTTTGAAGAGTCAGAGGCAGTTATTTACGGGATGCCTATGGATTGGACAGTAAGTTTCCGTCCAGGATCTCGCTTTGGCCCTGCACGTATTCGTGAAGTATCAATCGGTCTTGAAGAATATAGTCCGTATTTAGATCGTGAACTAGAAGAGGTAAAATATTTTGATGCGGGTGATATCCCATTACCATTTGGGAATCCACAGCGCAGCATAGACATGATTGAAGAATATGTAACAAAACTATTAGATGCCGGTAAGTTTCCACTAGGTCTCGGCGGAGAGCACTTAGTGTCTTGGCCAATTTTTAAGGCAATGGCAAAAAAATATCCGGATTTAGCAATCATCCATATGGATGCTCATACTGACTTACGTGAGTCATATGAGGGAGAGCCTTTATCCCACTCTACACCAATTCGTAAAGTGTGCGATTTAATTGGTCCGGAAAACGTATATTCTTTCGGTATTCGTTCTGGAATGAAGGAAGAATTCGAATGGGCAAAAGAAGTAGGTATGAACTTATATAAATTTGACGTATTAGAACCGTTAAAGGAAGTATTACCGAAACTTGCAGGACGCCCAGTCTATGTCACAATTGACATCGACGTATTAGACCCAGCTCACGCTCCTGGAACAGGAACATTAGAAGCTGGAGGTATCACATCTAAAGAACTATTAGAGTCCATCGTAGCAATTGCAAATTCAAATATAAAAGTAGTCGGAGCAGACTTAGTAGAAGTAGCTCCAGTCTACGATCATAGTGATCAAACACCAATCGCAGCAAGCAAATTCGTGCGGGAAATGCTGCTCGGTTGGGTTAAATAAAAGCGTAGGCAGCTCGCTCAGAATCGCAGGTCATTGGAACGCTCGACCGAGAAGCGCTTTTGGCTTCGAACGAGAGTGTGAAATGGCCGGAGATTCTAGCTGCTGTAGCTGGATAAAATAAAAGCGCAAGCGGCTCGCTCAGAATGTGAGGGGGATGGAGCTTCAGACGTAGAGGCGTTTTTTGCCTCGAAGGAAGAAGCGAAGCCACCGATCATTCTAGCCGCTGTAGCTGGATAAAGTAAAAGTGAAGCCGACTCAAAAAGTATTTTGAGCCGGCTTCTTTTATTAATAGGTAGGTTATTATTGTCTTATTTAGTAGTTAAGTCGATATCCTTTGTCGAAACGTCGATATATGCGGAGTTGTGTTCAATATAATTTCACTTACCGTCACGCGACATAAAAAAGAGCTATTCTCAAACGATGAGAATAGCTCCCTTTCTTTACGCAACTTTCTCTTCCGAAGTAATTCCGCGAATTTCATCAGCAGAACGGATTGGATATTTGCGGAACACAATAGAACCGACGTATCCAACAATAGTGGTAACGATTCCACATAATACGGCAGCAATCGTTACTTTTATTACATCATTAAATCCGAACAGTACGAGAAGTCCTGGAATTGGTGATGCTGTCCCTGGTGCATTATTAACGAGCTGGAATAGCGACGTAATAATACCGGCAAGCGCACCGCCAACAAAGTTTGTCATATAGATAGGAATTGGATTTGCTGAGACAACATCGGCCTGTGTTAACGGCTCGATTGCCACGGCGATTGTATCTTTCTTTGAACAGATTTTTAGTCGTTTAAAGAAAATGAAGTTCATTGGGGCAGAAGCTGCTACGGCAAGACTACCAATTGCCATTGGTAAACCAGTTAATCCAAGCATTGCAGTTAGTGCCATAGAACTTAATGGAGATGTAGAAATAACTGTTATTAATCCACCAAGCATAATACCCATAATGATAGGACTTTCTGTAGTTGCAACTGAAATCATAGAACCGATTTTACCAAGTGTTGCGTTAACGAGTGGATCCATAAGCATGGCCATTCCGCGTGAAATTGGTGCAGCGATAAATAGGATTGCTAAAAACTCTACACCAGCTGGTAATTTCTTTTCGAGAAACTTCACGACGAAGGCACAAACGTATCCAGCGAAAAATCCTGGTAAAATACCGAATCCGCTAGTAGCGATACCGATTAAAACAGCGTATACGGGTGAGACACCGATTGCTAATGCGACTAAAATTGCCGCTGCGACACCGCTCATGCTACCAGAAGCTACTCCTACTGATTGTAAAAAGTCATTATGAAACATTTCTCCACCAATATAACGGTGAAATGCTTCAATAAGAAAACTTGCGATTGCTGCATTAGCTAAAGCGCCCATTGCTTTCATTCCGTAAGGCGCACGGTAACTGAAAAGTGTAAATAGACAAAGTACAACAAGTAATAGTGCTAAACCTTGCAAGATAGCCATTTGAAAATTGTCTCCTTTGATTTTTGTAATAAAAATTTGTATCATTCAATAATAATATAAAAGTTTGTTAAACGGAAAAATTTTTTATTGGGAAATTGCTGTAAGGTGAAAAACTCTTACAATAATGTAAGGAAAGTGTAAGGCATTTCGATAGAGTATAGTATGCCTTTTTTCGTATAATACAGGTATAGACATACGGCTAGTGAGAAAGCAGTGCAAACAGGAGGCGCATTTATGAAATTGGTAATTAAAGTTTTAGCTGTGTTCGCCATTATTTTAGGAGGAACAGCATATTATTTAAACACGAAAACAGAAGGTATGCATGCTTTTGTAGACAACTTCTTTTCAAATAAAGAAATACAAGATTATTATGCTGTTATAGATAAAAGTGAAAAAAAAGACGATGAATATTTGTATACATTTAAAGGGTATACAGAAGATGGAAAGTTACAAGTTATTAAAAGAATGGTGAACCGTGAATTGCATACGGGTGCTTTTATAAAAATTTATGCAAAAGGTATGCAGGGAAAAGGATGGGCTGAAATCTCGAAAGAATCAATCCCCCAAAAAGCGTTGCAAAAAATAGAAAAACCATAAAAGGAGCAAATCGTTCGCTCCTTTTTTAGTGCGTTAAAATGGTGATAGCTGAACTTTCTTTATTAGAAATGATTTTTACCCTTCCGCCAATTGGGAAAGTAAAAATAGGAGTTGTATGTCCGAAACTTGTATTTGCAATGATAGGTATATGTGTAAGTTCAGGCTTTGAAGCAATCATTTCTTGAATGTCTTCTATCGTACATTCTGCTCCTTTTTGCATTCGTCCTATAACAATGCCTTTTACATGTTCAAAGTCAGGTTGCTGCATAAGAGAATGTAAATATCGATCAAAAGTTTTTAGGGTAGATTTTCCTGTTAAACTATCCTCTTCAAGAAATAAAATTTTGCCCTGTAAGCTTGGCATATATGGTGTACCTTGCAGTAAATTAAATGTGCTCATATTGCCACCAATAATATCTCCTATCGCTTCCCCTTCTTGAATTGAAACATATCCTTCATTTTTAATAAATCCTCGATTTTCTTGATCCATATACCAAGAGTCATCGCTCCAAGTTTCAGCTGGTAGTATTTCAATAGGTTCATGAGAAGTTAAGCACTTTAAAAAGTAATCGGTCGTATAATCGAGCCCTTTCTCCATTCCAAATGAAGAGAAGTGAGGACCTGAATATGTAACTAAGCCTGTTTTAGCATAAATCGCGTTACTTAAAGCGGTAATATCAGAATAACCGCAGAAAATTTTCGGATTTTCTCGAATTAAATCATAATCGAGATGTTTCAATAAACCATTAGAGTTGTATCCTCCAAGTGTCGTCAAAATGGCTTTTACATTAGGATCTCTAAATGCTTCGTGGAGGTCTTGAACTCGTGAAGAAATAGAAGAGGAAGCGAATCGATCTATCTCATCAGCATATTTTGAAAATGTAACTTGAAAGCCTATGTCGGTTAATCTTTTTATAGCAAGGTCTCTGTTTTCATTTGAGACAATACTTAAACTGCAAGATGGTGAAATAATCCTTATTTCATCACCTTTTTTTAATTTTGTTAGTAGCACCAAATTCCCCCTTTGAAATGAAAGAATATTTAGATTTAAAAAATATTTTAACATATGAAATAAAGTGAAGGTGAATTATTTTTTGAAAAGGAGTTTTCCTGATTTTTCAGCAGACAGACAGAGTCTTTTTTTGATATGATAGGAAAAGTGATTTATTATAAGTAGTATTTAATATCTATAACATTTGAAGGGTGTGCAAGACGTGAAGAAACAACTTGCAGGCTTGCCGGTACACGTTCATTTCGTAACAGAAATCCGTGAAGGGGCGAGGAAGGAAACCGTTGCTTTTGAAGCAAATGGTCAATACTATGTAAAAGGTCAAGGTACATATATAACATTCCAAGAGCCGAACGAACAAGGCGAAGTGAAAACAATTATTAAAATTCAAGATGAACAAGTTCTCATTATGCGTTCAGGTGCTATTTCTATGCGTCAGACGCATGTGAAAGGTGAATGGACAACTGGTACGTATACGAGTGAACTTGGTACGTTTGCATTGCAAACGAAAACTGATAACGTTCTTTTTAAATGGTCGGATGAAAAGAAAAAAGGACAACTCTTCTTAACGTACGCATTGCTTCTAAGTGAACAAGAAGCTGGCAGATATACAATTACACTTAATTTGAAGGAGGCAAAATAATGAATTCTTTAGAACAAGTAAAAGGATTGATTAAAGAAGAAATTCAAGCTGCTGTATTAAAGGCAGAACTAGCGACAGAAGAACAAATTCCAAACGTTGTATTAGAATCTCCAAAAGATAAAACAAATGGTGACTTCTCTACAAATATGGCAATGCAACTTGCACGCGTTGCGAAAAAAGCACCTCGTATGATTGCAGAAGACTTAGTTGCAAACTTCGATAAAGCAAAAGCTTCTATTGAAAAAATTGAAATCGCTGGTCCTGGTTTCATTAACTTCTACATGGATAATAGCTACTTAACAGACTTAATCCCAACAATCGTCAATGCTGGTGAAGCATACGGTGAAACGAATACTGGTAAAGGTGAAAAAGTACAAATTGAGTTCGTATCTGCGAATCCAACAGGTGATCTTCACTTAGGACATGCACGTGGTGCGGCAGTAGGTGACACTTTATGTAACGTATTAGCAAAAGCAGGATATGATGTATCTCGTGAGTACTACATTAATGATGCTGGTAACCAAATTCATAACTTAGCTCTTTCTGTTGAAGCTCGTTACATGCAAGCTTTAGGTTTAGAGAAAGAAATGCCAGAAGACGGTTACCATGGTGCGGACATCATTGGAATCGGTAAACGCTTAGCTGAAGAGTTTGGCGATCGTTATGCAAAAGCTGATGCAGAAGAAAGCTATGAATTCTATCGTTCATACGGTTTAAAATATGAGTTAGCAAAACTTCAAAAAGATTTAGCAAGCTTCCGTGTTAACTTCGATGTGTGGTTCTCAGAAACATCATTATACAAAAACGGAAAAATTGATCAGGCTCTTGCTGTATTAAAAGAGCGTGACGAAATCTTTGAAGAAGGCGGAGCAACTTGGTTCCGTTCAATGACTTACGGTGACGACAAAAACCGTGTATTAATTAAAAATGACGGTTCTTACACATACTTAACGCCAGATATCGCTTATCACCGTGATAAATTAGAGCGTGGTTTCGATAAGCTAATCAACATTTGGGGTGCTGACCACCACGGTTACATTCCTCGTATGAAAGCTGCTATTCAAGCACTAGGTTACGATAAAGAAACACTTGAAGTAGAAATCATCCAAATGGTACAACTGTACCAAAATGGTGAAAAAATGAAAATGAGTAAGCGTACAGGTAAAGCAGTTACACTTCGTGAGCTTATGGAAGAAGTAGGCGTGGACGCAATGCGATACTTCTTCGCAATGCGTAGCGGTGATTCTCATTTAGACTTCGATATGGACTTAGCTGTATCAAAATCTAATGAAAACCCAGTATACTATGCACAATATGCACATGCTCGTGTATGCAGTATCCTTCGTCAAGGTGAAGAGTTAGGATTAGCTACAGGCGGAGACGTAAATTACAAACTTGTTACTTCTGAGAAAGAAGTAGAGTTACTGAAAAAACTTGGTGAATTCCCGGCTGTAGTTGCGGATGCAGCGCAAAAACGTTTGCCACACCGCATTACAAGCTATGCATTTGAATTAGCTGCAGCATTACACAGCTTCTACAATGCAGAAAAAGTATTAAACCAAGATAACTTAGAATTAAGTAAAGCTCGTTACGAATTAATGAAAGCAGTACGCACTACACTTCAAAACTCATTAGCAATCGTAGGAGTATCTGCACCAGAAAAAATGTAATTAAGAAGAGCGGAAGCGGCTCGTTTAGAATAGGAGGTGGATGGAGCTCCTGACAGAGAGGCGTACTTTGCCTCGGAGGAAGGCGCGAAGCCACCGAGTATTCTAGCCGCTGGAGCTGGACATAAAGAAAAGCGGAGCCGACTGTTTAGTCCCGAAGGCTAAGGTTCTTAGACGGAAGGGATTGGGAGGCAGAGCTCGCTTTAAATAAAAGGCAATCACACGATGTTGTGATTGCCTTTTTGTATGGAGGTAATAAAAAAATTATCAAACAAAAGGAGAATTTGCGTCGTCTTATATAAATGACAGGAGGTTTAAGATGGAAGAAAAGGTAGAAGAATTAATTGATATATATAAGTAAATATATTCCCTATGCTATAAATTAGCGAAAACGAAAGACAAGGGGAAGGGATAAAAGAGTTGAAGGAGATCTGTGAATCGAAAAAAGGTGTTTTTACAGTTACATTAAAAGCAAATGAAAAGTATGTGTTTAATATAAGTGGTGTAATGGTGAAAGTTGGATTTGTAAAAATAAATTGGAAAGAGAAAGAAAAGAGGCCCTGTAAAGGACCTCTTTTCTATTGAATAGTATAAGTAACAGAAAAGCTAACAGGACTGTAGTAAACGAAAGGTGCATGAAATTGAACGTACATATTTCCATCTGTTTTTGCAGTGAAAATTCGGCCGTAACCATCAGAATAACGCCCAATAAGGTTATGATTTGAGTCATAAACACTGTAACTAGGAGTTTTGCTGTTAGGTTGAATTGTTAGCTCTTGTCCCTTTTGAAGGAAAATAGGTTCTTGTTCAGAACTAGCTCCAGTTTGCAAAGAATAAAATTTTGTAAAGCTTTGTTCTTGAGCGGCAGCAGCGACTTTTGTTTCAGGAATAAACGCGGTAGCGCCAGTAATTCCTGTTAAAGTTAATGCGCCGGCTAAAATCATATTTTTCATAGTAGAAAAGCCTCCTTATTAGTTGTAATCATTTTTGTTACAGTTAATATTGTATACGATAATGAATAGGAAAAAATATGCTTTTATGCATATATATTTTTTCTCAATAAAAGACCACTAATTAAATCAGTGGTCTTTTAAATGATTAAGCAGCTTTCTGTTCAGTTTGAGCAACAGGTTTTTGAAGGGTGTTATAAACACCAGTTCCGATAACTTCCAATGCCATTTTCATACGTTCAGGAGAAATGTTTTCTAATACATTATCTTGAGGCGTGTGATATACCTTTTCGATATGATAGATTAATGGATTCCAACTATCGACGCCCATCCAAATAAATAGTGCAGAAGGAATACCCACTTCAGCAAATGGTACGTGATCACTAGAGCCAAATTTTCCTTGGAGAACGAGATCATTATTTAATTGTTTACCTGCTTGTAAGGCAGCATCTGTTACAAGGTTTGTTGAGCCATCAGGAGTCATTGCATATAAATTTTTTGCTTTATCATAATTTGTTGCAACCATGTCTGCGTTAAAGACACCTAAAATTCGATCACGTTCCTTTTGGGACAGACTATTAACATAATAATCAGAGCCAAGTAAGCCAGTTTCCTCAGAACCAAAAGCAATAAAACGAACTTCTTTATCAGTTTCTACATTTTGAAAAGCACGAGCCAGTTCTAATACTAATCCTGTACCAGAAGCATTATCATTTGCCCCAGGTGCTCCAACGACACTATCGTAGTGTGAACTTACAACGACAGCCTTTTCATTACCTGTGCTATTTTTGGGTTTCTTTTTAGCGATGACATTTAAGGATGTTAAATTAGATTCATGTCTCGCTTTTAGGGAAAGAATTGTTGTCTCTTTTTTAGCGAGTTCTTCTTTAAATGCATTTCCTTGAGCATAAGCAAGACCGAAGACAGGGATAGCCTGTTTTTTAGTTAAGCGAGGATTGAAAGTTTGTCCATAGTTTCCGCGTCCGCCAATTAAGCTGTATAAAAGAACACCTTTTGCCCCTTTACTAACAGCATTTTCAACCTGTTTATTATAATCTGCTACGGTTGCAGCTCTTTCGAATAAAACAATTTTTCCGTTTACCTCATTTGGAATATCGTCTAATTTTGTACTACCTTGAACAAAGATAAGCGGAGCTGTAACAGCTTCTGTAGAAATTAGTGCATTTGGAGCAGCACCAGCTTGCCAATTACGCTTTGTCCCTAATGGTGATTCGATAAATCCAACGTATTGATCCGGCACTTGAAAGGGCTGATACTCTACTTCATATCCCATTGATTTAAGCTTCATACCAACATAACGAGAAGCCCATTCTTCTGATTTTGTACCACCCGGACGGGGACCGATTGTTTCGGATAAGAAACGGATATGCTCGATGGCGCGGTTTGCATCAACTTGTTTTGTAATAGGTGGAGTCTGTGTAATTTCTGACGTGGAATTAGCTTTTGCTTGCCCGATTGGAGCTAAGCTAACGGCGAGTGATACAGCAAGCAAGGAGCTTACTATTTTTTGTTTCAGTGATTTTCTCATTTTTTCCTCTCCCATTCTTCTATTCTCTCTGACTGACAAAAGAAGACGGATAACGACTATATCCCGCTATTTTTGGGCAGTAGAACCCCCTTCTCAAAATTCAGCTGTAAAGCAAAGAAGTTAGATGGGAGATTAACTGCCCGTAAAAGCCCGATTGGTGTGAGCTAATAATCAATGAGGGATGGACAAAACCCTCACTGATTAAAGTTTCACTTTATCTTACCTTTATATATCTGAATTTTCAATAAATATATATTGAGAAATAAAAACGCTATATGCACATTTGCATATTTTCAGCGGATATATGTATGCTATCATTTTAAATGAAGGATCGCTTTCTGTTTTGAAGGCTCCTACATTGCATGAATCTAGTGTACCCAAACTTTAGATTATGTAGGGAAAAGAGATCCGTTATAGGATTTCTTTTCTTTTGTTTTGTTTCAATCATATGATGGTAACTATGTTTCCGCATTTCATAATTATCATCAGTGATATATGTAAGGCATCCATATGAAAATACGAGGCTGTTCAAGAGTTTTCCGTACTTTTGGACAGCCTCACCCCGTTAAAAAGACGATACTTTATGTATCGTCTTTTTTGCACAAAAAAAAACAGCCAATCAATTAATAAATTGATTGGCTGTAAAATATATTATTTATACTGTTTTTTACGTTTTGTGGCTAAAATACTTAACAATCCAGCCAGTAGAAGAACGATACCTGCTGCTTGTGTATGATCTTCTTTATGACCTGTATTTGGAAGTTTTTTATCTGTATTTTGATCATCTTGCTGTTTGTTTGTCTGTGTTTCAGGATTTCCTTTTTCTAGTTCCTCGGAAGTTTCTTTTCCGTGAGTCTCAGGATTTCCCTTTTCTAGTTCTTCGGAAGTTTCTTTTCCGTGAGTCTCAGGATTTCCTTTTTCTACTTCTTCGGAAGTTTCTTTTCCTGGTTTCTCCTCTTTATTTGGAGGAGTAATTGGTTTATCATCTCCACCTGGTGAAGATTCGATCTTCTTATTTGAAACTGTAATTTGTAGTGGTGTAGCTTGAGCTTTTTCAATTGTAAAGCTTATCGGTGAAGCATCTAATTGATAGCCTTCAGGAGCCTTTGTTTCCACTAATTGATAATTACCAGGTTTCAAATCATTTACGATTAATTTACCGTGCCTGTCTGTTTTTAGGCCTTCGCGGATTATTTTTCCATCGTAGTCTAAGATATTGAAAATGGCACCTTCAAGTGTTCCACGGTGATCAATATCAACTTTAGTTAACTCAATTGAACCTGTTGTTAAGTTATTTAAAGCTTTAACAGAGGTAACCCCAGATTGTCCCTTCGTAATTGTGAAAGGAATTGGCTTAGCACTTAAATCATAGCCAGTAGGAGCTTTCGTTTCAACGAATTGATAGTCTCCTGGACGTAAATCAGAAACGCTAATTTTCCCATCTTTATCAGTAGTTAAATCAGTACGAACATCGTGTCCATCCTTATTAACAATTTTAAATACCGCACCCTCAAGTGTTGTGTTTTCTTCAACATCGTCAATTTTAATTAACTCCACACTACCTTTCGTTAAGCTATTTGTAGCTGTAACGAAGACATGTTTTGTTTGACTTCTTTCAATTGTGAACTTAATCGGATCTTCATTTAAGTCATAATGTTTCGGAGCTTTCGTTTCAATAAATTGATAGTCTCCAGGTTGTAAGTCTTTAGCGATGATTTTTCCATCTTTATCGGTAACTAAATTTGTACGAATGTCGTTACCGTTCAGATCAGTAATTTTAAATACCGCACCTTCCAGCGTTTCTTTCGCATCTAAAGAGTCAACTTTCGTTAATTCCACGCCACCCTTTGTTAAGCCATTTTTAGCAGTAACAGAAACTCGAGTTGATTGGCTTTTCTCGATAGTGAAAGGAATCGGTGTTTTATTTAAATCATAATCTTTAGGAGCTGTCGTTTCTACGAATTGATAATCTCCCGGTCGTAAATTGGAAGCAGAAACTTTCCCGTGTTCATCAGTAGTTAAATTTGTGCGAACAACTTTACCTTTCGCATCAACGATGTTAAATACCGCACCAGAAAGTTTTGTATCTGGGTTTACATCATCTACTTTAATTAACTCTACAGCACCTTCAGTTAAGCTGTTAGTAGCAGTAACTTGCAGCTGTTCTTTTTGGCTTTTCTTAACTGCAAATTTAATTGGTGTATCATTTAATTTATAGTGTTCAGGAGCTTTCGTTTCAATAAACTGGTAGTCTCCCGGACGTAAATCAGGAACAGCAACTTTACCATATGCATCTGTCGTAAGATCAGTGCGAACATCATTACCGTTCATATCAACAATTTTAAATACAGCACCTTTAAGGACAGTACCATCAATATCATCTACTTTAGAAAGCTCGACTGCACCTTTCGTTAAACTGTTTTTAGCAGTAACAGAAATAGGTTCAGCTTGTCCTTTTTCGATTGTGAATGGAATTGGTTCTTTATTTAAATCGTAGTGTTTCGGCGCTGTTGTCTCGATAAATTGATAATCACCAGGACGCAGGTCAGAAACGCTAATTTTACCTTGTTGATTCGTGATAAGATCTTTGCGAATCACATCGCCATTCATATTAACAATTTTAAATGCTGCGCCCTCAAGAGTAGTGCCATCGACGTCATCCACTTTAGAAAGTTCCACGCCGCCTTTTGTTAAGCTATTTTTCATAGTAACAGTAGCGATACTTACTTGGCTTTTCTCAATTGTAAATACGATAGGTTTTTTATCTAAATCGTAATGTTTAGGAGCTGTTGTTTCGACAAATTGATACGTGCCAGGACGTAGGTTCTCAACAACGATTTTTCCTTCATCATTTGTTTTTAAATCTTTTTGAAGCAACGTACCGTTTTGATCCAGTAAATCAAATACAGCATTAGCAAGTTTTGTTTGATCGTTTAGATCATCAACTTTAAGTAGTTCGATACTACCTTGTTGTAAGCTATTTTCAGCAGTTAAAGAAATAGCTTTTTTCTGTCCTTTTTCGATAGTGAAACTGATAGGTGTTTCATCTAAAACGTAATGCTTTGGAGCTTTCGTTTCGATGAATTGGTAATCACCAGGACGTAGGTCTTTAACTTTGATTTTCCCTTGTTCATTTGTAACAAGGTCTGTATGAAATACATCACCATTCATATTAACGATTTTGAATACCGCACCTTCAAGAGTAGTGCCATCAACATTATCTACTTTAGAAAGTTCAATTGCACCCTTTGTTAAAGCATTCGTAGCCGTAACATGAAGAGTTTCAATTTGGCTTTTCTTAATTGTAAATACGATAGGCTTTTTATCTAAATCGTAATGTTCAGGAGCTGTTGTCTCAACGAATTGATACGTACCAGGACGTAGATTTTCAACAACAATTTTTCCTTCACTATTTGTTTTTAAGCTTTCTTCAACTAGCTCTCCGTCTGCATCTAATAAATTAAATACAGCGTTAGCAAGTTTTGTATCGATATTAATATCGTCAATTTTAGTTAATTCAACGCTACCCTTTTTTAAAGTATTTTTACCTGTAACAGTGATCTTTTTCGTTTGACTTCTTTCAATTGTAAATGGAATCGGTGTTCCGTCTAACACATAATGTTCAGGAGCCTTTGTTTCAATAAATTGATAGTCTCCAGGGCGTAAGTCAGAAACAGAAATTTCGCCGTTGTCGTCTGTAACAAGGTTTGTATGAACTTCCTTACCGTCCATGTCAACGATTTTAAAGATTGCGCCTTTCAGCATCGTACGATCGATGTCATCGATTTTTGTTAAAGTGACAGCACCTTTCGTTAAGCTGTTTTTAGCAGTAACGGTAATATTTTCTTTTTGACTTTTTCCGATAGTGAACGGAATAGGGTCTTTGCTTAAGTCATAGTCTTTTGGAGCTTTTACTTCAATAAATTGATAATCTCCCGGACGTAAATCAGAAGCGGTAACTATACCGTTCTCATCAGTCGTTAAGCCTTTGCGAATTACCTTTTTAGTGTCATGAGCGTCAACGATTATAAATTCCGCACCTTCAAGTGTAGTGCCATCAACGTCATCTACTTTTGTTAAAGTGACGCCACCTGTAAGTAAACTATTTTTTACAGTGACAGGTACAGGTAAATCTGCCTCGTTACCTTTTTTAATCGTGAACTTAATAGGTGTTTGATCTAATTTATAATGTTCAGGGGCAGCTGTTTCAATAAATTGATAATCCCCTGGTGCTAAATCAGGAATAACTAATATTCCGTTTTCATCTGTTGTTAAATCTTTCATAATTTCCTTGCCAGTTGCGTCTTGTAATGTGAATACCGCACCAGCAAGAGTTATATTGCTTTCCACATCATCTTCTTTAATTAGTTTGACTTTACCTTTCGTCAAGCTATTTTTAAATGTAAGTGGAAGGAGTTCTTTTTGACTCTTTTCAATTGTAAATTCAATAGGCTCTATATTTACATCGTAGTAAATAGGAGCTTTTGTTTCGACAATTTTGTATTTGCCAGGACGTAAATCTTTTACTACTAATTTTCCCTCTTTATCAGTAGTAAGGTTTGTATGAACGTCTTCATCTTTGTCGTTAACGATTTTAAATACGGCATCTTCAAGTTTTTCTTTATCGTTTAAAGAATCTACTTTCGTTAATTCGATACCGCCTTTAGTTAAGCTGTTTGTAGCTGTAATAGATTTTGTAGCGGTTTGACTTTTCTCGATAGTGAAATCAATCGGTTTCTTGTTTAAATCATAGTGTTCAGGAGCTTTTGTTTCGATGAACTGATATTTACTAGGACGTAGTCCAGAAACAGCTATTTTACCTTCTTTGTTAGTAATAAGGTTCATATGAACATCTTTTCCGTTTTCGTCAACGATCTTGAAGACTGCTCCTTCAAGAGCATTTCCATCCACATCATCCACTTTTAATAGTTCAACATTACCCGGTACTAAACGATTTTCTGCTGTAACAGTGATGATTTCTTTTTGGCCCTTCTCAATTGTGAAGTTGATAGGTTCTGTGCTTAGTTTATAATGCTCAGGAGCCTGTGTTTCAACAAATTGATATTTGCCAGGACGTAAATCAGAAACCTTAATTTTCCCTTCAGCATCTGTAGTTAAGTCAGTACGAACATCTTTTCCGTGTTCGTCAATAACCTTGAAGACTGCACCTTCTAGGGATTCTTTCTTATCAACGTTATCAACTTTTACTAATTCAGCGTCACCTTTCGTTAAACTGTTCTTTGCAGTAACAGAAACGAAGGAGGTTTGACTTTTTTCAATAGTGAAATCAATCGGTTCTTTATTTAATTCATAGTACTTAGGAGCTTCTGTTTCGATAAATTTATATTTACCAGGCTCTAAGTTTTTAACGATTAACTTTCCATCTGATCCTGTTTTTAAGTTTTGTTGAATTGTATCGCCTTTTTCATTGACGATTTTAAATACCGCACCTTCAAGAGTTACATTTTCTTCAACGTCGTCAACTTTCGTTAAAGTGACGCCACCTTTAATTAGGTTATTTTCTGCTTTGACAGAGACCGCCTTTGTTTGTCCTTTTTCAATTTCAAACTTAATAGGTGTCGGGTCTGTAACGTAATGAAGAGGAGCTTGTGTCTCAACAAATTGATATTTGCCAGGACGTAAGTCTTTTACTTCAATATATCCATCTTTATTTGTTGTTAATTGTTCATAGCCAGGGATTACTTTACCTTTTTCGTCTTGTAAGCTAAAAATGGCACCTTCAAGAAGTTTCTTATTCTCATCAAATTTCGTTAAGATGACTGAACCCTTCTTCAGACTATTTTTAGCAGTTACATTAATTACTGTTGTTTGATCTTCTGAGACAGTAAACCAGATTGGTTGGCTATTTAGATCATAATGAACTGGAGCTTCGATTTCTTTTAATTGATAAGTTCCAGGTTTCAATGGGTCTACAGTAATTTGTCCATTTTCATTAGTTGTTAATTTTTCGTAGCCAGGAATTACTTTGTTATTTCTATCTAGTAAGGCGAAAACTGCACCTTTAAGTGTTTCGTTATTGTTCAGGTCATCAACCTTTGTAAGCACAGCTCTACCAACGAATTTCTTATTGCTAAGTTTGTATGTTGTCGTTTCTTGTGAACCAAGTTCAACAAGTCTGCCTTGCTTTAAATCCCAGCTAATTACATACCCTGCTGGGGCCTTCGTTTCTTTTAATAAATATTTATCGCGTTTTAAGTTATTAAACTTAGCGATACCGTCTTTGTCTGTTGTTATTTTACGGATAACGGTTTTCCCTGTACGATCGTATAAAGTAAATTCTGCTCCGGCCAATGGTGCGTTCTTATTGTCGTTATCAACCTTTATAATTTCAAGGTTTCCGCGGCCTTTAGTAGCAGATCCTCCGCCCGAACCGGAAGACATTCGTACTTCAATCGTTTCGGTAGTTTCCGTATTCGTTACTGTTAACTTATTGCCTGCGATTTTCGCTTTATTACTTATTTTTTCTCTATCGTCTGCATTAATAAGTGAACGATATTCTAAAATATAAGCTCGATCAATTTTTTTCAAGAAGGCAATTTCGAAATGTTGCTTTCCGGTCTTATTGTCTGTTGTGATCGTTAACTTATAGTCTGTTCCTTTTTTTAATTCATTTGCTGTATCTTTTGTTAAATTCCCATATGGATCAACAGTAGTCGGGTATAAGTGGAATGAATCTTCCACAAGCACTTGATTATCTGTTGGATCGTCTGTTACAACCGCGTCTGCGATGGTTGATTGGCTTTCATTAATTGCGATACTCCAATTAATATAGTTGTCGTCTTGTACAGCTTTTTTTGTGACGAAGCTGCCACCTTTATTTACTTGAGCATCACCTTTAAGAGTGTTAACAATTTTAGAGCCATCTTTTAAATCGGCCTCGTTGTTGTAGGTAGCTTGGATAAGCTCACCATCAAGGCTTGTTTTAAAGATAATATAATAAGGTGAATTAATTGATTGTTTGAAATGAATCTTTAGGGTGTTGTTATTTTTATCTGTAGGTTCTTCAAGTTCATATTGCTCAGTTGGTACAGCATTACCAGGTCTTGCATTATCCGGGCTTCCATTTAAAATCATGTCACGTACTTCAATGGATCCTGGTACTAACTTTTGTTTATCTTTTATTACGTCTATAACATAAGGGTCTTTAATCTCAACATTATTATAATTGAAGCCTATTATCCAAGTAATTTCCTTTGTTTGGGCATTATAAGAACCGTATTTATATCCATTCGCCTTTGTGAAAGTATCAGGATCAAAATTCGCTGCATCTTTATTTGATTGTGGCTTAGAATCCGTATCTATCCAAGATAAGTTACCTGTATTTTTAAATGAAGTTTGGCCACTTTCTAATTTTGTATAATCAAAGTCTGTAGTATATTTTACGACTAATGTCTTTGTCATATTAGACTGATATGTACCTATAAGAGTAATATTGAAACCTTTATCCGTCACATCTAAAACATAGTCAGTCCCAGCTTGAAGAGTATAATCTCCGTCTTTAATTTCTAGTTTCTTATCTTTTAATTGCAATCCACCATGATCAAAGGTATCCGTAATGGTCGCGTTGTTTAATGGATAGTTGTTATTATTTACTATAATTGTCCAAGTTGTTGTTTTGTCTTTGTAGTTTGTTTCAGCTTTATTATTAGATTTAATAATGTTTTGCTGCTTGAAGCTAGCCTCATTTTCTTTACTTGAACCATTATCTGCGGTAACTGTATTTTTGACTTTTCCATCTTTTATGACTTTATCAGTTGGCTTTGTTTTATAAGTGATTACATAAGCACTGTTAATATCTTCATTAAATTGTAAATCGAACCCATTGTTCTTTTTGTTTACAGTGTAATTATTAGCAGTATCACCAGTCACAAGTTTTCCTTTATCATCATAAGCAGCATTTTTTATGACAATAGAATTTTCATCGAGTTCATGTGTATTGTCAAAAATATCTTTTAAAAGCGCATCTGTTTTTTTGATATCTCTTTGATCACCATTGTAAGTAATTGTCCATTCAATCATTTGCGTCTTTGGATCATATTTACTTGTTTTGTTTAAATGTGTACCACGAGAAACCGTTACAGTAGCACTTACATTTTGTTGCTTTTGATTATCACTCGTTATCGCAACGTTATTTTGGAAGTTTGTTACATTTTCATCAGTGATTTTTGTGGCATATTCGATTTGGTATGCTTTATTGATGCTATCTTTAAAAGCAATCTCCAATTTTGAACCATCTGATGAAGTGATTTTGTAATCTGCTGGATCAGCTTCTGCACCACGTGTTGCGTTCCCATTAACATCAACTTCTAAATAATAAACTTTAATAGAATCTTTATTTAAGCTTGTACCTTGTGGGATGTTATCTTTAAAAACAGCATTTTTAAGAGTATCTTTCGTTTTATTTATTTCTACTGTCCAATTAATTTCATTTGTATTAATTGGCCTATCAGGTAACCCTTTTTTATTCGTAGCTGTTTGTACATTAGGCTTAAAGTCAACTGTAATAGAAACATCTTTATCTTTAATTGGGAAAGGAATTTCTTGTGTTGTTGTACCTTTAATTTCAACTTTATTAAATTCTGTCTTTAATTGTAGATTACCAGCAACATCTGGATGTTCTTCAACATAATCGTTGAATGTCATCGTGACTTTTCCTTCTTTTGTAACAGTAAAGTTCCCAATTGGGTTGTTGTCGCTATCGTATAAAGGACTGTTAATTGTATTGTGAATTTTAAAATGTTTAGGAAGATCAAAAATATAGTAATCTCCACTTTTTACATTCATCGATTTTAAAAGTTCCCATGTAAACTCAATGTTGGCAGGGGAATCTGTACTTGGACGGTTATCCTCTATAAATGGTTTTCCGTCTTTGTCCGTTAACTTTACACCCGTTAAAATATTTGTTGTTATTTGCTTTGGACCTGAATTTTTATTCTCAGCAGGATTGCTTGCTAGATTTTGTTCTGGGGTGTCAGTGTCTTGTTTAGCTGCTGGGTTTTGCTCCGGATTGTCAGTAGCAGGTTTAGCTGCTGGGTTTTGTTCCGGATTGTCAGTAACAGGTTTAGCTGCTGGATCTTGCGCTTGTTTATTAGTATCCTGTTTGGTTTCATCTTCTTTAGAATCTTCTACTTGAACAGGAACTGATATAGGATGAACCATTGTTCCTAAAGGAAAAGCGATTTGAACTGATTTTTCTCCAGTTTTTAAAGTTGGATTAAATACAGTTTCAAGTTTAATTTTACCTTTAGCATCTTTTGAAGTTTCTACTTGATCATTAAATATTAGTTTCAGTTTGTTATCTTTAGCTGTCACAAAATATTGACCAATATTTTTTTGATCAACCACCAAATCTCCTTGCGTATCTTTAGATACTTTTAATGCAAGTGGTATTTGAAGCACTGCTGTATCGTTTGCATGTAAAACTTGAGAATCTTTTATTGACCAAGTATATTCTAACTGAATGGTTGATCCTATCTTTATTAAGTTTTTAGGATTTAATGCTTCGTCAATAATATGATTAGTTGCATCTTTCATTTCAACAGTGTCAAATAATGAATTACCTGTTAAGGATTCCGCTCTCACTTGATTGTATGGAAAACTAGCAAGCTGCGAAAATAGTACGAATATAATTAAACATGCATTGAAAAGTTTTTTCATTGTTCCTCCTTTGTTAATCCTTCTATTGTATAAAACTGAATTTTGAAGGGCTTAGTTATTATGGATCAATGGATTTTGGATTGTATGATTCCTCCTTTACTACGTATGCTCTTTGACAAAATTATTCATATTCAAAGTAATATAACGTAAAACAAAATGTATATTTTAATAATGCAGAGAATTAATATACAAATTTCGACAAAAAATGTCGAAATAAATACTGATAAGGAATGATATCAGACCTTTATAGGACGAGATTTGTTGTGTGGATTTCCATAAAATAGGCGTATGCAAAAAATATTCAATGAGCTGCTTAACCTATTTTCTGATGAATACCATTCTTCAATAGATAAAAAATGGTTATAAAGGTAAGTTTTACGATACATGCTAACCAAAGTAATGTATCCCATTGTGAAGGCTTGTTTTTCGCCTTAAAGTTATGTGGAAATAAAAAATCTCGATAGGGTTGATTTTGGTCAGGATGAAGACAATATGTACTTTGAAAATAGCCAACTATTTTGTCTAAAGAGAGTTGTACGATTAATGGACCGAAGTTACGATACGATTGTTCCTTTCGTCATTAGAGGAATATAAGTTGTTTGGAATATCCGACCAAATCGTTACTACGGTCATTTTTGGAGCTGTTTTACATAATAAAAAGAAGGTATTTTATGTCTTAGCGCGATTATCTTTTGGCAAAGATAACCCTAAATAACCTCCGCTAAAAATTATATACTTAAATGATAAAGAGTTCAATAATAGTCCGTATATTTTCCAAAAATGTAAAAATGACCGTTTCAGTAGAAGGAATCTACAAAACGGTCATTTTATATTATATTTCTGTTAAGATAATCGGTTCACCGCGTGTTACAACAACTGTATGTTCACATTGTGCAACAAGGCTTTTATCTGGTGTAACGAATGTCCAACCATCATCACCGCGCTCAATAATATGATCAGCTTTCATAGAAATAAATGGTTCTACAGCGATAACAAGGCCGTCTTTTAGAAGCGCATTATCCATTGGATCATAGTAGCTTAAAATGTGGTTTGGAGCTTCGTGTAAGCTAAGACCAATACCGTGACCAGTTAAGTTTTGGATTACATTATATCCATTTTTATGTGCAAAGTTAGAAACAGCACGACCAATTTGATTTTGTTTTGAGCCAGCTTTTACTTTTTTCATTGCTTCCCAAAATGAGTCTACTGCTGCTTGGCAAAGTTTTTCTTTTTCTTCATCGTCGCCAAGAACAAATGAGATACCTGTATCTGCATAATATCCGTCAAGTGCTGCTGATACGTCTACGTTTACTAAATCGCCTTCTTTTAATACGCGATCGCTTGGAATGCCGTGAGCAACTTCTTCGTTTACACTAATGCAAGTTACACCTGGGAATTTATATTCTTTTTCAGGCGCTGAAATAGCACCGTGCTCATCTAATACTTTTTTACCAATTAAATCAAGCTCTTTCGTTGTCATACCTGGCTTCGCTTGCTTTTTCATTTCTTCGCGTGCAAGTGCAACGATGCGGCCGATTTTTCGTAAACCTTCTAAATCTTGTTCATTACGAATAATCATGAAAACCACTGTCCTTCCTCGAATATATGTCTTATCCGATTGTATCATGTTTATTTTTGTACTGCTACTCGCGTGCGGTATGCGGGTTGATTCCTCTCATAAAGAATACATGACAATTGTCATATTGATGTCATGACGCATCATACTGTTTCCTAACTTTTCCAGAGCATACAATGTAAATATAAGAAACGGCGGGGGTGGAGAGATGGAAAAGATTATTGAAGTAAATGGTGTTTCTAAAACATTTAAACATAAAAAAGCAGTAAATAACGTTTCATTTCATGTAAATAAAGGGCAAATAGTAGCATTACTCGGTCCAAATGGTGCGGGGAAAACAACGACAATTTCAATGATGCTCGGATTAAAAGATCCGACAGAGGGGAATGTCTCTATATTTGGAAAGAGTCCGAAGCATAGAGATGTTCGTAATAGCCTTGGTGCGATGCTACAAGAAGTAAGTGTGATTGATAGTATCACGGTAGAAGAGGCAATTGAGTTATTCCGTAGTTATTATACGAATCCTGTAGAGAAAGAAACATTACTGCAGCTATCGAACTTAGAATCAGAACGAAAGCAAAGATGTGAGAAATTATCGGGCGGTCAAAAAAGAAGGTTAAATTTTGCGGTGGCACTTGCAGGGAATCCAGAGTTGTTATTTTTAGATGAACCAACTGTAGGGATGGACATAACATCTCGAAAAACGTTTTGGGAAACGATTAGAAAATTAGCAAGTGAAGGGAAAACGATTATTTTAACAACACATTATTTAGAAGAAGCGGATGCGCTAGCAGATCGAATTTTATTATTTGCGAACGGAAAGATTATCGCAGATGGCACACCAGATGAGATGAAAGCGACGATTTCTAGAAAAACAATCTCGTTTTATTCGAAAGAGAAAATTCCTAAGAGTTTACTAAAGGAATTACCGCATGTAACAGAAGTACAGTCAAATGAAGGGCGCTTCACTTTAACGACGGAAGATACAGATGCCACTTTACAAGCAATTTATCAGAGGAATCTACCTGTAACAGACGTTTCAGTTGAACGTGGAAGCCTCGATGAAGCATTTGAACAGTTTGTTGCAAATCAGAAGGAGGGAATCGCATGAGAGCATTATGGATGCAATGTAAAATAGAGGTTTTACGTACGTTCCGCAATAAATTATTCATCTTTTTCTCATTATTAATGCCAGTTATGTTTTATTACATCTTTACAAATGTTGTTCAAGTCCCGCAAAACGGAGATGCATGGAAAGCACATTATTTAATTTCAATGGCGACTTTCAGTATTGTAGGGACTGCCCTTTTTAGTTTCGGTGTGAGACTTTCTCAGGAAAAAGGGCAAGGATGGACACATCTTTTAAAAATTACACCACTTCCAGAGGGGGCATATTTAGCAGCTAAAATTATTGCCCAAACAGTAGTGAATACTTTTTCAATCTTAGTTATTTTTATGGCAGGAATATTAATTAATAATGTTGAGTTAACAGTAGGTCAATGGATTGGTGCCGGATTATGGTTATTATTAGGCGTGACACCATTTTTAGCACTCGGAACAGTAATAGGTTCAATTAAGAAGGCGGATGCAGCTGCTGGCCTGGCTAATATTTTAAATATGAGCTTAGCGGTAGTTGGCGGATTATGGATGCCGATAGAAGTATTCCCAAAAGTATTAAGGTCTATTGGAGAATGGACACCGACATATCATTTTGGTAGTGGGGCATGGGATATTGTAGCTGGGAAGTCAGTTGGGTGGGAAAATATCGCGGTACTAGGAGGTTATTTCCTTATATTTGTTGTAGTATCAATATATATAAGAAAAAGACAGGAAGCGGTATAAATGATAGAGAAGAAGAGGTTTGAAGTTTTTCCGAAACAGATGGGTTTCTTCCCGTATATGTGGCTCGTGTATTTATTATTTCCAATCTATAATTTAACGCAAGTATCAGGATGGAAGCTTGTAATAGGGATCGGTATGTTGATAGTCTTCACCGTCACATACCGTCAACTTTATTTTGTTAACAAAACGTTCATTTTGTGGGCGTGTATTCAAATGGTGCTCACATTCTCATTTGCTTTATTTTATAATCCCTTCATGATATTGTTCGGATATTTTACGGCGAGTGCGATGGGATTTGCGCCAAGTAAGAAGGCATTTCGTGTGTTGTTATGTTTATTAGTTGTAATGCTTGGAGCTTTTATATTTGTAAATGTTAATCAACTAACAATCCCGAGTTTAGTGAATATAGTTCCAATGTTTATTTTAATGCTTCTTACGCCATTTGGAATGCGTAATTTTAATCAAAAAAAGATGTTGAAAAATCAATTAAACGAAGCAAATGAACAAATTAAAGACTTAGTAAAACGTGAAGAGCGCCAGCGAATTGCAAGAGATCTTCATGACACGTTAGGACACACATTATCTCTTATTACTTTGAAAAGTCAGCTCGTGGAGAAGTTAATTGTGAAAAATCCAGATCGTGCAAGTATGGAAGCGAAGGAAATTACACAAACATCTCGCACCGCTTTAAAACAGCTGAGAGAATTAATTTCTGATATGCGTATGATTACAGTGGAAGAAGAACTTGAGCAAATAAAAGCGATTTTGCAAGCTGCCAATATTGAATTAGAAGTAAAGCAAGAGGCTAATTCTAGTTCGCTATCGCCAATTGAGCAA
Organism: Bacillus sp. TH50; assembly: GCF_016650565.1. Taxonomy (NCBI): domain Bacteria; kingdom Bacillati; phylum Bacillota; class Bacilli; order Caryophanales; family Bacillaceae; genus Bacillus; species Bacillus sp. TH50. The sequence goes on along the minus strand of NZ_JAEKFM010000003.1, from coordinate 2,836,664 downwards.
AATATTTTAGGCATGTGTTTACGTGAAGCTGTTACGAATGTAGTGAAGCATAGTAAGGCGACAGTGTGCATTGTTTCTATATTAGAATCACAAGGTGAATTGATTTTAAAAGTAGAAGATAATGGCGTCGGTTTAGAGGAGCAAAATCATGATGGAAACGGCATTCGTGGTATAAAGGAACGAATGGCCTTAATTGACGGTCTAGTGGAGCTAGATACGATTAATCCGGGGACGCTGTTAACAGTGAAGGTTCCAATTGTAATTAGAACAGGAAAAGATGAGGTGAGGGCATGATTCGAATTATTATTGCAGAAGATCAGCGAATGCTTCGTGGTGCGTTAGGAGCCCTGCTTGATCTAGAGGATGATATTGAAGTAGTTGGTCAGGCTGCGAATGGGGAAGAGGCGTTAAAATTAATTGAATCGTTAAAGCCGGATATAAGTATTATGGACATTGAAATGCCGATTCAAAGTGGATTGGATGTTGCTGAAACTTTAAAGAAAGAAAAATCATTATGCAAAGTAATGATTTTAACAACATTTGCAAGGCCAGGGTATTTTGAAAGGGCGATGAAAGCTGGTGTGCACGGATATTTGTTAAAAGATAGCCCGAGTGAAGATTTAGCCGCAGCAATTCGTAATGTAATGAAGGGAAAACGAGAGGTTTCTCAAGATTTAATGTTTGGTTTATGGCAGGAGCAAAATCCATTATCAGATCGTGAAAAAGAAGTATTGTTACTTGCTAAAGAAGGAAAGACGGCAAATGAAATTGCGAAAACACTTTATCTTTCACCGGGTACAGTACGTAATTATATTTCCGAAGTGTTAACGAAGCTCGACGCAAAAAATAGAATTGAGGCAATTACAATTGCGGAAGAAAAGGGATGGATATAAAAAGAAGTTTACCTATAGTCGGTAAACTTCTTTTTTTCTTATCTTCCTTGTTGTACTTCTACTACTTTATTAATTTTTGCTAGTGCTTTATATCCATGTGCTTGAAAAGCCTTTTCGAATTCTGTTGCTGTCGTATTACCATATAAGTCTTTTGCAGCTTGTACAATGTGAGATTGAAGTGATTCAAAATCTTCTGCTGAAGTTGCGTAGTTTTGCAATGCACGCATAACAACTTTACTTACTTTTTCATTTCCGTGTCTTTGAACAGATATACCGTTATACGTTTTACCTTCAGCTAATTGATATAATACATGGCTAATGATTCCGGAATTCACATGAGATTCTTGATTATTTCCATCATTATGGAAATCTTGTAAGTTTGTGTATAGTTTGTTGCCGCCGTCACCAATTTCCCCTGGGATGTCACGAATTGTTAGACCACCTAACGTATCACCCATAATCCAATTTCCTTTATCTTTCTTTACGTAATATTCTATTTGTGTACCCCAAAAATCTGCTAAACCTTCATTTAGCGCAGATGTTTCAGCACTTGGATATCGCACAATTTTATTTTTCGTCGTACCACTAAATACAGCATGTCCAAATTCATGGGCTGTTACGTCAAGAGCAGAGGTTAATTTTCCATTTAGCCCGTCACCAAAGACCATTTGATTCCAACCTGGATGCCAAAATGCATTTACATAGTTTTCTTTTACACCATCACTAACTTCAGTAGAATCAAATCCATGGACGCTAGCAACAACTTTTGAGTCTTTATTATCGTAACTTTTCAGATTATGTTCTTTCTTAAAATAGTCGTAAATATCACTCATATTTTTCATAACACCAGCTGCTTCTTTATCTAAGAAGTTAGAGTTATCGCTTGAAATAAGTGTCCCTGGATAACCAGCTTGGCTATCGCCACCAAGAGAATCAGCGTAGTTTGCGTTGTAAATATAAATACCATTTCCGCGGGATAAATCAGCTAAATAAAATTTTCCATCAGAGCCTTTCGCAATATTAAATAATACATTTTCTTGTAGCGCATTTTTCCCAGTTCCTTGTTCTTTCGCTGGTGATAGTTTAGGTGCTGTTACTTGATTAATAGTTTTATTCTCTTTATTTTTAATAAACTTTTCTTGGAAAAGTACTTCACCAGTTTGTAAGTCCATGATTGCATTTCCGTTTATAACTTGTTCATTGTTTTCATAAGTAAATGTAAGGACCGTTGCGTATGTATAGTAGCCATCTTTTTTCTTATAAACTACCGTTTCGCTAGAAAATTCTGTTTCTGTCGCATCACTTGGAATTTGAAGTATATTGCGTAATTTAGATTTTACTTCATTTTTCGACAAAAAATTTGTTATAGTAAGATTAAGTTGTTGGTCTAAATTTTGGGCAACTTTACCACTAACAGTTGTAATTACTCCATTTTTATCTACTTTTACAATGAGATCTTGACCATATACTTTATAGTTTTTGTATGTTTGTGCAAGGCGTAATTCGGTTTGATTTTCTTTTGTTTCTGTATTTGTAGGTTGAAAATCGACATTCTTTTCAGTAGTAACTTGCTCTTGTTGAGCTTTAGCCCCATTTACCTCACCTTTTAAATACTTTTTAGCAATATTCTCTTTTGTATCGTTTTGAGGTTGTGTTAATTTTCCGATTGTTAAACCAGGCTGAGCAATTTCAACTTTCACTTCATTTTTATCTAATTCTTGAGCGTGAATAACTTCTGTTGATAAAGGACAAAGAAGACCGAATGTAACGAAAGCACTAGCAAGTTTTCTATAATTCATCTATAACACTCCTAATCTTGTATTGTGTATGTGAGATGAATTGTATGAGGAATTTGCCGAATTTTATATATATTATGCATTATTTCATATCAAAAATTGTCGAATGCACATTATTGTAGTGGTATGACAACTTAAAAAATTAGATTGTTATAATGGGACGGTGAGCAAGTATGCACGCAGAAAAACTAGGAAGCGAAATAAAGAAAATTAGGGGAATGAGAGGATTAACACAGAAACAACTCTCCGATAATGTATGTCATCAATCGGAGGTAAGCAGAATTGAGTCGGGCGCGGTATACCCAAGTATGGATATATTGCAAGGTATTGCAGCAAAGTTACAAGTTCCCATTATTCATTTTTATGAGGTACTCATTTATTCTGATATCGAGAGGAAAAAGCAGTTAAAAGATCAAATCATTATGCTTTGTAAGCAAAAGAAATATAAAGAAATATATAATAAAGTATGGAATGAACTGAAAAAGGAAGAATATCATCCTGAGTTTCAGCAGTTTCTTCAATGGCAATATCATGTATCTGCGTATGTGCTAAAGAAGATTGATTATGAATATTGTATTCTGGAGCTAAAAAAGCTACTAAATCAACAGTTAACTGGAATAGACGTGTATCAAAAACTTTATATAGAAAATGCAATTGCAAATATTTATGCTGAAAATGGTTATTTTAAGAAGGGTATGGAGTTATTTGAAGGTATATTAAAGCAATTAGAGGCATTGCCTGAAAATAAAGAGTTTGATGTGAAGGTAAGACATAATCATGCAAAAACATTATACTTAGATAATCAATATGAAGAAGCGCTTTATCAAATAAATAAAGCCATTGAAATATCATGTCGAATTAATAGTATGGCATTGATTGGACAGTTATACTATCAAAAAGGTGAATGCTTAGAAAAGCTAGAGTATGATGGGGCAGAGATTGAAGATGCTTATGAAAAAGCTTGCTTCTTTTTCGATATATTAGAAATGCATGCGTATAAAGAAACGCTTATAAAAAAAATGAAGAAATAAAAACGACCTAAAAAATAAATATGCATAATTGCATACGATATGGATAAATTTTCATGATATATTAAAAGAAAAATGTGGGTGATGGAATATGAAAAAACTACTTATTGGTAGTCTATTAACGTTAGCGATGGCATGGGGTATTTCATTAGCAGATACAGCTTTAGAGAAAAGCCAAGTAATTTCTCATAATGATCAAGAGGTACAATTAGCTTCAGATATGCCTTTTGAGTATTAAAAAGCAACCGTCTTACTTAGACGGTTGTTTTTTTGTGGAGTAACATCCAAACATCTTTACTAGAAACTGGTTTGCTAAAGAGGAATCCTTGAATGTGGTCACAGTTTTGTTCGTGTAAAAACTTCCATTGTTCTTCTGTTTCTACACCTTCCGCAATAACCTCTAAATTTAATTCTTTTGATAGCGTAATAATGGAAGCGATAATCGCTTCTTCTAAAGGGCTATTTGTAATTCCACAAATAAATTCTCGAGCAATTTTTAATGTATTGATTGGATATTTCGTTAAATAAGCTAAAGAACTATAACCAGTTCCAAAGTCATCAATTGAAATTTGGATACCGAGATTTTGAAGTTCTTCTAGTTTAGCAATTACAGAATGATTTTGATTAATCGCGATACTTTCTGTAATCTCAATATCTAGCGCTTCCGGCTTTAGTTCGGTTTCTTCCAAGACTTTTGAAATAGTTGATATTAAATCTGCGTGATTGAATTGAACAACAGATAAATTTACACCAACCTTTAAGTGAGAAAATCCTTGGTTATGCCACTTTTTTGCTTCTAAGCAGGCGGTACGTAAAATCCAATTACCAAGTTCAATAATAAATCCTGTTTCCTCTGCTAGAGGAATGAATTGGGCAGGCGATACAATTCCGAGTTTTGAATGTTTCCAGCGAATTAATGCCTCAAAACCGATAATTTGTTTTGTTTTTGTATTTACTTGTGGTTGATATTCAAGGAAAAATTCATTTTGTTGTAGAGCTTTTGAAAGTTCACCTTCTAGGAAGTGTATTTCATTTTGCGCAATACTCATTTCTTTTGAGAAGAAAATAAATCTATTTTTTCCATTAGCCTTTGCTCGATACATAGCCATATCTGCATTTTTCATTAATTCGGTTACATCGGTTCCGTAGTCAGGGTACATCGCAATTCCGATACTCGGTGTAACAGAAAGTTCTTCATCTTTAATAAAGTAAGGCTTATTTAAAATAGTTAAAATTTGTTCAGCCATAAAAGAAGCACTTTTTTCAGAGTACATATCTGGTAATAGAATCGTAAATTCATCTCCGCCTTGGCGGGCAACGATATCTTTTGAACGCAAACATCCACGTAATCTTTTTGCTACTTCAATTAATAATAAATCCCCGACATCATGGCCGAGTCGATCGTTAATTTTTTTAAATCGATCTAGGTCGAGGAACATAACCGCAACGTCATTAGTGTTGTTTTGAGCTAGATTTAAAATCGTTTTTAAATCTTTTTCGAATTTCCGTCGATTCGGTAGTCCTGTAAGTGCATCATGGAAAGCCATATGCTCTACTTGCTTTTGTTTTTCATATAAAGTTGTAATATCACGTGCGATACCAAACATCCCAACAACTTCTTTATTTATAAAAATAGGGATGAATGTAATGTGAAGGTGATAATAATAGCCTTCTTTTTCTTTTGTACGAATTTCTAGAGTTTGTGGTCTACCTTCTTTTGTAATTTGTAAAGATTTCTTCAATAATTCATGATCTTGTGGATCAATGAAGTGTTGAAGAGAATAGCTTGTTACTTCACAATAATAGGCTGTAAATAAACTTTCACAAGCCTTATTAGATTGTTGAAAAATCCCGTTCATATTTAAAGAAAAAACAGCATCAGGATGATCTTCGAATAAAGATTTATAACGTTGTTCACTTTTTGATAGGGCAGATACGCCTTCTTCAACTTCATCTTCTAGTTGTGTAGTCAACTGTTCATACGTATCGATTAATACTTGATTATCTTTCCACATGTAAAGTTGTCGTAGGAATAATAATACTAGTGATAATACTAGACCGATTAGCATGAACTTATCATCCCAAGGTTGAATAACAACAAAGGAAAAAGTAATGATTATACTAAAATAAGGTAATATAAAGCGTACATAATCGAATCGATAATATTTCGTTTTCGTTTCATGTTGCATTGGTTTATCCAAAATGTACAGTATGGACGATAAACCGATTAGTAAAATCGAAGCAGTATGTATTAAATACGAGACTTCAGAAGAAGTTCCCATTCCCGTGTTTAATTGGAATAGATGTATATATCCGTATACAAGTATAATAGTAAAGCCAATAATTAATGAGATTCTACTAGAAGAATACCGTTCTCTTCTATATAGGCTAATAACGGCGTAAATTACTAATGATTGTGCGATAAAATACCCAATCAAAATCCACGTTTCCTTCGTTAACATACGAAAGCTTGAAATATCTAAAATAAAGGTTAAGGTAAAATAAATATTCATAATAACAATAAAGATGCTGTCAAATGAAAATTGAGCAAGGCCTCTAATAGAGTAATGTTTTATAAACTTTATAGCAAAGCCAGAAAAGAGCAAAATATATTGTATGATGAAAAAAGGCAATGCCTTATATGAGAATATGACTTGATCATATATAGAAAGTGAATGAAGAAACAAAGTTATCTCCATAGCTAATCCGCATATACAAGTACATAGTACTAGAACCCAAAATAGTTTGTCACCGTGCTTCATCTTCTTAATTGCTTTATATAAGCAATAGCAAGAAAAGAGTGTAGCAAAACAAAATAAGAAGAGAATTCCAATTTCTTTTATATTTAAATCCTTAGGGATAAGGAATATCCAAAGAGAAAATATAATTATATACATCATGACAAATTGTACATATTTTTTTTGATTGATCATATAATGGCTCCATTTCAATAAAGTTGAATCACAGGGGGAAAATGCTAATTTAAATAATAGCATATAAAACAGGAGCTTTTTTACTATAAGAAATACTTTTTGAAAAAAATAGCGCAACGTTACAATTTACCATTGTAGTGTTGCGCCTTTTATTCTTTTCACTCCCCTTATAGAAGAGATTTCATCTATTAACTGAAGAAGTGCTAAATCCTTTTGTTTACTTTCAATCATAATATCGAAATCATGATTAATTTTTTTGTAATGTGTAAAAAGGGTTTAATAAATTCTAAATCAATATAATCTGCGTGGGCCCTAAATTCTTTTTCTGATCTAGGAGAAGAAATATGAACTTTAGGAAGGACATTTGTATGTGACCAAGTTTTAAATATCATAGGAAGCAATTCTTCTAGCGGTTCATTACAAAGGTTCGCTATGTGATGATGATAATCGAACACGAAAGGGATTTTTTCTTTTTGACAAATAGCCAAAGTTTCAGAAGTTGTATACGTTTTATCGTCATTTTCAAGAGTCATTTGTCTTTTTATATGGTAAGGGAGTTTTTGTATATTTTCATGAAAACGTTCGATTGCCTTCTCCTTATTTCCATACGCACCACCTACATGGATATTAATGTAGGAAGAATCCGCAATTCCCATAGCATTTAACACATTATAATGATAGCTCATATCTGTAATAGCATTAGTTGTAATATGTGGTTTGTCGCTTGTAAATAGTGTGAATTGGTTGGGATGAAAACTTACGCGTAAATTGTGTTCTTGAATTAATGCTCCTATTTTACGCCATAGTGGAGCAAATATTTGAATGTAATCAAATTCAACTTCAGGATGTGTTGCAAGCGGGACGATAGAAGATGATAAACGATATAATGGAATTTCGTGTGCAATATTGTAATGAAGGATGCGTATTGTATGTTCTAGATTTTGCAGTGTAACATTATATAATTTATCTTCACGCTCTTGTTTTTTTAGCTTTTTCCAGCTTGTAAATGTCATTGTTTTGGCAGGCGAACAGTCCCATAATGCCGTAGCATGTGAGACATATCCAAATCTAATTATCATATGTGATGCACCTCCTTGGCCCTTGAAATTTCTCTATAAAAAGAACGCGAGTATCGTTCCTATCCATTCCTTTCCTCTATCGATAATGGAGAGAGGATTGACATCTTCGAAGGAAAGTAATAAGGAGCGTTCCAAATCTTCCTCGAATTTACATTTTACTTCTTGTATGAAATGTTTATCGTATAAAAGGCAATTGATTTCATGGTTAATATATATACTTCTCATATCGAAATTAGCAGTTCCGATATCACAAGTATGATCGTCTACTATAATAATTTTTGCGTGGAAAAATCCTTGCTGAAAAGCGTAAATATTACAACCAGCTTGTATTAACTTTCGGCAATATGGGAATTTTGCTTCTCGAACGAGGGCGTGATCAGCCTTTTGTGGAACGAGAATAGTTATTTGAACCCCACGTTTTCGCGCTTTTAATAATGCATTCATAATTTTTTTTCCAGGAATAAAATATGGTGTACCGATAAAGAGTTCTTTTTTCGCGCTTTCGATTAAATGTAAAAATGTATTTTGTAAATAGGCACCATCAGTAGGGATGAAACGATGTAGAATGGTCCCTGGTTGTTGCATAGGAAAATAAAGAGATGAATCTAATAAATTTTGGTCTGTATCGTCGAGCCAATCATGTAAAAATTGTTTTTGTAAATCTTGTATCCCTTCTCCTGTAAGACGTAAATGATAATCTCGCCATAACCCTAACCTTTGATTATGCCCTAAATATTCTTCGCCAATGTTAAATCCACCAATATAACCAATTTTTCCGTCAATAACTGTAATTTTTCTATGGTTTCTTTGATTTGCAGAAAAGAAAGGAAAAGGAAATTTCACTTTATGACAAAATGAAAAAGAGACACCATGTTTTTGTAGGGAGTAAATTGCTTCTTTTGATAAATAATGACTTCCAAACCGGTCGAGTAAAAGTCTTACTTCAATTCCTTCTTGTGCTTTATCGATAAGTAACTTTAAAAACGTACGGCTTATATCATCGTTTTTTACAATGAAAAATAAAACGTGCACATGGTGTTTAGCTTGTTTTATATCAGTAAAGAGAGCATCGTATAGATCATTTCCGTATGTATAAAGGCGAAAATCACTTTGACGTAAAGGGAAAGAACGAGAACGTACACGCTTTAAATGAACAATTCTCCCATATGAAAGGTCGATTGTAATCCAGAGAGCGCTGCCTAATAACAAGAGAGATAAGAAAAACATAAGTAAATTCCCTCCTTCACGGTCTTTTCACCATCAATTTTTTACAAATCAAAATTTCACTGTATCCCGCTATTTGCGGACAGTAAGACGCCCACCTAAAGCAAAGAAGTTGGTTGGGATTCAGGCCGCCCGTAAAAGCCCGATTGGTGAGGGCTTTTACTCAGTGGGGATGAATAGCTCTCCGCCGATTAAAGTTTCACTTTATAGTTTCACCGAAATAAACAGCTTTATTAAAAAATGTGTTGTTGTATAACAAAAAACTGTTGACTGAATGCTCACTCATTATATAATGGGAATAGGGGATATAATTCAGAAAATTATATATTTTCGAAGATTCTAAAAAAGAAAGAGAGCTTACAAAGAGAGGGGTAGCATAAAATGAATAGCTTACTAATCATTAATTGGCTGGCTGCCATTGCTGTTATTGCTTATGCGGGGTATTTGTTTGTATATCTTATACGAACAAGGATGGCCTACATACAATTAGGAAAAAAGATCGAATTTGACCGTCGTTTTAAAGAGCGTTGGGATCTTCTTAAGGTCAATGTTTTCGGTCAGAAAAAGCTGCTGAAAGATAAAAAGAGCGGCATCATTCACGTTATGTTCTTTTACGGATTTATTCTTGTCCAATTTGGAGCAATTGACTTCGTTTGGAAAGGACTTGCACCAGGATCGCATCTTCCACTTGGACCACTATACCCTGCATTTACATTCTTCCAGGAAATTGTCACACTCGTTATTTTAATTGCAGTCTTTTGGGCTTTTCATAGACGCTATATTGAAAAGCTTGTTCGTTTGAAACGTAATTTTAAATCAGGCCTTGTTCTTATCTTTATTGGTGGCTTAATGATTTCTGTGCTACTTGGTAATGGGATGGGAATTATATGGCACGGCGAGGAGCTTTCATGGAGTGAACCTATCGCTTCTGCAATCGCTTACGTTTTCTCGGGATTAAATGAAACCGTAGCCATTTCAGTGTTCTATTTCTCTTGGTGGGTGCATTTACTAATTTTGTTAACGTTTTTAGTTTATGTTCCACAATCAAAACATGCGCATTTAATTGCTGGACCAGTTAACGTGTTTTTTGGTCGTCTTTCAAATCCGGGAAAACTTGAAAAAATTGATTTTGAAGATGAAACACAAGAAACATTCGGTGTTGGTAAAATTGAAGACTTTAGACAAAATCAACTTATCGACTTATATTCCTGCGTCGAATGTGGTCGTTGTACAAATATGTGTCCGGCAACAGGAACAGGGAAAATGTTATCACCGATGGATTTAATTTTAAAACTTCGTGATCATTTAACTGATAAAGGAGCAGCGGTAACATCAAAAGCACCGTGGGTTCCAGTTGTTGCTTTTAATAATACACAAGGAAATCAGTTAGCGATGATGGCAGCTGGAAAAGGACAACAAGAATCAGCGGCTACAGCGCTAGCGTACGACCCAAGTTTAATCGGAGACGTTATTACAGAAGAAGAGATTTGGGCATGTACAACGTGCCGTAACTGTGAGGACCAGTGCCCAGTTATGAATGAGCATGTTGACAAAATTATTGATTTACGCCGCTATCTCGTTTTAACAGAAGGAAAAATGGACGCGGAAGCGCAGCGTGCAATGACAAACATTGAGCGTCAAGGTAATCCGTGGGGACTGAACCGTAAAGAGCGTGAAACATGGCGCCAAGGTGACGATGAAGTAACAGTTCCAACTGTAAAGGAGAAATCAAAAGCTGGCGAAGAGTTTGAATACTTATTCTGGGTCGGATCAATGGGTTCGTATGACAATCGCAGTCAGAAGATTGCGATATCGTTTGCGAAGCTAATGAATGAAGCAGGCATTTCATTCGCAATTCTTGGTAATAAGGAAAAGAACTCTGGTGATACACCGCGCCGCCTTGGAAATGAATTTGTATTCCAGGAAATGGCGACTAAAAATATTGAAGAATTTGAAAAAGCAGGAGTGAAGAAAATCGTTACGATTGACCCTCATGCTTATAACACTTTTAAAAATGAGTACCCGGACTTTGGCTTACAAGCAGAAGTCTATCATCATACAGAATTACTAGCCCAGTGGGTGAAGGAAGGTCGTTTAAAACCTGTCCATTCTATTGAAGAGACAGTTACGTACCATGATTCCTGTTACTTAGGAAGATACAACGAAGTATACGAAGCGCCGCGCGATATTCTAAAAGCAATTCCAGGTGTAAACCTTGTAGAAATGGCGCGTAACCGTGAAACGGGAATGTGCTGTGGTGCGGGTGGCGGCCTAATGTGGATGGAAGAAACGACAGGTTCTCGTATTAACGTTGCTCGTACAGAACAAGCGCTAGCTGTACAGCCGTCAATTATCGGTACAGGATGCCCGTATTGCTTAACGATGATTAGTGACGGAACGAAAGCGAAAGAAGTTGAAGAAACAGTTCAAACTTTGGACGTAACAGAGATTTTAGAACGCTCAGTTATCGGACAGAAGAAAGAAGCAATGTAGTTTGTAGGAATGCATTCAAATTTAGAAAGAGGTGCAATAATTGCACCTCTTCTAGGCGCAAGGATACCGAGCGAGCGCTCGGTGCTAAAAAAAGAAATGGGGGAAAGAAACATGAGTAAAACAGTTATTTTAAGTGCTGCAAGAACACCGGTTGGAAAATTTGGAGGAACTTTAAAAGACGTGAAAGCAACAGAGCTTGGAGGAATCGCAATTAAGGCAGCGCTTGAAAGAGCGAATGTTTCCGCTAGTGATGTTGAAGAAGTTATATTTGGAACGGTTATCCAAGGAGGGCAAGGACAAATTCCATCACGCCAAGCAGCAAGAGCGGCCGGCATTCCTTGGGAAGTGCAGACAGAAACAGTAAATAAAGTTTGTGCATCAGGGCTTCGCGCAGTTACGTTAGCAGATCAAATTATTCGTACTGGTGATCAATCACTGATTGTAGCTGGTGGAATGGAATCGATGAGTAACAGCCCTTACATTTTACGAGGGGCAAGATGGGGATACAGAATGGGTAACAACGAAGTTATCGATTTAAACGTTGCAGACGGTTTAACATGCGCATTTTCAGGTATACACATGGGTGTTTATGGCGGAGAAGTTGCGAAGGAAGATGGAATCTCTCGCGAAGCACAAGATGAATGGGCATATCGTAGCCATCAACGTGCGGTTTCGGCACATAAAGAAGGGCGTTTTGAAGAGGAGATTGTACCAGTAACAATTCAGCAAAGAAAAGGCGATCCTATCGTCGTGGCTAAGGATGAGGCGCCGCGCGCGGATACAACGATTGAAAAATTAGCGAAGTTAAAGCCTGTATTTGATAAGACGTCAGCGGTGACAGCAGGTAATGCTCCGGGACTAAATGATGGCGGTGCTGCACTTGTATTAATGAGCGAGGACAGAGCGAAGCAAGAAGGAAGAAAACCATTAGCGACAATTTTGGCGCATACGGCGATTGCGGTAGAATCGAAGGATTTCCCAAGAACGCCAGGTTATGCAATTAATGAATTGCTGAAAAAGACAGGTAAGACAATTGAAGACATAGATCTATTTGAAATCAATGAGGCATTTGCGGCTGTAGCAATTGCAAGTACAGAAATCGCAGGGATCGATCCGGAAAAATTGAATGTAAATGGCGGTGCTGTAGCAATGGGGCATCCAATTGGAGCGAGCGGAGCACGTATTATCGTTACACTTATCCATGCACTGAAGCAGCGCGGCGGCGGAATTGGAATTGCTTCTATTTGTAGCGGTGGCGGTCAAGGTGATGCAGTGATGATTGAAGTTCACTAATTAAGATTAGAAGATATATAGTTTATTAACAATTAAGGGGGAAGAAAAAATGAGTGTACAAAAGATTGTTGTAATTGGTGCAGGGCAAATGGGTTCAGGTATCGCACAAGTGTGTGCAATGGCAGGCTATGATGTGAAAGTGCAAGATTTAAAGCAAGAGCAATTAGATAGAGGGCTAGCTGTTATTTCAAAAAATTTAGCCCGCCAAGTAGAAAAAGGCCGTATGAAGGAAGAAGAGAAAGATGCGACTTTAAATCGTCTTACATGGACGCTCGATTTAAATAGTGTCAAAGAAGCTGATCTTATTATTGAAGCAGCTGTTGAAAAAATGGATATTAAAAAGAAAATTTTTGCGAATTTAGATGAAATCGCTCCAGAACACGCAATTTTAGCGACGAATACGTCATCGTTACCAATTACGGAAATTGCAGCGGTAACGAAACGTCCTGAGAAAGTAATCGGCATGCACTTTATGAATCCAGTTCCAGTTATGAAACTCGTTGAAATTATTCGTGGTTTAGCTACAGATGATGCAGTGTACGAAACGATTGAGGATATTACGAAAAAAATCGGGAAAGTGCCAGTTGAAGTAAATGATTTCCCAGGGTTTGTATCGAACCGTATTTTATTACCGATGATTAACGAAGCGATTTATACGTTATACGAAGGAGTGGCGACGAAAGAAGCGATTGATGAAGTAATGAAACTCGGTATGAATCATCCGATGGGACCACTTACGTTAGCTGATTTTATCGGTTTAGATACGTGTTTATACATTATGGAAGTGTTGCATGAAGGATTAGGAGATAGTAAATATCGCCCATGTCCATTATTACGTAAGTATGTGAATGCAGGATGGTTAGGACGTAAAACCGGTCGTGGTTTCTACGTTTACGAATAAATTCCTCCCTTTATTAAAGTAGTGGTCTGACCAAATTGTTAAGAAGATATATAGCAAACGGAGGCGAAGTACATGAATTTTCATTTTACTGAAGAGCAACAAATGATGAGGAAAATGGTTCGAGATTTTGCACAGAAGGAAATAGCTCCCTTTGTTCCTAGTATGGAACAAGGGGTGTTCCCGAAAGAGATTTTGCAAAAGATGGGTGAGCTTGGACTAATGGGTATTCCAGCGCCTGCAAAATATGGCGGGGCAGAAATGGATTTTATTTCTTACATTCTAGCAATTGAGGAAATTTCAAAGGTAAGTGCAACGGTTGGTGTAATTTTAGCTGTACATACGTCAGTTGGAATGAATCCGATTTTATACTTCGGAACAGAAGAACAGAAGCAGAAATATGTTTCTAAATTGGCGACTGGTGAATATTTAGGCGCATTTGCTCTAACAGAACCGAATGCAGGATCAGATGCAGGTAGTTTGAAATCGAGAGCTGTAAAGAAAGACGATCACTACATCATTAATGGATCGAAAGTCTTTATTACAAATGGTGGTGAAGCAAGTACATATATCGTCTTCGCGTCTACAAATCCAGATGCGGGGAAAAGCGGGATTTCAGCATTTATAGTAGAGAAAGATACACCAGGCTTAATCATTGGAAAAGATGAGCATAAGATGGGTCTTCTTGGTTCTCGTACAGTGCAACTTACGTTTGAAGATATGAAAGTGCCGGCCGAGAATTTACTTGGTGAAGAAGGACAAGGATTTAAGGTGGCAATGGCGAATTTAGATGTTGGGCGAATTGGAATCGGAGCACAAGCATTAGGAATCGCGGAAGCGGCGCTTGCATGTGCGATTGATTATGCGAAAGAGCGTGAGCAATTCGGAAAGCCAATTGCGGCGCAGCAAGGACTCGGATTCAAACTTGCAGATATGGCAACAAGTGTAGAAGCATCGCGATTACTTGTATACAGAGCAGCATCGCTAAGAGCACAAGGATTACCATGCGGTAAAGAAGCTTCTATTGCGAAATTATTTGCTTCTAAGACGGCTGTTGAAGTTGCGATTGAAGCGGTGCAAGTATTTGGTGGTTATGGTTATACGAAAGATTATCCAGTAGAAAGATTTTTCCGTGATGCGAAGATCACACAAATATATGAAGGAACGAGCGAAATACAAAAGCTTGTAATTAGTCGAGCTTTATAAAAAGGCAGAGGGGGAGACGGGAATGCATTTTAAATTATCAGAAGAACATGAAATGATAAGAAAAATGGTTCGGGATTTTGCGAGGAATGAAGTAGCACCGACAGCAGCAGAGCGTGATGAGGAAGAGCGATTTGATCGCGCTTTATTTGATCAAATGGCAGAGCTTGGTTTAACCGGTATTCCGTGGCCTGAAGAATACGGCGGAATTGGAAGCGATTACTTGGCGTATGTAATTGCCGTTGAAGAATTATCCCGCGTTTGTGCTTCTACAGGTGTAACGTTGTCTGCACATACTTCACTTGCTGGATGGCCAATTTTTAAATTTGGAACGGAAGAGCAAAAACAAAAGTTTTTGCGCCCAATGGCTGAAGGGAAGAAAATTGGTGCATATGGCTTAACAGAACCAAGCTCTGGATCAGATGCTGGTGGAATGAGGACGACTGCAAAACGAGATGGAGACCATTACATTTTAAATGGTTCGAAAATTTTTATTACAAATGGCGGTATTGCTGATATTTATGTTGTTTTTGCATTAACAGATCCTGATTCGAAGCAGCGCGGCACGAGTGCATTTATTGTGGAGAGTGATACGCTAGGATTTTCGGTTGGGAAGAAGGAAAGTAAGCTGGGGATTCGTTCTTCGCCAACAACTGAAATTATATTTGAAGACTGCCGTATTCCTGTAGAGAATTTACTAGGGGAAGAGGGCCAAGGATTTAAAGTTGCGATGCAGACATTAGATGGCGGCCGTAATGGTATTGCGGCACAAGCAGTCGGTATTGCACAATCCGCTTTAGATGCTTCTGTAGAATATGCAAGAGAACGTCATCAGTTTGGGAAGCCAATTGCGGCGCAACAAGGAATTGGCTTTAAACTTGCGGATATGGCAACGGATGTAGAGGCAGCGCGTCTTTTAACATATCAAGCGGCTTGGCTTGAATCTGAAGGGCTTCCGTATGGGAAAGAGTCAGCGATGTCAAAAGTATTTGCAGGTGATACAGCGATGAAGGTAACGACTGAAGCGGTACAAGTATTTGGTGGTTATGGTTATACGAAAGATTATCCAGTAGAGCGTTATATGCGCGATGCAAAGATTACACAAATATATGAGGGAACACAAGAGATTCAAAGGCTTGTAATTTCTCGTATGTTAACGAAGTAGGAACAAAAGCGTAGGTATTTTCCTACGCTTTTTACTTCCAAAAATAATAGAGAGAGGTGAAGGGATGGTTAAACATAATGTACATGCGTCAGTGAAAGATGAAAAATTAGTTGCGTTAAGACGTGAACAAATGATTAAAGGTGCGGTGCAGCTGTTTAAGCAAAAAGGATTCCCGCGTACAACAACGAGAGAAATTGCGAAAGCGGCTGGATTTAGTATCGGAACACTTTATGAGTATATTCGCACAAAAGATGATGTATTATATTTAGTTTGTGATAGTATTTATGAACATGTAAAAGAGCGGTTAGAGGAAGTAGTGTGTACAGAGAAGGGAAGTATAGAAAGCTTAAAGATAGCGATAATGAATTATTTTAAAGTGATGGATGAATTGCAAGAAGAAGTATTAATTATGTATCAAGAGGTACGTTTTTTACCGAAGGAATCACTCCCATATGTATTAGAAAAAGAGTTTCAAATGGTCGGGATGTTTGAGGATATTTTAGAGCAGTGTACGGAAAATGGGACATTTACACTAAATAAAAAGGAAATACAGCTTCTTGCACATAATATTTTCATACAAGGACAAATGTGGGGATTTAGACGTTGGGCCCTGCAAAAACTGTATACTCTCGAAGAATATACAGAAATGCAAATTAGGTATGTACTGCAAGGAGCACATATGTCTCCGAAATAAAGAATGGACAAATTATAATTTTATTGCCCGTAAATAGCGCGATAAAAGTTTCCCGTTTTTTTTGTAGCATATTTGTGCGACTTTTGTTTATAATGAATAGTATGGATTTTTTTAAGCAGACCGTTATATATAAGCTTATATTTGAAGAAAGGAAGTGCCGCATAAGTGGGTTTTAAGCAATATTCACCAGAAGAGCTAAAAGAATGTTCAATGATTGAAGTTGTACATAGTGTTTTAGGGAATAAAAGACAAGCAACGACATTCAACGAGTTGGTTCAAGAAATCGCTCAAGTGCTGGGACTATCTCAAGGGCAAGTTAATACGAAACTCGCACAATTTTATACAGATTTAAACATCGATGGACGTTTCATTAATTTAGGAGAAAATCGTTGGGGGCTACGTAGCTGGTACCCATATGAGCAAATTGATGAAGAAATTCTGCCTCAGCCAAAACCGAAGAAGAAACGCAAAGTTGAAGAAGACGGTTTTGACGACTACATTGAAGAAGATGATGTAGAAGAAGTAGAAGAAGAAGTAGAAGAAGATGTAGTAGATTTGGACAAAGTTCTTGAAGACGAAGACGCAGATGATGAAGATGATGATCTTGATGATTTAGAAGAAGATAATGAAGACTTCGCAGAAGAAGAACTTGAGTATGATGAAACTGAAGAAGAAGAAGAGGAAGAGCGGTAGTTCTTGACTTTTCATTATCGTCCATGTAGAATCATTTTTGGGCTCTTTAAAAAAAGACGATAATACTTTTAAAGTGTAAATATAAAAGAAAATTGCTCCCTACTTATTACTTTATGTGATGAGGGGAGCAATTTTCTTTTTTGTTTTTTGTTTAGAAAATAAAAAGAGTCTAACAATAAGATGGATACAGTGTTATCTACATACGTTGCGCTTTGCAACGGTGATTATATAACAGCAAAATAGGAGGGAGCTTTTTCATGACTAAGTATATTTTTGTAACAGGCGGTGTAGTATCGTCTTTAGGTAAAGGTATTACAGCAGCATCTCTTGGAAGACTTTTAAAGAATCGTGGTTTAAACGTAACTATTCAAAAGTTTGATCCATACATTAACGTAGACCCAGGGACTATGAGCCCCTACCAACACGGTGAGGTATTCGTAACAGATGATGGTGCAGAAACGGACTTAGACCTAGGTCACTATGAGCGTTTTATCGACATCAACTTAAACAAATACAGCAACGTAACAACAGGTAAAATTTACTCTTCAGTTCTTCAAAAAGAGCGTCGTGGTGAATATTTAGGAGGAACAGTTCAAGTTATTCCTCACATTACTAACGAAATTAAAGAACGTGTATATCGTTCTGGTCGCGAAACAAATGCCGACGTTGTTATTACAGAAATCGGTGGAACTGTTGGTGATATCGAGTCTTTACCATTCTTAGAAGCAATTCGTCAAATTAAGAGCGACATCGGTCGTGACAATGTAATGTACATTCACTGTACGTTAATCCCGTACTTAAAAGCAGCGGGTGAAATGAAAACAAAACCAACGCAACATAGCGTTAAAGAGCTTCGCAGCTTAGGTATTCAACCAAATATTATCGTTGTTCGTACAGAACTACCTGTTTCTCAGGACATGAAAGACAAGCTTGCATTATTCTGTGACATCGATACAAAAGCAGTTATCGAAGCACGCGATGCAGATACTTTATATGCGGTTCCATTATCTCTTCAAGAACAAAACATGGACCAAATCGTTTGTGATCACTTGAAGTTAGACAATCCAGCTGCAGATATGACAGATTGGACTGCGCTAGTTAATAAAGTACGTAACCTTTCTAAGAAAACAAAAATCGCTCTTGTTGGTAAATACGTAGAGCTTCAAGATGCATACATTTCTGTTGTAGAAGCGCTTCGTCATGCAGGTTATTCATTCGACACAGATGTAGAAGTGAAATGGGTAAATGCTGAGCACGTAACAGCAGAGAACGTAAAAGAATTAGTTGGCGACACAGATGGTATCCTTGTACCAGGTGGCTTCGGCGATCGTGGTGTAGAAGGTAAAATCGTTGCAATTCAATATGCTCGTGAAAACAAAGTTCCATTCTTAGGAATTTGCCTAGGTATGCAACTTGCATCAATCGAATTTGCACGTAACGTATTAGGATTAGAAGGAGCTAACTCTTCTGAAATTAATCCTGACACACCTTATGCAATTATCGATTTATTACCAGAACAAAAAGATGTAGAAGATTTAGGTGGTACACTTCGCCTTGGTCTATACCCATGTAAGCTTGCTGAAGAAACAAATGCTTACAATGCTTACAATGAGCCGGTTGTATATGAGCGTCATCGTCATCGTTATGAGTTCAACAATCAATTCCGTCCAGATATGGAAAAAGCAGGATTTGTATTCTCTGGTACAAGCCCAGACGGTCGTCTAGTGGAAATTATTGAATTACAAGATCACCCTTGGTTCGTGGCAGCACAGTTCCATCCAGAACTTGTATCTCGTCCAAACCGTCCACAACCATTGTTCCATGACTTCGTAAGTGCTTCTATTACGAATAAAGAGAGCAAGTAATAAAAAAAAAGCGCCTGAAATAGGGCGCTTTTTTTAATATTCGTTTAACATTTCATCAATTGTAAATTTCAATCCGTGATAAGCAAATAAAGCTATAATTAAACTTGGGAACCCATAGCGGTTACCTTCATCATCTGGAATAAGACCTTTTAACAGCTTTGTATCAATATGTACATCTGTATATTGTTCCAGTGATTCAACACCTTCTTGAATAGCCGAGATTCCAACGATAGATTGGCCTTCTTCATGAAGTTTTTTCGCGGTTTTTATAATTTCTTCATCTGTCGAAAAACGACTAATAAGAAGTACGCGGTCCGCAGAAGTCACTGCCGCCGGTTCACCGTTTTCTATTAAACGTTTTGCTTGTTTCATTGGTTCGGCGCCAAATAATGCTTCTGAAACAATACCTTCCATTTCGTTTGTACCATGCAAGTAAATGAAGCCGTTGCCAACTAACGCCTGGGCAAGTAGACGAGCGCTATCTTCTATATTCATTTCTTCTTTTTGAGAAATTTTGGAGAAATATCCACTTAATTGAGTCGAGAAAATTTTTAACATGTTGTTGCTCCTTTCTTTCGTGTTAGCTGGTTCTCATTATAGCTTATTTTTTTTGGAAAGGGGAAATAGTAGGGTGGCATAACAAAATAGGAAACGGTAAAATAAGAAAGAATAGGAAGGGATTTGGCAAAGAGTAGCGAAAATAAACCGATAAGATATAAGAAGCTTTAAATCTTGTACTTACACAGAAAGGTTGGGAGTTATGGAAGGGAAAATTTTAATCGTTGATGATCAATACGGCATTCGTGTTTTATTGCATGAAGTGTTCCAAAAAGAAGGTTATCAGACGTTCCAAGCAGCGAATGGATTTCAAGCTTTAGATATCGTGAAAAAAGATAATCCGGATTTAGTAGTGTTAGATATGAAAATCCCAGGTATGGATGGTATAGAGATTTTAAAACATGTAAAAGAAATTGATGAGAGTATTAAAGTGATTTTAATGACTGCTTATGGAGAATTGGATATGATTCAAGAAGCGAAAGATTTAGGAGCTTTAATGCACTTTGCTAAACCGTTTGATATTGATGAGATTCGTCAAGCAGTGAGAGATCAGCTTGCTGTAGAGGCGTAAAAAATGAATTTTTTATAAAAAATATAGAAAAAAGCGTTTACATGGACTATTGAGCAGGTGAATACAGTTGAGTTTTTGAGTACAAGTTGTTATCCTATTGAGTGTAGAAAGAAGTCCGGTATGTAAATATACATATTTTACCTTATTCTGGTCATACTACCAGCGATAAGAATTTATCGGATACAAAAAACGTTTTTTAGGAGGATTCACCATGCCTTTAGTTTCTATGAAAGAAATGCTAAACACAGCACTAGAAGGAAAATACGCAGTTGGTCAATTCAACATGAACAACTTAGAGTGGACTCAAGCTATCTTAGCTGCTGCGGAAAAAGAAAAATCTCCTGTAATCTTAGGTGTATCTGAGGGTGCAGCTCGTCATATGACTGGTTTCAAAACAGTTGTAGCTATGGTTAAAGCTTTAATCGAAGAAATGAACATTTCTGTTCCTGTAGCGATTCACCTTGACCATGGTTCAAGCTTCGAAAAATGTAAAGAAGCAATTGATGCAGGTTTCACATCTGTAATGATCGACGCTTCTCACCACCCATTCGATGAAAACGTTGAAACTACTAAAAAAGTGGTAGAATACGCACACGCTCGTAACGTATCTGTTGAAGCTGAGCTTGGAACAGTTGGCGGACAAGAAGACGACATCATCGCTGAAGGCGTAATTTACGCTGATCCAGCAGAGTGTAAGCACCTTGTTGAAGCAACAGGTATCGATTGCCTAGCTCCAGCTTTAGGTTCTGTACACGGTCCTTACAAAGGTGAGCCTAACTTAGGATTCGCTGAAATGGAACAAGTTCGCGACTTCACTGGCGTACCTTTAGTATTACACGGTGGTACTGGTATCCCAACTGCTGATATCGTAAAAGCTATTTCTTTAGGTACTTCAAAAATTAACGTAAACACTGAGAACCAAATTGAGTTTACAAAAGCTGTTCGTGAAGCATTAAACAAAGACCAAGAAGTTTACGATCCTCGTAAATATATTGGACCTGGCCGCGACGCTATCAAAGCAACTGTTGCTGGTAAAATGCGTGAGTTCGGTTCTAACGGTAAAGCGTAAGAATAAAATTCCGTTTTGGAAACCGTCTAGTCTTTTAGACGGTTTCCTTTCGTTGTATAATGAAAGCGCGAACAAGTCTAAAGATTTTATAAAGTGAATTTTTGGTTTGCAAATATAGAAAATAATGTGCATAGTCCTATTAATAAATGTGGTAAGTATCTGAATTGAGTAATTTGATTCGATGAATAGTTAATCTTCATCTATTTGTACAGCAGGGGAGCTACAGGTGATGGTTTTCTACTTATTGAGTTTCGGGATGGAAAGAGTGATTGAGATTCTTAAGGGGGAATCTTCTACTTCTTATAAAGAAGTAGAAGATAAATACATTCATAAGAAGGGAGCTCAATATGGAAAAGTTGCTAATTGAAGGCGGAAGAGCTTTAAATGGAACGATTCGTGTGAGTGGTGCAAAGAACAGTGCTGTTGCACTAATTCCAGCGACAATTTTAGCAGATACTCCAGTAACTATTGGCGGTGTTCCTAATATTTCGGACGTGAAAATGTTAGGAGACTTACTAGAGGAAATTGGAGGGAAAGTAACTTATGGGCAGGAAGAAGAGATGGTAGTCGATCCTTCTAACATGGTTGCGATGCCTTTACCAAATGGAAAAGTGAAAAAATTGCGCGCCTCTTATTATTTAATGGGTGCAATGCTTGGCCGTTTTAAAAAAGCTGTTATTGGGCTTCCAGGTGGATGTCATTTAGGGCCACGACCGATTGATCAGCATATTAAAGGGTTTGAAGCGTTAGGGGCATATGTTACAAATGAACAAGGTGCCATTTATTTAAGAGCAGACGAACTACGTGGGGCACGTATTTATTTAGATGTTGTTAGTGTAGGAGCTACAATTAATATTATGCTAGCGGCTGTACGAGCGAAAGGTAGAACTGTTATTGAAAATGCAGCGAAAGAACCAGAGATTATTGATGTAGCTACATTGTTAACGAGTATGGGAGCACGTATTAAAGGTGCTGGTACAGACGTAATCCGAATTGATGGTGTGGATTCACTGCACGGTTGTCACCACACTATTATTCCAGACCGTATTGAAGCTGGTACGTATATGATTTTAGGAGCAGCATCAGGAGGAGAAGTAACAGTTGATAATGTTATTCCTCAGCATTTAGAATCCGTTACTGCGAAGCTAAGAGAAGCTGGTGTTCAAATTGAAACGAACGATGACCAAATTACAGTGAACGGCAATAGAAGGTTAAAAGTAGTTGATGTAAAAACGCTTGTATATCCAGGGTTTCCAACGGATTTACAACAGCCGTTTACAACGCTTTTAACAAAAGCACATGGAACAGGAGTTGTAACTGATACAATTTACAGCGCACGTTTCAAGCATATTGATGAATTGCGCCGTATGAACGCGCAAATTAAAGTAGAAGGCCGTTCAGCAATTGTGACTGGACCGGTTTTATTGCAAGGTGCGAAGGTGAAAGCGAGTGACCTACGAGCTGGTGCGTCCCTTGTTATTGCGGGTTTAATGGCAGATGGCATTACAGAAGTAACGGGACTTGATCATATTGATCGAGGTTACGAAAATATAGTAGACAAGCTTAAAGGGCTTGGTGCAAACATTTGGCGAGAACAAATGACAAAGCAAGAAATTGAAGAAATGAAGAATGCATAAAGTGAAACTTTAATCAGTATGGGGTATCCCACGTCGATTATTAACCCTCACCAATCGGGATAAGGTGGTGATACTTCCGTTAATGGGGAGCGAAGAATCACTACTAACGGAAGTACACTTTATAGAAAAATAAGGTTCACAAAATACGGCAGAAATATAAAGGCTTAAAGGAGAGGGATTATCGTGGAAAGAAGTTTATCTATGGAGTTAGTACGTGTAACAGAGGCTGCAGCATTATCATCAGCGCGTTGGATGGGGCGCGGGAAAAAAGATGAGGCAGATGGTGCAGCAACATCAGCTATGCGTGATGTATTTGATACAATTCCGATGAAAGGTACAGTTGTAATTGGCGAAGGTGAAATGGATGAAGCGCCAATGCTATATATCGGAGAAAAATTGGGTACAGGATATGGACCACGCGTAGACGTTGCAGTTGATCCTTTAGAAGGGACAAATATCGTAGCGGCTGGCGGCTGGAATGCGCTTGCTGTTATTGCAATTGCAGATCACGGCAATTTGTTACATGCTCCTGACATGTACATGGATAAAATAGCGGTTGGTCCAGAAGCAGTTGGTGCAGTTGATATTGACGCACCTATTATCGACAACTTACGTGCAGTTGCGAAAGCGAAAAATAAAGATATCGAAGATGTTGTAGCGACAGTTTTAAACCGTCCACGTCATCAAGCAATTATCGAAGAAATTCGTAAAGCTGGTGCTCGTATTAAATTAATTAACGATGGAGATGTAGCTGGAGCAATCAATACAGCATTTGACCGTACTGGTGTAGATATTCTATTCGGTTCTGGTGGAGCACCTGAAGGTGTATTAGCTGCGGTCGCATTAAAATGCTTAGGTGGAGAAATTCATGGGAAGCTCTTACCTCAAAACGAAGCTGAACTAGCTCGTTGTAAAAGAATGGGTATTGAAGATATCAATCGTATCCTTCGTATGGAAGACTTAGTAAAAGGTGACGATGCAATCTTTGCAGCAACAGGTGTAACAGACGGAGAACTATTACGAGGCGTTCAATTTAAAGGTAGCGTCGGAACAACACAATCCCTTGTTATGCGTGCAAAATCAGGCACAGTACGCTTCGTAGACGGCCGCCATAGCTTAAATAAAAAACCGAATTTGGTTATTAAATAAAAAGTGCAAGCGGCTCGTTCAGAAGGGGAGGGGGATGGAGCTTCAGACGAAGAGGCGCTTTTTGCCTCGCAGGAAGAAGTGAAGCCACCGACCATTCTAGCCGCTGGAACTGGATTAAGTAAAAAGTGCAAGCGGCTCGTTTAGAATCGCAGGACACTTCAAACTCCTGACGAAGAGGCGCTTTTTGCCTCGCAGGAAGAAGCGAAACCACCGACCATTCTAGCTGCTGAAGCTGGATTAAATAAAAGCAGAAATGCCTTATCTATTCTGCCTTAAAATCAGGTGAGTAGAAAAAAGAAAGAAATATGAAAAGGCGAAGACAAATTTTCTTGTCTTCGCTTCTTGTATTTGTGTTTCAACGTATTGATTAAAACTAGATAAAAGGGTTACAATAGTGAATATTATCCTACTTGAACTTATTGCCTTTCATTATTATTTATTTGCCTTCCGTATTTTTCCCTTTACCCATGTGAAAAGAGAATAAAGTTAAAGTGTGGTGTCTGAATGAATTTGTCAATTGCAGCATTAGAAAACATGAAATTAAAAGAGTTATACGAGCTTGCGAAGGAATTTAAGATTTCGTATTACAGCAAGTTAACGAAAAAAGAGCTAATCTTCTCTATCTTAAAAGCTCGAGCAGAAAAAGAAGGTTTCTTTTTCATGGAAGGCGTATTAGAAATTATTCAATCAGAAGGATTTGGATTCTTACGTCCTATCAATTATTCTCCAAGCTCAGAAGATATTTATATCTCGGCTTCGCAAATTCGTCGTTTCGATTTACGTAATGGAGATAAGGTTTCTGGTAAAGTACGACCTCCGAAAGAAAATGAGCGCTATTTTGGATTGCTACAAGTTGAAGCTGTAAATGGAGATGATCCAGACTCAGCAAAAGAGCGTGTACATTTCCCTGCATTAACACCGTTATACCCAGATCGCCAAATGAAATTGGAGACGGAAACGAAAAAGTTACCGACACGCATCATGGATTTAATCGCACCAGTTGGATTTGGACAACGTGGTTTAATTGTTGCGCCTCCAAAGGCTGGTAAAACAAGTCTGTTAAAAGAAATTGCACACAGTGTCACAACAAATCATCCGGAAGCAGAATTAATTGTACTTTTAATTGATGAGCGTCCAGAGGAAGTAACAGATATTGAACGTTCTGTTAAAGGTGATGTTGTAAGTTCTACTTTTGATGAAGTGCCAGAGAATCATATTAAAGTAGCGGAGCTTGTATTAGAGCGTGCAATGCGTCTTGTAGAACATAAAAGGGACGTTGTCATTTTAATGGATAGTATTACCCGTTTAGCGCGTGCTTACAACCTTGTTATTCCGCCAAGTGGTAGAACCTTATCGGGTGGTATTGATCCTGCTGCTTTTCATAGACCGAAGCGTTTCTTTGGGGCTGCGCGTAATATCGAAGAGGGCGGTAGCCTAACGATTTTAGCAACAGCGCTTGTTGATACAGGGTCTCGTATGGATGATGTAATTTACGAGGAGTTTAAAGGAACTGGAAATATGGAACTTCACTTAGATCGCTCATTAGCTGAGCGCCGTATCTTCCCAGCGATTGATATTCGTCGCTCTGGTACGCGTAAAGAAGACCTATTAATTCCGAAAGAACATTTAGACAAGCTGTGGGGTATTCGTAAAACAATGCGTGATACACCAGACTTTGTTGAAGGCTTCTTACGTAAACTTCGTCAAACAAAGACAAATGAAGAATTTTTACAAAACATTGTTGCAGACTCAAAAAGGTATGTAACCACTAAGTAAAGGGAAAAGATGGGGACTCGCTTATTTCGTAGTAAGCGAGTTTTTTATGTTTTTAAGGGAATATTAGAGAGTAATATATGGAAAAAAATTTGTTTTTTAAGATGGAAATCATATTTGGATTGAGAGCTTGAAGTGCCCTACGATTCTGGGCGAGCCGCTTGCGCTTTAAGGTGTATCTAGTTCCATCTCCAGCGGCTAGAATGGTCGGTGGCTTCGCTTCTTCCTACGAGGCAAAAAGCGCCTCTACGTCAGAAGCTCCATCCACCTCTCATTCTGAACAAGCCGCTTGTGCTTTTAGGTATATCCAGCTCCAACGGCTAGAATCTCCGGCCATTTCGCTCTCTCGGTCGAAGCAAAAAGCGCTTCTTGGTCGAGAGCTTGAAGTGACCTGGATTCTGAACGAGCCGCTTGTGCTTTTAATTTTTAAAAAGACAAAAACAGGTAGTTGCAAAATGGAGTTAGCCTTGTTATAATTTCATCATATGTGTTTCATCAATATAGTTGTGTAAGCAGCTGAAGATGAAAAACTCTGTTTCGAAAATGATTCAGGGCGGAAGGAGATGAAAAGAATGAAAGCAGGAATCCATCCAAATTACAATAAAGTTGTATTTATGGACACGAACACTGGCTTCAAATTCTTAAGCGGGTCTACAAAAGGCTCTAGCGAAACTGTTGAGTGGGAAGATGGTAACACTTATCCATTACTAAAAATTGAGATCAGTTCTGATTCTCACCCATTCTACACTGGACGTCAGAAGTTTGCTACTGCAGACGGACGTGTTGACCGCTTCAATAAGAAATACGGCATCAAGTAATAAAGAACATAAAACAGGCAAGTGTATGTATTCGCTTGTCTGTTTTTTTTGCGAAAATATTAAACCTTTACCCTACTTTGGATTAGGAAAGTAGATGAAAGGAGAGCTCAATGTACTTAATGAATCAAAATGGTTGGATTGAAGTGATTTGCGGGAGTATGTTTTCTGGGAAATCAGAAGAGCTCATCCGCCGTATACGCCGTACACAATTTGCGAAACAACATGCGATTGTATTTAAACCATGTATTGATAATCGTTATAGTGAAGAAGATGTTGTATCACATAATGGATTAAAGGTTAAAGCAGTTCCTGTTTCAGCTTCAAAAGATATATTTAACCATGTAACAGAAGAAATGGATGTTATTGCAATCGATGAGGTACAATTTTTTGATGGGGACATTGTGGAAGTGGTGCAAGTATTGGCAAATCGTGGCTATCGTGTCATTGTAGCTGGATTAGACCAAGATTTCCGTGGTCTACCATTTGGACAAGTTCCTCAGCTGATGGCGATTGCTGAACATGTAACTAAATTGCAGGCAGTTTGTTCTGCATGTGGATCTCCTGCAAGTCGTACGCAACGTTTAATCGATGGAGAACCAGCGGCATTTGATGATCCAATTATTTTAGTTGGGGCTTCAGAATCGTATGAACCACGTTGTCGTCATTGTCATGCAGTACCTACAAAACAAAGATAAGTGAAACTCGCTATGTAGAGCGGGTTTTTTTCGAAAATAGATGAAGATTGGTGGCAAGCTCTTCGTGTCTAAGAACCGCCGCAACTCAAGGTGAAAAGCACCTTTTGTGCGAGAGAACCTTAGCCAGTCAGAGCTGAGCGAGCCGCTTGCGCTTTTAAATATTATCTAGCTCCAGCGGCTAGAATGGTCGGTGGTTTCGCTTCTTCCTGCGAGGCAAAGGGCGCCTCTCTGTCAGAAGCTCCAACCTCCTCCCATTCTGAGCGAGCCGCTTGCGCTTTAAATATTATCTAGCTCCAGCGGCTAGAATGGTCGGTGGTTTCGCTTCTTCCTGCGAGGCAAAGGGCGCCTCTCTGTCAGAAGCTCCAACCTCCTCCCATTCTGAGCGAGCCGCTTGCGCTTTAAATATTATCTAGCTCCAGCGGCTAGAATCTCCGGCCATTTCACTCTCTCGCTCGAAGCAAAAAGCGCTTCAAGGTCGAGAGTTCCAATGTCCTGCGATTCTGAGCAAGCCGCTTACGCTTTTAAATATTATCTAGCTCCAGCGGCTAGAATCTCCGGCCATTTCACTCTCTCGCTCGAAGCAAAAAGCGCTTCAAGGTCGAGAGTTCCAATGTCCTGCGATTCTGAGCAAGCCGCTTACGCTTTTAAATATAATTTGCGTTTTTTTGATTAAGTACCATATACTATTTGTATTAGATACTAGGATGTAGAGGTGAATGGTGTGTTAGATCGTTTGCAAGCTGTAGAAAATCGTTATGAGAAGTTGAATGAATTGTTAAGTGACCCAGAGGTTATTAGCGATACAAATAAGCTTCGTGAGTATTCAAAAGAGCAATCTGATATTCAGGACACGGTAGAGGTGTACCGTGAGTATAAAGATGTTCGTGAGCAATTACGAGATGCAAAAGCAATGTTAGAAGATAAGTTAGACGCTGATATGCGTGATATGGTAAAAGAAGAGGTTTCTGAATTAGAAGGACAAGAGAAAACATTATCAGAACGTCTGAAAATTTTACTTGTTCCAAAAGACCCTAATGATGATAAAAACGTTATCGTTGAGGTTCGTGGCGCTGCTGGTGGTGACGAGGCAGCTTTATTTGCTGGTGATTTATATCGTATGTATAGCCGTTATGCTGAGGTGCAAGGTTGGAAAACTGAAATTATCGAAGCGAGCTATACAGAGTTAGGTGGATATAAAGAGATTATCTTTATGATTAATGGTAAAGGTGCTTTCGCGAAGCTGAAATTCGAGAATGGTGCTCACCGTGTGCAACGTGTTCCTGAAACGGAATCTGGTGGACGTATTCATACATCTACAGCAACTGTAGCTGTACTACCAGAGGCAGAAGAAGTAGAAATTAATATTCATGAAAAAGATGTTCGTGTTGATACGTTTGCTTCTAGTGGTCCTGGTGGACAAAGCGTTAATACAACGATGTCAGCGGTACGTTTAACGCATTTACCGACTGGTGTAGTTGTATCTTGTCAGGATGAGAAATCACAAATTAAGAATAAAGAAAAAGCGATGAAAGTATTACGCGCACGTGTTTATGATAAATTTAGACAAGAAGCGCAAGCTGAGTATGATCAAAACCGTAAACAAGCTGTTGGTACGGGAGATCGTTCAGAGCGTATTCGTACGTATAACTTCCCGCAAAACCGTGTTACAGACCATCGAATCGGTTTAACGATTCAAAAGCTAGATCAAATCCTACAAGGTAAGTTAGATGATTTCATCAATGCCTTAGTGATGGAAGATCAGGCGCAAAAGATGGAGGCAGCTGAGTAATGCGTGTCTATGAAGCCCTGAAATGGGCTTCTTCTTTTTTACAGGAAAATGGACGAGATGAAAATGCGGGAGAAATTGTCCTTTGTCATGTATTAAAGACGAACAGAACCGGAATGCTCATGAATATGCGTGAAGAAATAACTGCGGAACAAGAGAAAAGTTTTGCACAATTTATCCACAAGCATGTAGAAGGTATTCCGATCCAATATATGCTCGGTTATGAAATGTTTTATGGCCGATCATTCTTTGTAAATGAAGAGGTATTGATACCAAGACCGGAAACAGAGGAACTTATAGTTGGAGTGCTAGAGAGAATTGAGCGCCATTTCGGTAATGAGGAGCTTCACATAGCGGATATTGGAACAGGTAGTGGAGCGATTTCTATTACGCTCGCTTTAGAAAATAAAAATCTTCATGTGTATACAGTAGATATCGCACAGGAGTCGATTGAAGTTGCAAAAGAAAATGCAAAAACTTTAGGGGCGGATGTAACTTTCTATCACGGCGATTTACTATCTCCGTTTTATGAAACAGGTCAGAAGTTAGATGTTGTTGTTTCCAATCCTCCGTACATACCAGAGGAAGATTGGCGTGGTCTTTCTAATGTTGTGAAGGAGCATGAGCCGAAGCGTGCGCTTGTTGGTGGGGAAGATGGACTAGATTTCTATCGTCGTTTTATGGAGGAATTGCCGAATGTATTACAGAACAAGGCGATTGTGGCGTTTGAAATTGGTGTAGGGCAAGGTGAAGATGTGAAAGCATTATTACAGCAAACTTTCCCGCGCGCTCAAGTTGAAGTTGTATTTGATATTAATGGAAAAGATCGCATGGTATTTGCAGAGATGGAGTAAGGCATAAGCCTTACTCTATTTTTTGTATGAAAAATTCGTAACTACTCAGCCATACATTTTATTTAGAATTTTGGTAAGGGGTATCATTTCAGCGAAAATAAGCTATAGATTGCTGTCATAAAGATAAAAATGGACATACACCTTGTTGCCTGTCTTTGTTTTAAAACTTTGCGTGTGGCAGGAAAAGGCCCTGGCCGCCCCTATACATAGCCAGTCCTTCTCGCCAATTAAAAAAATGCTTTTCTATCGGTTTTTTATATAGATTTTGAATTTAATAGTTTAGAAAGATGAAAGTCTGTCCACACTGTTTCTAGAGGGGACGGTGGAGGAAATGAAAAAACAAGTTATTGCTTACTTTCTTTTATTATTAATTGGTGCACAGTTACTTGTGCAGTTTGGATATATGAAAGCTGATGCAAAAGGGCCTACTGTTATTCCGAAAGAGGCCGTTCGATTACGTATTTTAGCTAATAGTGATTCCGATAAAGATCAGGCATTAAAACGTAAAGTACGTGATGAAGTGAAAGCGCAAATTGATGGATGGGTAGCGGATTTAACGTCATTTGAAGAAGCTCGAAAAGTAATTCAAAATCATATTCCTGAAATTGAAAAGACAGTGGCGAATACGCTGAAAAGAGAGGGGAGTAAAGAAGCGTTTCAAGTGAAATTCGGTAAGAATGTGAAGTTTCCTACAAAGGTATATGGGAATTTTATTTATCCGGCAGGAGAATATGAAGCGGTACTTATTACAATCGGAAAAGGTGAAGGTGCAAACTGGTGGTGTGTATTATTTCCACCGATGTGTTTCTTAGATTTTTCAAGTGGTACAGCTGTAAGGAAAGAAGAACATGTTGTGAAAGCTGAATCTCCTGAAGAGGAGCAGGTGAGACAATCAGATGAGGAAGTGGTGGATGTACCGGAGAAGAAAGAGGATAAGGTGAAAGAAAAGAAAGTAGTAAAGCCGGAAAAAGCTGAAAAAGTAACAGCACAGGAAAAGAAAGTAGTAAAACACGAAACACAAGTAGAAGAACAGCCTGTAAAAAAAGTAGAAACAAAAACTGTGGAAAAAGTGGAGAAACCTGTGGAGCAAAAACAAGAAAGGCAAAATGAATATGTAACAGTAGAAGAGGAGGAGAAACCAGAGGTTAAATTATTTATCGTCGAAGCTTTTACATCTTTATTCTCTAAATAGTGCTATTAATAAATCCTTCCTCATATATATCAATGAGGAGGGATTTACTATGAAGAACGTTTATTTTGCTACGAAAGCAGATGTAGAAAAATTACATTCTTTTTTCGGACAAGCTAATAAAAAAGATGATAAAATAAATGAGTTGTACGCACAATTTATGATCTTGGAAGAGGCGGGAGAAATACGAGCGGTAATTGGATATGAACAAAGTGGAGAAAATGCACTTATCCGTTCTTGTTTATTCACACCGAATGTGGATAAACAGACTTTCTTATATTTTTTCGAGATGTTTTTGCAGTATATGAAAGAAAAAGATATTCGACAATTGTACTTACTCACAAATCATCCACAATCTGTGACCATCTTTCAGTTTTTTAACTTTGTCATTATAGAGAAAGAGGAAGTGCCAGAGGAAATTCGACAGTTAGAACACTTTTGTAAAAATATAAAAGAGCTAAATGCAATAATACTAAATTGTCAGCTATTCACAAAGTTATCCACGGATTAACAAGGTTTATCCACATTTTGTGGATAAACCTTGTTTGTCTTTTGGATAAATCTCATAGTAAACTAAAAATAGACAAGTATTTCATGGTAGAAAAGGACGTGGGAAAAAATGCATACAAATATGTGGGTTGTGGATAATGTTGTGGAAAGAAAAAAATATTATCCACAATTAAAAGAAGCAGCGAGATTATTAAGAGAAAATGAAGCGGTGGCCTTCCCAACGGAAACGGTATATGGGTTAGGAGCAAACGCAATGGATGATGAAGCGATAGCGAAAATTTTTGAAGCGAAAGGGAGGCCGAGCGATAATCCACTGATTGTCCACATAGGAACAAAATCTCAGTTAGATGGTATCGTAAGAGAAATTCCGCCGGTTGCAGAAAAGTTAATGGAGCATTTTTGGCCAGGACCATTAACAATCATTTTACCGAGAAAAAAAGGGATTTCAGAGAGGGTTACAGCAGGACTTAATACAGTCGGAGTGAGGATGCCCGATCATCCAGTAGCGCTCGCCCTTATTGAAGAGGCAAACGTGCCTGTTGCGGCACCGAGTGCGAATCGTTCAGGACGCCCAAGTCCAACGTTAGCTTCTCATGTGTATGAAGATTTAAATGGGAAAATTGCTGGTATTGTTGATGGCGGGGCAACAGGAGTAGGCGTTGAATCAACTGTAATTGATTGTACGAGCGAGGTTCCGACGATTTTACGTCCAGGTGGGATTACGAAGGAGCAATTAGAGGCCGTGATAGGAAATGTTTCTTTAGATCCAGCTTTAAAGGATGAGAAAGAAAAACCGAAATCACCTGGAATGAAATATACACATTATGCACCGAAAGCGCCACTTAGTATTGTTGAAGGGTCCCGTGAGTTTATTCAACGTATTGTGGATGAGAAAAAGAAAGAAGGATTTAAAGTAGGTGTATTAACGACAGAAGAGTATCAGCATGTGTATAGTGCAGATGTTGTATTGTCTTGTGGTGTGCGAAGCGATTTAGCCAGCGTTGCGACTAAGTTATATGATGTGCTTAGAACGTTTGATGCAAGTGAAGTAGATGTTATTTTTAGTGAATCATTCCCGAATGAAGGCATAGGAAATGCAATTATGAATCGTTTAACAAAAGCTGCGGGACATCAGATTATTATTGAATGATAATGTACCTTTAGCAAACAGAATATTTCTCCTCGGATAAGCATATTGTGAAGTAGCACGTCCGAGGGGGGATATGAATGACACTTGAACAATTAATACCTTTAATAATTATGGCATTTGCCCTGGGGATGGATGCATTTTCAGTGAGCCTCGGTATGGGGATGGTAACATTAAAGTTAAGACAAATCCTTTATATAGGTATGACGATTGGGATATTTCATATTATTATGCCATTTATCGGAATGGTACTAGGACGTTTTCTATCAGAGAGGTATGGGGATGTCGCAAATTTTGCAGGAGCCATTTTATTAATTGGGCTAGGGTTCCATATCGTATATTCGTCTATTTTAGAAGGGGAAGAGACTAGAACTGCTCCAATTGGAATTAGTTTATTTGTATTTGCATTTGGTGTCAGTATAGATAGTTTTTCAGTAGGTCTTAGTCTTGGAATTTACGGAGCAGAGACAATTATTACGATATTATTGTTCGGACTAATAAGTATGTTACTGGCTTGGATGGGTTTATTGCTTGGTAGCCATGCCAAAAATATACTTGGCACATACGGTGAAATAGTAGGTGGTATTATTCTTGTTGGGTTTGGATTGTATCTCCTTTTTCCTATATAATTTTATGTAGGAGGGAATTATGAACAAGCTATTGGAATGGTATGTTAAGCTTTTAACCTCCTTTCCTCGATGGCTAAGAAGACTTATAATATTGGGTGTTATTTTGCAAATTTCGATGTTAGGTTGGATTAAGTTAATCCGTGAATGGTGAGATAGTTCCTTTCTGTGCATAGTTTCGTTTGTACTATATTGATCACACTAAAAAATTACAAATATAGAAAGGATGAGATGAATGACGAGATTGAAGCAAGTTTTTGGTATTATTATTAGTTTTTTTGTTTTTTGGTTCAGTATGCTCGGTGTACAAATGTTTGCTGAGTTTTTAGATATTGAGTCATTGAAGTTTGTTGCAGGAAAATCGGAGGCGGCGCGTACTTTTTATTCTCCGTACCCTTTTTTAATTGTTTTCCTTATTACGTTACTTTCCTTATATTTCTTTGTAATAAAGCTTGGTAGATCTAAAAAAGAGAAATTCCCGGCATTAGAGGAGAAGAACGAAGAATTACGATAAAAAATCCCCCGCTTTCAGCGGGGGGTTATGTTTAGGTGATGGAAGTGAACGGGCCCCTTGCGCTTTTAGGGGATATATCCAGTTCCAGTGGCCAGCGGTTAGAATGGTCGGTGGCTTCGCGTCTTCCTCTACGTCAGGAGCTCCATCCTCCTCTCATTCTGAGCGAGCCGCTTCCGCCTTTAGGGTGTGATATCCAGTTCCGGCGACTAGCTCTTCGCATCTAAGAACCTTCCGCCCGAAAGGCAAAAAGCGCCTTTCGGGCGAAAGAACCTTAGCCGGTCAGAGCTGAACGAGTCGCCTCCACTTTTAGTCGGTATCCAGCTCCAGCGGCTAGAATCTCCGGTCATTTCGCTCTCTCGCTCGAAGCAAAAAGCGCTTCAAGGTCGAGAGCTCCAATGTCCTGCGATTCTGAGCGAGCCGCTTGCGCTTTTAAATCGGCCTCACTAATTCAAATTGTTCTCCTAGTTTTGCGTAGTTGTGTCCTGCTAGGCGGCTTATTGGTTTTAGTTCTTCGGCGTGAATTCGGCCGTTTTCGTATAAGTGTTCAGCGACGTGAAAGCGGACGACGCGGCCGATTAGTAGGTCACAAGCTGGCGAGTCTTCGGTTCCGCCGAGTGGGATGGCGCGTTCTAATATGCACTCCATTCGAATGTTTGCTTCTTTAACCCCTGGTACTGAAATGATATCACTGTCAATCGGTGTTAGTTTTGCTAATTCGATTTCACTTTCATTAGGAGGTAGGTTCGCTGCTGTTTCGTTGATCGCTTCTACGTAAGATTCATCAGAAATATGTACGACAAATTCTCCTTTTTCTATTGCGTTTCTGGAAGTGTCTTTCGGTTTTCCTTCTTTGCGTTGTACTGAAACTGAGATAAGTGGTGGATTGGCAGCGACGATATTGAAATAACTATATGGCGCACCGTTCAATACGCCATCTTTAGTTACAGAAGTAACGAATGCAACAGGACGTGGAATGATACTTCCTGTTAGTAATTTGTAATTATCTTTTTCGGTTTGTTCGTTTGGATTAATGGATAACATGTTGTAATCCCCTTTCTAAATATGAATACTTATTGTTCCTTTACAAGATATCAATGGGAATCTCCTGCTGAAAATAATATTTTTTTGATGATGTAAAAAAGAGATTACCTCGATTGTACTGAAGTAATCTCTTTTTTGGTAAATATCTTGAAATAGAGATAAATATTAAAGTAAAACGTAAGCGCCAGGTCCAATTAAAGCTACACCGATAGCGACAGCGATTAACATTAAATTATATTCGAATCCGTTTTGTGTTACCCAGTAACCATTTTTTCCGTGAACTGTGAAAATTGCTACTAACATTGTTCCTACGATGAATAAAGAACCAACTACAGTGAAAATACCTGCTGCGAATAAGAAACCACCTAATAGTTCAGTTGCGCCAGCCATAAATGCCATAAACACACCAGGACGTAAGCCGATTGACTCCATCCAGCCGCCAGTTCCCTTTAAGCCGTAACCGCCGAACCAACCAAATAATTTTTGAGCACCATGACCCATGAATGTAATTCCTATAATAAGACGAATAATAAGAAGACCGATATCCATCATTTTAAAAACCTCCTAAAAGTTATTAACTTATCTTATGTAAGTAATAATAAAATAGTTACTTACTTTAGTCAAGTAGATTTCAACAAAAATTTGAAAGGAATTTTACAAATTAACAACAAAAAATAAAATGTAGTAAAGACCTCTAGACAAGTAAGTTAAAAAAAGAGAAAATATAAGTAGAAGTTAACTTCTCATTGTTATTCAGACAATCAGAATTGACTGGAATTTTGTGAAGCGCTACAATAAGAGTCTAGTAGTAATGACATGATTTATTTCGAAAGAGTTTTTACAGTATAACATTCGAAGTATGAAGTCTTACGTGTATTTCGATCTTGAATAGAGATTGCCCTATAAACTTTTAGGTAAATTATAAGGAGGACTATCCTATGTTTAAAAAATTATTCGGTTTTGGTTCAAAAACAAATGAAGAAACAATCGTAGCTCCATTAACTGGAGCAGTGAAAAATATTGAAGAAGTACCAGATCCAGTATT
The DNA here is from genome assembly GCF_016650565.1 of Bacillus sp. TH50. Lineage (NCBI taxonomy): Bacteria > Bacillati > Bacillota > Bacilli > Caryophanales > Bacillaceae > Bacillus > Bacillus sp. TH50. The sequence goes on along the minus strand of NZ_JAEKFM010000003.1, from coordinate 2,800,425 downwards.
CGCTGGTCGTATGATGGGTGACGGTGTTGCGATCGATCCTACTGAAGGTGTAGTTGTATCTCCAGTTGATGGTGAAATCGTACAATTATTCCACACGAAACATGCTATTGGAATTAAAGCGAAAAACGGTACAGAAATTTTAATCCACGTTGGATTAGAAACTGTAAAAATGGAAGGTGAAGGTTTCGAAGCTCACGTTTCTGAAGGACAAGCTGTAAAAGCTGGAGATAAATTAATCTCATTTGACTTAGAATTAATTCGTGAAAAAGCGAAAAGCACAATTACTCCAATCGTTATTACAAACACAGATGCAGCTGAGTCTATTAAGACAACTGTAGGTGTAACAGCTACAAAAGGTTCAACAGAAGTAATGAAAGTTACAATGAAATAATTATTTGATAGAAGGAATCCGTTTCATATGAAATGGATTCCTTATTTTGTTTCGTAGTGTGTTCATTATGTATGGTAAAATACTTTGGGCACTTGGAAATAGGGTTTCATATATGTGGATAAGGCGCATTTTTCTTAGAAAAATGCGCCTTTCTTATATTCACATTTCTTTTGTTCTATTCTAATGTACGCTATGATAAAGTGAAGGCTAATAATCAGCGGAGGGTGTTCATCCCCCGCTGATTATTAGCCTTCACCAATCGGGATAAATGTAGGAAACAGAAAAAAAGGGGTGGGTTTAGATGAAACGGGTGTTATTTGTTTGCACTGGAAATACATGCCGTAGTCCGATGGCTGAGGCTTTGCTTCGTCATTATGGAGAAGGTAAATTTGAAGTGCAATCTGCTGGTGTCTTCGCCTATCCTGGAAGCGATGTGTCGATACATGCAAAGGAAGCTTTAGCTGAAAAAGGAATTGTAATCGATCATGCTGCGCAGCAGGTAAACGATACTTTGGTTGATTGGGCGGATATTGTAGTAACAATGACGGAAAACCATAAGCAAATTGTACTTGGGTATTATCCGAGCGTGGAAAAGAAATTGGATACATTATATGGATTAACTGAGGGTGTAAGTAAGGATATTTCAGATCCATTTGGCGGATCGCTTTCTATTTATAAAGAAACGTTAGAAGAGATGGAAAAACTTGTACAAACTTTACTGAAAAAACATTCAGAAGGTTGATGTTTCGTGTATAATACGATATTGGAGATCACTTTGTTCCATTAAGGTAGCGAGTGTGAAATGAAGATAATTGATTGAAACTTCGGAGGGGTAAAAATGAAAGTAGTAGTAGCATCTGATCACGGCGGTATGAATATCCGTAAAGAACTTGTAAGTTTATTAGAAGAGTTAAATATTGAATATATTGATTTAGGTTGTGAATGTGAAGCTGGTTCTGTTGATTACCCTGATTTTGCGTTTCCAGCAGCAGAAATGGTCGCGAATGGTGAAGTGGATCGTGGTATTTTAGTTTGCGGGACAGGTATTGGTATGTCAATCGCAGCAAACAAAGTAAATGGTATTCGTTGTGCATTAGTTCATGATACTTTCAGTGCGAAAGCGACGAGAGAGCATAATGACACTAACATGTTAGCGATGGGCGAGCGTGTAATTGGAGCTGGTCTAGCGCGTGATATCGCGAAAATTTGGCTAACAACTGACTATGAAGGTGGCCGTCACGAAAACCGCGTAGGAAAAATTAAAACGTACGAAACAAAGTAATAGATTCTAACTATAAGTAGTATGAAATATAATTTGGTGAACCAACCTGTGAAAGGAAGAGGCGTAATGACAGAAATCGTAAAGGTAAGAGAACAGCTACAAATGTCGCTTTCTGATTTCCAAGAACAAGCCACGCTGCAAAGTGGTCAAATTTTTGTAGTGGGGTGTAGCACGAGCGAAGTGCTAGGTGAAAGAATTGGAACATCAGGAACGATGGAAGTGGCAGAGGCGATTTTTTCTGAATTAAAACAATTTCAAGAGAGAACAGGTATTGAATTGGCGTTTCAATGTTGTGAGCATTTAAATCGTGCTTTAGTAGTTGAGAGAGATGTAGCGATGAAATATCAATTTGAAATTGTAACAGTTACGCCTGTTAGATCAGCAGGTGGTGCATTAGCGACGTATGCGTATCACAATTTTAAAGATCCGGTAGTAATTGAGTTTATTAAAGCAGATGCAGGAATGGATATCGGCGATACATTTATCGGTATGCATTTAAAGCATGTAGCTGTACCGGTTCGTACAAGTGTGAAGGAAATAGGAAGTGCGCATGTAACGATGGCGAAAACACGTGGGAAACTAATAGGTGGAGCACGTGCCGTTTATGCGGCAAATGAAGAAGCTATTCCTTGCCGTTAAACATGAAAAATTATAAAGTCTTATAACAGCTGTATATCGAAAGGTAAAAGGTATGTAGTCTGACTTTATAATAGAAGAAAGAAAAGACCAATTTTGGTCTTTTTTTTTCTTTTATGATATAGAAAGTCATGTTAGAATGTAGTTGAAAACATGAAGGTTCGAAAGAATTACAACCTGAATTTTCGTTTTTTCTGAATAAATGAGAAAAAACTATTGGGAATTGATGTAATTCGTTCAGAAAAGGGGGATTTTGGTGAATCATTTAAAACGTCAAGATGAAAAGGTATTTGCTGCAATTGAGGCAGAACTAGGAAGACAGCGTTCAAAGATCGAGCTAATTGCTTCGGAAAACTTCGTAAGTGAAGCGGTAATGGAGGCGCAAGGTTCTGTTCTAACGAATAAGTATGCTGAAGGATATCCTGGAAAACGTTACTATGGTGGTTGTGAACACGTAGACGTAGTAGAAGATATCGCACGTGATCGCGCGAAAGAAATTTTTGGCGCAGAGCATGTAAATGTTCAACCACATTCTGGTGCACAAGCGAACATGGCAGTATACTTTACGATTTTAGAGCAAGGCGATACAGTACTTGGTATGAATTTATCTCATGGTGGTCACTTAACACACGGAAGCCCTGTTAACTTCAGTGGAGTACAATATAATTTCGTAGAATATGGCGTGGATGCTGAATCTCACCGTATTAATTACGATGATGTATTAGCAAAAGCGAAAGAACATAAACCAAAATTAATCGTTGCAGGTGCAAGTGCATATCCTCGTGTTATCGATTTCAAACGATTCCGTGAGATTGCAGATGAAGTGGGTGCATACTTTATGGTTGATATGGCACATATCGCTGGTTTAGTAGCTGCTGGTTTACATCCAAACCCAGTACCACATGCACATTTCGTTACAACGACAACACATAAAACATTACGTGGTCCACGTGGTGGTATGATTTTATGTGAAGAGCAATTTGCAAAACAAATTGATAAATCAATCTTCCCTGGTATTCAAGGTGGCCCACTTATGCACGTAATTGCTGCAAAAGCTGTTGCATTTGGTGAGACACTACAAGATGAGTTTAAAACATATGCACAACATATCATTAATAATGCGAACCGCTTAGCTGAAGGCCTTCAAAAGGAAGGACTTACACTTGTTTCTGGTGGAACAGACAATCATTTAATCTTAATTGATGTTCGTAACTTAGAAATTACAGGTAAAGTAGCAGAGCACGTATTAGATGAAGTTGGTATTACAGTGAACAAAAATACAATTCCATTTGAAACAGCAAGCCCATTTGTAACAAGCGGCGTACGTATCGGTACAGCAGCTGTAACATCTCGTGGTTTCGGTTTAGAAGAAATGGATGAAATTGCGGCACTTATTGCTTATACATTAAAAAATCATGAGAATGAAGTTGCATTAGAAGAAGCAAGTAAGCGTGTAGAAGCGTTAACGAGCAAATTCTCAATGTATACAGATCTATAATAGATTGAAAAAGACTGCTGAAACGTAATTGTTTTGGCAGTCTTTTTTGTGGACATATATTATTTTTAAAGTATGTATACAAATGATGAATAAATTTTGGCGATATAATGAAGGATACAGCTCCCATAATTGGTAAAGATACTAGATAGATTCATCGCAAAATCATGATTTTGCCAAATTTGCCCTTGAATATTAGTAGCGTTTTCTTTACAATCGTAAATAGTGTAAAGAAGCGTGTAAACGCATGAATATCATCTAAAGGAGAGATTCACATGGGAAAACTGTATGTATTTGATCACCCGTTAATTCAACATAAGATTACATATATTCGCGATAAGAATACAGGTACGAAAGATTTTCGTGAATTAGTGGACGAAGTAGCAAGCTTAATGGCTTTCGAGATTACTCGTGACCTTCCACTTGAAGACATTGAAATTGAAACGCCTGTAAGCAAAGCGACAACAAAAGTGATCGCTGGTAAAAAACTTGGTTTAATTCCGATTTTACGTGCAGGTTTAGGAATGGTTGATGGAATTCTGAAATTAATTCCAGCAGCAAAAGTAGGACACGTTGGTTTATACCGTGACCCTAAAACATTGCAACCGGTAGAATACTATGTGAAACTTCCAACGGATGTAGAAGAGCGTGACTTTATCGTACTAGATCCGATGCTAGCAACAGGTGGTTCTGCAGCTGAAGCAATTAATTCTCTGAAAAAGCGCGGTGCAAAGCAAATTAAATTAATGTGTATCGTAGCTGCTCCAGAAGGAGTAAAAGTAGTGCAGGAAGAGCATCCTGATGTTGATATTTATGTAGCGGCATTAGATGAGAAGTTAAATGACCATGGTTATGTAGTTCCAGGTCTTGGTGATGCTGGTGACCGTTTATTCGGAACGAAGTAAGACAACAGACGAGAGGGGGATTCCCCGCTCGTTTTTTTTTTTTTTCGCCCTCAGCGCACGGGGGAGGGGGAGATAAATATACAGGGTATATACAACATAAGTTATATACACATCACATATAATATAGAAGTCTTACGTCTCGGGGACACTATATTATAGAAGGAAAGCGCTATATCTTAAAAATATAATAGTGACAAACTTGTGAACATTTTCTTCTATTATAAAGAGAAAACTGTTAGAAATTGCATATCTCTAACCAGTATTTAGAAGGGGAACGTTTTCATTTTTGGGAGGAAATGCCTAATACTCAAATTTTTTGATTTTTTACGATTTCTCGTTGACACTGTTAATACCCTATTGTATGCTAACAACGGGGATAGATGGTAGGGCTTTCAGTGACAAAAATGCATCTATTCCGTGACGAAAATGTAAACTTTTTATTTTGTATAGAATTTATGCAGAAAAATGAGTTATTATTAACACATCGTGAATGAGGGTTACATATTGGAGGGATGAATCCTTGCAAAAAAACGATCGCAGCCATATAAAAGCGTATGCTTTAATGTCAGGAATACTTGCTCAGTTAGTTGGTTCTATTCTTATCGGAATCTTTGGTGGGCAATGGATTGATAATAAGGTTGGAACGTTTCCGTTGTTTCTTATTATAGGGTTATTACTCGGGTTAGGAACAGGGGTATACGCAATGATTCGACTCATTCAACATTACTATTCGGGAGAGCAATGATGATAGACGTACATGGACTTGTCCAACGACAAAAGAAATATATGTACTACTTGCTTGCGCTTCTAGTGCTAGGATGGGGAATTACCTCTTACAAGGATGTATTTCTTGGGCTGATTATCGGAACGATTTTCAGTTTTCTTAGTTTGCGCATCATTGCACGTAGAACAGACAAGCTATTAGATCGCGTAACAAATGGAGAAAACGTGAAGTTTAAGGCGACAGCGGTAAGTACATATTCTAGATTCGCCACGATTGGGTTATTAATTTTATTTGCAGCCAAATATCAAGAGTTAATTGCGATGTGGGGCTTAGGTGTAGGATTGCTGACAGGATACCTTGTCATGATCATAGATTTTCTTTATTTAGAGTATACGAGCAGGGAAGAGAGGTGAATTACTAGTGGAACACGGTAAATTAGTTGAATTTCTAGGTTTAACGTTCGATTTGTCATCAGTTATGATGGTTACTGTAGCAGCAGTTATTGTTTTCTTAATCGCTGTTATCGGAACTCGCAGCTTAGCGCTTCGCCCAACCGGGATGCAAAATTTCACGGAATGGGTGTTTGACTTCGTGAAAGGGATTATCAATAGTACGATGGATTGGAAAACAGGTGGACGTTTCTTAACGCTTGGCGTTACGCTTATCATGTTTATCATCGTATCGAACTTCCTTGGTTTACCATTCATGTATTCAACAGTTGAGGCTGGCGAACATATTGCATGGTGGAGATCACCAACGTCTGATCCAGCAGTTGCATTAACATTAGCCGTGATGGTAGTTACCCTCACCCATTATTATGGAATTAAGATGAAGGGTACGAAAGAATATGTTAAAGGTTATTTCCAACCTATGAAATTCTTATTCCCATTAAAGGTTATTGAGGAGTTTGCTAACACATTAACGTTAGGTCTTCGTTTATTTGGTAACATTTACGCAGGTGAAATCTTATTAGGATTACTTGCTAAGTTAGGCGGGGCATCATTCTTAGGAGCATTAGGTGCACTTGTACCGATGTTAGCATGGATGGGATTCAGCGTATTCGTTGGTTCAATCCAGTCATTTATTTTCGTAATGTTAACGATGGTTTATATGGCTCATAAAGTAAGCCATGACCATTAATATAATTTAAGTAAGAAAAAATTTATTTTTTTATAATACAAAGGAGGACAAATTAAATGAGTTTAGGTGTAATCGCAGCTGCAATTGCAATTGGTTTATCAGCATTAGGTGCAGGTATTGGTAACGGTCTTATCGTATCACGTACAATCGAAGGTGTTGCTCGTCAACCAGAATTAAAAGGCGCACTTCAAACAATTATGTTCATCGGGGTTGCATTAGTTGAGGCACTTCCAATTATCGGTGTAGTTATTGCTTTCATCGTAATGAACAAATAAGGGAGACTCCCCTTACATAGATGGCGAAGAGTGTTTTTCCGAACTTTCTTCGCCATTGCTTTATGAACGAAACGTATGTCTTTTTTTTTCATATGATCAATTTAGATATTTTGAAGGGAGTGAATCCTTGTGCCAACTTTATTATTAGGGGCTTCCATTCCATTTGGAACGATTGCTTATACATTGTTCATTTTCTTACTTCTATTAGTAATGCTACGCAAATTCGCGTGGGGTCCTTTAATGGGAATTATGAAAGAACGTGAAGAGCATGTTACTAATGAAATCGACGCTGCAGAAAGAAGTAATGCTGAAGCGAAGAAATTAGTAGAAGAACAACGTGAAATGTTAAAACAATCGCGTGTTGAAGCACAAGAGTTAATCGAAAGAGCGAAGAAACAAGCTGTAGATCAAAAGGATGTTATTGTTGCTGCTGCGAAAGAAGAAGCAGAATCAATTAAAACATCTGCTGTACAAGAAATTCAACGCGAAAAAGAGCAAGCGATTGCTGCTTTACAAGAACAAGTTGCTTCTTTATCTGTTCATATTGCTTCTAAAGTAATTGAAAAAGAATTAAAAGAAGAAGATCAAGTGAAGTTAATTCGCGATTATATTAAAGAAGTAGGAGAAGCGCGATGAGCAATGGGATTGTAGCAAAACGTTATGCTGTCGCTCTTTTCAAAATTGCAAAAGAAAAACACGTATTAGAAATGTTTGAAGAGGAATTACGCCTTGTACAAAACGTTTTTACAAAGAACGGAGAACTACATAGCTTTTTAACGCAACCGAACATTTCAAAAGAGCAGAAGAAAACGTTTCTTGCAAACGTATTCGCATCTGTTTCTGAATCTATTTTAAATACGTTATATATTTTAATTGATAACAAGCGTATTGATATCCTACCTGAAATTGCAAATGAATATGTTGTTCTTGCTAATGAAGAACGTAACGTAGCGGATGCAACTGTATATTCTATTCGTCTTCTATCGGAAGAAGAAAAACTTAACATTGCAGAAGCATTTGCAAAAAAAACAGGAAAAGATGCAATTCGCGTGAAAAATGTTGTGGATGAAGATTTACTAGGCGGCATTAAAGTACGTATTGGAAATCGCATTTACGACGGAAGCTTACAAGGAAAATTAGCACGTATTCAGCGTGAATTAATGAAGAATAGATAGGGGTGAAGCACATGAGCATCAGAGCTGAAGAAATTAGCGCACTGATAAAGCAACAAATCGAGAACTATCAGTCTGAAATCGAAGTTAGTGATGTTGGTACAGTTATCCAAGTTGGTGACGGTATTGCGCGTGCTCATGGTCTTGATAACGTTATGGCTGGTGAACTTGTAGAGTTCTCTAATGGCGTTATGGGACTAGCACAAAACTTAGAGGAAAACAACGTAGGTATCATTATTTTAGGACCTTACACAGAAATCCGTGAAGGTGACGAAGTTCGTCGTACTGGTCGCATCATGCAAGTACCAGTAGGAAAAGAACTAATCGGTCGTGTTGTAAACCCATTAGGTCAACCAGTTGATGGTTTAGGCCCAATCAATACAACAAACACTCGTCCAATCGAAAGTCCAGCACCAGGTGTAATGGATCGTAAATCTGTTCATGAACCACTTCAAACAGGTATTAAAGCGATCGATGCTCTTGTACCAATTGGCCGTGGTCAACGTGAGTTAATCATCGGTGACCGCCAAACAGGTAAAACAGCAGTTGCACTTGATACGATCATTAACCAAAAAGATGAAGATATGATTTGTATCTATGTAGCTATCGGACAAAAAGAGTCAACAGTACGTAACGTAGTAGAAACACTACGTAAGCACGGTGCATTAGATTACACAATCGTTGTAACTGCATCGGCTTCTCAACCAGCTCCATTATTATACCTAGCTCCTTACGCTGGTGTAACAATGGGTGAAGAGTTCATGTACAATGGTAAACATGTATTAGTAGTATATGATGACTTATCAAAACAAGCAGCGGCTTACCGTGAGCTTTCATTACTATTACGTCGTCCTCCAGGTCGTGAAGCATATCCAGGGGATGTATTCTACTTACATTCTCGCTTATTAGAGCGTGCGGCAAAATTAAGTGATGCAAGAGGCGGCGGTTCTTTAACTGCACTACCTTTCATCGAAACACAAGCAGGGGACGTATCAGCTTACATCCCAACAAACGTAATTTCTATTACGGATGGACAAATCTTCTTACAATCTGACCTATTCTTCTCTGGCGTACGTCCAGCAATCGATGCGGGTACTTCTGTATCTCGTGTAGGTGGATCAGCTCAGATTAAAGCGATGAGTAAAGTATCAGGTACACTTCGTCTTGACCTTGCATCTTATCGTGAGTTAGAAGCGTTCGCTCAGTTCGGTTCTGACCTTGATAAAGCAACACAAGCGAAATTAAACCGTGGTGCTCGTACAGTTGAGGTATTAAAACAAGGATTACACAAACCGTTACGTGTAGAGAAACAAGTTATCATTCTTTACGCTTTAACACGTGGATTCCTAGATGATATCCCAGTAGTAGATATCACTCGTTTCGAAGAAGAATTCCATGCTTGGTTAGATTCAAATGCAACTGACTTATTAAGCGAAATTCGCACAACTAAGAAACTTGCGGATGACGACAAATTTGCAGCAGCTATTAATGGATTTAAAAAAGTATTCGTAGCTTCTGAGTAATAAATAAAAGCGGAAGCGGCTCGTTCAGGCTGCTGAAGCTAGATAATATATAAAGGCATCTCAGCTTTTGAGATTGCTGACGGTTATGTAAAGGAAAAGAGTAGGTGCACCTATTCTTTTCCTTCAATCATGAGCAAGAATATCTTGCAACGTAGATTAGGAAGAGGATTCTTACTAATCGTGCCAACTTCCGGAAAAAAGGTGGTGAAAACCTGTGGCATCTTTACGCGATATAAAAGCGAAGATTAACTCGACAAAGAAAACGAGTCAAATTACGAAAGCGATGGAGATGGTATCTGCATCTAAGTTAAACCGTGCAGAACAAAATGCTAAATCTTTCGTTCCGTATATGGAAAAGATTCAAGAAGTAGTAGCGAGCATTGCGCAAGGAAGTAAAGGGATTAATCATCCAATGCTAAATGCGCGTCCTGTAAAGCGTACAGGGTACATCGTTATTACATCTGATCGCGGACTAGCAGGTGGTTATAACAGTAACGTATTACGTACAGTAAGTAACGTAATTCGTGAACGTCATAATATGGATTCAAACCAATATTCAATTATTGTGCTTGGACGACTAGGACGTGATTATTTAAAACGTCGCGGCTTTAACATCATTGATGAAGTAGTTGGATTATCTGACCACCCATCATTTACTGATATTAAAGATATTGCTTCTCGAGCAATTGCGATGTTCGCAGATGGTGCTTATGATGAGCTGTATATTTACTACAATCATTATGTAAGTAAAATTTCACAAGAAGTAACGGAAAATAAAATTTTACCGCTTACGGATGTGGCGTCTGATAAACCGACGACAGCTTATGAATTCGAACCTTCTGAAGAAGAAATTTTAAAAGTATTATTGCCACAATACGCAGAAAGCTTAGTGTACGGTGCATTACTAGACGGTAAAGCAAGTGAGCACGCGGCGCGTATGACAGCAATGAAGAGTGCTACAGACAACGCAATGGAAGTTATCGATTCACTTACACTTTCATTCAACCGTGCGCGTCAAGCAGCGATTACGCAAGAAATTACGGAAATCGTTGGTGGAGTAGCAGCGTTAGAATAGTATTAAAAAGCGTAGGTGGCTTGCTCAGAAGGGGTGAAATGACCGACCCTTCTAGCCACCGGAGCTAGATTCAATAAAAAGTGGAAGCGGCTCGTCCAGAACAGGAGAGTCGCGTAAGCTATAAACTAATAAAAATTAAAAGCCGACTTCTCTTAGAAAGCTGGCTAATTAAAAGAAAGCTAGGAGGGAACCCGATGAATAAAGGGCGCGTTACGCAAATCATGGGTCCGGTTGTAGACGTTAAGTTTGATGGCGGAAAGCTACCAGAAATCTACAACGCCCTTACGGTAAAACAAAGCAACGAAAACGGAGCAAGCATTAACTTAACATTTGAAGTTGCACTTCATTTAGGTGATGACACAGTTCGTACAGTTGCAATGTCTTCCACAGATGGACTTGTTCGTGGCACAGAAGTAGAAGATACTGGTAAAGCAATCTCTGTACCAGTTGGTGATGCAACACTTGGTCGTGTATTTAACGTATTAGGTGATGCAATTGACTTAGATGGTGATGTTCCTGCGGATGTACGTCGTGATCCAATTCACCGTCAAGCGCCTGCATTCGAAGAGTTATCTACTAAAGTAGAAATTCTTGAAACTGGTATTAAAGTAGTAGACTTACTTGCTCCTTACATTAAGGGTGGTAAGATCGGTCTATTCGGTGGTGCCGGTGTAGGTAAAACAGTATTAATTCAGGAATTAATTAACAACATCGCACAAGAGCACGGTGGTATCTCTGTATTCGCTGGTGTAGGTGAGCGTACTCGTGAAGGTAACGACTTATACCACGAAATGAGCGATTCCGGCGTAATTAAGAAAACTGCGATGGTATTCGGACAAATGAACGAGCCACCTGGAGCACGTCAACGTGTTGCATTAACAGGTTTAACAATGGCTGAACATTTCCGTGATGAGCAAGGACAAGACGTACTATTGTTCATCGATAACATCTTCCGTTTCACGCAAGCGGGTTCTGAAGTATCTGCCCTTCTTGGTCGTATGCCATCTGCGGTAGGTTACCAGCCAACACTTGCAACAGAAATGGGTCAATTACAAGAGCGTATTACATCTACAAATAAAGGATCTATCACGTCTATCCAAGCGGTATACGTACCAGCCGATGACTATACGGATCCAGCACCAGCTACAACGTTCGCTCACTTAGATGCAACAACAAACTTAGAGCGTCGTTTAACACAAATGGGTATTTACCCAGCCGTAGATCCATTAGCATCTACATCTCGTGCGCTTTCTCCAGAAATCGTAGGAGAAGAGCATTATGGAGTAGCTCGTCAAGTACAGCAAACTTTACAGCGTTATAAAGAGCTTCAAGATATCATCGCTATCTTAGGTATGGATGAGTTATCTGAAGAAGATAAGTTAGTTGTACATCGTGCTCGTCGTATTCAATTCTTCTTATCACAAAACTTCCACGTAGCTGAACAGTTTACAGGTCAAAAAGGTTCTTACGTACCTGTAAAAAATACAGTTAGTGGTTTCAAAGAAATTCTAGAAGGAAAATATGATGACCTTCCAGAAGATGCGTTCCGTCTTGTTGGTAGCATTGAAGAAGTTATTGAAAACGCGAAGAAAATGATGGCGTAAGGCCTTAGGAGGGACGAATTATGAAGACATTTCCAGTCAGTATTGTAACTCCTGATGGACCGGTTTACGAAAAAGAAGTAGAAATGGTAAGCGTAAAAGCAGAGAGTGGGGAAATGGGGATCTTACCAGGTCACATTCCAACTGTTGCACCTTTAAAAATTAGTGCGGTTCGTCTGAAAAATGGTGGGCACACTGATTATGTAGCAGTAAGCGGTGGCTTTATCGAAGTTCGTCCAGATAAAGTAACTGTATTATCATCATCTGCTGAAGAAGCAAACCATATCGATATCCATCGTGCAAATGAATCGAAACGTCGCGCTGAGCAACGTATGCAAGATAAACAAGCGCATGTTGACTTTAGACGTGCAGAAATGGCCTTGCAGCGTGCTGTGAACCGTTTAAACGTTTCTGATATGAAGTAAAAAAATCCGTAAGGGCTCTTGCCTTTACGGATTTTTTGTTATGGATATAAATAATAAGAGGAAAAAAAAGCCTCTCTTTAGGTAGGAGAGAGCATCTAGCCGTGCATAGAAGCGGTCAGAGCCTTTTTTTGCCCCATGCCAAGTGAAAATCAAGAAATAAAAAGAACTGTAGGTTCGTTTTTTGTTATGCATAGATGTGTTTTATTTAAATGTCGAAACTGAAACTCAATTTAATAGATAGAATAAACTGACAAAATTGGTATAATTATATTGTTGTTTGTATAAGTAGAGAATATATAACAATTTATATTTCATAAAGGAGATGAACAAATGATCGGTGAAATGAAACGAGAAGCATTGTACTCTTTAAAGGGAAAATGGGGACTAGGTGTTGGATCAACGATTTTACATATTATTTTAAGTTATGTTGTTTCAATGGCTGCAATGCTTATACTTTTAATTCCAGGAATTATTATATTTTTCTTAGTTGTTGGTTTAGCGGGTTCAATTGAAGAGGAAGCGATATCAGTCGGGGCAGGTATTACATTTGGAATTTTTTATTGCATAATGATCATTTTGAGTAATGCATCTTATGGTATTACATCATACGGTTATACGAATGTGTTGCTACAAATTAGTAAACGAGAAGATGCTAGAGTAGATTATTTATTTGAAGGATTTCGTGGCTTTAAAAGAATGATGAAAACAATGTGGGCTATGCTTGCGATTTTGCTATATACAGGTACGTGGATTCCGATGTTGTTACTAGGTGTATTCGCGTTTTTTGGTGAGGAAGGGAATGTATCGTTAACAATTGCTTTCTTTGTACTATTAGCTATTTCGATTGTTGTAATGATTGTGATGTATTTTTCTTATGCGATGACGTATTATGTTATGGTTGAAAATCCAGATTATAGCGTTTCACAGGCGATGAAAGAAAGTAAGAACTTTATGAAGGGGCATAAACTAGATTTATTTCTTTTATGGCTTAGCTTCATAGGATGGGCTATTTTAGCAATTCTTACTCTTGGAATAGGATTTCTTTGGCTTAGTCCATATGTAGGTACAACGACAGCACATTTTTATCGCTATATTGCAAAAGGTGAATTGCAGTAGGAACATGCTATACTAATAGAATTATTACGTATTGGAGGCTAATTATGATTAGTGATTTAAAAGGAGAAGCACTAGATTCACTAGAAGGAAAATGGGGCTTAGCTGTTGGGGCAACATTACTTATTTCGATTCTTATTTCAGCTTTTAGTTTTAGTGTTGATTTCATTTTCTCTCAGGTTTGGGATTGGAAAGAAGTAGATAACTCACTTTCAGTAGATGTTATTACAATATTGATGGTAGGTCCATTAACGCTAGGTGGTTATTGTTTAGCACTACATATAATTCGTGAAAAAGAAGCGCGTATTGGGCATATATTCAGATGGTTTACGGAAGGAAGTAAGTTTATAAAGTCATTTTTATTATATATAGTAGTAAACATTTATATTTTCTTATGGTGCTTACTATTTATTATTCCGGGCATTATTAAATCATTTTCTTATGCGATGACGTATTTTATTATAAATGATCATCCTGAGTATTCAATAAATCAAGCTATTACAGAAAGTCGTCGTATGATGGCTGGACATAAGATGGAGTATTTCATTTTATGTTTAAGTTTTATTGGTTGGTTTATATTAAGTTGTATTACATTAGGGATTGGATTTTTATGGTTGATTCCATATTTTTATACAACGACAGCAGCTTTTTACGAAGAGATTGCAGAAGAATATTACGAAAAAAGAATTCCGACACTTTAAAAAACACCCAGTGTGAACTATTGGTTCATACTGGGTGTTTTTTGTAGAAATTTTATAAACTGTTTACTTGTTAGAGGTTTACTGAAATAGTAACCTTGCATGTATTTACAGTTGTTTTTTTGCAGAAATTTAAGCTGTTTTTCTGTTTCAATTCCTTCAGCAACGACAGAGAGATTTAAAGTATTTGCAAGGGAAAGGATAGTGGAAACGATGGCTCTTTCTTCAGGCCGATGATCGGCTAGTTGTGTAAATTCTTTTGGTACTTTTAATGTATCGATAGGGAAAATTGATAAATAAGCAAGAGAAGAGTAGCCGGTACCGAAGTCATCAATGGACGTTTGAATACCATATTCTTTTAATTGCTTTAGTCTCGATAATGTTTCTTTTTCATCAATCATCGCAATTCGTTCTGTTAGTTCAAGTGTTACATCTTTCGGGTCAATCTTAACGTCCTTTAGTATTCGTGAAATATTTTCGATTAATTGATTTTGTTGAAATTCTTTCGCTGATAAATTGACACTCATTTTTAAGTTTGTGTATCCAAAAATTTGCCATATTTTTAGTTGAAGACAAGATTCTCGTAGCACCCAATGTCCAAGTGGGATGACCTGCGGAGTCTCTTCCACAATTGGAATGAACTCACATGGTGAAATGTCACCTAGGAGCGGGTGTTTCCAACGGATTAAAGCTTCGGCACCGATGATTTTATTCGTTGTAATGTCAACTTGTGGTTGATAGACGAGAAAGAATTCTTTATTTACTAAAGCAAGTGGTAAATCTTTTTCAATTCGAGCTTTTCGCTCCATTTTTTTATATAACTCTTTCGTATAAAGTGAGCTACCATTCTTTCCTTTATTTTTGGTTTCGTACATAGCCATATCAGCATGTTGTAAAATAGATAACGGATCTTCGCCTGCTTCTGGGTATATTGCAATCCCGATACTTGGCGAGATTTGTAAATGTTGATTTTCAATTTCGAATGGCTCATTCATAGATAGTACAATCATATCAGCTATTTTTTGTACATCTCTATCTTCTTTATAATCTTCTATAAGAATTGTGAATTCATCCCCAGCTAACCGAGCAAGGTTCATATTTGACGTCGATATTCGTTCTAGTCTTTTTGCTACTGCAATTAATAGAAGATCTCCTACCCGGTGACCGAGAGTATCATTAATAACTTTAAAGCGATCTAGGTCTAGAAACATAACAGCAAAAGGTCTTTTCGATATTTTTGCTCGTGCAATTGCCTTTTCTAACTGTTGATGAAATGAACGGCGATTCGCAAGTTCCGTTAAAGTATCGTGATATGCTAGGAAATTAATTTGCTCTTGTTGCTGCTTACTTTCTGTAATATCTTTAATCATTAAATAGGCCCCAGAAATATGTTCCTTTAAAAAGATGGGAACAGCTGTAACATGTAAGTAGTAAATATCTCTATTTTTATGATATGCCCGTATTTCTAAAGAAATAGATTTCCCTTTTTTCACGTGATGAAAGGCATTAATAATTTCTTCTAAATCTTGTTCATACATAAGTGAATAGTATGGTTGGTTTAATAATTCATTCGTTTGATAACCGAGTAAAGTAGTTCCAGCGTTGTTCACATTGAGAAAATTACCGTACAAATCTAATGTGAAAATTGGATCTGGATGATGCTCGTATAAAGATTTAAACATTTGTTGGTTATGATATAACTCATTTTTTTGTTCTACTAAATCTTCTGTACGTAGTTCGATTTGTTTCTCGAGTTCTAAGCTGAATTGCATTTGTGCTAGCAATAATATTTTATTTTGTCTTCGAACTAACGTATGGCGTATGAGAACGAAGGCGAAGGTTACCATAAGCCCAATTACTACGATAGGTGCAAAAACATTTTCGACCAATATAAAAACAATAAGCATCACGACAGAAATATACGGTAATGATAATCGGATTGATTCACCAACTTGAGGCGTTAGTAATATTTGTTCTTGTTTTTCGGGCTCTTTTGTGTGAAGTATACAAGCGATTGCTACTAATACTAAGGTTACTTGATATAATGGAGCAACTGTGAACATAGAGTGCTCAGGCTGGAAGTATTTTATATAAGCATAAATAGCATCCGTAGTAGCATACAAAATTAAAGCACTGCCAAGAAGAGCACCAACTTGCTTTGGTAGTAAGGATAATGGTCTGAATAAAAGGTTGATTCCTATTAAAAGAAAGAGTAGATCAGCCATTGGATACGTGAGTTGAACAAACATGTCGATATATGATGTTGTAAAAATATGAATGGTTCTTTCAATAAGTAAATAGTAGCTTAAAGTAAATTGAGCAGTAACAATAATACAAATATCACATATCGTAAAAAGCTGTTCCAATAAATCTCGGCCATAAATAATTTCATATAGAAAGGCAAATGCAAAGCTAATTAAAAATAATAAGTAAAAAAAGTCTGATGGATCAACGAATGTATAGTAGTCATGCAGAATTAAGCGTTGATAAGCAACTACTATATCGCCGATGAAATAAGAGAAGGATCCGATAGTTAATGTTATCCAAAATAAACGAGATAACCCTTGTTTTATATTTGAAAAATAAAATATATAACTGCAAATTGTAATATCAATTAATATGGTACTTATTCCAGTTAATATTTGAAATGGGAGTGCGTACTCATATAAAAAGGACATTGATACGTAATGAATAGCTATATACAACAATGAAATGCTTATAAGAATACTTACATGTGTTTGTTTTTTCATTTATATCACCCACTGTATATACATAAGAACCACCTTTTTGTAGTTTATGTTTTTTATGATTGCTTGAAAACATATAGAATTTCTATATTTATTTTACACATTTATAATGAGTTGTAAAAATAGATTTGCTCAGCAAGTATTAATTGTTGTTTCTGTTCCCAATATATCGACATAGGAATTTGAAGTTTGCTATAATGAATTAAATAGTTGCATTATTTAGAAAAATTTAAAAATAATAAATAATGCAAGTAAGACATATTGTTTACTATGTGAACTTGTTCTTAATTCAGGGGGGAGGGTTTCACAATGGCAAGTGTATATGAAAATAGTTATATGATCGTTTTGATTTTCTTGCTATTAGGTATATTGCTGCCGGTAGTGGCTCTTACATTAGGGAAAATGCTGCGTCCAAACAAACCGAGTGCAGCGAAAGCGACGACGTATGAGAGTGGAATTGAGCCTTTTCATGATGCAAATATTCGGTTTCATGCTCGTTATTACATTTTCGCTTTATTGTTCGTCATCTTTGATGTAGAAACTTTATTTTTATACCCATGGGCTGTTGCATATGACAAGCTTGGTTTATTTGCACTGATTGAAATGCTCATTTTTGTTGTGATGTTGCTAGTTGGATTAGCGTATGCTTGGAAAAAGAAGGTGTTACAATGGTTATAAATTTTGAGGAATTACACCCACAGGAGCGAGCGGAATTAGAAAGGAATATCTTTTTTTCTACATTGGAACAGTTGAAGGGATGGGCGCGGAGCAACTCTTTATGGCCGATGACATTTGGACTGGCATGCTGTGCGATTGAAATGATGGGAGTAGGCTCATCACATTACGATTTAGATCGATTTGGGTCATTTTTTCGGACTTCACCAAGACAATCGGACGTCATGATTGTGTCAGGAACGGTAACGAAGAAAATGGCACCTATTGTTCGGCGCCTATATGATCAAATGCCTGAACCGAAGTGGGTAATTGCGATGGGATCTTGTGCAACGGCCGGTGGTCCGTATGTGAATTCGTATGCTGTTGTGAAAGGTGTAGATCAAATTGTACCAGTTGATGTGTATATTCCTGGATGCCCTCCAAATCCTGCTGCTTTAATTTATGGAATTAATAAATTAAAAGAAAAAATTCGTTACGAGGCGAGGACCGGGAAGCAGGTGACGAATAAATGAGTGATCCAAATAAAGACTTAGAAAGTATGAAAAGAGAAGCAGCCCGTCATGCGAAAGAGGAAGCGCGAAAACGTCTTGCTGCGAAACATGGGGCGGAAATGTCTAAACTTGAAGGAGAACATCGAGAAAAAGAGAAAGCGCTACCAAAAGATAAAGGAGTTAATGTAGAAGAAGCGAAGGCGAAAGCCGCAGCAGCTGCAAAAGCAAAAGCAGCGGCATTAGCGAAGCAAAAGCGAGAAGGATCAAAAGAAGTAACGGACGAGGAAAAAGTTAAAGAAAAGGCGAAAGCCGCAGCAGCTGCAAAAGCAAAAGCAGCGGTATTAGCGAAGCAAAAGCGAGAAGGATCAGAAGAAGTAACGGACGAAGAAAAAGCCAAAGCGAAGGCGAAAGCCGCAGCAGCTGCAAAAGCAAAAGCAGCGGTATTAGCGAAGCAAAAGCGAGAAGGATCAGAAGAAGTAACGGACGAAGAAAAAGCCAAAGCGAAGGCGAAAGCGAAAGCTGCAGCAGCCGCAAAAGCAAAAGCAGCAGTATTAGCGAAGCAGAAGCGAGAAAGATCAGAAGAAGTAACGGACGAGGAAAAAGTTAAAGAAAAGGCGAAAGCCGCAGCAGCCGCAAAAGCAAAAGCAGCAGTATTAGCGAAGCAAAAGCGAGAAGGATCAGAAGAAGTAACGGACGAGAAAAAAGTTAAAGAAAAGGCGAAAGCCGCAGCAGCCGCAAAAGCAAAAGCAGCAGTATTAGCGAAGCAGAAGCGAGAAGGATCAGAAGAAGTAACGGACGAAGAAAAAGCCAAAGCGAAGGCAAAGGCCGCAGCAGCCGCAAAAGCAAAAGCAGCGGTATTAGCGAAGCAAAAGCGAGAAGGATCAGAAGAAGTAACGGATGAAGAAAAAGCTAAAGCGAAGGCAAAGGCAAAGGCAAAGGCTGTAGCAGCTGCAAAAGCAAAAGCAGCAGCGTTAGCGAAGCAGAAAGCCTCACAAGGTGAGGGGGATTCTGGAGATGAGAAAGCAAAGGCAATTGCAGCCGCGAAAGCGAAAGCCGCTGCTGCGGCAAGGGCAAAGGGATCTGTAAATAAGATAGAAGACGAACCGCAGCAGGAAGAACCATCAGTTAACCAACCATATTTAAATCGCTATGTGGAGGTTGTTAAGGAGAGGGTAGGAGGATATGCATTAGTAGATTCCTATATTAATAAGCTTTCAAAAGATGTTCCAACTCTTGTGGCGGAGCCTTCGAAATATTATGAAGTGATGGAATTAATGCGATTCCATGAGGGGCTTGCTTTTGATTATATGTCAGAGCTACATGCGACAGATTTTGTGACACATATGGAAGTATACGTTCATTTATTTTCATATGGAAAGAAACAGTCAGTAGCAGTGAAGGTAAAGCTCGATAGGGAAGCGCCGCAAGTAAAATCGGTGACGCCGCTTTGGAAAGGGGCAGATTGGCCGGAGCGTGAAACGTATGATTTGCTCGGTATTGTATTTGAAGGTCATCCTAATTTATCCCGCATTTTAATGCCGGATGATTGGGTGGGGTATCCGCTTAGGAAGGATTATGAACCGTATGATGTGGAGGTGTAGCTTGTGATCCGTACGGAAGAGATGCTCTTAAATGTAGGGCCGCAGCATCCGAGTACACATGGTGTGTTTCGGCTTGTGATTAAGATTGACGGAGAAATTATTAAAGAGGCTACACCGGTTATCGGATATTTGCATCGCGGAACAGAAAAGATAGCTGAGAGCTTGCAATATACACAAATTATCCCGTATACAGATCGAATGGACTATTTATCAGCAATGACGAATAATTACGTCCTTTGCCACGCTGTAGAGACGATGATGGATCTTGAGATTCCAGAGCGTGCTGAATATTTACGGGTGCTTGCGATGGAGCTTGGGAGAGTTGCGAGCCATCTCGTCTGGTGGGGAACGAACCTGCTTGATATAGGAGCGGTTAGTCCATTTTTATATGCCTTTCGTGAACGAGAGATGATTATAAATTTATTAAGTGAATTGTGCGGTGCAAGGCTTACTTTCAACTATATGAGAGTCGGCGGTGTGAAGTGGGATGCGCCAGACGGCTGGATTGAAAAGGTGAAAGAGTTTGTTCCGTATATGAGAGAGCAATTGGCAGGTTACCACGACCTCGTTAGCGGAAATGAAATTTTCTTGAATCGTGTGAAAGGCGTTGGCGTATATAGCGCGGGAGAGGCGATCTCGTATTCTTTAAGTGGTGCAAATTTGCGGTGCACGGGAGTCCACTGGGATCTTCGCAAAGATGAGCCGTATTCTATTTATGATCGTTTTGACTTTGATATTCCTGTTGGGATCTCGGGAGATGCTTGGGATCGCTACGTTTGCCGGATGGAGGAAATTGAGGAGTCATTGAAAATTATTGAGCAAGCAGCCGAGCAGTTCCCGAAAGACGGCGCTGTTATAGCGAAAGTGCCGAAAATTATTAAAGCACCTAAAGGAGAAGCGTTCGTCCGTATAGAGTCACCGCGGGGAGAGATTGGCTGTTATATTGCTAGTGATGGAAAGAAAGAGCCGTACCGCTTGAAATTTCGTAGACCGTCTTTTTATAATTTGCAAATCTTACCGAAGTTATTGAAAGGTGAAAACATCGCCAATTTAATTACGATTTTAGGTGGGGTTGATATTGTACTTGGGGAGGTTGACGGCTAATGATTGAGACGCTCTTACAATCACCTTCAAGCTGGACGAATTTCTTCATTTTTTTCGGATTAGCGGTGCTTCTATTATTTGCAGTCCTTGGCTTCGTTACATACGGTATTTTGGCAGAACGGAAAGTGATGGGATTTATGCAAGGGCGGATTGGACCAAACCAAGTTGGGGGCCGGTTCGGTTTACTTCAAACGGTAGCTGATGTTTTGAAACTATTATTAAAAGAAGATAGTATTCCGAAAGCTGCAGATAAACCGTTGTTTATATTAGCACCTGTTATTGCATTCGCACCAGCATTTATGGTACTTGCGGTTATCCCATTTACTGATAAATTTCAGTTCGCGGATATTGGCGTAGGGTTACTGTATTACATTGCTGTTTCTGGGATTACGACGATCGGCGTCGTAACTGGGGGATGGGCATCAAATAATAAATATTCCCTTTTAGGAGGGATGCGTGCGGCAGCGCAAATGATTTCTTATGAGATTCCACTTGTGATGAGTGTAATTGGCGTCGTTTTGTTAGCTGGTAGTCTTAACTTGAATGAAATTGTAGCGGCGCAGGAAAAGGTATGGTACATTTTCGCACAGCCAATCGGTTTCGTCATTTTCTTAATCGCTGCAGTTGCAGAGTTAAATAGGACACCGTTTGATTTACCCGAAGCGGAGTCAGAACTTGTTTCAGGATACCATACGGAATACTCAGGTTTTCGATGGGCGTTTTTCATGCTTTCAGAGTATGTGTATTTCTTCGGGATGTCATCTTTAATTACAGTACTCTTTTTAGGAGGCTGGAATCCAGTTATGTTCCTTGGGTTTATTCCAGGAGCCGTATGGTTTGCTTTGAAATTCAGCAGTGTGGTCTTTCTATTGATTTGGTTCCGCGTTACGTTCCCGCGCATAAGAGGTGACCAGTTAATGGAGTTTGGCTGGAAAGTATTATTACCAATCGCACTTGCAAATATTTTCTTAACGGCATTGATTAAGGAGCTATTCTTCTAATCTATAAAGGGGGTGCCAGTAAGAGATGAAAGGACTATTTAAAGGGTTAAAATATACGCTTAGTAATTTGAGTAAGAAAAAGGTGACGTATGATTATCCAAATCAACCGTTGCCATTACCAGACCGATTTCGAGGTATTCAAAAGTTTTATCCAGAGAAATGTATTGTTTGTAATCAGTGTTCCAACATTTGTCCGACAGATTGCATTCAATTAACAGGAAAAAAACATCCTGATCCTACGAAAAAAGGGAAAATTATCGACACGTATGATATTAATTTTGAAATTTGTATTCTTTGCGATTTATGTACAGAAGTTTGTCCGACAGAGGCGATTGTAATGACAAATAACTTTGAACTTGCAGAGTATTCACGTGATGATTTATTTAAAAATCTGCAGTGGCTTGACGAGAACGACGAGAACATCAGGAAGGAGAATAAAGCATGAACGGCGAGTTTGTAGCTTTCTTTATATTATCCTTGTCTGCGATTATCGGCGGCGTTCTTATGCTGAATTTAACGAAAGTAATGCATATGATGCTGGCCCTTGTACTTACGTTCCTTAGCATTGCGGGTTTGTACTTTCTCTTATCAGCCGAATTTATCGGAGTGGCACAAATTTTACTTTACTCTGGTGCAATCACTATTATTATGATTTTTGGCATTATGTTAACGAAACATAACGCGGAAAATGAATCGCGCCTTACTCTTCGAAAATGGATTATCTTCTTTGCGGTTGTAGCATTTGGAGCAGTTATGTATTTCGCTGTTAATAGTATCGATTTTTCAAATCAAAGCACACAAGGAAGTTTACCTCTCCATGAAAATAACACACTTCAAATCGGTACACTTCTCTATTCAAAATATATTATTCCATTCGAATTAACCTCAGTTATTTTACTTGTAGCACTTGTAGGAGCGATTATCCTTGCGAAGAAGGATGAGGGAGAGGAGGATTCCCATGAGTAGCGTTCCGGCTTCTGCGTATTTAACACTTGCGATTATTTTGTTTTGCATCGGCTTATTTGGAGCTTTAACAAAGCGAAATACAGTAATTGTACTAGTTTGTATCGAATTGATGTTAAACGCCGCCAATTTAAATCTAGTAGCGTTTAGTAAATTAGGCTTGTTTCCGAATTTAACAGGACAAATTTTTTCGCTGTTTACGATGTCTGTAGCGGCAGCGGAGGCAGCGGTAGGTCTTGCAATTTTGATTGCTTTGTACCGTAATCGCCCGACAGTTCATGTAGATGAGATGGATACGCTCAAAGGATAGCATTGTGACCGAAAAGGGGGAAGGAAACAATGATCGATTATGCATGGCTCATACCGCTTTTCCCGCTTGTTTCGTTTTTGTTACTTATTGTGTTCGGGAAGAAAATTAGAGAGGGAAGTAGTGTACTAGGTATTTTCTTTACCTTTCTCTCCTTTATATCCGCGGTAGTGGTACTAATAGAACGATTTTCATCCGAGGCAGTGAAGCATAAGTGGGTATGGCTTAGGGTAGGAGATATAGACATATCATTTGGTTTTGAAGTTACCGCATTAGGGGCTTTAATGTTGTTTATCGTTACACTTGTGAGTTTTCTTGTACATGTGTACTCAAAAGGTTATATGAAAGGTGACACCAGATTACCAACCTTTTATGCATATTTAGGGCTCTTTACCTTTGCGATGCTTGGGCTAGTTATATCGACGAATTTATTACAGCTTTATATATTTTGGGAGTTAGTCGGCCTTGGTTCGTTTTTACTTATCGGTTTTTATTTCTTTAAAGAAGAAGCGAAGGCTGCTGCGAAAAAGGCTTTTATTATGACACGCATTGGGGATGTTGGGCTATTTATTGGGATGATATTAATTTTTTGGCACGCAGGTAGTTTTGAATATGACGCGATTTTTAAAGCGATTCATACGGGCGACCTCTCTCCTTCTATGATTACAATAACGGCGATATTAATTTTTATCGGTGCGATGGGGAAATCGGGTCAGTTCCCGCTTCATACATGGTTGCCAGATGCAATGGAAGGACCGACGCCTGTTTCGGCGCTTATTCACGCGGCAACGATGGTTGCAGCCGGCGTATATTTAGTAGCGACGATGTTCCCGCTATTTTCAGCAAGTGCGGTAGCGATGCAAACTGTGGCAATCGTTGGGGCTTTCACCGCAATCTTTGCGGCCTCTATCGGTCTAGTGCAAACAGATATTAAGAGGGTTCTTGCTTATTCTACAGTTAGTCAGCTCGGGTATATGATGCTTGCGCTAGGCTCGGCTGGTTATGTAGCTGGTATCTTTCACTTAACGACACACGCCTTTTTTAAAGCATTATTGTTCCTGGCAGCAGGAAGTGTAATTCATGCAGTCCATACGCAAAACATTAATAAAATGGGCGGTTTACAGAAAAAGATGAAAGTAACCGGTGCACTATTTTTAATAGGCACACTTGCAATTAGTGGTGTTCCTCTTCTTTCCGGATTTTTTAGTAAAGATGAAATTTTAGCGGCGGCTTGGATGAATGGCAATTACTTTCTATTCGTTTTAGCAGTAATTGCGGCATTTCTAACAGCATTTTATATGTTCCGTCTATATTTTCTTGTCTTTACGGGGGAAACGAAGACGAAGGAAGAGGTGCATGAATCACCTCGCACCATGACGTATCCGATGATTGTCCTTGGTGTCCTTGCGGTAGTGGCAGGTTATATAAATACACCATGGTTCGGAATGTTTCTTGGGGATTGGCTTACGAAAGATATAGGATTCCAGGTGAAGGAAGTGCATGGACCTGTTTGGATTATGGTTGTTGCGACGCTCGTTTCATTTGCGGGAATTGCCCTCGCATATTTAATATATGGCAAGAAATCTATCTCTAGAGATTGGGCCGGCGGAGAAGGGACGTCTCTTTATAACCTTTTGAAAGAAAAATATTATGTGGATGAACTATACAATGCGGCAGTACTTCCTATTACGAAAGGAATCGCTCATGTGCTTCGCTTATTTGAAGTATACGTTGTAGAAGGAATCGCAGTTTTAATTGCTGGACTCGTTAAAGGTATGAGTGGACTAGGATCACGGCTTCAAAATGGGAATGTACAAGTGTATGGAACTGTAACAGCAGTTTCGCTCGCAGTGCTCCTAATTATTTTGTTATATACGGGAGGGGATTTACGGTGAATGGATTGCTATTAACGTTCTTCATTTTTTCCCCGCTTTTAGGAATTCTCTTGCTTTTATTAACGCCGAAACGAGAATCGCGTACAGTGCAGGCGCTTGGTTTATTCGGAACGGCGCTTCCATTTGGAATTGCTATCGTCCTTGCTTGTACATACGCTTCAGGAAAGAGCTTATCGATATTTGATGAAAAGGTGAAATGGATTCAATTTGGGGATTTCACAGCAGTGGACAAAAGGTGGTTTTCAATTTATTACGAGCTCGGCATTGATGGTTTATCGCTTGTAATGATGGTGCTCACAGCCCTTCTAGCGATGCTTGCAGCAATTGCGGCATTTTCTATTAAAAGAAATTTGAAAGCATTCTACATGCTGTTACTCATGTTAGAAATAGGTATGCTCGGTGTCTTCGCTGCTCAAAATTTAATGTTGTTCTTCATGTTCTTTGAGATTACGTTGCCACCAATGTTTTTATTAATTGGCAAGTGGGGGAAATTGTCGAGTGAAAAGGCTGCATATAGTTATTTAATATATAACGGTATTGGATCAGCTATTTTACTTATCGTTTTCTCGGTTTTATTTGCGAAAACAGGTACAACAAATATTGCGGAGCTTAAAGAAATATTAACGAGTGTAGGTGCTGGGAGAGGAATGGCCGTCTCAAGTAGCGTACAGTTCGGCTTGTTTCTTGCCATAATGATTGCTTTTGCGATTAAACTCCCTGTTTTCCCTTTGCATCGCTGGATGGTCAATGTACACATAGAAGCGCATCCTGCTGTAGTTATGCTTCACGCGGGGGTTTTGCTGAAGATTGGCGCGTACGGTATTGTTCGCTTCGGGAAAGGATTATTCCCAGAATATTTTCGTGATTTTGCAACGCTAATTGCGATTTTAGGGGTAATTAATTTATTGTATGGGGCCTTTCTAGCACTCATCCAAACGGACTTTAGAAAGGTACTTGCTTACTCTAGTATTTCGCATATGGGCATTGTATTAATGGGGCTTGCGGCGTTAAATGCACCAGGTACACAAGGGGCATTGTTCCAAGTTGTGTCTCACGGTTTAATTGCGGCCTTACTCTTTTTCTTGCTTGGCATTATTGAAGAGCGTTTCGGGACTTCGGATATTACAGCACTTGGTGGACTTGCAAAAAGTGTTCCGGTGCTTAGCGGTTTCTTCCTAGCAGGCGGTATGGCATCGCTTGGAATGCCAGGGATGTCCGGATTTATTAGCGAATTCCTTGCCTTTCTCGGTTTATTCCAAGGGAAACCTGTTATCGCCGCCGTCGGTGTAATTGGAATTATTTTAACCGCTGTATACGTATTAAGAGCGACACTTCAAATGATATTTGGTAAGAAAGAATGGGAAGCGAAATTTGATATACACGGATGGGAGTACGTTCCTGTTATAGTGCTTATCGTTTGTATTATTGCAATTGGGGTAATGCCAGAACTACTAGGGGATCCACTTCAAACTACATTGAAAACATTGGGGGTGAAGTAGGATGGATATGAACACGTTACTTAGCTTATCATGGCATCTCATGGTACCAGAATTCATTATTCTCGGGGCAGCCATCCTTCTTTCCATATGTGATTTGTTTTTTAAGCTGAACCATAGGTACGTTGCGATTGGTGCAATTGCCGCTGCCTTGTTAGCGATCGTGTCATTAATGACGCTATATAGCGAACCGGCAGGAGATATTTTAAATGGATCGTTTGTACTAGATGGATTTTCAAAAGGATTTAAAACGTTGTTATTAGGCGGAGCAGCTCTCGTTTTATGTATGGCAATAAGCGATGACAAGAAGGAGCCTATTCAAGATAAAGGAGAATATTATTATTTGTTTTTAATGGCGATTCTTGGAGCGATGTTCATGGCTTCTAGCGTTGATTTCATCACATTGTTCGTTGGTTTAGAGTTGCTTTCGCTCTCTTCCTATATTTTAGTAGGAATCCGAAAAAGAAACCGCGCATCGAATGAGGCTGCAATGAAATATGTCATTAACGGAGGAATTGGAACAGCAATTACACTCTTTGGAATGAGTTATTTATACGGTATTACAGGGTCGACCAACATAGTGGAAATGCAAAAGGTATTTACGCAAGGATTGGCTGGGGGCATTCAGTTATTGTTAGCTCTCGCATTTCTACTACTGCTCGTTGGACTCTCATTTAAAATTGCAACAGTGCCATTTCATATGTGGGCACCAGATGTGTATGAGGGAGCGGCTACACCTGTCACTGCTTTTCTCGGAACGATTTCTAAAATTGCTGGTTTTCTACTCATTACGCGTTTGTTTCTTATGGTGTTTGCAGGTGTGGCAATCCAAGGAGACGCACAATCTTTGTACGGGCGTATGAGTATATACATTGCGGTACTAGCTAGTATTACGATGATTGTTGGGAACGTAGTAGCATTAAAGCAATACAACGTAAAACGTCTATTTGCCTATTCGGGTATCGCGCATGCTGGGTATTTGCTAGTCCCTCTTGTAGCGCTATCACAGTTTACGATGGATAGTATGTGGTTTTATATGCTTGCATATATGCTTATGAATATAGGGGCATTTGCAATCATCCACGGATTAATCTTACAAAACGATAAGGAAAATATGACTATTTTTACAGGGTTATACAAGCGATCCCCATTTACAGCTATAGTGATGACGGTCTTTATTTTATCGTTAGCTGGAATACCAGGGACAGCAGGTTTCATCGGAAAAATTAACATTTTTTTAGGGGCACTTCATGTTGAACCTGCTCATTACGTATTAGCTTCTATTATGATGGGGACGACGATTATTTCATTCATATATTATTTCCAAATATTACAGCAAATGTTTTTCCGCAAGGGAGAAACAGAAGAAAAGCTCCGATTACCGTTAAATATAAAGATTGTCATGAGTCTTTGCGCAATTTCAATTGTAATACTAGGGATTATGCCGATGATTGGTTACAATTTCTTTTATGAACATTTTCCATTAATGAAGGATTTCTTCTTCTTGGGGAACGTGGTACAATAGTGGAAATAAAAGGTGTAGAGTCCGTACTCTACGCTTTTTATTTTGGAGTAACAGCAAATGAAAACGTCTATAGGTACATGTTTTCCGAGAGAAAATTACGATGTAAGATGCTTATTTGCGTTTGAAAAAGTGTGGCTCCTACTTATTTATGGTATCGTTTTTTACATTTTGCGTAAGTAGTAGCCAAGCAAAAAAAGGGGTCGATTTTTTGGCACATCTTTTAGGGCAACAAGCACTGATTGCCATTGTTTCGCATTTATTGTTTATTACCATTACGTGGTGGGCCTTACAAGGTATTCACATTGAGCGCTTAATGAAGTCTGGAAAAGTGATGCAGACGAGAGTATTACTTATCCTAATTACAATTGCAATTGGGACATCTGTAAGTAACTTTTTCCTTGATTATTTAGGCTATTCAAAGAGTTTAACGTATTTAGTAAAGTAAGTGTATAGAACCTCATATCTCCGTTAACAATGGGGATAGGAGGGGATGAAATTGAAGTTTAAAGCCATTCTTATCGTTATCGTAAGTGTTGTTTTATTTTTGGTTGGATATAAAGAGATGAAACCTATAAGCGACGAACAGAAAATGGAGAGCATGATTGCAGCTTTAGAGAAGAACGATGCAAAAGTAGAGCGGTGGTCATGGTTAGCGCGAGAAACGAAAACAATTTCTAATATACATACGTTTCAAAAATTGTTAAACGATGTGAAGGAAGAGGCAAACATCGAAAGTTGGGAATTAGAACAATCTCCAGATGGATATAAGGCTACATCCTATAAAAAATCTTCTTCACATGAAGAACGAATAGTAGTAACTTGGAGTAAGGAAAATACTAAAGAAAACACTTTTATTATTCTTGAAGTGAGCGGGGCGAAATGGGACCCGAAGTACGTTCAGAACATGGATAAAATTTTTAGTGAAAAACCTATAATTTACACTTGTGTTCAAGGTGTACTGAATGATAAGATTGAAGGTGTTTTGCAAAATAAAACCAATCAGGTTTTGAAAGATCTTTCAGCAAGAGCGATCGAACAGATAGAAGAAAGAGCATTTGTATCAGTCTCCGCATATAATAAAAAGTGGAATGACGCTCTTTCAACAAATAGAGAGAAAATAAATGTGCAAATAGCAATACGTTCTACAAACAACAAAGATACAATTGTGGTTGGCACACCGATCATAACTTCTGAGTATTGAGTGAATAGATACTGAAAAAAGGACACGGAGGGGAATAATTTGGAAAAGATCATCGTCCGTGGCGGAAAGCGGTTAAGCGGCACAGTGCGTGTTGAGGGCGCAAAAAATGCTGTATTACCTATAATCGCTGCAGCCCTATTAGCGAGTGACGGAAAGAATGTACTATCTGAAGTACCAGTATTATCTGATGTATACACAATTAACGAGGTATTACGTCATTTAAATGCTGAAGTCGTATTTGAAAATAACCAAGTAACAATCGATTCTTCTAAAGAATTAAACATTGAAGCACCATTTGAGTATGTACGTAAGATGCGTGCATCTGTTCAAGTAATGGGACCATTATTAGCACGTAACGGTCGTGCTCGTATTGCACTTCCTGGTGGATGTGCAATTGGTTCACGTCCAATTGACCAACATTTAAAAGGCTTCGAAGCAATGGGAGCGAAAGTAAAAGTTGGTAACGGATTTGTTGAGGCACACGTAGAGGGCGAACTAAAAGGAGCTAAAATTTATTTAGACTTCCCAAGCGTAGGCGCGACAGAAAACATTATGTCTGCAGCTACATTAGCAAAAGGGACAACAGTCCTTGAAAACGCAGCGAAAGAGCCAGAAATCGTTGACTTAGCTAACTTCTTAAATGCAATGGGAGCGAAAGTACGTGGAGCTGGAACTGGAACGATTCGTATTGAAGGCGTTGAAAAATTATATGGTGCAAACCACCCTATTATTCCTGACCGTATTGAAGCAGGAACATTCATGGTTGCAGCGGCAATTACAGGTGGAGACATCTTAATTGAAAATGCTGTGCCTGAACATTTACGCTCAATTACAGCGAAAATGGAAGAAATGGGTGTTAAAATTATTGAGGAAAATGAAGGTGTACGTGTTATCGGCCCAGATAAGTTAAAAGCGGTTGATATTAAAACTATGCCTCATCCAGGTTTCCCAACAGACATGCAATCACAAATGATGGCATTATTACTACATGCTGATGGAACAAGTATGATTACAGAAACGGTATTCGAAAACCGCTTTATGCACGTTGAAGAATTCCGTCGTATGAATGCTGATATTAAAATCGAAGGTCGTTCTGTAATTATGAACGGTCCAAGTAGCTTGCAAGGAGCTGAAGTTGGCGCAACTGATTTACGTGCTGCAGCAGCATTAATCTTAGCTGGTTTAGTATCAGAAGGTTATACTCGTGTAACAGAGTTAAAACATCTTGACCGCGGTTATGTAGACTTCCATAAGAAATTAGCTGCATTAGGTGCAACTATTGAACGTGTAAACGAAAAAGTAGAAGAAGTGAAAGAACAAGAAGTTTCTGATCTTCACGCTTAATTGAAGTAGTCTCTATGTCTTTTGACATAGGGGCTATTTTTTTTTGGGTTATTACTGTTATAGTCAATAAATTCTATACTTATGCACGTCTCAGTAAAAATATTTAGAAAATTTTTGTTTTATTCCACTATTTGCGGTCAGTAAAACCCCACTGATTATAGTTTCACTTTATACCGATACCCCCAAGTATGTTCTAAAAGATCCCGTATTTCCATAAGAATGAAAGGAATCCAACTTTATATTGGGGGAATAGGATGAAATTTTCAAAGCCACTTTTCATTACAGTAGCGCTCTTAATAGCGCTCGTTATCATTGTACCTGCTGCTCTTGTTATTCCGTTTGCGAAAGCAAAAGTAGGGGAAGAAGCAGCTTCTAAAACTCCTCCAGCGATAGAAAGTATACCAGCTCCAGGGAAAGTGGATACAGCGGTTCAAGTTGCTGTATATCGTGATCAGCAGAAGAAGGTAGAAACATTACCTATGGAGGAGTATGTGGCCGGTGTAGTAGCTTCTGAGATGAATGCCAGCTTTGAAATAGAGGCGCTAAAGGCGCAGGCATTAGCAGCAAGAACATTTGTAGTGCAGCGCATGCTAAGCGGAGGTAAGAAAAACAATGCGGACGTGACAGATACGGTGAAAGATCAAGTGTACAAAAGCAAAGAGGAATTGAAGAAACAATGGGGTAATAACTACGAAAATAATTTAAAGAAAATTGAGGAAGCCGTTTCGAAAACCGCAGGACAAGTTTTAACGTATGATGGAAAACCAATTTCAGCATCCTTCTTCTCAACGAGTAACGGACGAACAGAAAATGCAGCTGATTATTGGGGAAATGATTATCCATACTTAAAGAGTGTAGATAGTCCGTGGGATCAAGCCTCTCCAAAATTTACGAGTGAGCAAAAATTCACAGTAGCTGATTTTCAAAAACGTCTCGGTGTGAAAGTACTAGCAAACGGAAAGGTTGGTAATATTAAAGACCTTACGGAAGGAAAGCGAGTAAAGGATGTAGAGTTCCAAGGGAAAACATTAACAGGAAAACAAGTTCGTGAAAAGTTAGATTTACGCTCCTCAGACTTTACGTGGAAACAAGAAGGGGATAACATCACCGTTACGACGAAAGGATTCGGTCACGGCGTCGGTATGAGCCAGTACGGTGCGAATGGTATGGCAGGGGAAGGTAAGAAATATACAGAGATAGTCGCTTATTACTATAAAGGCGTTGAAATAAAGACGATGAATGATTATGAAGGGAAATTGATGGTGAAGAAGTAGGTGTCAGGGGTTTCCTGATACCTACTTCTTTTTTGTTTAAAATATCATAATCTTCCATTAATTGTTTGGTATAATAGGATAAAAACATTTGGGGGAGACGAAATGGCGCTACTGGAGTTGAAACAGTTAGGGAAGACGAACCAGTTACCGGCAATTGAGCTAGAGGTTGAGAAGGGACAATGTGTTGTTTTGCAGTGTAATAACCATACAGCTAAAGTGTTGCACCGCATCATTATCGGTGAAGAAGAAGCTTCAACTGGGAATGTACTATTTGAAGGCACAGCGATTGGAAAGAAGAATTATTCCCGCATTGGTTTTTGTTTTTTGAAAGATGAAGCATACGACCGTTTGAAGGTGAAGGAGTACTTCAAGTTTATATTAGGGCTTTATGAATCCAATATGAGTATGGAAGAGGTAGTACAATATGTCGGTCTCCTAGATAAGTTGAACGTTAAAATAGAAAAATTATCATTTTCAGAGAAACGCCGTCTTCATCTTGGGCGAGTTATGATTCATAATCCGGATTTAGTTATTTTAGAAGAGCCAGAGCAAAATGTCGATACAGAGAGTACGATCATTATTCGAAAAGCGATTATGAAAATGAAAGAGCAAGGAAAGGCAATCTTTATTACGTCCTCCTTTTTATCAGATGCCCTTTCGCTGACAGAAGATGTATACATATTAAATAACAATGGTGTGAAAAAGGTAGAAATTGAGCAAGAAGAAGTGAAAGAAGTTGACGAAGAAAAGGTCATTCAAATGATTCCGCAAATGAAATTAGAAAGGATACCAGCGAAAGTGAATGATAAAATCATTTTACTGGATCCGATGGAAATCCATTTCATTGAAACACAAAATGGAGTGACACATATTCATGTGCGCGAAGGTGATTTCGTATGTACATTAACATTAAGTGAACTAGAAGTGAGATTAACAGGATTCGGGTTCTTCAGATGTCATCGCTCGTACCTCGTTAATTTACAAAGAGTACGAGAAGTCATTACGTGGACACGTAATAGTTTTAGTTTAATTTTGGATGACGAAAGAAAAAGTTCAATCCCGCTTTCAAAAGGAAGAATGGATGAGTTAAAAGGTGTAATTGGGATATAAAAATGCTCCGATAAGCTCAAAATACGATTCATTCAACAGTAAAAATACTCCTTTTACTGGTATTTTACTGCGTAAACCCTTTGTTTTTCATATGATTGAGTCAAGAAAAGCGAAACAATCAAATCGAAACTTGCGAAAGTAAATTTCATCTATAAAAGAAAAACAAAGGGGATGACGAAATGACATTGGCAATTGAAATGAAAGATGTAATGAAAAGTTTCGATGGAAAAACGGCCCTTCGAAATGTAAATATTGAGGTAAAGCAAGGAGAAATCTTTGGATTCCTCGGACCGAGTGGATCTGGAAAAACGACAACCGTAAAAATATTAACATCTCAATTGCTTCATAGTATTGGAACGGTACGAGTATTGGAGAAAGACATTACAGGACCAAGCAGCATCGATTACAAACGAATCGGCATTTTAACAGACAATAGCGGCTTATACGAAAGACTTAGTATTTATGATAACTTACTATTATTTTGTGACTTATACGATTGCAAAAAAGAACGAATTGATGAAGTGTTAGCACAAGTGAACTTATTGGATGATAAAAAAACACAAGTGAAAAAATTATCAAAAGGAATGAAGCAGCGTGTCACACTAGCGAGAGCGATTCTTCACAAACCAGATATCCTCTTCTTAGATGAACCAACATCTGCACTTGATCCAGTAAATGTGCAAAACATTCATAAAATCTTAAAAGACTTAAATAAAGAAGGAACAACGATTTTTTTAACAACGCACAACATGGACGAAGCAGAGACGCTTTGTAACCGTATTGCCTTTCTGTGCGGCGGAGAAATTGTAGCGCTTGATACACCAGAAAACTTGCGATTAAAATACGCGAAAGATCAAATACAAGTTGTGTTAAAAGATAAACAAAAAGAAACAGTGAAAAAAGACGAATTAGGTGCAAAACGTATTTCAGAATGGATGAACAAAGGAGAATTACTATCCATTCATTCACACGAACCAACTTTAGGTGATATCTTTATTGAAGTTACTGGGAGGGGATTATAATGACATTTTCAATGAGACGTTTATCAGCTATTTTTAGAAAAGAAGTACAAGATTTTAAGACGAATTCACAAGTGTTGTTAATGGCATTTTTACCAATTATATTTTCATTTTTATTTAGCAGATTTGGAGCGGGAAAGGAAATGTTAGGCACTACTACTATAACGGCCTTCCTATTTGTCGCAGGCTTTGTTCAATCTATGGTAATTGCAGAAGAAAAAGAAAAACATACACTACGTGTGTTAATGTTATCCCCAGCATCTTCTGTTGAAGTTCTTCTTGGAAAGAGTTTATTAACAGCGGGTCTGACGATGGTCATTTGTATTGCAAATTTATTCATTTTAGATCAGTTAAATATCAATCTTCCATTGGTAGGATTGATATTCCTATGTGGAACTATTTTATTTATCGTGCTTGGAACAATGATCGGATTACTTGCATCTTCTGTACCACAAACATCATTAATTGGAATGCCTATTTTAATGACGATGTATTTAGCTGTACAATTTGAGTCACTAGTTGAAAATAAAACAATTAAGACGATGATTGAATATCTTCCAACATCTCATATTGTAAAAGCAATTAACAGCTTAGTAGGTGGGGCAGGGTTTAGTAGTATTGGTGGGCATGTATTAAATATTACAGTTTGGCTTATCATTTCGCTTATTGCATGTTTGATCGTATATAAAAAGAAACAAATGGACTAAAAACTGAGCTGAAACGCTCGGTTTTTTCCTTTTTCTATCATTTCCTCGGAAATTTTGCAATTCCTATACATATTTTTACAGATTTTGTCGAAAAGTAATTAGTTATAGGTTGTATAGGATGAGTGAATATTGTTCAAAATGATTGCTGAGGTGATGATGGAATGCGAGGAAGAAATAGTAAAAAGTCGCAAAAAGTAGTACATTTATTTCAAAAAAGATGGGTGTTTCCGGCACTATATATTGCTTGTGCAGCGGTAATCTTAATGGTTGCGCTATGGTTCCAGGGAGCTAATCCAAAGAAAGCTCCGAACCAAGATCAAGCAACACCGTATACACAAACGGAAGATCCGGCAGTACCAGTAACAAAATCTTCAGAAGTAGTGAAAATGCCAGCTGCAGTAAATGCAGAAGTAGTAGTACAGAAGAAATTCTATGAAGATGCAGCATCAGAGGCGGAACAAGAAAAAGCACTTGTCTTTTATAACAACACATATTCCCCGAATAAAGGAATTGACATTGCTGCGAAAAACGGAAAAGAATTTGATGTTACAGCTGCTTTAAGTGGTACAGTAACGAAAGCTGAAAAAGATTCACTTCTTGGTTATGTTGTAACAGTAGATAGTGGAAATGGTGTAGCAGCATCTTATCAAAGCTTAGGCAGTGTGAAAGTAGAAAAAGGTGCAAGAGTCGCGCAAGGTGAAGTGTTAGGAAAATCAGGTCTAAATGCAATGAATAAAGATGCAGGTTCTTACGTTCACTTTGAAGTACGTAAAGACAATGTGGCTGTGAACCCTGAGCGTTATTTAAATAAATCAGTAGCAGAAATTAAAGCTGATGCAGGTGCTGCAAAGGCGACAAATGCTTCTGGTAAAAAAGCTGATGACAAATCTCAAAAAGAAGAAAAGTCGACAAGCACGAAACCAGAAGATAAGTCTCAAAAAGAAGAGAAACCAACAAGCGGCTCGACTAGTGATAAAGAGACGAACGGCAAACAAGATGAGAAATCTCAAAAAGAAGAGAAATCGACAAGCGGTTCGACTAGTGATAAAGAGACGAACGGCAAACAAGATGAGAAATCTCAAAAAGAAGAAAAATCAACAAATGGTTCTACAGAATCATCTAACAGTTCTTCTTCACAAGAATAATAAAGTAAAAAAATCAGTTCTCATTAGGAGAGCTGATTTTTTTATCCCGCATTAACGGGCAGTAAGACGCCCACCTCAAAATTCAGTTGGAGCAAAGAAGTTAGGTGGGAGATCAACTGCCCGTAAACGCCCGATTGGTGAAGGCTAATAATCAGTGGGGGATGAACAAAACCCCCTCTGATTAAAGTTTCACTTTATTTTCATATAAAAATAATCAATTTCGAGAAAAAAATTGCAATAACAAGGAAAAATGACGATATTCTCGAATATATATTACAAAAGGGAGGGGATACTGTGTCATTTTTATCTGTTCTGTCGATTGCTATCATTTTATTGTTTGTTTTATTCGCTTTATATTATTATATTGCCGGTAAGAAAGAAGTCCCCCACCATCAGTTGTTAGAAGAAGAATATGAAAGAGAAGAGTGACACCTTTTATAAAGAGGTGTCACTTTTTTTCGCCATAATTGTCATCGTTAACGTATTTCTCACAAAAAAACGTAATTTTTCTTAACTTAGTCCGCAAAAATAGTGAACATGTAGCATATATCAGTAGTGCGGGCAATACAATGGTATAAACCAATGCAAAGAGAGTGTTTGAGGTGAGAAATCGTGAATCATTTCATTATAAATCCAAGAATGTTTAACGCTTACAAACAGCACTCACATTTACTTCATAGTCGTATGCAGCGAGTCTCATTTCACACTTCTCACATCCAATTTAGGGAGGCGAGTGGTGTGCACGATTACATCAAAGAGAGAACTATCAAGATTGGCAAGTATATCGTGGAGACAAGAAAGACAGTGCGTGTAATCGCAAAGGAATTTGGGGTATCAAAGAGTACAGTCCATAAAGATTTAACAGAACGTTTGCCAGAAATTAATCCAGAGCTCGCAAATGAAGTGAAAGAAATTCTTGATTATCATAAGTCTATTCGTCATTTAAGAGGTGGAGAAGCAACAAAGCAAAAGTACCGAAAAGAAGATACAGAAAACCCTGTGCGCCAATAAATCTAAAATAGCAAACATTCCTTGCGAATTCGGTAATATTTTTCAGAAGAATTCTTTTTGCGAATATTACGTTTCTGTTAAATTTATGATAAAATCAGAAATTAGGTGTAAAAGAATTCGGGTGTAACCTGATTTTGAATATCGAGGAGGAAATGACGGGAATGTTTGCGCGAGATATCGGAATTGACCTAGGTACGGCTAACGTATTAATTCATGTTAAAGGTAAGGGTATTGTATTAAATGAGCCATCTGTTGTGGCAATTGATCGTAATAGTGGAAAAGTATTAGCAGTAGGTGAAGAAGCAAGAAGTATGGTGGGACGTACACCTGGTAATATTGTAGCAATTCGTCCGCTTAAAGATGGTGTAATCGCAGATTTCGAAATTACAGAAGCAATGTTAAAGTATTTCATTAACAAATTGGACGTGAAGAGCTTCTTTTCAAAACCTCGCATTTTAATTTGCTGTCCAACAAATATCACAT
Source organism: Bacillus sp. TH50 (assembly GCF_016650565.1). Lineage (NCBI taxonomy): Bacteria > Bacillati > Bacillota > Bacilli > Caryophanales > Bacillaceae > Bacillus > Bacillus sp. TH50. The sequence continues at coordinate 2,762,871 of NZ_JAEKFM010000003.1, read as the reverse complement.
CTGTAGAACAAAAAGCAATTCGTGAGGCTGCTGAACGTTCAGGTGGTAAAACAGTATTTTTAGAAGAAGAACCAAAAGTAGCCGCAGTTGGTGCTGGTATGGAAATCTTCCAGCCAAGCGGAAACATGGTTGTTGATATTGGTGGAGGTACAACAGATATTGCCGTACTTTCTATGGGTGATATTGTTACCTCTTCCTCTATCAAAATGGCTGGCGATAAGTTTGATATGGAAATCTTAAACTACGTTAAACGTAAGTATAAGCTATTAATTGGAGAACGTACTTCAGAAAATATTAAAATTAAAGTTGGTACAGTATTCCCAGGTGCACGTAGTGAAGAGCTTGAAATTCGCGGACGTGACATGGTAACAGGTTTACCACGTACAATTACAGTATGCTCTGAAGAGATTACAGAAGCACTAAAAGAAGACGCAGCTATCATTGTACAAGCTGCAAAAGGCGTACTAGAGCGCACACCACCAGAACTATCTGCGGACATTATCGACCGCGGTGTTATTCTAACAGGCGGAGGAGCTTTATTACACGGTATCGACATGCTTCTAGCAGAAGAATTAAAGGTACCAGTATTAATCGCTGAAAACCCAATGCAATGTGTTGCTATTGGTACAGGTATTATGTTAGAGAATATCGATAAGTTACCACGTCGTGCATTGAAATAAAGTGAAAAAGAGCTAAGGGAAAACCTTAGTTCTTTTTTTTTATTTTTTTAATTCTAATTTTTTACGAAAACGGAAGAATAATAGAGGAAAATAAAGAAATGAGGTGATATATCCGTATATACAGTTAAATTTAATGTTTTCTTATTTGAAAACGTATGTAATATAATGATTCGGAATACGACATTAAGGCAAAAAATGTTCAAATACATATTGCCTTTCCCTAATTTGGGCATACACTCTTTTCTACCTCCGTGTCAGTTGCTGGGAAGTGCAACTATTTTAATGGAATAGAGTGTGTGCATTTTTTTATAATAGAGAGTAAAGTGTTACTTTATAATGACAAATAATAAACAAAATGGGATAATAACAATATGTCCAAGTGGTAAGACCAATATTACAAAAGGGGCGATTGTTACATGCTAAATATAGAACAAATTAAAGAAATCATTCCACACCGTTATCCATTTTTACTTGTTGATAAAATATTAGAAGTGGATGAGGGAAAAAGAGCGGTTGGAATTAAAAATGTATCTGCAAACGAGGAGTTCTTTAATGGACACTTCCCAGATTATGCAGTTATGCCTGGTGTACTTATTGTAGAAGCATTAGCACAAGTTGGGGCAGTTGCTGTATTAAAGAAAGAAGAAAACCGCGGGAGACTTGCTTTCTTCGCAGGCATCGACAACTGCCGCTTCAAAAAACAAGTACGCCCAGGTGATCAACTTCGTTTAGAAGTAGAAATGACACGCGTACGTGGACCAATCGGAAAAGGAAAAGCAATCGCAACAGTGGATGGTGAAGTTGCATGCGAAGCTGAAATTACATTTGCAATTGGTGATAAGAAAGAATAGATAGTAATTAAAAAAATCCTTCTGTAATATGCAGAAGGATTTTTTTAATTACTATATTTTTTGTTTGAAATATTAAAATGCAGAGTAATCAGAATTTTAATTGTAAATGAATGGGAGTTTGTATATAATGACGCTATAAATATCTTGGAATCAAGATGAATGATAGCGCGATAAAGATAGAGATGCCGTTGTCACATTATGGAGGTTATAAGATAGGACAAAGGTTATTATGATTCGTTATGATGAACTGTAGAGGAAAGTAATGGGGAAATTTAACGGTAGAAGTAAATGAAAAATAGGCGTAGCATATCGAGCATAAAAGAGAAAAAGGGAAAAGGTCGCATTTTGAAAAAGGAGACTAGAACATGTTCGGAAGAAAGAAAAGAAAACCATTACGACAATTAATTACACATAAAGAGCCTAAATCACGTATTACAGAACAATACCGTAACATTCGTACGAACATTGAATTTACATCTGTAGATAACCATATTCGTTCTATTATTGTCACTTCAGCAGATCCAGGAGACGGGAAAACAACGACTATTTCTAATCTAGCAGTTGTTTTCGGTCAACAAGGGAAAAAAGTATTGTTAATTGGGGCGGACTTACGTAAGCCGACATTACAAAACTTATTTGCGGTTCACAATCCAAATGGTTTAACAAATTTATTATCAGGACAGGCTTCGTTTATGCAATGTATTCAAAAAACAGATATAGATAATGTATATGTCATGCCAGCAGGCCCAATTCCGCCAAACCCTGCAGAACTACTAGGATACCGTAAAATGGACGAAATGCTTTTAGAGGCATATAAGATGTTCGACGTCATTCTAATCGATACGCCTCCTGTGCTGGCGGTTACAGACGCGCAAATACTTGCAAACAAATGCGATGGAGTTGTATTAGTAGCTCGTAGTGAAAAAACAGAAAAAGATAAACTGATAAAGGCGAAACAAATATTAGATAAAGCATCTGGAAAACTACTTGGCGTCGTTTTAAATGATAAAAAAGAAGAACAAGAACGATATGGATATTATTAGAAAATAATGTGTAAAATAGTAATTCTTAAAGCTGGTAAGTGTTGTTACCAGCTTTTTTGAATTATTTTAAAATTATATATTGAATTATATAAAAAAAATGATATAATGGGAATTTTGTAAAATTAATGGAATGTGTTGTCATATTTAAGATTATTTTGTAAGATTATATATGTTTTCAAATAACAAAAGAACATAGATATGACTAAAATAAAAAAATGTAAGATTATATGTTATAATTTTTCTTATGTGCAAATTTTAGAAAGTTGGAGGGACTTATGGAAGAAACAATTAGTTTAAAAGAGTTATTTTATATTTTAAAAAAACGTTTAGCAATGATCCTCGTAATCGCCTTTGGTGCAGCTATTGTAATTGCTGTCATTAGCTTCTTCTTCATGACACCAATCTACCAATCTTCAACGCAAATTCTTGTTAACCAGAAAAAGCAAGAGGGTGCAATGATTCAAGCTGGTGAAATTCAAACAAATATTCAATTAACGAACACATATAAGGTCATTATTAAAAGTCCAGTAGTCTTAGACCAAGTGAATGAAAAATTACATTTAAATATGACTGCACAAGCTTTAACAGAAAAGATTAATGTTGCAAACGAAAAAGACTCACAGGTCATTTCTGTTACAGCGGAGGATAAAGATCCGAAGTTAGCTCGTGATATTGCAAATGCAACAGCGGATGTATTTAAAGGTGAAGTTGCAAAAATTATGAATGTTGATAACGTAACTGTATTGTCAAAAGCAGAAGTTGCGGAAAATCAATCTCCAATTAAACCACGCCCGATGTTAAATGTCGCAATTGCTTTCGTTGTTGGATTAATGGCTGCAGTTGGTCTTGCATTCTTACTAGAATACTTAGATAACACAGTGAAAAAAGAAGAAGATGTAGAAAACTTACTTGGCTTACCGGTGTTAGGTATTGTAGCACGTATGGATGAAGAAACAGCAAACGTGAAATCACATGCTTCATCATCAAGAAAAGTGAGGGGACAGACAATTGGCTCTTAATAGTTTATTTAAAAAGAAACAAAATCATCGTCAACGTCGTCAATTAATTGCTCATCAACAACCGAAATCACCAATTTCAGAACAATATCGTAATATTCGAACGAATATCGAATTTGCATCTGTTGATACGAATTTACATTCGTTAATGGTAACGTCTGCTAACCCGAGTGAAGGGAAAACGACAACGACAGCGAATATGGCAGTTGTTTTCGCTCAACAAGGGAAGAAAGTATTATTAATTGATGCAGATATGCGTAAACCAGCGATGCATCAAATGTTCCAAGTTGATAATATTTTCGGATTAACGAATGTATTAACACATAGTGAACGGTTAGAGAAGTGTGTACAAACGACATTAGTTGATAATTTACAATTTTTAGCGTGTGGTCCAATCCCACCAAATCCGGCGGAATTGTTAGGTTCAAAATCGATGAAAGAACTTCTTGGGCAAGCATACAGCATGTACGACTTAGTTATTTTTGATATGCCGCCTATTTTAGCTGTTACCGACGCACAGATTATGGCGAATGTATGTGATGCTTCTATTCTTGTTGTTCGTAGTGAATCGACAGAGAAGGAAACTGCGGTAAAAGCAAAAGGATTGTTAGAATCGGCTAAAGGTAAACTGTTAGGCGTTGTCCTGAACGACCGTGAACGTGAACAAGGCTTATATTATTACTACGGTGCAAACTAATTAAAAAGTGAGATATGGCAAGGACATATCTCCTTTTTTCCTTTGAATATGAGATAACTCATATTCAAAGGAAAAAAGATTTTTATATGAGAGAGGGAGGATGAAACAAATGATTGATTTACATTGTCACATTTTACCTGGCATCGATGATGGTGCACAAACAGTAACAGATAGTCTGGCCATGGCACAAAAGGCTGTCCAAGAAGGAATACATACAATCGTCGCAACACCACACCATCAAAACGGGAAATATAAAAATGAACGTACTTCAATTATTCATCAAGTAAAACAACTAAATGATGAACTACAACAAAATGAAATTCCACTCAAAATTTTACCAGGACAAGAGGTCAGGTTATATGGTGATTTATTAGAAGACTATGAGGCTGGTAAAATCGTTACTTTAAATGAAACAAATAAATACATATTTATTGAATTTCCGTCTAATCACGTACCTCGTTATGCAGAACAACTATTATATGAAATACGTGTTAAAGGAATGATTCCAATTATTGTTCATCCGGAACGCAATGCCGAGTTAATCGAGCGGCCAGATAAGTTATACAATCTTGTAAGTAAAGGTGCATTAACACAAGTAACGGCAGGAAGTTTACTAGGAAAGTTCGGCAAAAAGATAAAAAAATTCTCACTACAACTCGTTGAACATAATTTAACGCATATGATCGCATCAGATGCACATAACACAACATCAAGAGGGTTTCATTTAGCAGAAAGCTATGAATTAATCGGAAAAGAATTCGGAATGAACGTTATGAGTGATTTAAAAGAAAATCCATATTTATTAATTAGCGGAAAAGCAATTTATAAAGAAGATCCAGAACTAATTCGTCGTAAAAAATTGTTCGGTATTTTCTAAATAAGGAATTGGTGATGTCTCCTAACCGTTATCAACGGGGGCACTCGGTCGTGCTGTGGGTAGAAATTTTTATTTCTTGCCTACCTTAGACGCTTGTCGTCGGGAGTATGATGTGAGGATTGGTTAGATGCCTATAATTTTATTTATGCCAGAAACTCTACCTATGGAGTTATAAAAATGACTCTATAGGTAGGGTTTTTGTTATTGTTACATATAGATAAAACGATATTTTTTGGGGGGACAAGATTTGAAAAAAGTAAGAAAAGCAATTATCCCAGCCGCTGGTCTTGGGACGAGGTTTTTACCAGCAACGAAGGCAATGCCGAAAGAAATGTTACCAATTGTCGATAAACCGACAATTCAATACATAGTTGAAGAAGCGATAGAATCAGGAATTGAAGACATTATTATTGTTACTGGAAAAGGAAAGCGTGCGATTGAAGATCATTTTGATCATTCTTTTGAGTTAGAACAAAACTTACTTGAAAAAGGAAAGCATGAAGTTCTTGAAAAAGTACAAGCTTCTTCAAAAATTAACATTCATTACATAAGACAAAAAGAACCAAAAGGTTTAGGGCATGCAGTATGGTGCGCACGTAAATTTGTTGGAAATGAGCCATTCGCGGTATTACTTGGCGATGATATTGTACAGGCTGAAATACCATGTTTACGACAGCTAATGAACGAGTGCGAGGCAACACATTCATCTGTCATTGGTGTACAAACGGTACCAGAAAATGAAACACATCGTTACGGAATTATTGATCCAATCACGCAAAATGGTCGTCAATATCAAGTACGTCAGTTTGTAGAAAAACCAGTACAAGGAACAGCACCATCCAACTTAGCAATTATGGGTCGTTACGTATTAACGCCAGAAATCTTTATGTTTCTTGAAAATCAACAAACAGGTGCTGGTGGGGAAATTCAGTTAACGGATGCAATACAACGATTAAATGAAATCCAACGAGTGTTTGCTTATGACTTTGAAGGAACTCGTTATGATGTTGGGGAGAAGTTTGGGTTTATTAAGACTACAATTGAGATGGCACTTCAACATGAAGAGCTGAAAGGTGAATTAATGAAGTATATGCATGAACTTGTAAAGAAAGAAAATGTATATGTATAAGGATGAAGCTAAAATTCATAGATACTAAAAAATTAGATACTATGTTGAGGATGGAAAAAATATGTAATTTAAGTGTGGAAATCAAATGTATAGGGAGAGAAAAAATTGAATAAAAATTCTTTAAGTGAGGAATCTTTAGTAGAGGATTTAGAACAGCCAAGTAGCTATTATCTTTTATGTAAAAGAGTGGTGGATGTTTTTGGAGCAATTATGGGCTTAATTGTATTTTCACCAATTTTTCTTATTATACCTTTTGCTTATATGCGAGGTGAGGCAAGAGGACCGGTCTTTTTTAAACAAATGCGAATTGGAAAGAATGGTAATAAGTTTTACATTAGAAAATTTCGCTCAATGGTAGTTGATGCAGAAAGTAAATTAAAAGCTAATGAAGTCTTATATAAAAAATATACTGAAAATAACTATAAGTTGGAGCCACATGAAGACCCAAGAATTACAAAAATAGGAAGGTTTTTAAGGGAAACTAGTTTAGACGAGCTACCTCAGTTAATAAATGTTTTAAAAGGGGAGATGAGTCTAGTAGGACCTAGGCCGGTTGTTGAGGAAGAACTTCGTGAATATGGAAATAAAGCACCGCATCTATTAGCGGTAAAACCAGGGGTTACTGGGTATTGGCAGGTTAGTGGCCGGAGCGGTGTAGGTTATCCAGAGAGAGTGGATTTGGAATTACACTATGTATATAATCAATCAATAGTTTTTGATTTTAGTATTATTTTGAAAACAATATATTTAGTCCTTTCTCGTAAAGGGGCATATTAAATATACAATCAAAAAGTATATGACTATTCATATATAGAAAATGAGGGCATAATATTGATTTCTAATTTGATTAATATAATTTTGATTGTCCTATTTATTTGCATAGGAATGTTGTTGTTTAAAAAAGATAAAAAACACTTTATTTTTTATCTTTTTATCTTTTTTATGCAATTATGGACGTTGGTATCTAATGCTTATATAGAAACTGGCATATATATAACAGAACAAGACAGATATAGTTATAGTAATAACTCTACTAAAATGTTGTTTTTATATAACGTAATATTCTTTTTGGGGATATATTTTGTTAATAAAGTAAGGTGGAATAATACAAGTTTTGTACATGGTAAAGAACTTGAACGTAATGGTGAAGTAGGTAATCTGAGCAAGCGTATATTATTATTACTGCTAACATGCATGATTGTGATTTCGTGTTCATTAGCGATAAATTCTTTGTTGACTAAATTTACATACGGAGACGCAATTAATAAGTTTAATTTTTGGGAGCATTCTATATTTCCGTTTCTATTAGTATTTCATAAACAGATGTATTTAATTGCTATAATTAGTGGAATAATTTTTACGGTATTTAAAAATAAAAAAAATTAGGCTTTTATCTGTAGTAAATGTTGTGGCACTAGTGATTAATTTAATAGTTCAGGGGCACAAGTTCACGACTATTGCTATTTTGATGATTAGTTTTTATATTCCTATTTATGTTAGAGGAGATACAATAAATAGGGTAAAAGTTTCTAAAAAATTAATAATGCAGCTTTTTATTCCTTTAATGGGACTAGCTTTATTTATCTTGCTTTCTATTAATGAGTATTCAAAAGATTTGGGATCAGCAAGAGCAGCGTGGGATCAGATTGTTTATAGGAGCTTGGGATTGCAAGGACATGTTTGGTGGGGGATTTATGACTTAACTACCTCATCATTATTTACAATAGATTATTATCAAAACTTTATCCAAGAGATTACCGAAATTGTTAATCCGACAGCTGAACATTTAACAGCTGGAATGAGGGAGCTAATGATAACTTTATCTCCTAGCCGCGCATATAGATTCATACAAGATAGTGTGAACTTTACTATGGGTTATCCAGCAATTATAATATACAGTTTTGGATTATATTTAGGAATGATTATTCAATTTGTTTTTGGTTGTGTTTACGGGAAATTAATAAAGAATTTCGAAAAAACCATACAGCAGAATTCAATACTGTTGAATATTATTCCTATTGCTATATATTCAAAGATATTCTTTAGTTCGTTTGATAGTTTTATCATGGGAAATATGTATGAATTTTTCAGTTTGAAAAATTTGATGCTAATAATAATTTTAATGATGTATAGAATTATTGTCAGAGTTATCAGGGTTTAAAGTTAGAAGAGTGAGGTAGAATTAATAGAAAGGATTCATATCTAATGAATAAAGAAGCTATTTTTATTTGTCAAACACCTTTGCACGTTTTATGTGCTTCAATAATAGCTAATAAAAAAAAGAAATGTATACAAGTAAAAAAATCATAATTACGGACCATAAAATCCATAACGGTGTGAAAGAAGCTATAGAATATTTTAAGTGGGATTCTGTAGAGTATTGTATAATTTCTAAAAATAAAACCAGTAAGCTAATACATGTTTTCTCTAGAGCAATAGCAAGCAAGTTTAAAAAGAAAAAGAAGAATTTGGATGTATATTGCGGGAATTTTTGGTCTGTTTATACTAAGTGTATGATGCTAAATTATAAAACTGAAAATTTATTTACATTTGATGATGGTATTTATAATTTGTTTCTGGAGTCCTCTTTGGATGAGCATATTACTAAGGAAAATTCTGTGATTAAAATAGTCGATAAACTTATGAATCTAGAGATTAGTTCATCTAAATTATTTTCTAAAATACAAAAACATTACAGTATATTTAATAAGGATTATTCTAAAGTTTATAAAGAGACTGATATTGTAGAAACTGATTTCCGGGAATTAGGTTTAAATTGTAATGCGGAGTTCAGGGATGAAATTTGGCTTTTGACTCAACCGTTTAACGAAGAAAACTTGATGACATATAAGCAAGAGTTGGATATATATAAATATATTATTGATGCAAATAAGTATTTGGGAAAGGAAATTAAGGTGAAATTACATCCAAGGAGTAATCCTGAAATTGTTAAAGATTTAAAATTAGATATTGTTGATTCAGCGGAACCTTTAGAGTTGTTATTATTAAAAAAACGTCCTAAGGTATTAATTGGGGTGAATTCAACAGCCTTAATTACTAGCAAATTGCTAGATGAAGAGATCTTATCCAAATCCTATTTTGTGGGGAGAAATGATAACCATAAGGTTCAATATTTTGAGAGTTATGATGTGGAGTGTTTTAATATAGATTTAAATTTGGAAGAAGGTTCATCTATATTTAACAAATAGTTGAGAAAAGGTATGTTTTATGAATAAGATATTAAGAGATTCGATGACAATGTTACTATCAACTTTGTTTACAGCAGGAGTTACTTTTGTAACAGATATTATTTCAAGAAATATATTAGGACCACAACAATATGGCCTTTGGTTAACGATTTCCATGGTTCTAGTTTATGGAACTATAATCCAATTTGGGGTTCTTAATGGTATGAACAGGGAAATTCCTAGACTATTAGGGAAGAATCAAATAGAAGAAGCCGAGCATATACGACAAGTGGTAAAAGGATGGATGTGTATTCCTTTTATTGTTAGTCTTTTATTAGTAATTTTTATTTTATGCCTTGATATTTCAGCCAATATGAAGGCTATACTGGGAACAATTTTTCTTTTGATACCTGTGCAGCAATTACTGGGTTATTATAGAATGATATTTCTGACAATAGATGATTTTAAAAAGATATCTCGAGTACAGATTATTACTACACCAGTACAAGCGATTTTTGGATGTATAATGGCATATTTTTTCGGGATATATGGACTGATAGCAGGTATATATATAGCTACTATTTTAGGGATGTATCTATTTAAGAGCAGCATAAAGAGGAAAATTTCGACTAAATGGGATTGGAATTTAATAAAATCGTTACTTAAATTTGGTGTGCCAATTATGTTAATTGGATTTTCATGGACCCTATTTACTACAGTAGATAGGATAATGATCTCAATGTTCTATGATAGTAAGGCTTTAGGTTATTATGGAATAGCATTGATGATGTTTCAAGTTCTTATGATGGCACCTCAGGTATTTTCGCAAGTTATGTATCCTAAAATAAGTTTTCTATATGGAAAAGAAGGACCTAGTGAAAAACTTGTAAATATGATAAATTTATTGCCATTAGTAATAGCAATATTTATCCCGTATATATTATGTATCATATATTATGGACTACCTTATTTTGTTGATATTGTCATGCCTCAATATATTCAGGGTGTTGAAGCTGCCCAAGCCCTTATATTTGGAGTGTATTTTATTAGTTTAGTAGGTACCTATGCGAACTTTTTAAATAGTTCTAATAACCATTGGAAATATCTTAAAATAATTATCACATCTATTTTTATAAATATAATAATGAATTATATTTTCATAAAATATGGTGGGGATATAACTTCAATTTCTATTGCTACTTCCATATCGAATTTTTGTTATTTGTTATTTCTTTCTTACAGCACTAATTCTATATTAGGGGTACCATTTAAGCTGTTCATAAGGAAATTTAGTGTATTAATATTACCATTTATCTTTTTACTTTTATGGATTAACATCTCTAAAACAATAGATGGTTATATAGTTACTAAAGTTTTTCTATTCATTATAGTATATAGTTTACCTATTAGTTACGTTGTTTTTAAGAGTAATATTTTAAAAAAATTAAATTTCAAATTTAAGAAAAGAATTAAGGATGGTAAAACAGAAAAATGAGCGGAGGCCTAATGCGGATGAATAAGCAGAAAGTTGTAGCTATTATACCAGCTCGAGGAGGATCAAAGGGAATTCCAAGGAAAAATATAAGATTATTAAACGGAAAACCTTTAATTTCATATGCTATTGAGGTGGCGAAAAAATCCAGTTTAATTGATAAAGTAGTTGTATCTACTGATGATGCTGAAATCAGTAATATTGCAAGGCAATATGGAGCGGAAGTACTGATGAGACCGGATAATATTTCTAATGATGAGGTTCCGCTTGATCCGGTAATTCATTATACCGTAGAAAAGTTGGAAGAGGATTTAGAGGAAAATTATGATATCGTGGTTACTATTCAACCAACTTCGCCACTATTAAGTTTAGTTACTCTTGAGAATGTAATACAAAAGATTATAAAGGAAAATTATGATACGGTGTTAACAGGTTTAGATGATAGACATTTATCCTGGAGATTAGAGGAAGATAAATTTATACCTAATTTTAAAGAACGTAAAAATAGGCAATATTTACCCGGTGAGTTTAGGGAGAGTGGAGCGGTATTTGCAACTAAAAGAAAGTATATAACGCCCACTAATAGAATGGGAGAAACTATCACCATTTATGTTGTAGGATCAGAAGAAAGTATAGATATAGACTCATATACTGACTGGTGGGTAGCTGAAAAGTTATTAAAACGAAAAAAAGTGGTAATTAGGGTAGATGGATATCGTGACATTGGGCTAGGGCATATTTATAGGACTCTTACTTTAGCTCATAATATATTTGATCATGAAGTAATCTTTTTAATGGATAAACAGTATAGTTTAGGAATCAATTTGATCGAGAAGCAAAACTTTAAGGTAGAACTTTTTGAACAAGAACCTCTAACTAAGATTAGAGAAATTTCACCAGATATTATAATTAATGATATCCTAGATACAAGCGCAGATTATATGTTAGAATTAAAAAATATGGGAATAAGGATTTATAATTTTGAGGATTTAGGGCTTGGCGCAGAGTATGCGGATGGGGTCTTTAATGCCTTATATCCTGGTAATGTCCCAGTTAAGTATTTTTATACAGGGGAAAATTATTATTGTGCGAGACCAGATTTTATTAACTCACCAACTAAAGCTATTAAAGAAAATGTGAACAAAGTATTAATTACCTTTGGAGGAACAGATCCCAATAATTTAACAAAAAAAACTTTGGATGCCATAGTCAATATGTCATCTGAATTTGAAATAACTATTGTATTGGGCCCGGGATATAAATACAAGGATGCTATCCTTAAAGATATAGACAACTATTCCAGGGTGATTAATGTGCATACCGAAATTAATAATATGGCAGAATTTATGTTAGATGCCGATGTGATTTTTTCATCAGCAGGAAGAACAATGTATGAAATTGCAATGATTGGTACTCCCGCTATAATAATTTCACAGAATTATAGAGAGTTGACACATTTATTTGGTCATAATTATAACGGCTTTATAAATTTAGGTATTCATCATGAAGCTAAAGAAGATATTATTCAACAATCTTTAGAAAGATTAATCAAAGATCAACAACTGCGTCAAATGATGAATAATAGAATGTTACAGCATGATTTAAAAAGAGGAATCGAGAGAGTACTATCTATAATTTTTAATTAAAAAGGAAAAGGGGACTAGAAGTTATGAAACTAGTTATTAACGACAAAGAAATTTTACGTGAGGGTCAGAACGTATACCTAATTGCAGAAGCTGGAGTAAACCACGGTGGTAACTTAGAGTTAGCCAAAAAAATGATCAAGGATGCTGCAGAGGCTGGATCAGATGCAATAAAATTCCAAACATATAAGGCTGAAAAATTAGCATCTAAGAATTCACCTGCATATTGGGATAGAAGTAAGGAAAAATCTTCATCACAATACGAATTATTCAAAAAATATGATGCTTTTTGGATAGAAGAATATAAGGAACTAGCACAGTATTGTAAAGAGTGTGGTATAGACTTTATGTCAACACCATTTGATAGTGAATCAGCAGAATTTTTAAATGAATTAATGCCAGCTTTTAAAATTGCGTCTGCAGATTTAACAAATCATCCGTTTTTGAAGCAGATTGCGGGATATGGAAAACCGGTTATTTTATCTACGGGTGCCTCTACATTGGCTGAAATATGCGAAGCGGTAGAGGTAATAGAAAATGAAGGAAATAATCAAATCGCGTTATTACATTGTGTCTTATCCTACCCAACGAAAGATGTAGATGCTCATCTAAACATGATTACTCATTTAAAAGAAGTATTCCCTAATTATGTAATTGGATATTCAGATCATACTGTACCAGATGCTGCAATGATGACATTGAATACATCAGTATTTTTAGGAGCAAAGATTGTCGAAAAACATTATACGTATGATAAAAGTTTAGAAGGTAATGATCATTACCATGCTATGAATGCTGAAGATATTAAAGTATTTAAAAATAATCTAAAAGTTTATAATGATGTTTTAGGTGAAAAAACGAAAAAACCAACAGAAGCTGAAAAGCAAGCTATTAAGTATGCAAGAAGAAGTTTGGTGGCTACATGTAATATTGAAGAGGGAACTGTAATTACTAGAGAGATGCTAACATGGAAGAGACCAGGAACGGGTATTTCTCCTAAATACTTAGAAACTATTATTGGATTGAAAGCCGCAAGAAATATTAAAGAAGATGATGTAATTACTTGGGAAATGCTATAGTTTAAGCGTTTAATAATGGAAGGAAGCAGGTACAAAGGTACCTGCTTTTTTATTTAAAAAAGTTGAAAGTAGGAGAATATATAATGCCTAGAGTTGCTGTTCTTATTCCTGTATATAATGACCAGGAAGGACTAAATCGGACTTTAAAATCATTAGAAAATGAGGTTGAGGAACGAGTAGACGTTGTTGTGGTTGATGATGGAAGCTCAATTCCGATGACAACCCATTCGAGAATATCTGTTCATAATATCAAGCTAATACGGGCAGAAAAGAATGTAGGGATTGAAGCGGCCCTAAATATGGGGGTAAAATATATTCAAGATGAAGGTTATGAATTTATAGCCAGAATTGATGCAGGAGATGAAATTCTGCAGAATAGGTTTTTTAAACAAACAAACTATTTTGAAGAAAATCCTGATGTAGTACTATTAGGGTCGCATGTAAAACATGTCAATAGAGAGGGAAAAGAGGTATTCACTGAATATGTTCCAACAACTGCTAAAGAGATAGAAAAAATGATGCATATGAATAGCTGTTTTCCTCATCCTTCTGTAATGTTTAAGACATGCATTTTAAAAGACATAGGTTTGTATAGTACGGAATATCCAGCTGCAGAGGACTACGAATTTTTCTTTAGAATCTCAAAAAAATTTAGTGTTAGTAACATAGATGAAGTTTTAATAAAGAAAGAAATAAATCCAAACAGTATATCCTTAAGTAAAAGGAAAGTTCAACTAAAAAGTAGGTTGAGAATTCAGTTAAACTATTTTAACCCTCTTTTGATAAAAAGTTATATTGGTGTTTTAAAGTCATTATTGTTGCTAATAGTACCTAATAAATTAGTTATGAAAATCAAAGCTGTTAAGAATTAGTGACAATGGCTAGGAGGTGAAAATACAAGGTGAAAACTAAGATAGTTTACATATGTGAATCAATAGGTGGAGGGGTACGCAAACACTTATTAGATATTCTTTTAAATATAGATTTGAAAAAGTATGAGATATCAGTGATTTATGGTGGAGAACGAATAGATGAGGTCTTTTTATCGACTAAATCTATGTTTGAAAAAAAAGGGGTTGTTTTTTTTCAGATTCAATCTATGAAAAGAGAGTTGTCCATCAAGAATGATATTTTATGCTTAAAGGAAATTAGGGGGATTTTGAAAAAAATTAGACCTGATATAGTACATTGTCATAGCTCAAAAGCAGGGGCGGTAGGGAGAATTGCAGCAAAAACATGTAATATAAAAAAAATATTTTATACACCGCATGCATATATTTCCCAAAATCCATTTATTTCGAAAAAAAAGGGAGTTTTATTTTTATGGATTGAGAAAATTTTGGGGATTATAAGCTCTAAAAATATACATGTATCAAAAGGAGAAGAACTATTCGCACTAGAAAAAAATATTATTAATAAAGAAAAATCTACTGTTATTTACAATGGAATTGAAGTACCGGTAGAGAATTTAAAGGCGAAGAATTTAAATGATCATATAACTATAGGGACCATAGCGAGAATGGATTATCAAAAGAATCCATGGATGTTCATAAAAGTTGCAGAAAAGTTGGTTGAAAATCCAAAGTATGATATAAGATTTATTTATATTGGTGATGGTGAATATTATGAGGAAGTTTTAGCTTATGTAAAAGAGAAAGGTCTTCAGGAGAAAATTATTTTAAAAGGGTTTCACCCAAACCCCATTGAAGAATTAGTACATTTTGATATTTTCTTTTCTACATCTTTATATGAGGGTCTACCATATTCGTTAATTGAAGCACTTGCATATGGTAAGCCAATAGTAGCAAGTGATGTTATAGGAAATAATGAGTTGGTATTTAATAATTATAATGGACATTTATTTGATATTAATAATATAGAACAAGCTATTCAGGGATTTATAAAAATGTTAGAAAATCCTAGTATTAGAGAGAGTTATTCGATTAATAGTTATCAGTTATTTGAGGAATATTTCCAAATTGATTTAATGGTAAAATCACTAGAAAATTTATATAACTCTGAAAAATGATGGTATAGCTATTAAAAAATTACACAGTAAAGTTTATTTACTGTATAATAATAGATTGAATCGCTTGAAAAATTAGGCGTTAATTTAATTTAAGAGAAGGTATAAAATATGAAAAAGAAAATTATGCTTTGTATTCTTGGAATAGTTGTTGTTTTGGTTATTGGTGGGGGGATATATGCTTATAATATTTATTCGTCAGTTACAGATACTTTAAGCTCAGTACACAAACCATTGGATCGAGATAAATCAGATAAGCGTAATGAAAAAGTTGATATTTCGGATCAAAAACCTATTTCAATTTTAATGATGGGTATTGATGAAAGAGAGGCAGACCAAGGGCGTTCTGACTCATTGATGCTTTTTACATTAAATCCTCAAAAAAAATCTATGAAAATAATAAGCATTCCTCGGGATTCGTATACTGAAATTATTGGTAAAGGGAAAAAGGATAAAATTAACCACGCTTATGCGTTTGGTGGTATTAATATGGCTGTGAAAACAGTAGAAAATTTCTTGGATATTCCAATTGATCATTATATTGAAGTCAATATGGAAGGATTTAAGGATATTGTAGATGCTGTAGGTGGAATAGAAGTTAATAATGATATGGAATTTAAATATGGAGAGCATTTCAATAAAGGAGAAATCCATTTAAATGGAGATCAAGCCTTATTATATTCTAGAATGAGATATAATGATCCACGTGGTGACTTCGGCCGTCAAATGCGCCAACGTCAAGTTATCCAAGCTGTAATTAAAAAAGGTGCAAGCGTATCTTCTCTAGCAAGCTACGGTGACGTATTAAAAGCAATTGAGAAAAACGTAAAAACAAGTTTAACCCAAGATCAAATGTTTGATATGCAAAAGAACTATAAAGATTGCATACAGAACAGTGAGGAAATCCAAATCCAAGGTGATGGCCACAAAGCCGCTGATGGTATTTGGTACTACTATGTTCCAGATGCAGCAAAACAAGATTTAACGAATAAGTTAAGAGCACATCTTGAAGTAACTAAGTAATATGTAATGACCCAACTCCTTTGGAAGGAGTTGGGTTTATTTATGCGTAGATTTATATTAGTATTATATATTGTGAGATTAATAGATGAGGTGAATCGATGAATAAGAAAGCAGTACTTGTCCTATTTATTTTTGTATTGTTTATTGCTTCGGTTGTGAGCGGTAAATTATACTGGAATAAAAAAATTGCGAATGCAACAGGACAAACGAGTGAAGTAACGAAAACAAAGGATGAAGTGAAAGATAGCGGAGCGAAGAAGGAAGAGAAAAAAGAAGAGAAAAAACAAGATGCAAAGGCATCTTTTAATGAAGCATACGCGAAGAACTTACCTGATGCAGTGAAAGAGAAGTTGAAGAAAGCTGCTGCGGATAAAAAGGCAGTAAATCTTGTTATTGTTGGTGATGAAGCTTCTTCATCTGAAAAAGATGCTTGGGTAGCTAAGTTCACTACTAATTTAGAGGCTTCTTATGGTAAAGGTTTATGGAATGTGACGGTAAAGGAATATAAGGGTGAAAGTACAGAAGAGTTAATAGCGAATAAACGCGATAAAGAGATTGCGAAAGACAATCCGGATGTAATTTTATTTGAACCACCATTTATTACCGACAACGGAAAAACTGGTAATGGAAATTCTGTAGCGAGTACACAGAAGTTTGTGCAAGCACTTTCTACTAGTGCAAAAGGCGCTACAATTATGATTCAACCATCAAACCCAGTGTATGGTGCGAAGAATTATCCGAAAGCGATTGAAGCATTAAAACAATTTGCGACGCAAAATGGTTATACATATGTTGATCATTGGGGAGCATGGCCTGATGCAACAACGAAAGAAATTTTACCGTACTTACAAACAGAGTTCGGTTTCCCAAGTGCTAAAGGGCATGAAGTTTGGGCGCAATATGTAACGGATTATTTTGTAGCTAAGTAATGAAGGGTATATAAAAGGTATACGAGTAATCGTATACCTTTTATATTAGTAAAATAATTAAGAAATCGTAGTAAATATGTGGGAGGAAAACAATGAACTCAATCTTAATCTGCGGCGGAGCTGGCTATATCGGTTCTCATGCTGTTAAAAAACTAGTGGATGAAGGTTTATCGGTAGTAGTAGTAGATAACTTACAAACTGGTCATGAAGATGCAATTACGGAAGGTGCGAAGTTTTATAATGGTGACCTTCGTGATAAAGGATTTTTAAGAGATGTTTTTAAACAAGAAAATATCGAGGCGGTTATGCATTTTGCGGCTGATTCTTTAGTTGGAGTTAGTATGGAGAAGCCTCTTCAGTATTATAATAATAATGTGTATGGTGCACTTTGCTTGCTAGAATTAATGGGCGAGTTTAAAGTAGATAAGTTTATTTTCTCCTCTACTGCGGCGACTTATGGTGAGGTAGATGTAAATCTTATTACTGAGGAAACGAAGACAAATCCGACGAATACATACGGAGAGACGAAGTTAGCAATCGAAAAGATGCTTCATTGGTATAGCCAAGCTTCAAATTTACGCTATAAGATTTTCAGATACTTTAATGTGGCTGGTGCAACTCCAAGTGGTATTATTGGGGAAGATCACCGTCCAGAGACACATTTAATTCCGCTTGTTTTACAAGTGGCGTTAGGTCAACGTGAGAAGATTATGATGTTCGGTGATGATTATAATACACCAGATGGTACTTGTATCCGTGATTATATTCATGTTGAAGATTTAGTGGCAGCTCATTTCTTAGGACTTAAAGACCTACAAAATGGTGGGGAAAGTGATTTCTACAACTTAGGAAATGGTAATGGCTTTAGTGTAAAAGAAATCGTTGATGCAGTTCGTGAAGTTACGAATCATGAGATTCCCGCTGAGATAGCGCCACGTCGTGCAGGAGATCCAGCACGCTTAGTAGCTTCTTCTCAAAAGGCGAAAGAGAAGTTAGGATGGAATCCTGAGTATGTAAATGTGCAGACAATTATCGAGCATGCGTGGGATTGGCATCAGAAGAAACCTAATGGGTATGAGAAATAAGTTTAATAAATGAGAGAGGGTATCGTCGACAAAATATGTTCGACAATACCCTCTCTTTTTTTGTCTTATTTTTGCTATACTAAACTGTACTATAATACAGGATGGAAGGAGGAAAATGATGAAAATACTTGTAGTAGATGATGAATCGAGTATTCGTAATTTGATTCGGATGCAGTTAGAGATGGAAGGGTATGAAATATTGACGGCGGCTGATGGGAAAGAAGCTTTAGAGAGATGGAATGAGCAGCCGGATGTACTTATTTTAGATGTGATGCTTCCTGATACGGATGGGTATGAGTTGTTACGTTTATTCAGAGAGAAGGAGCGTGATATTCCGGTTCTTATGCTGACAGCGAAGAGTCAGATGAATGATAAGTTACTTGGTCTTCAGCTTGGAGCTGATGATTATGTGACGAAGCCTTTTAATTATGCGGAGCTTATTCTTCGGGTGAAGAATATGGCGCGGCGCGTGAAGAAGAAGGAGGTTCTTTTAAATCATGAAGTAATTCGCGCAGGTGACTTACTGATTTGTCCTAAAGAAAGAAAGCTTCATGTGAGTGGGCAGGAGATTCAGTTAACGTACCGAGAGTTTAATTTATGTCAGTTGTTTGTTTCGAATCCGCAGCGTGTATTCATGAGAGATGAGCTATTAGAGAAGGTATGGGGTTTTGAGTATATCGGAAATACGAGAGCGGTTGATATTATGGTACAAAGGCTTCGGAAGAAACTAGGGAATAGTGGGGAGTATATTAAGACAATTTATGGTGTGGGATATAAGCTTGATTGCTAAAAGGTGATGATATGTCTTTAAAACGAAATATGGTGTTTGGGATAGTTGGATTGTTGATTCCAATTCTTGTTCTTTTGTATGCGGTGGTTTATATTGCACTGGAGAAGAATGTGTATCATAATGCGGCAGATTCCTTAGAAAAGTTAAGTGTGGAAGCGCAAATTTATACGATGAATTATTTAGAGAAAGAAGCAGAAGTGGAGACGTTAGGTCCTAATTCACTTTTAATTGCTTCGTATTTAGCGAAGCGAATGGATGTCCGGGTGCAGATGATTGGGAAGAATGGAGATGTTGTTGCAGATACACAAAAAGGAGCGTTACTTCATCGGAATATGGACATTGAGAGTTCTTTGAAGGGAAAGAAATCTTATGTTTTCGAGGAGGGAGATCCAGCTCCAATTCTTTTGTTTTCAAGTCCGGTTTATTATGGAAACGATGTCATTGGAAGTATCCGTTTTATAAATGAGTTAACGGATGAGAAGGAAGTTTTAACAAATGTGAGTTGGACGTTTTTAATGACGTCGCTTTGTTTAGTAGCTGCTGGTATTTTCTTTGCGATTCGTTTGGCGAAGTCTCTTCATAAACCAATTGATCAGTTAAGGCAAATGGCATATCGGCTTGCGAATGGAGATTATGAAAGTAAGATTGAGCTGAATGAGTATGTGGAAATTGCGCAGCTTTCAGCGTCCTTTAATGCGATGGCTGATGGGATTGAGCTGCATATTAAGCAGCTGAAGGAAGAGAAAGAGAAACAGAAAGATTTCTTGGACCGCATTACGCATGAGCTGAAAACACCGCTAACAGCGATTATCGGTTATGTAGATTTAATTCCGAAGTTACAATCGAAGGAAGATGTGCAGGAGAGCCTCCGTTATGTGTCTGTAGAAAGTGAGCGTCTATTATCACTTGTAGAGGAATTACTTAAGTCTTCAAAGTACGGGAAGAGTACGTTTGAAGTGTCACCTACAGTCGTGAATATTAAAGAATTGGCAGAAGAAGCGGTTTCGATTGTGAAACTCAGGTTGCAGCAGTTTGAAATTGAAGTAATGAATGAGTTAACAGAAGTACACGTCGTTGCGGATTTTGATAAGACGAAGCAAATTTTCTTGAATGTGCTTGATAATACGATTAAATATAGTGATGCTACGCAAGTTCGTATGAATGTAATTATAAATGAGCAGGAAGCGAAAGTTTTTGTTCATGATGATGGTATTGGTATGGATGAAGGTGTGCTTGCAGAATGGAATGAGTCTCCGGAAGGTAAGGTGCTTCCTTCAAGTTACGGGAATGGCTATGGCTTATACATTTGTCAGGAGATTATGAAGAAGCAAGGCGGAAGTATGCGAATTGAGAGTAGTGAAGAAATGGGAACTACAATATGCATTACATTTTTACTTCCGAGACGGATGGAAGACATAAAAAACTTGAAAGCGGTTAAATGATACATTTATGAAACAATTATGCGGTATTTTCGAAACAACGTTTTTTTATCTTGGAGGTAGGCAGAAATGAAAAGGCTATCATTTCAAATTCTTATGTTTGTCTTTTGTATGATCGTTTCTCTTATTTTGTTTTATGTTATTGAGAAGCAAATATATAATCGAATTACAATTGTGGATGACAAACAAGCCGTTTTACAAAGAGTGAATGAATCTCTTCCTACTGAAGTGAAAGTAAGGCATGAGAAGTGGGGAGAAATTGTTGTAACGGATGAAGTTCGTTTGCATACGATTGTTTCATTCTTTGACCGAATTCGAATAGAACCGAGAGAAGCGAGGAATCAAGAACAAGTATTTACTGGAGAAGTAACGTACTTGAATGGACATAAACGTACTTTTGCAGTAGGTGACTTGTTCCAGTACGAGGCTAATGTATACGGAAAGAATGGCACGGATCCGATGATCTCAGCATTTCAAACGTATTTGTTAAGCCTGTATTATACACCAGAGCGCATTAGTAATTTCTTTGCGGAGGCAAAGGAAGTTGTAGTGAGGCAAGGGGATGTAATACGTACTATAGATCTTACGCAAATATTTGATTCTATTCGATACGCAAAGCAAATTACAGATTACGGAGAAATTCAGAAATTATTACAATCACAGAATGAGCCGATTTCTTATATTACTGCCTATAAAACAGGCAAGCGTGTAAAGAATGAGCGGGAGGATATTCTAACTATTTCTGTGTATCCATCGTACTTTGTTGTGCAATATCTCGGTGATAATAACGGGAATGTCATGTATATGAAGGGCTCCCTAGCAGAATTCCTTGTAAAGGAGAGTGTGTCATGAGAAAGATAGCCTTTTTCTTCTTTTTGCTAGTAATCGGAGGAGCGATGTCTAGTTGCTCTCGAGATACAACCTCTATTAAATATAATAAAAGTGGTCTCCCTATTTTGGATGATCGTCATCTCGTTGCGTATGTAGCAGCCCGCGAGGAAGTTGGTGAAGCTTTGCTTTCGTCATTTTGTAAACAACGCAGGTGTACATATGAATTTATTCGTCTATCGACAGAAGAACTTCTTCGGAGAGTAGAAGAGGAAGCTGGAAATCCGAAGGCGGATATTATTATTGGCGGTACAGTAGATGCGCATCAAATGATGAAGCAAAAGAACCTTTCTATTCCTGTTACGAACCAACATGCGAATCGTATTTCAAAGTCCGTTAAAGATAAAGATGGTTATTGGTACGGTTATGAAGTGGAGAAACTGGCAATTGCGATTAATAAAGAGCGGTGGAATGAAGAAATAGCGCCGCTCGGTCTTCCATATCCATCAAGGTGGCAAGATTTATTAGATCCGGTATATACGGGTAAGATTGCAATGCCTGATCCAAATGTTTCCGGCACAGCATATACTTTGTTTCAATCACTTATTGATACTTTAGGTGAAAGAGAAGCGAAAGAGTATGTTAAGAATCTTGCAAGGCAAGTTGGTGAAGTAACGGTGAATGGTTATATGCCCGCAGAACTGGTTGCGAGCGGTGAATATATGATAGGCATCAATTTTGCGGGAGATCAGAGAATGCTTCAGAAACAAGGCTTTCCTATTTTAAGTAACGAACCTGAGCAAACAGGGTTGTCCGTTAATGCGATTTCGAAACTAAAGCGTGCGCCGAGTGGTATTATTGTGGATTTATTTATTGATTATTGCTTATCAGAAGAAGCGGGTCACATTTTAGAAAAAGTTTCGTTTGGCGTACCAACGATGTTTGCGAAGAATGAGAAAGAAATAGAAGGTCAGCCGGTTAGAAGGACGAACAAAAATATATCAAATAGTGGAATAATCGAGATATGGAATAGACAGCGTCTCTCTCAAAAGTGAGAAAAGGAGACGAGAGTATATGTTTAAATGGCTTAAGCCAGCACCTGCAATTGAGAGATTACCAGCGGATATGATCGACCGTGTATATAAATTACTACGTATTCGTGTGTTAATCGGGATTTCAGTTGGATATGCTGCTTATTATTTAGTTCGTAGTAACTTTAATTTATCTACTACGTATTTAGTAGACGAGTTCGGATTTAGCACGACACAAATCGGTTTATTAGGGGCAGTAATGGCTGTTGTTTATGGACTTAGTAAATTCTTCATGGGGAATTTATCGGATAAGGCATTTGCTCAGCGATTTATTGCAGTAGGTTTATTTTTATCTGGGCTTGTTAATATTTGTTTCGGCTATGCATCTTCCTTTGGGATGATTTTAACTTTACTTGTTCTAAACGGTATTGTACAAGGTATGGGAGCACCACCTTGTAGTATTGTTATGACGAAATGGTTTTCAAAGAAAGAACGTGGTACGAAAACAGGTCTTTGGAATATTTCACATAACGTTGGTGGATTACTTGTTCCACCATTCATTGGAATTGGTGTAGGCATTTTTGGTGAAAGTCATTGGCAAGGTGGCGTATTTATTTTCCCAGCGATGATCGCTATGGTAATTTCAGTTCTAGTATGGATTAATGCGAAGGATACACCAGAATCTGAAGGTCTTCCTCCAATTGATGAGTATCGTAATGACTATGAAAATCTTGAAAAAGCAGATAATGCTAATAAGATGTCGTCAAAAGAAATTTTAATGAAATATGTAGTGAAAAATAAATTTGTTTGGTTCTTATGTATTGCCAATGCATTTGTTTACTTAATTCGCTTCGGTGTTATTAACTGGGTACCAATTTACTTAACAACAGTTAAAGGTTTTACAAAAACAGAAGCGCATGCGGCGTATTCAATATTTGAGGCAGCAGCGATTCCAAGTTCTTTAATTGTTGGATTTTTAAGCGATAAATTATTTAAAGGGAAACGTATGCCATTATGTGTTATGAGTATGGCCGGGGTTGTTGTTGGTACGGTTGTATATTGGCAAGCGACTAGCATACTTGTTGTGAGTATTGCAGTTTCTGTTATCGGTTGTTTAATTTATGTACCACAGTTTTTAATTGGTTTAAGTGCAATGGAATTAGTACCGAAATTTGCAGTAGGTACAACAGTTGGTATGTGTGGTCTGTTCGGTTATGTTGGAGGAAGCTTCGTAGCAAACGCAGCAATTGGTATTATTGTTGATCGTTCTGGCTGGGATGGTTGCTTCATATTACTGTTAGCAGGCGGTATTTTATCAACAGTATTCTTGCTAATCGTTCAAATGGGACATGAGAGAAAAGCTCCTAAAGCGGCGTAATATTTTGTTCGAAAAGCTATCCGATTTTTATATTGGATAGCTTTTATATTTTTATATGGGAAAAACAAACAGTATGTAAAATTGCAGTCTAATGTGTAAATGACTTATTTAATGAACAATGGTTTTTGCTACTTAATATAATTTTTTTAGATTCAATAAACCGAATAGATACATGGTTAGACCGAAAAATCCACCAGCGCAACTCCAAAGCACAACATCAAATAAAGAAATAGAGATTTTCTCTGAACCTAAATATGGAAGAACATAATTCATAAACACAAACATTTGAAAACCCCAAAGTACACCTGCTTTTAAGCCAGCTTTTCTTATTTTTTTCTTATGTTGCAAATACTCTTCTTTGGTTGCACATTCAGTCTCATTTAAACCTTTTTTCTTAAATTTAAAGGTTAAATAATTAGCATAAATCATATTAGATAGAAAAACAAATATAGTTCCTATAGATATTGTGTGGTTCATAGTATCAACAAGTAACATAATAAGCATTACCAACATATTTAACCACCATAAACCAATTCCAGCTACAGCTAATTCTTTATTGATTTCTTGCTTTTGATATTCGTCCCTCTCACTAATTGTTCCAACAAAACTATTATAAACTCTTTCTTTCCATTCAATTTTCATCATTTAATCTCCCTCCCAAAATAGACTGTTTAAATCTGTTTTTAGTGCTTTTGCTAATTCGATACATAAGGCTAAAGAGGGATTATATTTATTGTTTTCAATTAAGTTTATTGTCTGTCTCGCCACGTTAACGTTTTTAGCTAATTCTAGCTGTGATAGACCTTCAGATTTTCGATATTGTTTAACGTTATTCAAATATAAACCTCCCATTAATAGTTGTAGACCTCGTGCACCGAAATGTCATTTATATGTGACATTTTATAATTGAATAAATGAAATGTCAAATATATATGACAAAAATGACAATGGTACAATTAGGAAAATGATTTTAATAGTTTATTTTGGTTAGAAGTTTATTAATAAAGGATGGCTTACATTCAATATAAAGTACTTGAAAATTCAATTTAAAATTAGCTTTTTTCTTTCCTTAAATCTATCTTAAAAGACAATATGTCATATTTCTAATCATTGGAATTTTTGTTACAATATAAATGGATGTGTAAAACTTTGTAAAAAGATTGTAATAATATACAGTTGTTTTTCAGAAAGTTTTATACAATTGTGGTGTTTATTAAACTATTAATTTATAAAAGGAGCGAGAATATGTTACCAAATACGGTTCGTACTCCAAACAAGAAGAAGAAATGGATTATTATCGGAGTTATTGCACTAATTGTTATTGTTGCAGCAGTTAATATTTTTGTTATGCAAGGTAAGAAGAAAGGTACGGCTAATACAGATGCTGTAAGTTTTGAGAAAGTGACAGAGCGTAAGCTTAATAATACGAAGTTAATTTCGGGTCAGGTGAAGCCAGGGAATATTGAAAGTTTCTATGCGGATCCGACTAAAGGAAAAGTGAAAGATATTGCGGTGAAAGAAGGACAAGAGGTAGAAAAGGGAACGAAATTATTCTCTTATGATAATGAAGAAATTAATCTTCAAATGAAGCAAGCTGATCTTGATCAGAAGATGGCTGATATGCGTTACGATCAAGGGAAAAAGAAGATTGATTCATTGAAGAAAGAAATTAAGAAGGTAAAAGATAGTGGGGCTGGGAAAGAAGTGACAGACCCAATGGAAGAGCAAGTAAGTGAGTTAGAAATGGCACAAAAGACAACTGACCTTGAGAAAGAAAAAGGGAAGTTACAAAAAGAAGAGTTAAGTAAAAAACAGAAAGAACTTACGATTTATAGTAATTTTACTGGTGTTGTACAGAAGTTAGATAAGGATGCAGCGCAAAGTTCATCACAAGCGCTAGGTGGTCAAGGGAAAGCATTTTTACAAGTTGCTTCTAAAGACCCGTTCCAAGTTCAAGGGACTTTAACAGAGCTTCAAAAGTCACAAATTCAAAAAGATCAAACGTTCACTGTAACTGCGAAAGCAAATAATAAGAAGAAGTGGACAGGTAAAATTACGGAAGTAAGTGAATTCCCAACGAGTGCAGAGATGGCTCAAGCTGCTGGTGAGGGAACTCAAAATATGTCTCAATATACATATAAAGCAAGTCTTGATAGCCAAGATGGTTTATCTCCAGGTTATCACGTTTCTCTACAAGTAAATTTAGAGAATAAGACGATGATTGCTGTTCCAAGTAAGAGCATTGTAGAAAAAGGCGAAGATGCATTTGTTTTTATCGAAGACAAAGGAAAGCTTCGTAAACAAAATGTGAAAAAAGGTTCTACTGATGGAGATTGGACAGAAATTACTGAAGGCGCAACAGTGGGGCAAAAGGTGGTTAAAAATCCTTCCGACAACGTGTATGACGGAATGGAAGTGAAAGAGAAATGATTACGTTAAATAATATTGCTAAAACATATTATCAAGGAAAATTGGCAGTGCCGATTTTACATGGTATTAGTTTAACAATTCAAAGCGGTGAGTTCGTTTCTATTATGGGACCGTCTGGTTCTGGTAAATCAACGCTTATGAATATTATCGGTTGTTTAGATCGTCCAACAGAAGGTGAATATATGTTGAATGATGTGAATATCTTAACAGCAGACGAGTCAAAACTAGCTTTAATTCGTAATGAATATATCGGCTTTGTGTTCCAGCACTTTAATTTACTGCCGCGTCTTTCCGCAGTGGAAAACGTTGAACTTCCGCTCATCTACGGTGGAGTGAAGAAAGCAGAGCGTCGTCAAAGAGCTCTTGAAGCGCTTGGAAAAGTTGGATTATCAGATAGAGTAGACCATTTACCTAGTGAATTATCAGGTGGACAGAAGCAACGTGTAGCTATCGCAAGATCGATTGCAAATAATCCAACGTTCATTATGGCCGATGAGCCGACAGGTGCGCTTGATACGAAGTCTGGTGCACAAGTTATGGATATTTTCACGAAGCTAAATGCAGAAGGTACGACGATTGTTATGGTTACGCATGAAGAAGAGGTAGCAGCGTATTCTTCCCGCCGCATTGTACTGCGAGATGGGAAAATTACAGAAGATAGAAGGTGTGCAGTATGAGTTTACTAGATAGTATAAAAATTGCCCTATCTTCTATTTTAGCTCATAAACTGCGTTCAGCTCTTACGATGCTCGGTATTATTATCGGCGTTGGCTCAATTATTACTGTCGTTGCAATTGGGCAAGGCGGGGAAGCGATGCTGAAGTCGAAATTCGCAGGTTCTGGTGGTAATAACCTTATGCCAATTCAATTTAAACCAGATATTAATGATGAGTTTGCTATAGGTGGATTTCAAATACCGAAGTTAACTGAAGAGGATATTTTGGAAGTAAAACAAGTGAAAGATGTTTCACACGTTATTACGACAAATTCAACGACAGAGGTGCTTGATGTAAATGATAAAAAAGCAAATCTAAATGTTATTGGTCTTGATAATGAATATTTTGCGGTTAATAAAGTAAAGGTCGTAAAGGGACGTACTTTAAATGAATCCGATATTTCTCATGCAAATAACGTTGTGATGATTAGTACAAAAACAGAAGAGACGTTATTTAAGGACGTAAACCCAGTTGGACAAATTATTGAGATGAAGGGGCAGCCAATGCAAATTATTGGTGTGTATACATCTGATAATGAGTTTATGGGATTTGAAATGGAAGAAGCGTTAATTCCCCTTACTTTATGGCCTGTTTTATACGGAACAGATGAGATTCAAAGTATAGCAATTCAATCTAAAAATGTAGACAATTTAGAATCAGCAGGGAAACAAGCTGTTGATGTATTAAATAGTCGTAAGCCAAGTGAAATTCCAGGTAAATATGAACTGGTGAATTTAAAAGAGTTCCAAGAAAATGTTTCTAAAGTTACTGGTATTATGACGATGATCATCGGTGGTATCGCTGGTATTTCATTAGTCGTTGGTGGTATTGGTGTTATGAATATTATGCTCGTATCTGTAACGGAGCGTACGCGTGAAATTGGAGTACGTAAAGCACTTGGAGCGACGCGTAGTAAAATTTTATTACAGTTTTTAATTGAAGCAGTTATGTTAACGCTTCTAGGTGGTTTAATCGGAATTGGTCTTGGGTATGGCGGGGCATATATCGTTTCCACATTTGCGAAGTGGCCACCGCTCGTTTCATGGGAAGTTGTCGTTGGGGGCGTATTGTTCTCTATGACACTAGGTATTATCTTCGGATTAATTCCAGCGAACAAAGCTGCGAAATTAGATCCAATTGAAGCACTTCGTTATGAATAAGTTGTAGTAGAGGGAGTCTCTACTACACATTACCGTTCTAGTGGGCGGTTCGTAGCCTCTAAATGAGGATGTGAACCGCCCGTTAGAACGGGTTATATAAATAGAAGGAGGCGTTATGATGGAAGCGAATTTGAATACGCAAAAAGTTGGTGGAGAGAAGCCGTCATTATTTGGAATGATTACATCTCCAGGTTTGCAGTTTGAGAGAATGAAAACGAGTAATGCTGTATGGGGTGCGTTTTGGATACTTGTTTTATTAGGAGCAGTTATTGGTGGACTTGCTGCTTATGTAGGCTCCTTAACCCCAGAAGCTATTAAGCTTAATAAGGAGTTAGGTTTTGACGTTCCACCTGCAGTGACGTTTGGTATGGGATTTGGAATTGGTGCTTTAGGTATGGGGATAAGTTTCTTCATTAGTGCAGCGGTGTATAAAGTATTAATGATGTTTATGAGCAATGATACTTCTTATAAGAAATTATTAACAATTAGCGTATATTCAAGCATTATTTCATTACTTGGCGTATTGTTGAATACGGTTTTAGCGTTTGTTTTAGGTGGATCAGGACAAGAAATGTATACTGGATTAGGTCCTATCTTTGCTTCGAGTAGCGGAGTTGTAAAAGGTATTGCAAGCAAATTTGAAGTATTTACAATTTGGGGATTTGTTATAACGTGGTTAGGTCTTCAAATTACAGCAGGTTTAAGTAAAAAGCAGGCAACAACTATTACTATTGTCTTCTTTGTCTTAACTCTTGGGCTGGGTGCCTTACAAGGTATGTTCCAATAATAGCGGCACTTCAAGCTGCTAGAAAGAAATGCTGCGATTATAAAAAATCGCAGCATTATTTTTGTAAGGAGAGATAAATATGCTTAAGAAGTTTTTAGCGAATGTTTTGTTTATGTTAGTCGTAACGTTGTTAGCTGTAGAATATGTGCCGAATAAGAATCCATATGTATTTGTTGGGGTTACAAGCTGTATTTTAGTTACTGGTTTATATGCGATCGATAGATTTTTCAAAAACATAGCTAAAGAGTAATATAGTTTGCCAATATATAAACAAAAGGTTCCTTCTAATGTATAGGAGGAACCTTTTTTATTTTTACCCCTATTTCAAATACCCCTATTAGAATTTCAAATACTGCCTAGTGTAATTTCAAATTACGGCAGCAGTATTTGAAATTACCCACAATGAAATTTCCTTTCTCATTTTATATTGTAGAGGTACCGCGGAATACTGAAGAGGTATACCTTTTAGAAACGGGCACTGTGTGAAGCCAGCGACTTTTGCAGATACGGTTGTTTTGTATGAAGGTATGATTGTAAATCAAATAAAGAGGTTAAATATTTACCAAGATTATGAAGAGTATTATCAATGTGGTTTAATTGGTCTTTGGCATGCTTATGAAAGGTATGAGGAGGAGAAAGGTAGTTTCCCTGCTTATGCTGTCGTAACAGTACGTGGTTATATATTGGAGAGGTTGAAGAAAGAATGCGTAGTGCAAGAGCGCTATGTATGCACGGACGAGTATGAGGAACGATTTGAGTGTGAAGATGCGGGAACGAGGGCGAAGGCGAAGGAATTTATGAGTGTGTTAGATGAGAGGGAGAAGCATATCATTTCAGAGCGATTTTTTACAGGGAAAAATATGGGAGAGATAGCTTCTGAAATGGGGATGACGTACTATCAAGTGAGATGGGTATATCGACAAGCACTTGAGAAAATGAGAGATAGTGTAAGGGGATAAGAATAATAAGTAGAATGGAAGGCAAAGGAAATATTGCGTTCCATTCTATTTACATTAAGGCAGAAAATGTGGCAAGAGGTTTTTTGAGTGTAGTGAATCTTTCATGTTCATTCGGGATAATACATGTCCAGATTTGAAAAATTGTTGCTGTAACTTATGAGAACCTATTTGTATTGTTATGGTAGTTCCGTTAAAAAAATGAATGTTAGCTTTGTTAGTTTTTTTTGGAAACTCTATCTCATCTATATGGTTATAGAACAACCAAATGCAGCTTGGAGAAGAAGGAGATTCTGTTGGGAAAACGCAAATATATTCTTTGTGATTAATCGGAATTGGAACATTTTGTTTGAGCTTAAAGTTTATTTGGACTGCATGACGTCTACCTTGATAAGTAGAATGGACATGTGTTAGACAAGATTTCTTTATGAGTTGGATAGCTGTTTGGCAAGAGTACAGAGGGTTTCCGCTACTGTCGATAATTTTTGTCTGGTAATAAGGGTGTTTGCAAGGTTCGAGCATCATTGTAGAACTAGAAATAAAAATATCATTCTCATTATCCATGATTCTAAAATCCTCCCTTATAAAAATTGTTATTCTGAATATAATTATATACGAATTATATAAAGTTATTATTAATCTTTTGTTTCGTATTGTAAATTTTTACGGTTCGTTTACAATCAATAGATGATAGTCTTTCTAATTTGCATCGCTTGTACATATATATGAAAATAGAAAAGAGTAGGCGGTGATATAGCATGAAGAAAAAGTATATTATTATGGCTCTAGCTGTTGTTCTCTTAGTTTATTTAGCAAACAGTAATCCGGGTAAGGGAGAATATACGGATTGGGCAGCAAAACAATTTATGAAGCGTAATGATGTGAGTAAGAAGCTAGAAGAGGTTGAGAAAGAAAACAAAGAGGGTATACTTGGCGATCTAGCATCGGCGGGAAAGAAATTAGCAAATAAGTATGTTGAACCACAAGTTGGATTATTAATTGAGCATTATACAAAGCGAAATGATTATATTTTCTTCTCAACATATACGACAGAGTTTGATTTAGGCGGAGAGAATTATAAGTATGTTTGTGTTGGCTTTTCAAACATTTTTATTCCAATTGAAATGCCGAAGAAAAAAGACGAATCTGCAAAATAATGCAGATTCGTCTTTTTGATTTACGGAGTGATCTGAACTTCAGATACGTTTTTTTCTATGAGGCGAGCCCCTTTTTTACGAGTATTTTCACTAATTGATGAAAATACAGATGAAGCAAGAATGGTATCCATTACTTGATTTACGACTAGTTCATTTACTGGTGTGATGGGATTTTCGATAGAAAAGGCAACTATTTTTCCATCTTCTTTCACGAAAACTAACTCTAGTACCTGCATGCTTTATTCCCTCCTTTTTAATTATAGATTAGAAAGATCTGACGTGCTTACAAGTTGTACAGCGTGAAGTGATGATTGTTGTAGTGAAGCAAGAGCACGTGCTACTTCATGTACTTTTCCTAAATCTGCATTTGTTTTCACACGTTTGAATTGTTTGTTCTTAAAAACTGTTTTACCGTTTTTGTCTAATCCTCCGTTTAATACAAGGCGTAAAGTTAAATCCATTATGATTGTTTCAACTGCCATGTTTATCACCCCCTTTCACTTTATAAATAGGGTGTAAATGTCATGTTTTGGCGTGAAATTTTTTCTTTTTTTTGTTACTCTTAAAAGACTAAGAGAGGAGTTTTCGGGAGAATGAATCGTAAATGGTTATTTTGGATTCCTGTATTACTATGGATGGGGATTATTTTCTATTCTTCAGCACAGCCATATAAAAAACAGGATATGCGCTCGGATATTGAGCAATATATAAATGTTGAGTTTGTGAAAGAGCATTTTTCATGGGTATCTATCGATTATGGGGGAGGTACACCTGTTAGTATCGCAAATAAAGGTGTAGGTGGATTTGTTGAGTTTTTCCTTCGTAAAGGTGCTCATTTTATGGTGTTCTTTATGCTCGGTTCATTGACGTATTATGCTTTTCATCGATCGGGTTCTTCGAGAAAAAGGTGCTTTGCATACGCCCTCCTTTTCGTTGCGGGGTATGCAACATTTGATGAAATTCATCAATGGTTTACAGGAGACCGTACACCGATGTGGCAAGATTCATTGCTTGATACGTGCGGCGGGTTAACAGGAATTATAATAAGCAATTGGTTTTGGCATAGAAAAAGGAGCTAATCTCAGTTAGAGATTTGCTCCTTTTTCATTTATCCCGCTATTTGTGGGAATAGAAATATCCACCTTATCCCGCATTAACTGCCCGTAAAAGCCCGATTGGTGAAGGCTAATAATCAGTGGGGGATGAACAAAACCCCACTGATTAAAGTTTCACTTTATACGCCAAGTAATTCTTTTAGTTCGTCGGTTGATAGTTCGGTCATCCAACTATCGCTTGTAATGACGGCGTTGTTTAATGATTGTTTTCGTTCTAACATTTCATCAATCTTCTCTTCAAGTGTTCCCGTTGTAATAAGCTTATGAACGTGAACGAAGCGCTTTTGACCGATGCGATAAGCACGGTCTGTTGCTTGGTTTTCTACAGCTGGATTCCACCAACGGTCATAGTGAATGACATGGTTGGCGGCAGTTAAGTTTAATCCTGTTCCGCCGGCCTTTAACGATAAGATGAAGATGTCATACGTTCCGTTTTGGAACTGCTCAATCATCTTGTCACGCTCTTTCTTCGGTACGCTCCCGTTTAAGAAGAGGACGCGCTGACCGAATGTTTCTTCTAACATACTTTTTAGCATGTTCCCCATGCCAATGTACTGAGTGAAGATTAAGCAACTTTCATTTTGGTCTTTTATATTTTCGATGAGCTCCATTACCGTTTTTGTTTTCATAGAGCGCTCGACGATATTTTGTGGTTCTTCTTCTTTCAAATAAAGGGCTGGGTGATTACAAATTTGTTTTAGCTTGTTCAGCATAAGTAATATAAATCCGCGTCTTTCAATTCCGCTTAACCCTTCTACATTTTGTAATGTATCTTGAACAAGTTGTTCATATAAGGAAGCTTGTTCGCCAGTTAGTGGACAATAAGCTTTCTGTTCTTGTTTATCTGGTAAGTTTAATGCGACCGTTTGATCTTTCTTCGTACGACGCAGTAAAAACGGCGAGATAAATCGCTGAACTTGCTGGATTTTTCCTTCATCGCGGTCCTTTTCAATCGGTGTGACGAAGCGGCGCTGAAATTGTCCTAAGCTTCCGAGATACCCATGATTGATAAAGTCGAAAATAGACCAAAGCTCAGCAAGTCGGTTTTCCATCGGTGTACCGGTTAAAGCAATTTTGTGATTTGCTTGTAGGTTTCTTACTGCTTTCGACTGTTTCGTATGTGGGTTTTTTATATTTTGTGCTTCGTCTAAAATAACAGCGTCCCAGCATAACGTACTAAGTTCTTCTTCATCAAGCTGAGCTAATGCATAAGAAGTTAATATAACATCTGCTGATTGAAGAAAATCTTTAAATGACTCATCCTTAGATCGGTTACTTCCATAGTGTAACTGAACACGTAAGCTTGGTGCGAAACGCTCAAATTCTTTTTGCCAATTTCCAAGGACTGATGTTGGTGCCACAATTAATGCAGGACCTGTTTGGAGATTGTTTTCTTTAGCGTATAGTAAGTAAGTTATCGTTTGAATACTTTTTCCGAGCCCCATATCATCGGCTAATAATGCTCCAAATCCAAGCTTTCGTAAGTATAGCAACCACTCAACACCGTGTTGTTGATACGGGCGGAGTGTTGCTTGTAGCGAAGATGGTACATCTACTTTTGGAATATCTCCAATGTGCAGAAGTTTTTGGAAAAGCTCTTCGTAATATCCATCTAGCTCGATTTCAATATCGGTAAACGGACTATCGTCTTCTACAATTTCTGTTTCTGCTGTATTAGATAAATGTTGCTGCAACACATCTTTCATTTCAAGTCCATATTTATCGGCACGGTGCATTAGTTTTTTTACTTCTTCAATAAAGGCAGGATCAAGTCTCATCCATTGACCATTTAAATTGAAAAGACGTTTGTTTTGTTCAACGAGTTCGAAAAATTCGCTTTC
This sequence comes from Bacillus sp. TH50, assembly GCF_016650565.1. Lineage (NCBI taxonomy): Bacteria > Bacillati > Bacillota > Bacilli > Caryophanales > Bacillaceae > Bacillus > Bacillus sp. TH50. The sequence continues at coordinate 2,728,485 of NZ_JAEKFM010000003.1, read as the reverse complement.
TGATAAATCAATTCCGTCCGTTGAAATGCGCCAGTCGAAATTAACGAGCGTATTCATGCCGAAGAAAGACTGTGTTTGTGCTGTACTTTGCTTCAGCTGTACACGCAACCTCGGTTTTGTTGCTTTTAAATTTTGCCACCATGATGGTAGTAAAATTGTAATACCTGCTGCCAGTAATTCATTACTTGCTTCGGTTAAGAAGTTCCAAGCTTCCGTTTCAAAGAGTTCTTCTCGGAACTTGTCGTCCTCTTTTAGCCACGGTACGAGCTTACTGAATCCTTCTTGTGTTTCAAGGATACGTTCTTCGTAATCGTGCCATCGTTTTGGCAAGGAATCGATACTTTCATATACATATATGCGATGCGCACCACGTTTTGGTGTAACGATTGTTTCAAGCTTCCACATTTCAAGTTCTTCTTGCGGTTCTTGTAGTCTTAAGCCGACTGTAAATGGAAGATCATCTTCAATGTAACCAATTTTTCGAAGCCAATCTTCTTCATGTAGTGCTGCTTCCAATTGCCTTTTCGTAAAGTCGTAATGTTCATATAGTCTCTTTGCATCTTCCCATCCGTCATTTGAGCGAGCATCTTGCAAAATACTTTCGTTCACAGCGGCAGAGAAAAGAGATGCTAACATGTCATCTTCAATTGAGGTATTCTGAACTTTCCAAGATGGCTGCTGAGACCAATGCTTCATGTCAGGTGCGAAGCTGCCGCTGACGAAAGCGTCCCATAATTCACTTGCGTCCTTTGTAAGTGCCGTAATAGGACCGTTCATTTGCATATTTGCAAATGAATTCATCGGTTTATTTGCGATGTATTCAAATGCCTGGGCATTCGTTAACATAACGCCTTGTTTTCCCTCATACGTTGCTTCTTTTAAAAACGTTCCGTAGAAAGAAGTAGAGTGCCATGCGAATGCATTTTTTTTCCAAGTTGCTACGGATAAGAGAGTACCGCTATCATCTTCTCCCCAAAGGAACCAACCTTGACTAACGTGCTGGAGCCTAATTGTTACTTCAGTTTGTATGATCATCGATTAATTTTCCTCTCCGTAATTCCTCTTGTAGTGCACGCAGACGTGAATGTAAGTTAGCGATATGAATAATGAAAGCATCCCATTCATCGGTTCGCTTCAGTCGTTTATAAAGCATACGTAATTTCTTTAAGTAACGAACGGCACGTTTATATGATTTGCGATTTCGCTCTTCAATTGCTTCCATTGCGGCATGGTGATAAAGAGGAAGTGCTGCTTCGGGCGCTTCTTTTTCAATATCTTTCAATGGTTCTTTCAAAAGTTCGATTACTTCGAATCCATATAAGAGCTGAAGTTCCGTCCATGCATGGTATTGTTTCTTCGCAAGTACATATTGTTCATAATTTGTGAAACTATACGGTAATAGTTCTTGTAAAATCATTTCTAATCCCGCTTGTTCATTCGTATGTGTTGCATATGTCTCATACATCATCACAAATAATCGAACGATATCTTGTATGAAGACGGTATTTTCTTGTTCCGTTATCGTTTCTTTTACTTGTTTATAAGTAAAGGAAAGCCAATCTTTCCCGCGGTCCCACTCCATCGCACTTAATAACTCTTCTAACCAATAGAAGTAAAGGCTCACAACAGAAGAAGGCTGTTTTTCCAGTAATTCCATTGCCGATACATCTTCACCGTTTAAAAAGAGCAGGTGAGAAGATGCTAATGCTTTGGAAAGTGGATTGATTTTAGTATCGATTCGTTTTTTTTCTTCTTGTAGCTGCTCTTCTGTTCTTAACAGTTCACCCCATACGTGACGATAAATGAAGAATCGCTCTTGTGTATAGGCATCGGTAGAGAAGAATGCTTCATGTATGAGCCGCGCTGTTTCTTCTAAAATCGGTTTGGATTCTTCTGGAATCGCCTCTGTTTTTAGGTCCCTAACGGTAGATTCAACTTTATCAACGAATAGGCGAACGACGTTAACTGGTTGGTGATAAGAATATAGTTTGTTTGCTTCAAATTCTTGAATTTCTTCTAATAATTTTTGAAAGCAATAAAGTGCCGCGTGCAACTTAAATAATTCATGAATAGCAACGATGCGCGGAGCTTTCCGTTCTAATTTTGTATAGAAGTCTGTAAAAAGACTCATAAGAAAATACATTTGTTTATAAGTGAGCCGCGCTTGTTCTTTTTTAAATGATTCATATTCATTTTCAAAGTATGTTTGCCAACTTTTATAATCCATTTCTTCAAAAGCTGATGATTGCAATACTTGTCGTGCAGTTCGAATAGGAGGAAGAGAAGGTTTTGTATTATTTTTGAATAAAGTTAATACATCTCCTACTTGCCCAAAACTAGAAGCTGCAGATAGTAACACAGCAAGCATATGCTGACATTGCGTTGGCGCGAAGCAATCGCAATAGCTTTCAGTGACATTACGAATCGGGATGTGAACGCTATATACACTACCTTCAGCATTTACAGTTCCGGATAGCGTATAGCCATCAAAGTCAACGTTATAGACAACACCACTACGATATAGTTGCCGAGCTGTAGCGACATGCTCTTGATCAGCAACTTGCTGTGGATCAAGCCCTTGAACGAACTCATTCGCAATCATCATAATTTCATCTTTCGTAATTGAGTCTTGCAGCATAATATTCCTCCGTACACAGATTTCTTTCCTTTACCATTATAAACAAAAAATGCTCAAAACAGAAAAAATGAAATTTGGATTACAAAAAAGGATGTTGCCTAGTTGAACTTTCCTACTAGGTAGCATCCTTTTTGGGAATTAAGAGCGTGATTCTTGTAATATCGCTTTTACATATGGATCATGTAATATTTGTTTTATAATTGGTAACATGTTTTGCTCGAATGGAATATCAATAGGGAATGGCTTTTGAGAGCCTGGTTTTATTCCGTATTGTACGAGTTTGTAATGTGTATTTTCTTCAGACTTGAGCACAATTAATTTATAGCGATTGTCATCGTTTGTTAGTGAGAAGTCAATTGCGATTGCATCATATGTTACATCATCTTTATATATGTACGGTTTTGGTGTACCGACCCAGTCTACTTTCGCTTGTACATTCATGGACATAGCCTCCTTATAGCTATTATAAAAAAATAAAAGCCAGCTCTCAATAAAGAGAACCGGCTGTAATTTAGCAGTCATTGGTTATTTTAAAATTTTCACTTTAACAGTTTTGCGTCCCCATTTGTTAGCAGCGCTATCTGATCCAAGTAGAATGTCGATACGGTTACCTTTAATTGCACCGCCAGTATCACCAGCGATAGCTTCTCCATAACCTTCTACCCATACTTTAGATCCTAATGGGATTACTTTCGGGTCAACAGCGATCATTTTCATGTTTGGGTTCGCTGTTAGGTCATGACCCATTGCAGTTAATACACGGCCGCCGTATGTGCCACCGTTTTCGCTCGGATGAGCTGTATATGCTGTAGCTACAACTGTTAACTCACGACCATTAGAAGGTTCGCTAGTTTCAGCAGCTTTCACAGCAGGCTTAGCAGCTGTTTTTACTGGTGCAGGTGCTTGAGCCTTAGCTGGTGCTACAGTTTTAGCAGGAGCAGGTGTTTCTTGTTTCTCGATAACAGGTGCTGTACCTGTTAAGAAAGGAACATGAACATAAGCTGTTTTCCCGTTATATTCAAATTGTAACCACTCATTTTGTACTTGGTTCGTTGTTTCGATCATATCGTCTTTTTTAAGCGTTCCAAGAATTTCTGAGTTTGTGTTCGCTTCAGCACGTACATTTAATACGTTAGCTGTTACATAGTAAGAGTTCTTTGTAAACTCTGCACTTACGAATGCGTCTTTACCATCTAATTTGATTTGTGACCATCCGTTTTCTGTATTTAGAACATCTAATTTATGACCATTCTGTAATTTACCGACAACTTTTGATTCAGTAGTAGGGTTTTCTCGTACGTTTAGTACGTCTGTTGTTACAACAGTTTCTGCATTAGCAGATGCGGTGAAAATCCCAAGACCAAAAACTGCTGCTGTTGCTATTCCAATTAATTTTTTCATGATAGCCTCCATTGCGTTTGTTTTCGTGTCCTCATTATAGCAACAGATTTTTTCGGATTTTGGGAAAACACACAATTACAAACCATTCGTAATAAGTCGTTAACACTTTGTAATATAGCTAGAATGAGAGGAAAGCGTTTTTCATTCCATATAATTAGTAGGTTTCTAGTTATATTCAAAATATTTAATACAACATATTTTTTTCGGTGCAAATAAAAATATTACAGAGGTGTTACATAATGATTACTATACAGTTACATTCCTTGAGTATTTTACCGTTTTATGGGTAATATAGTTATATAAACATAAACATCTCGTTTGTGAAGTTATAAACACGCGCTATATACTAGCAAAAAACCGCATAATTGTTACAAGAAGAAAGGGTTGTAAAGAATAAATCTGCCCTTTTTTAAAACTGTAACACATCCTTTTTTGGGAAAATCTCTTCCCATCCGCATTTTTCTCACACAATTTGACAGTAGTATTCCAATCTTGTAGCTCTTGCAGAGTGGGAAGGTTGTACGGAAGGTAAGGCTGTCCATAAGAACTCTAATTGGTGAAGGCAAACTTGAGAGAGCCGAAAGAAAATCACCACAAAAAACTATGGTTTTCTATCCGATTTAACATATCGGAATTTATGATTTTTACAAGAAATGAAACATACGAAGGGGGATTTGATGAGGAAACTGACGAAAACATTTATTGTCTCATTAACATTATGTATTGCATTTACACTTTGGGGGATTATTCCCGAATCTATTATTGGAAAAGGTAGCTTAGGAAATGTAACGACTGTAATTCAAGCTGCGTTAGTTAGTAAGTTTGGATGGTTCTATATTATTTCCGTTTCTATTTTCTTAGGAATTGCTATTTTCTTAATTGTTTCTAAGTACGGTTCGATTCGTTTAGGTAAAGATGATGATGAACCTGATTATAGTTATATGACATGGTTTGCTATGTTATTTAGTGCCGGTATGGGAATCGGTTTGGTTTTCTGGGGCGTCGCAGAACCGTTGAACCATTTATACACACCTCCGTTTGGAGAGAGTGCGACTGAAGAGAGTGCACGCCTTGCACTTCGTTTCTCATTTTTCCATTGGGGATTACATCCGTGGGGATTATATGCACTTGTAGCATTATGTATTGCGTATTTTACATTTAGAAAAGGAAGAGCAAGTACAATTAGTGCGGCGGTCGGTCCGCTATTTAAAGGCGGTGAACATGGCCGTATTGCCCATATGTTTGATGTTCTAGCTGTATTTGCGACAGTATTTGGTGTGGCGACATCATTAGGACTTGGGGCAAAGCAAATTGCGGGTGGTGTTAGTTATTTAACATCTATTCCAAACTCATTACCAACGCAGCTAGTAATCATCGGAATTGTAACTGTTCTTTATATGCTATCTGCGCAAACGGGACTCGATAAAGGAATTAAATATTTAAGTAATGCGAATATTATTTTAGCGTTTGCACTTATGATAATTGTATTATTTGCAGGTCCAACAAACTTTATTATGAATTATTTCACTTCAACAATCGGTTCATACATTCAAGAATTGCCAAGTATGAGTTTCCGTTTAAGTCCATTAAATGAAGGCGGAAATCAATGGATTCAGTCATGGACAATTTTCTACTGGGCATGGTGGATTGCATGGTCACCATTCGTAGGTACGTTTATTGCTCGTGTGTCACGCGGGCGTACAATTCGTGAATTTGTTGTTGGTGTGTTACTCGTACCAACAGTAATTGGTGCGCTTTGGTTCTCTGTTTTCGGAGGAACAGGTATTCACATGGAGCTATTTGATGGTGCAAATATATATGGACAAATTAAAGAAATGGGCACAGAAGTAGGATTGTTTGCTATGTTAGACCAAATGGGTAGTATAGGACCGGCTTTATGTGTGTTAGCTATTTTACTTATTTCAACATTCTTTATTACATCGGCAGACTCTGCTACGTTTGTTCTAGCGATGTTAACGACACATGGTAGCTTAAACCCACCAAATCGTATTAAAATGGTTTGGGGTATTGTTCTAGCGGCGTTAGCTTCGATCTTATTGTATGTCGGAGGATTAGAGGCGCTGCAAACTGCGTCGATTATTGCGGCCTTCCCGTTCGTATTTGTTATTTTCTTTATGATTGCAGCACTATTTAAAGAGTTGCAAAAAGAAGGACGTATGAAACAACATTAATAATAGAAGAAAAAAATTCTGTATATATAAATAGTATTAGGACTGCCGACATTCGGCAGTCCTTTTTCACTGTTCTATACTATTGTAGGAAAAGCATTACTTTGTTACGGAATACTATAGATATCGGTAATTTAAAAAGAAAAATCGATATAGTTCGACAATATCTGATATTTTACACGTTATATTCATATTTTTGACAAAAATATGTCGGAAATGTGTTGTCACTTTTATGTATATGTGCTATATTATTTCCTGTAAGCGATTTCAAATAGTTTTAAAGCGCATTCAAGGGGGACAACTAGAATAATGAAACGTTACGAAAGAAAGTGGAAGCATATTTGTTTGAAACGTGTGGCACATCGAAATGCCCAAGAAAGCACGGAACCAAAGACGGAAACTCGTAAAGAGCATCAAGAGAAGCAATTGGTTCTACAAAAATAGCAATCACTTTTTCGTATATAAATGAAGGTCGATCGTTCGTTGGGGGATGGACGTGAAATAACTTTCAGCTAAGGGGTATTGTCTGATATATATAGTATTGCGGTAAAAAATAAGCACAGAGCATACGGCGCTCTGTGCTTATTTTTTAATGAAATCTATTTTTCTTTTTTAAATCGTACTGTTTTATCCCAACCAATTACTTGTTTCTTGCTCTTTGCACGTAAGTAAAGAATGAGACTGCGAATAAACAAATACGTAAAGAGCTGTGCGTACGTAAAGTACATAATGACGCTTATGAAAATATTGGTCGGTGTAAAGGTTCGTTCGACGCTCTGGGCACTAAATAATTGAGAAACATATGTAATATATGCGACATACCACATAAATAGTAATGGAATGCTATATTGAATTTGGAATATCCCGAGCAGTCCAATTATAAACCAAACGTTTGAAATGATTAGGAATAGCCAAAATACGACATACACTAAAACTTGTTGTAAGGAATGGACGAGAAGTTTTCCTTTAAAAAAGCTTAATGAAGAAAACATTTTTTCTAAGATGTATAAGTTTCCTTGAAGCCAACGTGTCCGCTGTTTAATAAGAATTTTTAAATGCTCAGGTTCTTGTTCCCATGTAATCGATTCAGGGACGATTGGTAAGAGATAGCCCTTTTGGGTAATCCTTAATGTTAATTCGGCATCCTCTGCAATTGCATAAGGATCATAGCCGCCAAGTTCTTCTAATGCGGAACGACGAAGAAGCATGTTTGTTCCGGTTAGTGAACCTGTTTGGAATAATAGCCAGCGTCCAGATTGCATAAGGAGCTGGAAAATCTGAAATTCTAATGAAATCATTCGTGTAAGCCAGTTTCTTTTCTCATTTACTGTACGAACGTGTCCAACTGCTCCAACGGCATCCTTTGTTGTTTCAGCATGTTCTACGAGCATTCGCAGTGCATGTGGTTCAGGTTGATTATCTGCATCGTAAACACAGAAATATTCACCATCCGAAATGCTAAGGCCGTAGTTTAATACACGCGATTTTCCTTTCGGTTCGCCAGGTGGTACACGAATGTGATGAATATGAGCATAAGCTTTGTCGAAATCATCGCCAATTTCAGGTGTTTCATCTTGAGAGTTATCGTTTAATAAATAAACGTTTAGTTTGCCTGGGTATTCAATCTTTGCCATTGCTTCTAATGTATCTTTAATAACAACCCCTTCATTATGGGCAGGTATTAAAATATCTACACTTGGATAATGTTCTAGCGTACGATCTTTTCGTTTACTATTTCGATGAATTAAGCCTGCGAGTGTTAAGAGAGAGTAGTAAACGAGTAGGCCTGAGAATAGAAAGGCCGTAAAAATAAGTACATATTTAATTGAAAATGTGATGCTAATCCAAAATACGAGTACGCAGAACAGAAGGAATAAAAGGAGTATAACGAGTGTCATCATAATAATGTCTGTCCTTTTGTCGTGATTTGTTCTCGTTTTATTTTAATGTCTTGAATTGCTTCAGCAGCAAGCCATTGCTCCATTTTTGGATGTAGACGGTTCATTACAATGTCAGCACCGGCTTCATTTGTATTTTGTAATAAAATGACTAATGTGTTGCTGTCATATTCAGCAGCAAGGTCAAAGTCAGCTCTGACTGTATCAACTAACAATGAAGCTACACGATCCATGACACTTTCCTTCGTATATTTACTAAAGGAAGTGAAATCAAAGAAAATGATAATGCCTGTTTCATTACGACGATTCATCGCAGTTGTTAATAAAGCTTGTCGTCTTTCGAATTCTTGTCTTGTTAATAATTTTGATTCTCCAATGTATTGCTCAAGCACTCTCACTCGTTCAGTTAACTCTTTATTTTTAAGGATAACCTTTTTTAATAGATGGGTTGAAATATAAACAATGAAGAAGTTAGCTGCCATCAGGAAGTGGGTAATAATATATTCCCATTGATCTGATGTACTCCATAAGTGAAGCCACGCTTGATAAAATAAATAGAATACTGAAATGATTGTCCCTAGTATGAAGAAAATAAATGCTGTTTTATCAGCTGAAAATAGGAATAGTACATTTATGATGACATATATAATTGTAAAAATGAGCGCGTGCTCATTTTTCGTCACATGTACAGTAGTAAAATAAAATAAAATTTGTAAAATCCACATAGAGAAGACTTTATAGGACTTATCTTTCACGAAACTTTCCTCCTTAAAAATAATTCGTGCTGGATATTTGTAGTATGCACAATTATTAAGAAATGACCATGTAGTTGGAAGTTTTTTGGGGCGAGATACATCAAGTAGTATCCCTCTTTTATAAGAAAAAATAAACAGACATACTAATTATTCTAACATATCATCTATACATCTAGACATAAAGGATTTAATATATACGAAAATTATATTTAAGGTATATAAAAAAAGCCTCCTCTTTAAAAGAGGAGACTTTACATGAGTTTATAGGAACATCATACCTGCGACTGCTGCGTTTAAGAAGTTCGCTAGTGTACCAGCGATAACTGCTTTAATCCCTAATTGTGCAATTTGTTTACGGCGAGTAGGAGCTAACGTTCCTGTTACACCTAATTGAATTGCGATAGAAGAGAAGTTTGCAAAACCACAGATTGCAAATGTTAAAATCATATTTGTTTTTGCAGAGAACTCTGCCATGTGTGGTCCTAAGTTTGCATATGCAACGAATTCGTTGATTGCAAGTTTTTGACCGATAAAGCTTGCTGCTTGGATAGCTTCACCTGGAGAAACCCCGATTAAGATTGCAAATGGTGATAATAAGTAACCGAAGATTAAATCAAGGCTAAGTTTAATATCGAACCAAGAACCAACCCATCCTAATAAGCCATTTAATAAAGCGATTAATGCAATGAAGGCCATTAGCATTGCAGCTACGTTAATAACAAGTTGTATACCTTCAGATGCACCGCGTGCAGCTGCATCGATAACGTTTGCGTCTTCACGCTCTGTTGAAAGTTGAACATTATTATCTACTTGTTCTGTTTCTGGCATAATTAGTTTTGCAATTAATAAACTTGATGGAGCTGCCATAATTGCTGCTGCTAATAAATGTTCTAACGGAATTCCCATTGCTGCATATCCGACAAGAACTGATCCGGCAACAGCTGTCATACCACTTACCATAATAGTGAAGAATTCACTGTTAGTTAAACGTGCTAAGTATGGTTTAATTAAAATTGGTGCTTCTGTTTGTCCTAAAAATACAGTTGTTACTGCATTTAAGCTTTCTGCCTTAGAAGTTCCAAGAAGTTTACTTAATGCACCACCAACGATACTAACAAATTTCTGCATAATACCTAAGTAATATAAGATTGCAACTAATGAACTAATAAATACAATTGGAAGTAGTGCTTGAATAACGAAAACAAATCCCCAAGGGCCTTTTGCGTTGACTAAATCCCCAGCAACGAACCTAATTCCCTCGTAAGAAAAATTAATTAATCCTTGAACGCCGTCAGCAGCAACTTTTAAGCCTGCTTTTCCAGCATCCCATCGCAATACGATAAATGAAAATGTCATTTGTAATGCTAGCGCGATTAAAATTGTACGCCAATTAATAGCTTTGCGGTTGGAAGATAATAAGAAAGCGATTGCTAATACTCCAATCACGCCGCCAATTCCCCATAAAATATTCATGCAGTGCATGCTCCTTCCTCATAGTAAAAAAGTGTATAAACCAGTTGTCTATACTTTTGCGAATATAACATCTTAAGTAATTTATCATAACGGACATCGGAGGTCAAACGTCTAATGAAAAGTTTAAATAAAAAGAAAATTCTTTGAAAAAACACATATAAAATGAATAGACATGAAATAGGTTATGTTTTTTGTGGAAATATATTCATTATGATAACGTTTTGGACAATTTTTATAGAATATAGTGTACGAAATAGGAGAATGAACGCATAATTTTTCCGTAGAGAGAATGAAAGGGGATTACTATGTTGAGTCTTTTAAAAAGAGCCTTCTAGTAAACTAGAAGGCTCTGAAACTATAACTTAAGGTGCTTTCGTATACCCTAAGAAATGGCTTTTCCAATAAGAGTTGTTTAATGAAGCGATTGCTACACCTTTATCTCCGGATTGGATGAATGATCCCCCGCCAAGGTAGATACCCATGTGAGAAGGACCTGCTTTATAAGTATCTTTGAAATAAATTAAGTCTCCAGGTTGTGGACTTGAAGTTTGTGGTAAGCTGCTCCAATATCCAGCAACACTTTGGCGGCTAATGTTATGACCAAATTTCTTAAATACGTGGTAGATGTAACCACTGCAGTCAACACCATTAGCAGAAGTACCGCCCCAAACGTATGGTACGCCTTGCATAGATTTCGCGTATGCAAGTAGAGAAGAACTGTCACCGCTATTATTAGTATTATTATTGTTGTTGTTATTATTTTGATTGTTATTTTGGTTGTCGTTAGGCTTATTATCTACTGCGCCACCGACTGGTGTTTTAGATAGGAAACGTGTTCCGATGTAACCAGTTTGACCGTTGTAGTTAATTTTGCTCCATCCAGAGTTTTCAGAGATTACTTGAACCTTCTGTCCTTGTGGAAGTGCGCCTATGATTCTATAATTTGTACCTTCGCCGCTACGTACATTTAGTGCAGAAGCATTAATGTAGTAGTCGCCAATTGCACCTTGATCAGGTTGTTTTGGCTGTTCAGGCTGTTTCGGTTGTTCAGGAGTAGCCGTGCCACCTTTAACGAATTTTACGAATTCGCTACTAACATAGCCTGTTTTACCTTGGTAGTTTACTTTAAACCAGCCGTTTTCAGATCCAACTACGTTTAATGTTGTACCATTTAACACGCCGCCAATTACACTATGGTAAGCAGCAGGGCCTGTACGAACACGTAGAGATGTTGCGTTAACAACGTAAGTACCACCAGTTTGAACAGTTCCATTATTATTTTGCTCTTGGTTGTTACCTTGAGTAACGTTTTCGTTAGAACCGCCTTTTGTTACGTAGTCCTTGCTTAAGTAAGCTGTTTGTCCTGCGTAATTGATTTTGAACCAATCTTGAACTTCGCCTACAACTTGTACTACTTGTCCTTGTTTAACAGAACCTACAGTTGGATGAGAAGTGCTAGGACCTGTACGAACGCGAAGGGAAGATACATTTACTGTATAGTTTCCACTTGCTGGTTGAACAGTTGCTTCATTGTTACTATTGTTGTTATTGCTTGTAGAGCCAGTATTTGAAGAAGCGCCTGATACAAATTGGCTACTAACATAACCAGTTTGTCCGTTATGATTGATTTTCACCCAACCATTTTCTTCTCCAATTACGTTTAAAGTTTGTCCTTCATATACACGTCCTGAAACAGAACTAGAAGTGTTAGGAGCTGTACGTACACGTAATACATCAGCAGTAACTTTATTGTTTCCACCTGTGCTTACATTGTTATTCGTTGCTCCGTTTTTTGATACAAACTCGCCACTAACATAGCCAGTTTGTCCATTAACGTTAATTTTGAACCAACCATTTTCTTCTCCAATTACGTTTAATGATTGACCATTATAAACGCGAGAGATGACGTCGTGAGAAGTACTTGATCCTGCACGAACGTGTAGTACGCTAGCATTCACCGTATATGATGAATTGTTTGATGCGGAAGCTTGGACAGTTTGTGTAGCAGCTTTTTGTGTATTTTGTTCAGGGGCAGCTTGAACGCTATCAAGTGTAGGGGCTGCTCCTCCTGCTACAGACACTGCCGCAAGACCGGCAAGGTATTTTTTCATAATTTGTCGATTCCTTTCTGTCTGTAATGTAGTGAAGAAATATTTACCAACTGTTAAAAATTCTAAAGAGCATGTCGATTACTGTCAAGACTTATGTGGTAATCTGAATATGACAAAAAGGTTACAAAAAAAAAATCAAGGTATAAATCTGCACCTTGATTTCCATTTAAATACATATATTTGATGTGGAAAATGAGAAGATTATTCGTATTTAGGAAGATGTGCTGTTGGATTTTAAAAGGCTTTGAGAAAATGACCTTTGTAGTAATTTGGTGATAGGGCCAACTTGACCATCTTGAATCGCAGTTCCATCGAGATGGGTCATCGGTAAAATTTCAATAGTCGTTCCCGTAAAGAAGCATTCATCTGCTTGATAAACATCGCGAACGCTGAAAAGCTCTTCCTTTACAGGAAGTTGAAGAGTGTTAGCTAAAGAAAGGACGTACTGACGAATAATGCCGTTTAAAATAAGGTGATTGGCTGGATGCGTATACAGTGTTCCGTTTTTTATAAGAAAGAAGTTAGAGTGGCTACCTTCAGTTACAATACCATTTCGTACGAGAAGTGCTTCTTTACAACCTTTGCGTTCAGCTTTCGTATAAGCTAATACATTTGGTAATAAATTTAACGATTTAATATCACAGCGGAGCCAGCGTGTATCAGGTTCTGATATAGCACGTACACCGTATTCAATCCATAAAGATGGTCTTTCTTTTTTTGAAATATAAGCATAGATTGTCGGAGATATGTCATATGAAAATGCATGTGCTCGAGCTTGTACACCACGAGATACTTGTAAGTAAATTGTTCCGTCTTCGTGGAAATTATTGTTTTCAATTAATTTGTAGAGTAAGATGATGAGTTCGGCTTTTGAGAAAGGAAGTGATAATTCTATTTCTTCAAGGGATCGATATAATCTTGTTAAATGTGGGTCTAATAAGTGAAAGTTTCCGTTATAAAGGCGAATAACTTCATAGACGCCATCACCAAATTGTAAGCCTCTTTCTTCAAGTTCTATGTACGCGCGATGTTTTGTTGTATCAATAACTGCATCATTCCATAGTACAAATCTTTCGTATGCCAATTTTCGTCTCATCCTTTCTTTAGTACATGAATAAAAAGCACTATAGTAATTTTTATGTAAGCAATTCTCTACATATGACGTATATGTATTTGTAAATCATAGAGAAGTAGTGGTGATTTATAGCATTTTGTATATACAAATTCGAAAATGAGAAATAAGAATCCTGCTTTTTGAAAAAAAAAAGCAACATTCGTATGGAATGTTGCAAAAGGAGGGTAGCTATCTTTCATAGGGACATCGTCTTTAAAGGTTTAGTTTATGTAAACAAAACGCTTTAAAAGACAATTATAAGAAAGTAGAAAGCAAACGATTTGCATATTTCTTTAAGGAATCTTATTGAAGGTGAGGGGTAAGAAATATGTAGAACCTCGTTTACATATTTTATTATAAAGATGTTTCGTTAATGTGGTGTAAATATTAGGTGAAGGTTATGTAATTTTAAAGTTAATGAATAGGAGAGGAAGGATAGCAGAAAATAAAAAAAGAGGCTGAGATTACTCAGCGCTCTTCTTTTCTTCTTTAATAGCTGTCTTTACTTCACCAGTTTTGATCTTGTTACTTTCAGAGAAGCGAAGTAAGTCACCTTCAATGATTTTGTCAGACATGTTCAATTCATTTTGGGCACGATCAATTAGTGGTTGAGATTCTTCTTTCGGTAATTGCACAACTTCGCCAGTAGTACGGTCGTAGAATGTACTGTTCGTGTACATGTACTTATCTGTAACGAAGCTACCGTCACGAAGAACAACGAATCCTTTATTTTCTGGTGAGAATACATCATGACCGAATTGAATTTGATTCGTAGAATCTACACCAAGTAAGTTTAGAATTGTTGGCTTAATGTCAATTTCACCAGTTGGTTTTGAAATTGTTTTACCTTCTTTTTGACCTGGAACGTGAATAAACATCGGTGTTTTTTGTAAGTTCATATGGTCAAATGTAGTGATTTCTTCTTTTCCTAAGAACTGTGCCATTGCACGGTTATGGTTTTCAGAAATACCATAGTGATCACCGTAGAATACGATAACTGAGTTGTCGTAAATACCTTCTGCTTTTAGACGCTCAATAAAGTGTTTCATTGCTTCGTCTAAATAGCGAGCAGTTACCATGTAACGGTCAAATACGCCATCACCAGAATTGTATTCATCGATTAATTTCGTACTGTCATCATAAGTGAATGGGTAATGGTTTGTTAAAGTAAGGAAGCGAGTATAGAACGGTTGCTTCACTTGTTTTAACATATCGATAGATTGATCGAAGTATTCGATATCTTTTAATCCCCAATTTAATTTTGTTTCTGGCGTAATTTTGTAGTCAAGCTCGTTGTAGTAACGATCATAACCAAGTGCCGGATACATAATGTTACGGTTCCAGAACGTTGCGTTATTCGCGTGGAATACTGATGTGTGATATCCTTGCTGACGCAAAATTTCTGGAGTTGCTGTATATTCGTTATTACCGTGTGTGAAGAATACGGCACCACGGTCTAGTGGATACATTGAAGTATCTACTAAGAATTCAGCATCAGACGTTTTACCTTGCCCAGTTTGATGGAAGAAGTTATCGAAGTAATAACTTTCTTTCGCAAATTGGTTTAGGAATGGTGTAACTTCTTGTCCGTTAACTTGTGCACCAATTAAGAATGTTTGTAATGATTCAAGAGAGACAACAATTACGTTTTTCCCTTTTGCAGTACCAAACATATTTGGATCTGGTTTACTTTGTGTTGTTTTCACGTAGTTTTCTGTTTCTTGTAATTTACTACCATCAGCAAACGCTTTTTGTGAACTTGATTTTGCTTGTAAGCCAAGATCGTATGCTTGGTGTACATATAATCCTAAGTTTTTAACAAGCATAACGCGGTCGAATGAACGTGTTAATAGTTCTGGACGCTCAGCTTCTGCAAATCCTAGGTTTACGCAGAAAATAGCAACCGTTGACACGAAGTATAGGGAACGCATCGGACGCGCTACACGTTCTGTCGGTGCAAAATCTTTCTTCTTCTTCAATAGAACGAAGAATACGATAATATCCGCAAATGCAAGGATGATTTTGTAGTTAAATAATTCTTTCACACTAGAACCTAAACTTCCGAAATTAGACGTTTGTCCTAGTACTGGTAAAGTAACGAAGTCATTGTAGAATCCGTAGAACATTACGTTACCAACAAGAATGAACGTTAAGATAAAGTTAATTCCTAGTGCTATATAGTTACGTTTTTTCCCTTTTGCAAATAATGCAAGACCCACAAACAGTAATGATGCTGCTAATGGACTAATGAATAAAATGAATTCTTGCATGAAAGATTCAAGTTTTAAATCGAAGCTAGTGCGTGTAATGATGTAGGATTTTAGCCATACGGCCAAAGCTACGAATAAAGTAAAACGCACATTTTGAAATTGTGATTTCATGGTTTCTTTCATTCATTTCCACCCTTTCTCTATCAGGCTTGGTCGATTTTGGAGCGAAAAATGTTAAAATAAAAAATACATAGTTTTATTGGCCATAATTAGAGTTTCTATATTCACCCATATACGACTTTAACTATGCATACCCTTTTTGGTTTCTTGTGCTGCTCATAAGCATAACGTCATTTCTGTATTATACAACAAAATTCATTTCTGAGAAACACTATAACATTTTACATTTTTTGTATGTGACTTGTCACTACCAGAGAAAACTTTAACATTCGTTTATATGCCCGTCAACTAGAAAATATAACAAAAATAGAAAAGAATGTTAAGCGGAATTGAAAGTTTTTTGGTTGAGAAATATGGAATAGAAATCTTTAAGTGGTTGTCTAGAAAACTATTATATGAAGGAAAATATGAAAAAATTAACGAACACTTGTTCTTTTTGGTTTTGTTTGTTACAATGAAATTTCATTGATAGATTATGTGTAATTTTGATGAACTTTTACTGATAACATAACATATTGTAGCTTATTTCTTTTGAAAATAGGGAGGCTTTTGAATGAAACAAAAATTTTCAGTTGAAGCGTTTTGGAAGAAAATAAAACATGTTGCGAAGCAGGCAGGGCAGTCGGTAATCTATGCGAGTTTATTGTTGTTTTACGTGTTGCAAAGACCGGATGTTCCAAAACGAGTGAAAATTATTGTAATCGGAGCACTTGCTTATTTCATTGCACCGATTGATGCCATTCCAGATTTCATTGCTGGAGTCGGTTATACGGATGATTTAGGTGCGTTAATGGCCGCACTATTACAAGCATCGATATACGTAAATGAAGATGTGAAAGATAAGGCACGAGTGAAGTTGGCAGAATGGTTTGGTTCGGATATAGACACATCATTTATCGATCAAAAATTAGATCAATAGGTGAGAACTGTCATAGGATGACAGGGCGAACGTAAGCGAGGAAGTGCATTATGCCATCAGGAAGAACGCATACGAAAATAAACTTAATATCCCTTCCGGTTGTTTTGTTTATGCTCTTTTCGTATGGATTAACAAGTTTTGATTTTTTATTAACTTTTGCAATTGGCTTTTTAGTAGGTACTTCATTTCTAACACCGGATTTAGATACGTACAGTAATGCGTATAATAAATGGGGATTCCTCCGTATTTTTTGGTATCCATATAGGAGCGTAATGCCCCATCGTTCCTTCTTCACACATACGATTATAATTGGTGATATTATTCGTATTGCATACATGTTAATCGTGTTTTCTCCGTTTTTATTCCTATTAAATATAATCGCATTCGGTGGAAATTTAATAGAAATTGCGAAGGAACACGAGGTTGAAATTGTAACGTTTGTAATGGGGATTGTTGTGGCGAGTACGCTCCACATTATAGCGGATAAAGCGAATACGCGCCGCAAGAAAATGATGAGGAAAAAGAAGAAACGCAGAAGATAAAAAGACCGTCCCAAAAGGTATTTGGGACGGTTTTTTTGTTATTAATAGGTAGGTTATTCTTGTCGTATTTTGTAGTTAAGTCGATATTCCTTGTCGAATCGCCGATAAAATTTCATTTACGATCATGCGACATCAATTTTTGGACAGTTCCTTTTTAATCAAACGTTTGTTTAAAACTAAGCTTTCAGTACCTTAATACCTTTCACGATATTCCAAATAAAGTAGTATAAGCTAATGATCCCGCAAATACATAAGACGATGATTGCTCCAATTCCAAGTGTTACGTCTGGTTGATCAGATCCGATGCCCATAATTCCTAAAATAACTAATCCAATAAATGTTGCGATACTTGGAATAATGTGTGTCCATAGAGCACGTTTTGCATGTGGTTTTGTTTCAGAATCGCCCACAATCCACACGATAATAGGGAATAAGATAGGCGCAAATAATACACTAAAGTATGATAAAGCTGCTAATATTTTGTTTCCGTTCATATATATCACCTCATAAGTAATGTTCGTTGTTATACCTTTAGTATGCAGTAGATTTGGCGAGCTTCCTATCGATTAACATTACAAGAACGTGACGTTTTTGTAAGATTTTCTGTTTTAAATGATGAAATTTTCAAAAAAATCTTTTTAAATGAAAATTGTTGTGATAAAATTATTGAAAACGTTTTCTTAAACGTTTTGTATTTTTTAGGCTTAAAGGTCTGATGACCCGGTAGTCTATTGATAAGGTTATATCTTATTTAAAAGGGGATTCTTTAGGGGGAGAGAACAATGAACACATGGACACAAGTTTACGATCCGTTCGGTAACATTTGGATTTCGGCAGCAGTCGCACTTATTCCAATCATATTTTTTTTCTTAGCTTTAGCGGTTTTCCGCATGAAGGGGTATGTGGCAGGATTTATTACAGTTGTATTAACGATTTTGGTGGCGTTATTTGCGTATAAAATGCCATTCACAATGGCAATGGCAGCGACCGGATACGGTTTCTTATACGGATTATGGCCAATTGCGTGGATTATCATTATGTCAGTATTTTTATATGAAATTTCTGTGAAAACAGGTCAATTTGATGTCATTCGTGCATCTGTATTATCCATTACGAATGACCATCGTTTACTCGTTATTTTAATTGGATTTTCATTTGGAGCATTTTTGGAAGGGGCAGCAGGATTTGGTGCACCAGTAGCGATTACGGCAGCGCTTCTGGCAGGCCTTGGGCTAAATCCTTTATATGCAGCAGGTCTTTGTTTAATCGCAAATACTGCACCAGTAGCTTTCGGAGCGATGGGGATTCCGATTACAGTTGCTGGACAAGTGACAGGCATTGATCCGCATAAAATTGGACAAATGGCTGGGCATCAATTACCGTTCTTATCTTTATTTGTTCCGTTCTTTATCGTATTTTTAATGGATGGCTTTAAAGGAGTAAAACAAACGTGGCCTGCTTTATTTGTAGCGGGTAGTTCATTTGCAATTACACAGTTTATTACAGCGACGTTTTTAGGGCCAGAACTTCCTGATATTACGTCAGCACTTGTAAGTTTAGTAAGTTTATCGCTATTCTTAAAAGTTTGGCAGCCGAAAGAAATTTATCAAACTAAGCAAGCGAATAGTGAAGTAGCCGCGGCGACGACAACGACATCTATGCCGAAACTAACGGTAGGAAAAGTAGTAAAAGCATGGTCTCCGTTCATTATTTTGACTGTGATGGTAGTCATCTGGAGCCAGAGTTTCTTTAAAGCGTTATTCGCTCCGGGCGGCGCTTTAGAAAGTCTCGTATTTAAATTTGAAGTTCCAAGCTTGCACAATTTAGTAATGAAAGCAGAGCCTATTGTAAATAAACCAACACCTTATGAAGCAATCTTGAAATTAGATATTTTATCAGCGACTGGAACAGCAATTTTAATTGCTTGTATCATTTCTATCTTTATTTTGAAAATGAGTGCAAAAGATGCAGTAGCAACATTTAAAGAAACGTTAAATGAACTAAAAATGCCAATTCTATCTATTGGATTCGTATTAGGATTCGCATTTATCGCAAACTATTCTGGTCTATCTTCTACATTAGCATTAGCACTTGCAGGAACTGGCGGATTATTCCCGTTCTTCTCACCATTCTTAGGATGGATTGGCGTATTCTTAACAGGATCAGATACGTCAGCGAACGCACTGTTCTCGAATTTACAAGCAATTACAGCGCAGCAAGTTGGTGTATCTGAAGTGCTTCTTGTTGCAGCAAATACAACGGGCGGTGTAACAGGTAAAATGATTTCTCCGCAATCAATTGCGATTGCTTGTGCGGCAGTTGGACTTGCTGGGAAAGAGTCAGATTTGTTCCGCTTTACATTGAAGCATAGTTTATTCTTCGTTACTATTGTTGGGATTATGACGTATGTGCAGGCTTATTATTTAACTTGGATGATTCCGTAAGCAACAAAAGAAATAAACTTTGCATTTTTCAGATTATAGTGTATGATGGGAAAGTATTGAAAATTAAATCAGTGATAAACTAGGGGTGCCTAACGTATGCGTAGGCTGAGAGAGAAGCGTGTGAACTTCTTAACCCTTTGGACCTGATCTGGCTCGTACCAGCGTAGGGAAGTTAACGGCTTTACATAATTATGTCTTTATGAGCCAGGTCCTTATTCTTTTATGGACCTGGCTCTTTTTATTTTGGCATGCGCTGGCCATATCTCGTCCTTGTCACGAACAGGGGGGCAACAAAGGTTATGAAACAGTCTGTTTCAGCTGAGCAAATTGAATTGAAATCGAGTTTACCAGGAAGTAAGAAAGTGTATGTGGATGGAACACGTGAAGGTATGAAAGTACCAATGCGCGAGATTGAACAAAGCGATACGAACGGTGTTCAAAATCCGCCAATCCGTGTGTATGATACGAGTGGACCTTATACAGATCCAGAGTATAAAGTGGAGCTGGAAAAAGGGTTGCAGGCGCCGCGCCACTCTTGGACCTTGGGGCGTGGTGATGTGGAAGCTTATGAAGGACGCGAAATTAAACCTGAGGATGACGGTGTGAAAGTGGCTTCAAAACATACACCTGTTTTCCCGCAAATGGATCGTAAGCCGCTTAGAGCGAAGCAAGGTGCAAATGTTTCGCAAATGCATTATGCGCGTAATGGCATTATTACGTCTGAGATGGAATATGTTGCGATTCGTGAAGGGGTAGAGCCTGAATTTGTTCGTAAGGAGATTGCAGAAGGTCGTGCGATTTTGCCGGCGAACATTAACCATCCTGAAGCGGAACCGATGATAATTGGACGTAATTTTCACGTGAAGGTAAATGCAAATATCGGAAACTCTGCTGTATCGTCTTCTATTGCAGAAGAAGTAGAGAAGATGACGTGGGCAACTCGCTGGGGTGCAGATACGATTATGGATTTATCTACAGGTAAAAACATTCATACAACACGTGAGTGGATTATTCGTAATGCTCCGGTACCAGTTGGAACTGTGCCAATTTATCAAGCGCTTGAAAAAGTAAACGGAATTGCAGAAGATTTAACGTGGGAAGTATATCGTGATACGTTAATTGAGCAGGCGGAGCAAGGCGTTGATTACTTCACGATTCACGCTGGTGTATTACTTCGTTACATTCCAATTACTGCAAAGCGTATGACAGGTATTGTTTCGCGCGGTGGTTCGATTATGGCGCAGTGGTGTTTATTCCATCATAAAGAAAACTTCCTATATACTCACTTTGAAGAGATTTGTGAAATTATGAAGCAGTACGATGTTTCGTTTTCTCTTGGAGATGGATTACGTCCAGGTTCTATTGCAGATGCAAATGACGAAGCGCAGTTTTCTGAGCTTGAGACACTTGGTGAATTAACAAAAATCGCTTGGAAACATGATGTGCAAGTTATGATTGAAGGACCTGGGCATGTACCGATGCATTTAATTAAAGAAAATATGGAGAAAGAACTTGATATTTGTCAGGGTGCGCCGTTCTATACACTTGGACCGTTAACGACAGATATTGCACCAGGTTATGATCATATTACTTCAGCGATTGGTGCTGCGATGATCGGCTGGTTTGGAACGGCGATGCTTTGTTATGTAACCCCGAAAGAACATTTAGGTTTACCGAACAAAGATGATGTTCGCGAAGGGGTTATTACGTACAAAATCGCTGCGCATGCAGCCGATCTTGCGAAAGGGCATAAAACGGCTCATCAGCGTGATGATGCACTTTCAAAAGCACGATTTGAATTTCGTTGGCGCGACCAATTTAATTTATCTTTAGATCCTGAACGCGCGATGGAGTACCATGATGAAACGTTGCCAGCAGAAGGGGCGAAAACAGCGCATTTCTGTTCAATGTGTGGCCCAAAGTTTTGTAGTATGAGAATTTCACATGATATTCGTGAATATGCGAAAGAAAATGACTTAGAAACGACAGAAGCAATTGAAAAAGGAATGAAAGAGAAAGCGGTAGAATTCAAAGAAACTGGTAGTCACTTATATCAATAACACGTTACACCTCTTTACTTGATTGATCACACTGTACCTAACTTAAATATAGAAGAAGCCCCCTTTGCTAAGACGGTAGCAAAGGGGGCTTCTGTCGTCTATCCCGCTATTTGTGGGCAGTAAAACTCCTACCTCAAAATTCGGCTGGAGCAAAGAAGTTAGGTGGGAGATAAACTGCCCGTAAACGCCCGATTGGTGCGGGCTAATAATCAGTGGGGGATGAACACCTACCCACCTTATAAAGTTTCACTTTATAAGGTGAAGAATAATTGTACCCAGTAGTATAAGAGGAATAATGTGACGACTGTTGTGAGTGGGATTACGATGAGAGATACGCTTAAATAATCTTTCCATTTCACTTTAATTTTGTTTTGTCTTAAGATATACATCCAAATGAGGGAAGCTAGTGTACCGATTGGTAATAATAGTGAACCGATGTCACTACCGATGATATTTGCGAGATAGATAGTTTTTAATGTGACTGGATCTAGTCCCATTTCTGTTAATGTGATTGTACCAATCATAAGTGCAGGGTGGTTATTGAAGACGTTAGAGAGGAGGGAAACGAGTCCGCCCATTGCAAAGCTGGCATAGAGTAGATGCTGACTTACAACTGGTTCAAGCCAACTTACAAGTGCCGCTGTTAACCCTGCGTTATGAAGCCCGTAAATAATTACATACATAGAGAAAGCGAAAATTAAAATGTGCCACGGTGTCTTTTTCAAAATATCGACTGGGTTTGTTCGTAAGTAGTACCATCTCCAGATGAGAAGAACGAGTGAACCGAGTACGGCAACGATTTCGATTGGAATCGATAAGAAGGATGCAACGAATAGAAGACAGCGCATAAGGAAAACGAAGCCTAATACTTTTAACATGAATTTCGTACGTTTTTGTTTCGTATTAACAGAATTTTGTCCTTTTAACGGATGGAAGTTTTTCGTGAAGAAAATTTCTTCAATATCATATGAAGAAACAGGCAATCTTTCTGGAATTTTTTTCTTTAAAACTGTATACATGAGCCATGACATAAACAGTAGCCCTAATGTTGCAGGTACAAACATCATAGCTGTATGCATATAAAGAGTCATATTAACAATATTTAATGCGATTAAGTTTACGATATTACTTACAC
This sequence comes from Bacillus sp. TH50, assembly GCF_016650565.1. NCBI lineage: Bacteria > Bacillati > Bacillota > Bacilli > Caryophanales > Bacillaceae > Bacillus > Bacillus sp. TH50. The sequence continues at coordinate 2,705,416 of NZ_JAEKFM010000003.1, read as the reverse complement.
CGATTGGTGCACTAGATGCAGTGGCAATTAAAGCACCGCTTAATAAATAAGGGATTTGTTGATGAGGTTTTAATTGAAGGTTTTTCAGAAGTAAAATCAAAATCGGTGTTGTAATTAAAATACTACCGTCATTATTAAATAAAAGAGTCATAAGAAAACATAGTAATTGAATGTACCAGTATAGGCGTCGTCCGGAACCTTTCGCTAAATTTGCGAGCTTCGCTGCAGACCAGTGGAAGAAGCCGAAGCTTTCTAATATAACCGCCATAACGATGGTCGCTAATATCGTTATAGAGGCACCGCCGATTTTACTTATAATGTCCATGACGTCTGGTTTTGATACAAGTCCAGTAATGAGGATAATGCTAGCGCCGACTGCTGCCGGCCACGCCTCATTTAAACCGCGAGGTCGCCAAAAGATAACAATCATCGTTAAGAAAAATACAATAATAGTAATCCATATTTCAATGCTCATATTTAACCTACCTTTCTACTTTCCCTTGAACAAATGTAGCTTGTCTCAAGTTTATATAGCATTATATTCAAAAGAAAATAAGAAGAACTAGGCATCTACCTTAATCTAGTGAATATGTGTATTTTGAGCAATAAGGCAAGTATAAGGAGTAGTGTAATAACTATTAGGAGAGGAGTCTAATAAATTAGGGGCATTCTATGTGTGAATGCCCCTAATTTACTATTTTTCCTTTAAAAATGTTCGATCTTTTAAGAATAAATTCCAGAAGAAAATAAATCCTGGTAGTAAAATTGCAATCCCGATTGCGTAAAGAATAAGAAGTGCATAGAATGTTTCGACCGTCGTAAAGCTTGTAAATACAGTTACGTCCGGGTAAATGATATAAGGTAAATGGGCGACGCCGTAAGCGTAGCTTGCAAATGCATATTGAGCGACGACAGCTAAAACTGCAATGCGAGGAAAGCCTAGTGTGCCATATTTCTTATTTGTCCACCAAAGGGAAGAGTATCCGATAACAAATAAAATGATAGAGACTGTAAACCATGGGAATTGCTTTATTAGTCCTTGCATAAGCCAGTGTGTTTCAGGGTCCATTACAACGAGAGCGATAATAGCAGTCACGAGCGTTGCAGGACCAAGTATGATGGCATTTCTTCTATAAATTCGGTACGTATCTTCAGAACCTTGTTCCCTAGCAAAATCAGCAAGAAAGAGAGATGATAGAAATAGTTCCGAAGTTAGTCCGAAGAGCATATAACAATAAATAACGGGACTAGAAAGAAGTTTTCCGTAAAGGAGCACTTCTTTTCCTTCAGACATCGTAATATAGGCACCTTCTGTAACTGGCAGAACGGTAATTAATAGAGCTGGGATTAAGAGCCCGGTAATACCTGAAATAATCCGAAGAAGGTGTTGGTATTTTGGCAGGGAGTAAGCAAATACCATAAATGTACTACGAATCGCAACGAGTACTAAAATTAACATAACTGGTACAAACATAACGGTTGCAAGGGTAAAGGCCGCTTTTGGGAAGAAACCGAGAAAAGCAACGACGACAAAGACAAGAAACGTATTTGTTACTTCCCAAGTAGGTGATAAGTACCGATTAGCAAGCTTGGCAGCAAGCGTCGGGTGTTTAGCGTATACCATGCCCCAAAAACCAGCTCCAAAATCAATAGACCCTAGTATGCTATATACGAAAATAAGAGCCCATAAGATGATGATTGCAATGCTTTCCTCATGCACGAGAATCGCCTCCTTCGTGATGTAAATCATTCTTTAACGGATGTTTCTTAAAGAATGTCCGTAGTACAAAGACTGTTAAAATACCGAGTCCGATATATAAAATGATGAATAAAACAAATAAAGGACCGACGAAATCAGCGCGCGTAGAAGCATCTACCGTGCGTTGCATGCCATAAATTGTCCATGGCTGACGACCACTACAACTAAAAATCCATCCGAATTCAATACCGAGCAACATAACGGGTCCACAGGCGGCAGCTCCCCAAAGAAGCCACTTCGGTAACTCTACTCCTTTTTTTCGGTAAACAAAGTACCAATATAAGAGGGAAATAGCTGCAACTGCAAAGGTAAAGGCAGCGGTGCCGACCATTAAATTGAACAGTGTATGTGTGTAAAATGGTGGCCATGTTTCTTGCGGGAATTCCTTTAGACCTTTTACAACGGTGTTAGGGTCTAGTCCCACTAATAAGCTAAGCATGTTCGGAATTTCAAGGGCATAGTTTAGTTCAAGTGTGTTAGGGTCCACAACCCCGCCAATCGATAAAGGCGCGTGTGATGTCGTTTCAAACAAAGCTTCAGCAGATGCTAGTTTCTCAGGTGAATGTTTATGTAAGGCAATAGCAGATTCGTGTCCTGAAAGCCACATCGTAGCACCTGTGATAAATGTAACGACAAGCCCGAGCAATAATCCTTTTTTATGGTAAGCAATTTCACGAGCACTTAAATTTTTCTTTAATAATTTAAATCCAGCGATAGAAGCAATAACAGCTGCTCCAGTTGTATAGGCCGTAATAACGACGTGGAATGCACTTGTGCCAAAGCTCGGATTAAAGAAAGCTTTCCACGGATCAACGTTAAAAACTGAGCCATCTGGATTCATTGAAAAGCCCGCGGGTGTATTCATCCATGTGTTTGCCGATGTAATAAGCACGGCAGATGCAGTGGCGCCAATCATAACGAAAAATAGCGAGATTAATCTCATAACTGGAGGTAGTTTATCAGCCGCATATACGTAAATAGACATGAATAAAGCCTCTAAAAAGAAGGCGAAAATCTCAATTTGAAACGGAACGGAAATAACTTGTCCAACAATTTTGGCGAAACCAGGCCAAAGAAGTGAAATTTGTACACCAACAATTGTTCCAGTTGGAATTGCTACACCGAGAAGGATAGCAAAAGCCTTTGTCCATCTTTTTGCCATAATGGCATAGTCGGAATCTTTCTTCCAGTGATAGAGTATTTCACTTATAAAAATCATTAAAGAAAGCCCGACTCCAAGCGTTGCAAAGATAATGTGGAATGCTAATGAAGAACCAAAAAATGCCCTTGCTAATGTTACGGTATCCATATGTATACTCCCCTTCTTTTTGCCATTATTTTCTGATTGAATTGGAAAATTTATTCAAAAAACTACCAAAAATATATATGTATTTAAAAAATGAGTACGGTAATATAGTGTTTAAATATTCTAAAAAGAAAGAAATTTATATTTGGTAATATTTTATTTGTTTTTTAGGGCTGAATCTTTTATAATCTTTTATGCGAACGTAAGTTCTATTTCCGGGATGAAGAAGTTTATGTGAAATGGAGAGGGTGTTTTATGTATCCTGAAGTCATTAAAAAGATGGCATTTTCAAGAGAGCATAGAGATTTATTATTAAAGTTGTATAATAAAGAAATTACGCGTCGTGAATATGATCGACTTGTGGAATCGCTATATAGACCTTCTAAAGAGGCCTGCGAAGGATAAGGTGAGAGAGACAATCTAAAGGATTGTCTTTTTTATATTTGCGTATGTTCTGGTAAAATTAAGGTTAGCCTTAAAAGGAGGTGAAAAGCTTGCGAAAACGTTTATATATAGGGATTGGGGTTATTCTCTTAATCGCTTTAGGTGGAGTTGTATTTTGGTCAGCTTTACAAGGAAATCGTACCGAGCATTTTATTTTACGACATATGGTGAATGAAAATGGAACACTTGCAACGTATCGCTTAGAGGATACAAAGGCAGGTAAGGGTGAAGCGAAGGGCCGTGAAGCTTTATCAGAATCTGCAGGGTTATGGCTACAATATACACTTGATAAAGATGATCAAGCTTTATTTGATGAACAAGTGAAGGTTATTCAAAATAACTTTGTACACAAGGATCGCATCGTTATATGGAAAATCTCTGAAAAGGGAGAAATGCAGTCAGCTACTAATGCACTTATCGATGATCTTCGTATTATAGAACAATTATATCGTGCTTATGAAATGTACAAGGAAGATCGCTATAAAAACCTTGCAGATCAATTGAGTGATTCTGTACTTCGTTATAATAAAAAAGGTAATTATTACGTTGATTATTACGATGCAGATACAGGGAAACAAAATAACTTTGCAACAACATCTTACATAAATCCGCATGCATTCTCTTATATGAAAAAGTACGGAAAAATTTCTGCACAGCAGTATCAGGAAGTTGTTCAGTTTTTAGCGGATTATCCAAGGCAGGGCTGGGCATTCCCGAAAGAGTATAAAGATGATGGGACATTTACGTACGATAAAGAAGTGAATCTTATTGATCAATCATACGTTGCTTATCATCGTAGTTTAGGCGGTCTTTCATCAGATGCTTATTTGGAATTTATAAAGAAGAAATTTCGCGAAGACGAAAAGTTATATGGTCGTTATAACTTAGAAACGGGAAAACAAGCTGTGAACTATGAATCACCAGCATCTTACGGATTAACAATTTTGTACGTACTACAAACAGGTGATACAAAGTTTGCGAAGGAATTGTATGAGCGGATGAATACATTCCGAAATGATAATGTATTTAGTAGATATTATGGTGGATATGTAACAGGTGAGAATAATAATACACATATTTTCGATAACGTATTGCCGCTTTTAGCGGAAATGGAATTGGATAAGAGTAAAAAATAAAAGGTGCCACCCTATTGGGATGGTACCTTTTATTTGTGTCGTTATTTGTTTGTAAAGCGATATAATTTTACGCCCTAATATTGGAGAAGTAATCAATCACGAATTCACGAAATTGCTGGGCGGTGTTTGATAAATAGCGCTTCTTCGACCAACTTAAGCCGATAGTTCGTTCGCAATTCGGTTCAATAATACGTAACTTATTTGATGCTAAAGTAGAGTTTTTTAATAAAGTTAAACTTGGGACAAAGGCGATGCCAAGACCTTGCTTAATGAGATCGCTAATCACGGTTGGTTCATCTACTTCAAAAGCGATATGTGGAGTGAAACCAGCTTTTTTACAAAATTCATCTGTTAAGTGCCGAAATCCGTAACCAGTGTTCATACTAATAAACGATTCGTCTTTTACTTCATGCAAATAGATACTTTCGCGGTTTGATAACCGATGTCCTGAAGGAACAGCTAAGAAAATTTCTTCTGTGATAAGTGGTTCCCAAACCATTTCCTCGCCTTCAATTGGTACAGAGGAGATACAAAAATCAATTTCCATATTATCTAGTTGCCGTTTCATAGAAGGAGTAGATGCGAGAAATTGTTGGAATCGAACGTTAGGGTGTTCTAGTAAAAAAGAACCGAGTAGCTCGGGTAATATTCTTGGAATAGAAACTGCAAGTGTAATAGAGCCTCGTTGTAATTCAGCTAAATCTTTAATTTCGCGTTCCCCTTCACTTAATTCATGAAAAATGCGTTCTACTCGTTTTAAAAATACTTTGCCGAAAGAGTTTAATGTAATCTGTCGACCTTGGCGATCAAATAAGGGGACGCCTAAGTCCTTTTCTAGTCTAGCGATTGTTTTACTGAGTGAAGGCTGCGCGATATGCAATTCTTCAGCTGCTTTTGTCATATGTTCTAGTCGTGCGACTGTCTGAAAGTATTTTAATTGAAGAAGTTCCACTTCGAATCCCCTTTCTATAGACCAAAAGGAATGAATTGATAATTAAAGATGTATTATACAGTATGGAAAGTGACGTGTATAGTAAATCTGTTAAACCATTCGAAGGGTGTTAAATTAGGAGAAGGAGTATGTTTCATGAAGGGAATTCAACTTATATTTAAAGATTGGAAGGCGATGTGGAACCATAAACATGGACGTATCGCTTTAATTTTTTTATTAATCGTTCCTTTAATTTATTCAGGATTCTTCTTAGCTGGATATTGGGATCCGTACGGAAAATTAGATAAATTACCTGTTGCAGTTGTTAATTTAGATAAGGGTGCTGTGATGGATGAAAAAACAATCCAGGCTGGAGACGATTTTGTTAAAAATTTAAAAGAGAATAAGGAATTGGCGTTTCATTTCGTATCAGAAAAAGATGCTGATGAAGGGCTAAAAGAAGATAAGTATTATATGGTGGTTACGATTCCGGAGGAGTTCTCTAAAAAGGTAAGTACACTAATGGATGAGAAACCAGAGCCGGCGAGGCTGCAGTACAAAGTAAATCCAGGGAAAAACTTTGTAGCAGCTCAAATTGGAACGACAGCTGTTGAAAATATGAAAACAAAAATTTCAAATAGCATTACGAAATCTTATACAGAAGGTGTCTTTTCAAAGTTTCAAGATTTGGCACAAGGGTTGAGTGATGCAAGTAATGGCGCTGAGAAGTTGCACGAAGGAACGACGGATGCAAAAAATGGGGCGAATCAGCTTGCAGATGGTATTCATCGTTTAAATGATGGAACAGTGAAGTTAAAAGAAGGAAGTGATAAGCTTGCCTCTAGTCAATCGGCCTTAACTGGGGGAGCAAATGAGCTTAGTCAGGGAGCGACATCACTTCATAATGGTATGGAGCTGCTAGCACAGGGTGAGAAGTCTTTACAATCAGGAGTTAGTGAATTAAGTGCTGGTACAAATGAATGGGTGAACGGAAGTGAGAAACTTGCTGAAGGGCAAGTGAAAGCGGACAATGCAGCAAATAGTGTAAAACAACAATTAGAAGAGTACGTGAAAAGTCATCCAGAAGTGCAGCAAGATCCTGCTTTTCAAAAGATCATTGCTACTTCTAACGGATTAGCTAAAGCAACAAACACTTTAAATAATAGCCAACAGCAATTGACACAAGGTGCGCGGAAGCTTACTGATGGTCAGCATAAGATTGAGGAAGGCATGAATACATTCGGAGTTAAGTTAAACGAAGCTACCGCTGGAACGAAAAAGATAGCAGATGGTACTTCGAATTTAGCTGATGGATTTACGAAGTGGGGAAATGGATTTACATCATTACAAGAAGGTGTAAATCACCTTGCGAGTGGCGGAACAGAGCTGAATCATGGTGCTGATAAGTTAACGAACGGACTTGTTAAACTTGACGATGGTGCGAAAGAACTTTCTACGAAATTGGGAGAGGGCGCAGAGAAGATAGCGGATGTTCGCAATGATGATGCACGCAATACGATGTTCTCAGAGCCGGTTCAATTAGTGAAGTCGACAGTTTCTGATGTGCCTAACTACGGTTCAGGTATTGCACCATACTTTTTATCACTGGCATTTTATGTTGGCGGAATTATGGCATCGAATATTTTACCTCTTGGCCGTAGACAAAATATGAAGGTAAGCGGAACAGTACATTTTATTAATAAACTAGGATTAGTATATTTAATTGGACTCATTCAAGCACTACTTGTAGATGTGGTAGTGTTAGGAGTTATGAAATTAGAAGTTGCAAGTGTATCACTCTTTGTTTTATCAAGTATTGTTATTTCCTTTACGTTCATGACATTTATTCTTATGTTAGTAACGGTATTCGGCATTGTTGGGAAGTTCGCAGCGGTAACGCTTCTCGTTCTTCAATTAGCGACGAGCGGAGGTACTTTCCCAGGAGAGTTAAATATAGCTGTGCTTAGCAAAATTGGACAGTTTCTCCCAATGTCTCATTCTCTTAGAGGGTTACAAGATGTGATTTCTTTAGGCGATTGGTCGCAATTACAAATGCAAATTTTAATATTGTTATGCTATCTCGTTGTTGCTGGCGGAATCACATGGGTTACGAGTCATATACAGCATAAGGAAACGAATGCAGAGCAAGTTTCTTAATAAAAGAAGCTATCCGAAAAGGTTTTATTATGACCTTTTCGGATAGCTTTTTCTTATTTCTTTTCCATAACCGCAAAGTAGTTATTTTCATTATCAGCAAAGTTGAATGCTCTACCAGTAGGTAAATCTACAACTTGTCCAACGGTAACACTTTTCTCAGAAAGATCTTTATACAGTTGATCTAAGTTAGTAGAGAAGAACATAAGTGAAGGGGTATTTAAGTTTAATTCAGGTTGCATCTTCGCAATTAACGCCTTATCGTGAAGGACGATGCTTGTTCCAGCTTCTTTTGCCGGCGCAATTTCAATCCAGCGAAATCCTTGACCGTTATTTTCTTCCGCAACGATTTGGAATCCTACTGTTTCTGTCCAAAATTGTACTGATTCATCTTGATTATTTACATATAACATAATTTGTCCAATTTGATTAATCATAGGTGTGTCCTACTTTCTTTTCTTGTATGGAATTCTATTATATCAAAGATATGGTTTGAATACCTTTTCGTGATTTTTCCGAAGTACAATCTTCGCCCATCTCATATTTGTCGTAGGGGAAGGTCCTGTAATCCATGTATGAAATGGTAGTGTACTGCAAATGACCATTGCTGAAATGGAGATTGTGGCCGTTATTGTAAATAATAATAGGCTATATAATATTGTGTTTTCTTGCAGTGCGAATAAGGAAAGAAATTTTGTACATAGTTGCAAGAAGAAAAAATGAGCTAAATAAGCGCCATACGTGTAATTCCCGATAAAACGTAAAGCTTTATATAAGAAACCACGTCGCTGTACAATTGTAATAGATAACACGTACAGTATCATAATTTCACAAACAATATATAAAAACATGGACGGTTTTAAATAAGTAGAAACCGTTAAATGAATAGAATTGGCGCCGTAAAAACTAAATAACTCATAATTGATGAATAAAAATAAGATGAAAAATAAGATTGTTATAAGCGGAATATGTTTCATGACAAATATACGCCAAGTTTTTAATGATACAGCAGCTATTCCTCCCATGACGAAATAGAATGAGTAGAAGAAGAAGGAACGATCTGTATAATGTAAAATGGTTGAGCTAGTCAATTTCTCTCCATTAAAAATGTAGTGAGAAGAATACCACATTAAGAGGAAATATAGAGAAGCAAAGATGGTCATATATTTATATATGTCTTTTTTATTTTCTGTTCGTTTTTGAAACCAATAAAATAGTGTGCACAGCAAAGGGAACAATAAATGAATTTGGAACATCATAATCACGTACCAAAGATGGGGCGCGGCTGTTCCGAGTAATAAACTTTTTATTCCGCTTTGTAGTGTAATCATATCGTTTGTTGTTAATAAGTAAAGAATAGACCAGAAGAAATAAGGAATGAGTAAATGTGCGGCTTTTTCATAAATATATTCTGTGTAGGCTAGTTGCTTTGTATATTGCCGAATTAAGTGAAAGCCAACGATAAATATGAATGCAGGTGCTGAAAATTTTGCAAGGTTGAATAGCATGCCCATAATGAGGGATTGCTCAAGTAAGACATTTCCTTGATGCATTGTGTATAATAAGGAACTTTGCAAAACGACAGCAAGGAATGCAATGCTTTGCAAAATTTTAAATTCTGGTGCGCTTTGAGTCATTATGTCCATCTCCTTTTCCATACATGATTATAGTACGGAGAATGGATAATAGGTGTGGAATATTTGTGAAGATTATAACAAATTTGTGGCGGAATGGATTAACAATAAAAAAGAGGATGCTCCAAACGAGCATCCTCTTTCTATTTATTAAGCAAATTTGTTTTTGATCCAGTCCTTACCTTCTACAAGGCGAGCTGTCATTACGGCACAAGCGTTATCTGCTGTTACGTTTAACACTGTTGCAGGAGGATCAATGATTGTACTAATTGCTGCGATAATTGGCAATGCTTCTGGTGGGAATCCGTATAGAGAAACGATTAACATTTCACCAATCATACCCCCGCCCGGAATAGCACCCATTACTGTTCCTACTAATAGAGAAACAACAAGTGCAATTGCTAATGTTTTCGGTCCTTCGAATTCCATGTTGAAAATACCGAATAAGAAAGCAATTTTTAATACCCCGCCTAAAACAGATCCGTCTTTATGAAGTGTAGATCCAAGAAGGACAACTGTTTCACGAACGTCAGAAGAAATACCCATTTTCTTCGTTGCTTCTAAGTTCGCTGGAATACTTGCGGCACTACTACAAGTTGCTAGTGATGTAACTGTAGGAGATACCATGTTCTTCCAAAAAATTTGTACACCTTGTTTGCGACCCGCAAGGTATGCATAGAACGTGAAGAATACAAAGAAGTAAATGAGAGACGCTGGATAGTATACCATTGCTGCTCGGAAGTAAGTTCCAAGAAGTTGTGGTCCGAATTCACCAACTAATGCTGCGAAGTAAGCAGCAAGTCCGATTGGAGCGTAGTACATAATGAAAGATACAACTTTCATTGAAATTTCTGCACCAGCTTGTAAGAATGTAGCGAATGGTTTTCCTTTTTCACCAACTGCTGAAGTTGCAACCCCCATTAAGATAGAGAAGAAAATAAGAGCTAACATATTTTCACGAGATAGTAACTTCGAGAAGTCAGATACTGTTACAATACCGACGATTTGATCTGCAACACTAACAGCTTTTTCAGCTTTATCGGGCTGCGTTAGTTCTAATACAACACCTTGTGCTGGCGGGAATACTTTCACGACAATAATCATAAAAATAGCAGCTAAAATACTTGTAAATAAGAAAGTTCCAGCCATACTAGACATAATTTTACCAAAACGTTTTAATCCATCCATATTAGCAATAGATGACGCGATGCTAAAGAACACTAAAGGTACAACAATCGTAAACATTAAGTTTAAGAAAATGTCACCAAGCGGCTTTAAAGCAACGGCATCGGCACCCATGAAATAACCAATGAAACCACCAATTAGGATAGAAGATAATAAAATAAGCGGAAAGCGATATGCCTTCATAAATATATCCTCCTATCAATTAAAAAAATCATACTGAATTATTATAGCGAGTTAGAGACTTCTTTACTAGGAAAATACGGATAGATGGAATAGCGTGAAAACCGAGAAATTTTTGTTTTTAAGCTCGGCATACAGTTAGAAATCTAGACATATATATTTGTAACCTAGTGTTGGCAAGGGCTACACCATAACTTAGGTTTGGAAAAAGGGGGAGGGGAGCGAGATGAATATTTTACTTTGCTGTGCAGCGGGAATGTCTTCCAGTTTGATTGTTACAAAAATGGAGAAAGCAGCAGAGGCAAGAGGGATACAGGTAAAGGTTTGGGCAGTATCAGGTTCAGAAGTGCGAAATCATATTGATACTGCAGATGTACTTTTACTTGGACCGCAAGTACGTTATTTATTACCGAAAATGAAAGAATTATGTAAGGACAAGGGAATACCTGTTGATGTCATTCAATCTGTCCATTACGGGCTTTGTAATGGAGAAGCTATCTTGCAAGCAGCTTTGTTAATGAAACCATGAGGAGTGTGGGATAGATGATAGGGTTTTTAGAGAAATATGTGATGCCAGTGGCAGGGAAGGTTGCAGAACAGAGACATTTGCAAGCGATTCGTGATGGAATTGTTTTGACGATGCCTTTCTTGATTATTGGATCATTTTTCCTTATTATTAGTGCATTACCAATACCAGGATATAATGATTTTATGGCAGGTTTATTTGGTGAGAATTGGCAGAGGGCTTTAGGGTATCCAGTTAGTGCAACTTTTAATATAATGGCTTTAATAGCCGTTTTTGGAATCGCTTACAGACTTGGAGAATATTATAAAGTGGACGCTTTAGCATCCGGAGCATTGTCGCTTGTGACGTTTTTACTTGCAACACCATTCCAAGTTATGTATATGATACCAAATACGAAAGAAAGTATACTTGTAGATGGAGTTATACCAGCTGCGTTAATGGGAAGCCAAGGGTTGTTTGTAGCGATGATTATTGCAATTATATCTACTGAACTTTATCGGTTTATTGTACAAAAAAAGATGATTATAAAGATGCCGGAGACAGTTCCACCAGCTGTGACACGTTCATTTGCGGCACTTGTTCCAGGTTTTATTGTTGTAACGGTTATTTGGATTTTGCGCTTAATTATAGAAAATACTTCTTTTGGCAGTATCCATAATATTGTGGGGCAAATTTTACAGGAACCACTTAGTGTACTTGGTGCTAGTCTTTGGGGCGCAATAATAGCAGTTATTCTCGTTCATGTTCTTTGGTCGTGTGGAATTCATGGTGCTACTATTGTTGGTGGTGTAATGAGCCCCGTTTGGTTGTCGTTAATGGATCAAAACCGAGTTGCTTTCCAAGCAGGGCAAGATGTACCGAATACGATTACCGCACAGTTTTTTGATTTATGGATTTATATGGGTGGTTCTGGTGCAACACTCGCTTTAGTTGTAGGAATGTTACTATTTGCGCGAAGTCAGCAATTAAAAAGTTTAGGGCGATTGTCAATTGCGCCTGGTATATTTAATATTAATGAGATGGTAACTTTTGGTATGCCGATTGTAATGAATCCAATTTTACTTATTCCATTTATATTGGTTCCAGTTGTGTTAACGATTGTTTCTTACTTTGCAATGGAGTGGGGATGGGTAGCACGTCCGAGCGGAGCGGCTGTGCCTTGGACGACACCTATTCTTTTTAGTGGATATTTAGGATCAGGCGGGAAAATTTCAGGTGTTGTTTTACAACTTGTTAACTTTGCACTTGCATTCTTTATTTACTTACCGTTCTTAAAAATATGGGATAAACAAAAAGTGGCGGAAGAAAAGGGGGAGTAAAGAACTAAAATGGATACGATAGAGACGAAAGCTTTTCATTTAATCTTGCATGGAGGAAATGCGAGAAGTTGTTCAATGGAAGCAATTGATTGCGCGAAGCGCGGTGAATTTCAGGAAGCGGAAGCTAAACTACAAGAAGCGTTAAATGAATTGCAAGAGGCGCACCGTTTACAAACAGAGCTCATACAGAAAGAGGCTGGCGGGGAAAAGACAGAAGTTACCCTGCTGATGGTACATGCACAAGATCATTTAATGAATGCTATTACAGTGAAGGAATTGGCGAGTGAATTTGTAGAATTATATAGGGAGATGTCGGTGGCTGAATGAACCTTGCTTATGCGAGGTTTTTTTATGTATGTGTCCGTACCATCAGTGGAGTGTTTGTTCCACTGATGGTATTTACAATCCTCCTTTTTACGGATGGGTAAGAGTGATAATTAATCGGCAGTAATAATCTCTCCTGTACCACGAATTAGTTTTTTTATATGCATCTCATTTGGTCTTAATATATTTACGATATAATCAATCGCTTTTTGCGGTTCAACGGTCGTACCGCATGTATAACAATCAATTGCTGCAAAGTTTTTTTCTGGATAAGTGTGAATAGAAAGGTGGCTTTCTGATAGTAAAACTAATACAGTAACGCCATACGGTTGGAATTCTTTTTTACTCACGTTTAAAACATGTGCACCAGAGTGATCTGCAGCGGTAACTAAATGGTGTTCTAAAAAGTGAATATCATCTAATAGGGAAAAATCCACTCCCCATAAATCTACTATTATATGCTTACCGAAAGTAGAATATTCCATAGGGTAGCACTCCTCACTATAATATCGTTAAAACTTCATTTCCTGTTTGTAACATTGATGTAGGATAAGATTCGATTCTGAATTTAAAAGAGCAAGATTACGTTGTTCTAGATGCTCTTCTTTAAATTGAAATAAAGGAGAAAGAAGAGAAGGCAATGTTCGAGGAGATGGCACTACATATAATTGTTCAATTTGATTTAGTACATAGGCAGAGTTAGCGGCAATATGAAATCCCCAGTCAGTTCCGAAAGAAGGAACGATTGTATGATAGCTTTTCACAGTTAATCCAGCATGTTCAATTGTATTACCGATGCTCCAATATACTAGAGGTGCATCAGCAGGTGAATTAGATTGGCAGACGAACGCACCATCTTCTGTTAAAAACGTAGCTATACGAGCAAAAAGTTCGCTTGTATATAAAGTACTTAATAACTCTGTCGCTGGATCAGGAAAATCAATGATGATTACATCGTATAAAGAGGAAGGAGAATTCAAAAACTCTTTTGCATCGCATACGTGTGCATTCACACGATTATCAAAAAATGCGCTTTTGTTCAAAGAAACTAATTCAGGAACGTTACGCGCCATATTAATCATCGCTCCATCTAGATCAACAAGGTCTACATGTAGAACCGTTTCATATTTCAACACCTCTCGTAAGGCAAGACCATCGCCACCGCCTAATATGAGAACACGTTTTGGATCAATTACCTTTGACATAATCGGATGCACAAGTGCTTCATGATAAATTTGCTCATCAACGGAGCTGAATTGTAGTTGCTTGTCCAAGTATAAGCGAACATCGTTTACTTGGACTAAATTAATATTTTGATAATTACTCTTTTCTTCAAATAAATTCGTATGTTCACCAGCTTGTATTTCCTTTAGAGAAATTTCATCCCACACATCTAAGCTGTGTGAATCTGTGGGTACTATAATTACATTTTCCGATTGTACTTGCTTATCGTCTTCATCCTCGTCGTGTTTATCTGGTTCGTCGTGTTTGTCAGGTCTGTCTTGTTTATCTTCAGTGTCCTGTTGATCTAGTGTATCCGTGTTGGAATTTAATTCAGAATCCTCTTCTTGTTTATACCATTTATTTTGAACCTGTATTCTATAAATCTTCATTCTCTTCTTTTTTCTATGCTTTGGCATTGGAATCCCCTTTCAAAATACTTTATTTTATTCTATTCTATGTAATTTAATAGAGTTTGACTGGACAATAACTAGACGAGTGTTTTGAATAGGTATTTGTTTTGATTTGAGTTGAAATATTATATTTTTTGGTACTATATTTTCGCACTTTTAAAAAAATTAGTGTTTTTTTGTTTTAAACACAACTAGACAACTAAACACTAATCTATTTTCATACAGTTATGTGTTAAAAGTGAGGTGTTTTATAACACACTGTGTGTTTTTTGGGGGACACACTAATTGAAAGCGGTAACACACAAAGAAATCACTCGAAAAAACGCTGATTTTAGGCGTTTTGAAAAGTTGGCACGGTAATTGCATTAATAAATAGCGTAAAGAAAAATAAATAAAACATAAAATTTTTATACTACACAAGGGGGATTTATAAATGAATATTTTATTATGTTGTTCAGCAGGGATGTCTACAAGTTTACTAGTTACAAAAATGGAAGCGGCTGCAAAAGCTCGTGGTCTAGAAGGTAAGATTTGGGCTGTATCTGGGGATGCAGTAAAAAACAATATCGATCAAGCAGATGTATTATTACTAGGACCACAAGTTCGTTACATGCTTTCTACAATGAAAGCGCTTGCCGATGAGAAAAATGTTGGAGTCGATGTTATTAACTCAATGCACTACGGCATGATGAATGGAGAAGCAGTTTTAGATCACGCATTAACACTAAAAAAATAATTAGGGGGGAAGCGAAATGCAAAAGTTTATTGCATTTATGGAGAAGTATATTGTTCCTGTCGCTGGTAAAATCGGATCGCAACGTCACTTAGCTGCGATCCGTGATGGATTTATTGCAGTTATGCCACTTATTTTAGTTGGTGCATTGGCATCACTAATTAATGGTTTTCCGTCTGAAGCTTTCCAAGAGTTCATGAAAGGTTTGTTTGGTGAAACGTGGAAACAAGTTGGCGGTGGAATGTGGACGGGTTCTTTCGCAATTCTAGCACTAATCATAGCATTTACAACAAGTTATAACTTAGCAAAATCTTACGGCGTTGATGGTTTGTCAGCAGGTATTATTTCATTTGGTGCGTTAATTATTCTTACGCCAACAACACCGAAAGAAGGCGGATTGAACTTAGCTTGGACAGGTGCACAAGGGTTATTCGTAGCAATTATCGTGGCACTCCTTGTTACTGAGGTATTCCGTTTCTTTGTACAAAGAAACATTACTTTTAAAATGCCTGATGGAGTACCACCAGCAGTTTTAAGATCTTTCGCAGCTATAGTTCCAGCATTTGTTATCTTAACAGTAGTTGCAGGTATTCAATTAGCAGTGAAATTAGCTGGTACAAGTGTTCATGAATTTATCTTTAATACGATTCAATCACCACTGCAAAGTTTAGCAGGGACATTACCAAGTGCAATTGTCATTGTACTCCTTGTTCATCTTCTTTGGTTCTTCGGTTTACATGGGCCAAATATCGTTGGTGGTATTATTGAGCCATTATACTTACCGGCATTAGAGAAAAATATGAAGTTATTCCAAGGTGGTACATCTGCATTTGATGTTCCAAACATTATTACAAAACCATTCTTTGATACTTTTGTATATCTTGGTGGTTCTGGTGCAACATTAGCGTTCTTAGTGGTCGTATTACTTGTAGCAAAAAGTGCACAATTACGCGGTGTATCTCGCTTATCAATTGGACCAGGTGCATTCAATATTAACGAACCAGTAATCTTTGGTACACCAATTATTTTAAATCCAATTTTATTTTTACCGTTTATCATAACACCAATCGTATTAGTAATTACTTCTTATACAGCGATATCTATTGGCTGGGTACCAAAAACAGTTGTGATGATTCCATGGGCAACACCACCAATTATTAGTGGTTATCTTGTAACAGGTGGACATCTTTCAGGTGCACTCCTACAGTTATTCAACTTTGTAATTGCGATGGTAATCTACTATCCATTCGTTGTATTATCTGACCGTTCTGTTGTTCGTACTGAAAAAGCAGCAGCACAAGGAAATAACAACTCTGTACCTATGTAACATAGTAATTGTTCTCACAGGTAACATTATCTGTGAGAACAATCACCTTTATATCATGTTCAGAAAGATGAGACCCATCTACAAGAACACCAAACTATCATTAATAAAATAATAATTTAATAGAAATGTTCAAACTGAAGGGGTATTTAAATCGGTTGAACCATAATAGAGAGGGCGGTAATTATGATGACTACAGCAGAACAAATTCCATTCCAATTGATTTTAAATAGTGGTAATGCACGAAGCTTTGCAATGGAGGCACTTCAATTTGCCAAACAGGGGAAAATGGCAGAAGCTGATGAAGCGATGGTAAAGGCGAAAGAAGCGATTAATGAAGCGCATCATTTCCAAACAGAGCTCATACAATCAGAAGCAAGAGGGGAAAAAACAGAGATTAGTGTTCTTTTAATTCATGCGCAAGATCATTTAATGAATTCTATTACGGTAAAAGAATTAGCGGCAGAATTTATTGACCTTTATAAAAAGCTAGAAGCGAAAGGGGAATAAAGCATGACTGGAATTAAAATTGCTACAATCGGCGGTGGCTCTAGTTATACACCAGAGTTAATTGAAGGGTTTATTAAACGTTATGACGAGCTTCCTGTTCGTGAAATTTGGTTAGTAGATATTGAGGCAGGAAAAGAGAAGTTAGAAATCGTTGGTGACTTAGCGAAACGTATGGTGAAAAAATCAGGTTTACCAATTGATATTCATTTAACACTTGATCGCCGTGAGGCATTAAAAGGTGCTGACTTCGTAACAACGCAGCTTCGCGTTGGTTTGTTAGAAGCACGTGCAAAAGATGAAGCAATTCCATTAAAATATGATGTAATTGGTCAGGAAACGAATGGTCCTGGTGGTTTGTTCAAAGCGCTGAGAACGATTCCTGTTATTTTAGATATTTGTAAGGACATGGAGGAACTTTGTCCGAATGCATGGCTAATTAACTTTGCGAATCCGGCTGGTATGGTAACAGAAGCTGTCCTTCGTTATACAAACATTCAAAGAGTAGTTGGTCTGTGTAACGTTCCAATTGGAATTCGTATGGGTCTTGCAAGATTACTTGAAGTAGATGCAAGCCGGGTACACGTTGATTTCGCTGGTTTAAATCATATGGTATACGGATTAGATGTATACTTGGATGGCGTAAGCGTAATGGATCGTGTGTTAGAGCTTGTAACAGATCCAGAAAAGCAAATTACGATGGAAAACATTGCTGCGCTTAACTGGGAGCCAGACTTTATTCGCGGTCTTCGTGCAATTCCGTGTCCATATCATCGTTACTACTATAAAACACGTGAAATGTTGGAAGAAGAGAAAGCAGCTTCGATTGAAAAAGGTACACGTGCAGAAGTAGTAAAACAATTAGAAGATGATTTATTCGAGCTGTATAAAGACCCGAATTTAGATATTAAGCCACCACAATTAGAAAAGCGCGGCGGAGCTTATTATAGTGACGCAGCATGTAGCTTAATTACGTCTATTTACAATAATAAAGGTGATATCCAGCCTGTTAATACACGAAACAACGGAACAATTGCAAGCTTGCCACATGATTCGGCTGTTGAAGTGAACTGTATTATTACGAAAGAAGGTCCAAAACCAATTGCGGTCGGAGATCTTCCAGTACCAGTTCGTGGTTTAGTACAGCAAATTAAATCATTTGAGCGCACAACAATTGAAGCTGCTGTTACAGGGGATTATCATAAAGCGCTGCTTGCTATGACAATTAACCCACTTGTACCATCAGATAAAGTTGCAAAACAAATTTTAGATGAAATGTTGGAGGCACATAAAGAACATCTTCCACAATTCTTTAAGAAGATAGAGAAATAAGAAGCGGCGCTGTTTAGCCCGCTTTTTTTAATTCTAGTAGGAGGTATTGCGATGATTAAACTAATTGTAAATGCAGATGATTTCGGTCTTACGGAAGGTACAAATTACGGAATTATTGATGGACATAAAAACGGGATTGTAAATTCAGCGACGATGATGATGAATATGCCAGGGACAGAGCATGCCGTACGCTTAGCGAAAGAGTATAAAACTTTAGGGATAGGAGTTCATCTCGTATTAACGGCAGGAGAACCGCTTCTTAAAGATGTTCCATCACTTGTAAGTAGCGGTGGATTGTTTCATAAACAAAGTGTTGTATGGGAAGGAAATATAAATCCAGAAGAGGTAGAAAAAGAATGGACTGCTCAAATTGAGAAGTTTTTATCTTACGGATTAACACCAACTCATTTAGATAGTCATCATCACGTGCATGGATTACCGCTTTTACACGACGTTCTTGAGAGATTAGCAAGTAAATATAATGTTCCAATTCGTCGTTGTGAAGAAGAGCGAGCGGTGCGCCCATTTTCAGATGTGTTTTACAGTGACTTTTACGCTGACGGTGTGACGGAAGATTACTTTGTGAAGTTAAAGGAAAGAGTGCAGGACGAGCAAACGGTAGAAATTATGGTGCATCCAGCTTATATTGACCCAGAGCTTGTGAAACGTTCTTCTTACGTAATGGATCGCGTGAAAGAGTTGCGTATTTTAAAGGAGAGTGAGCTTCCTGAGGGAATGGAGCTTGTGAAGTTTTAATAGAAAAAACGACGGCTAAATGGGGCCGTCGTTTTTTGTGCTTACAAAATGGATAGAACATATCCACCGAAGGCCCCGATTATAACGATAACCCAAGGTGGTGTTTTCCAAAAAGCGAGTAAGCAAAATAGAAGAGAAGCAAAAACGAAATCTACAGAATTCATAATTGTACTCGTCCAAATTGGATCATAAAAAGCTGCAAGTAAAATGCCGACAACGGCTGCGTTTACTCCAAGTAGTGCACCTTGTATGTAAGATACTCTCCTTACACTGTCCCAAAATGGTAAAACGCCAACAACGAGCAGGAAGGCAGGAAGAAAGATAGCGATCGTTGCAACAACTGCTCCGGCGGTTCCATTTAGCACTGCTCCTATATAAGAAGCGAATGTAAATAGTGGCCCTGGCACTGCTTGTGTTAATCCGTATCCAGCAAGAAATTGTTCTTTTGTCATCATCCCGTTTTGTACAAACTCACTTTCAAGAAGAGGAAGTACGACATGCCCTCCGCCAAATACAAGTGCACCAGAGCGATAGAAGCTGTCAAATAAAGAGATGAAATAAGAGTATGGTCGTAACATCGGTAACAGTATTAATAGTCCGAAGAATAAGACGAGACAAGATATGGCTACCATTTTTGAAATAGGTACGTTTATTTTATGAGCTTGGCTAACTGGCTGGCCCCAATATAAAAACCAACCGATGAAACCAGATACTATAATGAGAATTACTTGTGTCCAGCTACTTGGCCATAATAGGGCGATTGCGGCAGTTGCAATTGCGATTGTTGCACGGTTTCGGTCTGGTGTTAACTTTTGAGCCATTCCCCATATTGCATGAGCGACAATTGCGACCGCTACAAGTTTCAGTCCGTGAATCCAGCCAGTACTTCCAAGCTCGAAGTAGTTAAGAAATGAAGCGAAGAAAACTAAAACGAGCACAGATGGGAGAGTGAATCCTATCCATGAAATAATGGCTCCTAATAATCCACCGCGTAATAAGCCAACTCCCATACCGACTTGGCTGCTAGCAGGGCCAGGAAGGAATTGACATAGCGCTACTAAGTCCCCGTAACTTCGTTCATCCATCCATTTTCTTTTTTGCACGTATTCATGATGAAAATAACCAAGATGGGCGACGGGACCACCAAATGAAGTAAGTCCTAATTTAAATGATACGAGAAAAATCTCTATTAATGATTGGAAAGAGTAGTTATTATTTTTCAAAATTTCCTCCTAGACTGTTTTTCTAAGTGCATTATACAAGAGGGAGTAAAGCAAAAGAAACGATTTTAATGTAAAGATTGTGTGAATCTTTTCTTCGTAATTAAAATTTGAAAAAGTCATAAATGATTATGTCTAAACCATAAAGTAGTAGAAGTAGTGCTGGGAAATTTATATGAGGAGAATGCCCGTATGACAACACATTTCTTTGCTAGGTTAACAGGGAAGAGGGAAGTACCTCCTGTAAATACAGAAGCTTACGGTGTAACAGAGCTCATTTTTAGTGAAGATTTAAAGAAGTTGCAATATCGGGTCATATTAAAAAATATAAAAAAAATCACGTCATGCCAAATTCATTTAGGAAAAGCGAATCAAATTGGTCCAGTTATTTTAAGTTTGTTTGGTCCGTTAGAGCAAGGAATTAGTGTGAATGAAGGAGTCGTTACTGGTGTAGCTAGAGTAGAGGATTTTGAAGGGCCTTTACAGGGGAGAGCATTTGACAGCTTGTTTCAAGAGATAATGCAAGCAAATGTATATGTAAATGTTAATACGAAATCTAATAAAAAGGGAGAAATAAGGGGGAGAATAAGGGAAGTAAAGAAGTAAGCGAAAAGGCTGTCCAAAAAACATTTTGGAACAGCCTTTTCTAATTATATAGAGTGCTACAATATCGCCTAGTTTAATTTTTTACAGGCTGATTTTTAATGAAGAAGTCCATTATATAAAATACTTCGTCATCTGGGATTTGTATTTCAAATGTATTTTCAATAGGTTGCAATGCTTTTTTCACTTTCATATACATCCAGTACTCATCTTGTCTTCGTTTCTCTTTATCAGGATGAGGGAGGAGACTTTCACCTTTTTGAAGACGGTCAACCATGCAGCTCATATGCAAAATCACACCCATTAAACTGTCGGGAGTTAGCTGTAAAGAAATCAATTCTTGAATTGTATTTAATGCATAACGAATTGTTTTAATAAGTAATGCTCCATCGTTACGCTGCATTTGTTGTTCAAGAATATCAGCCATTTTTGCATATGTTTCTTCATACGTAATCAATTCTTGAATTGGTTGAATAGCTGTGTAGTTCACAATGTCTTGGAAATGATATGTTAAGCAAGGTATTTGCATATCGAAATTCGTGACGATACAAATGATATTACGCTCTTTTTTTATGTTCTCGATCATTTTCGTTAAATCTTTTTCATGAACGATGCTAATTGGAATAATTTCAATTAAGTCTTTATCAAAGCGTAAATAGTTCTCTAACATTTTTTGAATTGCTAAAGCACTTCCTTCGCCGGTTAAACAAGCTGTTAAAATCACGGATTTCATTGGCGATAGTGGCTTTTTCTTTTCTTCCTGTACGTTTAAATAGAACGGCGTTAAGTTCTTCACTGTTTCGTATAGTGCATCTAATGAATAGCCAAGCTGAGCTTTTCGAGCTGCTTCTAGTGCGTGTGGTGTACTCGTCATGGAAAGAACACGTACAGGGATTTTGAATTCAGTTTCTAATATATCACCAATATAAGCGAGAGATCCCATATCAACAAGTAAAAGAAGCCCGTTTACATTTTGAAGTGTTTTCATATACACTTTAACACGCTCTAAGAAGTCTTTTGGTGATTCATGCAAGGGCATATCGATACCAGTTACTTCATCAATACCGAGAAGTTCGTTTGCAACGTTTGCCATTTCTGTTGCGATACCATTACCGTGTGCTAATATTAATACTTTTACTTCTGTTTGTGAGGCAGGAATTGGATCAACAACGAAGAACATTGTTAAAAAGCCAGCTTCATCAATAGGTATTGTTATTTGTAATTCTTCTTCTAATAGCTGAATACATTGCATTGCTACGGAAAAAGCTTCTTTATATTTCGTACGAATTTGATTTAATTGTGGATGGTGAATTTGTTTCCCGCCCTGTAAACGTTGTAGAGTTGTCTGTACATGTAAACTTAAAGCGAGAAATACTTTTTCATCGAAAGTTTTAGATAAATATTTTTCAGCTAGTTCCGCAATTTTTTCACATACGGAAACGATATTACGATCCACAATTTTAAAAACATTTTCATGACTTGTTTTTTTAGATATTTGGTTAAAGTATTGGACGAAAAAGCTTTGAATATCATTTTCTATTAGTAATTCTAATTCTTCCTCTTCAATGCCGCGTGCTTGAAGTTCTTCATATTTATAATCAATATAATCGTAAATAGAAGAGCGACTTCCTTCGGGTTTTATTGTATGTTTACTCCAACCTTCATCACCTGTAAATACAAATGTTTCATTTGGTATTTGATATAGATGACGGCTCTTTCTTTCAATAAATAATCCTTCTTTCATATACCAAGGTAAATCTGTACTTGAAACACAGACAGAATCACGTTTTTTTGTTACAAAATCAGAATAAGCCTTCGCACAGGCAATTTGTACGTCCGTTTTCAATTGACCGATGTTATTTGGACAATTGTAAAAGACGAAAGCACGCATTGTATTTGGACTAACATGAATCTCTTTCCTTAGACGAATTGCTTCATTTGTGAAAAATAGTTGTAGTAAAGCAAACCGTTCTTTATGTGTTCGCTCACGAAGTGGTGGAAGCGTAACGGTCATCGGAATACGTCTTGTAAATGTTTTTAATAAAAATGAATTTGGTTCTTCGGTTGTTGCAGTAATAATCAACACTCGTGCCTTACGTTCATTTTCCGTTTCTCCAAGGCGGCGGTATACTCCGCGATCAATAAATGTGAAGAGCATCTCTTGTCCTTCTGGAGGAAGGCGATGTACTTCATCTAAGAAGAGGATTCCTTCATGTGCTTTTTCAATTAACCCTTTTTGATCACTGGCACCTGTGTAAGCTCCTTTTTTTATCCCAAATAACTGTCCAAGTAGTAGTTGTGGATTGTTTGCATAATCAGCACAGTTAAAGACGATAAAAGGTGCATCTTTTGGAAGTTGTTCCACTTCAATTGCGTATTCGTGCATTAAAGAAGCGAACATCGATTTTCCGACACCTGTTTCTCCAAGTAGTAAAGTATGCATACCGTTTGGAGGATAGAGAATAGAAGCTTTTGCTTTTTCAATTGCAATTTTTAGGCTTGTATTTTCAATAGCAAATGTATCTAATGAAGTGCCCTTTGTTGAATGCGTTTCCAATGAAGTGTTCGTTTCTATATAAAAACGGACAGGGCGTGTACTCGTTTTTAATAAACGATTATCTTTCACAAGCTTGTTTAAATCGCTACTAACATTTGCACGGTCTAACTGTAGAAGTGTAGCGAGTTCTGATGCTGTTATACCTTCTGTATAATTCCCTTCTTGTATTGCGTTAAAAATGAGATCTATTCGTTTCATTTCTATTCACCTCGAAACTTCATCACTATTTAAAATTCTACACAAAAATGAGAAGTGTGGGAAGAGAAAAATAAAGTGAAACTTTAATCAGTGGGGTTTTTGTTCATTCCCACTGATTATTAGCCTTCACCAATCGGGCGTTAACGCGGGGTAAAACAGCTTTAGTACATAGGCACTAAAGCTGTTACAATCTTGTGTCTTTCCAAAAATTCACTTCGAGATGGGAAGATGGATTGTAGGGAAGTAGTTTATATCCTTGTGAGTGTAAATAATCAATTACTTTTGGGAGTATTTGCACTGTGACACTAGAATCATGCATTAAAATAACCTCTACTTGTTCATCGCTTTGATTTCGTACTCTTTCTAGTATTGCGGAAGGATTATCATAGCTTTTCCAGTCATATGTATCAATTGTCCAATCCCACATTTTATACTGGGCAGATACGAGTGCATCACGGTAATTCTTTTTTAAGTAAGGCATGCTACCGTATGGGACCCGAACGAGATGTGTATTTAAATGTGTAACTTGCTGGACAATGTTTTGGGTTTGCTCCATTTCTGCAATTAAAACAGATGGATCGCCAGTATAAAGACGTTTTACATCATGTGACATACTATGGAGACCGATATAATGTCCATCTTTAATCAATCGCTCCATCGTTTTTTTATAATGTGGCACCTTTCCGCCAATAACGAAGAAAGTTGCTTTTCCGTTCTTCTCTTTTAAAATATTTAAAATTTGTGGTGTGTATTTATTTGGTCCGTCATCAAATGTTAAGTACGCAATTTTTGTTGTAGGAGAGGTAGTTTGAGTACTTTGGTAATCTTTTACTTGAATGTCTGTAGTTGCTTTTGTATTCGATGATGCGTACATAGTAATAGTTAAAAATAAAATTATACATTGAAGTAATCGCTTGATCATAACATTCACCCTCAGTTTGACAATCAAGATGTAAAAATGAAAATTTGATACTTTTTTCGTTATACGTATATCTTTCTCCAAGAGAGGCACTCTCAAACAATCTATATTTTGGAAATAGGAAATAAGGAATAAAAAACAAAAAAATAGCATCCTCTTCCTTGGAAGAGGATGCTATTTGAATATTTCATAATAGTAAAGGCTATACTACAATTAGTCTTCGCGTTTTTTCACTTTTTTATAGAAGGAAATAATTGGTTTGTAACGTTCGTGTACAAGACCGATTACTTCAGCAATGATTTCTGTAAAGAAGATTAAAATGAAAAGAAGAATAATGGATAACCATAATGTTGCACTACTGAAAATAATTGCATTTACACTAAAGAAAATACCCAATGCGTAAATAATTAGTACCGTTTTACGATGAGAGAATCCCATTGCAAGCAAACGGTGATGTAAATGCGATTTATCAGGTGCTGAAATAGGCTTTTTATTTACGATACGGCGGATAATTGCAAATGTCGTATCAAATATAGGTACACCTAAAATAATGATTGGAACGATAAAACTGAATAACGTTACGCTTTTGTATAATCCAAGTAACGATATAACAGAAATACAGTATCCTAAAAATAGTGCTCCTGTATCTCCCATGAAAATTTTTGCTGGATGGAAGTTGTAGAATAAAAATCCAATTGTACTTGCTAATGTAATCAGTGCTAGAGGTAATATAATAGCTGCTCCAGTACCCCATGGGCTAGTGAAGGCCATATATGCTAGCGTTGCAAGTACGATAGATGAAATCCCTGCGGATAATCCATCTAATCCATCAATTAAGTTGATGGCATTTGTAATACCTACAATCCAAAATACAGTAATTGGATAAGCAAGCCATCCGAGTTCAGTATCTCCGAAAATTGGAATATATAATACTTGCACTAATAATCCACTTTTGACAATCATGATGGCAACTAATAGTTGTCCACCGAATTTTACCCTCGCAGATAGTTCGTACATATCATCTAAAATCCCGATGATAACAATGATGATAGCACCTAAAGTTATCGATAACATTCTTTGTTCGTACAATCCACCGACAACAAATCCTACGGCTACACCGATGAAAATTGCTAACCCGCCAAGACGAGGCATAATTTTTTGGTGTACTTTACGCGCATTTGGCTTGTCTGTTGCTCCTATTTTGAAAGCTAATTTAATAACTAAAGGAGTAACGACGAGTACAGTGATGAAAGATGCCAAAATGGCATAAATCACTTGTGAGTCCATTAATACCCCACCCTTTATAGTTTAACGTAATTTTTCTAATTGTATTTATCTGAAAATTATGATGTTTATTTACAGGCTCATAACATATGGTATCACAAAAAGATTAGAATTCAATCTTTTTTTCTTTTGGCTGTAAAGGGGAGTGAATAGAATATATGACAATTGGATATGGAATGTTGTGTCCTTAGAGAAGGTTGCTCTCATATTGTGGCTTGTAATGTGACATTGTACTTCCCTCTCATATAGCGATGACTTTTGTTTCAGTATTATAAGTGTTGCACGTAAAATTGAGTAAGTTCCGTGTTAAAATGTGGGAATTTACATTTTGTATATATTGCATCATTTAACTTTACAAAATCTTAAAAAATAATAAAAAAACAATTCATATAATAAAGAAGTAAAAGAGTTTTCTCATTTTTAGTGTGAGAGGGGGAAGCACAGGGAGAATTCTGTGTATTCGTATATTTTCTTATGTATATTCCTGTGCGAAAGGAAAATGAAAATTACGATAGTAGGTACCGGATATGTTGGATTGATTACAGGAGTAGGATTGGCGAGATTGGGACATTCAGTCAAATGTTTCGATATAAACAGTGGAAAAATTGAACGGATTAAACAAGGCGAGTTACCTATTTATGAATGTGGATTAAATGAATTAATAAATGAAGCATACGAGAATAATCATTTAACTTTTACAGCAAGTAAATCAGCGGCATTTAATGATGTAGAGTTTATATTTATTGCAGTTGGAACGCCATCTTTATTAGATGGAACAGCAGATTTAACGTATATTCGTAGCGCTTGTGATGATATTGGAACATATGTGAATAACGATATTATTGTTGTTACGAAAAGTACGGTTCCTGTAGGGACAAATGATGTAATGAGAGAATGGATTGAGGATAAACTACAAGGTAGACATGAATTATATATTGTATCGAATCCAGAGTTTTTAAGAGAAGGTTCTGGTATTTATGATTTTTTTCAGGGTGATCGTATCGTAATTGGAGCATGTAGTGAAGAAGCTGCAAGGAAAGTAGAGAATTTGTACAGTAAATTAAGCTTACAAACGTATATTACAGATATTCGAAGTGCTGAGATGATTAAATATGCATCTAATGCTTTTTTAGCTACGAAGATTAGTTTTATTAATGAAATTTCTAATATATGTGAGCAAGTGGGTGCAGATATAGTAGATGTAGCTACAGGGATGGGGATGGATAAGAGAATTGGTGCATCTTTTTTAAATGCAGGCATCGGATATGGAGGATCTTGTTTTCCAAAAGATACGAAAGCGCTTGTGCAAATTGCAGGGAATGTTTCTCATGATTTTCGCTTGTTGAAAGCAGTCATTGAAGTGAATAATAAACAACAGTTGTTGTTAGTTGAAAAAGCGAAGAAAATTATAGATATGAAGAAAAAGCAAATTGCGGTTCTTGGTGCAGCATTCAAACCGAATACTGACGATATTAGGGAAGCACCATCTCTTATTGTAATAGAAGAATTAATTAATATGGGTGCGGATGTGGTTTTATATGACCCACAAGCTATTCAAAATGTAAGAAGTTTATTTGGAAATACGATACGATACGCTGAGTGTATAGATGAATCGATTAGAGAGGCGCATGCAGTTTTTATCGTAACAGAATGGGAATCAATTCGAAATTATCCGCTAGAAAAGTATGCACAGCTTATGAGGGAACCTATTCTATTTGATGGGAGAAATTGTTATACTAATGAGGATGCCGAGAAGCATGGATTAAATTATTACTCAGTTGGGCGAAAAGACGTCTGTAATAGTAATGTTTCTCAGGCGCGTTAAAAAGTGTATTTTCACATGCATATTTTTATATGCGATAATAGAAGTTTTAACTAGTGAAAGAAAAGAGGCAATGAAATGACTGAACGTTTAAAAGTAATGACAATTTTCGGGACACGACCAGAAGCAATTAAAATGGCACCTCTTGTATTAGAGTTGCAAAAGCACCCAGAAAAGATTGAATCAATTGTGACTGTAACAGCACAACACCGTCAAATGTTAGATCAAGTATTAAATATCTTTGGAATTACGCCGGATTTCGATTTGAATATCATGAAAGATCGTCAAACGTTAATCGATATTACAACACGTGGTTTAGAAGGTTTAGATAAAGTAATGAAAGAAGCGAAGCCTGATATCGTACTTGTGCATGGTGATACAACGACGACATTTATTGCAAGCTTAGCTGCTTTTTATAATCAAATTCCAGTAGGACATGTTGAAGCAGGACTTCGTACATGGGATAAGTATTCTCCATATCCAGAAGAGATGAATCGCCAACTAACAGGTGTAATGGCGGATCTTCATTTCTCACCTACAACAAAATCAGCAACGAACTTACAAAAAGAAAATAAAGATGAGTCACGCATTTTCGTAACAGGAAATACAGCGATCGATGCACTGAAGACAACTGTAAAAGAAACTTATAGCCATTCGGTGTTAGAGAAACTTGGAAATGATCGTCTTGTACTTATGACAGCACACCGTCGTGAAAATTTAGGAGAACCAATGCGCAATATGTTCCGTGCAATTAAGCGTCTTGTTGATAAGCACGAAGATGTACAAGTTGTATACCCTGTTCATATGAATCCTGTTGTTCGCGAAATAGCGAATGATATTTTAGGCGAGCATAGCCGTATTCATTTAATTGAGCCGTTAGATGTAATTGATTTCCATAACGTTGCAGCTCGTTCATACTTAATGTTAACTGATTCTGGTGGTGTACAAGAGGAAGCACCATCACTAGGTGTGCCAGTCCTTGTCCTTCGTGATACGACGGAACGCCCAGAAGGTATCGAAGCAGGTACGCTGAAATTAGCAGGAACAGATGAAGAGACAATCTTTGGTCTTGCTGATGAGTTGTTATCTGATAAAGAAGCTCATGATAAGATGACGAAAGCATCTAACCCTTACGGCGATGGTCGTGCATCAGAGCGTATTGTAGAAGCGATTTTACAACACTTTAAGAAGTAACAACAATTGCGTGAAATAAAAAGAGCCAAATCTTATACGATTTGGCTCTTTTTTTATTCATGATTCCTCATAATCCACTCTGCATGAGCATTTGTAGAAGGGGGAGGAGGTGGTGTTTTGTTCTCACTCGGCTCCTTCTTTGCTTTTGCGCTGGAGTTAGAATTTGAATCGGAATTTGTATTCTCATTTTTCGTAGTCTCTGTTGGAACTTTTGCTTTTTCTCCTATTTCCTTTTCAATTTCGTTACGTGCAGTCTCTACACTGATTGGATCTGGAAGGAAGTAATAAATACCGCCAATTTTTCTGTCTTCTCCTTCAAGTTTTAACGTTTGTATTGTAGAAGGATCGAATCCAGAGATTTTATTGTAAAGAGCAAGTCCGTCTGAAATAGGAATATCGGTTTTTATATATTTTCCAACTACCTTTGTTAAATCTTTAATTTTAAATACGGTAGAAGCAGAGTTTAGCTTTTGGGCAACAGCAGCCAGTACTTGTCTTTGTCTAGCAGCTCGACCATAATCACCGTTAGGATCTTGCTTTCGCATACGGACGTATGCGAGTGCTTCTTCACCATTTAAGTTCTGTTGACCTTGTTTAAATTGGATTTTTTTATAGTAATCCACGTCAGAGCGTTCCCAGAAATCGAAGGGGACATCAACGGTAATACCGTCAACAGCATCAACGATACCTTTAAATCCTTGGAAATCAATTTTAATATAATGATCAACAGGAACTTTTAAAAACTCTTCGACGGTGTCGATTGCCATTTTTTCTCCACCGTAAGCATGGGCAGCGTTAATTTTGTCTTCTTTATTTTTGCCAACAATCTTAACACGAGAATCGCGTGGGATACTCATAAGTGAAACCTTTTTTGAGTTTGGATTAACTGTCGCGAACATGAGTGAATCTGTTCGGCCGTTTTGACCATCTGTTGCGTAATCCTCAATACCCATAATTAGTATTGTGAAAGGTTTTTTTGTGATTTCCACATCTTCTGCTCGTAATTTAGATTTTTCACGGCTAAATCCACTGTACATCCCCATGAGAGAAGTGTAGGAATTTAACATATAAAGTCCTACGCTACCAAATAAAAATGCGAAAATAAGAAAGAAGAAAAGTTTTCTTCTACGTTTCTTTTTTATTCTGCTATTTTGGAGATGATTATAACGTTCTTCCATATATAATCTCCTTAGTTCATTTGTAGGGAATTAATTCACTACATTAATCTTTAAAGGCGAGACGTTAGCTATTCTTAGACAACGCCTTGTTCTAAGTACAACATATCTCCTTCTTTAATTGTACACTTCCCGTTTGTTAATTCAATCATCCAATCTGTGAATGGTTGTCTTTTGTCCTCTTCTACATACGCATCAAATGTGACATTTTCTAGATAATGTATATCTTTAATAGCATATTCTGAATTGCGTAATTCATTTTCAACTTTGCCAAGTAAAGTGTAATCAATTTCTGTTTGCATAACGCGCATTAGTTTTCGTTCAACAACGCCTACATGGTTAAGACCTTCACTTGTACATTTTCCATATGCGCGAATTAATCCGCCAGCACCAAGTTTAATGCCGCCAAAATAGCGCGTAACGACGACGACAGTATCTTTTAGACCTCGTTTTTTTAATACCTCTAACATAGGCACACCAGCTGTGCCGCTCGGTTCACCGTCATCGTTCGCTTTTTGAATTTGATCTTGTTCGCCGATTAAATATGCGGAACAATTATGTGTTGCATTCCAATGCTGTTTTTTTATTTTTTGTATAAATGTTTGAGCTTCCTCTTCCGTTGTGGCGCGATTCACATAGCAAATGAATCTTGATTTTTGAATCACAATTTCGTGCTCTCCATAGCCTTTTATTGTTAAATATTGTAATAACAATGGTATACGCCCCTATCTTTCAAAATAACTAGTACTTTACATTTTAAAAGCGAGCGTTTTTATATTCAAACATTTTTTACAAATATGTTGAAATTTTTGGTGAGTATTTTATCCCGCATTAACGGGCAACCTCAAAATTCAGCTGGAGCAAAGAAGTTAGGTGGGAGCCCTGCTGCCCGTAAAAGCCCGATTGGTGAAGGCTAATAATCAGTGGGGGATGAACAAAACCCCCACTGATTAAAGTTTCACTTTATCTTTTTGTTGTAATTTGTCGAGCGAGTGATTGTAGTTTCTAGCCGGCATTTTTATGTATGGATGCACCTTTTCTAGTTTTCGTGTAAAATTAGGGGATAAAAATTTTTTATAAGGCAGGTACGAAAATGAAAACAGCTATTGTTACCGATAGTACAGCATATATACCGAAGCATATTCGTGACGAACTCAATATATATATGATTCCATTAAACGTTGTGTTTGGAACGGAATCTTATCAAGAAGAGGCTGAAGTTTCAGCAAATGATTTTTATATAAAGGTACGTGAACAAGAAGAACTTCCGAAAACTTCGCAACCAGCAATTGGAAAGTTTTTAGAGTTATATGAAGAGTTATCTAAAGAATATGATGCAGTTATTAGCATTCACCTTTCCAGTGGAATTAGTGGTACATATCAAACAGCAACGGCAGCTGGACAGATGGTAGATGGTATTGATGTATATACGTACGACTCTGAAATTAGTTGTGAAGTACAAGGGTTTTACGTGCGTGAAGGGGCGAAATTAGTAAGTGAAGGGAAAGCCCCAGAAGAGATTATTGCTCGCTTTGATGAAATGAAGCAAACGATGGATGCTTATTTTGTAGTGGATGATTTACATCATTTACAACGTGGGGGAAGATTAAATAGTGCACAAGCTTTCATTGGTAGTTTGTTACAAGTAAAACCAGTATTATACTTTAGAGATAAAGTAATTATTCCATTCGAAAAAATTCGTACGCGTAAAAAAGCGTTAAAGCGTATCGTTGAAATCTTTGATGAGCAGGCAAATAAAGGTGTGCCTATGGAAGCTGTTATTATTCATGCGAATCGTGAAGAGGAAGCTAATGAATGGAAACAAGAATTAGAAGAGATATACCCTCATGTTACAATTCGTACGAGTTATTTCGGAGCTGTAATTGGGACGCATTTAGGTGAAGGTGCGCTTGGTTTAGGTTGGTATACGAAGTGATAAAGATATAAAAGCTCTCTTACTTGAAGAGGGTTTTTTTACGGGTATTTTACGGGTATTTGACAAGTTAATATTTGGAAATGGTAAAATGTATGTAAAATTAAATAATGAGGAAAGTTTTATTACTTACTTTTTACAAGAAACTATATTATAATAGAAGAGAGGTGAAACATATGGAGCATAATTCTTGTTTATGTCCAAAGTTTGAGTCAGCTTTTACAATGCTTAGTAAGAAATGGACTGGCTTAATTATTAAATCTTTGCTCGAAGAGCCGAAACGTTTCAGAGAAATCGCAGATATTATACCGAATATGAGCGATCGTATGTTGTCAGAACGTTTAAAGGAATTAGAAGGCGAAGGTATTGTAGTTCGTAATGTTTATCCAGAAGTACCAGTTAGAATCGAGTACGGTGTAACTGATAAAGGGAAAGCGTTGGAAAGTGTTATGGATGAGGTCCAAAATTGGGCTGAAAAATGGATGAAGTAACGTTTCTATTTCATTCATATTGGAGTATTTTCAAAACGTAAGGGGTTCCCTTACGTTTTTTTTCAATCCTATAAAAAACGGTGTAAGGCTCCTGAAATTCTACATATATATACAAATTTAGATATACTTTGCTATAGAGATAAATGTAATATTACATTTATTTTACAAAACCGTAACATTAGCAAAAAAACTCCCGAATTATGGTATAAATTTTAATAGGTTATATACGGAAAATGAAAAAAAGAAAGCGGTGTAAAAAATAAAATGAAAAAGCTAAAAATGGCATCTTGCGCATTAGTTGCAGGGTTAATGTTTTCAGGGCTAACACCAAATGTATTTGCAGAAGATAAAATTTCTGACGTGAAATCACAAATTAACACACAAAATGATACTTTACATAAACAACAACAAGAACGTGATGAATTACAAAAACAAATGAATGACTTAAACAAAACAATCCAAGGTTTGGATAAGTCTGTTCAAGAGAACGCTTCAAAACTTGATGAAACAACAAAAAAAGTTTCTGATACTGAGCAATTAATCGAAAATAAAAATAAAGATATTGCAGAACTACAAACAAAGATTGCAAAACGTGAAGAGTTATTAAGAAAACGTTTAGTTGCACTACAAGAACAGCCAAATACGAACATTGTAACAGAAGTTCTTGTAAACTCTAAAAACGTTGCAGATTTAGTTGATCGTTTAGCTTCTGTGTCTAAAATTATGGAATCTGACGAAGATATCATGAAAACACAACAAGAAGATCAAACGAACGTGAAAAAAGATGTTGAGACAGTAAAAGAAAAACAAAAAGAATTAAAAGAAGCACAAGCTCAAATTGAAACTGCTAAGAAAGAACTTGACGTTGAAAAAGAGAAAAAAGCAACAGCAGTAAACGATTTAAGCGGTAAAATGGATACAGTTGTAACTACAATGACAAGTACGGAAGGTCAATTGAAAGAGCTTGAACAACAGGCATTAAAATTACAACAAATCGCTGAAAAAGAAGCGCAAGAAAAAGCTGCACAAGAAGCTGCTGCTCAAAAACAAGCAGAGCAAGCTGCTAAAGAAGCACAAGCTCAACAAGCTCAACAAGCTGCACCAGCGCAAGCGCCTGCAGAACAAGCTGCTCCAGCAAACAATGCTGGACAAGCTCAAAAAGAAGAGCCTAAAAAAGAGACACCTAAACAAGAAGAGAAAAAGCCAGCACCACCAACTCCACCAACTCCACCAACTCCACCAACTCATGGTGTGATTGGTAAAGCACAACAATACTTAGGTTTACCATATGTTTGGGGGAGTGCATCTCCATCAAACGGTGGTTTTGACTGTAGTGGATTCATTTCTTACGTATTTGGTGTAGGTCGTCAAGACGTTGCAGGTTACTGGAACTCAGTTTCTAAAGTAAGTAGCCCACAACCTGGAGATTTAGTATTCTTCCAAGGTACTTATAAAGCAGGTCCATCTCACATCGGTATTTACGTTGGTAACGACCAAATGATTCATGCTGGTGATAAAGGGATTGCTTACTCTAGCTTAAGCAGTAGCTACAACCAAAAACATTTCTTAGGATACGGTAGATTCTAGGATTTATAATTGAATAAAAAACGTGTATAAAGTCGATAGCTTACTATTTTATAAGTAGGTTATCGGCTTTTTTGAGTTTTTACGAGATAAAGAGCAGGATTTATAGTAGTGCTGGAGGTGGCTATTGATGATGTTAGCTGGTAGACAGTTACTGTTAGAAGAACTCTCTTCAGATTTGCAGAATAAATTGGATCATCTGAAAAGGAATCGAGACGTCGTTTGTGTACAAGGGGTAATTAAGAAGTCTTCAAAATATATGTGTCAGCGCTGCGGAAATATAGAGCAGCGACTATTTGCATCATTGCTATGTAAAAGGTGCAGTGAAGTATGTGCGTATTGCCGTAAGTGTATAACGATGGGAAGGGTCAGTGAATGTGCTGTACTTGTGCGCGGGATTGCTGAAATACAAGGAGAAAATTATTTGAATCCGTTACAGTGGGAAGGTGTTTTGTCTGCTGGTCAGGAGTTAGCTGCGCAAAGTGTCGTTGACGCTGTTAAGCAGAAAGAATCATTTTTTATTTGGGCGGTGTGCGGGGCTGGAAAAACAGAAATGTTGTTTCGCGGAATTGCAGAGGCGCTACAAAAGGGAGAAAGAGTTTGTATTGCAACGCCGAGAACGGACGTTGTACTTGAATTAGCACCAAGATTACAAGAAGTGTTTCCAAATATAAATGTAGCTGCTTTATACGGAGGGAGTTTAGACCGAGAAAAAGATGCGGCGTTAATCGTTGCAACTACACATCAATTATTACGTTATTATAGGGCGTTCCATGTCATGATTGTAGATGAGATAGATGCTTTTCCGTATCATGCAGATAAGATGTTGCAGCATGCAGTAAGCGAAGCGATGAAAGAGAAGGCAGCACGTATTTATTTAACTGCAACTCCAGATGAAAAGTGGAAGCGTAAGTTGCGAAGTGGTAAGCAAAAAGGGGTTATTATTTCAGGGCGATACCATCGTCATCCATTGCCAGTTCCGATATTTCGGTGGTGCGGAAATTGGAAAAAGGGTCTTATACGTAAAAAAATTCCTCGTACTTTATTACAATGGTTAAATTTGTACTTATCGAAACGATACCCCATTTTTCTATTTGTTCCTCATGTGCGATATGTAGAAGAAATTAGCCAGTTATTAAAATCATTAAACAATCAAGTTGACGGTGTGCATGCAGAAGATCCGGCGAGAAAAGAGAAGGTAGCAGCTTTCAGAAAAGGAGAAATCCCTTTATTAGTTACAACGACGATTTTGGAACGAGGAGTAACTGTTAAAAATTTGCAAGTTGCAGTTTTAGGAGCTGAGGAAGAAATATTTTCAGAAAGTGCTCTCGTTCAAATTGCAGGGCGTGCTGGCAGAAGCTCTGATGAACCGCATGGAGATGTTATCTATTTTCATTATGGAAAGACAGAGGCGATGGTGCGTGCGAAAAAACATATTCAAAGTATGAATAAGAATGCTAAAGAACAAGGACTGATAGATTGATGCATTGTCTACTTTGTGATGAGTATATTTCATATGCGATTAGTTGGTACACTTTTTTTGTTAAGCTTCATAAAAAGTATATATGTGATAGATGTGAACAAAAACTTTCCTATATTATAGGAGATATTTGCAAGGCGTGTGGTCGGCCTTTAGAACTTGTACCAGCTGAATATAAAAACGGGGATATTTGTATGGACTGCATAAGGTGGACGAACGAGCAGGGGTTTCCGTCTCTCATAAATCGTTCGTTGTATGTGTATGATGAAGGGATGAAAGAAATATTAGCACAGTTTAAATTTCGAGGAGATGCTGAATTAGTGCATATTTTTCATCAGCCTTTTCGAAGTCTTTTTCAAAAATATTTTGCGAATGTTTCAGTTGCCATTCCGGTTCCTCTTAGTGAAGAGCGAGAATACGAGCGTGGTTTTAATCAAGCGGAGTTACTAGCTTCTTGTTTGCCTATCAAAATGTTTTGTACATCATTAAGAAGAATAGAAACAGAAAAACAAAGTAAGAAGAAGCGTAAAGAAAGGATATCGGGAGTTAATCCTTTTTATTTTCAGGGAGAAGAGATGTTTCATGAGCAACATGTTTTAATCGTGGATGATGTGTATACGACAGGAATTACTGTTAGGCAAATTGGAAGCCTTTTGTATGATCGAGGAGCGAGAGAGGTTTCTTGTTTGACGCTTTGTAGAGGTTAATATGTGGATGTCGAAAGGAGTAATAAAAAGACGACAGGTCTTCTTTGACTTACAGTCTTGTCATTCGTTATAGTCAGAATATGGGGCGAATGCCCTGATTTTAAGAGTGAAGGGAATGGAATGAACATGCAAGGACGAGTAAAATGGTTCAATGCAGAAAAGGGATTTGGGTTTATTGAGCGTGAAGATGGTGACGATGTGTTTGTTCATTTTTCTGCTATTCAACAAGATGGGTATAAGTCGTTAGAAGAAGGTCAACAAGTGGAGTTTGATATTGTTGATGGAGCACGTGGGCCACAAGCGGCTAATGTTGTGAAACTGTAAAAGTTAAGTTTTTGGAAAAGATAGAGCTGTATTTTTAGCAGCATTATATAGATGGCGAAAGCTCTTGCTCGTAACAAGGGCTTTTTTGTTTTGGAGGAGTTGTCAAAAAGTTGTTTCTTTTCTGTAACTAATTGTCCACAGTTACATTCGTTATTCACGATGTTAATAGGATAAAATAAAGATAGAAACGATGCATCTTTTCATTTCAACAAAAAACGATAAAAAAATCGCAATTCCACTAATTTTTTAAAAAAATTAGAAGGAGTTTTTAAGCCAATGTCGAAATTATAGTACATAGGCTTGAAAGGAGGAATTCATCTATGAAATTCAACATTCGTGGTGAAAATATTGAAGTAACTCCAGCATTAAAGGAATATGTAGAGAAAAAACTAAGTAAATTAGAGCGTTATTTTGATACATTCCCAGAGATTAAGGTTAATTTAAAAGTATACTCTGACAAGCAACGTATCGAGGTAACAATTCCATTTACAGATTTATTACTTCGTGCAGAAGAAACAAATAGCGATATGTACGCTGCGATTGATTTAGTAGTTGATAAAATTGAGCGACAAATTCGTAAACATAAAACAAAAGTAAACCGTAAATTACGTGAGAAAGGTTCTGTGAAAACTAACTTTATCCTTCCGGAAGCAGTAGCTGTTCTGGATGCGGTAGAAGAGGATGAATTAGAACTTGTACGTACAAAACGATTCGATTTAAAACCGATGGACGTTGAAGAAGCGATCTTACAAATGGATATGCTAGGACATAGTTTCTTCGTCTTCACAAATGCTGATACAAATGAAACTAATGTTGTATATGGCCGTAAAGATGGGAAATATGGTTTAATCGAAACTAAATAATCATTCAAAAGCGCAGCCGAAATGGCTGCGCTTTTTTTATATGTTTTAGTGGTTGTATTGAGATTTTGAGTGTGATTATCTCTACAAGTATTTCCTTGCCATGAGCATACTAATTTTGTTTAATTTAACAAAATTTTATAATTGTAAAAAAATGTTAAGTCTTCTGAAATTAATTGATAGTGCATTTTGGTTTTGATATCCTAATATTGCATTATAAGGATTGATTTTATTCCTTCAGTGAAAAAATAAAATCAATATAATGCTACAAATTATCGGAGGTGTTTATATTGAGTATTAAGAAAAAAAGTCGTTTTATGTTTGGATCTATTTTATCTTTAGGTATTTTAGCTAGTACTTTTGCTTTAACCGAACCGGCTAAGGCTGATACTAAGGCTAATACAAAGGATGATCATGTGGAATTTACCTTTAGACTTTGGAGTGCATATGATTATACTACTGCACGTGCTAAAGAGAACTCTACTTCTATGTATATGCGTGTGAAGGATAGTGACAATGGCGGTGGTTCTTTCAACGTTTGGGCAGAGGCGGATAAAAATAGAAATGCAGAAGATAGAAAATGGGTAAATGTTTCAGATAAGCATGAAGGAGAAGTGAAACCATATAAAACGTATCTTTTCAAAAATTATGCATATGAAAACTATGGGAAAAATGTTCCTGTTAGATTTGGTGGTTATTCTAGAGAAAATAATGCTTATCCTACTGCTTGGAGTCCTGATAGTGTAAGACCTAGTGGACCTTACACTGAATATTGATTTAGAAATTATAAATTAAAATTATTTATTTTGTAGTGCTAGAAAAAGTCGTATAGTTTCTAATCTAGATTATACGACTTTTTCTGCTATTTAATTTTTAAAAATAGGAGGAGCTGTAATGAAACTTATTTCAAAATATATTTTAGTTTGTTTTTTTATATTGAGTATTAGTTTCTTAGTTTCTTGTCAAAAGAAAGTAGATGAACCTATTGTAAATATTGAAGATACTTTAACAGAAAAAGGAAATTTAAAAAGTATTCAGTTGCAAGAAATTAAGAAAAATACTATTTATGAACAAGTATTTTTCGGGAATGAAAATGGTAATGATTTCTTTCAAGGTCAAATAGATAGAAATGATATTGCAATAGAAGATAAGCTTTTAGATAAAAATTTAAAGTCAGGAGTTATACCAGAAAATTATTATGTTTTTTTAACGGGTGTTACGAATAAGAAAAAACCAACGTATCTTTTGGGACGGATTGAACAAATTGATGGAAAAGTAATTCAGTGGAAACAAGAAGTTAAGAGTGTGCAAAGAAAAGATGCAAATGGTGTTTATCAGTATGAAGTTGAGTTTCCTAAATTTGAAGGAGAGAGAGCCAATGTTTCTTTTCGTTACATTTGGTTAAATAAAGAAAATAAATGTTATGGTGTTGCGGATCAATTATTCATATTAAAAAAGATTTAAATTTAATTAATGGTTTATGGAGGAGCTATAGATGAGTTACTTTTTAGGAAGGATTTTAAAAGGTAGAATGTTCTGGTTGTCTTTATTTATTATGTTAATAATTGTTATTGCTCAATATATTGCTATGTGTGTAACAACTAAAGGATTTAACGATGATGGGATTATAAAGGTATCTCCATATTTATCCAATGTTTTACATTTTAATAGATTGTCGTTTTATGGTGAGTTTTATCTACTTATATTTCCTATGCTTTCCGCGATGGCTGTAGCCGGAATTTATAGAACTGATAAAAATTATGGGTTTATTTATCCTGTTATTTCTAAAATGGGAACAGGTTATTATTTTAAGCTACTTTATTTTATTAATTTTATTGTATCTTTTTTTATTATAAGTTTTCCTTTACTATTTAATTTTTATTTATATGCAATGACTTATCCAACAGTTGCTCCGCACCCAATATTAAATTATATGGCTGCTACTGTTTCGCCAACAGCTCAATTTAATACGGTTTATTATGAGTACCCTACTTTATATTTTCTAATGTATGTATTTTTAAATGGTTTATACGGTGCAGTTTTTTCAAGTTTGGCTTTATCAATTTCGTTTTTTATAAAACGAGTTTATTTTATTTATTTAGTTCCGTTTGTTTTACATATTTTTTGGCTTGGTATTGGAAAAGGGATTCTCAATCCTAAAGATTATTTAATTAAAGACTTCGGCTTTTTCGAATTACAAATTTTTCTTAGTGTACTGTTATGTATTTGGCTTTGTTCTGTAGTTCTTTATTTACGGGGGAGTAGGAAGCATGTTCTTTTCTAATGTAATGAAAGAAACTATAAGGATGAAATATGTTTGGTTAAGTACTCTCTTTTTACTTAATGTCAGTATCATTGGTTGTTTGTTCAATTATTTTGAACCTGGAATTGTAAAAGAGAAAATGAACGAATTGGAAACTTTGTATAAGGTTATGTCGTTTTATAATTTATCGACTATATTTATTCCTTTAACCATCGTTTTTTCTGTATATTCTATGTCGAATTTTTTTAGTATTTATGTTGTTTATAGAGTGAATAATGCATTGAAATTAGTTTCTATATATTATTTAAAATTATTAGTTTTCGTTTGTTTTTTTGCGGGGAGTATGATTTTACAGTTATTTTGGATGTCAAATATGATGGCTGTAAATAGTATTTCTGTGAATTATCCATTATTATTTTGCATTCAATTATTTGCGAATATTTTTATATGTATGATAAGTGCTTTGTTACAATTATTTTTACCTAGTTTACTTGCAATAATATGTATGATCACTGCTGTTTTACTAGATAGATTTATATTACATGGATTTTTATTTACAAATGCTTTTTATATAAATGTGTTTGAAGATGCTACGGGTTTATTTATACGTTTATTTGGATGTTTTTCTATCTTTTTTATAAGTGTATGGATTTTATCTAAAAAAGTTATATTTCTATGAATGATGAAACAGAGGTGATCTAGTTTACATTATGATTTTATATCATTTGTTAAAAAGAGATTTACATGTAAGGTTTAGAGATTCCATCAAGATAATGGCTTTTTTATTCTTAATTTACGCTATGATTGTATTTACTTTTTTATACAATCAGTCTCTTATTAATGGTAGAGAACCTGTATTAGTAGATGTTACCTTTTATCGATTTTTTCATGGAGTAGACTTTGTTGATTTATCTCACTTTTATAAGGAGGGGCGATTTTCTATCCCTTTTTATTGGATTTTTTTTCAAATCACTCCTTTGTTGCTTGTAGGGAATTTTGCTTTTTCAGATATTCAACAGAATGGTGTTTATTTATTTCCTCGTGTTAAGAAGAAGCATTTTCTTTGGTTAACGAAAATATTATCTTTGTTCTTTTATATAATTAGTATTTGGATTGTTATGTATTTTCTTTGGTTTACTGTTTACTATTTGCTTTCTTTTGGCGAGTATTCTTTTTTAAATTTATATAGTCAATTTTCTTATAACATATTAGGTACTATGTTAATTCAAATAATCATAAGCTTTTTATTAGCTTTAATTTTTGAGTTTTTAACGTTTTATATACCAATAACTATTGTTTTTGTACTGATGTTGATGTACCTATTTATGTCTATTTTCTTTCATAGTATTTATTTTTTAGGCTCTTTTGTTATGCCAAATCGCTGGTATTTTGTTGATCACAGTTCAATTCAATTGACTTTAGGTAATAATCAATCTATTCAATGTAATGATTTACTTTTAATAGGAGTAGTAATTGTTGTTGTAATGATTTTATTAGGTAGTTTTTGTTTTAAAAAACTAGATGTGATAGGTGAATAATTTATGGACAATTATATTAAATGTGAATGTATGATGAAAAAATTAAAAGGAAATATTGTGTTAGATAATATTAGTTTATCGGTAAAAAAAGGCGAGTTTTTAGTTTTGAAGGGGCATAATGGCTCTGGCAAAACGATGATTTTACGAGCTATATCAGGGTTAATGCGTTTGAATTCTGGATTTGTTTATGTAGATAATGAAATAATCGGAAAACAAAAGCAATTTCCAGATTCTATGGGAATATTGATTGAATATCCAAGTTTTATTCCAGGGTATACTGGTTTTCAAAACTTGAAATTTTTATCATCAATTAACAATAAAATTTCTGATGAGGAAATTTATAATATTATTCAAAGGGTTGGACTTGATAAAACAGATAAGAGAAAGTATAAAAGATACTCTTTAGGTATGAAACAACGTTTAGGGATAGCACAAGCTTTAATGGAACGACCAAAATTATTGTTATTAGACGAGCCTACTAATGCTTTAGATAGTGATGGGATAAAAGATATTTTGGATATTTTGAAAGTAGAAAAATCTAAGGGGACGACTATTATTGTAGCTAGTCATGATGTGCATGTTCTAGATAATGAAATAGTAGATCGTATTGTACATGTTAATAATGGAAAGTTGGTAGATTAATAGTGACAAGAAAACATGTCTTAATAATCATTGGATTGTGTCTGTTGCTATGTACATTTGCTAGTTTGTTTAGATTTAAAACATTAAATCAAAATAATGAATCTTATAAAGTGGTAAAAGATGAGTTTTTATCTAATAGAGCTTTTGAAGATGGACAAGGAGTGAAGTTTCATGCGCTTGATCCTCTTGATCCTACAAAAGTTTATGATCCTTATGAAGACCGTGAAGTAGTGACGTATGTGTTACCTTTAAATATTACAAATACAACAAATCGGGATATTAACTTGCTTAGTAATAAGTCTATTTCTAATACAATGTTTTATTCTAAAATAGGAGAGTTTTATAATTTAATTCCTTATTCAATAGAATTACCTGAAAAATATCAGTTTGATCCTTTCATACCTGCGGGTAAAACAGTACGGGGATATATAGGGACAAATTATTTTATAGGAGATGACCCTGGTAAAAATTATGAAAATTTTTCTAACGAATCAACTAAGGTGAAATTCATTTCTTTTATGAAGGATAAGGAAGGGAAATATCATGAATTAGAAATACCAATAAATTAATAAAACGCATTGGTATTATTAACTTGAAGTGTAGTTTTAAAAAAGGAAAAAATCTATACAAAATGTGTTAAGTACTTTGGTGATATCGATATATTTTAAGGTTGTTTTTTGATTGCTATGGTTGAGTATATTTTGCAACATGATGATAGATATTGTTTATAGAAATCAAAAGCTGAAGGTTTTGTGCATTGTGTGAGTATCTATGGATGCTGCACCGGCAAAATCTTTGGCTTTTGTAATTGTCGACTTAAATCTTACTAATATGTTCATTCCAGCTACTCTCTTTAAAGGGAACGGGAAAGAATATTATTTAGAATTAATATGAAATTTGGAATATGAATTTGAAATAGAGAGATAGAGAAAAGAATTATTAATTTGTTGAAACGAATGAAATAAAAACTTTTTCTGAATATAAGGACCGACATTCCGCCGATTGTTGTCATAGTTATAAGACAAGTGTTACAATTATCATTAGGTTTATACATTTTAGTTTTTTTAATTAGGAGAAAAATTGGCATAACATAAAGTGAAACTTTAATCAGTGGTGGGTTCTTCCCACCCACTGATTATTAGCCTTCACCAATCGGGCTTTTACGGGCAGTTGATCCCATACCTAATTTTTTGCTTTTGCTGAATTTTGAGATAGGGATTTTACAGCCCGTTAATGCGGGATAAATTTGATTTTTATAACGACTGATTGTAAAGAGAAAAAGAAAGCAATCGGAAGTTTTATTTTAATAAAAGAGGAGCGTATTTCCTATGATCGGTATTTTAAAAAAGGTATTTGATGTCAACCAACGCCAAATTAAACGTATGCAGAAGACAGTGGAGCAAATTGATGCATTAGAATCATCTATTAAGCCGCTAACTGATGAACAATTAAAAGGAAAGACGATTGAATTTAAAGAACGTCTAACAAAAGGTGAGACAGTAGATGATCTACTTCCTGAAGCTTTTGCGGTTGTTCGTGAAGCAGCGAATCGTGTTCTTGGAATGCGTCCATATGGCGTACAGCTAATGGGTGGTATCGCCTTACATGAAGGAAATATCTCTGAGATGAAAACAGGTGAAGGTAAAACGTTAACATCTACTTTACCTGTATATTTAAACGCATTAACAGGAAAAGGTGTTCACGTTGTTACAGTCAATGAATACTTAGCGCAACGTGATGCGAGCGAAATGGGACAACTTCATGAGTTCCTTGGTCTAACTGTAGGGATTAACTTAAATAGTATGTCACGTGAAGAGAAACAAGCTGCTTATGCTGCTGATATTACGTATAGCACAAATAACGAGCTTGGGTTCGATTACTTACGTGACAACATGGTGTTATATAGAGAGCAGTGCGTTCAGCGTCCACTTAATTTTGCTATCATCGATGAAGTCGATTCTATTTTAGTTGATGAAGCACGTACGCCGCTTATTATTTCGGGACAAGCTCAAAAATCAGCAGAGCTATACATGTTTGCAAATGCATTCGTTCGTACATTAGAAAATGAAAAAGAATATTCATTTGATGTGAAAACGAAAAATGTAATGTTAACAGAAGATGGTATTACGAAAGCTGAGAAAGCTTTCCATATCGATAACTTATTCGATTTAAAACATGTAGCACTTCTTCACCATATTAATCAGGCGCTTCGTGCACACGTTGTTATGCACCTTGATACAGATTATGTTGTACAAGAAGGCGAAATCGTAATCGTAGACCAATTCACTGGTCGTCTTATGAAAGGTCGTCGTTATAGCGAAGGTTTACATCAAGCTATTGAAGCAAAAGAAGGCGTAGAAATTCAAAATGAAAGTATGACGCTTGCGACAATTACGTTCCAAAACTACTTCCGTATGTACGAAAAATTATCTGGTATGACTGGTACAGCGAAAACGGAAGAAGAAGAATTCCGTAGTATTTACAATATGAATGTTATCGTAATTCCAACGAATAAAGATATTATTCGTGATGATCGTGCTGATTTAATCTTCAAATCAATGGAAGGTAAATTCAATGC
The DNA here is from genome assembly GCF_016650565.1 of Bacillus sp. TH50. NCBI lineage: Bacteria > Bacillati > Bacillota > Bacilli > Caryophanales > Bacillaceae > Bacillus > Bacillus sp. TH50. The sequence continues at coordinate 2,660,860 of NZ_JAEKFM010000003.1, read as the reverse complement.
AGTTGTTGAGGATATTGTAAATCGTCATAAGCAAGGGCAACCTATTCTTGTTGGTACAGTTGCAATTGAAACGTCAGAGCTTATCTCAAAAATGTTAACACGTAAAGGTGTACGTCATAATATCTTAAATGCAAAAAACCATGCGCGTGAAGCAGATATCATTGCAGAAGCTGGTATGAAAGGCGCTGTAACAATTGCGACGAATATGGCTGGTCGTGGTACGGATATTAAGTTAGGCGACGATATTAGAAACGTTGGCCTAGCAGTTATCGGTACAGAGCGTCACGAAAGTCGTCGTATTGATAATCAGTTACGTGGTCGTTCTGGTCGTCAAGGGGACCCTGGTGTAACACAGTTCTACTTATCAATGGAAGATGAACTAATGCGCCGCTTCGGTTCTGACAATATGAAAGCGATGATGGATCGCCTTGGTATGGATGATTCACAGCCAATCGAAAGTAAAATGGTTTCTCGTGCGGTAGAATCTGCGCAAAAACGTGTGGAAGGAAATAACTATGATGCACGTAAGCAGCTATTGCAATACGACGATGTACTTCGTCAACAACGTGAAGTAATTTATAAACAGCGTCAAGAAGTAATGGATTCAGAGAACTTACGCAGCATTATTGAAGGTATGATGAAATCTACGATAGAACGTGCTGTTGCACTTCATACGCAAGAAGAAATCGAAGAAGATTGGAGCATTAAAGGTCTTGTCGATTACTTAAATACAAACCTTCTTGAAGAAGGAGATGTAAAAGAAGAAGAGTTACGTCGCCTTGCTCCAGAAGAAATGAGCGAATCAATTATCGCGAAATTGTTAGAGCGTTATAACGAAAGAGAGAAGCTTCTACCTGAAGAGCAGACACGTGAATTCGAAAAGGTTGTTGTATTCCGTGTTGTAGATACGAAATGGACAGATCATATCGATGCAATGGATCACCTTCGTGAAGGTATTCATTTACGTGCTTACGGACAAATCGATCCACTTCGTGAATACCAAATGGAAGGGTTCGCAATGTTCGAGTCGATGATCGCTTCTATTGAAGAGGAAATCTCTCGTTACATTATGAAAGCTGAAATTGAGCAAAACTTAGAGCGTCAAGAAGTTGTTCAAGGTGAAGCTGTTCATCCATCAAGCGATGACGAAGACGCGAAGAAAAAACCGGTTGTAAAAGGTGACCAAATGGGACGCAACGATTTATGTAAATGTGGTAGTGGCAAGAAATATAAAAACTGTTGTGGCATTGGGCAGTAATAAGAAACTGTAGTTTAGACTGCTTTGCAAATTTTTACATCAAAAATGTATAATGAAAAGGATTAAACTCTCTCCGTAATAAGCGGGGAGAGTTTCCCTTGTTTTCATATGAAAGTAACAGCAATTACATAGAGGTGAAGGAAATGGAATTAGTAGAAATTAGGCAAGAATTAGAAAAAATGGCTAAGAGATTAGCGGCTTTTAGGGGGTCTCTTTGACCTTCCTACTAAGGAAAAACAAATTGCAGAATTAGAAGAAACGATGATGGGCGCAGGATTTTGGGATGACCAACAAGGCGCACAAGCTGTGATTAATGAAGCGAATGCGCTGAAAGATATGGTTGGAAGGTTCCGTCAGTTAGATGAGACGTTCGAAAACTTAGAAATGACGCATGACTTACTTAAAGAAGAGTATGATGAAGATTTACATGAGGAACTAGAATCAGAAGTGAAAACTTTAATTCAAGAAATGAATGAGTACGAGCTGCAGTTACTATTAAGCGATCCTTATGATAAAAATAACGCTATTTTAGAATTACACCCAGGTGCAGGTGGAACAGAGTCACAAGACTGGGGTTCTATGTTATTACGTATGTACACGCGCTGGGCTGAAAAACGTAGGTTTAAAGTAGAAACGGTTGATTACTTACCGGGCGATGAAGCTGGTATTAAGAGTGTTACATTATTAATTAAAGGTCATAACGCTTACGGTTACTTGAAAGCGGAGAAAGGTGTACATCGTCTTGTACGTATTTCACCATTCGATTCTTCAGGTCGTCGTCATACATCGTTCGTATCTTGTGAAGTTGTACCTGAATTCAATGATGAAGTTGAAATTGAAGTGCGTACAGAAGATTTGAAAATAGATACGTATCGTGCAAGTGGTGCAGGTGGACAGCACGTTAATACGACAGATTCAGCAGTTCGTATAACTCATCTACCAACAAACACGGTTGTAACATGTCAGTCAGAGCGTTCTCAAATTAAAAACCGTGAGCATGCGATGAAAATGCTGAAAGCGAAATTATATCAAAAGAAATTAGAAGAACAACAAGCACAATTAGATGAGATTCGCGGAGAGCAAAAAGAAATTGGATGGGGCAGCCAAATCCGTTCTTACGTATTCCACCCGTATTCTCTTGTGAAAGACCATCGCACAAATACAGAAGTTGGTAATGTACAAGCAGTTATGGATGGAGAAATTAATCCGTTTATTGATGCGTATTTACGTTCTCGTATTTAATAAGAGAAAAAGCCAACAGAATTGTTGGCACATGCTGAGGTCCAAGAGGATATAAAGAGGCTTATCTTATTTATATTGATGAAATAAAGAGGAAGAGAAGTTGGAAACGACAACTTCTCTTTTTGATGAGATTATATGTAGAATACAATGCCGTATATTGTTTTGTAAAAGGTAGAGAATAGTAAAACAAAGTGGTAATAGAGTAGGACTTTATATAGAATTTCTCAGTTTTGATTGGAGAAAAAGGCTCTTTATAGAATTTTTTAAGGTGTTCACAGAATTGAAACAATTTATGAAAGCTTATTTTATTAGGCTTCTCACTATATTTGTGAAAAATATGAAATACACCTTAGTTTTTCTATATAAAGATAATGCTTATAATGAATATTGAATGTGTTATGAAAACTATTGCCTAGTTATGAATGAAAAGAATATCAACAATGGGGAGCGATAGAAGTGAAAAAGAAATTGTTGGCTATTACGCTGGGGACATCAGTCGTTTTTGCTTTAGGAGCATGTGGAAATAAAGAAGAGAGTAAACCATCAAAACAATCTGCAAGCACAGATAGCGCAGAGCAAATTTACCAAAAAAGTTGTATAGGTTGTCACGCTAAAGATTTATCAGGAGCAACTGGACCAGATTTACGAAAAGTAGGACAGAAATATGACGCAGCAGAGATTGAAAAGATTATTGAAAAAGGCCGGGGTTCAATGTCACCAGGAATTATTCAAGGTGAAGATGCGAAAAAAGTAGCTGAATGGTTAGCGGAGCATAAATAAGAAACGTAATTAATAAACGAGCTGATTGTATAACTTGACCGAAAAGTGCTTCGAGTTAAGTAATTACATGAGCTCGTTTACCTTTTATTAGGATGTAACATAACTGTAACAAAATTGTATCCGAATTGGAAACCGATTGATGTTACAATGGGGTTTGTAGAATTTTGATGAAATATATTACATAGAGTAGCGTTGCTAATAAAAAGCATGTATGGAAGCTACCTTCAACAAGAATGGTCGAATGAAAATAAAGGCTTTTCTTTTATTTTTAAATGTACAGAAAAGTATTTCTAAAAAAATCATTAAGTATTGGGTGATAAATAATGATAAAAATGACGAATGTTTATAAGGAGTACCCAAATGGTATGAAAGCCATTGCTGGTCTCACAGTTAACATTAAACAAGGTGAATTCGTATACGTAGTTGGACCGAGTGGAGCCGGAAAATCTACATTTATTAAAATGATGTATCGTGAAGAGAAGCCATCTACAGGATCAATTAATGTAAATGGACTTGTAATTGAAACGTTAGCAGAAAGAGATGTTCCATATTTCCGTCGTCAATTAGGCGTGATTTTCCAAGATTTTAAATTGCTACCTAAATTAACGGTATATGAGAATGTTGCGTTTGCTTTAGAAGTAATTGAAGAAGAGAAGGAAGCGATTCGTGAGCGCGTTACAGAAGTGTTAGGTCTTGTTGGTCTTGAAGAGCGTGCCGATGCACTTCCAAATGAGCTTTCGGGCGGAGAGCAACAACGTGTGGCGATTGCAAGAGCGATTGTAAATAAGCCAAAGGTTGTAATTGCCGATGAGCCAACAGGTAACTTAGATATTGAAACAGCTCTTGATATTATGAAGATTTTTAAACGTATTAATGAGCGTGGTACAACGATTGTTATGGCGACACATAACGCAGATATCGTAAATACAATTCGTCATCGTGTAATTGCAATTGAAGGCGGAAGAATTGTTCGAGACGAGATTGAGGGAGGATACGGATATGAAGGCTAAAACCCTTAGTCGACATTTGCGAGAAGGTGTGAAAAATCTATCCCGTAACGGATGGATGACATTTGCTTCTGTAAGTGCAGTAACAGTTACATTATTACTTGTAGGTGTCTTTTTGACAGCGATTATGAATATGAACCATTTTGCGACGAAAGTAGAGCAAGATGTAGAAATTCGTGTGCATGTTGATCCAGCAGCAAAAGAAGCTGATCAAAAGAAATTAGAAGAAGATATGAGTAAAATTGCGAAAGTAGATTCTATTAAATATTCTTCTAAAGAAGAAGAGTTGAAACGTTTAATTAAAAGCTTAGGCGATAGTGGAAAAACGTTCGAGTTATTTGAGCAAGATAACCCGCTGAAAAACGTATTTGTTGTAAAGGCGAAAGAACCAACAGATACGGCAACAATTGCGAAAAAGATTGAGAAAATGCAGTTTGTAAGTAATGTTCAATACGGTAAAGGTCAAGTTGAAAAATTATTTGATACTGTAAAAACTGGTCGTAACATCGGGATTGCGTTAATTGCGGGTCTTCTATTCACAGCGATGTTCTTAATCTCTAACACAATTAAAATTACAATTTATGCTCGTAGTACTGAGATTGAAATTATGAAACTTGTTGGTGCAACAAACTGGTTTATTCGTTGGCCGTTCTTGTTAGAGGGATTATTCCTAGGAGTATTAGGATCAATTATTCCAATTGGCCTAATTTTAGTTATGTATAATTCGTTGCAAGGTGTGTTTAATGAAAAACTTGGCGGAACAATTTTCGAGCTTCTACCATACAACCCATTCGTATTCCAATTAGCTGGTTTATTAATGTTAATCGGTGCATTAATCGGTATGTGGGGAAGTGTAATGTCAATTCGTCGCTTCTTAAAAGTATAAAAAGTTGCAAACATAATTCGTACAAGCTTATCATATAGTAGAAATAGGTAAAGGCATCACACATCGTGTGATGCCTTTTGCTACACCACCTGTGTGTTCTGGAAAGGGGAATTCCGCATTGAAACGTAGAGTTGCAATTATTGGAATGGTTGTTGCATTTTTAATTGGTGCTGGCGGGATGTTTGGTGGTATGTACTGGTTTGGGATAAACCCAGCGTATGTAACGCAAACAGTATCGAATGGTAATGCTGGCACAGCGCAAGGGAATTTGGTAAAGATTAATGAGGCGTATGCACTAATTGATTCACGTTATGTGGAAGACGTGAAAGACGACAAATTAGTCGAAGGTGCGATACAGGGAATGTTGTCTACGCTGAAGGACCCTTATTCCACGTATATGGATAAAGAAACGGCAAAACAGTTTAGTCAGTCACTGGATCCTGAACTTGAAGGGATTGGAGCTGAAGTGAACAAGACGGACGGTAAGCTTATTATCGTATCGCCAATTAAAGGTTCACCAGCAGAAAAGATAGGAATTAAACCGAATGACCAAATTTTATCTGTAGATGGAAATAGTGTGAAAGATTTATCACGTGAAGAAGCAGTATTAAAAATTCGTGGTAAAAAAGGAACGACTGTTGCAATTGAAATTAAGCGCGCAGGAGTGGCTGATCCGATAGAATTTAAAATTAAGCGTGAAAAGATTCCGATTTTCACTGTATTTAGTTCTGTAAAGCAAGATAGCGGAAAAGATATCGGTTATATGCAAATTACTTCTTTCGCTGAAAATACTGCGAAAGAATTTAAGGATCAGTTAAAAGAGCTAGAGAAGAAAAACATAAAGGGCTTAGTTATTGACGTGCGTGGTAATCCTGGCGGTTATTTAAATAGTGTAGAAGATATACTAGGAGACATCATGACAGATAAAAAGCCAATGCTACAAGTAGAACAGCGAAATGGTGAGAAGAAGAAATTCTCTACGGAACTGAAAGAGAGAAAGTCATATCCAATTTCAGTATTAATTGATAACGGAAGTGCTTCTGCTTCAGAGATTTTAGCTGGTGCGCTAAAAGAAGGAGAAGGATACGATTTAATTGGTGAAAAAACGTTTGGTAAAGGTACTGTTCAACAGGCTGTTCCATTTAAAGATGGCAGCAACATTAAATTAACAATGTTTAAATGGTTAACACCAGATGGCAATTGGATTCATAAAAAAGGAATCGCGCCAACTGTAGAAGTGAAGCAACCAGATTATTATCATGCGACACCAATTCAAATTGAAAAGACACTTTCATACAATTCAAATGATGTACAAGTAAAACACGCGCAAGAAATGCTTAAGAGCTTAGGATATGTACCAGGACGTGAAGATGGATACTTTAGCAAAGAGACAGAATCAGCACTAAAAGCATTCCAAAATGCGAATGAGATGGAAGCAACAGGACAACTTGATAAAAAGACAGCTGAAGCGATTCAAACTAAAATCATTGAAAAAATCCGTTCTGGAGAAAATGATTTACAATTACAGACGGCATTGAAATTAATAGCGAAATAAGAAAGAATACAGGCACTTTGATGCCTGTATTTTTTTATGTGTTAAATATGATAAGATAAAAAGAAAAAATGATATAAATGGTGGTGAATGAATTCGTGGAGGCATGGCTTTTTGAAATACTACGAGCAGTTGGACGTTTTTTCTTACACCCTGCTGTCTATGTATTTTTAATTAGTAGTATCTTCGTTGGATACTTACGTATATTACGAGAACGAAAAGATTTTTCTTTTAAAGTATATGATATTTGGTTTGAACTACGAACAACTCTATTTGCAGGTATTGGGTACGGATTAATCGTATCTATTATTACGATTGGACTCGGGCTAGTTGTTTCAAAAGCGAGTTTATGGGCAATTTTACTTTGGACGTTATTATTTGGATTAACTGCTATGTATCGATATTTATCTGTAGCTTATACTTTCGGAATCGCTATTGCACTCGTATTGTTATCGTCTAAGATGCGAGTTTCCTTCTTACAGCTTGGAGAAGGTGAAGAGGGTACGATTGTATCCCTCGCTATTTTACTAGGCGTTATGCTCGTTGTAGAGGGGTTATTAATCTCTAAAAATGCAGTTCGCTATTCTACGCCGAAAATTAACAAAGGTAAGCGTGGGCTACGAATTGGACTACATGAATCAAATCGTTTATGGCTTGTACCAGTATTTATTCTTATACCAGGAGATGCGGTGACAGCATTTATCCCTTGGTGGCCTGTCGTTTCAATCGGTTCAACTACATACTCTTTATTCCTCGTTCCATTTTTAATTGGATTTATGAGAAAGGTTAGAAGTTATGAGCCGACAGAAGCTTTATTATTTACAGGAAGACGTGTCTATGGATTAGCGGGGCTCGTACTCGTTTTAGGTATCGCAAGTTACTGGTGGCACGTACTCGCAATTATCGCGATGGGAGTCGCAATGCTTGGACGCTTTACAATCTCGATGCAAGAGAAAATTGCAGACGAGAAAAGACCAGCATACTTTGCCGCACGTAATGATGGACTTGTTGTGTTAGATACAATTCCTAATACAATTGGGGCAGAGATGCATTTAAAGCCTGGAGAAGTTATTACGAAAGTAAATGGAGTCATTCCAAGAAGTACCGAAGAGTTTTATGACGCGCTTCAAACGAAGACGACAGGGGCGTTTTGTAAATTAGAAGTAGTAGATACAAATGGTGAGCTTCGTCTTGCTCAAACGGCGTTATATGCTGGGGGACATCATGAATTAGGTGTTGTGTTTGTCCAGCAAGAGCATGAGTGGGATTCGGAAGCGATGTAAAATAAAATGGGAACCTTCATCAAACACAGATGAAGGTTTTTTTAGTTTCATAGACGGATAACTTGAATAATTATTTGATAATGGTTATCATTTAGGGAGTCTTTTAATTTGGAAAAGGGAGGAAAAATATGCTACGTAAATTTTTTTCTTACTATAAACCGTACAAAGGTTTATTTATACTTGATTTTTCCTGTGCAGTTATCGCAGGCTTACTCGAACTTGGTTTCCCGCTTATCGTAAATCAATTTATTGATAAGTTATTACCAGGACAAAACTGGACGCTTATTTTATGGGCTTGTTTCGGTTTGTTCATAGTTTATGTGCTAAATGCAGGTTTGCAATATGTCGTTACATATTGGGGACATATGCTTGGGGTTAACATTGAAACAGATATGAGGCAGAAATTATTTGATCACATTCAAAAGCTATCATTCAGATTTTTTGATAATAATAAAACAGGTCATTTAATTTCACGTCTTACAAACGATTTAATGGAAATTGGGGAAATTGCTCACCATGGACCAGAAGATTTATTCATTGCCATTATGACTTTAGTTGGAGCGTTTTCATTTATGATGATGATTAACTGGAAGTTAGCACTTCTAACATTCTTCGTAATCCCGTTCTTATTATGGTTGGCACTTTACTTCAATAAAAAAATGACAGGTACGTTTAGACGTTTATTCTCAGACGTTGCTGATTTCAATGCATGTATCGAGAACAATGTAGGTGGTATCCGCGTTGTACAAGCATTCGGAAATGAAAAGTTTGAGCAAGAGCAATTTGCTGTAAATAATGCTCGTTTCCGTACAACAAAATTAATGGCGTATAAAATTATGGCGTTAAATTCATCGATTAGTTATATGCTGATGCGTCTTGTAACACTCTTTGTATTAATATGTGGTACATGGTTTGTTCTGCAAGGTGAATTAACGTACGGTGGATTTATTGGATTCGTTTTATTAACGAATATTTTCTTCCGCCCAATTGAAAAAATTAATGCGGTTATTGAAAGTTATCCGAAAGGAATCGCTGGTTTTAAAAGATATGTAGAACTTCTGGAAACAGAGCCGGATATTGTAGATTCTAAAGATGCAATAGAAGTTAAACATGTACACGGCGATATTCAATACAATAACATCACGTTCGGATATGAAAATAAAGAGCCGATTTTAAACGATATTAGTTTGAAAATACATGCAGGTGAAACAGTTGCTTTCGTTGGACCATCAGGGGCAGGGAAAACAACACTATGTAGTTTATTACCTCGTTTTTATGAACACTCATCTGGATCAATTCAAATTGATGGCATTGACACTAAAGAGATGACGTTATCGTCACTTCGTAAGCAAATCGGAATTGTACAGCAAGATGTTTTCTTATTCTCAGGAACAATTCGTGAAAATATCGCTTACGGAAACTTAAAAGCTTCAGAAACTGAAATTTGGCAGGCGGTAAAACGTGCTCAGCTAGAGGACTTAATTTACTCGCAACCAGACGGTTTAGATACAGTTATCGGTGAGCGTGGTGTGAAACTTTCAGGAGGACAAAAGCAGCGCTTAGCGATTGCACGTATGTTCTTGAAGAACCCGCCAATTTTAATTTTAGATGAAGCAACTTCTGCGCTAGATACAGAGACAGAACTTGCTATCCAAAAATCACTTGCAGAACTATCTGTTGGCCGTACAACATTAGTTATCGCTCACAGGCTTGCAACTATTAAAAATGCAGATCGCATCGTCGTTGTAAATAAAGACGGTATTGCAGAACAAGGTTCACATGAGGAACTAATCAAACGAGGCGAGGGTTACAGCCGATTGTATGAGGCGCAGTTTAGTTCGTAAATATAATTTCTGCTGAATTAGTGCACCATAAGTAAGTGGAAATCTTATTTGGGAGGCTACAAAGCATGATTGTAACAACAACTTCTACAATTCAAGGGAAAGAAATTATTGATTATATCGATATCGTTAATGGCGAAGCAATCATGGGTGCGAATATCGTGCGTGACCTTTTCGCTTCTGTCCGTGACGTTGTCGGTGGTCGCGCAGGCGCCTACGAAAGTAAATTAAAAGAAGCGCGCGACATTGCAATGGAAGAGATGAAAACTCTCGCAAGACAAAAAAATGCGAACGCCATTGTTGGTATCGATGTGGACTACGAAGTAGTTCGCGAAGGAATGCTAATGGTTGCGGTGAGCGGGACTGCTGTCCGTATATAAAGTGAAACTTTAATCAGTGGGGGGTTCATCCCCCACTGATTATTAGCCCTCACCAATCGGGCGTTTACGGGCAGCCCGACGCCCACCTAATTTCTTTGCTCAAGCCGAATTTTGAGGTGGGAGTCTTACTGCCCACAAATAGCGGGATAAAGTGAAAAGCCGTGCTGGTGCACGGCTTTTTGTTGTTATTGTGTCTAAAATGATAGGTAGGGTGATATTCTATGTCGAAGCCTCGATATTTCTTGGGAAATGCGGAAGGTCCCGTCGATATATGGGGAAGACATTAGAGCGCTTCTTTACACTGCCGAATTCGAACTAATAATTTTTCGTATTCTTGTTCGAGAAATGTGATGTCATCATGCTGATTTGGGATAGAAATCCGGCTGATGATTTCTGTTAATTTTGTTTGTAATCGCAATAATTCTTGTTCAGTAACGTTTACAGAAGCTTGGGTGGTTCTTTTTGTGTATTGCTCGTAATTGCCGTGGAATATTCTTGGTTCGCTCTCATCTATTTGTAGAATATGGTTTGCAACAGAACGAATAAAGGCACGGTCATGGCTAATGAAAAGTATTGTACCAGGATACTCCTGTAACATGCTTTCTAATTCTTCTTGCGTTGCCAAGTCTAAATAGTTTGTCGGTTCGTCGAGCAGAAGCATATTATAGTTTCCTAAAAATACTTTTGCGAGTGCAACCTTCATGCGTTCTCCACCACTTAAGATGTGCACAGGTTTATGAACATCTTCACGGCGGAATAGGAGCCGTGCAAGTATTGTTCGAACGAACGATTCTGTATAGTTTGTTTCTTCTAGAACGTTTTCTAAAATTGTTTTATCTGTTTTTAAAATAGATAATGTTTGTCCAAAGTATCCAATTTTACAACTTTTCGAAAGCTGAATGCCACGCTCGTTCGCGAGAAGCATTTTGAACAAAGTTGTTTTTCCGCTTCCGTTTTCCCCTAGAATAGCAAGCTTTGCCCCAGGGACAATTGTTCCATTCATATTTTTAAATAATGTGCGATCCCCTATTTTCTTCGTTGTTTTATTAAACTGAACAACTGCTTTACTATGAATTGGTGTGTGGTATTGTACGTCAAACTGAGCTTGAGAAAAGTCCTTCGGTTTTTCTTTCTGTTCCAACTTTTCAAGGCGTGTTTCTAGTGCTTTCGCTACTTTGCTAACATTTTCTTGCCCATGAGCCCCGCTGCACTTATAAAGTTTAGATTCAGATGAACTGAACCGTGTTGGGATTTTTGTCATGCTAGAAGCACGTTGCTTTCTTTGTGAAATTGACTGTTCTAACCGATTTTTTTCTTGTATATATTGATTATATTCTGCCTGCTTTTGTATTCGCTCACGTTCTTTTTGCTTTCGATAGTTTGAATAATTACCTTTATATTCTTGAATAGTACCGTCTTCAACTTCGATGATTTTTGTACATATGGCATCTAAAAGATCACGATCATGCGATATTAAAACAAGTGCACCTTTATAAGATAAAAGTGCCTTTTCTAATTGCTCTGTACCGAACATATCTAAGTGACTTGTTGGTTCATCAGCAAATAGAATGCCTGCATCTTGTTCGAGGGCATGGGCGATCTTTAGGCGCATTCGTTCACCCCCGCTCATTGAATTTGCGACGTTTGAAATATTCCATTTGCCCTTAGCGAGGGAAGAAGCGGTTTCCGGTATCCCCTCGCTAAGCTGTGGAATGATGGCGATAGAACTATGGTGAGTTACTGTGCCTTTGTCAGCTTCTATTTCTTTACTTAATATTTGTAATAACGTAGATTTTCCAGCTCCGTTGACTCCGACAATTCCTATACGATCGTTTGCTTGAATTTCTAGTGACGGTAACGTAAATATGGTGCGATCACCAAAGCTCTTTTCGATATTACGTGCGATTAAAATAGTCATAAAAAAACCTCCCTAGTTTCACTAGAGAGGATAAATGTCGCCCTTCAATGTAAAAATCGTACATAAATAAACGATTTTTTACATGATCGTATCGAAAGAAAGTATCGACAAATGGACAGACTAATCCTCTGCTAGTTTTCATCATTTTTGTTCACTATTTGTGATGGATGAAATAAATAAGAGAATTAGAACTTCATTGGTCAAAGTACCTTCCTTTCATAATATTATTTTTATTGTATGCGCATACAAATGGATTTGTCAAACTTATTTCTGTGTGCTATTTTTGAATTTATTATTATACAATTGTGCTTTTGCCAGTGCCTCAGCATCGTTCTTGATTTCATCTAGTCCATTCGCATCCCCAATAATATACCCTTCAAATGATGAACCAACAAAATCAAAGATATATTGAAACTGGGCGATAAGCGGCAATGCTTTCAGTTTTGGACTGTCTCCGCCAACGATGACAACGTACATTTTTTTGCCTTTCATTTTTTCTTTGAAATGAAGAGATTTATTACGCAAGCTTTGTGACCAGCGATCAACGAAGTTCTTCATGTGGCCGCTCATTCCGTACCAGTATAGCGGTGTAGCGAAGATAATCGTGTCGTGCTCTAGCATGCGTTTGGTTAACTGCTCGTAGTCATCATTTACAGGTTGAAATCCTTCTACATCATGGCGCTGATCTATGATTGGGTGGACGATATGATCACGCAAGTAAATTTGTTCTGTTTCAATCCCATCAATCACCATATGTGTTAAAGCTTCCGTATTTCCGTTTTGTCTTGAACTGCCATGTATAACAAACATGTAATCATCCCTTTTCTTTTGCTTGTTTTAGGAGTGAAACGTGTTTTTGTAAATTCGTTTGAATGTTGGAAAGTAATGTGATTTGCTTCGTTACCTCATCAAGTTTGTCTTCGTAAAGTGCAAGGATACTACTACACGGATTTTCGTAAAGATGTGGCTCGATTTCAAGGCAACGTAGCATTCGTTCTGTTTCTTCTAAATTTAAGCCGATTTGCAAGTACATTTGAATCAGCTCTACTTTTTCGATTGCACTTTCATCAAAATCACGGTAGCCATTTGCTAGGCGTTTCGAAGGGAGTAATCCCTTTTCTTCATAATGTCTTAGTGCCCTTTCGCTAACCCCAGTTTCTTTTGATAACTCTCCAATTCGCAATGCGTTTCACTCCTTTTACATGTATTGTAAACCTTCACACTAATGTGAAGGTCAACTCTGTTTTTTCGCAAAAGAATCTACGTGTTTTAAAAAGACTTGAATAGCTTTAGACGGGATAAAATATTTGCCGCGCACGATGGAGAATGGACGGATTAGCTCTTCGTTCGGAACAGGGATGTGGAATAGTTCTTTTGCTAATAGTTCTTTTCGAACAGTCCAATCTGAAAGGATGGCGATGCCAAGACCGGCTGCAACGGCTTCCTTCACGCTTTGAATACTGCTAAATGTAAAGAAGCGTTTCATTTTTAAATGATGTTGGTGTATAAATCGATCGCTATAGGCACGTGTGCCAGAGCCGCTCTCCCTTAATACCCAGACTTGGTCTTGCAATGCATTTTCGTTAATCCCCTTGATATGGAGCAATGGGTGGTTTGGCGGGACGACGAGTTTCATTTCATCTTGCATAAAAGTTTCAACATCTACGTCAGCGTATACGACTTGGCCTTCCACTAAGCCGATATCAATTTGATTAGAGCGGAGGCTTTGCAAAACTTCTTCCGTATTGGAGATAAATGTATGAACTTCGACGTGTGCATTTTCATTGGCAAAGCGCGCAAGTATTTTTGGAAGTAAGTATTCGCCAATTGTAAAGCTAGCGCCGATGCGAAGTGTTCCTGTTACGACGTTATGGAGCGCATTAATTTCCTGTTTTGCATCTTCATAAAGTGAGAGCATCTGCTTTGCGTGTATGTATAATATGTTTCCAGCTTCCGTAACTTGGACGTGCTTTGGGGAGCGCTGAATAAGTGTAGTCCCAAATTCATTTTCCAGGTTGCGAATGTGCATACTAACGCCAGGTTGTGAAAGGTTTAATAGTTCCGCAGCACGCGAAAAATGTTTTTGTTCAATGACAGTAACAAAGATCTTTAAAATGTCGACGTTCATTTGTTAGGCCCCTTTATTTTTGCTTTTATTTTATCATAAGTATTTCTGATGATAGGTATTCAATATTGATATTAAACTTATTATTAAAACTCTCTTATAATGTAACTAGAAAGAACATGCATGTTCCAATACGATTATTGGGGTGGTACAAAGTGGAACAAACACTTGTTATACAAAAGAAGAAGGGCTTTGGATTTTCGCAAGGTATTGGGATTACGTTATTAATCGCAATCGCCGCGAAATATTTAGCAGAGCTTCCATTTTTAAATATTATGGGACAATTAGTAATCGCTATTCTAATCGGGATGGTTTGGCGCGCGGCAATCGGGATTCCTCAAGAAGCGATAGCGGGAACGAACTTTGCGAGTAAGAAGTTGCTACGCTTTGGGATCATCTTACTCGGAATGAGGTTAAATCTTGTAGATATTGCGAAGGCGGGGCCGAAAGTATTGGTCATCGCAGCGGTTGTTATTACATTTACAATTTTCGTTGTATATGGACTAACGAAAGTATTTAAAGTAGAACAGAAACTTGGAATTTTAACAGCATGTGGGACGGCAATTTGTGGAGCTGCAGCGGTCGTGGCAATTGCACCGCAAGTGAAAGCGAAAGATGAAGAAACAGCAGTCGGGGCAGCAATTATTGCAATTTTAGGTACAATATTTACACTTATTTATACGCTATTATACCCAGTGCTTGGCTTCTCACCCTACGGTTACGGGGTGTTCTCAGGGGCGACGCTGCACGAAATCGCTCACGTTATCGCGGCTGCAGCGCCAGGAGGTAGCACGGCTGTAGACATCGCGGTTATTGTGAAGTTAACGCGCGTAGCGATGCTTGTGCCAGTAGCGATTTTAATTGGATTATGGTTTGGTAAGAGCGAGGAAAGCAAGGGAAAAAGATCGTGGCGCGACCTTCCGATTCCTTGGTTCATCTTCGGATTTTTAGCAATGAGTGCGGTGCATTCGATTGGGATTATCCCAGAAGTTGTTGCCGGATATATTGTAGTAATTGCGTACATGCTTATTGCAATGGCAATGGCAGGGCTAGGTTTAAATGTAGAGTTTAAAACGTTCCGCAAATTAGGAAGTAGGGCATTTGTGGCAGGGTTGATTGGCTCGGTTTGCTTATCTGTTCTTGGGTACGTTCTTGTGTATGCTTTAGGATTTATGTAGCAAAAAAAGAGGCATCTTATAGATGTCTCTTTTTTTTACCTTTTTTTGTAAAGATATCTTTACTTTCGAAGGTGGAGCCTATGGGTGTGAAAAATAAAATTAAGGAATTACGAAAACAACATCATATAACGCAAGTGGAAATGGCAAAGGCGATGCAGGTGACGCGGCAGACGATTGTGGCGATTGAAAACCATCATTATAATCCGAGTCTAGAGCTATCCCTAAAAATCGCCAAATATTTTGGGATGAAGGTAGAGGAAATATTTACGCTGGAGTAAGGGGAGAGAAAATGAACGACACTAAAAAGTTGTATATCGCTACTGTCTTAGGATTATGAGGAGGGGACGTTTTAGTTCGTATTATGGACCCATCCATACCGATGTTATCGCTTATAGTTAGTACCATTTTAGCAATTGTATTTCTGATATTGTATACGAATTACAAAAAGCGGAAGTACAAAAAAGAAGAACTTCTAGATATAGATGAGCGGGTAAATGAAAATATAAAAAAGTATGTAAATGTCTCATTTATATTCGTATTTCTTTTGCTTATTGTTTATATTGTTGCAAGCAAAGCGGTAGGGCGAATTACTATACCGATTCCAGAAATATTCATTGTATGTAGTTTCTTATTTGCTGGTAGTCTCATCATAGGAGTAATGGCGGGAAAACGAGCATAACGATAGGAGGAATGAAAATGCAAGATGAATTTGAGAGATTTCAGTCAGATAAAGCGTTTAAATATTTAGGGTTGTTTTTAACAATGAGTTTAGCGGTATGGAGTTTGTATAATTTAATTGTTTATGGAAATGCGGGCATGCCGTTTGTTTTATTTGTATTAGGACAGTTTGTTTATTTCTTTGTGAACTATTGGCCGAAATGGAAATATAGAAATCAAAAAGAGGCTGATCATGTATGAGTAAGCAAGATATTATACGGTTCATAGGAAGTTTGTTTTTAGCGGGTCTTGTTTTAAATGTGAGTTTAATGATTTTAAGTATTTCGTGGGGAACGATCTTCATATCGAATGTAGCACTAGTCATTTTATATGGCATTTCGGAATATAGAGAACAGAAGCGTTTGAAAGAAGAGAGAGTACCGTCAATTGATGAGCGATTTGTGAACAATATGAAGTCATATTTTACGATTTGTATTACAAGCTGCGTTTTTTTGTTCATTATGTATCTTTGTGTAAATAAGTATTTAGATAGGCAAGTAGTACATGTAAATGAGTTATTATATATTGCTATTTTTGGTTTATTAATAAGCATGGCATCGACGAGTGTGTTAGCAACAAGGAATAGATAGAAAAAGGGGAACTGGGATGGGATTACCGGTATTATGTGTCGCTACGGCTATTTTTGCTTTGTTTTGGGGAATACAAAACTTCTCTCGTAATCCAGTGCCAAGTGTATGTATTATGATTGGTGCTGTAGGTTTATCATACTATTTATTAATTTTAGCGCATTATCATAAAACAGCAACAAGTGTTGTTGTAGGAGCAATTATTTTATTTTGTGGTCGTACTATACAAAAGGGGTTATTTCCATAAAAGCTGTTTATACAAAAGGTATAAACAGCTTTTTGTATTTTTTTTACAAACCACTTGAAAGTTACGTTACGTCATCTTTTATAATGAAGGAGAAGAGGTGATGGAGTTGATTTCAATTCAAGAACTAACGAGGGAAACAGGGGTTACAGTAAGGACGTTACGTTATTATGATCAAATTGATTTATTAAAGCCGAGTGGGAAAACTGATGGAGGACATCGGTTATATAGCGAGAGAGATGTTGTTCGTTTGCAGCAAATTTTATTTTTAAAAGAAATGGGTTTTTCATTAAAAGAGATTACGAATATGTTAATAACGGATGAGCTCAATTTAAAAGTATCGCTTGAAAAGCAACTTAGATTTGTACAGGAAGAACAGAAAAAATTTAATCGAATGGAACGTATTTTACAGGCAGTTGTTTATTCAGTAGATGTGGAGGGAGAACTGGATTGGAAAGTTATGTTTGAACTCATTCAGCTTTCGAAACAGTCTCCGCGGATACGTGAGATGTTTCAAAATGAAGTTTTTTCTAAGGGAGAACAAAAGTTGCTTCATAATTTGCCGAACATGAGTGAAGAAGATCCGAATGTTTTAGAATGGGTAAATTTATTGAAGCAACTACGTAACTTTATGAAAGACGGTAAGGAAGCATCATGTGATGAAGTACAAGGCGCAACAAAGAAATTAATGCAGAAGTGTTTAGAGATGGCAAATGGTGATGAAGCATTTTTAGATAAACTGTGGGAAGTAAGAAAGTCAAAAGAAGATTCACAGAAAATGAGTATGTATCCAATTGAGGAAGAGCTTCTAGTATATATGGATGAGGCTTTTCGTATATATGATGAAAGGGAGAGGGATAAATGAGTATACTCGCAGAATATCGATGGTATTTTTTAATTGGTGCAGAGATTGTATTTTGGCTATCAGCTATTGGATTCTTTTTACTAAGGTATGGATTTCGCTTGAAAAAGGCGAGCTTTATTATGGGGATTGTGCTACTCATAAATGAAGTGTTTATTTTAACTTTAGGGGTATTGGACTATTATCAAACAGGGAAGTTCTCTAATTTTCAAATCATTACGGTAATCATTTTATTATATGCAGTTTTTTATGGGAAAAAGGATTTGAAGAAATTAGACATATATGTACAAAAATTAGTTGCGAACTGGCGGAATGAACCGGCGCCTATTATCGAAGAACCACTTGAAGTAACAGGGATGGCGCATGCGAAGCAGGAAATAAAAAATTGGATTTTACATCTTATTTTGTTTATTGCGGTTCATATATTCTTTTTCTTCATGTATGGGCTTATTCCAGTAGAACAGTGGGGGAATTGGTTAGAGTCAGGAATCGTTTTAAATAAAACAGCAAGCCGTGTAAGCCAAGTATGGGCTATTATTCTTTTAGTGGATACTGCGATTTCATTTTCATATGTTATTTTTCCGAAGAAGGAGAAAGGAAACAAGAAGCTACTTTCATAGAGGAAAGTAGCTTCTTCTAGTATACCAATAGTTTGTATAGGAGAGGATAACGATAGGAAAAGAACAGGTTTTATATGTCTATTTCTCTTTAGTTTAGTAGCATGTTCACAACCTAGCAGTGCAATTGATAAGAAGAATGATGTCGTTGCAAAGGGGGCAGAAATTTCTAATCTAGATAAATTCGAGAAGTTCGTTTGAAATGTGGAACAAGGGGAAGTTGGTAAAATAAGAATTGTACAGTATACACATGAAGGTGACCCGATTTTTCAAACGTTAGAGCATAGTGAGAAAGATATACTTTATGTGTTAGATAATAGACAAGATCAATTTGCTGGTGACCATAAAGGGTTACATAAAGATAGTTGTAAAAGGATTGTTAAAGAGCAATGTGAATCAGAAACGGCATATAGGTTAATAGATTGTACGAATGAAAATGGGCGCAATGGATATGACTTATTATATGTACTTAAAAAATAGAGTTAGTAAAGGAAGGAAGTATTTATTCCTTCCTTTTTCTATATATAACTTGTCGAAAACTTTACCGAATATCTGTTCGTTTTTTTAGGTTTTTTATGGGCATTCGTGGTAAAATAATAATACAGATTTTTATGAGGAGGTCGGTTTTTAGTTGGAACATCCATTTGAAATTATCTCAGAGTATTCCCCGCAAGGTGATCAGCCGGGAGCGATAGAGAAGCTTGTAGAGGGAATTAATAGTGGAAAGAAAAAGCAAGTGTTGCTTGGAGCGACAGGAACGGGTAAGACATTTACGATTTCAAATGTCATTAAAGAAGTGCAGAAACCAACACTTGTAATGGCTCATAATAAAACGTTAGCAGGACAGTTATATAGTGAGCTGAAAGATTTCTTTCCTAACAATTCTGTGGAGTATTTTGTTAGTTATTACGATTATTATCAGCCGGAAGCGTACGTACCACATACGGATACGTTTATTGAAAAAGATGCGCAAATTAACGATGAAATTGATAAATTACGCCACTCGGCAACGTCTTCCTTATTTGAACGAGATGATGTTATTATCGTTGCGAGTGTTTCGTGCATATACGGTTTAGGTTCTCCGGAAGAATACCGCGAGTTAGTTGTTTCGCTTCGAGTTGGTATGGAAAAGGACCGCAATCAATTGCTTCGTGAACTTGTTGATGTACAGTATGGACGTAATGATATTGATTTTAAGCGTGGTACATTCCGTGTGCGTGGAGATGTAGTTGAAATCTTCCCCGCATCACTTGATGAGCATTGTATTCGAATTGAATTTTTTGGGGATGAAATAGATCGTATTCGAGAAGTAAATGCATTAACGGGTGAAGTATTAGCAGAACGTGATCATGTAGCAATCTTCCCGGCATCTCACTTCGTTACACGTGAAGAAAAGCTGAAGGTCGCTATTGAAAATATCGAAAAAGAATTAGAAGAGCGTTTAAAAGAATTAAATGATAACGGTAAGTTGTTAGAGGCGCAGCGCATAGAACAACGAACGCGTTATGATTTAGAAATGATGCGCGAGATGGGCTTTTGTTCAGGGATTGAAAACTATTCCCGTCATTTAACACTTCGTCCAGCAGGTTCAACGCCGTATACGCTTTTAGATTATTTTCCAAAGGATTTCTTAATCGTTATGGATGAGTCGCACGTATCGGTTCCGCAAGTAAGAGCGATGTATAACGGGGACCAAGCACGTAAGCAAGTGCTTGTTGATCATGGATTCCGTCTGCCATCAGCTTTAGATAATAGACCGCTCACGTTTGATGAGTTTGAAGAGAAAACGAATCAAGTTATTTACGTTTCGGCAACGCCAGGACCGTACGAGTTAGAGCAGTCACCGAAAGCAATAGAACAAATTATTCGTCCAACAGGGCTTTTAGATCCACCAATTGATATACGACCAATTGAAGGACAAATAGATGATTTATTAGGAGAAATCCATGACCGGATTGCGAAAAATGAACGTGTATTAATTACGACTTTAACGAAGAAAATGTCAGAGGATTTAACGGACTATTTAAAAGATGTAGGAATTAAAGTGAATTATCTTCACTCTGAAATTAAAACATTAGAGCGTATTGAAATTATCCGTGATCTTCGCCTTGGTAAGTTTGATGTACTTGTCGGTATTAACTTATTACGAGAAGGATTAGATATTCCAGAAGTATCACTTGTAGCTATTTTAGATGCTGATAAGGAAGGGTTCCTACGTTCAGAGCGTTCATTAATTCAAACAATTGGTCGTGCGGCGCGTAATGCAAACGGCCGCGTTATTATGTACGCAGATCGCATAACGAGATCAATGGGAATTGCAATTGAAGAAACACAGCGTCGTCGTAGTATACAAGAAGCTTACAATGAAAAGCATGGTATTACGCCGAAAACGATTCAAAAAGGAGTACGTGACGTTATTCGTGCGACAACAGCAGCTGAGGATACGGAAATATATGAAGCAACACCAGCTAAGAAGATGACGAAAAAAGAACGTGAAAATACAATTGCGAAGATGGAAGCAGAGATGAAAGAAGCAGCAAAGGCATTAGATTTCGAGCGTGCAGCTGAATTAAGAGATTTACTATTAGAATTAAAAGCGGAAGGGTGAAAAGAGTGAGTAAAGATTTTATTGTTGTAAAAGGTGCTAGAGCGCATAATTTAAAAAATATTGACGTAACCATTCCGAGAAATCAGCTTGTTGTTGTGACGGGATTGTCTGGTTCGGGGAAATCATCGTTAGCATTCGATACGATTTATGCAGAAGGGCAGCGTAGATACGTGGAATCTTTATCTGCGTATGCGCGCCAGTTTTTAGGGCAAATGGATAAGCCGGATGTTGATATGATTGAAGGTTTATCTCCAGCGATTTCAATTGATCAAAAAACGACGAGTCGTAATCCTCGTTCAACGGTTGGAACGGTAACGGAGATTTATGATTATTTACGTTTATTATTTGCACGAATTGGTACGCCGATTTGTCCGAATCATGGAATTGAAATTACATCACAAACAGTGGAACAGATGGTAGACCGTGTTCTTGAATATCCTGAACGTACGAAGTTGCAAGTGCTAGCGCCTATCGTGTCAGGGCGTAAAGGTGCGCATGCGAAAGTATTAGAAGATATTAAGAAGCAAGGTTATGTTCGTGTGCGCGTTGATGGAGAGATGCTGGATGTATCGGAAGAGATTACTTTAGAAAAAAATAAGAAGCATTCAATTGAAGTTGTTATTGACCGTATTGTTGTGAAAGAAGGAATTGCAAGCCGACTTGCAGATTCACTAGAAAGTGCTTTAAAGCTTGGCGGGGGCCGAGTTTTAATCGATGTAATGGGAGAGGAAGAACTTCTATTTAGTGAACATCATGCTTGTCCACATTGTGGTTTTTCAATCGGAGAATTAGAGCCGCGTATGTTCTCGTTTAATAGTCCGTTCGGCGCGTGTCCTTCTTGTGATGGTCTTGGATCGAAGTTAGAGGTAGATTTAGAACTTGTTATTCCGAACTGGGATGTATCATTAAATGAACATGCGATTGCTCCTTGGGAACCGACAAGTTCACAATATTACCCGCAATTATTAAAATCTGTGTGTAATCATTACGGCATCGATATGGATATGCCGGTGAAAGATATACCGAAGGATTTATTTGATAAAGTGCTGTACGGAAGCGGGGAAGAGAAGCTTTATTTCCGCTATGTGAATGAATTTGGTCAAGTAAAGGAAAATGAGATTTTATTTGAAGGTGTTATTCCGAATATTGAGCGTCGTTATCGTGAGACGAGTTCTGATTATGTTCGTGAGCAAATGGAGAAATATATGGCAGAGCAAGCTTGTCCGAAGTGTAAAGGTGGACGCTTAAAGCCTGAGAGTTTAGCTGTTTTCGTTGGTGATAAAACGATTGCCGATGTAACGAAATATTCTGTTCAAGAAGTACAGGAATTCTTCTCGAATGTTGAGCTAACTGAGAAACAACAAAAAATTGCGCATTTAATTTTAAGAGAAATTCAGGAACGTGTTGGGTTCTTAGTGAACGTCGGTTTAGATTATTTAACGTTAAGTCGTGCCGCAGGAACTTTATCAGGTGGTGAGGCGCAGCGTATTCGTTTAGCGACACAAATTGGTTCTCGCCTTACTGGCGTACTTTACATTCTTGATGAGCCTTCTATTGGTTTGCATCAGCGTGATAATGATCGTCTTATTCGTACATTGCAGGAAATGCGTGATTTAGGAAATACGTTAATTGTTGTTGAGCATGATGAAGATACGATGATGGCTGCTGATTATTTACTTGATATCGGACCTGGTGCAGGTATTCATGGTGGTCAAGTTGTATCAGCAGGTACACCAGCTGAAGTTATGCAAGACGAGAATTCATTAACTGGTAAATATTTAAGCGGTAAAGAGTTTATTCCGGTACCACTTGAAAGACGTAAAGGTGACGGACGTAAAGTGGAGATTGTCGGTGCGAAAGAAAATAACTTAAAGAATGCGAAAATGTCATTCCCTCTAGGAACATTTGTAGCAGTAACAGGCGTATCTGGCTCTGGAAAAAGTACGATAATTAATGAAGTACTATACAAATCATTAGCTCAAAAGCTATATAAGGCGAAAGCGAAGCCAGGGGCTCATAAAGAAATTAAAGGTCTTGAGCAGTTAGATAAAGTGATTGATATTGATCAATCACCAATCGGGCGTACACCACGTTCAAATCCGGCGACATACACTGGCGTATTTGATGATATTCGTGATGTATTTGCGCACACGAATGAAGCGAAAGTACGTGGGTATCAAAAAGGACGTTTCAGCTTTAACGTAAAAGGCGGCCGTTGTGAAGCGTGCCGTGGTGATGGAATTATTAAAATCGAAATGCATTTCTTACCAGACGTGTATGTTCCGTGTGAAGTTTGTCACGGTAAACGTTACAACCGTGAAACGTTAGAAGTGAAATATAAAGATAAGAATATTTCTGAAGTGTTAGGGATGACAATTGAAGATGGGGTAGAGTTCTTTGCTAATATCCCGAAGATTAAGCGTAAACTTCAAACGCTTGTAGATGTAGGGCTTGGTTATATGAAATTAGGACAACCAGCTACGACGTTATCAGGTGGTGAGGCGCAGCGTGTGAAATTAGCTTCTGAATTACATCGTCGTTCTACAGGGCGTACGTTATACATTTTAGATGAGCCAACGACTGGCTTACATGCACATGATATTGCACGCCTTCTAGAAGTGTTGCAACGTCTTGTTGAGAGTGGTGAGACGGTACTTGTAATTGAGCATAATTTAGATGTTATTAAAACAGCTGATTATATTATTGACCTTGGACCAGAAGGCGGAGACAAAGGCGGACAAATCGTTGCTTCCGGAACGCCAGAGCAAGTAGTGAAAGAAGAGCGCTCTTATACAGGTAAGTATTTAAAAGAGATTTTAGATCGTGATAAAGCAAGAATGAAAGAGAAAATAAAAGAAGTAGAGTTATCACAATAAGTTGTTAATGAAAGCCGAGTGGGAATTGCACTCGGTTTTTATTTCATCGGGGGAGAAAATGGAGTTTATAGAGGTATTGAGAAAGAAAAATATGAAGGTAAGGGAATTTCAAAAGTGGGGCGTATACTTTAGAAAACGCTGGGAGGATAACTTTGCGAATCATTTGAGTTATGAAGAGAAAGAAGAGATTCATTTATATGGGGATAAATATAGCTGTGGTTACTTGTGGCACATATTCAGTTATGAAAAGAAAAAGTGTTTAGAAGGTAAAGAAGCGGAGAATATGTTTCATAATGAAATGAAAAAGGAGTGTTACATCTTCTTTCAACATTGTGATGAAGTACTGCTAATAAAGGATGCGAGTTTATTACGTATGGATGATATATTACGTGAGACAGACGATGCGTATAAAGGCGATATCTATATTGTAGATGAAAATTTCACTTGGACCTTTGTGAAAACTCATGAACATAGATGGTGTGGACCTTATTTTACAAGGAAATGTTAATAGGTATACAAGCATGAAGGGTAGAATAAGTTGATATAAGCGCTCGTATGATACTTGCGTTTATTGTCTATTAGCGTATGATGAAATATATATGTTAAAAGGATGTGTAAGGAAATGAGATGGATTGTATCACTTCTTGTAAATAGCGTTGTGTTAATCGCTGTATCCGGACTTTTAAAAGGGGTTGCACCAGACGCATTTTACATAGCAAATATACAAACTGCAATTATTGCGAGTATTATATTGGCGATTTTAAACGTATTTGTAAAGCCGCTTTTAATTTTAATTACGCTACCGATTACTCTTGTAACTTTCGGTTTCTTCTTAATTGTTATTAATGCGATTACGTTAAAGATGACGGATTCGTTATTAGGGGACGCCTTTAATATATCTGGATTTGGTGTAGCGATTGTTGCGGCAATTTGTATTTCTATTTTTAATATGATAATTGAAAAAGTAATTGTTGAACCATTACATGAAAAAAAGAGAAAATGACAAAAAGAAAAACATTTCATGATTCATATGAAATGTTTTTTTCTATTTATTAGAAACCGAGTTTCTTGTTTCCAGAAAAAAATGGTACAATATCCGATAGAATGGAATTTCACATCAAATGAGACTGAACCCGCAGCGGAGTGGAGGTTTATACATATGCCGAAAGTAAGGACAAAAGATTTAATTGAACAATTTCAATTGGAGTTAGTAAGTGGTGAAGAAGGGATTCATCGTCCGATTGATACGAGTGATTTATCGCGACCTGGAATTGAAATGGCAGGATTTTTTACATATTATCCAGCTGATCGTGTGCAGCTTCTTGGAAAAACGGAGCTTACGTTCTTTGATACGTTAACGACAGAGCAAAAGCAAGAGAGAATGAAAGCGCTTTGTACTGAGGAGACGCCTTGTATTATTGTAACTCGTAATCAAGATGTACCGGATGAGTTATTACAAGCATCACGTGAATCAGGCGTGCCTTTATTACGCTCTGCTCAAACGACGACGAGATTATCAAGTCGTTTAACAAACTATTTAGAAGGTAAGTTAGCGCCAACAACAGCTGTTCATGGCGTGTTAGTAGATATTTATGGGGTTGGTGTTTTAATTACAGGTCAAAGTGGTGTCGGGAAAAGTGAGACAGCGCTTGAACTTGTAAAGCGTGGTCACCGCCTTGTTGCGGATGATAGCGTAGAAATTCGTCAAGAAGATGAAGATACATTAGTAGGGAGCTCACCTGATTTAATTGAGCACTTATTAGAAATTCGTGGTCTAGGTATCATTAACGTAATGACGTTATTCGGTGCAGGGGCAGTACGAAATTATAAACGTATTACACTTGTTATTAATCTTGAAATTTGGGATCAAAAGAAAAATTATGATCGCTTAGGTCTTGATGAAGAGAAGATGAAGATTATTGATACAGAACTTACGAAGATTACACTTCCAGTTCGTCCTGGTCGAAACTTGGCTGTTATTATTGAAGTAGCAGCGATGAACTTCAGATTAAAACGTATGGGAGTCAATGCGGCACAACAGTTCTCTGAACGATTAATGAGTGCGATTGAGTTAGGAAATCAAGAGTAGACTCTGGAGAGGGAGGTCATATATATGCTGTTAGGTTCTGTACCACAGCTTGACCGTATAGCAGTCCAACTTGGGCCGTTCCCTGTTTATTGGTATGGGGTTATTATCGGTACAGGTGTGCTATTAGGTCTTTGGCTAGCAACTCGCGAGGGAGAAAGGCTTGGTATTCACAAAGATACATTTATCGACCTTGTATTAATCGCAGTACCAATTGCCATTCTTTTTGCGAGAATGTATTATGTCATTTTTGAATGGGAATATTATTCGCAAAATCCGAGTCAAATTATTAATATTCGTCAAGGTGGTTTGGCGATTCATGGTGGTTTAATCGGGGCTGTTATTACAGGAATCCTTTTTGCGAAACGACGCGGGCTTTCATTCTGGAAGTTAGCGGATATTGCTGCGCCGAGTATTTTACTAGGACAAGCAATTGGCCGATGGGGAAACTTTATGAACCAAGAGGCGCATGGTGATGAAGTAACGAGACAGTTCTTAGAAGGTCTTCATTTACCAGATTTCATTATTAATCAAATGTACATTGATGGTGTGTATTATCACCCAACGTTTTTATATGAATCATTATGGAACTTTGCAGGTGTTATTTTACTACTCGCGTTACGAAAAGTGAATTTACGCCGTGGTGAATTATTCTTCACATATTTAATTTGGTATTCAGTGGGACGCTTCTTCGTAGAAGGTTTGCGTACAGATAGTTTAATGTTAGGACCACTTCGTATTGCACAAGTAATGTCTATTGGAATTGTTGTTATTTCTATCATTTTCATTATTGTGAGACGAAAAATGGGGCAAGCTGATAAAAGATATTTAGAAAATTAGAGAAAAGTAGCATCTTATATAGGATGCTGCTTCTTTCATATTCAGGTAATGAAAGGATTAAGGACGATGAAAATAAATACAGTGTTATTTGATTTAGATGGAACGTTAATTAATACAAATGAACTTATTATCTCTTCTTTTTTACATACGTTAAATCACTATTATTCTAATCAGTATAAGCGTGAAGATGTATTGCCATTTATCGGTCCATCTTTGCATGATACTTTTAGTAAGATTGATGCAAGTAAGGTTGAAGAGATGATTACATGTTATCGTCAATTTAATCATGAGCATCATGATGAATTAGTGGAAGAGTATGAGACTGTATATGAAACGGTTCAAGAATTGAAGAAGCAAGGTTATAAGATCGGCATCGTTACAACGAAAGCGAGACAGACGGTTGAAATGGGATTAAAGCTTTCGAAACTTGATCAGTTTTTTGATGTTGTCGTGACGATTGATGATGTGGAACATGTGAAACCACATCCAGAACCACTTCAAAAAGCACTCGAATTATTAGATGCAAAGCCAGAAGAAACATTGATGGTTGGTGATAATCATCATGATATCGTCGGTGGACAAAATGCAGGTACGAAAACAGTAGCGGTTTCATGGACATTGAAAGGTAGAGCGTATTTAGAAGCGTATAAACCAGATTATGTGCTAGATAAAATGAGTGATTTACTACCGATTTTGTCCCGCATTAACGGGTAGTAAGATTCCTGCCGGTTAAAGTGTCACTTTATATAAGTAGAGGAGAGAGTTCAGTGCGACGGACAACGCGCTATCCTGTTTCAGGAGAAAATTCATTGTGGAATGTGTATAAAACAGTTTCTTTTTGGAAGGTAATGAAAAACTTTATTATCATCCAAATCGCACGTTACACGCCATTTTTATCCGTAAAGAATTGGTTATATCGCACGTTTTTACGGATGGAAGTAGGAAAGAAAACGTCGTTTGCACTTATGGTAATGCCAGATATTATGTTTCCAGAAAAGATTACTGTGGGAGACAATTCAATTATCGGCTATAATACAACGCTTTTAGCACATGAATATTTAATTCGTGAGTATCGACTCGGAGAAATCGTCATAGGGAATGAAGTTATGATTGGAGCGAATACGACAATTTTACCAGGTGTGACAATTGGAGATGGAGCTATCGTTTCTGCAGGCACACTTGTCCATAAAGATGTACCAGGCGGCGCTTTCGTAGGCGGAAATCCGATGCGTATTATTTATACGAAAGAGGAAATGGCCACTAGAGAAGGTTGATGTTAAAAATGTAACATTTCCCTTCTGTTTTTATGAATAAAAAGGAAATAATTGATTATAATATACTGTTTTGTTTTTTACGGAATCGTTTATACTTATAGATAGAAGAATGTGTGAACGAAGAAAACAAAAAACTGGAGGATATATGGGGAAAAATCAAAGAATATATAAGGAGAACGGACAAGTTATCTCTTTTAATCAGTTAGCGGACTTCTTTTATAAAAAAGGGATGAGGGCTTATAAAGGGCAAAAATTGCAAGATGCAATTAAATATTTTCGAAGAGCAGCACAAAGCGAGAAGGAGCCGTTTATTTTATGCCAACTAGCAATAGCATTATCTGAATCTGGTGAATATCAAGAGTCGAATCAGATATTTCTAAAGCTTGTTAGATCCAATCCAGAACTTGAGCAATGCTATTATTTTATTTCAAATAATTATGCATATATGGGCTTGTTTCAACAGGCGAAGAAGTATGCAGAGCGATATTTAGAAGTTGCGGAAGAGAAGGAATTTGTAGAAGATACATTAGAATTGCTTGAGATTATGGAAGAAGATGCAATGGGTGCGGAAGAGATTGAGGATGAAGATGAGCTAATTGTTATGCAAGAAGAAGCGAACCGCTACATTCGTAACGGACAATTAGAAGAGGCGATTGCTACACTAGAAGTTGTTACGAAAGAATATCCAGAATTTTGGTCAGGACATAATAATTTAGCGATTGCACATTTTCAATCAGGTAATGTAGATCAAGCGCTTAAGTTAACAGAAATGATTTTAGAGAAAAATCCTGGTAATATGCATGCGCTTTGTAATACGCTTATTTTTCTATATTCAATTGGAGAGCATAAGCAAGTAGAGTCATTAGCGGGGCAGTTAGTTTCGGTATATCCAATTTCATTTGAGCATCGTTTGAAACTTGGAACAACGCTTGCAACAATTGGTCATTTTGAACCTGCATATAAATGGTTCAAAGTATTAAAGCGTCAAGGGTATGAAGGAGACGTCAGTTTTTATTACTGGTTTGCATACTCTGCGTATATGGTGAAGGAACAGCAAGTAGCTGAAAAAATGTGGCAACATGTTGTAGAATTGCATCCTGATAAAAAAGGAAAAGAACCGTGGAATGCACTGAATTTAGCAGATGAAGGACAAAATCTTTTATTTGAAGAGTTACGAAAATCATTTCAGCAAAGTACGACGCTAGAAGAGAAAATGCTAGCTTTATATTTAATGAATGAATTGTCAACACCAGAGAAGGTTGGATTCTTCTTTGATGTAACGCAAGCGAAAAATGGTGTTCCAATCGTATCGCAACTTGCAAAATATTTCTTTTTACTTAATAGTCATAAAAACATCCCAGCTGATTTACAGCAATTTGAACAGTGCGTACGAATCGCGGATGCATTATACAATTATACGAAAAAAGACGATGAATTAATCGAAGAGTGTTTAAATTTTTGGTTTTGCACGTTCATACGTTTATATACATCTGGAGCGACTTTTACAAATGTGTACGGTTGGTCAGCGGCAATTGAATACATTGTGCGCGGCGAACAAAGAAATAAGATGACACAGGCAGAGCTTGGTGATGTATATAATGTATCTGTAGCGACTGTACGAAAGTATGTGCAGGCTGTTAAGCGCACGCACACGTAGGGTAGGCAAATCATTGGGAAAAAAATGGTGCTAACAGTATAATGAGGGTAACTTAATGTGTATGAATGGGAGTGAATAGTGTGTCAGAAGAAAAAATTTATGATGTCATTATTATTGGTGCAGGACCAGCTGGTATGACAGCTGCGGTATATACATCTCGTGCGAATTTAAGCACACTGATGCTTGAGCGTGGTATTCCAGGTGGACAAATGGCAAATACAGAAGATGTAGAGAACTATCCAGGTTATGAGTCTATTTTAGGACCAGACTTATCAAATAAAATGTTTGAGCATGCGAAGAAATTTGGTGCTGAATATGCATACGGTGATGTGAAAGCAATCATCGATGGTAAAGAGTACAAAACAATTATTGCTGGTAAAAAAGAATATAAAGCACGTGCAATTATCGTTGCAAGCGGTGCAGAGTATAAAAAAATTGGTGTGCCAGGTGAAACAGAACTTGGCGGCCGCGGTGTATCATATTGTGCAGTATGTGATGGTGCATTCTTTAAAGGGAAAGAACTTGTTGTTATTGGCGGCGGAGATTCTGCTGTTGAAGAGGGTGTGTTCTTAACACGCTTCGCATCAAAAGTAACGATTGTTCACCGTCGTGACACTCTTCGTGCACAGAAAATTTTACAAGATCGTGCTTTCCAAAATGAGAAAGTAGATTTCATTTGGAATCACACTATAAAAGAAATTAACGATGCAAATGGGAAAGTGGGAAGCGTAACACTTGTAGATGTAAACAGCGGAGAAGAACAAGAAGTTAAAACTGACGGCGTTTTCATATACATCGGTATGTTACCATTATCAAAACCGTTTGTTGAGCTAGGTATTACAAATGAAAATGGTTATGTTGAAACGAACGAGCGTATGGAAACGAAAGTTCCTGGTATTTTCGCAGCTGGTGATGTTCGTGAAAAAATGCTTCGTCAAATTGTTACGGCAACAGGCGATGGTAGTATTGCAGCGCAGAGTGCACAGCATTATATAGAAGAGTTAGTAGAGGAACTAAAGACTGTAACAGAAAAATAAGGTTATTTTTCCTTTTGAGAAGAAAGCTACCGATAGGTGGCTTTCTTTTTTTGTCCAAATGTCAAACTATTGTCAAAAACAATTAAGAATATAATGATTCTTATTGTTATACTAGAATTTACGGGAAAAATCATTATAAGAAATGAGGAATTTATTCAGTATGGAATGGCGTAATATATATCGTGGATTTTGTATGGGCGTTAGTGATTTAATTCCTGGTGTGAGCGGCGGAACAATCGCTGTTGTGTTGGGAATTTATGAACAATTGCTCGCAGCAATTAGCGGATTTTTTAGTCGTGAATGGAAAAAACATTTAGCGTTTTTAATCCCACTTGCAGCTGGTGTAGCGGCAGCTTTTCTAACGTTAAGTCACGTTATTAAATATTTATTAGCAAATCATTATGAACCGACTCAATTTTTCTTTCTCGGTTTAATTATTAGTATATTACCGATGTTAATGAGAGAAGCTGATGCAAAGGCAACGTTTAAAGGTAGTCATATTGTCTTATTAATAATTGCAGCAATTCTTGTTGCAATAACAGCATTCTTTAAACCAGATAAGGCAGCGGATCCAATTACGACGTTAACAATTTTAAATGCAATCGGTTTATTTTTCGCAGGATGGATGGCTAGTATGGCTATGCTTCTTCCTGGAATTAGTGGATCGTTTATTTTATTAATTATTGGTGTGTATCCAACAGCAATTAACGCTTTAACTACACTCAATTTACCGTTAATCGTGGTTATCGGTGCCGGCGTGATGGCCGGGTTTGTTGTAAGTAGTAAAGGAATTAGTTATTTGTTAGATCGTTATAAAAGTATGACATTTGCGGCAATTATTGGGCTCGTTATCGGGTCGATTGTCATTGTGTTCCCTGGCATTCCGACTGGTGGCATTTCAATTGTAAGTTCAATTATTACTTTTATTTTAGGATTTGCGGTTGTTACTTATTTCGGTAAGAAATAAGTGTTTTAATCCCCTTAACGATAAAAATCGTTAAGGGGATTTTTATGTGCTATTCATGGGAAGTAAGGTATTTTGATTGCTTGTTATAGAAAGAATTTTTACAATTGCTTAACGAAAGGGGACTGGCACCTTCGTTGTAGCAAACTGTTTTTGATAGTATAATGAAATGAGTATGCAGTGAGAAATTTTGCTGCAAGTAGCTGAGGTGAAGAAACATGCAAAGAGTGACAAACTGTGTGTTAATTAGAGATAATGAAGTACTCTTACTCCAAAAACCTCGCCGGAATTGGTGGGTTGCACCGGGCGGGAAAATGGAGCGTGGTGAGACAGTAAGAGATTCCGTTGTTCGCGAGTATCGTGAAGAAACAGGTATTTATTTAAAGAATCCAGCATTAAAAGGGGTCTTCACTTTTGTCATCCAAGAAGGTGATAAAGTTGTTTCTGAATGGATGATGTTCTCCTTTTTAGCAACAGATTTTGCAGGAGAAAACAAATTAGAGAGCGAAGAAGGCATCATTGGTTGGCATACATTTGATAAAATTGATGATTTAGCAATGGCACCAGGGGATTATCACATTATTGATTATTTAATTAAAGGGAATGGTATAATCTACGGTACATTTGTATATACCCCAGATTTTGAGTTGCTTTCATATCGATTAGATCCGAGTTAAACCTGCAAGGAGAGGATACGATGACAGAGAATAATGATATAAAAATGGTAATTATTACAGGGATGTCTGGAGCTGGAAAGACGGTAGCGTTACAAAGTTTCGAAGATTTAGGATATTTTTGTGTAGATAATTTACCACCGATGTTATTGCCGAAGTTTATTGAACTTATGGCAGATTCAAAAGGTAAAATGAATAAAGTGGCACTCGGTATTGATTTACGTGGCCGAGAGTTTTTTGAATATTTATGGGGAGCGCTTGATGATTTATCAGAACGTACATGGATTATTCCTCATATTTTATTTTTAGATGCGAAAGATAGCACACTTGTAACTCGTTATAAAGAAACGAGACGTTCGCATCCACTTGCGCCAACTGGCTTGCCGTTAAAGGGAATTGAAGCTGAGCGTGGTCTCTTAACTGATATGAAGGCACGAGCGAATATTGTGCTTGATACATCTGATTTGAAACCGAAAGAATTACGAGAAAAAATTGTTCACTTATTCTCAACAGAAACTGAGCAAGCATTTCGTGTAAATGTTATGTCATTTGGATTTAAGTACGGAATTCCAATTGATGCTGATTTAGTATTTGATGTTCGTTTTTTACCAAATCCATATTATATTCCACATATGAAGCCATTAACAGGACTGGATGAAGAAGTTTCGTCGTATGTGTTGAAATTTAATGAAACACATAAGTTTTTAGAGAAATTGACGGATCTTATCACTTTCATGCTGCCTCATTATAAAAGAGAAGGTAAGAGTCAACTTGTAATTGCGATTGGATGTACAGGTGGGCAACATCGTTCTGTTACGCTTACAGAGTACCTTGGGAAACATTTGAAACCAGAGTATAGCGTTCATGTATCTCATCGTGATGTGGAGAAGAGAAAGGGCCATTAAGGGATGAAAAAAGAGAGAAAACCTAAAATTGTTATCATGGGAGGTGGAACTGGACTTTCTGTTTTATTAAGGGGATTAAAACAATATCCTGTTGATATTACAGCAGTTGTAACAGTAGCCGACGATGGAGGCAGTTCAGGTAGACTACGTGATGAGCTAGAAATTCCACCTCCAGGTGATATTCGTAACGTACTTGTTGCGTTATCGGATGTAGAACCATTAGTGGAAGCTTTATTTCAGCACCGTTTTACAACTGGAGACGGACTGAAAGGGCATGCGTTAGGGAATTTACTATTGGCAGGTATGACTTCGATTACAGGAGACTTTTATCACGCGATTACGGAAACGAGTAAAGTATTAAATGTCAGAGGACGTGTATTACCAGCAGCGAATCAAAGTGCGGTACTTCATGCAGAATTAGAAGATGGAGAAATTGTAACAGGTGAATCAAAGATTCCTCATTTCGGGAAGAAGATTAATCGTGTCTTTTTAACTCCAGAAGATGTAGAACCGTTATGTGAAACGTTGACGGAAATTAAACGAGCTGATTTGCTTGTTTTCGGTCCAGGAAGTCTGTACACAAGTATATTACCGAATTTAGTTGTTAACAAAATTGGAGACGCTGTTCTTGCTGCAAAAGCGAAGAAGGTATATGTATGTAATGTTATGACGCAAGCGGGCGAAACGAAGGGTTATACTGCGTTTGATCATGTGCAGGCGTTACATGATCATTTAGGTAAACCATTTATCGACACTGCGATTGTAAATAATCGTGATATTCCTCGTGAATTACGTAAGTTATATGAGGAAGAGATGTCGGAACCAGTGGCACTGGATACAAATCGTTTTGCTGAACATAATATCGAAATCATCCAAGATCGATTAGCGAAATATGATGATCGTGTTGTAAGACATGATACATTAAAGTTAGCTTCTATTTTATATTCATTGTTATAAATGTGCGTTGCCTCATTTGAGGTAACGCTCCTCATTCATATAGGACAAGATTTTTGTTCCAAAGTAATAGTATAAGGAGGTGTTGACTGTGTCATTTGCATCAGAAACAAAGAAAGAGTTGACCAACCTTGAAATGAAGGAATGCTGCGAGAAATCAGAATTATCGGCGTTGCTTCGAATGAACGGATCGCTTTCTTTTTCAAACCGTCGCCTATCTATCGATATTCAAACGGAAAATGCAGCAATTGCAAGAAGGATTTATACGCTTTTGAAAAAAGGATATGATGTGACGGTAGAATTACTTGTTCGTAAAAAAATGCGATTGAAGAAAAATAATGTATATATCGTGCGGCTTGTTGAGAAGTCTCGCGAAATATTAGCAGATCTTCACATTGTTCGAGATGACTTTTCGTTTATTCGAAATATATCGCAGGAATTAATCGAGAAGAAATGTTGTAAACGATCGTATTTACGCGGTGCATTTTTAGCAGGTGGTTCAGTAAATAACCCAGAAACATCATCTTATCATTTAGAGATCTTTTCGTTATATAAGGAACATAATGATTCTATATGTGAACTGATGAACGGATTTGATTTAAATAGTAAGACGTTGGAAAGAAGAAAAGGGTACATTACGTATTTGAAAGAAGCTGAAAAAATTACAGAGTTTTTAAATATTATAGGTGCTCATAATGCACTTTTAAGATTTGAAGATATTCGAATTGTTCGCGATATGCGTAATTCAGTAAATCGTTTAGTTAACTGCGAAACAGCTAATTTAAATAAAACAATTGGTGCAGCGCTAAGGCAAATTGAGAACATCCGCTATATTGATGAGACGGTTGGGCTTGATATTTTGCCAGATAAATTAAGAGAAATTGCACAGTTACGAAGAGATTATCAAGATGTAACATTGAAAGAGTTAGGTGAGATGGTATCCGGGGGGAAAATTAGTAAATCGGGTATTAATCATCGTTTGCGTAAAATCGATGAAATTGCAGAGAAATTACGCGCGGGGGAAACAGTAGCAAAAAAATAAAAGGTTAAAGGGGAAATGGAGCTGTGGTTCAAAAACTGGTTAAAGTGGCATTAAAAAACGGCTTACAAGCACGTCCGGCTGCGTTGTTTGTACAAGAGGCAAATCGCTTTCATGCGGATATCTTCATCGAGAAAGATGGAAAGACAGTGAATGCAAAGAGCATAATGGGGATTATGAGCTTAGCGATCGGAACTGGTAGCATGATTACAATCACAACAGAAGGTTCAGATGCAGAAGAGGCTTTGGAAGCATTAACTGCATATGTACAATAAAGGGTTATCGCGAATGTGCGATAGCTTTTTTTATTTTTCTGTTTGTGGGGTGCGTGATACCCTTGTACATAATAAAAAGCGCCCTGTAATAGGGCGCTTCCGCTTTTAGATGTATCCAGCTCCAGCGGCTAGAATGGTCGGTGGCTTCGCTTCTTCCGTCGAGGTAAAAAGCACCTCTTTGTCAGAAGCTCCATCCCCCTCTCATTCTGAACGAGCCGCTGCCGCTTTTAATTCTATCCAGCTCCAGTGGCTAGAATCTCCGGTCGTTTCGCTTTTACATTCAAGGCAAAAAGCGCCTCGGATGTAAAAGCTCCAACGCCCTGCGATTCTGAACGAGCCACTTCCGCTTTTAATTCTATCCAGCTCCAGTGGCTAGAATCTCCGGTCGTTTCGCTTTTACATTCAAGGCAAAAAGCGCCTCGGATGTAAAAGCTCCAACGCCCTGCGATTCTGAACGAGCCACTTCCGCTTTTAATTCTATCCAGCTCCAGTGGCTAGAATCTCCGGTCGTTTCGCTTTTACATTCAAGGCAAAAAGCGCCTCGGATGTAAAAGCTCCAACGCCCTGCGATTCTGAACGAGCCACTTCCGCTTTTAAGTATATCCAGCTCCGGCGGCTAGAACAGTCGCCTCCGCTTTTAAGTATTAACGATTTGTAAAGATCTTATCGATTAAGCCGTATTCTAGAGCTCTTTCTGCTGTCATGAAGTTGTCGCGGTCTGTGTCGCGTTGTAGAACTTCAAGTGGTTGACCTGTGCGGTCAGCAAGAATTTGGTTTAATTTTTCACGTAAGAATAGGATACGTTTTGCAGCGATTTCGATTTCAGTCGCTTGACCTTGTGCTCCGCCAAGTGGTTGGTGAATCATAACTTCACTGTTTGGAAGTGCGTAACGTTTTCCTTTTTCACCTGCTGCAAGTAAGAATGCACCCATAGATGCAGCCATACCGATACAGATTGTTGATACTTGTGGTTTAATAAACTGCATTGTATCGTAAATTGCCATACCAGCTGTGATAGAACCACCAGGGCTGTTGATGTAAATGTGAATATCTTTTTCTGGATCTTGAGATTCCAAGAATAAAAGCTGGGAAACGATTGAGTTTGCTACATTGTCATCAATTGCGCTACCAAGCATAATGATGCGATCCTTTAATAGTCGAGAGTAAATATCGTAAGCGCGTTCTCCACGATTTGTTTGTTCAATTACTGTAGGAATTAAATTCATCTGTTATTTCCTCCTTTAAAAGCTTTCTTAGTCTTATAATACAATTATGGTCAATGAAGGTCAAACGAAACCACTTTAAATCAAAAAATATGTAGTTGTATCATGATTTATTCGCTATGTTTTTAAAATTCCCTGCTTATGTATCTTCAACATCATAACCGAATTACATAAATTTAAACGTGATTAATGGTGTGGGAAAGGCAAAAGAACGCCTTTTGTATAGAAGCGTTCTTTCATTTTTTATTCTTTTAACAGATAGGTTACTTTATTTAAGATTTTCTCGATTTGTTTTGCGTTTTTACTATACATATCACTCGCTGATTTTGATTTTGTTTCTAAAGAGAATAATTCAAGATCAGCATTGCATTTCTTTAAGGATGCCAATAGTAAAGGCTTGTTTTGAGGAGAAGGCATTTGGAGTTTATCATTATAGATGTCGATAGTAAGTTGTCCGTATGAATCAACTTGACCAAGAAAGACATTTTCAATGACAACACCGAGTTTTTCTAGCTCAGAATGTAACCAAGCGCGATTATGCCCGCTAGCAGAAAGAGGTTCATCTAGTACATTTCCATCCATAATAACAGTTTGCGGTTCTTTCTCATTCGGCACTTTTAATCCGAGGTCTTTTGCTGTAAGTGGCTGAGAATCTTTCTTTAATAATACATTTAATTCTCCGCTCGGTTCTAAGACAGCAAATTCGACTTCAGCTATACTGAATGCACCATTTCCTCTAAGAAGTTCAAGTAACTCATCACTTGTATATTTTTCTTTCTTTAAATTATCCTCAAGTACTTTGCCGTCCTTTATTAAGACTGTAGACTTTCCTTCAAAAAAATCTCTAGCAGTTTTGTTTTTTAAGGAAAGAATTCCTACAAAAAAAGGTACCGAGGCAAAAATAAGTATTGCAAAGACGCCGTGGAAAAATTTTGAATCAAGCCCTGTAGATACTTGGGCAGCGATGTCACCGATTGTCATTCCGGCTATGTATTCAAAAAAGGAGAGCTGAGAGATTTGTCTTTTTCCTAACCATTTCGTAATAGCGAATAAAATAATTAATATGAATACAGAGCGAAGAATGACAAGTGTCCATTCCGGCAGGTGAGACATAGTCATTTCCTCCAGTCTACTTAAAACCCTTTATATTGAGGTTCTTCACGTTCTAATACTGAAACTCTATTCTGTAAATCGGTGATGATGCTGTCCATTTCTAACATACATTCATGAAATACACGTTTTGATTCCGCGTCCTGTGAATTTAGTGAAAGGGAGCTTAAACTTGCTTGAGCGCCCCTTACACTGGCAAGGCAGGTTTTAACGCTAGCGATAACTGTCATACGAACACCTTATCCTTTCGGTTTGAATAGCAATGCTCCAATGAAGCCGAAAATAATGGCAGCTGATACACCAGCACTCGTTACTTTAAACATGCCGGTAATAACGCCGACGATGCCATGTTTGGCTGCTTCCTCCATCGCACCATGAACGAGGGCATTACCGAAACTTGTAATAGGTACAGTTGCGCCAGCGCCTGCAAAGTCTATTAATGGTTCATACAGATTGAATCCATCTAATATAGCTCCAGCAACAACGAGTGTTGCCATCGTATGAGCGGGGGTTAGTTTGCCGACATCAAACATAAGCTGTCCGATTACGCATATGAGTCCACCAATGACGAAAGCCCAGAAAAAAATCATTGCGTTGCACCTCCAAATTCAATCGAAACAGCGTGAGCGATACACGGAATCGTTTCTTCTTGTTGGAATGTAAGTGGAGATAGTAAAGCGCCTGTCGCAACGACAAGTATTTTTTTGAATTCTCCTCTTTTCATTCGGTTTAATAAATGTCCGTATACGACTGTTGCTGAACAGCCTGGACCACTTCCACCAGCTATGACAGGTTGACCTTCTCTATAAATGATGATTCCGCAATCTTGAAATTGCTCGCTCTTTACCTTTGTTCCATGTTTATGTAGTAGGTCGTAAGCGATTTCGCGACCGACATGTCCAAGGTCACCTGTTACGATTAAGTCGTAATAAGAGGCGTCAATTTGTCGTTCGCGTAAATGAGCTTCAATCGTATCGACAGCAGCTGGGGCCATCGCACCACCCATATTAAAAGGATCTGTTAGTCCCATATCAATAACTCGTCCAATGGTGGCCGATGTTACTTGTGGACCATATCCAGTGTCGCTTAAAATAGCCGCGCCTGCACCGGTCACTGTCCACTGAGCCGTAGGAGGTTTTTGACCGCCATATTCAGTTGGATAGCGGAATTGTTTTTCTACCGCAGCGTTATGACTTGATGCCCCAGTTAATAAATACTTTGCGCCTTTTGCATTTACGATACTTGCGCCGAGTGCTAAGCCTTCCATAGAGGTAGAACAGGCGCCGAATAAACCGAGATAAGGTGTTCCGAGTGTGCGGCATGCAAAGCTCGTTGGAGTTATTTGGTTAATTAAATCCCCTGCGAGTACGAATTGAATATCGTCTTTACGGAGCTTTGCCTTTTCGGTAGCGCGGCTACAAGCTTCTTCAAATAAAATTTTATGCGCCTTTTCGTAAGAATCTTGTCCGAGCCATAAATCTTCATGCAGGGTATCGAAGTCTTCAGGGATTTTTCCATTTGCCTCAAATGGGCCACCGACTACACCTGTTGAGATGATAACTGGTTTGTTTTCGAATACCCATGTTCGGTGTCCTTGTAACATTTACAGCCCTCCCCATTGAAAGAGAATCGTTTTAATAAGTGCGATGACGAAAGCGGAAAATACGCCAAATAAGATGACCGATCCTGCTAGTTTAAACATGTTACCACCAACGCCGAGAACGAACCCTTCTGTACGGTGTTCAATACACGCGGCAATAACAGAGTTACCAAATCCAGTAACGGGAACTGCGGTACCAGCACCAGCAAATTGTCCGAGGCGATCGTAGACGCCAAATCCCGTCAGTAGCATGGAGATAAAAATAAGAGTTGCAACAGTAGGGTTCCCGGCAGATCTTTCAGTGAAATCAAAGTACGTAATATAAAAGGTGGAAATCAGTTGGCCTATTAGACAAATTAATCCCCCGACGAAAAAAGCTTTTATACAATTTTTTAAAACGGGGCGCTTCGGTTCGCGCTGTTGTTCGAATTTTTTATATTCTTGTTGTACAGGTGTTAAATTTTTATCTTTACTAGACATTTGAATCCTTCCTTCTCTTTTAGAAAGCTTAAATATTAGATCCCATTTCTGATTGAATGAGTTTTAACTGTTCTTTAATGCCATCCTTACTCACTTTCTTTTTCTTAATTTTGTTTTCAAGTTCTTCTATGAGCATAAAGATCTTTTTGTCTGTACTTACACGAATATCGAAAGTAGGGTTTTCATCACTTAGCTTCTTTTTTAATTTACTTCGTAAAGGTTTTAAACCAAATCTTTCGTGATGTTCAGGTTTGATGGCTATGTAAAGATCTAAATTTGTATTAACTGCGGTAGCTTCTATAATTCCCTCCATAGCAAGAGCTTTTTTCTTAGAGTCTTGCGATATAGATTGATTAAAGGATTCTGTACTCATTTTTGTTAACTTAGGGCCCTTTTTCTCATCTGTTCGCTTAGCTTCTTCTTTCTTTACTTTTTTATCTAACGGGCTATTATCACATCCGGTAAGTGAACCGAATAGGAGCATAAATAACGCGGTTATGATTCCAAGTTTTCGCATTATAATCATTCCATTTCTATTGCAGTATGTAATGTGAGAGAAAAAGGATGATTGCATATCATCCTTTTTCTCAAATTGTGTACCATTAGATGAAATGGCACTTTTGATTATTGCTGTGTGTATTGTGGTTCTTCTTGCTGGACTTCTTCAACACGCGGGTTTAAAGAATCGATAATTGTTTGCGTTTGCTGCGCAGCTGTTTGGAAAAGTTGCTTTGCTTGTTGGTTATCCGTATCAAGAGCGAATCCCTCTAAACTAGCTTGTGCACTTTTTAATCCAGAAACAGTTTGCTTTAGTTTTGTAATTACAGTCATTGAATGAAGCCCCCTTTGGAATATCAATTCAAAGATTATAATTTGTGGGTTTGGGTGAATTTATGTTTGGAAAATTAAGGTGAAGGAATGTGTTTAATATAAATATTGCTATGGAGTATAAAGGAAGTATGGGATATTTTTATTGATTTAGATGGGTTTTATTGCTATTATTATGAGAAGAAAATGAAGTGTTTTTATAATCATGCGCCCATAGCTCAGTCGGATAGAGCGGTGGTTTCCGGTACCACGTCTGCCGGGGGTTCGAATCCCTCTGGGCGCGTTATATAAACTTTAATATTATTTTGTGCAGAAGCCCTTTGTATGTGGTAAGTAAAAATACCATGTGCAAAGGGCTTTTTTGATGTTATCGTTAGCCAATTATTGTTTATTTAATGTTGAATATAGAGCTGAAATTCCTAATTTACATTTTGTAGATTAGGAATTTTTTGTTTTGAAAATGTTAAAAATATGCAATTTTGCGAAGTTACCTAAAAAATTAGAATCTTGTAAATTTATAACTGTAGAGAACAACAAACAAACAAATAAATAAATAGAAAAAACAAGAGGAGGAATGAAATGGTAAAGAAATTCAAATTTACAAAAGAGGAATTAGTAGAAGCGTGGAAAGACCCACAAGTAAGGGAGAAATCAAAGGGTTTACCGAACCATCCATCAGGGAAAGTACTAAACGAATTAAGTGAGGAAGAGTTAGCGGAAGTCCAAGGAGCATCAGATGTGCAAGTAGCTACAACACCGATGTGTGTAAGGTTAACGGTTTTACCTGCAACGTCAATTAAGATTTGTAAATAAAAATAAAAAAACAAAACGAGAGGATGAATGAAATGTCAAAAGGATACAAATTTACAAAAGAAGAGTTAGTAGAGGCGTGGAAAGATCCACAAGTAAGAGAGAAGTTAAAAGATTTACCGAAACACCCATCAGGAAAAGCGTTAAATGAATTAAGTGAGGAAGAATTGGCGGAGATTCAAGGGGCATCAGATGTACAACCAGAAACAACACCACTTTGTGTGGGAGTAATTATAGGATTAACAACGTCAATTAAGATTTGTAAATAAAAATAAAAAAACAAAACGAGAGGATGAATGAAATGTCAAAAGGATACAAATTTACAAAAGAAGAGTTAGTAGAGGCGTGGAAAGATCCACAAGTAAGAGAGAAGTTAAAAGATTTACCGAAACACCCATCTGGGAAAGCGTTAAATGAATTAAGTGAAGAAGAATTGGCGGAGATTCAAGGGGCATCAGATGTACAACCAGAAACAACACCACTTTGTGTGGGAGTAATTATAGGATTAACAACGTCAATTAAGATTTGTAAATAAAAATAAAAAAACAAAACGAGAGGATGAATGAAATGTCAAAAGGATACAAATTTACAAAAGAAGAGTTAGTAGAGGCGTGGAAAGATCCACAAGTAAGAGAGAAGTTAAAAGATTTACCGAAACACCCATCAGGAAAAGCGTTAAATGAATTAAGTGAGGAAGAATTGGCGGAGATTCAAGGGGCATCAGATGTACAACCAGAAACAACACCACTTTGTGTGGGAGTAATTATAGGATTAACAACGTCAATTAAGATTTGTAAATAAAAATAAAAAAACAAAACGAGAGGATGAATGAAATGTCAAAAGGATACAAATTTACAAAAGAAGAGTTAGTAGAGGCGTGGAAAGATCCACAAGTAAGAGAGAAGTTAAAAGATTTACCGAAACACCCATCTGGGAAAGCGTTAAATGAATTAAGTGAAGAAGAATTGGCGGAGATTCAAGGGGCATCAGATGTACAACCAGAAACAACACCACTTTGTGTGGGAGTAATTATAGGATTAACAACGTCAATTAAGATTTGTAAATAAAAATAAAAAAACAAAACGAGAGGATGAATGAAATGTCAAAAGGATACAAATTTACAAAAGAAGAGTTAGTAGAGGCGTGGAAAAATCCACAAGTAAGAGAGAAGTTAAAAGATTTACC
Source organism: Bacillus sp. TH50 (assembly GCF_016650565.1). NCBI lineage: Bacteria > Bacillati > Bacillota > Bacilli > Caryophanales > Bacillaceae > Bacillus > Bacillus sp. TH50. The sequence goes on along the minus strand of NZ_JAEKFM010000003.1, from coordinate 2,617,958 downwards.
GAAACACCCATCAGGAAAAGCGTTAAATGAATTAAGTGAGGAAGAATTGGCGGAGATTCAAGGGGCATCAGATGTACAACCAGAAACAACACCACTTTGTGTGGGAGTAATTATAGGATTAACAACGTCAATTAAGATTTGTAAATAAAAATAAAAAAACAAAACGAGAGGATGAATGAAATGTCAAAAGGATACAAATTTACAAAAGAAGAGTTAGTAGAGGCGTGGAAAGATCCACAAGTAAGAGAGAAGTTAAAAGATTTACCGAAACACCCATCTGGGAAAGCGTTAAATGAATTAAGTGAAGAAGAATTGGCGGAGATTCAAGGGGCATCAGATGTACAACCAGAAACAACACCACTTTGTGTGGGAGTAATTATAGGATTAACAACGTCAATTAAGATTTGTAAGTAGATAGGTTTCATTCGAAAGGGGTGTTCATCTCCTTTTGAATGAAACAGATTCCAATATTCGAATGCGAAAAATCGAATGTTGGAATCTGTTTCTCCTTAAGGGGGACCAATTTATTGGAATATGGATTTTAAAATAAGGAAGGGGATTAAATTATTATGTTAATTCACTCATATATAAATGAAAAGGCATTTGCGAAGAGTCTTAATTTGAAAGAGCGTTATAAAACGCTAATGAGTAGAAGAGATTTATTATTATCGGAAGAGTTAAATTTAGACCAATTAAATAAATGGATAGATAAAATGTTTAGAAGTAATAAAGCTGATTTTGATTATAAATTAAAGATGAATGAAATGACAAAAGAAGAGTTTGCGAGTTTAATTGAGAAAATCCCTGAATTCAAAGAGCATTTATATATAGATGAATTAAATGAATATGTGAATTTGCGCTTGTTAGAAATGGGAATAGAGTTGTGTGAAAGTAAACCATTAAGTGCAGAGGAAGATTTAGGGTTTATAGAATTTGTTAGGCCGTTTGCACTTTATGCAGCCGAAATGATAGATAGTTCGTTGAAATATAGATTAAATAAGATACGTTATGAGCATGAAGAGATTAAAGAAATGTTAGTTCGATCTTTAGTAGAAGAGTTATTAAATAATGCGGTGCGATCACTAGTCTTAGAATTTAATATTGTAAAACTAAGGGAAGAACTAGTAGGAGAGACTCCAGAAGAACGATTTCTATCCTTTGTCAGAGAGAAAGCTAGAAATAAGGAGAATTTAATTGCATTCTATGAGGAATATGCAACATTAACACGAAGGTTAATTTTGAGAACAGAGTATTTTATACAAAATGTTCAAATGTTACTATTTCGTTTGAATGAAAATTGGCTACAATTACAAAAAGAATTTCAATTGCAGGATGCATCATTAAGCGAAATTAAGGTTGGATTAGGAGATACACATCAAGAAGGAAAAACGGTTGTTCAGCTTGTATTCTCTTCAGGTAAAGAAATTTTATATAAGCCAAAGTCCATGGGAATTACGAAATCGTACCATGCGTTTTTAGAATGGATGAATGAGGTAAGTGGAAGTATACAACTTCCATCATATAAAGTTTTAGACTTTGGTGAATATGGATGGGAAGAAAAAATATTTTATAAACCATGTTCTTCTAAAGAAGAGGTGGAGCGCTACTATTTACGTTTTGGTAAGTTGATTGGGTTAATGCATATGTTAAAAGGTGCTGATTTGCATTTTGAAAATATAATTGCTCATGGAGAGTATCCATACATTATTGATTCGGAGACGATTTTTCATCAATATCCAAAACTGAATTTTCCGGATAGTGCGGAAGTAAAATTGAAGTATGAACAAAGCGACTCAGTGATAGGATCTGGATTGCTGCCACAAGCAATGTTTCAAAACATCGATGGAAAAGGTATAGATTTAAGTGCTTTAAATGGAAAAGAGCAAGATTTGCCGTTTAAGGTGTTGGCTTTAAATCAAAATAGTAAGGATGAAATGGAATTTACTATGAAAGAAGCTAAAAGTCAAAGTGCTAAAAATCTACCGAAACTTGGAGTAGAAGAAATTTATGTAGAGGATTATTTAACCTTTATTATTGATGGTTTTCAGGAAATGTGTAAATTTTTTATTGAGTATAAGGAAGAGATTTTATCAGAAAGAGGACCTTTAATTACATTTAAAGAAAATAAAATTCGCATTGTTGCTAGAGCTACTCAACAATATTGTAATTTCTTACAAGAGTCTACACATCCAGACTATATGAGAGATTCAATTTTATTGGAACAATTATTTGAAAGAGTATGGTATTACCCATACGAAAATAAGGAACTAGTCATTCATGAGATTCAAGACTTATTACGTGCGGATGTTCCTATATTTACGACTTTTACAGATTCACGAGATTTATATAGTAGTACAGGTGAAAGGATGGAAGATTTTTTTAAGGAGAGCGGTTATGAGCAAGTATATAATAGAATTTATCATTTTGATGATAAGGAATTGGAAAAGCAAAGAGGATGGCTGAAGTTGGCAATACAGGGAAATAGAGATGTTGATATTAAAGTGAGAAGAAAAGAGGATTACAGAAGTGAATTGTTAGAAAATCATCAGGAGACAATCTTGCAGGAAGCTATAAATATCGGAGAGGCCTTATTAGAGAATGTAGTATTATCCGGTGATAGAACAACGGCTTCATGGTTACAAGCAAATGTTATTCACGACAAGTGGTATGTTGCTCCTATGAAACAAAATTTATATGACGGTTTAGGTGGCGTAGCACTATTCTTATTGTATCTAAATAAGGTTACAGGTAACGAAAAATATTTAGAGGTTGCTCATAAGGCGTTGAAATCAGCGATGAACCCTTTATCGAAAGCGAAGGGGCTTCTATCAACCTTCTTGGGTAAATATTCATTGTTATATCCATTAGCACATTTTCAATCTATAAGTCCTAGAAAAGAATATCAGGATTTTTTAGAAGAAATAAAAGTAGAATTAAAAGAAAGGCTCGAAGAAGAAGAAGAGTTTGATTTGTTAAGTGGTTCAGCGGGAGTTATTCAAGTGGCCCTTAATTTATTTGAAATGACAAAGGATCCAGATTATTTAAATCTTGCTGATATGTACAGTAAGCATTTGGTGGGAAATGTATCAATATTAGAAAGTGGAGTAGCGTGGAAGAATAAACATACTAACAGTTATTTAGGTGGTTTTTCTCATGGGACGAGTGGTATCGCTTGGAGCTTATGGCGTTCAGGGATTATGAATAGGAATCAAGAATATATTAATTTAGCTAAAAAAGCACTTGCTTATGATCGATCATTATTTGAAAAAGAAGAAAGTGCGTGGAAAGACACAAGAGAGAGTGAGAAGAAGTGTTTACATCAATGGTGCCACGGTTCCACTGGAATAGGATTGAGTAGGGTTTTAGTAAGAAGCTATGAAGAAGATGTAGAAATGGACGAAGAAATTCGAGTAGCTGTAAATAATATACGAAAGTATGGATTTAAAAATAATGATACATTATGTCATGGGAATATGGGGGACACGGAATTACTATTGGCTGTTTCACAGTTATATGATAATAAAGAATTGTATGAACAGGCGATGCAAATTGGCATACAAGTCATTAATAATTATAGAGAAACTGGTAGTTATCAATGTGATGCACCAGATGATATTCAATCATTCGGTATGTTTGTAGGGATAGCAGGAGTTGGTATGCAGTTATTAAGACTAGTACAGCCGAATGAAATTCCATCCGTTATGACATTAGAAAATGTAAAAGGATAAATGAAAAGAAATTCTACCTTTTGGTAGAATTTCTTTATTATACATTTACATTTATTATACCTTTTCGAACAGCTTCAGCTAGTGCTTCAGAACGAGAACTCACCTTGAACTTTTTAAACAGTTTCGTTAAATTATATTCAACAGCCCTAGAACTCATATATAATTCATCTGCAATTTGTTTATTACTTTTTCCTTTTGCGATGGATTCAAGAATTTCTAATTCTTTTTGTGTAATTGTAACATGGCTTGATGCTCTTTTCGGATCTAAGTTATCAACAGTCATATCTTCAACTCGAAGTTGTCGCAATAGAGAAATTGGAATTAAAGTATACCCATTTAAGACGGCCCGAATAGCCATTAATAACTCTTGCTGTGATGCTGATTTGCTAACAATACCGCTAATACCAGAATCTATTAATAAATTAAATTGTGATAAATATTCGAAGCCTGTGTAGAGAATGATTTTTGCATCTGGTTGTATGTGAAAAAGTTTTTGAGCTACATCAAGTCCACTATAATTAGGCATGTTCATGTCTAAAAGATATATATCAAAAGGTGTTTTTGAACTTTGAGAAATTGCTTCCTGTTCGTTTAAAATGTATGTTGCTTGAATATCTTCTTCTAACTCGATCATGTTTTTCGTGCCTTCACCAACTATTTGGTGATCGTCTACAATCAAAACGTGTATCACTTTATTCACCTCGGTATAGTAATATTTACTTGTAGTCCATTTCCTATTTCTGAAATAAGCTGAATTTCGCCTCCTATTCCTTGAACGCGCCCTTTAATTCCAGATAAGCCCATATGTTTATTTGAAGAATAGGGGGCTTGTGTATTAAAACCGATGCCATTATCACGATAATCTAGATAAATACAATTATTCTCTTCCCATAAAAATATATTAATTAAATTTGCATTAGAGTGCTTATCAGCATTGTTTAATAATTCTTGGATGATACGATAAATAGATAAAATTTTATCAAATTCGTAATGATTCTCCTGTATTGAGTCGTATTCAAATTGAATTCGGAAATTAGTACGTAGTTGCATTTGTGCTAATAGCTCTTTAAGCGCACCTATAAGACCAATTTCAGATAGAAGAGCGGGTTTTAATTCATTACAAGTGTCACGAATTTGTTGAATAACATCAAACATACCGAATTTTATTTTTTCTAATTGTCCCTGCAATTCACCTGGTACAGTATGTTCTTTTAATACGGTTTCTAGTTTCCGATACCAGACAATTTGGTCTTGCAGGGCAGCGTCATGAAGATCTGCAGCGAGTCGACGCCTTTCAGTCTCTGAGATTTGAAATAGTAGGCGCGAAAGAGTTGCTGAATGTGTTTTATTTGCTAGGCTTTTTTTTTCTAAAGATTGAATGATCTGGTTAACTGAATTTAGGTTTTCATAAACGAGACGTACATATTTTACGATAGCAATAAACCAAGTTTTTTCATTGATATTAAATTTAATATTGTTGGTTTTATTTCCAACCCAAATGTAATGCTTTGTATTTTGAGTAGAATATAAATAGATGCCGATACATCCGTCATCTTCTAATAAATCATTTACATATCCCGATTCCATTCCCCATTGTTTCTTTTTCGAAAGATTAAATTTTTCTGTTTCTCCGTAACTTTTATAACAATTGTATGTATTTTGTTTTATATCAAATTCAATAAATTGTATAAAACATGGTTTTAGTAGGGAGATAATTTCATTCATAAATTTTTTCTCTAAATCTTTTACTTTCATAATGGAAGAAAGTTGTTGTGCGAATTGATCAATACTTACATGTAGATTGGTTTTGCTTCTGAATAATTGATTGCGAAATGTGAAATCTAATCGTTCCTTTATTATAAGAAACAGTATGTTTAAAGGGAAAATGATAATAAAATTTTGCATGAGTCTAATAAAGAAGCGTTCGTCAGGATTAATACCCCAACTTATAATTAACGTAATAATGATAGTTGGAAGTAATGAGAGCATAGAGTAGTATCGAACACGATCAAACATAAAATCAATATCAAAGATTTGCTTTGTTAATATTAAATAAAAGTAGCCAATTGGAATGCAAAATAGGAATAATGCTGCAATATCAGCCCTAATAATGGCTGCATTAAATAATATCCTTGGGAGAGCATATAGTATTATAAATGGCCCGAAGGAAATACATTGGATAACTAACATAAATTTAAAAAAAGGTCTGTGTAAAGTATTTCTATATTTTATGTATCCTTTTAAAAGGAAATATACACTTAAAAGAATACTAAAACATAAATAAGCTAAATCTGTGTAAGCAGAGACTTGTTGCAAATTTGGAAAAAAGGTAACGGATAATAAGCCAGTAGTAACAACGGTCATGTATAGACAAATGTGAAATCTAACCACATTTTTATGTATAATAATAATTTCCTTCCGCTTAAACAGTTGATATAGAAATAAAGTAAGAAATAAAGATACACTTTGAAAAGAGATACTTATAATTAAGAGTCCGCCAAAATCAGATTTACTAGATATAGAAGAGGCGGAAAGGCTAATAGAGGTTGCTAATAAAAAAAGCATAAAATAACGCTCTTCTCGCCTTATAGCTTTATTTCTATAGACAATAAAACATAAGCTTAAAATGGTTAGAGAAAAAATCATTGGTAAGTATAATGTAATAAGTAGCTCTTTGTTGTCTGAAGTAGCTGTTGTGCTATAAGTAGAGATCCTATCATTCTTTATAGTTTGAATTTCGGTTGCATTTAAAAATTGATTTTGGTACCGCTTGAAAACCCCTAAATAAGGATTCTCCCCATTCACTTTGTAAATTTCATCACCTGCTTTTAATGCTGTTTTTGCAGCCCAACCCGAAGTATCAATTTGACTGATTGTATATGTCTTATGGTTTTCTTTAGAAGCGATAATGCCACTGTAAGGCTGATAAAATTTGTAGAGGATGTAACTTTGTATGATTAAGTAAAAAATTATTAATGAAATTACGAAATAAATTGGACGTTGTTTAATCATTGCTAGAACTACCTCACTATCATATATAATTTCGGAATCCCGCAATAGGATTGCGGATAATAGCAAAAGAATATGTAATAATATAAAACTATAAAAATTGGTGGGGTGAACGATATATGATTAGGGAATTAGTTGAACGTATATTAGAAGATATTCAATTTAAAAATGTGTGTAGTCAAGGAACAATAGCCATTGATGGTATATCAAAAAAAGAATTAGAAATTATATTAGGTACTTTAAATAAATCGACTTTACTTAGTAAAGCTGCTGAGACATGGAAGTAAACTAAATTAGAGTATCAATTAACCTATCCTTATTTGCTTGACTGAGTGAAAGTTGTTCGATGTATCCTTGGCATTTGTATACATATAGGTTCTGCATAACGGAGCAATACTCCATCGATCCACCGTATAGTAATATGTGTTTTAAAGAATCTAATGCTTGATTATTTAATTCATCATATTGTATCTCTTGATTAAAGAATTTTTTTATAAGTATAAAGTTATCATTTTTACTATTTAAATAATATAGTATTGGTAAAGTTTTCTTTAAATTAAGAAAATCATTTTTCTTATCCCATTGCATAATATCACGCATGTCGTTTTTTATTTGATTAATAACACCTATACATAGTGCGTAGTTTTCAATTAAAGAACGCTGGATAGGGTTGATATTCCCTGTTCCTAATAAGCATGCAAGTTTAATTAGATATCCAGATTTGTGAGTTACCATATCGATATAATCTTTTTCAGAATGGATTTCATTTTTAAGATCTAGCTGTTGTCCATTAATAGAGTTTAAAATACAAGAGTGTATTTCATTTTTGAGCCAGTTTTTCATTTGAATTGAAAGGGAAGATTTGTCAATTTCTTGCAAACAAATAAGTAAGAATCCCATAATTATATTGAGATTTGTGGCAATTGGATGTTTTGTCCAAGGTCCTTCTAAGAAATCTTCATCTTGAATATCATCCATAATATCTAGAGAGAGCATAAGTAATTCTATAATTGTTAGCAGTAATTGTTTTTCTTCTTCATTTTGGTTATCCTGAAATATTTCATAATGTACGAGAGTGATGTTAGCAAAACGAGTAGAATCATTGAATTTGTATTCGATATATTCTGAAGAACATTGACGTAATGTAGATTCGAAAAAATGTCCATAAACCAGTTTTTTTGCACGCAAAATTAATTCGTTTTGTAATGAATAAATCACTCGCAGCCCCCTTTTTTTACGGAAAATTCGTAATATTCAAATTGTAACATAAGAAGGAGATCTTCACAATTAAGCATATCGCAAATGCGATGTGTTTTTTTTATGAAGATGTTGCGGAGAATCGCGCTAATTTGTTTGCGGTAACTACAACGTGCATTGCGGACAATAACGTTTAAAAGAAGGATATGATATGAGTACAGATTAAGACAACACAGTTTAATAAACGAGAAAAAATAATCTAATATGGTTTGAGAATAAAGGAGGAGAATGATGAAGAAAGTTTTAAGTGGTCGAGAAAAAGAAGTAGCTGTGTTGATTGCACGAGGTTTGAAGGATGTTGAAATAGCAAGGGAGTTATTTATTAGTAGAAGGAGGGTGGGGGAATTAGTAGCCTCAATTAAAAGAAAGTTAGAAATACATTCAAGGGTCCAAATCGGAATAGCTGCATATTTTTTAGGATTAATTACATTTGAATTTAATTTTAATCAGGGTAACCATGAGGGTGTTGCCATGATTAATAGTTAAAGAGATAGGGGGGAATAAAATGGCAAAGGTGCCCTTTATAGAACAGATGGAACATAGCGAATGTGGATTAGCCTCATTGGCGATGGTCTTTAGTTTTTATGAAAAGCATGTTTCGTTAGCGGAATTAAGAGAAGAGTTTGGTGTCCCAAAAGGTGGTACATCTTTATACCAGCTTATGCATATTGCTAGAAAAAATGGTTTTCATGTAAAAGGATATAAAGCTGAATATGAGGCTTTAAGTGAAGTTAAATTACCAGCAGTTATCCATTGGGAGCATAAACATTATGTAGTCCTAGAGAAAGTGACAAAAAAAGGGGCTATAGTTATAGACCCTGCTTACGGAAGAAATAAAATCTCTAAAAAAGAGATGGAGGAAAAGTATTCTGGATTTGTATTAACACTTGAACCAGATGAGTCATTTCAAAAACAAAAAGGTGTCTCTCATTTGCAATTCTTTTTATCGTTTGTGTTAGGAAAAAAGAAATTAATAGCTTTAATTGTATTAGCATCTTTAATAATTCAGGCTTTTGCGCTGGTGATTCCATTTGTAACAAGTTGGATGACCGACCATGTAATTGTTCCGAGAGATCCGAGCTATATGAATATGATAGGTTACAGCATTTTAGTATTGCTAATAAGTTATCAAGTATTTGCTTCGTTAAGAGGCTTTCTAATAGCGAAGTTGCAAACGGCAATTGATATGTCTTTAATGCAAAGTTTTATAGAAAAACTATTAAGTCTTTCTTATAACTTTTTTGAGAATCGATCTATGGGAGAACTGTTATTTAGAGCAAATTCCAATGTATATATTAGACAAATATTATCTACTAAGGTAATTTCCTTTCTTATAGATGGAATTCTGCTTTTCACTTACTTATTCTTCATGTTTCATTATTCGACCTTATTAGGATTCGTTGTGTTAGCAGTTGGGATTGTTATATTCGCCCTACTTGTCATGAGCACGACTGTTTCTAAGAAGTTAGCTGATAAAGAGGTTTCGGCTCAAGCTCAAGTTCAAAGAATTTTGTCTGAGAGTATTAATGGGATTAGTGATGTGAAGGTTATGGGATTGGAAAAGCAAGTATTTACAGAATGGCAAGAACGCTTTGGTTCTCAACTTATTCATGCAGAGAAGAGATCTATCTGGACGGCGTTGATGAATACATTAGCGGGTTCTATTCAATTTATTTTACCGTTGTTTCTACTTTGGTTCAGTGGACAACAGGTGCTAGCTGGAAATATGACATTAGGAAGTGTACTCGGCTTTAACGCATTAGCGATTTCGTTTATAACACCGATTATTTCCATTGGGAGTGGCTATGGTGAATTGATTTATATTAGCTCCTATATTCAGCGGATTTACGATGTAATGCATGCGAGATCGGAGAGAGAGGTAAATCAATTTTCAGGAATTAAAAAACTGAATGGTGATATTGAGTTTGAAAATGTTTCTTATCGTCACAATTATTTCAGTGAAGATGCAATTCAGAATGTTTCATTTAAAATCAAGGCTGGTGAGAAGGTCGCAATTGTTGGGGCGTCTGGTTCTGGAAAAAGTACAATTGTAAAAATGCTTCTTGGACTATATACACCAACGAATGGGAAAATCCGATTTGATGGGATAGAAAGCGAAAAGTTGAATTTGAAATTTTTAAGGAAATCAATAGGAGTTGTTTTCCAAGAAGCGAGATTGTTTAACAAAACGGTAGGAGAAAATATTATCGCGCAAAGGAAAGGTGTGCCTCCGAATGGAGTAATTGAGGCATCAAAGCAAGCGAATATATTTGAAGATATTATGATACTACCATTAAATTTTCAAACGATGGTATCTGAATTTGGAGTTAACTTCTCTGGTGGGCAAAGACAAAGGTTAATATTAGCTAGAGCATTGGTAACAAACCCATCTATTCTAATATTAGATGAGGCGACAAGTGCCCTCGATACATTGTCTGAAAGAGTTATTGATGAGAATTTAACTGATATGTCATGTACAAGGATTGTCATTGCACATAGGTTAAGTACGGTTAAGAATGCAGATAAGATTATTGTAATGGATAAGGGAGCAATTGTAGAGATAGGATCACATACAGAGTTACTTGAGAAGCAAGGATATTATTATCAATTGTCAAAAGCTCAGGAAGTAAAAGGAGGGATTAAAAGTGAAAGATTGGCCTAAATATCGAAACACTATAGCGAAAATAGGTGCTGGAATTACAGTAGGATTATTATTAAACCTTCCTATAGTTGGAGTTAGTACGATAAGCGCTGAAGAAATGAAACATAATCAAATTAAAGAAAATTCGTATGTGTTTACATTGAGGCAAGGTGAAAATACGGATGAAATGATAAAGGAAATTAGAGATAAATATCCAGATTTAAAGCTAGAAGTAATAAAAGAAATTAAGATGCTGAATATTGAAGGTGATAATTTAGAAAGAGTACAAGAAGCGAAGCAGCATTTATTAAAAAATTATAAAGGGATAATTGAAAAAGCAGGTAGAGAGGATGTAGTGGAATTAAAGCCACCCACTATAGTGAAGAAACCTTCGAATATAACAAAATACGCACCTTCACAATTAGAACAAGAAGAGGTCGATTATAGCAAATGGAAATGGGATATCGATAAGGTAACAGAAAATGGGGAGAGCTATAAAATTGAACAAGGAAATCATAGTGTAAAGATTGGTGTTATTGATAGTGGAATTGATGTAAATCATCCTGCGTTAAAGGGGAATATAGTTAGTCAGGGGAAAATTTTAGTTCCGAATGTAGAATCGATTGAAGATAATATTGGTCATGGAACAATGATTGCGGGGCTGATAGCTGCTGATGGGAAAATAAAGGGTGTAGCTCCAAAAATCGGGATTGTACCGTACAAAGTATTTCAAGGTAGTTCTGCGGATTCAAGCTGGATTATTAAAGCTATTGTAGAGGCTGCAAATGATGGGATGGATGTTATTAATTTAAGTTTAGGAACATACAAGTCCATTAAAGATCCAGAAGAAGGAGCTGTGTATTTAGCTTACAAAAGAGCAATAGAGTATGCGAATAGTAAAGGGAGTTTGCTAGTGGCTTCCTCTGGAACAGAAGGGTTCGATATTTCAAATCCTTTTCAATTAGCTAAGCAAAGAGGATATGAAAACGACTTGCAACTTCATATGCCTGGAGGTTTACCGGGGGTAGTAACTGTTGCGGGAACAAATAAAGATGATCGATTAGCTTATTACTCTAATTATGGAACAAATGTTGATATTGCAGCTCCATCAGGAGATTATGGATCTTTGTGGGAAAGTGAAAAAGTGGGAGATGAAACAGCTATGGTATTAACCACATACCCTACAAACCTTCCGCAATCTCAGCTAAGTGAATGGTTAGGATTTGATAGAGGGTATGAGCTGATGATTGGAACGAGTCTAGCAGTTCCTAAAGTATCTGCTACAGCTGCACTTGTAATTGCGGAATATAAAGAAAAATTTAGGCTGAAGCCTAGTAATGGATTTGTTAAAACAAGATTATATCAGGGGGCCAAACCGGTATTGGATGACGGGAAAAAATACTTTGGAAAAGGCATTGTAAATGCGAAGGGTGCACTTGATTTTCGAAATACAAATTTTAAAAAATGGGAGAGATAAAGATGAATTTTAAAAAATTTTTACTCATGATTGGCGGAATTGCTTTAGGAATGGCAGTTATTTACTTTATTAAACAGTAAAAGGGGATGTTATATATGGCATTTGAAATTCAAGGATTAAATAAAACATTTGGTGAATATAAAGCCGTTAACGATTTAAATATACGTGTAGAAGAAGGCGGGATTTTAGGGATGCTGGGCCGGAATGGTGCTGGTAAGACGACAACAATTCGTATGATTTTAGATTTAATTAAACCGGATAGCGGCCAAATTCTATGGAATAATCGCCCTTTTTCAAAGAAAGACTTGTCTATCGGTTATTTACCAGAAGAGCGTGGATTATACCCGAAAATGAATGTAGTGGAGCAATTAGTGTATTTCGGAAAGTTAGAAGGAATGCCAGCTAATCTTGCAAAAAGGCATACGTTACAATGGCTAGAAAAATTAGAAATGACACCACATTTAAAGAAGAAAACAGAGGAATTGTCAAAGGGAAATCAACAAAAAATCCAATTGATTTCAGCGATATTGCATAATCCGGAATTCATCATACTAGATGAGCCATTTAGTGGATTGGATCCTATAAATGCAGAGATGTTAAAAAATGTTGTGCTCGAGTTAATCGCACAAAGAAAAACGATTATCTTTTGTAGTCATCAAATGGACAGTGTAGAAACGTTCTGTGAGGAAATTTGTATTATGAAAAACGGTCAACTTGTATTATCGGGTGCTTTGTCAGATATTAAGAAAAGTTATCAATACAAATATATGACGTTGCAAACGGAAGGAGATATTGAACCTATTCTCAAGGAAAAAAATTTCAATTTTGAAAAAAATAATCGTACGTTCATGATTAAAGTTAATGATGGAGAGGATGCATTTTCGCTGCTTGAAGATATTAAAACTAAACAATATATCCGAGATGTTTCAATTAAAGAACCTTCTTTACATCAAATCTTTGTTGAAAAGGCGGGTGCATAAGTAATGAGGAATTTCTGGATTGTTTTAGGGCAAACGTACTGGGATCGTGTGAGAACGAAAATATTTATTGGGATGACATTGTTATTAATAGGAGGCGGGATATTTTTATTCTCTTTTCCAACTTTAGTACAAAAGTTTTCTGGAGAGAAAGAAAAAGAAAAGGTTGTATTTATTTCTGAAGCACCTAATGTTACGGTGGATCAATCTAATCTTAGTAAAGCTTTTCCAGAATGGGATTGGTCTTTGGGAGATAAAACAAAATTAAATCAATATAAGCAAGACTTGTTAGATAAGAAAGTCGAAGCGCTCTTTATATTAAAAGAGGGTGCGGGTGCTGAACCAGTATTAGATTATTTCATGAAGCTGGATAATCCTAAGTTGATTCAAAGTGCACAGGTATTTGTACAAAATCAGTATTTCCAAAGTACAGTAGTTAAACAACAGTTATCAGAAGAGGCTGTGAAATCACTTACGATGAACGTGCAAGCGAAAAAGCAAAACTTAAATAACGAAGAAACAAGTTCATTTTTACTAGTATATTTATTAGTAGCGATTATGTACTTAGCGATCACTTCATATGGAAATGCTATCGCGACAGCAGTTGCGTCAGAGAAAGCCTCACGTGTTATGGAAGTGATGGTAACAAAAGTATCTCCTGTCCATATGGTTTTCGGAAAAATTTTAGGGGTCGGTCTTGCTAGTTTGACACAGTTATTTATTTTCTTCCTTAGTATGGCGCTATATATTAAATCGGGAGTTTTTAAGGTATCGGATTCATTTTTTGGAGTGAATATTGATGTGAATATGATTACAGGTGAGCACGCTGCATATTTCTTGTTATATTTTGTTCTCGGTTACTTCGTTTATGCAGCGCTTTTCGCAGTGTTTGGTTCCATGGTCAGCAGGCCAGAAGAATTATCAGGAACAACGATGCCGATTACCCTTATATTGATGGGAAGCTTAGTGGTGGAGTTATTAGTAGTACTTGATAATCCTGAGGGGCTAGTATCAAGGGTGACATCATATGTACCATTTACAGCCCCGATTAGTATGGTAGTTAGGATTATTAATGGATCTGTTGGGAGTTTAGAAATTATTACATCTATGGTTGTATTACTGGCTAGCATCAGCTTAATTGCTATGTTTGCAGCGAAGGTCTATCCGAAAGGTGTATTAAGAAGTGGTAAGAGCCTTAAATTTAGTCAATTGTTAAAAAATAATTAATTGTAAGGGGGAATAAAAAATGGGATTTTTTTCGAAAAGAAAACAAAAAATGATGGATAGTAGTGGCGAGAGAAGCGTGAAAAAAATAGTTGAGTTGTCTGTGGAAGAGATGAGAGGAATTCAAGGAGCGTCTAGTGAATCGAACGATTATCTCTATGATTCCTATGTAATTAGGAATCAAAGTTCCTTAGCTTTAAATAAGAGGTTTCTTACTTAATAGGAATCATAAAAGAGTAGTTAGGCATAGTGAAGTGTCACTATACCTAAACTGCTCTTTTTATTTTGGAATTGAACAGAGATAAATTTAATGTTGTTATATATAAAATTAAGGGTTACTATTAGTATGTGGTAATAATTTTTATACGTTATTATTTTCTTTCAATATTATTCAAATTTAGGTTGTAAGATGTAAATCTCATTAATACATATAAATTAATAATATTTTGGAATGGGTGTCTGCGATAGGATTCTCCTTTTACCAAACTTATTGTACAATAGAAACAAGGGGGAGATTAGTTTGAAGGCAAGTCTTTTACAAGAACAAAGCTTACGTTTGGCAATGACACAAGAGTTAAGGCAAGCGATTACAATGCTCCAGTATAATGTACAAGAATTATCGGAGTTTTTGTATGAGCAATCGTTAGAGAATCCCCTTATTGAGTTAGGTGGTTTTGAGAGGGAGAAGAAAAAGAGCTCTAACACAAGTAAAAGTACCCGCAAACAAGTCGATAATCAAATGGAAATCTACAGTGTGGATTCTACAACGATTCAGCAACATTTATTAAATCAACTACAGTATTATAAAATAGATGAAGAAGAGCGAAAAGCAGCTTCTTTCATTATTATGAACATGGATGGAAATGGCTATTTACAAGAAACAAATGAAGAGTTATCAGAGCTTCTTTCTGCGCCAATTGATGTAGTGGACTGTTCCGTGGAGCTTGTTCAATCGTTAGAGCCAGCAGGGGTAGGTGCGCGTAATATTCAGGAATGTCTATCAATCCAATTGAAGCGCTTACAAAGAAGAAATGGGTTAGCGGAAGAAATTATAGATGATCATTTTAATTATTTCGTTAAGAAAGATTGGCGAAAGCTCGTTCAAGTGTTGAAGTGTACCAACGAGGAATTACAGGATGCGGTGAACTGTATTACATCATTGCAGCCGAAACCAGGTCTTGCATTTTCTTCTGATAAACCACTTTATATTGTGCCTGATATGGCGGTGAAAAAAGATGGCGATCATCTCGTTTTACAGATGAATGAGAGAAATATGCCAAGAATTGAAATTCACTCTGAGTATAGTGCGTTACTAAATAATAGTGAAAGTGAAGTGGCTTCTTACGTATCGGAGAAGTATCAGCATGTGCAATGGATTATGCGCAGTTTGAAACAGAGAAAACAAACACTCTTACAAGTGATGAATATTATTATGGAAAAACAGCATGATTTCTTCTGGGGAGGTCCAGAGTATTTAAAACCACTTGCTTTAAAAGAGGTGGCGGAAGAGTTAGGTGTGCATGAGTCTACAATTAGTCGTGCAACGCGTAATAAATATGTGCAAACGCCGCACGGTTTATTTGAGATGAAATCGTTCTTTAGTAATTCTATTTCTACGACGGAAGATGAGGCGGTTTCTACAAAGCGTGTGAAACAATTCATTCAAACGCTTGTTGGAGCAGAAAATAAGAAAAAGCCACTTTCGGATCAAAAGATTTCAAAATTATTAGAAGAAGAGCATGAAATAGTTATTTCTCGAAGAACGGTTGCGAAGTATAGAGAACAAATGCATATTCCTGCTTCGTCTCTAAGAAAAACAATTGGATAGGTGAAGAAGATGAAGGTTGTACTATATACAAAAAAAGATTGTGGTCTTTGCGTGAAGGCGAAACAAGTTTTAAAAGAAGTACAATATGAATATTCTTTTCAAATTGAGGAAATAGATATATATGAAGATAATGACCTTTTAGAGAAATACCATCTAATGATTCCTGTTGTAGAAATAGGCGGAAGACAAGTAGAATATGGTGACATTCACAAAGGTGTCATAATAAACTATATAAACAATGCAGTTAAGAGTTGAATAAGTTTCTGTCTCCTGTTACAATAATACACGTAGCAGGGATTATTTTTTTAACCTAAGTGGGACGTAAAATGTCACTATGGGACATAAAGTGACCACGGAGGGAAATGAACCGATGTAGTGAGGAGAAAAGATATGCGCTCATGGATTCAGAACACAAAAAAATTATTACCTGATCTGCTACCTGTTATGCAAACGAGAATGCAAGTGCTTCAGTACATTAGGCTTATGCAGCCGATTGGAAGAAGAAACTTATCTGCAAGTCTCGGTATGACAGAACGAGTATTGCGAAGTGAAGTTCAAGTTTTGAAAGAACAAAACTTAGTTCACGTCGCTTCTTCTGGAATGACTTTGACAGAAGAAGGAACAGCTTTAGTTCTTGCTTTGGAAGACTTTATGAAAGAAATTTCCGGGTTAAAGGTTTTAGAAAAACAACTTAAGGAAACATTAGACTTGGATGAAGTTTTCGTTGTCCCTGGTGATAGTGATGAATCACCTTGGGTCAAACTGGAGATGGGCCGTGCTTGTGTGACTTGTATAAAAGACCGTCTGACAGTGAATAATATCGTTGCTGTGGCTGGAGGAACTACGCTAGCTGCTGCTGCGGACATGATGCAACTTGATTGCAAAGATTTACATATGCTATTTGTCCCAGCACGTGGTGGAATTGGAGAAGGTGTCGAGTTAGAAGCCAATACCATTTGCGCCAAAATGGCACAAAATACGATGAGTAATTATCGCTTATTGTATGTTCCGGATCACGTTAGTAGCGAAGCATATGCGTCTATTGTAACAGAGCCCTCCGTGAAAGAAGTTCTTGAGTTGATTCGATCTTCCAATATCGTCATTCATGGAATTGGTGATGCGTTAACAATGGCACGTCGCAGAAATACTTCAGAAGCAGATTGGTTAAAGATTCAGGCAAGCGAAGCAGTTGGCGAAGCTTTCGGTTACTACTTTAATGAACAAGGAAATGTTGTTCATAAAGTAAGAACAGTTGGTATGCAACTTGAAGATTTACAACATGTATCTCACGTTGTCGCAGTCGCTGGAGGTTCTTCAAAAGCAAAAGCAATACAGGCTGTAATAAAGCAAGGGCACACTTCAATTCTAATTACAGATGAAGGTGCAGCAAAACAATTAACAAAGGGTATTACCCTTTAATATAATCCCCCAAGGAGGAAATTTAAATGACTAAAATTGGTATTAATGGATTTGGACGTATCGGACGTAACGTATTCCGCGCAGCTCTTAACAACTCTGAGGTAGAAGTAGTAGCAATCAACGACTTAACAGATGCTAAAACATTAGCTCACCTTTTAAAATATGATACAGTTCACGGAACTTTAAATGCAGAAGTATCTGCTAACGAAAACAGCATCGTTGTTAACGGTAAAGAAATTAAAGTTATCGCTGAGCGTGACCCAGCTCAATTACCATGGAGCGACTACGGAGTAGAAGTAGTAGTAGAATCTACTGGCCGTTTCACTAAAAAATCAGACGCTGAGAAACACTTAGGTGGATCAGTTAAGAAAGTTATCATCTCAGCTCCAGCTTCTGACGAAGATATCACTGTAGTTATGGGTGTTAACCACGAACAATACGATGCAGCTAACCACAACGTAGTATCTAATGCTTCTTGTACTACAAACTGTCTAGCTCCATTCGCTAAAGTATTAAACGAAAAATTCGGCGTAAAACGCGGAATGATGACAACAATTCACTCTTACACTAACGACCAACAAATCTTAGACTTACCACACAAAGATTTACGTCGTGCTCGTGCAGCAGCTGAAAACATGATTCCAACATCTACTGGTGCTGCTAAAGCTGTAGCATTAGTATTACCAGAACTTAAAGGTAAATTAAACGGCGGCGCTGTACGTGTTCCAACTGCTAACGTTTCTCTTGTTGACTTAGTTGTTGAACTTGACAAAGAAGTAACAGTTGAAGATGTAAACGCAGCATTCAAAGCAGCTTCTGAAGGCGAATTAAAAGGTATCCTTGGATACAGCGAAGAGCCATTAGTATCTATCGACTATAACGGATGTACAGCTTCTTCTACAATCGATGCATTATCTACAATGGTAATGGAAGGTAACATGGTTAAAGTACTTTCTTGGTACGATAACGAAACTGGTTACTCTAACCGCGTAGTAGACCTAGCTGCATACATGACTTCTAAAGGTCTTTAATTCTTAAGTATATAAGCAATCAATGACAAAACGAGGGAGAGGGTTTGTTCCCTCTCTCTCTTCTTTCGTTTTAGAAGCAAATGTGTTAAGCTTTTGAATGGGTTTTGTCAATCCTAACTAGTAGTCGGAGGGAAATCCAATGAACAAAAAATCAATTCGTGACGTAGATTTAAAAGGTAAGCGTGTATTTTGCCGCGTTGATTTCAACGTACCTATGAAAGAAGGCAAAATTACAGATGAAACTCGTATCCGTGCAGCTCTTCCTACAATTCAATATTTAATAGAGCAAGGTGCGAAAGTAATTTTAGCAAGTCATTTAGGCCGTCCAAAAGGTCAAGCAGTAGAAGAATTACGTCTTACTCCAGTAGCAGCACGTTTAGGCGAGCTTCTTGGTAAAGATGTTAAAAAAGCGGACGAAGCATTCGGACCAGTTGCACAAGAAATGGTTGCAGCAATGAACGAAGGCGACGTATTAGTTCTTGAAAACGTACGTTTCTATGCGGGCGAAGAAAAGAACGATGCAGAACTTGCGAAAGAATTTGCAGCTCTTGCTGATATCTTCGTAAACGATGCATTCGGTGCAGCTCACCGTGCTCACGCTTCTACAGCAGGAATCGCAGACTACCTACCAGCAGTATCTGGTTTATTAATGGAAAAAGAGTTAGATGTATTAGGTAAAGCACTTTCTAACCCAGAACGTCCATTCACAGCTATCATTGGTGGTGCGAAAGTAAAAGATAAAATCGGTGTAATTCGTCATCTATTAGACAAAGTAGATAACTTAATCATCGGTGGCGGACTTGCTTACACATTCGTTAAAGCATTAGGTCATGAAATTGGTCTATCTCTATGTGAAAACGACAAAATTGAACTAGCTAAAGAATTTATGCAACTTGCAAAAGAAAAAGGCGTAAACTTCTATATGCCAGTTGATGTTGTAATCACAGAGGAATTCTCTGAAACTGCAACAACTCAAATCGTTGGTATCGACTCTATCCCTTCTACATGGGAAGGCGTGGACATCGGTCCTAAAACACGTGAAATTTATGCAGATGTAATTAAAAACTCTAAGCTTGTTGTATGGAATGGACCAATGGGTGTATTCGAAATGACTCCATTCGCAGAAGGTACAAAAGCAGTAGGGCAAGCATTAGCAGATGCAGAAGATACATACTCTGTTATCGGCGGTGGTGACTCTGCAGCAGCTGTTGAAAAATTCGGTATGGCTGATAAAATGAGCCACATTTCTACTGGCGGCGGTGCGTCATTAGAATTCATGGAAGGTAAAGAACTTCCAGGTGTAGTGTGTCTTAACGACAAATAAGTAGCAGCCAAAGAAAAAGGACGGTGCAAAGCATGCGTAAACCAATTATCGCAGGTAACTGGAAAATGAATAAAACTCTATCTGAAGCAGTTAGCTTCGTAGAGGAAGTTAAAGGTCAAATCCCAGCAGCTTCAGCTGTTGATGCAGTAGTTTGTTCGCCAGCTCTATTCTTAGAGCGCTTAGTAGCAAAGGCTGAAGGAACTGACTTACAAGTAGGTGCACAAAACATGCACTTCGAAAAAAATGGTGCATTCACTGGCGAAATTAGCCCAGTAGCACTTAGCGACTTAAAAGTAGGCTACGTAGTACTTGGCCACTCTGAGCGTCGTGAAATGTTTGCTGAAACAGACGAGTCAGTAAATAAAAAGACTCTTGCAGCATTTGAACATGGTTTAACACCAATCGTTTGTTGTGGTGAGACTTTAGAAGAGCGCGAAAGCGGAAAAACATTTGATCTAGTAGCAGGTCAAGTAACAAAAGCACTTGCAGGTTTAACAGAAGAGCAAGTTAAAGTAACTGTTATCGCTTATGAGCCAATCTGGGCTATCGGTACAGGTAAATCTTCTTCTTCTGCAGATGCAAATGAAGTATGTGCGCACATCCGTAAAGTTGTTGCAGAAGCTGTTTCTCCAGAAGCTGCAGAAGCTGTTCGTATTCAATACGGCGGTAGCGTAAAACCAGAAAACATTAAAGAGTATATGGCACAATCTGACATCGACGGCGCTTTAGTTGGCGGTGCTAGCTTAGAGCCTGCTTCGTTCTTAGGTCTTCTGGGGGCGGTAAAATGAGAAAGCCAACAGCTTTAATCATTCTTGATGGTTTCGGACTACGTGAAGAAACTTACGGGAATGCTGTAGCACAAGCTAAGAAACCTAATTTTGATGGTTACTGGAACAAATTCCCTCACACAACGCTTACAGCTTCTGGTGAGGAAGTAGGTCTTCCAGCAGGTCAAATGGGTAACTCAGAGGTTGGTCACTTAAATATCGGTGCTGGCCGCATCGTATATCAAAGCTTAACACGCGTAAACGTTGCAATTCGTGAAGGTGAGTTCGATCAGAACGAAACTTTCCAAAATGCAATTAAAAGTGTGAAAGAAAAAGGTACTGCTCTTCATTTATTCGGTTTACTTTCTGATGGTGGTGTGCACAGTCACATGAACCATATGTTTGCTCTTCTTCGCTTAGCAGCAAAAGAAGGCGTGGAGAAAGTATATATCCATGCATTCTTAGATGGCCGCGATGTTGGACCACAAACTGCAAAAGGTTATATCGATGCAACAAATGAAGTGATTAAAGAAACAGGAGTAGGACAATTCGCGACTATCTCTGGTCGTTATTACTCCATGGACCGTGACAAGCGCTGGGATCGCGTAGAAAAATGTTACCGTGCTATGGTGAATGGTGAAGGCCCTACTTATAAATCAGCAGAAGAGTGTGTAGAAGACTCTTATGCAAATGGTATTCATGATGAATTCGTATTGCCGTCTGTAATTGTTAACGAAGATGACACGCCAGTTGCAACAATCAATAATGATGATGCAGTTATCTTCTATAACTTCCGTCCAGACCGTGCAATTCAAATTGCTCGTGTATTTACAAACGAAGACTTCCGTGAGTTCGATCGTGGTGAAAAAGTACCTCACATTCCTGAGTTCGTTTGTATGACACATTTCAGTGAAACTGTAGATGGTTACGTGGCATTCAAGCCAATGAACCTTGATAACACATTAGGTGAAGTTGTTGCGCAAGCGGGATTAAAGCAACTTCGCATCGCGGAAACTGAAAAGTATCCGCACGTTACATTCTTCTTTAGCGGTGGTCGTGAGGCTGAATTCCCAGGAGAAGAGCGTATTTTAATTAACTCACCGAAGGTTGCAACGTATGACTTGAAACCTGAAATGAGCATTTATGAAGTAACGGACGCTTTAGTAAATGACATCGAAAATGATAAACATGATGTTATCATTCTTAACTTTGCAAACTGTGATATGGTTGGCCATTCTGGGATGATGGAACCAACAATTAAAGCAGTAGAAGCAACTGACGAATGTTTAGGAAAAGTTGTAGAAGCGATTCTTGCAAAAGATGGTGTAGCACTTATTACTGCTGACCATGGTAATGCCGATCAGGAGTTAACTGCTGAAGGTGGACCAATGACAGCTCATACAACTAACCCGGTTCCTTTCATCGTTACAAAAAATGATGTAGAGCTTCGTGAAGGTGGTATTTTAGGAGATATCGCCCCAACAATGCTTACACTTTTAAATGTGGAACAACCGAAAGAAATGACAGGTAAAACAATTATTAAATAATTTGCTTATATAAAAAGGAGAGAATTTATTATGTCAACAATTATTGATGTTTATGCTCGCGAAGTCCTTGACTCTCGTGGTAACCCAACTGTAGAAGTAGAAGTTTACACAGAAAGCGGCGCATTCGGACGCGCTATCGTACCAAGTGGTGCATCTACTGGTGAGCACGAAGCAGTAGAATTACGTGACGGTGACAAATCTCGTTACCTTGGTAAAGGTGTTCTTAACGCAGTAAACAACGTTAACGAAGCAATCGCTCCAGAAATCGTTGGTTTCGACGTAACTGACCAAGCTGGTATCGACCGTGCTATGATCGAATTAGATGGCACTCCAAACAAAGGTAAACTAGGTGCTAACGCTATCCTTGGTGTATCTATGGCAGTAGCTCACGCAGCAGCTGACTTCGTAGGTCTTCCATTATACCGTTACCTTGGTGGATTCAATGCAAAACAATTACCAACTCCAATGATGAACATCATCAACGGTGGTTCTCACGCTGATAACAACGTTGACTTCCAAGAGTTCATGATCTTACCAGTTGGTGCTCCAACATTCAAAGAATCAATCCGTATGGGTGCTGAAGTATTCCATGCACTTAAAGCTGTATTACATGACAAAGGTCTTAACACTGCAGTAGGTGACGAAGGTGGATTCGCTCCAAACCTTGGTTCTAACCGTGAAGCATTAGAAGTAATCATCGAAGCTATCGAAAAAGCTGGTTACAAAGCTGGCGAGAACGTATTCTTAGGAATGGACGTTGCTTCTTCTGAGTTCTACAACAAAGAAACTGGTAAATATGACCTTGCAGGCGAAGGCCGTACTGGCTTAACTTCTGCAGAAATGGTTGATTTCTACGAAGAGCTTTGCAAAGACTTCCCAATCATCTCTATTGAAGATGGTTTAGACGAAAACGACTGGGATGGTCACAAATTATTAACTGAGCGTATCGGTGATAAAGTACAATTAGTTGGTGACGATTTATTCGTAACTAACACTCAAAAACTTGCTGAAGGTATCGAAAAAGGTATCTCTAACTCAATCTTAATTAAAGTTAACCAAATCGGTACTTTAACTGAGACTTTCGAAGCAATCGAAATGGCTAAACGTGCTGGTTACACAGCAGTTGTATCTCACCGTTCTGGTGAAACTGAAGATGCTACAATCGCTGACATCGCAGTTGCAACTAACGCTGGCCAAATCAAAACTGGTTCTATGAGCCGTACTGACCGTATTGCTAAGTACAACCAATTATTACGTATCGAAGACGAGCTAGGCGAAATCGCTGTTTACGCTGGTTTACAATCTTTCTACAATATCAAACGATAATTGTAGAAAATAACGACAGACCGTGAGAAATCACGGTCTGTTTTTTTTGCTAAAATTGTTCGTCTGTCATAAGTGACATGAAGTATTTAAAGAAGAGATTATAATCAAAATCGATAGCAATTTGCTGCGAGGGCCGATTGGTGAATGGGCTTGATCCTACTAAAGAGCGGAAATCACCGATGCTTGCTCCTTGAGCGTAAGATTCGGTCATGACGGTAATTGGTGATTTGTAGTAGGTAAACATAGAATTATCAAGTAAAGCTAATATCGGTATCGTGTCATGAAAAGGGCAGCCTTTTAATTGTGGTAAAATTTTTTCGTAATATCCATAGTAGTAATGATCGAATAGAGGTTTGACGAGAGAAGCCTTTCCTTTCGCCTCAATATATTCAGCCATATCAGGTGTAACGATGGAATACTGAGTTACATTTAACGGGTATATGTACATGTTGGATGCAGATTGTAATACAATGTTAGCCGCGATTGGATCGCCATAAAAATTCGCTTCTGATACGGGAGTTACATTACCTGGGTGCAGAAAGGAACCACCCATTACATAATAAGATTTAATTTGCTGCATTAAGTTTTTACATAAAATAAATAAAGCAGCTAGGGAAGTGAGTCGCCCTAAACTTACAATGATTAGTTCGTCTTTATACTGCTCGATAAGAGGGATAACTTCAAAAAAATTCTCCATTTCCCCGTTTTGTAACTTTTCATTTGGGATGATTGGCCCTAACCCTTCTTTACCGTGAATATTAGTAAAAAAAGCGGGTGGACCTCCATTGAGAGGACGGTCTGAACCACCAAATATTTTCATATCTCTATTTCTTGATTTTTGTTTAAGAAAATGAGCATTTTGCACGGCCATTTCTTTTGGAACATTGCCGTAATCAGCGACAATCCCAACAATTTCAATTTCATCGATAAAGAATGCGAGGAGGAGGGCTATCGCATCGTCGATTCCAGGATCACAAAAAATGAGAATTTTTTTAGACATGCGTTCACCACCTATCTTTATATATATGTGTGCTAGAGAGAAGGCAGAATAAAAATGGAGTGAAGGATTTTGTTTTATTAAAATAATAACCATCAAAATTCAGAAAATATAAACTTTATATATTAGGTCAAGGTTTTTGACGTAAATTACATTAGGAAACGCAGTCATATCAAGGGTGTAAGCGTATAATATAGTGAGTTTTCGTTGTCGATTTGATAAATTGCAGGTTTTTACAATTTATACTATGATAAGGATATTAACAGAAGATCGTATAAACATGAGGGATGATGAACATGAAACTTACAAAGATTCTTGTCCAAATTGCTGCTCTTTATGTATTTTATATGGTTGGAAATTGGGTGCAAGAAATGTTGAATCTTCCGATTCCAGGAAGTTTGATTGGGATGTTCCTCCTACTTGTTTTGCTTAGCCTAAAAGTACTTCCAGTGAAATGGTTTGATTTAGGAGCAGAAACACTCGTTGCTATCATGCCGTTTTTATTAATTCCGCCAACGCTTGGCTTAATGAATTACGGTGCTTTTTTTATGAGTAAAGGAATTTCCCTTTTCATTACAGTTGTAGCGAGTACGTTTTTAATTATTATTGTCGCAGGACATACAGGACAATATCTTGCGAATAGAAAGGAAAAAGAGACACAATGAGCCAAATATTAATCGGAATCGGTTGGGTTCTTTTTACGGTGCTATTATATCAATTATCTAAAAAAATCTACAAATTATTTCCAACACCATTTACCATTCCAATGCTTGTTGCAACAGGATTAATGGCTTTCTTATTTATAATGCTTGATATACCATATCAAAATTATATGGAAAGTGGTGGTGGCTGGATTGCGAAGCTACTAGGACCAGGTGTTGTAGCATTTGCAATCCCGCTTTATAAACAACGTCATGTTCTGCAAAAATATGTTGTACCAATTGCTGGTGGTGTATTAGTAGGTACAACAGTTGCTATTGCAAGTGATTTTGCTATCGCCACACTTATGGGAACAGATAAAAGCTTAATTTTATCTTCTTTACCAAAATCAGTGACAATGCCAGTTGCGATGAGTGTATCTGAACAAGTTGGTGGTGTCCCGTCCTTAACAGCAGCATTCGTCGTTATCGCAGGGATTACTGGAACGATTTCAGGACCAATTTTATTAAAATGGAGCCGTGTTACAAACTCAGTTGGTAAAGGGATTGGCTTTGGATGTGCGTCTCATATTATGGGTGTTATGAGAGCGATGAAAAATAATGAGCATGAAGGTGTTATTGGATCGGTAACAATGACATTAACAGCAATTTTGACATGTTTGCTTGGACCGTTATTCGCAATGATGTTCATGTAATAGAAGAAAAGTGAGAGCGATTCTATAGCTCTCGCTTTTCTATAGGATTTATGCTACATTTAAAATAACTGAATCTTTGTAGGAGGTACGCCAAGTGCATACGTTATTATCAGTTTTACTTATTATTGTATCGATTTTAATGATTGTTATGGTACTTATGCAGTCTAGTAATAGCTCAGGCCTTTCAGGCGCTATTTCAGGTGGTGCAGAGCAATTGTTTGGTAAGCAAAAAGCACGTGGAATTGAAGCGGTATTAAACCGTGTTACAGTTGTCTTAGCTGTACTATTCTTCGTACTAACAATTGGTGTTACGTACTTAAATTTATAAAATTAAAAGAAGAAGCGTTAGCGGATTATGCTAATGGTTCTTCTTTTTTTGATTTGTTATTCAAAAAAAGTTTCTAATTAGATTATAGAATTATAAATATGGTACACTAAGAATAGAAAGAATACGACTAGATTACAGAAGAGAAAGAGGAGAAGTACATGATGAAATTAGCATCTCCGAAACCATTTACATTTGAAGGTGGAGACCGCGCTGTTTTATTATTACATGGATTCACAGGGAACTCAGCTGACGTACGCATGCTAGGGCGTTTCTTAGAGAAGAAAGGCTATACTTGTCATGCACCAATTTATAAAGGACACGGCGTACCACCAGAAGAGCTTGTTCATACAGGCCCTGAAGACTGGTGGAAAGATGTAATGAATGCCTACCAGCATTTAAAAGATCAAGGTTACGAGAAAATAGCTGCGGTTGGATTATCATTAGGCGGAGTATTCTCATTAAAACTTGCTTATACATTACCGATTTTAGGTGTTGTACCAATGTGTGCACCGATGTACATTAAAAGTGAAGAAATTATGTACCAAGGTATATTGGCATATGCCCGCGAATATAAAAAGCGTGAGCAAAAATCACCAGAACGAATTGAGCAGGAAATGTTTGAATTTAAACAGACACCAATGAATACATTAAAAGCATTACAGGAGTTGATTCGTGACGTACGCAATAATGTTGATATGATTTATGCTCCAACATTCGTTGTACAAGCACGTCATGATGAGATGATTAATACAGATAGTGCTAACATTATTTATAACGGTGTAGAATCTACGTTAAAAGACATTAAATGGTATGAAGACTCTACGCATGTCATTACACTTGATAAAGAACGTGATGTGCTACATGAGGATGTATATAACTTCTTGGAGCAACTAGATTGGTAAGGTCTAGTTGCCTCTTTTTTTCATAAGGGAATTTTTATCCCGCTATTTGTGGGCTAATAATCAGTGGGAACGGACAAAAAACCACTGGTTAAAGTTACACTTTATGAAAGCTGTAAAAAATCATTGGGAGATGATTAAAGTTTCACTTTATACATCCCCCATCTTTCGGATACACTAAATAATATAAGGGTTTAAAGGAGGTATTTCTGCTTGGAAGAAATCATGCAAGAACATATTGATAAGTTGTTATTATTTATGAGGGAAGAAGCGTATAAACCGTTAACGATACAAGAATTAGAATCGGCATTTGGAATCGAAGGCTCTGAGGGCTTTAAAGATTTCGTAAAGGCACTTGTAATGATGGAAGAGAAGGGGCTTGTTATCCGCACACGTAGTAACCGCTACGGTCTTCCAGAAAAAATGAATTTAGTACGCGGTAAATTAATTGGGCACGCACGTGGTTTTGCGTTCGTCGTTCCAGAAGAGAAGAAAACAGGAGATGATGATCTTTTCATCCCGCCGACAGAATTAAATGGTGCACTTCATGGTGATACAGTATTAGCACGTGTTAGCGCACAATCAAGTGGATCACGCCAAGAAGGCGCGATTGTTCGTATTTTAGAGCGTGGAACGAAGGAATTAGTTGGTACATATACAGAGTCAAAGAACTTTGGATTTGTTATACCTGATAATAAACGCTGGACAAGTGATATTTTTATCTTGAAAAGTGCATCTATGGGCGCTGTAGAAGGTCATAAAGTAGTTGTGAAAATTACGGGTTACCCAGAGAACCGTTTAAGTGCAGAAGGTGAAGTTATTCAAATTCTAGGTCATAAAAATGACCCAGGAGTAGATATTTTATCTGTCATTCATAAACATCATTTACCTTTAGCATTCCCTGAAGAAGTGATGGAGCATGCAAACAGTGTACCAGAAACGATTTCAGAAGAAGATATAAAAGATCGTCGTGATTTACGTGATCAAATGATTGTTACAATTGATGGTGCGGATGCGAAAGACTTAGATGACGCTGTTACAGTAACGAAGCTTGAGAACGGTAACTATAAGCTTGGCGTTCATATTGCGGATGTAAGTCATTACGTTCAAGAAGGTTCTCCAATTGATGTTGAAGCAGCAGAGAGAGCAACGAGTGTATATCTTGTAGACCGTGTAATTCCGATGATTCCGCATCGTTTATCAAACGGTATTTGTTCATTAAATCCGAAAGTAGACCGTCTGACACTATCTTGTGAAATGGAAATCAACAATCTAGGTGATGTTGTAAAACACGAGATTTTCCAAAGTGTAATTAAAACGACAGAGCGTATGACGTATGCTGACGTAAGAAGCAT
Organism: Bacillus sp. TH50; assembly: GCF_016650565.1. Classification (NCBI taxonomy): domain Bacteria; kingdom Bacillati; phylum Bacillota; class Bacilli; order Caryophanales; family Bacillaceae; genus Bacillus; species Bacillus sp. TH50. The sequence goes on along the minus strand of NZ_JAEKFM010000003.1, from coordinate 2,589,470 downwards.
TTTAGAAGATGAAGACGAAGCGCTAATTGAACGTTACGAGCCGCTAGTGCCAATGTTTAAAGAAATGGGGCAGTTAGCACAAATTTTACGTGAAAAACGTATGCGCCGTGGTGCGATTGACTTTGACTTTAAAGAAGCGAAAGTACTAGTAGATGAAGAAGGAAAACCGACTGATGTTGTAATGCGTGATCGTTCTGTATCAGAGAAGGTAATTGAAGAGTTTATGCTTGTTGCGAACGAAACAGTAGCGGAGCATTTCCACTGGATGAACGTACCGTTTATGTACCGTGTCCATGAAGATCCGAAAGAAGATAAGCTTGAGCGTTTCTTCGAGTTTGTAACAAACTTCGGATATGCAGTAAAGGGACGTGCGAATGAAATACACCCTCGTGCATTGCAGCAAATTCTTGAAATGGTTCAAGGTCAGCCGGAAGAAATAGTCATTTCAACAGTTATGCTTCGTTCTATGAAGCAAGCACGTTACGACTCGAACAGCTTAGGACATTTTGGTTTATCAACTGAGTTCTACACGCATTTCACATCGCCAATTCGTCGTTACCCAGATACGATTGTTCATAGATTGATTCGTGAATACATCATTAATGGTAAAGTAGACAACGAAACGCAAGCGAAATGGCGTGAAAATTTACCTGAGATTGCAGAGCACTCTTCTAATATGGAACGCCGTGCTGTTGAAGCAGAGCGTGAAACAGACGAAATGAAAAAAGCAGAGTATATGGTCGATAAGATCGGTGAAGAGTATGACGGTATGATTAGCTCTGTAACAAACTTCGGTTTATTCGTAGAGCTTCCAAATACAATTGAAGGTCTTGTACACGTTAGCTATTTAACAGATGATTACTACCGTTATGACGAAAAACATTTTGCGATGATCGGAGAACGTACAGGTAACGTATTCCGCATCGGTGACGAAATTACAATTCGTGTTATTAACGTAAATAAAGACGAGCGTGCAATCGACTTTGAAATCGTTGGCATGAAAGGCACACCTCGTCGTAAGTTCAAAGATCGTCCAGTTGTGATTGAACAGCCAAGAACAGGCAGAAAGAAACGCGGTGGACGTAGCGAACGTAGTAATGAGCGCGGTGGTGAACGCGGCACAGGAAGAAAGTTTGATCGTGGTGGACAAGGAAAAGGAAAAGCATCAGCATCTGCATCCACATCCGCTAGTCAGCCAGGGAAAAAAGATGGTAATAGTAATAGTAATGGTAAGAAGAAAAAAGGATTCTTTGAAAATGTACCAGGATTCAAGAAGAAAAAGAAAAAGCGCAAGTAAGAAAAGAGTGGCTTCGCCTTACATTCTGAGCGAGCCACTTTCGCTTTTTATTAATCCAGCTACAGTGGCTAGAATCTGTTGGCCATTTCACTCCCTCGGACGAAGCAAAAAGCGCTTCTCTGTCAGGAGTTCCAATGTCCAAAGATTCTGAGCGAGCCGCTTTCGCTTTTTGTTGGAATCCAGCTACAGTGGCTAGAATGTTCGGTGGCTTCGCTTCTTCCCAGGAGGCAAAGAGCGCCTCACGGTCAGAAGCTCCATCCACCTCACATTCTGAGCGAGCCACTTTCGCTTTTTGTTGGAATTTAGCTACAGTGGCTAGAATCTATTGGCCATTTCGCGCCCTCGGACGAAGCAAAAAGCGCTTCTTTGTCGGGAGCTCCAATGTCCAAAGATTCTGAGTGAGCCACTTTCGCTTTTTGTTTACATTTGTTACAATGGTAAAAATAGAGGAGGGACGTTATATGCCAAAAGGTTCAGGTAAGGTTATTGCGCAAAATAAAAAGGCATTTCATGATTATTTCATCGAAGAAACATACGAAGTAGGGCTTGTCCTTCAAGGAACGGAAATTAAGTCGATTCGCGCTGGACGCGTGAACTTGAAAGATGCGTTTGCACGTATACATAACGGTGAAGTATGGGTTCATAATATGCATATTAATACATATGAACAAGGGAATCGTTTCAATCACGATCCGCTACGTACAAGGAAGTTACTTCTTCATAAAAAAGAAATTGATAAGCTAGCAGGTTACGCAAAAGAAACAGGATATGCATTAGTTCCAGTTAGAATCTATTTGAAAAATGGATTTGCGAAAATGGCACTTGGTTTAGCAAAAGGTAAGAAGCAATATGATAAGCGTCACGATTTAAAAGAGAAAGAAGCTAAACGTGAAATTGCACGCGTGTTCCGTGATCGTCAAAAGATGTAATACAGATATTTACATTTGTAAAACGGCGCGCGTATGATATAATAACTTATGTAAGATTGTTGCACATTGAAAAACAGCTCTTAGTAGCTATCACGATATTTCTTCGTATGCTCCATTTTTATCATGGGGACGTTACGGATTCGACAGGGATAGTTCGAGCTTAGGTTGCGAGTCGAGGGGATCGGCCTCGTTAAAACGTCAAAGCCTATAATTGGCAAACAAAACAATCTTTCTTTAGCTGCTTAATTGCACTAAAGGTTCCTCCCTCCATCGTCCATGTGGTAGGGTAAGGGACTCAAACTAAGTGGACTACGCCGGAGTTCGCCGTCTGAGGGCGAAGGAAGAGAGCAATCAGACTAGCAACTTGGAAGCCTGTCGATAGGCTGAAGAGTTCGCGAAATGCTAATATATCGACTACACTCGTAGAAGCTTAAGTGCCGATATTTTTGGACGTGGGTTCGACTCCCACCGTCTCCACCATACATAACTGTTTGGTGGTTTTTTTATGCAATTTTCTTGATTACTCAGGGTTTTGGCTTTTTTCGATTTCATTGAATTTCAATTAATTTCATTTAGAAGTATTCAAAAACGTAGTCACATTTGCAGGTAGCTTTCAAATTTTTGGATAGCTTCTTCTTTCGCTTTTTGTGTAACATGTGTGTAGATATCCATCGTAGTTTTTATATCTGAGTGACCTAAACGATCTTGAACTTCTTTAATACTAGCTCCTGCTTCAAACAGTAGTGAACAATGTGTATGACGCAAACCATGTGTTGTAATTTGTTTTAAATGGTATTTTTTCTGTGCTTGCAATATCCATTTGCGTGTTTTTGTTGGTTGTAAAAATTCATTTTTTTCATTACTAAAAACTAATTGGTCTTTTTGAAGAGTATTATATCCTATACTCAAATAATCTTGTTTTTGGCTTTCTTTCCAGTTTTTTAGGATTTCAAGAGTTTGATTATCCATTTTAATTGTGCGAGCTATTCCTGTTTTAGTAGATTTTATATAGAGTTTATTGTTTTTACCTCTAGAAATAGCTTTATTAATTTTAATTTCTTGGTTAGTGAAGTTAATGTCGTTCCATGTTAAAGCTAAGGCTTCACCCTTACGCATACCAGAAAACGCTAATAATCGGAATAACGTGTAAGCTTTAAAATTGTCCTCTTTTTCTAAACAGTTGAGGAAATGAATTAATTCTTCACGTGTATAAAAATTTTCTTTTTCCGTTTCTTGATCTGTAAATGAATTTTTCTTAATTCTAGGTATCTCTACAAGTGTAAATGGATTGCTTAAGATATAATCACGTTTCATAGCAAAATCAAAAACTTTAGATGCATAGGATTTAACAACTCTAAACTTTTTAAGTTTAGTAGACCATTTATTCACACATTGTTGACATATTTCTACACTGATTTTTTCGATTTTATATTCGCCAAGAAGAGGGATAATATGTTTTTTAAAGATTGTACTTGTTTTAGTAAAAGTGCTTTGTTCAACCGTTTTCTCATAGTGCTGAATCCATAAATTAAATATTTCTTCAAAAGTCTCGGCTTGTATTTTTCTAAAGGTACCTTTAGAAATTTCAAGTTTAATTCGAGCCAAATCTAATTCTGCTTCTTTTTTTGTTTTAAATCCACGTCTAGTAGTTCTTTGCTGTTTACCTGTTAATGGATCGATTCCGATATAGATTTGAAATTGATATCGCTTTTCACCGTTTTTTAAATTATATGCTTTGATGATTGAGTTGATTTTTTTAGCCATAATTTTTCCTCCTATGATACTTGTGGGGACAAGGTATAAAAGGAGAGGATTACTCATCTTAATAATAATATATATTTTAATTTAAGAGAAATCCTCTCATGAATTTTAAAAGCTGAATTTATTTAAAAAATCGTCAATTTCTTTTTTTGAAACTCGTTTAATACCATCAATTTCACATATCTTTAATCCTTGGTGTCTAAATTTCACGAAAGTGTTATAGGAGACTCCTATATATTTCGCAGCTTCTGAAATGCTCATCCATTCTTGTGAAGGTGAAGTAAAATGCTTTTTTAGTGTTTTAAGAATTACAGTTTCAATTTTAGAAATAAAAGTTGCATTATCTTTAGTATTCATTAGACATTTCTCCTTCTTCTTTTAAGGTAATTCCTTTGTAACCAAATTTATTTTCATTGTGCAATCTAAATCGAGAGTAATTTAAACCATTAATATTCTTCAAGAAGTTATGGAATTGCTTATCGCTTTTTGGAACTAAATCATGGTGTTCACAGTATAGATGATAAGCTTTTATGAGTTCGTTATTGTGGATCTTAGATTTAGAATCAAATTTGCAACAAGTTTCAATAAAACTATTTACAGAATCAATTTCATAAAGATATTGGTTCTCGATATCTAAAACTTCATTGCAGGTTGTAAATTTAAAATTGTTTGCCTTCCATCGAATAAAACCTTCAACCGCCCACTTAGCAATATAATCTATTTCCTTTACCATTTTTTCGAATAAATGAATATCTTGTTTTTCTTTTGGTATAATGTTAGTAATAGGAATAATTACTAAGCGTTCACTAAAAGCATTGTGGGAATCTGCACCTTTAATTTTAGGTAAATGATTCCCTGCAAATAAAAGAGCGGCACTATTAATAAAATTTATAGGTTGTTCAAATATTCCACGAACAGTAATGGTGTCACCACCTGATAATTTTTTTAGAATGTCTAATCTGTTAAGAGAGATTTCGGATGTTTCACCACAAGTATTTAATCTCTTTCCTAATAGTTTTACTAAATAGTCTGGTTTATTTAATTGATCGAAACTGAGATTTGTAACAGAATCGGAGCCTACTAGATATTCAAGTATTCTAAGTAATATAGATTTTCCAGTATCTTTAGGACCTAAAAAAAAGGGAATACACTTTACGCTTCGAATTTCAGAAATGACGTAACCAAATAACTCTTGGATGCGATAATACAAATCCTCATTTTGTAAGGTTACATTTTGCATGAATTTTTCAAAATGTTTTCCAGGATATTGTGCTTCAATGGAATAATTAGCATTGATTTTAGAAGTAAAGTAGTAGTTTGGATTATGAACCATAGTTTTCATTGTTGATGAGTCTAATATACAATTCTTGAAAGCTATTAAATGGTTTTTTTCTGAATTAATTCAGCCTTTGCTTCTAAATCATTAGATGACTTGATCCACTGAATAATCTCTCTAATGCTATTACTATTAACTTTCCCTCTAAATTTTAAAGGTATATTTTGTCTAACGAACATTTCTGAGTATTCGTTAGACATTCCGATGTAATACCCCTTTTGATGATTCCAGTGATATAAAGTTCCATCTATCTTCAAAAATGTATTTTCTTCTAATAAAATTTGAGCTAAATCATAATTAGAAATGGATGGCTGTTTAGGAATTTTTGTATGTATATTTTCATTATTAGATTTCTCAAGAGGATTACTATTACTAAAAATCTTGCTATTTTCTATATCAGAATCAGTTATTAAATAGTTCTTAAATGATTCTCTTTTAGGAAATTTAATTTTTGTGTCAGATGGTTTATTAGTATCTAAGGAATGATAATTAAAGCCTGTTTTTGTTTTAGAATTAATTTTCTTCATGGTTTTCTCCAATTTGATTTGTAAAATGTTTTGAAAGTAAGTTTATAAATGAATTTCTTTCATTATGTGATAAAAGATTTTGAACTAAAAATCGATTACTTTGTTGAGTAGATTCATCATTTCCGAAAATAGAATTTAATGTGAAATCATTATCTGTAAGGTTTTTAAAGCCTATTGTTAAAAAAGAATGAGGGCCATATTCCCAATATAAAATGAACAAATCCTCTGGATTGAACTCAGCTTTACGCTTTAATTTGATAAACTCTGAGTTGTTTACTATCAAAACTTTGATTTTATCTTTTTTCTACAGTCTGTAATTATAATTGGATTATCTTCACTTGATTCATTTAAAGGCTCATTTAGAATATGTCCTGCAAAAATTGTTTTATCGGAGCCTTTATAATATAAAAGTGCCATATGAGTATTAATAGGAGTTTTACTAACTCCATTTGCTACTGCATTATTCGCTTCCATTTTAATAGCCTTTACTCCGGATTTTGGATCTAAGCTTTTGTCTAAACAGTCATTAATCATTTTTTCAATGTTCATTATTAAACACTCCTTAAAATTTAATTAGCTTGAGTAGCTAAGTAAATCATAAAGACTTCGAGGTTTATAAAAAACATCGGCATGATTTAAGTTCGAAAGATTATCAAAGTAGAGGTGCATTGAAAAAGTTTGTAATTTATGCTATGTAGATGCGTTCAGCTTGTTCAACATAATCTAGCTTATTCACAAATATTACGTTAAACACTATAATTATCCTAATCCTTCCTTTTTTCTTATTTTCAAATTTATGAAAAAGGTTGAACATCATGAACAGGGGGAATAGTCTTAATGAAGATAGAAGAAATTAAAGATGAACATATGGAGATGATAGCAGACTTAATTTCTGAAAAAGTTTTAAATAAAATTGATGATTATTTTAATGAAAAGAATAATATAGGACGGATAGATGTTTCTTTACCAAACAAGAAATATAATTTTTCTGAGGAATATGAGATAGAAGAGATTTTTTTTGATGACAATTATTTATGGCAAGAAAAAGATAAGGGATATCATTTAACTTTACAAAGAAATGAATCTGTAAAAAATTTCTTGTCGGATATGATAAATAATACTGAAACAATAGACGATCAAGAATATAAAAAATTTATTAAGGCAATTGCTAAAGATGCGCATGCCATGTTATTAATGGAAGTGTATAACAATATATTTAGGTATCTAGAAGATACAGAAAATGTCAATGAACAACTTGAACAAGAATTTTTTTGGATAGGTAAAGATGGATTAAATAAGCTATATAACATGCTACAGATGTTGGATTATACTCAAGCTAAAGATATAGAAGATAAAATATCAGAGGAACTAAATTTTGATTGGAAGATTCCTAAAGTTTTATTACCGTTATATACATACACTTATCTTTTTATGCCAATAGATAATAGGATATTAAATGTTCATAAACAACCATTAAATAAGCTTAATTTGGCATTGAGATTTATTGATGAATATCCTACAAAAAAATCAAAAGACTTACTTTTAAAAATGAGATCTAAGGTTGAAGACTTTTATTCTATTTTAAATGCAGAGGGCATAGCGGATTTTAATAAGTCTTTAAATCTTATTTATTTTAATAATATGACGCACCTATATAATGTAGAGTTATTCACGAAACAAATATTAGAAAAAGATAAATTAGCTCCTTTATATAAGTCATATGATGAAAAAATGGGTAAGTCAAAGAAATTTGATTATATTAAAAATATAAGTTGGTTATATTATTCTCGTAGTGGAAAGTTTTTAAATGGAACTCAATGTAAGATATTAAATAATGATTTAAGAAAGGGATTTATTCATCTAGATGAAATAGATGATGAAAAATTTGAAGATTTTAAGCGATTTTTAAAATTAATTTCTCAAAAATTAAAATCTTGTATTCTTAAAAATAAAAAAGTGGAAAAAGGTTTTGAATTGCCAAAAGAAATTGAAGATGATTACTATGTTTATAGTAAATTAGTCAAAATAGAGTTCTATGAAAAATTCATTAATAAAATTAACCCTGAAAAATTAAAAGCATTAAAATCAAACGGAACAAAAAAAGAAAAATCATTTTTTTATGGTTATCACACCGTGTATTCAACAATTTATGAATATAAAAAGCAAGAAAATAGCTAGGGCACAAGAACCCTAGCTACAGAGTTATTTCTTTTTCTTTAATAGTTCTTCTAAGATAGTTATCACAACAGAAATAATAACTTTTTTCATTTAATCACCTCCTTTATGATTAGTTGATGTACCCTTGTTCCTTTATGGAGCTGTAGTTATCAGTGCATATAATTAGATGATCAAGTAGATTCATTCCTAGAATATCGCAAGCGTTTTCTAAACGTTTAGTAACTTGAATATCTTCTGGACTCGGTGAAGAATTATCAGAAGGATGATTATGTGCGACGATAATGGAGGCAGCATTACTTAATAAAGCAGATTTTAAAACTTCTCTTGGATGTACAATACTTGAATTTAAACTACCGATGTGAACGGTTTGAATTAACGTAGGTTGATTCTTTGTATCGAGACATAGGACGATAAAATGCTCACGATCAACATCTCCTAAGAAATCCCTAAATAAATTAAAAGCATCCTTTGCGGAACGAATTTGACGTCCACTATAAAGGATGCTTTTTTCGCGTACTAATTTGATTTGAACTATGTTTACACGCTTGGCTGATGAATTAGTGGTCATAGTTATACAACTCCTTAAATTATTATCTGATTCAGATTAATAATATATATTTGAAAACAGAGAGGATGCGATGATACAGAATGCTATTCATAATGTGCTAATATATAAAGCAGCATTACGGAGGTGGAAAAATGGAAAAGATTAAGCTATATTACATAGACTTTTCAGAGCAGAAGATGCAGTACGACGTAGGTACGGTGCTTATCAATAATGAAAATAACCAAGTGCAACACGACGAAATTTGTCGCATATTAAATACGCAGTCGTATGATATTGCCGATTACAGCGACGATATTTCGATTCTAGTTGATGACACTGGCTTTTATAAGAGCGGCCTGCCGATTTGGACTGTGAAAACGCCTGATGGCATCACGTTGGACCTGGCTGGCAAGCTGCTATTTGTGCGCAATGTTGAAACAGAGTACAGCATTGATTTTGCTAGCATTACAGCTGAAGATATTTTTAATTTCCGAATTGGATTGGAGATTGAAATGAAGGGGCTTCGGAAATAGAAAAACGACTTGGAATAATCCAAGTCGTTTTCTTATATATTCAATGAAATTTGTGCAATATCGTGTGTTTCTTGAGCATCGATTTCTTTAATTGTTTTACCCATTTTTTCGATTAGGTGTGTGACAAGTGCATTCCCCATGCAGAAGTAGCGCATGCGGTCACCCATCGTTGCTGTCCAATTGTCTGGAAAGCCATTTAATCGTTCACATTCTATTGGTGTTAGGAAACGCTTGCGCCCGTTGATTTCAATGATATGTGAGCTACGGTTTGTTGTGCCTTCACTGGTCAGCATCGTTCGTCCTGGAAGGTCAAGTGAATCAACAGGGGACATACCACCTTCAGAAAAAGTGTACTTATGACCGTCTTTAGATGTACGTTCAATTTTTTTAGGACCGCGCAAGTAAGCGAATTTTTCAATAGCCGCTTCAGATAAATAAAATTTTTCATCGACCTCAGATTCATCCTGCAAAATAGCTTTTAAGGGAATTGCCTGTGGATTCAATGCCTCTGTATGAATTGTGTGGATTTCTCCCTCAATCATGATGCCGGCTGGATGATAGTTAAATGAAAATTCATCGGAGATTTCGATAATATCTTTTGGCAATTCGAATTTTTCATCACGATTCTTGTATATTTCTTCTTTCACAGGGAAAGTAGAGGCGAAAAAGCCATCTTTTAATAAAATTTCAGAAGTTGTTTTCTCTAATTGGCGTTCTGCAAAAGCTAGTGATTTATCATAAGCAAAAATGAAAATGCGACGGCGACGCTGAGCTGTACCGTATTCCGCTGCATTGATTACCCGCCATTCAACGATATAGCCTAAATCACGAAAAGTAGCAAGCATTATTGAGAAGTCACGACCACGTTGTTTAGATGGTGATTTTAAAAGACGATCTACATTTTCAAGTAAGATGTATTTTGGATGCGACACTTCTACAATACGTTTAATCTCCCAAAAAAGGACCCCTTTTTTGCCTTCAATCCCTTGTTCTTTTGATAAAGAACGTGCCACCGAATAATCTTGGCAAGGAAAGCCACCAACAAGCAAATCGATGTTCATATCTTCAAATGTTTTATTCGATACTTTCCCAATATCATCATTACAATTTAAGCTCGATGGAAAGTGTGAATTATAGCAGTCAAAAGCATCTTGAGCTTTTTTTGATGGCTCCCATTGATTGGCCCAAACAGTATCAAAAAGATTCTTATCGGCTTTTTCAAGACCTACACGAAACCCACCAACACCAGCGAAAAGTTCGACTACGTTTAAGTTTTTATTCATATATTATTATCCCTCTCTCGTTGTCTTCATTATATAAAATTGGGATAAAAAGATCAACAATTTTTTTAGTGATTTAAAGCTGCTCAAATAATTACTAATTTTATCATATTATATTGTGAATTGATAAGTTTCAAAAGTTACTTAGATAAAATCGATATTTTTAAGCATAGAAACAACAACATCTCCACGAAGCCATAGTTGTTGATAATACATGTTGATACCATTAATGACAATTGGTTTTTTTGATGCGTCACCGCCTGTTCCTCGAATAAAAAATGTATTATCTGTTGATTTAGGGAAATTAATCGATTTTTTAATAGTATTCGAACGTTTGTTGATAATGGGTTTATTGTTTTTATCTAAATCAATTGTTTCTTTCAGCTTGTTATTATTAATTAAATATCGAATTTGTTCCCAGACAGGTTTAATTGCATTTTCGATAATTGCATCATCTATAGAAAGCCGCTTAAATCCAAGAAATTTATTATCTAATAATGGAGATTTCAGAGCTGGCTCTTCGAAAACAATAAATAAAAATTGTTTTTCATGGAAGTAGTTATAGACAAATGATTTATCAAATTGTACTTTTTTATCAGTCCATTCTTCAAAGTCAATTTGGCAAAATTTCATATCTTCTGTACGGAGACCTTCAGTTGTTTGTACAATGGATTTTGGAACAATTCCAATCTTACTAAACAACTCAATTTTACTTAGTTTTTTCACTGTTCCACCGAACATTTTTACAATAATTTGTTCAGAGATAGATTTTGTTACAGATCCGCTTTTAGTTGGTAGAATGTCGAATTCTTTCATGAGCTCTCTAACCGTTTTATTTTTATATTTTTGAGTAAGATTATGTAATTTACCATCAAGTTCTTTAAAGGTTAGGTATGTATTATCTAGCTTTTCAAGTTTAGCTCCAAAATGGTTCTGCACTAGAGTGGATACGGTCGAACGTTTTAAACGGAAACGGGGTCGGTTAGGCCATTTAGGTGCTGTATCGATGAGCATCAAACTTTTTCGTAGTTCAGAAGAAATTCGAGGATATTCTGCTGTAGGATCCTCGTATGTATCTTTTAAATGCTGAATAAAATCACGTACAATGAGCCAATCATTTTTTAGAATTTCTTTATCTTCATCTGAAAAATCGTGGAAATGGTAGCCTTCGATGAAGAATTTAGCATATTCAGCAGCTGGTACAGTCTCTGGAGAGTCGTAGTGGTAATACACCAATAATAGATGCTCTAATTTATGCCAGAAGCTAGAGGTTTCGAATTCTTCATCTGTGATTAGTTCAGGTGAAACAGCTGTAATTGACATAGGCTCTTTTGCTTCATAAATGATATTAGATGTTTTGTTTGTTCTACTATTCTTCTTAGGTCTACGAATGCCTGTTGTTTTTAATTCTGTTTCAATGCCGTCTACAATTAAATCGGGTTGTTTATCTGTATCAGGTGGATAACCTAAGATGGATTGCTCTACAACATCTCCAGCTATGCCGGTGATTTTAGGTGAATTTATAGTCTTTGCAAAGACATTGTTAACATCACATTCTCCAAGCGTTTTACCAACAGCATTGCTTAAAATTATATTTAATTCTTTTCTTGTGAATTTATGTAAGGCCATGAGAAAGGACTCCTTTTTTATATGCTAAGTATATGATAAGATATTTAACCTTTTTATTCATTAAATGTTCTGAAGAACATTCTGATTTCTATCATTTTATTATAGTATAAAAATATAACATTACTAAGAGCGGCGGCAAATTTTATAAAATAGAGGGCAATTTGAATGAGAAGCTTAATTTGAAATCGGTACAGTATTCACCGAGGTTTTGAAGAATTTAATACCTTGAACTTTATATTTTCTGTTATGATTAAAATGTATGATAAAGTTGAACTTATTGTAATTTATATCTGCTATTTAGGTAAATCAATATTGTATGAATATGAATAAGGTATATATCTGAACAAGCATTTTTACTAGAATAAGTAGCAAGGAGCATGTAATATTATGAAATTCCATCCAGAAGATAAAAAAATAAAAGACATTTTCGGGTCGGGTAATATTTATCAAATACCTAATTTTCAAAGAGATTACTCTTGGAAAACAGATAATTTCGAGGATTTTTTGAAGGATTTATTAAAGGTTAGTAACGCAACATATAATAATAGTTCTTATATGTTAACTATAAATAGTGTTGAGAAATTAGAAGATTATTTTTTTGGAACTTTTTTAGTCGTAGGCGATTATTCTAGCGATAAAGAGAAAAGGATTGTAGTAGATGGACAGCAACGTTTGACAACTATGACATTATTTTTAGCTGCTATAAGGGATATTATTGAAGAAACAAAAAAAGAAAAAAATTTAGAGTATGATCATCAATATGATGATGCACTTGTTGTTAATAAAATACGACATGGTAAGTCTTCCAAAGAAGCTCGAGTTATTAATGAAAAATTAACACCTATTCTACCTGTGAATATTTTAGATATTAATGGGCATAAAAAACATGGAGCGGTACATAATCCAGAAAATGAAGGGCAACAATTACTTTTAGATACTTATAATTGGTTTAAAAAACAACTCTCGTGTATTGAATTAGCAAAGAGATTAAGTAATTCTACATTAAAAAAAGCTGATTTAGACAAAATTACAGATATTCCTACGGATGATTATTTAAACTTTCTTGATACTTTAGGAACTCAATTATTGAATGCGACTGTAATTATCATCTATTCTGAGGATGAACAATCTGCCAATGTCATGTATCGTAATTTTAACTTCCGAGGAATGCCACTAAGTGGACCAGATTTAATAAAAAATGAAATTTTTGAACTTTTAGATGATAATACAGGTTCGGCAAATAAACAATGGAAAATGACTGAGGATAATGTTTCGATTAATGAGTCGAGTAGTATATCAACGTTCTTTACACATTATTTTTCTTCTAAATATAAACAGGCTGCAAAAAAGGATTTATTCCCTATATTCCTAAAAAAATATCCTGCTAAGCTCTCGAGTTATCAATTGTTTTTAAAGGAGCTAGTTAAAGAGTCAGCACATTATAAAACAATAATTAGCCCGCAAGATGAGGATGAATTATTTGGAGAAAAAAGGTATTTTTTAGTTAATGATCACCCTATTATTAAAAGACAGCTACAAAGCCTAAATGAGTTAGATGTGACTCAAGTTAGAACGCTATTGTTAGGTTTATTTTTTGCACGAGACAACAACCATATTACATCTAAACAATTTAAAAAAGTGCTAAATAATGTGCTACTATTCCAATCATTATTTGTAATGACTTCGTCGCCAAGTAATAAAATTAGGGGTATATATTCTAAGTATGGTCGAGAATTTAGAAGTAAAAAAATATAGGTCAAATGGCAGGCGTAATTACTGAATTATTTAAGGACTTATCAAATAAGATACCTTCTAAACAAATTATATTAGGTGCAAATGAGTTAGCTTATGATCATAAAATAAAGTATAAAGATATGACTAAAACAGAGAAAAAACATAAAATCTTAATAAAACTTATTTTGACAGTTTTATCAGAAAAACAACAAAGAGAAAATGGGCAAAGGAATAACAACGATTCTTTTAAGTTTATTTCCGAATCTAGCCTAGAACATATTATTGACCAATCTACTACTACTCTAGATAAAAGGTTTTCTTTAGGCAATTTAATTTTGCTAGAACAACGTAAGCATGAAGATACAGTTGATAAAAAAGATATGTATAACAACTCAGAAATTATAATGACTAAGTCTTTTAGCAATCAAGTGGAGGATTTTCAAACGGACGAACAGATTGAAAAAAGATACCAGGAAATTTTATCTAATTACTATGATTATGTTAATCAGCAGTTCTAGGATGAATTATAATATTGTATAAAAGATTGCCCCACAAGCATTATTTTTCACTCAACGTAGTCAAATACGTAGCCATTAATTAGTGTAATATCAATAAACGCTGGTATATACCTATTTAAAAGAAGTGGGTTCGACTCCCACCGTCTCCACCAATACATAACTGTTTGGTGGTTTTTTATTTTGTATGATATGAACCATAACTTTGCCAGAGTGGCGGGGGGATGGTTCTTTTTGTTTTGTGGTTTTATAAAATGCTTAAGTTGAGGACGGTACCCTTGAAACAGAAACTGAGGGAATAGTTATTGATAATAAGCAGCTAGATAATATAGTTGCTCTTAATGATTAAATAATATGTATTTAAATCTTCATATATTTTGTGTTTTCATCCATATCTATTGTAAGATTATATATAGTTCTCCTAATAAGCTGTTATAACGGCTTTTTTAGGGATTTAATATTTATAAATCTTAAATTATTTTTTTGGGATAACTTTTTATCCAACTAAGTTATATTGAAGTAGAGGTGAACCATCGGTGAAGCAGGTGTTAGTAATTAAGAATGAACGGTCTTTTGCAAAGAAAATCGTAAGCGGTCTAACGCAAGAGGGCTATTTCATTTTAAAACTTCACAATGAAAACCAAGGTTTAAATATAGTATATGAACAAGATTGGGATATTATCATATTGGATTGGGATTCGTTAAGTATATCGGGGCCAGAAATTTGTAGACAAATACGACTTGTTAAAACGACACCGATAATTATTGTGACCGACAATATTTCTAGCAAGGATTGCATAGCAGGGCTACAAGCAGGAGCAGATGATTATATTAGAAAACCGTTTGTGAAAGAAGAATTAGTAGCGAGGGTTCAAGCTATTTTAAGGAGAAGTGACTGTATCCAGCAAAATGAGACAAACTTTTTTCAGTTTAAAGATCTCTTTGTTGATGCATCTAGCAATATTGTGAAAAAAGGTGGTAAAAATCTCACGCTTACTAAGCGCGAGTACGATTTACTTGTATTTTTAATCAAGAATAAAAATACAATATTGAGCCGTGAAATGCTTTTGAACCAGGTTTGGGGATATAACGTAGTAGTCAATCCCAATGTAGTGGATTTATATATTGGGTATGTAAGAAAAAAGTTAAAGTGCGAGAAGAGAGATAGATATATTCAAACGATACATGGCAGGGGCTATTCAATGATTGAATGATAAAAATAAATTAATAGGTAAAGTACAGTTTTTTCTATTAAACCTGATAATCAAATAGTTTCTGTGAAATATTAAAAGACGGAAACTATAAAAAGAAGATTGCTACCAGGCAATGGATTATGAAAAATTAGCTATTCATGGGCATTTTTTTGCAGTAGAAATCATGGTTTATAAGGTGCCCAATCTATTGATTAGTACGTGTGGGAGATGACTCTGGTGCGCATTAGATGAGACTGTATCTAATGTATGTTTAATTTTATTAACTCACACCATTCACAAGATTTTCACATAATTAATGACTATACTTATTAACAGGATGTTCAAATGAAAATGATTATCAATAGCAGTTTAGATGCATAAAAGTTACTATCTAATTTAATCTATGGACGTTATCATTTTCAAACTAAATTACATTATAAGGAGTATACGTATGAAAAAAACTATGCTTTTAAAATTAGTAAGTATTCTAGCAATTTTCACTTTAATGTTAGTAGCTTGCTCAGATTCAAGTAAGGAAACTTCGAAAGCTAATAAAGGTGATAGTAGTGATAAACCAAAAACGGTTGAAATCACTGATGCACATGGAACTGTTAAAGTCCCTGTAAATCCAAAAAATGTAGTTGCTTTAGATAATAGAACTTTTGAAACTTTAGCTGATTGGGGAATTAAATTAGCGGCTGCTCCAAAGGATGTAATGCCTGCAGATTCAGCATATAAAAAAGATGATTCAGTTAAAAATATTGGGAATCACCGCGAACCAAATCTTGAAATTATAGCAGCTGCAAACCCTGACCTTGTAATCGTTGGTCAAAGATTTGCTGGCCATTACGAAGAAATCAAAAAATTAGTGCCAAATGCAGCTGTTATTGATCTTAATGTTGATGTTTCTGAGAAAGCTACTAAGCCTGGAGAAAACTTAGTAAAAGGACTTAAAGATTCTACAATTTCTTTAGGGAAAATCTTTGATAAAGATAAAGAGGCTAAAAAATTAGTAGCTGATTTTGATAAATCTATTGAAGATGCAAAATCTGCTTATAACGGAAAAGATAAAGTTATGAGTGTTATCGTTACTGGTGGGAATATTGGTTTTGCTGCGCCTCACTCTGGTCGCGTTTGGGGACCAATGTATGAAATTTTCGGTTGGACTCCAGCACTAGAAGTGTCTAATTCTACTGCAGGTCATAAAGGTGATGATGTTTCTGTTGAAGCTATTGCACAAACAAATCCTGATTGGCTTTTCGTATTAGATCGTGATGCTGCAACATCTGATGCTGCTAAGTCAGCTCCTGCTCAGGATGTTATTTCTAAATCACCAGCTCTTCAAAATACAACTGCTGTTTCTAAAAAACAAGTTATTTATGCACCAGCAGATACTTACACAAATGAATCAATTGAGACTTATATAGAGTTGTTTGGAAATATTGCAAAAACTTTAGCTAAGTAGTGTAAAGGAGTACGAAGCAGTGTCAAAAAATATAATTTCTAGGGTTGAGAATAATTCTCAACCCCAGTTTTATAATCACAATAAAATATGGACAAAACCTTTTATAATAGCGATTATAGTTGTTATAATGTTGGGGATTATATCACTGTTTACTGGGGTTTATGATATACGTGGACAAGAGGACGGAATGGAGATGTTTTTCATAACTCGTGTTCCGAGAACAGTTGCATTAATGCTTACTGGAGCTGCAATGGCGATGGCAGGGCTCGTAATGCAATTAATTACACAAAATCGTTTTGTTGAACCTACTACAACGGGGACTATTGAATGGTCAGGCTTAGGCCTGCTTTTTGTATATTTATTATTTCCTGCCCCGACGTTAGTTCAAAGAATGACTGGCGCAATCATTTTTTCTTTTATAGGAACTATGATTTTCTTTCTATTTTTAAGAAGAGTTAAACTTCGTTCGTCTTTAATTGTACCGATTATTGGATTGATGCTTGGAGCAGTTATTTCTGCAGTGTCTACTTTTTTGGGACTCCTTTTTCAAATGACGCAAAGTATTGAAACTTGGTTCGTAGGTTCATTTGCTACCGTTCAGGTGGGAAGATATGAATATTTATGGCTGATTGTTATCATTACTTTGCTTATTTTTATGTATGCTAATAGATTGACTCTAGCTGGACTAGGAGAAGATGTCGCAACAAGCCTTGGAGTTAATTACAATAGAATTGTTCTTTTTGGGACTGGCCTTATCTCTGTTGCAGTTGGAATTGTTGCAGCTGTTATTGGAAACCTACCTTTCTTGGGATTAATTGTTCCAAACATTGTTTCAATGTTTAGAGGTGATGACCTTAGGAGTAATTTACCTTGGGTATGTGTGATTGGAATGGGGACAATAACTGCCTGTGACATCATTTCTCGAACAATTATAAAGCCTTTTGAAGTACCTGTTTCTTTAATACTTGCAACAGTGGGAGCAGTCGTGTTTATTACTATTTTATTGAGAAAAAGAAAACCAAGGAGGCTACGATGATCACATTAGACTATAGAAATAAAGAAAATGTCGAAATCGATTCTAGCCTTCATAATGAAAGTAGATCAGCTAGCGCTTTTCGTTCTAAGAAGGAAGCAAGACGTTATTGGATTGTACTGATAACATTGATCGCTTTAGGCCTCCTTTCTTCATATGGACTTTTAGTTTATAACAATCCAGTGCCGATAGATTCACCTTCTTTTATCCCAGTTGTTAAGAGAAGGATAGTAGCTATTGTTGCGATGATTATTGCTGCTGTTTGCCATAGCTTGTCGACAGTTGCTTTCCAATCTATTACGAACAATAAGATTATTACTCCTTCGCTTCTAGGTTTCGAATCACTTTATTCAGCAATACATACGAGTACAATATTCTTCTTTGGTGCTAGTGCATTAATAAACTTTAATGGAATTGGATCGTTTTTATTCCAAGTTGTTGTTATGGTCTTCATGAGTTTGATACTTTATGGATGGTTACTTTCCGGTAAATACGGGAATTTACAACTTATGCTTTTAGTTGGAATTATTATTGGTACCGGACTAAATTCTGTGTCAACTTTCATGAGAAAGCTACTTGCGCCTTCAGAGTTTGATATTTTACAAGCGAAATTATTTGGTTCTGTTAACCATGCAGATCCTGCATATTTTCCTATTGTAATTCCTATGATCATAATTGTAGCAGTATTAATTTTTACTCATTCTAAGAAGTTGAATATTTTATCACTAGGAAAGGATGTTTCTACTTCTTTTGGAGTTAAATATCAACCTAGTGTAATTTATACGCTTGTATTAGTTGCTATTTTGATGTCCATTTCAACAGCTCTGATTGGACCACTTACTTTCTACGGATTTTTAGTAGCAACTTTGAGTTATCAAGCGGCGTCAACTTATGATCATAGATATATTTTCCCAATGGCTTTTGCTATAGGATTTTTGATAATGACGAGTGCATACTTTTTAATGTATCATGTATTCCATGCTCAAGGTGTAGTTTCAGTTATTATTGAATTATTTGGTGGAATAGTATTCTTAACTATAGTTTTAAGGAAGAGGGCTTTATGATAAAAATTGATAATGTTAAAAAGTTCTATACTAATAAGGTAAAAATAGGACCTTTGGATATTGAAATACCAAAAGCGGGCTTTACTTCTTTAATTGGACCAAATGGCGCTGGAAAGTCTACGACACTTTTGATGATTGGAAGACTTTTAGATATGGATGAAGGTCAAATTCAGGTAGCGAATATGGATGTTTCTGAATCCAAATCAAAAGACTTAGCGAAAATTTTGACTATATTGCGACAAGAAAATCATTTTGTAACGAGGCTTACGATTAGACAACTAGTTGGATTTGGGCGCTTTCCTTATTCAAAGGGAAGATTGACTAAAGAAGATGAAGTTATCATTTCTAAATATATTGATTTCCTAGATTTAACTAGTTTAGAGAATAGATATTTAGATGAGCTTTCTGGTGGTCAAAGACAAAGGGCATATGTAGCGATGGTATTGTGCCAAGAGACTGAGTATGTACTTTTGGATGAGCCTCTGAACAACCTTGATGTTGCTCGTTCTGTTCAAATGATGGAGCATTTAAGACGCGCGGCTAATGAATTTGGAAGAACAATTTTGACTGTTATGCATGACATAAATTTTGCAGCTAAATACTCTGATAAAATTTGTGCTATGAAAGATGGACAAATTGCTGCTTTTGGAACAGTAGAAGAGGTTATGGACCCAACAATTTTGACAGATATTTTTGAAACAAAAATAGAAATTATCAATGGTCCTTATGGGCCAATTGCTGTTTATTAGTTACAAAGTGTAAAAATGAGTATGTCAAAAAAATACTGTAGCTTGCGTAAATCATGCCAGCTACTCTAGTTGAAGTTGCTGTCTGTATTTTATAGGCAGCAGCTTTTTTTAATGCGGTTGCCCATGATAACTCTTAATATTTCTGGCTGCTCGTAACAGTCCTGAATGTATTTCATTACTTCCGGTCCTGCGATGCTTCCAACAATAAACTTGTAAATTACTCATGAAATGCAAAGGAACGCTTTGTGTTTTCAAGTATTTACCAAACGAAAAATTTATCTCTGTATAACTTTTTATAAGAATTCAGCTTGTTTTTTTGTATGTAATATTGCATATAAGAGTGTATTGATAAAAGTGTAAGGGGTCACTATAATGAGGGCATAAAGATAAATCACATTTTCGTAGCAATAAAAAAGGAGGAAATAATATGGAAATCGCAATGGCAGTTTTGAAATTTGTAGGTGGCGTAATCCCGTTAATTCAAGAACTTTTGAAAGCATTTATGTAGGTTTATTAGTTAGCTATCATTTATCAATCATTATCATATCTTACTAAAAAAAGAACGGGGTGATTTTTCTGAATATTAAGAAAAACACTAAAAGAAGAAAGTTCCTTGCGTGTTTATTAGTTAGTCTATGCACTATTAATTATTCATCTATTTCCTTCGCAGAAACACAAGTAGGTAATGCAACTGATGTAACCAAAAATGCTAGTGGCATCGATACTGGTATAGCAAATCTTAAATATAATAATCAAGAGGTTTTAGCTGTAAATGGTGATAAGGTAGAGAGTTTTGTTCCGAAAGAAAGTATCAATTCAAATGGTAAATTTGTAGTAGTGGAACGCGAGAAAAAATCACTTACAACTTCACCAGTCGATATTTCGATTATTGATTCTGTGGTGAATCGTACGTATCCAGGAGCGGTACAACTTGCAAATAAAGCTTTTGCAGACAATCAACCGAGTTTATTAGTGGCTAAGAGAAAGCCTTTAAATATTAGTATAGACTTACCTGGCATGAGAAAAGAAAATACAATTACTGTCCAAAATCCGACATATGGTAATGTGGCTGGAGCAGTAGATGATTTAGTATCTACTTGGAATGAAAAGTATTCTAAAACACATACGTTACCTGCAAGAATGCAGTATACAGAATCTATGGTTTATAGTAAATCACAAATCGCAAGTGCCCTTAACGTTAACGCTAAATATCTCGATAACAGTCTAAATATCGATTTTAATGCGGTTGCAAATGGAGAGAAGAAAGTGATGGTAGCGGCATATAAGCAAATATTTTATACCGTAAGTGCTGAACTACCTAACAATCCATCCGATCTTTTTGATAATAGTGTTACTTTTGGTGAGTTAACTCGTAAAGGTGTAAGTAATTCGGCTCCACCTGTTATGGTTTCAAATGTAGCTTATGGTAGAACTGTTTATGTAAAATTAGAAACAACATCTAAGAGTAAAGATGTACAAGCTGCTTTTAAAGCCTTACTTAAGAATAACAGCGTCGAAACGAGTGGACAGTATAAAGATATTTTTGAAGAAAGTACCTTTACTGCTGTAGTATTAGGCGGAGATGCGAAAGAGCATAACAAGGTTGTTACTAAAGATTTCAATGAAATCCGAAATATCATTAAAGATAATGCTGAATTAAGTCTTAAAAATCCAGCATATCCAATTTCATATACAAGCACTTTCTTAAAAGATAATGCAACTGCTGCTGTTCATAACAATACAGATTATATCGAGACGACAACTACAGAATATTCAAGTGCTAAAATGACACTGGATCATTACGGTGCTTACGTTGCGCAATTTGATGTATCTTGGGATGAATTCACATTTGATCAAAATGGTAAAGAAGTACTAACACATAAAACATGGGATGGTAGCGGCAAAGACAAAACGGCTCATTACTCTACAGTTATCCCTCTTCCACCAAATTCAAAAAATATAAAAATCGTAGCAAGAGAATGTACTGGTCTTGCATGGGAATGGTGGAGAACAATTATTAATGAACAAAATGTTCCATTAACAAATGAAATAAAAGTTTCAATTGGAGGAACAACATTATACCCAACTGCTAGTATTAGTCATTAGATATAAAAAGGCGCCCTGTAAGTTGATATGATCCCCTTATAGTAGACAGGAAAAAGAAAGCACATTAACCTGTTTACTATGGAGGGGATTTTTTCATGGGAAAAATTAGAGTCACTTACGATGTAGAATTTAAGAAACAAGCTATAGATTTATACTTAATAGAAGGCATGAGCTATAAAACCATTGCGAAAGAATTAGGTATTCATCACTCGGTTGTAAGTCGTTGGGTGAAACACTTTGAAGCTGAAGGAATCAAAGGACTAGAAGAAAAACGCGGTAAAGCGAAAGGACCAGGTTTAGGTAGACCAAGGGTTAGACCCGAAGATCCTGAAGCTAAGATCAGACGATTAGAAGCGGAAAATGAAATGTTAAAAAAGCTCTTAGGGATGTAAAAGGAGGAATGAAAGTCGTATCCAAAATAAAAAAATTCGAAGTCATCCATGAAATGACAAAAACAGGTTATACAGTGACCATTCTATGCGATATTGCTGGTGTAACCAGAAGTGGGTACTACAAATGGATAAAACGGCATACGACGCCTTCAAAAAAACAATCAGAGGATATCGAAATTAAGAAAAAGATATTGAAGTGTCATAAAAAATTAAGAGGAATTTATGGATATAGAAGAATACAAGTTTGGCTGAAAGCCACATATAACCTTCATTTGAATCATAAACGCATCCAAAGATTGATGAGTGAACTAGGTATCAAAGCCGTAATTAGGAAAAAACGACCTTATTACGGAAAAAAAGAAGCTTATGTGATTTCAGAGAACCATCTAAATAGGGAGTTTCAAGCTTCAAAACCGAATGAGAAATGGGTAACCGATATTACCTATTTGATTTTCAATGGACAGCGCTTGTACTTATCCGCTATTAAGGATTTATACAATAATGAAATTGTTGCCTATGAAACCAGTCGTAGAAACGACTTAAAACTTGTGTTAGATACACTTAAAAAGGCAAAGAAAAAACGAAATGTGAAGGGAATCCTCTTACATAGTGATCAAGGGTCCCAGTATACATCTCGTCAATATAATCAATTACTTAAAAAATATCAGATGAAGGCAAGTATGTCTCGAAGAGGCAACTGTTGGGATAATGCTTGTATGGAAAACTTCTTCAGTCACTTTAAGGCAGAGTGTTTTCATTTACACTCCTTCCATAAAGCGAATGAGGTCAAACTTGCCGTGCGTAAATATATGTACTTTTATAATCATCAAAGATTTCAAAAGAAATTAAATAACCTGAGTCCATATAAATATAGAACTCAGGTTGCTTAGTTGCGCTTTTTTAATACTGTCTACTTGACAGGGGTCACTGCAAAGCAGGGCGCTTTTTTACTTAGTCACAAATTTTACTCTTTCCAAAACTGTTCCAATAGAATGACAAGCATGGTACCCACAAGTAATCCATTACTTAAAACATATTGTAAGGAAGAAGGAATTCCGCTAAACGCACTTTCTGGAAGAAACATTATTCCCAAACTGATTAATAATGAAATTCCTAATATAGTTAATCGGCGTTGATTTAATTCTTCACGTAAAATGGATTGAAATGAAATGCCTATTACTTGGACAAATGTTGCTAAAAGTGCAGCATTAGCAATAGGACCTGGTAGCAAGGATATAAAGTTTACAATTGAAGGAATAAAAGAAATTCCTGCTAATATAAGACTTGCTATAAGGAACGACTTCACTTTTCTTTGTCCTGTTAGTTGAATAAATCCTGCTGATGCAGGTAATGGTACAATTCCAATTGTAGAAAACAACGACGAGATAATATGTGATATACCTCCGGCCCACACGCCGCGGTTCAGTATTTGCTTTTCATTTTCTTTAGATAACGGAGCCACTTGTTTTACAGCCGAAATAGCAGCGATTGTATTTGCAACTAAAAGAAATGTAAATAAAGTTGCAGTTAGAACCATTCCAATATCTAATCTAGGTGTGCCCCAAGAAAATAGCTCTGGTAACTTAACTAACGGTGTGTGTGAAGGCATATGAGATGATTTTCCTAATACAGCATACAAAAGCCAACCACATGAAATTCCAAGTAACACAGCGTAACTTTTCATCCATCCGTTCCCTTTAATTGATAAGAAAGTAATAAGGGCAAAAACAAAGAGCGCAATAGCAGCCGTTGTATAATCAGGATGAGTTACAGCTCCTTGTAATCCCATCATTCCTTTTAGTAACACACCACTAAGCTGAAGAGATAGTATTAAAAGAAAAGTTCCTGTAACCAAGGGTGTAAATAAACGTAGAATTCGATGAACAAGCCCTGTTATACCAAGGACGAAGAGTAATATACCTGCAATAATTAATCCGCCTTCTAGAAGTTGTAATACATCCTTTGCACTTTGTCCCTGATGCATAGCGACTTGTCCCAATATGACAAATATACTTACCCATGAACCGGCTGGCCCATCCGCTATGGGATAGCGATGCCCAAACCATGCTTGTATAAATGAACTTACTCCTACAACTAAAAAAGTTCGTTGCATTAATGTTGAGATATCTTCTATTGATAAATGGAATATGCCACCAATAATTATAGGCAATGCAATTGCATTTGCTAATAAAAACACAAACCACTGTAGAATACTAAAGCTCGTATCAAAGTATTTTTTATTCATATTAGTCTCCTTTGCCGAAAAAGAATTTCATAGTAAAAATCCATCCTTTCTACACAGCTAGATTAAAAAGGATGGATTTTGTAAATCTATAAAATTACTTTAATTATATAGATGGATTTTTAATTAATTACCATGTACGGAACGGTAAGAATTTCCCGTTAAGTGTAATCACGATACGAGGGTCGCCACCTTTTGGATCTTCTTGTGTGTCCACACCTAGGTTGAAGTTAATCGCACTCATTACGCCTTCGCCGGCTTTTTCTAAGATTAACTCTCTAATAGTTGGTGCATATTGTAACATCATTTCATATAAACGATATGCAATTGGGTCAGTAGGAGGCATTTCCATTACTTGGCCGCGAAGTGGAACTACTGTTAATGCTTGAACTACTTCTTCATCTAATTCTAATAGTTTACCGATTTTTTCTGCTTCTGGACGTGTCATTGTAGCTTGTCCTAATAACGCTGTTACAACCCAAGTCTCAGAGTTTTCACTTACTTTTGCAATTTCTTCCCATGTTAAACCTTTTGCAATTTTTGCTTCTATAATTTTTTTCGTAGCTTCTGGTCGATTCATATCTAATACTTGTCTTTTCATATCTAATAACTTCCCTTCATGTAAGTAATATTAATTATTTTGTTTCACCATTTAATGCTTTATATCCATCTACCACTACATCTAATTTACCTGTATGTGGATCAATAACTAAACCGTGTACAGGAACATCTTTTGGAATAAGTGGGTGATTTCTTACTAAATCAACATTAGCTTGTGTTGAATCGCAAACATCATTGAATCCGAATAACCATTTTTTAAGGTCAACACCAGCATATTCAATCGCTGATAAAATTTCTGGTGAAGCTACTCCACGATCTAATATTTTTTGAAGTGTTCCTTTTGGATTTGTTTGGCTCGCACCACATCTATGGTGTCCGATAAGGAAGATTTCATCTGCATTTAAATCATATACTGATGCTACAACACTTTGCATAACACTATCGAAAGGAGAAGCAATCTTACCACCTGCATTTCTGATAACTTTTGCATCACCATCGTGTATATCTAAAGCTTTTGGAAGTAGCTCAATTAAGCGAGCATCCATGCAAGAAACAACAACCATACGTTTTTTAGGCATTTTTGTCGCTTCACGAGGAGCGTATTCCTTATTTTCTACAAATTGTTCATTGTACTCTAAAATCTCTTGTAATAACATATTTATAACCTCCTTTAAATCTAGATGTATTTTTTTGTTGCGTCCTCTGTGTTATAAGTAAATATAACTGATAAACAATGCGATGTAAGAGGATAAACTAAGTATAGTGAATTGTATCGACAAGCAGAATAAGTTGGCGAAACACTTTCTGGCTTTCTACTTTCACGATGAAAGGATTGGTTTATATCATTGATCAAACAGATTTTGAGATACTGAAATTATTAGGAGAAAACTCAAGAATACAATGGAAAGAACTTGGTCAAAAAATACATATGACGGGGCAGGCTGTAGGAAATCGAATTCGAAGATTAGAGGATTTAGGGATTATTGAACAATATACAATCGCAATAAACCGAATCAAATTAGGACAAGTAGTGACTGCATTTGTTACTTTATTCGTAACAACAGCTAATCACCAAGAGTTTATGAATTTCTTTCAAAAAGAAGAAGGGATTTCTGAAGTACACCGTATAAGTGGTGAGGGATGTTATTTATTAAAAACACATTTTGCTTCTAATGAAGAATTGGATAACTTTCTGGGGCGACTATTAAAGTACGGGAACTATCGTGTTAACTTATCAATAGGAAAGTTGAAATAAGGTTTCTTTTCTTTGGAGGGGATAGCAACATTATTTGCTAAACCTTATTTGTATAGAGATAATGAAGTCGTTTAATGTTTATCTTAAATAGTCAGAGCCTTACTACAATTTATGTGTAGTAAGGCTTTTTAAAGCTGTTAAAAAAATGAGAGATATTATATTCAACAATCGTGCTGAATTGTTGAGGGGGATATAAGACAATTTTTTTCAAGGGAATCATAAATGATTTTTCTTTAAAAAAATCCTGCAGCTCGGTACAGGATTTGTAATCAAACGTTCTTAAAAGCTAAATTGTGGTTTTATATCACCTTTATAAGGCTCATGTTCAACGAATATAGTTATGTCTTTACCCGCTTGGTCTTTACCAGTTCTTTTATACGTAAATTTCTTATTATTCAGTTCAGTAAGTTCAAGAGCCGTACCATATTTATTATTTCCAATTGAAACATGAGCTCTTATTTTATTTTCATGTACAACATCGAAGTAGCCATAATCACCGCGGCTTTGACCTGTTTCGCTATTGAAGAACTCGTATTTATTAGACTTGTCATCAAATTTTGCTAGACTTATAAAATTCGAATTAAACTGCGTTACATCATTACCGGCTTCATCTAATACCTTTGTTCCATGCCAAAGGGTTCCGCCTAAAATTTTATCTCCATCCACGTTTTTAACGATATCACCTGTAGTAGAGTTTAGCTGCTTATCCGGATCGGTGAAAGAAAGCTCTTTTTCTTTATATGGAACATGTTCAACGAAAACTTCTACATCTTTACCGTTAGCATCTTTCCCCATTCTTTTATAGGTAAATACATTTTTATTTAGCTTTGTCATGTCAACAACAGCTTGATACTTCATTGATTCTGAAATTAATATTCTTTTCTTCCCATCATTTGTGACAAAGAAAGTTCCTTTATCGCCACGGCTTGCACCAGTCTTAGCATCAAAAAATTCATATCTTCCTGACTTCGCATCATATTTTGCAAGACCAATGAAGTTTGCATTTTCTTTCGTTAAGTCATTTTTATCTTTGTCATACACTCTTGTACCTTGCCAATTTGTCTCGCTAAGAATATTAGCCATTTTTTGCCCTTTAGTTAACTTATTTTCCTTTTTAGTATCTTTCGCAGCTTGTTCTTGTTTTTGTTTACTATGATTTTCTTCAGCTTTCGTGCCAGCGCAACCTGTTAATGCTAATGTGAATCCTAGCAGTATGGATGATAGTACTTTTGTTTTTTTATTCATTTTTATCGTCTCCTTATTGTATGATTTTAGTTAGTACGGTTTGCGATTATAGTAGCAGTTCGTCCTTTTAAATTTTTGTTATATGAAAAGATTCAGGTGGGAGCAACGAACTTAGTTACTACGTTTATCATGTTAATCCCCGAGTATAAACTCCCTCTAAATAAATCATTAAAAAAAGATAAACTAATTCCTAAAAAATTTTCATATTTATAAAAAACAATCGCTGGCTTACTGGATGGCCCTTTCGAACGCTTATCAATTTTTTTCTGATACCTACGAGTAATCGAAAAATACATAGTAAAGGAAGAAGGAAAGCTGTTAACAGTAATGTAATTCTTAATAGAGTTAATCGAGTGTATTGTAAAAGTTTTTAAGATGAATTGTAGGGGAAATGATGATCTTATAGAAGGTGATTCCTATAGGAAGGGGATGTCCATGTTTGATTCAACAGATTTTAAAATTATAAAGTTACTACAAGAAAACGCTAGAATGAACTGGAAGGAAATTGGAGAGATAGTACATTTGACTGGCCAGGCTGTTGGGAAACGAATTAATAAATTAGAAGAGGCGGGTGTCATTCAAAAATATACGATAGATATCGACAGGGCTAAGTTAGAAGGGTCTATTATGACGTTTGTTACACTATTTCTGCATGCACCACATTATCATAATCAAATTCAAACTTTTTTTGAAAAAACGGACTTAATTACTGAAATGTATCGTATAAGTGGCGATGGGTGTTATATCATGATTCTTCACACATCTTCGCACCAGCAATTAGAAGAGACTCTTGCAGATGTTTTACATTATGGTGATTATCGTATAAATACTGTCATTAAGACAATCGAAAAAAGAAAGAATAAGAGATTTATTCTTTCTTTTTTTATATGGAACTGTAATTCTTTATTTGCTCTTGTTTATAAAACGGTTTGCCGACAGGATTTTCGCATAAATATCACCAAACTCTAACGAACTCATGAACGATTGATGAGCGTGTACTGCGGGGATCAGATTTCCTTGAAATTCTAAATCTCTTGTTGTACAAGCATCTTCAATTACAACACATTGAAATCCTAAATCACTGGCAGCACGTACTGTTGCATCAATACATACATGAGTCATCATACCGCAAATGACTAGTTGATCTATTTCTTCTTTCTTTAATGTTTCAAATAAATTGGTCCTTAAAAAACTGTTAGGGTGATGTTTTTGTATGACTCTTTCGTTAGCAATTGGCTGTACATCATCATGAATTTGAACACCTACTGTTTCAGGTAAGAAGAAAGTAGCTCCTTCATTGTTCGCAATATGTTGTACGTGAATAACTGTTTTATGTTTTTTACGAAATACTTTCAAGACTTCTTTCGCCTTTTGTGCGGCTTTTTCAGGTTGATGTAATTCCATATTGCCGCCTTCAAAGTAATCATTTTGTATGTCGACTAATAGTAACGCTTCGTTCATCATTAATCCCCCCACAATTATTTATCCCGCATTAACGGGCAGTAAGACCACCACTTCAAAATTCAGCGAAAGCAAAGAAGTTAGATGGGGGATCAACTGCCCGTAAAAGCCCGATTGGTTCAACTAATAATCAGTGGGTGATGAAGAAAACCCCTACTGATTAAAGTTTCACTTTATACAGCAAGTTATTTGTACTGTACCGTTATTATATAAATTGCAACTATGTGGAAGTAATAACGTCATGAAAAGGTTTTGACGTATATGGTTTCATTGTGAAAAAGCTAAAGGATGCAAAGAAAAGATGGGGACAATTTGTTTGTGGTTTTTTGATTTAGAAACAGAAAGTGGATGGGGAAGTAGATATTAACTTAATGATGCATCTAAGCAAACGTACTATTAGATGAATCATTAAGTAACAAAGGAGCTGGGTATTTTCATGCGTTGTTATCTGTGTTTAGTGATAGCTTTTGTTGCTCTTTTAATTTTTCAGGAGTCACGTCATTTCCTAAAGGATCTAATATTTTTAATCCTGTAACAGTGGTGTTGATTTGACCGCGAATAATTTGAAGATACTTCTCGCGTAATTCTGTGCGCTCATTTAATTCTGTTTTTGTTAAACCTTCTTCTTTTTGTTTTTTAGCTAATTCATTAATTCGATTTAAAACTTCAAGCATTGTTTTCTCCGCCTTTCTTTTTTGTATTATTCGATTAGATTGTAGTTTTGCATTATGATTATGGTTGCTACCATCATAGTTTCGTTAATAGTGTTTATCGTACTTTCATTCCAAAAGTACGATAAACACTGTGATTAAAACTCGCCATTCCAAGACGTTACTTCATCTACAGTTAATCGAACTGTTGGGAATCCTGGCTCTTTTGCTTTGCCTAATGCAATCATTAAGACGTCAGTTAAGTTTTCTGGAATGTTAAATGCTTTGCGGAATTCTTCAACGTTATAGCCAAGCATTGGGACTGTATCGTATCCTCTCGCTTTTGCAGCAAGCATAAATTGCATAGCTAGCAAACCACCGTCAAGCATTTGCCATTCTCTTTTTCCTTGTTCGCTTACAGATGCATAAAACTCACGAATACTGTTGTTCAGTCTGTTTTTAATTTCTTCTGTCATGAATCCAGCAGCTACTGCACGTTCTTTCACTTTATTGATATGTTCGAATTCATGGGCATTATTTTCGCTTAAAATTACAATCATAGCGGATGCTTCTAGCACTTGTGATTGATTTAAAGCAACTGGATGAAGTTTCTCTTTTAAGTCTTGATCTGTAATTACCATGAAACGCCATGGGTTTAAGTTGGAACTACTTGGTGCTAGCATTGCTTCTTCTAAAAGTTCTTTAATTTCTTCATCAGAGATTGTAACTGAAGGAT
Source organism: Bacillus sp. TH50 (assembly GCF_016650565.1). Lineage (NCBI taxonomy): Bacteria > Bacillati > Bacillota > Bacilli > Caryophanales > Bacillaceae > Bacillus > Bacillus sp. TH50. Next base: position 2,559,052 of record NZ_JAEKFM010000003.1, on the reverse strand, counting down.
CATAAGAGCGAACGGAACGGCGCTCACGAATCACATCATAAAAATTTGCAGTACGATTTTCTTTTTTCATTTTAAAATACCTCCACTAATTTAATGCTCTGTTATAAGTTGCTTACATGCATCATTATGGTATAGTACAGATATTATGAAAAGTACGCACTTTTCCGTGATATAGACACCATCTCGTGACATAGGCACGAGAAAGTGCCTATCAAAATACAGAAGGAGTTCAATATGAAAAAAGAGTATAACAATAGAATTGAAGTCGTTTTGGATGTGATCGGAGGTAAGTGGAAATCCCACATTTTATATCATTTAACAAGCGGACCGACAAGAACGGGTGAGTTAAAACGATTGGTAACTGGTATTACACAAAAAATGCTTACTGAGCAATTGAAAGAGCTTGAAAAAGATGGGCTTGTGTCTAGAAAAGTATATAATCAAGTACCACCGAAAGTTGAGTATTCTCTTACAGAACAGGGAGAATCATTAAAAAAGGGTTTGAAGGTGCTTTGCGATTGGGGAAGCGATTATATTAAGCAAAAATATCCGAATGGTGAAGTAATCGTGAAAGAGGACGATCATATATGATTTAACATTTCTGTAAGTATAATTTTGCTATAATGAATAAGTACTTACACGAAGGGGAGCTAAAAGAGAAAATGAAGTCATTTAATATCGATCATTATATAGCTAGCGTTTTACAGTGGATATTAAATATAGCATTAATCATATTATCCATTGTTTTATCGATTTTTTTAATTAACGAAACAATTACTTTTATTCAATACATATTTTCAGCGAAGAAGTATACATCTTATAAATTAGTTGAGAGTATCATCGTCTATTTCCTATACTTCGAGTTCATCGCATTAATTATTAAGTATTTTAAGTCGAATTATCATTTTCCGTTACGTTATTTTATTTATATCGGAATTACGGCGTTAATTCGTTTAATTATTGTGTCTCATGAGGAACCAATGGAGACGTTATTATATGCGGGATCCATTCTTGTTTTAGTTATTGCTTTATACATATCGAATATGAGAGATTTGAGAAAAGAGTAGTGCAGACTTTTGTTTGTGCTACTTTTTTATTTGCAGCTTGAGTTTGGTGTAGGAAATCTGGAACAGAAAAGAGATGGCAAAGCCATCCCTTAAGGAGATTGGATATTATTTTGAGGCTGTAATCAAATTGATAATGTCAGGACATTCTAATTTATAAGTTACTTTGTTGTCTTCAATATCTTTCTTTATTTTTTGACATATATTATTTGAATATTGAATATCTTGGTTTTCGTTATGTTTTTCATTTGTTTTTGTGTAGTCGACATCATAATAGATGGAGGTAGAGTCCTTTTCTTTTTTTACAGTTAAATCAATGATAGTAGGCTCGTTCTTGTTATTAAATTTAGTAATTCTAACTGAATCATCTTTATTTAAATTATAGTTTTCTATGAAAGTATCTAATTTTTCTATGCTATAAACTTTATCGTCTTTTTCAATAATATCGCCACGTTTTTTGGAAGCCTCAAAAGTATATGTCTTGTTTTTATTGTTGTTTTTCTCATTATTAGCACAACCAATGAGAGTAAATAAGGCTAGCGAGATTAAAGGTGACGCATACTTTCTATATTGTATTTTCATAAATTCAGCCCCTTTTCTTAATTTTTAGCAATAAATTATATTTGTAATAATATTTTATCTTACATAGAGTTAGCCTAGATTAAGCGTAATTTATTTTTTTATTAATTTACCGTAAATATCCTCATTTTTTTCATTTTTTCGTTAATAAGTTGTAAATTTCGACATGAAATTTTTATATTAGTTTATGATGTTTTTGTAACAAAAAATCTAAAAAGGAGTGATGTGATTCATGTTTAACAAATTTCTGGGAAATTCAAAGGCAAAAAAGATTTGTGGAATTGGAGCATTAGCAACTTTTATAGGTTTTTCGTCTTTAGGGTCAGTTAGTGCAGGTAGTTATGTAGATAAGTATAAGCAGTATAATGTTGGATCTAGTGGTGGTTCTTATACAAATAGTGCCGGTTTTTCTGGCGGTGGTGGTAGTGGGAATTTATCAATGACAAGTACTATTAGTAAAGACAAACGTTTAATAGGGGTAAAGTTACGCACCAGTATTGATTCTGGTGACCCTTATATACAAAGTTTTTGGGCGCAAAGTAAAACTAGTTCTAATGTGCACTATCCTTTAAGCGCCTATAATAAAATGTTACGAAATAATCCAGACCCATTTTGGGGACCTAATTTACCAAATATAACATCAGTTAACTTGCATATAAATACAGATGCTCGTAGTTCTGGAGCTGGTAATGGAGTTCAATACAGATATGTACAGATCTTTAAATATTAAATTTATATTATGAAAAGGTGGGGACCTAAATGAAATTTAATAAAAAGTTACTAGCTGTGATTTTATTTGGCGGATTAGCTACTAGTATGTGTTTAGCCAGTGGAATGGAAGAAAAAGTACAGGCTAGCGAAGAAAAGGTAGAAGCATATGTTTTAAATACAGATAGAGAATTATATAAGTCGGTATCTAAAGATGTAAAACTTCCTAAGAAAGTAATCTTTAGAGACGACCAAAAAAGTACAGGTATTTTAGGCGAAACAACTTATGGTATTAAAAATACTAATTTTATGGATAATAAAGCTGGAGACTATGTAGCAACATCTCTATCTGAGTCTTCAGAGGGAACAAAGTTTTATACTCATAGATACGAAAATAACAATGCTTCTCAAAGAATAACTTTTAATGTAATAGGGACTGAAACAAGCATTGATACAACGGATTATGATACAAAAATTGTAAGATTGAGTAATGGTATAGAGGCAACATATGCAGAAGGTGATGCAGCTCAAGTTCTGGCATTCAATAATCCAAAAGATAATTTATATTATGCTTTAATAGGTGAAAAAGATGTAGGTAAGTTTACTACTGAAGAGTTGATTGAAATTGCTAACTCGATAGAATAATAAAAAGAAACAAAAATAAAGAAAGAATACCCTGGATTGTAGGTGCTTTAAAAAGTCCTATAATTCGGGGGGTGTTTATTTTTATAAGAAAGTATTATTTTTTAGTGAGGAGGTCTGTAAAAATGGTCTGATCTATGTGGATTTTCTAACAGATTAATTAAATTTCTTGTTTGTATTGATCCGTTATATTAATTATTAAGTATTTCAAATCTAATTATCATTTTCCGTTACGATATTTTATTTATATCCGGATCATAGCTTTAATTCAATTCATTATTGTATCCCATGATGAACTGCTTGAGACAGGGGCCATTCTCGTTTTAGTCATTGCTTTATACATATCAAATATGAGGGATTTGAAGAAAGAGTAGTAGTGCAGACTTTTGTTTGTACTACTTTTTACATCTTGACCTTCAAGTTACTTGAAAGTTTACAATGTAAATAGGACGTTTGAAATCGAAAAAAATTGAGAAATTAAGTGAAGAGGTTTCTTTTACTTTGGAGGTTATAGAAATGAGTCAGGAATTGAAATTACGTCCTTTAGAACGGGAAGACTTAAAGTTTGTACACGAACTTAATAATAACGCGCATATTATGTCGTATTGGTTTGAAGAGCCTTATGAAGCATTTGTGGAGCTGCAGGATTTATACGATAAACATATACATGATCAAAGTGAGCGCCGATTTATCGTTGAGAAAGATAATGAGATGGTGGGATTAGTCGAATTAGTAGAAATCGATTATATTCACCGTAGAACTGAATTCCAAATTATTATTGATCCGAGTTACCAAGGTTACGGTTATGCAGCTGATGCAACGCGTTTAGCGATGGATTACGCTTTTTCCGTATTAAATATGCATAAAATATATTTAGTTGTCGATAAAGAGAATGAAAAAGCTGTACACGTTTATAAAAAGGTCGGATTTATAGTAGAAGGTGAGTTGCAAGATGAGTTCTTCGTTGATGGCAACTACCATAATGCGATAAGAATGTGTATGTTCCAAAAAGAATATTTTAGAGTGAAGAGGCTATAGACAATGATTGTCTATAGTCTTTTTGTTATATAAGTCAACAACTATTTATCGTAAAACGATAAATAGTTGTTGACTTATAATGCGTCGGGACTTATTATGAGGGTAGCAAAAGGAATGCGGAAAAATTAATTGTGAAATTAAAGGAGAATATATTATGAAGAATAAATTTTTATTAGCTATCGTACTAATATCGTTAGGAGTTACTTGTTTATTAATGCACGGTACAACTAGTAAAGTGGCGGATAATGGGCTTCTTGTAGAACCTTTCTTTTTCCTAGTACCAGTAAGCTACCTATTGTTCTTTAGTGGTATTGGTGTGTTGCTAGTTGGATTTATCACTTCAAAGTTGAAAAAACAACAATAGATAAGTGCTGTTAGTTTAGGAGCGGGTTTTTGTGAAACAAAACGAATTGTCATTATGGTTAAAGTTAATTATCATTCTTTGCGGATGTTTTGGTTTATTGTTCTGCATATATATTGGGCCAGAAACGGGAAGAGCGGTATTGTTAGTTTCAGAAAATTTGAAGGGACTATATAAGCCATTCGTACTGTTCATTTGGATCACAGGAATTCCATTTTTTAGCGCTTTATTTTTAGGGTGGAAAATATGTTCAGATATTGCCTCACACAAAGCCTTTACTGTAAAAAATGCGAATCGATTAAAGAGGATTAGTATTTTATCTATGACTGAAGGTGTTTTATATATCGGAGCATTACTATATATTTTCGCAGCTGGAAGTTATCATACGAGCATTTTAGTTATTCTATTACTTATTGTATTCTTCTCAGTCGTTATATCGATTTTTACTTCCTTGCTTTCTCATTTAATTAGAGGAGCAAGTGAAATAAAAGATGATAACGACTTAACGATTTGAGGTGCTCTGTTATGACGATTGTAGTAAATCTCGATGTAATGTTAGCGAAAAGAAAAATGAGTGTGACAGAGTTATCCGAGAAATTAGGAATTACAACGACGAATGTCTCGATATTAAAAAATGGAAAAGCAAAAGCAATTAAATTCTCAACTTTAGAGAAGATATGTGAAGTTTTAGACTGTCAGCCAGGTGACATTTTAGAGTATAAAAAGGAGGAATTATGATGAAGAAAAAATACTTATTAGCGTCTAGTCCGATATTTTTAGGAGTGTTATGTATAATTATGTTTAATATAATTGGTTCCGAAGTGAAGCCAGATGGAACTTTAGTAGAACCATTTTTCTTAATTCCATTAGCTTATTTATTTGTTTTTACTGGAATTATTGCGATTTTGTTCGTGGCTGTTTTCTCGATGTTTCGAAAAAAGCAAGTGCGATAAAGTTTCACTTTATTTTCCATTCCATATGGCGGGACATACTTCTTATGAAAGAAAGCGACTCAATAGAGTCGCTTTTTTATATTCCACCGAGCTTCATTCCAAGGAATGCGAATAGGATACCAATTATGTAAGTAGTACTTAAATATAAAAGGAATGTGTAAATTTTTTTGCGATTGAGAAGCTGAATGGACTCTAATTTAAGTGTCGAAAATGTAGTGAATGCACCCATGAAACCAGTACCTAATAATAATTGCCATCCTGTAGAGACTCCGCGGCCAATTATATACCCGAGTAAAAATGCTCCTGCTATATTAATAAGAAATGTAGCAATTGGAAAGGGTGTTTTATTTCTTTTTTTAAACCAATTGCTAATTGCAAATCGTGTAATCGCACCGAAAAACCCTCCAGTTGCCACTAATAAAGCTTCCATCATAAGTGATCCCCCTCCGTAAGTGATTTCTTAATTAAGAAATCACTTAGTGTATAGCCAAGACTAGACATAATGAGGCCGCCAAGTATGCTACATGATACATATAAGAAAGCCGTGCTCCATTCAGAATGATTGATTAATTGCACAGTTTCTACACTAAATGTTGAAAACGTCGTAAAGGAACCGATGAATCCAGTCCCGATGCCTGTGATAACCTCTGAAGGTAAGATGTTTAGCCGGGCGATATACGTAGTTAGCCATGCTAATAAGAAGCAGCCGGCTAAGTTAATGAGTAATGTAGCTAATGGAAAAGAATGATGCCAAAATGTATGAATAGTAAGACCTAAATAATAGCGGGAAAGGGCTCCTAATATGCCGGCGATGCCAACGATAATATAAATCAATTTTCTCACCTCTTTAAATAGCTTGCTCAAAAAAATAGACTCCTACCAGTAGTTATACTGGTAGGAGTCATTAGCTAAGCAGCGGTTATGGCGAACTCCATCACCTATGATTATTACATATAGTGTACTAAACATTGCGTTTAATTTCCAGTGGAGAAGTTGGTGCATTTTGTATTTATATAATAGTTTAAGATAGGGAATACTTACTTATAAACTAAATATAGTGATATAAGGTTTTCAGTGTGATAAAATATTTCGTATGTCTGTCATTTTTTATTTAACTGAAAATAAAGAAAAGTAAAATCGTATGTTTTAGAAAAGGAGTCGTTTGTTTGAAAAAATTATTAAAAATAGTACTTATATGTATTTTAGTAGGGGTGGGAGTTGTAGGTGGGTTTTTAGCGTATATGACACTTACAAAAGAACAGCCGGCTGATGTTATAAGCTTGAAGGTGGAAAACAATAAGGAGCGCGTAATTGCGCCTGGAAATGAATTTAAAGTTACAACATTTAATATTGGATATGCTGGACTAGATAAGGATCAAGACTTCTTTATGGATGGGGGAAAAGGGTCTGGTTCAAGTAGTAAAGAACAAACGGAAACTAACTTAAAGAATATGCTTTCGTTTTTACAAAATGAGAATAGTGATTTTGCACTATTACAAGAAACAGATATAAAATCAATGCGATCATTTGATGTAAATGGGCATGAATTTTTGAAAAAAGGATTACCTGATTATGCTTCGTCATTCGGAAAGAACTACGATACGAAATGGGTTCCGGTGCCAATAACAAATCCAATGGGATATGCTGAAGCTGGATTAAGTACATTTTCTAAATATACGGTTCAAACAGCGAAGAGATTTCAGCTTCCTGGAATGGAGCCGTGGCCAAAGCGTTTATTTGATTTAGACCGAGCGATTGTTGAACATAAAATACCTGTTAATAATGGGAAATTTGTTAGACTCGTAAATCTACATTTATCTGCTTATGATGAAGGCGGGAAAATTAGAAAACAGCAAGTAGAATATTTAAAAAAATATATGAACAAGCATTATGAAAATGGTGATTATGTCATAATGGGCGGAGACTGGAATCAATTACTTTCTAACGTTCAGTTAAGCGATCCTAAGTTTGTGAAAGAGCGTCCTGAGTGGTTAGTAGAATTACCGAAGGACTTTACTGATGGTGGCTTTAAGTGGGCTGTAGATCCGTCTGTTATGACTGTGAGAGATGATGTAAAGAAATACGTGGAAGGTGAAAACTTTGTCACGATTATTGATGGCTTTATCGTTTCACCGAATGTTGAAATTGTAAATGTACAAGGGAAAGATTTGAAGTTTGAAAATAGCGATCATAACCCAGTGAGTGCGGTATTCAAGCTGAAGTAATCGATACGTATGAGTAGAAGGTGGGGCTTCATATATGGAGTGGTTAAAGAGAACTTGTTTTTCTAACCTTGAGAAAGAATCGCAGAAAAATCATTTATTGTTGTTTATCACGATGTGTAGTTTCTTCCTTGGGATAATAGCGATTGGGTATTACGGATATATTTTTACAGAGAGAGCAATAGCATTTTGGATGTGTGGTATTTCTATCGTAGTATTTGGAACGCTGCTTACTTTTATAGAAAGTATGGAAGCAATGTATAAATACATCATGACATGTATGCTACTTATTATGTCTTTCATTATGGTACAAGCTTTTAATGAAAGCCCAGCTGTATTTCAAATGATCTATTTTACATTAGCGGTTTCACTTATTTATTTGAGTGAACGTCTTATTTTAATCCTTGGCGGGGTAGCAGTTGTTGTTACATTTATACTTTGTAGTTATTGGCCAAATCAATTTTTTGCGTATACAGCGTCATCTGAAGCTGCAAATTTCGCAAGCTTGTTAGCGATTGTAACGATTGCAATGTGGGGTGTAACGAAGATTGGTTCTAATCTGTTGGCTCGTTTAAGTGATGAGAAGCAAGCGGTGATGAAGAAAGCTCAGGAGTTAGAAGAAACGCAAAGGCTTATTGAGAGAACAGTTGTGAAACTAGATAGTAATTTCAATCATTTAAGACAAAATATGAATACATCGATGGAGTCAATGAGTGAAATTAACTTTGCTTTTGAAGAAGTAGCAGTGGGAACCCAATCGCAATCAGAGATGATGTCTCGTTCAGTAGAAGTATTGAATGATATGGAGGGAAATATTGACCAAATCATCTCTCAAGTAAGAAATGCTTCGATTCGTGTTGATGAAAGTTTAGAAATTTCAAAGGGTAGTGTAAGTACTTTAAGAAATTTTGAAGCTAACATGAGAAGTTTAAATGATGTTGTTTCACAATCAGGAACTATATTTAGAGAATTGATGACACAATCGAAACAAATTAATGAAATTGTAGATGTAATAACGAATATTTCAAGTCAGACGAGTTTGCTAGCTTTAAATGCAAATATTGAAGCTGCAAGGGCAGGAGAACATGGGAAAGGTTTTGCTATTGTAGCGAATGAAGTATTAAAGCTTGCTGAAGAATCGAATCGTTCTGCGGGGAGAATTCAAGGCATTTTGAAGGAGTTTAGTAATCAAGCAAGTAAAGTAGAAGTGCAGGTAGAGAAGTCTGAAAGAGTACAAGAAGAATGTAACGAAATGTTAGCAAGTGTTTTGACGAATGTAACGGATTTAGGGAAGTTTATTGATGCGATTAATGATGTAATGAGGGAGATTGTTGGTCATCAAGAAAGTTTCCAAGCTAAAACGACGAATATCGTAAAGGACGTTACACATGCTTCTAACGTAATTCAACAAACTTCTGCAGCTACGGAAGAAGTGTTAGCGAGTGTTGAAGAAGAAAAGCATCGAAATGATATATCGGTGAAGACGTTACATACTGTTAGCGAGCAAGTGAAGTTGCTAGAAGATATTCTAGAAAAATAATATCGATGAAAAAGACCACTTGGTAGGAATTTAATTGCTTTTCTCTGCATTTTCTGCCAAGCTTAAGGAGAAAAATACTTCGAAGAAAGAAATATATAGGTGACGCATATGATTGAAGTTAAGACTTCTGAACTTAGTGATGGAGAATTTAATAGAGGTGTATTTGCAACTCGTGATATTAAAAAGGGTGAGTTGATACACTCAGCACCAGTTATCTCTTATCCGAATGAACAGCATGAACACATTGAGAAAACGTTACTTGCTGACTACGCATTTGAGTATGGGGTAAATCATACGGCATTCCTGTTAGGATACGGCATGTTATTTAATCATGCATATAATCCGAATGCAACGTATGATATTGTCTTCGAGAATCATACGTTTAACTTCTTTGCTTACAAAGATATAAAAGCGGGAGAAGAGATTCTAATCAATTATAATGGTGAAGTTGATGACGATGAGCTATTATGGTTTGATAAGGAAAAAGAAGAGAACGAAAAATAAGTTAAAAAGTATAGAAAGGGCACATTCTGTGGGATGTGCTCTTTTTTTATGGCGTGTCCAGCTTATCTGGTCCGCTGCTTGTTGGTGAAAATCCAGTCTCTAAGTAAGAGCCAAGTCGTCTAGTAGCTGACAGGCAGCTGGTGGAGAAATCCTAAGGTTGAGCCCTGTGACAAAGTAATTTCTATTTATAGAAATGCGAGAGCGTATAGGAGTATACAGAGCCAAGAAATACACTATATTTACAACTGAATGATATGGTGAAAGGCTTAAATCGAATCTTATAAGGATTTGAAAATTACTATATCCTATCTCCAATTGGTCAAAGGTGGATCGGTAAAATAGATTGGTATGTCTTAGAATGGCTCAATTCTTTTTTCACTAACATCGCCCCTAAAGATACAGTATTGTACCTTTAGGGAGATGCTTTATTAGCTTTATATTGTAGAGGAAGAGATTTTTAGTTTATTTATTTTTAATCTTATTAAGTTATTATTTTATATAAATTAATAATAACAAATTCATCGCTTTATTTTTAGACTTGTTACAAAATATAAAATTTTATTTATTTCCCACTATTATAAAATTTGAGAGGGGAATGGTAGATGAGAATTATAGCTGGGATACTTTCTTTCGTGTTAATGTTTAGTTTTGCATTGCCATCATTTGTTGATGCAACTGTTGAATTAAATGATGATACAATTGTCGAAGAATATGTTCCTGAAGAAGATGGTGGTATTGATTTATCTAATGTCGATGTTTCTAACTTCGATTTTGAAAAATTCGAGAACGAATATGATTTTTTAGTAACTGACCCTGTATTTTTACAATTAGAAGGAGAACTAAGTAAACCAAGAGTTGAATATGTTATTGAAAAAAATCCTCTTACAGGTGAATTAATAGTTAAACAAGAAATATTACCAGCTCTTGTTATTGGAGCATTAAGGGTTTTAACTTCAAAAGCGGGAAGAACAGCTGCAGATAAAGGTTGGAAAATAGCGAGACCTTATGTACAAAAAGCATTAGACGCACCAAATAAATATATTCTTGAAGGTCCATGAAGGTCCATGAAGGTCCATGAAGGTCCATGAAGGTCCATGAAGGTCCATATAAAACTAGAATTATTCAAGTCAGATCTAAAGTTACTAAAAAAGTGTTATTTAGGTTAGATTATGGTCCAGTAAAAAATAAAGGACCATATTTACATTATCATGTCCCGCCAAATTTGAATGATCATCATATTATTTGGTAAAGGAGAGATTATTTAATAGTATGTGTAACTATGAAGGACACCAACATATGCATATAGGATATTATGAAGATGGATATGATTTAGAAGTTATTGCATATAAGAAAATAGACAAGCCAATATGGGATGTTTTTATTGAAAAATATGAAGCTGACGCGGATTTTTTGTATGAATATGCTAGTAAACATAATTTAGGTGAAAAATTTGTTGGTTACGGTTTGAAAATATTTTCAATAGGGGATAAAGATGCTACTGAAGAACAATCTAGATTAATTTTTGAAAAGTGGTTAAAAACTAATAGCATTGTTTAAAAATTGGTTTATCTTTATTCCACTAATCGAAAAGGTAGAAAAGTATACTTTTCTACCTTTTTGTAGTTTATATACAAACCTTACCAAAACTTCTACCACGGCTTTTTCTTCTCTTTCGCAACTGCCACTTCATCTTGAAATTCCTTCGTTAAATCCTTTGATTCCTGTATCTCACTTAGTATCTTCATGAGAGTCTTATCTCCCGCTTTCAATCGATTTTCTTATATGTCATAAACAAAGTAAAGATTACAAAAAAATACCACTTTTCTTTCGTATGGTATAGTAAGATATTGAAGGGTATTGCTTTGAAAAACCTATATATTTTACAAATTGTTGTCTATATGGTTACATGTCAAGTTTAGTAGCCCATTTGGGTTGCTTTATTATGCGATATATATTTTAATATGAGTGGAACCTCTTATAATTTAAGAGGTTTATAGGTGTGCTTTATGTACACTGTATTCACCACGTTAGCTGTTGTTTGTAATGCATTTTTATGTGGGGATATTATGGACCCGTATATAGCGGGATAAAAAGATTATAGAAATAGAGGAATCGTAAAATGAATATGCACGAGGTTTATAAATATTTAAGTACAGTATTGCCTGAAGGTCATGTGAAACAAGATGAAATGTTAAAGAATCATACGCATATTAAAGTGGGCGGGAAAGCGGATGTGTTCGTTTCTCCTACGAATTATGATGAAATTCAAGAAGTTATAAAGTATGCGAATCAATACAATATTCCAGTTACGTTTTTAGGAAACGGCTCTAATGTTATTATTAAAGACGGTGGTCTGCGCGGGATTACAGTAAGTTTAATTCATATTACAAATGTTACTGTAACAGGGACAGCGATTGTTGCGGGGTGTGGTGCAGCAATTATTGATGTATCACGTATTGCATTAGATCATAATTTAACGGGTCTTGAGTTTGCTTGTGGTATTCCAGGTTCAGTTGGCGGAGCATTATATATGAATGCTGGTGCTTACGGCGGTGAAGTATCGTTTGTATTAACAGAAGCTGTCGTAATGACAGGTGATGGAGAGCTACGTACTTTAACGAAAGAAGCATTTGAATTTGGATATCGTAAGAGTGTATTTGCAAACAACCATTATATTATTCTTGAAGCGAGATTTGAGCTTGAAGAAGGTGTGCGTGAAGAAATTAAAGAAAAAATGGATGATTTAACGTTTAAACGTGAGTCAAAACAGCCTCTAGAATATCCTTCATGTGGTAGCGTATTTAAGCGCCCACCAAATAACTTTGCTGGTAAATTGATTCAAGAATCAGGACTACAAGGTAAGCGAATTGGCGGAGTGGAAGTTTCTTTAAAACACGCTGGATTTATGGTGAATGTTGATAACGGAACTGCACAAGATTATATCGATTTAATTCATTTCGTACAAACAACTGTTGAAGAAAAATTCGGTGTGAAATTAGAGAGAGAAGTAAGGATTATTGGAGAAGATCTACAGTAATCTTTGAATAAAAAACGTATAAAAGTATGAATTATTTCGAAATAACATTTGGGTATTGTTGACAATTTGATTTGGATTCAATATAATGGCTAATAATTTAACAAATAATATACGTTGAAAGAGCCCAGTAGCAGTTTGTCACTGTTATTAAAGAGAGCTAGGGGTTGCTGGAACCTAGCACAAACAAACTTGCGAATTACACTCTGGAGTATCTTAGGTAACGCTAAGCGGACTAGCAATCGATATTATTGCTAAGAGTGGTATGAATAGCTATGCTATTTATGCAAACTGGGTGGTAACACGGTGAATAATCGTCCCTATGTCTATTGTAGACATAGGGGCTTTTTTGTTTTCAAAAAAATAAAGGGGATGACAAAAGATGAATATTATTGATGAATTAGAATGGCGCGGTGCTGTGAATCAGCAGACAGATGAAGAAGGTTTACGTAAGTTAGTAGAAGAGAAAAAGATTTCACTATACTGCGGAGTTGATCCGACTGGTGATAGTATGCATATCGGACATTTGATTCCGTTTATGATGATGAAGAGATTCCAATTAGCTGGTCATCATCCGGTTATTTTAATTGGCGGGGCAACAGGAACAATTGGTGATCCAAGTGGACGTCAATCAGAGCGTCAACTGCAAACTTTAGAAGTGGTGCAGCATAATGTAGATGCATTAACAGCGCAAATGAAAAAGCTATTTGACTTTGGCGGGAATAGCGAAGTGAAGATGGTAAATAACTATGACTGGACACATAAAATAAACATTATCGAGTTTTTACGTGATTACGGAAAAAACTTTAGCATAAATAGCATGTTAGCGAAAGATATTGTCGCAAGTCGTTTAGATACAGGGATTTCTTTCACAGAATTCACGTACCAAATCTTGCAAGCGATGGATTTTCATCATTTATACACAAAAGAAGATGTTCAATTGCAAATTGGTGGTAGTGATCAATGGGGAAATATTACGAGTGGTTTAGATTTAATTCGTAAGTTAGAAGGTCATGAAGCGAAAGTATTCGGATTAACGATTCCATTATTATTAAAATCAGATGGTACGAAGTTTGGTAAATCAGCAGGTGGTGCTATTTGGCTTGATCCGGAAAAGACAACATCGTTTGAATTTTACCAGTTCTGGGTGAATACAGATGACCGTGATGTAATTAAATACTTGAAATACTTTACGTTCTTAACGAAAGAGCGAATTGATGAATTAGCAGCGAAGGTAGAAACAGAGCCTCATAAACGTGAAGCACAAAAAGTATTAGCGGAAGAAATGACGAAATTCGTTCATGGAGAAGAAGCATTTTTACAGGCAGTGAAAATTACAGCAGCGTTATTTAGCGGAGATATTAAGTCGTTAACAGCTGATGAAATTGAACAAGGCTTTAAAGAGATGCCGACATTCCAATCTTCAAAAGAGACGAAAAATATCGTAGAGTGGCTAGTTGATTTAGGAATTGAACCTTCTAGACGTCAAGCGCGTGAAGATATTAATAATGGGGCTATATCTATGAATGGTGAAAAAGTAACGGATGTCAGTAGGGATGTTACTGTAGAAAATTCATTTGATGGACGATTCATCATTATTCGTAAAGGGAAGAAGAACTACAGCTTAGTGGAATTAGGAGAATAGTTCTTGTGAAAGAGCGGAAGTAGGGAAGATATCTACTTCCGCTCTTTTCATATACACAATTTCGACACAAGAAAGTCAGTATATTTCGATAATTAAAGAGGTTATATTATTCTTTTGCCGAATAAATAAGTTAGAGAAAATTACGGATAAAGTGAAACTTTAATCAGTGGGGGGTTATGTTCATCCCCACTGATTATCAGCCCGCAAATAGCGGGATAAAAATAGCCCGAACCATGCAGGGCATGATTCGGGCTTATATTCAGATTAGTAAGCTAAGCTGAATAGACCTTTAATGTGTGATAAGTAACGAACGTTACTTGCTTCTTTCATTAATGATGCTGGTAAACCTTTAAGCGGAGTATTGCTTGCTCCGATTGTAGCAACAGCATCTTTACGTCCTAGACTAGCAAGTGTTCCAGAGTTGATAGGTGCGAACTCTTCGAATGCTTTGCCTTCTAGTGCTGCGTATAAGTTGTATCCAATTAATTCACCCATTTGCCAAGCGATTTGTGCAGTTGGTGGGTATGGACGACCGTCTGGAGAGAAGACAACAGCGCTGTCTCCAGCAACGAATACGTCTTTGTGAGAAGTAGATTGTAGATGTGCATCAACAGTTGCACGACCGCGGTTTACTTCAAGACCTGATTCACCAATTAATGGGTTACCTTGTACGCCGCCTGTCCAAACGAATGTGTTAGCAACGATTTTTTGACCGTCTTTTAAGTCGATTTCATTACCAGCAACGTTTGTTACAGGAAGACCTGTTAAGAATGTAACACCGCGTGCTTCTAAGCTAGCAGTTGCACGTTCGATTAAGTGGTCTGGTAATACTGGAAGGATTTTTGGACCTGCTTCAACAAGAAGAAGTTTAACTTCTTTTGGATTTACGCCGTGGCTTTTTGCAAGTTTAGGCATAATGTCAGCAAGCTCACCAACTAGCTCAACGCCAGTTAATCCGCCACCACCGATTACGATTGTAGCATCAGCTTCGTTTTTCGTTTTAGCGTATTCACGAATACGGTCTTCAACGTGTTTGTAGATTTTGTTTGCATCAGCAGCAGATTTTAATACCATGCTGTTTTCTTCTAGTCCTGGAATACCGAAGTAAGCAGTTTTACTTCCTAAAGCAACTACAAGTGCATCGTAAGATAAAGTAGTGCCACCAGCTAGTTTGATTTCTTTGCTATCAACTGAGAATGACTCAACTGTTGCAATTTTAAGATCGATGTCTTTACCTTTGAAAAGCTTTGTAAGTGGCATTGCAATTGCTTGCTCAGCAACGTTACCAGCTGCAAGGCGGTGTAGTTCAGTGATGATTTGGTGCGTTGGGTATTGGTTAATCACTGTAACTTGTGCTTCTGATTTGCTGTAATATTTACGTACGTTTAAAGCGGCAAGAAGACCGCCATAACCAGCGCCTAAGATGACAATTTGTTTTGACATAGTATGTTATCCCCCGTCTTTACTAATTGTTGTTATAAGTTAAATTATTTATTATTACGTTCTGCACTAATTTGAAGGTATGCGTTCACAAAACGGAACATTTTTTGTGCTTGTGGGTCTTTTAATAATTTTAATAGACCGAACAGGCCGATAACTTCGTTGCTTTCATCAGCACGATCTTTCGCTTCGATAGCAGTTGCAGCCATGCTTTTCACTGTATCTTTTACAGGTTCTACAAGCTCTGTGATTGCACTAACAGTGTCGCTTTTTAATACTTCATCAGTAGCAACAGTTTGAGCGAAGTCATAAGACTTAGTTAAAATGTTAACAAGCTCAGTTAATTTTGGAAGCTGTTCCACTAGTGTTGTTAATGATTCTTGTACCTCAGGTTTTAACAACTGATCAAGTACATCAAGTTGTCCTTGGCTAGCAGAAATTTGTACAGTTTCTTGTTCTGGCTTTGTTTGAGTCATAGTTTCTGGCATCTCCAATTCTCCTTTACGATAGCAATACTCTTATTTTTGATAGATAAGATAGTAAACACTTGCGAAACTTTATACAAAGTTTCACAAAGCACAATAAAATGCCTTTAAATTTATGACAGCAAGTAAGCTGAAATCATAAATCCAAAACCATAATGTCCTACCTATTATTTATGAACTGTCCGATACATGGCTTGTCCGCATAATGGAAAGTTCCCTTATCGGAAAGTGTATATAATATATATCCTATATTATATACTATATACACGTATGTTAACATAAAAATGATTCCTAATTATTTGATATTGATTCTGTAACCTAGTACTGACAAGGCATGAAAGCGCATAAATTATTTTATCTATCTTAAAAATGTACATATATATAAAGAAAAAAGGAGGAAATGGACAAATTCATGTTCATTTCCTCCTTTTTTTATTGTTCACCTTCTGTAATTAGCATCGATGTGTTACCGCTTTTTTCAAGGTGGCATTCGCCCCAAGTACAAAGAGAATCAAGAATGGATTCTAAAGACCAACCGTAGTCTGTAAGAGAATATTCTACTTTTGGTGGTACTTGATTGTATACCTTTCTTTGAATAACTCCGTCTTCTTCTAATTCGCGTAATTGCTGTGTTAACATCTTTTGTGTAATAACAGGCATTAAACGTTTTAGTTCACTCGTTCTCTTTGTACCTTTCGTTAAGTGGCAAAGAATAACGACTTTCCATTTTCCGCCGATAACCTCTAAAGTCGCTTCAACGGGAATATTATATTTCTTCATATAAAAATCTCCTTTGATGAATGTAGATTTCAGTTCTCCAACAAAAGAAGCCAAATAATTTAAATGTTACTAAAAAGTACCTATAGCACTTTAAAGTACGTACTTTTTATCATGTTGAATATGTTCCATAATAGCATACGTAAGAGGGAAATGAGTAGTACGGTACTAAAAAGTGCCTATGTTACTTTTTAGTACCTATCGTACTTTAAAGTGCGTTCTTCAAAAAAAGAGTGAAGCCATTCATAATAGCATATATCAGCAGTAACATTATTTCTGTAGAAGATAAAAAGGCCTTTTTATCACACTATTATGATTGGATTTCTCGCATTAAGGAGGAGTTCAATTGAATTCATATACAGTATCTTCTTCAGCGGTACAGACGAATCGAAGAAGTATGTTTGCTTTATTAGCACTAGCAATTAGTGCGTTTGGAATTGGTACAACCGAATTTATTAGTGTCGGTTTATTACCATCTATTTCAGAGGATTTACATGTTTCTGTTACAACAGCGGGTTTAACCGTTTCTTTATATGCATTAGGGGTAGCGTTTGGTGCCCCAGTATTAACGTCATTAACAGCTAGTATGTCGCGAAAGACGTTATTAATGTGGATTATGATTATTTTCATTATTGGTAATGGAATTGCGGCAGTGGCAACAAGTTTTACTGTGTTGCTTATGGCGAGGGTCGTATCTGCGTTTGCACACGGCGTTTTTATGTCGATCGGATCCACAATTGCGGCTGCGCTTGTACCAGAGAATAAACGTGCTAGTGCAATAGCATTTATGTTTACTGGTTTAACCGTTGCGACGATTACAGGTGTACCAATTGGAACGTTTATTGGTCAACAATTTGGCTGGAGAGCATCTTTTATGGTGATTGTGGTCATTGGAATTGTTGCCTTAGTCGCAAACAGCATGTTAATTCCGTCTAACTTAAAAAAGGGTACACGAGTATCATTTCGTGATCAATTCAAACTTATCACGAACGGAAGACTCTTACTTGTTTTCGTCATTACTGCATTAGGATACGGAGGAACATTCGTAACATTTACGTATTTATCTCCGCTATTACAAGAAGTAACAGGATTTAAATCGAGTACTGTTACAATCATTTTGTTAGTGTACGGGATTGCAATTGCGATTGGGAATATGGTCGGCGGAAAATTATCGAATCATAATCCAATTCGTGCACTATTTTACATGTTCTTTATTCAAGCAATTGTATTATTCGTACTAACATTTACAGCGCCGTTTCAAGTAGCGGGGCTTATCACAATTATTTTTATGGGGCTATTCGCGTTTATGAATGTTCCAGGACTACAAGTGTATGTCGTTATATTGGCTGAGCGTTTCGTGCCGAGTGCCGTTGATATCGCATCAGCAATGAATATTGCAGCATTTAACGCAGGAATTGCTCTTGGGGCTTATTTGGGCGGTATTGTAACGAACTCGTTAGGATTAATTCATACAGCTTGGGTAGGCGGCATTATGGTAGTAGGCGCTGTTATTTTAACAGCTTGGAGTATGAACTTAGAAAAAAGAGATCAAGCAAAATAAAGGAGAGAAAAATATAATGAAAAATTTACAAAGTAAAACAACATTGCATAACGGTGTGGAAATGCCTTGGTTCGGTTTAGGCGTATTTAAAGTGGAAGATGGACCAGAACTTGTAGAGGCTGTAAAATCGGCGATTAAAGCTGGATACCGCAGCATTGATACAGCGGCGATTTATGGAAATGAAAAAGCAGTAGGTGAAGGAATTCGCGCTGGTATAAAAGAAGCAGGAATTTCTCGAGAAGATTTATTCATTACTTCAAAAGTGTGGAACGCAGATCAAGGATATGAAACGACACTTGCTGCATACGAAGAGAGCTTAAAAAAATTAGAACTAGATTATTTAGATTTATATCTTGTTCACTGGCCGGTAGAAGGAAAATATAAAGATACGTGGAGAGCGTTAGAAACAATTTATAAAGAAGAGCGCGTGCGTGCAATTGGCGTAAGTAATTTCCAAATCCATCACCTGCAAGATGTAATGAAAGCTGCGGAAATTAAGCCGATGATTAACCAAGTAGAATACCACCCTCGTTTAACACAAAAAGAATTACAAGCTTTCTGTAAAGAACAAGGTATTCAAATGGAAGCATGGTCACCACTTATGCAAGGGCAATTATTAGATAACGAAACATTACTGGAAATTGCTAATAAATACGATAAGACAACAGCTCAAGTTATTTTACGTTGGGATCTTCAAAATGAAGTTGTAACAATTCCGAAGTCAACGAAAGAACAGCGTATTATTGCGAATGCTAATATATTCGACTTCGAATTAACAAAAGAAGACATGGAAAAGATTGATGCTTTAAATCAGAACCACCGCGTTGGTCCAGATCCTGATAACTTTGATTTCTAATAGAGGTAAGTTCAAAGAGTGCAAAAAAGTTTGCACTCTTTTTTGTTTTGTCTATGCATAAAAAACATTTCTAACTAAATAATACATAGTAGTAAATTTGTTATTTTATAAGGGGTTGTAGACATGAAGATAAAAAGATCGTTCAAGCTAATGGCCGCTTTTTTGAGTGTTTTATTTGTATTTGCGAACTTATTATTCCCACTTCAAAAAGCATTCGCAGAGGTCATGGATCATACGAAGTATGAGATGGATTGGAGTTATAGTAGGTCAAAGAAGAAACCGATTCGAACAGAACTTATTAAAACAGCAGATGGAAAAATTGCTTTTTGTTTAAATGTAGATTTGAAGTCTCCGAGCGGCCAAGACTTACCTGAAATGGGAAAAGTGGATATTAACGTGTACCGCGTCTTATTAAATGGATATCCACAAAAGAGCCCACAAGAATTAGGTGTTTCTGACTGGAGAGATGCACATTATGCAACGCAGCTTGCGGTGTGGAATGCGTTAAAACAAATTGATATTAACGATTTAGATTTCCGTAATAAAAATGTAGAAAAAGTAACGAAAGATATCGTTGCAAAAGCAAACGCTAGTGAAGAGCTACAAGAAATTACGATGAGTGTAACTCCTACAGAAGAACAAGAAGCGGTATTAAAAGATGAATTTTTTGAAACTGGTTTATATACAGTGCAAACAAACGCTAAAAGCGGAACGTATAAAGTGCAAGCAACAGGTGCACCAGAAGGCGTGAAGTTCGTAAATGAAAAAGGCGAGGGAAAAACAGAATTTAATGTAGGAGAAAAGTTCCGCATTTTAATTCCGAAACAAACACCATCGGGTGGATTTAGTTTTAAAGTATCAGGGAATTTAACGAAACTACAAGGAATTGCACATAAAGGTACACCGACTATTCAAAATGCGGTTGTATTACTTGAGCGTAGTGAAGAGAAAACAAGTCCAGAGTTGGCGGTAAGTTGGAAGAAAGCAAATGGTCATGATAATAAACCAAATAAACCCTATACACCAAATGAACCACATAAACCGAATCAAGATAAAAGATAAAAGATTAAAGAAAAGCACTGGTATGTTCCAGTGCTTTTTTTGTATGCTTACATTTTTGTAAGGTTGCTGTAATGTATCTAGATTATAGTTTTTGCAACATGCTGTTAAAATTAAGAAATAATTTACGATATATAAGGGGAGATACACCGTGAATGAACGTTCAAAGGTGCGAATTAGTTTTTTTATTTACCTGTCTATTTTAATTATTTTTGATATAAAATACTCGTTTATGATTTTGAATATGTTCCTTGCCTTTGCTGCACTAGAACTTTCTTTTTTATTGCCATTATTTAAAGTGAAACAGAAAAGTGAAATACCGGTGAGTAGCCTATTTTATATTATTTTCATACTACTATCACCGAATGTGTTTTACGTAGTAACAGATTTAATTCATCTAAATATATATGAGTTTGATTATAAAAAAGGGCTAGTACTGGAAGAGTGGAAAAACTTTTTTGTATTAACAAGTGGAGTCATAATCGCAATTTATTATTACATTCTTATGCTGAAACAAGTGAATAATCTTTTACAGACGAAATGGAGAAAAGGTATGCTCTTTGTTTTTATATTACTTTCTAGTATCGGGATATTTATTGGAAGGTTTTTGCGTTTCCATTCGATTCATTTATTTACAGAGCCATTATCTTTAGTAAGACAGTTTGTATATGCAATGAATGGATCTTCGGTACTTTTCATTATATGGCTGACGCTTTTACAATGTACGGTTTGGTGGTTATTTGTAGATGTAAAAAGGAGGGGATTATAATCGATAAAGATATTGTAATGTTAACGATAGTACTTATAGCGATTGCTCTATTTCTTTTTATCTCACAAGTCTATATAGCGATCCTTCTGTATAAGTATGAAAAGTCTTGGTGGTGGGGAGGGCTTAGTTTCCTTTTACCGTTTGGACTTAATGTGTACATATATCAAATTATTATATTAGAAAAATGAGTAGGGATATCTTTTGAAAGGTTAAATTCAAGTGAAAGAAAATTATGGAGGAAAATATATTTTCTTGTATTGCTATAATATATGTTCTTGTTTGCATGCTTCGGATTTCTTACATCGCCAGCATTAATGTTTTGATCAGTACGGTATAATGAAACAAGAAACTAGAGAGAGATGAAAAATGAAACTTCGTATTTGTGAAATAACGACAGAAAATCGGCATGAAATTGCTAACTTAAAAGTAACAGAACAGCAGCATAAATTTATTGAAAGTACAGTTGAAAATTGTTTAGTTGATGCTGAAACAAAATATAAAGAAGATGCAGCTTCAGTAGGTCTATATGATGACGATGTACCTATTGGATATGCAATGTATGGCTGGTTTGAGGAAGAAGAAAAGGCTATATATTTAAATCAATTTGTCATCGATAGTGCATGCCAAGGAAAAGGGTATGCAAAACCATTATTGCGTTTGTTAATGGAGCATTTTAAAACAGAATATAATTACAAAGTGATGTATTTAAGCATACATTCAGAAAACAAACTCGCGCAAAAATTATATGAATCAATTGGATTCCATTTAACCGGTGAAATAGAGGATGAGTGGTTACACGGAAAAGGATTTATAATGAAACGAATGCTGGATTAATAAAAACCTGTCCGAGAGAATAGTATCTTTCGGACAGGTTTTTATTTTAAAATAACATTAAAAATCAGAAATCTAAACATTACGATTTTTGGATTAAATTCATAAAATTGTAATATTAATCTAATCGAAAAGGCTATCTAACGAGAAAGAAATCATGTACAATTCATTTTGGAAAAACTGTCCATAGATGGATGCCTATGAATGAATTGTAAAAAACAATATTTTTATACACATTTTTCATGTATAGACAACAATACTTATTAGATGTATTTCTTATCATTATCCCGTGATGAAAAAAGGAGAACTCATCATAAAACATAGAGAAAGATGAGGCGGAATTTTAGACTTAAAAGTTTTTGTTATATAAGAAAGCGAATACATATAGGGAATAAAGTTAAGCGGTATTGGGGCGCGAAGTTTTGTTGTGTATTTTAAATGAGTGTATAAGGATAAATTGATTTTGCAGTAAATGAATATATCTATGATGGTTTGCATTACAAAAAGAATAGGGGACACAGATTATGTCGAAGAATAAGAAGAGTAGGGTATTAGTAGCTGGTATATGTATATCTACATTGTTATCACCAGTAGCTTTCGAAGCATCAAAAGGATATGCAGCGCCTTTGGAAGAGAATAAAGGTGGGAATTTAGAAGAGAATAAATTTGAGCAAAGGACGTTTCAGTTGCCGGGTAAAGGTAGTGTGGAAGAAGAGAGAGAACGCTTAAAGCAGAAATGGAAGTTATCTGTTAATGAACCAACTGGAATTTATGCAAAAGAAAATGAAGAAATTAACATTGAAATAAAAGGGGATCAATCTATTAAAGCATTCATAGGGACACGTGCTTATGATAAGGAAACTCCAACAGAATTTGATTTGAAGCCTGGTAAAAATGTAATTTCATCTCCTAATGGAGGTGTTTTATACTTTTATAATTTAAATGATACGGGTGAGGTTACCGCAACTGTTACAAGCGGTGGTAGTCATTTTCCTTTGTTTATATTAGGAAAACATACGAAAAAAGATTGGGATGAAATGCTCAAAAAGTATAAAAGCCCTTATGCAGTAGAATTAAAAGGTGAGAGAAGTTTAATTACTGCCAGTTATAAATCAGCACAGGAATACATGAAGGATACAGATCCGACAGATTTAATGAAGGCACATGATAAAGCAATTCGTATTGAGAATGCATTATCTGGATTATCAGAAGATGGAGTGGGGGTTGCAAAGGCTGGGAAACATTATGTGCAGTTTATTGAAGCTAAAAATCCGCTTGCAAGTAATATGTATGCGTTTGATTATTATACGGGATATCCAGGTGAAGAGATTCAAGAAGTATTAGATATAGAGATGTTTAAACATGATGGTTGGGGACCATGGCATGAAGTTGGCCATTTTCATCAACAAGTGCCTTGGAATTGGAAAGGTATGGGGGAGACAACTGTTAACATTTACAGTTTAGCTGTTCAGCTAGCCTTTGGAAATAAATCACGAATGGAAGTAGATAAGCGTTATGATGAGGCGTTTGATTATTTGAATCAACCAGTGGACAAAAAGAATTTTGATAAATCAGATCCGATTATAATGTTTTGGCAATTACATTTAATTTATGGAGATCAATTCTATCCGAAGCTTCATCAAATGTATAGGGTGTTATCGGATGCGGATTATCCCCTATTAGATGTAGGTGGAGTTATTACAGATAGAGAGAAGAAACAGTTATTTATTTACATGGCTTCAAAAGCGGCTGGACAAAATTTAATTTCCTACTTTGCAAAATGGGGACTACATGCAGAGGTGGATACGGTAGAAAAAGTAGATAAACTACAATTACCTGAACCAAAGAATAAAATATGGTTATCGCGGGACAATGATCCTATTCGTGAAATGCAAGTTAAGCCATATAAAGTACCTTATGGTGAAGCGGTGAATACAGTACCAGATCTTATGATAGGTACAGATTTTGATGAGAAAAAAGCAAGCGAGCTTGTACAAAATTTAGGTGAGCATGTAAAGGTATCAGGAAAGATACGATGGTCTAAACACGAAAGTGGAAAGCAAACTGTACATGTAGAACTTATAGATGAAAATGGGAATGTAAACTCGATACCTGTTTCCGTTAATGTAGTATACGGAGATAGTATTATGTTCTTCGGTACATGGCATGGTGGAACGAATATTAAATCGATTATCACATTAAATCATGAAGATGAAAAATTAAGTACAGTAGGTTCAGAAGGTCCAGTTCATACCCGGTTTAAAGGTGAAAAATATATCGGATTTGCTGTATTTGATAAAGATAGAAAAGAGAAGAAGCAAGTGGTATTAGAAGGAACGGAAAATACAAAAGCATTTGCAGAACAATTTAATGGAATGCCGTTTGAATATGGAGATGTAGTGAAAGTGTATCAAACGGAGTTTGACCGCTTTAAAGTGTATAAAAAGAATGAGTTAGTAGATAAGGAGTATGGTGTTCACGAAGTCTTCTTTAAAATTACAGAGCAAGGTTTTGAGAGAATGGAAACTATGCAAGAAGTAACGGCAGTACCGCAAAAAGTGGTAATCGGGACAGATGCTGAAAAATTAGAAGCGAAAAACTTTGTTCAGGTAAAAGATGGAGAAGTAGTTGGATTTGTAGAGAAACCGGATACCTCAAAAATCGGTGAGCAAACAGTAAAAGTGGAAACGAAAGATCGTTTTGGGAATAAGAAAGTGACAGAAGTACCAGTAGAAGTAATATACGGTGAGAGTATTATGTTCTTTGGTACATGGCATGGCGGGACGAATGTCAAATCGATTATCACAATCAATCATGAGGATAAAAAATTAAGTACAGTAGGTTCAGAAGGTCCAGTTCATACTCACTTTAAAGGTGAAAAATATATGGGACTAGCTGTATTTGATAAGGATGGAAAAGAGAAGAAGAAAATGGTATTAGAAGGAACGGAAAATACGAAAGTATTTGCGGAACAATTTAATGATATGTCTTTTGAATATGGTGATGTAGTAAAGGTATATCAAGCAGAATTTGATCGATTTAAAGTGTACAAAAAGAATGTAGAAGTGGATACAAAGTATGGTGTACATGATGTGTTCTTTAAAATCACAGAACAAGGTTTTGAAAGAACAGAAGGTATACAAGAGGAAAAAGCTTAATAGAAATAAAAAAGCTCGTAAACATTATGTTTACGAGCTTTTTCTATTACTCAGCTTCAGAAACAACTGTGAAGCGTTCGTTTACATGTTTTGGATTTTCGATTTCATCAAGTGCTGCTACCGCAAAGTCTTCGTAACTTACGTAGCTATCACCTTTCGCATTAACAAGAAGGTTGTCTTTACCAGCTGTATAAGAGCCAGTGCGTTTTCCTAATGCGAATAGTGCAGAAGGGCTAATGAATGTCCAAGTAATATCATTTGTTTGATTTAGGATTTCTAAGTTTTTACCTTGGTTTTGAGCTGTTGCAAGATATTCATTTGGGAATCCTGGTGTATCAAATACACGTGTTGTTTTCTCTTCGTCTACAAATAAGCTACCAGCGCCGCCAACAACAAGTAATTTTGTATTAGGTGCACCTTTCATAGCTTCAATTAGTACGTTTCCTGCATCTACGTGAAGATGTTCTTCTCCTGCTGGAGCGCCGAATGCATTTACAACTACATCAAATGCTTGTAGGTCATTAGATGTAAGAGCGAATACATCTTTCTCTAAAACTTTTATATTTTCTTCTGTAATTTTTGCAGCGTTTCTTACGATTGCAGTTACTTCATGTCCGCGATCTAATGCTTCTTTTAAAATACGACTTCCTGCTTTACCAGTTGCTCCGATGATTCCGATTTTCATAATAAATCCCTCCAAAGTGTTTTGTTAAAGTGTATATCTGAAAGTAAATGAATTTGTTGTAATGAGGTTTGTTACAACTTGATGTAATCATTATAGTTACAGGTTGGTGTTTTTGTCAATGGGGTAGTTTGTAGATTTACTTTTGTTTTAGTATGCACAGTTAGAGGGAGGAGAGTCATAAAGATATTGTTACTTCGTGTCTGGCTAATATTTGGAAATTGCAAATTGTCGAAAAATGTTGATTTTTAAATGTTTTTTAAATATAATTCGTTTTATGGAGAAAAGGAGGGGTTAATTGTATGGATATTTTAGAGCAATTTGTTTCATCAACGAATACAATTCTTTGGTCATATATTCTTATTGCAATGTTAATTGGTTTAGGGCTTTATTTTTCTATTAAATTAAAATTCGTGCAAATTACTCATTTAGGGGAAATGGTTCGATTAATGAGTGATGGCTTAACTGGAAAGACACGTAAAAAGGGAAGTGTATCATCATTCCAAGCATTTTGTATGAGTTCAGCGGCTCGTATTGGAATCGGGAACTTAGCTGGTGTAGCGCTAGCTATTTCTATGGGAGGACCTGGAGCTGTATTTTGGATGTGGGTTATTGCGATTATTGGGGCGTCTTCAAGTTTCGTAGAAAGTACGCTTGCGCAAATTTATAAAATAAAAGATGGCAGTGGCTTCCGTGGTGGTCCTGCTTATTATATGGAAAAAGGTTTAAATAAACGTTGGATGGGAATTTGGTTCTCTATCCTTATTACAATTAGTTACGGTTTAATTTTTAACTCAGTACAAGCAAATACAGTGACATTAGCATTTAAAAATGCATTTGGTATTGAGCGTTATGTTGTAGGGATTGTACTTGCGGTATTGGTTGCGGTTATTATTTTTGGTGGTGTGAAAAGTATTGCGCGTATGTCAGAAATGATTGTTCCGCCGATGGCAATTATTTATATTGCAGTAGCTGTGTTCGTTGTTATTAAAAATTATTATTTAATACCGGATATGTTTACAGAAATCTTTAAAGGTGCATTTGGTTTAGATTCAGCTGTAGGTGGCGGTATTGGTGCTGCAATGAAGTTTGGTATTCAGCGCGGATTATTTGCGAATGAAGCAGGTATGGGTAGTGCGCCAAACGCGGCTGCAACAGCTGATGTAACGCATCCAGCTAAACAAGGATTTATTCAAACAATTGGAGTATTAGTAGATACATTCTTAGTATGTACATCAACAGCGTTTATCGTACTATGTTCTGGTGCATATAAGGCAACAAATTTAGAAGGTATTGAATTAACGCAAGTCGCGCTAAGTTCACAAATCGGTTCGTGGGCAAGTAGCTTCTTAGCGATTATCATTTTCTTATTTGCTTTCAGCTCATTACTAGGAAACTATTATTATGGTGAAACGAATATTGAATTTATTAAACGAAGTAAAACTTGGTTAACGATTTATCGTATTGCGGTTGTAGGAATGGTACTATTCGGTTCTGTTGCGACGCTTCAAGTTGTATGGAATATGGCAGACTTATTTATGGGTCTAATGGTAATCACAAACTTAATTGCGATTACACTTCTTGGCCGTTTTGCGTATGCTGCGTTGGCGGACTATGTGAAACAAAAGAAACAAGGAAAAGATCCGGTATTCAGTGCAGATTCTATTCCTGGTTTAACGAACACAGAGTGTTGGGATAAGCCGGCGGTAACAGATAAAGAAAAAGCAGTATAATAAAAAGGCGAGCATCGAGATAAATTCGATGTTCGCCTTTTTTGTTGTAGTAAATGATAAAAAGGGTGAGAGGTAATTATTAATATAATTTTTGTTTGTTCATTCCTCTCGTTATTTGTAGGGAACGTACTGTCTTAAAAGTATGACTGGTCGAATAGGATGAGTGATTGAGTATTGGATAAATGCACGTACTAGTTATATTTTCACGTAAAAAAACATGTGTGTTAGGAATGTTCACGTATCCATGTAATGAAACCTAACATAAAGTTCTTGATTACTAAAAGTTTTTAGAATATAATTTTCTTATTGTTAGGAAGAGGGGGCAATGCAATTATGGATTTTTTAACTAATGTAATTGGGGATATAAATAATGTTCTTTGGTCATATATCATTATTGCGATGTTAATTGGATTAGGACTTTACTTTTCTTTTCGTGTGAAATTTGTCCAAATTCGTTACTTCGGTGAAATGATTCGCTTACTTGGGGATGGAGCGAGTTCAAAAACAAGAAAAGCGCAAAAAGAAAAAAGTGGTGTATCATCATTCCAGGCTTTTTGTATGAGTACAGCTTCTCGTGTAGGTACTGGTAACTTAGCTGGTGTAGCTATCGCAATCTCAGCAGGTGGACCAGGAGCGGTATTTTGGATGTGGTTAATCGCGGTAATTGGGGGTGCTTCTGCATTTGTAGAGAGCACATTAGCGCAAATTTATAAAGTAAAAGATGGGAATGCGTTCCGTGGTGGTCCAGCGTATTATATGGAAAAGGGTTTAAAGAAACGCTGGCTAGGAGTTGTCTTCTCTGTTCTAATAACAGTTAGTTTCGGATTAATTTTCAACGCCGTGCAGTCAAACACAGTAGCGGCGGCTTTTGATGGAGCATTTAACACAGATGGTAAGTTTGTAGGTCTGTTTATGGCTGGTTTACTTGCAATCATTATCTTCGGCGGAGTAAAACGTATTGCACGTGCGGTTGAAATGATTGTTCCAGTAATGGCAATTATATATGTAGCAGTGGCATTATTCGTTGTTGTAACAAACATTACGGCAATTCCATATGTATTTAAAGAAATTTTCTTACATGCTTTCGGAATTAAAGAAGTAGTGGGCGGGGGATTAGGAGCTGCGATTTTACTAGGGGTAAAACGTGGATTATTCTCAAATGAAGCAGGTATGGGTAGTGCGCCAAATGCAGCTGCGACTGCAAACGTAACGCACCCAGTTAAACAAGGTTTCATTCAAACTTTAGGGGTATTTACAGATACATTATTAATTTGTAGTTGTACAGCATTTATTATTTTATTATCAGATGTGCCTGGAGCGGCTGATTTAAACGGAATTCAATTAACGCAACAAGCATTAAGTCAACATATCGGACCGTGGGCTTCTATATTTGTAGCAGTTGCAATCTTCTTGTTTGCATTTAGTTCATTAGTAGGTAACTACTACTATGGTGAAACGAATATTGAATTTTTAAATGGAAGTAAAGTTTTACTAAATGTTTATCGAATCGCGGTACTTGGTATGGTTATGTTAGGTTCTGTAGCAACAATTCAAATTGTTTGGGACTTAGCAGATTTATTCATGGGTATCATGGCTATTATTAACTTAGTGGCGATTGTATTCCTTTCTAAGTATGCTTTCGCGGCATTATCAGATTACGTAAAACAAAAGAAACAAGGAAAAGATCCAGTCTTTTATGCGGAGTCTATTCCTGGTTTAAACAATACAGAGTGCTGGGACAAGCCAGCAGTAGCAGATAAAGAAAAAGCTGTATAATAAAAAGGAACGAGCATCAGAGAAATTTGATGCTCGTTTTTTTTTTTATGGTGATAAACTAAAGGAAGAGGAAAAATACGAACATTAATGAGTGTTTTATAATAAAATGTATTTTTTTAAGAAAAATGCGGATGTGAGTTATAATTTGTGTTAGAATGGAAAATGGCTTTGAGACAAGAGATTTTATGGTTTTTCATATCCGATTGAAGGTTTTGGAGGAGAAATGGAAAGTTCGGATTATTCCTTGTTTTGAGTAGTCAGACGTTCAAAGTTAATGAAGAGTTAAATGGAGGATTTTATTAATGAAGTTTGTTATGTTTCTTGTAGGACTACTAGTTGTATTCGTACTCGGCTTTCTTATAAGTTCTGATCGTAAGAAGATCAAGTATAAACCAATCGCAATTATGCTTGTTATTCAGCTAGCGTTAACGTATTTCTTATTAAATACGCCAATTGGTTACATTTTAGTAAAAGGAATTTCAGATGGATTTGGAGCGCTTCTTGGATACGCGGAATCTGGAATCGTTTTCGTATTTGGTGGTCTTGTTAATAAAGGAGAGGTTTCATTCTTCTTAACAGCTTTATTACCAATCGTATTCTTTGCAGTGTTAATCGGAATTCTGCAACACTTTAAAATTTTACCGATATTTATTCGTGCTATTGGTACTATGCTAAGTAAAGTAAATGGTTTAGGAAAATTAGAATCATATAATGCAGTAGCGGCCGCAATTGTTGGGCAAGCAGAAGTATTTATTACAGTAAAAGATCAATTAAGTAAAATCCCAAAACATCGTTTATATACACTATGTGCATCTTCCATGTCGACAGTATCGATGTCGATCGTTGGTTCTTATATGAAAATGATTGAACCAAAATATGTAGTAACAGCACTTGTATTAAATTTATTTAGTGGTTTCATTATCATTCATATTATTAACCCGTACGATATTACAGAAGAAGAAGATACACTGAAGTTAGAAAATAAGAAAAAACAGTCATTCTTTGAAATGTTAAGCGAATATATTATGCTTGGTTTCACGATTGCGATTACGGTAGCAGCAATGTTACTTGGTTTCGTAGCATTAATTACAGCAATCAATAGCTTGTTTGATTCAGTGTTCGGTATTACATTCCAAGCTATTTTAGGATATCTTTTCTCTCCATTAGCATTCGTAATGGGTATCCCGCAATCAGAGATGGTAACAGCGGGACAAATTATGGCAACGAAATTAGTATCAAACGAATTTGTTGCGATGCTTGATCTAGGAAAAGTAGCTAGTGATTTATCAGCTCGTACGGTCGGTATTCTTTCTGTATTCCTTGTATCATTCGCGAACTTCTCATCTATCGGAATTATCGCAGGTGCAACGAAAGGGATCGATGAAAACCAATCAAACGTTGTTTCATCATTCGGATTACGACTTGTATACGGTGCGACATTAGTAAGTCTTTTATCGGCGATTATCGTTGGTGTTATGTTATAAAGTGAAACTTTAATCAGTGGGGGGCTTTATCCCCCGCTGATTATTAGCCTTCACCAATCGGGCTTTTACGGGCAGTTAATCACCCACCTAACTTCTTTGTTTTCGCTGAATTTTGAGGTGGGGGTCTTACTGCCCGTTAAAGCGGGGTAAAAAAGATGGTCCTAGCTCATAGCTAGGGCTATTTTTTTATGGTAAATTTACATGAAAAAACCAATTATTTAGGAATATATTAACATATAAAAATATTTTAAAATTTATATTGCATTTCAATTAGTTAACGCTTACAATTTGATTTGTAGGTGGTATCAATTTCAGACTTTCAAGTATGGTAGGAGAGAAGAGGCTACCTTTTATAAATTGCAATTTATGTAAACGCTTACTGATTTTAGATAACAGTTGAATAATATTTAGGGGTTTTAAATTTTTTTAACATCAATGGTCAGACGTCATTCGTTATACGTTATACGACCAATAACTCGTGAGAGAAGTGGAGGATTCACATATGAAAATAGTAATGTTTCTAGTCGGTTTACTTGTAGTGTTTGTACTAGGTTTCCTTATAAGTTCAGATCGTAAGAAAATTAAATATAAACCAATTGCACTTATGCTTGTCATTCAATTGGTACTTGCGTATTTCTTACTAAATACAAAGATCGGATTTGTGTTAGTAAAAGGGATTGCAGATGGATTTGGCGCTATTTTAAAATTTGCGGAAGCAGGGGTTAATTTCGTATTTGGTGGTCTAGCAAATGATGGACAAGCACCATTCTTCTTAACAGTATTATTACCAATTATTTTCTTAGCGGT
Source organism: Bacillus sp. TH50 (assembly GCF_016650565.1). Taxonomy (NCBI): domain Bacteria; kingdom Bacillati; phylum Bacillota; class Bacilli; order Caryophanales; family Bacillaceae; genus Bacillus; species Bacillus sp. TH50. The sequence continues at coordinate 2,527,344 of NZ_JAEKFM010000003.1, read as the reverse complement.
ATTAATCGGGATCTTACAACATATTAAAGTTTTACCGATTATCATTCGTGCAGTCGGTTTCGTATTAAGTAAAATTAACGGTTTAGGAAAACTAGAATCATATAATGCGGTAGCAGCTGCAATTGTTGGTCAAGGTGAAGTATTTATTACAGTAAAAGATCAACTAAGCAAATTACCGAAAAATCGTTTATACACACTTTGTGCATCATCAATGTCAACAGTATCAATGTCAATCGTCGGTTCTTATATGAAAATGATTGATCCGAAATATGTAGTAACAGCACTTGTACTAAACTTATTTAGTGGATTCATTATCGTTCATATCATTAATCCATATGACGTAAAAGAAGAAGACGATATTTTAGAATTACAAGAAGATAAGAAACAAACATTCTTTGAAATGTTAGGCGAATATATTATGCTTGGTTTTTCTATCGCTGTAACAGTAGCGGCGATGTTAATCGGTTTCGTAGCATTAATTACAGCAATTAACGGTGTATTCGATTCAATTTTCGGAATCACATTCCAAAGCATTTTAGGATACGTTTTCTCACCGTTAGCATTTGTAATGGGTATTCCAACATCAGAGATGCTAACAGCAGGACAAATTATGGCAACGAAATTAGTAACGAACGAATTCGTTGCAATGCTTGACCTTGGAAAAGTAGCTGGTGATTTATCAGCTCGTACAGTAGGTATTTTATCTATCTTCCTTGTATCATTTGCGAACTTCTCATCAATCGGAATTATCGCAGGTGCAACGAAGAGTATCGATGGCAAACAAGCAAACGTTGTATCTTCATTCGGATTAAAACTTGTATACGGTGCAACGTTAGTAAGTATATTATCAGCGATTATCGTTGGGGTTATGCTTTAATAAAAACAAACGAAGTCGTTTATCTCTCGCCTAGAGGGATGAACGACTTTTTTGTTTTGGTATGATAAATAATATAGAGAGGGGGGATTAGGGTGAAAGAAGCGGATAGTTTAAGGGAGTTTGATGAGGTTATAGAGAACATTGATCAATTAACTGGAGAAGATGCTAGAGTGTTTTTGAAATTTATACATGGGTATTTAAGCATAGTAGAAGAAGGCGATGGGACTTTTACTCATAGTGATTTTGTTGAAAAGGTTTCAAGGCTTTATAAGAAAGATTTGGCTAAGCTGATTAAGCTGAGAGAAGAAATAAAAAAGCAATGAGCCCGAGCTCATTGCTTTTTTAACTTGCTTTATCCAAGTCTTTTTTAAACCGTGGTCTCTCTAAATAAGTTCCCAGTCTCCACACATATTCCACAGGCCCCATTCGGTATTTCTGTAGCCAATAGGTACTAACGAATAATTGAATCGTATAAATTCCAATGGTTAAAAGAATACCGAAGAAATAGCCGATTTTACCGTATAAGCCAAACCCATATGCGTAAAAAATGGTTGTTGCAATAATAGATTGTGCTAAGTAATTACTAACTGACATTTTTCCCATGTTCGCCATGTATGTTAGTAAGCGCGATGCTTTTTTGTAATGGAACAATAAAGTAATTGTGCTTCCGTAAAGGAAGGTCATGGTTACGGGTGTAAGGCCATCTTGTAACATAATTAAAATCGGATGTTTTACGAACATGGTTAAAATTTTGATTGTAAAAGAAAAAATACCAGTAATAAGCCAGATCTTTTTGACAGCAGGTATATGTTTATCAATCTCAAATAGCCATCCCTTTTTTCCTACGTACATGCCGAGTAAGAAGAGTGGAGACATAAAAATTAATGCGAAAATTGACAGGATAACTAATCCGAAGACACCGTTAATTCCCATGTAATCAAAAGGATTTTCAGTTAATCTAAAGTTGATATGATCCATATAGTTTCCAGTTTCATGAACTTTATGCTCTTTTTCAATATAAGGTGCGACATCATTGAATGTGTTTGATGTTGGTTCAGATTGATAAGATGCGAACATAATGATTGCTAATAAAATGGATGCCCAAATGAGTAACGTTTTTGGTTTTCGATTGATGAACATCATTAAGAAAATCCCGACAATCCCGTAGGCAAATAAAATATCTCCCTCCCAAACAAAAGTGCCGTGAATGTAGCCTAGTAGTAAAAGAATGCTAATACGCCTTATATATGTAGGGAAAAACTTTTTTCCTTTTGCGATAATACTTTTTTGTAACAAAATAATGCTAAGCCCAAATAAAAAAGAGAATAGGGAAATAAAATTCTGTGTGCCGAAAAATTGAATAAACCAATTAGCACTTTCATCGAGTTTTCCGAAAATATAAGTGGGTTTTTCATTAGCGAATAACCCGAATTGAATTAATGTTATATTAACAAGTAAAATGCCAAATAAAGCGAAACCACGAATGGCGTCAACAAATTCTACACGTTGGTTCATTTTTTCTCTCCTCGTATATTGTTTTATATTGAAAATAATACCATTTATTTACTGTTGTTATGTCAAATACGAGGAAATTTAAGGTGATTTTAAGCTAGAGAGAAAAGAAAAAATCACCTTAATACATTCATTAAGGTGATTAAAATATTACTCAGCTGGAGGCGTAAATGTACGTTTCTCTAATTCAGCATCTAGCATAAATAATGCGTTTGAATCGCTTGTAATACGTTTTAATTTTTGGATGATGCTATCGAATGAAGATTCTTCTTCTACTTGCTCATCGACGAACCATTTTAAGAATGTAATTGTTGCATGCTCACGCTCATCCCAAGCGATATCAGATAAGTGATAAATGCGCTTCGTTACTTCACGCTCGTGCTCAAGTGCTACTTCAAAAGCATTCAATACAGAATCATATTCGTTATTAGGATGATCAAATCCAGTAATAATAGCGCGCTCGCCGCGGTCATTAATGTAGTTGTAAAGCTTCATTGCGTGGAAACGCTCTTCTTCAGCTTGTACAAGGAAAAAGTTAGCGAATCCATCATAGCTCTCCGCTGTACAGTAAGCAGCCATTGCCATATAAGCGTGGGCAGAGTAAAATTCAAAATTCATTTGTTCATTTAGTGCGTCGTGCAATTTTTTAGATAACATAAAATCCCCCTTATTATTTTGACAAGAACATTATATCACAATTGATAATGTTCTCATTTAGATGTTTCGAATCTTTTTGAAAGCTTTGTGACGTGTGTTTCCATAATGTCTTGTAAATCCAAATCATATTTTTGTGAAAGAACAATAAGATTAGATAGTACATCACCAAGTTCTTCTTTTAGTTCTTGTTTTAGCTCTTCTTGTGTTTTTGTTTGTTCATCAGGGCGATTACGACCGATTTCAATTGCGCGAACAACGCGTGAAACTTCCCCAACTTCCTCAGTTAAGAAATTTAAGCGAATAAAGGAGTTGTACTGTGACCAGCTTCGTTTTTCGTAAAATTCCTCCACCCATCTTTGAAATGCGACGATATCCATTTCTTCCTCATCCCTTCAATATGTTGTACAATACTCATTGTATCATAACAATATATAGTTTCGGGGTGTAGGAATGAGAAAGATTTGTGTGTTTGCAGGTTCAAATTTAGGGGGAAGACCAGAATTTAAAGAGCAGGCAATAGAGTTAGGGGAAATGTTTGTTGAGAACGATTATGAGCTTGTATACGGCGGTTCATGCGTTGGATTAATGGGAGAAGTAGCAAACGAAGTTCTTCGTTTAGGTGGACGTGTAACAGGTGTTATGCCGCGTGGTTTATTCCGTGGTGAAATCGTTCATACAGGATTAACAGAATTAATTGAAGTAGAAACGATGCACGAACGTAAAGCAAAAATGGCAGAGCTTGCGGATGCTTTCATTGCATTACCAGGTGGATACGGAACATTTGAAGAATTATTTGAAGTTGTATGTTGGTCACAAATTGGTATACATGATAAGCCAGTTGGTTTATTAAACATTAAAGACTTTTACGGACCAATTCTGCAAATGGTTGATCGTGCAGCTGAAGAAGGCTTTATGAACCCGTCGAATAAAGAGTTGATTGTTTCAGCTGAGACGGCAGCTAAATTAATTCATGAAATACAAAATTACGAGCGTCCTGTTTTGGGAACTAAGTGGAAGCAGTTATCATAGTACATTTTTATAGTGGATTTTGGAAACACATGTCTTTTTATCGCAAAAAGGCATGTGTTTTTAATTTGGTTAAATATATTGATAGTGAGATGTGAAATCGTTGGAAGAGGGGAAGTAGATGGAGGTATGTTTTGCTGACTTGAAAAAAGAACATCTGAATAAATGGTGAGTAAGGAATTATTGAGTGACATAGAATTGTTCCGTTAAAGGGTCAGATTGTGGAAGATGGCGAATGTTTTTTATGAAGTTAATAGAGGTTTTTCTAATCGGAATCAGAATAAATTTTATAGATGTAATCCTTATGAATTTTTAATCAGCTATGTATCATAATCTAATCATTAAAATGAAAATTGGAGGAGAAATGAGCATGGGGCGTTCTGTATTAAAAATGTATAGCTACCACTTATGGGCAAATGAAGTTATTTTAAATCGCTTAAAAGAACTACCGCAAGACATTTTCCATAAGGAAGTTAAGAGTGGTTTTTCTTCGGTGGCAAAAGTAATGTCTCACATATACCTCACAGATTTAGCCTGGCTCGAGATCATTTCTGGCAAAAGTATGCGTGATGCAATGGTACACACAGACCAATTGAAAGAACAGCTAGAAACAAAAAATATTGAGGAAATGGAAACTAGTTTTTATGAATTATCTAAACGATATAAAGAACTTTTAAGTAGTCAACAAGATTATGAAAAAGTGTTTGAGGTTGATAATCCGTATGCTGGGCTCCTGGATACGACGGTTTCTGAAACAATACTACACGTCGTCACCCACGGAGCATATCACCGTGGGAATATAGCCACAATGTTGCGGCAAATGGGGCATACCTCTGTTATGCAAGATTTTGGACTATTTCTATATTCAAAATGAATTCTTTTTATTTACTATAGAATATGGGTTGAATGATGTTTTTGGGGACTGCTTTTATTAGTGGTTTAAGCTTAATTATGTATTAGGGAAAAAAGGCATTCCATATTATTTCGGAATGCCTTTATCATTTTGATTACTTTGTTTTTTATACAGGTACCAGCCACCCCAACCGCCACCAATAGCTACAACAACGAGGAAAGCATAGTCTTTAACCTCGACACGTATATTGAAAATATTAGCTATGAGTAAGAGAATCCCAACTGTTATTAACGCAAAAAATGCTCTAATTAAGTAGTCTTTCAACTGAACCACTCCCGTCATTTAAGTAGTAAATGATGAACTTGGACAAGCTTTTTGGATCTAATTACTAAAGGGTGTTTCCTATATTTTAACATAAAAGAGATTGTAATATATTGATAAAAGTAGAAAAGGTGAGTGCTGATATTGTCGTGTTTTATCGGTGAATTAGGAAAATCGCTGATATAATTTTAGTGCGATTACTTCATAAAAAAAGCGACTCTGAGCGAGCCGCTTCCGCTTTAAGTGGTATCCAGCTCCAGCGGCTAGAACAGTCGGTTGTTTCACTCCTTCATTCGAGGCAAAAAGCGCCTCGGAATCAGGAGTTCCAACACCCTCCTGTTCTGAACGAGCCGCTTGCGCTTTTAATGATATCCAGCTCCGGTGGCTAGCTCTTCGTGTCTAAGAACCTTCCACATAAGAAGGCAAAAAGCGCCTTCTATGTGAAAGAACCTTAGCCAGTCAGAGCTGAACGAGCCGCTTCCGCTTTAAATCTATCCAGCTCCGGTGACTAGAACAGTCGGTCATTTCGCGCCTTCCTGTGAGGCAAAAAGCGCCTCTTCGTCAGGAGCTCCAATGCCCTCCTGTTCTGAGCGAGTCACCTCCGCTTTTAATCTATTATTGATTCAAGAATGCGCGTAGCATCCAAGCGTGTTTTTCTAGTTCTGTGTAGATGCCTAGTAGTAGGTCAGATGTCATTTCATCGTCAGATTCTTGAGCGATTACCATGCCTTTTTTTAGTTCAGTTAGCATCATTTCGTAGTCTTTCATGATTGCTTCGACCATCCCTTCTGCAGTTTCTCCGTAAGCTGCTTCTTGAATAGAAGATAGTTCTAAGTATTCTTTCATTGTTGCTACTGGTTTGCCGCCAATTGCTAAAATGCGTTCTGCGATTTCATCGATGTGAGTAGCTGATTCTGTGTAAAGCTCTTCAAATTTTTCATGTAGTGTGAAGAATTGAGGTCCTTTTACGTACCAATGGAAGTTGTGTAGTTTTGTAAATAAAACGCTCCAGTTTGCTACTTGTTTGTTTAATGCTTCGATTACTTGTGTATTCATTATGATCAATCTCCTCTTGAGTTATTATTTTATATGAATTACTAATTTATAATTATTATAATCTAGTAATTTGTATAAATCAACCCTTTTGCTGGAATTAATTTGAACAAATTATGAACGGTTGTAAATAAAAAATCCCTATTACTGTGAAGTAATAGGGATTTTTTATTATATAGCTCCAGCGGCTAGAATATTCGGTGGCTTCGCTTTTTCCTGCGAGCCTCTTCCGCTTTTAGTTGTTATCCAACTTGTTTCTTCTCTTCTAAATCTTGCCCATCCCAACACTCTGTATTTTTTAAGCCAGGGATAGAACTTGCAACGAAGACAGGATCTTTTCCTTGTTTCTTTTGTTTAATATAGTCTACTAATGCTGCATAGGCGAACTTGCTAAGGAATGAGATGGCAATTAAGTTTGTGAATACCATTAGTCCCATAAAGAAATCAGCTAAACTCCAAACTGTTTGAAGGGCAGCGATAGATCCGAAGAACACCATTCCGACAACTGCAACACGATAAATCAGTAACCATGTTTTGCTTTCTTTAATGAATGCGATGTTTGTTTCACCATAATAGTAGTTTCCTAGTAAAGAACTGAAAGCGAATAGGAAAATAATAATCGCTAAGAAAGTGCTTGCCCACGGTCCAATTTGTGAACTTAATGCTTGTTGTGTTAATTCAATACCTTCTAAATTCGATCCTTTGTAAAGTCCAGAACATAATACGATAAACGCTGTTGATGTACATACTAAGAATGTATCTACGAAAACACCTAATGCTTGAACAAGTCCTTGTTTTACAGGGTGAGATACATCTGATGTTGCTGCTGCATTAGGAGAGCTACCCATACCTGCTTCTGTCGCGAATAAACCGCGCTGAATTCCGAATTTGATTGCTGCTCCAATACCACCAGCGATAGCTTGGTCTAAACCAAATGCGCTGTTAAATATTTCTGTAAAAATGCTTGGTAACATAGTGAAGTTGTTAATTACGACAAAAACAGCTACGCCGATATAAATGATTGCCATTGGAGGAACAATCATTTCTGTAATACGTGAAATGCTCTTGATACCACCAAAAATAATAACTGCAACTAATAAAGCTAATAGAGCTCCTACGATCGTTCGCTCTAGTCCAAAAGCATTTTCAAATGCTATTGTTACCGTGTTTGCTTGTACAGAATTGAAAATTAATCCGTACGCAACTGTAATAAGAAGTGAAAACCAAACACCCATCCAGCGTTTGTTTAACCCTTTTTCCATGTAATACGCTGGTCCACCACGGAATCTGCTTCCATCTTTTACTTTATAAATTTGCGCGAGCGTACATTCTACAAAACTAGTAGCTGCTCCAAGGATAGCGATAAACCACATCCAAAATATTGCGCCAGGTCCACCCATTGAAATGGCTAATGCTACACCAGCTAAGTTCCCGATACCAATACGTGCTGCTGCACTTAAGCAAAATGCTTGGAATGGAGAGATGCTATCTTTCTTTTTTTCTTTTCGATTAAATCCTTTACTAATTAAACTGACCATCTCACGGAAATGAGTAATTTGGACAAATTTTAATTTGAAAGAGAAATAAAGACCGAAGCCGATTAGCATTGCAATAAGAATATATGACCATAAAATATTATTCGTTACCTCAAGGAATCTGCTAAAGATATCAACCATATAATACACTTCCTTTTTTTCGTAATAAGAAAATTATATGCAAAAAATATACCAGAATCAATTTTTCTAAAAAATCATGTTACTTAAATACGTTTTGTGTTATGATTATGTTACATCGTAATATTTTTAGAATTATTTACATTTTAAAAAACTAAATTTAAAGCGAAAAAGAGGGGATAATTTGAAAGAAGAATCTTTATTGAAAGTAAGTCTTAAGAGTTTGAAAATAAGAAGTAATTTATTTTTTATCATTACATCTTTAAGTATCTTTTTAGGAGCCACTTATTATTACAATAAAAGATTTCCAAGTCATAGGTATCCTGAATGGTTAGAATTTCTAAAATTGATTGGATGAACAAAAGACAAAAAACAGAAAATTAAAATAAAGAAGTTATGGAGGAGCTAAATATGAATATTAGAGAAAGTGAACTTCCGGGTATTGGTTATAAATTTCAAATCGTTACGAAAGGTAACGAAAAGATGGTGATTGTCATTCATGATGATGGGCGTAGAGAAATGTATCATTTTGATTCAAATCATGAAGAAAGCATCTCAAGTATTTCATTACGTGACTCAGAGGCGAGACAAATTGCAGCAATATTAGGTGGAATGGTATACAAACCTAGAGCATTAGAAAATGTTGAGATGGTCTTTGAAGGTTTAGCAATTGAGTGGTTTAAAGTGGAGAATGCAGCTCCGGCAATCGGAAAAACAATTGGCGACCTTGAAATAAGAAAAACATATAGCGTAACGATAATTGCAGTTATGAAAAAGAATATGAAAAAGCTATTTAATCCAGGTCCAGACACGGTGATTGAAGAAGGAGATATGCTTGTAGTTTCTGGTGAGAGAGAAGAAATTAAAAAGATTATTAATGAATTACTTTCGAATAGGGGGACTGACTAGATGGATACTTTAATTTTTGAAGTTGGTACAGCTTTAGTTTTAGTAGCAATTGCGGCAGTAATCGCTGGAAAGTTTAAATTCTCAGTAATTCCTTTTCTAATTGTTCTTGGTATGCTAGTAGGTCCGCACGCGCCGACAATAGGTGTTATCGATCTCAAATTTATTGAAAGTGCAAGTGTGATATCCTTCCTTGGAAGGATTGGTGTTCTGTTCCTTCTTTTCTATCTGGGATTAGAGTTTTCGATGAAAAAATTAATTAAATCTGGACGTTCTATCGCGATTGGCGGAACAATCTATATTTTGATTAACTTTTCACTAGGATTATTATACGGATTTATAATGGGGTTCCCGTTACTCGAAATCTTAATTATTGCGGGTATTATTACGATTTCTTCTAGTGCTATCGTTGCAAAGGTATTAGTTGATTTAAGAAGAACTGGTAATAATGAAACCGAATTAATTTTAGGAATTATTATGTTTGAAGATATATTCCTTGCTGTATATTTATCAGTAGTTTCTGGCTTAGTTCTTGGGGATCACGCTTCCTTCTTAGGTGCCCTTACTTCAATTGGAATTGCTTTAGGATATATGCTTCTATTCTTTATTGTAGCTAGAAAAGCAACGCCGTTATTAAATAGATTGCTCAATATTAGTTCAGATGAAATCTTTATTATTGTGGTATTTGCTTCGTTGTTCTTTATTGCAGGTTTCTCAGAAACAATTCACGTTGCAGAAGCAATCGGGGCACTTCTTTTAGGGTTAGTTTTCTCTGAGACAGAGCATAGTGATCGAATTGAACATCTTGTTGTTCCATTTAGAGACTTCTTCGGAGCTATTTTCTTCTTCAGTTTCGGATTAAGTATCGATCCGTTTTCATTAGGCGGGGCGATATGGTTAACGTTAGGTGCTGTCCTTCTTACAATCGTCGGAAACTTTGTTGCAGGGATGATTGCAGGAAGACAAGCTGGATTATCTCATAAAGCATCAACAAATATTGGATTAACAATCGTTTCAAGAGGAGAATTCTCCATCATTATGGCTAATATCGGCATCGCCGGTGGTTTAATGTCAGTACTGAAACCATTCTCAGCACTATACGTGCTTATACTATCGATCTTAGGTCCACTTCTGACGAAAGAGTCAAAGAATGTATATAAATTTTTAAATAAAATCTTTAAGTGGGATACGAAGACTAGATAAATTTTGAAAAAATAAAAGTACAAGATATTTACTGCTTGTACTTTTATTTTTTGCAATGAAAACAGTAAAGAGAGGTAAATGATGTTAGGAGAGTTGATTCATTCAGTTTTAGTTTTTCTAGAAGGACTTGGTTATTGGGGAATTATGCTGGGATTAATGCTAGAGGTTATCCCAAGTGAAATCGTATTATCTTATGCAGGTTATTTAGTATCAACAGGAAGCACTACATTTTGGGGGGCTGTCGCGTTCGGTACAATTGGTGGTGTAATCGCACAACTATTCATTTATTGGATCGGTCGATACGGAGGAAGACCTGTTCTTGAGCGATATGGAAAATATATTTTGATTCAGAAGAAACATATTGATTATGCTGAAGCGTGGTTTAATCGTTACGGAACTGGTGTTATTTTTACAGCGCGTTTTATTCCTGTTGTTGCGTCATGCTATTTCGATACCAGCGGGTATTGCGAAAATGTCACATGCTAAGTTTATTACGCTAACTACACTAGCTGTTATTCCATGGTCAATTGTATTTGTATATTTAGGTTTTAAATTAGGAACAGAGTGGGAAAGTATTAATAAAGTAGCTGGGCCATATGTGAAATACTTTGCACTTGCTGCTATTGTTTGTGCAATTGGTTATTTTATATTAAAAAAATGATGAAAAAAAATGATTACGGAAAAAGAATCTATGCTGATATAGATTCTTTTTTATTGTCATTTTTTAAAGGATGAAAGTGTATGTTTAATATTTACCATATTGTGGCATATATATAAGAAAAGGGAGTTTAGGAAGGGGATTATTGAGAAATGGAACTCCAGTTTCAAAATGTATATCAACAAGTTGAGAATTGGTATGTGTTGGATTCGGAGCTTCCTTGGGATGTCAAAAAGTTAAGAAATGATTTGTTTTCTCTTATTGAAGTAAGTGCAACGCCAGTTATTTTTTGTGATACGTGTGATGCGAATCATGTACTTTTATCATTAGGAGAAGAAGAAGAGGAGTTTTTATTCCCAGTAGGTGGTTTTTATCATAAAGAAAAACAATTAATTTTCGTTTGTATGTGGGAAGAGTATGAGCAAGTGCTCAAAACGCTATTGCATGAATTCAGGCATGCGATGCAGCATAAGGACGATGTACTATATGTTGGAAATGAACTATACGAAGAAAGATGGATCGAGAAAGATGCGAGGCATTTCGCGGAGAGGAAGCTAGATGAATATAAAAATAGAAATTTAATCTGAAGCATAGTGGAGGAAAATCACTGTGCTTTTATTTATTGCTAATTAAAAATAAGTAGTTGACCTTTAATAAGTATAGTTCTAAACTAATAGTATCAAATGAGCGAGGTGATGGAATGAAAGCAGGGGAAAGACTTGGAGTACTATTATGGTTTCGTTTATCACGCTTTTATAATAGAAGTATTCGTGAGACGAATCAGCATTTGAAAAAGTGGAATGTATCTGCCGCTCAGTTTGATGTATTAGTTCAAATTGGAGGAAACGATCGTTTAACGCAGCAAGAACTTGGAAATAAGTTGTTTGTTACGAAAGGAAATGTTACTCAACTTTTAAATAAGATGGAGCAACTAGATTGGATTCAGCGTGAACAAGAAGGTACTACGAAATATATTTCATTAACAGAAAAGGGAAAGGTTCTATATGAAGAAATAGTCCCGCCGCAAGAAACATTTCAAGCAGAGCAATTTGATAAGTTAAATAGAGAAGAACAAAAACAATTATTAGAATTACTGAAGAAGTTGCAGTGATAAAATTAAAAATAATTATCTCGATTTCGAGATAATATGAGGTGAAGGATATGTTTAGAAAAGTTGATCATAAAAATATGGGAAGAGCAAATCACGGTTGGTTAAATACACATTTTCATTTTTCCTTTGCAAATTATTATAATCCAAACAACATGAATTTTGGAGCAGTACGTGTTATGAATGATGATTTAATAGCGCCACAAACTGGTTTTGATATGCATCCGCACCGTGATATGGAGATTATCTCTTACGTTATAGATGGTGAATTAACACATGAAGATAGTATGGGGAACCGCGGGACAATTGAGCGTGGGCATGTTCAATATATGAGTGCAGGTACTGGTGTATTTCACAGTGAGCATAACTTAGGAAGTGAAACATTACGTTTATTGCAAATTTGGATTTTACCAGACCGCGACGGTCATAAACCAAACTATGGTGAGTTTAAATTTGATTGGAGTAAACGTGAAAATGAGTGGTTCCATATGGTATCTCCTTCTGATGGAGATGCACCAATTCATATTCACCAAGCTGCAAATTTATATTCTTTATCATTAGAAGCTGGTAAAGAAATTCATTTTCCTGTTAAAGAAGGACGTCAATTGTACCTTGTACAAATTGAAGGTAGCAGCATTGTAAACGGTGAAACACTTGTAATGCGTGATGCAGCGGAGGCTGTAGAAGAAGATATTCGCATTCAAGCGAAAGAGAAGTCTCACTATTTAGCAATTGAAATGAAAATGCAATAAAGTGAGGCTTTAATCAGTGGTGGCTTTCCAGCATATAAATAGCGGAATGAAAAGTTATAGGAAAGAGGAGATCGTTTTTCGATGTCCTCTTTTTGGTGAGTTTAATTATCAGAAAAAACTTTCTCAATTTTTGAAAGCAGGTATCGGAAAGAATATTCAGAATATTTATAAAGGTGTTAAAAACTTTTAGGGAAATGGGGAGTGTTAGATTGAAAAAGCAAGTAATTTCATCAGCATTAGCATTAACTGTTATCGCAAGTGGGTTTGGGGCATTTGGAGCAACTACGACGAAAGCAGAAGAGCAAAAAATCCAGTATCACCAAGAGTTTAAAACACCAGCTTACATAGGTGAAGAATGGAAAGCGCCGGAAGGACTAGATAAAAAAGAGACGGTCTTTCAATATTTAGAGAGTAAAAAGGATATGTTTAAACTAGCTGGAAATATTGACAAACATTTCAATATCGTTGGTGAAGAAAAAGATGCTGATTCTGGTACAACACACGTGAAGTTAGTTGAGAAGCATAATAACATTCCTGTGTATGGTTCAGATCAAACAGTTACGCTTGATAAAGAGAATAATGTAAAAGCATTTTTCGGACAAGTTATTCCGAATTTAGATAATAAAAATATTCCTGCATCTGCAAGTATTAGTGCGGAACAAGCAGAAACGATTGCAAAAGCTAATATTGAGAAAGAAATTGGTAAAGTAAAGAATTATGATGGTGTGAAAAAAGATTTATATGTGTATGAAAAAGATGGTCAATACTATCTTGCATATCTTGTAAAAGCGTCGGTTTCGAAACCAGCTCCAGGATATTGGCATTACTTTGTTGATGCAACGAATGGAAATGTGATTGAGAAATATAACGCTGTAGATCACATTACAGGATTTGGTTACGGAGTATTAGGCGCTAGACAATCATTTGAAATTGCTCAAGATGAGAAAACAGGAGCGTTCAACTTGTTTGATGGTAAACGAGGACAAGGTGTTCATACATTTGATGCAGAAAATATGGATGAAAACTTGTTTAACTTATTCTCACAATGGCTTGGATACACAGGAGAAGAAGTTGAGAGTAAATCTAAGTTCTTCGAAGATAAAGCAGCGGTTGATGCGCATGTGAATGCAGGAAAAGTATATGATTATTATAAAAAGACATTTAACCGTGACTCTTTCGATGATAAAGGTGCGAAACTTATTTCTACTGTTCACGTAGGTGAATCTTGGAATAACGCAGCTTGGAATGGTGTGCAAATGATGTATGGTGATGGAGATGGTAAGACATTTATTCCATTATCAGCTGGCCTAGATGTTATCGGTCACGAATTAACGCATGCTGTAACTGAAAATACAGCAAACCTTGTTTATAAAGATGAGTCAGGTGCGTTAAATGAATCGTTATCTGACATTATGGGTGTAATGGTAGAGAAGAAGAGCTGGGATTTAGGTGCTGATATTTATACACCTGGTAAACCTGGTGATGCGCTTCGTTCACTGAAGGATCCAGCATCTATTCCAAACCCATTAAAACCAGGTGAAGGTTACCCAGATCACTATAATAAACGTTATACTGGAACAGCTGATAATGGCGGCGTTCATATTAACAGTAGTATTAACAATAAAGCGGCGTATTTAGTGTCTGAGGGCGGCACGCATTACAATGTGAAAGTAACTGGAGTGGGCCGTGAAGCAACAGAAAAAATTTACTATCGTGCTCTTACAAAATATTTAACTGCAAACTCTGATTTCAAAATGATGCGCCAAGCTGCACTTCAATCAGCAGAAGATTTATTCGGTAAAAACTCTAAAGAGGTACAAGCTGTAACGAAAGCTTATGACGCTGTAGGAGTAAAATAATAAGAGAAAAAAGACCTGACTGGATTGTCAGGTCTTTTCCTTATTTAATCACGAATACCTAGTGCGATTTTCGCCATACGCGACATACGTTCTTTCGTCCATGGCGGATTCCATACAACGTTTACTTCTATTTCATTTACTTCAGGTACGTTCGTTGATAATACTTTTTTAACGTCTGATACGATTTGGCCAGCCATTGGACAACCGATAGAAGTCATCGTCATTGTAATGACAGCATTATTATTTTCATCTGCTGTAACGTCATAAACTAATCCAAGATTGATAATATCAACACCTAGCTCAGGGTCAATAACAGCTTCTAAGTTTGCATATAACTTTTCTTCAAATGCTTGTTGTGACATGTGTAGCACCCCCAAAATATTAATGATATCGATTCTCATTATAACGGATATGCGGGATAAGTGCAGGAAATGAGCTCAAAAAAATATTCCTCCCTGAGAGAGGAATATTTTTTTGAAAAGCTATTCAGTTTTAAAATGAGATACAAGCTGATCTAATTCTTCAACTGTTTGTTTCATTTGTTTTGCAGTGAGAGTCATTTCATTCATCACGATGACTTTCTGTTCAGCAGATTGTGCCGTTGTGGCTGTTTCACTAGATACTTCATTTGAAATAGAAGCGATGTTATTAAGTGAAGCGTTCATTTCTTCAGCGCTTGCAGCCATTTCTTCAGCAGTTGCTGATATGTCTTGCATTTGAGTTGATACTTTATTTACTTGTTCAACAATTGTTGTGAAAGAAGTACCAGCCGCACGAACGACAGTAATGCCTTCAAATGCTTCAGAGCGGCCTTGAGACATCATAGAGCTAGCAGTTTCCGTATCATTTTGAATTTGATGAAGCAATTGGTTAATATCTTTTGCCGCTGTTTTTGATTGTTCCGCAAGTTTACGAACTTCATCAGCTACGACAGCAAATCCTTTTCCTTGTTCACCAGCACGAGCCGCTTCAATAGAAGCATTTAAAGCAAGTAGATTCGTTTGCTCAGCGATATTAGAAATAGATTGTACAGCCGTATCAATATATTTCGTATGGGTGATTAGACGTTCGACTACTTCTGATGTAGCATTTACAGCTTCATGTATCGTTGTCATTTGTGAAACAGATTTTTGGATAACAGTACTTCCGTCGTTAGCGTGTTCAGATGTAGCTACAGCAAGTTCGGCTACAGATGAAGCAGATTCAGCGATACGCTGAACACTTATTGCCATATCATCCATCGCAGTCGAGCTTTCTTCCATACTAGAAGTTTGCGATTGAATACTTGAATTTAAGTTGGACATCGAGCTTTGAACTCTTATTGTTGCCTCGCGTGAGGTATTAGTCTTTTCTAGCATATTTTCAGAAGCTGTTTGTACTTCTACAGATGTTTTTTGAACACGATTAATGATGTGCTGCAAGTTTTCTAACATTTTATTAAATGATGTGGCAATAGCACCGATTTCATCATTGCTATTTACTTGTAGACGGGCTGTTAAGTCGCCTTCTTGAGAGGCCAATTCTTTTAGTTTAGTATCAATTTGTTGAATTGGTTTTACAAGCTTACCAGAGAACCACCATGCAAGAATAATTGCAGTTACAATACAAATAACAAGTGATAAGAAGACAACATATTCAATTCGTAGTGAAGATTGATCGATTTTTTCAATAGATTGTTCACGTAATTTAGCTTGTTCATTAGTGTAATTTGTGAAATCACCGATTACTTTATAAACAGTGCCATTCTCTGTAGAAGCTACTTGTAAAGCTTCTTCCCATTTTTGTTCTTTTGCAAGAGTGAATACTTTCTCTTCAATGAACTTTCTCCAAGTGGATCCTAATTCCATTGTGCTTTTCACGGACTGAGAAGTGTTAGGGTTAGAAAGAAGTTGCTCTTTTGTATCTTCAAGACGTTTACTCATCTCATTAAACTTGTCTAATTCGACTTGATCATGTTGTAGTAAATAACCTCTTAAAGCAGAAAGTTGTACTTGATAAGCGTCTCCGCGCTCTTTCAATTCTGTTGCAAGAGGAGAAATTTCTTTTTGTAATGTTTCAGCTTTATGAGACTGATCCATGGTAAAGAATAAAATAAAAGCTAAGGCGATGCCGAATAAAGCGCAAATCATTCCCATCATGAACATTAGTTTTTTTCGAATGCTAATAAAATTCATATGATAAAAATCCTCCTTGTAAAATCTTAGTATTAGAATTAATTAATTAATGTAAAAAATTGAAAGAAAGCTTTACTCCATCTGGAATAAAGCTTTCTTCTTTCCTTTAGGAATTATAGCAGACAGAATGGGAGATAGAAAGAGATATTTTAGCGTGAAAAAAGAGAGACTCTAAATCGCTCTTTCTAACAATTTAGAGTTCGTAGAAGTATAAATGAAATTTTCATTTTAACCATTTGTTTTGAAATGAGAAACGAGCACTTCAAGTTCTTGCACAATTGTTTTCATTTCTGATGATTTTTTAGCAACGACACTCATTTTGTTTACTTGGTCACCAGCTGAAGCTGCTGTTTTCGATGTTTCGGCAGCAACTTCATTTGAAATAGAAGCGATATTATTTAAAGCTGCATTCATTTCTTCAGAACTTGCGGCCATTTCTTCAGCAGTTGCAGACATTTCTTGTATTTGTGTAGAGAAATTGTTAATGTGATTAACAATTTCTGAGAATGAAGATCCAGCGGTACGAATGACTGTAATTCCTTCAGAAGCTTCTGACTGACCTTGTGTCATCATGTCATTTGCTATTTTTGTGTCCGCTTGAATTTGATGAAGTAAATGGTTAATGTCATTTGCTGCTAGCTGAGATTGTTCAGCAAGTTTCCGTACTTCATCGGCAACAACAGCGAATCCTTTTCCATGTTCACCAGCACGGGCCGCTTCAATAGAAGCATTTAAAGCGAGCAAATTCGTCTGCTCGGCAATATTAGAAATAGATTGAAGTGCAGTATCAATATGATTCGTATGTGTAATGAGTCGCTCTACCACTTGTGATGTAGCGTTAACAGCTTCGTTAATTGTATGCATTTGTGTAATAGATTTTTCAATGACTTTATTTCCATCATCTGCTTTTTCAGAAGTTGTAACAGCTAGGCTAGCGGCAGAAGAGGCAGCTTGTGCAATACGCTGAACACTCGTTGCCATATCATCCATTGCGGTTGAACTTTCTTCAATGCTAGAAACTTGTGAACGAATATTGTGCTCAAGAGCATTCATAGTCTCTTTAGTTTTTGCGGTATTTTCCATAGAAGCAGTTGTTTCGATAAACACATTTTCAGAAGCTTCTTTTACACTTGTTGATGTTTGTTGAACTTGCTTTATTATACGCTGTAAGTTAGCAAGCATTTGATTAAAGGAATTTGCGATGTCACCAATTTCATCTTTACTCGTTACGTGTAATCTAGCGGTTAAATCGCCATCTTGAGAAGCTAATTCTTTTAACTTCGCATCAATTTGTCGAATCGGTTTAACGAGTTTACCAGAGAACCACCATGCCAATAGAATAGACGTTAATGTACATGTAATGAGTGAGAAGAAAATAATATATTGAATAAGGGATGAAGAAGACTCTACGTCAGCAATTAATACGTCCCGTTTGTCATTTTCTTCATTTGCATATTTAGTAAAACGACTTAAAAGATCATTTACATAATCTGTTTGAGCAAGAGCAATTTTGGATGCTTCCTCCCATTTTCCTTCCCGTGCAAGGGGGAGGACTTCATTATCTACGACGCTGCGCCATTTTGCTCCCATTAAAATGGCCTCTTTCATTCCTTCTGAGAGTTTTTTATCACTTGTTACTTTCTCCCTAGTATCAGCTAGTTTTTTTCCTTCCCGGTTGAATTTATCCAATCCTTTTTGGTCATGTGATAGTAAATATTCTTGTAAACCAGCGACCTGCGCTTGGAACCAATCGCCACGTTCTTTTAAAATCGTTGCTCTTTTCGATACATCATTCTTTAATGTTTCGATTTCACTTGCTTGATTCATAGCGAATGAAAGAATAACAATAAGAGCAATGCTAAATAAGGAAGAAATGCTTAAGAGTGTGAACAGTAGTTTTTTTCGAATGCTAACATATTTCATTGTTACCCCTACCTTTTTTAAAAAACTATTTATTGTAATTTATAAATATCAAGAACGAAATTAATAAAAACATGATTAAGAAGTTATTAATCTGTTCAATGAAAATTATAGCAGATAATGGAATATGGCAGATTAATGTGAGTAAATGTTCTTAAAATGTATACATTTGTATATCAAAAAATTCATAAATAAAAATCAGAAATGGTATTGTAATTTGAAATAACATCCTGTATACTTCTAATTAGTTGATAACGATTATCACTATCAATTAAACATTACTCTTCGTTATGTTGGTCATACCCCTTTTTGACGACGTAAGTCAGAGACGAATGTTGAAATATCTTGTGTCCTATTCTACAGAATTATGGTAATCTCCAACCTCAACTTATATGCGTAAGCATGCAAAAAAAGGGTCCTATCCGTGAAGGGATCCTTTTTTGCATGTTGTCGCAATTAATGTATATAGACCGGGTATACGCTCTTCAATTCCCTCTGGTGCAGTAGAAGGGAAAACCCACTTTTGATGAGATCCGTGTTCTTCAATCAATTTTTCAACCTTGAAATTTGTTTCTGCCATTGATGTAATTATTTCTCCTAGTGTCCAGCGCCTAATTTTTGTTCTCGGTAAAGCGTATTTCTGTGATCCCGTAAGGAGAGTACTATAAGCTACGTCATCTTCAATAAGTTCCTCGTCGAAATAATTTCCATTTTCTCGAAATGATGGATGATCTACTCCTAATAATTTTGTATAAACGGGATGATAGTCACGTAGTATAAAGGTCCCATCTTGTTTTAGTAAGTGAGAGACTATATGAAAGAGTGGCTTTAAGTCTAAAAAGTAATGGAGCACGCCAAGTTCCAGTAACACGATATCAAATGATTGGGATAGATTTAAATCTAGTACATCGGAAATGATATATTGAATAGAGACACCAGCAGCTTCGGCTAGTTCGGTTGCGTATTTTTCATTACTTGCTGAAATGTCTACAACTGTTACATCGGCTCCTAAAAGAGCAAGAGCAACTGCTTTATTTCCTTTTGATCCGAGTAAATTAATAATACGCTTTCCTTTTGGAGATTGTATGTAAGGTAAATAATGATTTACCTCGCGCACGGGATCTTCCATGAGCTTTTTCGCATAATCCTCTGGCGCCCCGTGGCGATTTGTCCAAGCTTCATAAGCAGCTGCGTTCCAGCTTTTTTCATTAATAGTACTTAGTTGTTTTTGATTCAATTTTATCACTCCTTTTGTGAACGTATAGTTATTCGGTGAATGAGTAGGATTTCCTGTTTTTTTGAATAAAAGTTTGATTTTTCTGTTGTTAAGTCGTAAAATACATTTTATACATAAAAGCGTTGAAAAGGAAAAGTAGAATGGAACCATTCTTTCCAGAGAGCTTCGGTAGCTGAGAAGAAGCAAGAATATTCGTTTGAACAATGGCCTTTGAGCTTCGTCCTGAACTTATCAAATGATAATAGTAGGCGGCGACGAGAGTTGGTACTCGTTATCAAAACCACAGTATAAGAGCATATAGCTCCGTACTTGTTAAGGTTAGTTATGCGAATGACTGACGAAATAAGGTGGTACCGCGACTGTTTATACAGCCCCGCCCTTATCTTTTTTAAGATAAGGGCGGGGCTTTTTATATTTTAAAGGAGGAATATAAGATGAGTATTTTTATTGGAGGCGCTTGGCCGTATGCAAATGGTTCGTTACACCTTGGACACATTGCTAGTTTGTTACCAGGAGATATTTTAGCACGTTATTACAGGGCAAAAGGTGAGCATGTGTTGTATGTTTCAGGAAGTGATTGTAATGGAACACCGATTGCAATTAGAGCAAAGCAAGAAGGTGTGACGGTGAAAGAAATTGCTGATAAGTATCACGAAGAGTTTGAGCGATGTTTTCGTAGCCTTGGTTTTACTTATGATTGCTATACACGTACAGATAGTGAGCATCATCATGAAACTGTTCAAAAAGTCTTTTTGCGACTATTAGAAGAAGGTTATATTTATAAAAAAGTAGTTGAACAAGCTTATTGCGAAACGTGTACGCAATTTTTACCGGATCGATATGTAGAAGGTATTTGTCCGCATTGTCATGAAGCAGCAAGGGGCGATCAATGCGATGATTGTTCCGCTATTTTAGATCCACTCGATTTGTTAGAAAAGAAATGTAAGTTATGTGGTAGTACGCCATCAGTACAGGAAACAGAGCATTTCTATTTTGCATTGCATAAATTTCAGCAGCAAATTAAAGAGGCCGTAGAAATTGCAAAGCAGAAAGGAACATGGCGCGACAATGCAATTCAATTAACAGAGAGATATTTAAAGGAAGGATTACAAGATAGGGCAGTGTCACGTGATTTACCAATTGGGGTACCAATTCTGGTGGCAGGATATGAAGATAAGAAAATTTACGTATGGATTGAAGCAGTGACAGGATATTATTCGGCGAGTAAAAATTGGGCTGAAGAAACAGGGAAAGATGATCAAGAGTTTTGGGATAAAGAAGCGAAAACATATTATGTACATGGTAAGGATAATATTCCGTTTCATTCAATCATTTGGCCAGCGGTATTACTTGGAATAGGAGAAGAAGCGATCCCGCGTCATATCGTTTCGAATGAGTATTTAACAGTAGAAAAAAGAAAATTATCGACAAGTAAAAACTGGGCAGTATGGGTACCTGATATATTGGAACGCTACAATCCCGATTCTATTCGTTACTTTTTAACAGTTAACGCACCAGAAAATCGTGATACTGATTTTTCATGGCGTGAATTCATTTACAGTCATAATAGTGAATTGTTAGGTGCATACGGGAACTTTGTGAACCGGACATTAAAGTTTATTGAAAAATATTATGGTGGTACTGTACCGAAGGGAAGTATTGATGTAGAGCTGAAAGATAAAGTAGAAGGATTATATAAAAGTGTAGGAGAGGCGATTGAACAAGCTAAATTTAAGGTGGCACTAGAAACAATATTTGATGCAGTACGCTTTGCAAATAAATACTTTGATGAAAAGCAGCCCTGGAAACAAAGAGAAGACGACCCAGTTTCATGTGAGGAAACAATTTATAATTGTGTTTACCTAATAGCAAACTTTGCACAATTGCTTGAACCATTTTTACCGTTTTCAAGTGAAAGAGTTAGAAATACATTATCGAGTGTTAAAGTAAATTGGGAACCTCAAAATACGTTGCCAAACCGAATTGATAATGTGCAGCCATTATTTGAGCGAATCGATGTAAAACAAATTGAACATGAGGTAGAGAAGTTATATGGAGCGGTAAAGTGAAATATAAGGAAAAGACCTTTCAAATAAATGAAAGGTCTTTTGTTATGCTGTATAACCCTCTTTCTTATCTTTCAAAAAGAAAAGCACAGCAAGGATTACGAGAATAATAGCCGCAATATCATATGTTATTTTGAAGGTAGTAATAAAGTTTAACATATCGTAACTTTATTCACATTTATATACAAGTTGATGTTGTCACGCACTATGAACACGATTATGTTTTTTTTCTTTCCTAGCAGTAAGTAGTTGTGGTGTGAAAATACCGAGTAATATAACCACAATCCCAATCCACTGCATTGGCGATACAACTTCATGAACAAGTGTAATAGAAGCGATAATTGCTGTTGGTAATTCAGCTGCACCTAATATTGTACCAAGTCCCGTTCCGACTTTTGGTACCCCAATTGAAAAACAAATGACAGGTATAATAACCCCGAACAGTCCCAGGAAGAAAGCATATTTCCATAGACCTGCTTGTAAAGCGCCGTCCGTTAAAAAGGTAGGGGGGAAAAATAAGCATACAATAAGAGTAGCACTCGTTGTCATAAGAAAGCTTTTCGTATAAGGCGGAACATCTGTAGCAACGCGCCCGCTTACAAATACATAGAATGAGAAAGAGACGGCAGCTAATAGTCCGAAAATAATACCTTTCGTAGAAAAGTTTTGTCCAAGACCTTCAAATACTCCACCAGCAAACAATGTACCAGTAAATAAAATAATAATAGATATAACTTTCTCACGGCTTGGGAATGTCCGGTTGGCAATCGCTTCGATGACTACACCAATCCAAGTGAACTGAAAGAGTAAAACGACAGCGATAGAGGCTGGCAATTCTTCTACGGAAATAGCATAGAAAATACCTGTCATACTCATAGTTGTGCCGACTGTTAGTAACGAAAAGAATTGTTTTTTTGATACTTTATGACGTGAAAAGAAAAGAACGAGTAAAAGTAGTCCAATCCATCCGAAGACATATTGCCCTCCTAGTAGTTGGTGTGCGGAAAATCCGTCGATGAATCCGAGTTTAAAAATAGTTGAAAGTACGCCGTAGCTACAAGCGCCGAATAAAACTAGTAATGAATACTTAAACTTCTCCATAAAAATCCTCCTTTTAAATAATAAAAAACGCCCGCTATCCAAATAAGGATAACGGGCGAACGAAACAGAGTAAGATACTCTACAAAATTCCGCCATTCATACGAAGTATGAATTTGGGGTATGAAATTAGAGTAGGCTTTACATTGCTTTTGGGAATACAATGGAGCATTTTACACCTTGAGGTGTGTTTTGTATTCCATAAGGAAACTGATGTTTATCTAATATTTGTTTTACAATATATAACCCAAGACCACTACCTTGTACTAAGCCATGTTTGTCAGGATTTGCGCGATAGAATGGTTCAAATAAATGGGCAAGTTTATCTTCATCAATTTGAGAACCTGTATTTAATACTTCTAATGCGTAACCGTTTGGCTTTTCATAAAGTTTTATATATACATGCTGATGGTCAATTGTATAATGAATTGCATTTGAAATAATGTTAAAAATAGCAGTTTGCATAAATTTAGGATCAGCTAAAATTTGTGCATCTTGTTTAATGTTAGATTGAACATTTAATTGTTTTACAGATACAAAATAATCTACTTTCTTTATAACGTCCTCAATAATATTAGTTAATGAGATAACTTTTAAATTTGGTTTAAATTGAGGGTTTTGTATTTTGGATAATTCTGACACTTTTTCCGTTAATATGTTAATATCTTGCATCATCTCATATGAACGTTTTAAATATTTATCTCTATCTTTATAAGCGCCAATTCCGTGAATCATGCCATCGAGTTGTCCCATAACGGCTGCGATTGGTGTTTTTAATTCATGGGATATCATAGACATAAATTCTTTACGAGATTGTTCTAACTGTTGTTCCTTCTTGAGTTCATTTCTTAAATCTTGATTGCTTTCATGTAAATTTTTCACGATAGTAGGTACTTGTGAGGCAGCTACTTGCAAATTAAAATCTGTTTGATCTGTATTTTTGTTAAGTAGCTTTTTATCTGAGAAATCAAGATTCATAATATCTTTTAAAGCATCGCTCATATATCGGAAAGGTTTGGCGATTATTTTTGCGTAGATTAAAGATCCAAGCAGAGATAATGCAAGCATTGTCGCCCCAATATGTGGAGCTAACTGCTGCAACACATCTGTTAACTTTGGATTATCATGTGTATCATTTGCTTTACTTGCTGCATTTTGTGTATGTAAGGCATCATTGTTAGTAACTTGCTTTTCCGCTTCTGTAAGTGAAGACGTTGTGTTACTTTTCCCCGGAATATTTTGTGCATGTTCTTTTGCTTTTGCAGTTTGGCTAGGCTGCAAAAGATGATTGATGGCTGTAGAGAGTGTTTTCATCTCTATTTGAGAAGATTGAAAATTAGAGATGCTACTCTCTGACACAGCTTTATTTTGCTTTGTTTTACTTTGGTCGTTTTGTTTGTCTGATTCCGCTTGTTCCGCAGTTTGCGTTCCAGAAGCTTTCAAACGATCTTTATCGTAATTTGAGGCTAGAAAATAAATAATTTGATAAAGACAAAGTGATAACAGAATACAAAATAATAAGGTTTTGATGAATATATTTTTGGTGATGTTGTCTTTGCTACGATTCGATTTTGTAGCCAATGCCTTTCACCGTTTTAATATAAGGAATTTCTAATTTTTTTCGTAAGTTTTTAATATGTGTATCTATAACCCTCACATCACCATAATGTTCATAGCCCCATACCTTATTCAACAAATCACTTCTTGATAGTACTTTTCCCCGATTTTGCAGTAAAGTATATATAATTTCAAATTCTTTTGTAGTCAATTCAATTTGATTACCATGAACATAAGCGGCATATGCTGTAGAATTTAACATCAATTCATGGAATTGTAGTATAGTTGCAGCTTCTGCTTCCTTTGTTGCTGCCCTTCTTAATACAGCTTCTACACGTTTTATAAATACGGTGTAATGGAACGGTTTTGTAATATAGTCATCAATACCTAACTCAAATCCTTTAATTTCACTTTCTTCATTATGTAAGCCTGTTAACATAATGATTGGTACATCAGATTGTCCTCGCATAATTTTACAAATACTATAGCCATCTATATCTGGTAACATTACATCGAGGAGGACAAGATCGTATGAATTTTTTTGGAAAAGAAGAATGCCTTCTGTTCCAGCACCAACTACATCAACAGTAAAGTTTTGTGCCATTAGAAATTCACGAATAAGTTCTTGTATATCTGGGTTGTCTTCAATCACCAGTATATGCGTCATAGTAACACCTCCTAAATAACGCTTTTTACTGCAATATTCGAATTCATCATTTTTTGGATGACTCAGATTGTTTATACATATAATAAGCCCCCGCTATAAAATAGTAATGAAAGTAGCAAGGGGGATTGTTTAGTGTCACTGAATAGTTCAGAATTACAGTAGTTCTATTATAGTATGTATTGTAAAATTTATAAAATATTATAACTGTATAATTTTAATATCCATGTTTATCAATGTTACGATGATGTTGAATGCAATCTATTTTTATTATATATGTAAATACAGTTATTTTGCTACTGTAAATGAATAAATAAAATAAGCCAAGACATAAAATTCTTGGCTACACATAAATCTTGTTCTTAGGCTAATTTACAGTGACAGTAGCCTGCTGCTGAACGCGCTCAAATAACCAGTGAATATCATTGTTAAACATACGAATACAACCAAGTGTTGTTGCTTTCCCGATTGCTTGATTATTGTTAGTTCCATGAATCGCATACGTTGTTCCGTAAGTTCCTGCCATATTTAATCCGAGCCAGCGGTCCCCAAGTGGATTACGTGGATCGCCGCCTTTAATTTTTCCTGTATAGTAAGGACGGTTTTTAATTTTATTTACGATTTGAAAAGTACCCTTAGGTGTTGGTGTTGCTGCTTTTCCAGTAGCGACAGTGAAACTTTTTATGAATTTTCCATCTTGATAATAATCCATTTTATTTATTTTTGTGTTTACGATAAGCTGATCTTTCGTCGTAGCAGCTTCTGCAGTAGTGAATGGAAGAGTTAAAAATCCTAATGATAATAGCGCACTTAATAATAGTTTTTTCATTATATTCTCCTTTTACTTATTGTAGTAGTCTTACATACAATGAATTTGTAATCCTCGTAATGCTTGATTGACATTTTCATCTAATGTTTCAAAGAAGGTAGTAATCTTTGTATTACATTTGTTGTTTTTATCGATAAGTAATCTTTCATTTAATAAAAGCTCACCATGTAGTCCAAAACTTTGAACTCGAATATTTAGTTCATCTTCAGTTTCAGAAATAATCGGTAAGAAATAGTGAAAAGCTTTCGTTGGAATGATGTAGCTTTTGCCAATCATGCTTTCTTGATTTGAATTAACCCATTTTCTCGTGACGATCTTAATGTTCTTTTTTGAAACGATAAAAGACAGCGTTGTAGATTTTGTTAAACTTACGTCAAATTCATTTGTTTCACATATTTGTAAATTAAAAACGGTTTCATTTTGATGAGATTCAACATTCGTATTAATAAAATCGTGCATTTTATAAGCTTCCATTTCTTATTCACCCTTTTTTCAATTTCGAAAAGCGACTTATATTTATTCAGTTTAATGTTTAGTCATATATTAGCTAAATTTTTCAACAAATTCCGATATAATCTTACAATACGTATATGAAGCTAATATGAAGTTCATATGAGTTTGTGGTGGTTTTTTATAGAGAACAAAATAAGGTGGTTTTCGAGTGTTAAAAACTGGATGAAAAATGTATATTAATGGATTTCCTTCGCGTGATATATAGTTGTTAGCTTGTTTTTAAATGCTAATAGATATAAGTAAATAGAGAACAAAAAACTTTAGAATGAGCCTTACAAAAATGTAATAAAAATGTAAGCTATTGTGATAGTTATTTCGACAATTTTTTTATACAATAATAGTAACAAGTTGCACGTGAATGAAAGGGGAGATGACATGGAATGGGTTCATGAATTATTTCAGCAATACGGGTATTATGTAGTACTTGTAGGCCTGCTGTTAGAATATATTGCACTTCCGTTTCCGGGAGAGCCAACATTAGCATATGCGGGGTTTTTAGCACAGAAGGGTGATCTAAGTTTACCTATTTTAATTATCCTATCCTTTATTGGGACAAGTGTAGGAATGACGATTCAATACTTTTTAGGTAATAAGCTTGGTATGCCTTTTGTTCAAAAATACGGGAAGTACGTATTTTTAACACAAAGAAAAATTGATTTAACGAGAATGTGGTTCGATAAATATGGATATTTCCTTATCTTTATTGGCTTCTTCATTCCTGGTGTACGTCATTTTACAGGATACTTTGCAGGTATCATTAACTTACCGTTTCGCCGCTTTGCGATTACAATTTATTCAGGTGCTTTATTCTGGGTATCATTCTTCTTAATCGGTGGCTACTGGCTAGGTGGTAACTTACATGATATTTTCGGATTACTGGGAGATAATATCGGCAAAATCATTTTCGGAGCGATTGTCATTGTAGCAATTACGTTAAGCGTTCGTTTCCGCAAACAACTAAAACGAGTATTTTTACAAAACGCAAGTTAATATGGAATCCATTCTATGTCAGATTTTAGGGAGGCAGTGCAAAAGCACTGCCTTCTTTATTGTATTTTCCAGTTTGCTTTTATTTTTCCATCGATACCGTAACCGGTGGCTGGTATATAATACGTTCCTATTTTTTCCGTATGTGATTATTAAAATTTATTATCTAAGTTATATATCTAGGAGAATATAGATTTATTTTTGACATGTATATAAGTCAAAATGACAATAATAATTGACAAAATAAAGGATATTATTTACAATTTTAATTAAATAAATGAAAAAGAGGGAAGACATGAAGCTTCAAAATCGAGTGAGGGAATTTCGAGCAAAGCATCGTTTATCACAAGGGGATTTAGGGAAAGCGATTGGCTCATCACGGCAAACCATTAGTTTAATTGAGCGCGGGGATTATGCACCATCTATTGTGTTATCGCTAAAAATCGCACAAATTTTTGGAGCGCCGGTGGAGGAGATATTTATGTTGGTGGAGGGGGAAGAGGACGATGAAGATGAAGAGTAAACGAAAAAAACAATTTGATTTTGTGGGGAAAATAGCATTAAGTATGATGGGTGGCTTTTTAACATCTTATATAGCTTTAAATTTACTCTCGAATGAACCGAGAAAATTATCATCTAATACATTTATAGGTGTATGTACTATTTTTGGAATCTTAATGATGTACTACACTTGGAAGAATACACGTATGTTAGCGGAGGCACGCGATGAAGAAGAGAGCGTACAAGGCAGAAAATTAGGCATTATAAGTATATATTTACGTGTAGGTGATATAGTTACGCAGGCATGGTTTGTATATGCAGTTATTACATGTAGACGTGCACTGTTGCAGGATACGAATGTGTCATTTGCAGTGTGGAATTTAGTAGCTTCTATTGTCTGTTTAACTATTGTAGTGGTTATCGGGCTCATAACAAAAAATCGTTATAATAAGCTATATCCTGAACAAGGTGTAACATATATGGAATCTATGAAAATGTGGACGAAAAACGCAGATGAAGGATTAAAGCACATTGTGCATGAGGCTGGATATAAAGCATATGAATTTACGAATACAATATTGGCATATGTATGGTGGGCTGCCGTTATATATACAGCGGCTAGTGATATCGATTTTGTATTAATTGGCTTAATCTCATTTATTTGGATATTGCATCTCGGAAAATTCATGTACGAAATGCAGAGAAAAATGATTTATTAAGGGGAGAAAAAGGTGGATATTTTAAGAAGGCCAGCTGGTTCCATGACGGCGGCGCTAGTTTTGTCCATTTTATACGGAGTAATCCGAACTGGGAAATTAGAAGTAATTTTGAACCTATGGGCAATAGTTGGAGTTTCATTGTTAGTGATAGCCATTCATGAGTTAGGACACGTAATATTCGGTTTAATAGGTGGTTTAAAGTTTAAATTTATGGCAGTAGGACCTATTACTGTGCAAAATGAGAAAGGAAAAATACGAATTCGAGAAAATAAATTATGGGGGTACTTTGGAGGCGTGGCGATGCTAGTGCCGCCTTCTATAGAGACACCGAACCTTTCAAAAAAATGGGCGTGGATGACTTTAGGTGGACCGATTACAAGTGTACTATTCGGTATTACTTCAGGTTACATATACATGGTTAGTTATTATCAATATCTTTTATATTTTTCCGTTTTACACTTTACGATTTTTGCCGTTACAATAGTGCCGATAAAAGGAACATTCCTGAGCGATGGCATGCAATTTCTCATTTTAATTAAAGATGATGAAAGGGCTAGAGGGCATTTATATAATATTCAAGTATCGGGTGAATTATTAAGCTACAAACGGCCGAAAGATTGGGATGAGAGATTAGTAGAAATTAGTGAAGAAAAAATAAAAGAGGATAAAAGTATAAGAGAAATAATGAGCGGACTTATGCTCGTATTTTATGCCCGAGCTGATCAAGAGGGAATGGAAAGAGCGATACCGTATATAGAACAAATTGTTCAGCTATCTGTAACGAAGGAAAATAAATTTTTCGTTGGTAGTTTTCATAGTTGGTATCTTTTATATAAAGCTCTTTATCAGATGGATAGCCTTTCTCTGCAAGAAGCAAAGGAACATGCAAAGGCCATTACCAAAATGGATTTAAACGGATATTACCGTACACAAGGAATTATTAAATATTTAGAGGACGATATGGAAGCTTCCCGCATTTATATGAAGAAAGCTGATAAAGAATTGGAGAGTGCTGAGAAGAGTGGAATGGGATATTTACAAGTAGAGAGAGAATGGTTTGAGCAGCTACAGGCGAGGGTATCTTACGATGGGTGAGGTATCCTCTTTTTTATATGTCATCTTATTCGATTTCATAAAAAACGAAGTACAGGTAGAATAAAAGAGATAGGAGGAGATACATATGGAAATTTTATCGATTATTTTGATAGTCTTGCTCATTTATGCTGTTTTTAAAGTGGCGTATGTAGCATTAAAGATACTCGCGATCCTATTAATTATCTTTTTAATCGTTGAGTTCGGCAGTAAGTTACTTGGGGGATAGGCATGTTGTGCGTTTTGAGTGTCGAACCGTCGATATAATGAAAAAATCGCTGATATAAGTGGAGAAACGATCGATATATTTTAAAAATCGTTGATATATTTAATTGAATACTAAGTGGGGTATATGGGAAAGAAATTGCCGTGGAGGTAACTTCTTTTTATTTTGGTGATGGGGTATGAACAGGAAAGAACAGGAAACAAAAAAGCTGGAAGAGTATCTTCCAGCTTAAGAGTTACTTTCAATTTGTTGACCATTTTCTTCTTCGTGGTCTTGTAATAGGTTGAATACGTCTGCTAGGCAGAATGCGATAAACCAAGTCCATAGACCGTGGAAGAAAGCTGAGCTTAATTGAAGTGGTAATGTATAGTTTGTCATTGAGTAGGAAATACATCCGCCAACGATTCCGATCATTGTTAATAACATTGTTTTTTGAGCATTTTCTTCTGGATTGAAGAGGAAGAAAATGTATCCGCCTAAAATTGAAGCGCTTACAAGGGTTTCGATTCCATT
Organism: Bacillus sp. TH50; assembly: GCF_016650565.1. Lineage (NCBI taxonomy): Bacteria > Bacillati > Bacillota > Bacilli > Caryophanales > Bacillaceae > Bacillus > Bacillus sp. TH50. Next base: position 2,496,790 of record NZ_JAEKFM010000003.1, on the reverse strand, counting down.
AAAAATGATATTCTCTCCAAGCTCTGTGTTTGTCCAGAAACAGATCACGCCGCCGACGATGGCAAATAGGACAGCTAGTGTGTATCGTATATATTGATTCATATGTTCATCTCCTTATGTAATAAGATGATTTGGAAGTCAAAAAGGTAGGTATAGTATATTGAAGTGAATTTTAGTTGTACGTATCTTTTATAAAAAGATCAGTGAAGAATAACTAAGATGATCGGTTTTTTAAACCGTTACGTGTATGGTGTCTGAAATATACCCGACTGCTCGTTTCTTTTTGCTTATAAAAATAAGAGAAACTTCCAAGTCTATATACTCTTTTTTGTAAGTCTAGTTTTATTATAACATATTTAGTGATACAATAATAGAATTATCTGATTTTGTAATAAGTGTAAAAAATAAAAAACGCAAGGAATTGTAGTTCCTTGCGTTTTTTTATATACGTTTGAAACGGCCGACAATTTCAACTGTTTCAGTAATGTTCATAAATGCTTTATTATCCACTTGGCGGATAATACGTTTCATTTCGCCCAACTCGTAGCGAGTTACGACAGTGTAAATCATTTTTTTCTTATGGTTTGTATAGCCGCCGACAGCATCTACCATTGTTACGCCACGTATGCCGTGATGTAATAGTGAGCTTTTTATTTCCTCACCTTTTTCTGTAATTGTCATTATCGTTAATTTAATATGTTTTGTATGCACGGCATCAATTACTTTGCTGACTACAAACCGACTAATTAACGTATAAAGCGTAATATCCCATCCGAAAATAAATCCTGCTGCAACAAGTAAGATTAAGTTGAATCCAAAGATGATTGCTCCAATTGAAACATCGCGATGTTTCGCTACAATCAATCCAACAACATCAAAACCACCTGTTGAAGAAGCAAATCGGAATATGATTCCTGAGGCAGCACCGCAGATGACACCACCGAATACAGAAGACAGCAAAATATCGTCTGAAACTTGGTGTACTGGGATAATGTTCATCGCTAAAGATGATACAGCTACAAAGTATGCCGTTAAAAAGGTTGTCTTCTTTCCTAAGTAAAAGTGACTTAAAATAAGAAGCGGAATGTTTAGTAAAAAGATAAGTGCTCCGATATTGTAGTGCATTAAATAACCGATAATCATCCCTACACCAGCGAACCCACCGCTAATCATATTATGCGGGATAAAAAACATATTCATAGAAATTGCATACAAAATAGAAGCTATAAAAATAACAACTAACTGTATGATGAATTCTAAATGAAATGTTTTAGCTGCTGGGAAGGATAAAAAGGCGGTGTCGGGAACGTAATCGGCGTCTCCTAGTTGACCCATAGTATGTTTCATCTCCATATTCATTTTTGATTACAAGAAGAGAATAAAGCTTTTTTCAAAAACTGGCAATAGTTTTATTATAATGCAAAAATTTTATAAATTTCTAACAAATCAAACCTATTCAAAGATACGTGTGAATATACTAAAGAAAGCGAATACATTGGTTTTCTAGCATGATTTTTTGAGAAAATATGCAAAAAAACTTTTGAGAACAAAAGGAAATAGAGAATGTTTGCTGAATATGCTAAAATGATTTTATTAAGGATGTGAAGCGATGGAATTTTTATTGCAGGATGCAATTCTATATATATCGTTTGTAACGACAGCGCTTTGTGTATTAGAAGTCTTTTTTCTTGCTAACGTTTCTCGCTTTGTGCGTCAGCAAGCATCGAGCGGTAGACAGAGAGCTTTTAAACTAGTAGATACGTGTGAAGAGGGTACAAGAAATGTACCGCTATTTTCTATTTTTTATAAATATGGAATGATTCGTTCTGTCCGCAGACAAGAATCGAGTGGAGAGAGTGACGAGGTAGGTCCGTATACACCAATGTTTCGCTAATTAATTACGAAACATTGGAGGAATGAACATGTTAAAATCATACCGAGCTAGGCTCATTAGTTTATCATTATTACTTGTTTTTGTTTTATCTGGCTGCAGTAATGCAGGTACAATTGATTCACATAGTACGGGAATTTGGAACCATTATTTCGTATATCCAATCTCATTTATGATTCAATTTGTTGCTCATCATATACCTGGAGCTAGCTTCGGGATTGCCATCATTATCATGACGCTCGTTATTCGTTCAGCAATGATTCCATTAGCTGTTTCGCAATATCGTAGCCAAGCGAAAATGAAAAAAATGCAACCTGAATTACAGAAGCTGAAACAGAAATACGGTGATGTGGGTAAAGATCTTGAAAAACAAAAGCAGTATCAAAAAGAAATGTCAGAACTAATGAAATCAGGCGGTTGGAATCCGTTAGCTGGGTGCTGGCCAATCTTTATACAAATGCCGATTTTCTCTGCTTTGTATTATGCGATTAGCCGAACTGAAGAGATTCGTACATCTTCATTTTTATGGGTGAACCTAGGACATGCAGATCCATATCATATATTACCGATTATCGCAGCGTTAACAACATTTATTCAAATGAAGGTGTTCCAATCAAATGTAACGCCTGGAGAACAAGTTCAAATGCTGAAAATACAGCAAATTATGATGCCTGCAATGATTCTATTTATGGGATTTGCGGCGCCATCAGGACTGGTGCTGTATTGGATTACAGGTAACTTATTTACAATGACACAAACAATTGTATTAAGAAGAGTAATGGAACGTGAAGAATTACAATTACAAAAAGCTTAGAAAAACGCCGCTCGTGATGAGCGGTGTTTTTTTATTTAAATCGTTAAGGAAATTTTAAGAAACCAACATTACTATTGGCATTGTATACGAAAGTGTACATGCTTTAGAAATATGAAGGAGGAAATTTCCTATGAAGAAGAAAACAGTTGGGTATGTAGCAATTGCAGGTGCTTTATCATTTGGAATTATAGGAGGAGCTTGCATACCAGCGTTTGCGGCAACGAATACTCCAGCGGCCGAGCAAGTTACAAAAACTGCGAAGAAGGATTTAGATGAAGCGACAAAACAAAAAGTAAAAACGATTATGGATGATACAAAGAAACAGTTAGAGGGATTAGGTGTGAAACCTCCAGAGAAGGAGAAACGCAAAGACATGCTTGCGGACTTAGATGAGGCGACAAAAGAAAAAGCGAAGTCGATTCTAGAGCAAGAAAAATCCGGGAAATTAACTCGCGAACAAGCAAATGAGGAATTAACAAAGTTAGGCGTGAAATTCCCAGAGAAAGGGAAGCACAAAGATATATTCGCGAATTTAGATGAGGCGACAAAAGAAAAGGCGGAAGCAATTTTGAAGCAAGAAAAGTCTGGAACACTAACTCGTGAGCAAGCGAAAGCGAAGTTGAAAGAACTAGGTGTGAAATTCCCAGAGAAAGGGAAGCACGGTGATATGTTCGCGAATCTAGATGAGGCGACAAAAGAAAAAGCGAAGTCCATTTTTGAGCAAGAAAAGTCCGGGAAATTAACTCGCGAGCAAGCGAAAGAAGAATTGACAAAACTAGGTGTGAATCTTCCAGAGAAAGGGAAGCATGAAGACATCTTTGCAAACTTAGATGAGGCGACAAAAGAAAAAGCGAAAGCGATTTTAGAAAAGGAAAAGAAACAATTAGCAGATTTAAATGTGGATCTTCCAAATCATAAATTTTTTATGAAAAAAGATGATAAATAATTGAACTATGTAGTATCTTTCGTGCGGGCAACCGAAAGGTACATATGCCAAATGCGAGGACCGATTTCTGTAAGCAGAAATCGGTCCCTTTTAATGATTCATCCCGCATTAACGGGCAGTAAGACACCCACCTCAAAATTGGATTAGAGCAAAGAAGTTAGGTGGGAGATCAACTGCCCGTAAACGCCCGATTGGTGAAGGCTAATAATCAGTGGGAGATGGATAAAACCCCCATTGATTAAAGTTTCACTTTATCGAAATTCTTTTCATTGTTAGTATGTATCCAAAGATGCAGTAGAAGATTGCAAAACCGATAAACACTTCAGTATATTGGTATTTACCTAATACGTAGAAGGAAGAAGCTGGTATAATAGCTACCGCTAAAATGCTATAACCAGGATACTTGTGCCTGTACATGATAGCGAATATAAAAGAAAGAACCGTAGCGATGATACAAAAAATAGCAATCATTATTAGTACACCTCCTACATGAATCATACCATTTTTAGGGAATTAGAGAAGTGTCGGAACTTCTGTTATAATATAAGAAGAGAAATGTTTCTTATGTTATATAAAAAATATATTGTTTTTTTCTAACAATTCAATATAATGGGAAACAACTACAAAATTCGACATCAAGAAGTGATGATGAGGATATGATCAGTTTTTTACGATTATCAGAGAGGGAGGCCTTTGGCTGTGAGCTTCCTAATACGGGAAAATCGATTACCACCTCTGAACTGCAGCAGTGAACGTATATCTAGTAATTGCATGCCGGCAAAAACCGTTATTTAGACTTGAGAAATTGGTGAAGTGTGTCACTTTACTAATTGAAACAAGGGTGGAACCACGAATACAACACTCGTCCCTTTTTTAGGGAGGAGTGTTTTTTTATTTCATTTTTGCATCACACTAGAATTGGAAGGAGGATACGCAGCATGCATCATGATGAGAAAAACAAAATTGGTTTAACAGTAGCACTTTCTATCGTAGTAGGAACTATTATTGGGTCTGGTGTGTTTATGAAACCAGGGAGCGTATTAGATTACTCAGGGAGTTCTAATATGGCTATTCTTGCTTGGGTAATTGGTGGTCTGTTGACGTTAGCAAGTGGTTTAACAGTAGCCGAAATTGGAGCGCAAATTCCGAAAAATGGTGGGTTGTATACGTATTTAGAGGAGATTTACGGAAGTTTTTGGGGGTATTTATCTGGCTGGATGCAAACAATTGTTTATGGACCAGCTATTATTGGAACGTTAGGTTTGTATTTTAGTTCTTTAATGATCAATTTTTTCTATTTAGATAAAGTCTGGAATTTACCAATCGCAATTGGAACAGTTGTGTTCCTAGGCGTTATAAATAGTTTGGGAACAAAATATGGGGGCATCGTCCAAACGGTTACGACAGTTGGGAAGATGATTCCAATTATATTAATTGTTGTGCTAGGGTTTTGGAAAGGGAATAGTGATATCTTCAACGTAGTTGTACCGATATCAGAAAATCAAAGTATCGGGATGGCAATTTTAGCAACTTTATTTGCCTATGATGGCTGGATTTTGCTTGCTTCTATTGGCGGAGAAATGAAGAATCCAACAAAGTTATTACCGAAGGCAATGACAGTTGGGATTTTAATTGTAACAGCTGCTTACGTATTAATTAACTTAGCGTTACTAAATGTATTACCAGCAGCGAAAATTGTAGCCCTTGGAGAAAACGCAACGGCGACAGCTGCGGGCATGTTACTTGGAGAATATGGCGGGAAAATTATTAGTATCGGTATTATCATTTCTATTTTCGGTTGTTTAAATGGAAAGATTTTAACATTTCCACGTATTCCGATGTCGATGGCAGAGCGTGGACACCTTCCGTTTTCTAAGTTTATTGCAAAAGAAAATTCGAGATTTAAAACACCAGCGAATGCGATTACTGTTGAAATCATTTTAGGAATTATTTTAATGCTTATTAGTGATCCGAATAAGCTATCTGAGATTTCCGTATTCATTATTTATATTTTCTACGTAATGACGTTTATTGGTGTCTTCATTTTACGAAGACGTAACAAGGATAAAGAGCGTGCATATAGTGTACCGTTATTCCCGATTGTACCAATCGTTGCGATTTTAGGGTCATTGTTCGTACTTGGAAGTGCAATTATTAACGATCCGGTAAGTTGTTTCTTATCAATTGGAATGGTATTTACTGGACTTCCGGTGTATTGGTACTTAAATAAGAAGAAAGAAACTGGAGTTTAATGATTGAAGGGCAGGCGTATAATACGCCTGCTTTTTTCGCTGTAAAAAAATTTGTACTTGCGCCCACTTTCTCTTTTGGTTACTATAATGGTAGTAACCAAAAGAGAAAGTGTGGGGAAAGGTTTGAATTTTCGTGTATATATTTTAGCTATTGCGGCTTTCGTAGTCGGAACGGTTGAGCTAATTATAGGAGGAACGCTTGATTTAGTTGCTAATGATTTAGGTGTGTCGATTAGTGCAGCTGGTCAGCTTATTACAATATTTTCAGTAGTATTCGCTCTATCGGGGCCAGTTTTATTAGCATTAACAGGCAAGTTTGAAAGAAAGAAATTGTATGTTGTGGCATTATCAATTTTCTTAATTGGAAATATCATTTCGGCATTTAGTGTGAATTACGGGATGTTAATGTTCTCGAGAGTATTTTGTGCAGCGAGTGGATCGCTTATTATTGCACTATCGGTAACACTTGCTTCTAGTGTAGTAGAGCCGCATTTCCGTGCGCGTGCAATTGGAATCATTTTCATGGGTATTAGTGGATCACTCGTACTTGGAGTACCGCTAGGTCTTGTGCTCGGAAATGCATATGGGTGGCGTGCACCATTTGTATTAATTTCAATATTAACGGTTATGGCGATTGCTTGTATTTCATTGTTCTTAACGAAAGTACCAGCGACATCGGTATTATCAATAAGAGAACAAATTGCTACGTTAAAGGATAAAAAGATTGTAAGCGCACAGTTAACATCATTTTTATTTTTAACAGGTCATTTAACGCTATACGCATATTTAACGCCGTTTCTAAAAGATGTGATGCATGTTGAAGCAAATTGGATTAGTGTGTTTTACTTCATTTTCGGAATTGCAGCGGTACTTGGAGGTGGCCTTGGCGGCTGGCTTGCTGATAAATGGGGATCGAAGAAAAGTATTATTTCCATCATTATCGTATTTGCATGTGCAATCTTTATGTTGCCGATGATGACATTCTCATTCCCACTCTTCATTATTATGATGGGGCTTTGGAGTATGCTAAGCTGGGCAATTTCGCCAGCACAGCAAAACTATTTAATTGAAATTGCACCAGAATCAGCTGGTATTCAGCAAGGTTTAAATAACTCTGCACTTCATTTAGGAATTGCGCTCGGTTCAACAGTGGGCGGAGTTGTTATTGAGAAATCATCTGTTATATATAACGCTTGGGTAGGCGGCGTTTTCATTATATTGGCACTGCTTTGTGCGATTTTCTCTATTACGAGAGGACGCTCGAATCAGCTTACGAAAGAAGAATCTATCATTTGATAGGTTCTTTTTTGTGTAAAAAATTGCAGGGGTTAGTAGAGAAATGGAGAAGGGAGTATATAGCGAGGTGATAGTATATGGAGTCTAATTTTTCAATTATTGGTTTTCTAATTTCTTTAGTCCCATTATTTCTTATTATTTTTGTATTTAGATGGATTCGTTTCATCTATCAAAATTCAGAGAAACAAGTAGAGCAAAATGAGAAGATTATTGAGCTTTTGATGGAGATAAAGGAGCAAAAAAAGTCGTGAAATGAACGCTCTGTATTTACAAATCAAAACCATCCGAAAAACCAACTAAATAAAATTGAATTAGCGAAAGTGTAAAAAAGAGCTCTACCAAATGAGTATGTAAAACTCCGTTTGGTACAGCTTTTTTTGTATAAAAAATTATATTATCTATTCAAATGGTAGAATCGATTTTGGGATTTGTTAATATCTCAACTTCATCAACAATTCCTTAATTTCCTCATCCTGCATAAAGAGATCATGGTGCTTCTCTGTAATCTTCGCAAGTGCAACGTCATGATAGAAGAACTCCGTAAAGAACTTCACGAAAGGTTGTGACATTGTTTTCATCGCTTGCCATGATCCTTGCTCTACACCAGCAAATAAAATTTCACGATCGTCAACGATGAGTAGTAAATAACGCTCTAATGCGTTAGGTTCTTGAGCTGGGATTAAAAAATGCATGTTTTCTAAGTCAGTTTCCACTTTTCCAACTATGAGGGACTCGACTTGGACGCCTTGTTTTTCTTTTTGTTCTAGTAAAGGAAGATATTCTAAAAGGGTATCGTTCCATGCGGAGATGCGTATGGATTCTTTCGCATCTTCTATAAGTTGCCTACTTTGTACTTTAATAGAAGACTGCATTTTTAAACTCCAAACGCGGTCATCTGTAAATGACTTTTTAGAAATATTATTTTCAAGTTCTTTAATATTAGATTGGAATTCTGTCGTTAACTTTTCAATTGCTAGCTTGAGTGGTAATGCTGTATACAATTTTTTCTTTTCAGAAACAGAATCCATTACCATCCCTTTATCAATGAGTCGTGCTAACACTTCGTATATTTTTGCTTTTGGAACACCTGAATGTTTAACGATAGTTGTTGCATCTAATGGGTCATTGCTTGATACGACAACTTCATAAGCTTGGCTTTCATATTGTGAGAAACCGAATTTTTGTAGCATAGTTCCCTCCGAACGAATGAGATTATATGTTAAGGATAATGAACTATTTGTTTTTACACAAGTGTTGAGATAACAAGTAAGTTGATTGAAAAGAGAATAAATTTCAATTTTTTAAACTATATGGATTGAGCTTTCTGATTTATCTATTATACTTAATATAGTGATTAATACGATTAAATTTTACCGAGAAGGGGATGCTTGAGGGAATATGTTGAGAAGTTTACGTTTAAAAATTGCAGTAGTATTTTCGGTACTTATTTCTATGATGTTTGTAATATTAGGTACAGCTGTGTATCAATTGCAAAAAGAGAAAGAAACGCACTCCTTAGACCAGTATTCTGAAAATACGATGGATCTTGTGACAGAGCAGTTAACTGCATTTATGCAGCGAATTGAAGAAGATATGGGTCATTATGGATCTCATGATGATATTCAAAACATGCTACAAGATGGGGTTACTCCAGAAGAAGAGAGTTTTATTTTAAAGGAATTTTCAAGGTTTAAAAAGAATCATCCTGATATTTTAGATGTCTACATTGGGACGAAAGATAAAAAAACGTTGAGTGCAAATCTTGCAGATGGTGGGACAGTTCCAGAAGGATATGATCCGACGAGTCGCCCTTGGTATAAAGCGTCAGAAGCAGCTACAGAATCGACTATTTGGGGAGAACCACAATATGAAATCGCGACGGGTAAGTTAAGTATTGGAGTTTCAAAAGCCATTGTCGGACAAGATGGTTCTGTGTTAGGTGTTGTAGCAATGGATGTATCACTAGGAACGATTCAAAAGCTACTCCATAATATTCAATATAATAATGGCGGAGAAATGTTTGTTATAAATGATGAAAATATTGCCATTGTGTACCCGGAGAAAGTAGGAAAAGATGTTTCGAAAGAACCACTTGTTAAAAGTTTAAATAAAGATGAAACGAAATTTGCGGCGGCGACATTAGGTGGAAAAGATGTAGTAGCCTATAGTCAATTGTTTGATAAGATGAAATGGAAAATCGGGATTGTATATCCGAAAGAGTCAATTGATAACTTACTAATAGAAACAAGAAATACAGTTATTATAATGGCATGTATAAGTTTATTAATTGGAATATTAGCTTCATATTTATTCTCAAGAAGATTAGCAAGACCATTACAACTATTAACAAATCACGTTCAAAAAGTAGCGGAAGGTGATTTAACGTTGCAAATGAAGGTGACAAGTAAAGATGAGGTTGGTATGCTTACGACTCACTTTAATCATATGGTTGAGCAAATGAATGAAATGGTAAGTAAAATTAAAAATAGTGTATCGACAGTACAGAAATCGACTCACAATCTGCATTATTTAACGAATGAAACTGTAGCAGCTAGTAGAGAAGTATCAGGTGCAATGGATGATGTGAGCGGAGGCGCGTCTACTCTTGCTAATAGTGTAGATGAAGTTTCAGCACAACTTGAAAATATGGCACAGTCGATGGAACAGATGAATAGTTCCGTTGGTGAAATAAAGGGAGTGACCGGCAAAGCAGAGGAAGCATCTAAACAAGGGTTAAATACGATGCGGAATTTAGTTCGTACGAGAGGACAATCATCTTCTATCATTGTTCATACAGAGGAAGCGTCTGGTAAGTTAGAGCAAAGAGTTGGATCGATTCAAAATGTTGTAGAGCTTATAAAAGGTATTTCGGATCAAACAAATTTACTTGCTTTAAATGCTTCGATTGAAGCAGCACGTGCAGGTGAACAAGGTAAGGGATTTGCGGTTGTTGCTGAAGAGGTTCGAAATTTAGCTGAACAATCAAAAGAGGCAACCGGAGAGATTGCAACGATGATTGGTGATGTACAATTAGAAGTAAAGCGAGTTGTAGAAGTTGTAAGTAAGTTGAAAGATATTGCTGATATACAAAATAAAGTTACGACAGAGGCGGAGACAGAATTCCGCACAATTATGTCAGTTGTAAATACTATTAGTACCTCAGTTGAAAAAATTGTAGAAGAGGTAAATAACATAGGTCACGAGCAAGAAGAAATTACAGAAGTTATGCAAACAATTGCTAGCACGAGTCAAGAGAGTGCGGCTGTTTCTGAAGAGGTAAATGCAGCGACTGAGTCACAGGTTAATCATCTAGAGAAAGTTGCTCACACGATGGAAAGTTTGACAGAGAATATGAGAGACTTAGAAAGATTGATTGAGCAGTTTAAAGTAGAAGAGTAATGTATTAGTAAAATGATGAGGATTTCGGTAAAATAGACAATGGATATATATAAAGTAGTTATAGGAGGAAGATTATTATGGCAATTGTTGATGTATCGATTATTCCAGTAGGAACAGGTAATCCAAGTGTTAGTGAATATGTAGCAGAAGTACAAAAGGTACTAGAGAAAAATGCTGATCGTGTGAAGTATCAATTAACACCGATGAATACAGTAATTGAAGGAGATCTTCCTGTCATTTTAGAAGTAATTCAACAAATGCATGAAGTGCCATATACGAAAGGTGCACAGCGTGTTGCAACAACAATTCGTATCGATGATCGTCGTGATAAAGTAAGCACGATGGAGAAGAAATTAAACTCTGTTCGATCAAAATTATAAGAAAAAGCAGCGATCTTCGCTGCTTTTTTCATATAGGAGGAAATAAGATGAGTGAAAAGTTTAACGAGCAATTTGACGGATTGCTAGAGAAATACACGGAATTATTACTTGGAGAGAGCAACGAAGAGCGAAAAGAGCAGGTACAGAAATGGGCACTTTATTCTTATATGGCTAAGACGATGCCAGCTTTAGTGAAACATTGGAATGAGACGTATCCAGATGCAAAAGAAGAGATGGTACAGTTAATTACGAATATTAAAAAGCTGAATGATGAGAAGCGAAATGAGAAGTAAGAAGGTTTGAGATAATGTTACCTCAAGTTTTTGTTATTAATATCCTTATATAATTTACATGAAATATAAATGGTTTTGTGAGCATGTCGAATATTTTCGGCATGCTCATTTTTCCCTAGTAAACCCGTTTTTTCTGAATGTCGAAAAATATTTTCTTCATATCTACAAACGAGAATATAGGGTTTTAAATGTTTTGATAGTATTTTATAAATTATCTAAATAATTATTTGTATCAAATAATTTTAAACAATGATATAATTTTGAAGAGGGGTAAAAAACAGATAAATTATAGTCGTAGGGGTGAATTACATGGAACAATTAATGCGAAATTCGTTTCTTTTCTTATCTAAAAATAAAGCGCTAACAAAACTGGCTAAAAAGTACGGTTTACGCTTTGGTGCAGGTCGCTTCGTCGCAGGGGAAACGATTGAATTAGCGACAGCTGCAATTAAAGCATTAAATAAGCAAGGTCTTTGTGTAACAATCGATTATTTAGGTGAATTCGTTGATAACGAAGCGGAAGCAAATGAAATGGCTAGCGAATCGATTGAAGCGATTCGTGCAATTGGAAGAGAAGGTCTTAATTCGCAGCTTTCTTTAAAGATGACTTCTATGGGATTAGATATTTCTGACGAAATCGTAATGAACAATATGCGCCGTATTTTAGAAGTTGCAAAAGAAAACGGTGTGTTTATTACAATTGATATGGAAGACTATACGCGCTGCGGAAAAACAATTGATATCTTTAAACAATTAAAGTCTGAATACGATAATATTGGTACAGTTATTCAAGCTTACTTATATCGTACAGAAAAAGATATGGAAGATTTAAACGCTTATAATCCTAATTTACGTCTTGTAAAAGGGGCCTATAAAGAACCTGAAGAAGTAGCGTTCCCGGAAAAGAAAGATGTAGATGACAATTATAAAAAAATTATTAAAATGCACTTATTAAATGGAAATTACACTGCAATTGCTTCACATGACGAAGCGATTATTGAATATACGAAAAAACTTGCGGAAGAACACAACATTCCAAGGGATCAATTTGAATTCCAAATGTTATTTGGTATTCGTACAGAGCGTCAACTTGAGCTAGTAAAAGAAGGTTACAAAATGCGCGTTTACGTGCCTTATGGAAACGACTGGTATGGCTATTTCATGCGCCGTCTAGCAGAACGTCCAGCAAACGTTGCGTTCGTATTAAAAGGTATGATCAAAAAATAACCAAGGAGAAAATACTCCTTGGTTATTTTAATTGCTGAAATGCGTAGTGCGCCATTTTCTTCGTATCAGGATATAGCTGCGTACGAGTAGAAGATAACACGACGTTAATGACGCGTTTACCGTCTTTTTCATCAACTGTTACGACTGTGTATTTTCCGAGTGCTGATAAACCGCTTTTACTTCCAATCGCATATGGATCATCATATAGTTCTTCCCGTCCATAGTTTGCGATTTTCGGAGAACGCTCTGAAGTATGTAGTGTTGTATGTATTGAATTCATATATTCTAAAACGATCGGATACTTCAAGGCTTCTTTCGTAATAATAGCAATGTCATATGGTGATACTTTATTTCCAAGTGCATCAGCACCGCTTGCGTTTTTGAAAGTCGCATGTTTTGTCCCAAGTTCCTTCGCCCTAGCGTTCATCATTTTCACAAACTCATTTTTTGATCCTGCGATATGTTCTGCAATTGACTCAGCGATTGGGTCTGCACTAATAATAAGCATAAGTTTTAATACCTCATCACGTTTTAATTTTTCACCCGCGCGAAGCTTAATCTTCTTACTTTGACTTTCCGTTTTAATCGCATTCTCTGTAACCGTAATTTCTTCATCTTCTTTCACATTTTCTAGTAAGAGTAAGGTAGTCATCATTTTACCTATACTAGCCGGATAAGAGCGTTCATCTTCCCGTTTTCCATACAAAATTTCACCTGTGTCTGCATCGATTGTAATCCCGTATTGCCCAGTAATGTTAGGCTGATCTGCTCTTACAACATGTTGCCTTTGTGCATAAGAGAAGAAAATCATCCCTGTAAATAGTGTGGCAATCATTACAATCATAATTATTGTTCGTTTCATCGTCGTTCCCTCTTTTGTTTTCCATATGTACAAATAAATTGGGCAGAAAAAGCAGCCATTAATCATTATGCCACGTCCTCTGCCCAAAAATATAGCGTTATTTTTCGCCCATATTATGCTTCTTACCCCGCATTAACGGGCAGTAAGACTCCCACCTCATAATTCGGCTTAAACAAAGAGGTTAGGTGGGAGGTCAACTGCCCGTAAAAGCCCGGTTGGTTCAACTAATAATCAGTGGGAAGAACAAAAGCCCCACTGATTAAAGTTTCGCTTTATATTGTTGGTTATTACTTTGACGCCCTTTTTCAACACCGTGATTATGCGGACCTGCATTTCCAGTTACACTTGCTGCGCTAATTCCAGCTTTTGAAGGGTTCTTCTTAAGTTTTGCCATATATATTCCTCCAGTTTCGTCAGATTATAAAAAGGAAAAGTGCATTTTAATGAAGAAAATACACATGTATAGCATAGCCAAATGAAAGAAATATATTTATTTCAGAAAATTTTATCAATAAATATATTGCGAAAATTCAAACTGTATCATATATTTATTAGTAGAGGCTCACTCATTGATTGCGACTCATGTCGAAAAATTGAATGAGCATTCATTCAAGAATAGGGGGAGAAATGGATGTTCCAAATTAAAAAGGCTGCTGTTCTAGGTTCAGGCGTAATGGGTTCAGGAATTGCGGCACACTTAGCTAATATTGGTATTCCGACATTATTGCTTGATATTGTACCACCTGCGCTTACGAAAGAAGAAGAGGCGAAGGGACTTACATTAGAACATAAAAGTGTGAGAAATCGTTTTAGTAATACGGCTGTGCAAAAACTATTAAAGCAAAAACCAGCTCCTCTGACAGTGAAAGGAAATTTAGCACTGATTGAAGCAGGTAACTTAGAAGATGATCTTGAGCGTCTAGCTGATGTAGACTGGATTATTGAAGTAGTAGTTGAAAACTTAGATATAAAGAAGAAACTATTTGAAAAAGTAGATGCTGTTCGTAAACCAGGCTCAATTGTGAGCTCAAATACATCAGGCATTTCCGTTGGAAAAATGGCAGAGGGTCGTTCAGACGACTTCCAGAAACACTTCTTAGGAACACACTTTTTTAACCCACCACGATATTTAAAACTTCTAGAGGTAATACCGACGAAAGAAACTGATCCACAAGTATTAAGCTTCATGAAACTATTTGGCGAAGACGTTCTTGGAAAAGGCGTTGTTATCGCAAAAGACACACCAAACTTTATTGGAAACCGCATCGGTACGTATGGATTGCTTGTAACGCTTCAAGAAATGATTAAGCGTGGCTATAGCGTTGGAGAAGTTGACTCTGTAACGGGTCCATTAATTGGTCGTCCGAAGAGCGCAACATTCCGTACATTAGATGTTGTTGGTTTAGATACATTCGTACACGTTGCAAATAACGTATATGAAAATGTACAAGAAGAAGAGCGCGACGTATTTAAAGTACCTGCTTTCATGCATGACATGCTTGATAAAAAATGGCTTGGAAGCAAAACAGGTCAAGGCTTCTTCTTAAAACAAGGAAAAGAAATTTTAGAATTAAACCCTGAAACGATGGAATATGGAGCGCGTAAAAAATTAAAAGCCGCGTCCGTAGAGTTAAGTAAGCAAGAAAAAGGATTAGCGAATAAATTGAAAGCGCTTGTATACGCGAAAGATCGCGCAGGAGAGTTGTTATGGAATATTATCACACCAACTCTTTTATACTCTGCAAAGCTTCATAAAGAAATTGCTGACGATATTGTTGCAATTGACCAAGCGATGAAATGGGGCTTCGGATGGGAGCAAGGACCATTCGAAATTTGGGATGCAATCGGCGTTGAAAAGTCTGTTCAAAAGATGGAAGAAAACGGCGCAGTTGTTCCTACTTGGGTGAAAGAAATGGTAGAGAAAGGTTTCACTACTTTCTATAAACATGATAACGGCGATAGCTACTATTATGACAATGGTGAATATAAGCTAATCGAACGTAACAAAAAAGCAATTTCTCTTAAGCAGTTAAAAGAGAAAAACGGTGTGTTAAAGAAAAATAGCGGAGCGAGCTTAATTGATTTAGGCGATGGTATCCTTTGCTTAGAATTCCATTCGAAGAGCAATGCAATCGGTATGGATATTACGCAAATGATTAACTACGCTGTTGATGAAGTAGAGAAAAATTATAAAGGTCTTGTTATCGGAAACCAATCGAAGAACTTCTGCGTTGGTGCGAACCTTGCAATGATCTTAATGGAAGCACAAGACGACAACTACTTTGAAATTGAGTGGGTTGTGAAAAACTTCCAAGATGCAATGACGAAAATTAAGTACTCTTCTAAGCCAGTTGTAGCGGCGCCATATGGTATGACGCTTGGCGGTGGTACAGAAGTTTGTTTACCAGCAGCGAGCATTCAAGCTTCTAGCGAAACATATATGGGCTTAGTAGAAGTAGGTGTTGGCTTAATCCCTGGCGGAGGCGGTAACAAAGAGTTATACATTAAACACTTAAACAAAATGGCAAACGGTGTAGAATTCGACTTACAAAAAGTTGCGAATAAAGTATTCGAATCTGTAGCGATGGCGAAAGTTTCTACATCAGCACAAGAAGCTGTATCGAACAACTTCTTAGGCGATAAAGACGGTATTAGTGTGAATGGTGATCACTTACTATATGATGCGAAACAAAAAGCACTTTCTTTATATGAAGCAGGTTATAAAGCACCTATCCGCAAAAAGATACCAGTTGTTGGTGAGACAGGATATGCAGCGCTTGTACTTGGTGCAGAGGCAATGCATTTATCAGGTTACATTTCTGAACATGATCTGCACATTGCGAAGAAACTGGCATATGTCATTGCGGGCGGAAAAGTGCCGTACGGAACAGAAGTTGATGAGCAGTATTTATTAGATGTAGAACGTGAAGCATTTATTAGCTTAGTAAGTGAGATGAAATCACAAGCAAGAATGCAGCACATGCTTGTAAAAGGAAAACCATTACGTAACTAATAACGAGGGGAGATATCGTTCATGAGAGAAGCTGTCATTGTTGCGGGAGCAAGAACACCAATTGGAAAAGCAAAGAGGGGTTCATTAAAAACAGTTCGTCCTGACGATCTAGGGGCGTTAGTAGTAAAAGAAACGTTAAAGCGTGCGAATTATGAAGGACCAATCGATGATTTAATTTTCGGTTGTGCGATGCCAGAAGCAGAGCAAGGTTTAAATATGGCTCGTAATATCGGTGGGCTAGCAGGACTTTCTTACGATGTTCCAGCTATTACAATTAACCGTTACTGTTCTTCAGGTTTACAAAGTATCGCTTACGGAGCAGAGCGCATTATGCTTGGTCACTCTGAAGCTGTATTATCGGGCGGAGCGGAATCAATGAGTTTAGTTCCAATGATGGGGCACGTTGTTCGTCCGAACAGTCGCCTTGTAGAAGCTGCTCCAGAATATTATATGGGTATGGGACATACAGCAGAGCAAGTTGCTGTGAAATATGGAATTTCTCGTGAAGAACAAGATGCATTTGCAGTAAGAAGTCATCAACGTGCTGCGAAAGCATTAGCTGCAGGGAACTTTGCGGATGAAACAGTATCTGTAGATGTGACGTTACGCTCGGTTGGATCAAACAACAAACTGCAAGAAGAAACAATCATTTTCGCACAAGACGAAGGTGTAAGAGCAGAGACGACGCTAGACATTTTAGGTAAATTACGTCCAGCATTTAACGTTCGCGGTTCTGTAACGGCTGGTAACTCTTCACAAATGAGTGACGGTGCAGCATCTGTACTATTAATGGATCGTGAAAAAGCAGTGAGCGATGGCATGAAGCCACTTGCAAAATTCCGTTCATTCGCAGTAGCTGGAGTACCACCAGAAGTAATGGGAATCGGCCCAATTGCTGCAATTCCGAAAGCGTTAAAATTAGCTGGTTTAGAGCTATCTGATATCGGTCTATTTGAACTAAATGAAGCATTCGCTTCTCAATCTATCCAAGTTATTCGTGAACTTGGTCTAGATGAAGAAAAAGTAAACGTAAACGGCGGTGCAATCGCACTTGGACATCCACTTGGCTGTACAGGAGCAAAACTAACACTATCTCTTATTCACGAAATGAAACGTCGCAACCAACAATTCGGTATCGTAACAATGTGTATCGGCGGCGGAATGGGAGCAGCGGGAGTGTTTGAATTACTATAAAAAAGTGTAAGCGGCTCGCTCAGAATGTGAGGGGGATGGAGTTTCAGACGTAGAGGCGCTCTTTGCCTCGCAGGAAGAAGCGAAGCCATCGAACATTCTAGCCGCTGGAACTGGATTATATAAAAAGTGCAGGTGGCTTGCTCAGAACAGGAGGGCGTTGGAAGCCCTGACGAAGAGGCGCTTTTTGCCTCACAGGAAGGGATGAAACGACCGACTGTTTTAGCCACTGGAACTGGATTATATAAAAAGTGCAGGTGGCTTGCTTAGAACAGGAGGGCGTTGGAAGCCCTGACGAAGAGGCGCTTTTTGCCTCACAGGAAGGGATGAAACGACCGACTGTTTTAGCCACCGGAACTGGATTATAAAAAAAGCGCAGGCGGCTCGCTCAGAACAAGAGGACGCTAAGGCAAAGAATGGAAGCAACAAAGGTTTATAAAAAATAAAATTGAGAGCCAGCTTCTTTCAAAATGAGAGAAGCGGCTTATGAAAATATGAAGGAGGAAATTTTCATGGAAAAAACAGTAGGAAATGCGGTTAAAGGCGGTAGCTTTTTAGTAGAGGAAATTACAATTGATCAAGTGTTTACGCCAGAAGATTTTTCATCTGAGCATAAAATGATTGCAAAAACGACAGAGGACTTTATCGTAAATGAAGTTCTTCCAGAGCTTGAATATTTAGAGCAACACGAGTTTGATCGTTCTGTTCGTCTTTTAAAAGAAGCTGGGGAACTTGGTTTACTAGGCGCTGACGTACCAGAAGAGTACGGCGGAATTGGTCTTGATAAAGTAAGCTCAGCGTTAATCGCAGAGAAATTCTCGCGCGCTGGTGGTTTTGCAATTACTCACGGTGCTCACGTAGGTATCGGATCATTACCAATCGTATTATTCGGTAACGAAGAGCAAAAGAAAAAGTATTTACCATTACTTGCAACTGGTGAAAAATTAGCTGCATACGCATTAACAGAGCCAGGTTCAGGATCTGACGCATTAGGTGCAAAAACAACGGCACGTTTAAATGCAGAAGGTACACATTACGTATTAAATGGTGAAAAGCAATGGATTACAAACTCTGCATTCGCTGACGTATTTATCGTATATGCAAAAATTGATGGAGAGCACTTCTCAGCATTTATCGTAGAGAAAGAATATGCTGGTGTATCTACAAGCCCAGAAGAAAAGAAAATGGGTATTAAATGTTCTTCAACTCGTACGTTAATTTTAGAAGATGCATTAGTACCGAAAGAAAACTTACTTGGTGAAATCGGTAAAGGTCATATTATCGCGTTCAACATTTTAAATATCGGCCGTTATAAATTAGGTGTTGGTACAGTTGGATCTGCGAAACGTGCAGTAGAAATTTCAGCACAATATGCAAATCAACGTCAACAGTTCAAACAACCAATCGCTCGCTTCCCATTAATTCAAGAGAAACTTGCGAATATGGCAGCGAAAACATATGCAGCTGAAAGCTCTGTATACCGTACAGTAGGTTTATTCGAAAGCCGCATGAGCACATTATCTGAAGAAGAAGTAAAGGACGGTAAAGCAGTAGCAGCTTCTATCGCTGAATATGCAATCGAGTGCTCTTTAAATAAAGTATTCGGTTCTGAAGTACTAGATTATACAGTAGATGAAGGTGTTCAAATTCACGGTGGTTACGGATTTATGGCAGAATACGAGATTGAAAGAATGTACCGCGATTCTCGTATTAACCGTATTTTCGAAGGAACGAACGAAATTAACCGCCTAATCGTACCAGGTACGTTCTTACGTAAAGCGATGAAAGGTGAATTACCACTTCTTCAAAAAGCACAAAAATTACAAGAAGAGTTAATGATGATGATGCCAGAAGAAGTAGGCGATGAGCCATTAGCACTTCAAAAATATTTAGTAACTAACGCGAAGAAAATTGGCTTAATGGTAGCTGGATTAGCTGCTCAAAAATACGGTAAAGCATTAGATAAAGAGCAAGAAATTCTTGTGAATATCGCTGACATCGTAAGCAACCTATACGCAATGGAGTCAGCTCTTCTTCGTACAGAGAAAGCAATTAAAACAACTGGTCTTGAAAAGAATAAACAAAAAGTGTTATACACTGAAGTATTCTGCCAAGAAGCATTCAACGAAATCGAAGCAGATGCGAAAGAAACACTTATCGCAGTTGAAAACGGCGACATGCTGCGCATGATGTTATCATCATTACGTAAATTAACTCGCCACACACCACTTAATGTAATTCCGAAGAAACGTGAAATTGCTGCGAAAATTTTAGAAGATGAGCGTTACACAGTTTAATAGATGAAAGAGAACCAGTGGCCTTATGGCTGCTGGTTTTTTGTTGATGGATTCTTGAAAAGGGCTGTTTTACATATGTATTTGTAAACGGCTTTTTTTAATGGAGGTAAAGGAGATGAAGGTAATAAAAGTAGGAACAGTTCATCAAATCGCATTTTTACCACGTTTATTTCCGATTAACTGCTATTTTGTTGAAGAAGAAACAGGATTAACTTTAATTGATGCAGGTTTACCATTTTGTGCAATGAAGATTTTAGAAGTGGCTCGAAAAATTGGTGAATCGATTACGAATATTGTTATCACGCACGCGCATGATGACCATATAGGAGCACTTGATGCGATAAAACAAGAGCTGCCGGATGTTACGGTTTATATTTCTAAAAGAGATGCTCATTTACTAGAAGGAGATATGGCACTGCAAAATGGAGAACGAAACACACCGATAAAAGTGGGTGTGTCCAAAAAGATAAAGACGATTCCAGATATTCTTCTTCAAGAGGGTGATCAAATTGGTTCTCTTTTAGCGATTGAGACTCCAGGTCATACACCAGGTTCAATGGCGTTTTTAGATACGAGGAACGATGCACTAATTGTTGGAGATGCGTTTCAAACTAAAGGAGGAGTGGCGGTCGCAGGACAAATAAAGTGGCTCTTTCCGTTTCCTGTGTTTGGGACTTGGGATGCAGAAACTGCCTTGGCAAGCGCTCAAAAATTGCTGGAATATAAACCATCTATATTGGCGACAGGGCACGGAAAGATGATTAAAGACCCTTTGCTACGCATGAAACTAGCGATTGAAGAAGCAGAAAGGAATTTAACTAGAAAGAGCCCCAAATAATTTTGAGGCTCTTTTTGCTAGATGATATTATTTTGCAGGTTTGAAAAATGTGTATATGGCTAAGGAAAAGCAAACGAAAATAAATGCGATAGGGTCTTGATAGGGATTAGGTTCAGAGCCCTTCTGGATTTCTGTAAGGAAGTCATGTGTTTTCATGTTCATTTCTCCTTTAATTAATAAGTTTTATATGATGCGAGGGTTATGGTGGATAGATAAGAAATTTTTGGAATTCCATCTAATAATTATTCTATAGTAATCTAGTTCCAAAAACTATATAATACAAAGCTTTCATAATATATAAAATTGCATATTATTCTTTTTGAAAATCTTGTTATATTATCTATATATTTGTATTAATAGTTTTTTGTTAAGGGAATGAAAACAAATGGAGGAATAGTATGAGAAAAACAGTGTTAGACGCGTATAATGCAGAAAGAGAAGTAGATAACATAACATATAAAAATCTAGTTGTAACGATTGCAAGCATTCTAGGGTTCTCACTCTTAGGGGGATTATTCCTTGCTTTAGCCCTTGGAATTTTTGGAGAAGAGGTATTACGTGCTAATTTAGAGGGATATTATTTACTTCTATTTGATGCAGCTGTTGTTACTATTGTTTTATTTGCTTATAAACCAGTGCTTCATTTTATTAAGAACATTTGGGATGTATCTATTTTAAAAAATGGGAAAACCTACTTGTATTTATTAATAGGTTTTATCATCATTGCATTAACTCAGTATGTAATGTTAGAGTTGTTTAGCTTTGAAAGTGCAGAGCAGCAACGAGATCAATTAGGGAGCTTAGGACTTCAAAATAGTCTACAAAGTATTATATATGTGTTAAGTGTTGCTATAATTACACCGATTAAAGAAGAAATTTTATATAGAGGTATTTTGTATCGATTTTTTGAAAAGAAATATAGTTTTCTAGTTGGTACCATTATTTCTTCCTTCATCTTTGGGATTCTTCATGGTGGTTTTCCGATTACGGCAATGATTATGGGGATTGTATTTGCTATGTTATATAAGAAAACACAATCTATTGTACCTAGCATCATTTTACATATTGTATGGAACCTACTTGTGAGTATAAGTATGATTGTTTCTTTATAAAATTGAATGAATATTTAGCATAAAAGATGAATGGCCTAGCTATTCATCTTTTATTTTGTTTATATGTGGGAAAAGTTAATGAATACAATCCAAAAAGAACCAAATACTAATGATGAATGAACAAAGAAAGGCGGGTATGTTATATGCAAAACTTAACAGAGCTTGAAGTTGAAAACTTACGTCATTTAATTGGTGGTCATGCGACGATTATTAACAAATTGGAACAGTATGCACAGGCTTGTACAGACCCACAGCTAAAGCAAATGCTTGAGAAGGATGCGCAAGATGCACGAAATACGAAACAGCAGTTAATGACTTTTCTAGGATAGGAGGAAGAGAGAAATGAATGAAAAAGATATGGTAAATGATTATTTAGCAGGGTTAAACTCAAGTTTAACAAGTTATGCAAATTATATTTCTCAGTCTGATAATGAACAGTTACATCAAACGTTAATTCAAATTCGTAATCAAGATGAATCCCGTCAACGTAATATGTATGAATACGCAAAGCAAAAAAGTTATTATAAGCCGGCAGCGCCTGCTAACCCAATGATTGTACAGCAATTGAAAAGTCAATTAAGTGCGGAATAGTGTGATGAAAAAAACGAGCGAATGGATTCGCTCGTTTTTTTGTTTGGTATATGTCAATAAATACATAAAAAATATTTTTCCGGTTGTAACAAATATGACGAAAATGTAATATGACAATTCACAAAAAGGACAAAAACTTTGCTCAACATTTCACAAAGTATCCATGGTTTCTATCGTGAGAACCTCTATAATTAGGGGTGTAAAGAACGAAAGAAATAGACTACATGATCAATTAGGAGAGATTGCTATGAATAGAAACACAAGAAAAATTGCAATTATCGGTACTGGATTAGTTGGATCAAGCTGTGCGTATTCCATTGTAAACCAAGGGATTTGCGAAGAGCTATTGTTAATTGATATAAATCATGAACGTGCAGTTGGAGAAGCGATGGACTTATCACATTGCATTAACTTTACAAATACAAGAACAAAAGTATATGCAGGAAGTTATGAAGACTGCAAAGATATGGACATTGTCATTATTACAGCAGGACCAGCGCCGAAGCCTGGACAAAGTCGTTTAGACACTTTAGGAGCCAGCGCTAAGATTATGGAGGGTGTTGTTGACGGCGTAATGGAAAGTGGATTTGATGGCATTTTCTTACTCGCATCGAACCCAGTTGACATTATTACATATCAAGTGTGGAAGCTATCTGGATTACCTAGAAATCGTGTGATTGGTACAGGTACATCACTAGATTCTTCTCGCTTAAGAACAATTTTATCTGAAATGTTACATGTAGACCCTCGTAGTATTCATGGGTATTCATTAGGAGAACATGGTGATTCTCAAATGGTTGCCTGGTCTCACATAACTGTTGGTGGAAAGCCGATTTTACAAATTTTAGAAGAGAAAAAAGACCAATTTGGTGAAATAGATTTAGATGAAATTGTTGAGAAGACTGCAAAAGCTGGATGGGAAATTTATAAGCGCAAAGGAACTACTTATTACGGAATCGGAAATTCTTTAGCTTATATTGCGCGCTCAATTTTCAATGATGATCACCGTGTTATCGCTGTTTCAGCCATTTTAGATGGTGAATATGGCGAATACGATATTTGTACAGGAGTACCAGCAATTATTACTAGAGATGGTATAAGAGAAGTGGTAGAACTAAACTTATCAGAAGATGAAGAAAGTCGCTTTGCAAAATCAAACGATGTTTTACGCGATTATATGAAAACAATTGGTTACTAAATTATAGGAGAAGGTGAAACAAATGAAGGAATATATAATGTCTCGTGTGTTTAAAGCTTCTGCCGGAATCGCACAGGGTATTTTCGTATCCCTTGGAATTGGTTTACTAATCGAAAATATAGGAAGAATTGTTGATATCCCATTACTTATTACAATCGGAGTTGTTGCAAAATCACTTATGGCACCAGCAATTGGAGCCGGGATTGCCTTTATGCTCGGTGCAAACGGACTCGTAATTTTCTCATCAATGGTAGCTGGAGCAATTGGAGCAGGTTCCATTTCAATTACTGAAGCTGGTCTCATCATTAAAACAGGTGAACCAATCGGTGCATTATTAACAGCGACTTTAGCAGTTTATATTGGTAAACGATTAAGCGGAAAAACTGCTTTAGATATGATGCTCGTTCCATTTGCAGCAATATTAGGTTCTGGTTTAGTCGGTATTTGGTTAGCTCAAAATATTAGCCCAGTTTTAAATGCAGTTGGAGCATTCATTAAAGATAGTTCAACTGGTAGCCCGTTTATCGCTTCTATCGTGATTGCTGTAGTTTGGGGATTGTTACTTATCTCTCCAGCTTCATCAGCTGCGTTAGCGATAGCACTTAGCTTAGACGGCGTTGCAGGCGGTGCAGCACTTGCAGGATGTGTTGCTCAGTTTATCGGATTCTCTGTTATTTCAGCGAAAGAGAATAATTTAGGTGGCATATTAGCTCAGGCACTTTGTACTCCAAAAGTACAGTTGCCGAACATTACTAAAAATCCAATGATTCTCGTCCCAACTGTCGTCGCCAGCGCTATAGTGGGCCCAGTATCAGCATTAATTTTCCAACTGGAAGCAGGAAAAGAAATTGCAGGTCTTGGATTAAGCTCTCTTATCGCACCAATTAATTTAATTTCCAGCCAAGGGTGGGAAGTTGTCCCAGCGATGGTAATCACTTATATCATCATTCCAGTAGCTGTTTCTTATATACTGTACATTGCTCTTAAAAAAGCAGGTCGTATTCATTCTGGTGACATGACTGTACCACAATCTTAATTTGAAAATCTCCTTAATATAGAGAAAAGCAGACTGAAGCCACAGTCTGCTTTTTACATTTTTTGATTTTGTTTTACTGGAACACGTACGGTTTCTTTTGCTAATAACAACTGAACGCCGAAGTAAAGTACGCTTGCAAGCATCATTCCAGAAATGGCGTCTACAAATGCATGCTGCTTCGTAAATAATGTTGATAAAATAATAAGCGTACCGAAGAAAGTAAGGATGTAATATTCCAAAGTATGCTGTTCCTTGCGCTTAAAGGCAGCTAACATAATTACAAATGTCGTAAGGACATGAATGCTTGGGAAACAGTTTACTGGTTGATCAATACTATAAATATAGCGGACTAGTTCGGAAAATACATCTGTTCCAACGACGGTTGGGCGTGGTACAGTTGTCTGCCAAAAAAAGTAAATCGAAAAACAAGCAAGTTTTCCAAGAATTACACTACTTAAAGTGACATAATATTGCTTTCGATCAGCAAAACAGTAATAAATAAGTGCACCGTATAAGTATGGAAACCAAAGTAAGTAAGGAATAATAAATGCTTTCACAAATGGAATCCAATCATCTACTACAGTTGTGACATCTACTGCGTGAACAGTAGATTTATTTAATACGTCGTAAAGGGGACTTACGAGTACGAGTAGAAGTATATAACTTAACGGAAGAAGAGATGAAAGTTTAAATTTCTTCATGATAATCTCCTATGTTTTAGTAATGTAAATAAATTCAATTGATTATAATATAGAAAATCCAATTGGGCTATCGATTTTACTTACATTTTCTTGAATTCACCTTACATTTTTGTCACTTGACTAAAAAGAGGGGGAGGGTGCTATATGAAGCGTTCACTGTATTTCTTAGTTTTTATATTGTTATGCCTAGTGAGTACTGGGTGTGCAAAGGATAAAGAAGGAGAGAAATTAGAATACAACGGGAGAGCACTCGTAATTGGAGTTGTTGGTGAAAAGCCGAAAGATACGTTTAGAAATATAAAGTTTGAAAACGTTAAGTTAGAAGAACTGAAAAAGGAATCTGGAGCAGTAGATGGTTTTCTAATAATGAAAGAGCACTTTCAAGAAGCTTCGAAAGAGCAGTATAAAGATTTATTTTTATCGTTAAAGAAACCAGTGTTTTTTATTGGCTTACAAGATAAATCATATTCGACTTTTATTACAAAAGGGATAGAGTATAACAGTGCACGAAAAGATGTAAATGCTATGTACGCGCAAGGTTTTGCAAATATTGGAAGTGGCGAAGGGCAACAATGGGGAGTAGGTTTATCGAATGGTGGAAATACAGAAGAAAGTATTCATAATATGTATATAGTAGTATTTCAAACCATTTCGGACTATTTAAGTCGATGATGAAGGAGCCTGTAAAAGGACTTCTTATTTTTTAAATAAAGTGAAACTTTAATCAGTGGGGGTGTCCATCCCCCACTGATTAAAAGCCCGCACCAATCGGGCTTTTACGGGCAGTTATCTCCCACCTAACTTCCTCGCATTTGCCGAATTTCGAGGTGGGGGTCTTACTGCCCGCAAATAGCGGGATAAACGTTTGTTTAAGATATATGTTCGGTATAGAAAATCATGTATTCCAAAGGTGATATAGAAAAACATGAAATTAATCAAACGTTTGTTTAAGAGGTATGTTCGGTATGGAAGAATTCATGTATTCCAAAGGTTGGGGTAGAAAACATGAAATTAATCAAACGTTTGTTTAAGAGGTATGTTCGGTATAAAAGAATCTACGTATTCCGAAGGTTGAGGTAGAAAAATATGAAATTAATCAAACGTTTGTTTAAGATATATGTTCGGCGTGGGATGAGAAAAGATTTTTAAAAAATTATATATTTATTTTTTCTTAATAAATGGCGGAAAAATAAGAAAAATTAGCAGGATTATTAAAAATTATCACGAAATAAGTAAAAGTTTAGCGAATAATCGTTTGAAATAATAAAATGTTTTCTATATGATAAAGGTAAAGGTTAGTAAAAAAGTAGGTGAATTTATGACAGTAACATTTTATTCATATCCAAAATGTGGCACATGTCAAAAAGCAAAGAAATGGTTTGAGGCAAACGATGTAGCATATGAGATGATTCATATTGTTGAAAATCCACCGTCAAAAGAAGATTTACGTAATTTACATGAGAAAAGTGAATTACCATTAAAAAAATTCTTTAATACAAGTGGAATGCGTTACCGCGAACTTGGTTTAAAAGATAAGTTAAAGGATGCAAGCGAAGACGAAATGTATGAGCTTTTAGCATCTGATGGCATGTTGATTAAACGTCCAATTGTAACAGATGGAACGAGTGTAACACTTGGTTTTAACGAAGAGCAGTTTGAAAGTGTGTGGAAAAAGTACCAATAAGGTATTTTTACATAATTAATACATTCACTGGAGGTACAGTCATGAGCATTCCAAATAATTTACGTTACTCTGAAGAACACGAATGGGTAAAAACAGAAGGTAATGCGGTTGTTATCGGTATTACTCATTTTGCGCAAGGTGAGTTAGGCGATATCGTATTCGTTGAACTTCCTGAAGTAGGTGCAACAATCCAAGCTGACGAGCCATTCGGAAGCGTAGAATCTGTTAAAACAGTTTCTGAATTATACGCACCTGTAAGTGGTAAAGTTGTAGCAGTAAACGAAGAATTAAGTGACCAACCAGAACTAGTTAACGAATCTCCATACGAGGGTGCATGGATGGTTAAAGTTGAACTTTCTGATGCAAGCCAAGTTGAGAAGTTATTAACTGCAGAAAAATATGCAGAAATGACAAACCAAGACTAATTATAGTCGAAGAAAAAGGACAGCCTTTGTGCTGTCCTTTTTTATGTTGTGTACATAATGAATTTAAAAACATATATATTAATTATTATGTAGGAGAACGTTTTTGAAAAACTTTTTTCATGGAGGCTTCATGCTGAGCGAGCCGCTTGCGCTTTTCTTTGTGATCTAGCTTCAGCGGCTAGAACAGTCGGTTCCGCTTTTCGTTATTGTACAGCTCCAGCGGCTAGATTGTTCGGTGGCTTCGCTTCTTCCTACAAGGCAAAAAGCGCCTTTACGTCAGAAGCTCCATCCCCCTGACAATCTGAGCGAGCCGCTTGCGCTTTTCTTTTGCAAAAATAAACAGGAAACAACATGAAAATAACGAATATACTATATACTAAGTTAAAGGTTGTATAGTATATGGTGATCGGGTGATGACATATGATTTATGTGGAAAAAGTCATTATTGTAGAAGGTAAATCGGATAGAAGAAAGATTGAATCTATTATTCGTGAACCAGTGGAAATTGTTTGTACAAATGGTACAATTGGTTTGTCGAAAATGGATGAGCTCATTGATCAATTTTTTGATAAGGACGTATATGTGCTAGTGGATGCTGATGATGCAGGAGAAAAGTTAAGGAAACAATTCCGAAAAGAATTTCCGCAAGCAGAACATATTTATATTGATCGCTCGTATCGCGAGGTGGCGACTGCACCTTCTTCACATTTAGCAAATGTATTATGGGGAGCAGACATTGACGTTTATACAGAATATTTACGGTAAGGAATGATAGAAGTGATTGATTGGACAGGTGCCGAAGCTACAGCCCTAATAGGAAATGAAGAAAAAACAGTGTTATATGTGTATACACCAATGTGTGGAACATGCCAATTGGCAAAGAAGATGTTAACGGTCGTTGAGATGACGATTGAAGATTTGAAAATTGGAATGTTAGACTTAAATTATGCCCCGCATTTAGCGAAAGAGTATGGGATAGAAAGTGTACCGTGTTTACTTATTTTTGAAAATGGGACACTGATGAAGAAAATATATGCATTTCATTCGGTTGAATATTTATATACGGAATTAAAGTAGGCGGCAAAGTTTTTGCCGCCTCGACATATTTCTTGGGAAATATGTCGACATGCGTGATAGATACAGTATTTGTCGAGCGAAAGCAACAGGATTGTCCTTTAATAAGAGGGAATGGTATGTAATAGAAAGTGATATGAGGGATGTGGTTTAGGATGAAATTATATTCTTTGCTTCAATCATTTGTAAATTACGCTAATGGTCAATATCATTTAGAACCGCTTTTAAGGCAAGGAGAAAGAACTGTTAATTTTCGTTTTGGAGATGAATGCTGTTCGTTACAAATTTCAAGAGATTATATAGAACTTTTGAAAGAGGCGAGAGGAACGGAACAAATCGTTTGTTTAGAGGAAGAGGATGTACAAAAATTAGTGACTGGAAATATGAGGTTGCAAAAGTTAATGAGTGATGGACGGGTACAATATTCTGGAACGTATCGAACGATGTTATTAGTTGAATCGATGTTTCATATATGTAAACCGATGTCAGTCGGAGCTTAAAATTCTGAAGTTTCTTTTTTTGCGAAAATTTCTGTTGACAGAGCGTGTGGATATTGATACAATTCAATTCATAAAATATAGACAATTTCATAAATTTTAAATCAGACGAAAATTTAATCTGATTTCTCTTATTAAGAGAGGTGGAGGGACTGTGCCCTGTGAAGCCCGGCAACCGTCAACTTATGTTGAAATGGTGCCAATTCCTGCAAAGCAAATGCTTTGAGAGATGAGAGAGAGGGATAATGTTGTTATATACGCATATAAACCTTTCTGCTTCTCTAGAAGCGGAAAGGTTTTTTGTTGTTTGAATGCGGAGGAAATTCAAATAATAAGAGGAGCTATAACGATGGACTACACGCATGAAAAATAAAAAAATGCGGAGTCTATCCAAAGTTTTTATGAAATCCAGCTCCAGCGGCTAGAATGTTCGATGGCTTCGCTTCTTCCTATGAGGCAAAAAGCGCCTCTACGTCAGAAGCTCCATCCACTTCACATTCTAAACGAGCCGCTTGCGCTTTTTACTAAATCTAGCTCCAGCGGCTAGAACAGTCGGTCGTTTCATCCCTTCCTATGAGGCAAAAAGCGCCTCTACGTCTGGGATTCCAACGCCCTCTTGTTCTAAGCGAGCCGCTTGCGCTTTTTATTTAAAAAAGGGGTGAACATCATGATTTTATTAGAAAATGTAAAGAAAATATATAAGGCAAAAAGCGGTGATGTCACTGCTGTAGATAACGCCAACTTACAAATAGAGAAAGGCGAAATATTTGGTGTTATTGGATATAGTGGCGCTGGGAAAAGTTCGTTAATCAGATTGTTTAATCAGTTAGAGAAACCAACTTCTGGCCAAATTACAATTGCGAATCGTGTGATTTCAGCGATTACTGGAAATGAACTTCGTAAGGCAAGACAAGAAATCGGAATGATTTTTCAGCATTTCAACTTACTTTGGTCACGAACTGTGCGTGAAAATATCGCATTCCCACTTGAAATTGCAGGTGTCGATAAGGCGGAGAGAAGAAAACGTGTCGATGAGTTAATTCATCTTGTTGGATTAGAAGGAAGAGGAGACGCGTACCCATCTCAGCTAAGTGGTGGACAAAAGCAGCGCGTCGGGATTGCAAGAGCGTTAGCAAATAATCCACAAGTACTTTTATGTGATGAAGCAACGTCAGCTCTTGATCCGGAAACGACAGATCAAATTTTAGATTTATTGTTAGATATTAATAAGCGTCTCGGCTTAACAATTGTATTGATTACGCATGAGATGCACGTTATTCGCAAAATTTGTAATCGAGTTGCTGTAATGGAGAAAGGGAAGATCGTAGAAACAGGTCCAGTACTTGACGTATTCCGTAATCCACAGCAAGACATTACAAAACGATTTGTACAGCAGTTAACTGATTCTGAAGATACGAATGAAACGATTGAAAGTTTAATAGAAAAGTATCCAGATGGAAAAGTAATTCGTTTGCAATTTGTCGGTGAAGCGGTAGAAAGACCGGTACTTCAAAGGTTAATGCAGCGCGGTGATATAGAAGTTAGTATTTTGCAAGGAAATATCGCGCAAACGAATAACGGCTCTTACGGAAGTTTAGTCGTTCATTTAAATGGTGAAGAAACAGCGATCCAGCAAGCAATAGAAGGGATTCATCAAGATCAAGTAGAGCTGGAGGTGATTGCACATGGATAAGTTAATCGCAAATATTGATTGGAATCAAATGTTAGAAGCAACTGGTGAAACGTTATATATGACGGCAATCGCAGCGCTTGCCACATTTGTTTTAGGACTTATTTTAGGACTATTACTCTTTATGACAGCGAAAGATAATTTATGGGAAAATAAAGCGATTAATACGGTGATTGGAGCGTTCGTAAACATTTTCCGTTCTATACCGTTCATCATTTTAATTATTTTATTAATCCCGTTCACAAAGATTCTTCTTGGAACAATACTCGGAGCGAGTGCAGCGCTGCCAGCTTTAATTATTGGAGCGGCACCGTTTTACGCGAGAATGGTTGAAATCGCACTTCGTGAAATTGATAAAGGTGTAATTGAAGCTTCAAAAGCGATGGGAGCAAAAACAAGCACAATTATTTTGAAGGTGTTAATTCCAGAATCGTTACCAGCGTTAGTATCTGGTATTACGGTTACGACTATTGCTTTAGTAGGCTATACAGCAATGGCAGGTGTTGTTGGTGCTGGTGGTCTTGGAACACTTGCTTACTTAGAGGGATTCCAGCGTGGAAATAACGATGTAACAATCGTTGCGACAATTTGTGTATTACTCGTTGTATTTTTAATTCAGTGGATTGGTGATAGTTTAACGACTCGAATAGATAAAAGATAATGAAAACAGGGGGATATTTCAAATGAAAAAATTATTACTTACAGCACTTATTTCAACTTCAATTTTTGGGTTAGCTGCTTGTGGCGGGAAAGATAAAGATGAAAAGAAACTTGTTGTTGGTGCTTCTAACGTACCGCACGCTGAAATTTTAGAAAAGGCAAAACCGTTACTTGAGAAAAAAGGAATTGAGTTAGAAATTAAAAAATTCCAAGACTACGTATTACCAAATAAATCGTTAGCAGATAAAGAATTAGATGCAAACTACTTTCAGCACATTCCGTATTTAGAAAAAGAGATCAAAGATAAGAAATATGATTTTGAAATAGCAGGAAAAATCCATTTAGAACCGATTGGTGTGTATTCTCAAAAATATAAGAGCTTAAAAGAACTTCCAAACGGGGCGACAATTATTATGAGTAATTCTGTTACTGATCATGGTCGTGGTTTAGCAATTTTACAAAAAGAAGGCATTTTAAAAATTAAAGACGGAGTAGAGCCAGTTAAAGCAACTCCAAAAGATATTGCGGATAATCCGAAAAACTTAAAGTTCAAAACAGATATCGAGCCTGGTTTATTGCCACAAGTGTATAACAATAAAGAAGGGGATGCGGTTCTAATTAATTCTAACTATGCAATTGATGCGAAATTAAACCCAGAAAAAGACGCGATTGCAATTGAAGGAAATGATTCTCCATACGCAAACGTAGTAGCTGTTCGTAAAGGCGATAAAGATAAAAAAGAGATTAAAGCTCTTATAGAAGTACTGCATTCTAAAGAAATTGAAGACTTTATTACTAAAGAATATAAAGGGGCAGTTGTTCCTGTAAAAGAATAATTGCGGAAAAAGGGCTGGTGTATGCCGGTCCTTTTTTTACTACATAACTATAGGGGAGAAGGGGACATCATATGAAAAAGATTCTATTGTCAGTTGTTACAGCACTGTCTGTATTTACATTAGCTGCTTGCGGGGGGAAAGATGAGAATAAGCTTGTCGTTGGCGCTTCTAATATACCGCACGCTGTTATTTTAGAAAAGGCACAGCCA
This sequence comes from Bacillus sp. TH50, assembly GCF_016650565.1. NCBI lineage: Bacteria > Bacillati > Bacillota > Bacilli > Caryophanales > Bacillaceae > Bacillus > Bacillus sp. TH50. The sequence goes on along the minus strand of NZ_JAEKFM010000003.1, from coordinate 2,464,378 downwards.
ATATTAGAGAAAAAGGGCATTAAGTTAGAGATAAAAAAATTCCAGGATTATGTTTTACCAAATAAGGCATTAGCTGATAAAGAAATCGATGCAAATTATTTTCAACATATCCCTTATTTAGATAAAGAGATTCAAGAAAAAGGATACAAAATTGTAAATGCAGGAAAAATTCATTTAGAGCCAATGGGCATTTATTCTAAGAAATATAAAAGCTTAAAAGAACTTCCAGATGGCGGAACAGTTATTATGAGTAATAACGTAGCGGAGCGTGGCCGTATGCTCGCATTGTTACAAAAAGGCGGCGTTATTAAATTAAAAGACGGTGTAGATGTTGTTAAAGCAACAGTAAAAGATGTTGTAGAAAATCCGAAAAATTTAAAGTTTAAAACAGATGTAGAACCTGGACTTTCACCGAAGCTGTACGAAAACAATGAAGGTGATGCTTTATTTATTAATTCAAATTACGCAATTGATGCGAAATTAAATCCAACAAAGGATGCAATTGCAATTGAAGGATCAGACTCTCCTTACGCAAATATTATCGCAGTTCGTAAAGGTGACGAGAAGAAAAAAGAAATTAAAGAGCTAGTAGAAGTGCTACATTCAAAAGAAATTCAAGATTTTATTAACAAAGAATATAAAGGTGCTGTACTTCCTGTGAACGAATAGGTGCTGGAAAGGGCTGGGAATAACCCAGTCCTTTTTTCTTTATATATATAAGAAGAAAGGTGTATCATAAGAGGATGTAAAGGAAATACTTATATACATTTGTGAAAAAATTGTTACATTTTCTTAGTGTTTGCGATATCATTTTATTTGCTATAAGATTAGAATGAGAATAAAATGAGAATATGAACGTTTTAGTAATTTTTAAAATGTATATAGAGGATTAATGGAGGTATTGAGATGGCTGGTTCTACATTAACGGTTAAAGACTTACACGTATCAATCGATGGCAAAGAAATTTTAAAAGGTGTAAACCTTGAAGTAAAAGGTGGAGAAATCCACGCAATTATGGGACCTAACGGAACAGGTAAATCAACTTTATCTTCTGCGATTATGGGTCACCCAAAGTATGAAGTAACAGAAGGTAGCATAATCATCGACGGTGAAGATGTATTAGAAATGGAAGTAGATGAGCGTGCGCTAGCAGGTCTATTCTTAGCAATGCAATATCCAAGTGAAATTAGCGGAGTAACAAACGCGGACTTCTTACGTTCTGCAATTAATGCACGTCGTGAAGAAGGCGATGAAATTTCTCTTATGAAATTTATCCGTACTTTAGATAAAAACATGGAATTCCTAGAAATGGATCCAGAAATGGCACAACGTTACTTAAACGAAGGTTTCTCTGGTGGAGAGAAAAAACGTAACGAAATTCTTCAATTGATGATGATTGAGCCAAAAATCGCAATCTTAGATGAAATCGACTCAGGTCTTGATATCGATGCATTAAAAGTTGTATCTAAAGGTATCAACCAAATGCGCGGCGAAGAGTTCGGTTGCCTAATGATTACGCATTACCAACGTTTATTAAACTACATCACTCCAGACTTCGTTCACGTTATGATGAACGGTCGTATCGTTAAATCTGGTGGCCCTGAGCTTGCACAACGTCTAGAAGCTGAAGGTTACGACTGGATTAAAAAAGAATTAGGTATTGAAGACGAAACAGCAGAGCAAGAAGCGTAAGAGAGGAGCATAAACATGACAATCGGTACATTACCTTTCGATCAAGAAACAATCCGTCAGCGCGCAAGCGAAGTAAACGAAGCTGCTTGGTTGACTGAGTTCCGCTTACAAGCTCTTGCACAAGCAACTGAACTTCCAATGCCAACGCCTGATAAAACGAAAATTGAAAAATGGGACTTTATCGGAAAAGGCGACGCTGCTAAGCAAGAGCCTGTAAGTTCTTTAACAGAGCTTCCAGAAGCAGTGAAAAACTTAATCGATGAAAATAACAGCGTATTAGTACAACGTACTGGTACAACTGCTTTCGTTTCTTTAGCAGACGAAGCAAAAGAAAAAGGTGTTATTTTTACAGACATCGTAACAGCTGCAACAGAGCATGCTGAATTAGTACAAAAGTACTTAATGAAAGACGGCGTGAAAGTAGACGAGCATCGTCTAACTGCACTTCATGCTGCATTAATCAACGGCGGTGCATTCGTATATGTTCCGAAAAACGTTGTTCTTGAAACTCCACTTCAAGCTGTATTCTTAGTAGACGGCGAAGAAGCTAACGTATATAACCACGTATTATTCGTAGCTGATGCGAACAGTACTGCAACATATGTAGAAAACTACGTTGCAAATGAAAATGCTAAAGGTATTGCAAATATCGTAGCAGAAGTAATCGTGGAACAAGGCGCACAAGTGAAATTCGGTGCGGTTGATCTATTAGCAAAAGACGTAACAACTTACGTTAACCGCCGCGGAATTGTTGGACGCGACGGCCGCATTGATTGGGCTCTAGGCCTTATGAATGACGGAAACACAATTTCAGAGAACGTTACGAATCTAATGGGCGACGGATCATATGCTGATACAAAAACAGTAACAATTGGTCGTGGTAACCAAACACAAAACTTTACAACTAAAGTTGTTCACTTCGGTAAACACTCTGAAGGTTGGATTTTAAAACACGGTGTACAAAAAGATAGTGCAACATCTATCTTTAACGGAATTGGTAAGATTGAACACGGTGCATCTAAATCAAATGCACAACAATCTTCTCGCGTTCTTATGTTAGATGAAAAAGCTCGCGGTGATGCAAACCCAATTCTTTTAATCGATGAAGATGATGTAATGGCAGGTCACGCAGCTTCAGTAGGTCGCGTAGATCCGTACCAATTATACTACTTGATGAGCCGTGGTATTCCAAAACGCGAAGCAGAACGTTTAGTCATCCATGGATTCTTAGCACCTGTAGTAAATGAGCTTCCAATTGAAGGAGTAAAGGCACAGCTTGTTGAGGTAATTGAAAGGAAAGTTCGCTAATGAATATTCATGAAATACGCAAACAGTTTCCAATTCTTGATCAAAAAGTGAACGGCAAACAACTTGTATATTTCGATAGTGCAGCAACTTCTCAAAAACCAATTCAAGTCATTGAAACGTTAGAACGTTACTATAAAGAATATAATTCTAACGTGCATCGCGGTGTTCATACGCTCGGTACGAAAGCTACCGACGCGTATGAAGGTGCACGTGAGAAAGTTCGCAAGTTTATTAATGCGAAATCAATGGAAGAGATTATTTTCACGCGCGGAACGACAACTGCATTAAATACAGTAGCAGCTAGTTATGGTCTTGATAATGTAAAAGAAGGCGATGAAATCGTCATCTCTTACATGGAGCACCATAGTAACATCATTCCGTGGCAACAAGTTGCGAAGAAAACTGGTGCAACTTTAAAATACCTTCCGCTTCAACTAGACGGTACAATTTCTTTAGAAGATGTTCGTCAAACAGTTACACCGAATACAAAAATCGTTTCTATCATGCACGTTTCTAACGTACTTGGAACGATTAACCCTGTAAAAGAAATCGGAGCAATCGCACATGAAAACGGTGCAATCATGATCGTTGATGGAGCACAAAGTGCACCTCATATGAAAGTGGATGTACAAGATTTAAACTGTGATTTCTACGCATTATCTGCTCATAAGATGTGCGGACCAACAGGTGTCGGCGTATTATATGGTAAGAAAGAATTGCTAAACAATATGGAACCAATTGAATTTGGTGGTGAAATGATTGATTTCGTAGACTTACAAGAGTCTACTTGGAAAGAGCTTCCGTGGAAGTTCGAAGCAGGTACACCGATTATCGGTAATGCAATCGGACTTGGTGCGGCAATTGATTTCCTAGAAGAAATCGGTCTTCATAATATTGAAAAGCATGAACATGAATTAGCGCAATACGCTTTAGAGAGACTATCAGAAGTAGATGGCGTTACAATTTATGGTCCAAAGCATCGCGCTGGTCTAGTTACATTTAATATTGAAGACGTACATCCTCACGATGTAGCAACTGTATTAGATGTAGAAGGCATTGCGGTTCGCGCAGGACATCACTGTGCACAACCGCTTATGAAGTGGCTAAAAGCTTCTTCTACAGCACGTGCGAGCTTCTATTTATATAATACAAAAGAAGAAATTGATACATTTGTTGAATCACTAATCAAGACAAAGGAGTATTTCACAAATGTCATTTAATAATTTAGATACGTTATATCGTCAAGTTATTATGGATCATTATAAAAATCCTCGTAACCATGGCGTGTTAGAAGATAGTGTTACCGTTAACTTGAACAATCCAACTTGCGGCGATCGTATTCAACTTACGATGAAAGTAGAAGAGGGTATTGTACAAGAAGCGAAGTTTGAAGGCGAAGGATGTTCAATTTCAATGTCTTCAGCTTCAATGATGACACAAGCAGTAAAAGGAAAGAAAATTGAAGAGGCTCTTAAGCTTTCTAAAATTTTCTCTGACATGATGCTAGGAAAAGAGTATGATGACAGCATTGATTTAGGAGATATTGAAGCATTACAAGGCGTATGCAAGTTCCCGGCACGTATTAAATGTGCAACATTAGCGTGGAAAGCGTTAGAAAAGGGCTTAAACGAAGATAAGTAATGTTAAAGGTTCCTAAAAACGAGGTTATATAAGGAGGGACACACCAACATGGCGAAGCAACTGCCAGATATCGGCGATTATAAATATGGTTTCAAGGATAAAGACGTTTCGATTTTCCGTGCTGGACGCGGTTTAACAAAAGAGATCGTTGAAGAGATTTCACGTATGAAAGAAGAACCACAGTGGATGTTAGACTTCCGTTTAAAATCACTGGATAAGTTCTATGAAATGCCAATGCCACAATGGGGCGGCGACTTAAACGACTTAGATTTCGATGAAATTACGTACTACGTAAAACCATCTGAGAAATCTGAGAAGTCTTGGGATGAAGTACCTGAGGAAATTAAAGCGACATTTGATAAATTAGGTATTCCTGAAGCTGAGCAAAAATATTTAGCTGGTGTATCTGCACAGTACGAATCTGAAGTTGTATACCACAACATGAAAGAAGACCTAGAAGATCTAGGAGTCGTCTTCAAAGATACAGATAGCGCATTAAAAGAGAACGAAGATATTTTCCGTGAGCATTTCGGAAAAGTAATCCCACCAACAGACAACAAATTCTCTGCATTAAACTCTGCAGTTTGGTCTGGTGGATCATTCATCTACGTTCCAAAAGGTATTAAAGTTGATACACCACTTCAAGCGTATTTCCGTATTAACTCTGAAAATATGGGACAATTCGAGCGTACGCTTATCATCGTAGACGAAGGCGCACACGTACACTACGTAGAAGGTTGTACAGCACCTGTTTACACGACTAACTCACTTCATAGTGCGGTAGTAGAAATCATCATTAAAAAAGATGCATATTGCCGTTATACAACAATCCAAAACTGGGCGAATAACGTATACAACCTAGTTACAAAACGTGCGGTTTGTGAAGAAAACGCAACGATGGAATGGATTGACGGTAACATCGGATCTAAATTAACGATGAAATACCCAGCAGTTATCTTAAAAGGCGAAGGCGCTCGTGGTTTAACATTATCTATCGCGATTGCTGGTAAAGGCCAACACCAAGATGCTGGTGCGAAAATGATTCACTTAGCACCAAACACGTCTTCAACAATCGTTTCTAAATCGATTGCGAAGCATGGTGGTAAAGTAACTTACCGTGGTATCGTACAATTCGGACCAAAAGCGAAAAACTCTCGCTCTAACATCGAGTGTGACACGTTAATCATGGATAACCAATCTACATCTGATACAATTCCTTACAACGAAATCAAAAACGATTACGTTTCACTTGAGCACGAAGCGAAAGTATCTAAAGTATCAGAAGAACAATTATTCTACCTAATGAGCCGCGGTATTTCTGAGCAAGAAGCTACAGAAATGATCGTAATGGGCTTCATCGAGCCATTCACTCGCGAACTTCCAATGGAATACGCAGTTGAAATGAACCGTCTAATCAAGTTTGAGATGGAAGGTTCTATCGGTTAAATAGAAATGCGGAGCCGACTGTTCAGACCCGTTGGCTAAGGTTCTTTCGCACAGAAGATGCTTTTTATCTTCTGGTGCGGAAGGTTCTTAGACATGAGGGCCTAGGAGACGAAGCTGGACATATTTAAAGTGGAAGCGGCTCGTTCAGAATGTGAGGGGGATGGAGCTTCTGACGTAGAGGCGCTTTTTGCCTCATAGGAAGAAGTGAAGCCACCGAACAGTCTAGCCGCTGGAACTGGATAATATATGTATGAAGAAAGCGCCCTGCTGTGTGCAGTGACCCCTGTCAAGTAGACAGTATTAAAAAAGCGCAACTAAGCAACCTGAGTTCTATATTTATATGGACTCAGGTTATTTAATTTCTTTTGAAATCTTTGATGATTATAAAAGTACATATATTTACGCACGGCAAGTTTGACCTCATTCGCTTTATGGAAGGAGTGTAAATGAAAACACTCTGCCTTAAAGTGACTGAAGAAGTTTTCCATACAAGCATTATCCCAACAGTTGCCTCTTCGAGACATACTTGCCTTCATCTGATATTTTTTAAGTAATTGATTATATTGACGAGATGTATACTGGGACCCTTGATCACTATGTAAGAGGATTCCCTTCACATTTCGTTTTTTCTTTGCCTTTTTAAGTGTATCTAACACAAGTTTTAAGTCGTTTCTACGACTGGTTTCATAGGCAACAATTTCATTATTGTATAAATCCTTAATAGCGGATAAGTACAAGCGCTGTCCATTGAAAATCAAATAGGTAATATCGGTTACCCATTTCTCATTCGGTTTTGAAGCTTGAAACTCCCTATTTAGATGGTTCTCTGAAATCACATAAGCTTCTTTTTTTCCGTAATAAGGTCGTTTTTTCCTAATTACGGCTTTGATACCTAGTTCACTCATCAATCTTTGGATGCGTTTATGATTCAAATGAAGGTTATATGTGGCTTTCAGCCAAACTTGTATTCTTCTATATCCATAAATTCCTCTTAATTTTTTATGACACTTCAATATCTTTTTCTTAATTTCGATATCCTCTGATTGTTTTTTTGAAGGCGTCGTATGCCGTTTTATCCATTTGTAGTACCCACTTCTGGTTACACCAGCAATATCGCATAGAATGGTCACTGTATAACCTGTTTTTGTCATTTCATGGATGACTTCGAATTTTTTTATTTTGGATACGACTTTCATTCCTCCTTTTACATCCCTAAGAGCTTTTTTAACATTTCATTTTCCGCTTCTAATCGTCTGATCTTAGCTTCAGGATCTTCGGGTCTAACCCTTGGTCTACCTAAACCTGGTCCTTTCGCTTTACCGCGTTTTTCTTCTAGTCCTTTGATTCCTTCAGCTTCAAAGTGTTTCACCCAACGACTTACAACCGAGTGATGAATACCTAATTCTTTCGCAATGGTTTTATAGCTCATGCCTTCTATTAAGTATAAATCTATAGCTTGTTTCTTAAATTCTACATCGTAAGTGACTCTAATTTTTCCCATGAAAAAATCCCCTCCATAGTAAACAGGTTAATGTGCTTTCTTTTTCCTGTCTACTATAAGGGGATCATATCAGTGCAGGGCGCTTTTTTATGTTGTGCTGGGTTCAGGGCAGGCTGGGATACCCCCGAATCTAAATCGTATCCACCTTATCCACAGGTTTAATACGCTCCCAAATATGTTTCATCCTAATGAAAGAACCATATCCAATTAAAGCACCTAGCATATTCAATATGATGTCATCAATATCAAAAACACCAGTAAAAGTAAGGAGTTGTAACGATTCAATTAATAAAATAAACTTAATGAAAATTTTAGACGCCATTTTTACATTGTTTATTTGTTTAAATAATAAAGGAAGTAGGAATCCGAATGGGATAAATATGATGACGTTTCCTAATGTATTCATAAGTACGATGTCTATATTATAAGGATCTAGTAGATGTGTTAGATCGAATCCACTTAAATAGCGGATTGTACTTTTGAGCGGGATTAAGTTTATTAACCCACCGTGTATAGAATGCCAGTCGCCTGTTTCAAAGAAGTACTTCAGATTACCAAAGTAAAAAGCTGGCCTCCCGAGCAACAGTTTAAATAATAAAACAAATGAATACGGTAAAAATAATCCCCAACCAATCCACTGTACATATTTTTGCGTAGAAGATTGCATCGCTTTTTCAATTTCAGTTCCTAAAGTAGAGGCTTCTCCGAAGTTTTGAATGGCTAATGTAGTAGCTTCTTCTTCAGATTTTCCTTGATCGAGAAATTCTTGTTTTAAACTTGTAAGATGATCGTAAATTTCAAAGTATAGTTCGTCTCTATCAGATTGCGATAGGCTTGTTTTTTGAACAATACTTTTTATGTATTCTTCAATCGTCATTAATTTAAAGCTCCTTTCTGACAAGTTTTAATAAGAGTTGTAACTGAATCCCATGCTGTTAGTTTTTCTTCTAAAATTTTCTTTCCGTTCGTAGTAATGCGATAAAATTTTCGTTTCATACCAGTTTCAGATTCACCCCAGTATGAATTTATTAAATCCTTTTGTTCCAAACGTTTGAGTGCTGGATAGAGTGTACCTTGGCTCATTGTGTATAGATCATTGCTGTTTTCTTTTAGCCTTTGAATAATTTCATATCCGTACGTATCGTGCTGTTTAATGATGGAGAGAAGTAAAATATCAATACTTCCTTTTAATATCTCTTTATCCATTTTATGGTTCACCACCTTATGATGAGATTGTAACACGACATATGTCGTATTACAAGGTATATGTGTAGGGTAATACTCCATCTAGTAGGCAGCAAAAAGCTCTTCGCCAATCCGTCCAACAAACTTCCTGACAAATAGGTCCCCAACACCGACTACAAAAACAATCCTCCTCCAACTAATCCACAGATTAGAAAAAATAAAGTTTTCCATATTAAAAGGGCAATCTTTGGCTTTTTCTTATAATGCGAGTACAATGTAGAATAGCAAGAAAAGACGAAAAGTATTTACAGGATTATTGCGTACGTATAGCGTAAATGGCAGTAAGGAACTGAGAGGAGGTTTTTTCTCTGAATATAAATAAAGAAACGATCATCCACCTTTATCATACAAACGATATACATAGTCATTTTGAAAATTGGCCGCAAATTTCTCGGTTTGTACAAGGAGAGAAAAGGCGAAGACAGGAAGCGGGAGAGACTGTTTTAACTGTGGATATTGGCGATCATGTGGATCGTTTTCATAGTATTTCGGAAGCGACAAATGGACTTGGGAATACAAAATTATTAAATGAGGCGTTATATGATTATGTAACGATCGGAAATAATGAAGGAATTACATTGGCGAAAGAGCATTTGAATCGTCTATATGATGATGCTGGTTTTGAGGTGCTTGTAGCGAACTTATTTGAAAAAGAGGGTGTACGTCCAGCGTGGGCGAAGCCTTATAAATTACATACAACGACAGATGGGATTACGATTGCCTTTATTGGATTAACGGTAGCTTATCCAGAGTTTTATCATATGTTAGATTGGCATATTGAAGATCCAATCATCCATTTAGAGTCTATTTTAGAAGAAGTGAAAGATGAGGCACATATTACGGTTGTCCTGTCTCACCTTGGAAAAAGCATGGATGAATATATGGCGGAGCATTATGATATAGATGTTATTTTAGGGGCACATACGCATCATTTATTTGAGCGTGGCGTTCTTGTGGATAATACTTTGCTTTGCTGTTGTGAAAAGTGGGGACATTACGTTGGTCACGTTCAGCTTACTGTGGATAAAGAGACGAAGAGACTGTTGAAAAAAGACGGTAGAGCGATTAAGACAGAACGGTTAGGTGCTTATAGCGAGCCGTTATCCACAATTGAAATGCTAAAGGAAGAAAGTAAACAGATAATGGCTGAGCCTGTCGTTCATTTAAAAGAATCATTGCCGGTTGATTGGTTTAAGGAGACGACGTTTTCTCATATGTTGGCAAGTGCACTTAAAGAGTGGTGTAATGCGGATGTTGGGATGGTGAATGCTGGTGTACTTCTTGAGGGATTAAATGAAGGTGTTGTGACGCGCGGAGATATTCATCGGATTTGTCCACATCCAATTAATCCATGTCTGTTAAAAGTGCCAGGGAAAACGTTAAGAGAAGTTATTTTGAAAGCGCGCCGCCCGAATATGGAGAATCTTGAGGTGAAAGGATTCGGATTTCGTGGAAAAGTAATGGGGAAAATGATTTACGATGGTTTGGAAGTGATTCCAGATACGATTCCAGGGAATAAAATTTTACTAGAAGATGTATTGATTAACGGCGAATCTCTGGAATTAGACCGGATATATACGGTAGGAACGATTGATATGTTTACATTCGGATACTTATACCCAGAGCTATCCACACTTTCTGACAAACAATATTATATGCCGGAATTGCTTAGAGATGTACTAACAGACATGTTGATAACTTATACATCTTCAGTCAAACTATAGGCTAGTTAACTTGTAACACTCATTTTTCTCTTGTCATAAAGATAAGAAAGAGAGGAGTGTGAACTATGGTTAATGTAGAGCCAATTATAATTGATAACTATACGTTCATTGCTGTTAGCGTAAAACTTCCAAAGACAAATTTGCTAGCTGTAATGAGCGATAAAGGATATATTATGTGCGGTGCTTTAGATGTAGGTCTTCTAAATGAGAAGTTAGGTGATCGAGGAATTATTGCTGGCCGTGCGGTTGGTGTAAGAACGATTGAACAACTTCTTGAAGCACCGCTGGAATCAGTAACGACTGGAGCCGAAGCTTTAGGTATTCCGGTAGGCACAATCGGAAAAGATGCACTATTAAAAATGAGATAAGCATATATCGTCCCTCTTTCTTGCATAGAAATAATATAAGAAGGAGGGTTTTCTTATGGGCATATTTCGTTCGAAAAATTCGCGGTTTCGAAGGGGACCGATTTCCTTTCGGTATATACTGCTTATTTCATTTATTATTTTTATCGTAATGGTAGTTCAAGGTTTATGGATTGTAAATAAAAGTATTCAGCCAACGTTAATTAAGTATGGGGAAACAGAGACTCATAAAATGGCAACCGCAGTTATGACGAAAGCGGTAAAAGACCGAATTAATGAAGGGTTTGATGTAGATTCATTAATGAAAGTACAAACGGATAGGAACGGGAAAGTATCTACAATTGATTTAAATACAAAACAAGTAAATGAAATATTAACATCGACTACTGCATACATAGAAAAATATTTACAACAAGTAGAAAAAGGGGATACGAAAGCACTTGGTATTTTTGAAGAGAATGGGGTATCTATGTCAGTTCCTTTTGGGCGCATAACTGATAATGCGCTTCTTGGTAATATAGGACCGGATATTCCGATTAATTTTACGCCAATTGGTCATGTGAATACGGATATTAAACAATTAGTTGAGCCTCAAGGAATTAATAATACAGCGATCAAAATTATTATGGAAGTGGAAGTGACGTTACAAGTTATGATTCCGTTACGCACGAAAGAAATTAAAGTGAAGCAAAACATTCCGATTGCGACGCGCATCGTTCAAGGTGAAGTGCCTACTTATTACGGAAGCGGGGGAGTTGTTGTACCAGATAAAAAGAAAATGGATAATTAGTCAGTAGTGTTCTGTTGATTTATATTTATAAAAAATAACCGTAGCAATTTGCTACGGTTATCGTTTTGTATTTGCTCGTTCTTTTCGTTCCCAAAGGCTTAAATGCATGTATGGATCGAAAGCCCATTCTGTATAGCCATTGTCTTTATACATGCCGAAATGTAAGTGGGGCGGGAATTTTCCAGCTGTACCAGGAGGACCGTAGCCGGTACTACCGACAAATCCGATTACTTTTCCTGGTTCGACAATTTGTCCGAGCTGTATTTCTTTAGAGAACCCGCCTAAATGAGCGTAATAGTGGTAATTATTATGAAGGTCACGAATACCAATGCGCCATCCACCAAGACGATTCCATCCTTTTGTTTCAATAACGCCATAGCAGGTTGATCGTACTGGTACGCCATATCCAGCAAAAATATCGGTTCCTTCATGAATCCTCCTGCCGCCAAAGCTTCTACCAGCACCGAAAGTACTACGATAGCTATGGTCACTGCGAATCGGGAGAGGGAAAGCATTGCCTTCTAAATTAATGCGTCCATAATGTTTATAAATTCGGGCGTATTCTGTAATTAATTCAACTGTTTTTGCACGTCTATAATATTCCCAAAGCATAATGTTAATACGGTCTTCCGACGTTCCTTGTTTCTTTAAAATGGTTGCTGCTGTCTGCAGAAGATCACGGTCGTTATTTGCATTTGCAAATCCATCTTTGTCACCATCTAAACCCATTCCGCCAAATAGAGAAATTGTATGGGGGAGAGTATCATTACTATTAACAGGTCCAGCCCATATTTCAGGTTTGAAATAAAGGGAAATGATGGCATCTGGTTTTTTCGGAATATCTTTTCTTACGCTCCGTATGTTTCTTTCGTATTGATCCATTGCGGCTAAGTAATACCACGGAATACCGGAAGATTGCTCAGTTTCTTTATATAGTGCCATGCGCTTTTCATATATGCTTTGCTGATTATCTTCACCGTAAGCGATGTTTTGGTGGAGAAGAAAGCAAATCGAAAGCAAAAGAGAAATTTTTCGAAGCATGAAATAGACTCCTTTCACAACATCACTCTTTTTAGTGTGGGATATACGGAGTATTTCATTATAGGGAACGATTGGAAAAAATCTTAGAATCTTCATTTGAGCAAATCGCTTTCATACGTTAGAATAGATATGTTACATTGAAAGAAGCGAACACGGTAAACTATTTCATATTGTGCGGAGTTGATAACCATGACAAAACAAACAGAGTATAAGCGCAAGCCCGAATGGTTGAAAATTAAGTTAAACACGAATGAAAACTATACAGGCTTAAAGAAAATGATGCGTTCTAAGAATCTTCATACAGTTTGTGAAGAGGCGAAATGTCCGAATATTCATGAATGCTGGGCTGTAAGGAAAACAGCAACATTTATGATCTTAGGTGCGGTTTGTACACGTGCTTGTCGTTTTTGTGCGGTTAAAACAGGCTTACCAACTGAGCTTGATTTACAAGAGCCAGAACGCGTAGCAGATTCTGTAGTACAAATGGGCTTAAAGCACGTTGTTATAACAGCGGTTGCACGTGATGATTTAAAGGACGGCGGAGCAGCTGTTTTTGCTGAAACAGTACGCGCTGTACGTCGTGAAAATCCATTCACGTCTATCGAAGTATTACCATCTGATATGGGTGGGGTAGAAGAAAACTTAAAAATGTTAATGGATGCAAAACCAGATATTTTGAACCATAACATTGAAACAGTACGTCGATTATCTAACCGAGTTCGCGCTAGAGCAAAATATGACCGTTCATTAGAGTTTTTACGTCGAGCAAAAGAAATGCAGCCTGATATTCCAACTAAATCGAGCATTATGCTGGGCTTAGGTGAAACGAGAGAAGATTTAATTGAAGCAATGGATGACTTACGTGCAAACAATGTGGATATTTTAACTCTTGGACAATACCTACAACCATCTAAGAAGCATTTACCAGTTATTAAATATTACCCACCAGCAGAATTTGCAGAGCTAAAAGAAATTGCACTTAGCAAAGGATTTAGCCACTGTGAAGCTGGCCCACTTGTACGTTCTTCTTATCATGCGGACGAGCAAGTACGTTCTGCAAAAGAAAAAGTAGCAGAAGCGAAATAATGAAAAAAGAGAGCTAATCATTAGCTCTCTTTTTTCTTATACTCTAAAACTTTATTTTGACATGTGGATAAAATCTTTTTTAATTCCTCTGTGGATAATTCAATTGTAAATTCAGGTACACCAGGTGTAATTAAAATTTTATCGTAAGTATAAATTGAACTGTCCACAATAATCGTTACATCTTGTGAATAACCGAAAGGAGCTACACATCCAGGAGTGCAACCAGTTTCTTCTCTTAGCTCATTAGGAGAACAGAGAGATAAGTTCTCTCCTGTTATTTCCTTCATCTCTCCTCGGTTGAGGCGAGTGCCTTCTAACGTAAAGAATACGTAATGCTCCCCGGATTTTGATTTTAAAAATAAGCTTTTACTTGGAGTGCCTTGCAAACCAAGTCTTTCACGAACGATACGATCTGTTTCATAGTCAAGTACTGGTTCGTGTTCAAATTTTTCATAAGAAGCATTTGTTTTATGTAGTAAAGAAAGTACGTCTTCGTACATATTGAATGATACCCCTCTCTATGTTTACTGCAGTTCTACCATATCTCCTCGCGGTGTCAACTGAATGTATTGGAAAGGGATATTACTTGGATGGCGCTTCCCATAATCGTTTTATGATAGATTGTTCATCAAGTGTAATTTCATAAATATCAGGATTCGTTAAAGTTTTCCATTCATTAAAGCCGATCGTACGATCAAAGTGCTTTAAAATGAGCGTAAGTAAGTTTCCATGTGTAACGAGTAGTGTTGTAGTATGGTTTAACTTTAAAACGTCTTGGATAAGCGATATAGCACGGTCCGTTGCTTGTTTTGTTGACTCTCCGCCTAAAAAGGCAATATCTATGTTTGTAAAAGTAGATTCTAGTTTTTGCATCCAATCATCCATCGGAACGTTGCTTAATATACGTTCAGCTAATCGTTCATCCTCTTCGATAGATAGGTTAGCTTGAATCGCATAGGGCCGAATGGAATCGATAGCTCGGACAAATGGGCTCGAAATAATATGATCTATTTGTAGCTGATTTTCTAAGAGGAATGTAGCAAGGGTGTTAGCTTGATCTTTTCCGGCAAACGTTAATTCGGCATCACGTTTTTGTCCAGTTGCGAAACAATGTCGTATTACAATAATTTTCTTCATAATTCATCCCCATCTTTCAAGTTGACGCTATATACTTCGACAAATGTGGAAAAAATTCCTTTTTATTGGAAACGGAATAGTGATCTAAGTATGTGGAAAAGTAATGTGGATAATGAAAATTTGAGGTGCAATTATGAAAAAAATGATATGCATTGTATTCAGTATTTGTTTTCTCGCGCAATTGTCCACAACATATGCACAATCAAATCAAAAATTAGACTATCCAAGCAATCGAAATAAGCCATTTGTGAGTGAGGATGTGTTTTATGAACAGTTAGATAAGAAAATCTATAAAGAGTACAAAAATGCAGCATATAGTGTTCGTAAAAAAATCTCATTTAAAGAAGTACCACATGAGGAATTTATCTTCCTGCAAAAAACAGATGTCGGTTGTCACAGTAAAATGACGATGGAAGGCTCTTTTGTTCACCCGGATCGCCAAGTATATTTCTTTGCTTCTTTTACTCAAAATGAAATAGATGAGTTTCATAAGTACATCGTTATAGATGCAGAAACAAAGAGGGAGCTGCGAGGGGGGAAAAGTTATCATCACTACGAAAATCCATATAAAAAATAACCCACCAACTGGTGGGTTATTTTTTCAGAGTGTTGGGAAACCCTTTAGGGTTCCCAACACTCTGGAATCTTTTTTGATTTTAGCGAAAGAAAACAACAAAAAATAGTAGAATTTAGAAAAATAGCCCTCCACCAACCCCTTTTTGGTTAGATGGAGGGCTATTTTTTTCATGTTTTGACAAGCGGCGGTGAGGTAAGCCTGCATTTGGACAGATTTCAGCCCTCGAAACCGAGCATATCGATAGCCATGTAGTTCTTTTGCATCCGCAAAGCTTCGCTCTATAGTTGAACATCGTACTTTATACAACTTTTTCCCTGTAGCTGTTAGTTTGTTTTTTCTAGCGATATCTTTATATTTCTCCCATATATGATGGGTGATAACTTTTTGTTTTTGTTTCTTTGAAAAGCATACCTCACGTAGCGGACAAACAGCGCAGTCTTCTGGATTCGATTTATATTGACGATATCCTTCGCGATCCGTTGTCGCATATTCTAAAATACATCCCATCGGACAAGCAAATGCATTCATTTCTTCTACATATTTAAATTGGCTTTTCGGTACTTCTTTATTTCTCTTTCCAAATCGGCGATACCCCATCACCATAAATATATTTCTTTCTGATAACTTCTTACAGATATATCCTGTAAAATAGCCTGCATCAAGAGCTACAGCTTCCACTTCAAACCCGAATTTATCAACTTGAGCTTGTAGACGTGCTAAATACGGCTCGGAATCTGCCATATTTCCAGCCGTTATATAGGTATCTGTAATAATATTGTACTTCGCATCAGTCGTACGATGATCTAAAAAATGAAAACCGTTCGGTTTTCCATCTCTCATTAAAAATCCACTATCTGGATCCGTTGTACTTATCCGAGTTTTTTTAGTAGGGGTATCACTTTCCTTTCTAGGTTTTAATTCTTTTTTCCGTGCGCCTCACGATCTTCGATTACCGCAGCTTCTAGTTCATCTATATAGAACTTTGCCTTTTCTTTTTTATATTTATGTACAAATTTATTTTTATTGGCATTGGCCTTAATGTGTGTGGAATCTGTCATCAACGCACGTCCTCCTACCATACGGCGCTCCGTCGCTTGTCTCACAATCTCATCAAAAATTTCTTCGAAAATATTTGTATGAACGAAACGAGTACGGCGATTCCAACTGATTGTAGAATGATCTGGAATTGTATCTGATAGAGAGAACCCTAAAAACCAACGGTAGGCAATGTTCGTTTTAATCTCCTTTTCCAATTGACGCTCAGAACGAATACCATAAAAATATCCAATAAACATCATCTTAAATAAAACGATAGGATGGATTGACGGACGGCCATTGTTTTCACAATAATAAGGGCGTAACTTCTCCTCAATAAAATCAAAACTAATTGTCGCTTCAATCGCACGAAGGAAATGATCTTGTGGAACCAATTCTTCTACAGAAACAGATACACGCTCGTCGCGATGATTTTTTAAAGCACCCATCATAAGAAATCTCTCCTTTTCCTCTTTTTTATCAGTGTTGACACATAAAAAGAGGTTCAGACACAAAAATAGGCTGTGGAGAAGGCTTTCTCCACAGCCTGAAAAAATAACCCACCAACTGGTGGGTTATTTTTTACTCTGGCACACTTACTAATTTCTCTTTCATTTTACGAATAAGAATGAAACCACCAATCGCGAAGAGAAGAGTAATTCCTTCTGCTACAAAGATGTTAATCATTTTTGTTTGGTAAAGTGCTGCGAAAAAGTCTACAAGTGCGTGGAATAGTATAGCGTATACGAGGAAGATGTATTTCTTTTGTTTTACCGCGTATACGACAAGCATTGTGAAGGCAATTTGCAATACAAGAGCCATAATTCTTTCCAAGCTGCCAAGGAAGTACAAATAAGCAGGTTGTTCTATTAACATATCCTTTACAAGGTTTAATTGTGGTAGTTTTTCTGCCATTTGAGCGAAGCTACCATTGTTAATAGCATTAGCGAATATAAGTGTCTGCAATGCAGAGAATCCGCCAACTAAAATGGATTCAGTCCCGCCATGACCAATTCCATAAGCGAAGCCATCTTTATATTCTAGATATTTTTTTAGTAGGAAGAAGAAGGCAACGAAGCGTCCTAATTCTTCAAAAATACCAGCAGTTAGTCCGCCATAAATTGCAAAGACATACGGATTTTCTAAAAATGGAGCGATTGCTGGATTACCACGTATAAATAGGTGGAACGGTGTTTCGAGAATTTGGGTAAATCCAATAAAGATAAGAACACCAACGCCGACCACTTTCCAATTAATATTATATTTTTTACGGAAATAAACGAGTACAATAATTGGGACCAGAACCGAAACAACGAGTTGAAATATGATGCTGGCAATTACAGTATTTGAAACCATACTTTCACCGCTTTCTAATATATGTACATATCTATTATGCATGAAATATGGGAGAGATGAAACTTTTAGAGATAAATGAATTTACTTATTGACTCTAACGTTGCGTCATACTTTATCGTATGTATTAAGGGGGAGATACGCATGACAATGAGGGTAAAAGAAGTAGCTAATTTAGTTGGGATTAGTGTGCGCACACTGCATCATTACGATGAAATTGGGTTGTTAACCCCAGATGAGACGACAGAGTCTGGATATCGTCTGTATTCCAATGAAAATTTAGAAACGTTGCAGCAAATTTTGTTTTTTAAAGAGCTAGGCTTCCCTTTGAAGAAGATTAAAGAAATTATCAAGAGTCCGTCATTTGACCATAAAGAAGCACTACAGCTTCATAAGAAAATGCTTCTTGAAAAGCGAGCCAGGTTAGATAAGGTGATAGCGACGATTGATAAAACAATTCAGCATACAAAAGGAGAGATTGAAATGACGAATAAAGAGAAATTTGAAGGCTTCGATTTCAGCCATAATCCGTACGAAGAAGAAGCACGTGAACGATGGGGAGATGAGGCTGTAGATAAAGCGAATAAAACAGCGAAGGGGATGTCTAAAGAGAAACAGGAGGAGTTTAATAATATTTACGGAAATCTAGCAGCACTTCGAAATGGAGCACCTGATTCTAAAGAGGCGCAATCCGCAATCGGGGTATGGTATGATTACTTGCAAAACTTTGGTGAATATTCATTAGAGGCCTTTAAGGGACTCGGTCAAATGTATGTTGCTGATGAGCGTTTTACGAAAAATATTGATAAGTTTGGTGAAGGTTTAGCGCAGTTTATGTGTGATGCGATGGAGGTTTATGCGGATCGTAAGAAATAGTAAAAAGGTGGAGGTTTTCTCCACCTTTTTATTTTTTAATCATGTCATTTAAAGTTTGATCCCCCGTATTGTTCAAATGAGGATTATCGCTCATTTCACGTTTTAACATATCAAGACTTTGTTCATATTCTTTATCGTTTAAGCTACCAGATTGAAGACCTTGAATTTGAGAAATCAACTTTTGGTTTGTTGATACATATGCTTTATAATAGCGAGGAACGATGGACAAAGCAGTTTTATATACTTGATCTGTTACGAGTTTTGGATCCGTTGTGTTTGCACGGTATACAACGAACACTTCGTCGTCGGTAACGAGTGTAGCGGCATTGGTGACGTCAGGAAGTTTGACTGTCATGCTTGTAATCATTTCAGCGACTTTCTCACGGTTAATGGCGCCTACTTGTTTGTTAGATACTTCATGTTTTTGTTTAGATGAATAGCCCACCCTTGTGAGCCGTGTATTTGTATTTTCCGTATGATACATGTCGTTTTTGTTGGAAACAAGAACACGACTTCCTTCTTCACGCTCCATTTCGGCTTTATTAGTTGATTGGCAGCCTGCAAATAAGGAAAGAGTGAGAAGAGAGAGTATAATTTGTTTTTTCACGATGTAGCACCTCCTTCTCCATAGCATGCACTAATTTTCAATTTTTTGTATTTGAAATTGTTGGTTGTTATGCTTTGTGATACGATAAAAAGAAGAATGCTTAGAGAGGAAGTTCATAATGGAGCAAAAGCAAGAGATTCATACTACGGTGAGCGTTAATAATGTTCAGTACGAAGTAATTAAAAACTTTCGTGACGGTTTTAGTGAAGAAGCACTTAAAGAGCGCTATGCAGAAATTTTAAATAAATATGATTATATCGTTGGAGACTGGGGTTATGAGCAACTTAGATTGCGCGGATTCTTTGATGATAGTAATCAACGTTCGACATATGATACGAAAATTAGTACTTTATCAGAGTATTTATACGAGTACTGTAACTTCGGTTGTGCACACTTTGTATTACGAAAAGTGAAGAAATGAAAAAATCCTCTTACGATTGTAAGAGGATTTTTTTTTATACTCGCTCACAAACAAATCGAAATATGATCGCCTTCAGAAAGTATTGCGTTTGGTTTCATTTGTTGTCCGTTCAATTGGATATGCCCATTTTTAATTTTATCCACAATGATAGTGCGGCTCCAATCTGAAATATATGTGGATAACACTTTATCAATCCTGTGGGAACCGAAAACTATGTCTAATACGATCGTTATTTCGGCTATACCACTTTCTTTGTATTGTGTAATGGAAATGGTAGTACTTGTTTCCGTTTGTTCTTGCTGAGTCATCTCGACAGTTTCGACGTGATCAGTAAATGATTTATAAATATGAAGTTTTTGATTCCACGTATGATCTTTCGGACATTTATAAATTGCAAATCGGTATATGTTCTTTCCGTTTGCGTTATGCCTGCGAATGTTCGTGTCGGTAAAAAGGGTAGTACGCCTGCAATTTTTACAATACTTTTCGATTGTTGCTAGTTCGTTTTCATATAAACTCCAAGAAAGTTGTACTTTCTGCATTTTCCTTCACCTCTTATATTAGTGGCAAAGGAACGTAATACAGCTATTTGGATGTCTTGTAGTATGAAGACATAAGAAAGAGACAAAAATAAAAAGAGGTTCCCCAAAGAGGAACCTCCGTAAACATCATACTACAGATGCGTTACGTTCCTTCGTAATGGGAATGGGCAGACTACTCCCTTGAAAAAGCACGGTGCTTTTTTTGAGAGTAATGCTATCCAATTGCTGGTCCATTACAAAGTAAATGTTGGCATACGCAGATAACGTCCTTTCTATCCAAATAGATTTGTTCATAAGTATAACACATGAGATTGAAAATTCAAAATATAAATTGTAAAAAAACACCAGCTAACATAGCTGGTGCACCAGATAAATTATATAAGTTCAAATAAAAATGAGCGTAATTCTTCTGCATTTTCTTCAGACATCGAAAATGCATGCTCTAAGTAGCCTTGTTCGTTTAAATCGTCAGGACCGATGATAGCAAATTTGTTGCTTTGCATATCAAGGACTATCGTTTTACCGTAATGACGATCGGAGTATAAAAGCGCTAAATCATGACGCTCATTTTCCCCCAAAAAGCTAACGAAACGAGTTCTTGTAGCGACTGTATCGTCGTACAGAAAGAAACGTTCTTCCATACACATGGCTCCTTTATTAAATATCTAAGTTTAAGTGTGGTTTATGATCTAAATGGTGATGCGTTTTAATGAAACGTACTGTTCTTGTTTTGTAACGCATTACGATAGAATATGTTTCAGCTAAATCTCCGCCAAGGAATTTCACGCCGTCTAATAATTCACCAGCAGATACACCTGTTGCTGAGAAGATTGCATCATCACCAGATACTAAGTCATCTAACATAAGAAGTTGACGAGGATCTTCTAATCCCATTTCACGACAACGAGCTTCTTCTTCTTCGTTCATTGGAACTAAGCGAGCTTGCATTTCACCTTCAAGGCATTTTAATGCTGCTGCAGAAATAACGCCTTCTGGAGCTCCGCCTACACCTACGAATAAGTCGATACCTGTTCCAGGTAAAGCTGTAGCGATTGATGCACCAACATCTCCATCACCAAATAGTTTTACGCGTGCACCTTTTGCACGAACACGGTCAATAATATCTTGATGACGTTCACGTTCTTGGATGATAACCGTTAGGTCACGAATTTTTTTATTGTTTGCTTCTGCTACAATATCAATTGTTTTTTCAATTGGATCATCTAAGCTAATTTTACCAGCTGCTTTTGGACCAACCGCGATTTTTTCCATGTACATATCCGGAGCATGAAGAAGGTTTCCTTTATCTGCGATTGCGATAACTGCCATTGCATTTGCAAGGCCTTTCGCAACGATGTTTGTACCTTCTAATGGGTCAACGGCGATATCTACTTCTGGACCGTTACCTGTTCCTAGTTCTTCACCAATATACAACATCGGTGCTTCATCAAGTTCTCCTTCACCAATTACAACTGTACCTGCCATGTTTACTGAATCGAACATATCACGCATAGCTGTAGTTGCTGCATCATCTGCTTCGTTTTTCTTTCCGCGGCCCATCCACTGTGCGGATGCTAAGGCTGCTGCTTCTGTTACACGGACAATTTCTAGTGCGAGTTCACGTTCCAAGGTTGCATTCCTCCAATTTCAAAAATCATACAAATATAACTATAACAAATAACGAGGAAAAGGTGAATTCGAAAAATTGTCGATTTTTTCAGAAGAAAGCGTTACAATTAAAATGTAAATGCTTTAATTTCCAGGTAGGTGACATTCATGTACTTCGTAGACAGAAAGAAAATAGAACAAATGCTAGTATGTTTAGAACGAGCAACAAATACATTTCAAGAGAAAAAGACATATGAAACCGAGTTTGAATTTTACGCATTAGAGCGCATGGCGCATCTTATTATCGATTGTATATTAGATGTAGGGAATGCGATGATTGATGGATTTATTATGCGCGATCCAGGAAGTTACGAAGATATTATTGATATTTTAATGGACGAGAGAGTTATAAGTGGAGAAGAGGGAGCGCATATTAAAGAAATTATTCTTCTTCGAAAGATGCTTACGCAAGATTATATTCAAATGAATCATGATGAATTATATAAGACGATTCAAAAACATATCGCCGTGGTAGAGAAATACCCAGCGAATATTCACAGTTATTTAGAAAAGGAATTAGGACCTGTATCTGCATTTGTACCAGAATAATTGTGCTTATAAGATCCCCGGGAATTCCTTTGGGGATCTTATATTGTATAGGAGAAAGAAAAGGGAGAAGGGTGAGCTATGGGGGAAGCACGTACTACGAGAGAAGAGATTGTACAATTACTGAAGATAAAAGGAGAGCATACTGTAGCAGAATTAGCCGAAGCTCTAGAAATTACAGAGATGGCGATTCGTCGACATTTAAGTAAACTAGAAAATGATGAGCTAATTTATTCAAAGATGGTAAGGCAGCATGTTGGACGCCCAACATATTTGTATGGATTAAGTCAAAAGGGAGAAGATACATTCCCGAAAGAATATAAGCAGTTTGCTATTGAAATACTTGATGATTTAGCTCGAATGGGCGATGAAAAAATACTTCGTTACGTTTTACAAGAGAGAACGAAACGAATGGAAGAGCAGTTGCAAAAGAAGATAAGTAATCAAAGTAATTTAGCGTATAAAGTACAGGAAATAGCTGCTATGCAAGAGAAAAATGGTTATATGGTTCAAATAAAGAGAGATGGAGAAAATTCTTTCGTAATTGAAAAACAAAACTGTCCGTTAAAGGAAATTGCAGAGAGATTTCCGCAAGTGTGTGAAGATGAAAAAGATATGTACAAGCGGTTATTTACAGGTGCAAATGTGAAGACGTTAACGAATATGTGTGTGGGTGATTGTAATTGTTCGTACCAAATAAAAGAGAAAAAATGAACGTTATGGGACGCTTTAAGGTAAAGCGTTTTTTTCTTTTGAAAAAGGGGTTAATATAAGAGTGGTATGATAGATGAGAACGTTAGCATAGAAGGAGAGACAAACAGATGTATAAAGGCTATTTAATTGACTTAGACGGTACAATGTATCGCGGTGAAGAGCAAATTGAAGAAGCAAGCGACTTCGTAAAAGCATTAGGAGAGCGCGGTATTCCATATTTATTCGTTACAAATAACTCAACTCGTAAACCAGAACAAGTTGCAGAAAAACTTGTTCGTTTCGATATTCCAGCGAAAGCGGAGCAAGTATTCACAACGAGTATGGCTACAGCGAACTTTATTTATGAGCGCAAACAAGATGCAACTGTATATATGATTGGTGAAGAGGGCTTACATGCTGCTCTTGTGGAAAAAGGATTTGAACTTGTGGATGAAAATCCTGATTTCGTCATTGTTGGTTTAGATCGCGATATCACATATGAAAAATTAGCAAAAGCGTGCCTTGCTGTGCGTAACGGTGCAACGTTTATTTCAACAAATGGGGATATCGCAATTCCAACTGAGCGCGGATTATTACCAGGTAACGGTTCATTAACATCAGTTGTTGCAGTATCAACAGGTGTGGACCCAATCTTTATTGGTAAACCAGAATCAATCATTATGGAACAAGCGTTAAAAGTGCTTGGCATAGGAAAAGAAGAAGCTTTAATGGTTGGGGATAACTACGATACAGATATTTTAGCGGGGATAAATGCTAGTATGCATACCCTTCTTGTCCACACTGGAGTAACAACTGTGGACAAGTTAACAGAATATGAAGTACAACCGACGCAAGTTGTGCACAACTTGACGGAGTGGATTGAGAAGATGTAATGAAAGGCAGGTAACCGGAAGAGGTTGCCTGTTTTTTATTTCTAAAATAAAGACGCTAAAAATAGCCGTTCTATATCCCGCTCATACAAAGTACAAAAAAGACGAATAAAATGATAACAATACCAATGCCAAAGTTAAATACAAGAGTACTATCCATATATGTAACCTCCTTGTTTGAAAGTAAAAAGCACTCTGGCTGGAGTGCTTTTTATTATCCGAATCTGTCGCAACGAACGCTGCAACGTATAGAAAGGGAATAATGCGTTTAAGAGTTATATTAATTTATGCATTAATTTTGTAAATGAGCAGGTCCTTCTCAGGTATAGAAAAAAAAAGACACTCTTTCGAGTGTCTTTCATGATGACAAAATGTGTCAATTGCTTGAGTTTGATAAGACGCTAATTTCCGTTTTAACGTCTTTTCTTTAATCAAGAAGTGTAACAACAGCGATTCAAATAAATTTTAGCATTTTTTAAAGGGGTGTGCGTATGTAACTATGCATATTACGATTAGAGGAGAATCAAATTTGGAAAATGAATGAGTAAATACATATAGATTAGTAGAGTATTTGATAAGGAGCGAGATGAATGGATATACATAAGTTAACAGAAGAAGAAGCGAAAGAAATAAATACGTGGAAGTATGAAAATCCCTATACGTTATATAGCTTTTCGGGAGATGCTGAAGTAATAGAAGAGTTGCTAGATGGAACGTATTACGGTTGTTGCGGAGAGAATGGAGAATTCATCGGCTATTTTTGTTTTGGAGAAAATGCACAAGTGCCAGGGGGAAGAGATGCTAATTTATATAGGGGAGAAGATGTAGTAGATATTGGGCTTGGAATGAAGCCGGAGTTAACAGGGAAAGGGATGGGGGAAATATTTTTTCAAGCGGGAATAGCATTTGCTACTGAGGAATTGAATTCGAAAATGTTTCGACTGAGTGTAGCGACATTCAATAAGAGAGCGATTAGGCTGTATAAAAACATTGGATTTCAAGTAGGACCTCTTTTTTTGAGCCGTGGAAGAGAGTTCATGCTTATGGAATATGAAAGGCCGTCAGTATGAGACTGACGGCCTAGACCCCTTATTCTGAATGCTCAGCACGGTGCGCTAAACGACTTGAAGCAGCGGCAGCGATTCCGCCAACGATATCATCAAGGAATGTATGCACCTTTCCAGTTGATTTATCATTTAAGTATTCTAAAATACCTGGTTTTAATTTATCGATATATCCAAAGTTCGTGAAGCCAATTGACCCGTACACGTTAACGATTGAAAGTGCGATGACTTCATCAATTCCATATAGTCCTTCATCGCGTTTTACGATATCTTGTAACGGCTGACTTAACATTCCTTTTTCAGCAAGGACATCAAGTTCAATGCCTGTAATAAGAGCGTTTTGTACTTCTCGTTTTGATAGTACACGCTCAACGTTATAGCGACATTCTGACATCTCTAAATTTGCATGGTATTTCTTTTGAAGAAAATGAACAAGATCAGCAATATCGTCAATTGTTACACCGCGCTCTTGTAATAGTTGTAATGCTCTTTCTTGTAGTTGATTTGAGTCTTTCATGTTTATCACCTTTTTTTCTTTTTAGTATTTGTATACGTTTCGTTGCTTTATCATGTGCATAGGAATGAAAGGCGAGCACAAGCTCATATATATAAAGAAAAACCATAGGTGGCGACTGCGATGATTCAGCATATTTATGAGCATTATCACATGCATGTTAAAGAATTAATCCCCCTTGGCCCCTATAAAAGCTTTTGGATTCGCAACAAAATTTATGTACTTGTTCCAATTGGAGAAATGGAGGAAGAAGTACTTGTAGAGATGAAAAAGCTCAGTGATTATATGAACCAGCAAGGGGATATAACTGTTTCGACTTTCGTTCCGACTATACACGGCTACTATGTAAGTGAGATAGAAGAAAAAAATTACTGCTTATTAAAAGGTATGCGTATGTTAGAGCGACATGCTACATCATTAGGAAGTGAGCTTTCTATATTCCATAAACGTGGCGCATTCTTTCCAGAAGAAGTTGAGCAATTAAGCCGCATTGGTGAATGGAAAGCACTATGGGAAAAAAGGCTCGACCAATTAGAAAGGTTTTGGCAATCGCAAGTGATGAACCATCCTTCAGACGTATTCGATCAATTGTTTATTGAATCCTTCCCGTATTACTTAGGAGTTGCAGAAAATGCAATTCAATATGTTGTCGATACAGAAATGGACGATACACCACAAATAACTGACGCAGCAACAATTTGCCAAGAACGATTTACACCTTTATTATGGCAGCAAACGAAGCGTTTAAAACTTCCTTTTGATTGGGTATATGATCACCCAAGTAGAGATATAGCAGAATGTATTCGCTATATGATGATAGAAAAAAAGAAAGATTGGGAGCAAACGGTAGTTCAATTCATTACAGATTATGAACGTAATTATTCGCTCTCTTCATTTGGTTGGCGCTTATTATTCGCAAGGCTTCTGTTCCCGCTTCACTACTTTGAAACGATTGAACGATATTATCAAACAGGAAACGAAGAACAAAAAGGCATATATAGAGCCCGTTTAGAAATCATTTTACACGATGTGAAGCGCACTGAGCAATTTATGAATCATTTTTACGAGTCATTTCGTTTACCTGTTGATAAGTTAGGCATTAGGAAATTAGATTGGCTGTCTTAAAATGAAAAAAGAGACCGGGTGAGGTCTCTTTTTTATATATCACAATTGTATGTAATACATTATGCCCCTACCTGTTGATCTGCACATATATTTAAAATGAATTGATGTCTTTCGATTTTTTCATTTACTTTACTCAATAATTCTTGCTGGATTTCTTTAAATAAAAATTGATAACTTGCATTCCATGTTGGTATAACGGATGAAAGGTCTAATAAATACTCTTTTTTCTTTTCTAGTTCTTGAATTGTTAAGAAAGTGTTCCCCATTCTTGGCATGTGTCGTCCCCCTATGTTTTTTTCTGTATATGTGTGAACGATTCTATAGTATTAATTATCGCACTTTTTGAGAAGGATTTCCAATTTTGTTTTATGATGTTAAAGGGGAAGTGTTATTTGAATAAAAAAAGAGACCCATTTGGGTCTCTTTCTAGGAAGCGATTCTGAACGAGCCGCTTCTGCTTTTAGATAATGTCTAGCTCCAGCGGCTAAAATGTTCGGTGGCTTCGCTTCTTCCGCCGAGGCAAAAAGCGCCTCTATGTCAGAAGCTCCATCCTCCTCACATTTTGGACGAGCCGCTTCCGCTTTTAGATGATATCCAGCTCCAGCGGCTAGAACAGTCGGCCATTTCGCGCCTTCCTATGAGGCAAAAAGCGCCTCTTCGTCAGGAGCTCCAATGACCTTCTGTTCTGAACGAGCCGCTTCTGCTTTTAGATATTATCTAGCTCCAGCGGCTAAAATGTTCGGTGGCTTCGCTTCTTCCGCCGAGGCAAAAAGCGCCTCTATGTCAGAAGCTCCATCCTCCTCACATTTTGGACGAGCCGCTTCCGCTTTTAATTAAAATACTTGTTCTACTTCAATAACGCCTGGTACTTCTTCAAGTAATGCGCGTTCGATACCAGCTTTTAGTGTGATTGTAGAACTTGGGCAGCTTCCGCATGCACCCATAAGGCGTAATTTTACGATACCTTCTTCAATGTCTACTAATTCAACGTCTCCGCCATCGCGAAGTAAGAATGGACGTAATTTATCTAATACCTCTAGTACTTGTTCTTGCATATGTGGGTTTTCCATTTTTATCGACTCCTTTCATCAGTTTTATTATAATCAAGATAGAGGGGAAAATCTATTTTTTCTCTTCTTGTTTTATTGTCAAAATATTATATCGTGTGTACAACGTGTTTTTTCAGTATAGGGGTATGGAATAAGTTTGTAAAATGATGTGCTTATGTACTAAGACATCTGAATATACTGTTAGGGCAAGAAGTGGGGGAGAAGAAATGGTTAATGTGCAAGTGTATGGGACGAAAGTGATTTGTGCGAGTTGCGTCGGAATGCCATCTTCAACAGAAACGTTTGAGTGGTTACAAGCGGCGATTGGTCGTAAATATGAAGGCCAAGAAAATAAATTTAATTTCGAGTATATTGATTTTCAACAAGAACAAGAAGATGAAGATAAAAAAGCATTCGCAGAGCGCGTAGTGGAAGAAGATCTATTTTATCCGGTCGTTCTTGTAAATGGAGAAATTGTTGGAGAAGGAAATCCTCGTTTGAAGGATGTTTACGAAGAAATCGAGAAATATTTATAAAGCAGGAAGCCTTTGCGAATTCGCAAAGGCTTTTTTTAATGGAGGGATAGATGTGAAAAATGGAGTGAAGCACTCGTTACCAAAGGAATTACAACAGTTAATGGAGCGGTACATAGTAGAATTAAAAGAAATTTTTTTAGATGAAAAAATAGTCGGGGTATATATTTACGGATCAATCGCGCTAGGAGCATTTCATATAGAAACGAGCGATGTTGATTTTGTTACGGTAATAAGTGATTCCGTGAATGAAGCTGAAAAACAACAAATTATAGAACTGCATAAAAAAATTAGTAAAAGTACGTTAGGTAAAAGAATGGACGGTATGTATATTCCGCTTGCTGACTTAGGGAAATACAATGATGAAATAAATGAGTACGTGTATTGTGCAGATGGTAAGGCTGATATTGGTCATTGGGATATTAACGCGGTCACATGGTGGACATTGAAAAATGAAGGTATTACAGTTAGCGGGAAAGAAGTAGAAGACCTTTCCTTTCAAATAAAGTGGGACGATGTAGTAAATACAATGAAATACAACGTAGAACATTACTGGTTTGAAAAAGCGAAGCGTCCTTATTTATTTTTCATAGAAGAATGGGTAGAATCAGCTGTCGTTACGATGGGACGTATTTTATATACGTTAGATCATAAAACAATTGTTTCAAAAGATAGAGGATTACAATACATGTTGGAACTTTACTCTCATAAGTGGGAGCCTTTATTAAGGGAAGTAGAGCGAATGCGGCAGAATCCAGAAGGAAAGCGAAAGCTCTCTAGGTGGAGACGGGCTGATATGACGAAGCGGTATTTGCTGTATGTAATTGAAGAGTGTAGGGGGAAGTGGTAGGTGAATAGTAAAAGCATCCTTCATATAAAGGATGCTTTTACTATTTTTATATAATGAAAAAGTACTTTGCAAGGAATGAGAAGTCGAAAGATAATCTAAAATATAGATAGTTTCATGTGAAACATTATGCAATAGACTGTTCTTTTTGATGTTTATCCCGCATTAACGGGCAGTAAGACTCTCACTTCAAAATCTGGCGAAACGAAAGGTATAATTAAACTGCCTAAAAATGTAGTTGAAGTGGATTTTATTGTATCAATTGAGGAAGTTAATGATAGATTATTCATTAGTTGTGTAAGTGGAAATATGTTTGAAATAGTAGAGAGCTAATTTGTGAAGTCTCTTAAGTCGAGATTTTAGGCTAGGTCATATTACAATAGTAGTTTAATAGGAGAAGGTTGTGTCAAAATGATTTTGATACATCCTTTTTTGTGAATATGCAAGATGTTTAACATAGTGTATTAAATGTCTTATATATGAGTATTCTAATATATTTAATAGTAAAATGGAATATAGAATGGATAATTGTCGGAATGTATTCGATTTTTGTTCATCTTTATGAAATATAACTATTTTTTGTTAGATTCCTTCTTTTTATAGATATACAATAAAGTTATATAGAAATAAGAGAAGGATGATGTACGTGAAGGACACTGTTTTACAGGAAGCGATAGCTTCTAAAGAGTTACATAAAGTTGTGAGAAATAATACTGCATATTACGACTTTAAGTGGGGGAAAGCAAAAGATCCCGAGAAGGGAAATAGTTGGAACTGGATAGCCTTTTTCTTCCCATTATTGTGGTTAGCTTATCGCAAGATGTATAAATTATTTATTATTATTGCATTAGTAGCAGTTCCTACTTTAATTACCTCTGTTTTTATAGATATCCCGATGTGGATCGATTTTATTGTTTATTTCGGAACTATGCTATTTACTGGATGGCAAGGGAATCGTTTATATTACAAGCATACAGTTCGTGTTTTACATAAGGCAAAAGAGTTATCTGATGCACAACACAATTATTACTTCCAAACAAAGGGTGGCACTCATGTTGGGATTATGCTTGGATTAAATGCGTTATTATTTGTAGTATTTGGTGCAGCTGGTTATGGGTTATCGGATTTACCGACGGAACCGAATATAAAAGATGTAGTTCGTTTAAGTGATGAAGGGATTACATTGGAAGTTTTTACTGATGATCCAAAATGGACGTATGTAAAAAAAGAAGGACGTTTTGATATAGTAGAATTTACTGGTTATGATTATGAGGAAAAAAAGGATGTAAAGGTTAAGTTCGCTGTGTATTTAGATAAACAGAGATTTGAATGGAAAGAAATTTATTTAAACGATAAAAAGTTAAATGAAGAAGAAGCAGAAGAGTATCAATTTTATATTGAAGAAAATGCCTGGTATTAATATAAATAGATAATGATGTATCGCAAAAAGAAGAGTCTAATGAAGATTCTTCTTTTTATTTATGAGAAAGGATATGTAACAAGAAGAGAAAAACATTAGTAAACAAACGCCATACTAATTGAAATTTTGTAAAATACAATAAAAAATGAGAATTTGAGGTAGGCTTGTCAATAACGTGAGACTATGGCAGTATAAAGAAATGCTATACAAATTTTATTTATCGACATGTAAAAATTCGATTTGATTTTTACGTATAAATAATGAACGGAGGAAATGAATTTATGGCTACTTTACCAAATTGTCCAAAATGTAATTCAGAATATACGTATGAGGATGGCGCTCTTTTCGTATGTCCAGAATGTGCCCATGAGTGGGGGCAAGAAGCGGAAGCTGAAAGTAATGATGGTGCAAAAGTTGTAAAAGATGCGAACGGAAACGTTCTTCAAGATGGCGATGCTGTTACTGTAATTAAAGATTTAAAAGTAAAAGGAACTTCTTCAGTTGTAAAGATTGGTACGAAAGTAAAGAGTATCCGTCTAGTTGAGGGAGATCACGATATTGATTGTAAAATCGATGGTTTCGGAGCTATGAAGTTAAAATCACAGTTCGTTAAGAAAGCGTAAGATTAGCAAAGAAAAAAGACGCTCTGTAAGTAACTTGCAGAGCGTCTTTTTTATGATTGTACTCCAACTTCTTTCAACTGGCACCGCTTATTAAAGAACGTTTTATAACCAAGCTGTAAGAAGATAATAACAGAGAAAGCTGTACTTCCAGAAATGCCAAGTATAATCGCAATTTGATATTGGATAGCTGTAAATGGTGATACACCGGATAAAATTTGTCCTGTCATCATGCCTGGAAGACTTATAATTCCCATTCCGACCATGGAATTAATTGTTGGTAAAATAGCAGAATCGAAAGCGTCCCGTATGAGCGGAGCAGCTGCTTGTTTTGGAGTTGCGCCAAGCATAAGTGCACCTTCAATATGGTCTCTTTGTGATTTCATACTGTTTAAAAAGGTGTTTGCCCCGAGGCAAATACCTGTCATAGCGTTACCGATTAGCATGCCGGCAATAGGAACGATATATTGCGGAGCATACCAAGGATCGTGTCCGATAATGACAAAGATAAATAGTAGAAGAGGGCCAATTGATCCAGCGATCATGGAGAGGGCGGCTACTCGTTTTAATTCTTTTGACATAGGAAGGTTTATTCGTTTATAAATGTTGAAAATCGCAAATGTAGTAATAGAAGTAATGAGAGCTATTGTATAAAACGGATTACTATTTTCAAATATGTATGTAAGAACATATGCGACTAGTACGAGCTGAATTGTCATACGTAATGTAGCAATTGTAATTTGTTTCTCACGCGGTATTCCTTTTAATTTCACAAGTCCGATTAAAATAAGGATGAAAATATATGCAGCTGCAAGTTGCCAAATTTGTAGTTCAATAACGCCCTTCAATTGATAGCACTTCCTTTCTAGTTGCACCGTTTGTTTTACTAATTTCAATAATATCGTCTGCGATTTCTTCTGGAAGTTGTTGCGAGTGCGTGATGAAGATAACTGTTTTTTTCTTTTCTCTTGCCAGCATAGTAAATTGTTTCATAACGCGGCGTTCTGTGTCACCATCTAGTGCCGAAGTTGGTTCATCTAATAAATAGACGGGCGGATCCATTAGTATAATACGAGCGAAAGCAAGTCTTTGTTTTTCACCACCTGATAAAGAAGAGGCGTTATCTTCTAATTTTTTATCTAGGCTAACAGTCGTTAATGCGCCTTGCAGGGCATCGTCATTTGGAAATGGCTTTTCAGAAAATCGAAGTCCCATTAATAAATTATCTTTAATTGTTCCATCAAAAATAGGCGGAGTTTGTCCGAGCATGACAACTTCACGGCGTAATTGAATGGGAGGATAATCTAAAATAGATTTTCCGTTATATTCAATTGTGCCAGATGTTGGTGATTGTAAATCGTTTAACATGCGAAGTAATGTGCTTTTACCACTACCACTTTCACCGATAATACAAGTTGTTTTTTCTTTTTGAATCTGTAAATAAGGAATGTGTAGAATATCTTTATATATGATGTCTTTTAATATAAACATAAATTGCTCCTTTCTGATTCTAGTTATATCGTATCAAAAAGAGAGGGAAATAGAAAAATAAAGTCTCTTTAGAAGGAACATCTTTTTTCTTTGTTTTAAAACTTTGCGCGTGGCAGGAAAAGGCACTGACCGATCCTATACTATACATAGCCAGTCCCTCTCGACCATTTAAAAAAATGCTTTTCTGTCGGTTTTTCATAGAATGACTGAGTAGTTACAAAAAATGAATAGAAAAAGGCTGTCTACTATGTAGGCAGCCTTTAAAGTATTAACCGTTATGATATTTGTACATCCAAAGAAGACCGGATTTTAATAATCTCGGTACACGTCCCATTAATGGTTGGTTTGCTAGTAAACCAAATCCGTGTTTTTTGCCGAGAGAACCGAGAACACCTTTTAATTTAATAACAGGCAGTTCATCAGGAAGGGGTTCATTATTCCAACGTTTTAATAATATTTGGACAATTTGTTCTCCTTGACCTTCAGCAAGTTGAGCAGATGGTGCGTGTGGAAGTGCTGCGCAATCTCCTACGACATAAACGTGCTCGTTATTTGGAATATTGTGATATTTAGTTAAAACAACCCGTCCGCTACCATCTTGTTCAACTGGAAGGTTTCGAACAACTTCATTTGCTTGAATACCAGCTGTCCAGACGATTGCATCACATTCAAGTGGTTCATCATGGTTGTATACAATGTTTGGTTCCACTTTTGTAATGTTAGAGTTTCGTATAATGGTAACTTTATGTTTTACAAACCATTCTTCTACGTATCTACTTAATTTCTCTGGATATGGGAATAAAATTCTATCTTTTCGATCAAATAAATAGATTTTTAAATCTGAACGGCTTTCGCGAAGTTCACTTGCCACTTCAACGCCGCTTAAACCAGCCCCAACGACAGCTACTGTTGCATTTGGTTCTAAGCTATTTAATTGTTCATATGTCTTACGTGTTTGTTCAATTGATTGTAGGCTATGTGTATATTCCTTTGCCCCAGGAACGTTATGATATTTATCTTCACAGCCAAGCCCGATAATTAAATCATCATATTGAATCGTTTCACCGCCATCGAGATGAACGGCCTTCGTTTCGAGGTCAATATTTGTTATTGTTCCGTATTGAATATTGAGACGTGGGTGCTCAGGAAACGGTATGCGAATATGCGTTTCTGAAATTGTACCCGCAACTAATGCATAATATTCAGTTTTAAAGCAATGATATGGTACTTTGTCGATTAATGTCACTTGTACATCATCTGGAAGTTGGTTGCTTGGAAGTAGCCGCTGCAGAATTCTCATTCCACCGTAGCCACCACCTAGTAGTACGAGGTGTTTCATGATGGATTACCCCTTTTCTGTTGAAATATCCCCTAATCATACAATTTTATATTAATAAAATATTTTGACTTTACACAATCAAATTATATCGAATTTGTGAACAAATAACAATGCATGAATGAATACTCTGTTGTACAATAAGAAGAAAAGTAAAGTAAATGGTTTTCATTTTCTAGTTACTATTTACTATTTCATTATGAGTAGTATGTTATATAAAGAAGACTATCTATTATGAAGTGAAATAGTGAAGTAACTAAATGGTTTAGAATATATAACGAAAACAACAAGAAACAGCTTAGTTTTCTTCTTATAAATAAAGTGGAATGGTAACAAGTAGAGAGGGTTACTTATCCGTTTCGCAAATTAGGTATGCACATACCATATAAAGTAAATGGTAATTTGTTTAGAGATACAGGGGGGAGAGAGTTTTGATTAAACCATTAATCGAATTTTGTGTAGGTAACCTTGCAAGCGGTTCGCAAGCAGCTTTAGAAAAATTAGAAAAAGATCCTAATTTAGACGTAATGGAATATGGTTGTTTAGGATATTGTGGCATCTGTTTTGAAGGTCCATTTGCACTTGTAAATGGTGAAGTTGTACAAGGTGCAACAGTAGAAGAACTTGTAAATAATGTATATGATTATATGGATGAAAATCCAATGTTTTAAAGCGTTGCAAACAGGCAACGTTTTTCTTTTTTCATTTATCTCGCTATTTGCGGGCAGTAAGACTCCCACCTCAAAATTCAGCTGAAGCAAGGAAGTTAGGTTGAATCCCTGCTGCCCGTCCCCAGACTGATTAAAGTTTCACTTTAATAGGAGTGTTTATTTCGAAAAAAAAGGCCCTTTTAGAAGGGCTTTTTTCTTACACGATTTGTGTAAGAACGGCTTATTGCCAAAACACTGTCAAATATGAGAAACGGGGGACATTCATATTGTGTTCTAAAAGCATGCATTTTATACTTGAAATAATAAATTATTTTTGGAGTGAATAAAAATGAGCCAATTTTCTTTTACAAAAATGCATGGTCTTGGAAATAGTTATATATATGTAAATATGTTTGAGGAACAAATTAGAGAAGAAGATTTAGCAATTGTAGCGGAAAAGGTTTCAAATATTAATACTGGTATTGGTGCAGATGGAATGATTTTAATTTGTCCTTCTGACGTGGCACCAGTAAAAATGCGCATGTTTAATAACGATGGCTCAGAAGGAAAGAGCTGTGGAAATGGTTTACGCTGCGTAGCGAAATATGCGTATGAGCATAAACTAGTAGAAGGTAAAGTTTTCACAATTGAAACGTTAGCTGGTATTGTTACGGCAGAAGTAACGGTAGAAGATGACAAAGTTACATTAGCGAAAATCGACATGGGGGCACCTCGTTTAACACGTGAAGAGATACCGATGCTTGGTGAAGGAGAAACACCATTTATTCGTGAAAACTTCTTATACAATAATCACCGTTATGCATTTACAGCTGTTTCAATGGGGAATCCACATGCGGTTATTTTTGTTGATGATGTAGAAAAAGCGCCTCTTACAACGTTAGGACCGGTTCTTGAGACGCATGAAATGTTCCCAGAGCGAGTGAATGTTGAATTCATCGAGATTTTGAATGATGAAGAGATGAATTTCCGCGTTTGGGAACGAGGATCTGGTGTAACACAAGCTTGCGGGACAGGAGCATGCGCAGCTGTCGTTGCGGCAATTTTAAATGGGAAAATGGAACACGGTAAAGAAATTACGGTTCACTTAGCAGGCGGCGACTTAATGATCGCATGGACAGAAGAAGGAAATGTATTAATGAAAGGACCTGCGGAAATAATTTGCCGCGGAGTGTATGAGTACAAGATAGAAGCGTAAAGATGTATAATAGAATGAGAACAGAAAGGATGGTGTATTTCATGATTGAAGTAACAGAACAAGCAGCTTTTCAAATTAAAGATATGTTAAAAGATGCTGAAGATGGAGAGAAATACGTGCGCCTTGCTGTACATGGCGGCGGATGTAGTGGTCTTTCTTACGGCTTAGGATTTGAAGTAGAACCAAAAGAAGACGACACAGTTCTTGAGTTTTTCGGTGTTGAATTTGTTATCGATAAAGAAAGTGCTCCGATTGTAAAGGGAGTGAAAGTTGACTATAAGCAATCTATGCTTGGCGGCGGATTCACAATCGACAATCCAAACGCGATCGCATCATGTGGATGCGGATCATCTTTCCGTACAGCGTCGAATGCTGGTAAGCCAGAAGATTGCTAATAAAACTTTGTACGATATAGGCCCTTTTTAGAAATGAATCTTATGATTTGTTTCTAAGGAGGGTCTTTTTATCTTACAAAAATGTAATGTTCATGTCATGTTTTTGAATTTCTTCTTTAAAGCTTAGGCTTTAAGATAACAATATAAGAAAAACACATGAGGTGAAGGAATTGAAAAGACATATTGCACTTTTTAGTATTTTAGTTGTATTTGCAAGCCTTTTAGTTGGCTGCGATTTAAACCGTATGGGTAAAGATGAGTATTACGTTCAAATTACAGTTGATGGAAAAGAGTACAATGGTAAATCTAATGATGGTGCGCCATATAAAGATTACCAATATAAACTAACTGGTTTTGATAAAAACGGTAAAGAGAAAGAATTAGAATTCACAGCTCAAAAAAATCTTCGTAAAGAAGCTTTCTTGCGTGTATTCCACTCAGATAAAAAAGGTGTAACTGCTTGGGAAGAAGTGAAAAAGGACGAGCTTCCTGTGAAAGTGAAAGAAAAATTAAGTGTGAAATAAGACAGATAGAAAAGGAATTGACGAACAGGGTCAATTCCTTTTTTCGTTCTCAAAATCCTCTTCTGAAATGACTTTAAATCCATGTCTTTTAAATAAAGCCGTTGTTACCCCGTAACCAATTTGTTTATTGCCGTTAAATTCCCCTGTGTAAATAGTAGAACTACCACAAGATGGACTGCGTTCTTTTAAAATTATATATTCTAGGTTTAAATCTTTTATTTGTTCTAATGCTTTATAAGCACCACGCACGAAAGCCTCCGTGATATCTTGGCCTTCTTTCGTCATTACTTTTGCTTTTCCATCTAAAACATCATCGCCATTACCGCCGATAATTTCAGCAGAAGGGCGTGGTGTTGGTAAACCGCCTAATACTTCGGGACAAACAAGGATGGTATCTTCCCTCTGTAATAACTCTTCTATTTGTGAAACGAGATTATCGTTACCGTCATAACGACAAGCAATACCACCTAAACAAGCACTAATTACAATCATATTTTCATCTCCAATAAAGTGAAAACTTAATCAGTGGGGGTTTTGTCCATCCCCCACTGATTATTAGTTGAACCAATCGGGCTTTTACGGGCAGTTGATCTCCCACCTAACCTCCTCGCATTCGCCGAATCTGGAGGTGGGAGTCTTACTGCCCGTTAATGCGGGATAAAAAAATATTAAATATCACGCCAATTTCTCTTCCTATTTCTTACCTATAAGTGAGGTGATAAAAATGGGAAGCTTATATAATTTAATGAAACCATATAGTCAATTTCGAAGTAAAGAAGAGTTTAATACATATCAAAAACAAATTTTGAAGTGCTATCGATTTCAATTGAATAAAACGGATGCTATCATTATTCATTTTTTAGGAAAGTATGCAGTGAATGAGAAACAGAAAACAGTGGGAGTTGCTTGTCCGTTAATGGAGACGATTGCTACAAATGTTGGAAAGAGTATTCGTACGGTACGCCGCTCGATTGCAAAGTTAGAGGAACTAGGGATTATAAAACGTGTTGCGACAAAAGAAAGATATAAGCGCGGGGGATATAGTGCAAACTTATATGTATTTCTTAAATCTGCAATTGACCGCATGGATGACCGTATGAAAATGTCCGCATGTGAAAGTGATGATCGTACAGATGGCTGTAGTGGAAACGAGCAAAAAAATGAGGGGCAAACAATTCTTTCTAAAAACATTCCACAAATAAAAGAGAAAAGAAAAGTAACGTACGAGCTTGATGAAACGTATTGTCGTCACGATATACCGAAGCCTTTTATATACGCACTGGTGCCGATGACGAGTAATCCGAAGAAGATTAATATATTTTGGAGTAAGGTTGAACTTGCTTATAAAAAGAGCGGATTACTAGAACAAGGTGCTTTATTAGAGGGAATATTAGCTGATGAAGAAGCGCGTAGCAATTTAATTTTGAGGGTGAAAAGTGTTGTGAGAGCGTATAAGTACGGAGAAATTCGTAAAGATGTTGGAGCACTGTTGTATAGTACAATGCGAGATTTATTTTTAGAAATTGGATTAGAGTGGGGAGCGGCATTAAGGAGAAGTAAGGGAATACCGTTATTCGATCCATTTAAAAAAGAGTCATGTGTATAATACATGACTCTAAGTAGGGGTCCCGCCAACATTTCGCGGAAAATATACGCTAATACATTTTTTGGAAGTGGAAATTGATTTTTTTATACTCTAAGGGATTTTTTCACCATAAACCTTCGTTTTTGGTGATTTTAAGTGGTACTTTTATTTTCCTTTTCGTATGGAGATTTCATATGTCCAAAACCATAACTAAAAACAAATAACCACAAAAGCGATATTTGTTTTTAGTTACGATTATTTACAATATTTGTCTTAACGTATGTTTACCGCGTTTTGCTGGTACTACCCCATGCCCATCAAGCTAACCAAGTAAATTACTAGATACGAAATAATCCTTGTTTCAAAACTATTAAGTAATAAAAAAGTAGGCATGCTAAAGAAGCCTATTAAAATTTGATTTTTTCGCTAGGCAGCTTGTCTATGCTTCACCGTCGTTTTATACACAATCCCTAGAATATCAAAGACGGTCATCTTCTTATACCTATGACATTTACGACCGTTCTTTTTGAGCAGCTTATAAAGGCGATGAAGAATTTTTAAAAGTTCTTCTGTGCCAACAGCTATTGCTTGAAACAGTAACGGAAAGTAATCTTTAATCATATAAATCGCTTTGTATTCACTCAGCTCCTGCTTTTTCTTTTCAAGCAGAAACTGTCGCATTTGGAACATCGTAGAAGAACAGAGGAGAATGCCGATGAGTTGTCCATATAAATGGCACTCTAGGCGTTCTCTTTTTATATTTTTACATTCATCAATTTCAAAGAATGACTTCCATGTTTTAAATAAAATTTCGATCTGCCAACGAAGTGAATATAATGAATGCACGTAGTTCGTCGGCACTTCTTTTAGCGACGTGTTCGTGATATATACATTCATGCCCATTAAACGTTTACTTTTATCCTTCATGACAATCCCTTTCTTCTTTTCACGTATCGCTTGGTTTTTCAGACGTGTTTGCGTTTGATCATCGGTTAAACGATGGATAATAACACGTGCTGGAAGCTTCTGATTTTGGCCAATGTATGCCTCGGGGATTTCCATCGTTTCACCAGGGATTAGACCAGACATCATTTGTGTCATATCAAGCTGAATGTATTCTGTTTGCTTTTTTAACGTACCATTGTTGAAGTATTCTGGTTCAGGGTTCTTGATATAAATGCGTGTATTCAACTTCAACCGCGAGATATAGTAAGCCTCTTCATCATGAATGGTTTGTAAGTCTCCTAAATCGAAGTAACCAAAATCACGTAAACACAAATCGTCCGCCTCTACGGTTTCAAGGCAGGTGGTACCGTATGTTTTATCATTATTCTTTCCTGGCCCAAGCTGTACGTTAAGAAATTGACCACTAAGTAAATCATATTCCAATTGGATTTTCACGCCTGCGGTATTACTACTCCCACCTGAACCTTGATATTCAGTGGCGAAATGGTCAGGAAGTTGAAACACTGTTGCATCTAAAATACGGATACGATTGAAAGTAGAGATCACGTGTGCAGACAGTGAGTGACTTGAACAGAGTTTTTGTGTGAGAAGAGAAGTAAAGACTTCTCGAAGAAATGCGACAGCTGCTGGATTAAAGCGTTGATTCAGTCCTTCTGAGCTCATAAGTACCCCAGTGGAAACTTCTAACTGACTGCACAATTGTGTAAGTGATGTGCTAGCGATTTCTTGACTGAGCCATACGCAAAGGGCAATGAGTTCGTTTGCTTGATACTTACTAGATCGTTGTACAAAGCCAACTTGTTTGGCGATATCTTGTAGGACTACTGGAGATAAAAAGTATTGTAGCTCTTGTGCGAAAAGATTCAGTTCATTTGAGATGATTGGGTTCATCAAAAACGCCATCCTTTCTGTATATTTCTACAAAAAGAATAGCGCTTTTTTTGTTTTATGGATACAGATTTATCTTAGCTTAATAGCAATGTTACGCTACCCCTATAAGTCTTTTTTTAAATAGTAATGCTTAAAGTCTCTGCCGACATTATCAAGGACTCCAAACTCATGATAACCATGTTTTTTATAAAAGTCTAATGCTTGAAAACTTAAAGTATCTACTTTTATGAAATCACAATTTTTTTCTAAAGCTATTTGTTCGATTTCTAATAAAAGTTTAGTTCCATAACCTAGTTTGCGTATATCTTCATCAATTATAAAAGTATGAATCTCTAACCAATTCCAGCAAATTTCACCTAATATTCCTCCGTAAACCTTGCTGTCTTTATCCTGAAGGAATAAATTAATCTCCTGATATCTCCCTCGTAAATCTCTAGGGAAATGCTTTAAATTATACTCATAAAGTTTATTATTAATGTTGTTTTTATTAGTTACATTTAATTCTTTCGTAATATGTAAATCCATTCATTTCTCCTCCTACAATTTTTTGTGAAATAATGAATATGAAACGAATTTCTTTTTTGAATAAGTATCATCATCTCAATATACTTATTTTAACATAAAGTTTCTAATATTCTGTTTTATATTTTCTAGTATTTTTGGAACCCCCCATCGTTATCAAGTTAAGAAATACATTCTTCCCCAAAACGAAAAACACGAACTAAATTTCTATGGACAACTATGAAAAGAAGAAATTTTCGTTTTGGGGATACTTCAAAATCTTAGGTTGATGGGCATGTGGTACTACCCCTTAATAAAGTAATATCAGGCTGATAGTGCTTCCATTTGAACCAATTTTTCTTTTCCATACCGATCATACACCTTTTTAGAGTAATAGTATCAGTATGTCCAAATTTTAGAGATTACTTGTAATTACCTTGAAGTTTTTGCACCAGAACCATTTTGAGGGGGATCCCTCGCCGGTTGGCAGGCCAAAATGTTTATCGTTTTGGTACATCAAGAGGATTTGGGGATAATGAGTTTACCAACTCCCTAATGCTCTTCACTTCGCTTACCGTTGACAAACATTTTTTATACAACTAAATAATTGAATTTACAATTAACCAATTAGTAAACATTTTATTTCCTTCACACTCATCTAAATCTTTTTTATGAATATGAAAAATTTCATACCCATACTTATCATAAAAAGGATACTCCGAAAATTGATAATCCAATAAATCATCGTAATAGGAAATATCAAAATATACTACCCATAAATCTCGTTTACATACTTTATAAGCTATAGCTTCATACATAAAAATATCTTCTATGTTTTTATAATGATATAAATGAGCATGCACTGAATCTTCAAAAATGTATTTATGCATAAAAATAAGCTCCTTAGAAATTACCAAAAATATTTGTGATCCTTCACATTGGGAGGACTATGATAATGTAAAATAGGACCTTTTCCATCAATATAATGATAATCCAAAGCAAAAACCCTTGTTCCATTTGCTTTAGAACGTACTTGTATTATCATTCCACCTTTACCTGCTTCTAAAATATATTGTTTTGGATAATTGAGTGCTTTTTGTACATGGGGACGTGCCACTGCCCAGGCTCTATCTGCAGCTTTTCTACCTACTTTTGAAATTAAAACTCTTAATGCACCTAAAACAATAGCGGGTAATATTTCTTTCTTAACAATTAATTCACCAGTAAAAGGATTTTTTTCAATAATATATTCAACTCTTGGTTTACTTACTTCAGCTTCTAATTGTAAAAATACAGGATCATTTACTAAAAAATCATATTCCTCTTCAAAATTTTTAAAATCAAAACCAGAAACATCAACATTTGATAGGTCAACACCAATGTTAATTTCAGGGATATACTCTTCAATAATTCCATCATCTTCAGATGCAACAGCTGCATCAACAAATGATGGTAAAGTAAAACTAAGCAATAATACAAAAGAAATCATACCTGCTATAATTCTCATTTGCATCTACCATTACCTCTCCTATTTCCACAAAATTTAGAGATAATAAAACTATATTTTTTAGTATCTCTCATGTATAAATGATATAAAATACGAAACATTCAAACAAGTCTATTAATAACAATAGATATTTGATAATATTAATTTGTATAAAATAATAATTTAACAAAGTGTAAATTACAGTACATAAATATATGATTTTAAAGTGCTATTTATAAAAACAAATAATCCATGTTGTTCCCCCGTGTTTTTGGGTGTGAGTACTGACTAGTCGTGTGAGGGCTAAACCCTACATAGCGTTGATCTGTACGAAAATAAGATAATATTTCGAACAGAAGGACTGACGGTTCGGCTGGTATAATTGCTAGTCCAAGTCGAGCAACTTAACCCGTTTTTGGTCTGTTCGGCTTGGCGAAAACTAAAAACCAGTCGAATTTCGAAATGCAATGGAGAAAAGGGCTTGAAAAATTCAAAAAAGGTTGATATATCATTAGTTTTAGAGATTTCCGTGTATCCTCGAAAAGGGACACACGAATTAACAACAAAAAAAGGACTTGAAAAATCAAGTCCTATAATAATTTATTAGGTAAATTCTTTAATATAGGCATTTTTATAGCTTTATGGAACATGATCTGTAAATGCTCTGGTACGTTTTCTTTAGGTTCTGGTGCAAAATAAAACAAAAGAGAATAAAGCATATATAGGGGTCCCACCACATCGCTATCAAGCTAATAAAAAGAAATGCCCCTAAAATGAAAAAATGCGCTATTCTTTCTGTAGAATCATAGGAAAGGATGGCGTTTTTTATGTCTGTTTCTGTGCCTGACGAATTACAACTATTTGCTCAAGAGATTCAAAGTTTTTTATCTCCAAATACCTTACGGGATCTTGCTAGAGATGTTGGTTTTGTACAACGAACCAGTAAGTACCAAGCAAAAGATTTAGTCGCTTTATGTGTATGGGTGAGCCAAAATGTAGCTATGACTTCTTTAACTCAGTTATCTAGCTGTTTAGAAGCATCAACAGCAGTACTTATCAGTCCTGAAGGACTGAATCAACGATTTAATAAGGCGGCCGTCCAACTTTTACAACACATACTAGCTGAACTACTAAACCAAAAACTGATCTCATCTATGCCGATTTCTTCTCCATATACTTCTGTTTTCAAGCGTATTCGTATTTTAGATTCAACTGCATTTCAACT
Organism: Bacillus sp. TH50; assembly: GCF_016650565.1. Lineage (NCBI taxonomy): Bacteria > Bacillati > Bacillota > Bacilli > Caryophanales > Bacillaceae > Bacillus > Bacillus sp. TH50. The sequence continues at coordinate 2,420,756 of NZ_JAEKFM010000003.1, read as the reverse complement.
CCCGGATGTATTTTCATCGGTTTATCCAGGTGTAGGAGGATGCAGCCATACAGCTGGGATAAAAATTCAACTTGAGTATGATTTGTTAAGTGGACAGTTCCTACATATTCATACAGGTCCAGGTAAACAACATGATCGCACTTACGGCGCTCTGTGTGCCCCAACTGTGACAGCGAATGATTTATGTATCCGAGATTTAGGTTATTTTCATTTAAAAGACCTTCAATATATACAAGATAAAGAGGCCTACTATATCTCTCGTATCAAGTCAAATACACGTATTTATCAAAAAAATCCTAACCCTGATTATTTTCAAGATGGAAGAATTAAGAAAGGTACAGAGTATATACAGATAGATATGGAGACGTTAATGAACTCCCTTCAACCAGGACAAACATGTGAAATAGCTGATGCTTATGTAGGAATGATTGATAAAGTGCCAGCTCGTGTAATTGTTCATCGATTAATAAAACAACAGCGACAAAAACGATTACAAGATCAAGCTGTAAGAGAAAAAAAGAAAGGAATGAAGTATTCTCCTCGTAGTAAACGACTCAGTGGTATCAATGTATATATGACAAACACCCCTACAGATATTGTCCCGATGGGACAGGTACATGACTGGTATTCTTTGCGTTGGCAAATCGAAATTTTATTTAAAACGTGGAAGTCATTCTTTCAAATTTATCATTGTAAAAAGATAAAACCAGAACGATTGGAGTGCCATTTATATGGTCAGTTGATTGCCATTCTATTCTGTTCTTCTATCATGTTTCAAATGCGCCAATTGCTCCTCATGAAGAAAAAACGAGAGCTTAGTGAGTATAAAGCCATATATATGATTAAAGACTATTTTCTTCTATTCCAAACTATACAAAACATACTAAGATTAGTAGTGCAGACCAAGGCATTGGTTCGCACTACTATTTTTTATATAGTAGAAGTGAAGAGGAGGTCGTGGGTGTTTTGGGATCCTGAATCCGTATACAAAACTGACCTTCTTCACTTACCTTATTTGAATCAGTTTTTAGTATGTTGGTCTTCGAGATCGTGTATAAGAAATGAGAATCGATAAGTGTAAGTTGAAGACTTCAATTCCACCTGAGGAGGCGCTATATGAAACACGTTATTGCATTTGATATCAGTATGGGTAAAAGTTATATGGTAATTTATAATGCACAAAAACAATGCGTATTCGAAAGTGAAATCAAGCATTCTAAGCCTGATTTTAAAAAGCTACAAGAAAAGATACATAAGCTTACAGATGAAACCGGCGAATCACCTGAAATTGTGTTCGAAGCAACAGGGATCTATTCCAGACAGCTAGAACGATTTATGCAAAATAACCAGTATACATATTGTTTATTAAACCCATTAGAAGCCAAAATACAATGTGATTCCTTGCGGATTCATAAGACAGACCGAAGCGACGCACACCGATTAGCTCTCACTCATTTTACAGTTACCCGAAGGGTATCTACCGGAACTGATAATTTATTCTATCAGTTAAAATCTCTTTCTAGATTATATAGTGAACTGGATGATGAATTATCAATAATTCGCGGCCGTATGCATAAAGTAATCCAATTAACATTTCCAGAATTGGAAAGAATATTTACTAGTAAATCTGATTTGTTTTTAAATTTTGTTCAACTATTTCCCCACCCAGATTGTGTTTTAGGTCTTTCTAAAACCATTATAAAAAATCGTATTCGTGCCAATACCAATAAAAAAATATCAAATATTACGGCGGAGAAAAAAGCGATTCAGATACTTGAAATAGCGAAAATTTGCTATCCTGCTGTTTCTCAGAACGATGTTCTGTGTGACCAGCTCAAATTATACGCAAGGCGCTATCAAGAGCTTCTTCACCAAAAAGAAATCTGTATTAGCAAGATGGTGTATGTAGCTGAGCAACGCGCAGAATACGATATCATTCGCAGTCTCCCTGGGATTGGACCGAATACTGCCGTACGCTTGATGGCTGAAATAGGAGATATTACTCGTTTTAACAATAACAAGCAACTCAATGCATTTGCTGGTATTGATATACGCCGTTTTCAATCAGGTAAAACCTTTTTTAAAGATAAAATCAATAAACGTGGAAATAAACATTTGCGGAAGCTCCTTTTCCTCATCATCCAGAACATGATTAAACAACGACGTTACGGACAAAATCATATTGTTGAGTATTACGATAAATTAAAAACGCAACCTTATAACAAGTGTCATAAAGTTGCGTCCATTGCATGTGTAAATAAATTATTGAAGCTTCTCTTCTATCTCATTACACATAATATGCACTATGATTATCGGTTAGCCGCCTAAAACCATAGTTTCATCCATCGTACCATATCTTCCCCCTAGTAAAAAATGGACACATATTAGGGGTATTTGGCTTGCATTCTAATTGGCTTAAAATCTCTGGCATTTAATCAATTATAACTCTAAAAAACATTTGACTAATCGTAAGAAAAACACCCAAGAGCTATCAAAGGTGTTACTTCGCCTGTTCAATCTCCTACAGCAAAACGGGCGGAAATCTCATCGATATGAGAAAAAAACGGTCTTTGATATATTAGGTGTCGTTTACAATTTTACCCTGTCTGATAATCAAGCCGCTTAATTCAAAAAAGTGAAACCCGCTAGGGTTTATTTCGTATGCAAATCTTTCAATCAACTACACTTGCCCTTTAGAAAAAAGAAACAATCTCGTCTAAAATTGACTTTGCATAAGCTTAGCTTGATAGCGATGTGGTGCTACCCCAAGTAGCTAATCGAACTTTCTTACAACTGGAACACGAATTGCTACAAATAGTACAAAGACGATAACAGCGATTGCACCGCTTTTCATAACCGTTACAATTGGAATGCCGATTCCAAGTGCAAGCGATGTAAATGCGTAAGAGAGCGGAATGAATCCCATCGATGAAAGCATGAGTAAACTCATAACGCGCCCCATCATCTCTTCTTTTACTGTTGATTGAATCATTGCCATAAGTGGAACGATAGCCATCGCAATTGTAATACCGTAAAACATTCCAGCTAATAACGCTTGCCAAAGTACGGTGCTAAAGTTAATGGCTAGGAAGAATATACCAGACAGTAGCATCATGATAATACAAAATAGACCACGTCTGCGGTTAATGTTTTTTAATCCGACAATGACAGCTCCTATTGCCATCCCGCCGCCAACAGACGCTTCTAAGTAACTAAACTGAAGTGAATCACCGTGCAGAACGTTTTTGACGAAGAGCGGGAAGCCTACTTGCATTGGGCCGATTAAAAATAAGTTTAAAAAGGCGCTACATATGAGGAAAGTTGAAAGAAATGGTGATTCTTTTACATATAAAATTCCCTCTTTAATAGAAGTAAACATGCCTTTATCTGTTTCATTTTTTTCGGGTACTGTAAATTGTATTTTTTGAACGAGTATCGCAGCGATAATGAGTAGCAGGATTGTAATTGAAAAAATCGTTTCATAGTTCGTAAATTTAATGAGAATACCGCCAAGTACAGGGCCCAAGATGACCGATCCTTGGTTTGTCATTTGAGTAAGTGAATTTGCTTGTGTTAAACGGCTCTTTTCTACAAGTTCAGGCAGAATAGATCCATCTGCTGACCAGAAGAAAGCGTCAGCAAGTCCGAAGAACAATGCGAATAAAGCAAATGTATATAGTGTTACATCACCGACGATGAACCAGGTGAGAATGGTTGCGACAAGAATAGCGCGAATAATATTAGAGTAAAACATAATATTTTTTTTCGGGAATTTATCAGCTAATGCTCCGCCGATAATCATAAAGATGAGTCTTGGAACACTAAGAGCCACGAAAACAATACCGAGTGAAGCCTCAAGGTTTAATGTTTTTGCTATGTACCATGTTTGTGAAAAAGTAAAAAAGGCTAAAGCAAAACTTGAAAAGAGAGTAGCTGCCCAAAGAAAAAGGAAGTTCGTATTTTTTAATAACGGTTTTCCGCTTCCTTCTAAAGCAGATTTATTTTGTTGTAGTTCCTCCATATTGCTTCCTTTCTATGTACCAAATTTAGACTGAAAAACCTATTAACAATCGTTTTATCCCGCTATTGGCGGGCAGTAAAACTCCCACCTCAAAATTGGGCTAGGGCAAAGAAGTTAGGCGGGAGTCGGGCTGCCCGTAAACGCCCGATTGGTGAAGGCTAATATTCAGTGGGGGATGAACAAAAACCCCCACTGAGTATAGTTTCACTTTATACAGTTTCTAATATTTCTATACTGCACTTTCTCATTGTAGACAATAATAATGAATTTGCACAGTGGCTATTTAACGACAAAAAAGAAGATACCAAAGGGTATCTTCTTTTTTGTCATTCACGCTAAAGCAATATAAATATCCACTTGTACGTTATTTGGATCTACTGCATTTTCGTCATAAAGCTCAAAGTCTGTTGTAAAAGCACGTTTGTTTTCTTTCGACCATTGCCAAATATATTCCCAAGTTTCACAAATGACTTCAGACACAGGACCTTTTCTCGTTGTAAATACCGCATACGTTGCGGCAGGTATTGTTAAGGCTGTCATATTTTCAGGAACGTCTTCTAATGAAGAAACAGGCATGCCAATAGTAAATTGATATGTACCAGTTTCATCTGATTCGTAGTTTGAGTAGAAAGCGAATGTTTCTTTTGTTTGTTGATTTGGGATGTGATGCATGATTTGTTCTTGGAAGTATTGGTTCCAAAGTTGTGGGATTTTTCCTTCAGTAGATGCCTCTTTTTCATTTGTCGTCGTAATAGAAACGCCGATTGCTTGGAAAGCTTCTTTCTTAATGATAATAGGTTCTTTCATTATAAAATTCCCCTCCATTGAATGAAACGTACGTTCTATTTTATTGTAACATATTTTAGGAGTATGTGGTATTTTTTTCTAAGGTACATAGCTGTGAAGAAAGAGAGGTAATTTGGATTAGGGATCTTTATAACAAAAGAACTCCTTTCATGTAAAAGGAGTTCTTTTCATTTCTATATTAAAACATGCTTGAGCTATGCATTGGTTGAAGTTTTGCGTTTGGATCGAAGTAAGCTTTTGCATTGTTTACTGCTGTCGGTGCTTCACCAAAGCCGCAAGCAATGAGTTTTACTTTTCCTTCATATGTACAAATGTCACCAGCAGCGTAAATGCCAGGAATATTTGTTTCCATTTTTGAGTTCACGAGGATGCTGTTCTTTTGAATATCTAAGCCCCAATTTTTAATTGGACCAAGTGAAGAAACGAAGCCGTAGTTTACGATTACGTCATCAACATCGATGATAATTTTTTCTTCTGTTTTTACGTGCTGAAGAACAACTTGTTCAATAGTATCATCACCGATAAGTTCAACTGGAACGTAAGGTGTGCTTACTTCTGCACGGGAATTCATTAAGCTTTCTACGCTATGTTCATGTGCGCGGAATTTATCGCGGCGATGAGCAATTGTAACTTTGTCCGCAATCGGTTCTAACATCATTGTCCAATCTACTGCTGAGTCACCACCGCCGAATACAACGACGCGTCTTCCAGCAAATTTATTCATATCATCAACGAAATAATGTAAGTTTTTCTTTTCATATTTTGCTGTGCCTTCTAATTCTAAGCGGCGTGGTTGGAAAGCACCATTACCAGCAGTAATAATGACAGATTTAGAGTAGTGAGTTTGTTTATTTGTAACAAGCTTAAATATACCGTCAGCTTGTTTTTCAAGAGTATCAACAGCTTCTTCTAAGCAAACGGTTGGATCGAACTTTTTCATTTGTTCTTTTAAGTTATCAACTAGCTCTTGTGCGCGCACTTTTGGGAATCCAGCTACATCATAAATATATTTTTCGGGATATAGTGCGGATAATTGCCCTCCAAGTTGAGGTAAGCTTTCAATAATTTTTACACTTGCTTGTCTCATTCCGCCATAAAATGCGGTGAATAGTCCTGTTGGGCCACCACCAATAATCGTTATGTCGTAAACTTTTTGATTTTCTGTCATTTTCATTCCCCCTATAGATGATGGAATTTTAATATTGATTTCATATATTGTTCATATGTACATGAAAATCCTGCAAATGATGACACTTTCAAATAAATGATAGCATATTTCAGTTAATAATACTTCTGGAAACGACTGAATAATAAGTAAGTTTGCGTATAGATGTTTTAGAATCGTATAAAATACAACGGAAGGAAAATACATGAAAAAAAGGCTAAAAAACCCTTGAAAACGCTATGTTATTTTAAAATATCGATAATTCTCTAGGTGCTTGAATTATGGAATGAAACCGACTAATATAGGGAAGTATTATGTTAAATTTCTATGACAAATTTCGTACGATTTTTTGACTGCGTTTTGTTATGATATAGAATGTGATAAATTCCACATTCTTGACAAATAGAGTTTTTAGTACTTGGTATTATTTTTATTACTATTATATAAAGAAAAGGGTTGTGATTTAGTGAAGACTCCAAAAATCGTAGTTTTAGGTGCAGGTTATGGCGGGATGATTACGACTGTTCGTCTGCAAAAAACATTATCTGTAAGTGAAGCTGAAATTACGTTAGTAAATAACAACAGCTATCACTACCAAGCAACTTGGTTACATGAGAGTGCAGCTGGTACATTACAAGATGATAAAATCTGTCTAGATATTCAAGACGTTATCGATACAAATAAAGTGAACTTTGTACAAGATACAGTAGTAGAGATTAAAGCTGCTGAAAAACGTATTATCTTAAAAGATGGTGAATTAGAGTATGATTACTTAGTAATCGGTCTTGGTTTCGAATCAGAAACGTTCGGAATTAAAGGATTAAAAGAGCATGCATTCTCAATCACTAACATTAATGCAACTCGTCAAATTCGTGAGCATATGGAAGAAAAATTCGCTCAATATGCGACTGAAAAACGTGATGAGTTAGTAACAATCGTTGTTGGTGGCGCTGGATTTACTGGTATCGAGTACGTAGGTGAGCTTGCAAACCGTATTCCTGAACTTTGCAAAGAGTACGATGTTCCACGTGAAAAAGCACGTATCATCTGTGTAGAAGCTGCTCCAACAGCACTTCCTGGTTTCGATCCAGCATTAGTAGAGTACGCTGTAAAACAACTTGAGAAAAAAGGTGTAGAATTCCGCATCGGTACAGCAATTAAGGAAGCAACTGAAGAAGGTATTATCGTTGCCAACGGTGATGATGCTGAGCTTCTTAAATCTGAAACTGTAGTTTGGGCTGCAGGTGTTCGTGGTAATGGTATTGTGGAAGAGTCTGGATTTGAAGCAATGCGCGGACGTATTAAAGTGGATGAGTACATGCACGCTCCAGGTCATGAAGATGTATTCATGGTTGGTGATGCAGCGTTAATCATCAACGAAGAGATTAACCGTCCATACCCACCAACAGCACAGATTGCAATTCAAGAAGGTTATAATATTGCACACAATTTAACTGTGTTAGTTCGCGGCAAAGGTGAAATGAAAAAGTTCGCATTTGATAATAAAGGATCTGTATGTTCATTAGGTCATGACGATGCAATGGGCGTTGTTATGGGTAAAAAGTTAACAGGTTGGAAAGCTTCATTCATGAAGAAAGTAATCGACAACCGTTACTTATTCTTACTAGGCGGACCTTTATTAGTTCTTAAAAAAGGTAAATTGAAGTTCTTTTAATATATAGTAGAAAAAGCAGAAACGGCTATGAGCTGTTTCTGCTTTTTTCGTATTGAAAATATAGTATAATATATAAAAAAAGAAAGAATATTCTGTTCGTTTTGATGGAGGAGGTTATATCATGGGGAAGCGAGGGAAAGTGTGGTTAGCTGTCAGTGGCTTAGTAGCTACAGAAGATGGGAGATGGCTATTCGTTAAGAAAAAATACGGTGGATTGAAAGGGCAATGGTCTTTACCTGCTGGTTTTGTTAATGAAGGCGAGACTGTTGATGAGGCTGTGAAACGTGAAATTTTGGAAGAGACAGGCATTGTTGCTCATGTAAAGGGGATTATTGGTATTCGCTCAGGTGTTATTCATAATGAAATTAGTGATAATATGATTATTTTTCTTCTAGAGCCAGAGGGAGAAGACGTTATCGTACAGGAGAAAGAATTGTCGGAAGTAGCTTTTTTACATCCAGAAAATATTGCAGATGATCAAAATACTTCTGTACTCATCAAATATTTATTAGAAGGAAGAGCAGAGTCGCATTTTGAAATGGACAAAACATTAAATCCAGGAGAGCAATTTGGTTATACGGCTTATCATGTGTTTACGGCGTATGCGAAGGAGAGGGAGAAGAAGTGAGTATACCGGTACTACTTATTTCAATGATGTTGTTCTTTATTTTATTTTTTGGAATTGGATTTTTACTCAACATGATTTTGCGAGCTACGTGGGTAATGGTTATTGTATATCCGATTATTTGTATGCTTATTATTAATAAAGCGAGTGTATGGGACTATTTTTCAAAGCCAAAAGAAACATTTTCTTCATTTGGGACAAGTGTATCGCATTTAGGACACGCAGATGTGTTTATTCTATCTACTGGATTAGTAGGTGCTGCTTTAGCGGGAATCATAATTAAAAAACTTCGAAAAAGTGGATATCAAATGTTTTAATCTCCAATCAATTTGGAGATTATTTTTTTGCATATTCCTTCATCGTATAGGGAATGATTAACGATGAAGGAGTGTGGAATATAAAAATGTTAAAACGATATTGTATTCGCATTATGATGACTTGTTTACTTGCATTCGCATTATGCGTAACATGGCAGGCTTTCACAGGAGTTTCTTTAGTAGAGATTATAAAATCATATGAAGGAACAAGTGTAAAAGAAGTACATGCAGCAGAAATTGAGAAAAAAGTTGCTCCGAGTAAAGAAGTGATAAATGCTTTAGAGCAGGCAAATGACTGGTCTAAATATCGTGTTATAGAAATGACTGCAACTGGTTATACATCAGGTATAGAGTCGACTGGAAAGAGGCCGGGGCATCCAGAGTATGGCATTACATATTCAGGTGTTAAAGCAAAAAGGGATTTATATTCCACAATCGCTGCCGATTTACGCGTATTCCCGCTTGGGACAATTCTATTCGTGCCAGGTTACGGATATGGTGTTGTAGCTGATAAGGGCGGTGCTATAAAAGGAAATCGTCTCGATTTATATTATGATACGGTGAAAGATGTTTATAGCCAATGGGGTAAGAAAAAAGTAAATGTGTATATAGTGAAAATAGGAAATGGCAAGTTTTCGGAAGAAGAGTTAACGATGTTAAATCAAGACGAAACGATGCAAGTGTTTCGTGGACAATATTTAAAACAAAGATAGTCTAGTGGCAATAACGCTAGACTTTTTTCTTGTCTTATTTCACCATAGAAGATATTGGAGATAGCATCTTTATCCTGCTATTTGCGGCCGGTAAAACCCCCACTGATTAAAGTTTCACTTTATATGAAATGACAGAATTTAGAATTGTCGCATTTTATCGAAAATAAAGTTATAATGGACGTAGAGAAATTTAGGGGGTCTGAACATGTTTCAAGTACAAAAAGAATTAGTAAGTCATGAAGCGGTAATTGTTGCCTTATTTGAAGAAGATAAAAAGAGTAGCTTTGTACAAGAACTGGATAAAGCGTTTGAAGGACAATTACAAGTTTTATTAGAAGAAAAAGAACTTTCAACTAAGAAGAAAGCCATTTCAAAAGTACATAGCTTAGGAAAAACAAATGTTAAACGTTATTATTTTGTTGGTTTAGGTAAGAAAGAGTCATATACAACGGAAACGTTACGTGCTGCTCTTGGTAAGGCGTTTAAAGCGTTACAAGCAGCAAAAGTACAAGATGCAGCAATCTTACTTGATTCTTTCGTGACAGATAAATTAGATGCGATTGATGTAGCTCATATTGCGGCAGAAGTACAAGGTCTTGGTACATATGAATTACAAACGTATAAAGCAGATAAAAAGGATCGTGTAGAATTAGAGAAGTTTACGGCTATTACAGCAGAAGATACACAAGAAATTGAAGCAGCATTAACGGTAGGATACGTACATGGACGTGCAACGAATTCAGCTCGTACGCTTGTAAATATGCCGCCAAACGTATTAACAGCGACAAAGCTTGCTGAGTATGCAGTTGAATTAGCAGAAAAATACGATATGGATTATAAGGTTCTTGAGAAAGAAGAGATGGAAGAGCTTGGTATGGGTGCATTACTTGCAGTAAACCAAGGATCTACTGAACCGCCAAAAATGATCGCTCTTATTTATAAAGGAAAAGAAGAGTGGAAAGATGTAATTGGATTTGTTGGAAAAGGGATTACATATGATACAGGCGGTTATTCTTTAAAACCACGTGAAGGCATGGTTGGTATGAAAGGTGATATGGGCGGAGCTGCAGCTGTTCTTGGCGCGATGGAGATCATCGGTGAACTTCGCCCAGAGCAAAATGTAATTGCTGTTATTCCATCAACTGACAACGTTGTAAGTGGTACAGCATTTAAGCCAGATGATGTTATTACATCTATGAGCGGAAAAACAATTGAAGTATTAAATACAGATGCAGAAGGTCGCCTAGCGTTAGCTGACGGTATTACGTATGCGAAGAAACTTGGCGCAAATTACTTAGTTGATGTTGCAACATTAACAGGCGGTGTAATTGTTGCACTTGGAAATCATACAACAGGCGCGATGACAAATAATGAAGAGTTGTTTGAACAAGTGTTAGAGGCTTCTATGGAAACGGATGAGCCAATTTGGCGATTGCCGATTTTTGAACGTGATAAAGAACGTGTCAAAAACAGTAAATTTGCTGATTTAAATAACTCACCAGGCCGTGAAGGACATGCGGTTATGGCTGGGACATTCCTTGGTGAATTTGCAGAAGAAACACCATGGGTACACTTAGACATCGCTGGAACATCTGAAACATCAGGAGCACATGATTTAGGACCATCTGGAGCAACAGGTGCAATGGTGCGTACACTTGCAACACTTGTTGAGCGTTTCGGAGAAGAATAATTTTTGAAGAAAAGGCTGTCTCAAATTTTTGGGATAGCCTTTTCTTATTGATATGGTATGACTATTGTAAGTTTTTGTCGGTAAGGCGATATATTTGGAGTTACGGTTAATATAATTTCATTTACTATTTTACCGTTTCAAAAAGTGCTACATAGTGAAAGATTCGTCCTATAAAGAAATCGTATATAACGTCCCGCCTAAAGCGAATGAAGTACGCCCTGTTTCCTCAGATACAACTAATATAAGTGCATCAATTTTCTCGGATAAGCCAATTGCAGCCCTATGACGTGTTCCTAGCTCAGGATTGATTTCCATGCTTTTTGTTAATGGGAGAATATTAGCTGCTGAGACAATATGATTATTTTTAATGAGAACGGCTCCGTCATGAAGAGGGTTCCCTGGATAAAAAATCGATTCAAGTAGTGGCGCGGTTAAGTGTGCGTTTAATGTCGTTCCAGTTTGAATGAAAGAATCAAGAGCGTCACTTCGTTCCACAATAATAAGAGCACCGTGTTTTCGAGCGCTTAAATGTTGGACAGCTGTAGTGATGAAATGTGAACTTTCCGTATAAGGTGATAAATATGCTTGAATATAATATGTAGCTGCTAACGTCTGTACGTTTGTTAACATATGATGAATATCTTCCATTTTACATAAAATACATTCATCTTCTTTATCGATTGCATGCTTCATGTTTGATAATTCTTTTTCAGCAATTTCAATCATCTGCTTTGTTTTTATTTTGAGCTCTTCTGACAAGCCCCATTCTTGCATAATCCTCATTCCCTTTGGTGGAGTATTTAACCATAGTGTATACAAATATTTATAGTAAAATCCTGCTAGATTTTAAAAAATATTGAGATTCAGGTTGTTTTTTTCATATAATGAAGGTACGACAGGCGAGAGGAGATGGAAGTATGAATTGGAAACAAGAATTTAGTCGCTGGCTTTCATATGCAGAATTAGACGCAGAATTAAAAGAACAGCTAGAAAACATGAAGCAAGATGAGAAGAAAATCGAGGATAGCTTTTATAAAAATCTAGAGTTCGGCACAGGTGGTATGCGTGGTGAACTTGGTGCTGGTACGAACCGTTTAAATGTATATACAGTTCGTAAAGCAACAAAAGGATTAGCTATGTTTATTGAAAACTTAGGTGAAGAAGCGAAAAAACGCGGTGTTGTTGTCGCGTATGATTCTCGTCATAAATCACCTGAATTCGCAATGGAAGTAGCAGCTACTCTTGGTGCACACGGTATTACAACATATGTATTTGAAAGCTTACGTCCAACACCAGTGCTTTCTTTCGCAGTTCGTCATTTACATACAGCAAGTGGAATCGTTCTTACGGCAAGCCATAATCCGCCCGAATATAACGGTTATAAAGTATATGGTGAAGATGGTGGCCAGTTGCCTCCAAAAGAAGCTGATGAGTTAATTAGCTACGTAAATGCAGTAGAGAATGAATTAACAGTTGAAGTTGCTGATGTTGAGCAATTAAAAGCTGACGGTTTATTACATATAATTGGACAAGAAGTAGATGATGCTTATGCAGCAGAATTGAACAATGTCATTATTAATAAAGAGATGGTGAAAGAAGTAGGAAAAGATTTAAAAATCGTCTTTACACCATTGCATGGAACATCAAATATTTCGGTACGCCGTGGTTTAGAAGAAGTTGGATTTACAGATGTAACTGTTGTAAAAGAGCAAGAGTTACCAGATCCAAACTTCTCTACAGTAAAATCACCAAACCCAGAAGAGCATGCAGCGTTTGAGTATGCAATTCGCGACGGTGAAAAAGTAGGCGCAGACGTGCTAATCGCAACAGATCCTGATGCAGACCGTCTAGGTATAGCGGTTCGCAATCACGATGGTGAGTTCCAAGTGTTAACTGGTAACCAAACAGGTGCGTTAATGCTTGATTACTTATTATCACAAAAGAAGGAAAACGGAACGCTTCCAGAAAACGGTGTTGTTTTAAAAACAATCGTAACGTCTGAAATTGGCCGTACAATCGCAAAAGCATACGGTTTAGATACAGTTGATACGTTAACTGGATTTAAATTTATCGGTGAAAAAATTAAACAGTATGAAGAAAGCGGACAATATGAATTCCAATTCGGTTATGAGGAAAGCTACGGTTATTTAATCCGTCCATTCTGCCGTGATAAAGATGCAGTTCAATCCGTCCTATTTGCATGTGAAGTAGCTGCATACTACAAATCACAAGGTAAAACGTTATACGATGGTCTGTTAGAAGTATTTAAGAAGTACGGTTTCTTCCGTGAAGACCTTGTATCGTTAACGTTAAAAGGAAAAGATGGTGCCGAACAGATTCAAAAGATGATGGCAACATTCCGCGGGAATCCTCCGAAAGAAGTAGCTGGTTTAACAGTTGCTGCAGTTGAGGATTATAAAGAAAGCATCATTACAACGTTACAAGATGGAAATAAGGAAGAGATTCACTTACCGAAATCAAATGTGTTAAAATATCAATTAGAAGATGGTTCTTGGTTCTGCTTACGTCCATCTGGAACAGAGCCGAAAATTAAATTCTACTTTGGTGTACAAGATGATTCCTTACAAAATAGTGAACAAAAGTTACTTACTATTAAAGAAGATATTATGAATCGTTTATAATAGAATAGAATGCTACTGATAGGAAAAGAGGAGAACGGAGAACGGCCTCCTCTTTTCTTGTAGTTTTGTTTGATGTAGAGGATTATTACGAGCGAGTGTTAGAAATTAACACTTTACTAAGAGAATTAGAATGAAAAGCGAGGGTATTTGTCATGAAAAAAGTGAGAAAAGCAATTATCCCGGCAGCGGGATTGGGAACACGCTTTTTACCAGCAACGAAAGCAATGCCAAAAGAAATGCTTCCAATTGTAGATAAACCAACAATTCAATACATCGTAGAAGAAGCAGTAAAATCAGGCATCGAAGATATTATTATCGTTACTGGTAAAGGAAAGCGCTCTATCGAAGATCATTTTGATAACGCATTTGAATTAGAGCAAAACTTATTAGAGAAGAAAAAGTATGAGTTACTTGAAAAAGTACAAGCTTCTTCTAAAATGGTAGATATCCACTACATTCGACAAAAAGAACCAAAAGGATTAGGACATGCTGTTTGGTGCGCACGTAAATTCATTGGTGATGAGCCGTTTGCAGTATTATTAGGCGATGATATCGTTCAAGCTGAAAAACCATGTTTACGTCAATTAATGGACGAGTATGACAAAACACTTTCTTCTGTTATTGGTGTACAAACTGTTCCTGAAGCAGAAACACATCGCTACGGAATTATCGATCCGTTAGAGCAAGAGGGACGTCGTTACCAAGTTCGTAAATTCGTTGAAAAACCAGCGCAAGGTACTGCGCCTTCAAACTTAGCGATTATGGGACGTTACATTTTAACTCCTGAAATCTTTATGTTCTTGGAACAGCAACAAGTTGGAGCGGGTGGCGAAATTCAGTTAACGGATGCAATTCAAAGCTTAAATGAAATTCAACGTGTATTTGCATATGATTTTGAAGGAAAGCGTTATGACGTTGGTGAAAAATTAGGATTCGTTCAAACGACAATTGAAATGGCATTGCAGCACCCAGAATTACGTGATGATATGCTAGTAATGATGAAGAAAGTTTTAGACGAGCAAATGAAGCAAGAGTCTTAATATAATAAACAAGGAGCTGTTCCTATAGGAACAGCTCCTTGTTTATTATGAAATCGTCGAATGAGAATGCTGATAAGCGGAACGACGTACAGCATAGTATATGCGAGGTGCGATAATAGCGCCGATAATTGTAAACGCGATATCCTTTACTGCGAACCACATCATAATCATCCAGGCAGCTTTATAACTCATATTACCACCCATGAAAATATTGACTGCCCCGTACATATAAGTAGTACCGATAATATAAGTTAAAATGATTCCTGTGAAAGAAGCGATAGCAAATGTACTGAATGTTGGTCGTTCTTTTTGTTCTACTAGTTTTCCTGATACGTAAGCAACGATAATAAATGCGATAATAAAACCACCAGTAGGATCTAAAAGTGCCCCGAATCCAGCTTTGAAGTTAGCGAAGATTGGTGCGCCGGCTACTCCAACAAGCATGTAAACAGTCATTGATAATGCCCCAAGTCTACTTCCAAGAAGAAGACCTGCTAAAATTGCGAAAAATGGTTGCATAGATAATGGAACGCCCGCTATTTGTAAGAATGGTGCCCACGATACAATATTTGCACCAATAGCCATAAGAGCGACGAACATGGCAGCTAATGCTAAATCTAAAACATGAAGCTTCTTCATAATGTTAACCTCCAGTTGTGTTTAGGTTAACAATATCGTAGCGAAAATATTTACTTGTTGTCAATCAAAATATTTTGATAAGAAGGCTTTAAATAGTCTCTAAGCAATGTGTATGGAATACGAAACTGCGGAATTCCGCTTGAATAAGGAGCAATTTCATATAAAGGGAAATAAATCACAAGATTATCCGGTTCTAAAAAGTAGTGAAACTTTTTAGTGCTCGTTACTTTTTCGACTGCATCAGGAAAATAAATGCTTTCATTTTGTTTAATTTGTCTTACAATTTCTGTACGAATTATTTCTTTATATTTATCCTCTTGTTGAAATAAATCGTCTAAGTGTAATAATTTTTTTTCATTTAAATCAAATGTATTTGCCTTCCACGTATACAGTCCGTGCGCTCCGCCTGTATATTGATAGTAATTCACATATAGGCTGAGGAAAGGTGGTTTGTTTAAAGCTACTTTATAGTCAACATTTGCAACGTATGGATGAAAAGGTGTGCTAGATCCTTCTGTTTCCTCATAATATTTCTTCGCTTCTTTTTCTAATTTACTTTTAAATTTAGTAGTAGAGTTTTTGTAATAGGAATTCAGCTTATTTTGAAATTTCGAATCAGAAAAGTTGTGAAAGGAAGGCCTATTAATTTGATATTCTATATAAGGTTTCTTACCTTTTTGCGTTACAGTCTTAACATTGATTGTCAGGTTAGATGCTTTGGCTGCTATTGCACAATTTGGTACAATAGTCAGCAAGGAGAACATAAGCAATAGTATACAAAATTTCTGTTTCATTTAGGTGAAACCTCCTTATATAAGTGTTATAGGTAGTTTGAAATTAAACAGGTAAAATTATACATTTGATCTAAAGTGGGAGAGGTTGAAACGATATGTCAAAAACTTTAATGGATTCGCTTGGAATTGAGTTGTTAGAAATGACAGAGGATAAAGTAGTTGCTACAATGCCTGTTGATGAACGCACGCATCAGCCGTTTGGATTTTTACACGGTGGTGCATCTGTTGCATTAGCAGAAACTGTGGCAAGCGTTGGCTCATACAATTTAATTGATCAAGAAAAATGTATTTGTTTCGGATTAGAAATTAATGCAAATCATATTCGTTCAAAGAAAGATGGAATTGTAACAGCGATTGGAACACCGATACATAGAGGTCATTCAACGATGGTTTGGGATATTCGCATCATTGATGAAAATGATGAGTTACTATGTATATCAAGATGTACAGTAGCAATTAAAGAAAAACGTGAAAAGTAAAAAGAGGCGGCTCAATAGAGCGCCTCTTTTTTATAATTAGAACTGGATTTTTTTCTCTAAGAAACCTTTTAGTTCGCTAATTGGCATACGAACTTGTTCCATTGTGTCACGGTCACGTACTGTAACAGCTTTGTCTTCAACAGAGTCGAAGTCGTATGTGATACAGAATGGAGTACCGATTTCGTCTTGACGACGGTAACGTTTGCCGATAGAACCAGTTTCATCAAAGTCTACCATGAAGTCTTTAGCTAGTTCTGCGAATACTTCAGTAGCACCTTCAGATAGCTTTTTAGATAATGGTAAGATAGCTGCTTTATATGGTGCTAAAGCAGGGTGGAAACGAAGAACTGTACGAGAATCGTTTTCTAATTGCTCTTCTTCATATGCATCACATAAGAATGCTAATGTTACACGGTCTGCACCTAGAGATGGTTCGATGCAGTAAGGCACATAACGCTCATTCGTTTGTGGATCGATATAGTTAAAGTCTTCGTTAGAGTGTTCCATATGACGTTTTAAATCGAAGTCTGTACGAGATGCAACGCCCCATAGTTCGCCCCAACCGAATGGGAATCTGAATTCAATATCAGTTGTTGCGTTACTGTAATGAGATAATTCGTCTTCACCGTGGTCACGAAGACGCATGCTTTCTTCAGTCATACCAAGTGAAAGTAACCAGTTTTTACAAGTTTCACGCCAGAATGCGAACCACTCTAAATCTTCACCAGGCTTACAGAAGAATTCAAGTTCCATTTGTTCGAATTCACGTGTACGGAATGTGAAGTTACCAGGTGTGATTTCGTTACGGAAACTTTTACCGATTTGGCCGATACCAAATGGAAGTTTCTTACGCATAGAGCGTTGTACGTTTTTAAAGTTTACGAAAATACCTTGTGCTGTTTCAGGACGAAGGAAGATTTCGTTTGTGCTAGACTCTGTAACACCTTGGAATGTTTTGAACATTAAGTTGAACTGACGGATTTCCGTGAATTCTTGGCTACCGCAATCTGGGCATTTTACTTCATGTTCTTTCATTAAGTCAGCCATTTGGTCGAAAGTAAGACCGTCAACGACCATTTCGATACCTTTTGCGTCTAATGCATCTTCAATTAATTTGTCAGCACGGTGACGAGCTTTACATTTTTTACAGTCGATCATTGGATCATTAAAGTTACCAACGTGACCAGAAGCGATCCAAGTTTTTGGGTTCATTAAAATAGCAGCATCTAAACCAACGTTGTGTGGAGATTCTTGAATGAATTTTTTCCACCAAGCTTTTTTGATGTTATTTTTTAATTCGATTCCAAGTGGACCGTAATCCCATGTGTTTGCAAGACCACCGTAAATTTCAGAACCAGGGAAAACGAAACCGCGATGTTTCGCTAAGTTTACAACTTGTTCCATTGAATACATAATAAAATCCTCCTTTTGAAAGTTAACGTATTTGCGATGACGTGATGGGTACTTTGGAAACGAGCAATATATGCTTTAAAAAACATAAAAAAACGCTCATCCCAAGGCTTAATCGCCTAGGGACGAGCGTTTGCCCGCGGTTCCACCCTAGTTGATACACAAAATGTGCATCCACTTTATCACGTATTGCTCGAGACTGCCGTTTCCTCGCAGCTTCAGGCTTTCACTATCCCTGAATCGCTTTTTATGCAAGTACTTATAAGTCCGTCATCGCTACTTATATTAATAATAATGAACATATTTTAACACGTTCTTTTTTAAATCTCAATAGAGGAACGTGCCCATCTAGGATAGAGTTTCGCCTATTTTTTCGTTATTTATTCCGTAATTTTGCTTAATGTGCTTAATTGCTTCGCGTTTACTTAATGGAGCGAGTTCGTTGTTTTGAACGTATTCCCATACCACATCTGGTTTTGTTTTTGCATATTCGCGAAGGACCCAGCCGATTGCTTTTTGAATGAAAAATTCTTTTGAGGAATGTAGTTGTCCGATAATCCAGAAAAGGAGTTCTTCATCCATTTTTTGTTTATATTTCAGCTGGAATAAAATAGCGGCACGTTGTAACCATATGTTTTCTGATGCAATCCACTTTGGAATATATGCAGAAATTAATTCTGGATGTTTTAAAAAGATAGCACCTAAAAATGTAGGGACGATGCTATCAACAGAATCCCACCAAGATTTTGTGACAATAAGTTCTTCTAAAAATGGGATGTGAGTTTCGTTTATGTGTTTTTTATATTTTTGCATGATATCGAGTGCGGCAGCTTGAAATTCACGTTCTGGTAGGTCCCAAAGTTCACGCACGATAATTTGGAAGTCCTTTTTATCTGGGAGAGTATGTATTTGAATGACGTCTTTCAATAACTGTCTTCTCTCAGGAGTTTGAATACCGAGAAACGGGAAGTGATTTTTCATATAACGTGCCATCGGTTCTGCTTTTTCGGGATTTTGATGAGCTGTAAAATGCTCTTGTAATGCCTTTACAAATGGATGCATAGGTATGTGCTCCTCTCTCATTATCTTTCTCTTCTTATTATACAAAGAGTTTGGTTAAATTTTAAAACATAACTTGCACTGTAATGAAATATGTTGAGAAGAGAGAGGAGAGGATAAGATGGAAGATCAAGGCGTACTAGCAGGTTTCTTTGCTCTTAGTTTTGCGTTTATGCTTGTTATAATAATTTGGGCAATTATTTCGTATTTGTTAACGGCTTTTGCACTTTATACGATGGCGAAAAATGATGGTGCAACTGATGGTGTTCTTGCTTTTATTCCGTTTATAAATAGTAAGATATGGGGTGATTTAGCGAAAGATAAATTACCAGATTTCTTGAAAGAAGAAGCAGGGTGGAAAGTATTTGGCATATATGTTGGATGCTTCATCTTTAATTTCGTACCAATTCTATATATATTAGCAACAGCTGTATCACTTGTACTGTCTATTTATCTTATCTATGCTATTTTGGATAGATACGGAACGAATTCCATACTATTTACGATCATTCATACAATCACATTTTCGGTTTTCTTGCCGATTCATTTGTTCATTATTCGGAATGAGCCGGTTAGGTATAACGAGTAGGCGTATCAAAGTTGCCCTGCGGTCGATATATTTGGTTCTATAATAATTCGGATATGCTGAAAAAAGAACGAAAGCGCCCTGCTGAGCAGGGCGCTTTTTTCTACTACATAAGATAGCGTAAGTAAATGTAAATATGAGAAATGATTAATGAAACGATCATAATTGGGAAGCCGACTTTAAGGAATTCCATGTAGCTGAATTTATGTCCTTCACGACTTGCGATACCAGCTACGATTACGTTAGCAGAAGCCCCGATTAATGTTCCGTTTCCACCTAAGCAAGCACCTAATGCTAATGCCCACCATAGTACGTCGACTTGTGCGTCAGAAGGTGATAAACCTAGCCCAACTGCCATATCGTTAATAAGTGGAATCATTGTTGCAACGAATGGAATGTTATCGATTGTTGCAGAGGCGATACCAGATACCCATAGAATAAGGATAGATGCCTGAGAAATATCTCCGCCTGTTATTCCAATTACTTTTTGAGCTAACATTTTGATAAGCCCGATATCGATAAGTCCTCCAACGAGTACGAATAGTCCCGCGAAGAAGAAGATTGTTACCCACTCTACACTTGCGAATACCTCTTCAATTTCATGCTCTTTCACACCGATTAGCATAAGTACAGTAGCGCCAGTTAAGGCGATAATTGCTGCATCAATATGGAAAATAGAATGAGTCATGAAGCCTACAATAGTAAGGCCAAGTACTGTTAAAGATTTCTTCATTAATACTGGGTCTTTAATGTATTGTTTTTCATCTAAGCTCATTAACTTTTTAATTTGTACAGGATCAGCAATTAATTGCTTACGGTACATGAAGTAAAGCATTGTTGCCGTAACAGCAATAATGATAATTACGATAGGTGCTAAGTTGAATAAGAAAGCATTGAAATCTAAATGCTTATTTGCAGAACCAATCATAATATTTGGCGGATCACCAATTAATGTTGCTGTTCCTCCGATATTTGAAAAAATAATTTCAGAAAGTAAATATGGAACAGGATTTACTTGCAAGATGCGCGTAATAGATAAAGTAACTGGAACAACAAGAAGTACTGTTGTAACGTTATCTAAAAATGCGGAGCCAAGCGCGGTAAGTAAGGAAAGTGAAATTAAAATTTTAATTGGATTTCCTTGTGCTCCTTTTGCGGCTTTAATGGCAACGTATTGGAAGACACCTGACTTACTTGTAATGTTTACCAGTATCATCATACCGATGAGTAATGTAATTGTTCCCCATTCAATATGTTTCGTAAAGGCATTGTGTAAGTCAACGACCCCTGCAATTACCATGAATGCTGCACCAAGAAGTGCGATGACAGCACGGTTAATTTTTTCAGAAATAATAATGGCATATGTAATTAAAAAGACTGCGATAGCGAAATAATACTGCCAGTTTGCGAGCTCTTGCGTTGTTTCGTGCAAAACTCTCATCTCCTTTCATTCACTTTTCTTAGTGTGTCAAAAAATTAACTAGATGAAACACACATAACGTCATTATAAAGTAGAAAAATAGCGGATGTAAATGAAAGGGTTTATTTTGTCATATTTTCTGCATAGGTCATTTTTTCTTATTTTTAAAAATATTTGTGGGCATCTGACATATATATAAGATACATCCAATCTGAATATTTAAAATCGAATCAGCATTCGAGCTTGTTCGTGTAGGAGTGTCAAATAGAAAGGAATGACAAATATGATAAGGAAGGGATCGTATGGATGAACAACGATTTTTGTTTTTAGACTTTGAGTTTACGATGCCCCAGCATAGAAAAAAGCCAAAAGGTTTTTTCCCAGAAATTATTGAGGTCGGACTCGTTTCAGTTGTTGGTTGTAAGGTGGAAGATACGTATTCATCGCATATTAGACCGAAAACATTTCCGTCTTTAACGGATCGATGTAAAAAATTTTTAGGAATTAAACAGGAAGTAGTGGACAAAGGAATTTCTTTTCATGAACTTGTTGAGAAACTTGCAGAATATGAAAAGATTGGTAAACCGACAATTGTAACGTGGGGAAATATGGATATGAAAGTCTTAAAGCATAACTGTGAAATGGCAGGAGTAGAATTTCCATTCTTTGGACAGTGTCGTGATTTATCGCTTGAGTATAAGAAGTTTTTTGGAGAGAGAAATCAAACAGGGCTGTGGAAAGCAATTGAGGCGTATGGAAAAGCAGGAACAGGAAAGCATCATTGTGCGCTTGATGATGCGATGACGACATATAATATTTTTAAGTTAGTAGAAAAAGATAAAGAGTATTTAGTCAAACCAGCACCTCCGACATTAGGGGAACTTGTTGATTTTTCGAAAGTGTTAAAGAAAGTGAGTACACAGTAACGACCAAATTGCAAAATATGTAATTTGGTCGTTTTGTTTTTTAAAGTTTGTAATCTTGCTTCAATTGCTGAAGTGTTTCTAGACTACGCCCCGCAAAAGGTGAATCATCTTCAGAAAATGAATTCATTTGAGTTTCTAATGCTAATTTTAGTGACTCTGTATAATCCGGAATTTCTCCTTCATATTTCTTCACCATTTGCTCTGGAATGTTCGTCTGTTCACGAAAAGCTAAAGCACGTCTTTCATGGAAGAATGGTACGTCAGCTTGTTTTACATTATGTAAATCACCTTGCACTGGATGTTTTAAAACAGCTAGTACTTTTACGATGTAACTGCCAGGACGGCTATTTGTAATTTCGCCGATGTATTTTCCAGTTTTATAAATACCAGTAACGATTTCACCAATTTCAAATGTTTCTCTCATATTTTTCACCTCAAGTTTATAGTAAGGAAAGTGCGCGAAGGAGTCAAAGAAATCATTCGCTTTCGGAACGCCCCCTTGAGAATATGACAGGCTTCAATTATAATTTAAGATGATAAAACAGAAAATTCCGATGTTTATTCTTACTATAAATTTCCCGATAAGGAGTGTTTCATATGATGCCTTTATATTTTCCTGAAGATAAAACGGAGTATATTATTCCAGGTATTGTTTGCGTTCTATTTATCATCGGTGCGGTCGCTACGTGGCGTATGTTTATTCGTGTATCAAAACGAGAAGCAGAGCGATTACAGAAAGTAGAAGAAAAGCTTTTAGCTGAAAAGAAACGGTAATTCATTTTTGTATGTTTCCCTCTATGCTCGGACAATCTAAGGGCAGAAAGCATTTTGGAGGGAATTGAATGAAAAGACGGCTTTTTTTCAGTTGTTGTTTATTATTTCTAATGGTGGGTTGTGACCAAGGGAAGCCGAAAGAAATTGATGTGAAATTACATAATGCTTCAGGTGATGAAGTTGGGACTGCAAAAGTAGCTCAGCAAACAAGTGGAGTGAAAATTACGATTAAAGCGGAAGGCTTTACACCAGGACCACACGGTATACATGTACACGAAATCGGAGAATGTAAAGCGCCTAGTTTCGAATCATCTGGGAATCATTTTAATCCAGATAATAAAAAACATGGGCTCTTGAATCCGAAAGGTGCGGAAAATGGTGATTTACCGAATGTAGTGGCGGATGGTTCTGGAAAGATTAAAGCAGAAATCGATGCTCCGCATATAACGCTTGAAGAAGGAAAAACGACGATTCATAGAAAAGATGGAGCGTCTATTATTATTACAGAAAACGCTGATGATGGTATGACGCAACCAACTGGTAAATCTGGTGGCCGAATTGCTTGCGGTGTTATCGTAAAAAAAGCGTCGGATCTGAAGAAAAAATAGAAGCTACCGTGAATGATAGCTTTTGTTGTAAAACCGCATGATAGTAAGTGGAATTATATCGATTTACCGAAAAAAGGAGGCTATCCCAATATCATTTTGGGATAGCCTCCTTTTTTATTATGAGAATGTATGGTGTAGTCTGTTTAAAATCTCTTCTAAAACAGATCTAGGACAGCCAATGTTAATTCGGATATGGGCTTCCCCGCCTGTTCCGTATTTCTCACCGGGCTCAATGATGATTTTACCTTTCTCTTCAAGCAATGCTGTTCGTTCATCTTGAGAAAGATCCAAGTGGGAACAATCAATCCACAGTAAAAAACTACCTTCTGGTTTAATTACAGAAAGAGCTGGTATGTGATTTTGAATATACTTACAAGCAAATTGAGCGTTATCTTCAACATACAATCGAATTTCATTTAGCCAATCATTACATTCTGTATAGGCACTTTGCATTGCTGTATAAGCAAATGTATTTAATCCGTGGAATCCTTGTCTATATTGGATAGACATAAAGGCATTACGGAGATTTTCATTCGGAATAATAATGATCGATGCTTGTAATCCAGCGATATTAAATGTTTTGCTCGGAGCCATACAAGTAATAGTGCGTGCTGCTAATTCTTCAGATAAAGAAGCAAACGGTGTATGAGTATGGCCTCTATAAATAATATCGGCGTGAATTTCATCCGCGACAACGGTTACATTATATTGCGTACATAACGCACCGAGTTTTGTTAGCTCCTCTTTCGTCCAAACGCGCCCGATAGGATTGTGAGGGCTGCAAAGAAGCATTAGTTTTACACCTTGTTTAAATTGAGTTTCTAGATGCTCGAAGTCTATCTTATATATGCCATTTTGTTTAAATAAGGGACTCTCACATAATTGTCTATTATTTGTTTTGACCATTTCAAAAAATGGTGGATAAATAGGAGGTTGTACGAGTACGGCTTCTCCTTCTTTCGTTATAGCTTGTATGCTCGTACTAAGAGCTGGAACGATACCTGCGCTAAATACAATCCATTCTTTTTGTATTTCCCAATTGTATTGGCTTTTCGTCCAATTACAAATGATATCCCCAATATTTTCAGGAGGAAGTGTATAACCGAAAATAGGATGTTCTGTGCGTTTTTGTAATGCAGTTTGAATTGGTTTTGGTACTTCAAAATCCATATCGGCAATCCAAGCGTGGATGAGCTCTTCATTTTTATATGTATCCCATTTTGTACTATGCGTTCCGCGACGATTTACCGTTTTATGAAATAGTTGCATATGTTTGCTCCTTTCTTCTGTCAAACTGTTAAGTTATGAAAATTCTCACTCTTCTTATAGAATAGCTGATGTGATACGATAAAGAAAAGCATTAAAAAGTGAAAAGGCGGGAAGCAGATGGGTGCATATGACAAAATGATTGAGGTTGTGAAAAATTGGGATCCGTTTCAAATGGGACCGGAGTTTTATGAAACAGAAGCGAGCGATGTTGTAAACGTCGTAAGTGTGTTTGATGATCCGAAATACATCGCAAAGAAGATTCAACATATATACTTTATGTCTTTTGAAGAAGTACCTGCACTTGAAAAATGCGAAAAATTAGCAGTAGAGTTACTCGTACTAAAAGAAGGCGGAAGTTGTTCGTTATAGGCTGTCGGAATTTACGACAGCCTTTTTGTTTATTTTCATTTGTGCTGATTGATTAAAGCTTCACTTTATCCCGTTTTAACGGGCAGTAAGACTCTCGCCTCAAAATTCGGTTGAAGCAAAGAGGTTAGGCGAGAAATCAAACTGCCCGTAAAAACCCGATTGGTGAAGGCTAATAATCCGTGGGGATAGAGCCTCCCACGGATTAAAGCTTCACTTTATCCCGTTTTAACGGGCAGTAAGACTCCCGCCTCAAAATTCGGTTGAAGCAAGGAGGTTAGGCGAGAAATCAAACTGCCCGTAAAAACCCCCACGGATTAAAGCTTCACTTTATTGCGTCGCAAACGTAATAATTTCTTCATAAACATGATCGGGCTTTTCTTCAGGTAGTAAGTGCCCTGTATTTTCGTAAGAAATGAAAGTTGAATTTGGCAGGTCTTTATGGAGACGGTGTCCTACATGTACAGGGACGACGCGATCTTTTTCACCCCAAATGAGTAATACTGGGGTTTCGATTTTTTGTAATTCAGTTGAAGATAAGTCACCTTCACGGTCTCTTATCATTCGAGTTAAAGCAGGGAATATACGATCATCATAAAAAGGAGCAGCATAGCCTTCCATCATTTCATTGTCAATTAATGAATGGTCATGAACGACATTCATTAAGTTATGGACGATGCCCCTTCGAATAATCCAGTTCTTCACGTATAAGTGGAAGAACGGTAAATAAGAGGAGTACAGTAAAGGTAAGTTTGCGCGTGCTAAATAACTAGAGCTACATAGTAAAATCGTCTTTGAAATTAATTCAGGGCGTAGTCGGTTTACAAAGAGTGAAATTTGTCCGCCCATAGAATGGCCAACTAATACAATATTCGCGAGAGATAAATGTTCGATTAAATCGATAATAATAGCTGCTAAATTGTGATAAGAATATTTAAAGAGATGAGATTTATCACTTTTTCCGAATGGTGGTAAATCAAGGGCAATTACTGTACCTTCCTTTGTTAGTAAAGGAATGAGTCGTCGATAGCTAAATGAGGAAGAGAGGAAGCCGTGAACGAGTACGAAAGTAGGTCGTTCTTTTTTAGTATTATGTTCATACAATTCGTAATGAATAGTAGTCCCGCGAGTGGAAAAAGTGAAGTAAGGGCATTTGCATTCATGGTTCATTTTTTGTCACTCCATTGATTTTTGTTCATATCATCTCCCGGCAAGAAACAAAATATGTTAACAAAAAAAGGCAAGATGACATCGTCATCTTGCCTTTCGCTTATTTATAATTACCCACGCACAATATTAGGTGGTGTTTTTCCTTGTAATCCTGCTACTAAATTTTCAGCAGCTGTCATTGCCATTTGCTGCCGAGTTTTTAATGTTGCAGATCCGATGTGCGGTAAAGTTACAACGTTTTGTAATGATAAGAGCGGATTCTCTTTTTGAATCGGCTCTTGTGTAAATGTGTCGATGCCGGCTGCAAATATTTTCTTTTCTGTTAACGCATGAATTAATGCAGTTTCATCTACTGTTTTCCCGCGAGAAGCATTAATGAAAATTGCTGTTTCTTTCATTAGTGAAAATTCCTTTTCACCGATAAGATGATACGTTTCATCTGTTAATGGAGTAAGAAGAATAATAAAATCAGATTGTTTGATTAAAGTTTGTAAATCACAATATGTAGCATCAAATTTTTGCTCAGCTTCTTCTTTACGGCGACGGTTATAGTAAAGGACATTCATATCAAAGCCGAATTTCGCTCGTTTTGCGACAGCTTCTCCAATTCGTCCCATTCCGATAATACCAATCGTACTATGATGTACATCTAGTCCGAAGTGTTCTTTTCCAATTTCAGCGTTCCATTCACCATTTTTCACATAGGAATTGAGTTCGCAAACACGGCGACCAGCAGATAACATAAGAGCGAAAACGAGATCGGCTACTGTATCATCTAACACATATGGAGTATTCGTTCCGATAACATTTTGTTTCTCCATCGCTTTTAAATCAAAGTTATCATGGCCAACAGAAATGTTACTTACTACTTTTAAATTAGGAGCAACCTGCAATAATTCTTCATTTATAGTAGATCCGAAATTTAATAACCCATCTTTATCTTTTATTTTTTCTAATAGAACATCACGAGGTACTTTCTCGTTTTGATCCCATTTTTCAAAATCACAGTGTTCTGATAAATAGTTTTCTACAAATGTTGGAACTGGTTCGGCAATATATACTTTTGGTTTCACGGTTCCATCCCCTTTCACTTTATCCTGCGTTTTTTCACTTTACCCCGATTTAACGGACAGTAAGCCTCCCGCCTCAAAAAGCAGCTTAAGCAAAGAGGTTAGGTGGGAAAGCAACGGTCCGTAAAAGCTCGATTGGTTCAAATAATAATCAGCGGGGTGAGTCTTTCCACTGATTAAAGTTTCACTTTATTTTGACATAATTCACTAAAAAAATCTTCTTTTCAAATTGGAAAGAGTATTTGTATAATTTAGACAGAAACTAAAAGGAAGGATGATTTATATGGTGACAGAGAAAGAATTGGAATTATTAGCTTGTCTTGAAAAGAATAGTCGTTTATCTGTAGATACATTAGCGAAGTTGTTAAATATAGAAGTAGAAGAAGTGAAAAAAATGGTTACGAAATTAGAAAGTGAAAAGATTATCGTGGACTATGTAACACATATCGATTGGACAAAAGTGAAAGAACATACTGGTTTAACGGCGATGATTGATGTGAAAGTTACACCGAAGCGTGGTGTCGGTTTTGATGCAGTAGCTGAACAAATTTATCGCTATTCAGAAGTGAAATCCGTTTATTTAATGTCTGGGACATATGACCTTTCTATTACATTAGAAGGAAAGACGATGGGAGAAGTAGCGATGTTTGTTTCTGAGAAATTAGCAACAATTGAATCTGTCGTTTCAACGACAACTCATTTTATTTTGAAGAAGTATAAACATGAGGGGATTATTTATGAAAAGACAGATGATGATAAGAGAATTGTGGTGACACCGTGAAGCAATTTGACCTATCTAGAGTAGCAGAATCTTTACAACCGTCCGGTATACGAAAGTTTTTTGATTTAGCGGCAAGTATGAAAGGTGTTATTTCACTTGGAGTGGGAGAGCCGGACTTTGTTACACCTTGGAATGTAAGGCAAGCATGTATTCGTTCTTTAGAACAAGGATATACGTCATATACAGCAAATGCAGGATTATTGGAGCTCCGTCAAGAAATAGCAAAGTATCTAAAAAAACAATTTGCAGTATCTTATGATCCGAATGATGAAATCATTGTTACAGTTGGAGCGAGTCAAGCGCTAGATGTAGCGATGCGTGCTATTGTAAACCCTGATGATGAAATACTTATTATTGAACCAAGTTTCGTTTCGTATGCACCGCTTGTTACGTTAGCGGGCGGGGTCCCAGTTCCAGTGGCGACTTCATTAGAAGATGAATTTAAAGTACAGCCAGATCAAATTGAAGCAGCTATTACAACGAACACAAAGGCAATATTACTTTGTTCTCCCAATAACCCAACAGGCGCAATGTTAAATAAATCCGAATTAGAAAAGCTAGCTGTTATTGTTGAGAAGTATAATTTAATCGTGTTATCGGATGAAATTTATGCAGAGCTCGTATACGACGAAGCATATACGAGTTTCGCGAGTATTAAAAATATGCGTGACCATACGATTTTAATTTCAGGATTTTCAAAAGGGTTTGCCATGACGGGATGGCGTCTTGGGATGATTGCAGCCCCTGTTCAATTTTCAGAATTAATGCTCAAAATCCACCAGTATTCAATGATGTGTGCACCGACGATGTCTCAATTTGCAGCACTTGAAGCATTACGCGGGGGAAATGATGAAGTAATTCGAATGAGAGATAGCTATAAAAAACGTCGTAACTTTATGACGACATCTTTCAATGAAATGGGCTTAACATGTCATGTGCCAGGCGGGGCGTTTTATGTCTTCCCTTCTATAGCTTCAACCGGACTATCTTCAGCAGAATTTGCAGAACAATTATTATTAGAAGAAAAAGTGGCTGTTGTTCCTGGAAATGTGTTTGGCGGGAGTGGTGAAGGATTTATTCGTTGTTCGTATGCAACATCGCTTGAGCAACTTATGGAAGCAATGAAGAGAATGGAACGGTTCATAGAGAATAAAAAAAAGGACAAAACACAATACGTTTTGTCCATAAAAGGGGGGGAATACTAGAAAGCCATGTGTTAGTATTCTATCCTAATATTGGAGAATTATACGTATTACAGGAAATTTTTTCGTGAATTTTGAATGAGTTCTATCAAAGTGGTATAATTTACTAATATAAGGTGGAAGTATCCTCGGTGTTTTACTTAGGATACTTACCACTAATCGGATATTTAACAATAAATACATCTGCTTTGCTATTTACAATTGTAGAGAAAATGGTAAACGTATGGGAGTGTTTCACATGTCAGAACAATATACAACGGGAGTGGTTGTAACAGGGAAAGTAACTGGAATTCAAGATTACGGTGCATTTGTAGCTTTGGATGCAGAAACACAAGGACTTGTGCATATATCTGAAATCACAAATGGGTATGTAAAAGACATTCATGACTTTTTAAAGGTCGGAGATACAGTAGAAGTAAAAGTACTTTCAATTGATGAAGAACACAGAAAAATGAGTTTATCGTTAAAAGCGGCGAAGAGAAAGCAAGGACGAATTCTTATACCGAATCCATCAGAGAACGGATTTAATACACTGCGAGAAAAGCTAGCAGAATGGATTGAAGAGTCGGAGGTAATAAAGTAAAAGAGGAACGCATATGAGCGTTCCTCTTTTACTGTGACTTATGATATATATATTTGCAAATATGATTGCATGCAATCATATTCGTATGTCGGAGGCGAAAAAGACATACTGACTATTGAATTTCATGTGTTTCTGGGTGAGTACCAAGATTCTCGGATGGTTTAAATAGTAAGCCGAGATTGATAAGCCCAGAAATACCAACGATGCCGTAAATAATACGTGCAAGAGCTGAGTTCTGTCCCCCGAAAATAGCCGCTACTAAGTCAAACTGGAAGAACCCGATCAGTCCCCAGTTAACAGCGCCGATTACAGTGAAGACTAATGCGATACGTTGCAAGGTACTCATGAAAAGCCCCCCTTAATGTGAAGCGTGAGCAAGCAAGGAGTTAATAAGAAAATTTAACTCCTTTATAGAATGGTATAGTTTTGTTGTTTTTATACATGAAAAATGTACGAAAAACGATGTATATACATCTATACCGAAAAATTCGAATTTTTATGCAAAAAATGAACTTTTTCTAAAAAATAAATAATGGTTACGTTTACAATTGTTGAATCGCTTGATTTACAACTTTAGTTTCGCTAAAGTGAATACAGAAATACATATACATAATTGGAGGGAAAAAGATGAGTACACATGTAACGTTCGACTATTCTAAAGCGTTATCCTTCATCGGTGAAAATGAACTAACTTATTTACGTGATGCAGTAAAAGTAACACATCATGCAATCCACGAAAAAACTGGAGCTGGGAACGATTTCCTTGGGTGGGTAGAGCTTCCGCTTCAATATGACAAAGAAGAATTCGCTCGCATTCAAAAATGCGCAGAAAAAATTAAAAATGACTCTGACATTTTACTTGTTGTAGGTATTGGTGGTTCTTACCTAGGAGCACGCGCAGCAATTGAAATGTTAAACCATTCTTTCTATAACACGCTTTCTAAAGAACAACGTAAAACTCCACAAGTGCTATTTGTTGGACAAAACATTAGCTCCACTTACATGAAAGATTTAATGGACGTACTAGAAGGTAAAGACTTTTCTATTAACGTTATTTCCAAATCAGGTACAACAACAGAGCCTGCAATCGCATTCCGTATTTTCCGTAAATTATTAGAAGAAAAGTATGGAAAAGAAGAAGCACGCAAACGTATTTATGCGACTACAGATAAAGCGCGCGGTGCTTTAAAAACATTATCTGATAATGAAGGCTACGAAACGTTCGTTATTCCAGATGATGTTGGCGGTCGTTTCTCTGTATTAACACCAGTAGGTTTATTGCCAATCGCTGTAAGTGGCCTAAACATTGAAGAGATGATGAAAGGTGCAGCTGCTGGTCATAATGATTTCGCGAAATCAGAACTTGAAGAAAACCCAGCTTACCAATACGCAGTAGTTCGTAATGCTCTATATAATAAAGGGAAAACAATTGAAATGCTTGTTAACTATGAGCCAGCACTTCACTACTTCTCTGAGTGGTGGAAACAGTTATTTGGTGAAAGTGAAGGAAAAGATCAAAAAGGTATTTTCCCATCTTCAGCAAACTTCTCAACTGACTTACACTCATTAGGTCAATACATTCAAGAAGGTCGTCGTGACCTATTCGAAACAGTTCTTAAAGTAGGTAAATCTACACACGAACTAAAAATCGAATTAGACGACAACGATTTAGATGGATTAAACTACCTTGCTGGTGAAACGATAGACTTCGTAAACACAAAAGCATACGAAGGTACATTACTTGCACATAGCGATGGCGGAGTACCAAACTTAATCGTAAACATCCCTGAATTAAATGAGTACACATTCGGTTACCTTGTATACTTCTTCGAAAAAGCATGTGCGATGAGCGGCTACCTATTAGGCGTAAATCCATTTGACCAACCAGGAGTAGAAGCATACAAGAAAAACATGTTTGCTTTACTTGGTAAACCAGGATTTGAAGAATTAAAAGCAGAATTAGAAGAGCGTTTAAAATAATGAAAAGCGATCGGGTCTCCGGTCGCTTTTTATTATTTTATTGAAAGGTACATCGGTATATTCAAACTAGAATGGGTATGCTAAAGGAAAAGTCTAGGAGGGATGGGCTTGATTCCGATTCAATCAAAATTAGAAGGATGTACATATGCCTTATATAAGTTAGAAGAGGTTATGAAACCACTTGGATATAGTATTGGCGGCAATTGGGATTATGATAAAGGATGCTTTGATTATAAAATCGACGAAGAAGAAGGGTATCAATTTTTACGCGTACCATTTACAGCGGTGGATGGGGAACTAGATGTGCCTGGTGTAATAGTCCGTCTTGAAACACCGTATATTCTTTCGCACGTATATCAAGACGAACTAGATGATAATGTTAATGCTTTAACAGCTGGAACGAGTGGATTGGATCAATTTGCGGAGCCGCAAGATCCAGATGGAGATGTGAAAAGAAAGTATGTCAATATTGGTAAAGTATTGGTACAAGAACTAGAAAATCATTTTTTTAATGGTGAATAACGATGAGTATGTCGCTTTCGATGAGAATGAAAGAATGAACTGGATTGATCATATATTGTTCGTCGCGCTTTACACCTAGTAAGAGAATGTTTTGCTTTAAAAGAATATAGCTACAATTTGCAAAGGATTGTCCGGTGCAGGACGGGGGAATCTCCATCAGTTGTAATTTGTTATCAGAGATTTCATCGTAAAGTGAGAATAGTACACCTGAAATGGAAGGGAATAAAAGAGAAGCGGTAAATACATAGCTCGTTAATTTATTTCCTTCTATAATTTCTGATACGCCAGCTCTCGTTGCATTTTGGATTTGTTCAGAAGTAAGAAGTTCAGCGATGCAGTGAATGTTTGGATTAAGTCCTTTTGCAGTTAAAATATTTAAAATGGACTGTGTATCTGCTAAGCTTTCGTTCTTCTCTTTATCCGCTGTTATTAATATAGTGTGAGCTGTTGTAATGTTAGCTTTTAATAAAGTTTGATCGTGATGCGGACAACCTTTTATAAACTCTAAATGATGAAACGGCTTTGGAAGTAAAGAAAGTGTTTCATCAATTAAAACGATATCAAGGTTCGGTTGTAAGATGTGCATTTGTTTGACAACATGTTTTGCCCGTTCGTTCCAGCCGACGATAATCATATGACCGTTAGAAGTCGCGGCTTCTTCTCCTTTAATTTTCATATATTGTTTATTAATCATATCAGTAGCGAATAGAACCATATAATAAGAACAAAAGCCGGTTCCAAATAAAATAATACCCATACCGATAAGTTTGCCTACTAGTGTATGCGGGGCAAAGTCACCATAGCCAACAGTGAAAATGGTAACGATTGACCACCAAACTCCATCAAACCATGTGGTGAAGTGCGATGGCTCTAATCTATGTATAAGGAAGCCAGAAAAAGCAGTAAGTATAACAATAAAGCAAACTAAACGAAAAATAATGGAATCACGAAATGTATCTACTAAATTTGGACGGGATTTCAAACTCTTATTCCTCCTTACTTTGCAGGACTACATTCATTGTTACCATTATAGAAAAAAGAAAAACTCTCTAATTAAAAAGAGAGTTTATTTCATAATTAATACATACTTTCAACTTCAGTTTGTTGAACACTTTCAAGATGCTGAAGAGCATAATAAACATCAGCAGTATGTCTTTTTTGATCGATAGACAATTTTAAATGTAAATAGTGCGAACCATTTTCCAATGTTTTGAGCTTCATGTTCTTAACTTTTATATCCATTTCTTTTATTTCTTCAATTACGGTCGGGATATTGTCCATATTTCGTACAACGAGTCTCACTGCGATATCACGTTGGCGAAATGATCTAGGACCGACGTATTTCATCGCTAATGGTATAAGTTCTACACTAATCATAAGGAAACACATTCCGAAAATAGCCTCGATATAGAAACCAGCTCCAACGGCAATGCCGATGCCAGAAGCACCCCAAATCATAGCGGCGGTCGTTAACCCCGCAATACTATCGTTTCCTCTGCGTAAAATTACACCGGCACCTAAAAAACCAATTCCTGATACAATTTGAGCGGCAAGTCGAAGTGGATCCATATTCATATGATCGGTATGTGGTAAGTTGTAAGCTGCTTTAATAGAAACAATAGTTAGGAGGCAACTAATAATAGAAATAACTAAACACGTTTTTAAGCCGAGTGGTTTACGTTTTAATTCGCGCTCTAAACCGATAGCGAATCCTAAAATAGCCGAGAGACCTAGTTTTATTAATAAGTCGGTGTAGTCCATGTATATTCCTCCTTGTATGATATGGTATATGAATAAAACGTTTATCCCACTATTTGCGGGCAGTCAGCCCCGCCTCAAAATTCGCCGAATGCGAGAAAGTTAGGTGGGAGACGACTGCCCGTAAATGCCCGATTGGTGAAGGCTAATAATCAGTGGGGGATGAACACCCCCACTGATTAAAGTTTCACTTTATATAGAAAGAAACGTTTTTTGACAGAGTGACTTTCTATAGAATATATGTAGGAATTACTTAGAAATGAAAGAGATGTTTCGTTTAAGTATATGATATTAAAAAAGAAATGTAGTTGGTTTCAAAAAAGTTTTCAAAAGGTGTTGCATTTCATTTTTTCACATGATATATTAATAAACGTCGCTGATGCAGAAACGCAGGAAACGACAAAAAAGAAATTGAAAAACATAGTTGACATCGAAAAATGAAGATGTTAATATGATGAAGTCGCTTCTGAAGCGGCAGATAAGTTCTTTGAAAACTGAACGAAACAAACAACGTGAACGTCAATTTTTATTTTTAGATGCTAGACAAACTAACTTTATTGGAGAGTTTGATCCTGGCTCAGGATGAACGCTGGCGGCGTGCCTAATACATGCAAGTCGAGCGAATGGATTAAGAGCTTGCTCTTATGAAGTTAGCGGCGGACGGGTGAGTAACACGTGGGTAACCTACCCATAAGACTGGGATAACTCCGGGAAACCGGGGCTAATACCGGATAATATTTTGAACTGCATAGTTCGAAATTGAAAGGCGGCTTCGGCTGTCACTTATGGATGGACCCGCGTCGCATTAGCTAGTTGGTGAGGTAACGGCTCACCAAGGCGACGATGCGTAGCCGACCTGAGAGGGTGATCGGCCACACTGGGACTGAGACACGGCCCAGACTCCTACGGGAGGCAGCAGTAGGGAATCTTCCGCAATGGACGAAAGTCTGACGGAGCAACGCCGCGTGAGTGATGAAGGCTTTCGGGTCGTAAAACTCTGTTGTTAGGGAAGAACAAGTGCTAGTTGAATAAGCTGGCACCTTGACGGTACCTAACCAGAAAGCCACGGCTAACTACGTGCCAGCAGCCGCGGTAATACGTAGGTGGCAAGCGTTATCCGGAATTATTGGGCGTAAAGCGCGCGCAGGTGGTTTCTTAAGTCTGATGTGAAAGCCCACGGCTCAACCGTGGAGGGTCATTGGAAACTGGGAGACTTGAGTGCAGAAGAGGAAAGTGGAATTCCATGTGTAGCGGTGAAATGCGTAGAGATATGGAGGAACACCAGTGGCGAAGGCGACTTTCTGGTCTGTAACTGACACTGAGGCGCGAAAGCGTGGGGAGCAAACAGGATTAGATACCCTGGTAGTCCACGCCGTAAACGATGAGTGCTAAGTGTTAGAGGGTTTCCGCCCTTTAGTGCTGAAGTTAACGCATTAAGCACTCCGCCTGGGGAGTACGGCCGCAAGGCTGAAACTCAAAGGAATTGACGGGGGCCCGCACAAGCGGTGGAGCATGTGGTTTAATTCGAAGCAACGCGAAGAACCTTACCAGGTCTTGACATCCTCTGAAAACTCTAGAGATAGAGCTTCTCCTTCGGGAGCAGAGTGACAGGTGGTGCATGGTTGTCGTCAGCTCGTGTCGTGAGATGTTGGGTTAAGTCCCGCAACGAGCGCAACCCTTGATCTTAGTTGCCATCATTAAGTTGGGCACTCTAAGGTGACTGCCGGTGACAAACCGGAGGAAGGTGGGGATGACGTCAAATCATCATGCCCCTTATGACCTGGGCTACACACGTGCTACAATGGACGGTACAAAGAGCTGCAAGACCGCGAGGTGGAGCTAATCTCATAAAACCGTTCTCAGTTCGGATTGTAGGCTGCAACTCGCCTACATGAAGCTGGAATCGCTAGTAATCGCGGATCAGCATGCCGCGGTGAATACGTTCCCGGGCCTTGTACACACCGCCCGTCACACCACGAGAGTTTGTAACACCCGAAGTCGGTGGGGTAACCTTTATGGAGCCAGCCGCCTAAGGTGGGACAGATGATTGGGGTGAAGTCGTAACAAGGTAGCCGTATCGGAAGGTGCGGCTGGATCACCTCCTTTCTATGGAGAATTGATGAACGCAGTTCATCAATAAACGTTGACTTGTTTTGTTTCGTTTCGTTCAGTTTTGAGAGAACTATCTCTCAAGTTTAAATGTATGTTCTTTGAAAACTAGATAACAGTGTAGCTCATATTTTTTTAATTTTAGTTTGGTTAAGTTAGAAAGGGCGCACGGTGGATGCCTTGACACTAGGAGTCGATGAAGGACGGGACTAACGCCGATATGCTTCGGGGAGCTGTAAGTAAGCTTTGATCCGAAGATTTCCGAATGGGGAAACCCACTATACGTAATGGTATGGTATCCTTACCTGAATACATAGGGTATGGAAGACAGACCCAGGGAACTGAAACATCTAAGTACCTGGAGGAAGAGAAAGCAAATGCGATTTCCTGAGTAGCGGCGAGCGAAACGGAATCTAGCCCAAACCAAGAGGCTTGCCTCTTGGGGTTGTAGGACATTCTATACGGAGTTACAAAGGAACGAGGTAGACGAAGCGACCTGGAAAGGTCCGTCACAGAGGGTAATAACCCCGTAGTCGAAACTTCGTTCTCTCTTGAATGTATCCTGAGTACGGCGGAACACGTGAAATTCCGTCGGAATCTGGGAGGACCATCTCCCAAGGCTAAATACTCCCTAGTGATCGATAGTGAACCAGTACCGTGAGGGAAAGGTGAAAAGCACCCCGGAAGGGGAGTGAAAGAGATCCTGAAACCGTGTGCCTACAAATAGTCAGAGCCCGTTAATGGGTGATGGCGTGCCTTTTGTAGAATGAACCGGCGAGTTACGATCCCGTGCGAGGTTAAGCTGAAGAGGCGGAGCCGCAGCGAAAGCGAGTCTGAATAGGGCGTTTAGTACGTGGTCGTAGACCCGAAACCAGGTGATCTACCCATGTCCAGGGTGAAGTTCAGGTAACACTGAATGGAGGCCCGAACCCACGCACGTTGAAAAGTGCGGGGATGAGGTGTGGGTAGCGGAGAAATTCCAATCGAACCTGGAGATAGCTGGTTCTCCCCGAAATAGCTTTAGGGCTAGCCTTAAGTGTAAGAGTCTTGGAGGTAGAGCACTGATTGAACTAGGGGTCCTCATCGGATTACCGAATTCAGTCAAACTCCGAATGCCAATGACTTATCCTTAGGAGTCAGACTGCGAGTGATAAGATCCGTAGTCAAGAGGGAAACAGCCCAGATCGCCAGCTAAGGTCCCAAAGTGTGTATTAAGTGGAAAAGGATGTGGAGTTGCTTAGACAACTAGGATGTTGGCTCAGAAGCAGCCACCATTTAAAGAGTGCGTAATAGCTCACTAGTCGAGTGACTCTGCGCCGAAAATGTACCGGGGCTAAATACACCACCGAAGCTGCGAATTGATACCAATGGTATCAGTGGTAGGGGAGCGTTCTAAGTGCAGTGAAGTCAGACCGGAAGGACTGGTGGAGCGCTTAGAAGTGAGAATGCCGGTATGAGTAGCGAAAGACGGGTGAGAATCCCGTCCACCGAATGCCTAAGGTTTCCTGAGGAAGGCTCGTCCGCTCAGGGTTAGTCAGGACCTAAGCCGAGGCCGACAGGCGTAGGCGATGGACAACAGGTTGATATTCCTGTACCACCTCTTTATCGTTTGAGCAATGGAGGGACGCAGAAGGATAGAAGAAGCGTGCGATTGGTTGTGCACGTCCAAGCAGTTAGGCTGATAAGTAGGCAAATCCGCTTATCGTGAAGGCTGAGCTGTGATGGGGAAGCTCCTTATGGAGCGAAGTCTTTGATTCCCCGCTGCCAAGAAAAGCTTCTAGCGAGATAAAAGGTGCCTGTACCGCAAACCGACACAGGTAGGCGAGGAGAGAATCCTAAGGTGTGCGAGAGAACTCTGGTTAAGGAACTCGGCAAAATGACCCCGTAACTTCGGGAGAAGGGGTGCTTTCTTAACGGAAAGCCGCAGTGAATAGGCCCAAGCGACTGTTTAGCAAAAACACAGGTCTCTGCGAAGCCGTAAGGCGAAGTATAGGGGCTGACACCTGCCCGGTGCTGGAAGGTTAAGGAGAGGGGTTAGCGTAAGCGAAGCTCTGAACTGAAGCCCCAGTAAACGGCGGCCGTAACTATAACGGTCCTAAGGTAGCGAAATTCCTTGTCGGGTAAGTTCCGACCCGCACGAAAGGTGTAACGATTTGGGCACTGTCTCAACCAGAGACTCGGTGAAATTATAGTACCTGTGAAGATGCAGGTTACCCGCGACAGGACGGAAAGACCCCGTGGAGCTTTACTGTAGCCTGATATTGAATTTTGGTACAGTTTGTACAGGATAGGCGGGAGCCATTGAAACCGGAGCGCTAGCTTCGGTGGAGGCGCTGGTGGGATACCGCCCTGACTGTATTGAAATTCTAACCTACGGGTCTCATCGACCCGGGAGACAGTGTCAGGTGGGCAGTTTGACTGGGGCGGTCGCCTCCTAAAGTGTAACGGAGGCGCCCAAAGGTTCCCTCAGAATGGTTGGAAATCATTCGTAGAGTGCAAAGGCATAAGGGAGCTTGACTGCGAGACCTACAAGTCGAGCAGGGACGAAAGTCGGGCTTAGTGATCCGGTGGTTCCGCATGGAAGGGCCATCGCTCAACGGATAAAAGCTACCCCGGGGATAACAGGCTTATCTCCCCCAAGAGTCCACATCGACGGGGAGGTTTGGCACCTCGATGTCGGCTCATCGCATCCTGGGGCTGTAGTCGGTCCCAAGGGTTGGGCTGTTCGCCCATTAAAGCGGTACGCGAGCTGGGTTCAGAACGTCGTGAGACAGTTCGGTCCCTATCCGTCGTGGGCGCAGGAAATTTGAGAGGAGCTGTCCTTAGTACGAGAGGACCGGGATGGACGCACCGCTGGTGTACCAGTTGTTCTGCCAAGGGCATAGCTGGGTAGCTATGTGCGGAAGGGATAAGTGCTGAAAGCATCTAAGCATGAAGCCCCCCTCAAGATGAGATTTCCCATAGCGTAAGCTAGTAAGATCCCTGAAAGATGATCAGGTTGATAGGTTCGAGGTGGAAGCATGGTGACATGTGGAGCTGACGAATACTAATAGATCGAGGACTTAACCATATAATATGAAGCAATGTTATCTAGTTTTGAAAGAATATAAAAAACTTGTTGACTTTAAATGTCGAATGAGTTATGATAATTCTTATCTTAAATGAATACAGTCTGGTAATGATGGCAGAGAGGTCACACCCGTTCCCATACCGAACACGGAAGTTAAGCTCTCTAGCGCCGATGGTAGTTGGGACCTTGTCCCTGTGAGAGTAGGACGTTGCCAGGCAATTCGGAGGATTAGCTCAGCTGGGAGAGCACCTGCCTTACAAGCAGGGGGTCGGCGGTTCGATCCCGTCATCCTCCACCATTTAGCCGACTTAGCTCAATTGGTAGAGCAACTGACTTGTAATCAGTAGGTTGGGGGTTCAAGTCCTCTAGTCGGCACCAGAAAATCATGGCGGTTGTGGCGAAGTGGTTAACGCACCGGATTGTGGCTCCGGCACTCGTGGGTTCAATTCCCATCAGTCGCCCCATTTTTTCTTTTTAAATTATAATATGCGGGTGTGGCGGAATTGGCAGACGCACTAGACTTAGGATCTAGCGCCTTTGGCGTGGGGGTTCGACTCCCTTCACCCGCACTTTTAATAAAATAACTCAAACATATCTTGCGGAAGTAGTTCAGTGGTAGAATACAACCTTGCCAAGGTTGGGGTCGCGGGTTCGAATCCCGTCTTCCGCTCCAATTTTCAGTATGACATGCCGGGGTGGCGGAACAGGCAGACGCACAGGACTTAAAATCCTGCGGTGGGTGACCACCGTGCGGGTTCGACCCCCGCCCTCGGCACCATATGCGCCCGTAGCTCAATTGGATAGAGCGTTTGACTACGGATCAAGAGGTTAGGGGTTCGACTCCTCTCGGGCGCGTTTTTTATTAACGGGAAGTGGCTCAGCTTGGTAGAGCACCTGGTTTGGGACCAGGGGGTCGCAGGTTCAAATCCTGTCTTCCCGATATTTTCAAAATATGGGGCCTTAGCTCAGCTGGGAGAGCGCCTGCCTTGCACGCAGGAGGTCAGCGGTTCGATCCCGCTAGGCTCCACTTATTTGAATATAACTTATGGCGGTGTAGCTCAGCTGGCTAGAGCGTACGGTTCATACCCGTGAGGTCGGGGGTTCGATCCCCTCCGCCGCTACCATAAAGGACCTTTAGCTCAGCTGGTTAGAGCAGACGGCTCATAACCGTCCGGTCGTAGGTTCGAGTCCTACAAGGTCCACCACTCAAAGTTCATATCTCGGAGGTATACCCAAGTTCGGCTGAAGGGATCGGTCTTGAAAACCGACAGGCGGCGAGAGTCGCGCGGGGGTTCGAATCCCTCTACCTCCTCCATTTTTTCTAAATTAAATATTATATCATCGCGGGGTGGAGCAGTACGGTAGCTCGTCGGGCTCATAACCCGAAGGTCGCAGGTTCAAATCCTGTCCCCGCAACCAAATGGTCCCGTGGTGTAGTGGTTAACATGCCTGCCTGTCACGCAGGAGATCGCCGGTTCGACCCCGGTCGGGACCGCCATTTTTTTACATAAAGGCTCGGTAGCTCAGTCGGTAGAGCAGAGGACTGAAAATCCTCGTGTCGGCGGTTCGATTCCGTCCCGAGCCACCATTTTGAAATCGCAAGCCGGCTTAGCTCAATTGGTAGAGCAACTGACTTGTAATCAGTAGGTTGGGGGTTCAAGTCCTCTAGCCGGCACCACTTTCAAAATGAGCCATTAGCTCAGTTGGTAGAGCATCTGACTTTTAATCAGAGGGTCGAAGGTTCGAATCCTTCATGGCTCACCATTTTTAATTTAATGCGGGTGTAGTTTAGTGGTAAAACAAGAGCCTTCCAAGCTCTGGTCGAGAGTTCGATTCTCTTCACCCGCTTTTTATGGGCCTATAGCTCAGCTGGTTAGAGCGCACGCCTGATAAGCGTGAGGTCGATGGTTCGAGTCCATTTAGGCCCACCATAATTATTCCGCAGTAGCTCAGTGGTAGAGCTATCGGCTGTTAACCGATCGGTCGTAGGTTCGAGTCCTACCTGCGGAGCCATATTATAGAGAAGTACCCAAGTGGCTCAAGGGGCTCCCCTGCTAAGGGAGTAGATCGCGAACGCGGTGCGAGGGTTCGAATCCCTTCTTCTCTGCCAGATTTTGGCCCGTTGGTCAAGTGGTTAAGACACCGCCCTTTCACGGCGGTAACACGGGTTCGAATCCCGTACGGGTCATACTAAAAGAGATAGCATAATCTGCTATCTCTTTTTTGTTGTATAAAAGTGGACTTTTGATAGTCTGCTTTTTTTTATAGATTTTTGTATACTTTTTTCTATTTGAACCGTCTAACTAATAGAAAGGAGAGAGCGATGGAGTATGAAAAGGTCATTATAGAAACATCAAAAAGTATTTATAGATATTTGCTTAAAATTGGAGTAACACCAGCAGAAGCAGAGGATATCGTTCAAGATACGATACAAAAAAGTTATATTAATTTAAATGGGATTACCTCTTCTTATACATAAGAAGAGGTAATCCTATTTTTTGAATATGTTTTAACTCTCCGCTGAATGCCCATCCGGTTTCATAACAGCATGACTATATGCGGAGTGGAGAGTTTTGTATCCTAAAAGTGCAATAATTAAGGCAAGGCCTCCTGCAATAATAGCCACACTAAATCCTGCGCGAGCTCCAAAAGTATCAATAACTAAACCAGCTACCGCTGATCCTAGAGAGACTCCAATACCAAGTCCTGTAATTGCCCAGGTCATTCCTTCGGTTATTTTTGATTCAGGTACAATTTTTTCCACCAGTCCCATAGTAATAATCATAGTAGGGGCAACAGATAAGCCTGCAAAGAAAACAATAACTACTAGCCAAGCAATAGTGTTTACGAAAACTAGTGGCAGCATTGTTACCATTGATAGTGTGACTGCTATTAAAAATTGATTATATGGTGGAGTACTGAGTTTAAGAGTGCCGAAAATAAGACCTGCCAGGCATGAACCGATTGCATAGACGGAAAGCACAAAGCTAGCAGCTACTGTGTTTCCTTGATGCTCAGCAAAAGCCACACTAACTACATCTATTGTGCCAAATATAGTACCTATAGCGATGAGTGTGAATACAAGCACTCGTAATGTACCAATTTTAAATACTGTTCCTTTGTTTGTAATGTCGTGGGGATGTACATGTGGTTCTGTGCTTTTTTGCATGGTGAATAGGCATACCCCGATAGTAAGAAAAACACATGATAAAAGTGGTCCTGCTTCTGGGAAGAACATAACACTTAAACTGACGGATAATACAGGACCAATGATGAAGCAAAGTTCATCGACGACCGATTCGAAGGAAAATGCTGTATGCAATTTATGAGATCCACGGTATAGTTTAGTCCAACGTGCACGTACCATGGCCGACATGTTTGGCATACAACCCGCACATAAGGCGGATAGAAATAGCGTCCAATAAGGAGCCTCATATTTCGTACATAGAAGTAAGAGAATCGTAAAGAAAACACTGATACCTGTAGTCGGAAGAAGTATACGAGATTGCCCTAATTGATCAGCCATACGAGAAATATGAGGAGCTAGTAAAGCTGATGATAATGTGAAGGTGGCTGCAACGGCTCCGGCAAGCCAATAGTCACCACGTAACTGAGATAACATTGTAACAATACCAATCCCCATCATTGATATGGGCATCCGAGCTATAAAGCCTGCTAATGAGAATCCTTTTGTACCAGAAGCACTGAAAATCTCACGGTAGGAATTAAACATAATAATCACCAAAGTATTTGACGTTTACATATACATTCTTCATTCTTGTAACTCCTCCTCTGTGTCGTTAATACCTTCTATAAAAAGGGACAGTGAGTCAATTTAGGGTATAAGTAAGAAGTTATATTATCTTATAAGCTAGAAATAATTGACATACGCACCGTATGCCAATATCATATTGACATACGGTGCGTATGTCAATTGAAATGTTTTATCTCTGGATGGAGAGCTGACATTCAAAGGAGTTATTCTTTTACATAGAGAACGATACTATAATGGGATTCATTTTGAATAAAGAGAATGAATAGAAGTAGGAGGAAAAGATGGTTAAAAAAACAAGAGCAGAAATGATCATTGAAACACGCGCTAAATTGCTGAGTGCAGCAAGAGAGGCTTTCGGTACAGTTGGATATGTAAACACATCTATGGATGATTTTACTGCATCTGTCGGTTTAACGCGTGGTGCAATTTATCATCATTTTGGCGATAAAAAAGGATTGCTAGAAGCAGTTGTAAAAGAAATTGATATGGAAATGGATAATAAATTACGGAAAGTATCAGATGAGGCGGAAGGAAATTGGGAAGGATTTGTTGGGCGCTGTCGAGCTTATTTAACGATGGCACTTGATCCAGAAATTCAGAGAATCGTACTTCGGGATGCACCAGCAGTATTAGGAACTAGCTATTATCAATCATCACAGTCACAATGTTTAGCAACAATGGGTAATATGCTTCTGCAATTGATGCAGGAGCATATTATTGAAAAAACAGACTGTGAAGCTTTAGCACGGCTCATAAATGGGGGATTAGTGGACCTCGCTTGTTGGATTGCGAATTCTGAAGATGCCGAGGCACAGTTGTCTAAAGCTTTACATAGCCTATCACTTATATTGAATGGTTTGGTGTTAGAAATGAATGCATGATCTTAACGGATATTTTTAAAATTGATATACAGTAATTGTTAAAATGGAGGTGATACAGCGCATGTTAATTTATCTACTCCTTTTCGCATTAGCAGGCTGTTTATTTATATGGATAGGAAGTAATATATTGAAAAAAGAAAGAACACCTTTCATTCTTTGGATATAATACTGTATTCCATCTAAAGAATGAAAGGGTGTTAGCAAGACGAGTAGGTGTAGTAGTTATTCTATTTGGAGTAGAAACAATATTGTTTCCACCAGTTGCATTTTTCTTCAACGTTGAGGGATTTTACTTTGGTATTTTAGCTGGGGTAGATATTGTTGTTGTATTTA
Organism: Bacillus sp. TH50; assembly: GCF_016650565.1. Taxonomy (NCBI): domain Bacteria; kingdom Bacillati; phylum Bacillota; class Bacilli; order Caryophanales; family Bacillaceae; genus Bacillus; species Bacillus sp. TH50. The sequence goes on along the minus strand of NZ_JAEKFM010000003.1, from coordinate 2,376,497 downwards.
TTCTTCTCATAGTAGATCAGCTGGAAGTTTAATATGTTACATTTTGCTTACTTGTATCTTGGAAAATGGTTTGTAGAATAGATTCCCATATGCTTAGGGCATCAGGGAAGAAATGCCCAGTTTCGTTTATCCCGCATTAACGGGCAGTAAGACCCTCACCTCAAAATTCAGCGAAAGCAAAGAAGTTAGGTGGGGGATCAACTGCCCGTAAAAGCCCGATTGGTTCAACTAATAATCAGTGGGGGATGAACAAAACCCCCACTGATTAAAGTTTCACTTTATATAGTGTGTTACTGCATGAGGAGTAGTTTGAGGCTACTCTTTTATTTCTTCTATTGATGAAACGATATTATCTGTACGTTGCTAAAAATGGAGAGGGGTAAAAACATTTTTAAAGTGGTAATTAAACTTGTTTATTTCGATTCACAATCTTTATAAAACATCTTCATTGGTATTGATTCCACACTTGATCTAATCATTTTACACTCTATGTGAAAAAGTTCACAAATAGGTCATAATTTGTGAAGGGATTCACAATAATCCGTGCTACAATATGTATGTAAAGAAGTTAAACAACATTAAATTAGTATTTTAATTAATTACTTAAACAATAATAAAAAATAGATGTAAACAATTGAAAGGGGAAATTAACATGAAAAAAGGTATCAATCGCGTAGTATTAGTAGGAACAGGAGCTGTAGGTTGTAGTTACGCTTACTCAATGATCAACCAAGGTGTAGCTGAAGAATTCGTACTAGTAGATGTTAATGAAGCAAAAGCAGAAGGGGAAGCAATGGACTTAAGCCATGCGGTACCATTCTCTCCATCACCAACAAAAGTTTGGAGCGGTAGCTATGCAGATTGTAAAGATGCAGATTTAGTAGTTATCACTGCTGGATTACCACAAAAGCCAGGCGAAACTCGTTTAGACTTAGTTGAGAAAAATACAAAGATCTTTAAACAAATCGTTCGCGGCATTATGGATAGCGGATTCGATGGAATCTTCTTAATCGCAACTAACCCAGTTGATATTTTAACTTACGTAACTTGGAAAGAATCTGGTTTACCGAAAGAGCGCGTAATCGGTTCTGGTACTACTTTAGACTCTGCTCGTTTCCGTTACATGTTAGGTGACTACTTAGATGTAGATCCACGTAACGTTCATGCTTACATCGTTGGTGAGCATGGTGACACTGAACTTCCAGTATGGAGCCACGCTACTGTAGGTGTACAAAAACTAGAAACAATCTTAGCGAACAACGAACAGTATAACCAAGAAGATTTAGATAAAATCTTTGAAAATGTACGCGATGCAGCTTACCACATTATTGAGCGTAAAGGCGCAACTTACTACGGAATCGGTATGTCACTACTTCGTGTAACTAAAGCGATCTTAAGCAACGAGAACAGCGTATTAACTGTATCTGCATACCTTGAAGGTCAATATGGTGAGAAAGATGCTTTCGTAGGTGTTCCAGCTGTTATTAACCGCGAAGGTGTACGTGAAATCGTAGAACTTGAGCTAAATGAAGAAGAAAAAGCGAAATTCGCTCATTCTGTAAAAGTATTAAAAGAAACAATGGCACCAGTACTATAATAATTGCTAAATAATTCAGAGGCGGGAAACTGCTTCCTACCTCTGAGTTTTTATATAATTTAATATAAATTCCTTTTCCGGTTTCCCTTGTATATCCCCAATATACCCCTTTTGCTGGATAAGGGTCGTTTATAGAAAAGAGCACTCTACTTTATATAGAGTGCTCTTTATTATCCCGCATTAACGGGTAGTAAGACCCCCACCTCAAAATGCAGCGAAAGCAAAGAAGTTAGGTGGGGGATCAACTGCCCGTAAAAGCCCGATTGGTTCAACTAATAATCAGTGGGGGATGAACAAAATCCCCACTGATTAAAGTTTCACTTTATTATTTTTTAGGTGTTAATCCTAATTTCTTTAAAATATCTGCCAGTGTACCGCTTTTTGATTTTTCAACAGGTGTTTGTGATTTAGATGCATCCGGTCCTTTTTTCAAGAAGTTCTTTTCAACGAAACGAATATCTTTTTCGTCGACAATGCCATCTTTGTTAAGGTCGCCGTCTTTCACAGATAGTCCTTTTTTACCATAGTTGCTAGCGATAATTTCAGCATCTTTAATATCAATGACTTTATCGCCATTTACGTCGCCTGCAAGGTTTTCATCTGGACGAGCATAATAATATTGACCGAGTAGCTTCCCATCTTTTTCAGTACCTAATTTCGTTGTTAGACGGCTTGAAATGAATTACCCGATGTTTCAGAATCACTGAAATAGGCGAATACACCGCCGAATGTAAGGGATAAGCCAAGCGAAGCTGTGACAATTCCCATTCCAACCTTTTGTTGTAATGACATAAGAAAGCCCCCTAATTTAATTTTTATCAAACTTTCGCCTGGAGCATGGATATAGTAAACATAGTGTTTTAGTATGAATTATATTAGCGGAGGTTCAACGTTCTTTATTGAGAACAAGTATATACTTATGAATTTTACATTTCAATAAATTTTGTGACAAAAAATGTTGAGAAACATTTTTTTATGAAAGATTATTTTGTTTGTATTTTGAGTGGAAAGAGCGTGAAATACAGAGAGAAACCAATAAAATAAATATTGAGCAACAATGAAAGGCGAGAAATAGTAAGGGAAATGAAGCGCTTGCAATGAATATTCGTCAAAATTCGATAATTTACACGAAAAATGTGAACATTTTAAGTGAAATTTAAGAAAAAAACGAATATTTTTAAAAAAATAACAAGGATATTTCAGTTTTTCGCAGAAATGATAAAGAGTAAAAAATTTCTGTCATCTTAGTGAGGTGAACATATTGGATGTAATAAATTGTGAAGAAGTGAAACGAGATGAGTTTCATACAGAAAAGTACTATGACAGTTATAACATCTTTGGGGCACATATTGTGACGGAAGATGGGATGCGAGGTGTACGATTCACAGTATGGGCTCCTCATGCGAAAGCAATGAGTGTTGTTGGGGATTTTAATGAATGGGATTATGAGCAACATAAGATGCTACAAGTGACAGAAGAGGGGATTTGGTCCTTGTTTGCACCGCATATTGAAGAGAATGATATATATAAGTATGCGATTGAAACGATGGACGGTGACGTTATTTTAAAAGCGGATCCTTATGCAGTATATGCAGAAGTAAGACCAAATACGGCATCTGTAGTTTTTGATATAGAGGGATATGAATGGAATGATAAAAACTGGATTCGTAAGAGAAAGAAAAAATCGATTTATAAAGAAGCGATGACAGTTTATGAATTACATTTCGGTTCTTGGAAAAAGAAAGAGGATGGCGCTCTGTATTCTTACAGAGAAATGGCCGAGGAGCTCATTCCGTATGTGGTGGAACATCAATTTACACATATTGAAATTATGCCGCTTGTTGAGCATCCCTATGACCGTTCTTGGGGATATCAAGGAACAGGATATTATGCAGCGACAAGTAGATTCGGCACGCCACATGATTTGATGTATTTTGTCGATGAATGTCATAAATATGGAATCGGTGTCATTTTAGATTGGGTACCGGGGCATTTTTGTAAAGATGCTCACGGTTTATATTTGTTTGATGGGACACCGACTTATGAATATAAAGATAGAGACGTACAAGAAAACCTTGTATGGGGAACTGTTAATTTTGATTTAGGGAAGAGAGAAGTACGTAATTTCTTAATTTCAAATGCGTTATTTTGGATGAGGCATTTCCATATTGATGGTTTCAGGGTAGATGCAGTTGCGAATATGCTGTACTGGAATAAAGAAGGAAAAGAGCAAAGCAATGAACATGCTGTTTCTTTCTTACGAGAGTTAAATGAAGCCGTGTTTGCAGAAGATGAAGAGTTTCTTATGACAGCGGAAGATTCAACAGCTTGGCCACTTGTAACAGCTCCAACATACGAGGGTGGACTTGGATTCAATTATAAATGGAATATGGGTTGGATGAATGATGTGCTGAAATATATGGAATGTGCGCCAGAGTACCGGAAATACATTCATGAGAAAATGACATTTTCTTTAATATATGCTCACTCTGAAAACTTCATATTGCCACTTTCTCATGATGAAGTCGTTCATGGGAAAAAGTCGTTATTAAATAAAATGCCGGGAGATTACTGGGATAAGTTTGCTCAGCTTCGTTTATTATATGGATATTTCTTTACTCATCCAGGTAAGAAATTACTCTTTATGGGTGGAGAATTCGGGCAATTTGATGAGTGGAAAGACCTTGAAGATTTAGATTGGAATTTACATGATTTTGAAATGCATCGTAATATGCATGATTACTTTAAAGAGCTCATAGCATTGTATAAGCGCTCAAAACCACTTTGGCAGTTAGATCACTCGCCTGAAGGATTTCAGTGGATTGATGCTAATAATAATGAGCAAAGTATTTTCTCGTTTATCCGCCAAGGGGATAAGCAGGAAGATGCGTTAGTTGTCGTATGTAATTTTACGAAAGCTACATATGAAAACTATAAAGTAGGTGTACCGGATTTCGAGTACTATAACGAAATTTTAAACAGTGACTCGGCGCAATATGGCGGATCGGGGCAAGTGAATAAGAAACGTCTCAAGACGATTCTAGAGCCATATCATAATCAAGCGGCACATGTAGAAATTACAATTCCACCATTTGGCGTATCCATATTACGACCAGTGAAGACGAGAAAGGGGAGCAAAAAACAAGATGGCTCAAAAACAAAAGTGCGTAGCAATGTTACTAGCAGGGGGAAAAGGTAGTCGTTTAAGTGCATTAACAAAAAATTTAGCCAAGCCAGCTGTTCCATTTGGTGGTAAATATCGCATTATTGATTTTACGTTAAGTAACTGTGCAAACTCCGGTATTGAAACGGTGGGGATTTTAACACAATATCAACCGTTAGAACTTCATAATTATATTGGAATCGGAAATGCTTGGGATCTTGATCGTGTAAACGGTGGAGTCACTGTGTTACCTCCTTATGCGGAGTCTTCAGGTGTGAAGTGGTATACAGGTACGGCAAGTGCTATTTATCAAAACTTAAACTATTTAAGTCAGTATGAACCAGAATATGTCCTTATTTTATCAGGCGATCATATTTATAAAATGGATTACAGCAAAATGCTAGATTACCATATTGAGAAAGAAGCGGACGTTTCGATTTCTGTTATTGAAGTGCCGTGGGATGAAGCAAGTCGCTTTGGCATCATGAATACAAATGAAGAGATGGAAGTTGTTGAATTTGAGGAGAAACCGCAATTTCCAAGAAGTAATCTTGCATCAATGGGAATTTATATTTTTAACTGGGCTATTTTAAAAGAATATTTAGAGATGGATGCAAGAAACCCTGAATCTAGTAATGACTTCGGAAAAGATGTACTTCCGCTCTTGTTAGATGAAGGGAAGAAGTTGATGGCGTATCCATTTGAAGGATATTGGAAAGATGTTGGAACGGTGAAAAGCTTATGGGAAGCGAATATGGATTTACTTCGCGATGAAACATCGTTGAACTTGAACGATCGTAATTGGCGCATTTATTCTGTAAATCCAAACGAGCCACCTCAATATATTGCAGAAAAGGCAAAAGTAGAAGAGTCACTTATTAATGAAGGGTGCGTCATTGAAGGGGACGTGAAGCATTCTGTTTTATTCCAAGGAGTGACGGTGGAAGAAGGTAGTATGGTAATCGATTCTGTCGTTATGCCGGGGGCAAAGATTGGTAAAAACGTTGTGATTGAAAGAGCGATCGTTGGATCGGAAATGGTTATTGAAGATGGGACAATAATTCGTCCAGAAAAAAATGTTGATGATGTAGTACTAATTGCTGAAGGAAAATAGAAAAGGGGGATGAAATGAATGGGAGAAAAAATGTTAGGAATTATTAATGCAACGGGAAGTTTTCCTTCCTTAAAGAAAGTAACAGGGCATCGTTCATTAGCGGCGTTACCGTTTGGAGGCCGTTATCGCCTCATTGATTTCATGCTTTCAAATATGGTGAATTCTAATATTCATAGCGTGGCGGTTTTTACAAGTCATAAAAATCGTTCTTTAATGGACCATGTCGGTTCAGGAAAACAGTGGGATTTAGATAGAAAGCGTGATGGACTGTTTTTATTCCCACCGAACTGTCAATGTGATCATGACGAATTTGGATCTTTTGCACATTTTAGAAGACATATTGATTATTTTCTAAGAAGCAGAGAAGAATATGTTGTTATTACAAATAGCCATCTTGTAACAGCGTTAAACTTTCAAGCGGTGTTAGAGCGACATATACATACGTCTGCAGATATTACTGAAGTTTGTCATGAAGGAGTCTCGCTTCAAACATATGTGTTAAAGAAACAATTATTGCTAGACTTATTTGAGACATATAAAGATGTGGAGCAATACAGTTTATTTGATGTAGTGAGAGAAAAGAGCGGGAAATCACTGCATATTACTACGTACGAACATACAGGATATGTAGCTATTATTGATTCTATTGAAAGTTACTATAAACATAGCCTAGAAATTTTGCAGCCTTCTATTTGGAAGCAATTATTTAAGAAAGAAGCACCAATCTTTACGAAAGTAAAAGATGAGCCACCAACTCGTTATGTGAAGGGTGCAGTAGTGAAAAATACGATGATTGCAAACGGCAGTATTATTGAGGGTGAAGTAGAAAATAGTGTTGTCTCCCGTTCTGTTAAAATTGGAAAAGGTTCAATTGTTCGTAATAGTATTATTATGCAAAAGAGTCAAATTGGAGATAATTGCATAATAGACGGTGTTATTATTGATAAAGACGTGAAAATTGGTGACGGTGTTGTACTAAAAGGAAACGCCGATGAGCCATATGTTGTAGAAAAAGGAAGCATTCAAAACAGTACGATTAATAGTTATTCTTAAAAGAATCAGTGGGGGTTTTTCCTCCACTGATTAAAGCATTCATTCAAATGAAAACTCGAAGGGAGGAAGCTGCAAGGGAAGTCGTATAAGCTTTTCGTGCAGTGGGACAACAAGTGAATATTTTATTTGCAGTATCAGAATGTGTACCATTTGTTAAATCGGGAGGATTAGCTGATGTAGCAGGTGCGCTCCCAAAAGAGCTGAAAAAATTAGGTGTGGACGTTCGTATTATACTTCCAAATTATAGTCTTATTCCGCAAAAATTAAGGGATGGATGTACGTTACATAAAGTAATTAACGTCCCGCTTGGGTGGAGAAATCAATATTGCGGAATTTTAAAAGGTGAGCAAGACGGGATTACGTATTACTTAATAGATAATGAATATTATTTTAAGAGAGATTCTCTATATGGTCATTATGATGACGGAGAGCGTTTTTCTTATTTTTCAAAAGCAGTTTTAGAGTGTATTCCGCATCTTGATTTCGAAGTAGATGTTCTCCATAGCCACGATTGGCATACAGCTATGGTGAATTTCTTACTACGTGAAAAGTATCAAGATAACCCGTTATATGAGCATATTAAAACGGTGTATACGATTCATAACTTGCAGTTCCAAGGTGTATTTCCTCCTGAAGTGATGTACGACTTGTTAGAACTTGGTGATGAATATTTTCATAGTGAGCAGCTAGAGTTTTATGGAAATGTGAACTTTATGAAGGGCGGAATTATCGCTTCTGATCAAATTACAGCAGTTAGCCCGACATACAAAGAAGAAATTCAATATGAATTTTTCGGTGAGAAGTTAGATGGGTTGTTACGAAAAAATAATGGTAAGCTTAGCGGCATCGTAAATGGAATTGATACGAGCGTATATAATCCAGAAACGGATTCGTATATTACTGCTCAGTATGATGCAGAGTCATTAGAGGAAAAGAATGAAAATAAACGCGTATTGCAGCGTTATTTTGGTTTGCCAGAAAAAGAAGATACACCAATTATTTCGATGGTAACGAGATTAACGAAGCAAAAAGGTCTTGATTTAGTACGTACTGTATTCCGCGAAATAATGGAGGAAGATGTGCAATGTATTATTTTAGGATCAGGTGATTCTGAATATGAACAATTCTTTGAGTGGATGGCATACGAGTATCCTGAGAAGGTAAAAGTGTATATCGGATTTAATGAAGAGCTAGCCCACCAAGTGTATGCGGGAAGTGATTTATTCTTAATGCCATCACTATTTGAACCGTGTGGACTTGGACAACTTATTGCATTAGCGTACGGTACAATTCCGATTGTAAGAGAGACAGGCGGATTAAATGATACTGTACAATCTTATGACGAAGAAACTGGAGAAGGAAATGGTTTCAGTTTCACGAACTTTAATGCGCATGACATGTTGCACACGGTTCTTCGTGCGATTGAATTTTATCATGATAAACCGGTATGGGAGCAGCTTGTAAAACAAGCGATGACTGAAGATTATAGCTGGGAGAAATCAGCTCTTGCCTATAAGAAATTGTATAAAAGTCTCATGGAATAACATGTAGGTGGTGAAGAAATGTTTACTCATGTTGAAAGTTTCAAATCAGCTTTTCTAGAAAAGTTAGAGACGATGTATGGTAAAAGTTTTAAAGACTCTACAACTCGTGATCAATACAATACGCTTGGGTACATGGTACGTGAGTATATGAATAGTCAATGGATTGCAACGAACGAAAGTTATCGGTCTGGAGAGCAAAAGCAAATGTATTACTTATCCATTGAGTTTTTACTTGGGCGTTTGCTTGGAAGTAACATATTAAATTTAGGCATCAGGGATGTATGTGAACAAGGACTTTCTGAGCTTGGGATTTCTTTGCAACAATTAGAAGAGGTGGAAGCAGATGCAGGTCTTGGAAATGGTGGACTTGGACGATTAGCAGCCTGTTTCCTTGATTCACTTGCATCTTTAAACTTACCAGGTCATGGCTGTGGAATTCGTTACAAACACGGCTTATTTGATCAAAAAATTGTTGATGGTTATCAAGTTGAATTTCCAGAACAGTGGCTTCTTCATGAAAACGTATGGGAAGTAAGAAGGCATGATCAAGCTGTAGAAGTAAGTTATTTCGGTAATGTTGAACCGCTATACATTGATGGGCGTTTAGAGTTCAGGCATACGAATGCAGAAGTGATTATGGCAGTACCATATGACGTTCCAGTAGTAGGTTATGAGACGAGTACTGTAAATACACTCAGACTTTGGAATGCTGAACCAGTTCCTTTCCCGCAAAATTGCAAAGATATTTTGAAATATAAGCGTGAAACAGAGGCTGTATCGGAGTTTTTATATCCAGATGATACGCATGATGAGGGGAAAATACTTCGTTTGAAGCAACAGTATTTCCTCGTATCAGCAAGTTTGCAAAATATCGTTCGTATGCATAGAGAAAGATATGGTGACCTTCGTCAATTACATGAGAAAATTGCGATTCATATTAATGATACACATCCAGTTTTGGCGATTCCAGAACTAATGCGTATTTTATTAGATGAAGAAAAACTAGCATGGGAAGAAGCATGGCACATAACGACACAAACGATTTCTTATACGAATCATACGACGTTATCAGAAGCGCTTGAGAAGTGGCCAATTCACATTTTTAAACCGTTATTACCGAGAATTTATATGATTATTGAAGAGATTAATGAACGTTTCTGTCATGAACTTTGGGGACGTTATCCATATGAATGGCATCGTATTGAAGAGATGGCGATTATTGCGCATGATCTTGTGAAAATGGCTCATTTAGCAATTGTCGGTAGCCATAGCGTAAATGGTGTAGCAAAAATTCATACGGAAATTTTAAAGCAACGTGAAATGCGATTGTTTTATGAGTTTTATCCAGATAAGTTTAATAATAAAACGAATGGAATCGCTCATAGACGTTGGTTAATGAAGGCGAATCCGCAGCTGACAAACCTGATTTCAGAGGCGATTGGAACAGAGTGGAAGAAAGAACCGATTAAGCTTCAAGCGCTGCAAACAGTTCAACACGATGCGAGTTTCCAAGAGAAATTTGCAGAGGTAAAACAAGAGCGTAAAGAGATTTTAGCGGAGCGTATTCATAATAAAATGGGGATTACAATTGATCCTAATTCTATTTTTGATGTGCAAGTAAAAAGACTACATGCTTACAAACGACAACTATTAAACGTTCTTCATATTTTATATTTGTATAACCGTTTGAAAGAGGATGCTAGTTTTACATTTTATCCGCGCACTTTTATCTTTGGAGCGAAAGCATCACCTGGCTATTACTATGCGAAAAAAATTATTAAATTAATCAATGAACTCGCAAGGAAAGTAAATAATGATCCGTACGTAAGCCAATATATGAAAGTTATCTTTCTAGAAAACTATCGAGTGTCTTTAGCGGAAGATATATTCCCAGCTGCGGATGTGAGTGAGCAAATTTCAACTGCGAGTAAAGAAGCATCAGGAACAGGGAATATGAAATTTATGATGAATGGTGCGATTACACTCGGAACGTTAGACGGAGCTAATGTTGAAATAAAAGACCGGGTCGGTGATGATAACTGTTTCATTTTTGGTTTAACAGCGGAAGAGGTTCTTCATTACTATCAAAATGGTGGATATCGTGCAAGTGATTATTATCACCACAATATGCATATTAAAAAAGTAGTAGATCAGTTAACGAATGGTTTCTTTGCACATTCGGGAGCTGAATTTGAAGCGATTTATGATTCTCTCGTAATTCAAAATGATGAATACTTCGTTCTGCGAGATTTTGGTCCATATGCGGAAAGGCAAGAAGCTGTTGGTAGAGCGTATGAAAACCGAACGAAGTGGCTAGAAATGTCGATTTTAAATATTGCACAGTCTGGTCATTTTGCGAGTGATCGAACGATTTTACAGTATAGTAATGAGATTTGGAGTATTGGTAATGCGGTTACACAGTATTAAGTGAAAGTCCCTTTTGAAGGGACTTTTATTCATGGAGACAAAGTGTAAAAATGAATAATACGTATAGGGACGCTAAAGTGTATTCACTTTTAAAAGAGGAATATAATCACTTAAAAAACCGAGCTTAATCTCATTAAGCTCGGTTTTCTTTTTTTGCTTAAGAAAGAAATGGGATAGCGGTATATATGATACCTGTTCCATCATATTCTCCCGTCGCAAAGTATGAAAATGTAAAGAAACCTGTAAACGTAAAAATTACAATTAGAAAAAGTGCAAAGATAAATTTTAGCATGTAAGGTCCCCTCATCCAAAAATAACTTCATATATTATTATAGTATAAGGATATAGGGTTTCCAATCATTACCTGGTTAAAAATGAGAAGTCAGACATGTTTTGTATGTTGTCATGGCATGATTATTTGTAATAGATTTTGTGTTTTTTGTAAAAGTCATGTTGTGATGAACATGTGCATATTCCCAGTCTTGTTCATTAAAATGGACATTGCGCGGAGGGAGAAGAGGAACGACATCAAATAAATTAACAAAGCGAAAGCTACTAGCTACTTGTAGTTTATAATAATTACGAAATACAATATCGCCCACTTTGGGAGAGGCAAATGTATAAAGACCGTACTGTGCGAAGGCGGTGTTGATACGCGCATCGAGTATATGTAGTGTGGCGAGCGCGCCGCCTAAGCTATGGCCTGTTGCAAGAAGTTTCTTATGGGCTGGTAATGACACGAGCATATCCATAATAGAATCCCGGCAAGATTCATAAATTGAAAGAAAGCCGTTATGAACATTTCCGCTATTTAAAGCGTATGGGTATGGTCTTTGGTTGACGAGTGAATCGATAATCCAATCTGTATCTGTTTGTGTGCCTCTAAAAGCTACAATAATCGTATCTTCAGATTCTAATATGAACCCAAACCATTCCATCGTTTGAATCGCTTTTCCTTGAAAGCCTTGTACATATTGGAATCCATCAGGTATTTCAAAAATCCCATTTTGTTTATATTGTTCATACGTTAACTCACAACAAGATGCTAACAATATGGCAGTATCTTTATCAAAGGATAAAGGAGTACGCATCAAGCAAGCCCTCCTTAAGAAAAGGTATAGTTCAATATATGCAGTGAGGGACTTGATTCATTCTTTTTTGAAAAAAGGCTTGAACCTACAGTTACGTGAGGGAGTATGATTTTTGTAAACATATTGTTAGGAGGAGTGTAGGATGAGCAAAAAGGAAGGCTATTCAATTGGTGAGTTTTCAAAGAGAACAGGTATATCAATACGAACACTACAGTATTACGATGGAATATTACATGATTAAAAATGGTTTATACAGTCAAAAATAAACAGATAGTTCCCTATGAAGGGCACTATCTGTTTTTAGTGTTTTACTCTTTCCCATCTAAAAGGCGACCAAGTCCGCCTAAAACGCTACCTTCACCGCTGTTTTGAGCTGCTGGGCTTGTAAGACGTGCTGCTAAGCGGCTAAGTGTTAAGGACTGAATCCAAACCGTTCCAGGACCTTCTAGCGTTGCGAAGAATAAACCTTCGCCGCCAAATAGAGCCGTTTTTACTTTTCCAACGAATTGAACATCGTAGTTAACATCTTTCGTCATTGCAACGAGACAACCTGTATCAATGCGAAGTTTCTCGCCAGGTTTCAATTCACGCTTATATACAGTTCCGCCTGCATGCATGAAAGCTAGACCATCACCTTCAAGTTTCTGCATGATGAAACCTTCACCCCCGAAGAAACCAGTTCCTATTTTTTTAGTAAACTCAATTCCGATAGAAACACCTTTTGCGGCACAAAGAAATGCATCTTTTTGGCAGACTACTTTTCCTTGATATTCTGTTAAATCAACAGGAATAATTTTTCCAGGATAAGGAGCGGCGAATGATACGTGTCGTTTGCCATGACCTGTATTTGTAAATACAGTCATAAACATACTTTCACCCGTAACGAGACGTTTACCTGCGCCCATTAATTTACCGAATAGACCATTAGATGGTCCAGAACCATCACCGAAAATCGTTTCCATTTCGATATGATCTTCCATCATCATCATTGCGCCAGCCTCTGCGACAACGCTTTCTTCTGGATCCAATTCAATTTCAACAAACTGCATATCATCGCCATATAATTTATACTCGATTTCATGTGCTTGCATTTTTTCACCTCATCATATGTAGTAATTATATTGTACAGAAATCAAAGGAATTAGAATACTGTAGTTTTATTAATTTTTGAATAAAAATAGAATGAAAATTTAAGGTTATACTAGAATTATAAAAAACGATGGGACGAAAGTGTTCTCATTTGACGTTTTTGATATAGCATGATATAGTGAAAACACTATTGAGCTACATAATGTGGTACGGAAATAAAGCACGTTGTATTAAAGGCTGTAAGCTTGTTATACATTCATGTCCTTTATATCCACCTTTTCATGTGGATTCATAGTTTCATTTTTATTTAGGAGGTACATGACATGCAAACAGGTAAAGTTAAATGGTTTAACGGCGAAAAAGGTTTTGGCTTCATCGAAGTTGAAGGCGGAGAAGACGTATTCGTACATTTCTCAGCTATTCAAGGCGACGGCTTCAAAACTTTAGAAGAAGGTCAAGAAGTTTCTTTCGAAATCGTTGATGGAAACCGCGGACCACAAGCAGCTAACGTTACAAAAAACTAATTAGCTAGCGAAAAAAAGCATTCCGAATTTCGGAATGCTTTTTTTATGCTTTAGAACCAGACTCATCTGAAGATAATTCACCTTTAAAGGTGCGTTCTTCAAAGTCATCAAGCAATTGTTCATATTCTTCATGTTCTTCTGTTGCGAAAACTTGTGGGTTTTTTCCATACATATCTGTTCCGATAAAGTTTTCGAAATCCTCTACATACCCAACATTTTCTTCACTATTTACGTACATGCCATTATAGTTTTTTGAATCCTGTCTTTCTAAATCGGATGGTGTTTCTGATGTTCCGTAATTTGCGACGTCTTGCCAAGCATCTTCAGCATCGTACTCTACAGAATGATCTTCGTCGTGCTTATGAAAAGAAGAATTTAGCACCTCTTCTTCAACTGGGCGCGCCTTCATATCTAATTTATTTGTAGTGTGCTGAATACACGTTGTAGCAGTTGGCATTGCTTCTAATCTTTCAAATGGAATTTCCTCACCAGACACTTCGCAAATTCCGTACGTACCAGCTTCAATTTTTTGCAGAGCATGTTTCGTATCTTCTAACTGTTTATGCCAAAATTCGATGAGTCCGAAATCTTTCTCACGTTCGTACAATTCTGTAGCCATATCACCTGGATGGTTGTCATAGCTAGACAATTCTCCTACTGAATCACGTTCAGATGCACGGTTTTCATCTTCATGAGTTTGTATCGTTTGTTCAACTTCTTGCTGTTGTTTTTCTAGAATAGATTTAAATTGATTTATTTGTTGTGGAGTTAACATAGTCGTCCACCTTCCTACAATTCAGTTTCTTTACATAGTATGAGCGTTGAGAGTAGGAATTATGAGATGAATTTCAGCCGGGAAGTCGGTATATGAAAAAAGGAGCCGCATAAGCAGCTCCTTTCTATAGGAAGTATCCAAGCAATAATCCGATTCCCATTAGGAGACCGAAAATTGTATTTGTTTTTGCTGTTGAAATCATCGCAGGTACCATTTCCATTGGAATGCTTTTGCCGATAAAGCCTTTCGTCGCTTTAAATGCTTTCGGTACACTTAAGAATACGATAAGCATCCATGGTGATACGATGTTAACGATGATTAAAGCGATTGTCCAAATGTAGGCAACGATAAACATAGAAGCAAGTACACCAACGGCTCTTTCGCGTCCAACGAGAATTGCTAACGTTTTACGACCATTTTCTTTATCACCATCTAAATCACGAATATTGTTAGATAGTAGAATTGCACCAATTAAAATGGAGCTTGGAATAGATAATAAAATCACTTCTGATGTTACTGCGCCTGTTTGGATAAAGAATGAAATACCAATAATAATGACACCCATAAATAATCCTGCTGTTAGCTCTCCAAATGGTGTGTACGCAATTGGAATGGGGCCACCAGTGTAAAGGTAAGCAACGGCCATACAAACAAGACCGATTGCAGCAAGCCACCAGCTAGAGTTCATACAAATATAAACACCTAATAGCGTTGCAATGCCTAAAAATCCGAATGCTAAGTTAAGCACGGTTTTTGGTTTAATGCCATCGCGGACGATAGCACCTCCGATTCCAACTGAACCTTCATGATCGAGTCCTCTTTTATAATCAAAGTATTCATTAAACATGTTCGTTGCTGCTTGAATGAGAAGGCAAGCAAGAAGCATCATAAAGAAAAGAGGAAGATGTATTTGATTTATACCTCCGACCTGCATTGCAAAAGCTGTTCCGATGAAAACAGGAACGAAAGCTGCTGTTAATGTATGGGGACGTAATAAACTCCACCAAATTCGCCAGCCTGTTTGTTTACTTGGCTTTGGCGCCGTAGGAGAGGAATTCGTTTCGACGTTCATTTCCATGTTGAATCCTCCTTGGTCACATATTGTACACAATTAAGTGTAGAAAAAGCATCATTTAGTGTCAACGTTTATTTTCTAGGAAGAGAAGGTGAATTTCTCAGAAATGCTAAACGTTGACAGGCCTTTCCTTTGAGGTGTATCTTAAAATCAAGCGTAATTATGACTATTTTTCGCCCATAGAGGGGAGACAATTGTGATTCAAACGAAACGAAAAGGCTTACAAGAAGTTCTTGTTACAGCTATTAAGCGTACGACTGATGAAAAAACATTAGTTAGTTTTGTAAAACAAATAGATTGGGTGGATCCACTTCTGTTTTATGCAGCAGGAAAAAGGATCGCATTCGAAAATAGATGTTATTTTGCAGACCCAGCTCAGCATGTAATATTTGCTGGAATTGGCTCTGTTTTCACTATAGCAAATTCTTCTCACAAACGCTTTCAAACTGCTCGTGACGAGTGGGATCAAGTAAAGGAGAAAGCATTCGTACAAAGAGAAGGATACGAATTTGGAACAGGTCCTCTTTTATTTGGTGGATTTTCATTTGACCAAGAAAAAGAAAAAACGAATCTTTGGAAAGAATTTGATGATACCACATTTTCACTACCAGCATTTTTATTAACTGTAAAAAATGAAAAGGCGTGGTTAACGATTAATCAGTTCGTTTCAGCTGAAGATTGTGCAGAAACTCTTTATAACGAAATTATTTCTGTAGAAGAGAGAATTTTACAAGAGAGTAAATGTGCACTAGTAGGATCAAAATTAACAGTTACTTCTAAAGTAGAAGTTGATCCGAGTGGCTGGATGAACGCGATTGGAAAAGTGCAGCATGAAATGAAGCAAGGGAACGTGCAGAAGGTTGTATTAGCAAGGGAGCTAAAATTAACGATGGATCAGCATATTGATTCCGTTCTTGTTTTAGAAGCGCTTAGCATTGGGCAACCGGATTGTTACGTATTTTCTTTTGATTATAAAGGAGCATGCTTCTTAGGGGCGACACCTGAGCGATTGATTCGAAAAGAAGGCGAGAAGTTCACATCGATGTGCCTTGCTGGTTCAATTGGTCATGGCAATTCTATAGAAGAAAGTAAACAAAATGGTGAGACGCTTCTTCATGATGAAAAGAATTTGGCTGAACACGGTTATGTAGTTAACATGATTCGAGGTGTGCTAAGTGAGCATTGCGAATCTGTTAATATTCCGGAGAGCCCAGGCTTATTAACGACGAAAAATTTAATCCATTTATATACGCCAGTAGAAGCAAAAGGTGATGCAAGTCTTTTAACGATGGTAGAAGAATTACATCCAACACCAGCTCTTGGTGGTACACCTCGTCATGAGGCGTTGAAATTAATTCGTGATGTAGAGCTTTTAGATAGAGGATTATATGGTGCACCAATTGGCTTTATAGATGATGAAGGAAATGGTGAATTTGCGGTTGCACTTCGCTGCGGATTATTAAATGGCGAGAAGGCATCCTTGTTTGCCGGCTGTGGTATCGTAATTGATTCAGTAGCGCAGCTTGAATATGAAGAAACAAGTTTGAAGTTTAGACCGATGCTTGGTGCTTTGGAGGAATTAATGAAATGAACAATCATATAGAAGCATTATCATATTATTTAGGCGCGTTCGTGGACGAACTGACGCGTCTAAATGTATGTGATGTTGTCATTAGTCCTGGCTCACGGTCAACGCCGATTGCCTTACTAATGGAACAACATGAAGGAATGAAAACATATTTACATGTAGACGAAAGATCAGCAGGATTTTTTGCGCTCGGTATTGCGAAAGCAAAAAAACGTCCTGTTGCGCTATTATGTACGTCAGGGACGGCAGCAGCGAACTATTATCCAGCTGTATGTGAAGCGTTTCATTCACGAGTGCCGCTTATCGTATTAACAGCGGATAGACCGCATGAATTAAGAGATGTGGGTGCACCACAGGCGATGAATCAATTTAATTTATACGGTACTTTTGTGAAGCAATTTACAGAGATGGCACTTCCTGAAGCGAGTGAAGCAATGTATCATTACGCTCGAATGACAACGCAGCGTACGATAGCAAGCGCACTTCTAGCGCCGCAAGGACCTGTTCATCTTAATTTTCCAGTTCGCGAGCCGCTTATACCGGATTTCTCATTAGAAAGTTTATGGGATAAAGGGCGTGGTGAATATACAGGAGTAGTTCAGCAAGGGAACGTGACGATGCCGAGTGAATATGTAGATTCTCTTGTAGGGCGCCTTTCACATATGGAAAAGGGGCTTATTATTTGTGGAGACGGCAGTCATCCAGAAATAACAGAAGTTGTTATGAAAGTAGCTGAGAAAACAGGGTATCCAATTTTAGCAGATCCACTTTCTAACCTCCGTAGTGGTAATCATGATAAAACGATGGTTATAGATTGTTACGATACATTTTTACGAAATGAATTGTTAAAAGAAACGTGGAAGCCGAATGTTTTAATTCGTTTCGGAGGAATGCCTGTCTCTAAAGCATTAACGCAGTTCATTAAAAAACAAACGAAAGCTGTTCATATCGTTGTTGATGAATCTGGACAATGGAGAGATCCAGCTCTAGTTGCGACAGAAGTTGTACAAGCTAGTGACAGTGAATTTTGCAGAGCATTACTAGAGAAAATGCCAGTTATGAAAAAGAATGATTGGTTCGGAATGTGGAAACATATAAACGAGAAAACGAGAGAAACGCTTCGTGAGATGGAAACATATGAAACGGCGTTTGAAGGAAAAGTAGTTACGGATATTGTACGTGTATTACCAGAAGGGGCAACGTTATTTGCGAGTAATAGTATGCCAATTCGCGATACCGATTCATTTTTCTTCACATCGGATAAAAACATTCAAGTAATGGCGAACCGCGGTGTAAATGGTATTGATGGAATCATTTCAACAGCTTTAGGAGCGAGTATTATTTGTGATCCGCTCGTATTAGTAATCGGTGATTTATCATTTTATCACGATTTAAACGGACTATTAGCCGCGAAACTACATGAGTTAAATATAACGATTGTTGTTGTAAATAATGATGGTGGAGGTATTTTCTCATTCTTACCACAATACGAGAAAAAGGAACATTTCGAATCATTATTTGGAACACCAATTGGGCTTGATTATGAACATGTTGTCAAAATGTATGGTGGTTCATTTAGCCGTGTAAATGGTTGGGAAAACTTCCGAGAAGAAGTACAAACTGGAACGAAAACGAATGGATTACATGTTGTGGAAATTTGTACGAATCGCGAAGAAAACTTGAAATTACATCGTGAACTATGGGCAAAAACAATGGACGTTATTACTACATCTTTGCAAGGTGAATCAAAATGAAAGTAACATTGCAAGGTGTATCGTATGAATATGAAGTAGCCGGAAGCGGGGAACCACTTCTACTTCTTCATGGTTTTACGGGAAGCATGGAAACGTGGGGTTCCTTTATTCCTTCTTGGAGCGAGCAGTTTCAAGTCATTCTAGTAGACATTGTTGGACACGGGAAAACGGAAAGTCCTGAAGATGTGACGCATTATGATATTCAAAATGTGGCGCTGCAAATGAAAGAACTACTGGATCATCTTCATATTGAAAATGCACATGTACTTGGCTATTCAATGGGTGGTAGACTTGCGATTACGATGGCATGCTTATATCCAGAATATGTGCGTTCGCTTCTTTTAGAAAACTGTACAGCTGGACTTGAGAGTGCAAAGGAGCGAAAAGAACGCAAGGAAAAAGATGAACGACTTGCCGATAAAATTGAGCAAGAAGGCATCCGAAGTTTTGTATCGATGTGGGAAAATATTCCGCTATTTGAAACGCAAAAACGTTTAGTGCAAAACGTAAAAGAAGCGGTGCGAAAAGAACGACTTGCTAATAATCCAAAAGGACTTGCAAATAGTCTTCGCGGCATGGGAACAGGGGCTCAGCCTTCATGGTGGAACGAATTGCAAAACCTAAAAATGCCTGTCCTTTTAATGAATGGAGAAAGCGATGAAAAGTTCTTTCGCCTATTAAAAAACATCAAAAAATGCATCCCTCATGCGAAATTTGTCAAAATTGATGGGGCTGGCCATGCAATTCATGTGGAACAACCGGAAAAGTTTGATACAATAGTAAAGGGATTTCTAAAAACTATGCAGTGATACTTTTTTCAGCAAGAAGGAAGTTGCACTTATAGCGGAGATCAGAAATATAAAAGGAGGTAATAGTAATGACTATTGAATGGGTAAAAGAAGGCAATTACGAAGATATTATTTATTCAACATACAATGGCATCGCAAAGATTTCGATTAACCGCCCTGAAGTACATAATGCATTCCGTCCTAAAACGGTAATGGAGTTAATCAATGCTTTTGCACACGCTCGTGATGATGCAAATGTTGGCGTTATCATTTTAACAGGTGAAGGTGGACGTGCATTCTGTTCTGGCGGCGACCAAAAAGTTCGCGGTCATGGTGGCTATGTAGGTGACGACCAAATCCCACGTTTAAACGTATTAGACTTACAACGTCTAATTCGCGCAATCCCTAAACCGGTTATCGCAATGGTAGCAGGTTATGCAATCGGTGGTGGACACGTACTTCATATCGTATGTGACTTAACAATCGCTGCAGACAACGCTGTATTCGGACAAACAGGTCCTAAAGTAGGAAGCTTTGACGGTGGATACGGAGCTGGTTATTTAGCTCGTATGGTAGGCCATAAGAAAGCTCGTGAAATTTGGTACCTATGCCGTCAATATAGTGCACAAGAAGCACTTGATATGGGCTTAGTAAACACAGTAGTACCATTAGAAGAACTTGAAGCAGAAACAGTACAATGGTCACAAGAAATTTTAGCAAACAGCCCAATGGCACTTCGTTTCCTAAAAGCTGCATTCAACGCAGACACAGACGGTTTAGCTGGTATTCAACAACTAGCTGGAGACGCAACGTTATTGTACTACACAACTGACGAAGCAAAAGAAGGCCGCGACGCGTTCAAAGAAAAACGCACTCCGGACTTCGGTCAATTCCCTCGTTTCCCGTGATCAAACCAAAAGCGGAAGCGGCTCGCACACAATGTGAGACGCTCCTAAAAGATCACACCGGAAACAAAACAACTAAGAGACTTGATGTCATATCAGGTCTCTTTCTTTCATGAAAGGAGAATGAGTGATGGAGACGATGCCGAATTGGTTAATGCAACGTGCATTTTTAACACCTGATCGCACTGCAATTGAAATTGAAGAGGAGAAGGTTACTTTCGTGCAGCTGCATGAAAAAGTAGTATCTGTTTGTGAACACCTCACGCATGTAGGAGTGAAGCGGGCGCAAAAGGTGGCTGTTCTGATGAAAAATGGTATGGAGATGATTACAGTTATTCACGCCCTATCTTACATAGGTGCAGTAGCTGTGCTTTTAAATACGCGTCTTTCAAGAGAAGAGCTACTTTGGCAAATGGATGATGCGGAAGTTGTTTGTTTAGTGACGGATCAAGAGTTTGAGACGGAAAATGTTCCAGTATGTTCATTTGCTGAAGTGATGCAAGGACCGAAGGCGGAAGCATTTATACAAGAAGAATTCTCTTTAGAAGAAGCGATGACAATTATTTATACGTCAGGGACGACAGGGAAACCGAAAGGCGTTATTTTAACATACGGTAACCACTGGGCAAGTGCAGTCGGTTCTTCGCTTAATTTAGGGCTTCGTGATGATGATTGTTGGTTAGCTTGTATGCCAATGTTCCACGTTGGCGGGTTATCTCTTTTAATGAAAAATATTATGTACGGTATGCGCATTTTACTCGTTCCAAAATATGATGCTAATTTTATTCATAAAGCACTTCAAACGAGAGGCGTTACGATTATTTCTGTCGTTTCTAAAATGCTAACAGATTTATTAGAACGACTTGGCGAAGGTACATATCCATCTTCTTTACGATGCATGTTACTTGGGGGAGGACCAGCACCGAAGCCGTTATTAGAAACATGTGTGGAAAAAGGAATTCCTGTGTATCAAACGTACGGTATGACAGAAACATCATCGCAAATTTGTACGTTAACAGCAGATTATATGTTAACGAAAGTAGGATCAGCCGGAAAACCACTATTTCAGTGTCAGCTTCGTATTGAAAAAGACGGCGTAGTAGTGCCGCCACATGCTGAAGGAGAAATTGTTGTAAAAGGGCCAAACGTAACAGGTGGCTACTTTAACCGTGAAGATGCGACGCACGAGGCGATCAGAAATGGCTGGCTTCATACTGGTGACCTCGGTTATTTAGATGAAGAAGGGTTTTTATACGTATTAGATCGCCGCAGTGATTTAATTATTTCTGGCGGGGAAAATATATATCCAGCTCAAATTGAAGAAGTATTGCTCTCTCATCCGGCGATAGTGGAAGCGGGTGTTGTCGGTATGAAGGACGAAAGTTGGGGACAAGTACCGACTGCTTTTGTTGTAAAAAGTGGAGAGGTAACAGAAGAAGAAATTCTTAGTTTTTGCGAAGAGAAATTAGCGAAATATAAAGTGCCGAAGAAAGTATGTTTCTTAGAGGAATTACCACGAAATGCTTCAAAGAAATTGTTAAGACGAGAGTTAAGACAATTAGTGGAGGAGATGTAAGTGGAAATAAAAAAAGCGACACTTTATATAACGAAAATGCCGCTCGTTATCCCGTTTGCGGCAAGTTACGGGACTTATGAAAAGCGTGAGAGTATCGTCGTTGAATTAGAAGATACAGATGGATATGTTGGGTTTGGTGAAGTCGTTGCATTTTCTGAACCGTGGTATACGGAAGAAACGGTGAAGACAGCGCTGCATGTACTTCAGGATTTTTTATTACCAGATTTATTGAAAGCTGAAATCTCTCATCCGAATGAAGTATCGTCTTTGTTCAAACATATAAAGAGAAACCGAATGGCAAAGGCCGGAATTGAAGGTGCCGTTTGGGATTTATATGCGAAGCGTCAAGAGCAGTCATTAGCGACATTACTTGGTGGAACTAGGACTGAGATTGAAGTCGGAGTTGTGATTGGGATAAATATGATTCCGGTTATGTTAAAACAAATCGAGAAGTACGCGGAAGAAGGATACGAGCGCTTTAAAGTGAAAATAAAGCCAGAACATGATTACGAATTACTGAAAGAAATTCGTAAAGAGTTTCCGCACATTCCGTTAATGGCTGATGCCAATTCAGCGTACACATTAGCGGATACAGAGAAATTGAAACGACTAGATGAATTTCAATTGATGATGATTGAACAACCGTTAGCGGATTACGATTTTCTTGATCATGCACAACTGCAAAAGAAAATTGAAACACCGATTTGTCTAGATGAAAGCATCCATAGTTTAGAAGATGCACGTGTGGCGATTACGCTCGGTAGTTGCCAAATCGTTAATATTAAACCAGGGCGAGTGGGTGGATTAACAGAATCCATTCAAATCCATAATTATTGTATGGAGCATAACATACCAGTTTGGTGCGGTGGCATGGTAGAAATGGGGATTTCACGAGCTCAAAATGTTGCACTTGCCTCTTTGCCAAACTTTACGATTCCTGGAGATATATCTGCTTCTAGTAGACATTGGGAGAAGGATATCATTTCACCAGAAGTGATGCTTGAAGGCGGAAAAGTAAGGGTACCGCAAAGTATTGAACGTGAGTATGAAGTAGATCGAGGCAGGTTGGAAGAAATAACAAAGCAGCGGATTATTTTTGAGCGATGAATGGGAGCTTTTATTAGTACTGACTACCTGCAAATAGCGGGATGATTTTGTCGTTAATTGTCGGTAAGTCGATATATTTAAAAAATCGCTGATATAATTCAAGTTACGGTCGATATATTTAAAAAATCGCTGATATAATTTAAATTACAGTTGATATATTTTGAAAATTGCCGATATAATTTCATTTATCAAGGTTACTCTTACGGGTAGCCTTTTCTTATTGTACAAATTGGATAGACTAGTTTAAAATCGAGCGTATGAAAACAGAATAAAGTAGGGGGAGTAAAATGAAGCACATTTCAATTTTAATAGCTGATGATGAGGCAGAAATTGCTGATTTAATTGAGATACATTTAGAAAAAGAGGGGTACCACGTCGTTAAAGCAGCTGATGGAGAAGAAGCCATGCATATTATTCAAACTCAGCTAATTGACTTAGTGGTTTTAGATATTATGATGCCGAAAATGGATGGATATGAGGTGACACGCCAGATTCGTGCGAAACATCATATGCCAATCATTTTCTTAAGTGCGAAAACATCTGATTTTGATAAAGTGACAGGTCTTGTGCTAGGTGCGGATGATTATATGACGAAGCCTTTCACACCGATTGAATTAGTTGCGCGTGTAAATGCACAATTACGTCGATTTCTTACGTTAAATCAGCCGAAAGTAGCGGAGAATAAATCTGCTTTAGAAATAGGCGGAGTCGCTATTGATCCTGAGCGAAGAACAGTAAATGTGTACGGAGAGCCAATTGAATTAACACCAAAAGAATTTGATATTTTATATGTATTAGCGAGTCATCCGAAGAAAGTGTACAGTGTGGAAAATATTTTTCAGCAAGTATGGGCTGAAGGGTATTACGAAAGTGGAAATACAGTTATGGTACATATTCGTACACTGCGGAAAAAACTTGGGGAAGATAAAAGAAAGAATAAGTTAATAAAAACGGTATGGGGAGTAGGGTATACTTTCAATGGCTAAAAAAATGAGAAGCTTTCGCTCAAAGATGATTATGCTATTTGCGTTAAGCATGATATTAGCTGGTGGCGTAACGTATTTAATTTATAAAGGATTACGGATCTATTATAAATTAGTAGTTCGTTATGAGGATCCTTTAGCCCAATTTCGTTCAATGGTAAGACAAATTGGGGATATTAATTTCTTTTTAATTATCTTCATCCCTCTATCCATTATGTTTTTCTTCTTCCTTACAAGGCCTTATTTAAAGTATTTTGATGAGATTTCAAACGGGATTCATCATTTGGCGAACGGTGATTTTACAAATCAAGTTCGTGTTTCATCAAATGATGAGTTTGGATATATCGCCCGCGAAATGAATGTAGCGAGTGAGAAATTAAAAGAAGCGGTTGAACGAGGAGACTTTGCGGAAAGTAGTAAGGATCAGTTAATTGTTAACTTAGCTCATGATTTAAGAACGCCGTTAACATCTGTTTTAGGTTATTTAGATTTAATTCTTAAAGATGAGAATTTGACGAAAGAACAAATTAAGCATTTTTCCACAATTGCTTTTACGAAATCTGAAAGGCTTGAAAGCTTACTTGATGAATTATTTGAAATAACGAGAATGAATTATGGCATGTTGCAGCTGGAAAAAAGACCAATTGATATAAGTGAACTACTTATACAGTTAGAGGAAGAATTGTATCCATCATTAGAAAAAAAGGATTTAGAAGCGAGATTGAATATGGATTCGAATTTACCTATTAACGGTGACGGAAAATTGTTAGCTCGAGTATTTGAAAATCTTTTAACGAATGCGATTCGCTATGGATACGATGGAAAGTTTGTTGATGTGAACGGATATATTGATCGGGAAGAGGTAGTTGTACAAATTATTAATTACGGAGATAGCATTCCAGAAGAAGATTTACCGTATCTTTTTGATATGTTTTATACAGGTGATAAAGCAAGATCAGAGCAGCAGGGTGGAACAGGTCTTGGATTATTTATCGCGAAAAATATTATCGAACAGCATGATGGGACAATCTCTGCTGAAAGTAATGTAATTAGAACGATATTTGAAGTGAGATTACCAAAAGAAGAGAGCAAAGCAATTTAATAAAAATTTAAACTTTACCCCACTTTTTATTTTAATAGTTTTTTCTATTCTATACGTAAGTCACGTTAAGGGGGAACTAGAAATGAAAAAGTGGGTATTTATTTCTCTTTTTATAGTATGTACAGCATGTGTAGGCTTTTATATATCACCAGTATTTCAAAAGGAGATCGATGTTAAAATTGCAGAAAAAGATTACAAAGTAAAAGCCGCGAACACTGAAAAGATAGAGGTTACAGAGGAACAAATTTATAAAGGTGATCTATTATTAGTTAATAAAGATTATCCGGTTAAAAAAGATAGTGTTAGGTCCGATATTATAAATGTAAATCACAATAGTGAATTAGTAAGAGGCTATGTAATATTTGATAGAAATCTTCGCTTATCAGAGGGTGTTGTAAAAAAGTTTTTGAACGTTGTCGATGCAGCTGGGAAAGATGGAGTACAGCATTTCTTAATGAGTAGCGGTTACCGAGATTTTCAAGAACAAAGTAAATTATATAAAGAAATGGGATCTGATTATGCACTTCCAGCAGGATATAGTGAACATAATTTAGGATTATCACTCGACGTTGGGTCTACTCAAAAGAAAATGGAGAAAGCGCCTGAAGGAAAATGGATTGAAGATAATGTATGGAAGCACGGATTTGTTTTACGTTATCCGAAAAATAAAAGCGATATTACAGGCATTCAATATGAGCCGTGGCATATACGTTATGTTGGCTTACCACATAGTGCGATTATGCAAAAAGAGAAAATTACATTAGAGGAATATTTAGACTTCCTCAAAGAGAAAAAAGAAATTTCAACTGATGTTGAAGGTAAGAAATATACGGTTTCTTATTATAAAGTTTCAGATCGTATGAACGTGAATGTTCCGGTGAATAAGCAGTATGAAATTTCGGGGAACAATATGGACGGGGTTATTGTGACTGTTCAGGAATAGGTGTTTCTTCACCAATCGGGATTTTGCGGGATGAAATTTGATTCTCCCATAATAGTGCTCTATTGTGGGAGAATCAAAATAGAAGAACAGATACAAATTTTTAATAATAGAAAAAGTAATCTTTATATGACGAGGGTTTTAATTAGCACATGTTCAATGACTTTTATTCAAAGTAAAAAAGGTTGGAGCCTCATCAACATTTTTCAGCCATATATACTCTTGACTATGTAAGCCATCCTTCATCCAGATATCACCTTTATATACATTTGTCTTCTTACGAAACCAAGTAAGATAAGATCCAACAACTTGAGGATCTTCATCAAGTTCATTCTTTTTTGGGAAGGAAATTTGTTTCTGTTCTTCTGTTTTTATATTAATAATATAAAGCGTTGTGATCATCGGCGGAACAGGCCCTTCCTTCCATTCCTTGTTCTCTTTTGTACGAGCCACAATCACTTTGTCTGGTGAGAACCATTCCAAATCAAGGTCTACATAACCTACAGGTGTGTATTCCTTTTGTTGTTTAGATGTTATCATGTCTGCAACTGTGAATTTTTTATTTTCTACCAAAAACCTTCCTTCTCCTGAAATATAGGCCAGTTGATTAGCTGATGGAGCCCACTTCATCCAGTCTTTGAACCCTAGTAGTTTGCCTATCGCTTGAAAGTGTTCCCCTTTTGATGAGATAACACATAACGTATTGCTATCCATTGACAGGGAAGCAGTAGGAGTGGCTAAAAAACTAACCCATTTTCCATCAGAACTCCACTTAAAATAGTTAGTACCAATCGCAAATAAATCAGTTTCATTTGTTCGAATCGTATAAAAAGGCTTTATTTTATCTTTAGCAAGATTTGCATCTACTGGAATTCTATAAAGTGGGATTGGGCCCCATCCAATAGGACGCAAGCAGGAGTGTGAGGAAACGATAAATTCCTTTCCGTTCGGGAACCATTCGAAATCACTAACCCCAAGTGATACATTTTCAAAACCTTGCGGGCGACCATTTTTTATTTTTGTAACGTTTAATACACCTTGATCAGTGTATGCCAATTGATTTTTGTTTGGTGACCACTTAAAGTCAGATGTTACGACTCTTACATAAGGCTGATAGTTTATTTTCTCCTTAGTATCATAAATGAATAGGTTAGATTTTTTACCCGTTTCATCACTATCAATATAGCCAATAAACCTACCATCATAAGACCATTTTGGAGAATACACATATCGATTCTTTGTGATTTGTATTTCTTGATTACCCTTTTTTATCCATAGCTGATGGTCGCGGAGAAATGCAGCTGTGAGTGGTGGGGTCTCTGCGCTAACCATCGTTGATAGATAAAAGCTGATTAAGATTGTACATAATAAAATCCGAAATTCCAAGAACATCCCTCCTACTTATAGGCTGTCCTAATATTTAATGGAAACGCTCGTCAAAATGTGCATTTTCATTCATAATCTTCTTTGGCTATTTTGCTCTGTCACCTAAAAAAATATCTGATTTTTTTATTAAGTATTTTCCATAAAATGACCCTTTAGCAGAACGACTTTATTTCAAATTTACATTAGAGGAGGAAATAATGTGGAATTAAACATTATAACGTTATATTTACTTCTTCCTTTTTTTGTGTTACGCTAAACGTGTGAAAGAGATATAAAATGAAATTTTAATGTAAGCGTATTCTTATGGCTTCTTATAGAAAAGGGTGGAAATACAATGACAGAACGATTCGTGCTACGTAATGTGAAACGTGTGAACGGGGAAGAGATTGACATTGTAGTTGAAAATAATAAAATCGCACAGGTGACGAAAGCTGGTTTTGGCGAGGGCGAAAAGGTTCTTGATTACGCAGGTACTTACGTATCGAGTGGCTGGATTGATTTACACGTTCATGCTTTTCCAGAGTTTGATCCGTATGGCGATGAGGTAGATGAAATTGGCGTTAAGCAAGGGGTAACGACAATTGTTGATGCGGGAAGCTGCGGAGCTGATCGTATCGCAGATTTAGTACAAAGTAGAAAGCAGGCAAAAACGAATTTATTTGCCTTTTTAAATATTTCTCGCATCGGTTTGAAACGAATTGATGAATTATCCAATATGGAATGGATAGATAAAGAGAAAGTAATAGATGCAGTAGAAAAGTATAAAGATGTAATCGTTGGATTAAAAGCGAGAATGAGTAAAAGTGTCGTTTGTGATAGCGGAATTGAACCGCTGCACGTAGCGCGTTCTTTATCTCGTGAAACATCATTACCGATTATGGTACATATCGGTTCAGCTCCTCCGCGTATTGAGGAAGTTGTACCTCTTTTAGAAAAAAATGATGTCATTACACATTACTTAAACGGGAAAGAAAATAATTTATTTGATGAAGAAGGAAAACCGATGTCAGTGTTATTAGATGCAGTGAAACGCGGTGTGCATTTAGATGTTGGTCACGGTAATGCTAGTTTTTCTTTTAAAGTAGCAGAGGCAGCGAAGCGTCACGGCATTGTCCTTAATACAATTAGTACAGATATTTACCGGAAGAATCGTATACACGGTCCAGTGTATAGTATGGCTAACGTTCTTTCGAAATTCCTTTACTTAGGGTATCCGCTAGAAGAAGTAATTGATGCGGTTACGAAAAATGCGGCAGAGTGGCTGAAAAAACCAGAGCTTGGTCGTATTCAAGTAGGAGATATTGCAAACTTAACTTTATTTACGGTGAAAGATGAACCGATTACGTTAATTGATTCAGAAGGGGATCAGCGCATTGCTGAAAGAAGAATTGATACGAAAGGGGTTGTAATCAATGGGTCATTCATTGAATGCTAAGTACGGATTAAAAAGAGTGATTAATGCGAGCGGTAGAATGAGTATTTTAGGTGTATCCGCTCCTACAGATACAGTTATGGATGCGATGAAACATGGTGGACAAAATTATGTGGAAATTGCTGATTTAGTAGATAAAGCGGGAGACCATATTGCGAGAATTCTAGATTCAGAGGCAGCAGTTGTTGTAAACTCAGCATCGAGTGGAATTGCGCTTTCTATCGCTGGTATCGTTACAGAAGGAAATCGCCGTAAAAGTGAAAGACTTCATCAAGAAGTAATCCTGAAAAACGAAGTGATTATGTTAAAAGGTCATAACGTTCAATACGGTGCTCCTGTTGAAACGATGATTTATTTAGGCGGAGGTAAGCTCGTTGAAGTAGGTTACGCAAATGAAGGGAAAGCGGAGCATATTGAAGATGCAATTGGCGAAAATACAGCAGCGATTCTATATGTGAAATCCCATCATGCAGTACAAAAAAATATGATTTCTGTTGAAGAAGCATGGGAAGTTGCGCAGCGAAATAACGTACCACTTATCGTCGATGCGGCAGCTGAAGAAGATATTCAAAAGTATGTGAAGTATTCAGACCTTGCAATTTATAGCGGTTCAAAGGCAATTGAAGGACCTACTTCTGGTATTGTCGGCGGTAAACGAAAATATATTGAATGGCTAAAAGTACAATTACATTGCATCGGAAGAAGTATGAAAGTTGGGAAAGAAACGACTTTCGGCTTACTTCAAGCGCTTGATGAGTACGGAGTGAAAGAAGATAAGAGTGAGCAAGAAAAAGAGTTGTTACAAGTACTTATGCCGCTGAAAGAGTTAAACGGTGTAAATGTAACAATCGTTCAAGATGAAGCTGGAAGAGCAATTTTTAGAGCGCGTATTCATATTAACGAGAACGAATTAAATAAAACTGCAAAAGGTGTTGTGACCGCGTTACGCGAAGGGGAAATCGCAATTTACACACGTGATTACGGAGTAAGACAAGGGTTCTTTGATATTGATCCACGTCCACTTCAAGGCGATGACATACATGTGATTGAAGAAAAAGTGAGAGAAATTGTAGGGGGAAACTAAGATGACAAACATTCAAAAACGTTTTTATAAAGGCCGCGTAGCATTAAATGTATTAGCGAACAATATCCGAAATGCGAAAGACATTTTTGAAGCAGCAGAAGGTTATGTAGTAGTCGGTGTGTTATCAAAAGATTATCCAACAGTAGAAGAAGCAGTAACTGCGATGAAAGCATACGGAAAAGAAATTGATGACGCTGTATCAATCGGACTAGGAGCAGGAGATAATCGTCAAGCGGCAGTTGTGGCTGAAATTGCGAAACATTATCCAGGTAGTCATATTAACCAAGTGTTCCCTTCAGTTGGAGCAACGCGCGCAAATCTTGGCGGAAAAGATAGCTGGATTAATAGTTTAGTATCACCTACAGGAAAAGTAGGGTACGTAAATATTTCTACTGGTCCAATTAGTGCAGCTGGAGAAGAGAAAGCAATCGTTCCAATTAAAACAGCTATTGCACTTGTACGTGATATGGGCGGGAATTCATTGAAATACTTCCCAATGAAAGGTTTAGCGCATGAAGAAGAATATCGCGCAGTTGCGAAAGCTTGTGCGGAAGAAGGATTTGCATTAGAGCCAACGGGCGGAATTGATAAAGAAAACTTTGAAACAATTGTACGTATTGCATTAGAAGCAAACGTAGAGCAAGTTATCCCGCACGTGTACTCTTCTATTATTGATAAAGAAACTGGCAATACGAAAACAGAAGATGTTCGTGAATTACTAGCGGTCGTGAAGAAGTTAGTTGATCAATATGCGTAAGAAAATTGCAGCATTCGGTGAAGTAATGATGCGCCTGCAAGTGCCAGGATATGAATTGCTATCGCAAGCAAACACATTAAATTACTCATTTTCAGGTACAGGTGTGAACGTTGCAGCAGCACTTTCTCATCTAGGGCATGAAGGTTTTCTTATTTCAACTTTACCGGAAAACTCTGTTGGGGATGCTGCGGTATCACATATTCAAAAGTTAGGCATTCAGGCACCGTTTGTTTCAAGAGGCGGTAAATATGTTGGTATGTACTTTTTAGAAAATGGATTTGGAGCACGCGCAAGCCGCGTTACATATTCGAACCGATTAGAAAGTAGTTTCAATACGGCATGTGAAGAGATGTACCAATTTGAAGAAATTGCAAAAGAAATTGATATCGTTCATTTTTGCGGGATTACCCTTGCGATGAATAATACTGTGCGCCATCATATGAAATCTTTGGCGAAGGCAGTTAAAGAAAATGGAGGCACTGTCGTTTTCGATTGCAACTATCGTCCATCGCTTTGGGGAGAAGATGGGTATGAACAGGCGAAACCTCATTATGAAGAAATGCTAGGCCTTGCCGATATTGTAATGATGAATGAAAAAGATGCGATGTTTGTTCTCGGAATGAAAACGGAAGAGACGGAGCGAGAAGCACAGCTTGTTGATCTTATTCCAAAAGTCGCTGAAATATATAATATCGCTACAATTGCTGGGACACATCGTTCTATTAATAGCGATAATACACACTCACTTCGCGGATTCATATGTAAAGATGGGACGTTCACTTTTGCCAAAACACTTACGTTTTCTGTATATGATAGAATAGGTGCTGGAGATGCTTATACGAGCGGAATTATTCATGGCGAGATAGAAGAGTTTGCACCAGAGAAAGCTGTTTCATTTGCGTCAGCAGCTGGAATGCTTGCACATACAATCGTCGGTGATACGCCAATGTCATCAGAGAAAGATATACTTCGGGCAATGATGGCATCAGTAGGTGATGTAGAAAGGTAGTGGGTGTAACGGTGAACGTAACGAGAAAAAGAGGTCCATTATATTTACAAATTAAAAATATTATTCGTGATCGAATATTACATGGTGTTTATGCCATTCATACAAATATTCCTTCTGAACCACAATTAGAAGAAGAGTTCAAAGTGAGTAAAATTACAGTGCGAAACGCAATTAAAGAACTCGTTCAAGAAGGATATTTAGAAAAGAAAAGCGGTAAAGGAACGAAAGTCATTCGAAATACTTCTGCGACAAAGCTTTCAAAGGGAAAGAAATTTACAGAAGTGTTAGTGGAAGAAGGCTATAAAGTACAAAAGAAATTGCTAAAGGCAGAAGTGGTTCATAATGAAGAAGGAACAGTACCATTTCGTTTGTTTGGTAAAGAGAGTTTTCGTATTGAGCGTCTATATGCTTTAAATGATACTCCGTACATTCATTATACGCACTATTTCTCAGCACAAATGGCAAGTACAGACTTAGCGGACTTTGACTTACAATCGCTTTATGATCTAGTCGAGGACCGTGGTATACATTTAGAAAACTTCAGAGATGAATTCGCTGTTGGATTTGCGCCTAATTTTGTTGCAGAAGCGTTAGGAGAAAAAGAGGGAACAGCGTTATTAAAACGTATGCGCTATTCTTACGATGAAGTTGGCGAAGTAATTGAATATAGTGAAGGCTACTACAATACGGAAATGCAGCATTACGTTGTAAATTATGATGTGTAAAAAATGAAGAGGGACCAATTCCCTCTTTTTTTGTAAAAAAATTTCATATCGAAGGGGAATGGGATATGGATATATACTTATTAATCGTCACGTTAATTGCGATCGCAATTGTTATTTTAGGGGTATCATGGTGGAAATGGCATGCGTTTATTAGTTTAACAGTTGCTAGTCTATTTTTAGCTATTATGTCTGGGTTGAACTTGACCAAAATTGTTACTGCCTATGAAACTGGTGTTGGTAGTGTACTAGGGCATTTAGTTGGTATTTTGGCTCTCGGAACAATTTTAGGGAAAATGATGTCCGATTCAGGGGCTGGCATGCAAGTAGCAGATTTCTTCATTCGATTCTTCGGGGTGAAAAAATTACCTTGGGCAATGTTATTCGCCGGATTTGTTATAGGTATTCCAGTGTTTTTTGAAGTGGGAATCGTCATTTTATTACCACTTGTTATTTCAATTCGGAAAACAACGAAACAAAATATATTGTTAATTGCGTTACCTGTTATTGCTGGATTATCGATTGTACATGGGCTAGTGCCGCCGCATCCAGGTGCGATGACAGCAATCGGTATTTATAATGCGAATTTAGGAAAGGTACTATTGTATTCATTAATTATCGCGTTACCAACAGCAATTATCGCAGGACCGGTATTTGCAAAGTGGGTACATAAGAGGGTTATACCTGAAAATGAACCGGAGCTTGTTCGAGTTACGACAGTATCAACTGATTTACCGAGTCGTAAAGTTTCATTTTTTATTATTTTACTGCCAGTAGTTTTAATGATTTTATCAGTAGTCGCACCATATATTTCATTACCGAAAAAAATAACTGAATTTTTAGTATTTGTGGGAAGTCCGGTAATCGCTTTACTTATTTCATGTTTCGCAGCGTTTTATTTGCTAGGTATAAAACAAGGAATTAATAAAAAGATGATTAAAAAATTAACAGATGAAAGTTTACTACCTGTCGGTTCCATTATTTTAATAATTGGTGCAGGCGGTGGATTTAAACAAATATTAATTGAAAGCGGCGTTGGAACAGCCATCGCTCAAATGGCAGAACATATTTCATTATCACCAATCGTCTTAGCGTTCATGGTAGCGGGATTAATCCGAATTGCAACAGGTTCAGCTACTGTAGCATTAACGACAGCAGCTGGAATTGTTTCACCGGTTATTCAGCACATGTCTGGTGTAAATTTAGAATTACTCGTTATTGCAACCGGTGCAGGTTCATTAATGTTTTCTCACGTAAATGATGCAGGATTCTGGCTTGTAAAAGAGTATTTAGGTTTGACAGTAAAAGAAACGTTTAAAACGTGGACGGTGCTGGAGACATTGTTATCATTTATTGCATTCGGCTTTGCGCTTTTACTTAATATGTTTGTTTAGAAGAAGGGGGTGCCTATTTAAAGGTATCCTCTTTTTGTGTTGGGGCTCTTTTCATGAAACAAGCCCGTTTTTAGGAGTGCCAAGCTTCCTATTTGCCCTGAAAACATAATATAAATGGAATCCCCTCATTTAGAGCAAGACGATCTTGTTATGAATGATACTAAAGGAGGAATAGAGTAATGAGCGAAAAGTGTGAACACAGACATGATGATTGCGACCGCAGACGTGGGTGCGGAGGCGGTTTTGCGCTTCTAATCGTATTGTTTATTTTATTAATTATCATCGGTGCTAGCTGCTTCGGCGGAGGCGGCGGTGGTTGTGGTTACGGCGGTTATGGTGGCTATGGCGGCGGCTATGGTGGATATTGCTGCTAATTATTTAAAAACTATTGAAAATAGCCTTGTGCAATATGCACAAGGCTATTTTATTCATAGTTTTATATGCTGTGATAATTTATTAATGTACAGAGAGCGGATTAAGAAAAAGAAAATAATCTCGATAATCCCGAAAAAGGTGAGTACAATCAGTAACTCTTTTAGTAATGAGAAAGAAAACATGCTTTGTAAAAACTTAACCGCAAATAACGTGTGAACACCAGCAACGATGTAAGGAACGAAAAATAAAATTCCTAATTGAATCGTTGCGGAGCGAAACATTTCTGATTCAGTTAAGCCCAGTTTTGTAATCGTAATGTACTTTTGTTTTTCATTCGTTAAGTCGTTATACATACGGAAGTATAAAACGCTAGCCGCACCGATAAAGAAGATAAAGCCAAGAAATGCCCAAATAAAGAATTGAGCAATTGAATTTCCTTTACTGTAGTTTAGCTCATCAGTAGCTGTATGAATGTAAAAAGGAGTTTGAGCATTTTCTTCTTTATGTTTTTCAAAAAAATCACTTGCATCATTACTAATTGTACGTAAAATATTTTTCGTCGGAACAATCGCATTTTCCCAGTTCTCCACGAAATAATTATAAACTATGGTCGTTTCAATATGAGGAATCATATTATCAAATACATAATCTTGTATAACAATTAAATAGGGGAATGCGAAGGATGGTTCAATCCCTTTATTAATAAACCCTTTAATATGAAATTCTTTTTTATTAGATCCGAGTGTAATTGTGTCTTGTTTTGCAAATGGATTTGAGACAAGGTTTAAAAGCTCTGGCGAATGACGAGAAATAATATAAACTTGTGTAGAATCAAGAGTGATTTCCAGTCTCTTCAATTGTTTAGCAATTGCATTATAATCACTCATCTTCATAAGCATAATGTCTTCTTTTGAAGCTGTATCTTTTAATACTGTAAACTTATATTTTCTGTACTGAAAATTACTATTTGTAAGCTCAGTTTCAATTGTAGTAATATGCTTTTGTTCAAGGGAATTGTCACCTTCTGATGTATAAGTGAAGGGGATAGGATATCGCTCTAGTACTGATGCCTTCGTATTGTTATTAGCGGCAAATAACCCGATAATAATCGTAAATGCAAGCGCAGATAGCATAGAAACGATAAAGAGTACATTAATATTACTACGGGTACGGGCAACTAAGTCTGAAATCCATAACATGTTTATTTGTTTCAAATAAAACTTTCTACGCTTCTTTAAAATATAAATAAAAAGAAGAAATGTTTGTGAAAAGAAAAAATATGTTCCGACTACTACGAGTGGCAAAATAGATAATATAATAAAGAAGACAGATCCGTTTTGCACATTTTTTTCGGTTACGTAGCCTTGTGGATAACCAGCAATATAATAACATAACCCTAAACAAGTTAAAGCAAATATCGAAATAAGTATAGACGGCCTTTTTTCGGCTGTCACTTTCTTGTTCCCTTTAATAAGATGGACTGTTTTACGAGTCCGAATAAACATAGGTGTAAATGTAGAAACGATTAAAAATAAAATGATAAACGTTACGGTTGTAACGATGATTGCTTCTGCTGGCCAATATAAATAGAGGCCTTTCGCACTTGTTAATTTTGAAGTGACTAATAAGAAGAAATTAGAAAACACAAGGCCACCTTGAATGCCGATAAAGATAGATAATATCCCGATTATCATGTTTTCGGTAAATAAAAGTCTTTTTAATTGTCTCTGTGAGATACCAAGAATAGTGAGTATCCCAAATTGCTGCTTTCGTACATTTAAAAATGTTCCGACTGAA
The DNA here is from genome assembly GCF_016650565.1 of Bacillus sp. TH50. Taxonomy (NCBI): domain Bacteria; kingdom Bacillati; phylum Bacillota; class Bacilli; order Caryophanales; family Bacillaceae; genus Bacillus; species Bacillus sp. TH50. Next base: position 2,340,346 of record NZ_JAEKFM010000003.1, on the reverse strand, counting down.
TATAAGAGAAAGAAGAACGAGAACAAAACGATAATAAACTGTGCAGTACTAGCTAAGTTCATGAGAGGATCCCGTTCTTGAAATTTTTGTAAATTTTGCAAGCGTGGATGATACGCATATACAGTAAATGAAAAGAAAACCATTATAGAAAAAGCACTACTTACAAAATAAGCAAAATATGCTTTAGAATTACGTGAGACATTTTTAAATGCAAATTGCCAAAACGTCATCCACGTCTTCCTCCTAATAATGCTAAAACATCTAATATTTCTTGATAAAATTTCTCGCGATATAGTCCGCGGTGTAATTCATTGTAAAGCCCACCATCTTTAATGAAAATAACGCGGTTACAATAACTTGCTGCAAACGGATCATGAGTAACCATTAAAATTGTTGCATCTTCTTCTTTGTTTAACTTCGTAAATAACTCCATTACGTCAATCGCTGACTTAGAATCCAAGTTTCCTGTCGGTTCATCAGCGAGTAAAAGAGACGGATGATGAATAACAGCGCGTGCTACTGCGGTACGCTGTGCTTGTCCTCCAGAAACTTCAAAAATACGCTTGTCCAAAATATGATCAATTCCAAGTTTCTTTGAAATGTTATCGAGTTTTTCGTCCATCTCTTTTAAAGGAACATTATCTAACGTTAAAGGCAGTACGATATTTTCACCGATTGTTAGTGTATCTAATAGGTTAAAGTTTTGGAAAACAAACCCTAACTCTTGGCGGCGGAAAATAGCTAGCTTCTCTCTACGAAATGTGTGCGGTTTTTTTCCATTAATCACGACATCACCAGAAGTAGGGGAGTCAATTGTAGAGATAACGTTTAAAAATGTAGATTTACCGCTACCAGATGGTCCCATGATAGCAACAAATTCTCCTTTATCTACATGTAAATTTATATTTTTTAAAGCAGTATGAGGGACCTTTCCTTCATACACTTTTGAGACGTTTTTTATGTGTAATACTTCTTCCATAATAATCACCTTTCTATTTTTAAAACTTAATATGTTGTGATAATTTTTGCATATAAAAGGAACGAATTAAAAGGAAAAAGATAATTTCAACCGTTCCAAAGATTACAAGTACAACTGTAATCTCAGCGAATAATGATAGATGTAATATTTCTTGTAACATCTTTGTCGCAAACATCGTATGGATCGATGCCATAATGTAAGGAACAAAGAAAAGAATCGCAAGTTGAATTGTAGCGGATTGCTTCATTTCGACTTCTGTTAAACCGATTTTTGTAATCGTTATATACTTTTCTTGCTCATTTGTTAAATCTGTATACATACGGAAGTAAAGAACACTGCCAGCTCCGATAAAGAAAATAACACCTAGGAAAGTACCAATTAAGAAAAACGAAGCAACATTTAATTTTGTTTTGTATAGAGAATCGCTTGCTTCACTTGCATGAAACGGTGGATGTTCTGCCTGAATAGCTGCATTGTCATTATCAATTTTTGTTATAAATGCTGAACCGATATTATGTGCCTTTTCCCAATCTGGAACTTTGAAGCTATATACACTCATCTGTTTTGAAGCGGTTGATAAGGCTTCTACATTTTCATCAGATAATACGAGAAGTTGTGATATTAAGCTATTCGGGAAAGGGTTATAACTTTTATATTCTTTCACTTGTAGCTGTAAAGAGTTTTGAGTAAGTGTCAGAGTATTTCTCTTTTCTTGATCAAAAACTGTTCCAATGAATTGATCATCTATGTCTTTAATAAGGATATAAGACTCATTATTACTTACGGTGAGCGTTTCCCAATTTAATGCTTTAGCAAGTATATTATATTCACTTTGTTTAATTGCATAATAGAGCTGCGCGTTATCTTCTGCCGAAGACACTTCATATATATCCGTTTTAAATTTCTTATAAGCAAACTGCTCTTCGTTAAATTTTTGTTCTAACCAATTTAAATGTTCATCAGCTAACGTATTTTCAGTATGTGATAAATAAGTAAACGGGAAAGGGTTTTGCTTTATTTCATCAAACTTTGTGAATTTCCCAAACCCATATAAGAATGTAATCATTGTGAAAGCGAGCGTTGATAACATCGTCACGATAAAGAGCATGTTAATATTTGTCCGAATCCGAGTTGCTAAATCAGAAACCCAAAGCATATTAATACGTTTCATATAAAATTTTCTTCTCGTCTTTAATATGCGAATGAGTAAGAAGCTAATTTGTGAGAAGAAAAAATATGTCCCAGCTGCAGCAAGTGATGGGATGACAAATATACAGGAGGCAGCGTACAAAAGCCCAGCGATATCTCCTAATGACATAAAATATAGTGGGTTTGCTGCTAAAACATATCCAGATATTAAACATATCGCACCAAAGAGAGAGATGAGTACAGATGCTTTTCTTTCTTTTTGTTTTGTTCCTTCTTTTAAAAGACGTACAGCTTTTCTCGTACGGATTAGCATCGGTGTAAAAGATGATACGAGAATGAAGAGTCCAAGAAAGATAATTATAGTTAAAACGATAGCAGCTGTAGGCCACCAATATAAATATAAACCAGGTACATGCGTAATTTTGGCGGTAACTAATAAAAAGAACTGTGAAAAGACAAGGCCAAATTGAATGCCGAAAAATATGGATAGGCCACCAATTAGCATGTTTTCTAGAAATACGAGCCTCTTTAATTGCTTTGGAGATATGCCAAGTACTGTTAAAATCCCGAACTGTTTTTTTCGTACTTTTAAGAAAGTACCGATTGAATATAGTAAAAAGAAAAATGAAAAGAATACAATGACAACTTCTGAGATTGTCATTAATATGTTCAGAGCAGCATTCACGCCTGTCATATGCAATTTAGGATGAAATAAATAAACTGCAAACGAGAAGAAAATTGCAATGGAAAACGCACTACTTACAAAATAGGCGAAATAAGCTCTGGCGTTCCGCGTCACGTTTTTAAATGCAAACTGCCAAAATGTCATGCGCCTAAACCTCCTAATAGAGTTAATGTGAAAGGAGTATGAGGGGGTCCGCATACTCTTTTCATAAAGCTCACCTTTTGCTTATTTAAAACTTAATATGTTGCGATAATTTTTGCATATAAAGTGAACGAATTAATAGGAAAAAGATAATCTCAACTGTTCCAAAAATCACAAGTACAACCGTAATTTCAGCGAACAATGATAAGTTAATAATATCTTGCAACATCTTTGTCGCAAACATCGTATGAATAGAAGCCATAATGTATGGAACGAAAAATAAGATTCCAAGTTGAATGGTCGCTGAACGCTTCATTTCTGATTCTGTTAAGCCAATCTTCGTAATCGTTACATATTTTTCTTGCTCGTTTGTTAAATCTGTATACATACGGAAGTACAGTACACTACCAGCTCCAATAAAGAAAATGATCCCAAGGAATGTACCAATAAGGAAGTAGGAAGCACTTCCGGATTTGATTTTGTATAGGGCATTACTCGTTTCGAAAACACGGACGAGCATTTCTTCATGTTCAAAACTCGTACGGTCTTTATTCACTCGTTTTACAAACTCATCAGCAATAGCATACGTATTCTCCCAGTTCTCCACGTTGTAGTTATAGGCTGTTACACGCTTTGTATAATTTGATGAATTATTAATGACAGAATCAGCTAATACTAACGTTTCGTACGCAAAATTAGTCGGAAGTGCATTATCTGCCTCAAACCCTTTTACTTGTAATTTATAATTGTTATTAGCGAGTGTAATATGTGTGCTGTTGTAATTTTGATCAAATGCACTAAACAACGGGACATATGCCGCACCAGACAATACATATGTTTCATTATCATTTATAAATAGTTTTTTCAATTGTAATGACGTAGCGAGTTTATTATAGTCACTTTGTTTTATGGCATACGTGTCATTATAAGTTTCCGTACCATTTCTAGATTTTACAGGTGTAGTATATAAATTTACTTTGATTTTTTCATAAGAAAAATTCCCGTCTCGTAATTGTTTTTCTAGCCAATTTAAGTGCGGGGAAGTAAATGGATTCGCCTCATATGAGAAATAAGAAAATGCAAATGGTGAATTTCGTGCAACATCAAGTTTCATAAATTTCCCGAATCCATATAGAAATGTAATCATCGTAAAAGCAATTGTAGATAGCATTGCTACAATGAAAAGCATATTAATATTTGATCGAATACGGCTAGCTAAGTCTGAAATCCAAAGCATATTAATACGTTTCATATAAAATTTTCGTCTCTTTTTCAAAATATGAATGAGTAAGAAACTAATTTGTGAAAAGAAGAAATACGTTCCAATTGAAACGAGTGCCGGAATAACAAAAATACTAGAGAACATGTAAATCATCCCTATTTGCGGGCTTAATGATACGAAGTATACTGGTTTACTAGCTAACGCGTAGCCACCTAATAAACATAAAGCGCCAAATAGAGAAATGAGTATGGATGGCTTTCGTTCTTTTTGTTTCCCACCATTTGCTTTTAAAAGATGCACAGTTTTTTTTGTTCGAATGAGCATTGGTGTAAAAGCAGATACAATGATAAAAAGGCTAAGAAAAACAATTGTCGTTAAAATGAAAGCATTTGTAGGCCCGTATAAATAAATTCCTGGGACGTGCGTAATTTTCGCTGTTACTAATAAGAAAAATTGCGAAAAGACAAACCCAAACTGTATGCCAAAAAAGATAGATAAAATCCCAATTAACATGTTTTCCATAAAAACGAGACGATGTAATTGTTTTCTCGATATTCCTAAAACGATCAAAACTCCGAATTGTTTTTTTCGAACTTTAAAAAAAGTACCGATGGAATATAGTAAAAAGAAGAAAGAAAAGAATACAATTACAACTTCTGAAAAAATCATTAATCCTGAAACTTCAGAGATCATACTGGAATTTTGTAATTTCGGATGAAATAAATAAACAGCAAACGAAAAGAAAACAGCAATGGAAAAGGAACTGCTTAAAAAATAGGCAAAATAAGCTCTTGAGTTACGCGTTACATTTTTAAATGCAAACTGCCAAAATGTCATAATATATGCCTCCCGTTAGCAGGCCGATATGTAGTCTTATTGCAAAAAATGTATGAGAGTAAATTCTCATACATTTTGCTGGCATATGTTATGGTCATACTTCGGTCACCTTCTCTGTATTTTCTGCTTGATTATTTGCAGCGTTGTGGAAGATGATTTTAATCGTCGTTCCTTTACCAACTTCAGAGTCTAGTTTCACAGAGTGACCTAAATAATCACAAATTTTACTTACAATATAAAGCCCCATACCAGTAGATTCTCCGAATGCACGACCGTTTTTTCCAGTGTAAAAAGGTTCAAATACTCTTCGAATATCTTCTTGCGGAATACCAACGCCTTCGTCACGAACTTCCAAAATAATATCTTTACCATTGCGATAAGCTGATAAGAAAACTTTCTTTCCGCGCTCACCAGAGTAGCGAACTGCATTTGTCATTAACTGATAGATAATGAACTTTAGCCATTTCGCATCAGAAGCAACTTTTAAATCTGAATGAACTTCTAAAACGGGGAAGACTCCGTTTCGAATGAATAGTTCTTTTAATCCGTTAATATTTTTTGTTACAGCATCTTTTAATGAAATCGTCTCAACATGGAAGTCTTCATGGAAGTTATTTAGCCTTGCCATATATAAAGCCATATCGAGTCCTTGATTTAATCGTTCTAATTCTTTTTTGAATTTCGGGATTAAATGTTCATCTTCCATTTCAAGCACCATAAGCTGCATAACAGAAACAGGCGTTTTCATTTGATGTACCCAATGGTTAATAAATAACTGGTGTTCTTGCTGTTTTACTTCGAATGTTTGTAGGTCTTTTTGGAATAGGCGATATTGCGTACGAACGAGCTCGTTTACACTGTGGGGCATAGGAGCAGTCGCTCTTTCAATAAACGCATCTTCCATTTTCTCTGGTGGTTCACTTAATCTGTGGTACATTCTACGGTTACGAACGTAACGATAAGCGAGGAAACAGATGAATAAGTATAAGCTTAAAACGATGAAGTAAAACTTATTATTTTGAAATCCGTCTACTGCATCATAAAGAACGAAAATGATTCCGAAGTTTAATACATATAGTAGGAAAAATGCAAAATGATCACGTAAAAATAGCTTCATGTTTATTCACTCCAAGTTGCGTTAAAACGATACCCAAGTCCACGTACTGTTTCAATAGCATTTTCAATACCAAGCTCATTGAACTTTTTACGAAGACGCGTGATGTTTACGTTTAATGTATTTTCCTCAACGAAGCTTTCGTCGTCCCAAAGAGCGGCTAGTAAATCTTCACGACTCGCTGTACGCGGGAATTTAGATAATAACATTTCTGCTAAAATTGCCTCTTTCTTCGTTAAAAGAACTTGCTCAGCGCCAAAATGAATTTCGGGACGCTCAGGAAATAGTTTTAGTCCTTCAACTTCAACGATACGTTCAGAAATATTTGGTGCATAATCACCGTAAATACGGCGTAATTGACCTTTGATTTTCGCCATTACAACGTCATAGTGGAACGGCTTCGTAATATAATCGTCCGCACCGCTTTCAATCGCCATAATTTGTTCCATTTCACCAGCACGAGCTGAAATGAAAATAATTGGACAAGTAGATTCATGACGAATTTGACGGCACCAGTAGAAACCATCGAATTTCGGTAAGTTTACATCAAGTAAAACAAGATGTGGTTTCACGGCGTTAAACGATTCCATAATATCATCGAAGTTCTCCGCAACAACAGCATCATAGCCATATTTTTGAATGTGAGATTGTAGTAATGTTGAAATATTTGGATCGTCTTCAACGATTAAAATTTTATACATATGTATATTCCTCCTAAAAAAACAATTGTAGCTATAGTGTATCATGTGTTTCAAGTCTTTTCATTATGTTGAAATGGGAGCTATATAAATATAAAAATTTAAAAGACGACATAGAACTTGTCTTTTTAGGGGAGAGAGAGGATCTAGCCATGCATAGAAGCGGTCAGAGCCTTTTTCTGCCCCGTACGAAGTAAAAACAAAGAAATCAAATGAATAGGCTTTCCTTTTTTGTTATACGTAGCATAGTTGTGGCGTATTTATATGATGAAAGATTAAACAGGATTTATATAGTAAACAGTATGGGTCAAAAGTGGAAAAAGTAAAAAGGGCCTTATATATAATTGACAATTGACTGAAATCATTTTAACATTTAGATAAATATCTAAATGTCTAATTAGTGAAAGGAAGAAAGACATTGAATCAAGCATTCAAAGCATTAGCAGACCCAACAAGGCGAAAAATTTTAGATTTATTAAAAGAAGGCGATTTAACAGCTGGGGAAATTGCTGAACAGTTCAACATGACAAAGCCAAGTATTTCTCATCATTTAAATGCACTTAAAAATGCTGAACTTATTCAAGATGAAAAGAAAGGGCAATTCGTTATGTACTCTTTAAACACAACTGTATTTCAAGATTTGTTGACTTGGGTGTTTACATTTACGAATAAGGGGGAAGAGGGGAAATGAAAAAACATCTTTTTGCAATTATATTAATTGTTACAGCATGTGTAGCATGGGCGTTTGCTTGGCCGCATTTGCCAGATACAATTGCGACACATTGGAGTGGCGGTAAGGTAGATGGTTATTCTTCTAAATTGTACGGAATGATTTCTATGGTTGGAATTATGATTGCGTTATATATATTTCTAAATGTGATACCAAAGATTGATCCAAGGAAAGCAAATTACGAGAAATTTTCTAAAGCTTTTATGATGATGAATAACGGGATACTCCTGCTACTATTTGTAGGGAATATAGATATTATTACAAGTGGATTAGGATATAATTTATTCATTAATCGAGTTCCAGAATTATTAGTGGGTGTTTTATTTTTAGTGATGGGTAATTATTTACCACAGTGTAAGCCTAACTTTTTCGTTGGGATGCGTAATCCTTGGACGTTAAGTAATGAAGAAGTATGGCGGAAAACACATCGATTTAGTGGAAAAGTATTTGTAGCTTTAGGACTCATTATGATTATAAGTGTTTTCGCTCCAGCTGATTGGAGATCTTATATGATGCTTGGGATTATAGTAGTTGCTGTCCTCATAACGAATTTATATTCTTACGTTTTATATAAAAAAGAAATGCAATTGTGAGCAATAAGGGATTGAATTGTACTAGTCAAATTTTATATTTATAGTTTCTATGTGTTAAGAGATTTTAATACTCAGTGGGGATAACGAAAAAGCTCGCTGAGTAAATTTTTTACTTTAAGGTCTGAAAATTCAGTTTAAAAGATAGTTTGGGGGAAATCACATGTTAGAAATTATAAATTTTAGTAAGACATACAAAGGTGGAAAAAAGGCAGTAGATCAGTTAAATATTACTGTTCAAGCAGGAGATATCTTTGGATTTATTGGACATAACGGTGCGGGGAAAAGTACAACGATTAAGTCATTAGTAGGAGTTATAGATTTTGAAGAGGGCGAAATTTTTGTTGATGGCCATTCAGTAAAAAAGGATCCGATTGCATGTAAAAGAGTAATGGCGTATATTCCTGATAATCCAGATTTATATGAGCAATTAACAGGAATTCAATATTTGAACTTTGTTGCTGACGTGTTTAAAGTGTCTGCGAAGGATCGGGAAGAACAGATACAGAAGTATGGGGATGCCTTTGAGATTACACCTTACTTAGGAGACTTAATTTCTTCTTATTCACACGGTATGAAACAAAAAGTAGCGATTATATCGGCGGTTTTACATAAACCGAAATTATTAGTTTTAGATGAACCTTTCGTTGGTCTTGATCCAAAGGCTGCTGTAGTGTTGAAAGGTATTATGAAGGAGCTTTGTGAAAAGGGAAGTGCGATTTTCTTTTCTACGCATGTTTTAGATGTGGCGGAGAAGTTATGTAATAAAATAGCGATGATTAATAGAGGGAAATTAGCACTTTCAGGGGAAGTGAATTCTTTAATAAAGGAAGGCTCATTGGAAGAGCTCTTTATGAAGGAGCTTGCTAATGAATATTAGTAGTCTAGATCTTTTAAAAATCCGCTTGATAACACAGCTTGGTTTAAATACTTTTAAATACGAAAAAGATAAGAAAAAGAAGCAGAATAAGATTTTACTGACAGCATCTATTGCCTTAGTTGGTGTCATGTTAATGCTATATTGTGGGGCCTCGGCATATGGGTTGGTGAGACTAGGAATAAGTGAAATTATCCCAGTTTATGCACTAGTTATTAGCAGTGTATTGACGTTGTTTTTCACTATATTTAAGGCAAATGGAGAAATTTTTGCTTTTAAGGATTACGATCTTTTAATGTCATTACCGATTCGTGTAAGTACTATTATTACAAGTAGATTTTTGTATTTATATTTGCTGAATACGATCTTTTCAATCATAATCATGCTACCAATGGGAATTGTTTATGGCATACATGAGAAGCCATCAGTTTCTTTTTACTTTATGTGGTTCATCAGTATGTTTATAGCATCTTTAATTCCAACAACAATCGCAGCGGTCTTTGGAGCTGCGATTACGGCAATCGCTTCTAAATTTAAAAATACGAATAAAATAACTACGATTTTAAGTTTCATAGTAATTATTACATTCGGTTTCTTTATGCTAAAAAACGGAAATGCTCAATATAGCCTTAATGATATGAACGGGATTGGTGCAATTGTTTCGGAGCAATTAACTAAAGTGTATCCACTAGCTAACATGTTTCAAAAAGCAATTGTTCATGCTGATATTGTAGCTTTCATCCTATTCGTTGGGATATCAGTTATTTGGTATTATCTTTTTGTAAAAATACTTTCGTTAAAATATAAGCAAATAAATACAGAGATTACCACTTATCATATGCTTTCAAATTATGAGATTCATGGCATGAGAAAAGAAAGTGTATTGGTCGCATTGTATAAAAAAGAGCTGAAACGTTTCTTCTCTTCTACAGTTTATGTCATAAATAGTGGAATGGGAGTCGTGATGGCGATAGCTTTCTCGCTAGCTATAGTTGTAGTAGGACCAAGTCAATTAATAGCGTACCCTGGAATTGAGACCCTGTTGCAAAAGGTTGCGCCATTTGCTATTGCAGCAGCGATTTCGATGACGTGTACAACATGTGTGTCATTGTCATTAGAAGGAAAAAATGTATGGATTATTAAGTCGTTACCTATTACACCAAAGATGATTTATGACAGTAAAGTACTTATGAATCTTTCATTAAGTATACCTGCATCACTTATCAGTTCCGTATTACTGATAATAGGGTTAAAACTAGATGTTTGGAGTTCTCTTTTCATCGTAATAACACCGATAACATATTCATTATTTTCGGCAGTATGGGGAATTTTTATTAACAATCGATTTGGTTATTATGATTGGGTATCAGAAACTCAAATAGTAAAACAAAGCATAGGATCGTTTGTCGGTATGTTTGGTGGCTTAATTATGGCTGTTATACCTGCTTTGTTAATCGGTACTGAGGCTATCTCGAACTACAGGGTATTTACTTTTGGAGTTATTATAGTGCTTGCGATTATTACTATTTTCTTGTATAAGAACGAGTCGAGAAGAAGTATAAAATAAAGTTAATGTCATATTCGTATTTTGTTTGTAAAGAAGAAGTTAAAATAAAAAAGCTACTGCTCCTTTGAAAGGAGCAGTAGCTTTTTTATTTTAGGGAAATTTGGATCTAGACATTATTTCTTCAAAACCGGTATCCAAATTTCACTTTTGAAGTTTGGAGAAGTTACATCTTTCTGTTCATTCCACAATATTTCCGGTCCTTCTGCTAGTTCATAGTTCGAAGAAGGGAACCATTCGGAATAAATACGTCCCCACACATTTTGTAATGCATCAGGAAATGGACCGACAGCTTCAAATATAGCCCATGTTGAAGCTGCGACTTCAAGTTGCGCAAATTGCTCTGGGCAATCTTTCGTTGTGGCTACTCCAATATAGTGATCGAGTTCGCCTTTTTCCTCCATTCTTCCTTCAGAAAAATTCGTAGAAGCACTAATAATTCCGGTAGGTTCAATATTTGAAAGGGACTTTAATGTTTCGATTGATTGGCTGTCTAAACTTTTCCACATAGAAGCAATTTCTTCGTTTACACCGTTAAAAACAATCGGTACTCGTTTTTGTATACCAATGATTTGAAATGGCCCTTTTTCTTCAATTCGATAGTTCATTTCATTTCCTCCTTGAATGGATAGTTGGAAGGTCATTGGTGAATAAGCTTTCAAAGAACGACTAGTACTTCGAGCTTCTGAAGGCGTTATTCCGTGCAAATTTTGAAATGCACGTGTAAATGAATCTGGTGAGTTGTAGCCATATTTTATAGCGACATCAATGACTTTTGCATTGCTATCTTTTAGTTCAAAGGCAGCAAGAGTAAGACGTCTACAGCGAATATATTCTGATAGTGATATGCCAGCTAAAAAAGAAAACATTCTTTTGAAATGATATTCGGAGCAGAAAGCTATTTTTGCGACTTCTTTAAAATCAATTTCGTGTGTAAGGTTGTCTTCAATATACTGCATTGCCGCATTCATATTTTTAAGTGAATCCATACTATGACCTCCTTTGTATATAGAATAGCAAGAATGAAATAGCTCCATCCGACATTTCATGCACAACTTTGTAGGGGGCATTTTTAACCTTACAAAATTGTAATGTTCCTGTAAGGAGAATGAATGGATGGCATGATATCCCAATGTTATAGTAACAAAGTACTTTAGTACATTAGGTTAAATTCTGATGTCTTTACTTATGTGCCTTACATAACTGTCATGTTTGTGTAAGAAACATCGATAGTGGCAAGAGTAGAGAGTGTATATAGTTGAAAATATAGAATAGAAGAAATGAGGGATGTCGAGATGAAAACAGTGTTAGAAGCAAAAAATATTGAAAAAGTATATGACACAGGTGGGAATAAATTTGCAGCTTTAAAAGGTATTAACTTACAAGTAAAAGAAGGTGAGTTCGTTGGAATTATGGGACCTTCTGGTTCGGGTAAGACGACTCTTTTAAATGTTCTTTCTACAATTGATAATGCGACGAACGGTGAAATTTTAATTGATGGAAAAGACATCGTTAAGATGAACGATGATAAGCTGGCGTTATTCCGCCGCGATCATTTAGGGTTCATTTTCCAAGATTATAACTTATTAGATACGTTAACGGTGAAAGAGAATATTGCGTTACCTCTTGCGTTATCAAAGGTGAAAGCGAGTGAGATTGATCGCCGCGTTCTTGAAATCTCAAAGAAATTCGGTATTGATCATATTTTAAGTCAGTTCCCATATCAAGTATCTGGTGGACAGAAGCAGCGCTGCGCAGCATCGCGCGCAATCGTTACAAGTCCTAGTATGATATTTGGGGACGAACCGACTGGAGCACTTGATTCTAAATCAGCGACAGATTTATTAGAAAGTATGAAGTCGTTAAATGAATATGATAATTCTACAATTTTGATGGTAACGCATGATGCATTTGCGGCGAGTTATTGTAAACGAGTTATTTTCATTAAAGATGGTGAGTTATATAAAGAATTACACCGTGGTGAATCAACACGTAAACAGTTCTTCCAAAAAGTCGTTGACGTAATGTCTTCTATTTCTGGAGGTATGGCTGATGACCTTATCTAGCATTGCCCTCCGCAACATACAGCGGAACTTTAAAGACTACTTTGTATATTTTGCATCTATGATATTTAGCATCGTCATCTATTTTACATTTAAGGCGTTGCAGTATAATTCACAAATGGAAAAAGCTGCGGAAGGTTCTAAAAAAATTAGCGGTGCATTTCAAGTTTCAAGTGTCATGCTAATTATATTCGTAGCGGTGTTCATTATATATTCAAACGGATTCTTTACACGTAAACGTAAAAAAGAAGTTGGATTATATTCGTTACTTGGTATTCGTAAAAGACAGATCGGTAAAATGCTCTTTTATGAAAATATGTTAATGGGATTAATGTCTTTAATTATCGGGATTGCGTTCGGTAGCGTCCTTTCGAAACTATTCCTTGAATTACTAGTAAGTATGATGGGGTTAAATTTAAATGTTCATTTTGAAGTACCGATGGCTGCAATTGTTGATACAGCAATTATTTTCTTTGTGATTATTTTATATACATCACTTCAAGGGTATCGTTTAATTTATCGCTTTAAGTTAATTGAACTTTTCCGCGCAGAACGTGAAGGAGAAGCAATGCCAAAAGGATCCGTAATTATGGCGTTAATTTCAGTTTTCTTAATCGGCTCAGGTTATTTCTTAGCGTTAATGTTTATGAAGGCAGTTATGTATGTAAACTTTATGGCAGTCGCACTTTATATATTACTTGCGACAGTATTAGGTACGTATTTACTATTTATGTTCTTTACAGTATTCGTATTGAAACGTGCAAGAAATAATAAATCATCGTTTTATAACGGTATGAATATGATAACGACGTCACAGTTACTATATCGTATTAAAGGAAATGCAAAGTCACTTGCGACAATTTCTATTTTAAGTGCAGTAACATTAACAGCGGTTGGTACGTCAGTTACGATGTATTACAACATATTTACGCAATCAAAAGCAGCCATGCCATACAGTTACTCTTATGAGAGAAAAGATGTAGAACTGGATAAGAAAGTAAATGCGATTCTTGCGGAGGAGAAGCAGGATCATCCTGTTAAAGATCAATTTGAAATTGAAACGGTTCCTGTCAAAGGGAAGTTCGAAGGAGATAAAGTTGATTTCATTCTTAATATGAATTACACGATTTCAGAGAAATATCAGTTTATATCTCAATCTGAATTCAACAAACTTGCGAAAAAAATCGATGCGGAAACAGTGAATGTAGCTACTGGCGAAGCATTTATATATGATAGTTCTTATATGGAAGGGTATGAGTTTAGCCCTGAATATAAAGGGAATAAAGCGGTATTCCAAATTGGAAATGAAACGAAGACATTGACGATCCAAGGTGTAAATAATACTGCAATTACGAATTTAGGTGAATTAGTTGTTGTCGTTCCAGATGAAATGTATGAACAAGCGAAGCAAGCATTTGGAACACGTGTTGTAAAAAATATTGATGTAAAAGATGAAAGAAACAGTAAAGTGTTAACAGAAAAATTAACAAAAGTGATGCCGGCTGGTGAATCAGAAATGGCACCACCATTTAGAGACTTCTATACTGGTTTCCATATGGGACTTGAAGCAACTGGACTAATGATGTTCATCGGAATGTTCTTAGGACTTGTATTCTTACTAGCAACAGGTTCTATTATTTACTTCAAACAGTTAACAGAAGCAAGTGCAGATCGTGAGCGTTACGTTGTCCTTCATAAAGTGGGTGTAACGAAACAAGAGATGAAAAAAGCTATCGCAAAACAAGTGAGCTTTATCTTTGCAATTCCACTAGTAATCGGAATTCTACACAGTTTGTTTGCACTAAAAGGTTTAGGGAACATACTACCATTCGAAATTATGATCCCGCTCCTAATTAGTATTGGAGTATACAGCGTTATTTATATCGGATATTACTTCTTAACAGTTCGCTCTTATTATAAGATTGTGAGCGCGAAGTAATGAAAGAGTTGTTTTATCTTAGTAAAAAAGCATCCGACTAATATGTTAGTCGAATGCTTTTTTTGTCTATACGTGAGCTTTATTTTCGTCCGAACTATCAAATATGTCCATTACTTTAAAAATACCTTCCAATAGCAAGGTACATAAAATAGCGAAAATTAATACGGCATGAGGTGATAATTCAACTGATGTGAAGTTAAGGTCTGCCAACCAAAAGTAACCTACATAAAAACTTAGAAATGTGCTAACAGCCGAAAGTGTAAATCCTAAAAATCCTAATTCTTTTAATTTTTCCTCAGATAATTTACATAAACGTAAAACAATAGAGAAGAGAATTCCTACTATGAAAAATCCAATACATAATGCGAACAATGATAGTATGCTTGGATACTTAACTTCATCAGGTAGCCACTTTTTCATTCCCACTATTAAAAATGTAGGGACAAGAATAGGCAATAAAAGTAGTAGCATTATTTGTAAGGCTGCAAAAAATGCATTTGATTTATTATCGTTTTGATTATTCATAAAGCCTCCAAAAAATGATTTCTATACTAACTCCAAATGTCTTAGAGGATTCTAACATAAAAATAGTAACTTCGCTATACAAAATCGGAGTAGGATCATGATCCTTCATAGTAAATAAACAAGATGCCATATTCGTATATGTTTGAATCCTTTATCCTTGGAATTCAATTTTTTATGTTTGCTTATAGTAAATAAGAAGATTTTCTTCATCTTCATAAAATCTTAAGAAATCTCCTCAATATTTGTTAAGAAACGATAGTTATACTTAAACACAAGTTAAAACTATTGAACGAATGGAGAGAGAGTACATGCAGCTCATAACATTCTTAACTGAATTTATAAAACATCCGAAACATACTGGTGCGGTTGCACCGAGTTCAAAAATATTAGCAAAGAAAATGGTAGATGTAATTGATTTTAATAGAGCGAAATGCATTGTTGAGCTAGGTCCTGGTACAGGAGCTTTTACGAAAGAGATTATGAAGAGAAAGAAGAAGGAGACAATATTTCTTCTTGTTGAAATTAATGAAGTGTTTTTTAAAGAGTTAAAGAGAAAATATAAAGATGAGCAGAACGTGATTGTTATACACGGTTCAGCTGAAAATATAAAGAAGTATATGGAACAATTAAATATAGAATGTATTGATTACGTCTTATCAGGATTACCTTTTGCTTCTTTACCAGAAGAGGTTTCCAAGCGCATTTTAAACAGTGTAATGGAAACGATACATGAGAACGGGGAATTTATTACATTTCAATATTCACTTGTGAAAAAAGGATTTATACAGCATTTCTTCCCTGAAATTACACTAGAAAAAGTGTGGCTTAATTTCCCACCAGCTTACGTATTTAGCTGTAGAAAAGAGTTAAGGGGAGCATATGCATAATGGAGTTACATGAATTAATGTCATACATTGAGCAGTATGGTTATTGGGCACTATTTTTTTGTTTATGGCTTGGTATTATCGGTATGCCGATTCCAGATGAAATGATTGTAATGAGTGGTGGATTTGTATCATCGATGGGTATATTGAATTTGATTCCCGCCTTTTTATTAACGTATTTAGGCGTTGTATCCGGCCTTTCTTTAGGGTATATAGCCGGGAAAATCTTTGGCATAAAAGTGCTTAATAAATTGATGAAAAAGAAAAAGATGAAGTATCTTTTAAAATCGCAAGAGATGATAGGAAAATATGGTCATTATGCATTAGTTATAAGTTATTTTATACCTGTTGTGAGGCATATCGTACCGTATTTAGTAGGAATGAATAACATGTCTTTTAAGACATATGCGATTTATTCATATGTAACAGGATTTGTCTGGACGTTAGTTTATTTTGTACTAGGTTCTATATTTGGAAAGCATATAGAAGTGATAGTAACCCTTGCGACCGAGTACGGTATATATTTTGGTGGCATCGTTATTGTAGTTTGTAGTATTTCTTATGTGTATATGCATAAGAAGAATGCAGTAGTGAGTGAAATAAAGCAACATTCTTAGTTTGGTAAATGATGCTGGAGGAGATTTTGTGAGTAAAGGAACGATACTAATCGTGGACGATGAGAAGGAAATTAGAAAACTTATCGCTATCTATTTAAAGAATGAAGGATACGAAGTATTACAAGCTGTAGATGGTGAAGAGGGGTTAGAAATAGTAAAGAAAAGAGACGTGCATCTAATTGTACTTGATATTATGATGCCGAAAATAGATGGCATTCATATGTGTATGAAAGTGAGAGAAATAGCAGAAATGCCTATTATTATGCTGTCGGCAAAAACGCAAGATATGGACAAGATTTTGGGGTTAACAACTGGGGCAGATGATTACGTAGCAAAACCATTTAATCCGCTGGAACTCATTGCCCGGATTAAATCACAACTTCGGAGATATATGAAAATGAGCGGGACAAGCGTAAAAGATGAAAATGTATTTGAAGTTGGAGATATAAAGATAAATATAGTAACGCGTCAGGTCATTATTGCAAATGAAGAAGTGAAATTGACACCGAGAGAGTTTGAGGTATTAGAATTGCTTGCACGAAATCAAGGAATAGTATTAAATGCAGCGCAAATTTATGAAAGAGTATGGAAAGAACAAGCTTTCCAATCCGATAATACTGTGATGGTACATATTCGGAAAATACGCGAAAAGATAGAGGCGATTCCAAGAAAGCCTCGTTATATTAAAACAGTATGGGGAGTTGGCTACAAGATTGGGAAAGATATTTGAACCGATAATATGGATGAATCAAATTTTTAAAAAAATGATAGATAAAACAGTGAGTTATTTGGAAAAAAGTATACGGATACAGCTAATTGCTACATTTACTTTCTGTACGGTACTCGGTGTATTAGTAGGGTGGTCTTCATCTTCCTTTTTCGAGGATGCGAATAAAATTTCTATCATTGATTATGCATCAGGTATGGAAGCCATTGATGGACAGACACAATGGCTTGTTGGAAGTATAACAGAGGAAGGTAAGGAAATTAATATACAAGAACTGCTTGATCAATCGAATCATCAAAATCAACTAAAAATTTTAATAATAGATGAGAATGGGAAAGTCGTTTATAAAACAAAGGGAGCGCCGGAAGAACAAATCAATCTTCATGAGACGATGCGTAATGTGATGGATTTTAAAATGGATCAAGTACGATATGTAGAGGCGCAAAATTTAATTCAAGATGGAACTGAACAAAAGCGTAAGGAGTTTACAACCTTTTATCCGGTTACTGTTAATACGAAAAATATGTATATCATTGCAAGTGGTATACCACAAGGAAATGTGAAGTATATCGTGAATGATAGTAGCCCATTTCCATCTTTACTAGGTTTTATCACGTTTATACTGTCTTTCTTTTATATAACGAAAAGGAAGATGAATCAGATTGAAGCGATGGCAGAAGGAGTAAGGGAATTTTCGAAAGGTAATTTACAATATAAAATCAAGCAGGTAGGTCAAGATGAAATAGGGTTATTAACTTCAAATATTAATCAAATGGCAGAAAAGCTTTTGGCTAATATAGAAAAGGAAAAACAAATAGAGAAACAAAAAAGTGAATTGATTACAAATGTATCACATGATTTAAGAACACCACTTACTTCTATTATGGGGTATTTACGTTTACTAGGTGATGCAAAATATGAAAATAAAGAACAGCATGATGAGTATATAAAAATTGCTTTCTCAAAATCAGAGCAGTTGAAGATGTTAATAGAGGATTTGTTTGAGTATACAAAACTAACAGATGAAAATATGTCGTTAGATTCGCAAGAAGTGTGTATGAATGAACTACTTGATCAGTTAATAGAAGAGCTAGTACCACAAGCGGAGGAGCATAATCTTTCTTTTGGGAAAGAATTTCAGGAAGATCGTATATATGCTGTTGTGGACTCAGAAAAAATGGTACGTGTGTTTGAAAATCTTTTAATAAATGCAATTAAATACAGTATAGATAAAGCAGAAATTCGGATTTTACTTCAAAGAGAAGAACAGCATATCAAAATTGCTATAGCGAATCATAGTGAAGAATTTACAAAAAAAGAATTAGAGAATTTGTTTGAGCGTTTTTATAAAAAAGATCAATCGAGAAGTAGAGCTGTAGAAGGTTCAGGTTTGGGGCTTGCAATTGCAAAAAGCATTGTTGAATTGCACAAAGGAGAAATTCGAGCAGAATATGAAAATGGGGTTATTCAATTTATTATCTTATTGCCAATTTAATTAGAAGAGCATTAGGAAATTTGGTTACATTTTAATACGTAATAGTGCCGCGATGGATTTAGAGGAAGTCCTTTAAGGGGAAGTATCTGAGAAGAGGAGAATAGAAAGTTTCATGAAAAAAATAAGTTCGTTTATCGTATTGATTATAGTTGGAGTTACATTACTTATAGGAAAGGGTGGACCGATTGTAGATCAACTCAATCCATTTATTAAAGAAGATATTTATTATGCTGTTGTTGATAATGATGGTAAATATGGAGCTGAAAACAAAGGTTTTGCTAGATGGGAATATAAATTCAAAGGATATAATGAATCTGGTCAAGAGCAAAAGATTGCGATGACTGCTTCAAAACATTTAAGAATAGGAGCATATTTAAAGATTAGATCTAAAGGAAGTTATGGTATGAAATGGGAAGAAGTACAAATAGATGAAATACCTACGAAAGTAAAAGAGAAAGTACAGATACAACACAATTAGTTATAGAAATTATAAGTGGCATTCCATGGATAAGGTAACGAGCAAGCTTCGAATATTGTGGCAGTATATGATAAGTTCTAAATTTTTTATAAAGAAGATAAAGTTTATCTTAACTTTATTTAAACTGCATTTCTTCTGTGTACAATGACTAGTATTCTATAGTATGTAGATAAAAAATAGTAAGGAGTAGCAAGATGATCATGCAGGTTTCTAAGAAGAAAATATTAGTATTTCTTTCAATTATTCTTTTGGCTTTATTGATGGTATATGTATGTACAAATAATAAGCATGTCCAAAATATTGTTCATAATATAGAAGACATTTATAAAGTATATAAAGAGAATCAAGTATTGAAAGGGAAAATTGAACATCAAGAATCGTTAAAGAGTAAAGTGCAAATGTTAAGTGAGGAGAAAGAAAGCCTTACTAAAATTATCAACAAAACGAAAGAATTAAAGGAACAGGGAAAATATAATTTCATTCAAGCTACAGTAGTAACCCGTGTAGCAGAAGAGTGGTATAGAGAAATTACTCTTGATAGAGGTTCACAACATGGTGTAAAGGCTGATATGGCTGCTATTACAGTGAACGGTTTTATCGGAAAGGTAGAGAGTGTAGATCAATATACATCTGTTGTGAAATTAATTACGAAAGATGAACGAACAAATCGTTTAGCAATCACCTTCCAAAATGATTCATCTATTTTAGGATTTGTTACAGGGTACGATAAGAAAAAACAAGCCCTTCGAATTGATAATATTCCATCAGATAAAGCGAAAGAAATAAAAATAGGTGATAGCGTTATTACCTCTGAATTAAG
This sequence comes from Bacillus sp. TH50, assembly GCF_016650565.1. Lineage (NCBI taxonomy): Bacteria > Bacillati > Bacillota > Bacilli > Caryophanales > Bacillaceae > Bacillus > Bacillus sp. TH50. Next base: position 2,320,212 of record NZ_JAEKFM010000003.1, on the reverse strand, counting down.
TCAGAAAATACCACCCGGTCTTGAAGTAGCAGAGGTGATAGAGCAAGAACCAGATCAATATGGTCTTGCTTATATTGTTTATGCAAAACCAAAGGCAGATTTATATGATTTAGAAGATGTAATTTTAATAGAACCTAAATAATAGTTTTATATAGTGTCTATGAGAGGTGAATTAGAAACGAAGAGAATTAATGTAAAGTAAAGAGTAAGAGGGATAAGGGAAAATAAAATGGTACTAAATTTAATAATATGTAGTTATATCTTTATATCTTTATATCGTTTTTATTTTATCTTTATCTTATCTTTATCTCGGACAATTATAATGAAGAGGTAAACTGATGATAAGTGCAAAGTTATTAAGTATTACAGTGGGTCTTTTTTTGTCCATTTTTAATATTAATTATTTATATAACCTCTCCAGTAGGCTAGAAAAACTATACAATATCCTTCGAATTTATATTTGTAAATGCATTATTTGAGCGCGAGAATAATGGCTCTTCGAAAACATTATTGACGCCATCTTCGTGAGAACAAAGTAATGGTATATGAATTGGGTTATAAAACATTTAATTTATATATTGTAATTATTTTCGGGAATATACATTACAAAAATGTAAGGATAATGTAAGGGGAATCAATATTGCTGTTTGTAAAGAAAAGATAAAATGATAGTTAGTGTCTATAAAAATAGCGTAATCGTAACACTAGCCATATGACAGGAGGAAATATGAAAACTTTAATATTTGATGAAAACGTTGTACAAAAAGTACATAGTAAAAAGGTGAATGTAGTACACCATATTGAAGAGAAGCGTGGGCGTAGAGTATGTTATTAAAGCTTTCTATTTCCAGTATGAAAAAAATGATTAAGGATTATATCGTTTTATTAATAGGTCTTGTAATCTCTATTTCTATATTTTATATGTTTCAAACACTTGCGTTAAATAAAGAGTTTACAATGAATAACAGTATTATTGGTTCGATCGTATTTGTATTTCAAATAGGATCGATTTTGGTGGCGTTTATTACCTTCTTTTATATTTTTTATGCAAACTCATTTCTTCTCTCACTCCGGCGGAAAGAACTTGGCATGTATCTTGTGTTAGGAGCCAAAAAGAGTAAAATCAGTCAAATCTTATTCTTTGAGACATTGTCTATGGGAATGATTTCACTAGTATTAGGTAGTGTATTCGGAGCTATTCTTTCTAATTTCATAAGTAGATTTTTAACAAAACAATTGGAAATATCAGCTGAAGGTTATCAAGCATTTTATGGTCCTGCATTCAAAATAACATTTATATTCTTTAGTGCATTGTTTCTGCTTACATCTGTTGTGAATGCAATTCGAATAACACTTAAAACAGAATTAGATTTAATTCGTACAGAGCAAAAGGCGGAGCAGATACGAAAAAAGGGTCCCGTCACAATGGCGTTAACTTTATGTAGTTTATTAGGACTAAGTGTAGGATATTATTTCGTAATCTTTGTAGGAATAAAAGGTGCTGGCGCCATTTTACTCCCACTATTCACAATTACATTGGGAACATATCTTATATTTATTTCTCTTTTACCCACGTTTGTTAATAGATTAAAAAAAACGCGCTATTTAAACGAAAAGAAATTAAATGCATTTACATTTGCACAATTGCAGTTCCGTGTAAGTAGTTTAGCGAAAATATTAGGAACGGTAACGATGCTAATTGGACTAGGCGTGGGGGCAATGGCCGGTGGCATGTCTTTACAGAAAAATGTAATCCTAACAGCAGAAAAAATGCCAGGGTATGATATTACAATTCATAATCCAGAAGCAGCGGATTATAAAGCTATGGAAAAAATGAAAATTATAGATAAAAAACAGTATAAATATAAAGTTGATAATGAGGCTGTTTATTATTTAAAAGAGGAGTTATTAGAGAATCCTCCACTTCTATTCAGAAAGAAAGAGACAACACATATTTCTGAACAACTTCCATCTTCGAGTTATAGGATGTTTAAGGGAGAGGAAGTTGATCCATCTAGTTCTACGTTACCGATGAACTGGGACAAGATTGTGGATAGTGATTTTAGGTCGAATATTACTGTATATAATCGTAAGCCTGTCTATATTGTCGATAAAAACCGTTATGAAACAATTCAAGGGAATGAGCATACGTTTTTTATTGCTAAAGTAGATAATATTTTACAGTATAAAACAGAGTTAAAAGAGATGGATAATCGTCAAATTGAAAAAATAGCTGCTGCTACTAATAGGTCTAAGGAAGACGTATATTTACCAACAAACTATGGTGATTATGAATCTATGCTCGCCTTTTCAAAAGGAACTTCCTTTATGGGATTCTTTTTAGGTCTTGCTTTTTTAGCTATGATGGCAAGTTGTTTAATGTTTAAAATCCTTTCTGGGGCTACGAAAGATATAGGGCGGTATGAGATGCTTCGGAAAATTGGGGTGCGTAAAGAATTACTTATAAAATCTATGTATAAAGAATTAGGTATCGTATTTCTATTTCCAGCAATATTGGGTCTCATTCATGTTTTGGTAGGAATGAACATATTTACATTTGTTAAATTTTTTGTGAATCCATATGTGAACATCTGGATGCCGATTTGTATATTCCTGGGGATTTATATAGTCTACTATTTAATCACTGTACAATTATATAAGAGGATTGTTCTTCCGAAGGAAAGATGAATAAATAACGAGGAAGACTTGAAAAGCTAGATTAATATTTCATTAATAAGTAAGGGATGTAGAAAGGAATTAATAGAATGGGGAAATTGTTAAAGGTAAAAAACATAGTTGTAATGACAGTAGCTACAGTTGTAGTGGGAGGAGCTTTTTTCGTATTTCAATCGATAACCTCACCTGCAAAAGCGATAGCAAATCAAGAGAATCCAGTTCAATATGCAAATGAACAAATAAAAGTGGAGATGAATAAGGTAGCACCAACGCAATTTAATGGTCAAACTAGAAAAATTGCCTATCTTACCTTTGATGACGGTCCAGGAAAGTATACGGCACAGTTGCTAGATATATTAAAGGAAAATGATGCGAAAGCAACATTTTTTCTAATCGGTCAAAATGTAAAATCGTATCCTGATTTAGTAAAAAGAGAAGAAGTAGAAGGACACTATGTGGGAATGCATAGCATGACGCACAATAACAAGAAATTATATGCCCAAGGTGGCTATGTTGATGAAATGAAAGAGAATCAAAGTTTAATTGCTAGTATTCTCGGACATGCCCCAAAACTAACACGCCCACCATATGGTTCAAAGCCAGGATTACACGAAGAACTTCGTAATAAAGTTGTAGAAAATGGTCTTAAAGTATGGGATTGGACAATTGATTCATTAGATTGGGAATACAGTGGAATGCCAATAAATACAGCAATAGCAAAAATTGTTCAAAATGTACTGGCTGGTGCGACAGATCAAAAAGAAGTGATTTTGATGCATGACATTCATCCGCAATCCGTTGCAGCAGTACCTGCTATTATTAAAGGTTTAAAAGAAAAAGGGTATGAATTTGAAGCATATCATGAAGATGATCATTTCCCATTGAACTTTATGCATGATAAACGTATGTAACATAGGGGGAATTGACATTGACTTATAAAGCGTTAGCGATTACGGGAATTATATCCATAAGCTTATTAACAGGGTGTTTTGGCACGAAGCCAGAAGCAGAATTGTTCGTTGCATTTGAAAATGCAACGAAGCAAGAAAAGACGGTTTCTGAAGATGTGAAAAAACTAGAGGTTTTAGAAAAAGAAGGTCAAGAGTTATACAATCAAATTATAAATGAGGGTAAAGATAGTAACCAAGCAATTATGCCGAAGTTAGAGCAAGCTACAAAAAGTATTGATGAACGTGAAAAAGTATGGAACAAAGAAAAAGAAGCTTTTGGAAAAGCACAAGAAGAAGTAAAATCAGTTCATAAAACTATAGATAAAATGGAAGATGCAGCTCTTCAGAAACAAGCGAAAAACATACAGGATATTTATAAAAAGCGTTATTCATCTTTTAGTAAGATAAATGATTCATATCAAAAATTAATGAAATCTGAAAGAGAATTATATAAAAGCTTAGGTGAAAAAGAAACGAACTTAAAAAAGGTTAGTGAAAAGGTTAAAGGTATCAATCAAATGAATGAAGAGATTCAACGAGAAAAAGAAAGCTTTAATGAATATACAAAGGAATATAATAAAGAAAAATTAGCTTTCTATAAGCAAGCAAAAATTAAAATAAAGGATGAGAAATAAACCCTTTATTTCTCACTCCAAAATAGAATATAGAAATCAAAGGTCCCAAGCTACTAGCTTTGGGGCTTTTTCATATTCTTAAAGAAATGTTAAGAATATCCGCTGCTATTTATTAAGAAATGCTATCTATACTTAGAAATGGGTTAAGAAGTGCTCGGAAAATATGTAGGGAAAATAAAAGATAGGAAAAAGAAGTGTAGGAGGATATATATGAAAGCATCAGTTGTAGAGGTAAAGAATGTACAAAAGGTATACGGTAAAAAAGATGAGAGTCAATCACATGCGCTAAAGAATGTATCGTTCTCAATTCAAGAGGGTGAATTCGTTGGAATTATGGGACCATCTGGTTCAGGAAAAACAACATTATTGAATGTAATTTCTACATTAGATAAGGCAACAGGTGGAATTGTTGAAATTGCTGGAATAGATATTACGAAAATGAAGCAGGGGGAATTATCTGATTTTCGCTCAGAGAAACTAGGGTTTATCTTTCAAGATTTTAACTTACTTGAAAACTTATCAATCTATGAAAACATTGCATTACCGCTTTCTCTGCAAGGTGTTCATTCGAAAAGAATTGAATCAAAGGTGAAAAAGGTAGTAGAAATGTTAGGAATTTCAGAGATTCTTCAAAAATATCCGTCCGAAGTATCTGGTGGACAAAAACAACGTTCGGCAGCGGCCCGTGCACTTGTACATGAGCCAGCCATTATTTTAGGAGATGAGCCAACAGGAGCGCTTGATTCTAAAAATGCGAAAAGTTTATTAGAGTCGATGACCAACTTAAATGAAGAACAGGATGTTTCGATTATGATGGTTACACATGATCCATTTAGTGCGAGTTACTGCCGACGTATTTTATTCATCCAAGACGGAGAACTGTATAAAGAAATTCATCGCAGAGGTACGCGTGATGAGTTCTATAAAGAAATTTTAGATGTGCTTGCGGATTTAGGCACACAAAAAGCATAAGAAAGAAGGTTCAACATGTTATTCAAACTTTCCATGTCGGGACTAAAAAGTAAACGAAAAGACTATATGGTCTTATTAGTTGGGCTTATTATGTCTATTTCAATTTTTTATATGTTTCAAACGTTAGCGTTAAATAAAACGTTTATTGAAGGGAATTCTATGGATGGGATTTTTTCCGTCTTTCAAACGGGCTCATTTTTATTAGGATTTATTACATTATTTTATATTTTATACGCCAATTCATTTTTATTATCACTTCGGCAAAAAGAATTTGGTATGTATATGGTATTAGGGGCAAAAAAGCATAAAATTACATTGCTCATGTTTATTGAAACAATTGTATTAGGAATAGTATCTCTTATAGTAGGTGTGATAGTCGGTATAATCTTGGCACAAGGTGTTGGACATTTACTGATGAAGGAGCTGGAATTTACTGGCGGTGGTTATCATGCATTTTATGTACCATCAATCGTTGTTACTTTCATCTTTTTCATTGCACTATTTATGTTGTCCGCAATTATGAATGGTATGAAACTAGTGCGTAATTCGCTATTACAACTCGTTCACTCCAATAGTAAAACAGAGCGTACGTCTACTAAAGGGAAACTAACAAGTATAGTAGCACTTTTATCAATTATTTTATTAGTAGTTGGTTATGTTTCGATGATTTATATGAAGGAGCTAAAGGAATCAGGATTTATCATTGCTACAATTACAGTAACATTAGGAACTTACATGCTATTTGCATCATTTCTGCCGATTATTATTAACAGACTGAAAGCGAATAAAAATCGTAGTAAAAAAGGAATCAATGTGTTTACGTTTGCACAGTTAAGTTTTTCTATTAATAGCTTAACGAAAGTATTAGCGACAGTTGCTATGTTAGTGGCTCTCGGTGCGGGTGCAATCTCCAGTGGTATGGCGTTTAAAAATAATATCACAAATATGGTGGAGAGTGCAGAATACTATGATGTCGAAATTAAAAATCCCACAGCAGAAGAAAAGAAAATACTAGATAGTATTACATTTAAAGAAAAGAATGAATATCGATACAAAGTAGATGAGCAGTTTATTTATCAGTTGAAAGAAGATTTGGAAAGAAATCGTCCGCTAACACGTACTGGAAAGGACGAGAATAGTAGCCGATTCGTTCCTGTTTCGAGGGAACTAATTGCGGGATCCGTTTTAAGTCATAGCCAAGAAAAACATGAGAATAATACCAATGTAATTCCAGAAGGGTGGGGAAATGTTTTACGGTCTCTTCAAAAGACATATATGAATCCTAGTCAAAAGATACAAATTGTAGATCAAAAGATGTATGACGGGATACAAGGTAAAGAAGAAATTATAATACTGGGGAAAACGGACAATTTTATAACGTATAAAGAAGAATGGAAAAAAATCGATGAATTAGAACTAGCTAAATATAAAGATATGAAAGAAGTACATCTTTTGAGTAAATATATGCTGTATGAAGGATATTACAGTAATTACAGTGGAACAGTATTTATGGGTTTTTTCTTAGGCATAGCTTTCTTAGCAATGTTGGCAAGTTGTTTAATGTTTAAAATTCTTTCTGGTGCTTCAAAAGATATTATTCGCTATCAAATGCTTCGTAAAATTGGTGTACGTTATGAGCTATTAACGAAATCAATTTATAAAGAGTTACTTTTCATTTTCTTGTTCCCAGCGATCGTAGGTATAACGCATGTATTAGTCGGAATGAACATGTTCTCGTTCTTAATAGATAATCCATATTTCCGTATTTGGCTGCCGATTATTATTTTCTTAGTCATTTATGTGTTTTATTATTTCATTACAGTTCAATTGTATAAAAAAATTGTTCTTCCGAAAGAAGTGTAGTATGTAGTGAATAAGGGGGATGATGAATCGAGCTAAATTTAGGGGAATATTATATGGAATTTATAGCGATGAAGAAGTTAAATAATGAAAGAAGCAGCTACTACGTAGAATAGCTGCTTCTTTCATTATTTATAATTAGGAAGCAACTTGTACTGTAGATAAGGAGAAATAAAATCCTCTATCTTTTCAGTATATAAAAGATAAAGAGGGAAAAGTATTATAATTTCTGTAGTAATCGTTCGCCGCTTTTCATGTCGCCTTTACACAACGGGCATTGTGGCTTATCTTCTAAAGAAAAGTTTTTACGCATCCATCCAAGGCAGTCGTCTGCTTCGCATTCCCACACAGCAATTGCTTCTGGTTCTTCTACAGGTTTATCATTTTTTCTCCAATACATGTGATCGCTCCTTTAAATTGAAAAGTTTTTTAGAAAAAACAAAAAAGGTTGTTAACGTTTTTGTTAACAACCTTTTATTTATTCATCATACTATATTTTTTTGAAAAATGCGAAGTTTAGTAATTTTTGAAGTTATATTGAAATAGTGATTATACAAGCTTAGGATTATAAATCATCGTTGAACGCCTTAGTAATAATTCAATTTGACACGGTGTATGCCGTCAACTTTCTCCGCATGTTTCTATCTCTTTTTCTTCTCTTGTTTCAATTCAGATAAGCCTAAAGAACTATAAAGGAAAATGAGTATACTATCAAAAAAATTTTTAAGAGAACTGAATTAAAATAGATTTAATATGAGTAATTAAGGAGTATATCTTTTAGTAGTTGGAAATTCACACAGTTTATTTGCGCTAAAAGGTTTATCGAAATTGCAGTTCCATTATTAATAAGTATTGGTGTGTATAGCGTTATTTATATTGGCTATTATTTCTTAACGGTTCGTTCTTATTTTCGGATTGTTAAGGAATAAAAATAGTGATGAAATTTCTCGTGAAGCGAAGGAAAACATAGTGGGAATTATGTTCTCTTTCGCTTTTTTATTAGTTAAAATGAAGTATGTATGACAATGGATAGTAGTAGCACAAAATTTTTTAGGGTTATTTAGTGATCCGCTACACGGAGCACCGTTCTACTTTTTAATTGGTGCGCTCTTTTTTGTAGTGGGGCTTTATTTCTCTCTATGGGAATGGGCTGGGTTGAAATTAATTAGTTGGTACTAGAGAATTAATTATATAGTCGTAGCGTTAAGAAGGAGAGAGTAAATGCCAATTATAAGAGATATCCAATTAAGTTTTCTAAAAAGAAAAGAGAATATAAGTAGCCTAGAAGTATTACAATTAACACCCTCAAGCAACTATGAGGAAGAGATATCTTTTTTACAAGAAACGAGCTGTATTACTTCTTTATACGGGCGACATATACCAAAGCTAAGAACAGACTATGAAAAAGGTATTTTGATTTACTGTGTGGATGATATTTCATTATTAAATCAGTGGGAGAAGAAATATCGAATTTTTCCTGGATATATGAATGTGTTTGTAGAGTATGGGAGTGTAAATGATTTTCCATATTTATCAGATAGAGAGAAAAAAGAATTAGCCCTTCAAATCGTTCATACTGAAATGAAGAGTTTAGCTGTGGAATGTGATTGGGATATAGGGATGTTAGAAAAAGCATACAATAAGGTACTGGATTTGGATTATAAAAATGAACTTGTATATATAAAGAAGAGTAGTCCGAATAAAAAATATGTATGTAGTATAATTTGGCAGCATGAAGTGGCTTATGCTGATATGTACTTAGAAATAAGGGAGTATAGAACGAGACGATTAATCAAAAAGGAAAAGCTTATTAGAGAAGAAGATATGTATAAAATGTTTAATCATATTAGTGACGTGGCTTGGAAGTTAAACCATAAAGTGATGTTGATGAACGACAAAGGGAAAACCATGTGGATGTTAACCTTTTTAGAGAAAAACGAGCCAGATAATTTAGTTTGGAAGATTGAAAGAATTGAGGAAAGTTAATAAAAAAGAGCTTGAAACCATTCAAGCTCTTTTTTATTACTATTTATGTCCTAAAATATGCTCAACCTCATGCACACTTAATTTACTTGCCTTAGCAATCGTTTCAAGTGGTATACCAAGATCATACATATTTTTAATCATTTGAATTTTTACCTGCTGAACCCCTTCTTTTCGACCCTTTTCAATCCCTTGTTCAATGCCTTTTTCAATCCCTTTTTTTATTCCTTGTTCCATTCCTCTTTTTATTCCTTCTGTCTCTGCGTGGGCGAATTTTGCTGCTTCATCCATTAAAACTTTCTCCCTTGCGTCATAGGCTTGTCGGAAAGAAGAATCTTGACTCATACGTTCCCATTTATTTATCGCTTTTTGTAAAATAGGATCTTGGTTCATAGCAATATCCTCCAATGTTTTAGTTAAGTGCTCATCCTCATTTGCTGAAAGTAATAAAAGCCAACGAACAAATGGATCTTTCCACGGATTTACTTTTTCTTCATGCCATTGTTCTGTTAACTTTGGAATTTCTACAATGTGAATTTCTATGTCGTGACTTAGGAGTTTCTGTTGTTGTGTATTCCATAATATACTCGTTGAATGGAAGGCGTTTTGTTCTGAAAACATTATGAAGTTTAATAAATTTATGGTGATGGTTTTATGCAGTGAGCTATATGGCATGCCCTTTTGTAATTGGGATGTGTATAATTTTCCCCAATAATATAAACTACGTTTTATCATATCGTGATTATTATTGAGCTGTATTTCTACATTTACTTTTGTTCCTGTGTTTAATGTCGCTGAAATGTCTAAAATAGATAACTTATCCTCTTCATATTCCCGATGTAAATGTGGATCTTCTAGTTGTAGAGAAGCAATGGGCGACTCTAAAGACTCTTGTAACATAGCGTTTAAAAATGCAATTAGAATATCTTCACTACCATTCGTACCAAACAATTGTTTAAATGCAAAATCAATGCGTAAATTAACTAACTGTTGGTTGAACACAGCTTTTCCTCTCCCTTGTATCAGGTTGTTTCTTTCTTTCATTGTACCTAAAAAGAACTAGGCCATGCAAACAGGCCCTTCTGCTATTTTGTTAGTAGTATTATTAGAAAATGAAAGGCAAGTATGTCTATATTATACTCTAGTGAAATTGAATTTTTTCAATCAGTAGCTGCTACAATAGAGAAGAAAGATCCAAGTGTTATTGTGAATAAGGATTCTAATACACATTGGAAAATTTGGATGGATTTTGAGTGTGAATGAAATTTAAAGGATAGGAGAACTCATAATAGATGAAAAGAAGAAGAAAGTCCGGAGAAAAGATACAAATGAACCGATTTACATTCCCTTTATGTTACGGAAGTGAAGCACCATCTTATTACTACGAGGTAGCGGCTCATGAAAGAGAGGGACGCTTCTATTTAACATCAGATCTTTGTGTAATGGACGATAAACATTATTTTATTAGAGGCTGTTTAGAGATTCCTATAATTGATTACCATGAAAATTTCATCTGGACTGTGTGGGTATCACTTAGTAAAGAAAGTTATGATCAAGTACTAGAAGAGTGGGATGAGAGAGGACGAGAGAATAGTGATCCTCATTTTGGCTGGTTATCTGTAGAAATACCAGTTTATCCAGAAACACTAAATTTAAAGACAAATGTACATATAAGAGAAGTTGGAATGGCACCGTATGTTGAATTAGAGCCAACCGATCACCCTTTAGCGATAGAACAAAGAAATGGAATTACTTTAGAGAGAGTTAAAGAAATACAAGAAATTATACAACGACATAATTAGATTAGAAGAAAAGAACGAGTGATATCACTCGTTTTTTTCATTACACAACATTAGGATTATAAATCATCGTAAAGTGCGCTTGTAACAACTCAATATGACACGGTGTATGTAGAGAGCTTTCACCATCTGTATCTACTTCTTTTTCTTCTTCTGTTTCAATATGAATGGATTTAGCTTTGACGTGGAAGATGTCATTTTCATTTGAGTCTTCAAATAGTTTCTTTCCGATATAATCTTTAAACGCTTGAATGCCTGTTGATTTGACTACGAAAATATCAAGTGTTCCGTCATCACATTTTACGTTCGGAATAAAGGATGGGATCCCCCCGAGATATTCACCGTTTCCAACCATAACAAGGACAGCTTCATCTTCATACACTTGTCCGTCGTAAGTAATTTTTACTGGGAATGGTTCAGCATTTTTTACAGTTCGAATGGTGCTTAAATAGTAACCAATTTTACCAAGCTTTGCTTTCTCTTCTGCATCAATATTGTTTGATACTTCAGATACGAGTCCAATGCCCCAGAAGTTTAAGAAGTGTTGTCCGTTTGCTTTTGCGACATCAATTGGTTTTACATGTCCTTTTGTAATGAGTTTCGCTGCTTCTGCAATATTTTGCGGAACACCAAGTGTGCGAGAGAAGTCGTTGCAAGTTCCACCTGGAATGATTGCAAGTGTAGGTCTAGTTTCAAGAGGGGCTAAGCCGTTTGTGCATTCAAATACAGTTCCATCACCACCAAAGACGATAATTAAATCTACTTTACTAGCAAACTCTTGGCAATATTTTGTTGCATCACCTTGTTTTTTCGTATGAAGGATATGTAGGTCAGGAAAAGCTGCGGCAAGTGGTGGTACGATTTTTGTTAAGTTCGTATGTAAATCGCCTTGCCCTGCTTTCGGATTTACGATGAGGAGTACTTTTTCAAATTTTGTCTTTGTCATTCTTCATCTCTCCCTTTGCTTTTATAAATTACGATAGAAATAAAACTTCCACCAATAATGCATGGAAGCTTATTTGATCCCGCTATTTGCGGGCCAATAATCATTGGGAATGGACAAAAATCCCACTGATTAAGGTTTCACTTTATTATATTATTCCGTTACAACTGAAGCGATAAATGGTAAGTTACGATATTTTTCTGCGCAGTCGATACCGTAGCCAACGATAAATTCGTCTGGAATTTGGAAGCCAACATATTCAGCTTTTAAGTCCACTTTACGGCGTTCAGGTTTATCAAGTAACGTACAGAATTTCAATGCTTTTGGTTTATGCATGAAGAAGTGATCTTTTAAGAAGTGAAGTGTTAAACCAGAATCGATAATGTCTTCTACGACAATTACGTTTTTTCCAGTAATGTTTACATCGATATCTTTTAATAGTTTTACTTTTCCAGTTGTTTCTGTTTGATTTCCGTAGCTAGATGCAGAGATAAAGTCGATAGTTACTTCGTTTTTAATGTGACGAATTAAATCAGCAGCGAATACGAAAGATCCTTTTAATACAGCGATTACAACGATTTCTTCTCCTTCAAAATCATGTTCGATTTGAAGCGCTAGTTCTTTTACTTTTTCTTGTAATTGTTCTTCAGAAATTAAAGTGTCTTTTATTTCAATTTTCATTTGAATCCTCCTACAGTGTAAAACTTGTGAACATTTCGACTGTAAAGGATAGAAAGAAAAAAGTCAAAGAAGATATAAGGTTTTTACAGAAGTCTCCACAAAATAGTCAGATGATATGATATACTGATAATATTAAGAAAACGCTTCCAAAAAGGGTGATTATGATGAAAAAGAAACAGTATACAAGTGTAACATTTATAAAAGCATTGCTTTTAACAATTGTTCTTGGTATGTTGGCTTACATAATTGATGTACCTGCAATTCGCATTTCACTAATTGGAATGACTTTAGTATTAGGCGCAATTTCCCACGGTATGATGTCGCAGCTGCAAGAGGCTGGACTTGATGATATGAAAGATTCTATAGATAAGAAATGAGAAACCTTCACGTATATAGAGTGAAGGTTTTTCGTTTCTTACAAAAATGTAAGGTGATTTGTAAGACAAATCGATAGTTGCATAGTAGTGTTTTGGATAAACTATAAGTGTAAGGTAAAGGGCAAGCATATTTTAGGTAAATTAAGTTTTAGGCACTCTATATGTGAAAAAGGAGTAGGAGGGCATGGAGAAACATTGGACGACCTTTTCTTTTTTAGCAACTAGTAACACCGTAATGCTAGCTGGAGAAATGGATTTTTTGCATACGTTTGATCGAGAAGACGATCATTCTTCTTCTAAATTTACAATGAAATGGAGTAAGTGGAGCGATAGTTGTAAATTGGAAGAAGAGGCCCCTAACGAAAGGCAAAAAATTATTTTAACAAATCCTATTAAAGCATGGGTCGTTCAATGTCGTAAGTGTAACGTCAAAAATCACTTCAAGAAAACTGAGCCGAGACAATTAGTTAGCACTCCGGCCCTTTCTACTTCTCAATCACGCGAAAGTAACAAATAAATATCGAGACACACACCCGAAAAAACATCGTATATATTACGGTGTTTTTTTATTTTTCTAAAATGAAATCTTTAACAGAATTCCATTTCATCTGCATCTTATATTTATATCTATTGTTTATTCTAGTGTTACATCCGATGCGACGTGATGTAAAACGTATAAGAGGAGAGAATGAAAATGAAAAAGAAACTATTACCAATTTGTGCAATGGCACTTTTAACAGTAGGTTATTCTTCGGTAGCGAGTGCTTCAACTGGAACACTGACAAAGGAAGAAGCAGCGCAAGTACAGTCAGATGTAGCTAAAAAGGAAGCAGCAATTCAGGAACAGCAAAAGAGCGAAGTAGAGAAAAAAGAAGCAGCACAAGTACAAGAAAAAAGTGATATGGCTAAAAAAGAAGAAGCAATAAAAGCAGGGCAAAAGAATGATACAGCGAAAAAAGAAGTAACACCACAAGTTCAAGAAAAGGAAGCTCTTGCAAAAAAAGAAGAAGCAATTAAGGCCGGGCAAAAGAATGATGCAGCGAAAAAGGAAGTAGCAAAGCCAGCTGTACAAGGTGAAAAATTACCAAACACAGCATCAAATAATGTAGCAATGATGGCACTAAGCGCATGTCTTGTAGGGATAGGGACATTATTTGGTTTGAAGCGTCGTAATAAAGTTAAGGCGTAAATAAAATATTTTTCTATAAAGAATGGGATAATTTCATATATTAAAAATGGTAGGTTATTCCTACCATTTTTTGCATGGAGGGATGGAACATGAAGTTACTCAATTATATCGGTATCATATTGATGGCCATAGGGCTATTCATGGGATCGTATTACGCTGTGGAATGGTATAAAGGAAAAAGCTCTGCTCAAGAATTAACGAAAGAAGAAATAAAGAGCCTTAAAAATATACAAGATAATCAACTTTCACATGAAACACCTGTAACTTCTCAAGTACCTTCTTCTCAAACTGAGCATAAAGAAGGTGAGAAGGTAGCAATGTTAAATATACCGAAAATAAAGAAGAAGTTTTCTATATATTGGGGAGCAAATGATGCAACATTGAAAAAAGGAGTCGGTATGTTTGTTAGTGATTTAACGACAACACCATCTGGAGGAGGACATACTGTACTGAGTGGGCACCGAGATACTGTTTTTACAGATTTAGGAGAGTTAAAAGAAAAGGATACCCTTATTTTAGAGTATGATAATAAAACGTACACATATGAAATTCAAAAGACATGGATTACCCATGCGGATGATCGTACTGTTATTATAAAAAAAGAAGAACCAATATTAACACTGACGACTTGCTATCCATTTGATTATATAGGGGATGCACCGGATCGATATATTATCGAGGCAAAGTTAATTACGAGCAATTCAAAATAAAATTATCAAGTACAAAATGCTAGCTACTTAAAATGAGAGGGGGAGACATAGATTATGTCAAAAAACATTTTAATTGTTGAAGATGAAGATATTTTACGCGAAATATTAAAGGATTACTTTTTGAGTGAACAATATAAAGTGCTTGAAGCGAGAGATGGAAAAGAAGCTTTAGTCTTATTTGAAGAAGAAGAGGTCGATTTAGTTATACTTGATATTATGTTGCCGGAACTTGATGGATGGTCTGTTTGCCGAAGGATCCGTAAGACGTCCGGGGTCCCAATTATTATGCTGACGGCACGTGTAGATGAAGATGATACGTTACTTGGATTTGAGCTTGGGGCAGATGATTATGTTGCGAAACCATATAGTCCGCCTATTTTATTAGCGAGAGCGAAACGATTATTAGAAAGTAGACAAGCATCAAAGAAACCTTTAGAAAATGAAGATGATACGTTATCAATTCATGGCATTCACGTCCATTTTCCGTCACGTACTGTTACTGTTGATGAGGCAGACATTACTTTAACACATACAGAATTTGAAATATTAGCTTATTTCATGAAAAATCAAGGGATTGTTTTAACAAGAGAACAGTTAATTTCAAGAATTTGGGGGTACGAATTTGCTGGCGATGATCGAACGGTTAATAGTCATATTCGTAATTTGCGAAATAAATTAGGAGAGAAAGCAAAGTACATTACAACTGTAGTGCGAACCGGTTATAAATTCGAGGGGAACATATGAGAAAAGGGATTGTACTTAAATTATTTACCCTTACAACAGCTCTATGTATGTTGATTTTAGCGACGATATTTATTGGTCAAACGATATTTTTTAAACAATATTATGCGAACCGAAAAGTAGAAGATATTAAAGTGAATTTAAATTCCTTTGAGAAGAATTATTTGAATTATGTAGGAAATGCAGAAGGAATTCAGAAGCTGGAGCAAGATTTTTTAAGAGAAAATAATACGTGGATTACGATATTAGATCAGAATGGGAATTTAAAACATGTGGATGATTTTTATTTTGAAGTAACGATAGACCGTAGGCAACAAAAGAGCTTTGGACAACAAATATTCAAGATTCCCTTAGGTAATCTCGTCAATATAGAGGAGATTGATAATAAATTATCAGAGAAGTTTTTAGGACAAGAAATTTATTTTTCTGGAGTGAGAAAAGAAGAAAGTTTTATTCCATTCTCTTTCTCGTTAGGTAAGCAAAATTTAAGTGGATCTAATAAACCGTTAGAAAAAGCATTTAATGAGAAAATGCTTAAATTAGATCAGGAGAAAAAGAAAGCAGCTGAGGAACAAGTTGTTAAGGAAAAGAAGCCGGCCGTTCAGGAGCAAGCTGCTCAGGAATTAGATGCTGTCATAGTAGGACGTGTTACGAAAGTACAGTTCCCCGATGTAAAAGGTCCTGTGAATCCAATTTATAAAAATAGTTTATTCTTAGATAGCATAAAGGAATTTCAAACTGATTTATTATTAAAAGAGAATAATCATATACAGTATTCAACACAAATAATGGACTATGAAAAAAATGATATAAAATATAAATTATTAATTAAACCAAAAAAAGAAAAAGACGGATCGGTAACATATATATATGCGATGGCTTCTTTACAGCCTGTAGATGAGGCTGTACAAATGGTGCAAGATTATTACATCTATATTGTTGCATTTGTAGTCATTCTAATTTTTCTAGCTTCGTTTTATTACTCAAAACAAATTGCAAAACCGCTACTAAAAATAAATGATACAACGAAGAAAATAGCTCATTTGGATTTCACAGAAAAAATTCCGATTACTTCAAAAGATGAAATTGGTGATTTATCGCAAAATATTAATACATTATCTAATAAACTACATTCACATATTGGACAGTTAGAACAAGATATTGAAAAAGAAAGAAAGTTAGAAAACACAAGGAAAGAATTTATTGCGGGTGTATCGCATGAACTAAAAACGCCGCTGAGTATTATGAAAAGCTGTATTTCCATTTTAAAAGATGGGGTAGCTGAACATAAGAAAGACTACTATTTTCAGGCGATGGAAAAAGAAGTAGACAAGATGGATATACTAATTTTGGATATGCTTGAATTAGCTAAATTTGAGTCTGGCACATATAACATGAAGATGGATTCTTTCTATATAGATGGAGTGATTGAAGAAATATGTGAACAGCTTTCAGCGGAGATAGAGAAAAAAGAACTGAGTGTGCACAAACATATATGTCCAGCAGAAGTGATTGGGAATCAAAATAGAATTGAACAAGTAATTGTGAATTTTATTACGAATGCAATACGTTATACACCAGAAAAAGAAGATATTATTATTTCCACAATAGACGGGAAGGATCATATAAAAGTATGTATTGAAAATAAAGGTGCTCACATTGAAGAAGAACAATTAGATAAAATTTGGGATCGTTTTTATCGGGTGGATGCGGCACGGAAACGTTCACAAGGTGGAACAGGGCTTGGTCTTGCAATTTCAAAGAATATTTTAGAATTGCACGATGCTGAATATGGGGTGAAGAATACCGAAGATGGTGTGTTATTTTACTTCTATTTACCGAAAAAAGCGTAGATAATACATGTTACGCTTTTTTTAAGTTATTTTCATATTATCTTTACCTAATCTTTATTTTTAAGCAGTATAATTTGGATAGAAAATGAGGTTATGTAAGGAGTAGATTAGCCATGAATAGCAATTTACTAGGTGTGATGGTATTTATTTTCTTTTGTGCATTTATTGTATTTATTATTGATATTACTCATTGAGAGCTTTGATAAAAAAAAGAGCGCCATTTAGGCACTCTTATTTTTCTTATTCATTTGATAAGTACCAATGCTTTTGAATAAGCGTGGTGAAGTTGTAAATAAAAGGAGTAATAATACAGTACATAATGTGAAAGAAGCGAGCATTGTACTACCGTTTACAATTAATGAATATAAGACGGCTGATTGCCCTTTTGGTGCATATTGGCCCCAAAAGATAATACCTGCAATAAAGTGCCAGAAATAACGTGCAAGGCTACCAATAAATGTAGCAAAAATAATATAAGCAATGGTTTTCTTTCTTTGATTATTCATTAATGTTTGCTGAATGGGCTTATAAAATAGTCCAGCAAATCCAATGAATGCAAAGGCAACGAAGTATTCAATTATTGTTTGAGTCGGTGTGACGATAATTGCATCTCCAACAACAATTTGTAATAGTCCCCAAATTAAACCTCCTAAGAAAGCCGTTTTGAAGCCCCAGCGGTATGCGATAATAAAAATAGGAATCATTGCAAATGAGATGGAACCGCCTGTTGGAAGTTTAATTGATAATGGTAGAATGTCGATAATCAAGGCGAAGGCTGCAAGAATAGCAGATTCGATCATCGCTTGTAAATTGGTGTTACGCATGTTGTCTCCCCCTATATCCAAGTTGCACAAAAAAGAACATTATCATAGGAGGATACGAAATACGTAAATAAAAAAAGAGGTGTGTATTTCGGACGTTTGCACAATTCCTGCGTTAGCATTAACTAACAGGTTCAAAGGGTCGGAACGAATTGTTCCCTCTCAGCGGTAAGGCTCCCCCTGTGATAACGAGATTCTTTATTTGCTATTGTTCATTGTAAGCGAAATGGATGAGAATGGCAAATGAATACCGTATGACAATTATTGAAATAGAATTGTAGCGAAATGTTAATAAATATGAAGCAAAAGGGTATAGTCCAATTGAAATAGAGTATGATATAATTTTTCTGAAAATAATTATCATTCTCTTCTGAGGGGGAAGGTTATGAGCTTAGTAGATATTAAAATTGGCGAGAAAGTCTTAGTAAAAAGTATTCAGTCGTTAGATCAGTTATTAAAGCGTAGACTAGCTGCCTTCGGTCTCGCGGAAGGAAGCGAACTTCGCTTGAAACAGAAAGCGATGTTTAAAGGTCCTTGTACATTGGAGTGTCGTGGACAGTTAATTAGTATTCGTTATTGTGACGCGAAAATGATAAAGGTGGAATTAGCGTGAATAAGGTTGCTTTGCTAGGGAATCCGAATACAGGGAAAACATCATTATTTAATGCACTTACTGGTTCTTATGAATATGTAGGAAACTGGAGCGGTGTAACAGTAGAAAAGAAGGTTGGTAAATTAAAAGATAAGCAAGGAACATTAATTGATTTACCAGGCGTTTATGATTTGAATCCAGTTTCACGTGATGAAGGTGTCGTTACGAATTTTCTACTAACAGATGAATTTCATCATATGTTAAATATAGTGGATTCTTCTCAATTTGAGCGAAATATGCATTTAACATTGCAATTACTTGAATTTGGTAAGCCCGTTTCAATTGGTTTAAATATGATTGATGTGGCAAAGCAAAGAGGAATTGTGATTAATGTAAAACGGCTATCAGAAATATTAGGTGTAACAGTCGTTCCTGTCATCGCAAGAACCGGAAAAGGCTGTGAAGAATTACTTACTACTCTTCATGAAGAGAAACAAAAAGAGAAAAAACCATTCATTATTTCATATGGTGTACAAATGGATGAAGGAATTGGAGAGGTAATCGCTCTTTTAGAGACAGCGAATTATGAGCATCCGAGATGGTTAGCCCTTCAATTTTTAAGCAATAACGAAGTAGTAGAAAAAGAAATGAAAGCATTACCAATTTATAAGGAACTTATAGCCATTCGATCTCGTTTAGATGGAAAACTTGATTGTACGTTGGAAGAGCACATTTACAAGACTCGTGAAGCGTATATTGAAAAGTTAAAAACAAATGTTATGCAACATGAGAAAGAAGAGGAAATTCCTTTTTCAGAAAAAATTGATAGGTTAATTACACATAAAATTTTAGGACTTCCAATCTTTTTAGCAGTTATGTTTTTTATTTTTCAGGTTACGTTTACGTGGATTGGTACACCTTTATCTGATATGCTTGATGGATTTTTTGGCGGACAACTTACTGATTGGGTTACAGCTGGGCTCACAAGTGTTGGGGCTTCTGACTTTATTCAAGCACTCGTTACAGAAGGTATTATTGCTGGTGTTGGTGCGGTATTAGTATTCGTTCCACAAATCTTTGCACTATTCTTCTTCATTTCATTATTAGAAGACTCAGGATATATGGCACGAATTGCAGTTGTTATGGATAGAATTATGGAGTTTTTCGGTTTAAACGGAAAAGCATTTATTCCGATGATTATCGGCTTTGGATGTAACGTTCCAGGTATTATGGCAGCGAGAACGATTGAACAAGAAAAAGAAAGGTTACTTACAGTTCTTGTAACACCGTTTATGTCTTGTTCGGCACGTTTACCTGTATATGCACTATTTGCGGGAGTATTCTTCCCTAATAGTCAGGCGACTGTTGTGTTCTCTTTATACATTGCAGGTATTGTTCTTGCATTACTCGTTACAAAAATTATGTCACTTACTATTTTAAAAGCGGAAAAATCTATTTTTGTAATTGAGCTACCGCCTTACCGTGTGCCACAAGCAAAAACGTTATGGCTCAGCACGTGGGAGAAAGGTGAAGGATTTGTTCGTAAAGCGGGTACATTCATCTTCGGTGGTTCTGTTGTCATTTGGTTATTAAACTATGCAGGTCCATCAGGATTTGGTGTTGATATGGGAGACAGTTTCTTAGCGATGATTGGTGGATTTATCGCACCACTATTTGCACCGCTCGGTTTTGGAACGTGGCAAGCTGGGGCATCCCTTTTAACAGGATTTTTAGCGAAAGAAGTTGTCGTTTCTACAATGGCAATTATTTATGCGGTTAAAGAAGATGTGCTAGGAAATGTAATGGGAGCACATTATACTGCGCTATCAGCATATGCATTTATGTTCTTTGTTTTATTATATGTTCCTTGCTTAGCGACAGTAGCTGTTATTAAACGTGAAACAGGATTGATGAAATGGACAGTTTTCTCTGTCGTTTATCCGCTCGTTGTTGCTTATGTATTAACGCTCATTATATACCAAGTTGGGTCCTTACTCGGATTCTAGAAGGAGATGTATTAGGGTGATGGTCAATATTATAATTGGAGCTATCATTTTTGGTTATGCAGCATATACGTTAGTTAATTTTGTAAAGAGAAGTAAAAAGGGAAAATGCGCAGCATGCTCTTTAAGTAAGTCATGTCAATCGCAAACTTGTAGTCCAGATATGGAGCAAATTGCTCAGAAATAGAAAAAAGCTTTGCGCATTTCGCAAAGCTTTTTTGTTTACTTTTTAATTTTTACAAGTTGAGAAGCTTCTACGCCGTTGTAGCCAGGGAATTCTTTACTAGGGTCTTTATCAAATTTTAATACCCCAACAGATTTTTCATCGCCTTTTACATTTACGTAAGTTGCATCATCAACAATAGCGAACATGTCGGCATATGCACGGCCACTTCCGATAATTGTATTGCTTTCGTATTTTAATTTTGCTCCATCAAGTGTAGCATTTTCTACTTTTTCTTTAGCAAATAATACACCTTGCTCTGCTGTTACAGCTGGTAATTTATCAAGTGGTTTCGTGTCGTCTTTTTCATTAACTTTGCTAAGTAACTCTTTCTTCACCAGTTCTTCACCAGTTTTCTTATCCATGACAAGAACTTTTTTACCCTCTAATGTTGTCATTTTCATTTTATAGAAGTCTTTTTCTTTCACTTCTTTTTTATTTTGATCTGTAATTTTCTGAACTTGCTCATCTGTTCCATATAGTACAAAGCCGTTCGCTTTTTCTCCTAATAAAGAACAACCTGATAATGCTCCGAATGAAATTGCTGCTGCTAATCCGATTCCTACTAATTTTTTCATGATGATTTCTCCTTTTATATGTTTTATAGTAAATACATTTTTGTATTAGTTCTGAAATGATGAGAAGCTTGTTCGTTGCTTCTGGTATTAGTGTATAAGAAATATTGCAACGTAACTATCGAGTTAGCTTACAGTAACATTACAATAATGTAATTTAGTGAAATTGCATAAAAATAAGTCAATTCTGAAGAGGGTTAATGAGAATATATTAGGAATACAATGTTTTATCTAGAATGTCATATTATATTGGCTGTATTTTGGAAATAACATGTAAGGACATATTAGTTTTGTTATAATAAACACATAGGCTGTAAAAATGAATATTCTTTACTGTTAAGGGAGATTTTTCAGTTTTCCAAGTAGTGAATTTGAAATATGAGGTATATCATAGGAGGAATTTGGATGTCTGTATTTAAACGATTAAGAGATTTAACAATGTCGAATGTGTATTCATTAATTGAAAAAGCGGAAGATCCAGTTAAGATGACGGATCAATATTTACGCGATATGCAAGCGGATGTACAAGAAGCTGAGAAAAGTGTAGCAGCTCAAATCGCACTTGAGAAGAAATTTAAAATATTATTTGAAGAGCAAGAAGCACTTGTGAAAAAACGTGAAGAGCAAGCTCATATGGCTGTTCAAGCTAGTAACTTAGATCTTGCGCGCCGTGCTTTAGAAGAAAAACAAAATGCAGAGCAAAAGATGAATGAGTATAAAGCAAGCTATGAGCAAAACAAAGCTGCTGCTGATAACCTTCGCCTTAAGCTAGAAGAAATGCGTAAACAATTAACAGAGCTGAAAAATAAGCGTGAAACACTTGTAGCACGTGTAAATGCAGCGAAAGCACAAAAGAATATTAATCAGGCGATGTCTGGATTCGATTCAAATTCAGCAAAAGCTGGTTTAAGCCGTATGGAAGAGAAAGCACTTCAATTAGAGGCTGAAGCAGAAGCAAGCGGTGAAATTTACAAGAAAGAAAAGTCGTTAGATGATGAATTCGCAAGCTTAAACAAAAATTCTGTTGTTGACGATGAATTAGCTCGTATTATGAAGCAGTACGAGAAATAATATAGAATAGACAAAGAAACCGACATGTCTGAAGAGAATTCATGTCGGTTTTCTATTACCCCGCTATTTGCGGGCAAAGACTCCCACCTCAACATTTTGTGAAAGCAGAGAGATTGGTGGGAGTCGGGCTGCCCGTAAATGCCCGATTGGTGTGGGCTAATAATTAGTAGGGGATGGAAAACTCCCCACTGATTAAAGTTTCACTTTACTTTTTTAGAGGAGGTTTTGTAATGACGTGGATGAATGTTTTAGCTATGCTTGTATGGACTGGAGCGAGTGCAGTACTTTTATTTGCAATTATGTGGGTTGATTCGATTTTTACAAAATACAATGATTTAAAAGAAATGAAAAATGGAAATACAGCAGTGACAACGCGTTTCGTTATGAAATTATTTGCGCAAGGGTACATTTTATCTCAATCTATAACGAAAGCGAATGACTTATGGCAAGCGCTTCTTGCCTCAGCAGTTTCATTCGCTATTTTATTAATTGTAGAAATGTTCATTGAGTTTGTGTTAAAGAAAGTGTCTGGTTTAGATTTAGAAGAAGGAACGAAAGAAGGCAGCGTAGCACATGCGTTGTTAGCTGGTTCATTACATATCGTTGGTGCACTTATTTTAGGTGCTTGTTTATAAAGAGAAAAGGAGGGGTAGATTGTGAGTTTATTTAAACGTATTAAAAATATAATGAAGAGTCCGGAGCCGCCAAAGCCAGAAAAGAGTCTTTTAACGTTGGCTCCTGGCGATATGATTGAAGTCTCGTTAGTCATGTACGAATTAACTGGGAAAACGAGCATGCATTCTCGCAAGGAGATTATTTTAACTTTGCAGGATGGGAAAGATATTCGTTATTTGAAAATCGAAGACCGTGAAAATACGTATTACAAATTGTATACACCGATTGATGGTCGTTTAGATTCAATCGATGAAATTCCGACGACGATTGAAATGGATAATATAGAGTATCATATGGAAGAACAATATAATGGACGTGTTGTTGTTATGGGGAAAACACCATTCGCTGCTTCAGAAGAACAGTACGTATGGGAATTCCAATCTGATAACCGCAAATTATTACGTGTTGAATGGCAAAATGGTCGCACAATGATGTATGAGGGAGAAGTAATTATTCCTGCTGATGTACAAATCATAAGAGCAACATAAGGGGGGCGTAATCATGTCAAACCGATTGTTTACCATGATTAAATCGTTCGTGATCCCTATACTTGCTATCGTTACATTACTTGTTATTGCCGGTTATGCTTTATCGGGCTGTCAAAGTGGTCAGGCGAAGTCAATTCAGGACCGTTACCCACTAGAGTCTGTCGCAAAGGATGGTAAACAAGAATCTTACGTGTATAGGGCCGCCAATCGGTCAGTTCCTGAAGTTGCAAAGGAACTTATAGCCGAAAGGAAACCGAAGCAAGCATCTAAAGAAGACGAAAATCAAATGTTCCTCGTTTATTCTGATAAAATGTATAATTTACAAAAGGATAAAGAGAAACCATCTGATACATTAATTGAAATAAGTAATGAAGAATTTGTCCGTCAAAATTACCAACCATCCTTCTTACAAGGATATATTATGGGGAGTATATTAAACGATATATTTGGTTCACGCAAATCATCATACGGTGATTATCGCGGATATAATGACAGACAAAATCATAAACCGGTGATCCCAGAAAGACCACCTACGAAAGAGGAAAAGAAAACCCCGCCTCCAATTACGAAGGAAGGGAAAGGATCTATTATTAAGCGAGGCGATAATGTAGATCCGAAATCATCTGTAGGTGATAAAGGAAGTATTACGGAAAAAGGAAGTAAAACGACGCCACCGCCTTCTACCGGAAGCAAGGGGAAAATTACGAAAAACCCGGGTGGCTCGAGTGGATCTGATGTGAAGCCGAAATCATCCATTAAAACCCCACCAAAGAATACGTCGCCCCCGAAAACAAGGGTTGGCGGTTCAGGGAAAATTATGAAGAGAAGATAGTATAGAGACTGAAAAGTGGAATTTGCTTTTCGGTCTTTTTATTATGGGAATTAATTCCTTATAGCTGGTACAATTAAGTTATAAGGAGGAGATTATTATGACTATATATAAAAGGTTTAGTTTGATTATGTTCCTCGTCTTATTCCTCAGTTTGTTTATTAGCACAACGATGAAATTTCACTTTATCCCGCATTAACGGGCAGTAAAACTCCCACCTCAAAATTCGGTTGGAGCAAAGAAGTTAGGTGGGAGATCAACTGCCCGTAAACGCCCGATTGGTTCAACTAATAATCAGTGGGGGATGAACAAAACCCCCACTGATTATAGTTTCACTTTATAGTAGGTATTCTATGGATACTGTGTACATGTACTCTCTTTCTATATATTCCGCTTCGCTTTCAACATGAAGTGAACGCCTTTCAAAAGTACGTCGATTGGATTAAAAGCGGGGGGAGATGGAGGGAGTAAAATATATCAACGGTTTTTCGATTATATCTATCGTAGCTCAAAATATATCAACGGTTTTTCGATTATATCTATCGTAGCTCAAAATATATCAACGGTTTTTCGATTATATCTATCGTAGCTCAAAATATATCAACGGTTTTTCGATTATATCTATCGTAGCTCAAAATATATCAACGATTCGAAAAGGAATATCGATTTACCAACTTCATAATAAAAAGAGGCTGAACCAATATTTTGGCACAGCCTCTTTTTTCATAATGATTAATGAATATCACGTTTCTTAAAGTTACCGCCTTTTACTTCAGCTACGTCATAAACTGTAATAAAGGCATTAGGATCGATTTCATTAATCAGGTCCTTCATTTTACTTTCTTCTAAACGGTTAATTACACAAGAAATTTCTTTGAATTTCTCTCTTGAATAACCACCGTATACTTCGTTATACGTTGCGCTTCGGCCTAAACGATCGCGAATTGTTTCTACCATTAATTCAGGCTCTTTCGTGATGATTTTAAATGTTTTCGAACCACTTAAACCAACTTCAACGATATGAATCACTTTCGAAGCGATAAAGTAAGCAATTGCCGAAAGGATAGCCCCTTGAAGACCAAATACTGTTGAAACAAAAATAAAGACAAACATATTTAAGAACAAAATAAGGTCACTTGTTCCAAAAGGTAACTTACGAGAAAGTAATACAGCTAGCATATCGATTCCATCTAATGCGCCGCCGTTACGTAAGGCTAGTCCCATACCGAAACCGATAATAATACCACCAACAACTGTAACGAGTAGTGTATCACCTTCAATAATAGTTGGTATTCCGTGCATGACAACGGTACCTATTGCTAATGAAGCAATCCCGATGATGGAATAAATTGCAAAGCTTTTACCGATTTGTTTATATCCTAACCAAACGAAAGGAATGTTAATAACTGCGATTAGAGCTCCTAATGGCAATCCAAATAATCTTGAACTAACGATACTTAAACCAGTCACACCACCGTCGGACACGTTATTTGGAATTAAGACAGCTTCTAATCCGTACGCTGTGATAAATGCCCCAATAATAATCATCAAAGCTTTTGAAGCAATTTTTAGCTTATTGGGCTTACTCTTGACAATTTTCTTCATGTAATTTCCTCGTTTCAAACTAGTTTCTTATTTGTTACGTAATTCACACCTAAATTTCATTTTAACATTTAATTTGAAAAAATTCTCCTTTAATGGATGTATGCAGGGAATATTATCACCATATTACCTTTAAAATATTTTTGAAATGAGTATAAGAAATCCCATCCTTTCAAAGGATGGGAGGGTATTAAGAAATTATAAAACTAAGCACGGATAGGAATAAAGCGAATCCTAAAATAGCTCCGCAAACTTTCATATGACGTTTACGTCCCATTACGACAATCGCAACATATTCACGAATCATTGCGTTAGGCCAGTAATAAAACGCAGTTTTGGAGCCAATTCCTTGGCTATTAAGACCAGCTTGTCTTGCATATATACCAGCACGGAAAAGGTGGAAATTGTTCGTTGTAAAAATACTTTTATACTTACCTTCAGGCTTTAAAGAATCCATAATTTCTTTAGAGAACGACATATTTTGATATGTGTTTACAGAGCGATTTTCTTGCACTGTATGTTCAAGAGGAATTCCGTTTTCAACAGCGTACTTTTGCATCGCTTCTGCTTCTGGAAGGCCTTCATCCGGACCTTGTCCACCAGAGAAAATGATTGTTGGTGGTGTATTCACAGCAGCTTGTTTCCAATAAAAGTCGATTGCTTTATTAATACGACTTGCAAGTAAAGGCGGTACTTTATCATTAATTAAGCCGCTACCAAGAACGATGATGAAATCTTGATTACGTCTTGGTCTGTTGAATTGGTATAAAAAATAAGCGGTTAAGAAGTTAGATAAGTGTATAAAGAAATATAAAGTTATAAGAGAAATACCAGTGAAAATAGGCCTTAAATGTGATGAGAATAAACTTGCTGGATTTATAATAGGGAGTAACATCAAGAATAAAATCCCTAAAGCAGCAATGAGTGTTAAACAGTTAGTGAAACGTCTTCCTTCTCGTTTCATTAAAATTCTTGCGTTAAGAAATAACCCAAACATTAAAGCAACAATACCGAAAGGAATCATAATGATAAGTGCTAAAATAGGTAAAAACATGATGTAGTGTAGAGTATCATTACCTGAGTCATAAGCTACAAGCATACAAAAAATAAGGGAAAAACAGAAAAAGGCATTAAATAAAAAGCCGTTTATTATTTTTCGTGGATCCTTTAAGTAAGAGATAAGAAAAATAATAAACAATATAAGAGGAATAATTCCGAAATACATAAATATAGTACACCTCAATTTGTATAATGTTTTATTGCATCCTTAATATTACATGATTTTGAAGATGTTGATAAAAAAATAACGATTTCGAATTTTCTAAACAACAGATATAGTTAAATATGGTAAAATGTATTCAAAGCGATATATTAAAAGTAAAATGGTTGAGGAGGCACTCTGTGGAGTGTCTTTTTCTTTTTGGTATGTAATTATGCATATTATGTTTATTTTCAAGAGAAGAGGATTAAAATATAAGTTGTGGATACACGCTATAAAGCAGAATTTTATATTAATATTTACCTCTACTCTTTTTGTACCTAACAATCTTGTAATAATTCATGATTCTGTTTTCTAGTGTGTGTTTACAAAAAGCGGGATGGGGTATATATAAACAGGGGAAAGGACGTCTTCTTGAAAGGCGTCTTTTTGTTTCTTAGTATAGATAATTTCCACTATTAACGTAGTGCAAACTATCTATACTAAACATTAGCAATCTTCCGTATAAACATTATCAATTTACTATATATTCCAGTGGTGTTAAGTTAAATATGAAAGGCTTTCTTTTTCAAAATATTACCCCTAATAAATTTTTGAAAAAGTCAACTGTCTCCAAAATTGCCATTTGTGCTTAGCAAAAAAGAATCCTTCGGGGTTCTTTTTTGTATTCGACAGAATATGACAAAATGAAGCTATATAATTTGTTATATTGTTAAATGGTTATTATGGAAAAGAGAAGGAGACTTAAGTATGGGATTTAAAAAATTACTTTTAACAGGTGCAATTGTTGCAACTACAGCATTTACTTCAATCGGGACAGCGCAGGCAAGTATAGAGTTTAAAGATGTTCCAAACAATCATTGGGCTTATAAGGCAATTATGGATTTAGCAAATAAAAACATTGTTGCTGGATATGGAAATGGAATTTTTGGATTTGGTGATGATGTAACTCGTGAGCAAGTTGCAGCCCTTATGTTCCGTCAATTAAAGCCAGCAGTAAAAGAACAGTATAATAATCCGTATAAAGATGTTACTGATCGTTCGACTCAGTTTAAAAAAGAGATTCTTGCTTTAACAGAGATCGGTGTATTCGCTGGAGATGACACAGGGAACTTTAGGCCGAAAGATTCGTTAACTCGCGATGAAATGGCACAAATTTTAACAAAAGGGTTTCAATTGCAAATTAGAGGGGATCATAATTTCCCGGATGTAGATAGAAATGGATGGGCGAATCCTGCGATTACTGCAGTTAAATCAAATTATATTACAGCTGGAACTGGTGATGGTAAATTCGCACCTAGAATGCATGTAAGTCGTGAGCAATATGTTCAGTTCTTATATAACGCGACATTACCACTTGAAGAAAGACCAGGAGCAAGACAAGAACAACCACAACCAGAGGTGAAGCCGGAACAAAAGCCAGAACCAAAACGCTTTGCTAACTGTAAAGAAGCAAATGATGCTGGAGTTTACGATATTACAAGAGATAGTCCGTATTACGGTAAGCATTTAGATCGTGATGGCGATGGAATTGCTTGTGAGAGAAAGAAGAGCGGTAAATAAGAAAAAAGCACTCAGCCTGAGTGCTTTTTTCTTATTTACACATGCTATTTTTGTAGGCGTTTCTCATAGAATGGGAGTAACGAAATGAAAGTAGGTGACAAAATGCCAGCTATTGTGGAAGGGGTTATTATTGAGAACTGTAACGGGACAATTAACTTAGGTGATAAATATAACGTACATCCAATTGAAAAAACGAAAGCTTATAATGGATCTGGATCTTCAAATACGGGACTAAATGTGAGGACATTCAGTGGTATTAGTACGGCAGATGTAACGGATAACGATGTGTATGACCAAGTAATTCAATCTACGTTATAATTTTTGTATGTAAAATTGCATAAAATGATGTGCTTGCCCTGTGATACAATTTAGTTGTGAGCTGTTAGTGATTCTTCTTTATCATAGTTGTTAGATTAGAAATGTAACATCTTATCGAAAATCATACGTAAAAAAAGACACTTCAAGCGAAGTGTCTTTTTCATTTTAGTGATATCCTTTAGCAGAGTCTTTATGAATTTTATTTTTAAATATGCTGTAGCTCCAAAGCTGATATCCAATAACGATTGGTACCATGACGATTGCAACGAAGAACATAATTTTTAAGTTTAATTGACTACCAGCTGCGTTATATAACGTTGTACTGTATGCGTCGTTAATACGTGATGGTAACATTCTCGGGAACATACCTGCAAAACCGGTTGTCATAAACATTGCGATTGTTAAGCAAACGAATGTGAAGGCAAGGCCGATTTTATGTTTGTACACCATAATAAGTGTGAGTACACTCATTAACATTGCAAGTACTGGAAGAATGAATAGTACAGGATATTCCGTGAAGTTTTGGAATAAATTTGTACGATTTGCAGTTGCTACGTAGAAAATAGCTAAAATGATAGCAGCTGCCATTGAAAATGGTCTTGCGATTTTATAAGCACGATCAGATACTTCGCCAGTTGTTTTAATCATAATCCAAAGGGCACCAGATACGACGAATATAGCAGTGAAGAAAAGACCACCTAAAATACCATAATGGTTTAGTAAGCTAAGTAAAGTTCCTTCATAACCATCTTTTCCGATTTGCAGCCCGTAATATAGGTTAGCGAATGTAACGCCGAATAAGAAGGCGATTAGGAAACTACCAATTGTAAATGCCCATTTACAAGTTTTTTGCCAAATTGGTGAATCGTCTTTATGCATAAATTCAAGTCCAGCGGCACGAGCAAATAGTGCAAGTAATACTAAAAACAGTGGTGTATATAGGTAACTAAACATATTTGCATATGTGATTGGGAAGGCAGCAAATGTTGCGCCACCAGCTGTAATTAACCATACTTCATTACCACCCCAGAACGGGCCGATAGCTTCTTGTAATTGATTTCGTTCTTGTCGGTCTTTCGCCACGAATGGGAAAATCATCCCGTTACCGAGTGCGTAGCCATCAAGAATGAAGTAAACTGTCCAAATTACGCCCCATAAACCGAACCAGATAATTGCAAGCATATCATGAGACATGAGCCGCACCTCCTTCAGTAGCAGGCTCTTCTAATGCAGCAGGTCCTTTTTTCGCGAACTTTAGCATTAAGTATACGTCTGCAATTAAGAGTAAAGTGTAGAACAATATTAAACTAATTAATGAGAACCAAATTTGTGGAACTGATATAGGTGACACGGATTCTGCTGTACGCATTAGTTTATAAACTGTCCACGGTTGACGACCTACTTCAGCGACAATCCAGCCAGCGTTAATTGCGATATATGGAAATAAAACAGACCACATTGTAATTTTTAAATAACGTTTTGAGTTTTCTAGTTTTCCTTTTCGGTTTAAATAGAAACCGTACCAAGTTAATGCCATAAAGAACATGCCAAGTGCAACCATTAAGCGGAAGCTATAGTACACGAGGTTAACATTTGGACGATCCTCTTTTGGAATATCTTTTAAACCAACAATTTCTCCATCAAATGAGTTTGTATAGAAGAAACTTCCGAGCTTTGGAATAGTAAGTAGTTCAAAGTTTTTTTCATTTTTCACATCAGGAATTTGAATGATTGAGAAGCCTTGTCCTTTTCCGGTTTCCCAAACAGCTTCCATCGCAGCTCCTTTTGCTGGTTGATATTTAGCAGCTGATACACCGGATTGATGGCCCATAAATGGTGTAATTGTTGCGGCGAATAAACCTAACATTAAACCAAATTTAAATGATTTTTTGAAGAATTCCACTTCGTTTTTACGTAGTAAGTGATATGCACTAATTGCCATAACGAAGAAAGCACCGACAATATAACAACCAATTACAGTGTGGAAGAACATATTCCATGCATATGGATTTGTAACAAGTGCCCAGAAGTCATTTAATTCAGCGCGGCCATTACGTACTACGTACCCAACAGGATTTTGCATGAATCCGTTTGCAGTAATAATCCAAAGGGCAGAAATATTTGTTCCAAGTGCAACCATCCACATACAGAAAGCACGGAATTTTGGTGAGATTTTGTCTTTACCGAATAACCATATTCCCATGAAAGTAGATTCTAAGAAGAAGGCAACGAGTGCTTCGATTGCGAGAGGTGATCCGAAAATATCCCCCATATATTTGGAGTACTCAGACCAGTTTGTTCCAAATTGGAATTCCATCGTAATCCCAGTTATAATCCCCATTACGAAGTTAATTGTAAAAAGTTTTCCCCAGAAATTTGCCATTTTGCGGTATGTTGGATTCAATGTGCGGGCGTATTGAGTTTCCATACATGCTACTAAAATAACAAGTCCGATTGTCAAAGGTACAAATAAAAAGTGATAAAAAATAGTAATTGCAAATTGAAAACGACTTAGTAACAGAACGTCGGACATAATAAATATTCACTCCTTTTTTACATTATCTACAATCAGTTTATAGTGAAAAAACGTTTAAAGTATGTGAGACTTGTTACAAAGGTGTGTGTATATTTTGAAAGAATTATGTCGATTATCTGAAAAAATCCTATTTTTACTATAAAGCAATATCCTTTTTGAGTTTTTCAAATTTTGGTACACTATATATGTAGTGTAAATGAGAGAAAAGAGGGTTCTTTACTATGAAGTCATTAGAAGAGATTTTACAATACAATGAAAAATTCGTTGAAGAGAAAAAATACGAAGAGTATGAAACAGGAAAATTTCCAAATAAAAAAATGGTAATTATCTCTTGTATGGATACTCGTCTTGTTGAATTATTACCGAAAGCTATGAATATGCGTAACGGTGATGTAAAAATTATTAAAGTAGCAGGCGCTGTTATTTCACATCCATTCGGAAGTATTATGCGTAGTATTTTAGTCGCTGTATATGAGCTTGGAGCTGATGAAGTATGTGTTGTCGGTCATCATGATTGTGGTATGGCAAAAATTCAAGCAAGCAGTACAATTGAGAAAATGAAAGAGCGCGGCGTAACAGAAGAGAAATTAGATACACTTCGTTATTCTGGAATCGATTTAGAAAGATTCCTACAAGGGTTCTCTAGTGTAGAAGAAAGTGTAGAACATAGTGTGTCAATACTTCGCAACCATCCGTTACTTCCGGAAGAAGTACCTGTTCACGGTCTTGTTATAGATCCTGACACAGGAAAATTAGATTTAGTTGTAAATGGTTACGAAAATTAAGAATTTACTTTGTCATCCTTTTTATCTGGGACAGGATCAAATCCTCCTGGATGGAAAGGGTGACATTTTAATATACGCTTACATGTAAGCCAAAATCCTTTTAGGGCACCGTGTTTTTGAAACGCTTCTAATCCATAATGAGAGCAAGTCGGATGAAAGCGGCACGTTGGCGGTGTCATCGGAGAAATGAAATTTTGATAAAAGCGTATAATACTGATAAAAATCTGTTTCATAATGGTCTCCTTTTCAGCATAGTCTTAAAGTATTATAGCACGACAGTACATAATTCTTTACTAATGTCGATTTCCGTTATATCATATTGGATATAACGGAATTAAATTAAAAGCGGGAGAGATGTTGTATGCCATCAGTAGAAAGCTTTGAATTAGACCATACGATTGTAAAGGCGCCTTATGTAAGACATTGTGGAGTCCACAATGTAGGTAGTGACGGTATTGTAAATAAATTTGATATTCGTTTCTGCCAACCGAATAAACAAGCAATGAAACCAGATGTTATTCATACGTTAGAACATTTATTAGCATTTAATTTACGTAAATATATTGATCGTTATCCGCATTTTGACATTATTGATATTTCGCCAATGGGCTGCCAAACAGGATATTATCTTGTAGTAAGCGGAACACCAACAGTTCGCGAAATCATTGATTTATTAGAACTAACATTAAAAGATGCGGTTCAAATTACAGAAATTCCAGCTGCAAACGAAACACAATGTGGCCAAGCGAAGCTTCACGACTTAGAAGGAGCACAACGCTTAATGAACTTCTGGCTAAGCCAAGATAAAGATGAACTTGAAAAAGTATTTGGATAAGAATGAAAAACTGCCTGTGAAAGGGCAGTTTTTTTATTTTGTTAAGAGAAAACTTGCTCTTCTTTTATGAAAGTATACTAGACACTGCAACATATAAAATAAAGACAGAACCGAGAAAATAAACAAATGCTTTTGCTTTTTGCCGCTCTTTTATTTCATCAATTCCAAAAAGGATAAACATAATACTTAAAAGGATAAATATGAATGGTAAAAGCATAGAGAAGTTTGAAAAGAGGCTAAATAGGGCGAGAATAAGAGCGATAGTCGCTATTATAATTCGAATGTTTTTTAACATGAAATCCTCCTTTAGAAGAACAGTATAAATGGAATGACAAAAATAATGGTAAACATACTTAAACCGATGCTAATAGCTCCAATTTGCTTTTACTGCTTTTGAATCATCTCAATTCCTACTAAAATGCCATACAAATGGTAGGTGAAAAGATTTGAAAGTTCATTGTAAATGTACTGTATAAACATAGAATCAAAGTAATAAAAACGATGATTAGTTGTATTTGTTTTATGTGCATTTTAGCCCCTTTTAAGTAGAAAGAGTTAGTTACCTGGAGATAATAATTATAATAGCGACGATTAAAGTAAATACGCCAGAAAAGAAGGAGAGTGTACTATGTACTTTCTTTCCTTTCTGTTTTTCTTCTGCGCTCATGATGAAAGTCATAATAGATAAGGCAATAAGCATATAGGGCATCGTAACAAGCGGGTTTGTAGATATTCTATATAGAGCGAGAGAGATGACAATAAGAGCGGATATGATGCGAAATGTTTTTAGCATACTACCACCTATCTTCTTGTAGTTTTAAATTAGCCTTCAATGTAATAACAGTTCGTAGTTGGTATTTAAAGTTTCATTCTACATGTAACGAAGGTAGTTCGATATTACAATGAAGAGCATAAGAATAGAAACGAAAAAATGCGAGATACCCATTGATTTTCTTCCGGATTTCAGTTCATTAATTCCTAGAAGAATAAAGAAACAACTGAGAGCAAATTGCATGTATGGGAGAAGTGTGAAATTATCGGTAGCAAGAGAATAAGTGCAAAGAGAGATTGTGAGAAGCATGAAAAAATAGCGTATTCCAGTTAGCATCGAATTCCTCCTTTAAAGAGACTATTTATCGAAATATTTCTGAGAAGCCAAGAAATAAAGCAACAGCTCCTGCTAACAGAGCAAGTATGCTACCACCTTTTTGCTGTTTCAAGATTTCCTCTATACTAATAATGAAAGCCATCCCCCCTAAAAAGATGAACATATAAAGCATGATTTCCCTATTACCAGTAAAAAAGCTATAGATTGCTATAGATAAAGCAATAAGTGATAAAGTAATCCGTAATCCTTTCAGCATAAAAGACCCTCCTCTATTTTATGTAGGTAATGATAAAAACAAGCCAAATGAAAGCACCAGCAACAATGCAAATAAATCCGGTTCCTGAATCCTTCTTTTTTATTTGCTCAATTGCGATGAGAAACATTAAAGCTCCTAATAGAAATTGTGAAAGTGGTAGAAAGTTATTTTGACCTGTATAGAGCCCAATTGCCGACATAATTATCACAGTGAGTGCGAATGCGATGCGAAGTATACGAAGCATACTATGATTCCTCCTTATTATTTTTCGAGTAAGGGTTATCTTCGGGCTTATCAACAGAATGTTTATATGCGTAGCCTTTATTAATCGTCATAACGGAGAGTACTAATATGATCAGTACGATTATAATGCCGATAATTAATATTTTGAACATGAAATCCCTCCTTTTCTTTATTTTACATAATTTTGTAATTGATGAAAACAATAGAAATTAAAAGGATGAAAGAAGGGTGTTACATGGAGAATAAAAAAACATATTATATATCAGTTGGAAATGGTCAAATTTCGCAAGTGAAGACGGCGGATACGTATAATTTTGAAATTTATGCAAATGACGAAGAGATTACGGAGTTAAGAGAGTATTTTGATCAAGCGTATGAAGAGGACTTAGGTTCGTATGTACGCTCCCACGTTCCATTCGTTGAGTATCATCACGATTCGAATAATGATCGATATGATGAACAACTACAAAAAGCATATAAAATGATTTATGATCTAGGGAATCATGAAACGAAAGAATTAGTCGCACAAATGGGAATAATCAATGGATTGTAATTGGATAATATTATGCAGAAAAGCGAGAATATGCTACAATTTGTGGTAGGAAAAACTTGTAATCATCAATAGGGGAGTAATGGCATGTACAAATTTAAAGATTATTACCACAACACTGTACAATTATCGTTTGAACGTTACCCATTTTCTCCTGAGCCAAAGCATGTTTGGGTTGTATGCCGGTACGGGGATCAATGGTTATTAACGCATCATTTACGCCGTGGTCTTGAATTTCCAGGTGGTAAAGTAGAACTCGGGGAAACACCGGAAGAAGCGGCAGTTCGAGAAGTTCATGAGGAAACCGGCGGCATAGTTTCTGATTTAACTTACTTAGGGCAATACAAAGTATCCGGAAAAGACAAAATAATCATTAAAAACATTTATTTTGCAACAATTAGTGCGGTAGAGCAACATACGCATTACGAAGAAACGAAAGGGTCTGTTTTATTAAAAGACATTCCTGATAATATTAAAACTGATAGAAAATTTAGCTTTATTATGCGCGATGATGTATTAGCGCGTACGATGAAACATATAGAAGAAATCGGCTGTTTTACGAAGTAAAATGGCCGGTTTCTTTTTTATGTGTAAGAATGAATGTAAATATGTCTTTATATCGTTTTAGATATATTATACAATTTCATAAAGGTATATTTACATTTTAGGAGGTGAAAAGGTGGATAACAGAAAAGAAACAACTGTCTCTGTTTCAATGGTTAAATTAAATGTTTATTCATTTTTTATAATATTCGCTCTGGCGATTGGAATTGGTTATTTACATGCGCTTTTTTCAGGCGAGTTTCAAATTGAAATTACATTGCCGATTATGTTTCTTTTGATTATTGGAATGATTATCCTCGTTTGTATTCATGAGGCAATACATTTAATTGGATTTCGTTATATCGGAGGTGTTCCGTGGAGTGAACTAAAATGGGGCGTCAATTGGAAATTAGGTGCTGCATATGCTCATTCTAAACAGGTGATTACAGTAAAGCAAATGAAGACAGTGTTAATGCTTCCGTTTTTACCAACTGGAATTTTACCAATTGTATTGGGATTAGCTATGAATTTGGAGCCACTCTCATTTTTAGGGATTCTACTAACAGCAGGTTGTATCGGTGACATTGCTTTATATAAAAAAGTTTCAAAGTTTCCAGATGATGCGCTAGTTAAAGATCATCCGAGTAAACCGCAGTTTACAGTATATGAATAATAAAGGAAGAGGAGGCGTTTTTGAACAACGGCCTCCTCTTTTTGTTGGTAAATCGATATATTTCAAAAATCGCTGATATAATTTATTTACTATTGTATTGTTTTTACCTCCACCTCTAAAAACGAAAGCACCTCTAATAAATCATCCACGACACGTGAATGTTCAAAGTCACCCCAAAATGAATCTCTCTTCCAAACGCCAAGAATCCCTACTTGTTCAGAACCAAGCACATCATTTTCTGGATGGTCCCCAACGTAAAGGCATTCTTCTGCTTTTACGTTTAGCTTTTGTAAAGCCCGTTCGAAAATCTCAGGGTGAGGCTTTTTAATTCCTTCTGCTTCTGAAACAAGAATCGTGCTTGTATACGTATGTATGTTTAGTGCTCGAAGGTTGCTCATCTGAAATGTAGTAAAGCCGTTTGTAATAATACCAATTTTAATGTTTCGCTGTTTTAATTGTTGAAGTAGTTCATGCATGTTTTGGAAAGGAATACAATGATGTTGGAAGTTTGTAATGTAGTCGTGCAGCAGTTGCTCTTGCGTTAAAGTGGTAATGTTGTATTCGCAAAGGAGAGTGGAATATACCTTATCTTTCCACGTGTAACCATTATTGTCGAGTTCGAGAAAACGAGAGCAATACTCGAATTTTTCTATGTTTATCAAATGAAAGGCGAAGCGATTATATTGATCACGAATAAATTGCTCTAAAGATTGACGACGATCTAATAGTGTTCCATCTAAGTCAAATAAGACTGCTCGAATCATGGGAAACCTCCATACAGTTTTTATAATTAATTATCGCATATTCGTTAAAAAATGATTATGATATTTTTGTAGAATGGAATAATGGAGGGGCGTATGAAGAAACTGTATG
This sequence comes from Bacillus sp. TH50, assembly GCF_016650565.1. Classification (NCBI taxonomy): domain Bacteria; kingdom Bacillati; phylum Bacillota; class Bacilli; order Caryophanales; family Bacillaceae; genus Bacillus; species Bacillus sp. TH50. The sequence goes on along the minus strand of NZ_JAEKFM010000003.1, from coordinate 2,282,462 downwards.
GCAAGTTAATGTGTTTTATGATTTCAATGGGCTTAGTAGCTGGATGTGATATGTCGGAGCAAACTTCGAAAAGAGAGAAAAAAGATGTGTGCGAAACGACAGAAGAATGCACACAAATAGGTGATAAAACACTTCAAAAAGTATATAAAAAGATAGATGGACTTTCAGAACTTGAAGTACTAGAGGATTATGATTTAGAAGGACATTCAAGTAACGATATGAAAGAAGCAGAAATGAAAAAAAGGATGATGAAAATTATTTCTTTTTAGCTTCTTATTATATTGATGGTGATGAAATTGTAGATCCTTATTTCGATAAACTAGATCGCAAACGATTGAATAAGGCTTTTGCGGAGGATAAGGACGCGAAAGAAGAAGTATTAAAGCAACGTCAAGATAGGGATTATCATGAATCGTTATGGGAGATGTATAGCACGCTTATTCCTGCTAAGTATCGCACTGACATAAAAGAGTTTGATATGGTAACAGATGGATACGATGGAATTGTCGCTCATGTTATGCCGAGTATGGAGTATCCGAAAGAGTGGACCATTAGCTTAGATACGCTTGATTCTGCAGTAAATATCGATCAAGTGATGAAAACATTAATACATGAGACGGCTCACGTATTGACACTGGGACATAAACAAATACCAGTAAATGAAAAGTACTTAAAGGCTTTTGAAGAAGATAAAGATATTTCATCATACAAAAATAAATGTAAATCTCTTTTCTTACAAGAAGGATGTGCGAAGGAGAGCTCTTATATAAATCAATTTTATAATTCTTTCTGGAAACCAATTGACCAGGAGTGGACAGAAAAGAAAGTGGAAGAAAGCGAAGAAGCTCAAATTGAATTTTTTAAGGAAAAGCATGGTGAGTTTGTTTCACTGTATGGGACGACAAATGTAGCAGAGGATATTGCGGATACATTTACAGCGTTTATTTTACAAGATTCAAAAAAGGTGAAAGAAGGAATAGAATTAAAATATAAAAAAATTGCCTTCTTCTATCAATTCTCCGAGCTTGTAAAAATGAGAGCGGAAGTGTTAGCTGGGTTATATGATGTGTCGAAAACGATGGAACAACCAAGTGGACACTAATGCGAATTATGTGTTCGATATATTTTAGCCAAGGGAAAACGCGAAGAATTGTAGTTCTTTGCGTTTCTTCATGTTGATAAAATTGAAAATTCTGTCTTTATTAAAAAAAGAAGAAGGAACTGAATCATTAAAATAGAATTAGTATAAAAACGTCACAAATTAGACACAATTATAATGCGCATAGTATAGGGGCTATAAGTTTACTCTCGAGGAGGTAATGAAACGTATGAAAACGATTCTTGCTGTTGCTGGTCTCATTTGGGTAATGTCTCACGGTTTTCCGATTTTTGAAGGGGAGCAAATTCGTAGTGCATTAAATAAAGAGTTTAATGATTATCATATTATTGATCGAAAAGATAATGTCGTTACGGTGCGTGTGAAAGATTGTTTCCATACAGTTACGGTTGCTAATGGGAATATTGCAGATGATTCTAAAATTTGTGATAAAAGGTAGAAGAAAGAAGCTGACTCTAGCATAGCGCTCTAAGTCAGCTTTTTTTTCGTTTTCCAATAAGGAGTTTTTCAAATGCCTCGACAAATACATACATAAGAGTTGCGAGGACGCAAGTGAGCAATACACTGAGCAAGACGAGTGTGAAGTTAAAGACTTGGAATCCGTAGCTAATTAAATAGCCAAGTCCTTGTTTAGAAACGAGGAGTTCCCCGAAAATAACACCGACCCATGATAAGCCAACATTCACTTTTAACGTTGAAATAATTGCAGGGAAAGATGAAGGGAGAATAACGTGCTTATAGCATTGCCATTTATTTGCGCCGAATGTGTCCATGACCTTAATATAGTTGGAATCGACTTCTTGAAATGCGCTGTAAATAACGAGAATGGTAATGATGATAGAGATGATTACCCCCATTGCGATAGAGGATGAAATATTTGGACCGAAAATAACAATGATGATTGGACCGAGTGCAACTTTTGGCATTGCATTTAGGACGACGAGATAAGGATCAAGTACGCGGGCCAAAAGTGGCATCCACCAAAGGAGAGTAGCAATAATAGCTCCAAGTACAGTTCCGAGAATAAAACCTACTCCTGTTTCAAGTAATGTCGTCCATATGTGGACCCAAAGTGAACCGTCAATCCATTTCGTTAAAAAGAGATCCCAAATACTTGAAGGAGAACTAAAGAGTAAAGGATCAATCCATTCTTTTTTACTAGCTATTTCCCATAGTGCAAAGAAAAGAACAAGAAGTACAAGTTGTAAAGAGCGAGCTAACCATGCATGTTGTCTTTCTTTTTTTCGAAACTGTTCATGTAGTTGTTTTATATTATCCAAGTCGTTCCAGCTCCTTCCATATTTCTTGGAAGAGGGATGGGAAGTCATGGTGGTGGCGTGCTTCTAACGGCGATAAGGAACGGATACTTTCTGGGACGATGAATGTTTTTGCGATTTTTCCAGGGTTCGCCTGCAGTAAATAAATACGATCACTCATCGCAATTGCTTCTTCAATATCATGTGTCACAAGTAGGGATGTTTTCTTATAGTTACGTAGTAATGTGAAGACGAGATCTTCTAGTTTTAATTTTGTTTGATAATCAAGAGCGGAAAATGGTTCATCTAACAATAAAATTTTTGGGTCGGTCGCTAATGTTCGAACGAGTGCAGCACGTTGGCGCATACCACCGGATAGTTCACGAGGGTATTGCTGTTCTATATCATATAGGCCGACTTGTTTTAAAAGCTTTAATGTATGTTCTTTCGTATTTTCATCATAAACCTTCCGAATATGAAGTCCGAGCATAATATTTTCTTCAATTGTTTTCCACGGAAACAAGTAATCTTGCTGGAGCATATAGCCCATAGAGGGGGTCTTACTTGTAATCGGTTCACCATCTAAAAATACGATACCTTCAATTGGATCAAGTAGACCTGCGATGATGGAGAGGAGCGTTGTTTTTCCGCAACCACTTGGACCAAGGATTGAAATAAATTCGCCTTCTTCTACTTGCAAACTCATATCTTCAAGAATAAGTTTGGCATTTTCTTTTGCAAAAAAGCAGTGAGAAACGTTACGTATTTGTAAAAAGCTCATACACTTCGCCTCTATTTCTTAATAACGCTTTCGGCAATTTTTGTATTGACGAGCGCTTCATGTGGAACTTCTTTTTGTAATTCACCAGATTCTTTCATAATCGTTTGGAGTTGTTTCCATTCTGCCGCATCTAATAATGGATTTGTCGCATATGAATGTTGTTTTTTGTAGCGTTCAATTACTTTTACTGAAATGTCTTTTGAAGTGTCTTTAAATAGTGGTGAAACGGCATCGGCAATCTCTTCTGGACTATGTGTATCAACCCATTGCTGCGCTTTATATAGTGCGCGCGTGAATTTTTCTGCAGCAGCTTTATCTTTCTGTAAGAAACTTTCTTTTGCCATAAACGTTGTATAAGGAACAGTACCAGATTCAGCTCCGAAAGACGCGACGATATAACCTTTTCCTTCTTTTTCAAGTATACTTGCAGTCGGTTCAAAGAGCTGTACAAATTCTCCCGTACCAGATGCAAAGGCATTTGCAATATTAGCAAACTCGATATTTTGAATTAAGTTCGTATCTTTGCGAGGGTCAATGCCATTTTTCTTTAAAACGTATTCACCAACCATTTGCGGCATGCCGCCTTTACGCTGTCCTAAAAATGTAACGCCTTTTACGTCGTTCCAATTAAAAGAGTCTAATTTTTTACGGGAAACTAAAAATGTACCATCTGTTTGTGTAAGCTGCGCAAAATTAATGACAGGATCTTTTGCTCCTTGTTGATGAACATAAATAGACGTTTCTGAACCAACGAGAGCAATATCAATTCCGCCAGATAAAAGGGTGGTCATCGTTTTATCTCCGCCAGCTGTTGTTTGTAAGTCAATATTTAAGCCTTCATCTTTAAAAAATCCTTTTTCAATTCCAACATATAATGGTGCGTAGAAAAGAGAGTGTGTAACTTCGCCAACGCGAATTTTTTGAGCTTGTTCTTTCGTACTTTCCTTTGTACTACTACAAGCAGCGAATGTGAAAACAGCTAGTAACATGATGCAAAAAACGGTTATTAAATTTTTCACTATATGACACCTCCTAGAAGTCAATCTACAAGCATAATATGTAGGTAAGTGCCCATATGTGAGTATATATAGCAGGAATTTTTTGGGTAGTAAAGAAGTACAAATATAAGGGGTGATAAAATGGATTACGAATACGATGATAGCGTACATTTACATCTTGATTATTTCGGAACTGAATGTGATATGGAATCGATTGCTTATAAGAGGAAGCATGAAGACGTGTGGGATGTGTATTTTAATTTTGGAGTATACGGTATTCAAAAAGATGATGTAGGGGCAGGGATGTTTATGGACGAATATGCCGGTTATTACGTTTTTTCTGTACATGCTCGTGATTTGAGCTGGGAATTTGGAAGTGCTCAATTTGAGGAATGGGTTTTGAAGAACCATATAGTAGAAAGAACGCTTCAAAAATAGGGAGGAATTTTGTGTTTGAATTTCTCATCTTATTGCTTATTTGCGTAATTGGAATTTACATTATGCAAGTGCTTACTTACCGATTCGCAAAGAAAAATGTTCATAAATATAAGGAAATGAAATGGATTTATATGTGGCTAGACATGACTATGAAAAAGGGTCCGAGATTAGATTTGTTTGATTTTGTACTTATAGTAATCGTAAGTATCATATGGAAAATATGGATGCTTCCTCTTGTATAGTAAACATGCTAATCATCGTATCCTAATAAATAACGAGAAGAACCTGTCACACGACAGGTTCTTCTCTATTTGGAGCATGTAGTGTTACATGGAAAATCCAATATATACGACAAATTACGACAAAGGGATTCATACATATTTGTTATTCTATTAAAGGTCATTATTTGCAATGTATATATAGGAGGATTTTTTAATGTTAAAAAAATTATTATTATTTTTACTTACGGGCTTATGTGTAGTTGTTTTAACAGCTTGTAAAGATGAAGAGGAAAAGCTGAAGGTAGCGGAAGAACAGAAAATAGATGAGAAGAAAGTTGAAGAAGATAAGAAGGTAGAAGAGGAAAGCAAACAAGAAGAGCAGCAAAAGGAAGAGGAAGAAAAACGTAAGCAAGAAGAGCAGCAAAGAGTAGAGGAAGAAAAACGTAAGCAAGAAGAGCAACAAAGAGTAGAGGAAGAAAAACGTAAGCAGGAAGAGCAACAAAGAGTAGAGGAAGAAAAACGTAAGCAAGAAGAGCAGCAAAGAAGAGTAGAGGAAGAGAAACGTAAGCAAGAAGAGCAACAGAAGATTCAGCAACAACAGTCTGCACGACAAGAGAGAACACAAAAACAAGAAAAAACAACAGAAGCAACAGGTGGTAAACCGACAAGATCACAAATTTCGGTTGGTTCACATGTAGTTATTCAATTAGATAAAGATTATAGTAAAACAGTGAGCGGTGTTGTGAAAGATATTTTAACAAACACGGCAACACATACGTACGGAATTAAGGTTCGATTACAAGATGGACAAATTGGCCGTGTTCAAAGTGTTGGATAAATAAAAAAAGAGGTCGTCCATTTTGCAGTGACCCCTGTCAAGTAGACAGTATTAAAAAAGCGCAACTAAGCAACCTGAGTTCTATATTTATATGGACTCAGGTTATTTAATTTCTTTTGAAATCTTTGATGATTATAAAAGTACATATATTTACGCACGGCAAGTTTGACCTCATTCGCTTTATGGAAGGAGTGTAAATGAAAACACTCTGCCTTAAAGTGACTGAAGAAGTTTTCCATACAAGCATTATCCCAACAGTTGCCTCTTCGAGACATACTTGCCTTCATCTGATATTTTTTAAGTAATTGATTATATTGACGAGATGTATACTGGGACCCTTGATCACTATGTAAGAGGATTCCCTTCACATTTCGTTTTTTCTTTGCCTTTTTAAGTGTATCTAACACAAGTTTTAAGTCGTTTCTACGACTGGTTTCATAGGCAACAATTTCATTATTGTATAAATCCTTAATAGCGGATAAGTACAAGCGCTGTCCATTGAAAATCAAATAGGTAATATCGGTTACCCATTTCTCATTCGGTTTTGAAGCTTGAAACTCCCTATTTAGATGGTTCTCTGAAATCACATAAGCTTCTTTTTTTCCGTAATAAGGTCGTTTTTTCCTAATTACGGCTTTGATACCTAGTTCACTCATCAATCTTTGGATGCGTTTATGATTCAAATGAAGGTTATATGTGGCTTTCAGCCAAACTTGTATTCTTCTATATCCATAAATTCCTCTTAATTTTTTATGACACTTCAATATCTTTTTCTTAATTTCGATATCCTCTGATTGTTTTTTTGAAGGCGTCGTATGCCGTTTTATCCATTTGTAGTACCCACTTCTGGTTACACCAGCAATATCGCATAGAATGGTCACTGTATAACCTGTTTTTGTCATTTCATGGATGACTTCGAATTTTTTTATTTTGGATACGACTTTCATTCCTCCTTTTACATCCCTAAGAGCTTTTTTAACATTTCATTTTCCGCTTCTAATCGTCTGATCTTAGCTTCAGGATCTTCGGGTCTAACCCTTGGTCTACCTAAACCTGGTCCTTTCGCTTTACCGCGTTTTTCTTCTAGTCCTTTGATTCCTTCAGCTTCAAAGTGTTTCACCCAACGACTTACAACCGAGTGATGAATACCTAATTCTTTCGCAATGGTTTTATAGCTCATGCCTTCTATTAAGTATAAATCTATAGCTTGTTTCTTAAATTCTACATCGTAAGTGACTCTAATTTTTCCCATGAAAAAATCCCCTCCATAGTAAACAGGTTAATGTGCTTTCTTTTTCCTGTCTACTATAAGGGGATCATATCATTTTTGGACGACCTCTTTTTTATTATGCTTGGCTAGTGCGGAAAAATGGAAGCTTCTGCACAGCGTAAACTAACCCGTATGCAAGAATTAAGCACATAAGAGGGTTAATGAAAAATCCGTAGCGATTAATTGCTAAGAATAAGTTTGAGAAGATGATGTAAATAACAGAACTTGCTACTAGCATCATAACGCGCTTATGCTTAAATGAATTTAGCATGAAGCAGAAACTGCTCAAGAATGTACCGATGATAAAGACTCTATGACACATTTGTATAAAGTTATGAATACGGTATTGGTCTACAGCAGGAGCTGTTTTGAATAACTCAATTGTTTTACCGACAGTGAACCAAGAGAACCAATATGTGAAGTCCGTTTTAAATCCATTTTTGATTAAATCTTTTGCGTATGCATTTTTATCATCTAAGCCCTGGGCTTTCATTTGGTTAACTACATTTTCATAGCCAATTTTGTTAAATGGATCTGCACCGGCAATTAATGGGTCCGCACCTTGGGTTGAGAATAAGATAAATTGATTGAACGCTAAATAGTTACGAACAACCCAGGCACCGATAATAAAGAACGGGCCAATGAACCATAATAATCCAATTCGAATGGAGTCTTTAAATCCATATGTGAACAAGACGACAAGAACAGGAATGAGCATCATTGGAGCTGGATTTGGGCGGAACATAAGTAAAATGGAAACGACAATTCCAAACCATATATGGAATTTTGCTTTATTGTATTTCCATGCGAGAACAAATACATACACGCTTAACGATAATAAGAATATTGAAGGAACTTCTGTTAGTAATGTACGGAAGTATGTATAGTTACTTGGATAAATAGCATATAAAATACTCGCAACAATTCCATAAATATTCTTTTCAAATAACTCTTTCCCTATTAAGAATACTAATAACACTGTGCAAAGGTTTAGTATCATATTAATAACAGTTGCTACGTAATAGTAAGGAAGTGATGTAACATCAGAAATAATCATAGCACCAGCTAATAATAGCGGCTGACCTGGTGTGATATATGCATTTTTTCCAGGCACTTCACTAGGTTCTAAATAAACATAGCCAAATACACCATGTTTTAATAATTGTTCAGCTGTTAACGAATAGTTAAAGGCATCATTTGCACCATATGTTACTTTGACTAACTCTCCATCTAATCCTGGCTGTTTTACTAGACAAAAAACGTGCAGTAGGAAAGAAAGCGCCAAAATTGCATATACCGCTTTAGGTAGATTTTTAAACTTATTTAGCAAAAATGAGCATCTCCTTTTTTATTGTTTCTTTCGTATTTTCATGATAAAACCCTATTAGTATTAAGGTTTTCCAAAACATAGTTATTATATCATAAAGTGGAATGAAGGAATTTAGTTTTTTAAGAATGAATAGTTAGCATTCCAAAAATTAACTATTGATTAAGGGAGAATTAAGAAACTACAGTTATAGTAGAATCCAGTGTGAAGACGAAATGCATGAAGTATGTTATCTTAATAGAAACTGTTTTTACGGTGCGGGGTGAAATTAATAAACAGAAAAGAGGGAATGAATTGAGGTGTGATTTTTCATTTCATCAGCCAAGAAGAAGTATATTAATTTCAGCGATGTTAAGTGGTCTAGTAACCCTATATGTAATACCCACACTTTTCTTGATTTTAAAATATTTTAGTTTAGATACGATGAAAGATATGTTAAATCAAATAATTGTCTTAAGTATAATGACAATTTTGATGTGGATTGTACTATTGTATGTTGCGCATTTGAATAAAGATATTGTTAATAAATTCAAACGGATTATTAGGATTTATATTAGAATGTTTTTAGTAGCGCATGTGGTTACTTTGCTTTTTATTTTCACGCAAAATAATATGAATCTCGTAAATACACTGAATTGGATTTACAATTATAACGCACAGTTTATATTTAGTTTAATTGTAATTTATGCGATATATGTTTTGGTGTATAACGTGCTTGGGAAAGTTTTTTTGAGTACTATTTTGACAAGCATTTTGCTAATCATTTTGGCTATTGTAAATCACTTCAAAATTGTTTTTAGGGGAGACCCATTATATCCTTCTGATTTTACACAGATTGGACATATGCAATCTGTTATACCAATGGTGATGGATTATTTTAGTTGGGGTTATATTCTTCTCGTTATTGTAAGTGTTGTTGTCTGTATTTTGGCGGGGATGTATGTGAGGAAGTATATTCAAAATGTAAAAGTTCATGCAGGCGTACGAGTTCTATTTATAATAGGATCCGTTTTTATTTTATATGTGTATGGTAATTTTACGAATACGTTTATGAATAAATGGTTTCAAAAGTCAGGTATAGAGTTCGTTTTGTGGAATCAAAATGAAAATTATGCTTCAAATGGTTTTGTGCTAGGATTTATAAGTAATTTAGATACGACAGTCATTGAAAAGCCGAAAGATTATTCAAAAGAAAATATGCTTCAAATAGCAAACGATATAAAGAAACAATATAGTAGCAATATAGGGGCGCAGAAGCAAAAAGAGAAACCGAATATTATTTTTGTAATGAGTGAATCGTTTTGGGATCCAACGAAGTTAACGAACCTGTCCTTTAGTGAAGATCCTTTACCTAATTTGCATCATTATATAGAAAGTTTTCCTGGTGGACAAACTATTTCTCCTGCATTTGGAGGAAATACTGCAAACGTTGAATTTGAGGCATTAACGAGTTATTCAATGAGTTTGTTAAAACCAGGCTCAATACCATATCAGCAAGTCGTTACAAATAAGAAAGAAATTCCATCAATTCCTCGAGCATTGAAAAAAGAAGGGTATTATACAAGTGTAATTCATTCGTTCGGTCGCTCATTCTTTAAACGGGATGATGTATATAAAGTGTTAGGATTTGATAAGTTTAATGCACAAGATACGATGGAAAATGTAGAAGTTGATGGAGATTATATTAGCGATCTATCTATGAGTAAAGAGATAATAGCTGAATTAGAGAAGCAAAAGAAACCTACGTTTGTTCATGCAGTTACGATGCAAAATCATTTTCCATTTACAGAAGGAAGATTTGGTGAAAATCAAATAGAGATTAGTGGATTAGAAAATGAAGAGTCGAAGGCTGAATTAGAGACTTATACAGAAGGGCTAAGACGTTCAGATGAAGCTCTTCAGTATTTAATAGAGGAGCTAGATAATTTAGATAGACCTACATTATTAGTATTTTTTGGGGACCATCTCCCATCACTAGGAACAAATAAATCTCTTTATAAAGAGACTGGTTATATAACAAATGAAAAAACGCCAAGTGAACGATTAGCGATGGCGCAAACGCCGTTATTAATGTATGCAAATTTTGATATGCCAAATGACAATTTAGGTTTAGTAAGTCCAATCTATTTTTCAAATCTTGTCTTTGATTATGCTGGATTAAATAAGGTACCGTTCTATCAATTTTTATCGAAGTTATATGAAGAAATTCCCGTACTTCGTGATGAATTGAAGATAGGAAAAGACGGAGAAGTAATAAAAAATTTAACAGAAAAACAAAAAGAAATGTTAAAGCAATATGAGTTTATTCAATATGACTTACTCATCGGAAAGCAATATAGTAAGGATATATTATTTAAATAGGCGACAAAAAAGAACTTGTATACGATACAAGTTCTTTTTTCATAGTATTTAACGGGATAACCAGACAAGCTAGGTTTAGGGAGTATTACTTGTACATTTAGTATAAATTAAAATAGAGTCGTTTTAATAATTGATTTGTGAGAAGTATGTGAATTTTTCACCTAGTATATAATTGGACAATTTGTTTAATTTTAATAGAATCAGTTCCAGATTTGTTATTAATTTTTAGTTTGCAATTATTTGTTGTATGGATTTATAAACAGACAGGATTTCGAGTTGTTAGTATTTATGCGTTTAACGATGAGCGTGTTTATTTTTTATCTATTCTTTGTATGACAATTGTTCCAACTCTTCATTTTTTCCGCATTATCGTTTTATTTTTAATGGAAGAGAAGAATAAGTCATATGTGGAATTTGCTCGTGCAAAAGGTAGTTAAGAAAAAAGAATTTGCCGTAAGGGAAAATTCTTTTTTTACTGTAAAGGAACTATGAATTTAAAAATTTTATTAGTCCCTTATTTAATTCATCCGCTTGATCGATTGGAGAGCCGTGGCCACTATTTGTAAGAGGATATAGTTCAGAGTTTTTAATTCGCTCTTTTGTTAGCTCAGCACTTTTATAAGGGATGAGTTGGTCGTGAACACCGTGGAATATTTTTGTTGGGACGTTAATTTTACTCAAGTCCTTCGTTACGTCTTCGTTTGCAGCAGCTTGCAAAATTTTGATGAGAGCATAAGAAGCGGACTGCATACCGAGATAAGAAAACCATTCTAACGTGGCAGCTCCTAAGTTTCTATTAAAAAATGATAAAGATACATCATTAAGAAATTTAGGCAAATTTGCATACATTTGAGCAATCAGAGCATCTGCTTGTTCTTTCGGTACGCCGTAAGGGGATTCTTGGTTTTTCACGAAAGAAGGAGAGACAGCATCCACTAATGCAAGTTTGGAAATACGACGACCATTATATCGTGACATATACCGAATAGAGAGAGCGCCACCGACTGAGAAGCCGACTAACGTAGCATTTTCTATTTGAAGTGCTTCTAATACAATTGCGATATCATCAGCTAAACGATCATAAGTGTAACCAGTCCATGGTTTATCAGATTGCCCGTTTCCGCGAATGTCCATAGCGACGCAGCGAAAACCGTGCTGTGGTAAAACATTGAATTGATATTGAAACATTTGGTGATTTAAAGGCCAGCCGTGTACAAAGAAAACAGTTGTACTGTCAGGACCTGGGTTCATATCTTGCACAAAAATGTGTACATCTTTTTCCACTGTAACGAACATGACGTATCCTCCTCATGTATTTTAATAGGCTCTTTCCCAAAATCGCTGTTTTGTCATTGCCTGAATAAATTCATTCGCAAGTAAGGTAGGATTTTGTTCTGTTATAACGCCAGGTTTTCCTTCGATGTTTAAAGATTGAACAATAGTAGTTCCATTTTGGAAAGCGCCAATTGGCTTAAAGTGATTATACGATTCTACGACGAATGAACTTGCCTTGTTAAGAAAATGATCATTAATATTTCCGCCAATAAGAAGTAGCCCATCATAAAGAAGTGGTGATCCTGTTAAGAAAGTATCATTCACTTCCCACTGTCCATTTTGAGAGCCTTGCACAAAACCTAATCGTTCGGAAATAATAACGGGCTGAAGACCGGCTTGTTTGAATTGATTTATAATATATTGTGCGTTTTGACCGTCATATCCGTTTGCGACAATGACGCCTACTCGTAATGTATTTGGGCTGAATGTTGTATGTTCCATACTTAGTGCTGGTGAGGATTTTGTAACATTTGATTCTTGAACATTTGGCACTGTTGCCCCGACTGCTTCAGCTACTAAAGTAGCTAATTCTGTACTTATATGACCAATCATACCTACGACTTGTTGGCGAACTGATTTACTTTTTACTTTTCCTAATTCAAAGGAAAAGGCCTGCATAATATGGATTTTTTCGACGTGGCTCATACTATTCCAAAATAAACGGGCTTGTGAGAAATGGTCTTTAAAACTAGCGGCTGTTTCTCTTGTTTTATGTCCAGAAACAGTAGAAGGATATGTAACGAAACCGCCTTTCGTACCAGGTACAGTAAAGGGAGAGTTATTAGCTAAAGAGTTATTATGGTAAGCGACTTTTCCTTTATCAATTATATATTTAGACGCACCATCTCTTTGATTGTTATGAAAAGGACATACCGGACGATTAATCGGTAACTCTTGATAGTTTGTACCGACGCGTGCTAATTGTGTATCTGTATAAGAAAATAGTCTACCTTGTAAGAGAGGATCATTTGTAAAATCGATACCGCGGACGATGCTTCCAGGGTGCAGTGCGACTTGTTCTGTTTCCGCAAATACGTTATCAACGTTTCGGTTTAACGTCATTCTTCCGATGATCTTAACAGGGAAGTCTTCTTCCGGCCAAATTTTTGTTGCATCTAATATATCGAAATCGTATTTAAATTCATCCTCTTCTTCTAAAATTTGAACGCCAAGTTCGTACTCAGGATAGTTTCCGGCATTAATATTTTCCCATAAATCACGGCGATGATAATCTGGATCAGCGCCGCCTAGTTTTTGAGCTTCATCCCAAATTAACGAGTGAACGCCAAGCTTTGGCTTCCAGTGGAATTTTACGAATCGTGACTTTCCTTGTTTGTTAACTAAGCGAAATGTATGAACGCCGAATCCTTGCATCATTCGAAAACTTCTCGGAATTGTGCGATCTGACATAATCCACATCATCATCGCAGCTGATTCTTGATTATTGGCGATAAAGTCCCAAAAAGTATCATGTGCTGTTTGCCCTTGGGGAATCTCATTATGTGGCTCTGGTTTAAGCGCATGAATAAGATCCGGAAATTTAATACCATCTTGAATGAAGAAAATCGGAATGTTATTACCCACTAAATCGAAATTTCCTTCCTCTGTATAAAACTTAACAGCGAATCCTCGTACATCTCGGTTCGTTTCATTTGCACCTTTTGATCCAGCAACTTCAGAAAAACGAATAAAAATAGGTGTCTTTTTAGATGGGTCTTGTAAAAAATGAGCCATTGTTAAGTCTTCTAAAGAATCATATAGCTCAAAAACACCATGTGCTCCGTAACCGCGGGCATGAACGACTCTTTCAGGAATTCGTTCACGGTCAAAATGAGCGAGTTTTTCTCGCATCAGGAAATCTTCTAAAAGTGTAGGACCACGATCGCCGGCGATTAAAGAGTTTTCATCATTTGAAATTTTGACACCTGTATTCGTTGTCATCTCTTTTCCTTCATTGTTTTTCGTAAAGGATTGTAACTGTTCTATCTTCTTATTTTCACGACCGTCCATATAAAGCACCTCCCATATTATACGTATTATTGTTCATGGTTTTTATGCTTACATATGGTGTGGGGAAGTATATTATCTATGGATTGATTTTCCTCATTTGTTCAATTTATCTTTGTTTGTCTATGAAAATCATTTATTATAATAAATGGTATTCTTTTGAAGGGGTGTTGAAGTGGAAGAGAGTTTTCTATCAGCTAAAGAAGAAAAGAAAAACGCTAAGATTTTCTTATGGGTAATACATGTTATTTTAATTGTATACGAGGTTGCATACGCGATTATATTAGAAGATACAATGCCTTTAGCAAATTGGCATAAAGGGATATGGAAGCTTGCATATATTATGGCTATATTAGGTATTAGTGTTTACTTATTTGAGAGAGAAAAAGCATATTTAGTTAAATATACATATTTATTTGCATACATGATCGCAGAGACTTTTAATATTGGATGGTATGCTTTTCATAATACAATAGCATTTGATGAAGGGAATGTAATTGAATATATTTTCATTTTCTTCGTACCGATCTTTTTGAGTAAAAAATATTTATTTGTCTTAGCTCCATTCCTTATAGGGAAATATATGATATACCTATTTGTATTTGGAGAACTTAACCTGTTTATGTCTCTTGTTATAAATATGGTGTTACTTTTCGTGTCATTTATTATTTTAAATCGATTTTTACAATATCTTTCAGCAGTAAAGGGACGTATTGCAGAGGCAAGTCAGTCACAAAAATTGGCGGTTATCGGAAAAATGGCAGCGACAGTCGGACATGAAATTAAAAACCCACTTGCTTCACTAAAAGGGTTTACGCAATTACAAAAAGAGAAACACGAAAAAGATGCAACATATGAACAAATGATTCTCGAAATCGAAAATATGAATAATATGATTAGTGAATTAATGGAGATTGCTGCATGTAAACCTTCTGTTTATGAAAAACACATTGTAAGTGATGTTTTAGTACAAGCGGTAGAAAACATGCGCGGGAAAATGAATGAGTTAAATATAAATTGCACCTTTAATGAAGAGCAAAATAGAAGTGAAATTGAATGTGATAAACGCAAATTAAAAGGAGTATTTTTGTATGTTATTAAAAATGCTTTAGAGGCAATGGAACATGGCGGAACATTAAAAATACAAGTTGAAAATAAAAAAAGAGATTATGTAATAGTAAGTATAGTAGATAGTGGTTTTGGGATAAAAAAGGATAATTTAGGACGAGTTAAGGATGCTTTTTATACAACGAAGCAAGATAGAATTGGATTAGGTCTTACGGTAGCAGAGCGAATTGTGACAGAGCATCTTGGAGAATTACACATTTCTAGTGAAGTAAAGAAAGGAACGAGAGTAGAAATACTGCTCCCGAAAAAATGTGAGCGTAATGTGACACAAGATTAAGAGGTGTTGTTAAAGGAGTTATCATATGGAAAAAGGCAATATATTTGAAAAAGAAGAGATAAAGGCATTAATAATATTTTTAAGCTTATTCTTCGTTATATTTTTTGCGTATGATTTTGCTGAAAAAATTATTGTCCTTTTATCAGATGAAAATCAAAAACTAGCAGATGCTTTTGGAGAAGGATTAGGTTTATGGCTATATAGTTTGATGGTTGGATTATTCTTTATAGGATTTTATTTTATGAAATGGAAAAAGCCGTATATTGTGAAGTATATTATTTTAATTGGCTATAATATATTGGATTTTATTCATAACTTCATTATTTATTACGGAAGTGATGCGGAATTTGATGGCGGGAATATAGTAGAAGGATTCTTTATTTTATTTGCACCGATATTTGTGAATAAGAGGTACTTTTGGTTAGTTGCCGGAACTATTGTTGGAAAATATGCACTTATGGGATTCGTTGTTCAATCCTTTATTGTTCTTATCCCAATAGCATTATATAGCGTGTTTGTTATTATATGTTGGATTATATTTTTAAGATTCCAATCTTACGTTCGTACACTTGAAATGATGGATAAAGAAATACGAAATGTAGAGAAATTAGCAATGGTTGGAAAAATGGCGACAGTAATTGGCGATAAGATTAGAAGACCGTTAGAAAAATTGAAAAAACTTGTGAATAAGCAAGCGAAAAAATATCCAGAAGATAAAATTTATAGTGAAATTATGAGACAGGAAGTAGAGCGAATTCATACAATTGCTACAGAACTAAATGGGTTTGAGAAATCTAAATCGGTAGAATCCGAAACGCATAATATTAAAGAAATCATCTCTTATGTTATCAGGGTTATGGAAAAGCCAGCTTTAGAACAAGGGATAAAAATGCATGCTATTTATAGTAAAGATATACCATCAATTACATGTGAGGAAAAACGATTGAAACAAGTATTTTTTAATTTAATAAAAAATGCGATTGAAGCAATGTCAGTTGGCGGAACTATTACTGTAAAAGTTATAGTGGAAGATGTGATCATTGTTCAAATTATAGATGAGGGATGCGGCATTCCGAAAGATAAAATTCCGAAGCTAAATGAAGCTTTTTACACAACGAAAGAAACTGGAACAGGCTTAGGATTAGTAGTTACGGAAAAAATTATTAAAGATCACCACGGTAAATTGAACTTTGAAAGTGAAGTTGGAGTTGGAACGACTGTTGAGATTATGTTGCCGATTTAATGATAGTGTAAGAGATAAATAGAAAACATCACTTAATCAAAAGTGATGTTTTTTAAAATTGATTTATCCCGCGTTAGCAGGTAGTAAGACTCCCACCTCCAAATTAAGCTGGGACAAAGAAGTTAGGTGGGAGTCGGGCTGCCCGTAAAAGCCTGATTGGCGAGGGCTAATAATCAGAGGGGGATGGATACCTCCCTGATTAAAGTTTCACTTTATCACATATATTTTATAGTAGTCTTAATTTTCTGCATATAAGATTCGAGAAAAATGGTGGTACAATATATAAATGATACGAGAAGAGAGGATGTAGGTTAACACATGTACGTTACTGTAACAGAGGCAGCATATAAAAAGATTATGGATACGATTCCAAGTGAAACGAAATATATAAAGTTATTTTATGATAATGAAGGTTGCGGTTGTGTTATGAGCGGGATTATTGATTTAGTAGCCGTTTCAGAGAAAGATGAGCGCGATGTAGATATCGAATCAAGCGTACTAAACTTTATTGCAGATCGCACAAAGCTTGTATTTATGGATGATAAATTAACAGTTGATTGGCATGAAGTTGGAGGGACTTTCCAGCTGAAGAGCCCAAGCCAGTTTTATAATCCGAATATGAAGTTACATGTTCGAGTATAATGAAGAGAGAAGGAGTATATAATATGCTCCTTTTTCTTATGGATTTTTTCACATAATGAAATGTACATATAGTTGAATTTTCTGTATAATTCTCTTTGCGGAGGGGGTTGCGCATGAAAAGATGGGGAATTGAGTTATTAATTTTAAGTGTCGTTATTATTTGGGGGATTAACTATACGATTGCGAAATATGGACTTTTAGAATTTACAGCAATTGAGTTTACTGCAGTTCGAATGATGACAGCAGCACCACTACTGTTATTACTTACGTTCTTTATCGAAAAGTCACTTTATATGGAGCGAAAAGATATACCAAGATTAATCATCGTTAGCGTTGTAGGTATTGTACTGTATCAAACGTTATTTATGGAAACTGTAAAATACACATCCGCTACAAATGCTTCTTTACTCATATCTATTTCACCTATTTTTACAACTGTATTTGCGATTTTCTTGAAACAAGAAAAATTTTCTTCTCGAAAGTTAGTTGGTTCCATGATTGCCTTTATTGGTGCTACATTAGTTTTAGTAGCGGGGCATTCACTCGCTAGTTCTTTCTACGGAAATGGGATTGGACTTATTACATCAATATGTTGGGGACTTTATCCCGTTTTAGCAGGGCCGCTTATTAAAAAATACTCAGCATTACGTGTTACTGCATGGTCGACATTAGTTGGAGCGATTCCGCTCTTATTGTTAAGTGGCCCACATGTATTTGTCATGCCATTTCACATTATACACGGAATGACATTGTTTGCTTTACTATATTCTATTTTCTTTGTAACAGTATTTGGTTTAGTCATGTGGTATGTTGGTGTTCAAAAAATTGGAGCATCACATACGATGGTATATATGTATATTACGCCGCTCGTAGCGGTTTTATTTGCAGCAGTATGGGCAAATGAATATGTATCGTTACAACAAATAATCGGTGGAATGATCATTTTCTTCGGTCTATGGTTTGTGAAATCAGAGAAAGTAGAAGCGCATTCTATCGTGCAAGAACCTATATCAAAATAGGAAAACAGATCACCTATGATCTGCTTTCCTATTTTTTTATTTTTGGTAAAAATACGAGGAATAAAATGGCAGTAATAAGTGGGATTAAATTAAGAAAAGGAATGCGGAAGAGTGTAATTAGAATAATTCCTGGAAGAAGAACACCGAGGACAGCATAGAAAATACTATGTTTTTTCGTGTACCAATACAAGGAAAGTCCAATAAGTGCAGGAACAATGAGATGAATGAGAGCCATTAAAAAATAAATCATTAGACGCCCCCTTTATTTATGTGCTTATTACATCATATCCGTATGTTCATAGATTGATATCAATTTTTTCATAATTGGACGAAAATGTTTTGAAAAACGTCACATTTATGAGGGATTCTATATTAAAAATCTTGTATAATATTATTTCCTAAAAGCATTTTAACAACATAAACATACCGTTTATGTTGTTTTTAATTTGAATGAAATAGATTTTAAGTAGTATGGACTCGAAAGAAATGAGTTATACAGCTTTTGTTGGATAAATAGAAAAAACATTGAAGGGGAGTACAGCATGATTAGTTTGTCATTAAAATCGTTTAAAGTTCAATCATATTATCTACTAGGTATTCTGTTATTAGGCTGGATGTTAACACCGTTTTCAGCACATTTTCTAGGTGCAGGAATTGGACTTATTGTAAGCATGTATTGTGTTTGGATTTTAGGAAGGCGTATCGAAAAGCTTGGAGATAGTATAGTAAAGAAGACGAAAGCACCGACGCTTGGTATGTTTAATCGCTTTGCAGCTGCAATTTTGGGTGCTATTATCATGTACGAAATTGAGCATCATATGGTAATGTGGGCATTTGCAGTAGGTATTCTGGGTGGTTATTTCTTAATCGTTATTAATTTAGGGTATTATAGTATGAAGGATGAGGAAGAATTAACAAAGGGTTAAAAGAGCTAAAAGAGCTAAAAGAGCTAAAAGAGCCTCTTTTTAGATGGAATAGAGGATCCAGCGACGGATAGAAGCGGTTAGGGCTTTTTTAGCCACATGCGGTGTGAAACCAGAAGGAGCAAGTGAGCGAGAGATCTCTTTATATTTTCAAAGCCTTGATTTGTATGTGTGAAAATCCGAGTATATCAATTGAAAATTAGGTTTGGAACTTTTTTAGATGGAATAGAGGATCTGGCGATGGATAGAAGCGGTCAGATCCTTTTTTAGTCCCATGCGGTGTGAAACCAGAAGGATGTAGTGAGTGGGAAAATAGTTTATATGTTTGAAGCCGTGGTTTGTATGTGTGAAAATCCGAGTATATCAATTGAAAGTTGCTTTACTCTGGAATAGAGGATCTGGCGAGGGGTAGTACAACAGGAAGCGTAACTTTGCATAAAATGCAGGTTTCTGCTCCCAATAAGTTAACATGCAATCACGTATTAGTATGACTCTTAGGTTCTTTAAAAAAGTTGGATACAATACAACAAACTATTCCGGTAATTAGAATAACGTATTTTATCGTTTCACTTGTATGCTCAAATAAATTAACGTTAAGCATTACAAGTCCCCAAAACATTTGAATCGCTCCATAACTGAATAAAATTTTTCCTGTACGAGAAAAATTTTTCATAGGCCTCACCCTTTCCTGTATATGTCAATTTTATCATAAAAAACTAAAAATGAATGATTATAAAACGAATTTTCTGTAAGTTTATGAGTGTTGGTATGCAATTTTATGAGCTAAGTCGCAGATGAAGAGATTAACGTTTCACTTTATATAAGATATAGAAAGAAGCTTACGTTTTTTTACGTAAGCTTCTTTTTATGTAAGTGTGTGTAACCGTTAAGCCGCATTGGGTTTTGTCGGTGAGTACGCGGAACTTTACGGTTACACGACACTTATTCATATGAGTAAAAGGGTTATTCCAACAGAAAATTTTAACCTAAGCGATTGGACCGCCTAAGTTAATAATATCTTCAGAAACACTATCAAACTTTTTGAAGTTCTCTTTGAATTCGTTTGCAAGCTCAATTGCTTTCGCTTTGTAAGCAGCTTTATCAGCCCAAGTTTGTTCAGGCATTAATACTTCGTCAGGTACACCTGGAACGTGACGAGGTACTTCAAGGCCAAAGATGTCGTGTTTTGCAGTTTCAGCCTTAGCAAGTTCACCGCTTAGTGCTGCTTGAATCATTGCACGAGTGTAACCTAAGTTCATACGTTTACCAACGCCATATTCGCCACCAGTCCAGCCAGTGTTTACTAAGAATACTTTTGCGTCATGTTTCTCGATTTTTTCACCAAGCATTTCAGCATAACGAGATGCATCAAGCGGTAAGAACGGTGAACCGAAGCAAGTAGAGAATGTAGCTTGCGGAGATGTAACACCGCGCTCTGTTCCTGCTAGCTTACTAGTGTAACCGCTTAAGAAATGGTACATAGCTTGCTCTTTTGATAACTTACTGATTGGAGGCAATACGCCAGATGCATCAGCAGTTAAGAAAATAATTGTATTTGGATGTCCTGCAACACTTGGCAGTACGATATTGTCAATCGCATGCATAGGGTATGCAGCACGTGTATTTTCTGTTAAAGTAGTATCGTTATAGTCAGCGATGCGTGTTTGACCATCAATGACAACGTTTTCTAAAACTGAACCAAATTTGATTGCATCGAAGATTTGTGGTTCTTTCTCATGAGAAAGGTTTACACATTTTGCATAGCAACCGCCTTCAATATTGAATACGCCGTTATCAGACCAACCGTGCTCATCGTCACCGATTAATTTACGGTTTGGATCAGCAGATAATGTTGTTTTGCCTGTTCCAGATAAACCGAAGAATAGTGCTACGTCGCCTTCTTCGCCTACGTTTGAAGAGCAATGCATAGAAAGAATGTCTTGTTCAGGTAGTAAGAAGTTCATAATAGAGAAGATTGATTTTTTCATTTCTCCAGCGTATTCTGTACCACCGATTAGTACGATACGTTTTTCGAATGAAACCATAATGAATGCTTCAGAATTTGTACCGTCAATTGCTGGATCTGCTTTGAAGTTTGGTGCAGAAACAATTGTGAACTCTGATTCGTGAGTTGCTAATTCTTCTTCATTTGGACGAATAAATAATTGATGTACGAACAAATTATGCCATGCATATTCGTTAACAACTTGAATTGGTAGGCGATAGTTGCGATCAGCGCCAGCAAATCCTTTGAAGATGAATAACTCTTCTTTTTCTTTTAAGTATTCTAAAACTTTTATATATAATTTATTAAAATGTTCTTCAGAGATCGGTTGGTTCACGGCTCCCCAAGCAATTTTGTCAGCAACCGATGCTTCCTTCACAATAAATTTATCCTTAGGAGAACGTCCTGTGTATTTTCCTGTTGAAGCAGAAACGGCACCAGTAGAAGTTAATTTCCCTTCGTTTCGCATTAATACTTTTTCCACTAATTGCGGAACACTTAATTGAATCTGTGCATTGCTTCCGTTCAATAATTCATGTAAACCAATTTGGACATTCACAGTACTCATATTTATATACCATCCTTTTCATTTAATGAAATATTTCTCGTAATCCCCATCAATAGTATAACACAATTATATAAATAATGTATACTATTTATTTATTTTTGTTTGTGTGAATGTATCATTTCCCTATTAATATTTCATTCTATGGGTATTGAGAAAAACTTTCAGGAAAATGTGAATATTAATTGACAAATGAATATCATTTCTTTAGTATAGGTTGGGACGGATACTCTCTTATCCCGAGCTGGCGGAGGGACAGGCCCGATGAAGCCCAGCAACCTCATTTGTAGTGGTAAATACAGGTGAATAGGTGCTAAAACCTGTGCGAGGCTAACGGTCTCGAACGATAAGAGCAAAGGGCAAAAAGCAGTATGCAAGTAGCAAATTAAACCTTTCCTCTATGTTAAGTAGGAAAGGTTTTTCTGTATGCTTGTGTGGGAGAATAAATGTATGTCGCAGTTTGTGGCAAATTAAGGATGAGTTCCGTACAATATATACAATTACTGTAGGGAGGTTTACCACATGACAAAAAAACGTCATCTGTTCACATCTGAGTCTGTAACTGAAGGACATCCAGATAAAATTTGTGACCAAATTTCTGATTCAATTTTAGATGCGATCTTAGCAAAGGACGCAAATGCACGTGTAGCTTGTGAAACAACTGTAACAACTGGTTTAGTATTGGTAGCGGGGGAAATTACGACTTCTACTTACGTAGATATTCCAAAAATCGTTCGTGAAACAATTCAAGGCATTGGTTACACACGCGCAAAATACGGATTCGATGCAGAAACTTGTGCAGTTTTAACATCTATCGATGAGCAATCTGCTGACATCGCTATGGGTGTTGACCAAGCACTAGAAGCACGCGAAGGTCAAATGACTGACGCTGAGATTGAGGCAATTGGTGCGGGAGACCAAGGTTTAATGTTTGGCTTCGCATGTAATGAAACACAAGAATTAATGCCACTTCCAATCTCGCTTGCTCACAAATTAGCTCGTCGTTTAACTGAAGTACGTAAAGATGACACATTATCATACTTACGTCCGGATGGAAAAACGCAAGTTACAGTTGAGTATGATGAAAATGGTAAACCTGTACGTGTGGATACAATTGTAATTTCTACACAACATCATCCAGATGTTACGTGGGAAGAAATCGATCGCGATTTAAAAGAGCATGTAATTAAAGCTGTAGTTCCAGCAGAATTAATGGATGGAGAAACGAAATTCTTCATCAACCCAACTGGCCGCTTCGTAATTGGTGGACCACAAGGGGATGCTGGTTTAACAGGACGTAAAATCATCGTTGATACTTACGGTGGATACGCTCGCCATGGCGGTGGTGCATTCTCTGGTAAAGATGCAACGAAAGTTGACCGTTCTGCAGCATATGCAGCTCGTTATGTTGCGAAAAACATCGTAGCAGCTGGTCTTGCTGACAAAGCAGAAGTACAACTTGCATACGCAATTGGCGTAGCACAACCAGTATCAATTTCAGTTGATACATTAGGCACTGGTAAAGTATCTGAAGACGTATTAGTAGAACTAGTTCGTAACAACTTCGATCTTCGCCCAGCTGGTATTATTAAAATGCTAGACTTACGTCGCCCAATTTACAAACAAACAGCAGCTTACGGCCACTTCGGACGTACTGATGTAGATCTTACATGGGAACGTACAGACAAAGCAGCTACTTTAAAAGAGCAAGCTGGTCTATAATATATGAAAAAAAGCTTTGCGCTGTGTGCGCAAAGCTTTTTTTATTTGGTTTTATCCCGCATTAACGGGCAGTAAGCCTCCCATTTTAAAATTCGGCTGTAAAGCAAAAAAGTTAGGTAGGAGGCTAACTGCCTGTAAAAGCCCGATTGGTTCAACTAATAATCAGTGGGGAAGAACAAAATCCCCACTGATTAAAGTTTCACTTTATTTACTACTTGAATGCAAGAACTACAATAAACTTCCCCGTCTAGCTCAATATACTTCTTCATATTTGTCATCCCACTTGCCGGAAATGGCATATGAATCCACGCTTTTTCATACGTTTGTATTTCCTTTTCACATGATTTACAAAGGTGTGGTTTCTTACGGAACATAGACGGTCACCCTTTCAGTTGGTGTGCTTTTCCTGCGCAAAAAGCACTGCTCAGTAAAAATAGCGTTGCGAATATAATACTCACTAATGTAGCATATGGAATCGCGCTTTTTAAGGAAAAGCCGACAGTGATGGAAGCAACAAATAAGAGAATGAATGTTGTTGTTAATTTTTTATAAAGTTCCATAGTAATTTAAGCTCCTTATTAAGAATTAATATGTTTGAAAACAAGATTTTCTATGATGAGAAAATATGTTGCGATTAATTATAACATTCAAAATATTTCCGACTATATATTTTTACTCATTTTAGTTTATACCAGGAATATGGACGTGTTTTTAGTAATAATTAGGAATGTGAAGTCTAAAAAACGGTATGTTAATTTAAAGTGTGTAAAGTCAATTTTTGAAGGGGGTATTTTGAAATGAATATATTTAATATTGTAACAAGAGTAATAGCGCTTGTATTATTAGGGATTATAACTATAGTTTTTATTAATCTAAATAAACTATTGACTAATATGGTGGAAATTTTAGGGGCTCTACTTAATGCGTTAGGTGGTTCGTGAACCGAAGTTGAATTCTCGCTTAGGAGATATTTTCAGATGGAAAATTAGAAATTATTAGAGAAGGTTAATGGTAAAATTTGAGAAAGACACTTAGAGATGGTTAGGGTATTGACTCGACCATCTTTTTATTGTTGATTAATAAAATGCTACTGATATTTGTTATCCAAACTATTTTTATGTAAGATAAAAAATGATTCTCTAAGTGTGTAGTTTAAATAGATATATGGTTAATGAATTTAAGGGGAATGGCTATTTCTGTCAATAAAAGTAATTATTTTACTTAATTGTAACAGTTTTAATTATTTGGATTTTATTCTTAGGATCTTAAGGAAGTCATTATTAAGATAGGGTCACAATTTTTATTTTTTTACTTGTAACAGTATAAAGATACGTATAATAAAGTGAAGGGAAATTTTTAGGAGGGAAAGATGAGACATGAGCGTAACTGAACATAAAAAACAAGCTCCAAAAGAAGTGCGCTGCAAAATCGTGACGATTTCCGATACACGTACGGAAGAGACAGATAAGAGCGGACAACTATTACATGAATTATTAAAAGAAGCAGGACATAAAGTGACCTCTTATGAAATTGTGAAAGATGATAAAGAAAGTATCCAGCAGGCTGTGTTAGCTGGTTATCATAGGGAAGATGTTGATGTCGTGTTAACGAATGGCGGAACTGGTATTACGAAACGTGATGTAACGATTGAGGCAGTTTCAGTGTTATTAGATAAAGAAATTGTTGGATTTGGTGAGTTGTTCCGTATGATTAGTTATTTAGAAGATATCGGAAGCGCTGCGATGTTAAGTCGAGCAATTGGCGGTACTATTGGAAGGAAAGTTGTCTTTTCGATGCCAGGATCTAGCGGAGCAGTTCGCCTTGCAATGAATAAATTAATTTTACCGGAATTAGGTCATATTACATTTGAGCTGCATCGCCAATGAGTAAGTGTGCTGGAATTGTATTAGCAGGAGGTATGTCGAGCCGATTCGGTGAGCCGAAAGCGTTAGTAGGCTGGAAAGAGAGTACTTTTATTGAGCATATTGTGCAAGTAATGGAAAGTATTTTGCAAGATGTTGTTGTTATTAGTCATACTGATATAAAAGAGAGAGTAGAGCAATTAGTACAAGTTCCAGTTATAGAAGATATGTCGCACTATAAAGGAAATGGGCCACTTGCTGGAATAGTGTCAGGAATGGAATACATAGATTCAGATTGGTATATTATCATGCCTTGTGATGCACCGAACGTTTCAAATGAATGGATTACCATTTTATTAGAGCAAACGAGCGATGAATATGATGCTGTTGTCCCTATTATTAATGGAAGAAAACAACCGTTACTTGCAGCGTATAATAACCGCGTGAAAGAAAAGATTTATGCTTTGCTTCAAGAAGAAAAAAGAAGTATGGGCCAGCTTTTATCACAATGTAATGTGAAATATATTGCTGGTGAAGATGTACAAGCGAATGTAGATTGGTTTATAAATGTGAATACGAAAGAAGAATATGTGCAGGCTCAAAAAGACCTTTCAAATGAATGAAAGGTTTTTTGATATACAGAAATTGGGGAACAATTGCTGTATAAAGGTATGTGAGTAAGTTGATTTTAAGGGGATTCTTAAAATCACCATACAGTAAAAAATACTGTATAACCATATATTAATTTTTATGGGTTTTTATTACAAGTCTGTTTAGTTATGTATCTTTTTGTTATAATGAATATAGGAATAAAATGATATTTCACCTTATGTATCATTTATTAAACTAAAATTTATAACTGTGTAATAAACTCCCTTCGTTTTTTGGAAGGGAGTTTTTCTGTTTAAGCGAGTAATTCTGATGCAGTGTGCTGAAGGACTTCTTCATATTGGTCAAGTAAGCCACGAAAGATCTCATCCCAGCTTTTTGATTTAGCATAAGACGAAGCTGCTATGCCCATTTGCATAAGCTGCTCTTCATTTTGCAATAAAGAATTGATGGAGGATAGAAAGGAATCTATATCTTTTGGTGGACAAAGAATTCCCGTTTTTCCATCTGTAATAATATTTTTAACCCCGCCACTATTCGCACCAATAACAGGTGTACCACATGCGAGTGACTCCAGCACGACGTTCCCAAATGTTTCAGTAGTAGATGGAAATACCATTAGATCGGAGGAAGCATAGACTTCAGCTAAATCTTTACCTTGTAAATATCCAGTAAAGGTTACATTTGTTTTTGGAACATTTTCATGCAGGCCCTTGGCAAGAGGTCCATCTCCAGCGATGAGCCAATGAATATCGTCACGTTCTTTGTTTGTCGTTTGAATAAGTGTTTGAAGAGTATCGATATCTTTTTCAGGAGCAAGGCGCCCGACGTAGGAAAGAATATATTTCGCTGTAATATTATATTTTTTTCGGAATAGGTCTTTATTGTAAGTTGGATGAAAGAGAGTACAATCTACACCACGTCCCCAAATATAGAGCTGTTGAAATCCTTTTTTCTTTAATTGATGTAATGTTTCAGGAGAAGGAACAAAGTTTTTTTGCATATGACTATGAAACCAGCCTAAATAGTTCCATAGCATATTGGAGAGAAATTCGATTTTGTAATAGCGTAAATAGGCGTCAAAATCAGTATGATAAGAACCGACAACTGGGATATTTAACTTTTTGGCATAATATAACCCACAAAGTCCCATATTGAAAGGCGTAGCGATGTGAATGATATCAGGTTTAAAGGCAAGAAGTTCCCGCTTAATGCGCGGAGTAGGAAAGGCAAAGCGACATTCTGGATATAATATTGTTAACGGGATACTTCTCATTTTGTTCACATTCGCTACGAAATTATCTTCTGCCGTATGCTGAGGGGCGAAAACAGAATAGGCGATATTTTCTTTTTGAAAATATTTAGTTAAACGTTCCAAAGTTTTCGCCACACCGTTGACTTGTGGTGTAAATGTATCGGTAAATATGGCGACTCTCATCATATCGCTCCTTTACATGAGTGGAATGAGTTGATAAAAAGAGACGATGCCAGAGCAAGTGCCAAGGCACATGCCTACAAATACATCTGACGGATAATGAAGCCCTAAATAAATACGGGAAATACCGACGCATAATGCTAACGGTAATAGAAAAGCAAGCAAGTTTGGATTATAGCAAATAAATGGAATGAGGACAGAGAAAACAGCCGTTGTATGTCCGGATGGAAAAGAATGATCTTTTAAAGGCTGTACTGGATATTTCGCATCTTGAATTGTTAAATAAGGACGTTTTCGTGGATACCATCTTTTTAATATTTGCACAGGAATATGGCTAATTGTTAAAGAAATAGCAGTTGCAATTGCAGCTTGATGCAAATTCCCTGTTGCGAAAATTAAAAAGAATAGGGTAAGTGCAATGGAAAAACTTGCACCACCGATATGGGTAATATTGCTGAAAAAGATGTTTAATGTTTTTTGATCAAAGTAGCGATTAATTCCTTTGAAGATGTAACATTCTATTTTATATAGTCCACTGACCTTCATGAGATTTTTCCTCCCTCATTTACATATATATGGAGTTATTAACTTCTATTTTAATAAGATTTTATTGAGGGGATAATAAGGTTTTGTAAAGAAAAAGTTAGATTTTTTCATAAAAAAAGCTGCCAGTCTTATGGCAGCGATAAAATCACTTTTGTAACGATTTATAATATTGTCCTTTTTCAACGTATTGTGTGCGGATACGTTCCATATCTTTACGGTCTTCTTCTGTTAATTCGCGAATGACCTTCGCAGGGCGCCCGAAAGCTAACGTATTAGGAGGGATTTTCTTTCCTTGTGAAACGAGACTACCAGCACCGATGAAAGCTCCTTCACCAATTTCAGCGCCATCTAATATGATAGATCCCATTCCGATTAAAGCATCTTTTTCAATTTTGCAGCTATGTAAAATAACTTGATGCCCAACGGTAACGTCATCTTCTAAAATAAGAGGATACTGGGGGCTTTGGTGAAGTGTACATTGATCTTGTACATTTACTCTATTTCCAATTATCGTTGGTGATACATCACCGCGGATGACTGTATTAAACCAAATGCTAGATTCTTCGCCAATTGTCACATCGCCTGTAATGGTAACATAGTCAGCGATAAAAGCACTACTCGCAATTTTCGGATTTTTTTCTTTGTAAGGATATATCATGTAAAGCCTTCCTTTCCTAGAGACTAGTTTTAGTGTATCAAATTATGAGAAAGAGTGAAATGGAGGAGGTCCGTATGTGGAATTATGAAGCAGAGGAAGCGAAAGCTGTAGTCGTTATCGTGCACGGCGCAATGGAATATCACGGACGTTACGAAGCTATAGCGGAAATGTGGAATCATATCGGCTACCACGTTGTGATGGGAGACCTTCCATCACATGGAACGACTTCGAGAAATAGAGGACATATTGATTCATTTGATGAATACATAGAGGAAGTTAAATTATGGGTGAAAGAGGCAAGGAAGTATCGATTACCTATTTTTATATTTGGTCATAGTATGGGTGGTCTTATTGTCATTCGTATGATGCAAGAAACGAAGAGAGAAGATGTAGATGGTATTATTTTAAGTTCACCATGTTTAGGTGTATTAACTGGACCTTCTGCTCCGCTTCGAGCTGCCTCAAAAATATTAAATGTTGTTGCTCCAAAATTGCAATTTGCAACGAATCTTACAGTGGAAATGTCAACTCGTAATCATGAAGTGAGAGATGCGATGGAGAATGATTCATTGTTCTTGCGCAAAGTATCAGTACGTTGGTATAGTGAATTGATTAAGTCTATCGAAATTGCGCATAAAAAAATAGGCGATTTTCCAGACGTTCCACTCTTGCTAATGCAGGCTTGTGAGGATAAACTTGTAGATAAAACACGTGTCCGTACTTGGTTTGATAATGTTAAAATAAGTGATAAGGCTTTTAAAGAATGGCCGAATTGTTATCATGAGTTATTAAATGAGTATGAGCGTGATGAAATTTTGAATTATATTCAGTCATTTACTGAAATACGCATCAATAACATAATAGAAACAAATAAGTAAATTATTTGTACATTGAATAGAGGAGATGAAGGAAGAAGTGAACGTACCGAGTAATCCCATAACGCTCATGGCGAAAGTATACCGTGATGTGTTTCCGGTAGTACACCATGAGCTAGCGATGTGGAAAGAGCGTGCCTACCATATTCCGAATGACGAGCTTCATAGTCAGGCAATCGCAAGTATTGAGAATAAAACGTTTCATTGCGAGGGCGGTGGCATTTTAGCGCTACTAGCAAATGAACATCGTGAGGAATGTATTCGTTTTATCGTAGCTTATCAAACGATTAGCGACTATTTAGATAATTTATGTGATCGTAGTACATCACTTGACCCGAAAGACTTTGCGGCTCTTCATGAGTCGATGGTAATGGCATTAAGCCCTGAAGTTGAAGGGGGCGGTAACTATTATCGTTATCGTGATGATCAAGATGATGGTGGTTATTTAGATGAGCTTGTTGAAACATGTCAGGATGTTTTAAAGAAAACGAAGCATTATGATAAAATTGCTCCAATTCTTCATGAACTTGCTTGTTATTATTGTGATTTGCAAATTCATAAACACGTGAAGTTAGAAGAAAGAGAACCACGCTTAAAAACATGGTTTGAAGCGCATAAAGAAAATTTACCACCGATGAGTTGGTTTGAGTTTTCAGCATGTGCAGGTTCTACGCTTGGAATTTTCTGTCTTGTAGCATATGCATTTCATGATGAGTTACATGAAGAAGATATTGTGAAAATTAGACAAGGGTATTTTCCATACGTACAAGGACTTCACATTTTACTTGATTATTTCATCGATCAAGAAGAAGACCGTATCGGCGGAGATTTGAATTTCTGTAGTTATTATGAAAACGAGCAA
Organism: Bacillus sp. TH50; assembly: GCF_016650565.1. NCBI lineage: Bacteria > Bacillati > Bacillota > Bacilli > Caryophanales > Bacillaceae > Bacillus > Bacillus sp. TH50. The sequence goes on along the minus strand of NZ_JAEKFM010000003.1, from coordinate 2,252,142 downwards.
GCTATATTAGATCGTATGAAACATTTTGTAGAAGAAGCAGAGAAGAGCATTGATGATTTGCCTCATGCGAAGTTTCATCGTCTCATAAGCCGAGGATTACTTGGTATTTATTTATCAGATCAAAAAGTATCAGCGCAAAAGAATATGCACAAAATGGCACGGCGCATTGTAAAATACGGAGGGCTTACTTCACGATTCTTCTATTGGAACGGGAAGATGTACCGAAAGAAAATGGCGCAGTGATGAAGAAAACCACTCATGTTGAGTGGTTTTCTTATTATGATCGTATTTTTGAAAATACATATATGAGAAGTTCAATCGCGAGAATAACTAAAACAGATAGTCCGAATAAAGGCATGACAGCGCCTAGTATAACCATCATGATAAAGAAAACGATTATGCTTTTTTTATCTCTTTGTTTTGGCGGTGCTGCTAATTTTCCTTTCGGCTTTCTTGCTAACCACATTTTTATTCCGTAATAAATAAGAAGTAATAAAGATAATGTCGTTAGTAAGCATAATATTTTATTTGGCCATCCGAATAAATGTCCTTCGTGAAGCGGGATACCGTAAGTGAACCATTGTGCAAATAATCCATAATCACGATAGTCCGTTTTCGAAATGAGTTCTCCGCTATATTGATCAAAGTAAGCTGTTATTTCTTCATTTGGTGCGACATGCATACCTGTAATACCGGAACCGCTTGATTTCGAAACGGTGAATACACCTTTCGGATCAGCCGGTAGTGAGATAACATATGGCTTCTTTATTTCAATTCCTTTTTGTAATTCATCGACAGAAATTGCTTTTGGCTCATTTGAATTCGATTCAGGAGGAGCTTCTTTTCTAGTTGCCCACGGTAATTCTTTTACCTTCGATTCAGGCGGTGCCATATACAATGTCGGATATCCAATCGATTCATTCGACGATGCGATTTTATAAATTTGGTTCCCCATAAATCCTGACCATGGTAATCCAGATGCGACTAACAAAACGAGTGGAATTGTAAATATAATACCGATAATAGAATGACGTCGTTTTGCTTTTTCTCGCTTAGTGGATGCGGGTGTGTTTTTGAATTGGCGTATACTCATATACAATCCAGTCACAATTAAAAAGATTGTCCAGCATGCCGCAAGCTCTACAGTATAGTTGACGACAGTGCCACCAACTAAAAGAGAACTATGTAATTCCCGCATTATATTGGCAAAAGTTTCACTTGCATTTTGATCTCCAACAATTTGATTATTGCTATCTAAATACACATATTTTTGTTGCCCAGTATATTCATTAGCAATCGTAAGCCTAGTATTATAATCCCCATTAAACTCACTAATTTTCGTCACGCTATAATGCGGATATTTTTTCTCTGTTAAGAAAAGCGAATCAGACATCGAAATAGATTCTGTTTGGGCGCTCTTCCCGAAATATAAATCTTTATAGATGAAATCTTCAACTTCTTCCCGAAATAAATACCCAATTCCGCTCAGTGACAAAGTAATAAGAAGCGGCGTAATAAAAAGCCCGGCATAAAAATGCCAACGCCAAAAAATATAATGAAGCGAACGATTTTGTTTCATACGACAGTTCCCCTAACCTTCCCTATATGAATAAACTACTTATTTAATATAGCGAGATTAAGTGTGATTACTTTGAAAGAATTGTGAAAAAAGTTAAAAGTTTTGGTTGTTTTTATCAAACATAAAACACATTTTAAAAAGGATGTGTTCTATGTTTATGAAGACTTTTTTATATTGGATGCATAGATCCTAACAACTGCTTTCGCAAGACATTGAGCGGAATCAACAAAGTCCTCACTCACCACCACATTCAAATCGGAACATGCGATAATAGCGGTATCTACTTCGTCTTTTAACTGTAAAACGAGCACACTCCATAATTTGCGAGCTTCTTCAACTTCTCCGCTTTTAATACAAGTAATAATTTGATTAATCATTGTCTGCCATTTTTCATGATGAATATACTCTATATTACGTTTTGCAATCCCATCTTGGTAAATACCAGCTTGAATAGTCGCTTCTGTTGCAAGAAGAGCGACTCTTTTTGTATTTTCAGGAATTGCTTTTAACGTCTCATCGACTATATTCAAAATAGGAATGGTAATAGAACGCTTTAATTCCTCGAAATAAAGATGCGCTGTATTACATGGCATTGCGATGAAATCTACACCAGTACTTTCAAGTTTTTGCGCTCCTTCAATAATCGCTTTTTTCATCGCCGCATGATCAATAGGGCGATCCATATAAAACGGTGTTGGGCACGAATAAATCATCATATGAGGAAAGTCAATATCATGCTTTGCTCCGTATATTGTTTGGCACTCTGCTACAACTGTATCGACGAATGGTCCGGTTGATTTTGGACCCATTCCTGCTAGTATTCCAATCATTGTTTAGTCCCCTTTAATATGTAATCAAAAACGTTTTCTGCGAACGAGAAAAAGAAATAAAGTAAGTAATAAAAATGAATATACAATAGCCCAAGCTGTAAGCCATAGAGTATGAGTAAGTATATTATATTTGTATTGTCCAAGCATTATAAAGCTTTCGACAGGTGGTAAAAACCATAGTAACTCTTTTTTTAACCGGATTGAGGCAATCGTCATAAGTAATATAAATGTAAGACTAAGCCAAGCGGTGCTTGCTTTTTGAATAATATTTCTAGTAAATAATGTTGCGATTGAAATTCCTAGTATAGATAAAGACATGTGAGCGAGAAATCCGACTAGAAATAAAGAAGCTGTCATTTTTTCATTAAACATTTGCAAAATAATTGGATAGATTACGGATATAAAAGATAAAACAGTACAAATAAAAAAAGCCGTAATATATTTACCAACGTATAATGCCGAAATATTATTTGTATGTGAAATAGTGATTTGTTCTTGTACAGGATCTTCAGTATGAAAAATTGTGACTGTAATCCAGGCAGATAATAAATAAAGTGCGAGTGCTGTTTCTAAGTATGTTGGTACAATGGGAGTTGGTTTATATGTATATACAAAAAGTAAGCTTATGCAGTACATCGCAATAGGAGGAATGTACTTATACGATTTCGTGTAGTCGAGAAAATGGTAACGAATAAGCGCAAACATAATAAACCTTCTTTCGATTTAAAAATTAGGCTGTAGCAGTGTGATAGATGCTTTTTTATGTAATAAAAACTGAAGCATTTCGTTTGCATATTCCTTTTCGATTTGTAATTGAATGAGGTTTTGATTTGAATTGTGTGTAACTTGTATAAATCCTGATTGCTTTTGTAGTTCTATAGCTGAAAATGTTTCGTGAACAATTGCCTCAATATAGACCTGTTCTGTTGATTTTTGCACAGAGGTATCTTCCGCAATTGTATGATTTGCTAATGTCACAATTCTATCGGCGAAGTTTTCTAGTAGTTGTTTTTCGTGACATGTGAAGAGTATAGATATGCCTTGTTGTTTTAATGAGAGTAAAATATGCTCTAATTCTTGCTGAGAGTTAGGGTCGAGTCCAGAAAGAGGTTCATCTAGAATTAATAAATGGACGTCCGTAAGTAATGCTTGCATAATGCCTGTTTTTTGTTTCATACCTTTTGAAAAGTTTCGTACAACGTAATGCTTTGCATGATGTAGATGAAAAGATTCAAGGAGCATCGGAATTTTGTTTCTTAAATATTTTGTTGATAAACCGTGAATGTGGCCGAGATGATATAAATAATCCTCTAATGTAAAACGAATTCCTTCAGGAAAATGTTCAGGGACATAACTGATTTGTATATGTTCTTTTCTTTGAAGTGTCCCTGCCGTAGGTGGAATAAAGCCTGCAATTATTTTGAGTAAAGTACTTTTTCCAGTCCCGTTCCCACCAATAATAGCGAGTGCTTCTCCTTCTGGAATGGATAAATCGATGTTGTCTAGTATAAGTGATTTGCCATACTTCTTTTGAATTCCTCTTAGTTCTACTAGCAAAGTTCTATCCTTCTTTCTTCAAATATTGTATACATCCATTATATAGGAGAATAAGAAAAAGACGTGCAATGAATGCACGTCTTTTTTTGTTATGTTTTGTCGAATGATCGATATATCTGAAAAATCGTTGATATAATTATCCTGCTATTTGCCGGACAGTAAACCTCACTGATTAAAGTTTCACTTTATCGCTTCTCAATCGCCACAATAAATGGCGGGTTATTTTGCTGGTTAATGAAGCCGTATCGCAAAACGTGAGCTTCTTTTTGATCTAGTTCTTCTGCAAATTTAAGTACAGCGTCGCGTTCTACTTGTCCTTCTGGATGTCCGTGGTAAATGACAAGGACGATGATACCTTCAGGTGCCATTACTTCTAATAATTGCTCGATCGCCGAGATTGTTGAGTTCGGTTTTGTGACGATATGCTTGTCACCGCCTGGAAGGTAACCTAAGTTGAAGATAGCGCCTGTTACTTTTCCTTTTGCATCTTCTGGTAGTACGGATAGAAGCGTATCGTGACTATCGTGAACTAAAACAGTACGTTCAAAAAGCTCTTTTTCTTTTAGGCGGATAGTAGAGCTTTCAATTGCTTCTTTTTGAATATCAAATCCAAATACTTTTCCGTTATCTCCAACGATTTCAGCTAGGAAGCAAGTGTCATGTCCATTTCCTAAAGTTGCATCTACAGCGTAATCGCCTTCTTTAACAGCCGTTTGCAGCAGCGAGCGAGCAAACGGTAATACACGTTCTAATTTCATTTTTGTTTCTCCTCATTTGCATATTTTCCTTGCCAGCTTCCGCGGCGTACAAATTCTGCATCGATGGAATTTAATACTTCCCATTTATTTAAGCTCCACATTGGGCCAATCATTAAATCAGGCGGACCGTCACCTGTGATGCGGTGCACAATTACATCTTCTGGAATAATTTCAAGTTGGTCAACAACGAGACTTACGTAATCTTCAAGAGAAAGGAATTCTAATTGTCCTTTTTCATATTGCTTCACCATTGGCGTTCCTTTTAATAAATGAAGTAAGTGGATTTTAATTCCTTGTACGTCAAGCTTTGCTACTTCACGAGTTGTTTCCATCATCATGTCATAATCTTCAAGGGGAAGACCGTTAATAATATGCGAGCAAACTCTAATGCCATGCTTACGTAATTTATTTACGCCCTCAACGTAAGAAGGATAATCGTGAGCACGATTAATAAGATTTGCAGTACGTTCATGGACGGTTTGTAGTCCGAGTTCAACCCAAAGGTACGTGCGTTTATTTAAGTCCGCTAAATATGCAACAACATCGTCTGGTAAGCAATCTGGACGAGTTGCGATAGAAAGACCGACAACATCTTTTTCTGCTAGAAGCGGTTCGAATTTTTCTTTTAACACTTCAAGTGGTGCATGTGTATTTGTGTAAGCCTGAAAATAAGCGATACATTTTCCGTCTTTCCACTTTGAGTGCATTTTTTCTTTCATTTCATGATATTGCGTTATAACATCATCGCGGCGATCGCCAGCGAAGTCACCAGATCCAGCAGCACTACAAAACGTGCAACCACCGTAAGCAACTGTACCGTCACGGTTCGGGCAATCGAAGCCAGCATCTAATGAAACTTTAAAGATTTTTTCACCAAATTCATTTCGTAAGTGGTAATTCCATGTATGATAACGTTTATTGTCATTTGTATATGGAAAAGGGTTTTGAACCTTCATTATTTTCCCTCCTAAGACGAGTCAAAATGAAACAAAATCCATTATAACATACTCATAAGGTTCATATGGAAGGGACACACTAAAGGGGAATTGAAGCAAGGAGGGACAATTATGGCAGAGCGTCAATCACTTGAAGAGTATATTACACAGGCAGAACAAGCGGTGGAATATGCGAAAGAACAATTAGACCAAGGCATGAGACAAGAGCATTACAATACGATGGAGTATTCGGATGCTCAGTTACAATTAGAACAAGCATATAACGACTTACAAACTATGCAGCAACATGCGAATGATGAGCAACGTGAGCAATTAAATAGAGCACGTATGGCAATTCGCCAATTGCAACATCAAATGATTATTACACCGCACTAATAAGGAGTGAATGTAATGGCAAAACGTTCAGATCAAAATAATCCAGAGCAAAAAACGCAAAATGGACATAACGCTGAATTTTCAAATGAACTTGATCCAGTTGTTCAAGTGAAACAGCGTAACAGTAAAAAAGGACAACCTCAAAGATCGAAGCAATCAGAGTAAACCAGGTCGAAATACGACCTGGTTTTATTTTATTACAAAAGTGTAAGGTAATTGTAATGTTAATAAATAGCAGTTCACCTCCAAAAGGCGCAAAATAGGTAATGGAAAAACAAGTGTAGGAGGATATATATGACGAAACCAGTTGTAGACGTGAAAAACGTTCAAAAAGTGTACGGTAAAAAAGGTGAGAACCAATCACACGCGTTAAAAGGTGTATCATTCTCAATTCAAGAGGGTGAATTTGTTGGTATTATGGGACCATCTGGTTCTGGTAAAACGACATTATTAAATGTAATTTCAACGCTTGATAAAGCAACGGGTGGCGTTGTTGAAATTGCGGGTACGGACATTACGAAAATGAAGCAAGGTGAGCTTTCTGATTTCCGTTCGCAAAAGTTAGGATTCATTTTCCAAGACTTCAACTTATTAGAGAACTTATCTATTTATGAGAACATTGCACTTCCACTTTCACTTCAAGGTGTTTCATCACGTAATATTGGACCGAAAGTAGAGAAAGTAGCGGATATGTTAGGGATTACAGAAATTCTTCAAAAGTATCCAACTGAAGTATCCGGTGGACAGAAACAACGTTCAGCAGCAGCACGTGCACTAGTGCATGAACCGGCAATTATTTTAGGAGACGAGCCAACAGGAGCTCTTGATTCGAAAAATGCAGCAAGTTTACTTGATGCGATGACAAACTTAAATGAAGAACAAGGCGTATCTATTATGATGGTTACGCATGATCCATATAGTGCAAGTTACTGTCAGCGTATTTTATTCATTCAAGATGGTGAGCTATATAAAGAAATTCACCGCGGTGGTACGCGTGAAGAATTTTATAAAGAAATTTTAGATGTGCTTGCGGACTTAGGCACACAAAAAGCGTAGGAAGGGAGGTCTAGGGCATGTTATTTAAACTTTCCATGTCAGGGCTAAAGAGTAAGCTGAAAGATTATATTGTCTTACTTGTTGGTCTTGTCATGTCGATTTCAATTTTTTATATGTTCCAAACGTTAGCGCTGAATAAAGCGTTTATCGAATCCAATTCTGTTATTAAGTCTATTGGTTTCGTATTCCAAGCAGGTTCATTTTTATTAGCAATTATAACGTTCTTCTATATTTTATATGCGAACTCTTTCTTATTATCTCTTCGTCAAAAAGAATTCGGTATGTACATGATGTTAGGTGCAAAAAAGCATAAAGTTACATTACTTATGTTTATTGAAACGATTGTATTAGGTGCTGCGTCTCTTGCGATTGGACTTACAGTTGGTGTAGGACTTGCAGAAGGTATCGGACAGTTATTAATGAAACAATTAGAATTTGCTGGTGAAGGCTATAAGGCATTTTATCTACCATCTATGACTGTTACTTGCATTTTCTTCTTTGCATTATTTGTATTATCAGCAATTATGAACAGTATTAAGTTATCACGTATTTCAGTACTGCAACTTGTACATGCAGATGCACAAACAGAACGTGTTGCGGTAAAAGGAAAAATGACAGGTGTCGTTGCAATCCTTGCTGTTATTTTATTAGGAATTGGCTATGCATCAATGATTTACATGGAAAAACTAAGAGAAATGGGAATCCTTATTGCATTAATTACAACAACAACTGGTACTTACATGCTATTTGGATCACTTCTCCCAGTTATCATTAGAAAGTTAAAGAGTAATAAAAAGCGTAGTGAAAAAGGACTTAATGCTTTTACGTTTGCACAATTAAATTTCCGTATTAATAGCTTAACGAAAGTACTTGCAACGGTAGCGATGTTAGTTGCTCTTGGAGCGGGTGCAATTTCAGGTGGTATGGCATTTAAAAATAACGTTATAAAAATGGTTGATGGTTTAGTAATATATGATTCAGTTATTCATAACCCAACAGCTGAAGAAAAGAAAATTTTAGATGGTATTACATTTAAAGAGAAAAATGAATATCGTTACAAAGTTGATAATAAATACGTTTATTATGTAAAAGAAGATTTAGAGAAAAACCCTCCTTTCGTACAAGATACAAAACAGATGGAAAGTATGAAGGATTTAGGAAAAACAAAGAAAGTTTCAGAGGAACTACCAGTAGGTGCAGTTTCTAGAGAAATGAATGAAAAAGATGCGAGTGCTAAAGAACTTCCAGAAGAATGGAACGAGGCTTTCAGAACAATTCAGCCATTTTATCTATATGAAGATCATGCAATTAAAATTGTAGATCAGAAAATGTACGATACTGTAAATGGTAAAGAAGGAATCGTAGTTACTGGAAAAACAGACGATTTTGTAGCATACACAAAAGAATGGAAAAAACTTGACGAGTTGCAGCTAGTTAAATATAAAAATGTAAAAGCTGAAAGATTAGATAGTAAATATCAATCTTACAATGGATTCTACGGCATTGCGAGTGGAACAGTATTTATGGGATTCTTCCTTGGAATTGCGTTCTTAGCAATGATGGCAAGTTGTTTAATGTTTAAAATTCTTTCTGGTGCATCAAAAGATATTACGCGTTATCAAATGCTTCGTAAAATCGGTGTGCGCCGTGAGTTATTAACGAAATCGATTTATAAAGAATTATTCTTAGTATTCTTATTCCCAGCAATTGTGGGGATCGCTCACGTATTAGTTGGTATGAATATTTTCGGATTTATTTTAATGGATCCTTACTTCCGTATTTGGGTACCAATCGTAATTTTCTTAGTTATTTATGCGATTTATTACTTCATTACAGTTCAATTGTATAAAGGAATTGTTCTTCCAAAAGAAGATTAATAGGTAAAAAGCCGAGTGAAAGTGCTCGGCTTTTTATATTTTCAGAAAAAACACTTTAATGTTACTGAAATATATAATATAATGTAAATAAGTAACATAATATGAAAGTATCAGCAACCGAAAAATGAAAGGAGGAATCCGATCTATAGAAAGAAGCTGAACTTGTACTCCCCCTATTTTTTCTACCCACACCGTATTTGTACAATCATAAATTTCCAAATGAAAAATTGTCGTAAGAGTATATTGTGAAAATAATGGATAATACATGGAAATCTCATAGCATGATAAGGTAAAATGGACAGGATAATGAGAAAATTACCGTTCATAAGATGAGGAGATACATGTATGGAAGTTGTAGAGGCATTAAAAGATATAAACCAAATTGAGGCTATGAAAAAGTATTTAAAAGAGCACTCGCAGCGAGATTATCTTTTATTTGTTATTGGAATTAACACTGGATTAAAGATTACTGAGCTACTTAGTATGAAATTTGAAGAGGTATTAAATGAAGATAAGACTGTTAAAGAGTTTTATTCTCTTCCTGTGAAAGATGAAAAATTTAAACAAGATATTTATTTAAATACAAAAGTAAAAGAAGCCATTTTAGAGTATGTAAAATCTATTGATGCTCAAAGAGAAAACTACGTATTTCAATCTAATAAAACGACAAATTCAATCTCACGCCAACAAGCATATCGTGTTATCCATAGCGCAGCTGAAGCGGTTGGGATTGTTGGAAAGATTGGAACGAATTCAATGCGAAAAACATTTGGATTTCATGCGTACAAAAGAGGAATAGCGATTGCGCTATTGCAAAAGCATTTTCATCACGCAACTCCATCAGAGACGCTCAAGTATTTAGGAATCTCAAAAGATGAGAAGTTTAAAACAGAGATTGATGTAGATTTGTAAAAGCCGTAACTAAAAACTTTAGGAGGCGGAAAATATGAATATTAGAGAGAGTGAACTACCGGGCATTGGTTGTAAGTTTGAAGTAATCACAAAAGGTAATGAAAAAATGGTTATCGTTATTCATGATGATGGCCGAAGAGAAATGTATCATTTTGATGCGGATCACGATGAGAGTATTTCAAGCATTTCTCTTCGTGATTCTGAAGCGAGACAAATTGCGGCTATATTAGGCGGAATGGTATATAGGCCGCAAGCGCTAGACACAATTGAGATGGCTTTTGAAGGATTATCAATTGAATGGTTTAAGGTGGAGAATAATGCACCAGTAGTACAACAAACAATTGGTAGCTTACATGTCAGAAAAACGTATAACGTAACGATTATTGCTATTTTGAAAAAGAATATGAAGAAATTCTTTAATCCAGGTCCAGACTCTATTATTGAAGCTGGCGATATGCTCGTATTGTCGGGTGAAAGACATGAAGTGAAAAGAATTATTAATGAATTGCTTTCAGCAGGAGGTGATTCCTAATCGATGGATACTTTAATCTTTGAAGTTGGAACTGCGTTAGTATTAGTAGCTTTTGCAGCTATCCTCGCTGCGAAGTTAAAGTTCTCGATTATTCCGTTTCTCATTATACTCGGTATGTTAGTGGGGCCTCATGCCCCAGATTTAGGACTTATCGATTTAAGGTTTATTGAAAGCGGAGAAGTTATTTCCTTCCTCGGCCGTGTTGGCGTCATATTCCTCTTATTCTATTTAGGTTTAGAATTCTCAATAAAAAAATTAATTAAATCAGGAAAGTCGATTGCTTTTGGGGGTAGTGTTCATATATCGCTTAATTTCATATTAGGTTTACTTTATGGATATATAATGGGCTTCCCCTTACTAGAAACATTAATTATTGCTGGAATTATTACAATCTCATCGAGTGCAATTGTAGCGAAAGTAATCGTTGATTTAAGAAGATCTGGTAATAAAGAGACAGAGCTAATTTTAGGAATCATTATGTTTGATGATATCTTTTTAGCTGTATATTTATCAGTTGTTTCAGGATTAGTACTCGGAGGTGCAACATCATTTGTAGGTGCTCTTACATCGGTGTTAATCGCAGTAGGGTATATGCTCCTATTCTTTGTAATCGCTAGAAAAGCTACGCCGTTCCTAAATAAAGTATTAGATATTTCGTCAAACGAAATTTTTATTATCGTAATATTCGCTATTTTATTCTTTGTAGCAGGATTTTCAGAAACAATTCATGTTGCGGAAGCGATTGGGGCTTTATTGTTAGGACTCGTCTTTTCAGAAACAGAGCATAGTGACCGGATCGAGCATCTCGTCGTCCCGTTTCGTGATTTCTTTGGAGCTATATTTTTCTTCAGCTTCGGTTTAAGTATAGATCCGTTTTCACTTGGAGGAGCAGTATGGTTGGCATTAGGAGCAGTTTTCATTACTCTCATCGGTAATTTTACAGCTGGAATGATTGCAGGTCGTAAAGCCGGGTTATCGCATAAGGCTTCTACGAATATCGGTTTAACACTTATATCACGTGGGGAATTCTCCATTATTGTCGCGAATCTCGGAATAGCGGGTGGCTTAATGGCAACGATTAAACCATTCTCAGCTTTATATGTTTTAATATTGGCGTCGTTAGGGCCATTATTAACGAAGGAGTCTGGGAGAATATACTCTCTACTAGACAAAATATTTAAATGGAGTGCGAAAGAAAGTGCAAAACGTAAAAAGGAAGTTGGATAACCTTTCGCGAGGGAACGATTCCATTATTTATAGATTAATATTTTACAAAGACGATTAGAATACATTCTAATCGTCTTTGTGCTATTATCTGAATTTCATCAACTATTAATCAGTTGCCTTCCTATTTAAAAACGACTACAATTTTACTGTTATATATATGAACGAAAAAAAGAGAATAGGAGGGGAGACTATGCCAAGGAAAGTATGGCTATTAGTAGCTGGGATGATTATTAATGTCACGGGTGCTTCTTTTTTATGGCCTTTTAATACAATTTACTTACATGATAGTTTAGGGAAATCTTTATCAGTAGCCGGAATGGTATTAATGATCAACTCGCTTACTGGTGTAATCGGAAACTTGCTCGGCGGTGTTTTATTTGATAAATGGGGCGGTTATAAATCAATTTTAGTAGGGATTGTCATTACACTTGTATCGATTTTAGGTCTTGTATTTTTCCATGGTTGGCCATTATATGTTGTGTGGCTAGCATTAATCGGATTCGGTTCTGGAATGGTGTCTCCATCGATGTATGCGATGGTCGGTACGGTTTGGCCAGAAGGCGGGAGAAGAGCGTTCAATGCAATGTATGTTGGACAAAACGTTGGGATTGCGATTGGAACAGCGTGCGGTGGATTAGTTGCGTCTTATCGTTTTGATTATATTTTCTTAGCGAACTTTATTTTATATTTTATTTTCTTCTTAATTGCGTTTATTGGATTTCGTGGTATGGAAGCAAAAAAAGAGCAAGAGGTACAAAAAGAAGCCGAAACGAAAAAAGGTTGGTCACTTACACCTGGCTTCAAAGCGCTTCTAATCGTATGTGTAGCATATGCTTTATGCTGGGTTACATACGTACAGTGGCAAGGGGCAATTGCGACTCATATGCGAGAATTAGATATTAGCCTCCGCCATTATAGTTTATTATGGACGATAAACGGAGCGATGATTGTTTGTGCGCAGCCACTTGTTAGTATGTTAATTCGCTGGATGAAGCGTTCTTTAAAACAACAAATTATGATTGGAATCATCATTTTTGCGGCGTCGTTTATTGTTTTAAGTCAAGCGCAGCAATTTACGATGTTTCTCGTTGCGATGGTGACATTAACAATTGGTGAATTATTCGTATGGCCGGCAGTTCCAACCATCGCAAATATACTTGCACCGAAAGATAAGCTAGGATTTTATCAAGGTGTTGTAAATAGCGCAGCGACTGTAGGGAAAATGTTCGGACCGGTCGTTGGCGGAGCGATTGTTGACTTATACAATATGGAAGTATTGTTTATTGCGATCATGGTAATGCTTGTAGTAGCGCTTATAGCAACGAGTATTTATGATAGACGAGTAAAAGTAGAAGAAACAGTTGAAGAAAAAATTGCAGTTTAGTTTGACGGAACATGCAACATGTTTTAGAATATATTTAAATAAATAGTAATAAAATATCCTTTGGAACAAGGGAGTTAGCTCGGCTGTCCTAAGACAAATTCGTTAGTTAGCAAGAGTAACGATTAACCGAGAAGCCCCCCGCTTCAAGTAAGCTCTTAAGAGATACTAAGTGGTGGGTAGTTCACATTAACTCATATTTGTAATAACAGTGAGAAGGAGTAGTAGTAATAGAAGCTGGTTTAGAGAGTTGACGGTCGGTGCAAGTCAATCCACGTTTCGTTATGAACTCGCCTTTGAGTTGCAGTTGTGAAATCATTAGTAGCAATTGCCGTTAATCCACGTTACGGATCTAAGCGAATGTATTTATTACATTAATTTAGGGTGGTACCGCGGGAATCTATAACCTCTCGTCCCTTTCTAGGGATGAGAGGTTTTTTGTATTTTGGGCGGTGAAAATAAATAGAATTTCAAGGAGGGTATCTCATGAGCTTTAATCATCAAGAAATTGAGAAGAAGTGGCAAGGGCATTGGGAAGAGAATAAAACATTCCGTACGCCAGATGAAACAGAAAAACCAAAATTTTATGCACTAGATATGTTCCCATATCCATCAGGTGCAGGCTTACACGTAGGTCATCCAGAAGGTTATACAGCGACAGATATTTTATCTCGTATGAAGCGTATGCAAGGATATAACGTTCTTCATCCAATGGGATGGGATGCATTCGGTCTTCCAGCAGAGCAATATGCACTTGATACTGGGAACAGCCCGGCTGAATTTACAGAGCTTAATATTAATACGTTCCGTAATCAAATTAAAGCATTAGGCTTCTCTTACGATTGGGATCGTGAAGTAAATACAACAGATCCAACCTACTACAAGTGGACACAATGGATCTTCCTAAAACTATTTGAAAAAGGTTTAGCTTACGTTGATGAAGTACCTGTAAACTGGTGCCCAGCACTTGGTACAGTACTTGCAAACGAAGAAATCATTGACGGTAAGAGTGAGCGCGGTGGACATCCAGTTGAGCGTCGTCCGATGAGACAGTGGATGTTAAAAATTACAGCTTACGGAGATCGTCTATTAGAAGATCTAGATGAGCTTAATTGGCCAGAAAGCTTAAAAGATATGCAGCGTAACTGGATCGGTCGTTCTGAAGGTGCAGAAGTACACTTCAACATCGACGGTACAGATGAGAAGTTCACAGTTTTCACAACGCGTCCTGATACACTATTTGGAGCAAGCTACTGTGTACTGGCTCCAGAGCACGCACTTGTTGCTAACATTACAACACCAGAACAAAAAGAAGCTGTAGAAGCTTACATTAACTCTGTTAAAATGAAGAGCGATTTAGAGCGTACAGAACTTGCGAAAGAAAAAACTGGTGTATTCACTGGTGCTTACGCAGTTAACCCAGTAAACGGTGAGAAATTACCAATCTGGATCGCTGATTATGTTCTTGCAACTTACGGAACAGGTGCTGTAATGGCAGTTCCAGCTCACGATGAGCGTGACTATGAATTCGCATCAACGTTCAATCTTCCAATGAAGGAAGTTGTAAAAGGCGGAGACATTTCGAAAGAAGCATATACAGGTGATGGTGCGCACGTAAACTCAGCATTCCTTGATGGTTTAAATAAAGAAGAAGCAATTGTAAAAATGATTGAGTGGCTTGAAGTAACAAGCGCAGGAAATCAAAAAGTAACGTACCGTCTACGTGACTGGTTATTTAGTCGCCAACGTTACTGGGGTGAGCCAATTCCAGTAATCCATTGGGAAGATGGTACAATGACAGCTGTGAAAGAAGAAGAATTACCATTAGTTCTTCCGAAAACAGAAAACATTCGTCCTTCAGGTACAGGTGAATCACCACTTGCAAACATTGAAGAGTGGGTAAATGTTGTTGATCCTGAAACTGGTAAAAAAGGTCGTCGTGAAACGAATACAATGCCGCAATGGGCTGGTAGCTGCTGGTACTACTTACGCTACATCGATCCAAACAACAGCGAAGCACTTGTAGACCCTGAAAAAGTAAAACAATGGCTTCCAGTTGATATTTATATCGGTGGAGCAGAGCACGCTGTACTTCACTTACTATATGCTCGTTTCTGGCATAAAGTATTATATGATATCGGTGTAGTTCCAACGAAAGAACCGTTCCAACAATTATTCAACCAAGGTATGATCTTAGGTGAAAACAACGAGAAAATGAGTAAATCAAAAGGTAACGTTGTAAATCCTGATGATATCGTAGCAAGCCACGGTGCAGATACACTTCGTCTATACGAAATGTTCATGGGACCATTAGATGCTTCAATCGCTTGGTCTGAAAATGGTCTTGACGGAGCTCGTCGCTTCCTAGACCGCGTATGGCGCCTATTCATTCAAGAGAACGGTGAATTAAGTGAGAAAATTACTGATGCACCAAACAAAGATCTTGAAAAAGCTTACCACCAAACAGTGAAGAAAGTAACAGAAGACTATGCAGAGCTTCGCTTCAACACAGCGATTTCTCAAATGATGGTATTCATTAACGATGCATACAAAGCTGAAACACTTCCGAAAGAATATGTAGAAGGTTTCGTGAAAATGATTGCACCAGTTGCACCTCACATCGGGGAAGAACTATGGAGCAAACTTGGATACAGTGAAACAATCACATATGCAAGCTGGCCAACATTTGATGAGTCTAAACTTGTAGAAGATGAAGTTGAAATCGTTGTTCAAATTATGGGCAAAGTTCGCGCAAAATTAACAATGAGTAAAGATGCATCAAAAGAAGAAATGGAACAACTTGCACTTGAGGAAATCAAAGAACAAATTGAAGGGAAAACAGTTCGTAAAGTAATTGTTGTTCCTGGAAAACTTGTTAACGTTGTTGCAAACTAATGAATGAAAGAAAAGCTCAGAGCCTCTATGCTCTGAGCTTTTTTATATAGAAAATAATTTCTGGATCGCCTTTATCTAGGTTTTCAATTATTCCACTACGCATAAATCCATTCGCTTTAAAAACTTTTTGCATATTTGCATTCGATTCGTTCGTTGAAGAAAATATTTTTTGAGTAGGAGAATTACTTAACATATATGAGATTAATGAGCTTGCATGACCTTGTCTTCTTTTCGTTGGCGAAACAATGATTAATGAGAGGAAAGTACAACCAAAGAAATTTGTATCGTATGTTAGAAAACCGGAAATAGAATTGTCCTCTTTTGCAATTATGCATTTTCCTTCATCAATAGCGTGTTTAATATAATTTCGTCTACTATCGTCTCCGATTACAGCGACATCTATATGTAAGATTGACTCTAAATCATCAATTGAAGCTTTTGCTATGTTCTCCAATGGAAATGCCCCCTTTCAAGTGAAAGAAAAATAATCAGTCAATTAATCCTATCATGAATGGAGAATGAAGAAAAAGGTGCGGAATTCCTATATAGACAAACACCTATTCTTCTATAGGAAATATGATAAAAAAGGTAGGTTAAATTGAGCAGAAGAGGTGAAAGGAATGAAAGGGATGGACAATAATGCACCACATGGCTTCTTCGGAGGTGGATCGGATAGTTATGGACAAATGATGTTTATGGGAGGAGATGGTCAACACGGATATGGCGGAATCCCAAGTTGGATGGGAGGAGAAGCTGGAGGATTTCCGACGTCAGTGGCGGGTGTACAAACAGGATTCCCAACATCAGTAGCTGGAGTGCAAACAGGATTTCCGGCAGTAGTAGGAGGTACACAAGGAGGAGTGCCTGTAGGTATGCCAACTACATTTCCATCTTTCGTTGGCGGTGTACAAACAGGATTTCCTGTACCTGGCGTTGGTGTTGTAGCTGGTGGAATCGGCGGATTCCCTCAAGGTGTTCACGGTCATCATGAGCATCACGGCCATCATCAACAACACGGTCATCATCAGCACCACGGTCATCATCAGCACCACGGTCATCATCAGCATCATGGCCATCATCAACAACACGGCCATCATGGTCACCAAGGCCATCATCAGCACCACGGTCATCATCAACAACAAGTACATCATCATGGTCATCATCAAATTCATCCGCAGGCTGTTCTTTTCCAAACACACCAAGGCCACCATCAGCACCACGGTCACCATCAGCACCACGGTCACCATCAGCACCACGGTCACCATCAGCACCACGGTCATCAAGATCATCACGGCCACCATCAGCAACAAGTACATCACCAAGGTCATCATCAAATTCACCCGCAGGCTGTCCTTTCTCAAACTCATCAAGGTCAACACCATCACCAAGGCCAACATCATCACCAAGGTCAACATCATCACCAAGGTCAACACCATCACCAAGGTCAACACCATCACCAAGGTCAACATCATCACCAAGGTCAACACCATCACCAAGGTCAACAGCATCATCAAGGCCAACAACAGCATCAGGGTCAACAACAATACCAACAGTATCAGCAGCAACAGCAGCCTTGGGCAGGTGGAATTGGAGCAGGGGCGGCAGCAGGAGCAGCAGGAGCAGCAGGAGCAGCAGGAGCAGCAGGGCACGCGGGACACGTGGGTCATTAATAGACCAAAGGAAAAAAGACATAATAAAAAACTGCTAGGAGATCCTAGCAGTTTTTTTCTGCCTCTTGACGTTGGCGTTCGATTTCCGCACGAAGTTGTGGTTCCGGTGCTTGCCATCCTTCTGGTTTCATAATTTTGCCGTCGCCCTCGCGGAATCGAGGCTTTCCATCAGGGAATAGTTTTGCCATGTTAGCATTGTTTACAATTTCGAATCCTTTATCTGGACGTACGCCCATTTCTGCAAACGTTCCGAATGCAAAGTAAATAAGGTCAATAAGTGCATCATATTGATCTTCAACAGTTGTTGCTTCTAGAAATTCTTCTAACTCTTCTTGCATAAAGCTAGCACGAATTTTTGCACGCTCTTCTGTTAGTTTTGTTGGAGTACTTGTCACAGGATGTCCGAACTCTTCATGCATTTTTGCAACAAGTTCGTACCCTTTATCTAAACCTTTTTCGTTTGTCATGTTGTTTCATCCTTTCTTACGTTATGCCGAAGTTTATTGTAACATAAGGTAGTTATTTAATAAAAAAACATCTTATGAGAAATAAGATGTTCGCTCGTTATTCTTCTTTCTTAATTAAAATGGATAAAATAAGATCGATGCCAAACATTCCGATGAGTAGCATTGGTATAACGACAAGTAAATAACGTGTGAAAGAAACATTTTTTAAGTATGTATGAGCAAATAAAAAGACGCCGAGAAATAAAATACCATTTAAAATAGGTTTTATTAATTTTTTAGACATAAGCTCCCCCGTAAATATCCCTTTTCTCTATTTAAAAATAAAAACTCCCTTCTCCGTTGTACCATGCCAGAGAGGGGAGTTCAATCATTAACTTATTCAATCACACCAGAATTTGTAATATTTACGGTGTATTTTATTTTAATAGGGACATCTTTATACATTCTTCGCCACTCTTCTAATTTGAATGGACGATAATGTTGTCTATATTTTGCTCCGAGTCCAAGAGGATCAACATTTAGAGATTTAAACTGTTTAATAAGTTTTGTAGCTTTCGCATCTAATTGTTTCTCAATTGATTTTGCTATTTTTTGCGTGTTCTTTTCATTTTCTAAGTTGAATTTTCGAGATAATTCTTGAATACGAGCTTCCATTTTCACATGAATATAGAAAGAAGGTTTTCCATTTTTTATATTTATTTCGTAGGTAGGAACGGAACGGATGTTATTAATCATTGTATAGCCAGGATTGGTTTTAAATTCATGTGAGTCTAAGCGGTGCTTTTCTAGTAGTCCTTTGAAAACAAACATATCGTGGTAATTAATTGTTCCGACTAACTTATCCTTTTTTAAGAGACCGATACCAGTAATTCTTATTTTATCTCCATGTTTTTTCAGGATAGGCATATAAGAATCTTGTCCTTCACGGTAGTACCTGAAGGCACCTAAATATAAATTGTCAGTTGGTAAAGGGCCAGTTTCCATATTATGTTCTAACAATTTTTTTATATAAATTGCAACGTTATAAGATGTAGTATATTTCCCCTTGAATAGTTCAGTACCGCTGCCCTCTAATAGGCCCACATAAAGTGAGTTACCAATATTCACATCACGAATTAATGTGTCAAAAGCTGTTGATAATCCTTTTTTAGCAATTTTTGTTGTGAATAAGGCAACACGCATTTGACCGCTTGCGAACGGTTGCGAGGATTCTAAAGATGTATCTGCCTTTACTTGTTTTACTGCGTTTCCTGTTCCTTCATAAACTTGAACTTTATTTCCCTTTTTTTGTATGGGGCAAACGAATGTAACTTTTACTTTATCATCTTTTGCTGTATCGAAGACAGTTCCTTGAATGAGTTGAACATCATCAATAATATTTTTTTGTAAGCAACCAGTTAGACTGAAGATACTTATGCAAACAAGAAGTATTAATTTTCTTTTGGTTTTTTCCATTTTCTTTTCACCCACACAATAATAAATAGAATTGGGATGTATACATATATAAGCCAAAAACTAACTTTAGATGTATTGCTAATAAAATCATTAATATCATGCCTGTTCGTTAAAAGTTGTGAAACAACTAAGGTGATAAGCATAAAGGCGATTAAAATACCACGTTGCTTAACACGAAAGATTTCATGAGTTCCTCTAGTAGCGGCCCATAAAGGTAAGATAAAGCTCGTAACAATAACGAGAGCATAAGCGGAAATAGCAATATACTCAAGTCGCTCTATAAAAGGAAGCTTAATAACTTGTGTCATTGAAAGTTGAGACCAAATTGTTTTGAGTAGTTGTTTTTCACTAAAGAAAGTAAAAGCGAGAATAGTACTAAACAAATATAAGCAATTAGAGAATAATGCCCCATATTGTGCGAATTTATGGGACTTCTCTGGCTCTTTAATAAACGGATAAACCATAAGAAAAATTTCAAACCCTGTCATACTATAAATAGATAGTTTGGCCGCTTTCAAAATATCGGTAAAAGAATGTGAAAACATCGGAAGTAAATTATCCCAATGTGAGAATTTCAAAATAAAAAGACTTAGAAAAAGATATCCTAAGGTTCCACCAACAGAAATGACACAAATTCCTGTAATGACGCGGAAGCCTGATGAAATAATGTAATAACTTATTAAACATATAAAGAATGTGAGCATCCAGGTGGACGCACTAGGAAACATCCATACTTGAATAATTTCGACATATGTTCTAACGACCGAGATACTCACAATAAAAAAATAAGCCATAAAGATGATACTAATACCATTTCCAATCCATTTCCCAAAAGTTTGCTTGTGTAAATCAATTAAGTTTCCCTCTGTATTTTTTAATGAATAGTACATCATCCATATAAGAATATGGATACAGATTCCTGTGAGTAGAACCCCCATCCAGCCATCGTACCCAGCTGCCTTTGCAATAATACGAGCGAATCCGAGAACACCAGCACCAAACTGTGCACTGTGAATTAAGAAGAAAACAAAGATAGGAGATATTTGATATTTTTCTTGGACTTTACTCATCAATGCACCTCATTTCTTAATCATCAAAATCCGATCTATGTTTTGTTGAAATTCCTTTTGCTGACTTTTTCACATGCTGTGGTCTCGCTTGTACATCTCTTGTATCAATCATCGTTAATGGAAAACGAATCCATGAATCTTTCATTGATTGTTGTCTAGTTGGATAAAAGAGAGCGTACGGTTTACGTAAAGAAGTTAGTCTAAAAAGATGGGTAAATAAAAAGATAAATCCAAGAGAGATACCAAATAGACCACCTATTTCTGCAAAGGCGAGAAATGGGAAACGCAGTAAACGAACGGCGTTACCCATTTTATAAATGGGCGTAATAAAGGAAGCTAACGCTGATAAGGCAACGATAATTAATAAAATATTACTCGTTAAACCAGCTTGCACGGACGCTTGCCCGATTACGATACCGCCTACAATACCGAGCGTTTGTCCGACCTTCATAGGTAATCGCGCGCCAGCTTCTCTTAATAAATCAATCGCAAGTTCCAAGAAAAGTGCTTCTATTAAAGGGGGAAATGGTACTTGAGCCCTTGATAAAATCAATGTTTCAAGTAAGTCACTCGGAACCAATTCATAATGATAATTCAAAACTGCAACGTATAATGGAGTTGCACAAATTGAGAATAGAACAGCGATCAATCTTAAAATTCTTGAGAATGTAGCGTACAGCCAAGAAACGTTATAGTCTTCTGGCGAAATGAAAAAATCGAAATATGATACAGGTGTTAATAGGACACTTGGAGAACCATCAACAAAAATAGCGATTTTTCCATCAATAAGTGCTTTTGTGACTCTATCAGTGCGTTCTGTATTTATATAGAGAGGGAAAATTGACTTTTCACCCATTAATTCTTGTATATAAGCACTATCGTTAATTTGATCATATTCAAGAGCGCGTAATGATTCCTCTAGAAAATCTACATTATCTTTTTCAGCTAGGTTGTCTAAATACATCATGACAACCTTTGTTTTTGAAAATTCTCCGATAATCATCTCTTTTGTGTGTAAATCTAAAACAGGAAGGCGTTTTCTTACTAAATTAATATTCGTATCAATAGCTTCTACAAAACCTTCTTGCGGACCAATAACTGTTGATTCATTTAAAGGAGGGCTTGGTGCCCGGTAAGTATCAATTGCAATGTTTGCAAGCATGCATTTTTGATCTTGCTGGTTCAATTGAATAATTGCATGTCCTTTTAAAACCATATCCTCAATTTTTTGTAAGTCGTTCGTAATTGTAATACCGCTCATTGGAATATGTTCTTTTAGCTCCTCAAGAGAAGAACAAGGATGTTCTAAAAGTGTAGGCATTAAATACTTTTGAAGCTTTTCTCCATCAAGTGAAGGACGGTAGTAAGAAATCCAATAAGGCAGTGTTTCATCGTCAGATGTATGGTAATTAACAAAGTCACTAGACTGTTTCATCTTCTCTATTAAATCTTGTAGAGAATGAATATGGTCACTTTCTGGTTTGCTAAAATCATAAATGCTGTTACTTCCTGAGCTTTGCTGTTTGTTTTGAGAATTGTCTTCTTGTTTAGAATTTTGCTGTTTGTCTTGAGAAGAATCATCTTGTTTAGAACTTTGTTGTTCCTCTTGAGAAAAATTACCTTGCTTAGAGTTTTGCTGTTTCTCTTTGGAAGAATCGTCTTGTTTAGAATCTTGCTGTTTCTCCTGAGAAGAATCATCATGCTTAGAGTTTTGTTGTTCCTCTTGAGAAGAATTACCTTGTTTAGAGTTTTGCTGTTTCTCTTTGGAAGAATCGTCTTGTTTAGAATCTTGCTGTTTCGATTGAGAAGAATCATCCTGTTTAGAACCTTGCTGTTTCGATTGAGAAGAATCATCTTGCTTAGAATTTTGTTGTTTCTCTTGAGAAGAATCATCTTGCTTAGAATTTTGTTGTTTCTCTTGAGAAGAATTACCTTGCTTAGAGTTTTGTTGTTTCTCTTGAGAAGAATTACCTTGCTTAGAGTTTTGTTGTTTCTCTTGAGAAGAATTACCTTGCTTAGAGTTTTGCTGTTTCTCTTGGGAAGAATCATCTTGCTCAGATTTTTTTTGTTCACTATTTTTACCTGTACTGTGTTTCATACTTCTAGTCTGTTCTTTGTTTTCATCCTCTTGATTACTAGATTGCTGTTTCGGAGTATTATCTGCTTCTTTTGTTTCTGTTGAATTTGATTTTTTCTTTTTACGTAACCAATTCCAAATCATATGTATGCCCTCTTTGATCTTGTAATATAGTGCTATTTTGTGGCTATTTTTGTATATTATTCATTTATTTATGAAAAGAAGAAGGAGAATGCTTTCCGTAGAAAAAATCCTTTAGTAAGCAGTTCATAATATGATGGGAAGAAGGTGAGTCTATGCAAATTGTAAAAAAGGAGAAATTTGTTTTAAAAGAGTTTGTGCTTGAAAATGGTAGGGAAATTCCTGTTCAAATGGGGTATGAGACGTATGGTGCTTTAAATAGAGAAAGATCAAATGCGATTTTGGTTTGTCACTATTTTAGTGCAACAAGTCATGCGGCAGGAAAATATACAGAGCATGATGAGGAAGCTGGTTGGTGGGATGGGTTAATTGGACTTGGAAAAGCAATTGATACAAATAAATATTTCGTTATATGCACTGATAACCTTTGTAATGTACAGGTGAAGAATCCCTACGTAATTACAACGGGACCAAAATCGATAAATCAGATGACTGGTTTTGAGTATGCGATGGATTTTCCAGTTTTCACATTTTTAGATGTAGCACGTATGCAATATAAGTTAATAAAAGATATGGGGATTGCTAGGCTACATGCTGTAATGGGACCGTCGGCAGGTGGGATGATTGCGCAGCAATGGGCTGTTCACTATCCTCATATGGTAGAGCGAGTGATTGGAGTTATTACGAATCCACAAAATCCAATTATAACGTCGGGAAATGTAGCGCAAAATGCGATTGAAGCAATTCAGCTTGATCCAAACTGGAAAGGTGGAAAGTATGGAGAAGAGCAGCCAACGAAGGGTCTTCATTTAGCAAATCGAATGATGTTTATGAATGCGTTTGATGAACATTTTTATGAAATGGCATTCCCGCGGAACAGTATAGAAATGGCACCTTATCAGGAATTTTCTGCATTAACATCATTTGAGAAGGAGATTAATAAAGTGATATGCAAAAGTATAGATTTAGTAGATGCAAATTCGTGGATGTACACTGCGAAAGCAGTCTTATTACATGATATTGCGCATGGATTTTCTTCTTTAGAAGAGGCTCTTTCTAATATAGAAGCGAATGTACTCATGATTCCGTGCAAACAAGATTTACTTCAGCCACCTCGTTATAATTATAAAATGGTAGACATTTTGCAAAAACAGGGGAAATATGCAGAAGTATATGAGATAGAAAGTATAAATGGGCATATGGCAGGAGCGTTAGATGTTCATTTATTTGAAAAGAAAATTTATGAGTTTTTAAACCGGAAAGTATCTAGTTTTGTGTAGGAAATAATTAATGTGGAAAGGTGCATGATTTATAGTAGGCACCTTTTTTTACATGATTTGCAGACGGAAAATATATGAAGCGATTGATAAACCGAAGAAAGCTATACTAAGTAATAGAAATAAGAATGACATTTCTTGAGGGGATTTTATCTTTTTATTATTTTTCATACTAAGAGCAATAACTGCAAAAACTAAGAAAATGATGCCCATAATGAAAAGAAAAAGTGTCATTTTAACTGGCTCCTTTCATCAAACAAGTATATTGAGGATACAATGCGTCAGTTATGTTTGTAAAGAATAAGTTTTGCTGGAAAATTGAGAAATAAATGTTCCATTCTTTGCGTTCCTTCCTTCGCGTGCTAAAATTGATGAGAAATGATTGTTTAAAGAAGAAACTGAAGGTTTTATTGTATATAAGGAGGAACTACATATGACAGAAGTAAAAACAATTACTACAGAAGAAGTGCAAGAGCGTTTAGAAAATGGAGAAACATTATTTTTAGTAGATGTAAGGGAAGATGAAGAAGTAGCGGCAGGGAAAATTCCAGAAGCTGTACATATTAAAATGGGCGATATTCCAAATAAAGTGGATTTCTTTGAGAAAGAGAATGAATATATCTTTATTTGCCGTTCGGGAATGCGTAGTGAAAATGTATGCCATTATTTAAATGAGCAAGGATTTAAAACAGTGAATATGGTTGGCGGTATGCTTCAATATGAAGGCGAAACTAAATAAGTAGCTGCAAAAGCTTGAAACGAGTCTGTTTCAAGTTTTTTTCTTTTGCATACAGTATACAAAAGGGGGAGGGGAAATGGGAATTAACATGCGTAAAGTAAAAATTATTAATAATACAGGAGCTGTTAATGTCGGCGACTGTTATGATATCTCACCTTTAGCTGTGGCAAAAATATATGCTGGTGCTGGAGGATCGAGTGCGGCTGTGTTTTTAAATGGGAAACGACAGCCAGAAGCTGTGATTAGAACATCAGTGTTTCTTCCGCCATTAGCGACGAGTACACGTACATTAGGTGCATAAAGGAAAGGTAGAGTGTAAGTATGCCTGCACGTATTAAAGAATTTATTATCGTTAATAATACTGGGAATATATTTACAGGTGACAATTTGAGTGATACTTCATTTACTGCTACGAAATCGTATAGTGGTTCAACGGGTTGCACTTGGATTGATGTTGTTACAGTAATAGGGACGGAGACGAAGCTGTGTTTACAACCGGGAGATTCGGTGACGACAACCTATACACGAGGTACCCCTGCTGGTGCTTTAACAGGAACAAATATGGGGCAAAGTGTAAATGCATCGGGTATAGCGCAAGCTGTCCCGAATACAGATAATATGGATTCAATTGCGGGACTCCCTTAAGGAATTAAGGGAGTTTTTATTATTTAAAATAAAAATAGTCTTTGAGATTGTTTTTGTAAATACATATTAAGAAGAAGAGGTTTGTTTAAAGTAAAAAAGATGGTGTGTAGGTGGTGAAAGTGTGAAAGAGCGCGATAGACAAAATTCATTAAACTCTAATTTCAGAATTTCACCGAATCTTATTGGACCTACCTTTCCTCCCGTTCCAACGGGATTTACTGGCATTGGGATTACTGGTCCAACCGGTCCACAAGGCCCGACTGGCCCACAAGGACCAAGGGGATTTCAAGGTCCGATGGGGGAGATGGGCCCGACAGGACCTCAAGGAGTGCAAGGGATTCAAGGACCAGCTGGACAAATGGGTGCAACAGGACCAGAAGGACAGCAGGGACCACAAGGATTAAGGGGACCACAGGGAGAAACTGGAGCGACAGGACCTCAAGGAGTGCAAGGGTTACAAGGTCCAATTGGTCCAATCGGAGCGACTGGGGCACAAGGCATACAGGGCATACAGGGATTACAAGGACCGATTGGGGCAACAGGACCTGAGGGGCCTCAAGGAATTCAAGGTGTGCAAGGGTTACCAGGGGCAACTGGTCCACAAGGGATACAAGGAGCTCAAGGGTTTCAAGGACCACAAGGACTGAGTGGAAGTACGGGTCCGACTGGAGCAACAGGTCAGGGGCTAACCGGCCCGACAGGAATAACAGGTTCAACAGGGATAACAGGTCCATCAGGAGGACCTCCTGGTCCAACCGGGCCGACTGGAGCAACAGGTCCTGGAGGTGGACCGAGTGGAAGTACAGGGGTGACTGGAGCAACAGGAAATACTGGAGCAACAGGTCAGGGGCTAACCGGTCCGACTGGAAGTACAGGAGAAACCGGTGCACAGGGCCCGCAAGGAATACAAGGAATACAAGGAATTCAAGGGTCAATTGGTCCAACCGGTCCAGAAGGCCCACAGGGCATTCAAGGTATTCCTGGTCCGACAGGATTGACGGGTGAACAAGGAATCCAAGGTATTCAGGGGATCCAAGGGATAACGGGAGCAACAGGAGATCAAGGTCCACAAGGTATACAGGGAGTTATAGGACCTCAAGGTGTAACAGGAGAAACAGGAGATCAAGGTCCACAAGGAATACAAGGGGTACCAGGTCCATCAGGAGCAACGGGACCACAAGGAGTTCAAGGGATTCAAGGTCCGATGGGGGATATAGGACCAACAGGTCCAGAAGGTTCAGAAGGACTTCAGGGCCCGCAAGGAATACAAGGAGTGCAAGGACCAGCTGGAGCAACAGGTCCAGAGGGCCCACAAGGAATCCAAGGAATTCAAGGACCAATAGGAGTAACAGGTCCAGAAGGTCCACAAGGAATTCAGGGAATACAAGGGATTCAAGGTATAACAGGAGCAACCGGAGCACAAGGAGCAACTGGAGTTCAAGGTGTTCAAGGGAATATAGGAGCAACAGGTCCAGAGGGCCCGCAAGGAGTGCAAGGTACTCAAGGGGATATAGGTCCAACAGGTCCAATGGGTCCACAGGGAGTGCAAGGAATCCAAGGAATTCAAGGACCAACGGGTGCACAAGGAGTGCAAGGTCCTCAAGGAATTCAAGGAATCCAAGGTCCGACCGGAGTAACAGGAGATGCGGGAGCAACAGGGGCGACAGGGGAAGGAACTACAGGCCCAACGGGTGTAACAGGCTCAACAGGGGTAACAGGACCTTCCGGAGGGCCAGCAGGGCCGAGTGGCCCAACAGGTCCATCAGGTCCGACGGGAGTGACAGGTCCATCCGGTGGACCACCTGGTCCGACAGGAGCGACAGGTGTAACGGGAGGAGTAGGAGATACGGGAGCAACAGGGGCGACGGGTGTGACCGGAGCAACTGGAGTAACTGGTGCAACCGGAGCAACGGGGCTGCAGGGTCCACAAGGAATACAAGGAGTACAAGGAGACATAGGCCCAACCGGTCCGCAAGGTGTTCAAGGTCCACAAGGGATCCAAGGTATAACGGGAGCAACGGGAGATCAAGGGCCGCAAGGAATTCAAGGCCCGCAAGGAATCCAAGGTCCAACAGGTCCTCAAGGAATCCAAGGAGGTCAAGGCCCACAAGGGATACAAGGGGCAACAGGTGTAACCGGAGCACAAGGCCCACAGGGAATTCAAGGGATACAAGGAGTGCAAGGTCCGACTGGTCCACAAGGCCCAACCGGAATACAAGGTGTGCAAGGAGAAATAGGTCCAACAGGTCCGCAAGGTGTGCAAGGTTTACAAGGTCCACAAGGCCCAACCGGGGACACGGGTCCAACAGGAGCGCAAGGCCCACAAGGAATTCAAGGTCCAACGGGAGCGACAGGTTCACAAGGAATCCAAGGTCCAACGGGAGCAACAGGAGCGACAGGAGCGACAGGTTCACAAGGAATTCAAGGTCCAACGGGAGCAATAGGAGCAACAGGGGCGACCGGGGTGACTGGAGTTAGTACAACTGCAACGTATTCCTTTGCAAATAATACTTCAGGAAGTGCTATTTCCGTGTTGTTAGGCGGTACGAATATACCATTACCGAACAATCAAAATATTGGACCGGGAATAACAGTTAGTGGTGGAAATACTGTGTTTACCGTTACAAATGCAGGTAATTATTATATAGCCTACACAATTAATATAACGGCGGCTTTACTTGTAAGTTCGCGTATAACTGTAAATGGAAGTCCGCTAGCAGGAACAATAAATTCACCGGCAGTGGCTACAGGTTCATTTAATGCGACAATTATTAGTAATTTAGCTGCGGGCTCTGCTATTAGTTTACAGTTATTTGGATTACTTGCAGTGGCTACATTATCTACGACAACGCCAGGAGCTACTCTAACTATTATTAGATTAAGTTAATAAGCAAAAAAACCTTGGAACTTTTATGTTTCAAGGTTTTTTATCCCTCTATTTGTGGGCTAATAATCAGTGGGGATGGACAAAACCCCCACTGATTAAAGTTTCACTTTATTCACCTTAGCAAAAACATCGCGGTTCAAAAATATATTATAATAGAATGAAGAGAGGTATAAATTTGGCAGAAAGGGAGAGTGGCGATGCAGGAGAAGGTTAAAGATTTTTTCGGACGCCCACTTCAAGATTTACGCATCTCTGTCATTGATCGTTGTAATTTACGGTGTACGTATTGTATGCCAGCGGAAGTGTTTGGTCCTGATTATGCTTTTTTGAAAGATGAGTTTTTACTGACATTTGATGAAATAGAGCGATTAGCAAAAGTATTTGTTAGCATCGGTGTACGGAAAATTAGACTTACTGGTGGCGAACCCTTGCTCCGTAAGGACTTAACAAAACTTATCGAACGTCTCGTGAAAATTGACGGTTTAGTAGA
Source organism: Bacillus sp. TH50 (assembly GCF_016650565.1). Lineage (NCBI taxonomy): Bacteria > Bacillati > Bacillota > Bacilli > Caryophanales > Bacillaceae > Bacillus > Bacillus sp. TH50. The sequence goes on along the minus strand of NZ_JAEKFM010000003.1, from coordinate 2,223,289 downwards.
TATAGGATTAACGACAAATGCGATTCATTTAACGAAGCAAGCGAAGGCGTTAAAAGAAGCTGGGTTACACCGAGTAAATGTTAGTTTGGATGCGATAGATGATAATGTGTTCCGCGCAATTAATGGCCGTAATATGAATACGAAGCCAGTGTTAAAAGGAATTATGGCAGCGAAAGAAGCAGGCCTTGAAGTGAAAGTAAATATGGTTGTGAAAAAAGGAATGAATGATCATCAAGTACTTCCGGTTGCTACGTATTTTAAAGAACAAGGAATCACGCTTAGATTTATTGAGTTTATGGATGTTGGCAGTACGAATGGGTGGAATTTTGATCAAGTTATTACGAAACGAGAATTAATTGATATGATTCATGGGGTGTATCCAATTGAGCCAGCTGAAGCTCATTATTTTGGTGAGGTTGCGAAGCGGTATCGGTACGTTGGAACGAATGTAGAGGTTGGTTTTATTACCTCTGTTTCTGAGTCATTTTGTTCTTCTTGTACGAGAGCAAGAATTTCGGCAGATGGAAAGTTTTATACTTGCTTGTTTGCAACAGAAGGAATGGATTTAAGGAAACTTCTGAGGGAGAACCTTTCGGATAATGAGTTATTAAAAGCTATACAATATGTATGGGAGAATAGAAAAGATCGATATTCAGATGAACGGACAGAAGAAAGTGCGAAAAATCGTCCGAAAATTGAAATGTCTTATATAGGAGGATAAGAAAGGGGGATGTCGTATGCAAGAGCGATATTCAAGACAAATGTTATTTTCTGGTGTTGGGGAAGCAGGGCAACGGAAAATAAGAGGGAAGCACGTGCTCGTCATCGGTGCTGGTGCGCTCGGAGCAGCGAATGCAGAAGCAATTGTTAGAGCAGGTGTTGGAAAAATTACAATTGCGGATCGTGATTATGTAGAATGGAGTAATTTACAAAGGCAACAATTATATACAGAAGAAGATGCGAAGCATTATAAGCCGAAAGCGATAGCGGCAGCAGAACATTTAAAGGCAATTAATTCCGAAGTAGAAATTGTACCGGTTGTGACTGATGTAACGGTGCAAGAAATGGAAGAGTTAATTAAAGGTGTAGATTTAATATTAGATGCGACAGACAATTTTGAAACGCGCCTTCTTATTAATGATATATCCCAGATGTATAACGTTCCATGGATATACGGAGGATGTGTTGGAAGTTACGGAGTAACTTATACAATCTTGCCAGGAAAAACGCCGTGTTTTCGATGTTTAATGGAACATCCGGCGAGCGGAGCGACATGTGATACGGCCGGTATTATACAGCCAGCAGTGCAATTAGTAGTTGCACATCAAATAACGGAAGCCTTGAAAATATTAGTAGAAGATTTTGAGGCACTTCGTGAAACGATGCTATCATTTGATCTTTGGAATAATCAACAGATGGCATTTAAAGTGAATAGGCAGAAAAAGGATACATGTTTATCCTGTGGAAAGTTACGTACATATCCGAGTTTAACATTTGAAGCACAAACGAAAACAGAAGTATTATGTGGGCGAAATACAGTTCAAATCCGTCCAGGTGTGCGTCAGGGTTTTAATTTAGAAGAAATTAAAAAGCGCTTACAAAAAAGTGTGGATGTAAAAGCAACGCCGTATTTATTATCATTTCCAGTGGAAGAATATCGTTTTGTTTTATTTACAGATGGCAGGGCGTTTATTCATGGTACGAATGATATGAATGTTGCGAAACGACTATATGCAAGATATATAGGTTGAACCTAAAGGGGAATCCTTTAGGTTCAAATGGAAAAGGTAGGATTAAGAATTTCTAATATAATCTCCATTTTTTCCGCCTGTTTTTTCAAGTAAGTACGTTTCGCCAATAATCATACCCTTATCAACGGCTTTACACATGTCATATACAGTAAGAGCGGTAGCGGAAGCAGCTGTTAAAGCTTCCATCTCAACGCCGGTACTACCTTCTGTTTTAACTTTTACTTCAATAAGTAGCCGATATTGTTCTTCTGACTGTTTCCAATCGAAAGAGACGTCAACACCTTTTAATAATAAAGGATGGCACATTGGGATAATATCAGAAGTACGTTTTGCAGCCATAATACCTGCGATTTGTGCGACGGCTAATACGTCACCTTTACCAATTTCGTTGCGTGAGATTTTATCAAAAATTTCTTTTGTAACGAGAATGCTAGAGCATGCTATTGCTGTTCGAACGGTTATTTTTTTGTCACTTATATCAACCATTTTAGCGCGCCCTTGGTCGTTGAAATGTGTGAATGAAGACATGGAATTCCTCCTTGAAGTAATTGCGATTTAATATATAAAGTGTAATCGAGATTAGATATTTTGCAAATATGAGGTGAGAAACAATGGTAGAAAAACGAATCCCGATTCAAGTTGCTGAGGCTGTAGAGCGGGTTATGAAATATGCTAAGCATGGTGAAGTAGAAGAAGTTTCTATTACAGAAAGTTACGGGAGGATTCTTGGAGAGGATGTTGTCTCAGATCACGACGTTCCTCACTTTGATCGTTCTCCTTACGATGGTTTCGCAATTCGAGCAGAAGACACGAAGGAAGCGAGTCAAGAGCATCCGATTGAATTTGAAGTAATAGGAGAGATCGGAGCAGGATCTGTTTTTACAGAAGAAGTAGGGGCTTTTCAGGCGGTTCGTATTATGACAGGAGCAGCTATTCCAGAAGATTGTAATGCAGTCGTAATGCTAGAACTGACGGAAGGATTCGATAGGAACGAAAGTACATATATGAAGTTAAAACGTCCTTTCCAAAATGGTGACAATGTGTCATTTAAAGGAGAAGATATAAAACAAAATCAAGTCCTCGTTAAGAAAGGTGTTGTAATCAATCCAGGTGTAGCCGCATTATTAGCGACGTTTGGATATAGCACTGTGAAAGTTGTAAAACAGCCTGTTGTCGGTATTGTAACGACGGGCAGCGAATTACTAGAAGTGCATGAGGCGTTAGAGCCAGGAAAAATTAGAAATAGTAACTCTTATATGATTGCCGCTCAAATTATGAAAGCTGGCGGAAAAGTGCGTTACTATGGACAACTTGCTGATGAGTTAGATGCATGTTTTACAGCCGTTAAATCAGCGATGGGTGAGGTTGATATTTTAATTACAACGGGCGGTGTTTCAGTAGGGGATTACGACTACTTACCGGCTATTTATGCAAGGTTACAGGCGAATGTACTCTTTAATAAAATAGCGATGAGACCTGGAAGTGTAACGACTGTAGCTGAAGTTGATGGAAAGTTACTTTTCGGTTTATCAGGTAATCCGTCAGCTTGTTATGTAGGTTTCGAATTATTTGTACATCCAATTATGAAAACGTATTTGCATGCGAAGGAGCCTCACGTATATAGAACTGATGCTATTTTACAAAAAGATTTTCCGAAACCAAATCCGTTTACTCGTTTTGTAAGAGCGAAAGCGAGTATTGTTAATGGGGCACTACAAGCGATGCCAGTCGGTTTAGATAAATCGAGTGCGGTCTCTTCACTTGCGGATGCAAATGCTTTTATCGTGCTGCCTGGAGGAACGAGAGGATTTGAAGCAGGAATGAAAGTATCTGTATTATTGTTAGAATGCTCTGAGGGAAGTGATTGGCCGTGGGCAAAGCCTCTTCAATCTTACAAATAGTAGGATATCAAAATAGCGGGAAAACAACACTTGTAGAGAAGATGGTGCATGCATTAACTGAAAGAGAAATGAAGGTTGCTACAATTAAACATCATGGTCATGGGGGCTTTCCTGAAGTAGCGCAAAAAGATAGTGAAAGACACAGAAAAGCTGGTGCTGTAGTAAGTAGTGTAGAAGGTGCTGGATTACTATCTTTGTCCTCTTTGCGAGATGAATGGTCCTTGCAAGAAATTATCCGCTTGTACGAATTTTTTGAAGTAGATATGATTTTAATAGAGGGCTATAAAGCTGAGAACTATCCGAAAGTAGTGTTACTTCGTTCTGCGGAAGACGCTGAACTTTTACATAAAGTAGAAAATATAGCGGCGATTATTACGTGGTATGATGCTCCATCAAATGTACGAGAAGAATATAAAGTATTTCATATAACAGAAGAAAAGTTGTATATAGAGTGGTTTTTACAAACGGTTAGGAGTGCAAAATGATAACTACATATTATGAAGTAATGGATACAGAAATCTCGATTGAAGAAGTGACAAAGAAAGTAGTTCGCCGTGAATGTGGTGCTGTCACAACATTTATCGGAACAGTTAGGGAGTTTACGAAAGGGCGTCGTACACTATACTTAGAGTATGTAGCTTATAAGACGATGGCAGAAAAGATGCTACAGAAAATTGGGTCAGAAGTGAAGGAGAAGTGGCCCGGTACACATGTTGCGATTACGCATCGCATCGGCACGCTGCAAATTTCTGATATAGCGGTTGTTGTTGCTGTATCAACGCCTCATCGCAAAGAGGCTTATGAAGCGAATGAATATATTATGGAGCGTATTAAGCAAATTGTTCCGATTTGGAAAAAGGAGTTTTGGGAAGATGGTGACTCATGGATTGGTGACCAATTAGAAAAAATACCATATCCAGCAGGAGAGCCTGGGAAGGAGTTATAAATATGATTCGAGTATTGTTATTTGCGAACTTGCAAGAAGAAGCAGGAACGAGTGAATTACAAATAGAGAAAGAAAATATTACTGTTGCAGAGTTAAAAGATATTGTTGCGAAAGAATATAATGTACCAGTGTCAGCGCCAATTATGGTTGCGATTAATGAAGAGTACGCAAATGAAGATGACACGATACACTCTGGTGATGTAGTTGCACTAATACCACCAGTGAGTGGTGGTTAATATTGGATTTATGCTATAAAAAACGGCTTTCCTAAATAGGGAAAGTCGTTTTTTTATGGCATTTTGGAGAACACTATCTTATAGGAAAAGGAGGAAGTTATGAAAAAGATATGTGTAATGATTGCAATGATATGTTCTGTTTTTTTCTTTTCTCCAAGCAATTCTTTGGCAAAAGAATCGACGGAACAGCTTTTAGAAAGTGCGTTACTGAATCGATATTACTCGGTTATAAGGCAAGTGACAGAAGATCAACATGAATGTGAATCCGTTACAAACATAAAGCGCATTGGGAAGAAAGATGAGTTTATTCCTAAATTTGCAGTTACGATACAATTTCTTACATTTCAAGGGGCGCATAATCCGCCGAATGATAAAGTTACACTTACTTTGGAAGACAATTTAGATCACATAAAGATAAAGAAAGTGGAGCGAGAAAAGAATGTTTCTGGTGCTATTGTAGAAAAGATTTGTGCACGAAAAAACGAAAAAATAAAAGCTCACTCTAATGATTTAGAGCGATAACCTATGACATTTTGTAGAGAAAGGTAATGAGCGATGGATATACTTTTAGCGATTTTACCAGCTATATTTTGGGGGAGTATTGTGCTATTTAACGTGAAACTGGGCGGGGGACCGTATAGTCAAACGCTTGGTACAACGTTCGGTGCACTTATCTTCTCAATTGTCGTTTATATTTTTATGAAGCCGGTATTAACTCCGACCGTTATTGGAGTTGGAATTGTATCTGGCTTATTTTGGGCACTTGGTCAAGCGAATCAATTAAAAAGTATTGATTTAATGGGTGTTTCTAGAACGATGCCGATTTCAACAGGGCTTCAATTAGTCGCGACAACATTATTTGGGGTTATCGTGTTTCATGAATGGTCAACGACGATATCGGTCGTTCTTGGAGTTTTGGCGCTCGTTTGTATTATTATCGGGGTTATTTTAACATCGCTTCAAAGTAAAGAAGAGAAGAGTGCAGAGCAAGCAGGAAATTTTAAAAAAGGAATTATTATTTTATTAATTTCAACAGTCGGTTATTTAGTTTACGTAGTAGTTATCCGGTTATTTAACGTGAACGGTTGGTCGGCTTTATTACCACAAGCGGTCGGTATGGTATTAGGCGGGATTTTACTCACATTTAAACATCATCCATTCAATAAATATGCGATTCGAAATATTCTTCCAGGATTGATTTGGGCAGCTGGAAATATGTTTTTATTCATTTCGCAGCCAAGAGTTGGGGTCGCAACAAGCTTTTCCCTTTCACAAATGGGAATTATTATTTCGACGCTTGGCGGGATTTTTATATTAGGTGAAAAGAAAACGAAGCGTCAATTAATTGGGATTGTTATTGGTATCGTTTTTATCATTGCAGCTGGAATTATGCTGGGGATTGCGAAAAGTTAAGGAGGTATTAAAATGTATAGCGATTTAGAAGGGAAAGTCGTCGTTATTACAGGATCAGCAACTGGTCTTGGAAGAGCCATGGGAGTAAGATTTGCTAAAGAGAAGGCGAAAGTTGTTATTAACTATCGCTCAAGAGAGTCAGAAGCGAACGATGTATTAGAAGAAATAAAAAAGGTAGGTGGAGAAGCGATTGCTGTAAAAGGTGATGTGACGGTCGAGGCAGATGTTGTAAATCTCATTCAATCTGCTGTGAAAGAATTTGGTACGCTCGACGTTATGATTAATAATGCAGGGATAGAAAACGCGGTACCGTCGCATGAAATGCCGTTAGAGGATTGGAATAAAGTAATTCATACAAATTTAACAGGTACTTTTTTAGGAAGTCGTGAAGCGATTAAATATTTTGTGGAACACGATATTAAAGGTTCGGTTATTAATATGTCTAGTGTTCATGAGAAAATCCCGTGGCCATTATTTGTGCATTATGCGGCTAGTAAGGGGGGGGTTAAGCTTATGACAGAAACGTTAGCGTTAGAATATGCACCAAAAGGTATTCGGGTAAATAATATTGGGCCTGGTGCAATTAATACGCCAATTAATGCTGAAAAATTTGCTGACCCGAAAAAACGTGACGACGTAGAAAGTATGATTCCAATGGGTTACATTGGAAAACCTGAAGAAATCGCAGCAGTAGCAACGTGGCTTGCTTCAGCAGAGGCAAGTTACGTAACTGGAATTACGTTATTTGCAGATGGTGGAATGACTTTATACCCATCGTTTCAAGCGGGGCGTGGGTAATATGAAAGGCCAAAGAGATTTAACTCTTTGGCCTTTTTTACGCAAAAAAAAATAGCGGTCGGCTATTTTTAAAATTAATGATTGATTGTCTCTTGAAGAAATTCTGTTGCTTGATGTTCTGAAACATTCTGTACGAGCGCAACTTCACTAATAACCATTTTACGCGCATTATCTAGCATTTGTTTTTCGCTCGCATTTAATGCTCGTTCTTTATTGCGACGAAGTAAATCACGAACAACTTCTGCACTATCTTGAAGATTGCCGTTCTTCATTTTTTCCATATTCATTGTATATCTTTGTTTCCAAGAGAGTGAGGGGTCTGATTCCCCATGATGAAATTCAAGAAGTATACCATCTAACGTACCTTTATCGACGATATAACGTATACCTGATTTTTGTAATTGATTCATCGGAAGCATTACTTGCATATCTTTACTAATGATGCGTATAACACAATATTGACGCGTAGTGCCTAATATTTCTTTCTCTTCAATTGCTTCGATGATTCCTGCACCGTGCATTGGATAAACGATTTTATCACCAATTTGAAACAAATCATCCACCTCCATATGTGGTAACTACTTTTAATGATAACATACTAGGATAAAAATGTCAAATTTTATATGATATCATATCTGATATGCTGTAGTCAATATATAAAAGTCGTTTTTTTGTTTGTTTTTTTGCTCTTATAGGTTGAATAAATAGGGGGAATTTTTTTAGAAAAATAGTACAGGCGCAGAAAGAGGGCATATCCACTTATTTTTAAGCATAAAATATAAAATCGCTAATACAATATACCTAAATCCGTTCTTTGCAAGGGAGGGAGAGAAGGTGGGGCGCACAATTAGAATTGATATTACAAATAAAGTTGTAGCTAGATTTAGGCAAGATTATTTGGAATTATATACGAGTAAGTTTATGATAGGTAAGTTTTATGTCTATACTGAAGATAAACAATATGTGTTAGAAGACGGATATATATATGAAGATGGAAAGTTTTATCGCATCATAGATACGCACCGTGGCAATAAACAAGCGGCGGAGGGCTGCGATCTAGGATGGTGTTAACATGATTCGTGTGAAAGTGTTTGATGAAAGTCATGAAAAAGACTTAGAAGACGCTGTAAATGTATTTTTGAAAAAAATTGATGATGGAAATTTTGTAGATATAAAGTATCAAGTTGGTGTTTCAATTAACGATGATGAAAATCAAATTTATTGTTTTTCAGCGATGATTGTTTATAAAGCATAAAAAAGAGCTGGGGAGCCAGCTCTTTTTTATGCTTTACGTTGGGACAACATGTGTCGGTAAAATATTCATAATAGATTGTGTTGCGCCTGTTTTCTTTTCCGTTAAAAGAACTTTTCCTGTTTCATGATCCTGAGCATCAGTGCACATACCGAGGTGATAACGATCACCTAAAAATGGATCAATATAAAAACCGTTTTTGAAAACTTTATCATTCGGGTGTTTTTCATGGTGAATTTCAGAACAGTTAATGCAATAGAACATAGCTTTCATCTCCTTTTTATTTTGTTTAAAAAAGTGGGGAGGTAGTCATTTCGCTCCTAAGGAAATGTTGAGGAGAAGAGAAATAACTACCTACCCAAATGGCGGGCATACTCCTTCTGATTTTTACATATCTCGCGCATTGTCCCCGAGGGAAGGAGGAGAGACGAAGTACAGATGAGATAAGTTAGGCGCTTCTCTCAATAGGAGTGATAGAGTTTCGTATTGAGGGAATTTTCTATTTTTCATTGCCTTTGTGAGTATATTATGAAGGAATGGTGAGAGGGTGTTTGTCCTGTTGAAAAAATGTTGAGAATTTCTCAACAGTGAAAAAGAGTCTTTCTTGACATGAAACCAAAAGGTGTTATATTGTTAATGTGAAACCAAAAGGTGTTATATTTTAATGCCGAATAAAGGAGATATAAAATGGAACAACAAAATACATTAAATGATATTAAACAAACAATCGTTTTTAACGCGCCTATTCAAAAAGTATGGAATGTAGTATCGACTGCAGAAGGAATTGCGTCATGGTTTATGCCAAATGATTTTGAATTGGCGGTAGGACATGAGTTTCATGTGCAATCACCTTTCGGACCATCACCATGTAAAGTTTTAGAGATTGATGAGCCGAATTATTTATCTTTCTCATGGGACACAGATGGCTGGGTTGTTTCATTTAATTTGAAAGACCTAGGCGATAATAAAACAGAATTTACGTTAATTCACGGCGGCTGGAAACATCCTGATGAAATCCTTCCGAAAGCGAATGCGAAGAGCTCTATTATTCGCGATAGAATGAATGGTGGCTGGGTAGCGATTGTAAATGAAAAACTGAAAAAGGTTGTCGAAGGTTAAATGTCCTCATCAGCAGCGAAATATGATGTGTTTCAAGCAATTGCTGATCCAACCCGCCGAGAAGTGTTACGGTTATTAAGTGATAAAGAGTTACCAATTTCAAAAATAACGGATCATTTTCCGATGAGCCGTACTGCAGTTGTAAAGCACCTTCATATTCTTTCAGAAGCGAATTTAGTGAGTGGAAGAAAGAGCGGAAGAGAGAAGATATATCGTTTGCATCCAGAACCATTAGAGGAATTACAGCAGTGGCTCTCGTACTATGAACGATTTTGGGATAATAAATTGTCCATGCTTAAACATATTGTGGAGAATGAAGAGTAGATTTTATGCAAAAAGGATGACCAAAATGGTCATCCTTTTTTTATTGTTCACTTGTTTGTTTAGCTGGCTTTAATAGGATCCAAGCGATAATTAATGTGAATACCGCTAATACGAAAGTACTCATATAAATGACGTGTACACTTGATGCTAATGCGGATTGCGATTCGGTTACCACGTTTGCTGTAGCCCCTCCATGTCCGCCAGAAGAAACAAGATCAAGGTTTTTAATGCCACGTGCATGAATCATCGTATTGAAGATCGTTCCGAAGATTGCAGCTCCTAGTGTTTGACTAAATGTATTAATAAATGTATTTAAACCAACTGCCGTTCCGCGCGTATGGGCCGGTACAGCTGCTTGAATTGTTACCATGTAAATTGGTGTAACAAGCCCCATTCCTAAGCCGAATAATCCGACTGCAACATAAATAAGGAATGATGGTGAATCTGTTGATAATGTAAATAATAAGAAAGTAGCAACTGATAAAATGCTAGCTCCAAGTAAAATAATTTGTTTCGTTTGTAACTTGCCAACTAAGTTACCGGAGAACATCGCACCGAATGTCCACATAACAGGAATCGGCATTAAAATGAGTCCAGCCTCTGTCGCATTTTTTCCTAAAACACCTTGGCTCCAAATTGGAAGATACACTGTAATACTAATAATCATTGCGCCAGCAATAAGTGTTAGTATGTTTATTGTAGATAATGTACGGTTAGAGAAAAGTGCTAGCGGAATTAATGGTTCCGGAGACTTTTTCTCGATGTATAAGAAAATAATGAATGAAACAGCGGCAAAGATTAATAGGCCAATAATTGAAATGTCTCCCCAGTTTTGCTTACTGCTACCTGTTAATAATGCGTATAGTAAAGCAATTGTACTTAATGAGAAAACTGTCGCACCAAGATAGTCGATATGTTGCTTAGCGGCGGACTTAACAGATTCCTTATAAGAAGTGGCAAACATTAAGCAAGCGATAATTCCAAAAGGAACGTTTAAGAAGAAAATATAGCGCCAAGAAAGAGAATCAACTAAAAATCCACCTACTAACGGCCCAATAACACCAGATACACCCCAAACTGCACTCATCCAGCCTTGTGCTTTCGCGCGGTCTTTCGCTTCGCTATATAGGTCTCCAATAATCGTCATTGTGATCGGCATAACAGCACCAGCCCCTATACCTTGAAGAGCACGGAAGAAGATTAATTGTTCCATTGATGTAACGACTCCGCAAAGTGCAGAACCGATTAAGAAGATTGTTGCTCCGATGAGCAGAACTTTTTTACGGCCGAATAAATCAGCTAGCTTTCCGTATATTGGAGTCGAAACAGCTGTTGCAAGCATATAGATTGCATATACCCAACTAACAAGTTCGACGCCTGATAAATCACTCGTTATACGAGGGATTGCTGTACTAACAATCGTTCCTTCTACCGCAGAAAGAAACGTCATTAGCATTAAAGACATCATGACTTTTTTTCTCATTTGTTTTCCCCTTACCCTTTTTCGAATATTCAACAATATAAAATATAAAGGTACTAAGGTATATAAAGCAACAAAAAAGCAATGGGAAGTTAGGAGGAAGGGATATTTTTGAAGAAACGGTCGATATATTTAAAGTATCGCCGATATAATTTCGTGTACTGCTTTGCTATTCCAACATACTAAAAAAAGAAACAGGAGTCCCTGTTTCTTTTTTAATATTGCATTTTCGCATTTTGTCCTGCTGTTGTTCCGGCAATTCGGCCAGTAACAAGGGCAGATGTAATGTTATAGCCACCAGTATAACCGTGAATATCAAGAACTTCTCCGCAGAAGTATAAACCATTCGTGAATTTCGAAGCCATTTCTTTCGGGTTAATTTCTTTAACGGATACCCCTCCGCCAGTAACGAATGCTTTTTCAATTGACTGCGTACCATTTACATGGACGGTAAATTCTTTAAAGTCTTTCACAAGTGCGCGAATCTTCTCATGAGAAACTTGTCCAGCTTGTTCGCTACCGTCAATTTCATTTTTTTCTAATAAGAATAGGAAGTAACGTTCAGGAACATAGCCTTTTAAAACGTTTTTAATTCCTTTTTTCGGATCTTCTTTCATTTGTTTCAGCATGCGCTGGAACAGTTGCTCACTATTTTCTTCTGGCAATGCATCGATACTCATGTGCACTGTGTTCGTTTTAAACTTTTTCATCGCGTTCACAACGAATTGGCTACAGCGAAGAGCAGCAGGACCAGATAGGCCGAAGTGAGTGAAAAGCATGTCCATTTTATGAGAAATGATAACTTTTCCTTTCGGGTTTAATACACTTAAGTTTACATCTCGTAAAGCAAGACCTTGTAATGTGCGGTCACGAATAAACGGTTCGTTTGAAAGAATTGGTACTTCTGTTGGGAAAAGTTCTGTAATTGTATGCCCAGCTTTTTCAGCCCAAGCGTATCCGTCTCCAGTAGAACCAGTTTGAGGAACAGATTTTCCGCCAACAGCGATAACGACGTGATTCGTTTCTAACACTTCACCTGTTTGCAGAATAACAGCCTTCGTTTGACCGTTTTCATACTCAATCGTTTCGACAGGCGTATTCGTACGTATTTTCACACCTAAGTCTTTTAATCGTGTTAACAGTGCATCTACAACAGATTGCGCTTTATTTGATACTGGGAACATGCGGCCATGATCCTCTTCTTTCAGTTGTACACCGAGATTTTCGAAGAATGTAATAATATCTTCATTACTGAAAATAGAAAAAGCACTGTATAAGAAGCGACCATTTCCAGGTATATGTTTAACGATTTCATCAAGTGGTAGACGGTTCGTTACGTTACAACGACCACCACCAGAAATCGCAAGTTTACGTCCTAGTTTATTTCCTTTATCAAGAAGTAAGACGCTTGCGCCTTCTTCAGCAGCACCGATTGCAGCCATTAGCCCTGAAGGACCGCCGCCGATGACAATAACATCATAATGCATAATATATCGACCTCATTTTCTACATTTCCTGCCTAAAAGAATAGCATGTTTTCCCTTAAAAGAAAAATAGAGTGAAGTACTGCTTAAGAGGAGAATTGTGGTACAATACAAAAGTTAGAGTTCAGCATTATCCTGCTATTTATGGGCAATAAGACTACTATCTTAAGATTTTGGAGAAGTAAAGAGGGAGTTAAAGCAGCCTGTAAATGCTTGAATGGTTAGTAGGAGGAGAGTCTCCCACTAATTATAGTTTCACTTTATCCCGCATTAACGGGCAGTAAAACTCCCACCTCAAAATTCGGCTAGAGCAAAGAAGTTAGGTGGGAGATAAACTGCCCGTAAAAGCCCGATTAGTTCAACTAATTATAGTTTCACTTTATGTAGATGTAGGAGGATTTTCGTATGTCCGATTCAAAATTTCTGCGCGGAACGCTTATTGTGACGTTAGGGACATTTTTAGTAAAGTTCTTAGGCATGATTTACGTTTTTCCGTTTCATGCATTAGTAGGCACAGAAGGCGGAACGCTCTATACATATGGATACATTCCATATACGATATTTTTAAGTATCGCAACGGCAGGAGTGCCGCTTGCTGTTTCTAAGTTTGTTTCCAAATATAATGCACTTGGAGATTATAAAACGAGCCGGAGAATGTTCCGCTCGGGAATGGTTATGATGATAGTAACAGGAGTTCTTTCCTTCTTAGTACTGTACATGACCGCACCATTATTTGCAGAAGCAATGCTTGGTAAACAAAGTTTACAAAATAAGATAGAAGAAGTTACGACGATTATTCGCCTCGTAAGTTTTGCGCTTATTGTTGTGCCGGCAGCAAGTTTGATTCGTGGTTATTTCCAAGGCCACCAATCGATGGGACCGACTACGGTTTCACAAATTATTGAGCAAATTATTCGTATCGTCTTTTTATTAGCGGGTAGTTTCATCGTTATTAAAGTACTTGGCGGTACAGTAGCAACGGCAGTTGGGGTTGCGACATTCGCTGCGTTCGTTTCAGCAGTTGGAGCACTTGGCGTATTAATTTGGTACTGGTTAAAACGTAAAAAATATTTGGATCAATATTTAATTGAGCAAACTGTACCAGAATCGACGGTAAGTACCGCTCAATTGTTTAAAGAGTTGTTTGCATATGCAATCCCTTACGTTGTAATTGGATTAACAATTCCTTTATATCAACAAATTGATACATTGACATTTAACTCTATTATGCAGGCGATTGGTCAAGGAGATATCGCAGAGCGAGCACTCGGTATTTTCACGATGTGGACGCATAAATTAATTATGATTCCAGTATCACTTGCAACAGCGTTTAGTTTAACGCTCGTGCCAGCGATTACAAAGTCGTTTACTGAAAAGCAATACCGCTATTTGAAATTACAAATTACACAAACATTCCAGGCGAATATGTTTTTAACATTGCCAGCAGTTGTCGGTATTTCTACACTTGCATATCCGATTTACACTGCTTTCTACGATTCAGACCCACTAGGTGGACAAGTATTAATGTGGTATGCGCCAGTTGCATTGTTATTCGCTTTATTCACAGTAACAGCAGCAATTCTGCAAGGGATTAACCAGCAGAAACATGCGGTTATTGCGCTTGTGATGGGTGTTATTTTGAAATTTGCATGTAACGTAATCTTTATTCGTTATTTCGGTACAGTTGGGGCGATTTTGGCTACTGCAGTCGGCTTCTTAGCTTCCGTATGGTATACGAATAGACAAATTAAAAAACACGCACACTATTCATTTGGTGTTGTATATAAGAGAACATTCCAAATTGCAGTCTTAACACTTGTAATGGTTATTGCTGTAAAACTATCACAATGGCTTCTATCCTTCATGATTTCGCCTGATGGCCGTATTGGTGCTCTTATTACAGTTGCGATTTGTGCAGGTATTGGTGGTCTTGTTTACGGATTGTTAGCGATTCGCACAGGAGTACTAGAAAGAGTATTTGGCGGAGAAGCTTTAGAGAAAATCCAGCGTAAACTTGGTAGTAGATTCAAAATAAAGTTGAAATCAAAAGGGGCGTAAATACGTCCCCTTTTCTATGATAAATAAAGAAGGTGAAGAACATGAGATTAGATAAATTATTAGCGAATATGGGACACGGAAGTAGAAAAGAAGTAAAGAAATTACTGAAAGACGGCGTTGTGAAGATTGATGGAACGCCAGTGAAAGATGCGAAGTTTCATGTGAATGTAGAAGAGCAAGAGGTTATGATTCACGGTGAAGTTGTGGAATATAAAGAGTTTGTTTATTTAATGATGCATAAACCACAAGGTGTTATTTCAGCGACAGAAGATGATAACCACGAAACAGTAATAGATTTATTAGAATTAGAAGATGCGATTTTCGATCCATTCCCTGTTGGAAGGCTCGATATTGATACAGAAGGTTTCTTATTAATCACAAATGATGGGAAGTTAACGCATCAACTATTATCTCCGAAAAAGCATGTGCCGAAAAAATATTATGCACACATTTCAGGTGTTGTAACGGAAGAGGATGTAATAGAATTCGCTAAAGGTGTTATTTTAGAAGATGGCTATGAAACGAAGCCAGGCGAACTTACAATTTTAAAAAGTGATGATATTTCTGAGATTGAACTCGTTATTACAGAAGGGAAATTCCATCAAGTAAAGCGTATGTTTGAAGCTGTAGGGAAAAAAGTAGTGTATTTAAAGAGAACAGAGATGGGACCTTTATTGTTAGATGAAGAGTTAGAACTTGGGCAATATCGCGAGCTAACAGATGAAGAAGTAGAAATGTTAAAGACGTATCAAGTAGATAACGAGAAGTAACGCCAATTTTAGAGTATAGAAAAGACCCCTTTCTAAATATATAGAAAGGGGTATGTATTTATTTACATACAATTATTTTTTTGTTATGAGGTCATTCTCACTTTCTTTCCTGTCGTTGTCCACTTGCCGCGGCAAGGGCTATACACGAGTTCATTAAACTGCAACACATTTAGATCACGTTGTATCGTTCGCGGTGTGATCCCGAACTCATCTACAAGGTCTTTCGTTGTTACCGTACCGTTTTCATTGATGTACATATAAATCGATTTAATGCGTGTTAGCATACGAGTAGTTGTAGGTTTCAAGAGAAAACCACTCCTCTACCAGTTTTTTTGACCCCATTCAGGAAAGAAGGTCGTTACTACCATTGTACTCTACATGATAAAATTCATGCTTTAATCTACTTAAATTTTACAAAAGTTTAACAAAGATTCATATAGAAAAATATTGGAAGTTGACATTGTATATTTGGTCAGTCAACTAACTCATAAATTTCTACGTAAAACGCCAAATTCCTGCAAATTTCTTTGAGAAAATAAAAGAAAAACTAATAAGAAATATCTGAAATATTAAAATTGTTAGTTATTAGGTTTTCATGTATGGCATAAGAGATTTTCGTTTGCTATGATGAAAGAGACAATATAGTGAAGGATGGATGCGTGATGTCAACGATTAATTGGACAGAAGAAGTTACAAAACGAAAAGATGATTTAATTCTTGATACACAACAATTTTTGCAAATTAAAAGTGTATGGGAAGAAGAATCTGCGAAAGAGGGCGCGCCATTTGGTGAAGGTGTAGAAAAAGCCTTATCTTTCATGTTACATAAAGGAGAAGCAGAAGGTTTCGCTTCTAAAAATTTAGAAGGGTATGCAGGTCATCTTGAAATGGGACAAGGAGAAGAATTAGTAGGTATTCTTTGTCACGTTGATGTTGTACCAGAAGGAGATGGCTGGACAACTCCTGCGTATAGTGCGGATATTCGCGACGGGAAGATTTTTGCACGCGGTGCAATTGATGATAAAGGGCCGACGATGGCAGCTTATTATGCGATGAAAATCGTTAAAGAATTAGGCTTACCTCTTTCAAAACGTGTTCGTATGATTTTAGGAACAGATGAGGAAAGCAATTGGAAGTGTGTAGATCATTATTTTAAAAATGAAGAAATGCCAACAATCGGTTTTGCGCCGGATGCAGATTTTCCAATTATTAATGCGGAAAAAGGAATTTCTGACATACAAGTTGTGCAAAATGGTAGCGAAGAGAAAGAAGGCACATTTAAGCTTCTTTCATTTGAGTCAGGTCGTCGTTTAAATATGGTTCCTGATTTTGCAGAAGCAGTTATTACAGGAGAAGATGTAAATGCACTTACAGTAGCATATGAAGAGTATTTACAAACTGCTAAAAAAATAGGTAAAGCAATTGTAGAAGGAAATACGGTGACGTTGCAAATCAAAGGGATTTCAGCTCACGGATCTACTCCAGAAAAGGGAGAAAATGCAGGTTTATTATTGGCAAACTGCTTAACGAAAGTTTCTCTTGATGGAAAAGGGGCTTCATTTGCATCGTTTGTAACAGAAACATTTACAGGTGATATTATTGGAGAAAAAGCTGGTATTTCTTATAAAGACGATATTAGCGGCCCGTTAACAGTGAATGTTGGTCGCCTGTCTTACTCGCAAGAAAACGGTGGTAATTTAGGATTAAATGTACGCTATCCAGTTACGACTAACTTTGAAGAAACGATTGCAAAGTTAAAAGAATATGTTGGTACTCATGGATTTGAAGTAGCGGATTATTCTAACTCTCGCCCGCATCACGTTGACAAAGATCATACGTTAATTCGTACTTTGCAACGCGTATATGAAGAACAAACGGGTGAAAAAGCTGAATTGTTAGCAATTGGCGGTGGTACTTATGCTCGTTCATTGAAAGCTGGCGTTGCATTTGGCCCGTTATTCCCAGGAAAAGAAGAACTTGCGCATCAAAAAGACGAGTACATTGAAATTGAAGATTTATTAAAAGCGACAGCGATTTATGCGCAAGCAATTCATGAATTAGCGAAATAAAAGATATTTAAATAATGACCGCTCTCTACTTTAGAGGGCGGATTCTTTTTAGCTGAATGAGATAAGGAAGAAAAGCAACAATAACATAAAGGAGACGATGTAGATGGTGACGCATTATTTTGTCGCAGTAACTTTACCACGTCATATAAAAGAAATTCTTTCTAATTATAAAGAGGAAGTGAAGGATGAATTACCATTTCGCTCGTGGGTACATGAAGAAGACTATCATATTACCCTTTCATTTTTAGGAAGTGCGACAGAGGAACAGTTAGAAGGAATAAAGAATGGATTACAAACACTTACAGAAAAAACGGAATTATCGTTCACGTTACAAGGACTTTCTACGTTCGGACAGGTGGACCAGCCTCGTATATTTTGGGCGGGGATAAGTGATAATCAAGATTTGTTTACTTTACAAAAGCAAGTGCATACAATTTGTGAAGAAAATGGCTTCTCTCTAGATACACGTCCTTATCATCCACATATTACTGTTGCGCGTAAATGGGTAGGAGAAAAAGTATTTGATCTGACAAATATAAAAGATTTACCTGTAACATCATTTCAAGTAGATACGATTACTTTGTATGAATCTCACGTTAAGGAAACGCCGAAGTATAAATCGATTACTGAAATAAAACTACAAAAATAGAATGTATGAAAACGTTTTTTATACAGGTGAATATACTATAGGGAATAATGTGTTACTGTATAGAGCTTCGCTGATAAGAAAACCCTTATCACTTGCAGCTCGTTTCATTTTAATTTTGAGAATGATGGTGATTTTTTATGTTGAAAGTAAAACGTCCATTTGATGCCTATTTAGATGAAATGAATAAAATTACAATTTTGCTCCCGCATGCGTATGGAACAAGCCGGACATTTCGTTTACAAGAAGGAAGCAATGTGAAAGAGTTACCGATTGTTCATACTATTGCTCTTCCAGATGCAACGAAGTATGAATGTTTTATAGAAGAGCCAATAGATGTGGGGAAGTATTATACAGTACGGGACGAACGGAATGAAGAAACAGATTTACAAATAGGCGCTGTGATTCGAACAGTAGTTTTCGATGAAAAATATTATTACGAAGGTACCGACTTAGGTGCTGTGTATAAAAAAGAAGAAACAATATTTAAAGTATGGGCTCCGACTGCAAGGCTTGCGAAAGTACGGATTTATAAAAGTGATAAAGAATATATTGATTATGAAATGTACAGAGAAGAAAACGGAGTGTGGATTCATACATTACAAGGTGATCATGATGGAGCACGATATACATTCCTTGTTTGTATTAATTTAATATGGAACGAAGCGGTTGATCCTTATGCAAAGTCTGCGACGATAAATGGAAAATACGGCGTCGTTATCGATTTGGAAAAAACGAATGTGACAAAACGAGTAGAATTATCACCATTACAGTCAATGACAGATGCCATATTGTATGAACTGCATATTCGTGACGCTACTATTCACCCAAACAGTGGGGTGAATAAGAAAGGAACATATAAAGGGCTAATGGAAGAGGAGACAGTAGGGCGAAATGGGACATTAACAGGATTGTCTCATATAAAAGATTTAGGCGTTACACATGTTGAACTATTACCTTTACATTGTTTTGGTGGTATAGATGAAGTGAATCCTGCTTCCGCATATAATTGGGGCTACAATCCGTTATATTACAATATGCCAACAGGATTTTATGTTACAAACCTTTCTGATCCATATAACAGGATAGTAGAGTGTAAACAACTAATTGAAACATTTCATGATCACGGCATCAGGGTGATTATAGATGTTGTATATAATCATGTTTATGAAAGAGAATTATCATCATTTGAGAAGCTTGTCCCGGGATATTATTTTCGTCATGGGGAAGACGGTATGCCTTCTAATGGGACGGGAGTTGGAAATGATATAGCATCTGAACGGAAAATGATGAGGAAATTTATTATAGAATCTGTTTTATATTGGCTTACTGAATACAATGTTGATGGATTCCGATTTGATTTAATGGGAATTTTAGATGTTGAAACGATGAATGAATTAGAAAAAGAAGTACGAAAAATAAAGCAGGATGCGCTGTTATTAGGTGAAGGATGGGATTTGCAAACACCGCTTCCTCTTGAAGAGAAAGCGACGTTAAATAATGCGAATAAAATGCCATGTATCGCACAGTTTAATGATCAATTTCGTGATGGAATAAAAGGAAGTACTTTTAATATAAATAAACGTGGCTTTGCATTTGGTGGGCATGTAGACTGTAATCATTTGCAGTATATAGTAGCTGGTAGCCTTTTAAGTATGAAAGAAACAGGATTGTTCCTAGAGCCAATGCAAAGCATCAACTATGTAGAATGTCATGACAATATGACGATGTGGGATAAACTAGTGCAAAGTAATCCAGAATCAGAAGAAATTTTGAAAAGGCGTCATCGTTTAGCAACCGCAATGGTTATTCTTTCACAAGGGATTCCTTTCTTACATGCGGGGCAAGAGTTTTATCGTACGAAGCAAGGGAACGAAAATAGCTATAATGCAAATGATGAAATTAATCAATTAGATTGGGATCAAAAAGAGAAAGAGATGGAGACCATTAACTATATAAAAGGGTTAATTGCGATTCGCAAAGGGCACGGGGCATTCCGATTACAAAATGCGGACCTTATAAAAAAGCATATGACTTTTTTGCAAACATCTACAGAAGTACTGGCATACCACCTAGAGCATGTAGAATTATTTGGACCGTGGAAAGAGATTGTAGTTTTATTTAATAGCGGTTTAGAAGCTAAAACGGTGCAGCTTCCAAAAGAAGAAACGTGGCATGTGTTAGTAAACGAAAAGCAAGCGAAAATAGAGCCAATTTCTTCATTTAGAGGAAAGGAACTTCAATTGGCTCCAATTAGCACGTATATATTGACGATAATGTGACAAATCGCTACTTGACGATGAGAATGTAATAAATGTAGAATTGACAAAGGTGACGATTTTCATAAGTTGTCATTCTATGATTGATTTTGTAAAATAAACTAGAAGAACAGGTGATTTATCCTGTTTTCGGCTTATGCCAAGTTTTTTCATTCAAATACAGTAAAATATATGAATCCACAACATGCGTAGAAATGTTGCGGTTTTTCTTTTCATAACTATAAAAGATAAGGATTTGTTAACGGGTAATGAATATGGAATGGTTGGAACAATTATTAGGAAAAGAGTGGAGTCTTATACCGGCTGGTGGAGTAACGGGCGATGCATATATTGCGCAAAACGGACAACAAAAGTTATTTTTAAAGCGGAATACATCGCCCTTTTTAGCGGTATTGTCAGCAGAAGGAATTGTTCCAAAATTACTTTGGACAAGAAGGGTAACGAACGGTGATGTAATTTCTGCTCAAAAATGGCTTCCGGGACAGAAGTTAGAGCCAGAGGATATGAAACTAGAACGTGTTGCGAAACTTTTGAAGAAAATACACTCCTCTAAAGCGCTTGTGCAGATGATTCAAAGGCTAGGAAAGCAGCCGCTTCATGCGCAAGAGTTATTACAACAATTACAGCTCGTTTTAAGAGGAGATATAAGAGTTGATGAAACAATTCAGCAAGGTCTTCAATATTTAACGGAGTCATTAAAAGATATTGAGTACAATGAATTCGTTGTATGCCATTGTGATGTAAACCATAACAATTGGATATTGTCGGACGAAGATGAATTGTTTTTAATTGATTGGGATGGGGCTGTTATTGCTGACCCAGCTTTAGATCTTGGTATGTTATTATATTGGTATGTTCCGCGCCATGAATGGAGTGAGTGGCTCGGATATTATGAGATTGAACTAGATGAATCATTGCTTAGGCGTATGAGATGGTATGTGATAGCACAAACGATTTTATCTATGCAATGGCACACAACAAAAAAGCAGCAAGCAGAAGCTAAATATTGGCATCAATATTTACAGCAACTACTTGCTTCAGAATAATACTTAAGAAAAATTGTCCATTCCAGCAATCCACTGAGTAAGTTGTTCTTGATTATTGGAAATATGGTTGTCCAAATTAGAGGAAGATTTACCCGATTGACTATAAGAATATACATCGTTTAGCATTACTTTAGTGTCACTACTTATACTATCGTTTGCGAGTAACGATTGAATGAGTCGCTCTAATTGCTCGCATTCAGAAACTGTCCCGCAGCAATCACTTTGATGGTTGATTAAAATATCTTTTAATACTTCTAATTGATGCTGTTGATTAATTGGCATGAACGGATCATCCTTTCGAGTGTTTTTCTCTCTCTAGAAATGTAAGAGAAAAAGCTATTTCGTCATGGAATGTTTAATGCTTTATGTAGTTTTTATCAAAATGGTACATCTTATACTTGAAAGAAACGGACCGAGTGCTCGTACGTACTTGGTTTTTTGTTTGATAGATTGATTAAAACAGAAAGAAGGAATTTTTCCTTTAAAATAGTTTTGTAAAGAGAGGGAGACATCTATGCGTTTAAGACATAAGCCTTATGCAATGGATCGAATTAATGAGTATTCACATATCGTAATTGGAAACCCAGAGGAGAGCGCTGGTAACTGGAAAGAAATATTTGGAAATGAACAGCCAATTCATATTGAAGTAGGTACAGGACGTGGCCGCTTTATGTATGATATGGCAAAAGCAAATCCGCATATTAACTATATTGGAATTGAAAAATTCACAAGTGTTGTTGTAGATGCACTTGATAAATTAATTGAAGAAGAAGTACCGAACTTAAAGTTAATTAATAAAGATGCTGAAGATTTAACAGTTTTCTTTGCGAAAGGTGAAATTGACCGCGTTTATTTAAACTTCTCAGATCCATGGCCGAAGAATCGTCATACGAAGCGTCGTTTAACGTATAAAACATTTTTACGCAATTATGAAGAAGTGTTAGTAGATGGCGGAGAAATTCATTTCAAAACTGATAACCAAGGTTTATTTGAATATTCTCTTATGAGTATGGCTGAGTATGGTATGTTATTAACTTACCTTAGCCTAGATCTTCATAATAGTGATTATGAAGGAAACATTATGACAGAATACGAAGAGAAATTCTCTAGTAAAGGTCATCGTATTTACCGAGTTGAAGCAAAATATCGTACGGAGCCTATGCAGTAATGCATAGGTTTTTTATATGAAAAATAATCGGAATATTATGTTAAAATTAAATGAAAAAGGGGGATGGGATATGGAACAGTTACAAATTGGAAATATAAAAGTGACGTGGCTAAAAGGTGGGAATACACATTTAGATGGAGGCGCGATGTTTGGAGTTGTGCCAAAAGTACTTTGGTCACGAAAATATAAACATAATGATACAAATCATATTTATTTACGAACAGATCCGTTACTCTTACAAACGAAAGAAGGAAACATGCTTATTGATTCAGGGATAGGGAATGGTAAATTGAATGAGAAAATGAAGCGGAATCAAGGTGTAACAGAAGAATCATCAGTTAAGGAATCTTTAGAAAAATTGGGACTGCATAATGAAGATATTCATTACGTCTTAATGACGCATCTTCATTTTGACCATGCATCTGGTTTAACAAAATGGGAGGGAAATCACCTTGTTCCGGCGTTTCCGAACGCAACGATTTATGTAAGTGAGACTGAATGGAATGAAATGAAAAATCCGAATGTTAGATCGCGTAATACATATTGGAAGGAAAATTGGGAGCCAATCGTTGATAAGATTGTTACGTTCAAGCAAGAAATAGAAATTACGGATGAAATAAAGATGGTGCATACGGGTGGTCATAGCGATGGACATGCCGTTGTCGTCCTTGAAAGTCAGGGTGAAACGATGCTTCATTTAGCGGACATTTTACCGACGTATGCACATCAAAATGTATTATGGGTAATGGCATATGATGACTATCCAATGACATCGATTGAACATAAACAAAAGTGGATGAAGTATGGTGCTGAAAAAGAGGCGTGGTTTACTTTTTATCATGATGCATATTACCGTGCAGTAAAGTGGAATGAGGAAGGGCATATAGTGGAGAAGATAGAGAGAAAAACAAATATAGAAGCTTAATATTAATAAGAGGAAGGTGTCCAAAAATATTTATTGGAACAATCTCCACTTATTATGTATTGCTGTTATTATCAGTTTTTGTTGGTAATTCTAAAAAAAAAGAGGTTCACCTAATGGGAAACCTCTTTTTATGCTGCTATAACCTCTAAAACAGTACCTGTTTTAGCATCAACTAAAAATTCAAATCGTTCTTGTATTTCATCTAACATCGTTGTAAGACCGCCGCGATAAACTTCGTACGCGACATCATATTTTTCAAATGCCTCTGGAACCATATGTACCCAAGAGCCAGTAATTTCACCTTTATGACTTAATGCTTGTTTCACCATTTTCAATGCTTTTTCTGAAGAAATATGGGATTGTTCTTGTACTTTGTTTGCAACGAAATAACCAGCTGCGAACCCAACGCCAAGACCTGTGACTAAACCTTTCCAGCTCATATATTCACCTCAATTCTGTAAAATAAAAATAGTGTACCAATAATAATTATAATGCAAATGCAACTAAAAAAGAAGAAACTAGAAACATTTCGAAAATTTCGTTACAATAAAAGAGGTATTCTACTAAGGTTTGAAAGAAGGGGACTTCGTGAATAAAGAGACATTACAATTATTTCGTACGTTAACAGAATTACAAGGTACATCAGGTTTTGAACATGATGTGCGCAGTTTTATGAAGCAAGAATTAAGCAAATATGCTGATGAGATTGTGCAAGACGGTTTAGGTAGCGTATTTGGCCTGAAAAAAGGGGACGAAACTGGCCCGCGCGTTCTTGTAGCAGGTCATATGGATGAAGTAGGTTTCATGGTTACGCAAATTACGAAAAATGGGATGCTTCGTTTTCAAACGTTAGGTGGCTGGTGGAGCCAAGTACTATTAGCTCAGCGTGTACAAGTTATGACGAAGAATGGTCCTGTTATTGGGGTTGTTGGTTCCATTCCTCCTCATTTATTAAGTGATGCGCAACGTGCAAAACCGATGGATATAAAAAATATGTTAATTGATATAGGTGCAGATAGTTATGAAGATGCGATTGAAATTGGCATAAAGCCAGGGCAACAAATCGTTCCAATCTGCCCATTCACGCCAATGGCAAATGAAAAGAAAATTATGGCGAAAGCTTGGGACAACCGCTATGGATGTGGCCTTGCTATCGAATTGCTAAAGGAATTAAAAGATGAAACATTACCAAACACATTATACTCTGGTGCGACTGTACAAGAAGAAGTAGGTCTTCGCGGAGCACAAACTGCTGCAAATATGATTCAACCAGATATTTTCTATGCGCTTGATGCAAGTCCAGCAAATGATGCATCTGGTGATAAGACGCAGTTCGGTCAATTAGGAAAAGGCGCTCTTCTTCGTATTTATGACCGTACAATGGTAACACATAGAGGAATGCGTGAATTCATTTTAGATACAGCAGAAACACATAACATTCCGTACCAATACTTTATTTCACAAGGTGGTACAGATGCGGGCCGTGTGCATACAAGTAACTCTGGTATCCCATCAGCAGTAATTGGTGTTTGTGCACGCTACATTCATACACATGCTTCTATTTTACATGTTGATGATTATGCGGCAGCGAAGGAATTAATTACGAAGCTTGTGAGAGCGACGGACAAAACGACGTTAGAGACAATTAAGAATAACGCGTAAAGAGGAAGGGTGAAAAACCCTTCTTTTTTTAGGTTGAATAGATGACCCAGCGATGAATGGGAGCGGTCAGTGTCTAGTTGGTGTTCGAGCGATGTATTAAGACCGCGGGTAGGAAGAGAGAGGAAGGCTGTTTTTGGAAAACCTTTTCTTTTTTTAGGTGGGAGAGATGACACAGAGATGCGTGTGTGCGGTCAGGCGCACTACGGTATAAATCTCAGTCATGAAGACTGATTTGGTGTTCGAGGCTAGTATTAGGATAGAATGATGAATTTATATAGAGGTGAATGAAATGAAGGTAGTGGTTGGATCGAAGAATAAGACGAAGGTTGGGGCTGTGGAGAAGGTTTGGGAAGATGCTGAAATTACATCTCTTTCTGTTCCATCAGGAGTAGCAAATCAGCCTTTTTCAGATGAAGAGACGATGCAAGGAGCAGTAAATAGAGCGAAGAGAGCATTGCAGGAAGGTGCAGCTCATATCGGCATTGGGCTAGAAGGCGGCGTTATGAAAACGGAGCATGGGTTATTTATGTGTAACTGGGGTGCTTTAGCGACGATTGAAGGTAAAACATTTGTTGCGGGCGGGGCACGTATTAAGTTACCAGACGATTTTTTAGCACCGCTTGAAGAAGGAAAAGAGCTAAGTGAAGTGATGGAAGAGTTTGTAGAGCGAAAAGATATTCGTAGTCACGAAGGTGCTATCGGTATTTTTACAGATGATTATGTCGACCGAACGGAATTATTTGTACACGTTGTTAAGTTACTTGTTGGGCAATATAAGTATGATGAAAAGCAAGCATAAACCTTGCACCATGCGCGATGTATGGTAGTATAAAGAAAAGATTATAGTGTGAAAAAGTGCACTCGTTAGAGGAGGAAATATAGATGAAATCATTAGAAAGCATGGAACAATTCCAAGAATTAAAAAATGAAGAGAATGTAGTCTTCATGTTCTCAGCAGAATGGTGCCCAGATTGCCGTTTCGTTGATCCATTTATGCCAGAAGTAGAAGAGAAGTATAGTGATTTCTCATTTTACTATGTAGATCGTGATGAATTTATTGATTTATGCGTGAAAGTAGACGTATTTGGCATTCCAAGCTTTGTAGCGTACAATAAAGGTGAAGAAACTGGACGCTATGTAAATAAAGATCGTAAAACACAAGAGCAAATCGAAGAGTTTATTGAAGGTTTAAAATAAGACAATTAGCCAATTGAATTGTAAAAACAACCTCTACCTTCGCGGGGGAGGTTATTTTTTTGGAAGGGAGGAAAAAGAGATGAAAATGACAAGTAAAAAGATGAAAGACGAGTTAATGAAGAAATTATCTCGACCAGAATGGGACTGTCATTATGATAGCGAGAAAGAAGTTCTTCGTATTGAACAAACAGACTCGAAAAAAGGTATTAACGTATCACTTCCAGGAGTAGTTGCAAAATGGGAAGTGAACAAAGAAAAAGCAATTGAAGAGGTCGCTTATTACGTACAAGAAGCGCTAATTGCAATGCATAAAGAAGAAAATAGCACGGCGAAAATTTTACCTGTTATTCGCTCTACTTCTTTCCCGAAACAATCAGAAGAAGGAAATCCGTTTATTATGACGGACCATACGGCGGAAACACGTATTTACTATGCGCTTGATTCTAATAAAACATATCGATTAATTGATGAGCGCCTATTGCAAAAATTAGAGCTTACAGAGGAACAAGTACGTGAAATGGCATTATTTAATGCTCGCTCATTAGGCTATGAATTTAAGCAGGAGACAGTAGCAGGTAATACATTCTACTTTTTAAACACAAATGATGGATACGATGCGAGTCGTATTTTAAACGAATCGTTACTACACTCGATGCGTGAAAAGATCTCTGGTGATATGGTTGTTGCAGTTCCTCACCAAGATGTATTAATTATTGCTGATATCGTCAACGAAATCGGTTATGATATTATTGCACAAATGACAATGAAATTTTTTGCCGAAGGGCATGTTCCGATTACATCACTTTCATTCGTATATGAAGATGGGGACTTCGAACCAATCTTTATTTTAGCGAAGAATCGGAAGAAGACAGATGGAAAAGAGAAAGGATGAACGAAGTGAACGTTTTTTACAACCTTGAAGGAATTGGTGACACTTTAATTGTTACCTTACAAGATATTACTTTAGAAAACCGTACATTTGACCGCAAAGGAGATGTTGCTCGCGTATACGATCGTGAAAGCAACGTAACAGCAGGATTCAACATCTTTAATGCGTCTTCTTATGTAGAAGTAACAGACAACGGAAACGTTACATTAACGAAAGAGTTTGTTGAAAAAATTAACGGAATTTTAGCGAAGAATGGCTTTGAAGAAAAAGTAGAAGCTGATTTCACGCCGAAATTTGTGGTAGGCTATGTAGCTGAAAAAGAGAAGCATCCAAATGCTGATAAATTAAACATTTGTACAGTAGAAATCGTTACAGAAACATTACAAATCGTATGTGGTGCACCAAACGTTGATGCAGGACAAAAAGTTGTTGTTGCAAAAATCGGTGCTGTAATGCCAAGTGGTATGTTAATTAAACCAGCTGAACTTCGCGGTGTTCCTTCTTCTGGAATGATTTGCTCTGCACGTGAGTTAGAGCTTCCAGATGCTCCAGAAGAAAAAGGTATTCTTGTATTAGAAGATAGCTTTGAAGTTGGACAAGAATTTAAATTTTAATTGATGTTAGAAAAAGTAGTCTCGCATATGTGAGGCTATTTTTTTGTGCGAAATTCCTAGGATTGTAACGTTTCCTCTCAAAATCTATATTGTATTTCAAAAACGGATTAGTTAAAATTTAGAAAAAAAGAAGGGGGTAGACGTATGAAGCAACAACCAAAAATTGCAGAACTTCTGAAACGAATTGAAACTTCAAAACAGCAAGATATCGAACTAGGTTCCTATGAAATATATGTGTTTAGCGAAAATGAATTAGAAAAAGGACAAATCGGTTATCGATATGATAAACATAAAAATTCATTAATAAGTGAAGAAAGTGGAAAATGGAAAGAGGAATGGATTGTTATCGGATATGAAACGGATATGGGGGATCCTGTTTTCGTAAATGTAGCTGATGATGCTTATCTAGTCTATACCGCAGAGCGTGGTACAGAAACGTGGCAACCCGTTCATATTGGAAATATGGATGAAATTATAAAACAATTATAAGAAAAACTTTGAGACCGGTGCAAAGTGATAGGAGAGAAAAATGAAGTATATAAAAATAATGAGCGCTATTGCAGTCATTGGAATATATATGGGAGGTTGTTCGCAAGAAGAGCCGAAAAAAGAAACAACATCTTCTATACAAGAAAAAAACAAAGATAATAAGGAAGACGCACCGGTAGAAAAGCAGCAAGAAGAACAAGAAAAGAAAGAACAGCCGCAAGCAATTCAAACGAATGAGCAAGTGGAACATAAGCAGGAGGAAGTGCCGGCCGAGGAAAAGAAAGAGGAAACTACGCCGCTGCCGCCAACTGAGCAACCGCTGCAAAATAATGAACAAAAAGTAGAGAGTAATGAAAAACAAGAAAAGTTTCTCGTCGTTATTGATCCAGGTCATCAACAAAAAGCGAATTTAAATTTAGAGGCAATTGGTCCAGGAGCAACTACGCAAAAATATAAAGTAACAGACGGAACAGCGGGAGTTGTAACGAAAAAGAGGGAATCAGTTCTTGTATTAGAGATGGCTTTTATATTGAAAGAAAAACTGGAAGAAAAAGGTATACAAGTATTGATGACGAGAACGTCACATGAGGCTGATATAAGTAATAAGGAACGAGCAACATTCGCGAATGATCATAAAGCGAATTTATTTTTGCGCCTTCACGCAGATGGTTCTGAAAATCCAAATCAAAGTGGATTTGCTGTATTGACACCGGCAGAAGGAAGTCCGTATACGAAAGAGATTTATGCTGAAAGTCTTCAAATCTCTCAAACGATAGTAAATAAAATGAGAGAGAATCATCAAGTGAAAGTAAATGGAATTAAATTTCGGGATGATCTTTCTGGATTTAATTGGTCAAAAGTTCCAGGAGTACTATTAGAACTTGGATTTATGTCAAACCCTGAAGAAGACAAAAAATTATCTGACCCACAGTATGTAAATTCTTTATTGCAAAGTGTAACGGATAGTGTGGATGAATATCGGAAGGGTAAAGATTAAACGAGGTCTTACATGTAAGACCTCGTTTTTCTATATGAAAAACAATCGCGAATTAGAATATTATGGATAAAACTAATATGCTTAATTTTACCTGCACTTTTTGCCGAATGCTGATACAATAAAGGATGTTACTATTTAGTAGAAAGAGTGGTAAACATGTTAGATTGGATGAAAAAGCTGTTTAACAAAGAGGAAGAAAAAACAGTGATGAATAAAGAAGTACCGGCACAAATTGAAAGTCAGCCGAAAATTCCTCGTGTAAACCACTACACTGAAGCAAGAGAAGCACAAATGGCAAGTCGGAATGCAGGGAAATGTCGTTTTCCATTAATACCAGATAATGGCTTCGATGAGGAGGATGTAAGAGAACTGCCTAACTTTGAAGAACAACCTATTCAAAGAGGAGCATATGAAGAACAGCCTACTCAAAGAGGAATAAAAGTGGAAAGAAGCAGACGACCGTATGTGGAAACAGAAGCACCTACATATGAGGAACCGGAATTGCAATATGAACCGGAACCAGAGCCTGTCGTAAAAAAAGCATTCGTACCGTCGCAAGAAAGTAACCGTAGACCATTTCGTCCAACAGAAATGATTTCTCCGATTTATGGATATAACCGTCCTTCAGTAGAAACGAAGGTTGTGCAGGAGGAAGAAAAGGTAAGAGAAGATCTTGAAATATCTGTTGAAGGAAAAGCTGTTGTTGACGCATGGTTAGAGAAAAAGGGATATACATTATCTGACTTTTCGGGAGTTCTACAAGGAAGTTCATCTGTTAAGAACGGAGTGAACGAACGAAGTAATAAAGTAGAAGAAAAATCGGTTGTGGATACATGGTTAGAGAAAAACGGTTACGAAGTTGAACGTCAAGCCCCTTCATTAGAAGAAAGCCTAAGTGATGATTTGCTTCATAAAACAGTAGGACAGCATGTGGAAAAAGAGGCTACAATTGTACAAGCCTTGAAGCAGGAGCAAGATGTAGTGGCGTTATCATCTACAGAAGATAACGAAGAAACTTTACAAGAAGAGTCAATAGATTCTAAAGTAGAGCATGTGTATTCGATATTAACAGAAGAAAATGAATGTAATACAGAAATAGAAGAAACTGTTGCTGAAGTTGCAGCAAATCAAGTCGAAGAAGAAACCTTAGAAGATGTAGTGATTGTAAAAGCAGATGAAAAGCTTGAAGAAACAATTACTATAGAAATACCAGATGCTTTTGAAGAAGAAGCTAAGGAAGCAGAAGAAGTTGTGGAATTAGAAGAAACTGAGGAAGCAATAGAAGAAGTTGCAGAATTAGAGGAAGCTGAGGAAGCGACAGAAGAAGTTGTGGAATTAGAGGAAGCTGAGGAAGCAGCAGAAGAAGTTGTAGAATTAGAGAAATCTGAGGAAGCGACAGAAGAAGTTGTGGAATTAGAGAAACCTGAGGAAGCAGCAGAAGAAGTTGTGGAATTAGAGAAATCTGAGGAAGCGACAGAAGAAGTTGCAGAATTAGAGGAAGCTGAGGAAGCGACAGAAGAAGTTGTGGAATTAGAGGAAGCTGAGGAAGCAGCAGAAGAAGTTGTAGAATTAGAGAAATCTGAGGAAGCGACAGAAGAAGTTGTGGAATTAGAAGAAACTAAGGAAGCGACAGAAGAAGTTGCAGAATTAGAAGAAGCTAAGGAAGCGACAGAAGAAGTTATGGAATTAGAGAAATCTGAGGAAGTGACAGAAGAAGTTGTGGAATTAGAAGAAACTAAGGAAGCGACAGAAGAAGTTATGGAATTAGAGAAATCTGAGGAAGTGACAGAAGAAGTTGTGGAATTAGAAGAAACTAAGGAAGCGACAGAAGAAGTTGTGGAATTAGAAGAAACTAAGGAAGCGGCAGAAGAAGTTATGGAATTAGAGAAATCTGAGGAAGTGACAGAAGAAGTTGTGGAATTAGAAGAAACTAAGGAAGCGACAGAAGAAGTTATGGAATTAGAGAAATCTGAGGAAGTGACAGAAGAAGTTGTGGAATTAGAAGAAACTAAGGAAGCGACAGAAGAAGTTGTGGAATTAGAGAAACCTGAGGAAGCAGCAGAAGAAGTTGCAGAATTAGAGGAAGCTGAGGAAGCAGCAGAAGAAGTTGCAGAATTAGAAGAAGCTAAGGAAGCGACAGAAGAAGTTGTGGAATTAGAGAAACCTGAGGAAGCGACAGAAGAAGTTGCGGAGTTAGAGGGTACTAAGGAAGAAGAACCAATTTCTCAAGAAACAGTAATTGAAGAAACGATGAATACAGATTTAGTGGAAAATACACCAGTTGCAGAGCAACCAGTGATTTCTCAACAAGAAACAATTACGTTCAAGGAAGAAAGTGAAGTATTCGTACCAGTTTCAGAAACGGATGAGCAAACAAAGAAAGATGTTCAAAACTTTGCGAACGTTTTAATTGAAGAAGCGGAAGAAAAGAAGCAAGTTGCTGAAGAACAGCCTGCTTTACAAATAGAAGAACTGAAACGTGAGAAAAAACGTCATGTCCCATTTAATGTTGTCATGTTAAAGCAGGATAGAAAGAAATTAATGGAAAGACATGCGGCAAGAACGAACGTAATGCAATCAACTGTCAGTGAACGAGTGGAAGAAAAGCCAGTGCAGCAAGTGGTAGTAGAACCACAAGCAGAAGAAAAGCCAATGCAGCAAATGGTAGTAGACCCGCAAGTGGAAGAAAAACCAGTGCAGCAAGTGGTAGTAAACCCGCAAGTGGAAGAAAGTCCAGTGCAGCAAGTGGTAGTAGAAGCCCAAGTGGAAGAAAAACCAATGCAGCAAGTGGTAGTGGAAGCTCAAGTGGAAGAAAAACCGATGCAACAAGTAGTGGTGGCTGGACAAGTACAAGAGTCAATTTCAAGTACGGAAGTACAAGAGAAAGCATATGTTGTAAATCAAAAAGAGAATGATATGCGCAACGTACTACAAGCGCCACCGAAGTATGAACTTCCGCCATTAACGTTGTTGTCAATTCCACAGCAGGCAGCATTAGATAATACGGAGTGGCTAGAAGAACAGGAAGAATTATTAAATACGACATTTAATAATTTCCATGTTGGAGCACATGTGATTAATGTGTCACAAGGGCCGGCGGTAACTCGTTTTGAAGTACAACCAGACCCAGGTGTGAAAGTAAATAAAATTACAAATTTAAGTGATGATATTAAGTTAAGTCTAGCTGCGAAAGATATTCGAATTGAAGCGCCAATTCCAGGGAAGAGTGCGATTGGAATTGAAGTTCCAAACAAGGAAAGTAAGCCAGTATTCCTGCGTGAAATTTTAAGAAGTCCTGTATTTACAAAGAGTGAATCACCGCTTACAGTTGCGCTGGGGCTTGATATTTCAGGTGATCCAATTGTAACGGATATTCGAAAAATGCCACATGGACTTATTGCGGGTGCAACTGGTTCAGGGAAAAGTGTGTGCATTAACGCGATTTTAACGAGCATTTTATATAAAGCGAAGCCGCATGAAGTGAAGTTGATACTAATTGATCCGAAGATGGTTGAGCTTGCACCATACAATTCTGTTCCACATCTTGTAGCACCTGTTATTACTGACGTAAAAGCAGCTACAGCTGCGTTAAAGTGGGCGGTTGAAGAGATGGAACGTCGTTATGAATTGTTTGCTCATGCTGGTGCTCGTGATTTAACTCGTTACAATACGATTGTAAGTGGTAGAGAAATCCCAGGTGAGACATTACCTTATATTGTAATTGTCATTGACGAGTTAGCGGACTTAATGATGGTTGCACCTGGTGATGTGGAGGAAGCGATTTGTCGTATTGCACAAAAAGCTCGTGCTTGTGGTATTCACTTATTAGTTGCGACGCAGCGTCCATCTGTAGACGTTATTACAGGTTTAATTAAATCAAACATTCCAACGCGTATTGCGTTTACAGTATCATCTCAAGTTGATTCGCGTACGATCATCGATATTGGGGGCGCGGAGAAGTTACTTGGTCGTGGTGATATGCTATTTTTAGGAAACGGCACATCTAAACCAGTTCGTGTACAAGGTGTATACGTATCAGATGATGAGATTGAAAGAACAGTTGATCATGTGAAAAAGCAAATGAAGCCAAACTACTTATTTAAGCAAGAGGATTTATTAGCAAAATCAGAGCAGAGTGAGTCTGAAGATGAACTATTTTTTGATGCATGTCAATTTGTTGTAGAGCAAGGGGGAGCGTCCACATCTTCTGTACAGAGAAAATTCCGCATAGGTTATAATCGCGCGGCACGTCTAATTGAAGAGATGGAGTCGCAAGGGATTATTTCTGAAGGAAGAGGAACGAAACCGAGAGATGTCCTTATTTCTGAGGATGAATTCGCTGCTATGCAGGAAACAAATGTATAGGAAACGGTTTTGCTGTATACTAATAGAAAATGTTGGATAGTAAAGTAGGGAGTAAAGCGACATGAAAGAAATTGAATTAAAATTAAAAGGTGAAATAAATCGACTAACAAATAAAACATTTAAATTTGATGAACGTGTTGGAGAAGGCTGGTTCTCTGCCGTTTACTTTTTAAAAACTAGAGAAATCATTGAAGAATTTCGCCCGAAAAGCGTTGTAACAATGCAGTTTTTTCAAAAAGAACATGCAGTTCTTTGCGGAGCAGATGAGGTAATCGCATTGCTACAAACATTTGCCAAAAATCCTGAGGAATTAGAAATTCATTCTTTAAAGGATGGCGATAATATTAGTCCGTTTGAAACAGTTTTAACAATTCATGGTCCTTATGAATACTTCGGCTTTTTAGAAGGTGTAATTGATGGGATTTTAGCTCGTCGTACATCAGTTGCGACAAACGTATATAACGTTGTCCAAGCTGCACGTAGTGTAGATAAAGAAAAACCGGTTATTTTCATGGGAGATCGTGACGATCATTATACGCAACAAGCTGGTGACGGCTATGCGGCATACATCGGAGGTATGAGCGCGCAAGCGACGCATGCAATGAATGAATGGTGGGGCAGAAGTGGTATGGGGACGATGCCTCACGCTTTAATTCAAATGTTTAATGGTGATGTTGTTGAAGCTGCAAAGGCATATCATAAAAAATTCCCAGAAGATGAATTAGTCGTACTAATTGATTATAACAATGATGTCATCACAGATGCACTTCGCGTAGCGCGTGAATTTGGATCAACATTAAAAGGTGTACGTGTCGATACGTCTCGCACAATGATTGATCAATACTTCATTCGTCACCCAGAAGTACTTGGAACATTCGATCCACGTGGTGTAAATCCATCACTTGTATTTGCACTTCGTAAGGCTCTTGATGAGGAAGGGTTCCAACATGTAGATATCGTTGTAACTGGTGGGTTTGATGAGAAGC
Organism: Bacillus sp. TH50; assembly: GCF_016650565.1. Lineage (NCBI taxonomy): Bacteria > Bacillati > Bacillota > Bacilli > Caryophanales > Bacillaceae > Bacillus > Bacillus sp. TH50. The sequence continues at coordinate 2,188,425 of NZ_JAEKFM010000003.1, read as the reverse complement.
GTATTCGTGAATTTGAAGCTCAAAATGTTCCTGTCGATATATACGGAGTAGGAAGTAGCTTATTAAAAATGAATATTGGTTTTACTGGTGATAACGTAGAATTAAATGGAAAACCAGAAGCAAAAGCTGGTCGTAAATACCGTCCAAATTCACGTCTAGAGCGTGTTCAATTAGAAACAAAAGAAGATATGTAAAAGCGAGAAAAACTGATAGGTGATTGACCCTATCAGTTTTTCTGTTATCATAGTATAGCGGCTTGTTTTTTGCTATAATAAATGTGTTATGGACATAAAAGAAGTACGTACGAGTTTATCACTGATAAGTGAATATAAAAAGAAATTCACTGCATCAGAAATGTATGATGATTACCAAAATAAGAAAAGATTCATATACTGTCTTATAGATAGGCCGTTGTATTAGTTCGAAATGTTGGAGGTTCTTTAAGATGACAGTTTACCATTTTGTAGGAATTAAAGGAACAGGAATGAGTTCATTAGCACAAATTCTTCATGACATGAAGCATACTGTTCAAGGGTCTGATTATGAAAAGCGTTTCTTTACACAAACAGCATTGGAAAAGCGTGGTATTTCCATCCTTCCTTTTGATAAGAATAATATTAAAGAAGGACAAGTGATTATCGCAGGAAATGCATTTCCTGATACGCATGAAGAAATCGTAGCAGCAAAAGAATTAAATATCCCAGTACATCGTTACCATCACTTCTTAGGTGATCTTATGAATCAGTACACAAGTGTTGCTGTAACTGGTGCACATGGAAAAACATCAACAACTGGTTTGTTAGCCCATGTAATGCAAGGTGCACACCCAACATCATACCTTATTGGAGATGGAACGGGGCATGGGGTAGAAAATAGTAAGTATTTTGTATTTGAAGCTTGTGAGTATCGTCGTCATTTCTTGTCTTACTATCCAGACTATGCAATCATGACAAATATCGATTTCGATCACCCAGATTACTTTGCAGACATCAATGATGTATTTAATGCATTCCAAGAGATGGCATTGCAAGTGAAAAAAGGTATTATTGCATGTGGTGATGATGAAGAACTTCAAAAAGTTCAAGCGAAAGTACCTGTTATTTTCTATGGATTTGGAGAAGATAATGATTTCCAAGCACGTAACATTCAAAAGAGAACTGATGGTACTATATTCGATGTATTCGTTCGTAATACGTATTATGACACGTTCAAAATTACAGGATACGGCGATCACAGCGTATTAAATGCATTAGCAGTAATCGCGCTTTGCCATTATGAAAACGTTGATGTAGAAGCAGTTAAGCATCAGCTAACAACTTTTGAAGGCGTAAAACGTCGCTTTAATGAAAAGCCAATGGGAGAACAAGTTATCATTGATGACTATGCACACCATCCGACAGAAATTAATGCAACGATTGAAGCAGCACGTCAAAAACATCCAGAGCGTGAAGTTGTCGCTGTATTCCAACCACATACATTCTCACGTACAGAGAAATTTTTAGATGAGTTCGCGGAAAGCTTAAGTAAAGCTGACCAAGTATACTTATGTGATATTTTCGGATCAGCACGTGAAAACAAAGGTGAATTAACAATTGAAGATCTGCAAAAACGTATCGATGGCGCAGAACTAATTACAGATACAACAACGGATGTGTTAAAGAAACATAAAAACGGCGTTCTTATTTTCATGGGCGCAGGTGACATCCAAAAATTCGAAGCAGCTTACGTAAAAGAAGTTCAAGTTGCAGAGAAGTAATAGAAAAGACGCATAGCTTGGCTGTGCGTCTTTTTTGTGCTGTCGTGGGTGTACAGCGTTGTCGAAACGTTGATATATTGGGAGTTGTGTTCGATATATTTCAAAAATTGTTGATATATTATGGTGCATTTCTTTAGTTTTAAATGTTAGAATAATAAGAAAAATAAAAAGGGGCTAAAAAACATGTTCACACTTCGAGTAGATGACGAAATCGAACTACAACTATTAGAAAAACATCATAAAGAGGAATTATATGAATTATTAGATCAGAACCGTAACCATTTAAGAAGATGGCTTCCGTGGGTAGATGGGACGAAATCAGCTGATGCGTATAATGAGATTTTTCCGATGTGGTTAAAGAAATTTGCAGAGGGAGATGGGTTTGAGGCTGGTATACGCTATAAAGGAAAGCTGGTTGGGATGGTAGGTATTCATCCGGTGAGCTGGGGTAAGAAAGCTACGAGTCTTGGATATTATCTTGCAGAAGATGCTGGCGCGAAAGGTATTATGACGCGAAGTGTGAAGACTGTGCTTCATTATGCATTTGATAATTTAAAGCTGAATAAAATTGAAATTCGTTGCGGTGTTGAAAATGCGAAAAGCCGTGCGATTCCAGAACGTTTAGGTTTTAAATTAGATGGTATTTTAAGAGATGAAGAATGGATATATGATCATTTCCAAGATATCGCTGTGTATAGTTTACTAGCTTCAGAATGGAAGGATATTCGATGAACGAGAAGATTTGTATTATGCCATGTGAAAGTAAGTTTCAAGATGAAGTAGTAGATCTTATCGTTCATATTCAGCAAAAAGAGTACAAGGTCCCTATTACGAAAGAAGAGCAGCCTGACTTACTTGAAATAGAAACGTTCTATCAAAGGGACAACGGAAACTTTTGGGTAGCAACTTATGATGGGAAAGTAGTTGGAACGATAGCTTTATTAGATATTGGGAAGCATCAAGTAGCGCTAAGAAAAATGTTCGTGAAGAAAGAGTTCCGCGGAAAAGAATGGGGCGCATCACATACGCTACTTCAAACGGCAATTTCTTGGGCGAAAGAAAAGAACTTGGAAGACATTTATTTAGGAACAACAGTTAAATTTCTAGCAGCACACCGTTTCTACGAAAAGAATGGTTTTCAAAGCGTGAGTATAGAAGAGTTGCCAAAAAGTTTTCCAGTGTTACAGGTGGATAAGAAATTCTATAGATATATCGTTTAAGAAGGTCATTCAGAAATGGCCTTTTTTTATGACTAAAATGGAAATAATGGTATAATTTAGTTAGGGGGTGTAGGTATGAACTTTCCGATTCAAAGAAGTAAGTCAGCGGTAATTTTCGTTAGTCTCACATTAGCTTTTATGTTTGTGTATCCAATTGTCATGCTTTTCACAAATAAAGAGCAGTGGATGTCAGCGTTGATTGGAATGGGTTTATGCTTCATTGTAAATGTACCAATCGTTTGGGAAATATTTATTAAAAAACATAAAGTGGAAAATGGCGTATTAAAATATGGTATTTTAAATGACGATGTTGTATTAAAAGATATAAGAGTTGTTCGTCAAGTTGGGAAATCACTTGAAATTACGACGAATGCATATAAAGTACATATGATTGCGATGCCGCAAGATATGACAAGTTTTTTGTCACTTGTTGAGAAAGAGAATCCACATGTAAAAATAGAAATGGTAGGTAAGAGATGAAGTATGTAAAACTTTTACCCCGCATTAACGGGCAGTAAGACTCCCACCTCAAAATTCGGCAGGAGCAAAGAAGTTAGGTGGGAGTCGGGCTGCCCGTAAAAGCCCAATTGGTGAGGGCTAATAATCAGTGGGGGATGAACAAAACCCCCACTGATTAAAGTTTCACTTTATTTTGTTTGGAAATTTTGTTTGTGCTTGTTGGTTGCACTAGAGTATATATTAAATGGGATCTGCCCTTATATGTTCCAATATTAATAGGTACTATTGCAGTGACGCTTTTATTTTTTTTTCATTTCCAGCAAACAAAAAGCGAGGAAAGTAGTTCGATATAGAGTGGAAATAATAACAAAACGCTCGGATACAATTCCGAGCGTTTTTCATTATTTTAAGTTCTCTGGGTTTAAAGCTTCTAGTTCAGATACAACGAAGCGTCCGTCTTTACGGATTAATACGTCGTCGAAGTAAATTTCACCGCCGCCGTATTCAGGGCGCTGAATACATACTAAATCCCAGTGAATGTTAGAGTTGTTGCCGTTCCATGCATCATCATAAGCTTGTCCAGGTGTGAAGTGGAAGCTGCCATCGATTTTTTCATCGAATAGGATGTCTCCCATTGGATGTAAGATGTATGGGTTTACGCCGATTGCGAACTCACCAACGAAACGCGCGCCTTCGTCTGTATCGAAGATTTTGTTAATGCGCTCTGTATCATTTGCAGTTGCTTCAACGATTTGACCGTTCTCAAATTTAAGTTGTACATTTTCAAATGTATAACCGTTGTAAGGAGATGGTGTATTGTATGAAACTGTACCGTTAACAGAATCGCGAACTGGTGCAGAATATACTTCGCCATCTGGAATGTTTAAATGACCCGAGCATTTAATAGCTGGAATGTCTTTAATAGAGAATGTTAAATCAGTTCCAGGGCCAGTTAAGCGAATCTTATCTGTTTTATTCATTAATGTAACAAGGCTATCCATCGCCTTATCCATTTTACCGTAGTCTAAGTTACAAACTTCGAAGTAGAAGTCTTCGAAAGCTTCTGTGCTCATTTTAGCAAGCTGCGCCATAGAAGCATTTGGGTAGCGAAGAACAACCCAGCGTGTTTTCGGAACACGGATGTCTCTATGAACTTTTTTGCCAACTGTTTGGCCGTGAACTTTCATACGTTCACTTGGAACGTCAGCTTGTTCGTTAATGTTATCACCAGAGCGAAGGCCGATATAAGCGTCCATATCTTTCATTACGCTCGCTTCATATGCAGCGATTTGTTCGAAATGTTCTTCAGTAGCACCCATTAATAAAGAGCGATCTACTTGATGATCTTTTAAAGAAACGAATGGGAAACCACCAGCTGCATATGCTTCTTTTACAAGTGCAGTTACAAGTTCTTTTTGTAAGCCAAAGTTTTCAATTAATACTTTTTCGCCTTTTTGTAAACGAATAGAGTAGTTAATTAAATTGTATGCTAACTTTTCAATGCGTGGATCTTTCATATGTAAAGCCTCCCTACTAATTATGTATCCTCTCCTATTGTAACCTACTTAGTGGAATTTGTTGAATCATTTATGTTAAAGTTAACGAATAAGTATGAAAATTCTAATGAAAAGATAGGGATTAGAATGAAACGGAAAATGATTGTATAATGGAAGAAAGTATGAAAAAGATAAAGGAAGTGATGAAATGCAAGTTCTTCTATATGTAAGTGCGGCTATTATCGCGGTTGCTTTCGCAGTATTAGTAGTGTATGTATGCAGAACGTTGTTATCGGTTCAGAAGACGTTAGAAAACGTTGCGAGCACGTTAGAAGGTTTAGAAAAGCAAATGCAAGGAATAAGCGTAGAGACGGAGCAATTATTACATAAGACAAATGCGTTAGCTGATGATATTCAACAGAAGTCACAGTCGCTAAATAAAGTAGTAGAAGGTGTGGATGGAATCGGAACGACGATTCACTCTTTAAATACGAAGCTTCGCAACGTTTCAGAGTCTGTTACGGACGAAATTGAAAATAATGCAGATAAAGTAGCACAAGTTGTACAGTGGAGCAGCGCAGCAATTGAAGTATATAATCATTACCGTACTACGAGACAAGAGAAAAAGATTGAAAAAGAAGAGCGTAAACTTGAGAAAGCTGAGCAGAAGGCTGAAAAGAGAGAGAAGCGCTCTAGACTTCGCATGAGAGGTGAGTAATGATGAGTATGATGAAGATTGAAACGATTGAAGAACTTGAAGCGTTAGTAGAAAAGAACGAGCCTTACGTTCTTTTTAAGCATAGTACGACATGCCCAATTAGTCACGGTGCATATACTGAGTTTCAAGCGTATTGCGGTGAAGAAAGAGAAGTGCCAGCATATTACTTATACGTACAAGAGGCGAGAGATGTTTCGAACCATGTTGCAGAGCAGTACAGCATTAAGCATGAATCTCCGCAAGTGTTATACATAAAAGATGGAATGGTAGTATGGCATACATCGCACTGGAATATTAAAAAAGAAGCTTTAGAAGAGAATGTAAAATAGGGAGAGGCAAGCGAAGGGCTTGCTTCTTTTTTATTTTGTTGCAATATATTTAATGGTACACTAGAGATACTTTAAAACTAAGTAAATTGACTTTTGAAAGTGGGTTTTAAGCAATGAAGAAAATGGCATTATGCATCGCAAGCTTAAGTTTATTACTGGGGGCTTGCAGCAATAATACTATTGAGAAGAAGGATGAAGTTGTACAGAAAGATACGAAAGAAAAAAGTATGATTCCAAGAACTGCTGTTTCTAAGGATTACTATAGAACTGTTATTCCTTTAAAAGAACAAAAGGTAATTAATACAGTTAATGTTAAAACTAATTCTAAACTAGATTTAGCAGAATATGAAAATGGTTTAATGGATATTGCTTCAAAACAATTCGATACAGAAAATTACGTATTACAATTAAATCAATATATTCCAGAGAAAACAATTGATGAATTAGTTACGAAACAAGAAGTACCAGTTTTGACTAATATTATAGAACAGGACTACTTCGGCAAACAAAATTCAAATGAACTAAGCTTATCTGGCGTTGTTATTGGTTTATCTATGTCTTCAAGTGTATCTAATGAGGAAGCTATTTCTAAAGGTACTGAAGTCGCTAAGGGGCTTATAGAAGCTATTAATAAAAATGATAAATATAACAAATCTCCAATTACATTTGCTATATTCAAGCAAGAAAGTACAAGTTCTTTAAAGAATGGTACTTATATTTCAAGCGCTACTGTTCAAAAGAACGAGACTAATCTTGGAAATTGGGATACTATTGATGAAAAGTCGTATTCGTATCCTTCTCAAGAATTTGGGGGGGCACATGGAGAAGATAATGATAAGCTAAAGAAATTTTCTGAAGCAATGAAGGCATTTTCTCCAGGAGATTATATCCCTGTTAATGCTAAGATTTCTTATAAGCAAAATAAGATGGATAAATTAAAGATGGATATTGTCGTTAAATATAACGGTAAGTCAGAATTAATGGCACTCTCTCAAACGGCTGCTCAAAGTATGTTAGAACAATTTCCTAAAGATGCTAAAGTTCAATTACAAATAAAGTCCGAGAATAAAATCGAGGCTGTTATTATAAAAGAGAAGAACAGCGATAAACCGTTTGTTTCTTTCCTATAATAAAAAAAGACAGTTTTTAAGCTGAGGCTACTGAAAAAGTGAATACTTCGAGAAAAACATTTCGAATTTCCTAAAGATGTTGAAAGAAGAAAGGAGGTCATTACCTGTACATAGTAGGGAATGACCTCTTTTTTCTTATGAAATAGACTCTTTCAGTGCCTTCTTTAAAGTGTCAGATTATGTTGATGTTATTCAAATTGGCGCTCGCAATATGCAAAACTTTGAACTGTTAAAGGCAGCTGGTGCTGTAAATAAACCAATATTATTAAAGCGTGGTTTATCAGCAACAATTGAAGAATTTATTAATGTAGCAGAATATAGTATGGCAGAGGGGAATGGTAATATCATTTTATGTGAGCGTGGTATTCGCACATATGAACCAGCAACGCGTAATACGCTTGATATTTCTGCTGTGCCAATTTAAAAGAAAGAAACACATTTACCTGTTGTTGTCGATGTAACACACCCTACAGGGCGACGTGACCTTCTCTTACCGTTTGCAAAAGCGGCTATGGCAATTGGTGCTTTTGCTATTATGGCTGAAGTACATCCAGACCCAGCAGTTGCATTATCAAATGCAGCGCAGCAAATGGACATTCCAGAATTCAATGAGTTTATGAAAGAATTAAAAGCATTCGGAAGTAAATTATAAAAAGATTTCTTAGTCTATGTAGCCCTTGTTACATAGCTTTTTTACAAAAATTGACCTTTTTTGCATAAAAAATACGAAAATACGAGAAAAGAAGCGAATTTTTTCGAAACTTTTGCGGGAAAATATTGTATGACCCTGTGTTTTTAGCGTATCATTAGTAAAAGGAAGAACTCGGGACGATTGTTGGCATCTGCAAATAGAGTTGATGTCTTTTTTTCATTCAAGTGAACCGATACATAAAAATAGATAACATAAATAGAAGGAGTGTGCGAAGAGATGAACGTAACAATCTATGATGTAGCGCGTGAAGCAAATGTTTCAATGGCTACCGTATCACGCGTTGTGAATGGTAACCCAAATGTAAAGCCTACAACAAGAAAGAAAGTATTAGAAGCAATTGATCGTTTAGGATACCGCCCGAATGCGGTAGCACGTGGACTAGCAAGTAAGAAGACAACTACAGTGGGTGTTATTATTCCTGATATCTCAAATACGTTTTATGCAGAACTTGCTCGTGGAATTGAAGATATCGCAACAATGTACAAATATAACATCATTTTAAGTAACTCTGACCAGAACAAAGAGAAAGAGTTCCACTTATTAAATACGATGCTTGGGAAACAAGTGGACGGGATTGTTTTCATGGGTGAAGATATTACAGATATTCACGTTGAAGAGTTCAAAAAATCTCCAGTACCAATTGTATTAGCAGCGTCATTTGATGAACAAAATGAAACGTCATCAGTAAATATCGATTATACACAAGCAGCTTACGATGCAATGAAGCATTTTATTGAGCAAGGACATAAACGTATCGGTTTCGTCTCTGGTCCTTTCATTAATAAAGCAGGAAGCGCGAAGAAGTTACAAGGTTATAAAAAAGCTTTAGAAGAAGCAGGTATTTCATATGATGAAAATCTTATAATTGATGGAGATTACACATATGATTCAGGTATAGAAGCGTTTGAAAGACTTTGGGGCATGGATGAAAAACCAACAGCAATCTTCGTATCTTCTGATGAAATGGCACTAGGTGTAATCCACGCAGCACAAGACGCGGGATTAAACGTACCAACGGATATCGAAGTGCTTGGTTTTGACAACACACGTCTTGCATTAATGGTTCGCCCGCAACTTTCGACAGTTGTACAACCAATGTATGATATCGGTGCAGTAGCAATGCGTCTACTAACGAAATATATGAACAAAGAAAAAGTAGAAGATCACTCAGTTATCTTACCTCACCGTATCCAATTTAGAGATTCAACGAAGTAAGAATAAGAGAGCTCACAGCGATAGCTGTGAGCTTTTATTCATATTCAGGATAATGGTGTTTAACTACTGTATCTACACTTTCAGTTTTCTTAACATGTAAAAAGCGTGCATATAATTCTTTTCCTGTCTCAAATGGTGTGTCATCTAATTCGAAAACATGCAACACTTTTCTAAACGTCCATGTTACTTGCTCACCGTACATATTATCGTACGTATCTTCAGACTGTAGAGCTATCTTTTCACCTAGCTCATGAGCTTCCTCTAAACTGTTCGCCTTAACGAGAATGATACTTTCTTCAAAAAGTGTATCGTGATTCTCTTCATAATGTTCATCAATTTTACTAGGATTAGGTTTACCTGAATGGACAGATTCAAATAATAATTTTACAGCATACATATGGGAGAATCTCCTTATGCTGAATGTTTTACTTTATAAACAATACTCGCGATAAGTGAAGCGGGTATTGTAAATACGTTACTTTGATAATGATAATGTACTTGGGATTCTTCATAAGACATTTTGTCGTAAAGTTCATTTTGAGACACGTTCATTTTTTTCTGTTTTTCCTTGAGCATCTTAATATAGTTGTACTGTATTGGGACGAGAATGATGAAATAGGCTAATACGATTAGTGAAATTCAAATCATTATGAACACTCCCTTACAAAGAATATTTCTATATAACAATTATATCAATAAAAAGAAAAAAACCATTTATTATTAGGGCGCATTTTCTTCTAAAAATGCGAACAGTTCCTCTTGGTTTCTTAAATTGCGATCAATACATGTTTGAGCAATACATTTTAATCCTTGTAATAATGTGTCTATGTACAAAGTATCGTACTGAATTATATTTCCCTCTACCATTGTTTCATCTATTTCCAAGTTAATTGATATTTTTAGTACAGCTGTATTGCTTTGCAAATTTACAACGTCGATGCAAAAAAACTGTTTTTCTAAGTCAATCGTAACATAATCGAATCTTTCGGATAGCTCCAAATTGCATGTGGTAGTGTATTCCAAATGAAAGCCTCCTTATTGTGTAAGTGTATGTTGTAATGCTTTCGCTACAGTGGGGGAGATTCCTTGTTATATGTCACACAAGTGCAAATTTAACTATTATAGGGCAATGTCATGTATAATAGAAAGAAAAGGCTTGTGAGGGGGGAGAAGAGATGATCGTTCTTTGGATAATTACGCTTTGCATGACTGCTATTTTTGCATATATGACGTTAAAACAAAATGGCTTAAAGCGATTTGTTCCAGGAAGTATTCTTGCAGGAATCGCCCTTATCACGTATGTAATTTCTATTTTTATTGAAAGTGTATCAGTGGACATGAGCACAAGTTTAATGTTCATGGGTATTACACTATTTGCAGGTAGTATTATGGTACTTATGGTTGCTGGTATTATTTTATTTATTCATATGAATTCGGAAACTTTATAGCATATAGAAAAGGCATGTCCCGAGGGGGCATGCCTTTTTATCCGTTCAATTATGCTCTATCTTTAGAAGAGTTTTGTTGTTTTAGTAAGTCGCGAATTTCGCTAAGAAGAACTTCTTCTTTTGTTGCTTTTTCTTCTTTCTTTTCAGCTTCTCTTTTTAAAGTCATTTTGTTAAAGACTTTAACGAAAATGAAGATTGCAAATGCAACAATTAGGAAGTCAAATATCGTTTGGATAAAGTTACCATATTTAATAGAGGCCTCGCCTACTGTGAATTTTAATCCTGTGAAGTTAATTCCTCCCATTAATAAACCTATTAATGGTGTAATGATATCTTTTACTAAAGAACTAACGATTTTACCGAATGCAGCACCGATTACAACCCCGACAGCTAGATCAATGACGTTTCCCTTTAAAGCGAACTTTTTAAATTCATTCCACATGTGTTAATCCCATCCTTTCCACGATTCAATATGAAATATATAATTCCTATCAACATATTCTATAGAAATTTGCGAGAGAAATAAAGAGGAAATGGGAATGAAAGTAAATTCTGAAAAATGTATCCGTTTTAATTTTTAGTTGCATTCTCCAGTAGAGATTGCAACAGTTGCTGCGTTTTTAATCCTTCTAATCCATCTACAACAGGTTTTGTATCTCCGTGAACACATTCGATAAAATGATGAACAGCATCTTCAAAACCGCGCTGTTTTAACGTCGTATCCCATGATGGTGAACCACTTTGTGAAACGGAGTTTTCTTGCTCAATTTCAAATGTGTTCATATTTTTTACGCGAATGATTTTACCTGCCGTTACAAGTTCAATTTGTTCTAAATTTGTACCTGCATGGCGGTGCATCGCCGTAGAAAGTAAAAGTCCATTTGCAGTTGTATATGTATGATGTCCGTAAAGAAGTTCGTTCTTTTCATTGATTTGCATCATATTATGAACGATGTTAAGGTCATCGTTAGCTAACCAGCGAGCAGTGTCTACAATATGTAAGTAATCATCTAACATAGTAAAGTCATACGTATATGGCCCCACCTTATTTGTGCGGTGCTTTTCAATTCGAATCCATGAAGTATCATTAGCTTGCTCTTTGGCAGCAACGTACATAGGAACGAATCGGCGATTAAATCCTACCATTAACTTTCGATTGTACTTTTCACTCATGTCAACTAGCTTCTCTGCTTGTTCAATAGTAGCAGCTAGCGGCTTATCAACATAAACATCGATTCCTTTTTTCAGAAGTTCAGAAACGATTTCATAATGTGTAGCAGTTGAACTATGAACGAAAGCCGCATCACATTCTGAAGCGAGTGCCTGAAGGTTAGCGAAATCTTGAATACGATATTGCTCGCAAATTTGTTTTCTTTTATTAACATTAGGTGTAAACGCTCCCACAAAAGTCCAATCAGTTTCCTTTGTCAGTGTTGGAAGGTAAGCCTTTTGTGCAATACTACCTAATCCAATCATTCCAATACGAGGTTTGCTCATGTTTTTTTCCCACCCTATTATAAATATATAAGTTGTCTAGCTGTATAGCTATGTGACGAAATAACTGTAGCATAGACTGGGGAGAATGGCAAAAAATAGATTTGAAAATGATACGTTTTTTATAGGAAATGAGCTTTTATTTATTTGTCGCTAATAAAATCTTCTCTATCTCTTCAAAGTTATGAGTACGGGCGTGTTGCAATGGGGTAATACCATCATTGTCGGGAATATTTATATCAGCACCATGTTCAATAAGAAGTTGAATGACTTTTTGCTGTGTTTCATTTCCGTTGCTTAGTACGATGGCCTCCATTAAAGCTGTCCATCCGAGGTTATTTACATGGTTTACATCGATATTTGTTCGAGTGAGGAGTTCTTTTATTACATCAATATAGCCATGTTCTGACGCGGGAATAAGAGCTGTTCCGCCGTAACGATTCGTAAGCGTTGGATCCGCACCAGCATCAATCGTTAGTTTTAAAATGTCCAAGTAACCTTCTGCACCGGCGTATAGAAATGGATTGTTTTTCATATCATCTTGGATATTTACGTCAGCACCAGCGTCGATAAGAGCTTTGGCGGTTTTTACATCATTTTTGTATGTAGCAATCATAAGAGAAGTACGTCCTTTATTGTCCGTTATATTTATGTCAGCCCCTTTTTTGAGTAATGATATAACAGTATTCGTTTCTTGTTTCTCAGTAGCTGTTAGTAGTGCTGTCTCCATGTTTGTCATCTCCTTTTTAACTTCTTGTTCTTGTGAGTATCCTTGTAAAAAAATTACGCAACATATCATGCTTAATGTTTTTTTGAACATGGAATTTCAACCTCCTTTTGTAAGCAATTCGGTATCCTAATTTAAACTGTAAAATAGGAACATTAAATTTTTATAAACTGGTGCTAAAATTACTATAAAATCGCTTGAGTATTTGAACATATATTTTTATGCTTATGAGTAATAAGGATAGATAAAGTGAGGATTTTAATTATGTCTATTAAAACAAGATTTTTATTTTCTTATATCGCTGTTATTCTCGTTTCCATCACGCTCATATTAGTCGCGGGATTTTTAATTGTTTTTTCCATAACAGGAGACTTGGAATCAGTGAAAAATTTCTATAAAAGTTCCTATATTCAAAAGCCGCTTACGCCAGAAGAAGAGAATACGTATATTGAATTGAAATTAGCGGCAAAGAAAAATCAATCACAACTATTAGATGAATCGTTCGTTTCATCACTTGAAAAAGAAGGTGTGAAAATAGTTGTAAGAAAGGGAGAAACGATTTCTTATGCTACAAAAATATTTGAAGGTGTATCTTTAAAAGAAGCCATTCCGAAATTTGAATCAGCAAATATTAATAGTCGTGGTACAACGGAACTAGGCGATACATTTTATCGATATGTAAAATTTGATTTTTATTTTCCAGAAAATGAAGAAGGGAGTATATTTGTACTAAAAAGGCAGAGTTCATTTGTCGATCTTACACAAAAATTATTTCCAATTTTGTTCGGAGCGCTTTTACTGTTAGCTATTTTACTCATAGGGTTATTAAGTTATTTCGTCTCAAGAAGTGTGATAAAACCAATTTTTGTATTGAAAGATGCGACTGGGAGAATTAAAGAAGGGGATTTAGATTTTCAAATTCCAGTTACATCCTATGATGAGATTGGGCGATTAAATCAAGGGTTTGAGGAAATGAGGAAGAGATTAAAAGAGTCGATAGAGATGCAAGCACAGTATGAAGAAAATCGAAAAGAACTCATTTCAAACATATCTCATGATTTAAAAACACCGATTACATCTATTATTGGATATGTAGAAGGCATAAAAGATGGAGTCGCAAATACGCCAGAAAAAATGGATAAGTATTTAACGACCATTCATACGAAGGCAAAACATATGGATACACTCATTGATGAGCTCTTTTTGTTTTCAAAGCTTGATTTGAATCGAGTTCCCTTTCAGTTTGAAACGATAGAGTTAAACGTGTTTATGCAGGAATTATTAGAAGAGATGCAGATGGATTTAAGTGAGGAAGGTATAGAAGTTTACTTACAATTACAATCATCACCACTATATGTAACGGCTGATTGCGAAAAGATAAATAGAGTGATATCAAATTTGATTCATAATAGTGTGAAATACATGGATAAAGAAGAGAAGAAAATTACTGTAACAGTATTGAGTGATAACAATAAAGTTATTGTGAAAGTGATGGACAATGGGTCAGGTATAGAAGCTGATACGCTGCCGTATATATTTGAGCGGTTTTATCGTGCAGAGCAATCGCGAAATTCTAGCACAGGTGGAAGTGGACTTGGCTTAGCGATAGCGAAGCAAATTGTTGAAGAACATGGCGGGGAAATTTGGGCGGAAAGTAAGCTTTGGGAAGGTACAAGTATTTTCTTCTCATTGAAAAAAGTACAGGAATGTGGTGAGTAGAATGAAGAGAATTTTACTAGTAGAAGATGAAATAAGTATTGCAGAATTACAGCGAGATTATTTAGAAATTAGTGATTTTCAAGTCGATGTAGAGTATTCAGGTGAAATAGGTCTACAAATGGCTCTTCAGGAAGACTATGATTTAATTATTTTAGATATTATGCTTCCGAAAATGAATGGTTTTGAAATTTGTAAACAAATACGTGCTATAAAAGACATTCCGATTTTACTTGTTTCAGCAAAGAAGGAGGATATAGATAAAATTCGCGGACTCGGTTTAGGCGCGGATGATTATATAACGAAGCCGTTTAGTCCAAGTGAATTAGTCGCAAGAGTAAAAGCACATATTTCTCGTTATGAAAGATTATCAGGAAATGTGAGTAAGCAACGCGATACGTTATATATTCATGGAATTTCTATTGATCAGCGAGCGAGAAAAGTTTTTATAAACAATGAAGAAATTGCGTTTACAACGAAAGAATTTGATTTATTAACATTCTTTGTAACGCATCCAAACCAAGTATTAAATAAAGAACAGTTATTTGAACGTATTTGGGGACTAGAATCAGCTGGCGATTTAGCCACTGTCGTTGTTCACATTAGAAAGCTACGTGAAAAAATTGAAAGAGATCCTGCTCACCCGCAATATATTGAAACAGTGTGGGGAGCTGGTTATCGCTTTAACGTGTAATGTACCTGCCAAGTAATTGGTAGGTTTTTTATGTTATTCGAACAAAAAGGGAATAATAGGTAATTTATGTTAAAATATAAAGAGAGATAAAACATAGGAGAGCATGAGAGGGCGTGCTACATTTTGGGAGATACATTAAAAGATAATAAATCAAACAAGGCTTTAAAGATTGGAACCAATATCATACTTATCTTACTAATTATCGGTGCAATACAAATGTTTTATGATGAAGATTCTACGAATGATCATTTCGGTGGGTTATTTATGATGGTCTTTTTTGGAATTAAAATAATTTCTAATTTTATGATGAGTATAAAAGCAGGAGATAAAAAGTCGATATTCATTGATGTAGGCTTAATGATTTTTTTGTTCTTCTTGTTGTTTCTAGTGTGAAATATTTCTTTTGAAAAAAGTTCATATTCTTATAGAGGCTGTGAGCTTTCCTTAGTAATAACGGTACTAGTGTAACGATTTATAAAATGTTTGAGTAGTAGAAGTAAACTGAGCAGCTTCTTCTAAAAAAGGATAATGGTTACTCTCCTCAAATATCACAAAGATAGAATTACGTATACCCTCATGCATCTCGATAGAATATTGGATCGGGCACTGTACATCATGTCTTCCGCATATAATAAGGGTCTTTGTTTGGATGGAAGGTAAATTCTCTCTTAAATCAAATGACGGATATTCATTGGCGAAAGTGTTCATCCGGCTAGCGGACATTGTTTTTTGGATTGGTTTACAAAAATAAAATTTGTAGTTTTCTGGTTTATACAATGATAATTTTGTTCTCTTAGTAGATAATTCTTTTCGTTCTGCATTTGTAAGATGAGGGCTTTTCAAGTTTTCGATGAGTTGTTGCATATAATGAAACTGAGGATGTGCTGGGTGATAAATGCAAAATAGTGTTTCGGTATAGTTACTTGCTGCGGCTCCGGCCATGACTAATGATTGTAAGGAATTTGGATATGTAATCGCATATAAAAGTCCAAGCATACCGCCTGTTGAGTGGCCAGCGAAATGCCATGTTGGGAGTTGTAAAGTTTCTCGTATTGCTTCTAAGTCGTGAACGGTTTCAATCATACTTAATTCTTTTTCTGAATTGGCTTTTGCTGAGTTACCAGCGTTTCGTAAATTAATGAGCAATACACGATGCGTAGCAGTGAAAACATCCGCAAAGTAATCGCCAGTTTCATTAAATTGTGAATAGTGATGTGTAATGCAAAGCGGTTCGCCATTTCCTTTTGTAAAGATTTCAAATGTGCCACGTTTCGTGTTGATTATTTGTTGTGTCCACATAATATCACGACCTTTTCTCATAAAAGTTGGACCGGCTAATTCTTAAATAAAATATAGCAGCGAATCTCAAAATATATCGACTTACCGACAGAAAACGACAATAATAGCTAGCTATAAATAAAAGGAGGCTGTTCAAAAGCGAGCCTCCTCTCTGTTTAATATAAAGATTTTGTCATATTATTCCGAATAATTTCAAGAGATTTCGCTACAGTTAATGCATTTTTTTCTTCGATTTCTGGTTTTCTAGGGATAGGTTGATACATGTTGTCTGGATCTTCCCATGTAAGGGGAAGGTCGGTTTCTGCTTGTCCTTTCCAAGCGTCAATCCATTCTGGAGGGAGATAACCTGAGATGTTTTGGATGTTGTTCATTTCGAGCCAAATGAGTGCCCAAGCTCTTGGTACGACGCGCCAGTGATCATAGCCACCACCGCCGACAGCAATCCAGCGACCGTCGCAATATTCATTAGCGATTTCACGAGCGAGCTTCGGTATTTCACGGTAAATGTTCATCGTTGCGCAAAGGTGTGTAAGTGGATCGTAATAATGTGCATCAGCACCATTTTGCGTTAAAATAATATCCGGTTTAAAGTATGCTGCCACTTCTTTTACAACTGTTCGATATGAATCTAAAAACGATTCGTCTTCTGTAAAAGCGTCGAGTGGAACGTTAAAAGAATAATTATATCCATTTCCTTGTCCACGTTCATTTACTGCGCCAGTTCCAGGAAATAAATAACGCCCAGTTTCGTGTAATGAAATGGTGCATACGTTAGGATCGTCGTAAAAAGACCATTGTACCCCGTCGCCGTGATGAGCATCTGTATCAATATACAAAACGCGTAAACCGTATTTCTTCTGAATATATTTCATTGCGATAGAGCTATCGTTATAAATACAAAAGCCAGATGCTTTACCACGAAAGCCATGATGTAAGCCGCCACCTAAATTGAGGGCGTGCTTTACTTTCCCGGAAAGAACAGCATCGACAGCTGTTAATGTTCCGCCAACGAGTAATGCACTTGCTTCATGCATATTTGGAAACATTGGTGTATCTTCTGTTCCAAGTCCATATGTCATCGCAATTGATTTTTCTAACTTTCCTTCTCCAGCAAGTTTTACCGCATTTATGTACTCCTCTGTATGAATGAATGCAATTTCCTCATCTGTAGCCATTCTTGGCGAGATGACTTGAGAAGGGGAGATAAAACCACTCTTTTGTAATAAGTCATACGTAAGTGTGACGCGTAGTTGGTTAAAAGGATGATCAGGGCTAAAAGAATAGCCCCGAAAGTCATCCGAATAAATGAAGGCGCTGCTCATGCTTGCATCCCCATTATGTTTGGCCATAATACGCGGTAGCCCTCTGCTTCGAGTGCATCGATCACTTTTAGAGGATTCATCGTTTGAATGCGGAAAACGAGCACTTTATCATTCTCATCTTTTGCTGGATAGACGAGAACGCTCACAATATTTATTTGTAAATCACTAAAAATAGCAACGACTTTTCCAAGAATACCAGGCTCATTTTTCACTTGAATTTCAATTTGTGAACTCGGTTGATGAGCTCCTGTTAATTTTACTAACGTGTGTAGCACTGTAGATTCAGAAATGATACCTACGAGTTTTCCAGCTTTCGTAACAGGAAGACAGCCTATTTTATTTTCAAAAAATAAAGTCGCAATTTCCTCAACGAAATCGAGAGGGTGACAAGTCATAACAGGGTGTTTCATTATGAGTTCAAGCGGTTGCTTCAGCATATCGAGTGAAACTTGTTCATCTAAAATAGACGGACTTGCATCTCTTACATCCCGATCAGAAATAATGCCTACTACGTGATTATTTTGATCGACAATTGGAATGTGCCGAATACCTTTCGTACGTATCGTTCGGATTGCTGTTTCAATTGTATCGTTTGGATGCAGTGTCACTACATCTTGATTCATAATTTCTTCTACAATCATTCCAGTTGCCCCCTTTATTAATACATAAAACGATTGTGAAAACGTAGACGATCGAATGCTTGAATGGAATCCGTATCAACACGTTTACCGATGCGGACCATTAAACAGTTGGCAGGATGTGAACAAATTTCAGGATCATCTGTAGCCATCCATTGTAAACCACCAGCATTCATCATTTTTTCCATTACTTTTCGGTATTCCCAAACATTTAAGCCTGTTTGTTTTAAATCCCAGTGCCAATAATATTCAGTCGTTAATATAATGTAATCTTCCATATGATCGTCCATCATTGAAACTTCTAATAAATTTTTTCCGACAGAGCAACCACGAAAGGCTGGGACAACTTCAATCGCCCCGAGTTCAATTAAGTTTTCAATCTTTCCTTCTGACCATCGCTCGAGCGGATCAGGATATAAGTATGTAACATACCCAACGATCGTTTGGTCATGTCTAGCAATAATGAGACGAGCTTCTGGTAATTTAGAAATTTCGACAATTGCTTTATATTGCTGCTCGGCAGGACGAAACGCAATTAAGTCTGGATGAAATTCATACATTTCAAGATTATGTGTAGAGACAGGACCTTCAATAATTAAAGTGCCTTTCGCTGTTTTTAAGTTTCTGGCATTATATATTTTTTTATGAATCAATTTATTGCTCACCACCTTGAGGGTTTGTGAATCTATTAATATCGTACTTTATAATATATGCGATGTGAATCGAATTTTGTCATTAAAAATTTGTCTAAAAATCAACAAAAATACTGAAAATTTTAAATAATGTCATTATAATAGATAATAGAATACATAGGAGGGGGATGTAAAGTATGAAAGTGGAAACGCTTCCTGTCATTAAAGGAGAAAATAATTTGCCGAATTATGAAGAGGCATACGCGAATTTTAACTGGGAAGAGGTTAATAAAAATTTTACTTGGAATGAAACAGGACGAGTAAATATGGCGTATGAGGCAATTGATAAGCATGCGAAATCAGATCGAAAGAATAAAGTAGCACTTTATTATCAAGATGGATCGCGAAAAGAGAAATATACGTTTAAGGAAATGAAGGATTTTTCTAATAAAGCAGGAAATGTCCTGAAAAACTATGGCGATGTTGAGAAAGGCGATCGCGTTTTTATTTTTATGCCGCGTTCCCCAGAATTATATTTCGCACTTTTAGGTGCAGTGAAATTAGGGGCAATTGTTGGACCGTTATTTGAAGCATTTATGGAAGGCGCAGTTCGCGATCGTTTAGAAGATAGCGAAGCGAAGGTGTTAATTACAACTCCTGAATTGTTAGAGCGCATACCATTAAATGATTTACCTGCTTTAAAAACAGTCTTCCTTGTTGGAGACAATGCAGAAGAAGGCGGTAAAACTGTAGCGTTCAATCCTTTATTTGAACAAGCTTCAAAAGAATTACATATCGAGTGGTTAGGCCGTGAAGACGGTTTAATTCTACATTACACATCTGGTTCTACTGGTAAGCCAAAAGGCGTCCTTCATGCTCAAAACGCAATGGTTCAGCACTATCAAACAGCGAAATGGGTATTAGATTTAAAAGAAGATGATGTATATTGGTGTACAGCTGACCCAGGCTGGGTAACTGGAACAGCTTACGGTATTTTTGCACCGTGGTTAGTGGGAGCATCAAATGTTATTTTAGGCGGGAGATTTAGTCCAGAGGCATGGTATGAAGCACTGCAAGATTACGGTGTAACAGTTTGGTATAGTGCACCGACAGCGTTCCGTATGTTAATGGGAGCTGGACAAGACGCAATTAAAAAATATGATTTATCACAAGTGCGTCACGTATTAAGTGTTGGTGAGCCATTAAATCCAGAAGTAATTCGCTGGGGTATGAGCGCATTTGGACTTCGTATTCATGATACGTGGTGGATGACAGAAACAGGCGGACAAGTTATTTGTAACTATCCTTGTATGGAAATCCGTCCAGGTTCAATGGGGAAACCAATTCCAGGTGTGAAAGCAGCGATTGTTGATAATGAAGGAAATGAAGTGCCTCCATACACAATGGGGAACTTAGCGATTGGTAAAGGTTGGCCAGCTATGATGCGTGGAATCTGGAATAACCCACAAAAATATGATTCTTACTTCATGCCGGGAGATTGGTACGTATCAGGTGATTCAGCTTATATGGATGAAGACGGATACTTCTGGTTCCAAGGGCGCATTGATGATGTAATTATGACGTCAGGTGAGCGCGTTGGTCCGTTTGAAGTAGAAAGTAAATTAATCGAGCACGCTGCTGTAGCAGAAGCTGGTGTAATTGGTATTCCTGATCCAGTACGCGGGGAAATCATTAAAGCATTTATCGCGCTTCGCGTGGGATACGAACCATCTGATGAATTAAAAGAAGAGATTCGTCAATTTGTGAAAAAGGGTCTAGCAGCTCATGCAGCGCCAAGACAAATTGAATTTAGAGATAAATTACCGAAAACGAGAAGTGGTAAAATTATGCGCCGCGTATTAAAAGCGTGGGAATTAAACTTACCAACAGGCGATTTATCAACGATGGAAGATTAAGAGAGAAAGGTCTGAACGATGATACGTTCAGACCTTTCTTTTTGTGTTATGATAAACTTATATATACGTGTTGGAAGGGGAGAAGGAAATGAAAACAGAAAAAGAAAAGATGATACAAGGGTAACTAACTGTTACGATTTATTTAACCAATTATAACTAAAGTTAATTAAATATATCAGTAAGCCCTGCTAGTCAAGTGATTGGCTAGTAGTGAGGGTTAACTGCGGGCAATCCCTAAAGCTGATTGAACTACAACGTGGCTAGAAATGGTGAGCGTGAATGTTGCGAAAGCAGAAAAAATCAATCAGATCGTGCACGGTTAAATCCTAAACACTAGAATAATGGGTCTTCCGCATCGAATCGTCTAAGTCAAAATTGATAAGATGAACGTTCAACGACTATCTCGTATAACTGACGAGAGTACATCACAAGCCTATGGTGATGGAAAAATCCTCTATCTCTAAAGAGATAAACATATAGTCTGCGCTCATGTGAAAACATGAGAAGTTCATAAGAGAACTGGCGAAGGAATTGCGCCCTTAGTTGAACGAGATAAATTTTATTGAATCTATCAAACTTCATTGAAAGTGACGAACGTATGTGCTATGGGGGATTCAATGAGGTAAGAATAATAATGAAATTTTTACGAGTTAGTCAAGTATCGGAATTAACAGGTTTGTATCCTAGTAGTCTGAGGAGAATGCTGGTGGAACACGCTACTATTCAGAAGAACAAATCTTTCATTATCTGAAAGGTGAGTGCCGAATAATCGCACAGTAAAGGAGTTAAATTCTGATGATATTGGCGAAGAAAGTCAGACTGATTCCAACGCCTGAACAAGAACAAGTGCTTAGAAACCATGCTGGTGCTGCAAGATTCGCTTATAACTATTGTAAAAGAATGAGTGATAGATACTATAAGCTATTTGGAAAATCTGTTTCACAGTTAGCTTTACAGAAACGATTTACAAAGATTAAGAAGCGAAAGAGATATGAGTGGTTAAATGAGATCAACGCACAAGTTCCCAAACAGGCTTCAAAAGATTTTGATACGGCGAGAAAAAATTCGTTCAAAAAGTACAAAAATGGTTATCACACTTTTTATAAATCCAAAAAAGATTTAATCCAAGGATTTTATGCCAATTATGAAAGACTGATTATAGGAAAGAAAGTAGTTCATATTCAGTCCGTTGGAGAAGTGAAAACAAGCCAACAACTACCAAGAAACAAAAAACCATCAAATCCAAGAGTTACATTTGACGGTCGTCACTGGTGGATTAGTGTAGGATTCCAAGAAGACTTTGAATTACAAGAACTAACCAATGAGTCGATTGGTGTGGATGTTGGTGTAAAAGAGCTGTTTGTAGCTTCTAATGGTATGAAAGAACGAAATATAAACAAAGATGCCAAGGTTAAAAAGCTTTTGAAAAGGAAAAAGTCAGCACAAAGAGATATGTCTAGGAGATTTAAAAAAGGTGTAAAAATTCAGTCTGCCGGATATGAAAAAGCTAAAACTGAGCACCTGCGGTTATCTAGGAAAATTACGAATATCCGAAATAACCATATCCATCAAGCAACAGCTAAATTGGTGAAAACCAAACCAATGAGGGTCGTTGTGGAAGACTTACCTATCTCAAACCTGTTAAAAAACAAAAAACTATCGAAAGCATTTTCATTTCAAAAATTAAACTTCTTCTTTCAATGTTTATCATACAAGTGCGAGAAGTATGGCATTGAGTATGTAAAAGCTGATAAATGGTTCGCCTCAAGCAAGATTTGCTCATGTTGCGGAGTGAAATACGACCATTTAGTTCAACCAGAAGGACAGTGGAGTTTAAAAATACGTGAGTGGCGTTGTGTTGGGTGCAATAGCCATCACGATAGGGATGTAAATGCTTCGATAAATTTATCAAGATGGGTAAAATAAATGCTTGATAATAGGAGGTAACGATACTGCCTCATGTGGAGTGTTATACCCCTCGTCCCTTCGGGGGTGCGAGAACACTTTGAAGCACTAACTTGTATAAATTTGATTGAATTGTATAGATTTAGTTAAGTTTATCGTATCGGGAAATGTACATACCGGCTGATCCAGTTTTAGTACAAGAGAGGGAGCAGGCTCGTATATTAACGAGAAAATTAAATGATACGCCAGAAGTACAATTAAAAGAGCGTAGCGAAATCGTAAAAGAACTATTCGGAACGACTGGAGATAACATTCATCTTGAATCTTCTTTTAGATGTGATTACGGCTATAACATTCACGTTGGTGAAAACTTTTACGCAAACTTTGACTGTACGATTTTAGACGTATGCCCAGTTACAATCGGAGTGAACTGTATGTTAGCTCCAGGTGTTCACATTTATACAGCAACACACCCGCTTGATCCGGTAGAGCGCATAAGCGGATCAGAGTACGGAAAACCCGTTACAATTGGCGATAACGTATGGATTGGCGGAAGAGCTATCATTAATCCGGGCGTAACAATTGGAGACAATGCAGTTATCGCATCTGGCGCTGTTGTAACGAAAGATGTGCCAGATAATGTAGTAGTTGGCGGGAATCCTGCGAGAATCATAAAAAAAATAAAATAATATTTGAACGAAGCGCCTTCCTCGTCTGTATACATTTATGAAAGAATAGATGAGGGAGGCTTTTATATGTCTAATAAGTTACTTCTTACTTTTGCTTTAATTGGAATTATAGTCGTATTTTCTTGTGGTCTGTTATTACCGATGCCAATTGGATTTAAAGTTTCAATGATTACAGCTGGAGTTATGATGATTGTTATGTTTTCAATCATTATTCCGTTTGATAGAAAATATATAGTGCGGAAAAAAGGATATAAAATTGATTTTACAAAAACAAAAGTGTATTTTCGCTGGAATGTATTTGATACTATCTCGGCCAGTCTTGCAGTGTATGCATGCATATGTGTGCAAGCATTAAACATTTTAGTTTCAACCGGCCATACAATTCAAAACCCATATGTTCAATTTTTTACGAATCAATCACAAGTGTGGATTATTGTCGCAAGTGTATATTTAATTTCCCGAATTTCATTAACGTTAAAAGGAATAAAGGAGATCAAAAATCATGGCGCAGATTGGGATTGAGGAGGAGCTCATGTTTGCGTATCAAAGTGGAGATAAGCAGGCTGGGGAAAAACTATACGTTTTATTGAAACCAGCGCTATATACATTTTTGTATCGATTTAATCGTGATGAACAACTGAGTATAGATCTCGTTCAAGATACGTTTTTGACTCTAGAGCGTAAGAAACATATGTATGAAACCCGAAAAGGAAAAATTAAAACGTATTTATTTCAAATCGGTTACCGTCTTATGATTAATAAATTAAATAGAAGAAAAAAGTGGCGTTCGCTCTTACCGTTTTTAGTACCAATGCAAGAGGTAGAGTTTTCCCACGAAGACCGGCTTACGGTAAGAGAAGCAATTTTGAAAGTTCCTGAAGAACAGCGAGCGGTCCTGATTCTTTCTTATTATCATGATATGCAGCAAAAAGAAATTGCAGAGGTACTGGATATTCCTGTTGGAACAGTGAAGTCGAGACTTCATAACGGGATAAAGAAATTAAAACAATTGCTGGAGGTGGATGAAATTGAACGAAAATCCCTTTAAGAATGAATATAAATTAAAGCAGCATTTAGATAGCGATCATGTAGAAATACCGGATTTTCCAAAAACGGTAAGCCGCTTCGAGCGATTACTTGGATTTCTTGCTTCTCCAGCGAAAGATCCTGTGGAAGCGACGATTGGGAATGATTTATCGGTTGTGTTTCATGTGTCGTTATTAGTTGGTGTTCCAGTTATTTCTCTTATTACAATATTCCTTGCGACTTTATAAAGGATTGGTAGGGAAAGAACTCATACCTCTATTTGACACGCCTATATAAATGATGGTATAAAGAAAAGTATATGAATAATTGAGCGTGGAAAGGGAGAAGTAGTGATCATTTCCCTGTTTTAGAGAGCTGATGGTCGGTGGAAATCAGCACATAGATGATCGCGAATTACACCCCTAGAGCATCTTTTTTCGATTGAGTTATATTCAAAAGGGAAAAGACGGTGCTAAGCCGTTATGTAAATAAGGTGGTAGGCTTTTTTTGTCTGCAACTAGGGTGGTAACGCGATGATCAAAATCGTCCCTTATTTAAAGGGGCGATTTTTTTATGTTTTCAACCTTCACGCCAGTAATGAACTTAAAGGAGAGTATGTAGGATATGGGTATTTTACAAGATCTTGAATTTCGCGGTCTAATTAACCAGCAAACAGATGCTGAGGGCCTTGAGCAATTATTAGAAAAAGAAAGCGTTAAATTATACTGTGGTTTCGATCCGACAGCCGATAGCTTACACATCGGTCATATGTTACCAGTATTAATGTTACGTCGTTTCCAATTAGCTGGTCACCAACCAATCGCACTTGTTGGCGGTGGTACTGGTATGATCGGTGACCCAAGTGGTAAAAAAGCAGAGCGTACATTAAATACGAAAGATACAGTTGCTTACTACACGGAAAGCATTAAAAACCAACTTTCAAACTTCTTAGAGTTTGAAAACGTGGACAACCCAGCAACAATGGCTAACAACTATGATTGGCTTGGTAACTTAGATGTAATTTCATTCTTACGCGATATCGGTAAAAACTTCGGTTTAAACTATATGTTAGCAAAAGATACAGTAGCATCTCGTTTAGATACTGGCATTTCATTCACTGAGTTTAGTTATATGATTTTACAATCATACGACTTCTTAAACTTATACCAAAACCATAATTGCCGTCTACAAATCGGTGGTAGTGACCAATGGGGTAACATTACAGCTGGTCTTGAATTAATCCGTAAATCAGAAGAAGATGCGAAAGCGTTCGGTTTAACAATTCCGCTAGTTACAAAATCTGACGGTACGAAGTTTGGTAAAACAGAGGGCGGCGCAATTTGGTTAGACCCAGAGAAAACAACTCCTTACGAGTTCTACCAATTCTGGATCAATACAGATGACCGCGATGTAGTTAAATACTTAAAATACTTCACATTCTTATCTCATGAAGAAATTCTTGAGCTTGAGAAGCAAGTAGCTGAAGCACCAGAAAAACGTGCAGCACAAAAATCATTAGGATCTGAAATGACAAAACTTGTTCATGGCGAAGAAGCGTTAGAGCAAGCAATTAAAATTTCAGCTGCATTATTCAGTGGCTCTGTAGCAGAACTTACTGCAAGCGAAATCGAGCAAGGATTCAAAGATGTACCATCTGTAGAACGTACTGCAGAAGATACAGTATTAATCGACTTACTTGTAGAAAGCAAAATTTCACCATCTAAACGTCAAGCACGTGAAGATGTAACGAACGGTGCAATCTACGTAAACGGTGAGCGTACACAAGCGTTAGACTACGTTGTAACAGAAAACGACCGCATCGAAGGTAAATTTACAATCATTCGCCGCGGTAAGAAGAAATATTTCTTAATTCGTTACTAATCAGAAACGAATGTAAAACAAATAGTACCCCGAATGGTAGGCTGAAAAGTCTATCGTTCGGGGTTTTTATGTATGTATTTAAATTGCCTCATGATTTCTTTTAAATAGAATATGAAGAATTAATACGAGCATATAAAGTAAGCTAATTAGCATAACGACAAATGCTGTGGGATAAAATTTTGCCGCATATATAAAGAAATCGATTTGATAAATATCGTCATAATGTGAAACGTACCCTTTAAAATAATTCGTAAACTTAGCGCTATATTTCCATTCATCGGGATAGTCTATTAAATTACTCCCTTGATACCAACTAATCAAAGCTGAAGTAATAAAAAGCATACAGGCACTACCCAATTGAACCATTTGGTTTATTGTCAAAATGAAACAACCTCCTATTTAATGGTTATTATAGCGTGCATTCGTATTCCTGTAACCTTTTTGTTGTAATCTCCTTTTCGAGTTCATACGGAAATCACATGTAAGCGATATGATAAACGTATAACAAATAGAAAGGAGTGGTAAAACAAAATGTCACTAGAAGCGCTCATTATTTTTTCTTTGCTAAACGCTGGTCAGCTTGCAGAGCATTCGAAGGTTGATGTACATAAAGAGCAGAAAGATGCTTATGTATATGTTCAAAAAGAGGAAAATAAATAATTTTAATATATAAATAAGAGCTACCAGAGAGAACGTTTTAGTTTCTTTGGTAGCTT
Organism: Bacillus sp. TH50; assembly: GCF_016650565.1. Classification (NCBI taxonomy): domain Bacteria; kingdom Bacillati; phylum Bacillota; class Bacilli; order Caryophanales; family Bacillaceae; genus Bacillus; species Bacillus sp. TH50. The sequence continues at coordinate 2,161,287 of NZ_JAEKFM010000003.1, read as the reverse complement.
TTTCTATTGAGATATAATTTGGAAGTAATGAAAAAAGGAGTAGTCTGAAAATGAAATGATTATATGTTTAAGGGAATAAGTATAACAGCATGTAATGAAGATGGATTATAAAATTTTGCACAATAAACGGAGCTAGTATTAAAGAGAATCCAATCGTTGGAATGAATAAAAGAGAAGTAAGGACGATTATCCATAACTCATGAAAAAACTTCCTTGAAGTATCTTACTATACATACGACATTTATATAAATAAAAAAAGCCCAGGCCCCTTGATAAACAAGGTTCCTAAGGCTTTTAATAATACTCTTTGCAGAGTACCGAGATTAACGAGAGTAGAACTCTACGATTAATGCTTCGTTGATTTCAGCTGCTAACTCAGAACGCTCAGCGTGACGAGTGTAAGTAGCTTCTAACTTATCAGCATCGAAAGTTAAGTATTCTGGTACGAAGTTGTTAACTTCGATCGCTTCTTTAACAACAACAAGGCTGTTAGATTTTTCGCGAACGCTGATAGTTTGGTTAGGTTTAACGCGGTAAGATGGGATATCTACGCGAGCGCCATCAACCGTGATGTGACCGTGGTTTACTAATTGGCGAGCTGCACGACGAGTGCGAGCTAAGCCCATGCGGTAAACTAGGTTGTCAAGACGAGCTTCAAGAAGGATCATGAAGTTTTCGCCGTGCTTACCAGGCATTTTACCTGCTTGGTCAAATGTGCGACGGAATTGACGCTCAGTCATGCCGTACATGTGACGAAGTTTTTGTTTCTCTTGTAATTGTAAACCGTATTCTGAAAGTTTCTTACGTTGGTTAGGACCGTGAGGACCTGGTGCGTAAGGGCGTTTTTCTAATTCTTTTCCTGTGCCGCTTAGAGAGATTCCAAGACGACGAGACAGTTTCCATGCTGGACCTGTATAACGAGCCATAGTTGACTCCTCCTTTAAAAATGTTTTTATTTTCGTAAAATAAAAACAGACGTAATCGATATTTACGGGTATTTTGTTTTCATGTACCTTCGCTCCAGCAGCAGGGAGTTACGAGATACACCTCCGCAGAGGAACAAAATACAAACGATAAACTCACATTACAAGGCTGCCTTTTTATTTTACACAAACGCTATTATATCTTTTACTTACAGTTTCGTCAAGCGACTCCCTTTTTGTTTTATGCAGATAAATTTTGGAAATTAACAAGAAGGAATTTAAAACAGTATAAAAGAAGAGATAGAAACATAAATAAAACGCTTACATAAAATGAAGTAAAACGTTCATCAAATTTTTATTGGTGAATATGCGGCAATAAAAACATAAAGGGGATGTTTTTATGAAAAAGAAGCATATGGAGACAGTGTTAATTCATCACGGTTATACATCTGAGGAACATAAAGGAAGTTTAACACCACCTTTATTTCAAACTTCTACATTTACGTTTGAGACAGCACAGCAAGGAGAAGCGAGTTTTGCGGGAGAAGATCCATCTTATATTTATTCAAGGCTTGGGAATCCAACAGTGAAATTATTTGAAGAACGTATGGCTGTTTTAGAAGATGGAGAGGAAGCGCTGGCGTTCGGTTCAGGTATGGCAGCCATTTCAGCAACGTTAATCGGTTTTCTAAAGGCTGGAGATCATATTATTTGTTCAAATGGATTATATGGATGTACGTACGGTTTTTTAGAAGTATTAGAAGAAAAATTTATGATTACTCATTCGTTTTGTGATATGGAGACAGAGACTGATATTGAAAATGAAATTCGTCCAAATACAAAGCTCATTTTCGTTGAAACACCGATAAATCCAACGATGAAATTAATTGATTTAGAAAAGGTGATCGGGGTAGCGAAGCGCAATGATTTGCTTGTTATTGTCGATAATACGTTTTGTTCCCCTTATTTACAAAGACCTCTTGAGCTCGGTTGTGACGCCGTCGTTCACAGTGCGACAAAATATATTGGTGGTCACGGGGATGTTGTAGCGGGTGTAACAATTTGTAGAACGAAAACGTTAGCTGACAAAATCCGTCCGATGCGAAAAGATATCGGCGGTATTATGGCGCCGTTTGACGCGTGGTTATTGTTACGCGGATTAAAAACATTAGCAGTAAGAATGGATCGTCATTGTGATAATGCGGAAAAAATTGTATCGTTTTTGAAAAATCATGAAGCAGTAGAAGGTGTTTGGTATCCGGAGGGAGAATTAGCATCCCACCAAATGAAACGAGGCGGGGGCGTTATTTCTTTTTCAATTAAAGGCGGGAAAGAGGAAACACAGTCGTTTATCAATGACCTCCATTTTATTACAATTGCCGTAAGTTTAGGTGATACAGAAACGTTAATTCAGCATCCAGCGACGATGACGCATGCAGCTATTCCAGCTGAACTAAGAAAAGAAATGGGTATTTTCGATAATTTAATACGCCTATCTGTCGGCTTAGAATCATGGGAAGATATCGTTTCTGATTTAGAACAGGCACTAAAGAAGATATCTACTGTTAGTAATCAATAAAGTGAAACTTTAATCAATGGGGGTTTTGTCCATCCCCCGCTGATTATTAGCCCTCACAAATCGGGCTTTTACGGGCAGTTATCTCCCACCTAACTTCCTTGTATTCGCCGAATTTACTGCCCGTTAATGCGGGATAAAAAAGAGTGAGCTATCGGTTTCGTACGTTACGTACGTAATCGATAGCTCACTCTTTTCTTTATTAAATATGTTTTAGGAGTGTTTCCACAAACTTTTCTAAATAGTGCTGATCTACTTCATCGAAACGATTTTTTTCAGGACTATCAATATCAAGCACACCAATGATATTTCCTTCTTTCATAATCGGTACAACGATTTCAGAATTAGAGGCACTATCGCAAGCGATATGTCCTGGGAATTGGTGAACATCTGCTACAAGTTGCGTTGTTTTTGTTTCAGCTGCAACGCCGCAAACACCACGTCCGAACGGAATACGCACGCAAGCTGGCATCCCTTGGAATGGTCCAAGAACAAGTTGATTTCCTTCTGTTACATAAAAGCCAACCCAATTAACGCGATCTAAAAATTGATTTAATAGTGCGGACGCATTTGATAAGTTTGCGACTACGTTCGGTTCGCCAGTTAATAATGCATCCAGTTGTTTAATTACTGTCTCATATTGCTCTTCACGAGATCCTGCATAACTTTCTTTTGTAAACATGGAAACAACTCCCTTTTTAGCGAGATATGTAAAACGATAGCAAAATACGATGTATTTCACATGACTTTGTCGATAGAAAATTAAAGGAATTTGTCTTAAAAGTCAAGAAATTTAAACTATAGCTGTTCAGTGAGAGGAAGTGAGCGCATGAAACAGACGAAACAAAAAGTAATTGATGCGGCAATATCGTTGTTTAATACGAAAGGTTATGATGGAACGTCGGTGCGAGAAATTGCAAAGCGAGCGGATGTGAATGTAGCGAATATTTCATATTATTTTGCTGGAAAGCAAGGGTTATTAGAACAGCTTATTACTGATTTTTTAGAAGGATATATTCACGTAATTGAAACGTCATTTGAACAGAGAGAATATTTATCGGCTAAAGATGTGATGGTGCAAATGGTGCGCGGGATTTTACGATATCAATTTGATAATAGAGAACTGACACGTTTTTTTTATAGAGAGCTTTCGCTTGATACGACATTAATTCGTGAAGTGATGACCGTTTATTTTTCTAGAGAAAGATATTATATAGAGCAAATCATTAAACAAGGACAAATGAAGCAAGAATTTAAAAAGATATCTTTTACAATGTTTATGACGCAATTAAAAGGCATGATAAATATGCCGTTTTTATATCCACAATATATATCAGAGGTGCTACACTCATTTCCGTCTGAGACGTTTTTCTTAGAAATGTATACGAAGGAAATTGAGCAATGGATGGAACGAACATTATATAAAGCGAGTATGTATTATGAACTACCAAGAGCTGTTCATATGTGAAAAATCCCCACCTAACGAACTGAGGTGGGGATTTTTATATGTTGTTTTCTTTGCCATAAATTGTTGCATACTAGCGCAATAATTGTTAATGAACAGCTAATTGTATACCCAGAAATATGTGATGTAAGGAAAATGATTATGAATGTATTTCAATGTATGGGCGCGAAACCAATAATTGCGGCTGAAACATCTTATGCAGAACCGATGATTGCGATGGTAGGAGCTGGACTTGGTATAACATTGCTTCCGGAAACCGCGTTACAGTAAGCCGTAATGCAAGGTAACGTACGTGCGATTTCTGTAGAACGACCACTAATGCGAAAGATTTATTTCGTCTCTCATATGAAAGAGAGCTCGTTATCCTGCATTAACTGCCCGTAAAAGTCTTACCTTTATTGCATTCATTTGAGGACAGATAATGGAATAAGTGGAATATTGAGAAATATTACAATCACATGTAAAGAAACATGAAATTTTAAAAAAAACTAGGTCAAAAACACGTCATTACATGGTATGATTAGAACATTGTTAGTTGTTAAATATAGGGGAATTCCCTTTTTATACATAATGCCTTCCATTTCATAAACGGAACGGACAAAAAAAGAGATATAACTAGGAGGCTTTTTTGCATGGATTCTATCCTGACGATCGTTATCATTGTAGTAAGCTCTATTCTAGTGCTGCTCATGATAGAGCTTGTGATAAGAAATCGTTCATATAAAGATATTGAAGCACTGGAGCAGTGGAAACAAGAGATAAAAGATAAACCTGTGGCAGATGAACTAAAGCGGGTAAAAGATTTAAATATGACAGGTCAAACAGAAGAGCTGTTTGGTAAATGGCGTGAAGAGTGGGATGAAATTGTATCAACAACTCTTCCGAAAGCTGAAAAAGATTTAGGGCAAGCGCGAAAATTCGCCTCGCAATTCTCCTTCCGCAAAGCAAAGCATGCGATGAAAGAATCCATAAGTGGTTTAGATGACGCTGATAATCGTATTACAGACATTTTAAATGAATTACAGCAACTGTTAGAAAGCCATGAGAAAAATAGCGCGGAAATTGAAGGGTTACGTGATACATATCGTAGTATGAAAAAGAGCGTTCTTGCTCATCGACACATGTATGGAGCAGCTGAGCAAAAAATTGAAGAGATGTTAGATGTTGAATCCGAGAAGTTCAAAACTTTTGAAGAGGCAACAGATAATGGTGATTATTTAAAAGCGAGAGAAATTGTTATTAGTTTAGAAGAAGGTTTAGCAAGTTTAGAAATCGTTATTCATCAAATTCCGGATTTATTGGTAGAGTGTCAAGCGACATTACCAGTTCAGCTGGAAGATTTATTACAAGGCCATGATGATATGATAAGACAAGGCTATGTATTAGAGTATTTGGAAATCCCTAAAGAAGTCCGCGATATGACGACACAACTACACACATGTTTAATGGATATACAGGAACTTCATATAACAGAAGCAGCAGAAAAAGTAGAGAACTTAAAAACTCGTTTAGACAGTTTTTATGATCAACTTGAACAAGAAGTGCATGCGAAACATTATGTGGAGCAAAAAACACTGTCTGTTTATGAAGATTTAGAAGAAATTCGTACAGAAACAATTGAAACGAAAATAGAAACACAACTTGTGAAACAAAGTTATCAATTACAAGACAAAGATATTGAGTCACAAAAAGTAATTGAAAAGCAAATGCATATTTTAATGAAACGTTTTGAAGTGTTACAAATACGCGTTGCTGAACAAGATATTGCATTCTCTATCATTCGTGAGGAACTAGAAGAGGTTTATGAGCAATGTGAAACTTTAAAAGTACTTCATGCAGAATATAAAGAAATGCTGCAAACGATGCGCAAAGAAGAATTTGAAGCACGTGAGAAGTTACAAGAAATGCGAAATACAATTTTTGAGACGAAACGTTTTATGCAGAAGTCGAATTTACCAGGTCTTCCAGAGAGTATTATGGAAGATTTACAAAAAGGGCAAATGGCGATGCAAGCTGTATATGAGCAATTAGAAGTAAAGCCGTTAAATATGAATACTGTAAATAGCAGTTTAGAAGAAGCATACACAGTTGTGAATGGTGTATCTGAAATGACAGAAGAATTAATTGGACAAGCTTATTTAGTTGAAAAACTAATTCAATACGGTAACCGATACCGCAGTCATGATGAGAATCTTGCAGAAAGCTTAAATTATGCGGAGAAATTATTCCGTGAATATCAATACGATGCAGCTTTAGAACAAGCGGCTTCTATATTAGAGCAACTTGAACCTGGTGTTGTTCAAAAAATAGCTGAATATGTAGACAATGAGCAAACCCTTTAATAAAGGGTTTGTTTTTTTGTGTAATTTTGAAGTCGATGTTGCTATAATGAATAGCGGAATACAGTAAGGTTGTTCGTTTCAAAATAAAGTGAAACTTTAATCAGTGGGAGGGGGCCATCCCCCCACTGATTATTAGCCTTCACCAATCGGGCATTTACGGGCAGTGGATTTCCCACCTAACTTCTTTGCTCCAGCTGAATTTTGAGGTGGGAGTCTTACTGCCCACAAATAGCGGGATAAAGTGAAACCATAAGTGATGGGGTTTCATCCACCACTGATTATTAATCTTCACCACTCAGTATGCCTGCAAATGGCCGGGGGAAATGTACACTTTTATATAAAAACGGAACCTTTGAGTAGTCTTAGCGTAATTACACGTATTTGTGATATGATTATATGATGTGATAGCGCTGAAAGGGGAAGAACGATGATCTATTTTGATAATAGTGCGACGACGAAGCCATATCCAGAAGCGCTTCAATCGTACGTAACGGTTGCAGGGAAATATTTTGGTAATCCTTCTTCTATCCACTCGCTTGGAGGAGAGGCAGAGCGTCTATTAACACAATCGAGAACGATTGCGGCACAGCTCCTTCACGTTAAACCTTCTGAAATTATTTTCACATCAGGTGGAACGGAAGGGAATAACCTTGCGATTAAAGGGATAGCGATGAGGAATCGTTCGCGCGGCAAACATATCATTACAACAAATATTGAACACGCGTCTGTGTTTGAAGCATATAAACAATTAGAAGATCTCGGTTTTGATGTAACGTATTTACCGGTTAACGAGCACGGTGTTGTATCGGTAGAAGATGTAAAACGAGCACTTCGTGAAGATACGATTCTTGTGTCAATTATTCACGTGAACAACGAGACTGGAGCGATTCAGCCCGTTACTGAAATTGGAACATTATTAACGAACTATCCGAAAATAAGATTCCACGTGGACCATGTACAAGGGATAGGAAAAGTACCACTTGATTTATACGCTTCTCATATTGACCTTTGTTCAATATCTGGACATAAATTTCATAGCGTAAAGGGGACAGGTCTTCTTTACGTACGTGATGGTGTAAGATTAGATCCAATCTTATCAGGTGGTCAACAAGAGCTCAAGTATCGTTCAGGTACAGAAAATTTACCTGGTATTGTAGCGATGGTGAAAGCACTTCGTATGACGATGGAACAAGTGAAAGAAAAGATAGTTCATTTGCAAAATTTACAAACAGAGCTGGTCCGTTTCTTTAAAGAGATGGAAACTGTAACGATTAATACATCACTTGAATATGCGGCACCGCACATTTTAAATGTATCATTTGTCGGTTTAAAACCAGAAGTAGTCGTTCATGCTTTAGAAGAGCATGGTGTATATGTATCGACGAAGTCTGCTTGTTCTTCAAAAGCAAATGAAGTGAGCAGAGTACTAGTGGCAATGGGAGTACCGCACGCCGCAGCTACAAGTGCGATTCGCATTAGTCTAGCACCAGACAACACGATGGAAGAAGTAAAACAATTTGAAGGTATTGTTAAAGAGACAATGCCAAAATTATATGAAGTGATGAGGTAAAGAAATATGATGACATATGAATATATTTTAGTTCGTTATGGAGAAATGACGACAAAAGGAAAGAACCGTTCTAAGTTTGTAAGTACGTTAAAAGATAATGTGAAATTCAAATTAAAAAAATTCCCAAACATTAAAATTGATGCAACACATGATCGTATGTACATTCAGTTAAATGGTGAAGACCATGAAGCAATTTCTGAAAGATTGAAAGATGTATTTGGTATTCATAAGTTTAACTTAGCAATGAAAGTACCATCAGAATTAGAAGATATTAAAAAAGGTGCATTAGCAGCTTTCTTACAAGTAAAAGGTGATGTGAAAACATTTAAAATTACAGTGCACCGCTCTGATAAGCGCTTCCCAATGAAGACGATGGAGTTACTTCCAGAAATCGGTGGGCACATTTTAGAAAATACAGAGGATATCACAGTAGATGTTCATAATCCAGATGTGAATGTACGTATAGAAATTCGCAGTGGTTACAGCTATATTATGTGTGGTGAGCACATGGGAGCTGGCGGTTTACCAGTTGGCGTTGGCGGAAAAGTAATGGTACTTCTTTCTGGTGGTATCGATAGCCCGGTAGCAACTTACTTAACGATGAAACGCGGCGTATCTGTGGAAGCAGTTCACTTCCATAGTCCACCTTTCACAAGCGAGCGCGCGAAACAAAAAGTAATCGATTTAGCACAAGAGTTAACGAAATACTGTAAACGTGTAACACTTCACCTTGTTCCATTTACTGAAGTGCAAAAAACGATTAATAAAGAAATTCCATCTAGCTATTCTATGACAGTTATGCGTCGTATGATGATGCGTATTACAGAGCGTATTGCAGAGGAGCGTAATGCACTTGCAATTACGACTGGTGAAAGTCTTGGACAAGTAGCGAGCCAAACGTTAGATAGTATGCATACGATTAACGAAGTGACAAACTATCCTGTTATTCGTCCGCTTATTACGATGGATAAATTAGAAATTATTAAAATTGCAAAAGAAATTGGAACGTATGATATTTCAATTCGTCCATATGAAGACTGCTGTACAGTATTTACACCAGCAAGTCCATCGACGAAACCGAAGCGTGAGAAAGCAAATCGTTTTGAAGCGAAGTACGATTTCGCGCCGTTAATTGAAGAGGCTGTAGCGAACAAAGAAACAATGGTATTACAAACAGTAGAAGTAGTGGCTGAAGAAGAAAAATTCGAAGAACTTTTCTAAACCCATAAATTACCACATTCAAATGTGCATGAAGTCATGTTGTTTATCACACTCTATACTCACAAGGAGGTGATACAACATGGCAAGCACAAATAAATTAGCAGTATCTGGTGCTCAAGCAGCATTAGATCAAATGAAATACGAAATCGCTCAAGAGTTTGGTGTTCAACTTGGAGCTGATGCAACATCTCGCGCTAACGGATCTGTTGGTGGCGAAATTACTAAACGTCTAGTTTCACTAGCTGAGCAACAATTAGGCGGTTACCAAAAATAATCCCATATACGATGGCTTAGAAAGAGCGGGTTCTCCCGCTCTTTCTTTTTGTCGTTTTCGTCGTTATTTGCCGATGAATCGTTATGTTAAAAACATCGTCGCTATACATTCATACATCAATTCGACATAAATATAAAAAAATTGTCAAAAGAAGAGGGTTCAAAATTTACTGAAAATTCTTTATTATATAAGGGAGGCATAGAAATAAAGGAGGATGTTATATGAAGAGAGAGGAATTGTTAGCGCCGCCGTCTTATAATTTAGTTTCGGAAATAGAGAAATATACGAGTGATAAAGAGAAGCTTGCTTTAATTTGGCAAGATGATAAAGGGAATAGACGAGAGATTACATATTTTGAATTAATGCAAGGTGCGAATAAAATTGGAAACGCTTTTATAAAAAGTGGCTTACAAAAAGGGGACAAGCTCCTTATTATGATGCCGCGCTTAATTGAAGCTTACATGACGTATATTGCTGCGATTAAAGCAGGATTTGTCGTTATTCCAAGCTCAGAAATGTTGCGTAAAAAAGATATCGAGTATCGTATTGGGCACGGAGAAGTAAAGGCTATCGTAAGTTACGAACCGTATATTGGACAATTTGACGGCGTAGAAGCGGTGGAATCTCTTCAAAAATTCGTCCTGAGCGAGCGTTCAGTAGATGGATGGACGAATTTAAAAACAGCATTAGAAACGGAAAGTGATACGTTAGAAATGGCGAAGACGGATAAAGAAGATATGGTCTTTTTATCTTATACGTCAGGGACGACAGGAAATCCAAAAGGAGTTGTTCATACGCATGCATGGGCATACGCTCATTTACGTACAAGCGCCCCGAACTGGCTCGGAATCGAAGAAGAAGATGTTGTATGGGCAACGGCTAGTCCAGGTTGGCAAAAATGGATTTGGAGCCCGTTTGTAGCGACTCTCGGTTCAGGTGCAACAGGATTTGTATACAATGGTAAGTTTGAACCAAAAACGTATTTAAATTTATTAGGCGATAATAAGGTGAATGTGCTTTGTTGTACGCCGACTGAGTATAGATTAATGGCAAAGGTAGAAAATTTAAGTGAGTACAATTTAGAAGCGTTACATAGCGCTGTATCAGCTGGTGAGCCGTTAAACAGGGAAGTTATTGAAACGTTCCAAAGGCATTTTGATATTACGGTAAGAGACGGTTATGGGCAAACGGAAAACACATTACTCGTTGGGATAATGAAAGGGATGGACATTAGACCAGGATCAATGGGAAAACCGACGCCGGGAAACCATGTTGATATCGTAAATGAAGAAGGAACTCCTGTACAGGTAGGAGAAGTTGGTGATATCGCAGTTCACATTGAAACACCAGCACTCTTTAAACAATATTATAAAGACGATGAGCGCACAGCGATGCAATTCCGCGGTGATTATTATATTACCGGTGATAAAGCGAAAAAAGATGAAGAAGGCTATTTTTGGTTTGAAGGTCGCGGTGATGATATTATTATTAGCTCTGGTTATACAATCGGACCGTTTGAAGTAGAAGATGCGCTTGTAAAACATCCTTACGTAAGAGAATGTGCGGTTGTTGCAAGCCCTGATGAAATTCGCGGAAGTGTCGTGAAGGCATTTATCGTATTAAGAGAGAATATAGACAAGAACGAAGAAACATTAATTCCAGTGCTCCAACAACACGTCAAAGAATTGACTGCACCATATAAATACCCTCGCAAAATTGAATTTGTAGATGAACTACCAAAAACGATTTCCGGAAAAATTCGCCGTATTGAACTTAGAAAACAAGAAATGGAGCTTCCTTCAAAATAATTTTGAAAATAGGGAAGTAAATAGTTGAATGAAATGTAAAACGATGATATTATAAAAACGAACACAAGTTCGTTTTTATAAACTAAAAAAAGAGGTGTCCGTATGATTTTAGGTATTAATCCGTACTTAGTTTTAGATGGTAGTGGGCAAGAAGCTGTACAGTTTTACAAAGAGGCGTTAGACGCAAAGGTAGAAGTAATGCAAACTTTTGGTGACATGCCTGAAAATCCAGAATACCCAATTCCAGCTGAAGCGAAAGAGCGCGTTTTACATGCTACTTTAAAAGTTGGTAATACGGACCTTATGATTTCTGATACATTCCCAGGTCAAGGGCATGCAATCGGATCTCAAGTAACAATCGCAATTCAAATTAATAATGCAGAAAAAGCGAAAGAAGTATTTGATAATTTACAAGAAGGTGGAGAAGTTATTATGCCACTTCAAGAAACTTTCTGGAGCCCAGCATACGGACAACTAAAAGATAAATTTAACATTGAATGGCAAATTACAACGAACCCTACTGAACAAAAATAATTTTTGGAAAAGCACCATTTTTAATCGAAATGGTGCTTTTTTTATACGCTCTAATTTCGTAGACTAAAGGAAAAGGGGGACGAGTATATGGGAGAAATTTGGTATGGCGGCACCATTTACACTATGCGAGAAGAGAATGAAAAAGTAGAAGCTATTTACGTTGAAAATGGAGTCATTGTTCATATGGGGAATAAAGAAGAGTTAGAAAACCGATATTCAGAAGTGAAGTTATATGACTTAAAAGGGAAAACGATGATTCCAGGACTCGTTGATAGCCATATGCATCTTATTGGGCATGGGGAGAGGTTGCTTCGTCTAGATCTATCAAATTGCAAATCTTATAGCGAAGTACTTACTCTTGTTCAGAAGCGCGTAGAAGAAGCGCCAAAAGGATCTTGGATTATCGGAGAAGGATGGAATGAAAATAATTTCACAGATACAAAACAAGTTCATGTACGTGATTTAGATGAAATCTCTAAAGAACATCCGATTTTATTAAAGCGTGTTTGTCGTCACGTGACATGGGTGAATTCATACATATTGCAAGAAGCGAACATAACAGAAGCGACGCAAGATCCAAAGGGCGGAAAAATTGGTCGTGACTCATTAAATAAATTAACAGGACTTTTATATGAGCAAGGACAAGAGTTAATTAAACATGTTCAGCCCGAAATAGATGGAGTGTATTTGCAAAGTGCTCTGCAAACAGCGATTTCAGACTGCTGGCAATACGGATTAGTTGGCGGACATACGGAAGACTTAAATTATTATGGTGGCTTTCAAAAAACGTACAATGCGTTTTCACACGTTATAAAAGAAATGCGGTTTAAAGCGCATTTACTCGTTCACCATGAAGTAGCGAATGAACGAAAAGAATATGAAAATGAGCACTATATTGAATTTGGTGCGATGAAAATTTTTTCTGACGGTTCTTTCGGCGGAAGAACAGCTTTATTAAGTGAACCGTATGAAGATGAGAAGGAAACAAATGGAGTTGCCATTTTCTCACGTGAAGAGCTTGCAGGTTTAGTGAAAAAAGCACGAGATTTACATATGCCAGTTGCCATTCATACAATTGGTGATTTATCGCTTGAATATGTCATTGGTGCGCTTGAATTACATCCACCAGCAGAAGGATTACGTGACCGTATTATTCATTGTCAGCTAGCTCGTGAAGAGTTGATTGAAAGAATGAAACACTTGCCAGCTATTATTGATATTCAGCCAGTCTTTGTTTCGTCAGATTTTCCATCAGTTATTGAAAAACTAGGAGAACGCCGTCTTCGTTATGCGTATGCTTGGAAGACGTTACTGGATGCAGGATTACACTGTAATGGAGGCTCTGATGCTCCAATTGAACAAGTGAATCCGTTTTTAGGTATATATAGTGCTGTTACACGTAGAAGTTTTATTGACGGCGTATGCTATATGCCAGAAGAAAGATTAACGGTATATGAAGCTGTCTCTTTATTTACAACAGGAAGTGCGTATGCAATCGGAAAAGAAGCGAAGCGAGGACAAATCGCAAAAGGATATGAGGCAGACTTTACGATATTAGACCGCAATGTTTTTGAAATTGAGGCGGAAGAAATAAAAGAAGTACAGGCAGAAATGACCGTCATTGATGGGAAGATTGTTTATAGAAAAGACGTCTAAAAATTTGAGGGAGCGGCTCCGAAAATACATTTTGGTGCTGCTTCCTCTTTTTAGATAGGTTGATGATGTCGGTAAATTGATATTTTGGGTAAAATCGTTGATATAATTTCATATACTGTTGTCCTGTTCCAAAATGTTTTGTGAAACAGCGTCAAGTTGCATTTGATAAATAAAAAACCCTCGAATTATGGAAATCCCATAATTCGAGGGTTTTTTGATTACTATAAAAACGTTCTCTGTACTTTTTCCCAGAAAGAGTTGTTTTTTAATTTAACAGTTTTAATTTGTTTATCGCTTAAACGAACAACGGCTTTTTCCACTTGTTTAATGCTAAGTGCTTCGTTATCCATTCCGATAACAGGATAATCATTTCCATCTGGTTTAAGTGTTAAAGTTAACGTACGCTCGTGATTTAAAAGGAACGGTGACCCGAGTGTACGGTATGTGTTGTTATTTAAAGATGCTAGTTCGCTTACTTGGAAACATGGGATAAGTGGATCGACAACTGCACCATGTAATGATTTATTGTAAGCGGTACTTCCTGTTGGTGTGGAGATAACTAATCCATCACCTCTAAAGGTTTCGAAATGTAAATTGTCGACGTGTACATCTACGACAAATGTTTTAATGATACTAGAGCGTAATGTGAATTCATTTAAACAATGGAAAGATGTACCGTGATCTACATCTACTTTAATTGTTGGATATTTTCGCACTTCAATTTCGTTTTTTGTAATTTCTTGAAGGGCTGTATTAACGTGATCGATGTGGAAATCGCAGTAGAAAGAAATTTCATCTTTCGTAGAAATACCTGCGTATAAGCAATCTTCTCTAAAGCCGGTTTTACGAACGGCTTGTAAGAAAGTCCCATCATCTCCAACGCTGACGATAGCGTTTGCATTTTTTGGATGATCTAATATGGTAAATCCATTCTCCTCTAAAATACGATATACTGGTTTCATTTTTTCAACGAGCGTTACTTTGTCATCACCATAAAAGAAAAATAAATTGCGACGATTTGCCATTATGTATCCCTCCACTGCAGTTAAATTTTCTAGTCTTAGTGCTACATATCGTCAGAGTATGTTTCTGGATGATATGTTCAAATAGTATATTTCGATATAAATTGTCAAAATTCCTTTTTATTTTTAGAAAAATTTTTATATTCAATTTTATCAAGGTCTGTTTAATGATGAATAAACTTGTCGATAATGGGTATGGAGTGAAAGGATGGTACGAATGAAGTGGCTCGTAATTGGAATGATAATTCTTCTACTTTTTATTTTGCTTATACTATTATCGAAAATATCGCTTAAGGTGACGTTTTTATATTCAGAAATGGAAAAACAATGTTTATTTCAAGTGAAAATATGGATGATTCGATATACGTTTGATGTATTGGAAAGAATTGAAAAACAGCAGAAGAAGACAGGACAAAAAATTAAAAAAGCTGAAGAGGACGGCGGAATAGATAATAAAATTATGGCACAACTCGATAGTATAGGGGAACTGATAAAAAAGCTTCAAGACGTTCATACTATTGTTAAAGATTTTCTCAAAAGAGTGAAAATCAATGGTTGGAAATGGCATACGCAAATTGGAGCAGGCGACGCGGCTAGTACTGGAATTGTCACTGGATATGCATGGGGGACAAAAGGAATGGCTGCTGGAGTTGTAGGACAATATATGCATATTGTCGACGTACCAGAATTTGAAATTACTCCTGTTTTTCAAGGAAAGGGATTTGCATCAAGATGCGAGTTAACAGCATCTTTTCGTATATTCCGTACTGTAAAAACAGCGATAAAATTACTCGTGTTTATGAGAAAGCAAAGATCTGGTATGACAGAAAAATCTGTTCAAGCATAGGGGGGATATAGAATGGACCATCCAATTCAAGGTTTAATGACAACCGCAATGCAGCATTTAAAACAAATGACTGATGTAAATACAATTGTTGGTGACCCAATTAAAGCGGCAGATGGAAGTGTAATTCTTACAGTTTCGAAAGTCAGTTTTGGATTTGCTGCTGGTGGAAGTGAATTTGGCAGGGTAGAACATTCAGGCCGTCATCCATTTGGCGGGGGAAGTGGTGGAGGAGTTTCTATTAATCCTGTTGCCTTTCTTGTTATAAATGGAGAAGGTGTGAAAGTATTACACTTAGATAAGCAAACACACGTCATCGATAAAATAATTGAATTAGCGCCACAAGCTGTTGATAAAGTGAAAGAAATGATGGATAAACGAAAAGAAGATGATCCTGAATTTCAAATTTAACGAATAAAGAAGCTGATCAGTGGATTAGCTTCTTTAATTTTTTTGTAAATAAAGCGATTTTATTTGCATTATCGATAGGGACAAACTATCATTTACATTGTACATATTTTGTTTAAAATAAGGGAGGATTTTTAAGTGGCAAATGTAACTTTTAAAGGTAACCCAATGACTTTAGTTGGAACAGAAGTTAAAGTTGGCGATCAAGCGCCTAACTTCCAAGTATTAGCAAATGACTTATCTCCAGTAAGTTTAGAAACATACAAAGGTGAAGTGAAATTAATTAGTGTTGTACCTTCAATCGACACAGGTGTATGTGATGCACAAACTCGTCGTTTTAACGAAGATGCAGCAGGTATTGAAAACGCGAAAGTATTAACAATTAGCGCTGATTTACCATTCGCTCAAAAACGCTGGTGTGCAGCAAACGGTTTAGAAAATGTTGTAACACTTTCTGATCACCGTGACCTTTCATTCGGTGAAGCTTACGGCTTAGTAATGAAAGAACTTCGTTTACTTGCTCGTGCAGTATTCGTAGTAGATAGCAATGACAAAGTAGTTTACGCAGAATACGTAGGCGAAGGTACAAGCCATCCAAACTATGAAGCAGCATTAGAAGCAGCTAAATCTGCGAAGTAATGTAAATGAAGACGACCTCTCATTAAAGTTTTACTTTAGAAGAGGTCGTCTTTTCTCATGTATTGTTAACTGAACCAATATATGAGAAAAGACGTTACATCATAAACAACTTGAAGGGGAGCTCTTTGCAAGAGGTCGCTTTTTCTTTTGGGAAAAATTTAGATTATGGTATGATATAAGTTATGTGTAAAAGAGAGAAGGAGGAATGTACGTGAGTCAGGCAGTAGAAACATTATTTTCTATTTTTGATTCTTCTACGGTAGTTTTACGTAAAGAATTAGATGTAACATATTTAGAGGCGCTTGTAGAAACAGGTGATAACTTGTTTGAAGGAGCGATTTTACAAGAGGAATTATCCGAATCAACAATTGAAAGGTTGAATCGTGAATATAGTACGTTTAATGAAGAAACATATAAAGGGGAAGAAATTCGTAAAGCATTTCAGCTAGCCATTTTAAAAGGAATGAAAGAGGGCGTACAAGCGAATCACGAAATGACGCCAGATGCAGTTGGAATGTTCATGAGCTACTTATTCCATAAGTTTATGCAAGGTCAAAAAGAAATTACTGTTTTAGACCCTGCAATTGGAACTGGTAACTTAATGACTACATTGTTTAATAGCGCCAAAGAAGAACTAACAATGAGTGGATTTGGTGTAGAAGTGGATGAGGTGTTAATTAAACTTGCTTTAGTAAATGCAAATTTACAAAAGCATGCAATCGAATTCTTCCACCAAGATGGACTAGCACCACTTTATATTGATCCAGTTGATGCAGTCGTTTCAGATTTACCAATTGGTTATTATCCAAATGAAATTGTTGCAAGTGAATATACATTAAAAGCAAATGAAGGAATGTCATATGCACATCACTTATTTATTGAACAAAGTGTGAAACATACGAAAGAAGGCGGGTATTTATTCTTCTTAGTACCAAACTTCATTTTTGAAAGTGATCAAGCGCCAAAGCTACATGCATTCATTAAAGAGACATGTTTTATTCAAGGATTATTACAGCTTCCTGTTTCCATGTTTAAAAACGAGAAAAATGCAAAAAGTATATTTGTTCTCCAAAAGAAAGGCCAAGGTGTAACAATGCCGAAACAGGCACTACTAGTGGAATTACCTAAATTCTCTAACATGAAGGCTATGGAGAACATTATGGATCAATTGAATACTTGGTTTGCAACACATAAATAATACGATATATATGTAACAGGGTTAGTAATTAATGTAGTACAGTTTTATAGGATATGTAATGTTTTTTAATATATACAAGATTTAACTGAATTTTTTGAAATCTGTAATATATTTTTTTCTTGGTGTTACAATTTTTTCACTTGAAATATATGTCGGACGATGTTTAAATTAAAATCGTGAGTATAAAATTTACTAATGATGAAACGTTTTCATAATGAGTGAATTTAATTAGATAAAATCGAGCGGTTTGTGGAATGATCCACACAACTACCAAGAGAAAAAGGGGCGAAAGACTAGATGTCAAAAATCATCGCGATTAACGCAGGAAGCTCTTCGTTAAAGTTCCAATTATTTGAAATGCCAAGTGAAACAGTATTAACAAAAGGTTTAGTAGAACGTATCGGTTTAGAAGATAGTATCTTCACAATTACTGTAAATGGCGAAAAACAAAAAGAAATTACAAACATCCCAGATCATGCAGTAGCAGTTAACATGCTTCTTAAGAAATTAACTGAAAACGGAATCGTAAAATCTCTTGATGAGATTGGCGGTATCGGTCACCGTGTTGTACACGGCGGCGAAAAATTTGCTGATTCTGTTTTAATTGATGCTGAAGTATTAGCTGATATCGAAGAATTAAGCGATTTAGCACCACTTCACAACCCAGCAAACCTTGTTGGTATTAAAGCATTCCAAGAAGTACTACCAAACGTACCAGCAGTAGCAGTATTCGATACAGCATTCCACCAAACAATGCCGGAATCTGCATTCTTATACAGCTTGCCATATGAGTACTATGAGAAATTTGGCATCCGTAAATACGGTTTCCACGGAACTTCTCATAAATATGTAACTGAGCGTGCGGCTGAATTATTAGGTCGTCCAATTGAAAGCTTAAGCCTACTTTCTTGTCACTTAGGTAACGGTGCAAGTATCGCAGCAGTAGAAGGCGGTAA
This sequence comes from Bacillus sp. TH50, assembly GCF_016650565.1. Lineage (NCBI taxonomy): Bacteria > Bacillati > Bacillota > Bacilli > Caryophanales > Bacillaceae > Bacillus > Bacillus sp. TH50. The sequence continues at coordinate 2,142,851 of NZ_JAEKFM010000003.1, read as the reverse complement.
GTCTATCGATACTTCTATGGGCTTCACTCCACTTGCTGGTGTAACAATGGGTACACGTTCTGGTAACATTGACCCTGCGTTAATTCCATACATCATGGAAAAAACAGGCCAAACTGTAGAAGAAGTAGTTAGCGTATTAAACAAGAAGAGTGGTATGTTAGGTCTTACTGGTTACTCTAGTGACCTACGTGACATCATTGCGAAAGAAGAAGAAGGCGACCACCGTGCGAAAGTAGCACTTGACGTGTTCGTGAGCCGTATCCATAAATACATCGGTTCTTACACAGCTCGTATGAAAGGCGTTGACGCTATCATCTTTACAGCTGGTGTAGGTGAAAACAGTGCAATTATTCGTGAGCGCGTATTAGAAGGCCTTGAGTACATGGGCGTATACTTCGACGTAAAACGCAATAACGTATTCGGTGAAGAAGCATTTATCAGCTTCCCACACTCTCCAGTAAAAATTATCGTAATTCCAACTGACGAAGAAGTTATGATTGCTCGTGACGTATTACGTCTTGGAGATATTGGTTAATATATGCATGAAAAAGACGAGATCCTAAAGGATTTCGTCTTTTTTTTGTATATATTTTAAAATCTGATCTGGATATAGTATTTTTTCCTTTTGAATAAATGCAGTGAGGGGAATCCATTTTGCATATGAGGCTGTTTGTTCATCTTTTATATTCAGTATTTCCATTTCATATAGTGATGTGTCTAATAAACGCACAGAATATAGTTGAATGATCTCATGACCAATTTTCTCACCTGAATAAAAAATATTTTCTAAGCATCCTAAATAATCGGTAACTTCTATTTCTGTATGAAGTTCTTCTGTAAATTCTCGAATAACGGTATCTGCTGATTTCTCACCAAGTTCAATTGAACCGCCAAGAGGCCGATAAAAGATTGCGTCTTCCATATTATATTCTTGTACGAGAAGTCGATCGTGATGTATAGCAATGCCAAAAGCTTTTGCACGTGGGTACATATGTATAATCGCTCCTCATTTGTTTTGTATAGGGACGATTATAATCTAGCTGAATAGAAACTGGTACCATGTATTCGGATAGAATGTTGCGACTTCTTAGGCTGTAAATAAAGAACATGCGATGTACAAGCATATTTGCAAATATGATACAATAGAAAAAAATCGAACGAGGTGGTTGTTGTGATGCGATCGAAGCGAGAACAAGCCATTTTAGACAATATAAAAGAGTGGGAAGGGCAATTAGTAGAGCAAGAAGCGACCGATTTTCAAAAGATGTTTGATAAGTGGTTGCATACTGCAGTTGCAAAACTACCTGAGAAAAAACGAAAAGACTTTTTTACGAAAGCAGATGGATGGCTCTTTCATTTGCATGCACTTATTCAAAGTTCACAATCACAGTTAGATGCACGTAATCGTATTTTAGGAACATCGAGATTATTTGATGAATCAATTGAGCAACTTGAAGATTTGAAGGCGTTATCTATTGATCAATTAACATACATAGCAGAGCAGCAAACAGCACGTCATCGTCTATATTCATTCGTACAAGGCGGAGCAACAGGTGTTGGCGGTCTATTATTATTAACGGCTGATTTTCCGGTTATGATTGCGTTAAATGTGAAGGCTGTACAACTTATTGCGACATCATTTGGACATGATGTGAACAAGCCGTATGAAATGATGCTTGCGTTAAAGGTATTCCATGCAGCATTATTGCCGGCGAGACTTCAGCAATACGCATGGTACAATTTACTGAGAGAACTTGAGCAAGAAGATTCATTCTTTTATGAAGGAGACGAAGAGGTGTTAAAGCCAGCTTCTACTGAGGTTGTGTTAAAACAAATTTTGAAGACATTTTCGATTTATGCTCTTCGTCGTAAAGTATTCCAAGGCATTCCTGTACTTGGAATGGCAATTGGCTCTACAGTGAACTATCGCTTAACGAGGAATGTTACTGAATTTGCAAATAAGTTTTATCAAGTACGCTACATATTAGAAAAAGAAAAGAGAGCATGAAAAAAAGCGAGAGGCCGAAGCCTTTCGCTTTTTAGTTTGTCGCATGTTTTTTGGATATTGGAATAGAAACGGGTTGCTTTGCTGCTTTCTTTTCTGTTTTTGGATAGTAAATTAAATCCAATGTTTTTGCCTGTACGGCAATCGAAAGAATAGTAAAAGCAATTTCTGTCCAATTTAAATAATATAATGAAAGCGCAAGAACAATCGCGTCAAAGACGAAGAAAATTTGCCCAATTGTAAACCGAGTTCGTTTACTTAATATAATTGTTAAAATATCGTCTCCACCGGTTGCACCGCCAAATCGCAATATAAAACCGAGTCCAATACCAGCTAACGCACCGCCAACTACTGCAGCTACAAATAAATTATTTGATAAATCTACCGTAAAAGGAGAATAATTTTCCATAAGGGAATAAAATACTCCGAATGAAAGTGAACCTAAGAATGAATAACCAACCATTTTTCTACCTAAAAATGAAGCACATAGTAAAATAATAGGGATATCCATTACTACAGTTGAAATAGATGGTGAAATATCATAAAAATTTTGGATAAATAGTGCAATACCTACAAAGCCACCTTCTGTTAAGTGGTTTTGGAAGTGAATGTGATATAGCGCTGCTGCTAATATAAATGAACCGATTAAAACCATAAAAACTTCTTTAATAATTTGTCGACTTTGGATGTTCCTCATCGTTATTCCTTCTTTCCGTAGTTAGTAGTCCTTTTGGTGTTGTAAACTAACTACGAGCTCACATGTAGCTTTCAGTTAGTTTACGAAAAAAACTAACTACGCTATATGTCGCTGAAGAAATAACGAATAATCCTCTCGTCCATCAATTCTCCCTACCTTCGTTTTAGTTTAAGTCTTAAAGCGACTAAACAAAACGGGGAGTAGGATTCTTCATTTAGCAATCCTGCTCTTCTTTGTTTTGTTTAGCTAGTAACAATTAAGTCCTAAACAAAACGCTATGTGTAAGAAGAGTCTTTTTTTTGCCAAATTATCCTTCGGGCAATCATAATTTCCCCACTCTCGTATTTTTTTCGCTAGACTAAAGTATCTGAGCTGAAAAATACGCTACGTGTATGATTCGTCAATACGATGCCACATGCTCCTTCGAGCGATCATGATATCAAAATCCCTTCCTTCAAGATTTATATTATTATATCATACTTTCAAAAAATACATGCGGATGGAAACCGACAATAACCGGAGAGAATCTACAAAAAATGTTATGTTTAAATATTTTTGTAGAAAAGCCTAAGTTATTTCGTAGAACTGGACAACTTTTAGAAGTTTGTCCAATAAGTAAGAAAAGAAGGGTTTTTATTCAATTGTATTGTTCTCATCACTTTTATCTTTAAAAAATGCATCCCAGCTAATGATACTTAAAAAAGTTAAAGCGATAATAATGAAAGCTCGCATAAGTTTGAGACCTCCTTTTGTACATAGTATATGAATAATTTGTTTCGGAATGTGTCATTTTTTTACAAGCTCTAACTATTATGAGAGTATATTAATATAGATAGATGAGGGGGAGAATGGAGATATGCTAAAAGACATGTTTAAAAGAAAAGAATTAAAATGCGTTTTATGTCAGAAAAAGATTGAATATGAAGAAGAGCTAGTTGCTTTTGTAAAGTTGCCGAAAGAAAGAAGTATATTAGTTGGTCCGTTTGATGTGTGTTTGGCGAAAACAGCACAAGAAATATATTGTAAATCGTGTTACGACAAAAAAGCATGACCCAAAGTAATTGAGGGGCATGCTTTTTTCATTGGTGTGCTTTTCCCTCAGATACATTTTGAGTGAGTCGATACCAAAGCCAAAGGTCATTAATGATGGAAGCAAGATCGGCAATTTCTGAATTAAGCTTGCAAGAAATTTCGAAGTCTTCTTCGTTATTTAAGTGGTGTTGTTTAGCGTTAATATGGTGCTCAAGTTCCTTTATACGATCAGGTATTTTCCCGCGAACTTGCTCCCATTTTAATAAAATAGAATGCTGCGCTTGTTCAGAGATGTCTTCCCATTTTTCTTGTATGTTCGGTACTTCAATTCCTAGATGTTCATTGTATATAAAATACTTTTTCATGGACACCCCTCCATTTTCCTTCCTCTATTTTACATAAAAAAAGAAAGAAGTTCGACGAAATTGTTTGAAAAAATTTTATAAATTCCCCTTGATTCATTTTATGAAAGGTGATAAAGTTTGGATTATTATAAGAAAAGATGAATATTTATTCTTTAGGGGGATGCAAAATGGAGAAGAAAAAAGTTGTATTAGCATATTCCGGAGGTCTTGATACTTCCGTTGCAATTAAATGGTTACAAGAGAAGAATTATGATATTATCGCGCTTTGCTTAGATCTAGGGGAAGGTAAAGACTTAGCGTTTGTAAAAGAAAAAGCACTTTCAGTAGGTGCAATTAAATCATATATGATTGATGTTCAAGAAGAATATGCGAATGAATATGCATTGATAGCGATGCAAGCTCACACGTTATACGAAGGGAAATATCCGCTTGTCTCTGCATTATCTCGTCCGCTTATTGCAAAAAAATTAGTAGAAATTGCAGAGCAGGAAGGCGCAAGTGCAGTTGCACATGGATGTACAGGGAAAGGGAATGACCAAGTTCGTTTTGAAGTTTCTATTCAAGCGTTGAATCCATATTTAGAAGTTATTGCGCCCGTACGTGAATGGAAATGGTCACGTGAAGAAGAAATTGCATATGCAAAAGAAAATGATATACCGATTCCAATTAATTTAGATAGCCCGTTTTCAATCGATCAAAACTTATGGGGACGCAGCAACGAATGTGGAATTTTAGAAGATCCATGGGCAGCGCCGCCAGAAGAAGCATACGAGATGACATTAGCATTAGAAGATACACCGAATAAACCAGAGTTTGTAGAAATCGGATTTGAAGCAGGAGTACCGACGACTTTAAACGGCACTGCATATTCACTTTCAGAACTAATTAAAACGTTAAATGCCTTAGCTGGCAAACATGGCGTTGGACGTATCGATCATGTAGAAAATCGCCTTGTCGGTATTAAATCTCGTGAAGTATATGAATGCCCAGCAGCAATGACATTAATAACAGCGCATAAAGAACTTGAAGATTTAACACTTGTGAAAGAGGTTGCTCATTTCAAACCGATGATTGAGCAAAAACTAACAGAATTAATTTATAACGGTTTATGGTTCTCACCTTTAAAACAAGCGCTCAATGCTTTCTTACAAGAAACGCAAAAAAATGTAACAGGTACAGTACGTGTGAAATTATTTAAAGGTCATGCGATTGTAGAAGGGCGTAAATCTGAGTACTCTTTATACGATGAAAAATTAGCAACGTATACTGTCCAGGATGAATTTAATCATGATGCAGCAGTTGGATTCATTTCATTATTCGGTTTACCTACGAAAGTATACAGTCAAGTGAATCAAAAGAAGGTGGAAGCGTGAGCAAACTTTGGGGCGGACGTTTTACAGAAGAAGCGGAAGCGTGGGTTGAAGAGTTTGGAGCATCCATCTCCTTTGATCAACAATTAGTAAATCAAGATATAAAAGGGAGTATCGCACACGTAACGATGTTAGCAAAGCAAGGCATTGTTACGAAAGAAGAAGCAGAGAAAATAAAGATAGGGCTTCAATATTTACTAGAGGAAGCGAAAGAAAATAAATTGAATTTCTCAGTTGAGGCTGAGGACATTCATTTAAATATTGAAAAGATGTTAATTGAAAGAATCGGTGAAGTAGGAGGGAAACTTCATACAGGCCGAAGCCGTAACGATCAAGTAGCGACAGATATGCACTTGTATTTAAAAGGAAAAGTAGAAGATATTATAAAAGCTACAAAACAATTGCAAACTGTTCTTGTTCATCAAGCGGAAAATAATATTGAAACAATTATGCCTGGCTATACGCACTTGCAACGTGCACAGCCGATTTCATTTGCGCATCATATTCTTGCTTACTTTTGGATGTTAGAGCGCGATGTGAATCGTTATGAAGATTCGTTAAAGCGTATTAACATTTCACCATTAGGAGCTGGAGCACTAGCTGGTACAACATTCCCGATTGACCGAGAATATAGTGCGGAGCTTCTTGGATTTAATGGAATCTATGAAAATAGTTTAGATGCGGTAAGTGATCGTGATTTCATACTGGAGTTTTTAAGTAACTCATCTATGCTCATGATGCACTTATCACGCTTTTGCGAAGAACTTATTTTATGGAGTAGCCAAGAGTTTCAATTTATTGAAATGAGCGATCAATACGCAACAGGAAGCAGTATTATGCCGCAGAAGAAAAATCCGGATATGGCGGAACTTATTCGTGGTAAAACGGGCAGAGTATATGGTAATTTATTCAGTTTACTTACAGTAATGAAAGGATTGCCGCTCGCTTACAATAAAGACTTACAAGAAGATAAAGAAGGAATGTTTGATACAGTGAAAACAGTTGAAGGATGCCTTCATATTATGGCAGGCATGCTTGAAACGATGACTGTAAACAAAGAAAAAATGGGGCAAGCTGTGACGCAAGACTTCTCTAACGCAACAGAAATTGCCGACTATTTAGCAAGCAAGGGACTGCCGTTCCGTCAAGCTCATGAAATTGTTGGGAAACTAGTTCTTCATTGTACGCAAAAAGGAATCTATTTATTAGATGTACCACTTGAAACGTATAAAGAAATGAGTCCGTTATTTGAAGGAGATTTATATGAAGTTCTTTCACCTTATGCAGCTGTAAAGCGCCGTAACAGTGCTGGTGGGACAGGGTTTGAGCAAATTGAAAAAGCTTTGGAGAAAGCGAAGGGGTTAGCAATAGAGTTTGTTAGAAGTTAAATGATATATGATATAGAAGGTAAGGTGCTTTTTTAGAAAGTACCTTACCTTTTTGTATGGATTTAATTAAGCCTAGAACAATATGTTCTAGGCTTAAAGCTTCATTGATTAATCATACTTGTGTCGATCTTCTGTAATTCGAATGTATTCAATATCCATTAAATCTCTAAGTAATGCACCGTGACTTAGTTCAACACCATGTTTTTCTTTAAAATGCTCGCGAATCGTATTTAACATTTCGAGTTCTGTACCGTTCACATCTAAAATAATACGTTCATAATCATCCATGTAGCATCCTCCTTTTCTAAACACATATATTTTGTCCGTCTATTTCTAAAAAATGTATGCTAACCTAATGTTAGGAAATGAGAAAGGAATGGAAGGTGAGACGTATTTATCCCGCATTAACGGGCGTAAGACCCCCACCTCAAAATTCAGCGAAAGCAAAGAAGTTAGTTGGGGGATCAACTGCCCGTAAAAGCCCGATTGGTTCAACTAATAATCAGTGGGGGATGAACAAAACCCCCGCTGATTAAAGTTTCACTTTATCTTTACTCTATTTGTAGTAGATTGCTGTATTTCTGTATGGCTTTCTAGAAAAAAGAAAGTACAAGAAGTAAAAGATAAAAAAGAAATAGAACGGAAAAAGAGAAAACGTTCATTTTGGATGACAACGTATTGTTTTTCTTTAGTGATTGCTGCTGCATTTTTTAGCGAGCATATTCCACTAGACAGATTGGATATTGAATTTTGGGCAATCGTATTTGCATGTTATTTTTTCATGCACTTTCTTCCTTATATGAAAGAAAGGCGAGGAGAAGAGGAAGATCTGATTGAAGAAGAAGTGAGAGAACAAGAGAGTAAGAGAATAGAAGAAGACATAAAGAAACTTGGCGAACAAAAGTGGTATTTAAAATCAAAAATTATATATGTTCTTTGCTTCATTACGCCGCCAATCGGTTATGTGTATGTTTTCTTACTTCGTAAAAAAATGACAGAAGATGCAAAGCAAACGTACTTAACTGTTGCCACGATAATGATGGCGCTATGGTCTTTGAAATTCCTTCCGCCGTATGTGTTGACAGGTACCGTTGTTGTTGTGGCTTGTCTTGTATTTATAGTGAAGTTTGTGAAATGAAAAACACCAAGCCCATGTGGACTTGGTGTTTCAATTATAAATTAAAGATCACCTTGCTCCTCATCACCACGAACAACAAGGACATCGCATTTCGCATAGCGAATAATATGTTCAGAGACGCTACCAATTAGGAAACGTTCTACAGCATTTAAACCAGTTGCACCACACATAATTAAATCCACTTTATGGTTTGGAGCGATTTCTTTTGAAATTTTAGATTTAGGATTACCAAATTCTAATACAGTTTCTACTTTTTCAAGACCAGCTTCAAGCGCAGTTTTTTTGTAGTCTTCTAATAAGTCTTCTGCAAATAGATTTGCACGTTCAGCAATTGCGCGGCTATAAGCCTCTACTGCTGAGTATGCTTTTACATCAACGATATGAGCAATTGTTAATGTTGCGTTGTTTCGTTTTGCAACTTGAATTGCTTTTTTAAAGGCTTTTTCTGCTTCTTTAGAACCGTCCACCGCAATTAAAATATTTGTATATGTATTATTCATAGTAAATTCCTCCCAATCATTTTTATTACCGTTTACAACTTTATTATAAAACAAATTTTGGTAATGTGCTTGTCGGAAACGTTACAGAATTTTGAAAACTTTGCCTTAATTCATTTTAGTTGTAATTGAGGCGAGAACTTGTTACATATGGAGTATAGCAATTTAAAAGGAGGCATGTTTGTGAGACACGCGCTCATTACAGCCGGTACGAAAGGTTTAGGAAAGCAAGTAACAGAAAAGTTATTGGCTAAAGGATATTCAGTAACAGTAACATATCATAGCGATACAAGTGCTATGGAAACAATGAAAGAAACATATAAAAATATGGAAGAACGTCTACAGTTCGTGCAAGCTGATGTCACGAAAAAGGAAGATTTACATAAAATAGTAGAAGAAGCGATGAGCCGTTTTGGCAAAATTGACTTCTTAATTAATAATGCTGGTCCTTACGTATTTGAAAGGAAAAAATTAGTCGATTACGAAGAAGACGAATGGAATGAAATGATCCAGGGTAATTTAACAGCGGTGTTTCATTTATTAAAACTTGTCGTACCGATTATGAGAAACCAGCAATTTGGCCGTATTATTAACTATGGATTTCAAGGGGCAGATAGCGCGCCTGGATGGATTTATCGTTCAGCCTTTGCAGCTGCGAAAGTCGGACTTGTTTCTTTAACGAAAACAGTCGCATACGAAGAAGCTGAATACGGTATTACTGCGAATATGGTATGTCCTGGTGATATAATTGGTGAAATGAAAGAGGCAACGATTGAAGAAGCACGAAATCTGAAAGGTAGTAACACACCCATTGGTAGATCTGGAACAGGGGAAGATATCGCAAGAACCATTTCGTTTTTATGTGAGGACGATTCTGATATGATTACTGGCACGATTATTGAAGTAACAGGCGCTGTTGATGTTATTCATAGACATCGATAGAATTAAATAAAGTGAAGTTTTGAATAATTGGACAGTTTATCCTTTATACTGAGAGGTACGGATAATACTGTCCTTTCATGTAAGATTAAACCTATCGGAAAACTTGTATTATTTTTTTGTCAAATATTGAGATATTATGTTAGAATATAAGAGTATAGAAAGCGCTTTAAAAAATGATTCAGGGGTCATTTCATAACTCAAGGGGGAACTAATAATGCGTATCGGTATTCCAACAGAAATTAAAAACAATGAAAACCGCGTGGCAATGACGCCAGCGGGAGCTGTACATTTAGTACAAAATGGTCATGAAGTTTTTGTTCAAAAAGGATCAGGTGTAGGATCAGGCTTTACAGATGAAGAATACGTACAAGCTGGTGCGAAACTTGTTGAAACTGCTGAAGAAGCATGGAATCAAGATATGGTTATGAAGGTAAAAGAGCCAGTTGAAAGTGAATACGGTTATTTCCGCGAAGGTTTAATTTTATTCACATACTTACACTTAGCTCCAGAGCCAGAATTAACGAAAGCATTAATTGATAACAAAGTGGTATCAATTGCATACGAAACAGTACAATTAGACAATCGTTCTTTACCATTACTTGCACCTATGAGTGAAGTAGCTGGTCGTATGTCTGCGCAAATCGGTGCACAGTTCCTTGAGAAAAACAAAGGTGGTAAAGGTATTTTACTTGCAGGTGTTCCAGGGGTGAAACGCGGTAAAGTAACAATTATCGGCGGTGGTCAAGCTGGTACAAACGCAGCGAAAATTGCAGTAGGTTTAGGTGCAGATGTAACAATCATCGACTTAAGTGCAGAACGTCTTCGTCAATTAGATGACATTTTCGGAAACCAAGTAAAAACGTTAATGTCTAACCCGTATAACATTGCAGAAGCTGTAAGAGAATCTGATCTTGTAATCGGTGCAGTATTAATCCCAGGTGCAAAAGCGCCAAAACTTGTAACAGAAGAAATGATTCAATCAATGGAACCAGGTTCTGTCGTTGTAGATATCGCGATTGACCAAGGTGGTATTTTCGAAACAACTGACCGTATTACAACTCACGACAACCCAACTTATGAGAAACATGGTGTTGTTCATTATGCAGTTGCAAATATGCCAGGTGCGGTTCCACGTACATCAACTCTTGCATTAACAAACGTAACAGTACCATATGCAGTACAAATTGCTAACAAAGGCTATAAAGATGCTTGCTTAGGCAACACTGCATTATTAAAAGGTATTAACACATTAGATGGCTATGTAACATTCGAAGCAGTTGCAGAAGCTCACGGCTTACAATATGCAGATGCAAAAGAGCTTCTTGAAAAAGCTCCTGCTTTATCATAATAGAGATACATTTGAGACCTTCCTTTATGAGGAGGGTCTTTTTTCAGGGAATAATATGTAAAAAATTGTTACTTGTTGATGTTAATGGGTATTTATTGTGATAATTTAGAATTATACAATAAAAAAGAGGGGATTCAATGGGGAGCAAAAATAAGAAGAAAAAGCAAGCTAAAAGACAAAAATATATAAAGAAAAAACAGGAACAGAACATTCCAACTTCAAAAAAATAGTCATTATGATAGAAAAAACGTTTCGGTATGTTTGTATGGTTCTGTATGTGATTTTGTGTATGGGTTCATTTGGGGTGCTTTACAGTTTTGGAATAACCCCGAATATTATTGAGAGTATTTTAGAGTTTATACTTGCCGTAATAGAATTAGTTTTATTCGTTATATTCTTTGATACAGTATGGCCTAGTCATGAAAGTAAGAGAGATAGGAAAAGAAAAAAGAGAAAAAAATCTTCATACGCTTCAAGTTCGTCAAGTGGATTAGGTGACTACAGTAGCAACGATTGTAGTAGCTCAAGTGATGGTGGAGGAGATTAAATTGGTTATTTCAAAAAAACGAATAGTGAAAGGATGGGACGAAATATGGAAACTGTGAACTTAATAGAACTAACAAAAGATATTCAAAATCAACATAAAAACTTCGTCGTTTCAAATATAAATAGTCATTGCTTACGAATTGCTGTATTTACGGGTGAATATGATTGGCACTATCATTCTAATTCGGATGAATTATTTATTGTGCTAGAGGGAGAACTACTTATCGATTTTGAAGATGGAGAGACGGCGGTTTTAAAGCCAAATGATTCTATCTTAATTCCAGCATGCACGATCCATAGAACGAGAGCATTCAAGAGAACGGTAAATCTTTGTTTTGAAAATATAGAGGCTGATACGATTAAAGTGGAGCAATTATGAAAAAATTATCTGTAGCCCAGTATAGAAAAATCCTTCCGATTTTAGAAGGTCATACAAGGACAACAACATTTGCTCATGCGGTATGTGATCAAATGATAGATGGTGAAGTTTTTGCAAACGAGAAGTTAACAGCAGGACTAATTCGTACAGCTAATGGTATCTATTATTTATTTGGTGATACGGATGATCAAAATTATAACGAAGATTTATTTTCGTATTTAAAAACGGCTATTGGAAAAACAAAGAAGAGATTTACATTCTGCACTTCTAGTGAAGAATGGGAAATGATGATTGAAGAGCGTTTTAGTAATGTGCTTCGGAAAATCCCACGAATGAAATTTCAAAGAGTAACCTTTGAAGAGAGAAAGCGAGATTGTAACAAAAATACATATGAAGTGAAGCATATTGATAGAAGAGATATAGAAAGAAGCAGTGAATTTACAGAGGAGTACTACAAAGAATATTGGGGATCAAAAGAAACGTTTTTGAACGGTGGTTTTGGATTTTGTATAGAACAAGATGGGATAATTGTAGCTGAATGTGTTTCGATATTTAGCGGGAATGGATTTGCTGAAATTGATATTGTAACGCATGAAGCGTATCAAGGGAAAGGGTTAGCTCACGCTGTCGCAACACGTTTCATTGAGCATTGCATGCAAAATGATATTATACCGTGCTGGGATTGTTATGTAGACAATATTCCTTCGCAAAAATTAGCTAGTAAATTAAGTTTTCATAATCCAATAGAATATAGTTTGTTTGTACGTAAGAGAACGGGGGAATAAAAATGAATGTGGAGTTAACGAGATTTAAAGTGAAACAAGGTAAAAGTCATCGGGTAGATGAATGGATGCAGCTTCTTAATGGCAATATGAAAGAAGTGCTTTTGACATTAAACGACGAGAAAATGTATGTAGAGACAATTTTCCGGGAAATAAGAGATGGAGAAGAGTACTTATATTGGTATTCTGTGCAAGGAGAAGGCGGTACTCTTGTCGAAAATTCTCATCATGAAATTGATAAAAAGCATGTAGCGTTTTGGTATGAGTGTATTGATGAAGAAGCACCGTCTGTTGATATGAAAAAAGAAGTTGTTATGATTCAAGATGTTGTGAAGGAAGCGATGAAATAATAGAATAGTATTTTGGGGAGAAGCACATCAAAATAGATGTGCTTTTTATTGTGGAAAATTTTTTTAAGAAAAGCTGTATACATTTTGTGCTCTCAAACGTTGAGTATATAGAAAGGAGAGCAGAATGAGCCATGATACGTTTGAAACATTATTAATAGAGAAATCAAAAGCTGTGTTTGGATACTTAGTTAAGATTGGAGCAGATAGAAAAGAAGCGGAAGATATTGTGCAAGATACGTTGTATAAGGCTTTATTGCTTATGGAGGAAATACCGTTAGAGCATTTAACACCGTGGCTATTTAGAGTTGCGATCAATCAGCACCGAGATTTACACCGAAAAGAAAAAAGACTAAATCCAATTGCGATTGAATCGGTCGTTCTTATTGGTCAAAAGTCATTAGATGAAGTGCTTTTAACAAGTGAACTGCAAGGAGAAGTACAAGAAATACTGGAGACGATGACGGAGGATTATCGTCATATTTTACTGTTGAAATATGAATATGAACTATCTTATAAGGAAATTGCCATTTTATTAAGTATGAAAGAAGAAACAGTGAAAACAAGTTTGTACCGTGCAAGAAATCAATTTAAAAAATTGTATAGGAGGAGAAATGATGAGTCGGAAGGACTTTGATTTGAATATGGATGATAAGCAGATGAAGACTTTGATGAAGAGAGCGAAGAGGAAGCAGCTTTGGCGAAACTGGCTTATTTCTATTTGTGCGTCCATTATTGTTATAGTAAGTTTGTTTTTGGGAGCAGCGTATTTTTCTCAGCAAACGTTTAGAAAAATGGAAAGAGAAATGAATGCACTACATAAGGTTCAAGGCCCTAATATTCGTTTTAGCGGAAGCATGTATTTAAGTCTCGGTATGACAGGAAGTACAGTAATATACAACTCTTATAAAAATATAGTCGGTCAACCAGTAAAATGGATAAATGATATATATGAATCAGGTATCTGGGGTTATAGTATGAAGCACTATAATGGTGAACTTGTTAGTTTAGATGAAGAGAAAAGGGGGGGAGGGGCTGTTACCATACCAGATTATAATGTACAAACAATGCAAAGAGAAATGAGGTTTTATTTACCTTTCGTTACTTATAAAAATTATGTGGATGATCTGAAAAATATTGGGGATTTGCAAAATAAAGTTGCAGAAGTAGCCTTATCTTTTGATAAATCTTATACAGCTGAACAAATTACTGAGATGCTTCCCAAAAGTGTACAGCCAGTTTGGTTTTGGGTAGATACATATAATGAAAAGAAAAGCGATTTTTATGTAGGGTTAAAAGATCCTAAAGATGGTGCGATATTAAATGCGGAAATGGCAAAAAATGTTTTTGGATTTGAAGGAAGTTATTCAAAAGTGAAAGAAGATATGAAAAACGATATAACAATAAACTCAAAAGAATTTCTATACCAAATGAAGTATTTAGCAAAAAATAGTGAAGGTATACCAAGTGATTATTTTGAACAATATTATAAAGAAATAAAAAATACGAAACCAAAAGACATACCAATATACGGTGTAGTCGTAACAGGGAAAACAGAGGATTTACAAGGTTTACAAGGAGTACCATATATTAAAGCGGCTGTTAGAGGTGTAACAGTGGAGAAATATTAATTACGGTTAATTAATGTGAATAATCAGAAAATTTATGTTATAATATGGGAAAAGGAGGTTTATATGAGGCAAATACATGGAGCAATTTATATTTACATAACAATGTTTTTCGTGGCGATATCCTATGGATTAGGGCACGTGTATTCGCATCCTATACTAACTTTTTTAAGCGGAGCATGTATGGCGTTTGCGCTTCTTGTCCATCTTTTCTCAGTTTGGATCGTGAAATTTCAAATAAATATTAGTGAGATAGAAGAAGGCACTTTTTAAAGGGCCTTTTTTAATAAAAAGGTAGCGATCACGCTACCTTTTTTATTATTTCACAAATTGTAATTCTTTCGGGAATTTCGTTAAGATTTCTGATCCGTCTTTTGTGATGTAAATATCATCTTCAATACGAACGCCGCCTACGTTTGGTACGTAAATACCTGGCTCGATTGTGAAGACCATACCTTCTTTTAATAGAGACTCATTGCCTTCTTTTACATCTGGATATTCGTGTACGCTAATTCCAAGTCCGTGACCAAGTCGGTGTGGGAAGAAGTCTCCATAACCTGCATCTGCGATAACAGAGCGAGCGGCGTTGTCAATTGCACCAAATGTAACGCCTGGTTTACATGCTTCAACTGCTTGTAGTTGTCCAGCAAGTACAGTGTTGTAAATGCGAGTTTGTTCTTCAGAAATATCACCAAATGCTACTGTACGCGTAATATCAGAGCAATAACCTTCAATGATTACACCTAAATCAAATAGTACGAAATCGCCGCGTTTCATTTTGTTTGCACCTGGAATACCGTGTGGAAGAGCAGAGTTTGCGCCTGCTAATACCATCGTATCGAATGACATTTTATGGATGCCTTTTGTTTTTAATTCATGCTCAATAATTGCTAATACTTCTAGCTCACTACGATTTTCTTTAATTGCATTTACACCAATTTCAACAGCATAATCTGCCATTTTAGCCGCTTCACGCAAAATAGAAAGTTCTTTTTCGTCTTTAATTAAGCGAAGTTCGCGAACTTTCTCTTCAGCTGATTTGAAAGCTGCATTTGGGAATAACTTCGTTAATTCTTCGTAACGTTCTACGTTTAAATGTTCTTTTTCAATTGCAACTGCATTTGCATCAATACCACGATCTTTAATTGCTTTTGCAATCATATCCCATGGTCTGTCCGTATCAGTAAATCCAATAATCTCATGTGCCCAGCCAGCGTTACGTGCTTGGCCTTCTTCCATTTTAGGACAAATTAAAATAGGCTCTTTTTCTTGGAATACAAACATACCAAGTAGTCTTTCATGTGGTTCACAGTGGAAGTTTGTCATGTAGAAGACGTTCGGTGTAGAAGTTAAGAACGCAGCTTCTACGTTTTTTTCTTTTAGCCATTGCATTAAATTTTCTAATCTAGCATTCATCGATTGGCACCCCCGAGATATTTAATTACAAATATAACTTTACATCGGAGGAAAGCGTTATGACAAGTAAATCGATGTTAGAAAAGACAGGGAATTGAGAAATCATGTAGAATAAAAAGTGAGAATGTGAATAGGGGAGGAATGTAATGATGAAAGTATCGTATCACGGGCATTCAGTTGTAAAGATTGAAACGAATGGAAAAGTTATTTTAATTGACCCATTTTTAACGGGAAATCCGAAAACAGATTTAAAGGCTGAAGATGTAAAAGTTGATGCGATTATTTTATCGCACGGACACGGTGATCATGTTGGGGATACAGTAGCGTTAGCAAAGAACAATAATGCGGTCGTTGTGGCACCGTTTGAATTAGCGACATTTTTAGGATGGCAAGGTGTAAATACACATCCAATGCATATTGGTGGTTCACATGAATTTGACTTTGGAAAGGTGAAATTTACTCAAGCATTCCACGGCTCTAGTTATATTGATGAAGAAAATAAGACGATTACATATACAGGTATGCCAGCTGGTATTTTGTTTACAGCAGAGGAGAAAACGGTATATCATGCAGGGGATACTGCTTTATTCTCTGATATGAAGTTAATTGGAGAACTGAATAATATTGATTTAGCATTTTTACCAATTGGCGATAATTTCACAATGGGGCCAGAAGATGCTGTGTTAGCAGCAAAATGGATAGAGGCGAAAACAGTTGTACCGATGCATTACAATACGTTCCCAGTTATTGAACAAGATCCATATCAATTTGTAGGAAAGCTACAAAATTGTACAGGGAAAGTATTAGAAGCTGGAGAAAGTATTACACTATAAAAAAGAAACCCTTCATTTGAAATGACAAGTGAAGGGTTTTTTATGTGTGTAGTACAGTTTTTAAAGTCTGTATTTGTTTAGCTGATTCTTCTCGTTTTGTACGTGGCTGTTCGGGTGTTTCATTCAACTCCATTGCAACTTTTTTTCCATCTACGAAAGCTAAAAATACAGCACCTACAACCTCTAAAAATTTTTTCATAGTGTATTCGCTCCTTTGTTTCATTTCTTGTCTTAATTGTATATTGAAGCGTCTGGACAAACTATCGAACGAGATGACAATACCATTACATTGTTGTAATAGAATGACTGGTGGAATGTAAGGGGTATTTTGTTATAAAAAAAATGGTACAGGCATATAAAGAGAGAGTGTAACAGTTTTGAAAATATAGTATACTGAAAATACAACACATGAAGAATTTAGGGAAAAGAAAGTATGGTGAAACCATTTGGCTACCAAACATAATCAAATTTTAGAACATATTAATAGCCTGCCGGTAGGGCATAAAATTTCTGTGAGGCAAATTGCGAAAGATTTGAGTGTAAGTGAAGGGACAGCTTACCGTGCAATTAAAGACGCAGAAAATAAAGGATATGTTAGTACAATTGAGCGTGTCGGAACAATTCGAATTGAACAAAAGAAGAAAGAGAATATCGAAAAACTGACATATGCAGAAGTCGTTAACATTGTCGATGGCCAAGTACTTGGGGGCAGAGAAGGACTACATAAAACGTTAAATAAATTCGTTATTGGGGCTATGAAATTAGAAGCGATGATGCGCTATACAGAAGCGGGGAACTTACTTATTATCGGTAACCGTACGAACGCACATCAATTAGCATTAGAGACAGGGGCTGCTGTATTAATTACAGGTGGATTTGATACAGAAGAGCATGTGAAAAAGTTAGCAGATGAATTGAAATTGCCAATTATTTCGAGTAGTTATGATACATTTACGGTCGCAACGTTAATTAACCGTGCAATTTATGATCAACTTATTAAGAAAGAAATTGTACTAGTTGAAGATATTTTAACACCAATTGAAGAAACACTATATTTAAAGCCTAGTGACATAGTGCAGAAATGGCATGAGTACAATGAAGAGACGATGCATGGACGTTATCCAATTGTGGATGAAAATAAAAAGGTGTTAGGTATCGTAACTTCGAAAGATATGATTGGTGTTGCGAAAGAAACACCGATTGATAAAGTTATGACGAAACACCCTATTACGGTAAATGGAAAAATGTCTGTCGCAGCTGCAGCACGTATGATGGTGTGGGAAGGTATTGAATTACTTCCTGTTGTGGAGGATGGAAATAAATTGCAAGGTATCATTAGTCGTCAAGATGTACTTCAGGCGCTGCAAATGATTCAGCGTCAACCACAAGTTGGTGAAACGATTGATGATATTGTAACGAACCAATTTATGACGCCGAAAGAAGCAAAAAATGAGCATTTATATCAATTTTCAGTGACACCACAAATGACGAATTCAATCGGGACGTTATCTTACGGTGTATTCACAACAATTGTGACAGAAGCAACAAACCGCGTCATTCGTGCGCAGAAGAAGAGCGATTCAATTGTTGAGAACTTAACAATTTATTTCGTAAAACCGGTTCAAATTGATAATGTTGTATCGGTTCATCCGAAAGTATTAGAAATTGGGCGTAAATTTGGTAAGGTTGATGTAGAAGTACATCATGAAGGTAATGTTGTCGGGAAAGCATTACTTATGGTGCAGTTAATCGATAAATAAAAAGGTGGAACAAATCGCTTTGGTTTGTTCCATCTTTTTTGTTTTATTGGGTTTGGAAGCTATTGTTAAAGATGTGGAAGAGTTTTAGCGGGAAATATATATAAGGAGAGATGAATGTATAATTAGAAAAAACAGAATATTAATTCACTTAGATTGTATACTATGATATAATTAGATTGTAAGATAATGGATGTCGGAAGGGGGATGCAATATGTCATCAGAATTACTCTTTTTTGGTGGTATCGCACTCTTTTATTTCCTTGTGATGATACCAATTCAATACTTATACTTACAAGGATTAAATGAAAAAAAGAAACGAACAGGATTATCTCAGCAAGAACTATACAAACAGATGTCTTTTGGAGAAGAACAATTACATTTTCACGTGCAAGGTAATCCCTTTAATATACCATCTGCGTTTGTTGCATATATGATTTTGAAAGTGAAGGGACGTAAAAAAGCATCACAATGTTGATGCTTTTTTTACGTTGTTTTATAAGATTCGGCTTCTTTGACTGCTAATGGTAGAAAGTGTTTATATTGGCGGAATCCATTAAATGTACTCGCGCTGCCAAGTAAAATAAACAAAACACCAACGATAATGCGTGCAGTTGAAAGTTCTAAAAAGAATTGGTTTATCCCAAAGAATAGGACGAATAAGCCGAGTGACATTGCGGATTTTCCTGAGAGCCAACCTTTCTCCATTGGACGGTTTGTACGAAAGAATTTTGTTTTATAGAAGAGGTACAACACAAATGAGATGATAATACAAAAGACGAATACTGGCATAATACACGCTCCCATCGATTGGTATAAAAATAACAATTTAGAAAAAAGAAAAATCTAAACTTTCTAACTTTTATTATAAAGCAATTGTTCGCATGTATGAAATGTTTTCCGTTATAATGGGGGATAAAGTGAAACTTTAATTAGTGTGGGGAGATCCCACGTACTAATTAAAAGCCCTCACCAATCGGGCTTTTACGTGCATCCAGGCTCCAAATTAATTTTGCCCCATTGGTTTTAATACTTTTGAGGTGGGAGTCTTACTACACGTTAATGCGGGATAAAATGAAGAAGTTGAATAAAAAGGAGATTATACATATGCATGAGCAAATTTTAGGAGCAATTAAAGAGTTTGATACAATTATTATTCATCGTCATGTACGTCCGGATCCAGATGCGTTAGGTTCTCAGTGCGGACTTGGTACAATTCTGCAAGAATCGTTTCCAGAGAAAAATATTTATATGGTTGGGTATAACGAGCCTTCTTTATCATTTTTACGAGTAATGGATGATATTGAAGATAGTGTATATGAAGATGCACTTGTTATCGTTTGTGATACAGCGAACCAAGAGCGTGTTTGTGATCAGCGTTATGCAAAAGGAAAGATGTTAATTAAAATTGATCATCATCCGAATGAAGACCCGTACGGAGATATTACATGGGTGGATACGACAGCAAGTTCTACAAGTGAAATGATTTATGAATTTTACAGTTATGGAAAAGATAAAGGATTAACGATTTCAAAGGAAGCAGCTCGCCTTATTTTAGCGGGTATTGTTGGAGATACAGGTCGTTTCTTATTCCCAAATACAACAGCGAAAACACTTCGTTACGTAAGTGAGCTCGTTGACATGGATGTGAAATTCACAGATTTATACAATGAAATGTATAAGACAAAAGAAAAAATCGCTCGTTTAAATGGTTATATTTTACAAAACTTCACAATGGTAGAAGAAGGCGCAGCGTACATTAAATTAACGAAAGAGGTACTAGAAGAGTTTGATGTACTTTCTACTGAAGCATCTGGTGTTGTCGGAGCACTTGGTAATATTGATGGATTAAAGGCATGGGTTCTATTTTTAGAGGAAGATGATGTTATTCGTGTTCGTCTTCGTTCAAAAGGACCAGTTATTAATAAGTTAGCAATGCAATATAATGGCGGAGGACATCCGATGGCTTCTGGTGCAAAAGCATCTTCTTGGGAAGAAGCAGATCGCCTGTTTGCTGATTTACGTGAGCTGTGTAGATAAAAATTGTATGTTGAACGAAAGAGAAGGAGGGGCACTGAAGCCCTCCTTTTTTTTATTTTTCTTTCTCTATATCAATACTAATTTCAAGTACGGTATCAAAAGAGACTGTGTCTACTTTAAAGCGGTATATACGATCGTAATGTTTGTACGTTTTATTTTCGATGACTTTTTTGAGCAGGTCTTTATTTTTTGCGATGCTTTGAATGTTTTTCGTTAAAAGATGCTGGAGATCATTATGGATAGAAGTGGTCATGTTTTCAAGTGTAAGATTGTCTAAATTATATTTTTTTCGATTTATAATTTTTATTTTGATTTCTTGAATTGTTAAGAGCCGTTTATTTTCTGTGTTCAATTTCTCTTGGTCTTCGAGAAGGACGTGGAGTTTTGCTTCTTGTTTTTCGATAATTTCTTTTTGTTCTGCTATTTTACTAGTTTGTTCTTCTTGAAAAACACCGTATATGTACAAAAAAACAAACCAGCTCAACACTCCTCCAACAGCAGCGCCAGCTAAAACTAAATACCACCTTTTGGCTGTATTGGCGCTGGGTACTCTCATACATGTTCCTGTGTAAGCCATTTAATAATAATAAGACCAGTTTGCATACCGCCAGTTGCAAAAAAAATAAGGAGAATTTGTTTTACGATATCTTTCATATCTCCGCCAAAGAAGCTTCTTTCAAAGCTATAAAAGGTATCGAACGTTCCGCCAATTGCTGCAACGAGTGCCCAAATTCTTAAATTTTGGGCGAATTGATTAATATAAGTTAGAGTTGGTTTTCCGATGAGAAATGCACCAAATCCGCCAATTAATGAACCACCAAGTATAACTCCAAAGGCAATAAAATAACTAATAATAAGCAGAGAGAAAAAAGTATGTTCTCTTACATCCATCGTCATTCCCCTTTCTTCTTCATATATATGGACAAAGTATGAGAAGTATGTTTTGATTTCCGCTTTCCTCATCACCTATAATAAAAGTAGTCACATAGGTAAAGAGAGGGTACAACAGTGAAGTTTGTGCATTTACAATGTCAAACCGTTTTTAGTTTATTAAAAAGTGCTTGTAAAATTGATGAGCTTGTCATTCGGGCGAAAGAGCTTGGATTTTCATCGCTGGCCATTACAGATGAAAATGTTATGTATGGAGTTATTCCGTTTTATAAAGCATGCAAGAAAAATGGTATACAGCCTATTATCGGCTTAACAGCTTCTATTTTTAGTGAAGAAGAAGAAAGGTCTTATCCACTCGTCTTACTTGCTGAGAATGAAATAGGCTATCAAAATTTATTAAAGATCTCTAGCAGCATTATGACGAAGTCAAAAGAAGGTATCCCGAAGAAGTGGCTTGCTCATTATGCGAAAGGGTTAATTGCAATTTCACCAGGGAAAGACGGAGAGATTGAACAGCTATTATTAGAAGACAAAGAGAGTCAGGCTGAAGAAGTAGCTCATACGTATCAAAATATGTTCAGCAATTTTTATATAAGTTTGCAGCATCATGCAATTCAAGATGAACTGCTTTTACAAGAAAAACTGCCTGAATTTATTAATAAGGTAAACGTTCCAGTCGTTGCAACAAATGATGTTCGCTATATTAATCAAAGTGACGCACTTGTTCATGAATGTTTATTATCTGTTGAAGGCGGAACGAAAATGACTGATCCAGATAGACCGAGAATGAAAACGGATCAGTATTATTTAAAGTCATCGGATGAAATGGGAGCATTATTTTCTCATGCTGAGGAAGCGGTTCAAAATACAATAACAATCGCGGAACGTTGCCAAGTAGAAATTCCTTTCCATGTAAATCAATTACCGAAATTTCCTGTTCCATCTAACGAGACGAATGATACGTATTTGCGCCGTGTTTGTGAAGAAGGCTTGCAGAAACGCTATGGTACGCCGAAAGAAGCGCATATAGGACGTTTGGATCATGAATTAAATGTTATTTCTCGTATGGGATTTAGCGATTATTTCCTCATCGTATGGGACTTTATGAAATATGCACATGAAAATCATATTTTAACTGGGCCAGGCCGTGGATCGGCAGCTGGTTCACTCGTTTCTTACGTATTGGAAATTACAGATATTGATCCGATTGAATATGAATTATTATTTGAAAGGTTTTTAAACCCTGAACGTGTGACACTTCCAGATATTGATATTGATTTTCCAGATATAAGACGTGATGAGATGATTCGATATGTGAAAGATAAATATGGTCAGCTTCGTGTTGCTCAAATTGTAACGTTCGGAACTCTTGCAGCGAAAGCCGCAATTAGAGACATTGCTCGTGTAATGGGGCTCCTGCCAAGAGATATTGACATATTTTCAAAACTTATCCCATCAAAGCTTGGTATAACGTTAAGAGATGCATATGAGGAATCGCAATCGCTCCGTGAGTTTATACAAGGGAATCTGTTACATGAGCGTGTGTTTGAAATTGCAAAACGTGTAGAGGGATTACCGCGTCATACGTCTATTCATGCAGCTGGCGTTATTATGAGCCAAGAACCGTTAACGGGAAGTGTAGCGATTCAAGAAGGGCATAACGATGTTTATGTTACGCAATATCCAGCTGATGCATTAGAAGAACTTGGATTGCTCAAGATGGACTTTTTAGGCTTACGTAATTTAACGTTACTTGAAAATATTATAAAATTTATTGTTGAAAAAACTGGGAAACAAATTGATATAAGAAATTTACCTCTGCAAGATGAAAAGACGTTTCAATTGTTAGGAAGAGGGGATACAACAGGTGTATTCCAGCTTGAATCAGGTGGTATGCGAAATGTACTTCGTGGGTTAAAACCGAATGGATTTGAAGACATAGTCGCTGTTAACTCGTTATACAGACCAGGGCCGATGGAACAAATTCCAACCTTTATTGAATCGAAGCATGGGAAAAGACAAATTGAATATTTACATCCGGATTTAAAGCCGATTTTAGAAAGAACATACGGCGTAATTGTATACCAAGAACAAATTATGCAAATCGCATCGAAGTTAGCTGGATTTTCGCTTGGAGAAGCGGATTTGCTGCGCCGTGCAGTGAGTAAAAAGAATCGTGATATTTTAGATCAAGAACGTAAGCATTTTGTTCAAGGTTGTTTGGAAAACGGATACGATGAGACATCTTCAGAACGAATTTATGATTTAATTGTAAGATTTGCGAATTACGGTTTTAACCGAAGTCACGCTGTAGCTTACAGTATGATCGGATATCAGCTTGCATATTTAAAAGCAAATTATACGCTGGAATTTATGACTGCGTTATTATCAAGTGCAATTGGAAATGAAGATAAGATTGTGCAGTATGTACGAGAAACGAAGCGGAAAGGTTTTCACGTTTTACCGCCGTCTCTTCAGAGAAGTGGTTACAATTTCCAAATAGAAGGGAATGCGATTCGATATAGTTTACTTTCGATTCGGAATATCGGAATGGCTACCGTGACGGCATTACTCGAAGAACGAGAGGAAAAAATGTTCGAAGATTTATTTGAGTTTTGTCTTCGTATGCCATCAAAATTTGTAACAGAGCGAAATTTAGAAGCGTTTGTCTGGTCTGGTTGTTTTGACGGTTTTGGTGTTTCGAGGACGACGTTATGGAGAAGTCTTAAAGGAGCGTTGGAGTATGCAAATCTTGCACGTGATTTTGATTTAGGGGATGCTGTTCCGAAATCAAAATACGTACAAGGAGAAGAGCTATCCTTTATTGAACAGTTAAATAAAGAGAAGGAAGCACTCGGTTTTTATTTATCTAGCTATCCGACAGCGCAGTATGCGGAGCTAGGAAAAGAATTAGAAATTCCATCTCTTGCTCAGGCGATGCGACATAAGAAAAAAGTACAAAGAGCGATCGTATATATAACAAGTGTGAAAGTCATTCGTACGAAAAAGTTGCAAAAGATGGCGTTTATTACATTCTGTGATCAAAATGATGAAATGGAAGCCGTTATTTTTCCAGAAACGTATATACATTTTTCAGACAGGTTACAAGAAGGTGCAATCGTTTTAGTTGATGGTACGATCGAGCAAAGAAATCATAAGTTGCAATGGATCGTGAATGGACTATATCCGCTAGAAGAAATGGATGTTTATGAAGGGATGAAAGAAGCGTCTGTTTACGTGAAATTGCCGTCTCAATATGAAAAAAAGCTTGTAAATCAAGTTACGAAAATATTGTTTGATTATTCAGGTTTTACGAAAGTACTAATTTATTATGAAAAGGAACATAAAATGGTACAATTATCTCGAAGTTTATCGATTCATCCAAGTGAAGAATGTCTAGGAGCACTTCGTGAAATTGTCGGTGACGAAAATGTCGTTGTGAAAATATAATGGACAATCTCCCTACACTTCGATTATTATAGTAGTAGTGTTCGTGGTCAGACCACTTGGAGAAATTGATATCAGCAAGCATAATTTGAGGAGAGTGGATAGTTTGTCAACACTTCGTGAAGAAGCACTTCACATGCATAAAGTGCATCAAGGAAAATTAGAAACTGTATCAAAAGTAAAAGTAGAAAATGCAAAAGATTTAAGTCTTGCATATTCTCCAGGGGTTGCAGAGCCTTGTAAAGAAATTTATGACGATAAAAGTAAGGTATATGAATATACAATGAAGGGAAATATGGTAGCAGTTGTGACAGATGGAACGGCTGTACTTGGTCTTGGTAACATTGGACCTGAAGCATCTCTTCCAGTAATGGAAGGTAAAGCTGTATTATTCAAGAGCTTTGCTGGTGTAGATGCATTCCCGATTGCCTTAAATACAAACGATGTAGATAAAATTGTTGAAACTGTAAAATTAATGGAGCCAACTTTTGGCGGTGTAAACTTAGAAGATATCGCAGCGCCAAACTGCTTCGTTATTGAAGAACGTTTGAAAAAAGAGACAAACATTCCAATATTCCATGATGATCAACACGGAACAGCTATCGTAACAGTAGCAGGCCTTGTGAACGCGCTGAAGTTAGTTGGAAAGAAAATGTCTGACATTAAAGTTGTCGCAAATGGTGCAGGTGCAGCAGGTATTGCAATCATTAAACTTTTATACCGCTATGGTGTACGTGACGTTATTATGTGTGACCGTAAAGGTGCAATCTATGAAGGTCGTCCTGTCGGTATGAATCCGGTGAAAGATGAAGTTGCAAAATATACAAATAAGAGTCGTATAGAAGGTTCTTTAGCTGACGTTTTACAAGGTGCGGACGTATTCATTGGTGTATCTGCAGCAGGTGCATTAACTGAAGAGATGGTTCGTACAATGAATGACGATGCAATTATTTTTGCAATGGCGAATCCGGTTCCAGAAATTATGCCAGAATTGGCAAAAGCAGCGGGCGCAGCTGTTGTTGGAACAGGTCGTTCTGACTTCCCGAACCAAGTAAATAATGTACTAGCGTTCCCAGGGATTTTCCGCGGTGCACTTGATGTACATGCGACACAAATTAATGAGGAAATGAAGATGGCAGCTGTACAGGCCATTGCAGAGCTTGTATCAGAGGATGAGTTGAATGCAGATCATATCATTCCAGCACCATTTGACGCGCGTGTAGCGCCTCAAGTAGCGGCTTACGTTGCGAAAGCAGCAATGGAGACAGGAGTAGCTCGCCGTCAAGTAGATCCAAATGAAGTCGCTGAGAAAACAAAACAATTAGCGCTGATTGGTAAAGAATAAGCGAGGAATTTCCATTGACATCATCAAATACAAAAGTATATCTCGAAATTGTAAAAAAAATCCGTTCCATTATGGAAGAGGATTGTTTAGTAGCAGGGGATCGTTTGCCATCTGAGCGTGAGTTAAGTTCACGCTTAAATGTTGGACGTTCCTCTGTAAGAGAAGCATTACGTGCGTTAGAGCTGGTAGGATTAATTGAAACGAGACGTGGTGAGGGAACGTTTATTCGAAACTTTTACGATAACGGTCTTGTACAATTAATTGCTCCGTTCTTGCTGCAAGATGAGAAAACAATTCGTGATTTATTACAAACAAAACGATTGCTTGAGAAAGATATGATTCGACTTGTATGTAATTTACCGAAAGAAACGTTTTCTGAAGTACTAAGTAAATTACACCAAGTGCTTGAAGAAAACGAAAGCTCAATTCCGGTGCTTCATCAAACGTTCTTTAAAACACTTATTGAACAATTCGATAATTATTTACTCTATCGCATTTGGATGATCGTAAATGATTACGTTGCAACTCTTTCTTGTGAAGTTTCAGGAGATTCTATCGAAATGTATAGAAAGCTTTATGCTACTTTGGAAGTGAAACAAGAAAATGATGCATTAAAAATTTACGATGAATTAGTAGAGAATATACAGTTTCACTCGTAATGTATAAAATTTGTCGAAATGACCATGACACGTTATGACAAACATTCTACCGCATAGCGGTTAAAGTTAAACGTAAAGAGAGAGGTTATTAGACAGATTGAGAAGATAAGGCTAACATCAAACATTGGTGTTAGCCCCATTTTCTTCTTACGCTAACCTTAGCTCTCAATGAAGGGGGTCAAATTGTGCTAAGAGATTTATTCGTGAAAAAGAAAAAGTACGCTGCAATACCTTCAGAACAAGTACGAAAAGATGTACCAGATGGCGTTATGACAAAATGTCCGAAATGCAAAAAAATCATGTATACGAAAGAGCTTCTTAAAAATTTAAAAGTATGCGTGAATTGTGGATATCATCATCCGATGAATGCATGGGAACGCCTTGATAGTATATTGGACGAAGGTTCATTTCGTGAGTATGACAAAGAGATGGTTTCACTAAATCCACTTGAGTTTCCGGGATATGAAGAGAAACTAGAAAACGATCGTAAGAAGACTAAATTGAATGAAGCGGTTGTAACTGGTGAAGGAACAATTGATGACATGCTTGTTGTTGTTGCAGTAATGGATTCTCGTTTTCGAATGGGCAGCATGGGCTCTGTTGTAGGAGAGAAAATTGCCCGTGCGGTTGAAAAGGCATACGACTTACAAGTTCCATTTATTATCTTTACTGCTTCGGGTGGTGCTCGTATGCAAGAAGGGATATTAAGTTTAATGCAAATGGCAAAAACAAGCGTAGCTTTGAAAAAGCATAGTAATGCAGGAGGGTTATTTATTTCTGTTATGACTCACCCAACGACGGGCGGGGTTTCAGCGAGTTTCGCTTCACTTGGTGATTACAATCTTGCAGAGCCAGGTGCACTTATCGGATTTGCTGGTAGA
Source organism: Bacillus sp. TH50 (assembly GCF_016650565.1). NCBI lineage: Bacteria > Bacillati > Bacillota > Bacilli > Caryophanales > Bacillaceae > Bacillus > Bacillus sp. TH50. The sequence goes on along the minus strand of NZ_JAEKFM010000003.1, from coordinate 2,115,118 downwards.
CGCGTAATTGAACAAACAGTGCGTGAGAAACTACCGGAAGATTTCCAAACGGCAGAATTTTTACTAGAGCACGGTCAATTAGATGCGGTGGTGCATCGTGATGATATGAGAGAATCACTCCGTAAGATTTTAGAAGTTCATCAAGGGGGGGAAATGGCTGTATGGCAGAGCTAGAATTTGAAAAACCAGTTGTTGAGCTAAGAAATAAGATTCGTGAACTGAAAGACTATACGAAAAACAGCCAGATGGACTTCAGTGAGGAGATTCGTATTTTGGAAGACAAGCTAGAAAAACTAGAGGAAGATATATACGGCAATATGAAAGTATGGGACCGTGTTCAAATTGCTCGTCATGCAGAACGACCGACAACGCTCGATTATATTGAGCACTTATTTACTAATTTTTTTGAATGTCATGGAGATCGCCTATTTGGCGACGATGCAGCGATTGTCGGCGGCATTGCGAAATATAAGGGGATGCCCGTAACTGTAATTGGGCACCAACGCGGAAAAGATACGAAAGAAAATATTCGTCGTAATTTTGGGATGCCTCATCCAGAAGGATATCGAAAAGCACTGCGTCTAATGAAACAAGCGGAAAAGTTTAATCGTCCCATTATTTGTTTCATCGATACGAAGGGAGCTTATCCTGGTAAAGCAGCTGAAGAACGTGGACAAAGTGAGGCAATTGCCCGTAATTTATTTGAAATGGCGGGTTTAACTGTACCTGTTATTTGTATCGTTATCGGTGAAGGTGGTAGCGGTGGTGCGTTAGGTCTTGGAGTAGGAGATTACATTCATATGCTGGAAAATTCCACTTATTCTGTTATTACACCAGAGGGTGCGGCGGCGATTCTTTGGAAAGATGCTGGTAAAGCAAAAGAAGCTGCAGAAGCGATGAAAATTACAGCATTAGATTTGAAAGAATTAGGTGTAATTGACGAAATTATTCCAGAGGCAAAAGGCGGAGCACATCGTAATGTTTTGAAACAATCAGAAAATATAGATTTAATGCTTAAGAAAACTTTTGAACAATTAAGCGGAATTTCGAAAGATGAATTAATCGAAAAACGTTATGAAAAATATATGAAAATTGGGCAAGTTTCGTTTTCAAACGCTTCCATTGGGATAAAATAAGAAAAGCGTGCGTTCCTCTTCGCGAATGCACGTTTTTATTATGAAAAGACACATCTTCTCCATTGTGTTTTTGTATTTTTTCGTGTTATTTTATTATAAGGCAAATAATCTTTATGAGGTGAGTACAAATGAAACGTATTGGTGTATTAACAAGTGGTGGAGATTCACCTGGTATGAATGCTGCCATTCGTGCAGTTGTTCGTAAAGCGATTTTCCATGATATTGAAGTATATGGTATTTACCATGGATACGCTGGTTTAATTTCTGGTCATATTGAAAAATTAGAACTTGGTTCTGTTGGCGATATTATCCACCGTGGTGGTACAAAATTATATACAGCAAGATGTCCTGAGTTTAAAGACCCAGAAGTACGACTAAAAGGAATCGAGCAATTAAAGAAACATGGTATTGAAGGACTTGTCGTTATTGGTGGAGATGGTTCGTACCAAGGCGCAAAAAAATTAACTGAGCAAGGATTCCCATGTGTAGGTGTACCAGGTACAATCGACAATGATATCCCTGGAACAGACTTCACAATTGGTTTTGATACAGCTTTAAACACTGTTATTGATGCAATTGATAAAATCCGTGATACAGCTACATCTCATGAACGTACATATGTTATCGAAGTAATGGGACGTCACGCTGGAGATATCGCATTATGGGCTGGTTTAGCTGATGGTGCAGAAACTATCTTAATTCCAGAAGAAAAGTATGACATGGAAGATGTTATCGCTCGTCTGAAACGCGGTAGTGAACGTGGTAAAAAGCACAGTATTATCGTTGTAGCTGAAGGTGTTGGAAGTGCAATTGACATCGGTAAGCACATTGAAGAAGCAACAAGCTTTGATACTCGTGTAACTGTATTAGGTCACGTACAACGTGGTGGATCACCAAGTGCACAAGACCGTGTATTAGCTAGTCGTCTTGGTGCAAGAGCAGTTGAATTATTAATTGCTGGTAATGGCGGACGTTGTGTTGGTATTCAAAATAATAAACTTGTTGATCATGACATTATCGAAGCGTTAGCTCAAAAGCATACAATCGATAAAGATATGTATCAATTATCTAAAGAATTATCTATCTAATCGGCTTAATGCCTTGTATTTGGGAACGGTTTCATAATTTTCGGAGGTGCAATATGCGTAAAACTAAAATTGTATGTACTATAGGTCCTGCTAGTGAAAGTATTGAGAAATTAGAGCAATTAATGGAAGCGGGTATGAACGTTGCTCGTTTAAACTTCTCTCATGGTAGCCATGAAGAGCATGGAGCTCGTATTAAAAATATTCGTGAAGCTTCAAAGAAAACTGGTAAAACAGTTGGTATCTTACTTGATACAAAAGGTCCAGAAATCCGTACACATGACTTCGTAGACGGACAAGCTGAGCTTGTAACAGGTGCAGAAGTAATTCTTTCTACTGAACAAGTATTAGGAACTGCAGAGAAGTTCTCTGTATCTTATGCTGGTCTTTATGATGATGTTGATCCAGGCTCTCGTATTCTAATCGATGACGGTCTTATCGAACTAGAAGTAATCGAGAAAGCTGACGGAAACATCCGTACAAAAGTATTAAACAGCGGAACTGTAAAAAATAAAAAAGGTGTTAACGTACCAAACGTAAGCATTAAGCTTCCAGGTATCACTGAAAAAGACGTGCAAGATATCGTTTTCGGTATCGAGCAAAAAGTTGATTTCATCGCAGCATCTTTCGTACGTAAAGCATCTGATGTATTAGAAATTCGTGAATTATTAGAAGGGCATAACGCTCAATACATCCAAATCGTACCAAAAATCGAAAACCAAGAAGGTATCGACAACATCGATTCAATCTTAGAAGTTTCTGACGGTTTAATGGTTGCTCGTGGTGATATGGGTGTAGAAATTCCACCAGAAGAAGTACCATTAGTACAAAAACGTCTAATCAAAAAATGTAACGTATTAGGCAAACCAGTTATTACTGCAACACAAATGTTAGATTCTATGCAACGTAACCCACGTCCAACTCGTGCGGAAGCAAGTGACGTAGCAAACGCAATCTTCGATGGAACAGATGCAATCATGCTTTCAGGTGAAACTGCTGCGGGTCAATACCCTGTAGAAGCTGTAACAATGATGGCTAACATTGCGGTACGTGTTGAAAAATCATTACAATATGAAGATATGTTCAAAAAACGTATTAAAGAGTTCACACCAACAATTACAGATGCAATTAGCCAATCTGTTGCGCACACAGCACTTGCTCTTGATGTAGCTGCAATCGTAGCTCCAACAGAAAGTGGACATACTGCGAAAATGATCTCTAAATACCGTCCGAAATCTCCAATCGTAGCTGTAACATCTGACGAGCAAGTAGGACGTCGTCTTGCACTTGTTTGGGGTGTTCAAGCATTTATGTCTGAGAAACGTGCAGCTTCTACTGACGAAATGTTAGATACAGCAATTCAAACAGGTATGGATGCGGGTCTAATCGGACTTGGAGATACTGTAGTAATCACTGCTGGTGTTCCAGTTGCTGAAACTGGTACAACAAACTTAATGAAAATCCACGTTGTTGGTGAAAAAGTTGCTAAAGGGCAAGGAATCGGTCGTAAATCTGCAAAAGGTAAAGTAGTTGTAGCGAAAACAGCTGCTGAAGCTGTAGCGAACGTAAACAAAGGTGATATCCTTGTTACAACAAGCACAGATAAAGATATGATTCCTGCAATTGAAAAAGCTGCTGCTCTAGTTGTAGAAGAAGGCGGTCTAACAAGCCATGCAGCTGTTGTGGGTGTATCAATCGGTATTCCTGTTATCGTTGGTGTAAACGGCGTAACAACAACTTTAAAAAATGGCCAAGAAGTAACAGTTGATGCAGCACGCGGAATTGTTTATAATGGACATGCGGAAGTGCTATAAGAAGTAATACGGAGAGAAGGATCGGAGTCCTTCTCTTTTTTTTACACAAAAAAGGATAGAGATAGCTTTAAACGCCTGAAATCTCTTTGAAAAACGTTTATTATAATGTTTAGTGGGAGAGGGTTATTTGTACCTTGTGAAGCTTGTATGAGCGTTTTAAGGGGCTTATAAGGGGTTTTGTAAGGGTGATACTTTCAAACCTTTTAAATGAAATATGAAGGAGTGCGAGCTATGAAGTGGTTACTGTTCTTACTTATTTTAGTGCCGGCGATTGAGATTACGGTGTTAATAGGGTCGAGTCATGTAATAGGTTTATGGTCTACATTCGCTATGATTGTATTTACGGGTATTGTGGGTGTATATTTGGCGAAACGACAAGGGTTTAAAGTACTTAGAGAGATTCAATTTAGGCTAAATAGAGGAGAAATGCCGGGTGATGCGGTTCTAGATGGTATTTTTATATTCGTAGGAGGTATTCTTTTAGTACTGCCTGGATATGTGACGGATATAATAGGTTTTATCTTTGTTGTTCCTATAACGAGGGCTTTATTGAAGCCGGCTGTTATGAAGTGGATTGATTGGAAATTTAGAAAGAGAACTGCTATTATTGTTCAGAAGTAACGCGTAGATTATAGCGATCTACGCGTTGTTTTTTTATTTGCTATTTATAGTCAATCGTTAGCTTCCTGCTCGGGTTGGATTTTTGTTAGTTATTAAACGATAGGATGCAGAGGGTTCTTGTGAATGAAAAGTGTTACATTAGGATGCTGTTTTTTGCTTGTAGTAAGATTCGACTAGTGAGCAGAAGTTAGACAGGAGAAGAAAAATTACTGATTAAAGGGTTCATCTGCCTCGTTTTGTATATTTATTCGTTTACATAAAAAGTAATAAATGTAAGTAATAATTATAAAATATTTAGAATAAAAATGTATTTTCATCCTAAAACATGCGTTTTTATGCAAAAAAATAAGAGGATTATCCTTTTTTAGGAAATTCTCTTATAGATGTATGTAGTGCAAAAAAGTACAGTGAGTAATCAGTGGGAATTTCCCACTGATTACAGTTAATTTTTTATTGTGTATGAATTAGGAAATATTATTTTGATGGTGAACCCTTAATGAATTTCCATAAGTCGTGGAATACATGAGCTTTGTGTAATGTATTAAGTAGTACTAATATGACTGGACCGATGATTAATCCTAAAAAACCAAAGAGCTTAAAGCCGACAAATAGAGCGATGAGTGTCGCTAATGGATCTAGTCCAATATTAGATGAAAGTACTTTTGGCTCCATGATTTGTCTTTGGACAATCACGACGATGTATAGGATGAGAAGACCGATGGCGAATGCAGTATCGCCTGTGAAAAATACGTATATAACCCAAGGAACGAAGACGGCTCCAGTTCCTAAATACGGGAGTAAATCTACAACCCCTGTAATAATCGCGATAGTAATTGCGTATGGCACGCGTAATATTAAAAGGCCGATTAGTACAATGATAGTTGTCATAGATACGAGTGTAAGTTGCGCTTTAACAAAACCAAACAAAGCCTTTCTTAAATCGACAAAAATAGTTTTTCCGTATCCATGCAAACGATTAGGTAGAAGTTTTCTTACTTTATGAGCAAGACGGTGCCAATCGTAACTAATGAAGAAGGTGGCTAATAAGACGAAGACAAGGACAGTTAAAGTTGTTGGTAATGCACTAATGAAATTTGTTAACCCACTTATAATGGCGGTTAAAAGTTCTTTCATTTGTGTCGTTGCTTCGGTGCCTAAGTTTTGAATGTTTTGTGTAATAGTGTATCGCTGTGGTTCTCCGAGATGATTAAATTTAGAGATTAAATCATCATAGAGAGGCATAATATGATTAAGTGCAAATTGTTGGGCGAATGCAACGATATCTGGAAACTTAACTGTAACAATTTGTAGTAAGTACGTTGTGGCAGATATTGCTTCAGTTACAAGGTATGTAACAAGTCCGACGATAGCTCCGAATACGAGAATTAAGCTAACGAGTACCGCTAATGCGCGAGGGAATTGTAGTTTTTGATTAAGGAAATTGACGACAGGATTAATCAAATAAGCGAATGCAAAAGCGATAATAAAAGGGTAGATAAGGCCTGACATGTACAGCAATGCATAGAACCCAACTACCGTTGCTACAATGACAAACATGAGTCGTAATATCATATATAGTAAGTTTCGGTTCAAAGATGTATACCTCCCATTCCAATTTGGATTATCCTAATTCGTTCAACTTATAACTAGTGAGATTCACTGATCAAAGTTTCACTTTATGTTATAGTGGAATGATGGATTTTTCCTGCTTTTTCAATATATGAGTGACCGGAAAAGCTTGGTGTTGATGCTTCTACTATATGGTAAAAACTTCATTTTCTCTTCTTTTTATTTTACCTGTTTCTTAATAGAAAAGAAAGGAGAGACGACCGTTTTTAAAAATGTATACATGCTTAAATTTTTGATGGTTAGAGTTTCAGTTTGGCATTTTAAAATATGAAAAAAATGAAGTGGTTATTGTTGCATATACATCGATATAGCATGTATAACGATAGGTTTAAAGGTATTTTTGTTTGGAAGCGAGTTCATTATTTTCAGAAAGGAAGTGCAAACATGATTAGTCAGTCAACGTTATTTTTATTCATACTACTTATTATAGGACTTATTGCTAAAAACCAATCGCTTACTGTAGCTATTGGAGTGTTATTCTTATTGAAATTTACGTTTTTAGGAGATAAAGTCTTTCCTTATCTACAAACGAAAGGGATTAACCTTGGTGTAACAGTCATTACAATAGCAGTGCTCGTACCGATTGCGACAGGGGAAATAGGCTTTAAACAACTCGGAGAAGCAGCGAAATCGTATTATGCATGGATTGCTTTAGCCTCAGGTGTGGCGGTCGCTTTGTTAGCGAAAGGCGGCGTACAATTATTGACGACGGACCCACATATTACAACCGCACTTGTTTTTGGGACAATTATAGCTGTAGCTTTATTTAATGGAGTCGCTGTAGGTCCATTAATTGGGGCTGGAATTGCCTATGCAGTTATGAGTATTATACAGATGTTTAAATAAGGAATTTTATAGTAATATAAAATTTTTGAATTCTTTCTGTTCACAAAAGTCAGATAATTGTTTATAATAGGATTAGAAACTTTGAAAAGTTACATAACAGCAGAGACTTTACACCAGATAAAATAAAAACAACATAAAACAATTTTATAATGATATTGTTTTATGTTGTTTTTATCATAAACTCTTCGGAATTCATTTTCCTCACTAACTTGTTGTTCTGAGCGTGAGGATTCGGGGAGACATTCACGCTCATGCTTCCCATGTAAGCAATGGACAATAAGAGGGGAACATCGCAATAAATTTGCATGAACGTGCATTTTGCTTGCCTAAAGAGTGAACGAGCGTTCATAATTTATAAGGGGAGCAAATAGATATAAGGAGCAAGGTTGGGAGAATTTTCAGGAAAAGGAGAGAATGTCATGACTGTTATTCGAGGTTTAGAAGGGGTAGTAGCAACAACATCATCTGTGAGCTCTATTATTGATGATACATTAACTTATGTTGGGTATAATATTGATGATTTAGCTGAGAATGCTACGTTCGAAGAAGTAGTGTACTTATTATGGCACCGCAAGCTTCCTAACGAAAAAGAACTAGCGGAATTTAGTGGAACAGTATCTGAATACTATAAGGTACCAGGTGAGGTTTTAACATATTTGAAACAAGTAGATTTAAAAATCGCGCACCCGATGTCGGTTTTACGAACTGCGATTTCCATGCTATCATTATATGATGAGAGCGCTGAAATAATGGATGGAAAGTCTAATTATTTGAAAGCGGTTAAATTACAGGCTCAAGTCGGAACTTTAATTGCGGCTTATGCAAGAATTCGCAAAGGTTTAGATGTTGTTGAGCCAAGAAAAGATCTATCATTAGCTGCAAACTTCTTGTACATGTTAAATGATCGTGAGCCAAATGAAGTTGAAATTGAGGCTTTTGATAAGGCACTTGTACTTCATGCCGATCATGAGTTAAACGCTTCTACATTTACTGCACGTGTTTGCGTAGCTACACTTTCAGATGTGTATTCTGGTATTACAGCAGCAATCGGTGCATTAAAAGGTCCTCTTCACGGCGGGGCAAATGAAAATGTAATGAAGATGTTAACTGAAATTGGCGAAGAAGAAAATGTAGAATCATATATTCATAATGCTCTTCAAAATAAAGTGAAAATTATGGGATTTGGTCATCGCGTATATGAGCATGGTGATCCACGCGCGAAACACTTACGCGAAATGTCTAAGAGATTATGCGTGCTTTTAGGAGAAGACAAATGGTATAATATGTCTATCAAAATTGAAGACATTGTAACAAAAGAAAAAGGTCTTCCACCAAATGTTGATTTCTATTCAGCTTCTGTATACCATTGTTTAGGAATTGACCATGACTTATTTACACCTATCTTTGCAATTAGCCGTATGTCAGGCTGGTTAGCTCATATTCTAGAACAATATGAAAACAACCGTTTAATCCGTCCGCGTGCTGATTATGATGGACCGACACATCAAGTGTACGTTCCGCTAGCGCAACGATAAGCGAAAAACACTATTTTGATAGTGAAAATACGCTTTCAAAAGTCTGATTTTTTTGGGAAGATGTAATGATTAGAATATTTAAATTTGACTAACGGTTTGAACTGAGGGGTTATTCCCTCAGTTTCATACATATGAAATTTCAAACATGGGGGTTATCACATTGACGACAGGTGAAAAAATTACTGTAACTAATGGTGTTATGAATGTACCAAACAATCCGATTATTCCATTTATCGAAGGAGATGGAATTGGTCCTGATATTTGGGCTGCAGCATCTCGCGTAATAGAAGCAGCAGTTGAAAAAGCTTATGATGGTGAGAAGAAAATCGTTTGGAAAGAAGTGCTTGCAGGGGAAAAAGCATTCAACCAAACAGGCGAGTGGTTACCAGAAGAGACTTTAAATTTAATTCGTGAATATTTAATCGCAATTAAAGGTCCACTTACAACTCCAGTTGGCGGTGGTATTCGTTCTCTAAACGTAGCGCTTCGTCAAGAATTAGATTTATATGTATGTCTACGTCCAGTTCGTTATTTTGAAGGTGTTCCTTCACCTGTAAAACGTCCGGAAGATACTGATATGGTTATTTTCCGTGAAAATACAGAAGACATTTACGCTGGAATTGAATATGCACAAGGTTCTCCAGAAGCAGAAAAAGTTCTTGCTTTCTTAAAAGAAGCAATGGGTGTTAATAAAATCCGCTTCCCAGAAACATCAGGGATTGGTATTAAACCAATTTCAGAGGAAGGGACAAAGCGTCTTGTTCGCGCTGCAATTCAATATGCAATTAACGAAAAACGCTCTTCTGTTACATTAGTTCATAAAGGAAACATTATGAAATTTACAGAAGGTGCTTTCAAAAACTGGGGTTACGAAGTAGCGGAACAAGAATTCGGCGACAAAGTATTTACTTGGGCTGAATATGATCGTATCGTTGAAAAAGATGGTAAAGATGCAGCGAATAAAGCGATGGCAGACGCAGAAGTGGCTGGGAAAATCATCGTAAAAGATTCTATTGCAGATATCTTCTTACAACAAATTTTAACTCGTCCACGTGAGTTTGATGTTGTTGCAACAATGAACTTAAACGGAGACTACATCTCTGATGCACTTGCTGCACAAGTAGGTGGAATTGGTATTGCACCTGGTGCAAACATTAACTATGTGACTGGACATGCTATCTTTGAAGCTACACATGGTACAGCTCCAAAATATGCAGGTTTAGATAAAGTAAACCCATCTTCAGTTCTTCTTTCTGGTGTATTATTATTAGAGCACCTAGGATGGAACGAAGCTGCGAATTTAGTAACTGATTCAGTTGAGAAAACAATTGAATCAAAAGTAGTAACTTATGATTTCGCACGCTTAATGGAAGGTGCAACAGAAGTGAAATGTTCTGAGTTCGCTAATGAACTTATTAAAAACATGGATGTAGCGATAATCAAAAACGCATAATTAAAGCGGGGGGTAAATTATGACAATCAAACGCAAGAAAGTTTCAGTCATCGGTGCAGGATTTACAGGAGCAACAACAGCATTCTTATTAGCACAAAAAGAACTTGCAGATGTTGTATTAGTGGACATTCCACAGCTGGAAAATCCAACAAAAGGGAAAGCGTTAGATATGTTAGAAGCGAGCCCAGTACAAGGTTTTGATGCTAACATTATTGGTACATCTGATTACGCAGATACTGCTGATTCTGACGTTGTCGTTATTACAGCAGGTATTGCGCGTAAGCCTGGTATGAGCCGTGATGACTTAGTAGCAACAAACTCTAAAATTATGAAAAGTATTACGCGCGACATTGCAAAACATTCACCAAATGCGATTATTCTTGTATTAACAAATCCAGTTGATGCAATGACATATTCTGTATTTAAAGAAGCAGGATTCCCGAAAGAGCGTGTTATCGGTCAATCGGGTGTATTAGATACAGCTCGTTTCCGTACATTTATTTCACAAGAGTTAAACCTTTCTGTGAAAGACATTACAGGATTTGTTCTTGGTGGACATGGTGACGATATGGTACCTCTTGTACGCTATTCCTATGCAGGTGGCATTCCGTTAGAAACATTAATTCCAAAAGAGCGTTTAGAAGCAATCGTAGAACGTACACGTAAAGGTGGCGGTGAGATTGTAGGCTTATTAGGAAACGGTAGTGCATATTACGCACCAGCAGCTTCTTTAGTTGAAATGACAGAAGCGATCTTGAAAGATCAACGCCGTGTATTACCAGCTATTGCGTACCTTGAAGGTGAATATGGTTATAGTGACCTTTACTTAGGGGTACCAGTAATTCTAGGTGGTAACGGAATTGAAAAAATTATTGAATTAGAACTTCTTGCAGATGAGAAAGAAGCGTTAGATCGCTCTGTAGAATCTGTACGTAACGTTATGAAAGTTCTTGTTTAATAATTAAATATAAGTGGAAAAAGATTCGGGGCCCCGAATCTTTTTCTACTATATATTGAAATGTTTTTTTGAAATAATATGAAAACGCTATCATTTGGTGTATCCTATAATGAAACTATAGACTTATACTATACATTGCCCTCATCACAGTAAATTTCGGATAAGGTATCGCTTTTAGTAGGATAATAAGGTGAAAAAATCGGAGGGGGTTGTAACATGTTAAAGAAAAAAGTTCAAATTGGTCGTAGAATGGATGAAATTACAGTAGGAGAGAAATTATCTATCACTGAAAAAATTGAGGATAAAGATTTGTTATTGTACTTAGGGTTAACGAATGATGCCAATCCATTATATATTCAGCATGATTACGCATCCCAAACTCCGTATGAAAAGCCGATTGTCCCAAGCATTATGCTAACGGGGCTGATTACAACGGCGGTTACGAAATATTTACCAGGTCCAGGTAGTCATATTACTAGGAAGGACCTTACGTTCGTGAAACATGTTCACCATTATGAAACGTTACAAATCCACTTTGAAGTTGTGGCTGTTTCAGAGGAGGAACATACAATTGATATGCTTGTATTTGCTCATGATGAAAAAGGAGAAACTGTTGTAAAAGGTTCATTAACAGTAACACCACCTTTTAAATCTGTTTCCATTATGGAAAAAGCATTAGATAATTTTTAAAAAATGAAAGTTAGAATGATATAAAAGTAGCGTTAGTCATATTCTTATTAAGGGTATGCTAGCGCTACTTTTTGTTTGGAAAGGGTGATATAACTGTGAAATGGGAGAGGGAAGACATTATTTTTGAAACGATAAGAGAAGCTGAAGTATGGGCCGATTCAATCGCGAATGAAATGTACGGGAAAGTATTTGATGGATATGAAACACCAGATTATAAAATTGCGTATGCTCTTTCGTTTTTCCTAGCGCAAAATCGAGAGTTTATAGTTCATACGGAAGAAGAGTTTAAAAAAGATAGATTCATCTATAAAGTTTGGATAGCGACCGGATAGAGGGAATGAAGTTACGATTGCTTTTATTTTCCGAAACTTTAGTACAAACGAGCTCCATGAATAGACAATTATATTGAGGGAGACCTTGTTTTCTAGTATGATGAGAATAACGGGGGAAATACTAGGATGAAGAAGGTTTCAAGTCTATAACTTGGAGGAAAAGAATGAACAATCGTATTTTAGTAGTTGATGATGAGGAATTTATCTTAACTTTAATTGAATTTAATTTACAACAAGCTGGGTTTGAAGTTATTACAGCAATGGATGGAGAAATGGCGCTTCAAAAAGCGACTACAGAACGCCCAGATTTAATTATATTAGATTTAATGCTTCCAAAAATGGATGGTATGGAAGTTTGTAAAGAATTACGATTGCAGCGTATTATGACGCCGATTTTAATGTTAACAGCAAAAGATGATGAATTTGATAAGGTGCTAGGTCTTGAGCTTGGGGCTGATGATTATATGACGAAGCCATTTAGTCCAAGGGAAGTTGTTGCTCGTGTGAAGGCGATTTTACGCCGTACGAAATTACAGCAGGAAGAACAAGTTTCAGAATCGCCAGATGAAGAGAGCATCAAAATTGCAGAGCTTAAAATTTTACCGGAGTTTTATGAAGCGTACTTCCAAGGAAGGAAACTGGAATTAACACCGAAAGAATTTGAGTTACTTGTTTATCTTGCGAAAAATAAAAGTCGTGTATTAACTCGTGACCAATTATTAAGTGCTGTATGGAATTATGATTTTGCCGGTGATACAAGAATTGTTGATGTCCATATTAGCCATTTGCGCGATAAAATTGAACAAAATACGAAAAAACCGACGTACATTAAAACGATACGTGGTTTAGGTTATAAATTAGAGGAGCCAAAAGTGGATGAATAAGTTTCGTTCCAGGCTTCTTTTTACATTTGTTTCTCTTATCGTTTTTATTTTAGTTGGACTAGGTGTATTATTAGAAACTGTATTTGAAAACTACTATATAGATCATGCTAAAGAGAGAATGATAAAAGAGACACAGTATGTTGCGGTATTAGCAGAAGAGCAAGGGTTTGATGCTGTTTTAAAAAAGCCTTATGTATTTGAAAAGTTAGAAGAAAAAATACCAGCTTCTATTATATTTGTTGATGAAAAAAAGAAAGTTCAATATAGCGGAGGGCAACCATCTGCATTTAATCAAGAGATGATTAAAGAACTTTCTTCTGAAGCGGCAAAACAACGAAGTAAAGTGATTACGCAAGAAACAGATCAAAAGAATGAATTTTATCATGCGGTGTTCGTTCAAGATCTAGCAGGAAAACAAGGATATATTTTGGTGAAAAGTACAATTGAGCCATTGAAAGACGTACATCAAAAAACGTGGGGATTATTAATTATAGGATTTGTTATCGCTTGTCTCGTAGTCGTATTTTTAGGTATGAAAATTACGGGGCAATATATTAGGCCGATTGAATCGGTTACGAAAGTTGCCATTGAATTAGCGAAGGGAAATTATAAAGCACGCGCTTATGAAAGTCATTCGGATGAAACAGGAATGCTGAGTAAAGCGATTAATATTTTAGCTCGTAATTTACAAGAGATGACTCTTGAGCAGGAAATGCAACAGGATCGTCTGCATACGTTAATTGAAAATATGGGAAGTGGAATGATTTTAATTGATAGCCGCGGTTATATAAACCTTGTAAACCGTTCTTATAAGGAAACTTTCCACGTAACAGATGAAGAATATTTAGATCGCTTATATTATGAATCGTTTCATCATACAGAAATTATTGAGCTTGTGGAAGAAATCTTTATGACAGAAGTGAAAGTGCGTAAACAAATGTTATTGCCGCTTGGAATTGAGCGAAAGCACTTTGAAGTATATGGAGCGCCGATTATCGGGACGAACCATGAATGGAAAGGTATTGTTCTTGTGTTCCATGACATAACAGAGTTAAAGAAATTAGAACAAATGAGAAAAGACTTTTTAGCGAATGTTTCTCATGAACTAAAGACTCCAATTACTTCTATTAAAGGTTTTTCCGAAACGCTCTTGGATGGGGCTATGGATAATAAAAAATTCTGCGAACATTTCTTACATATTATTTTAAAAGAAAGTGAACGCATGCAAGGATTAATTGAAGATTTATTAGACTTGTCAAAGATCGAGCAACAAGGGTTTAAACTAAATATGGGGACCGTTGATATGAAGGAACTTCTTGAAGATATTCATATGGTGCTTGATAATAAAGCGGGAGAAAAAGAAATCTCTTTACAAGTGAATGCATTGAAACGAGTTTCCGTTATTGGAGATCCAGGCCGCTTGAAACAAATCTTTATTAATTTAATTAATAACGCGATTGTATATACACCGGCTGGAGGCGTTGTTTCTGTTGAATTGGCAGAAGATAAATATAATGCTTATATAAAAGTATCTGATACTGGAATTGGTATTAGTAAAGAGGAAATCCCACGTATTTTTGAACGCTTTTACCGAGTGGATAAAGCAAGAAGTAGAAATACGGGTGGAACGGGTCTTGGTTTATCAATTGTAAAACATTTAGTTGAAGCGCATCAAGGTACGATTACAGTGGATAGTGAGGTTGGGGAAGGAACAACATTTACAGTTGTTTTGCCAAAATCAGCTACTGAAAAATAGGATGAAGGATATTTACAATATATTAACAATGGCTTAATTAAATATTAATAAAGCTCTGTTAATATAATATATGAAAACCCCTTCATCCAAGGAGTAATTTTGGACGAGAGTAGTTATGCTATTCTCGTCACTTCCCTTTATGCCAATGTAAGTCTGTTTATATATGATAGAAAAAAACCGTTATTTTTCTTCTCTCTATTAGTCATGTTAATATAGAGAGAGGACAGGAACGGTTTTTTTTCTGTGGAAAAAACCGTTTCAAATATGTATGGGGAGGTTTGTAGTTTGGAAAAAAAAGTCGTATTAGTAGATGGTAATAATATCGCGTATCGTGCTTTCTTTGCACTACCGCTTTTAAATAACGACAAAGGTATACATACGAATGCAATTTATGGTTTTACAATGATGTTAATGAGGATACTAGAGGAAGAAAAACCGACGCATATGCTTGTGGCGTTTGATGCGGGGAAAACAACATTCCGTCATAAAACGTATAGTGATTACAAGGGAGGGCGTCAAAAGACTCCACCTGAGTTATCAGAGCAATTCCCGTTTATTCGTGAGGTGCTTGATGCATTCAATGTACCGCGTTATGAGCTGGAAAATTATGAAGCGGATGACATTATGGGAACGTTAGCGAAAGAAGCGAGTGAGCAAGGGTTTCATGTTAAAGTTATTTCAGGAGATAAAGATTTACTGCAACTTGTTTCAGATAATACACTCGTATGTATTCCTCGCAAAGGGATTACGGAAGTAGATGAATATACGAAAGAAGCTTTATTTGAGAAATATAGCTTATCACCAAAGCAAATTATCGATATGAAAGGTTTAATGGGAGACCAATCGGATAACATTCCAGGTGTACCAGGTGTTGGTGAGAAGACAGCCATTAAATTATTAACGCAATTTGAAACGGTAGAAGCAGTATATGAAAACTTAGATCAAGTGAGTGGAAAGAAATTAAAAGAAAAGTTAGAAGCGAATAAAGAACAAGCTCTTATGAGTAAAGAACTTGCGACTATTATTACAGACGCACCGATTACTGTGCATGTAGATGATATGGAATATAAAGGGTATGAACCGAGCGATTTGATTCCAATGTTCGAGAATTTAGGATTTACATCCCTTTTAAATAAGTTAGGTGTTACGCCGGAGGAAACGGCTCCAGCCGAATTAGATGATATTACATTTGATATTGTAGAAGAAGTTACAGAAGAAATGCTTCAGCAAGATAGTGCGCTTATTGTTGAAGTGCAAGAAGATAATTATCATAAAGCCGATATTCAAGGTTTTGGTATTCAAAATGAAAATGGTTGTTACTTCATTCCAGCCGATGTTGCTCTTAAATCGGATGCTTTTAAAGAGTGGCTTGCAAATGGAGAAATGAGAAAACATACATTTGATGCGAAGCGTGCTATCGTTGCTCTCAAATGGAAAGGTGTAGATATTCAAGGGATTGACTTTGATTTATTAATTGCCGCTTATTTACTTGATCCAGCCGATACAGATAAAGATTTCCGTACTGTAGCGAAAATGAAAGAAACGCATGCCGTAAAATCTGACGAAGAAGTTTACGGGAAAGGTGCGAAGCGTGCTGTTCCGGGGCTAGAGGTAGTAGCGGAGCATGTAGCTCGTAAAGTGCATGTATTATATGATGTAAAGCAAACGTTCTTAGAAGAATTAAAAAAGAACGAGCAATATGAATTATTTACGGAATTAGAATTACCACTTGCACGTGTATTAGCTGATATGGAAGTGAAAGGTGTAAAAGTTGATACGGAGCGTCTTCGTAATATGGGAGAAGAACTTGCAGGTAGATTAAAGGAAATGGAACAGGAAATTTATAAGCTTGCGGGAACAGAATTTAATATTAATTCACCGAAGCAACTTGGGGTTATTCTGTTTGAGAATTTAAACTTACCAGTTATTAAAAAGACGAAAACAGGTTATTCTACGTCGGCGGATGTATTAGATAAACTTATGGATCGTCATGAAATTATTCCGAATATTTTACATTACCGTCAATTAGGAAAGCTAAATTCAACTTACATTGAAGGTTTATTGAAAGTTGTACATGAAGATTCATCTAAAATCCATACTCGTTTTAATCAAGTGTTAACGCAAACAGGTCGATTAAGTTCAACAGATCCGAACTTACAAAATATCCCGATTCGCTTAGAAGAAGGAAGAAAGATTCGTCAGGCATTCGTTCCATCAGAAGAAGGATGGATCATGTACGCGGCTGATTATTCACAAATCGAACTTCGTGTGCTTGCTCACATTGCAAAAGATCCAGGGTTAGTTGAAGCGTTCCAACATGACATGGATATTCATACGAAAACAGCTATGGATGTATTTGGTGTTGGGAAAGATGAAGTAACATCTAACATGAGACGACAAGCAAAAGCTGTTAACTTCGGAATTGTGTATGGTATTAGTGATTATGGTCTTTCGCAAAACTTAGGAATTACAAGAAAAGCAGCAGCGGAATTTATTGAAAAGTATTTAGAAAGTTTCCCTGGTGTACAAGAATACATGGATGAAATCGTAAAAGATGCGAAACAAAAAGGATATGTGGTTACATTATTAAATCGTCGCCGTTATATTCCGGAAATTACGAGTCGTAATTTCAATTTACGTAGCTTTGCTGAGCGTACAGCTATGAATACACCAATTCAAGGTAGTGCGGCTGATATTATTAAAAAAGCGATGATTATTATGGCAGATCGTCTAGAAGAAGAAGGATTACAAGCGCGTCTTCTTCTGCAAGTACACGATGAATTGATATTTGAAGCACCAAAAGAAGAAATTGAAAAATTAGAGAAGCTTGTACCTGAAGTAATGGAGCATGCAATTGAACTAGCCGTTCCATTGAAAGTTGATTATTCTTACGGTCCAACTTGGTACGATGCGAAATAAGGACGTGATGAAATGCCGGAATTACCAGAGGTTGAAAATGTTAGACGGACGCTTGAAAATCTTGTAACAGGAAAAGTGATCGAAGATGTAATTGTCACCTATCCAAAAATAGTGAAACGACCGGACGATGCAGAAATCTTTAAAGACATGCTAAGAGGCGAAATGATCGAGAATATAAAGCGAAGAGGTAAGTTTTTGCTTTTGTATGTAACGAACTATGTAATTGTTTCACATTTGCGTATGGAAGGTAAGTTTTTACTTCATCAAGAGGATGAGCCAATTGATAAACATACACACGTACGTTTCTTATTTAAAGATGGAACTGAATTACATTATAAAGATGTGAGAAAGTTTGGTACGATGCATCTCTTTAAGAAAGGTGAAGAGTTTACGCAAATGCCTCTTGCAGATTTAGGACCAGAGCCATTTGATGCTGAATTGACACCGCAGTACTTACAAGAAAGATTGCAAAAGACAAATCGCAAAATAAAAGTCGTATTATTAGATCAGCGTCTTTTAGTAGGGCTTGGAAATATATATGTAGATGAAGTATTATTCCGTTCGCAAATTCATCCGGAACGAGAAGCTGCATCTTTAACAGAAGAAGAAATAGAAAGAATTTACGAGGCGATTGTTACAACGCTGGGCGAAGCTGTTAAGCGAGGCGGAAGTACAATTAGAACGTATATTAATTCACAAGGACAAATTGGTTCGTTCCAAGAACTTCTAAATGTATATGGGAAAAAAGGAGAACCATGTGTGACTTGCGGTACGATATTAGAAAAAACAGTTGTTGGCGGAAGGGGAACACATTACTGCCCAATTTGCCAACCTAGAATATAGAAAAGGGATAACATCGGATAGGCATTTGTCATATACATAGAGCAGAGCTATGTATAAGGGAGGAGCTTACCGATGTACCTTTATTTATCTCTTATTTTATTAGCTTTTACATTAAGCTTAGATAGCTGTAGTGTAGGGCTAACATACGGGTTAAGGAGCGTAAGAATTCCACTAAGATCAATTATAATTATCGGGATCTGTTCAGCAGCTGTAATGCTCGTTTCCATGGGGATTGGACATATGATCGCGAAAATATTTTCACCTGTTATCGCAACGCGTATCGGCGGATTTGTTCTTATTGGAATAGGTATTTGGGTATTATATCAATTTTTTCGAAGTGATAAAAAAGAAGAACCGAAGCAAGAGGAAAAGGTTTGGAAACTAGAAATTGCTTCGCTAGGGTTAGTGATTCAAATTTTGCGGAAGCCGACTGTTGCGGATTTTGATAAATCAGGAACTATCTCTGCAGGAGAAGCGTTACTTCTCGGTATTGCTCTTTCTATAGATTCGTTTGGTGCTGGAATTGGTGCATCTTTATTAGGTTATGCACCCGCGATGATGGCGGTATTAGTCGCGGTTATGAGTTCTTTATTTTTATTTATTGGAATGAAGCTCGGTACGATTTTATCAAATATGAAATGGTTACAAAAATTTACATTCCTGCCTGGGGTATTACTCATTATTATTGGGATTTGGAAAATGTAAGTAGGGGCGTGGAACATTAGTTTCGCGCCTTTAATATTGTGAGGGGGATTATTATGACAGTAGTAATTGGATTAACAGGAGGCATTGCAAGCGGAAAAAGTACGGTATCAGAAATGTTTCGTGAAATGAGTATACCGGTTATTGATGCAGATATTATTGCGCGAGAAGTTGTAGAACGAGGAAAACCGGCATATAACAAAATTGTAGAGGTGTTCGGAACGGAAGTGTTACAAAAAGATGGAGAGCTTGATCGACCAAAGCTTGGGAGTGTCGTTTTTTATAATGAAGAAAAACGATTGCAGTTAAACGAAATTGTTCATCCTGCAGTGCGTGAAGAAATGAATGCACAAAAGGAGATGTACATAAAAGAAAGTATGCAAGCGGTTGTGTTAGATATCCCTCTTTTGTTTGAAAGTAAATTAACAAATCTCGTTGATCGTGTTTTAGTTGTAGCAGTCACACCGAATACGCAATTGGAACGTTTAATGAAACGAAATAACTTTTCAGAAGAAGAAGCAACGGCTCGTATTCAATCTCAAATGCCGTTAGAAGAAAAAGTAAAGAAGGCAGATGAGGTAATTTATAATGATGGCACAATTACTGGAACGAAAACACAATTAGCTTCTATTTTGAAAGAATGGAACATTATTGATTAAAAAATTGTGAAATTAATGAAAATGCTTAGTGACATATCTCCTTTTTGTGTTATACTATTATTGGGATTGGAGATAAATAGTATAACGCATTCAAGGGGGATAACATATTATGACTCGTGTGGCAATTAATGGATTTGGACGTATCGGGAGAATGGTATTTCGTCAAGCAATAAAAGAAAGCGCATTCAAAATTGTAGCGATAAATGCAAGCTATCCATCAGAAACGTTAGCGCATTTAATTAAATATGATACAGTTCATGGAAAGTTTGACGGAACAGTGGAAGCATTTGAAGATCACTTACTAGTTGATGGGAAAATGATTCGCCTTTTAAACAACCGCGATCCAAAGGAGTTGCCTTGGAAAGATCTAGGTGTTGAAGTTGTAATTGAAGCAACTGGTAAATTTAACTCGAAAGAAAAAGCAATTCTTCATGTTGAAGCTGGAGCGAAAAAAGTTATTTTAACAGCACCTGGTAAAAATGAAGATGTAACAATCGTAGTTGGTGTGAACGAAGACCAATTAGATATTACAAAGCATACTGTTATTTCAAATGCATCTTGTACAACAAACTGTTTAGCGCCTGTTGTAAAGGTGTTAGATGAGCAGTTCGGAATTGAAAACGGTTTAATGACAACTGTTCATGCTTATACAAATGACCAAAAAAATATTGATAACCCACATAAAGATTTAAGAAGAGCGCGTGCTTGCGGACAGTCTATCATTCCAACAACGACGGGTGCTGCAAAAGCGCTAGCAAAAGTTCTTCCACACTTAAACGGAAAACTTCATGGTATGGCACTTCGTGTACCAACACCAAACGTGTCTCTTGTTGACCTAGTAGTAGACGTAAAACGTGATGTAACAGTTGAAGATATTAATGAAGCGTTCAAAACTGTTGCAAACGGTGCATTAAAAGGAATTGTAGAATTCAGCGAAGAGCCTTTAGTGTCTATCGATTTTAATACAAATACACACTCAGCTATTATTGATGGTTTGTCTACAATGGTAATGGGTAATCGTAAAGTGAAAGTACTTGCTTGGTATGATAACGAGTGGGGCTACTCTCGTCGTGTTGTAGATCTTGTAACGTTAGTTGTTGATGAATTAGCGAAACAAAAAAATGTGCAACATATTTAAGTGAACGAGAGAGGGCAAGTGAAAATTTGCCCTCTTTTTTATTTTTTTCTGAAAAGGAAAAAAATTATATAAGTATATTTTTAAATAGTGGACATACCACGAAACGTTGGGATTACTGTATTCGTGAATCATTAATTTTTTTTAGGGAAAAGTAAAGAGGAAAATATGACAGAAAATCGAAAAAACTGTTGTTGCAAAATGAAAATAAACAAAGTATACTAACACTCGTAAACTTAAGAGCTGAGGTACGTAGTCACTACTTAAAGGGTTAGGACCTCTCTGGACTAACTTTCCCCCGTGGTAGTGGAGCAAGCCAAATTGCAAATTAGTTTTCAATTCGAACAGTTAGAATAAATTTACAAGGGGGAACTGTAGAATGGATACTATGGATACGATGGGTCGTCACGTGATCGCTGAACTTTGGGATTGCGATTTCGACAAGCTTAATGACATGCCGTATATTGAACAATTATTTGTGGATGCAGCACTAAGAGCTGGTGCTGAAGTACGTGAGGT
This sequence comes from Bacillus sp. TH50, assembly GCF_016650565.1. Lineage (NCBI taxonomy): Bacteria > Bacillati > Bacillota > Bacilli > Caryophanales > Bacillaceae > Bacillus > Bacillus sp. TH50. The sequence goes on along the minus strand of NZ_JAEKFM010000003.1, from coordinate 2,093,602 downwards.
TGCTTTTCATAAATTTGCACCACAAGGTGTAAGTGGAGTAGTAATTATCTCGGAATCACATTTAACAATTCATAGCTTTCCGGAGCACGGTTACGCAAGTATTGATGTTTATACTTGTGGGGATCGTATTGATCCAAATGTTGCTGCAGAATATATTGCAGAAGGTTTAAACGCGAAAACGCGTGAGAGCATCGAGCTTCCTCGAGGCACTGGTAGCTTCGAAATTAAGCAGAGAGAAACAAAAGCTCTTTAAAAAAGAACATAATTGATTTAAAATGTAAAGAGGTGTATAATGCACCTCTTTTTTAGTTTATATAAAATAGGATCACGATATGTAATAACTTAGAGTGGTCATTATAGAAGAATGAGTTATATAATATTGTATATATATTTTCACATGTAGGTGAGTAGCGAAAGAATAAAGATTATAGTGTAAAGGAGTGAATGAATTGCGTTGTCCATCCTGTTTTCATAATGGAACAAGAGTGTTAGATTCGCGTCCGGTAGACGAGGGGCGCTCTATTCGAAGAAGAAGAGAGTGTGAAAGTTGTTTAAGTCGCTTTACGACATTTGAAAGAGTAGAAGAATCACCTCTTATCGTTGTTAAAAAAGAAGGAACACGAGAAGAGTTTAATAAAGAGAAAATTTTACGCGGTTTAATTAAAGCGTGTGAAAAAAGACCTGTATCTTTAAGGCAGTTAGAGGAAGTAACACAAAGTGTGGAGCGTGAACTTCGTAACTTAGGTATATCAGAAGTGAAAAGTGATATGATTGGTGAAATTGTTATGGAAGAACTTCGTGATATTGATGATGTTGCGTACGTACGTTTTGCTTCTGTGTATCGTCAATTTAAAGATTTAAATGTATTTATTGAAGAATTAAAAGATATACTGCAAAAGAGAGAGAGTAGAAGGAATCTCTTTATATACTGTAAGTAAACGAGATAAGAGAGCTAGAAGCGGAAGCTAATAGCTCTTTTTCGCTAATAAATTATATAATAAAGATAGAACGAGTGAAATGTAGGCTAGATTGGATGAGAGAAAGGAAAAGCAAGAATGGAAAAACAGTCATGGATGGAGCTATTGCCGATTGATCGTTATAAAGTAAGTGCGAAAGGGTTGTTACATAATTACGACCGGAAAGTATTAACGATGTTGTATCAGCCGTTAATAGGTAGTAGAGCTTTTAGCTTATACATGACACTATGGGGAGAGTTAGAGCAAGATCGTGTGTTTGGAAAAGAGAATACACATCACTCCCTTATGGTGACTATGCAAATGCAACTTCCTGAAATATATGGGGAACGAGTAAAGTTAGAAGCGATTGGTCTTTTAAATGTATATATTAAGAAAGAAAAAGATATTCGGATGTTTATATATGAATTGCAACCACCTTTATCTCCGAAGCAGTTTTTTGATGATATTGTTTTAAGTATCTTTTTATATAATCGCTTGAGTCGGACAAAATACAACCAAGTAAAGCAATATTTCTTAGAAGAAGAATTCGATTTTGCTTCTTATGAAAATGTTACGCGCTCCTTCAACGATATATTTGATTCGTTTAACCCAGGTCAGTTTGAATATGCGCAAGAAGAACTGCGTATCCCGAAAACGACAATTATGCCAAGTAACGAGAATGGGGATGCTCCGAAAGTTTGGAACGATTTCTTTGATTTCTCTTTATTTGTAGACGGACTATCAGCGCTTGTTCCTAAAAAGGCGATTACAGATCAAGTGAGAGAATGTGTTATTACACTCGCTTATGTGTACGGTGTGGATGTGTTATCGATGCAAAATATCGTTCTTGGCGCAGTGACAGAAGTGCAAACAATTGATATCGAAAGGCTTCGGAAGGGAGCACGCGATTGGTATCAATTCGAAAATGGTCAAGCGTTACCTGTATTAAGTGAAAGAGTGCAACCTCATGCTGCTCGTACAATGAAAGAGAAAGAGCCATCTACGCAAGAAGAGATGCTAATGAAGCAGTTAGAGGAAATCTCGCCAAAACAACTATTGAAAGAGATTTCAGGTGGTGCAGAGGCGACGAAAGCGGACTTGCAAATCGTTGAGGATGTAATGATAAACCAAAAGTTAACGCCAGGGGTTGTGAATGTACTTATATATTACGTTATGCTACGCTCAGATATGAAGCTTGCTAAAACGTATGTCGAGAAGATTGCTGGACATTGGGCGCGAAAAAAGGTTGGTACAGTAGGCGAGGCGATGGCGCTAGCGAAAGAAGAGAATCGTCAATATCAAGAGTGGGCTGAGACGAAGAAAAAAGGTCGTACAGCGAAGAAAACAGTGAGAAAAGAAATGGTACCAGATTGGCTTAAAGAAGAGTCGAAAGAAGAAGAGAAAGAACCTGTAAAAAATGACGTAAGTGCGAAAAAAGATGCAAGTACGTTAGAAGATGAACGGAAACGATTAGAAGAAGTATTGAAAAAATATAAGCGTGATTAATAAAAGAAAATGAACGCTCTTTGAGGTGAGAAAATGGAGCATATTCAAAATTCATTTACGAAATTAATGGAAAATAAAAACTTTAAAAATAGATATGAAGTCTTAAAGGCAGAAGTGATGGCGCACCCTCGTGTGAAAGAATTTATAGACGAACATAAAGGTGAAGTAACGACTTCTATGATTGAACGAAGTCTTGTGAAGTTATATGAATATATTGGACAAAGTGTAGGGTGTGCGGATTGTCCAGATTTAGGGTCATGTAAAAATATGCTACAAGGATATGAGCCGAAGCTCGTCATCCAAGGTAAGATGATTGATATTCAATACGATCGTTGTATTAGAAAAGTAGCATATGATGAGAGAAAAAAATATGAAAAACTTGTTCAAAGTGTATATATGCCAGTTGACATTTTGCAGGCAACTATGGAAAATTTAGACCCTTCAGATTTAGATGCACGTATTGATGCAATAGGTGCAACGAATGAATTTTTAAACACATACGAACCAGGTAAAAAAGCACAAGGTTTATATTTGTACGGTAAATTTGGTGTAGGGAAAACGTATCTTTTAGGGGCAATTGCAAATGAGCTTGCGCGAAAGAAAATTAGTTCGATGCTCGTATACTTCCCTGAATTTTTACGTGAAATCAAAAGTTCGATTCAAGATAATTCGATTAGCGGAAAGATTGATGCTGTCAAACGTGTACAAGTATTAATGTTAGATGATATCGGGGCAGAAGCGATGTCAAGTTTTGTACGTGATGATGTACTCGGTGCAATCTTACAGTTCCGTATGTTGGAAAACTTACCGACGTTCTTTACATCTAACTTTGATTTCAAACAGTTGGAACATCATTTAACGTATACACAGCGCGGTGAAGCAGAAGAGATGAAAGCGGCCCGTATTATGGAACGAATTAAATATTTAGCGAAGCCAATCCCAATTGGCGGGAAGAACCGTCGTAATAAGTAAAGAGCGAGCTGAGAAGCTTGCTCTTTTTTATTTTAATCATTTTTTCAGAGTAGCTTGTATCATTTTTTTCTCCCTCCCTTAATATATATAAAATTAGCAAGCCATATCGAGTGGATGTTCTAACAATGGGAGATAGGTTTCTACTAAGAGTGAACTTCCATAGATCGGACTCTTATAGGATTTGTAACGTATAGATGCAATCCTTTAGAGCGGGGATAAAGGGGGGGACAAAAGTGATTGAAATTTGCTTCGAAGAAAAAAATGATGCTGTGCACGTATACAGACAACTAACGAAAAGAACGGAATCCTTATATAAGGAAACAAGTGTATATTTAAACGAACAAAAGGTTGTTATCCATATACCATTATGTGAATCGAATTATATTGAAAAGATTTTATTGCCAGTATTACTATATTTCATTATGAATGTGAAACAAAATGAATGGATTCACACCATTTTAAAGGAAAAGTTTTTTTATGAAGAACAAGAAGAGTGTCATCAAATATTGCATATGGCACATGAGATTTTAAAGGAAAGAAGAAAAGGAGTATCTAGTGATTTAACACGTCAAAAATTTGAATCTTATATTGCGTCGTCTTTGAAGGATTGGCTTTGTGATCCGCTCTCATTCTCGTTTTCATCATACGTTCGTTTTCGTCTTCGTACATATAGGGAAATGGTAACTAAGCTTGCTGAAGTTGCAATTGATGAGTATAAGATGGAGCAGGAATACCAAATATTCATTGAGACACTTCGCCAACAAGTAAGTAGCCGGAAATCACGTTTGTCCTGTGTACATCTTATTTTTGATGAAAGTTTTATTTTCTATGATGATAAAGGTAGGCGTTTAAAACAGGAGAAATTGGTTCAATATATAGATGAAGAATTATTAAAGAAACAGGATGTATATATCGATACGAAAGTAATTGCACCACTTCTTTCTATTTCGCCGAAAAAGATTTATTTATATACGAAAGAACAAGATCATAATATGATTATTACTTTGCGAAATGTATTTCAGGAACGAGTGCAACTACATGGATTACATGAGTTTGAGCGCAATGTGAAAAATTTAAAAAATAAAGGTAACGCCCTTGATTTTCTAAGTTTTTGAGCATATAATTACCTACATAAATGAAATATATTGAAATGTCATGATGAGGATATGAGTAGTTATCTACGATTTTCAGAGAGGGAAGCCTTAGGGTGCGAGCTTCCTAGTACGGGATTATTACTTACCACCTCTAAACTTTAGCAGTGAACGTTTTTCTAGTAATTGCTAACGGACAACACCGTTATGTTGAACTTGAGCAATTAACAATAAGGTTAATTGGAACAAGGGTGGAACCACGAATTCAACACTCGTCCCTTTTTATGGGATGAGTGTTTTTTATTTTGAAAAAAAAGAGGAGTGACCAGTGATGGCAGATGTAGTTAAAATTACTTTCCCTGATGGAGCTGTGAAGGAGTTTCCAAAAGGAGTAACAACTGAAGAAATCGCAGCTTCTATTAGCCCAGGCTTAAAGAAAAAAGCTGTGGCTGGAAAATTAAACGATGAGATGATCGATCTTGTTACACCAATCGAAGAAGATGGTGCAGTTTCTATTATTACATTAGATTCTGAAGATGGCTTATATATTTTACGCCACTCAACAGCTCACCTTTTAGCACAAGCGTTAAAACGTTTATATAAAGATGTTAAGCTTGAGCTTGGCATTGGTCCAGTAATCGAAAATGGCTTCTACTACGATATTGATATGGAAGAAGCAATTACAGTTGAAGACTTCAAGAAAATCGAAAAAGAAATGCAAAAAATCGTGAACGAAAACTTAGAAATCGTTCGTCATGAAGTACCGCGTGCAGAAGCACTTCGTCGCTTTGAAGAAATCGGCGATGAGTTAAAATTAGATTTAATTAACGATCTTCCAGAAGATGCAGTTATTTCAATCTATGAGCAAGGCGAATTCTTCGACCTTTGCCGTGGTGTTCACCTTCCATCTACAGGGAAGATTAAAGTGTTTAAATTATTAAGTGTTGCTGGTGCTTACTGGCGCGGCGATAGCAATAATAAAATGTTACAACGTATTTACGGTACTGGATTCGTTAAGAAAGCAGAATTAGATGAGCACTTACGTATGCTTGAAGAAGCGAAAGAACGCGATCACCGTAAATTAGGTAAAGAGTTAAAACTATTTACTAATAGCCAAAAAGTAGGACAAGGTTTACCACTTTGGTTACCAAAAGGTGCAACAATTCGCCGTATTATCGAGCGTTACATCGTTGATAAAGAAGCAAGCTTAGGCTATGATCACGTATACACTCCAGTATTAGGAAGTAGAGAGCTTTATGAAACTTCTGGTCACTGGAACCATTACCGTGATGGCATGTTCCCATCAATGGAAATGGATAATGAAGAGTTAGTTCTTCGTCCAATGAACTGCCCTCACCATATGATGGTTTATAAAAATGATATTCACAGCTACCGTGAATTACCAATCCGTATTGCGGAACTTGGAACAATGCACCGCTATGAAATGTCTGGAGCATTATCTGGATTACAACGTGTACGCGGAATGACTTTAAATGATGCGCACATTTTCGTTCGTCCAGATCAAATTAAAGAAGAATTAAAACGTGTTGTAAACTTAACGTTAGAAGTGTACAAAGATTTCGGTTTAGAAAACTATTCATTCCGTCTATCTTATCGTGACCCAGCAGATACTAAAAAGTATTATGCTGATGATGAGATGTGGGAAAAAGCACAAGGTATGTTAAAAGAAGCTATGGATGAAATGGGTCTTGATTACTATGAAGCTGAAGGTGAAGCGGCATTCTATGGTCCGAAACTTGACGTTCAAGTTCGTACTGCTCTTGGAAAAGACGAAACACTTTCAACTGTACAATTAGACTTCTTACTTCCAGAACGCTTTGAATTAACTTACGTTGGTGAAGACGGTAAACAACATCGTCCAGTTGTAATTCACCGTGGTGTTGTATCAACTATGGAACGTTTCGTAGCCTTCTTAATTGAAGAATACAAAGGCGCATTCCCAACTTGGTTAGCTCCAGTTCAGGCGCAAGTAATTCCAGTTTCTCCGCAAGTACATTTAGACTATGCGAAGAAAGTACAAGATGAATTACGACGTGCTGGTATCCGTGTTGAATTAGACACTCGTGAAGAGAAAATTGGTTACAAAATCCGTGAAGCACAAATGCAAAAGATTCCGTACATGCTTGTAGTAGGTGACAATGAAGTTACTGAAAATGGCGTTAACGTACGTAAATATGGTGAACAAAAATCAGAAACAATTGCATTAGATGCGTTTGTTGACATGATTAAGGTAGAAGGAAAACGATAAGAAAGAGCCGCGGTATACCGCGGCTTTTTTATGTATTATAAAAAAGAAAATCTAGAAAAAATAACCAAACAATACTTATCATAAAAAAGTATTGCAAGTATGCTGGTTGTTTGTTACAATATTTCTTGTTGTTAGTAAAACACATCGCGTCTTCTTGACAGACGTCATGTCCTATGATAAACTCATCAAGGATAATAGAATATGGTTTTGACAAGTAGAAGCACCCGCTTCTCACCTGATGGACGCATTCGCAGTTAGCAGGTAAATGTATTTCTTACTAAAGATATTACAAGTGTGGGTGCCGTGTGCCCGCACTTTTTTTGTTCGGGTTCTACAATTGCAAAACGTATTCTAAGAAAACCTTGGAGGTGGCTTACTATTAGCAAGGATATGATGATTAACGAGCAAATTCGTGCACGTGAAGTACGCTTAGTTGGCGCAAACGGCGATCAACTTGGAATCAAGTCTCGTAATGACGCTTTAGACTTAGCTGCAGGTCTTAATCTTGATTTAGTATTGGTTGCTCCAAATGCGAAACCACCAGTATGCCGCATTATGGACTACGGTAAATTCCGCTTTGAGCAACAGAAGAAAGAAAAAGAACAGCGCAAAAATCAAAAAGTAATTAGCATGAAAGAAGTTCGTTTAAGTCCAACAATTGATGAACATGACTTTAACACAAAACTTCGTAATGCTGTCAAGTTTTTAGAGAAAGGCGACAAGGTTAAAGCGTCAATTCGCTTTAAAGGACGTGCCATTACTCATAAAGAAATCGGTCAACGTGTTTTAGATCGCTTCTCAGAAGCTTGTGCTGAAGTTAGTACAATTGAATCTAAGCCTAAAATGGAAGGACGTAGTATGTTCTTAGTTTTAGCACCGAAAAACGATAAGTAATAGATAGAGGAGGAAATACCTATGCCTAAACAAAAAACTCATCGCGGCGCTGCAAAGCGTTTCAAAAAGACTGGATCTGGTAAACTGAAGCGTTCTCACGCTTACACAAGCCATTTATTCGCTAACAAATCTACAAAAGCTAAACGTAAACTACGTAAAGCTGGTGTAGTTAGCGCTGGTGACTTCAAACGCATTCGTCAAATGCTTGACAACTTAAAATAAGTTCGGCTGATATATAGAACAAACTAGGAGGTAATATTATGCCAAGAGTAAAAGGTGGTACAGTTACTCGTCAACGTCGTAAAAAAGTTATAAAATTAGCAAAAGGTTACTACGGTTCTAAGAGTACATTATTTAAGGTTGCTAACCAACAGGTTATGAAATCTCTAATGTATGCATTCCGTGACCGTCGTCAAAAGAAACGTGACTTCCGTAAATTATGGATTACACGTATCAACGCAGCAGCTCGTATGAATGGTCTTTCTTACAGCCGCTTAATGCACGGTTTAAAAAATGCTGGCATCGAAGTTAACCGCAAGATGCTTGCTGACTTAGCTGTTCATGACGAAAAAGCTTTCGCTGAATTAGCAACAGTTGCAAAAAACAACATTAACTAATTGTTTAAAACCTTAGAAGATTTTCTTCTAAGGTTTTTTTTATTTGCATTTATTGTAAAACCCTCCACTTATTATCGTTATTTCTTGCTCAAGTATATTAAGATGTGCTTGTAAGAAGTTTTGTAACGATAACGAGGAGGTTTTTACATGAAAGTAGGAAAGATTAACGGATGTGTCGTTATCGATATGACAAAATCAATATAAAAGCTATAGCGATATAAAAGAATATATATATAAAGTCAGGAGAATCCTCCTGACTTTTTTTATTTGAACTCATTCGTGAAGAAGTGTATCTTTCCTAGCAGAAACGACACTGCTATAATGGAAAGATGATATGGAACTTTCATCAAGTGAACAATATATGAGTGATGATTGAAACGTATTTGCAAATTAAGGACAAGCTATCTTTATAAAGATGTAGGTAGCTGACTTGTTAATAAGAAACGAAAAATAATAATGAACTTTGAGATGAAACAACATTGTTGCGGAAAATGCGATGTTGGAGGAGGACAATAGAATGGACTTACTACAACTATTTAAATTACAAAAAGAATTAGATGATCGTATTGTGAAAGAACATGAATTACAACCGAAGAAATTGTTAAAAGAAAAAATGTTAGCTCTTCTTGTAGAAATTGGAGAACTTGCAAATGAAACACGTTGTTTTAAATATTGGAGCAATAAACCAGCTTCAGAACGTGAAGTAATATTAGAAGAATACGTAGATGGTTTACATTTTATTTTATCAATCGGAATCGATTTAGGAATTGATAAAAACTTCTTATTCTATAAATGTGCGCAAACGAATAAAACACAAGTGGAAATTTTCTTAGACACATATGCGAAAGTAATTCGTTTTACAGATCAACCTTCTATTACGAACTATATTGAACTATTTACAAGCTATCTTCGCCTTGGACAAGCGCTTGAATTTGAACAAGATGAAATTGAAAAAGCATATTTAGATAAAAATGAAGTAAATCATCAGCGTCAAACACAAGGATACTAATTTAATTTTTGAATATTTCAATTTCCTTTTGTATAATAAAGTGACTGAAGAAAAAGGAGGGTGTTGGCAATGATAAAATTAGACGAGACATTGACAATGCTAAAAGAATTAACAGACGCACGCGGTATTGCGGGTAACGAGCGCGAACCACGTGAAGTAATGAAGAAATATATTGAGCCGTTTGCAGATGAACTTTCTACTGACAATTTAGGAAGTTTAGTTGCGAAAAAAGTTGGGGAAGAAAACGGCCCGAAAATTATGGTTGCAGGTCATTTAGATGAAGTTGGCTTTATGATTACGCAAATTGATGACAAAGGCTTCCTTCGTTTCCAAACGGTGGGTGGCTGGTGGTCGCAAGTTATGCTTGCACAGCGTGTAACGATTGTAACGCGTAAAGGAGATGTAACAGGTGTAATTGGTTCAAAACCACCGCACATTTTACCTCCAGAAGCTCGTAAAAAGCCAGTTGAAATTAAAGACATGTTCATCGATATTGGTGCTTCTAGCCAAGAAGAAGCGATGGAGTGGGGCATACGACCAGGAGATCAAGTTGTACCGTACTTCGAATTCCAAGTGATGAAGAATGAAAAGATGTTACTTGCAAAAGCATGGGATAACCGAATTGGTTGTGCAATTGCAATTGACGTATTAAAACAATTAAAAGATGAAAAGCATCCAAACGTTGTATACGGCGTTGGTACTGTACAAGAAGAAGTTGGTCTTCGTGGTGCGAAAACATCTGCAAACTATATTAAGCCCGATATCGCATTCGCTGTAGATGTTGGTATTGCTGGGGATACACCAGGTGTAACAGCAAAAGAAGCACAAAGTAAAATGGGTGATGGACCGCAGATTATTTTATATGATGCTTCCGTTATTGGTCATACAGGTTTACGTGATTTCGTTGTTGATGTTGCTGATGAATTACAAATTCCATATCAGTATGATTCTGTAGCGGGCGGGGGAACGGATGCAGGAGCAATTCATATTTCTGTAAATGGTATTCCGTCTATGGCAATTACGATTGCGACACGCTACATTCATTCTCATGCAGCGATGTTACATCGTGATGATTATGAAAACGCAGTGAAGTTAATTGTAGAAGTTATTAAACGTCTTGATAAAGAGGCTGTACATAACATTACATTTAATTAATAGAAAAAAGCGAAGGATAACCTCCTTCGCTTTTTTCATTTTTAAAACGGTCTTTCTAATCCTGCTGCAGTATGAGCTCCTAAAATAATTAAGCGAGTTAATTGCATTGCCATGAAATGTGGGGTATAAATCATGCCTCTTTTTAACCATGACATAATCATTCCGATATGAGCGCCTGTAACATAACTAATAAGAATATCACGAGGGACCATAAGGTCTTCATCATCTGGCTGGGAAATAGATAGGCTTAATGTTAAATGTGTTTGAATTGTTTTCATCATTTTATAAGAATAGTTTCCAGCTGCCTTATCGCCGAGCATAACGTTATAGAAATTAGTATTGTCTGCGATATGCTCAAACAAAGCTAAAAAAGTTGGATGCGGCGAATCAAAAGTGAGCTGAAAATCTTCTTTATTTCGATTTTGTGGTTTAATTACTGCAGCTAGTTTTTCTAACATTTCTTCTATGCTTTTTTCTAATAAATCATATTTATCATGGTAATGGCTATAAAATGTAGCACGATTTACAGGAGCGCGTTCCGCGATATGTTGCACAGTTACATTTTCGAAGCCCTTTTCGCCTACTAAAGCGACAAAAGCATCCTGTATGAGTTGTCTCGTTCGTTTTACACGTGGATCATTTGTATTTTTAATAGACATTTTTACTTCACCTCGTTTAATTTTTTAACCTTAAACAACACATGTATAGTGTAATGTTGTTTAAACAACATATAGGTTTAAATTGTTGGTTGTAGATTTGGGATAATTATTTATAATTATAAACGATAGTCCTTTAGAAATCAGCACCGCTAGGATGCAGACAAAACATAGTTTGCGTCGTAAAAGGTGTGCTTTTTTTGTTTAAAGGTTAATATAATTAACAATTAAACAATATAAACACTAAGGATGTAAATAGTTTAGAAAAAAATTATATGCGATATAAGGAGAGGAATGCAATGAATCAGTTTCGAAGAATGGTAATTATCAACATTATCACATTAATTGTATTAGTTGGCGGCGGTATTGGCGGTTATTACTATTACAATCAAGCGGAAAACTATTTAAAAACAGAAAATGCAAAGATTGACGGGAAAGTAATCCCAATTGCATCACCAGTAGCAGGTAAATTAACAGACTGGAAAGCTGAAGTCGGAAAAAATTACAATGAGAACGATAAATTAGGTGCGGTTACTGTAGCAGGAGCAAATGGTGAGCAAACAGTAGATGTAACAATTCCGCAAAATGCAACAGTTGTACAATCAAATGCAACAACTAATGCGTTCGTTGGGGCAGGTAGCCCAATTGCTTATGCATTTGATATGAGTAATTTATGGGTAACAGCAAATATTGAAGAAACAAATATTGATGATGTTCAAAAAGGCCAAACAGTAGATGTGTATGTAGACGCATACCCAGATACAACGTTAACGGGAAAAGTAGAACAAGTGGGATTAACAACAGCGAATACATTCTCGATGTTACCATCAAGTAACGCAACAGCGAACTATACGAAAGTAAAGCAAGTTGTACCAGTTAAAGTTTCTTTAGATCATAGTAAATCAGTAAATATTGTTCCTGGAATGAATGTGTCAGTTCGTATTCATAAGTAAGGGGGAGATGAGATGTCCTCAATTGCAATTGTAGGATATGCACTATTTTGTATAATCGTCTTCTTCCTTATAAATCGTCTTTTACGAAAGAAAAAAACGAATGTGGGAGAAGAACAAGTCCCAGCCGTAAGTAAGATAGAAGTAAGTCAAGCAGAAACAGTAGAGAAAGAACTTGAACAAAAACAAGAAACAGAAGCTTCTAACGTAGTGGAATTAGAAACAGGGAAGCAAGAGCAAGTAAAACAGGAAAAAGAAATGCTGAAGAGACAATTGCCGGTAGAGAATGTGAATGTAAAGGCAGTTGTAGCTGTATTAATTCTCGGTATGTTCGTTTCTATTTTAAACCAAACAATCATTAATGTTGCACTGCCTCCATTAATGAATGAATTTAACGTATCAACTTCAACAGCACAATGGTTAATTACAGGCTTCATGCTTGTAAACGGAATTTTAGTACCAATCAGTGCATTTTTAGTTTCACGATTTACGTATCGTAAATTATTCATAGCAGCAATGTTATTCTTCACTGTAGGATCTATCATTTGTGCTACATCAGGAAACTTTACAATGATGATGACAGGCCGTGTTGTTCAAGCGGTTGGTGCAGGTATTTTAATGCCAGTTGGTATGAATATCTTCATGACATTATTCCCGCCTAATAAACGCGGAGCAGCTATGGGGTTACTTGGGGTAGCGATGATTTTAGCACCAGCTATCGGACCAACTGTAACAGGTTGGGTAATTGAAAACTATAGCTGGAACTTAATGTTCTATGGGATGTTTGTTATCGGTTTAATTATTACGTTCTTATCTTTTAAATTCTTTACACTAGCTCAGCCAGTGTCTAAAACAAAGTTAGATGTATTCGGTGTTATTAGTTCAAGTATTGGACTAGGTAGCTTACTGTACGGATTTAGTGAAGCTGGAAATAATGGCTGGACTAGTGCAGAAGTTGTTATAACACTTATCATCGGTGTCATTGGTTTAGCTGTATTTATTTGGAGAGAGTTAACAACAGACAATAAAATGCTTGATTTACAAGTGTTTAAATATCCGACGTTCACTTTCACATTAGTAATTAACGCGATTGTAACGATGGCCTTATTCGGAGGTATGTTATTACTTCCAGTATACTTGCAAAACATTCGCGGTTTTACACCGATGGAATCTGGTTTATTATTACTTCCAGGATCATTAATTATGGGGATCATGGGACCAGTTGCAGGTAAACTATTTGATAAGTATGGTATTCGTCCGTTAGCAATTGTCGGATTAGCCATTACAACATTTGCGACATATAAATTTACAACGTTATCGATGGATACACCGTATAGTGTTATTATGACGGATTATATTATACGCTCAATTGGTATGTCATTCATTATGATGCCAATTATGACAGCTGGTATGAACGCACTGCCGATGAAATTAATTTCTCACGGTACAGCAACGCAAAATACGTCAAGACAAGTAGCTGGTTCAATTGGAACAGCGATATTAATCACGCTTATGACACAACAAACTACTGCTCACGTAGCGGATTACGGCAATATGTTAACAACGTCAAACCCGATTTTAGTTGATAAAGTACACGGTATGGGCCAAAGCTTAGCGGCATTAGCCGGATCAGCTCAAGCAGGAGATGCGATGAGTACACAACTATTATTCGGACAAATTTCAAAGCTATCTGCAATTAACGGTATTAACGATGCCTTCTTAATTGCAACAATACTCGCAGGTATTGCTTGGGTGTTATCGTTCTTCTTACCATCAGGCAATAAACCAAATAGAAAAGCAGGGAATTAATTTCCCTGCTTTTTTGTCTTTTTAAAGAGTGAGATATAAAAAATGATAACCAGCTATGGAGCACAGCCCTGTTATAAACAAAATTGTTCCCATAGCACGAATGCTAGATATTTGTCTTCCACTTATAATAGCTAATAGTCCAGCTAAAGAGAAGAAACACCAATATAAAGTTCCTGAAATTGGAACCATCCCCTCTAAATCTATTCCAAAACCTATACAAATGATAGGAGCAAAGATAAGCGATATGCTAATTAAACCAGCTATAATAGTAAGTGATTTACGATATTTAATGCCAGCAATAATTAAAAAAATGCCAACGATGAATTGGCATAACATCAAAGTAAGAGCCAAAACCATCCAAGTTAATATTCCAAACACTTCTGTATTACCTCCGATAAAATATTATATATAGAATGAATCCCCTACAGACATAAGTACCCAGAAAATAACCCCTAATATGCCAGCGATAAAAATAATGAATCCCATATTACGTATACTTTTAATCTTTGCCTGTAATCCATTTAATCCTGCCAATAATCCAGTTAAAGAAAACAGTATCCAATATAAAGTAGTTGAAATAGGGAGGATCGTATCGCTATTCACCCCCATGCCCCAAAAAACAAAAGGTAGTGTGACAAAAGATAGGCTAAGTAGCCCCGTTAAACCCACAAATAATTTAAGATGTTTAATGCTAGTAATAATTAAAAAAATACCACCGAAAAATCCGCATAAAACAAGAAGTGGCATATAAAAAATCCAAAGTAAGCTCGACATAAATAATCTCCTTCTATGGTGATGAGTTATATTTTACTACATGAGGTTTATTTTGGGTATTATTAATAAATATGTATAAATTGATAGAAATGAGAAGTGATGATACCTCTTTTTAACTCAAGAATGCTAACATATTATTCATAATATGAAATAACATAGCTGGAATAATGGATTTTGTTTTTTTACATAAAATAGCCATTAATAATCCCATGAAGAAAGTAATTACCATTACTCCAAGTGAGTATGTATGAGCGATACCGAAGAAGAAGCTTGTTATGATGGCTGCAATCCAAAATGGAAAGCGCTCTGAGAAGAAGCGAAGTATAAAGCCACGGAAAATAAGTTCTTCAAAAATTGGTGTGAGTATAGCGAAGCCGAGAAGTAATAATATTTGATATTGCTTAAAAACGTCTAAGTTTAGTGCGGAAGATTGCTGCTTTGTTGCGTCTTGGAACACATAATTTAACAAGATGTAATTGAGTATAATGTTTATAGCGAAGAAAAGAAGTAAGTATACGTATGTACGCCATTCTTTAAGTACTTTAAAGTTAAAAGATTTTAGTAGTAATTTTTTTGCGGGTTCGAATTTAAAAATGAAGAATAACAACACGGCTAGTTGTAATACGATACTTGCAGTATTTGCAATAGATTCATACAGGGCAATTTGTTTTTTATCTGTAAGACCGGCTGTATAAATTGTTAAGGGCATTGCGAGGAACACAGTAATAAGTCCGGTTCCGAAAAAAGCGAATAAAACGGAGCTAATAAATTGTCCCCATGACATAGAGTATTTCTGTTCATTAGAAAGTTGTGTAGCGGGTTGCATTTGTAAAATCACCTCTTTATATTTGTATATTTAATTATAAAGTATTTTTCTTTTGGGTGTAACATTTAAATATTACATACAAAGGTGTATTTTTCGCAAAATAATAAAAGAGGTATCACCCTATAGTGATGCCTCTTTCTCATTGATAACTATGTTCTACCTTGTCATTCAACTTCTTTTGCTCTATTTGTAATTCACGCTCTACCAATCGGTCTAATTGCTGAATTGCTTTCAATGCTTTTTCATAAGAAATAGTTCTATAATGGTGTGCGCCACCTGGTTCTTCATCGGCTTCATCCGCCCACTTAATAACATTTTGTAGAGGTGTTCTTTCAAGTGTTTGTTCTAGTAGGAAAGAATCAGTGTGCAGAAGAATTGCAACAGAAATTTCTTTTGCTAGTTTCGGATGTTCTCCTAATCTAATAAGCAATTTATGAGATCTTTCTGCCCCTTTAATCGCATGTATATCATTCTTTTTGTACAAGTCATAGTCCCATTCGCCGCCTGTGTACCACGTATGATGTCCGATATCATGAAGGAAGCCAGCCTTTGTCGCAGCATCGACTGAGGCGTGATGCTTTTTGGCTAAGTGAAACGCATGGTAAGCGACAGCAATCGCGTGGACCATTCCAGAACGGTTTACATATTTTTGTGTAATGTGATGTTTAAAAACTTGTTCAAGCGTAATACGTTGCATAAAACATTCACTCCTTTTATCCCGCTTTAACGGGCAGTAAGATTCCCACCTTAAAATTTAGCGAATACGAGGAAGTTAGGTGGGGAATCAACTGCCCGTAAAAGCCCGATTGGTTCAACTAATAATCAGTGTGGGGGGCCCCCCCACTGATTAAAGTTTCACTTTATCTAATGATATATATGAAGAAAAATCGATCGGTTTAAATGTATTTTGAACATTGTACTCCATCGGGGTAGCGTTAGTAAAGTAGAAATGTTTAGGAGAAGAAAAAAATTTTTCGTAAAAAAAATCACCTTGGCTTATGCGAAGGTGATTTTCAAATTGCTTATTTTTTTAATCCTTGCTCCAGTGTTCCTAACATTTCGTGTTTTTCATTTTCATCAGCATTTTTCCAAATGACTTCGAATAAAACGCCAAGACCTGGAAGCATTTTTTCTTCACCGCTTTGAATTGCATCGACAATCGTTTCTTGTAATTGGTCTTGTGAATTTCCAGATACATTCGCTAATACCGCGCCGCGTAAATTAAAACTCATTATCTTCACCTCTTCTTCAGAATTGAAACTGACGTTAGTTTTTGTTCTTTTTTATGTAAATATGTATGAAAAATAGGCTATAATGATAAGACAAGAAGAGAGGGAAATACATATTATGAAAAACATTGATTCAGTACAAAACCCGCGTGTGAAGCAGTGGAAAAAGCTGCAGATGAAAAAAGAGCGCGATAACAAAGCTTTATTTTTTGTAGAAGGATTCCATTTAGTAGAGGAAGCGTTAAAGGCAGGAGTTGTAACAGAACTTATCGTTTCAGATCAGACAGATCTTCCGAAAGATTGGACAGTTAATGATGTTGAAATGTATATTGTGCCTGAAGCAATTGTAAAAGTACTTCGCGAAACAGAAACAACGCAAGGTGTATTTGCTGTTTGTGAGAAACATGAGAAAGAAGTAGCTCTTACTGATGGGAAATTTCTTTTATTAGACGGCCTTCAAGACCCAGGTAATTTGGGAACGATTATTCGTACAGCGGATGCAGCTGGTATTCATGCCGTTGTGCTTGGAGAAGGGTGCGTTGATGTTTATAATAGTAAAGTACTACGATCTACACAAGGTTCTATTTTCCACTTACCGGTTGTAAAAGGGAACTTAGAAGAATGGGTAGACAAGTTAAAAGAAAATAACGTCCCTGTATATGGAACAGCTCTTGAAAATGGAGTTCCATTTGGTGAAGTAACCCCGGCTGGAAGTTTTGCATTAATTGTAGGGAATGAAGGAAGCGGCGTACGCCAAGAAATTCTTGCGAAAAGTGATCAAAACTTGTATATTCCGATTTACGGCGGGGCAGAATCATTAAATGTTGCGGTTGCAGCAGGGATTTTAACGTATTATTTACAAAGCCCAGTTGCGAATCGATAAAAAACTTCTTATAATAAGTTGAAGTACATGTTCATAAAAAAGTGGTGAAATGAGTATCGAACTTTTTTGAACATATAATAAAAGTATATTAATGAAAAACGTTGATAGAGAAGAGTAGCTTACAAAATCGCCATATAGGGAGAGAGTGCCGTAGACTGAAAGCATTCTTATGGTAGATGGAAGTGAATTCACCTCTGGAGTTGGCGCCAGGACCATTTATATGTAAAGGCGTTCCGGTCAGAATTGATCGTTATAACTAATGAGTGGGCAGACTTGTTCTGTCAATTTAGGGTGGTACCGCGAATTTACCTCGTCCCTTTTTGGGAGCGGGGTTTTTTTATTTTTAAAATTAGGAGGGTTCCAAATGGAAGCACGTTTAAAAGAGCTAAAGCAAAAAGCGTTAGAGCTTATTGAAGAAGCGAAAGAGCTAAAGGGCTTAAACGACGTACGCGTAGCGTATTTAGGGAAAAAAGGTCCAATTACAGAAGTATTACGCGGCATGGGAAAATTATCAGCAGAAGAGCGTCCACGTATGGGAGCATTAGTAAATGAAGTACGTGAAGCGATTCAAACGCGTCTAGAAGACAAAATTGGTAACTTAGAAAAAGCAGTAATTGAGGCGAAATTAGCTACTGAAACAATTGATGTTACACTGCCAGGTCGTCCTGTTGAAACAGGTTGTCACCATCCGTTAACAGCAGTTGTTGAACAAATTGAAGATGTATTCATCGGTATGGGTTATGAAGTAGCTGAAGGAACAGAAGTAGAAAAAGACTACTACAACTTCGAAGCATTAAACTTACCGAAAGATCACCCAGCGCGTGATATGCAAGATACATTCTACATTACAGAAGAAACGTTACTACGTACACATACATCTTCTGTGCAAGCACGTACGATGGAAAAGAATAAAGAAAAAGGACCGATTAAAATTATTTGTCCTGGTAAAGTGTATCGCCGCGATGACGATGATGCAACGCATTCACACCAATTCATGCAAATTGAAGGTCTTGTAATTGATAAAAACATTCGCATGAGTGACTTAAAAGGTACACTGCAAGTATTCGTGAAAAAGATGTTCGGTGAAGATCGTGAAATCCGTCTTCGTCCAAGTTTCTTCCCATTCACAGAGCCGTCTGTAGAGATGGATATTTCTTGTATGATGTGTCACGGTAAAGGTTGTGGCACTTGTAAAGGGACTGGCTGGATCGAAATTTTAGGAGCAGGTATGGTTCACCCGAACGTACTTGAAATGGCTGGTTATGATTCAAAAGAATATCAAGGTTTCGCATTCGGTATGGGCGCAGAGCGTATCGCAATGTTGAAATACGGCGTAGATGACATTCGTCATTTCTATACAAATGATGTACGTTTCTTACAACAATTCAAACGAGCGTAAGGGAAGGAGAGGATAAATATGTTCGTATCATATCGTTGGTTACAAGAGTATGTAGATATTAAAGATGTAACAGCACAAGAACTAGCAGACAAAATCACGAAAAGTGGTATTGAAGTAGAAGGTGTTGAAGTATTAAATAAAGGTGTAAAAGGTGTTGTAGTTGGTCACGTATTAGAATGTGAAAAACACCCAGAAGCTGATAAATTAAGCAAATGCTTAATCGATATCGGTGAAGAAGAGCCGGTTCAAATTATTTGTGGAGCTGCTAACATTGCAAAAGGTTTAAAAGTACCAGTTGCAAAAGTTGGCGCTGTACTTCCTGGTAACTTCAAAATTAAAAAAGCAAAACTACGCGGGGAAGCTTCTCACGGTATGGTTTGTGCTCTTCAAGAGCTTGGTATTGATGGGAAATTCGTTGCGAAAGAATATGCAGACGGTATCTTCATCTTCCCAAGTGATGCTGAAGTTGGTGCAGATGCACTTGAAATTTTAAATTTACATGATGAAGTACTTGAGCTTGGTTTAACACCAAACCGTGCAGATTGCTTAAATATGTTAGGTGTTGCATATGAAGTAGCTGCTATTTACGGCCGTGAAGTAAAACTTCCAGCTATCGACTTACAAGAAACAGCAGAAAAAACTTCTGATTACATTTCTGTAAGTGTAGAAGCGAAAGAAGAAAACCCATTATATATTGCAAAAATGGTGAAGAACGTAAAGATTGGTCCATCACCAATGTGGATGCAAACTCGTCTTATGGCAGCTGGCATTCGTCCAATTAGTAATGTAGTTGATATTACAAACTACATTTTAATGGAATACGGTCAACCGTTACATGCATTCGATTACGATAAATTAGGTTCAAAAGAAATCGTTGTTCGTCTTGCAAAAGAAGGCGAAAAGATTCAAACATTAGATGCTCAAGAACGTACGTTACAAAGCCACCACCTTGTTATTACAAACGGTGAAAAAGCGTTAGCTGTTGCTGGTGTAATGGGCGGAGCGGATTCTGAAGTTGATAGCGAGACAGTAAACGTTCTAATTGAGTCTGCATACTTTGCAGGTCAAACAGTGCGTCGTACATCAAAAGACTTAGGTCTTCGTAGCGAATCAAGTGCACGTTTTGAGAAAGGAATCGACCCAACACGTACATTTGAAGCAATTCAACATGCAGCTGCTTTAATGGCAAAATACGCTGGTGGAGAAGCGCTTGAAGGTGTAGTAGAAGCTGATAACTTACAAGTACAAGAACGTACAGTATCTGTTACAGCTGAAAAAGTAAACCGTGTATTAGGTACAGATATTTCTGCGAGTGAAATGGGTACAATGTTCACAAACTTAAAATTCCCATTCACAGAAGTAGAAGGAACATTCCATGTAAATGTACCAGCACGTCGTCCTGACATTACAATTTCAGAAGACTTAGTAGAAGAAGTAGGTCGTCTGTATGGTTATGATCACATTCCAGTTACATTACCATCTGGAACAATGACACGTGGTAAATTAACATCAGCACAAACGAAACGTCGTAAAGTACGCCGCTTCCTAGAAGGTGCTGGTTTATATGAAGCAATCACATATTCATTAACAAGCGCTGACAAAGCGAAACAATATATGATTGAGCCGAACGAAAAAGCTCCTGTAAATCTTGCGCTTCCAATGAGTGAAGAGCGTAGCCAACTTCGTTTAAGCTTAGTGCCACAATTGTTAGAAGCAGTTTCATACAATGTTGCACGTAAAAACGATAGCGTTGCATTATATGAAGTAGGTTCTATCTTCTTACCAACAGAAGCAGGAGAACTTCCGAAAGAAGAACAACATCTTGCAGGTGTTATGACAGGTCTTGCTCTTCACCATGCATGGCAAGGTGAGAAGAAAGTTGTAGACTTCTTCGTTGTTAAAGGTGTATTAGAAGGATTATTCGACGTACTTGGCGTGGCAAATCAAATCACTTATGCACCAACAAAACGTGAAGGTATGCATCCAGGCCGTACAGCTGACATCGTATTAGATGGTGAAGCAATCGGATTCATCGGTCAATTGCACCCGGAAACAGAAAAACAATTAGATGTGAAAAATACATTCGTATTCGAATTATCTCTTGCAAAAATATTCGGTGCAGACGCTGAGGAAACTTACTACTCAGCAATTCCACGTTTCCCATCTATGACACGTGATATGGCTGTTGTAGTAACAACAGAAACAAAAGCTGGTGAAATGAAGCAAGTCATTGCTGAAGCTGGCGGAGAACTTCTGAAAGACGTAGCACTATTCGACTTATACGAAGGTGAAAAAATGGAAGAAGGCAAGAAATCACTTGCATTCTCTATGAACTACTTCGATGCAGAACGTACATTAACAGACGAAGAAGTAACAGAAGCACATAATCGTGTATTAACAGCGGTAGAAGAGAAATTTGGTGCGGAGTTACGTAAGTAATAAAAAATTGCCGGATTAATTCCGGCAATTTTTTTATGGCACGATTGTCGGAAAATGTCGGTAAGTCGATATATTATAAAAATCGCTGATATATTTTCTGGCATCTTGCATCTTTCTCTCGAATGTAGTACATTAATTTTAGTTTAACAAAACGAAAGACGATGATAAGGAAAAGTAGTATATACTATAATCCAAAGCGAGTCAGGGACGGTGAGAGCCTGATGAGGCGGTATATGTGAAGAACACCTTGGAGTTGCTAACCGAAATTGAAGCTTGTATTCAAGAGTAGACTTAGACGGGAATCCGGCCTGTTACAAACCGGGAAGTATGTATTACATACGAGTTAAAGTTGGTCTTTATGACAAATTGGGTGGTACCGCGAAGTTTAACCTTTCGTCCCTTTATGGATGAAAGGTTTTTTTGTATTTAAATATATGAGTAAAGGAGAATTTTACTATGGAAAACACATTAGTAAAAAGTCTGTATAGAGATACAGATAAATACGCAGATCAAACAGTACAAGTATCGGGTTGGATTCGTAACTTACGTGATTCAAAAGCATTTGGTTTCATCGAATTAAACGACGGTAGCTTCTTCAAAGGTGTTCAAATCGTTTTCGATACAGAATTAGAGAACTTCAAAGAAATTGCAAAGCTTCCACTAAGCTCTTCAGTTAAAGTAGAAGGTAAAGTAATTGCAACACCTGGAGCGAAGCAACCATTTGAAATTAAAGCAGAAAAAATTGATATCGAGGGCTTATCAGATTCTGATTACCCACTTCAAAAGAAGCGTCATACGTTTGAATACTTACGTACAATCGCTCACTTACGTCCAAGAACAAATGCATTCTCAGCAACATTCCGCGTGCGTTCTATCGCAGCATTTGCAATTCACCAATTCTTCCAAGAGCGTGGATTTGTACATGTTCACACACCAATTATTACTGGTAGTGATACAGAAGGTGCAGGCGAAATGTTCCGCGTAACAACGCAAGATTTAAACAACGTACCAAAAGGTGAAGACGGACAAGTTGACGAATCAAAAGACTTCTTCGGCAAAGAAACAAACTTAACAGTAAGTGGACAGCTGAATGCTGAAGCTTATGCATTAGCGTTCCGTGATGTGTACACATTCGGACCTACATTCCGTGCAGAAAACTCAAACACAACTCGCCACGCAGCGGAGTTCTGGATGGTTGAGCCTGAGATTGCATTCGCTGAGTTAGGCGATGTAATGGATCTTACAGAAGATATGCTGAAATATGCAATGAAATACGTACTAGAGCATGCACCAGAAGAAATGGACTTCTTCAACAGCTTCGTTGATAAAACAGTTCTAGAGCGCATGAACAACGTAATCAACTCTGACTTCGGTCGCATCACTTATACAGAAGCAATTAAAGTACTTCAAGAATCAGGTGCTGAATTCAAATACCCAGTAGAATGGGGTATTGACTTACAAACAGAGCACGAAAGATACTTATCAGAAGAAATCTTCAAACGCCCTGTATTCGTAACTGACTATCCGAAAGACATTAAAGCATTCTACATGCGTATGAACGAAGATGGTAAAACAGTAGCAGCTACTGATCTTCTAGTTCCTGGCATCGGCGAATTAATCGGCGGAAGTCAACGTGAAGAAAGAATGGACGTTTTAGTAGACAGAATTAAAGAATTAGGTATGAACGAAGAGGACTACTGGTGGTACTTAGAACTTAGAAAATACGGCGGTACAAAACACGCTGGATTCGGTCTAGGTTTCGAGCGCTTCCTAATGTACATCACTGGCATGGCTAACATCCGTGACGTAATTCCATTCCCAAGAACTCCAGGTTCTTCTGAGTTTTAAGATGAAAAAAGCGAGAGCAACTGCTCTCGCTTTTTTTGTTTGGAAAAATGTTGTTCATAGGTTCGTTCATATCTCACATATAGTAAAACGAATGAAATATTTATGGGCAAGGGAAGGGGTTTTTGTACAATGGGGGAGATTCCAAGTCATACAAAGTGGACACTGCATGACAAGTATGTGGTGATTACTGGTGCAACAAGTGGTATTGGATTAGCGGCAGCTAAGACATTTGCAGAGCGCGGTGCCAAACTAGGAATCATTGCACGTAACGAGGAAAAAGCGAATGCTGCTATTGCTCAAATTAAGGATGTAACGAATGGGGATGTGATGATAGATCTATTTTTAGCTGATATGGCTTCCCAACAATCTATACGCCGGGTAGCTACTGATATTTTGGAAAGGTGTCCGAGAATAGATATATTAGTGAATAATGCTGGTGCTTTATTTCAAACAAGGCAGCTTACAGAGGACGATTTGGAGATGACTTGGGCGGTTAACCATTTAGGTCCATTCCTAATCACTAATTTGCTGTTGGAGCGTTTAAAAGAAAGTGCTCCTGCTCGTGTTATCACCACCGCATCTCACGGTCACAAAATGGCTAAAAAGGGAATTGATTTCGGTGATTTAGATGCAGAACAACTTTATCGTGGTGTTAAGAAATTTATGGGTGGTCCTACAATGCGTTATGCTCAATCAAAACTAGCAAATATTTTATTTACCGCTGAATTGGCAAAGAGGTTGGAGGGGACGGGTGTTAGTGCATACAGCTTCGATCCAGGGCTAGTGGCTACGAATTTCAACCAGGACAATGGTCTAGTTGCTCGCTTAACTATGGCAGCAATGAAACCTTTCTCTCGTACACCCGAGAAAGGTGCTGAAACTCTAATATGGCTAGCAGAATCAACTGAATTTACTGATCATAGTGGTTATTACTATGCCGATAAGCAAATAGGAAAAATGTCTGAAGCTGCCTTGGATAAGGATGCCGCAAAACGTCTATGGGACATTAGTGAAAAACAGACAGGAGGATAAAAGAGTAGCCAGTATATGTTCAGATGGTTATGCTGAATAGTTTTTTACTCTTAAGTGAAAAGTAATCTTGGGGGTGATTGTAATGAGTAAGAAAGTGAAAACAGACCATTCTAGATCAAGCTTAGGTTCTCCGGAAGTGGAAGGACAAGGAACGACTACGCATGAAACGGGTTCTTATAAAGTACCTTCATCAAATAAGAAGCAGAAACGAAGTTAAACATAAAAAGGGAGTCATGGAGACTCTCTTTTTTAGGTGAATAGTAAATGAATATATATCAGTCTAAATTTAAATATATAGATACACAGAATGAGTGCGGCGAAAATAGGAACGTGTGAGATCCTATTTATCCATTTTTCATTCATAAAAGGCGAAAAGAATTCAATTCTTTTCGCCTTGTTTAGTTCATCCATATCCTGTCGATACTAAAAAGTAGTTATTTTTTCAGTAACCGAAACGCCTTCTCTGTATTAGCAAAATGCACTTTCACAAATTCAGGTAGTCTTTCTTTACCGACTTTTTGAATTAATTTAGCAGCGGCAATATCAACTTGTTTACCAGCACCTTTCGGAAGTTGCATACCAGCTTTTTTGCTTAGTTCGTCAAATTGTTTTACGAATGAGTAACGAGCTAAAATGGAAGCGGCGGCTACTGCTAAATGGACACTTTCACCTTTTGTAGCGAAGTAAACATTTTCACGCTGTACCTGTTTTTGTTTCGCTAAATATTTATAGTATGTATCAGGCTGTGTAAATTGGTCGATTAAGATGCCTTCTGGTTTTGTAGGCGCGATTTTAGCCAATAAGTTTGTGATGGCTTTGTTATGTAGTAAAGCTTTTAGTTTACCTTGGTTGTTTCCTTTATCAAATAGCTCGTTATATTTTTCATTATGAAGAACGAGGGAGCTGTAAGGAACAACGTGAAGGAGTTGTTTTGCAATCTCAGCAATTTGAGCATCATTTAAGTTTTTGGAGTCTTTTACACCGAGTTCTTTTAAAAGTGGAATTTGCTTCGCATCCACATATACAGCAACAACTGTCATCGGTCCAAAGAAATCTCCAGTACCTACTTCATCGGACCCTAAAATCGACATTGTACCAATAGAAGAAGGTGGTGCATATTGATGCGAATTGACCGATTTTTTTACAGCGGATTTTGGTGTTTGAGAGACAGTTTGCCAACGAGAAGCCTCTGCTTCAGCACGTCCACCTTGAAACATTACTTTCCCTGATTTATAGGCTGTAATTGTGCAAGATGGAACCTTTGCCATAAAGATACCGCCTTGCGGAATTTTGGGGCTAAGTGCTTGTTTGTATTGTTGTTTCATGTCTTCAATTACTGTAGAACTTGTTTGTATTACGATAGAATTTGACAAAATGGTCGCTCCTTTTTTATGTTGTTATTTTTATCATATCGGATTGTTCTTTCTGTTTCCATATTATGATGGTTCATGGTATGATAAACTTTAGGATTCTGTACGTGATTGGAGGCCGGTGAGTTGTCACAACAAAAGGGAAATAAAAGTCGAATTAATGTAGAAATATATGGCCAACAGTATTCAGTTGTTGGCGATGAAAGTACAAGTCATATCCGCATGGTAGCAGCGATTGTGGATGATAAAATGCGCGAACTCAATGCCAAGAATCCTTCGCTTGATACGAGTAGACTAGCGGTATTGACGGCGGTAAACGTCATACACGATTACATAAAATTAAAAGAAGAACATGAGAAGTTGAAAGAAAGTATGACACAAAAAGGAATGGAATAAACATGATTGATATTATTATCATTTTATTGCTTGTTATGGGATTTTTCCTCGGTTTACGCAGAGGATTTATTTTGCAACTTGTAAAGTTAACAAGCTTTATTATCGCATACCTCGTTGCATACTGGTACTGTAAAGATTTAGCGCCAACGCTTGCGAAATTTATTCCGTATCCATTCGATAAGAATGTATCTGTTCCAGAATGGATAGATGCGAATAATATTGAGGGTGTCTTCTATCAAGCAATTGCGTTTATTGTATTATTTATTATTACAAAAATCGCACTTTCACTACTTGGTAATTTACTGAATATGTTTGCAGAAATCCCAGTTTTAAAGCAAGTCAATGCGGTTGCTGGGGCACTTCTTGGCTTTTTAGAAGTGTATATCATTCTGTTTGTCTTAATTATTGTTGGAACAATTCTTCCAATTGAACAAATACAAACACCATTACAAAAATCATCAATTAGCAAAATAATTGTAGACGATACACCGATTCTTTCTGAAAAGGTGAAGGAACTATGGCAGACAGGTAGCAGAGTGTAACTTCTCTTTTTTCGGAAAGAGAAGTTTTTTTCTATGAAAGAAAGGCGGGGAAATGATGAAAGTGAATAAAAAACAAGTTATCAAATTACTAGAGACAATCGGCCTATTTATGGAACTAAAGGGCGCGAATCCATTTAAAATATCTGCATTCCGTAAAGCGGCGGCAGCACTAGAAAGTGATGACCGTAGTCTTTCTGAAATTGAAGATTTCACAAAGATTCCAGGTATCGGAAAAGGAACAGCAGCAGTTATTCAAGAATATATAGAATCGGGAACATCTGAAGTACTACAAGAACTTGAAAAAGAAGTACCAAGCAGTTTATTACCACTATTAAAACTACCAGGCCTTGGTGGTAAGAAGGTGGCCAAGTTATACAAAGAACTTGGTGTTGTTGATATGGAAACGTTAAAAGCTGTTTGTGAAGAAAATAAAGTACAAGCTTTAGCAGGTTTCGGTAAGAAAACAGAAGAGAAAATATTAGAAGCAATTGATCAAGTAGGCTCTCGTCCAGAGCGTTTACCAATTGCGATGGTATTGCCTATTGCCGGGGAAATAGAGGAGAAATTGTCGAATGTTGCTGAAATAATTCGTTTCTCACGCGCTGGTAGTTTACGCCGTGTTCGTGAGACAGTGAAGGACTTAGATTTCATCATTGCAACGACAGAGCCAGCAGTAGTGCGTGAACATTTACTACAATTTGATAATATGATTGAAGTGATTGCAAGTGGAGATACGAAAGTATCTGTTCGTCTTCAATATGAATATGATATTTCAATTGACTTCCGCTTAGTAAAACCAGAAGAATTTATTACAACTCTTCACCATTTCACCGGATCAAAAGACCATAACGTAAAAATGCGCCAAATTGCGAAAGATAGAGGCGAGAAAATTAGTGAATACGGTGTGGAAATCTTAGAGACCGGTGAAGTGAAAACATTCGAAACAGAAGAAGCATTCTTCGCCCACTTTGGCCTTCCATTCATCCCACCAGAAGTGCGTGAAGATGGAAAAGAAATTGAATTAATTAAAGAGTATCCGAACTTAATTCAGTTCTCTGATATACAGGGTGATTTACATATGCATACAACGTGGAGTGACGGTGCTTTTTCAATTGAAGAAATGGTACAAGCGTGCCGCGCTCGTGGATATAAATTTATGGCAATTACTGATCACTCGCAATACTTGAAAGTAGCGAACGGTTTAACGAAAGAGCGTCTTCGTGAACAAGCGAAAGAAATTGAACGTATGAATGAAAAGTATCCAGACATTACAATTTTGCGCGGGATTGAAATGGACATTTTACCAGATGCGACACTTGATTTTGACGATGAAGTATTAGCAGAACTAGATTATGTCATTGGAGCCATTCACTCTAGCTTCTCACAAGACCGTGAAACGATTATGAAGCGTCTTCGCACTGCACTTGAGAATAAGCATGTCACAATGATTGCCCATCCGACAGGACGTCTTCTTGGGCGCCGTGAGGGTTACGATGTAGATACAGATTTATTAATCCAGCTCGCAAAAGAAACAAATACAGTTTTAGAATTAAATGCAAATCCAAACCGTCTAGATTTAAGCGCGAAATTACTAAAACAAGCACAAGATGCTGGTGTAAAAGTAGCGATTAATACGGATGCCCATACACTTGAAATGTTAGAAGATATGGAAACAGGTGTAGCAGCAGCGCGTAAAGGTTGGATTCAAAAAGATAACGTGATTAACACATGGGATATTGAACGTTTATTAGACTATATTAAACGTAATAAGTAATACAGGGGGGACCTGCAACATGTTAGAACGAACGTTGCGTGTATTAGAATACAATAAAGTAAAAGAACAATTACTTGAACATACAGCATCTTCACTTGGTCGTGATAAAGTGAAGAATTTAGTGCCAAGCACAGATTTTGAAGAAATTGTGGAATTGCAAGAAACAACGGATGAGGCAGCGAAAGTCATCCGTTTAAAAGGACATGTACCACTTGGAGGGATTTCTGATATTCGTGCAAATATTAAGCGTGCGAAAATTGGAAGTATGTTAAGTCCTCATGAATTAATTGAAATCGCAAGTACGATGTACGGTAGTCGCCAAATGAAACGTTTCATTGACGATATGATTGACAACGGTGTTGAGCTTCCAATTTTAGAAACACATGTCGCACAAATTGTGTCTTTATATGATTTAGAAAAGAAGATTACAAATTGTATTGGTGACGGCGGTGAAGTAGTCGATAGCGCAAGTGACAAATTGCGTGGTATTCGTAATCAAATTCGTACTGCGGAAAGCCGTATTCGTGAGAAATTAGAAAACATGACGCGTTCTTCAAACGCGCAAAAAATGTTATCAGATGCAATTGTAACGATTCGTAACGAACGCTACGTAATCCCGGTAAAACAAGAATACCGCGGCGTATATGGTGGTATTGTTCACGATCAATCTGCTTCTGGACAAACATTATTTATCGAACCGCAAGTAATCGTGGAATTAAATAACGCACTTCAAGAAGCACGTGTGAAAGAAAAACAAGAAGTAGAACGCATTTTAATGATGTTAACGGAAGAAGTAGCAGTGGAAGCTGATATTGTTTTATCAAACGTAGAAGTAGTTGCAAATCTTGATTTTATTTTTGCGAAAGCTCTTTATGCGAAGCGAATTAAAGCGACGAAGCCAATCGTAAATAATGAACGCTACATGGATTTAAAACAAGCACGCCATCCGCTTATTGATCCGGAAATTATCGTGCCAAATAACATTATGCTTGGTAAAGACTTTACAACAATCGTTATTACAGGACCGAATACAGGTGGTAAAACAGTTACACTTAAAACAGTCGGTATTTGTGTCTTAATGGCGCAATCTGGTCTTCATATTCCAGTAATGGATGAATCAGAGATATGTGTATTTAAAAACATCTTTGCTGATATCGGTGATGAGCAATCGATTGAACAAAATTTAAGTACATTCTCTTCTCATATGGTAAACATTGTAGATATTTTAGAAAAAGCTGATTTTGAAAGTTTAGTCCTATTTGATGAATTAGGTGCTGGGACAGATCCGCAAGAAGGGGCTGCACTAGCGATTTCTATTTTAGATGAAGTATGTAACCGTGGTGCTCGCGTTGTTGCAACGACGCATTACCCAGAATTAAAAGCATATGGATACAATCGTGAGCAAGTTATTAATGCGAGCGTTGAGTTCGATGTGAATACATTAAGCCCAACGTACAAATTATTAATCGGTGTACCAGGACGTAGTAACGCCTTTGAAATTTCGAAGCGTCTTGGTTTGTCTGATCGCGTTATTGATCGCGCTCGTAACCATATTAGTACAGATACGAACAAAATCGAAAATATGATTGCAAAGCTAGAAGAAAGCCAAAAAAATGCAGAGCGCGAACGAAAAGAAGCGGAAGAGCATCGTAAGCAATCTGAAAAACTTCATCGTGAATTACAACGTCAAATTATTGAATTTAACGATGAGCGCGATGAAAAATTATTAAAAGCGCAAAAAGAAGGGGAAGAAAAAGTCGAAGCTGCAAAGCAAGAAGCAGAAGGCATTATTCAAGAACTTCGTCAATTGCGTAAAGCACAGCTTATAAACGTGAAAGACCATGAGCTTATTGAAGCGAAGAGCCGTCTAGAAGGTGCAGCGCCAGAGCTTGTGAAGAAACAAAAAGTAAACGTGAAAAACACAGCGCCAAAACAACAGTTACGATCAGGTGATGAAGTAAAAGTGTTAACGTTCGGTCAAAAAGGTCAATTGCTTGAAAAAGTAAGTGATACAGAGTGGAGCGTACAAATTGGTATTCTGAAGATGAAAGTGAAAGAATCCAATATGGAATACATTAATACACCGAAGCAAACTGAGAAAAAAGCAGTCGCAAGTGTGAAGGGTAGAGATTATCACGTGTCGTTAGAGCTAGACCTTCGCGGCGAACGTTATGAAGATGCAATGATGCGCGTTGAAAAATATTTAGACGATGCACAGCTTGCAAGCTATCCTCGTGTATCAATCATTCACGGTAAAGGAACAGGAGCGCTTCGCCAAGGTGTACAAGATTACTTGAAGAAACATCGCGGTGTGAAAACCTACCGCTACGGTGACATGGGCGAGGGAGGCCTAGGCGTAACAGTTGTCGAATTAAAATAGCAAACAACCAAACAAAAGGGGAAACCATTATATGTTTATGGACAAACTTGCAAAAGTATTGTTAGCTTGTTGCGGAATATTTTTGGTAATTGGGGTTATTTATTTAGTTGTTTTTGCGAAGTAAAGGAGCGTCAATCTTGGCATAATGATATCGCCATGGATTGACGCTTTTAATCTATAAGAAAAGGAACAAAACATGAAAATCAACCAATACATAAGCGAAGCAAAATCCTGCTCAAGACGTGAAACAGACCGTCTCATTAAAGCAGGACGTGCCTGTATTAACGGTGAAGTATGTACGCACGGTGCACTCGTTAATGAAGGTGATATTGTAACGATTGATGGGCAAGTTATTGTAAAAGAAGAGAAAGAAAAGGTGTATATTGCCTTCCATAAACCAGTCGGAATTACTTGTACAGCAGCTGAACATATTGAAGATAATATTATTGATTATATCGATCATCCAGAACGAATCTTTCCTGTTGGACGATTAGATAAAGCATCGGTAGGACTCATCTTATTAACGAATGACGGTGCGATTGCGAATCAAATTTTGCACGGTGATCATGAGCATGAGAAAGAATATGTTGTCACTGTCGATAAGCCGTTTACAGATTGGTTTATTGATGAGATGTCCAGCGGTGTAAAGATTAAAGATGGAATGACGAAGCCATGTAAAGTGACGAGAGTTAATCAGTCTACATTCCGCATCGTTTTAACGCAAGGAATGAATAGGCAAATTCGTAGAATGAGTCGTGCTTTCGGATTTACTGTAACAAAGCTAAAGCGAGTACGCATTATGAATATAGAGCTAAATGAGCTTGAAGCTGGAAAATGGCGAGACATTACACCTAAGGAATTAGAAATATTAATAGGGCAGTTATAGGGTGTAAAGTTTTCTCCCTATATTTTTTTGTCAGAAAAAATAAAACTATTGATTTTTTAAAAAATAGCCCATATAATAAAAAACAACAAGTTTCGACAACATATTTTATAAAAGTAATGATGAGGACATGAGTTGTTTTTGACGATTCTCAGAGAGGGAAGCCTTAGGCTGTGAGCTTCCTAATACGGAAAGACAAACTTACCACCTCTAAACTTCAAGAGTGAACTGCAGATGCATTGTAATTCTTGGCGGATAAAACCGTTATCAATTTACACGAGCTATAAAATGAGCTTATTTCGTTATAAATTCATTTTATTAGAATAAGGGTGGAACCACGATTTCAACACTCGTCCCTTTGTTAGGGACGGGTGTTTTTTGCGTTCTTTTACGGGGAAGTATGCTTGAAAGAGGATATGTGACGGATTTTAATTCAGAATATTTTGTCAATAAAATAATTAGGAGGTAGTAGAAATGAAGTCATCTTTAAAGTTTTCTGAGATGTTTGCAATAAGCTTAATGTTATTTGCACTGTTTTTCGGTGCCGGTAATATGATTTTTCCACCAGCGTTAGGGCAAGGTGCTGGAACAGATGTATGGATCGCGTTATTTGGCTTTATCGTAACAGGTGTAGGACTGCCTTTATTAGGAGTTATTGTTATAGCACTAAAGGGAGATATTAATGAATTAGCAAGACGTGTACATCCTGTATTCGCGCTAATTTTCATTACTGCAATTTATTTATGTTTAGGCGTATTTGTTAGTGTGCCACGTACAGGGACTGTTGCTTATGAAATGAGCATTGCACCATTTTTACCAAGTGAGGTAGCTAGTCAGGCTTATCCACTTGTCATCTTTACATTTATTTTCTTTGCGGTAACTTTCTATTTAGCATTAAACCCATCGAAATTAGTGGGGCGCATTGGTAAAGTGTTAACTCCAATTTTATTAGCTGTTATTGCAATTATTGTAGCGAAAGCAATTATGACTCCAATGGGAGAGTTTGGTGCCCCTACAGAAGCGTATAGTGCCCCGCTCTTTAAAGGTTTTATTGATGGATATTTAACTTTAGATGGACTTGCAGCACTTGTTTTCGGAAATGTTGTGATCAATGCTTTAAAAGCAAAAGGCATTACAAATAAGAACAGTATTGCGAAAGTAACAATCTTTGCAGGATTTATTGCAGCACTTGGCTTACTTCTTGTTTATTTAGCACTTGCTTACCTTGGAGCTTCAAGTGTTTCACTTGGAATGGGAGCAAACGGCGGAATTATTTTAACAAACGTCGTGAATCATTTATTTGGTAGCTACGGAACATTATTATTAGGTATCGCAATTACAGCAGCATGCTTAACAACTTCTGTCGGTATTGTAGCAGCTTGTGGAGAATATTTTTCTTCGTTATTACCAAAGCTTTCTTATCAAAAAGTCATTTTTATTTTCTCTGTATTAGCATTTATGGTAGCAAATCTTGGTTTAACTCAGTTAAACGCATTAGCATTGCCGATTTTAATTGCAATTTACCCAATTGGTATCGTACTGATCGTATTATCACTTGTTGAAAACTATATTCGTCTTCCATTAGCTATGTATGTAGGCGGTATTGTAGGCGCATTTGCAATTAGCTTCTTTGATGGATTGCATAATGCAAATCTTCAAGTAGCGGCCCTTGCTCCTATTTTAGATAAAATTCCATTATATAGTGTAGGGATTGGTTGGCTAGTTCCGGGTATCATTGGAATTGCAATTGGATATGTAGTTTCTTTATTTCAAAAGCAAGAAATTGCTGTAGAAAAATAAGGGAAAGAGGCTTTCTTTAAAAGAAAGCCTCTTTTTTTGTAGAAAAATTATATATAGAAGAATTCAGATATTAAAAATTTTATACGTAATATAGTTGACAAAAAAATTACCAGTAGGCTAAGATTGACTTAGTTGTGGAAATATTGGAAGGGAAGAGGTTTTCTATGACTATATCATTTTTGTAAGAAGAGGTGATAGAACGATAGAATTAGGCGGTTTATTTTTTTTGAAATTCGTTGAGAATGATAATCAATAAAATGATGAAAGAGTTTTATGTTTATTCTTATAGGAAAAATTGGTGGGATTATTTTTTTGTCTATCAATGAGAATGATAATCAATATATTTCTAACTACATAGTGTTACTCGTTATAAAATAGAGATAGAAAGATTATTTTTTTTCTTATATATTGAGAATAATTATCATTTTCAAAAAAAGAAAAACAAGGAGGCAGTAAGGTAAATGAGAAAGTTTTCGGTATTACCCGCTTTTATTATGACATTCGTATGTATGCTAGCTTTTCTCGTAGTGCCATTCGGACAAGCTTCGGCAAATGTAGCTGACGGTACTTACGATATTAACTATGTCATACAAAAAGCAGAAAATGATTCAGCTTCAATGGCAAATGATTATTTTGAAAAACCAGCTAAGTTAATTGTAAAAAATGGTGAGATGAGAGTACAAATTCCTATGAATCATAGTGCTTGGATTACAGAATTTAAAGCACCAGAGAACGGGAACTTTGTTGATGCAAAAGTTGTTAGTAAAGATGAATCTGCAGATAAAAGAACTGTAGAGTTTAAAATAGACGACTTATCTAAACCAGCAGCTGTAAAAATTCATGTTGTTGTACCGAACGTAAATTATGACCATAACTACACAATTCGCTTTGCGTTTGATGCAAATGTAAAAGCAGTAGGTGGAGAGAATAAGACAACTGCTGCAATAAAAAATGAAGATCAAACTCAAAAAAATACACAAGTAAAAGAAGAAGTGAAGAAAGAAGAGAGCAAAGAAACAAACAAAGAAACAAACAAAGAAACAAACAAAGATGTAAATAAAGGAACAAATGAAAGTGGGAAAGCTGAAAAAACAGATAACCCAAAAACAGGCGATGAAGCACGCATCGGATTATTTGCAGCGTTAATTCTTATTTCAGGTGTTTTCTTAATTCGTAAAGTGAAGTTAAGTAAATAAATCTTTTGAAGGGTGATGAATATATGTTTAAACAATTTAAAATGATTATTGCCGTATTTGCTGTTTTATTTACGTTTATAGCAACACTAGGTTCACAAGATACAAAGGCTGCTACAAAATTAGCTGATGGAAAATATAATATTGCTTTTACTGTATGGAAAGGCGATAAAGATGAATCATCTAGAATGAATAGTTATTTTGAAAGTCCGGCAACATTAACAGTTAAAGATGGAAAACAATATGTTTCATTCAAAGTGAAAGATAGTACTTCTATTAAAAGTTTACAAGTAGAAAAAAATGGTCAATTCGTAGAAGCTACTGTGTTAAGTGAAAATACAAAAGAGAATACTAGAGTTGTAGAATTTGAAGTTGCTGACTTGTCAAAAAAACTAAATGGCAAGGTGAAAATTAATATCCCAATTATTAATTATAACGCTTCATATGATATTCGTTTTGTATTTGATGGGAACAGCATTAAATAATTGGGAATTTTTTGAAAAGGAGAGTCATTCTATTG
Source organism: Bacillus sp. TH50 (assembly GCF_016650565.1). Taxonomy (NCBI): domain Bacteria; kingdom Bacillati; phylum Bacillota; class Bacilli; order Caryophanales; family Bacillaceae; genus Bacillus; species Bacillus sp. TH50. Next base: position 2,058,430 of record NZ_JAEKFM010000003.1, on the reverse strand, counting down.
AACAGGTATTTTAAAATTGTTGTTGCAATGTTTCTAACGATTTTCACATTCGTATCAACGCTACAACCTCTTGCAGTTCAAGCTGCTAGTCAACTAGCTGACGGTGAATATTCAATCGGTTTCAAAGTTCTTAAAGACACATCAGATGAAGAATCTATGATGAATCAATACTCTGTAAGTCCAGGAACTTTAAAAGTGAAGAATGGGAAAAAGAAAGTATCCTTTACGTTAGAACATAGTTCATGGATTACAAAGTTTGAAACGGAAAAAAGTGGTCAGTTTGTTGCGACAAATGTAATTAGTGAAGATCAAGAAAAAGATACAAGAGTCGTAGAATTTGATGTGGACGATGTAGAGAAGGTATTAAATGCGAAAGTAAAAGTAGACATTGATTTTTTAAATTATCATCATGACTATGATGTGCGTATTGCATTTGATCAAAATAGTATTACACCGATTCATGTAGAACAACCAAATGAAAAAGAGGACCCAGCTAATAAGCCAGATCCAAATGAAAATCCGGATCCGAGTCAGAAGCCCGACCAAAAGCCTGACCCAGATCAACAACCAAATTCTAACACAATTAAAGATGGAGAGTACAGCATTCCATTTAAAGTGTTAAAAGATCAAACAGATGAAGAATCTAAGATGAATACTTACATGGTAAATCCAGGGGTATTAAAAGTAGAAAACGGTAAGAAAAAAGCAATTGTAACGTTAAAAAATAGCTCATTAATTAAAAATTTCCAAACGGAAAAAGATGGCGCATTTGCTGATGCAAAAGTAGTGAGTGAAGATAAAGAAAAAGATACAAGAGTCGTAGAATTTGAAGTAGACGATTTATCTAAAAAACTAAATACAAAAGTATTTATTGAAGTGGCATCACAAGGTTACAAGCAAACACATAATGTACAACTTTTATTTGAACAAGATAAACTTGAACAAATTAAAAATGAAGAGAAACAACCGGAAGTAGAAAAACCAGATACTGAAACAATTAAAGATGGAGAGTACAGCGTTCCGTTTAAAGTGTTAAAAGATCAAACAGATGAAGAATCTAAGATGAATACTTACATGGTAAATCCAGGGGTATTAAAAGTAGAAAATGGTAAGAAAAAAGCAATTGTAACACTAAAAAGTAGCTCATTAATTAAAAATTTCCAAACGGAAAAAGATGGTGCGTTTGTTGATGCAAAAGTAGTGAGTGAAGATAAAGAAAAAGATACAAGAGTAGTAGAGTTTGAAGTAAACGACTTATCTAAAAAACTGAATACAAAAGTATTTATCGAAATGGCATCAAGAAACTATAAGCAAACACATGATGTGCAACTTTTATTTGAACAAGATAAGCTTGAACAAATTAAAAATGAAGAGAAACCAGAAGTAGAAAAACCAGAAGTAGAGAAACCAGAAGTAGAGAAACCGGAAGTAGAAAAACCAGATGGAAACAAAAATCCAGATGCTGAAACAATTAAAGATGGTGAATACAGTATCAATTTCAAAGCTTTAAAAGATCAAACAGAAGAAATTTCAATGATGAACACGTATACAAAGAGTCCAGGCGTGTTAAAAGTGAAAGATGGTAAAAAATATGTATCATTCACATTAACGAATAGCGCTTGGATTACAAAGTTTGAATTTGATAAAAATGGTTCGTTTGTTGATGCGAGTGTATTGAGTGAAGATACGAAAGCTGATACGCGTGTAGTGGAAGTGGAAGTAGCAGATTTATCGAAAAAATTGAACGCAAAAGTAAAAGTCGATATCGATTCAATGAATTATCATCATTTCTATGATATTCAATTTGCATTTGATAAAGATAGCATTAAACCGTTAGATAACCAAGGCGGAAACGATAACCAAGGCGGAAACGACAACCAAGGTGGAAATAACAACCAAGGCGGAAACGACAACCAAGGCGGAAACGACAACCAAGGCGGAAATGATAACCAAGGTGGAAACAACAACCAAGGCGGAAACGACAACCAAGGTGGAAACAACAACCAAGGCAATAATACAACAATTGATCCAAACGCTCTTAAAGACGGTGAATACAGCATTGGCTTTAAAGTATTAAAAGATCAAACAGATGAAATATCAATGATGAATACATACACAAAAAGCCCAGGTGTATTGAAAGTAAAAGATGGTAAGAAATATGTATCGTTTACATTAACAAATAGTACATGGATTACAAAGTTTGATTTTGAGAAGAATGGCTCGTTCGTTAATGCAAAAGTATTAAGTGAAAATAAAGAGCAAAATACAAGAGTAGTAGAAGTAGAAGTAAATGATTTGTCTAAAAAATTAAATGCAAAAGTAAAAGTAGATATTGATTCAATGAATTATCACCATTTCTACGATGTTCAATTTGTATTTGATCAAGATAGTATCAAAGCTTTAGGGAACCAAGGTGGAAACGATAACCAAGGTGGAAACGATAACCAAGGCGGAAACGACAACCAAGGTGGAAACGATAACCAAGGCGGAAACGATAACCAAGGCGGAAATGACAATCAAGGTGGAAATAATACACCGAAAGTAATAGTTGATTCGAAAAATTTAGTAGATGGTCAATATGATATTACATTTAAAGTGTTAAAAAACAAAACAGAAGAACTTTCAAAGATGCATGACTATACTGTAAATCCAGCAAAATTAATCGTTAAAGATGGTAAAAAGTACATTGAGATGACGCTGAAAAATAGTGCGTGGATTACGAAATTCCAAACAGAAAACAATAGTCTTTTTGCTGATGCAAAAGTAGTAAGTGAAGATAAAAATGCAAATACGCGAGTAGTACAATTTGAAGTAGAAGATTTATTTAAAAAATTAAATGCAAAAGTGAAAGTAGACATTGATGAGATGAACTACCATCATTTCTACGATGTCCAAATTCAATTTGATACAAATAATATTGGTGCGTTAGGAACAATTAAAGAGGATCCAAAAAAAGATCCGAAAAATGATCCGAACAATCCAGTGATTACACCGAAAGTAGATAATGTAAAAAAAGTAGATAATCCTGATTTTAACCGAAATGCAGATGATAAGAAGAAAAAAGAAGATCAAAAAAATGATCCAAAAAAAGAGAAAAACTCAAAAACGGCAGATACAGCACAACTAGGTTTATACATGGTGCTATTGCTTGGGTCACTTGCTTTACTAGTTCGTAAATATAGAGCAGGAAGATTGTAATTTTTGGAGTCTTGATGCATGTTCGCATGCATCAAGACTTGTTTCATATTGTTTGGAAAGGAGTGGTGATTGAGAGTGAAGAAAATTGCTAGTGTACTAATGGCTATCATTCTATTAGTGAGTGTAGCTGGATGCTCGGCGCCCAAAAAAGAAGCAGCAAAACAGGTAAAGAGTGAGGGTAAAGAGAGAATTGTTGCAACGACAGTTGCTGTTACTGAAATTATGGATGCGTTAGAAGTAGATTTAATTGGTGTACCAACAAGTACTAAAGATTTACCAAAGAGATATAAAGGTTTATCTGAAGTTGGGAATCCGATGAGTCCTGATATGGAAAAGGTAAAATCATTAAAGCCGTCAGAAGTATTATCCGTGACAACACTTGAATATGAATTAAAGCCAGTTTTTGATGGTGTAGGTATGAAAGCAAACTTTTTAGATCTAACAAGTTTAAAAAATATGCAAAATTCCATTAGTAATTTAGGTAAGCAATATGGACGTGAAAAGCAGGCTGAAGCAGTTGTAACTAAGTTAGATAACAAGGTTGCAGAGATTCAAAAAGCAGTAAAGGGCAAGAAAGAACCGACAGTGCTTATTTTATTAGGTGTACCGGGGAGTTATTTAGTAGCAACAGAGCATTCTTATATTGGAGATTTAGTGAAACAATTAGGTGGTAAAAACATTGTACAAGGTGAACAAGTAGAGTATTTAGCTTCTAATACAGAGTATTTAAAAAAAGCTGATCCAGACATTATTTTACGAGCGGCACATGGTATGCCTGATGAAGTTGTAAAAATGTTTGATAAAGAATTTAAAACAAATGATATTTGGAAACACTTCGCTGCAGTTAAAAATAATCGTGTTTACGATTTAGAAGAGCGTTTATTTGGAACGACAGGAAATTTAGCAGCGACTGAAGCGCTAGATGAATTGAAAAAAATGATGTATCCGTGATGCATTTTAATATAAAGGAAGATTAGCATGAATAAAAAATTTTGGAGTTTCTTCATTGTTACTGTATTGCTTATTGTTATGACATCATTGTCAGCAACGAAAGGGAGTTTAGAAGTAGGTATTGTTGAGCTTGTACAAGGGATATTTACAGGGGGAAATGAAGATGTTGAAGTGATTAAAGATTTACGTTTCCCACGTATTATTATTGCACTATTTACTGGAGCAGCTCTTGCTGTTTCGGGCGTGCTCTTCCAAGCTGTCATGAAAAATCCACTTGCTGATGCTGGGGTAATCGGGATATCTTCAGGAGCAAGTTTTATGACACTTGTTATTATTACGCTATTCCCGCAATTCTTTTTCTGGACGCCGGTATTCGCCTTTCTAGGTGGTGCGTTTGCGTGTTATCTCGTTTATTCGTTTTCATGGAAATCAGGATTAAGTCCGCTTCGCATTATTTTAATTGGTATTGCCATTAATGCGATGTTCACTGGATTAAATGAATCGTTCATTACGATTTGTGGATACTTCATTAAGAGTATTAAGCAAACGACGACTTCTAATATAACGATGAAGACGTGGGGCGATGTAGAAATAATGGTTACTTATGGAACAATTGGTCTTATTCTTGCACTGTTTGTCGGAGCTTGGTGTAACTTATTATCTCTACAAGATAAGACTGCAAAAAACTTAGGCTTGCACGTGACGAGAGTTCGTCTTATTATTTCTGCCATTGCAGTACTCTTAGCGGCAGTATCAACAGCAATTGCAGGTGTTATCGCTTTCGTAGGATTACTCGTTCCGCACATTTCAAGACAACTAGTTGGTTCAGACCATAAAGCATTAATTCCATTTTCTGCTCTTGCAGGGGCGTTATTAATTTTGACGGCGGATACGATTGGAAGGTTAATTGTGCCACCTAACGAAATTCCAGCAGCGACGATTATGGCAGTTATTGGTGGCCCATTCTTAATATTCTTGCTTAGAAAGAGTGATAAAGTTCATGGAAATTAAAAATGTAACCTTTTCGTACGATAATGTAACGGATCGATTAAAGTCGGTTAGTAGTGAAATAGAGATTGGTAAAATTACAACAATTATTGGACCAAACGGTTGCGGGAAATCAACATTACTTGGTGTGATGTCAAGAAATCACGATCCTCGTAGTGGAGAGGTAATACTTGATGGGAAGGCAATTAGCCAATATAAACCGAAAGAGTTTGCTAGAAAGTTAGCCGTTGTCCATCAACAAAATGAAGCACCGGCAGATATGACGGTAGAGAAATTAACAAGCTTTGGCCGTATGCCTCATAAAAATATATTTTCTTCGCAAACTGATGAAGATAGAGAAGCAATAGAAAGGGCTTTAGCATGTACGAATTTGCTAAGTAAACGTGATAAGGAAATTCATGCTTTATCTGGTGGAGAAAGACAGCGTGTTTGGATTGCCATGACGTTAGCTCAGAAGACGCCAATGCTCTTTTTAGATGAACCGACAACATATTTAGATATTTATTATCAACTTGAAATATTAGAGTTAGTAAAAGAATTAAATGAAGCACAAGGATTGACAATCGTTATGGTATTACACGATATTAATCAGGCGATTCGCTATAGTGATCATATCATTGTTATGAAAGACGGCGAAATTGTTACAAAAGGCAAGCCGAATGATGTTGTGACAGAAAGTATGATAAAGACGATATACGGTGTAGATGTCGTTGTAAAGCAAGATGAAGATACAGGATTGTATATGGTCCCAATGGGTATTTAAACATGGGAACAATCCGTTTTGAGGTGATAATTTGAGTAGCAAAAAAGAAAGGAAGAAGAATTCTTTTTTTCAACGAATACTTACAGTTGTTTTTTTAGGTACCTTTTTCTATTCAGTATATGAATTAGGTAATATTTTCATGGATTACTATGAAAATCGTAAAGTAATGGCCGAAGCACAAAACATTTATGAAAAAAGTCCGATGGAAGAGCAATCACAAGACGGGGAAGTACGTAAACAGTTCAAAGTTCTGCAGCAAATTAACCAAGAAATAGTTGGATGGATTACGATGGATGATACACAAATTAATTATCCAATCGTTCAAGCAAAAGACAATGATTACTATTTATTTCGAAATTATAAAGGTGAAGATATGAGAGCAGGAAGCATTTTTATGGACTATCGTAATGATGTGAAATCTCAAAATCGAAATACTATTTTATATGGTCACCGTATGAAAGATGGTTCTATGTTTGGAAGTTTAAAGAAAATGTTGGATGAAGATTTCTTCATATCGCATCGTAAATTATATTACGATACATTATTTGAAGGATATGATCTTGAAGTGTTTTCGGTGTATACAACAACAACTGATTTTTATTACATTGAAACGGATTTTAGTAGTGATACGGAATACACATCATTTTTGGAGAAAATTCAAGAAAAATCGCTGTACAAAACGGATACAAAAGTGACAGAAAGTGATCAAATCGTAACACTCTCGACGTGTGACTATGCACTTGATCCAGAAGCGGGAAGATTAGTAGTACATGCGAAACTAGTAAAAAGACATTAAATAAAAAAAGTATAGAATATGAGAAGTGGTAACACTCTTCATATTCTATACTTTAAAAAAGAAATATGCTTACTGTGCTGCAGCCATTGGCATACGTACAACTTTTACATCATAGTAAGCAATTTTATTATCAAGAATATAGTCTGGCATCCCGCCTTGATGTGAGTGAGCATCTTTAAATGCTGAGCTCTTTGTCCAACCTTGGAAATCTTCTTTTGCATTCCAGCGAGTGCTAATTGTTACTTCATCATAATCAACTGTATTTTGCGTTAAAAGAACTTCTAATCCTAAAAATCCTGACATTGTTTCGACTTTACCCACTTTATTAAAACGCTCAATTAATTTATGGCCATTTCCCTTTGTAATTTTAGTTGTATTTGTAACAATAATCATGTTTATTCCTCCTATAAATGTAGCCTTTATTTTCAAGAACTCATATACATTAAATGATAATGAAAATCATTATCATTGTCAATAGTAATAATGAAATATATAATTTTTTTTCGGTTATGTGAGAGGATGAGCTAGTTGTACTAGCAAAGCAATAATATGGTATAGTGAAACGAGGCTTTTTTCAGCCTCGTTTTTTACATTGCTTCCTACTAATTAGAAAGCATTCAAATGGAAAGGAAGACATTACATGCGATCTGAAGTAACTATAAAAATAAAACCGAAGTTTATAAAAGAAATTAAAAGTGGATATCCACTTATTTTAAAAGATGCTATTCAAAATTTAAATGATGTACGTGAAGAAGGAACAATCATCAACGTAGTAGATGAGAAGAACCAATTCATCGGAAAAGGCTATTATGGAAAACAAAATAAAGGATATGGATGGATTTTAACGAGAAAAGAGAAAGAGCAAATTAATCAACCTTTCTTTGAAAGTAAAATCAAATCTGCTTTACATAAACGAAAAGATTTTTATAAATCAAATGATACAACAGCATTTCGTGCCCTGAATGGTGAGGGCGATGGCCTTGGTGGTTTAATCATCGATTATTATGACGGCTATTACGTAATAAGTTGGTATAGTGAAGGGGTTTATACTTTCCGCGATGAGATTATAGCAGCACTTCAAAAAGTAGCAAATTTCAAAGGGATTTATGAGAAAAAGCGTTTTGATACGAAAGGGAAATACATTGAAGGTGATGATTTCGTCGCAGGAGAGCGCGGTGAGTTCCCACTTATCGTAAAAGAGAACGGTGTAAACTTTGCTGTATATTTAAATGACGGGGCGATGGTTGGTGTGTTTTTAGATCAGCGTAACGTTCGAAAACAAATTCGTGATAAATATGCAAAAGGAAGAACGGTTTTAAATATGTTCTCTTATACTGGGGCTTTCTCTGTATTTGCAGCGCTTGGCGGTGCAAGTAAAACAACAAGTGTGGACCTTGCAAATCGTAGTTTAAGTAAAACGATTGAGCAGTTTAGTGTAAATGAAATTGATTATGAAGCACAAGATATTATTGTAGAAGATGTATTTCTGTATTTCAAATATGCAGCTAAGAAAAAGATGAAATTTGATATGGTTGTACTTGATCCCCCAAGCTTTGCACGCTCGAAAAAATATACGTTCAGTGCGGCGAAAGATTATAAAAACTTATTAAAAGAAACAATTGCCATTACAGAAAATAACGGTATTATCGTTGCTTCTACAAATTGTAGCGCATTCGATATGAAAAAGTTTAATGGCTTTATCGATACAGCATTTAAAGAAATGAACGGTAAATATAAAATATTAGAAGAACATTCTTTGCCGGAAGATTTCCGTACAATTGATCAATTTAAAGAGGGAGACTATTTAAAAGTAGTTTTCATCGAAAAAATTAAAGGTTAATGAAAATAAGAAAAGGAGCTCAAGTTTAAATGAGCTCCTTTTCTTATTGAATAATATTTTGTACTCTGCCAACCTGTCCGTCTTGCAATCTTACTTTAATGCCGTGCGGATGTGAAGGTGAGTTCGTTAAAATATCTTTTACAATTCCTCTTGTTAGCTTACCTGTACGTTGATCTTGTTTTAATACAATATCAACTTCAAGACCTGATGAAATGTTAGATCGTTTTTGCCCGTTCATTTATACACCTGTACGTCTACGTTGGTTGTTTGTTTTCTTCGTTTGTTGGTTTTGTAATTTTTTCGTTTCTTGACTTTGACTTCCATTATTTGAGCCGTTTCCATTTCCTTGCTTTTTCTTCGCAAGTTGTTCGCGCATTAAATCAGCTAAGCTTACTTTTTTGTTTTCTGACATGATAAGTCTCCTTTATATAAAGTTAATTATGAACAATCGTAGTGAATTTCATCATATCATTGTTAAGGAAGGAAGGGAAGTTGGTTTGAAAATTCATATAATTCTTTCCAGCATTCATTCGTTACGATACAATTAAATTGTTAATGTTTGTTAAAAAAGGGGATAGAAATATGTCACATCATATTTTATTAGTTGAAGATGATATCTCAATTCAAGAGATGGTTGAAACATATTTAGTAAAAGAAGGTTTTCAAGTTACAATCGCATCTGATGGAGAAGAAGGAGTTAACGCATTTTTAAAAGGTTCATTTGATTTGATTATCCTCGATATTATGATGCCAAAGTTAGATGGCTTAGAGGTTGTGCGAATCATTCGAGAAAAAAGTGCAGTTCCGATTTTAATGATGTCAGCAAAAGATACGGATGTTGATAAAGCGGTTGGATTAGGCCTGGGAGCAGATGATTACATTTGTAAACCATTTTCTATGATTGAATTGGCAGCACGTGTAAAAGCTGCTATTCGAAGATCTACAAAGTACTCAGCGGTGGAATCGAAAGATGAGGCCATTCAGATTGGTGATTTAACAATCGATCCAATTAATTTCACTGTGGAAAAAAACGGAAAGTCGCTCAAACTTACTTTAAAAGAATTTGAGATTTTAAAACTGTTCGTAAAGAATCAAAATCGTGTATTTACGAAAGCGCAAATATATACGTTAGTTTGGAATGACGAGTATTACGGTGACGATAACGTTATAAATGTTCATATGAGAAGATTACGTGAGAAAATTGAAAGTGATCCATCTAATCCAGAATATATTAAAACGTTATGGGGCATCGGCTATAAGTTGGAAGGGATGTAATATGGTCAATCTGTTAATTGGTATTATTTTTATATTGTTATGTGTCATTTACATACAGTATAAAATGAGAAAAACTAGCAGCAATAATTTACGGTACACATATGAAAAATTAGAAGGTATTGTAAATGAAAAAACAGGTGAGAAGTTACTCGTTATGACAGATAATCTGGAATTGCAAAAGTTATTAGTGGCGATTAATCATTTATTAGATGCAAAACAGAAAACGAATGCAGATCATGCGAAAGTGGAAATTTCGATGAGAAAAATGCTTTCAAATATTTCACATGATTTAAAAACGCCACTAACAGTTATTCTTGGATATGCAGAAATGTTAAATAAGGATAAAACGATAAATGAGGAAGAACAGCAAATATTACTTGAAAAGGTGCATGTAAAAACGCTGGAAGTTATGGGGATGATTCATAAGTTTTTTGATTTAGCAAAATTAGAATCTGGTGACAAGGCAATCGAGATGACAAAAGTAAATATGAATGAAGTTTGCCGCGAGAAGATTTTATCTTTCTATGATTTAGTGACGACGAAAGGTTTTCATGTCCATATTGATATACCAGAAAGAAATATATATGCACTTGGAAATGTAGAAGTATTAGGCAGAGTATTGAATAATTTAATATCAAATGCGATTACATATGGGGACGATGGAAAGATACTTGGTATGACTTTAAGAGATGATGAAACGAGTGTGTATATAGACGTATGGGATACAGGAAAAGGAATTGATGAATCTCATATTGATAAAGTGTTTGAGCGTATGTACACACTTGAAGATTCGAGAAATAGATTGTACCAAGGAAGCGGTTTAGGGTTAACGATTACGAAAAGGCTTGTGGAAGCGATGGACGGAGAAATACATCTTTCTAGTAAGCCGTATGAAAAAACAATTTTTACAGTTGTATTAACAAAGATGCTGTTTTAGCTTGTAGAGAAGTAGATTCTACAAGCTTTTTTTTCAGCGTAAGGAATTTGTAAGGAACGGGTAAGAAAAAAGAGATTTCCGTTGTCTATTATAGAAATATAGAGTAGTGCGAAAGGGGAAAGTGACATGACATATATATTAAAAACGAACCAGTTAACGAAAGTGTTTAAAGGGAAAGAAGTTATTTCTAGTGTTAATATGCATGTGAAAAAAGGAGAGATTTACGGCTTTTTAGGACCGAACGGCGCGGGTAAAACAACGATTATGAAAATGATTACAAATTTAATAAAACCGACGAGCGGTGATATTGAAATTTTCGGTGAGAAGTTAACAGACACATCTTATGAAGTATTAAAAAGAATGGGGACAATTATTGAATATCCAATCTTTTATGATAAATTAACGGCGAAGGAAAACTTAGAATTACATTGTGAATATATGGGATATTACGATAAAAACGCAATTGATCATGCTTTAAATTTAGTGAAACTGCACGGTATAGATAATAAAAAAGTAAAAGATTTTTCATTAGGAATGAAACAACGACTTGGTATTGCAAGGGCGATCATGACAAAGCCAGAACTACTTATTTTAGATGAGCCAATTAACGGTTTAGATCCAATTGGTATTAAAGAGTTACGAGACTTATTTAAAATGCTTTGCAAAGAATATGGCATTACGTTATTAGTTTCTAGTCACATTTTAGGTGAGATGGAACAAATGGCAGATACAATTGGTGTGATTCAAAACGGAAAACTAATAAAAGAAGTTTCAATGAAGAGTATTAACGGAAAACAAACAGAGTATATTGAAATTACTGTTCCTGATGTGAAGTGTGCAGCTTATATTTTAGAAGATAAACTTGGTATAAAAAACTACAAAATAATGAGTGGAAATATGATTCGTGTGTATGATACGGCAGCATCTCAGCAAGCCATTTCAAAAGCACTTATTATGAACGATGTGGAAATTGAAAGTATTAATAAGAAACATAGTTCCTTAGAAGAGTATTTCTTAAATGTAATGGATGGAGAGGGCATTCATGCTTAATGGATTGTTAGTGAATCTAGTAAGTGGATTGATCGTAATGTTCATAAGTGGGATTTTATATTATAGAAAACCAGAGCGGAAATGGTTGTTAATTGCACTAGTGATAGGGATAGTAAGCGTAGTTACGGCTGGAATTAGAATGTTAGTAGCATAGAGGTAGTTATGTCAGTAATGGAGGCGTGGTTTATATGTTTAAATTAATGAAACTTGAATGGAAGAAACATAAATTATCTAGTTACTTTAAAGGGGTAGCCATTTGTATTATAGCAATTTTTGCTGCGGTGAGCCTTATGGCATTGGGAATGAAAGGTGAAGGAGACGCGGCAATCACTGACTTCACAAAATATATGATTTTAGCAAATCTTATTATTAGGATAACATTCATTATTTTTAGTTCGGTCATTTTATCACGTTTAGTAATTGATGAGTACAAGAATAAAACAATGCAATTATTGTTTATGTACCCACTGCAAAGAAAAGTGGTAATGGGAGCGAAATTAGCAATTGTTTTTAGTTTTTGCTTTGTGAGCACGATTATCGCTACTTTCATTATTAGTTTGCTTCTATTCTGTATGAATCCAATGATGGGCCTACTTGAAACACCTGTTACGATGGGCGAAATAATAGCTACTGTTCCGGCTGCTTTTATAAATGCATTTATGATATCTGGTATAAGTTTAATTCCTTTATTTTTTGGGATGAGAAAGAAATCGGCACCGACAACGATTACTTCTGCAGTAATAATCGCGATGATAATTAACGGTAACGTTGGTACTGGAAACGGTCAAGTAAGTATGTTTGATTTTATATTTATCCCAATTGTGCTCTGCTTATTAGGGATTTTAATTAGTTATTTTTCATATCGTAAAATCGACAAGATCGATGTGGCGTGAAGCAAGCTTAAAACAACAACGAACTGGGGTATGAATAGTGAAAAAAATAATAGTAATTGCAATTTTATTGATTACAATTGCTAGTGTGGTTTTTGGTTTTAAGACATTGCAGGGGAAAGATTTTAAGAAAAAAAAGTCTTTTGAGATAAATAATATAAAAGAAATAGAAGTGGACAATGAAAACTGGGATATTGAATTTAAAAGTACAGACGCTAACAAAATAGTAATTTCGGCTCAAGGCCAACGATTAGATAAAGAGATAGATCCCGTTAAAATAGAAAATGACGGAAATAAAATGATGATTAAGCAAGAACAGAAGATGAACGGATTCGTTAATGGTTTTACGTTTAGGAAGAAGAATATCATTTCTATATTTATTCCGAAGAAAGAAATAGATAAAATTGTATTAAATAATAAATCTGGTGATGTGAAAATAAGCGATATAGCAGTGAAACATATCGTCACAAAAAGCAAGTCTGGAGATGAAATGATTGTAGGACTATCCGCAGAGAAAGGTGAATTCATATCGCAAAGTGGAGAGTTAGTTCTAAAAGATAGTTCAGTACAAGAGTTAAATATAAAGTCTACGACTGGTGATAACTATATAACAAATGTAAGTAACTCAAATATGAACATCACTTCAACATCTGGGGAAGTATTACTGAAAGATATGAAAGAAGGAAAATCATTATTTGTAGAAACAAAATCAGGAGATATTGGCGTAAGGTATAAAGGTGTTCCGGCTTCTTTAAAGCTTACGGCTAAAAGTAATTCGGCTGACATAATGGTGAATGTAAACGGACTTAAGAAAGATAAAAATACAGAAAAGATAAAAGAAGGAACTATTGGTGATGCAAAAAACAAAGTGGAGATTTTAAGTGAAACAGGGGTAATTTATATCGATTAAAATTTAAATGAAAGGAGGACTATCATGCTACGTCTTATGAAGCTAGAACTGAAGAAGTTTAAACTCGGATGGTATGTGAAAGGAGCAGTTATTGCAAATATCGCTATACTAGCATTAATGATCTCTACGAGCATCGTTGCTCCAGTAGAAGCTGATCCAGAAATAAGGGATCCACAGATAATTTTGTTGATGGCTAGTGCGTTAGTAAGAGCGACATTTGTTGTTTTTGGTGGTGTGCTAATAGCAAAGTTGATAATTGATGAATATAAAAACAAAACAATATTACTCATGTTTTCTTATCCAATTAACCGCAAGAAAATGATGGTTAGTAAGTTGGCTATTACAGCGATAGTAACATTTATAACAGTTATTTTATCTAACATTTTAGTAGTAGGAGTTTTCTTTGGGATAGATAGCTATTTTTCAATTCTTCCTAATTCATTCACAGTAGATCAATTGACGCAAGAAGGGATAAACCTTGTTCCTTTAGCCATTGCCACTGCTGGAATGAGTTTAATCCCTCTATATTTTGGAATGCGTAAACGTTCGGTACCAACTACAATCGTTGCATCTCTTATCGTTGTGTCAATTGCACTTAATAACCAGCCAATATTTCCTATAGCGACGTTTCTCCCCCTTCAATTCACATTTGCAGTGATCGGTATGGCGATTGCTTATTACGGAATTAAAAACATTGAAAGAGAAGACGTAACAGTGTGAAAAGAATAAGTAAAAAAGAGTTGGCGTTACACCAACTCTTTTTTGTATATGTATGCTTCATTACTACTCTGTATATTTGTAGTGTTTACTTAAATATTCTTGAACTCCTGGAGAAATGTTAAAGTTATTTGGACCTTTATATTCGATAGTAAACTCTCCATCTTCATTTGTTTCAAAGGAGATTGCATAGCTATCTATTTTAGAATCGTAAGAAGTATTTTTGACTTTTGCATCTAGATTAAAGTATTTTGTAATATACTCTTTTGATTCAGCAATTGCTGTTTGTTTTCCCCAAGGGGTACCATAACTTGTGAAATAAAGAGATACACCGATAACTCCAATGATAGAAGTTAGTAAGAGAGTTCTTATTGTTATTTTTTTGTTTTTTGTATTCAATTTAGTTCCCTCCAATTAATATGAATTTATCTTAACGTATTTTCTCATAAAATACCATTTAGTAGAAAATAGTTTCACATGAAACAAGTTGCAGAAAAAGACAAGGTGCATAAACACCTTGTCTTTTTCTGTCGTTACATTTTGGGAGCTTCCATTCCAGTAGCAGCCCATTCTTCTTTTGCAGGACCATATACACCAGGGACTGTTAAGCCAGCTTGACGCATTAAAACAGTCATCTGTCCGCGGTGGTGATTTTGATGATTGATGAGTGTCATTAAAAATATAGAATTCGGCATAGGACGACCAAAGAAGTTATTAATAGTAGTTAAGTCTTCATCAGTCCACTCACTTTGAAGTGCTTCAATAAAAGCCGTATTCACTTTGCGATACCCATCTGCAATTGTTTTTGCTGAAGTTGGTACAGGATAATCTTTCGTTTCTCCTTCAAACTTAAGCCCTGTCCCTGATAGCATAACAGGAAGTGCTGTAACGATATGCCAAGCGACTCTCCCTAAAGTCCAGTGCCCAGGTGCAATTTCCTGTGATAAAGATTCATCAGTTAATACATCGAGCATCTTTTGAGTAGACTCAGCCTCGTATGTCCATGATTGTAGAAAACCTTCAATAGTTTGGTACATATTTATCCCTCCTAGTTATGTTTATAGGTTACATTCGTGAAAAAAAGATAGTTTCCTTTTAACCTATCAGAACGAATAAAAAAGAGGCTTCTCATATTAAGAAGCCTCTTTTTTTAACCAACCTTCTTCCCACTCTTCCTCATCAACCATAAGAAATAAGGTGCTCCAAGTACAGCAACGACAAGGCCAGAAGGGATTTCTTTCGGATATGCAATTGTTCGTCCGAGTAAATCAGCAATGGAAAGAAGGATTGCTCCAAATAGTGCTGAACAAACGAATAGTCTTTGATGATTCATACCAACGACGATTCGTGCTAAGTGAGGTGCAACAAGACCTAGAAAGGCAATCGTACCGACAGCTGCGATATTTACAGATGCAAGTAGTGTCGCTAACACAATTAGAGCAAGACGCGTTTTATTTACAGGCTGCCCGAGTCCGGTTGCTAAATCATCTCCAAGTACAAGAACGTCAAGTTGTTTCATTAAGAAAAAGATAATTGGTATAAGAATAAGAGATGGATATAGAATGATATTTTCTAAGTGATTCCATCCTCTTGCATACGTACTGCCTGACAACCATGTTAAGGCCGCAGCAACATTCAAATTTGCTCTAACGATAAAGATTTGAATAATCGCTGAGCCGAGCGCTGAAATGCCAATTCCTATTAAAGCAAGAGCTGTTGGACTAAATCCTGATTTCCATGAGAAGAAGAGGACAATTCCAACTGCAAGTAGTCCACCAATAAACGCACCAATTGGTAGGAAGAAACCAGGAAGTGCAGGGAAGACATACATAATAGTTAAAGCGCCAACACCTGCTCCCGATGAAATACCAATAATAGAAGGATCGGCAAGTGGGTTTCGTAATATACCTTGGAAAACAAGTCCGCTTATCGCAAGGCATGCTCCAGCGATAGCAGCAACGAGCATTCTTGGTAAACGAAGGTTCATCATCATATTTTTATCAAATTGTGTTAATTGTCCTGATATAACATTTGTAATACTTTCGATATAAGCGTTACTACCGATTGTAACACCAAGAGCAATCGTCACAATGCAAAGTGTGATAGAGATAATGATTACCTTTTTATAAGAGTAATAGCGAGAACTAGCTCCAGCTGCATTTGCGCCGTTATCATTCATATATTGTTTCGATTTCATCATTCGATACACTAAATAAATAAGCCAAGGTGATCCAATCATTGCTGTGACTGCTCCGACAGGAAGTTCAGCCCCAGTTGGATCTATTAGTCTACCAACGACATCAGCTCCAAGTAATAGTACAGCTCCCCATAAGAAAGAAGAGAGAAGGAGAGTAAAGTGTTGACGGTAGCCAATAAGACGCATTAAATGTGGTGCAACTAAGCCGACAAATCCAATTGGTCCAACAACAGTTACAATTACTGCTGTTAAAAAGATCGCAGCAATGAAGGCGATAAGACGTGTTACTGCTGTTTTTTCACCAAGAGAAACAGCAACATCATCACCAAGTAAGAGGATGTTGAGTTTACGAGACATAAATAGTAAAACTAGGAAAGAAATAATGATAAATGGAAAAGCAAATTGAACGCCATCCCAGTTATTTTGAATAAGAGATCCAGCTCCCCATAAAAATAAACCAGCTGTTTCATTTTCATAGAAAAGCTGCATCGTTCCGGTAAAGGCAGAAAGCATTAATGTAACGACCATACCAGCTAGTGCCATTCTAAGTGGGGTTCCCTTTTTCCCACCAGAAATACGGTATACAAATAAAGCAGTAATAGCACCGCCGATAAATGTGAAAAGAAGTGAATTAATTTGCAGACCTTTCGGTAAGAAAATTGTAGCCGCTACTAGAAAGAAATATGCGCCAGAGTGAATACCCATTGTACTGGATTCAGCAAGTGGATTTTTCGTTAATGTTTGTAAAATAACCCCAGATGCAGCAAGAGCACCTCCAGCTAAAATGGCAATTACAGCTCTAGGTAATCGAAGCATGATTAAAGTTTGATGCTCTAGTGATTGGTTCGGTGAGATAAGAGCATCAATAATCATACTATAGGAAATGTTTGCTTGCCCTTGTCCGATATGAATAAAGAAAAGGAGGAGCAAGAGAGCTGCTCCTCCTCCGAATACAAGACTTGCTCGAAGTGTATGTTGTAAGCTATTCATCGTGTAATCACTTCTTCGCTGTCATTACATCTGCTACTTGTGTTGCTAAAGATTTTGCAGACTCAGGACCACCGAAAATCCAAGTGTCGCCTTTTAATTTATACATTTTGTCTTCTTTTTTGAAATTTAACCCTTCCCAAGCAGGGTTACCTTTTAGTTGCGTGTCAAAAATGTTATCATCATCCGCTACAATGTAAATGAAGTTTGAATTTTGTACACTTTGTAATGATTCTACAGTTGTTTGTTTGAAACCATCTGCCTCTGATTTCCCAGCTTCAAAAGTGTTTGTTAAACCTAATTTTTTTGTAACTTGTAAAGCTGTAGAATTGTCAGTCAATATACGGAATGTTGGTACGTTTTTAGCTGTAAATGCTTGTACCATTGCGATGTTTTTATCTTTTAAGTCTGCTTTGTCAATTTTCGCTTTTGCATCTGCAAATGTTTTATCCATATCAGCTAATACTTTTTTACCTTCTTCTTCTTTTCCAACTGCTTTTGCAATTTGTTTAAATGTCTCTGTCATTTCAGCAAAGTGATCGTTATTGCTTGTTGATGGATCGAACATAACTGTAGGAGCGATTTGCTCTAATTCGTTTTTAATAGCTTTACTACGGAATGAAGCTGTGATAATTAAATCTGGTTTTAGACGGCTAATTTCTTCTAAGTTTGGTTGTTGACGTGTTCCTACATCGACAACATCTTTACCTGGTTTTGTTGCTGTATTTACCCATTTATTATAATTCTTAATGTCTGCCATCCCTACTGGCTGAACACCAAGCGCTAATAAGTCTTCTGAATATACCCACTCAAGTACAACAACTTTTTTCGCTGGTTTATCTAACTTCGTTTCCCCTTCAGCGTGTTTAATTGTTATAGCTTGATTTTTATTGTCCGCTTTTGTTTCTTTTTTCTCCTCTTTTTGCTGCCCGCATCCAACAGCGAATAGAAGAACTACTATAAAAATACTGAAAATTTTCTTCATCTTCTGCCCCCAAATAAAATGTTTTATTTGCAATATGTACGATATTGAAAATCGTTATCAATTACAACACCAAAATCATACTATGAGGGCGTTTTAAGTGTCAATATTTTTTTAAAATTTTGACTAAAAATAATGATTTATACGGATTTTAATATATCGTATTGAAATGCATACGTGTATCAAGGTTGAAGGAGCTGAAATTCCTTTAATGAGGAAGGCAAAAGTACAAGCGAAAGGAGAGCGTATTGCATGTAATATTTATTAGAATGTAAGGAAAAAAACTTTGTTTATAAAAGGTTTGTTCCAGAGCGGGTAGTCGATAAGGAAAATAAAAACTGATTTTTATTAGAAAGATATTTTTAATTAGTGGGCTTACTTAAAAGATCGAACACGAAGGAGGGTCAACATGTCTTTATGGAGTAATAATGCAAATGGATATTGTGGATGTAATAATCAAAATGGTTTACATGTTGATTCGTGCTGTTTTAGTTGCGATGGGACAGTTCCTAAGCTCGGTCCAACAGGTCTAACAGGAGCGACAGGTGATACAGGAGCGACAGGTTCAACGGGAGCAACGGGAGCAACGGGAGCAACGGGAGCAACGGGAGCAACGGGAGCAACGGGAGCAACGGGAGCAACGGGAGCAACGGGAGCAACGGGAGCAACGGGAGCAACGGGAGCAACGGGAGCAACGGGAGCAACGGGAGCAACGGGAGCAACGGGAGCAACGGGAGCAACAGGAGCAACAGGAGCAACGGGAGCAACAGGAGCAACAGGAGCAACGGGAATAACGGGAGCAACGGGAGCAACGGGAGCAACGGGAGCAACGGGAGCAACGGGAGCAACGGGAGCAACGGGAGCAACGGGAGCAACGGGAGCAACGGGAGCAACGGGAGCAACGGGAGCAACGGGAGCAACAGGAGCAACGGGAGTAACGGGAGCAACGGGAGCGACAGGAGTAACGGGAGCAACAGGAGCGACAGGTCCAACAGGCTCAACAGGCCCAACAGGCCCAACAGGAGCAACAGGAGCAACAGGAGCAACAGGAGCAACAGGAGCAACAGGAGCAACGGGAGCAACGGGAGCAACAGGAGCAACAGGAGCAACAGGAGCAACGGGAGCAACAGGTGAAACAGGAGCGACGGGAGTAACAGGTACAAGTATCACGGCAACGTATGTATTTGCGAATAATACATCAGGAGCGGCAATATCAGTGCTTCTTGGTGGAACAAATGTCCCACTTCCAAATAATCAGAATATCGGTCCGGGAATTACAGTGTCGGGGGGGAACACTGTATTTACGGCCGCAAATGCGGGGAATTATTATATTTCATATACAATTAATATAACGGCTTCATTATTAGTTAGTTCGCGAATTACAATTAATGGTGCACCGCTTGCTGGGACTATCAATTCTCCCGCATTAGCAACGACTTCATTTAGTGCGACAATTATTACAACTTTGGCAGCGGGTAGTGCAATTAGTTTGCAGTTGTTTGGATTGTTAGCTGTTGCCACATTATCAACGACTACACCTGGTGCAGTTTTAACGATTATAAGATTAAGCTAAGTAACGTGAACTCTCTTATTCTTTTAAAATTAGGAGAGTTTCTACATATAATAAGAAGTTAAGGAAGTAAAGCATAGTTATAAAAAAGTCAGAATATTATGATTGTAACGATGTTACGACTATAATATAATGAAAACAACCATCATGAATGAACATTCATTTATTTTCACAAGTATTGGAAGGGGGAATGAGAGTGGAAAAACCTTGGTTGCAGAGCTATCCAGATGAAATTCCAGGTACGATTTCATATGATATTCAGCCACTTCATGGATATTTAGAGAAAGTGGCTGCTCGTTATCCAGAAAAGAAAGCGCTTCAATTTTTAGGGAAAGATGTTACATTTTCAGATTTCCATGACAAGGTAAAGAAATTTGCGAATTACCTTCAAAGGCTTGGTATTGAAAAAGGCGATAGAGTTGCGATTATGTTACCGAATTGTCCGCAATCTGTAATTGGTTATTATGGTACTTTGCTTGCGGGGGGGATTGTTGTACAAACGAATCCTCTTTATACAGAAAGAGAGCTTGAGTACCAACTTCATGACTCAGGGGCAAAAGCTATTCTTTGTCTGGATTTAGTGTTTCCGAGAGTTACTAATGTTCAAACTGCAACAAAGCTTGAGCATATTATCGTAACCCGTATTGCAGATTTTTTACCATTCCCTAAAAATTTACTTTATCCATTTGTACAAAAAAAGCAGGCAAATCTTGTTGTGAATGTGTCGGAAAGCGAAACGATTCATCTTTGGAAATCGGTAGAAAGAGAAAGTAATGCTGATGTTGAAGTTCCATGTGATCCTGAAAATGATCTAGCCCTTTTGCAGTATACAGGGGGAACGACAGGGTTTCCAAAAGGGGTTATGTTAACGCATAAAAACCTCGTTTCGAACACTTTAATGGGAGCGCATTGGTTATATAATTGTAAAGAAGGAGAAGAGGTAATTCTTGGTGTTCTTCCGTTTTTTCATGTGTACGGGATGACAGCCGTAATGAATTTAAGTATTATGCAAGGATATAAAATGGTGCTTATTCCGAAGTTTGATATGAAAATGGTTTTTGAAGCAATTAAGAAACATAAAGTTACACTATTTCCAGGAGCACCAACCATTTATATTGCTCTATTAAATAGTCCTCTTTTAAAAGAATATGATATTTCTTCAATTCAGGCTTGTATTAGTGGTTCTGCACCGCTTCCTGTAGAAGTGCAGGAGGAGTTTGAGAGAGTTACAGGTGGTAAATTAGTAGAGGGTTATGGATTAACGGAGTCATCACCAGTTACACATGGGAATTTTTTGTGGGAAAAGCGTGTGCCGGGAAGTATTGGGGTACCGTGGCCGGATACAGAGGCAATCATCATGTCACTTGAAACAGGAGAGTCATTACCTCCAGGTGAAATTGGTGAAATTGTTGTAAAGGGCCCACAAATTATGAAAGGGTATTGGAATAAGCCAGAAGAAACGGCAGCTGTACTGCAAGATGGCTGGCTCCATACAGGTGATGTAGGATACATGGATGAGGATGGCTTTTTCTATGTGAAAGATCGTAAGAAAGATATGATCGTTGCTAGTGGCTTTAACGTATATCCTCGTGAAATAGAAGAAGTTTTATATGAACACGAAAAGGTGCAAGAAGTGGTAACAATCGGTGTTCCTGATCCGTATCGAGGGGAAACTGTAAAAGCGTTTGTTGTTTTGAAAGAAGGAACTGAGTGTTCTGAAGAAGAATTAGATCAGTTTGCACGTAAATATTTAGCAGCTTACAAAGTTCCGAAGGTATATGAGTTTAGAAGTGAGTTGCCGAAGACGACAGTCGGAAAAATTTTACGCCGTGTCCTAATAGATGAAGAGAAGAGAAAGAATGAGGATGAGCAAACGGGCTAAGGCCCTTTCTTTTTGAAAAAATAGGATTGACACTTTTCTAAATAGTCAGTATTATAAGAATATGAATGACTATTCATTCAGTCATCTTCTTGAAGGGGACAGTAAAGTGAAGAAAAATAGACCGAAATACAATCAGATTATTGATGCTGCAGTCATTGTGATTGCGGAGAATGGATACCATCAAGCGCAAGTTTCTAAAATTGCAAAGCAAGCTGGGGTAGCTGATGGCACGATTTATTTATATTTTAAAAATAAAGAAGATATATTAATATCCTTATTCCAAGAGAAGATGGGAGAATTTGTTGAAACAATTCGTCAAAAAATAGCAGGAATTGAAAGCGCTGTAGCGAAGTTATTCATGTTGGTAGAAACGCACTTCTTGCTGTTGTCACAAAATGATCCTCTTGCTATCGTTACGCAATTAGAGCTAAGGCAGTCCAATCAAGACTTGCGCCTTAAAATAAATGAAGTATTAAAAGGCTACTTACAAGTTATGGATGAGATTTTAGAGACAGGTATAAAGCAAGGTGAATTTCAGGCGGATTTAAACGTTCGCGTGGCAAGACAAATGATCTTTGGAACAGTAGATGAAGTTGTGACCAATTGGGTAATGAGCGATCATAAGTATGATCTGGTCGCACTTTCAAAAACGGTACATGGGCTACTTATTGCAGCTTGTGGTTATCGTCAATAATGGGAGGGATCATGTTGAAATTCCTATCTGTAAAAGTTGAAGATCATATCGCGGTGGCGACGTTAAATCATGCGCCAGCTAATGCGATGTCTTCACAAGTTATGCATGACGTTACTGAATTAATCGATCAAGTGGAAAAGGATGATAACATTCGTGTTGTTGTTTTACATGGTGAAGGACGCTTCTTCTCAGCAGGGGCAGATATTAAAGAATTTACATCTGTTACTGAAGCGAAGCAAGCAACAGAGTTAGCACAGCTTGGACAAGTTACGTTTGAGCGTGTTGAAAAATGCTCAAAACCAGTTATTGCGGCAATTCATGGAGCGGCACTTGGCGGCGGCCTTGAGTTTGCTATGTCTTGCCACATGCGCTTTGTAACTGAAAGTACAAAGCTTGGTTTACCTGAATTAACACTTGGATTAATTCCTGGTTTTGCAGGTACACAGCGCTTACCACGTTATGTTGGTAAAGCGAAAGCTTGTGAAATGATGTTAACAAGTACACCAATTACTGGTGCAGAAGCATTACAATGGGGACTTGTTAACGGAGTGTTTTCTGAAGAATCCATTTTAGAAGATACGCTTAAAATTGCAAAACAGATTGCTGGAAAAAGCCCAGCAACAACTCGTGCTGTGCTAGAGTTATTACAAACGACAAAATCGTCTCATTATTATGAAGGTGTACAGCGTGAATCACAGATTTTTGGTGAAGTATTTACGAGTGAAGATGGAAGAGAAGGCGTAGCAGCGTTTTTAGAAAAGCGTAAGCCTTCATTTAGTGGTAGGTAGTCTAATTATTTTTTTAATAAAAATTAACAGAATTTTAAAATTGATAGAATCTTTCTGAAAAATAAGGGGGTAAATGGAATGAACATCTACGTACTCATGAAACGAACATTTGATACAGAAGAAAAAATCGTAATTAAAAACGGTGCAATTTACGATGGCGAAGCGGAATTCATCATCAACCCTTACGATGAATATGCGATTGAAGAAGCGATTCAAGTAAGAGATGCACAAGGTGGAGAAGTTACTGTTATAACAGTTGGTGGCGAGGATAGTGAAAAAGAACTTCGCACAGCATTAGCGATGGGCTGCGATAAAGCGGTACTAATTAACATTGAAGATGATGTTGAGAATGGTGACCAATTTACAACAGCAAAAGTGCTCGCTGAATATTTAAAAGATAAAGAAATCGATTTAATTTTAGGCGGGAACGTTGCGATTGACGGTGCATCTGGACAAGTTGGTCCACGAGTAGCTGAAGCGTTAAATATCCCATACGTAACGACGATTACGAAGCTTGAAATTGATGGTACAAATGTGAAGATTGAGCGTGATGTTGAAGGGGATACAGAAGTAATTGAATCATCATTACCTCTTCTAGTAACAGCGCAACAAGGTTTAAATGAACCGCGTTATCCATCACTTCCAGGTATTATGAAAGCGAAGAAGAAGCCACTAGAAGAAGTAGAATTAGATGATTTAGATTTAGAAGAAGATGATGTGGAAGCAAAAACAAAAACAATTGAAATCTATTTGCCTCCTAAGAAAGATGCAGGAAAAGTGTTACAAGGCGAGCTGCAAGATCAAGTAAAAGAACTTGTATCGTTGCTCCATACAGAAGCGAAAGTAATCTAATAAAATACGAAATTATATATGCAGGAGGGAAAATCTATGGCTCGTAAAGTATTAGTAATGGGTGAAGTTCGTGATGGATCGCTACGTAACGTTTCGTTTGAAGCGGTAGCAGCAGCAAAAACAATTGCAGAAGGCGGTGAAGTGGTAGGTCTTCTAGTTGGAGACAGCGTTGCCTCTTTTGCAAATGAATTGATTCATTACGGTGCAGATCGCGTTGTGACAGTTGAAAATGATAAATTAAAATCATATACATCTGATGGATATGCACAAGCGTTTTTAGCTGTATATGCTGAAGAAAAGCCAGAAGGCATTGTATTTGGACATACGGCACTTGGTAAAGATTTATCACCAAAATTAGCAGCGAAATTAGAAGCTGGTTTAATTTCTGACGTAACGGCTTTAGAAGTTGAAGGTGGAAATGTTATCTTCACTCGTCCGATTTACTCTGGTAAAGCATTTGAGAAGAAGATTGTAACAGATGGTATATTATTTGCGACAGTGCGTCCAAATAATATTGCAACTCTTGAAAAAGACGAGTCTCGCACAGCTGACGTGTCTTCTATTACAGTTGATGTGAAAGATTTACGTACAATCATTCAAGATGTTGTCCGTAAAACTGCAGAAGGTGTTGATCTTTCTGAAGCGAAAGTTATTATAGCTGGTGGACGTGGTGTGAAGAGTGAAGAAGGATTTAAACCGTTAAAAGAATTAGCTGACGTACTAGGCGGCGCTGTTGGAGCATCTCGTGGTGCTTGTGATGCAGAGTACTGTGATTATTCATTACAAATTGGTCAAACAGGTAAAGTTGTTACACCAGACCTATACATTGCATGCGGGATTTCTGGTGCAATTCAGCATTTAGCTGGTATGTCTAATTCAAAAATAATCGTTGCGATTAATAAAGATCCAGAAGCTAGTATCTTCAAAGTAGCTGACTATGGTATTGTCGGTGATCTGTTTGAAGTATTACCTCTTTTAACAGAAGAGTTTAAAAAGTTAAAAGTACATTCATGATTTGAGTACCCTTGAGTTCCAAGTGAAGTACCCCTATATATAGAAAAAGGTGAGAGATCCCCTGTCTCTCATCTTTTTAGTATTTCATCCATATTTTTATATAGTATAAAGGAACATTTTTTTGTTACAATACATAACGATACATAATATTCGCCACGTATAAAAGTTAATGATATACTCTTGGTAGAATATACTTGAAGGAGGAAATAAAATGGCAATTATAAATGCAAATGACCAAAGCTTCGCAGCTGAAACTAGCGAAGGTGTTGTACTATTAGATTTCTGGGCGCCTTGGTGCGGACCTTGTAAAATGATCGCTCCTGTATTAGAGGAAATCGATTCAGAGTTAGGCGAGAAAGTAAAAGTAGTAAAAGTGGACGTTGATGAAAACCAAGAAACTGCTCGTCAATTCGAAGTAATGAGCATTCCAGCTCTTTTCGTATTAAAAGACGGTAAAGTGGTTGATCAAGCGTTAGGATATAAACCGAAAGAAGCGTTAGTAGAATTAGTTTCTAAACACTTCTAAAATAAAGAAGCTACCATTTGGTAGCTTTTTTTATTTTCTTTTTTACAACCTTTCCGTTACAATAAAAGAACGTATGTTGGGTGTTTTGGCATAGTATGTTTTTATGTGAAAATAAAAATGATAAGCATAAGCATGTAGAAATGGAGGGAGACGAGTGCACGAGCATTTAAAAGAGAAGTTAGCAATTTTGCCCGATCAACCTGGTTGTTATTTAATGAAGGATAAGCAGGGAACGGTTATATATGTCGGAAAAGCAAAGGTACTCAAAAATCGTGTGCGCTCGTACTTTACTGGTTCGCATGATGGGAAAACACTTCGGCTTGTTGGAGAAATTGTTGATTTTGAATATATTGTGACTTCCTCAAATTTGGAGGCTCTTATTTTAGAGTTAAATTTAATAAAAAAATATGATCCAAAATATAATATTCAATTAAAAGATGATAAAACATATCCTTTCATTAAAATTACAGCTGAAAAACAGCCGCGCTTACTCATTACGCGCAATGTAAAAAAGGATAAAGGAAAGTACTTTGGGCCTTATCCAAATGCGCAATCGGCACATGAAACAAAGAAATTATTAGATCGTATGTATCCACTTCGTAAATGTTCAAATATGCCAGATAAAGTTTGCTTGTATTATCATATGGGTCAATGTTTAGCACCTTGTGTGAAAGAAGTAACGGATGAGCAAAACAAAGAAATTGTTGATGAAATTATTAAATTCTTAAACGGTGGGCATAAAGAAATTCGTTCAGAATTAGAAACGAAGATGTATGAGGCTTCAGAAAAGCTAGAATTTGAACGGGCGAAAGAGTTGCGAGATCAAATTGCTCATATTGATGCAATTATGGAAAAGCAAAAGATGATTATGAGTGATTTAGTGGATCGTGATGTGTTTGGATATGCAGTTGATAAAGGGTGGATGTGTGTTCAAGTTTTCTTCGTTCGAAAAGGAAAGCTAATTGAACGTGATGTTTCTATGTTCCCGATTTATGATGAACCAGAAGAGGGATTTTTAACTTTTATCGGTCAATTTTATGAAAACAGTAGTCATTTCAAGCCGAAGGAAATTGTTGTTCCAGGAAGTATAGATTCAGAATTAGTAGAGCGCTTTTTAGAAGTTGAAGCGACACAGCCGAAGCGTGGGAAGAAAAAAGATCTTGTAGAATTAGCAAATAAAAATGCAAAAATTGCACTAGAAGAGAAATTTCACTTAATTGAACGTGATGAAGAACGGACGATTAAAGCTGTTGATAATCTAGGGAAGCAACTAGGGATTGAAACACCATATCGTATTGAAGCGTTTGATAATTCAAATATTCAAGGAACAAATCCTGTTTCAGCAATGATTGCTTTTATCGATGGGAAACCAGCGAAGAAAGAATATCGGAAATATAAAATTAAAACGGTTCAAGGTCCTGATGATTACGAATCTATGAGGGAAGTTGTAAGACGCCGTTATACGAGGGCGCTTAAAGAGAATTTACCTTTACCAGATTTAATCATTATTGATGGTGGAAAAGGCCATCTGGCCGCTACAAGTGATGTTCTGGAGAACGAACTCGGTTTATATATTCCGATGGCAGGGCTTGTAAAAGATGACAAACATAAAACCTCCCATTTAATTATTGGAGATCCACCTGAACCTGTGATGCTTGAGAGGAATAGCCAAGAATTTTATTTATTGCAACGCATTCAAGATGAAGTGCATAGATTTGCAATTACATTCCATCGCCAGTTGCACGGGAAATCGGTCATTCAATCAGCATTGGATGATATTCCAGGAATCGGCGATAAACGAAAAAAGGTATTGTTAAAACATTTTGGCTCGTTAAAAAAGATGAAAGAAGCTTCCATAGCTGAATTTGTCGAAGCAGGTATGCCGAAAAATGTTGCAGAGATGATATATACTTATTTAACAGATAAGAAGACGTTGTAGTTTACAACGTCTTCTGTTTTTTGGTATAATTTCTGAAGATTTAAAATAAACTCATCTGAATGAATATACAAAAAAGTCAACTAAACTTATATGTCTAGTTGACTGTAAGTAGATGCTACACTTCAATGAGATCTTTTATATCCCATTTAACAAGAAATGTAATAGAGTCTGAACGCTTTTTCTGTTCCTCATAGGACTCTGCAACGACGTTTCTTTGTCTTTGAATTTGCTCGGCGATAAATCCAGCTTCTAATTGATAAGATGAATGTCTTTTTTGTTTTTGACGCTCAGTAATAAGTGTACCTTTAAGTTGAAACTGCATTTCACGACGTTTATGTTCAATGATACTTAAAGTGCCCCAACCAGCTTTTTCAAAAAACTGAATGACTTCTTCAATTGTTTCTAGCGGATATTTTCTCGCAAGGTTTCTACCAGCCCAGTATAAAATACCATCTAAATCGTTACCAATTAAATCAGGTAGTAATTCTTCACGTAGCAATTCATAAGCGAAGGCGTTCAATGAAACATCTTCTAAAGATGTTATATCGATTGTATTTTTGCTCACAATATTCCCCTCTTTCTATAGGGATTATTATATAACATTTTTCATTTATAAAAATAGATTTTTCTTTTGGGAAATCTGAATATATAAGAAAAAAAGAATTGGCAAATTATATGCAAATTATGTGCAAATTATGTATACGTTTTCTTGACGCTTCGACAAAAATAGGGGTAAAATGAACTTGTTATCAAATTATGCTGAAATATTTCGAATAATTTTTTCAGTTTTTCTTATGCCAATAGTGAAAAAACATTATTGTTGTAAATTAATCTGAAAACAGCAGTCAAACATTCAAGGGGGTAATGGGGACATGAAAGGCCGCGAGTATACGTTTCGTAAGTGGCACTCATTAATGGGGGTCATTCCGGTTGGTGTCTTTTTGACGCAACATTTAATTGTAAACAACTTTGCAACAAGGGGAGCAGAGGCTTTTAACAAAGCTGCAGGCTTTATGGAGCTCCTTCCATTCCGGTATGCGCTAGAAATTTTCATCATCTTTTTACCTATACTGTACCATGCTATATATGGCTTATATATTGCATTTACAGCTAAGAACAATGCGGTATCTTACGGCTATTTCCGTAACTGGATGTTCGTCTTCCAACGAATTTCAGGTATCGTTACGCTGATCTTCATTTCTTGGCACGTCTGGGAAACTCGTATTCAAGCATTGTTAGGTAAAGAGGTAAACTATGATATGATGGCAGATATTTTAAACAACCCATTTATGTTTGGTTTCTATTTAGTTGGTGTTGTTTCAACAATTTTCCACTTTGCAAATGGACTATGGACATTCTGTATAAGCTGGGGAATTACAGTATCTCCACGTTCACAAAGAATCTCTACTTATGTAACATTAGCTATTTTCTTAGGTCTATCTTATGTAGGTGTGAGTGCATTATTAGCGTTCATCGATCCACAGCTAGCAAACCAGTAAGGAGTGGGAGAGCATGAAAGGGAAACTTATAGTAGTCGGCGGTGGCTTGGCCGGCTTAATGGCAACGATTAAAGCGGCAGAAGCAGGAGTAAATGTTGAACTATTTTCTTTAGTACCAGTAAAACGTTCACATTCTGTATGTGCCCAAGGTGGAATTAACGGTGCCGTAAATACAAAAGGTGAAGGGGATTCTCCATGGATCCACTTTGACGATACAATTTATGGTGGGGACTTCTTAGCGAACCAACCACCAGTTAAAGCGATGTGTGATGCAGCACCTGGTATTATTCATTTAATGGATCGCATGGGTGTTATGTTCAACCGTACGGAAGAAGGACTTCTGGATTTCCGTCGTTTCGGTGGAACACAACATCACCGTACAGCATTTGCTGGCGCAACAACTGGTCAACAATTACTATATGCATTAGATGAGCAAGTACGTCGTCATGAAGTAGCAGGACTTGTAACGAAATATGAAGGTTGGGATTTCTTACGAGCTGTTGTAGATGATGAAGGTGTGTGCCGAGGAATCGTCGCGCAAGACTTACAAACTATGGAGATAAAAAGTTTCCAAGCTGATGCCGTGATTATGGCAACAGGGGGCCCTGGTATCATCTTTGGAAAATCAACAAACTCTATTATTAATACAGGTACAGCAGCGTCTGCTGTATATCAACAAGGTGCATATTATGCGAACGGTGAGTTCATTCAAATTCATCCAACGGCAATTCCTGGAGACGATAAGTTACGTCTTATGAGTGAATCTGCACGTGGTGAAGGTGGACGTGTTTGGACGTATAAAGATGGTAAGCCATGGTACTTCTTAGAAGAAAAATATCCAGCTTACGGAAACCTTGTACCTCGTGATATTGCAACGCGTGAAATCTTTGATGTTTGCGTAGAGCAAAAACTAGGTATTAACGGTGAAAACATGGTGTACTTAGATCTTTCTCATAAAAATCCGAAAGAACTAGATATTAAACTTGGTGGAATTATTGAAATCTATGAGAAATTTACAGGTGATGATCCTCGTAAACTACCAATGAAAATCTTCCCAGCAGTTCACTATTCAATGGGCGGATTATGGGTTGATTATAAGCAAATGACAAGTATTCCAGGTTTATTTGCAGCAGGTGAGTGTGATTATTCTATGCACGGTGGTAACCGCCTTGGTGCGAACTCATTATTATCAGCAATTTACGGTGGTATGGTAGCAGGACCGAACGCAATTGAGTATATGAAAGGTCTTTCTAAATCATCTGATGCTGTTTCATCTACTGTATATGAGCAAAATGAATTAATCGAAACAGAGAAATTTAACAATATTTTAATGCTTGATGGTAACGAAAATGCATATGTTCTTCATAAAGAGCTTGGAGAATGGATGACAGATAACGTTACAGTAGTTCGTGAAAATAAAAAGTTACTAGAAACTGATGCGAAAATTGAAGAGTTAATGGCGCGTTACAAACGCATTAACATTAACGATACAGCTAGATGGAGTAACCAGGGTGCTTCATTTACACGCCAACTTGCAAATATGTTCGAGTTAGCACGTGTTATTACAATTGGCGCATATAACCGTAATGAAAGCCGCGGAGCGCATTACAAACCAGAATTCCCAAATCGTGATGATGCAAACTTCTTAAAAACTACGATGGCGAAATTTGAGGGAGAAGGAAAGGCACCAGCATTCCATTACGAAGAAGTGGATGTTTCATTAATTAAACCACGTAAACGTGATTATTCCTCAAAACACGATGTAGCTGCTAAGGGTGAAGAGAAGGGGGATAAGCAACATGTCTGAGAAAACAATCCGCCTCATCATTACGAGACAAGATGGACCAGATGCACAAGAGTTTGACCAAGAGTTTGAAATTCCATATCGTCCTAATATGAATATTATTTCGGCGCTTATGGAAATTCGCCGTAATCCTGTCGATTCAAAAGGAAACCAGACGACTCCGATTGCATGGGATATGAACTGTTTAGAAGAAGTATGTGGTGCTTGTTCGATGGTGATTAACGGAAAACCACGTCAATCATGTACAGCTCTTATTGACCAGTTAGAGCAACCAATTCGCTTAAAGCCGATGAAGACATTCCCGATTGTACGTGATTTACAAGTTGACCGTAGCCGTATGTTTAACGCGTTAAAACGGGTTAAAGCTTGGATTCCAATCGACGGTACGTACGACCTAGGGCCAGGTCCAAGAATGCCAGAGAAAAAGCGTCAATGGGCATATGAACTTTCGAAATGTATGACATGTGGTGTTTGCTTAGAGTCATGTCCGAACGTAAACAGTAAGTCTGACTTTATTGGACCAGCACCGCTTTCACAAGCGCGTTTATTTAACTCGCATCCAACTGGTGAAATGCATAAAGCAGATCGCTTACGTGCAATTATGGGTGATGGAGGACTTGCAAACTGTGGTAACTCTCAAAACTGTGTGCAATCATGTCCGAAAGGTATTCCATTAACAACTTCAATTGCAGCATTAAACCGTGATACAACAATTCAATCGTTCAAAGATTTCTTTGGTAGCGATAATAACTATTAATAAATATTGCCTCTTCATGTTGAAGAGGCAATATTTATAACTTTATATTTCTGTTTATCCCGCATTAACGGGCAGTAAAACTCCCACCTCAAAATTCAGGTGGAGCAAAGAAGCTAGGTGGGAGATCAACTGCCCGTAAACGCCCGATTGGTGGAGGCTAATAATCAGTGGGGGATGAACAAAACCCCCACTGATTAAAGTTTCACTTTATTTTAAGGGCGAAAAGGAGAGGGAACGATGAAGAGAATTTCTTATATTGAAGACTTTGAGCAATGGGAAAGTGGTTTTTCATTTTATAATCCTGTCAAAGTTCGTTTTGGTGAAGTAGATATGTTTGGACATGTAAATAATGTCGTTGCTTTTACATATTTTGAAGAAGCGCGTATCGCATTGTTTAAAGAACTCGGATTTATGCAAGAATGGACACATGAATCATCAGAAACGATGATAGTCGTCGCAGATCTACAATGCAATTTTATTAAACAAATTTATTTTGATGAGCAGTTGAAAGTATATGTAAAGGCGGGAGCGGTTGGGAATTCCTCTTTAGATTTACACTATATGGTCAAAAATGCAGAAGGAGAAGTTTGCTTAGTTGGACGCGGTATGATGGTCCAAGCATCGAAAAAAACTGGAAGAGGCGAACCGTGGCCTGAGGAATGGAAGGAATTGCTATTATAATAGAATAAAAGAAAAATAAGAGAGCGATTGGCTCTCTTATTTTTTGTCCTCCATCGCCTCTTCTAATGTTAGATGGTGCTTATATATGTATGTGGCATATGGATTGCCGACGTAGCGTAAGTGCCACGGTTCATATGCATACTCTGTTGTTTTTGTTTTATCCTCTAAATAACGAATGACAAATCCGAACTCATGGGCATGTTCTGCAACCCATTTTCCTTCTGCTGTCTCTCCGAAGATTGGTTCTAATTGGAATTTAGCAGATTTTGAGCTAATATCCATTGCTAGACCGGTTTGATGCTCACTTGTTCCAGGAATTGCACTTACCGAATCAGCCTCAGCTTTTCCTTGGCGTTTAATATATGTAGTATGTAATGACTGTTGGCGTTTGTAAGAACGGTAACCTGAAACTGCTGTAAGTTCTAAACCTTCTTCTTTCGCTGCTTGGAACATTTTTTCAAGAGCGTCTGCAGCATCTTTGCGAAGTAATGTTTTCTCTTTATCTTTTGGACTAGTAAATGGTACGTTCGGTTTCGTCAAATCTTCTGGAATGTACCCATCTGGTAATTTACGATGTTTATTGACTAATACAAGAGCAGAATCTGGATTTGTTACAACGGAAAAATTATCATCTAGTTTCTTTGCATTATGATCAGCTTTTTGAAAAGCAGGAATCTCTTCTTTTTGGTGGTTATTATGTTTTTGATTTTCGACAGCTTTCGCTTCGTTTTGTAGTGGTGATTTAGAACCAAAGTAAACGAAAGATGTGATACCGATTACAATAGTAGCGGCAGAAATAATTATTATTTTTTTCATGATGCCCTGTAATCACAGTCCTTTCTTAATAAAGTATGTATCGTTTTTATTATAAGTCTAGTTTGTTGAAAAAGAAATATAAGAGTCGTAACGTAATAGAAATGCAAAGAAAATGTCAGAAAATGTGTGAAAATGTAGTATTTTTTCATATAATTCATTTCTTATCTTTCATGAAGTGCATTTTTTATGTAATATATGTATATAAGAAGATGTAGCGATTATTGAGAATAAAAGACCTCTTGTATAGACTAGGAGTGATTGGGAATGGATTTTGCAACAATTATTGGAATCATTTTAGGAGTATTAGCGGTAGTCGTAGGGATGGTCGTCAAGGGCGCTGACATAACAGCCTTACTAAATCCTGCCGCAGCACTAATTATTTTCGTCGGTACATTTGCTGCAGTGTGTATTGCATTTCCGATGAATCAACTAAAAAAAGTTCCAAAATTATTTAAAGTTCTTTTTGGTTCAAATAAAAAAGATTTAAGTTATGAACAATTGCTAGAATTATTTGTTCATTGGACATCTGAGAGTAGAAAATACGGTATTTTGTCTTTAGAGCAACAATTAGATGAAATTGAAGATGAATTTCTTTTGCGTGGTATGAAATTTGTTATTGATGGTGTATCTGCAGAGGATTTAGAACAAATTTTAGAAGCCGAATTAGAAGCGATTGAAGAGAGACATGCAAAAGGGGCTGCTATTTTTTCGCAAGCTGGTACATATGCACCTACACTAGGGGTTTTAGGTGCTGTTATTGGTCTTGTAGCTGCACTTGGAAATTTAACTGATATTGAAAAGCTAGGGCATGCTATTTCAGGTGCGTTTATTGCAACGATTTTCGGTATTTTTTCAGGTTACGTATTATGGCATCCATTTGCAAACAAATTGAAGCAAAAGTCTGCTGCTGAATTAGAGAAGAAACGTTTAATTATTGATTGTTTATTAATGTTACAAGAAGGTACATATCCGTTTATTATGAAAAACCGCATTTTAGGTGCGCTTTCTGCAACTGAGCGTAAGAAGCTAGAAAAAGGAGCGGAAAAAAATGCGGAGTAAGAAAAATAGAAGAGGCAAAAAGAAAAAACATGAAGAGCATATTGATGAAACTTGGTTAATTCCGTATTCTGATATGTTAACGTTGTTATTTGCATTGTTCATCGTATTATTCGCAATGAGTAGTATAGATGCTGCGAAGTTTAAACAGATGGCAGTTGCTTTTCGAAGTGAGTTAGCCGGTGGAACAGGAAATAAAGAATTTTTAAGCGATCAAAAACCAAATGAGGAAAAAGAATTATCAGCAAATAGCCTTGAGGCAGAACAAGCAAAAAAACAAGCGGAAGATAGAGCTAAAGAAAAAAAAGAAATGGATGAGTTGAAAGCATTACAAAAAAAGATTGATCAATATATTAATGAGACACAACTATCCTCTTCTTTTCAAACTAAGTTAACTGAAAAAGGATTAATGTTAACGATATTAGAAAATGTACTATTTGATTCAGGGAAAGCAGATGTGAAGTTGGAATCGTTAGGGATTGCAAAAGAGATGTCTAACCTACTTGTTTCAGCATCACCTCGTGAAATTACCGTATCGGGCCATACAGACAATGTTCCTATTTCAAACGCACAGTTTGCATCGAATTGGGAATTAAGTACGCAGCGTGCAGTTAATTTTATGCAGGTGTTACTTCAAAATAAAGAATTGCAACCAGAAAAATTTAGTGCAGTTGGTTATGGAGAATACCGTTCAATTGCACCAAATGATACGCCAGAAGGAAAAGCGAAAAATAGACGTGTTGAAGTGTTTATCTTGCCTTTAACAAGAAATATGCAATAAAAGAGGATGGCGCAAGCCATCCTCTTTGTTATTTTGCATCAAATGATTTTAAGTTTTCATGACGGATTTTGTCTTTTTCTGCATCTGATTTTTTGAAATTATAATCGTATAAAGCACCTTCCCAGTCACCGTACATTGGGTTAGGGAAAATGATGAATTTTTCACCAAATTGTGCTTTTGATTCTGCCACTGTTTCATTGCGATCTTTTACAGATTTCCCATCAAAACCAGTGAAATCAGATAAGTTGTCACCGAAGAATAGGACGATGTCATGTGTTTGAGAAACAAGTTCACGACGTTTTTCTTTCCCTTTTTCTTTCGGATCTTGTAATAAGATATGCTCTTTTGTTGCTTGTGGAGCACCAACGCGCTCAAGGTTTTTAATAGTTGCATCTAGTTGATTCGTTTTGCGATTTGAGATGTAGTAAATATCTACACCTTTAGACTCTGTATATTTTAAGAAATCAATCGCGCCTGGAAGAGCGTCAGCTTCAGCTTTATTAATCCAATCGTCCCATTTATAAGGATAGCCTTTTCCTGTTTTTACGCTCATTGCTTGATGGGGACTGTTATCTAAAACAGTTTCATCTAAATCAAGTACGATAGCAGGTTTTTTGCCTGTCCCTTTTGCAAGAGCTGCATCAAGCTTCAATTGACCAAGATTATATCCTTGGTAGTATAGTGCTTTCGTTTCACCAGCTGTTTGATACCATAAATCAGCCATCAATTGCTGGTCTGTTAATTGTACTTTTTCTTCTTTCGCCACTGTTTTCTCAGCTATTCCTGAACATGCTACAAGCGATGTGGAAAGAACGGCTACAGATAATAAAGTGGTAATACCCCTCTTCATCTTCATATGTATCCTCCTTGATGTTAGTAAATCATTTAATATTATATATTAAAATATAATGCTTTTTATATTTTTTTTTATGAACATTTGCATATTGTCTTTTGTATATGTAGTAGTTTGTCCTATATTAGAAAGATGGGTTAAATAATAATAATTATTTTGACAAGTTTTATTGTCGTAATGACAATTATAATTGACAAAAACGGGATTTTTATTTACAATTTTAACTAAATGAAACAAATGATGGGTTAGGTGTAGTGATACATATAAGAGAATGAAATATAGTACTATATTTCATTCTGAACAATCATAGGCTTTAACAGAGGGTACGAATGATACTAAAGGGGAGGCTTTATACATTGAGTTTACAAATTCAAAACTTAACAAAAATATTCGGAGAATCTAAAGCAGTTAATGGTTTGCAAATCTCTTTACCGAAAGGTGAAGTGTTAGGGTTACTTGGCCGAAATGGTGCAGGGAAAACAACGACAATTAAAATGTTACTAGGTTTATTAACGCCAAATGAAGGTTCTATTACGTGGGATGGAAAATCATTTGGTGATAGCGGGGTAACAATTGGATATTTACCAGAAGAAAGAGGCTTATATACAAAAAGTAGAGTAATAGATCAGTTGCGATATTTTGGCAGATTAGAAGGAATGACGAAAAAAGAAGTGGATCTTGCAATTGATTACTGGTTAGAGCGCTTAGCAATCCCAGAATATAAATTCAAAACAGCAGGAGAACTTTCGAAAGGGAACCAGCAAAAAATTCAATTGATTGCTGCTCTTCTTCATGATCCAGAACTTCTTATTTTGGATGAACCATTTAGCGGACTTGATCCAGTTAATGCTGGAATGTTGGCTAGTATTATTGGAGAACAAGTACAGAGCGGAAAGACAATTATTTTATCTAGTCACCGTATGGAGCAAGTAGAGGCTTTTTGCCAACATGTATGTATTTTGAAAAAAGGTGAAGCGGTCGTAGAAGGACAATTAAGTGATATTAAGAAAGAATACGGTTTTCGTAATTTAACAATCGAAGATACAAAAGAGAATGAAAAAGGATTAGAAGCTATACATGTTTCATATGAAAAACAACAAGGCCTTCTTTATGTGAAAGTACAAGATGATGCAGAAGCTCTAAAGATTTTGCAACAATTGCAAGAACAAGGTGTTGGTTTACGACAATTTAAAATGTTAGAGCCGACGTTAAACGAAATCTTTGTAGAGAGGGCGAAATAAAGATGCGTAAATTTTCTCATGTATTTTCATTTTATTTTAAAGAAGCATTTTTATCTAAAAAATCATTAATTACGAGTGCGATTTTATTTTTGGTTGTGTTTGGGATTTTTGCATTTAATCATTTTACTTCAGGCGATGATAAAAATAAGGATAAAGATAAAATTGCAGTTGTAGTAGAGAGTTCCACATACAAAGTACAAAAAGAAGAGCTAAATAAGCTATTGCCATCAGCAAAAATAACGGTCGGTTCAAAAGATGATTTTGATAAACTGCATAAGCAAGTAGAAGAGGGAGATTTAGATGGTCTATTCCATGTGACGGAAAAGGATGGGACTCCAGCAGTTACATATATGTATAATGGATTTCCAAGCCAAGCGACTTCTGCGATTATGGCGGGTTATTTAAAACAACAATATACGAAGGTGACGATTGCAAAAAATAATGTTTCACCAGAAATTGCGCAGCAATTACAAGCAGAAATTCAAGTGAAGCAAGAAGCGATAAAAGATCGTACATCTTCTTTCGGAATTGCATATTTCTTTACATTTGCTTTGTATATGTTTATTGTAGCTTTCGGAAATACAATCGCAATGAATATTGCATCTGAAAAGGCGTCACGTGTAATGGAAGTAATGCTTCCGAAAGTAAAGCCTCTTACGATGATGTATGCGAAAATTTTGGCGGTTGTTTCAACGGCGTTATTACAACTTGTAATATTGGCGTGTGGTTATCTTATTCCTTATTTGTTAGGTTGGGTCGATTTAGAAAGTGCTTCATTACTTGGTGTTCCAATTGACTTTACAAAATTAGATGCAAAGGTTATAAGTATGTTTCTTGTTTATTTCATTACGGGGTATTTACTTTATGCGATGATGTACGCTGCGGCTGGAGCTGTTGTGTCTAAGACAGAGGATTTACAAGCTGTATCTTTCCCGATAATGATTTTGATCATGGCTGCATTCTTCATTAGTATTAAATCATTAAGTGATCCAAATAGTACTATTGTTGTTGTAAGTTCGTATGTTCCGTTTTTCACACCGATGGTTACCTTCTCGCGGATTGTAGCCGGTGAAGCAGGTATGCTAGAGATTACGATAACATTAGTAGTTTTATTGGCGACAATTGGTATATTAAATGCTGTTACAAGTCGTATCTATGTAAATGGTGTAATGAATTACTCTGATAAAGTGAAGTTTAAAGATTTAGCGAAATTTATAAAGCGTCAATAATAGAGGGAAAGCATGATTTTCTAATGGAATCATGCTTTTTCTTTACCCCGCATTAACGGGCAGTAAAACTCCCATCTCAAAATTCAGCTGGAGCAAAGAAGTTAGATGGGAGATCAACTGCCCGTAAACGCCCGATTGGTTCAACTAATAATCAGTGGGGGATGAACAAAACCCCCACTGATTAAAGTTTCACTTTATGTATAAATTAAAAATAGTATATAATAATAAGAGTTGTCTTTTAATAGAATGAATAAAAAGGAGGGTGTGCAGATGGGAATTAGTAGTCGTTTTACAGTAGGTGTTCATATGTTAACGTTACTTGCAATAGATCGAAACTCTCGCTGTACCTCTGAATGGATTGCTGGTAGTGTGAATACAAATCCAGTTGTGATTCGTCGCATTACAGGAATGTTGAAGAGAGCAGGACTTGTTGATGTACAAGCTGGTAAAGGTGGTACGACACTTGCTCGTGATTTAGATGAAATTACATTACTTGATGTATATAAAGCTGTGGAAGTTGTAGAAGAAGGACATCTATTTTCTTTCCATGAAAATCCCAACATTGAATGTCCAGTAGGAGCTAATATTCAATCGGTATTAGAGATTATTTTAATACAATCGCAAGAAGCGATGGAAAACGTACTTGCAAATGTAACGGTGCAGCAATTAGTTACAAATTTAAAGTCGAAAATTAAAGAATAAAAAAAAGCGAGCTTCCTCATGATGAGGGCTCGCTTTTTTTTATTCGGAAATATTGAAAGTTCTATTTTTCCGTATTTAAAATAAACTTTCCTACAACAGCTGCTACGATACCACCAAAAATTGGGGCAACGATGAACACCCATAGTTGAGAAATTGCTTCTCCGCCAGCGAATAGAGCTGGTGCGATACTACGAGCTGGGTTAACAGATGTTCCAGTTAACGGAATACCTAATAAGTGAATTAATACTAATGTGAAACCAATTACTAGTCCAGCTAAAGAAGAACTTCCCTTTTTACCTGTTACAGCAACGATAACTAAAACAAATACGAAAGTTAAAATGAATTCAACTAAAAATGCTCCAGATAAACCAAGAGTTCCAAAACTATTTTGTCCTAAATTATCTAAAGGTAATTTAGCAGATCGTAAAATTGTTACTAACGTTGCAGTTCCTAATAAACCACCTAAAATTTGAGCTAATAAATAATAGCTAAGTTCCATAGCGTTCATTCTTTTGTTGATGAACATAGCGATTGATACTGCTGGGTTAATATGACATCCAGAAATTGTTCCAATGCTATATGCCATAGCCACGATAGATAATCCGAAAGCCATAGCGATACCTAATGTTCCAATTCCTTCAATTCCGCCACCAATGACAGCTACTCCAGTTCCGAATAATACAAGTACAAATGTACCAATAAATTCAGCAATTGCTTTTTTTAACATAATTTACCTCCTATTAATGCGCATGAAAGGTATTATAACATAGGTTTTAGTATAAACAGCTAATGAAATACTATTCTGATAAGGCGAAATAGGGAGATAATAAAAATAGATATGGTTCTATGAAGAAGAACCATATCTATTTTTATGCTGATTTTTTTTGTTTAATGACTGGAACAGAACGGTTTAAAACACTATTTACGATCATTCCTAGCATGATAATAATCATCCCAATCAGTGACAGCCCGCTAGGGAATGAACCATTTAAGAAAATAATCTCACCAAGCACAGTGAAGACCATCGTTCCAGCTTGTGTTGCTTCAACAGCTCCAAGTAAAGCAAGATTGTCTTTTGCTAAGTCAGTAGCAAAGAAAAATGTCATCGTCGCAATAACTCCGGAACATAATGCTAACAAAAATCCTTGCATCATTTGACTTGATGATGGAATACCGGTAGTGGAAAATCCGTATATACCAAGTAGGATTGTAATAGGGAGACTTCCGATTGCCATTCCTAATACACGTTGGAATGTATCAAGACGCCCGCCAACAAGTTCCATCATTTTTCGGTTACCGAACGGATATAAGAAAGCTGCTAATACGACAGGTAAAAATCCCGAGATGAACTGAGTCATTGTAATATGACCCGCTGCAGTCGCTTGCATACAAATTACACCAAGTAAAATAAATAATGCTACATATAAACTGCGAAGTGGAATTTTTCCACGTACAAGTTTTGTACCTGATTTCGTTTCTATTTTAACGAAAAATAATGGTGATAGTAGTAAACCTGCTAATATCGTAACTTGCCAAGTTCCAGCAACGAGCCAAGCTGGAGAAAAAACAGCTGCGAAACTTAATAAAGAATAGAAGCCGATGCCAGCGACCGAGCCCCACCCGATCCATACAAATGGATGTTTTTTTAATTCTGCCCATAAAGCTCCTAAGTTTTTGCGAAATAAAACGATAAGGAATAAAATAGGGAGAGCAAATAGAAAACGGAAGGAAGCAGTCCAAGCCCAGCTTGTTCCAGATACATTCATTGCTCTGTTAATAATAAAGGTTGCAGAAAAAAAGGCCGATGATAAAAGACCTAGTAATATTGCGCGCATGAAGTATGGCACTCCTTTCGGAATTGAGTATTTATGTATATTATAATATACTTAAAGTTAATAAAAGTAAACTTTTTTATATTTTAAGGTGGTTTTTATATATGAAAGAAAATGAAGATATGCAAACGAAAGAAGTAATTCAGCAAGTAGGTCAGCTATTAAGACAAATTCGAAATGAACAAAAATTAAGTTTAGAAGAATTAGCCCAAAAAACAGGGGTTAGTAAATTAACATTAGGGAAAATTGAGAGAGGCGAAACGAATCCAACGTTAGCTGTCATTTGGAAAATAACGAAAGGGTTATCGATTCCTTTATCGAGATTAATGGTTGTTGGAGAACCTGTAGCTGTTGCGCGCTGCGGAGAAGGATTTGCAGTAGATGTAGGACAAGCATGGCATTTAGAAACGATGTTCCGTTACACGAAAGAAACAGGGATGGAAATGCACCGTGCTTGTTTAAGAGCGAATAGTATATATGAACCGGAAGCTCATCATGAAGGAGCAATTGAGCTGGTAACAGTAATGAAAGGGAAAGTTTCTATTCAAGTTGAGAACGACGTATATGTGCTAAATGAGTTTGACTCCATTCAGTTTGAAGCTAATAAGAAACATAGTTATAAAAATGAAGAGGATGAAGTAGCGGTATTACATTTAACGATGAAATATTCTTCATGAAAAAATCCCCTATAGAAAAATCTATAGGGGATTTTTTATACGCTATGCTCAAATATATGAAAGAAAGTTATTAGTAAGAGCGTGGCATAAGTAATAAACAAATAAAATAAACTAAAAACCCCGTCCCAAAACATAAAATAGCAATGACCCAAAGTATGCGAATGAGAGTAGAGCTAATATCAAAATATTCTCCTAAACCACCGCATATACCAAATAACATTTTATCAGTTTCGGATTTATATAACCTCTTCGACATATTATGATCCTCTCCTTTTTATATCACCGCTGTTATGTATGAGTGATACAGTGTACTTTTATTCTATATGGAAATTTATCCCGCTATTTGTGGGTAGTAAAACTCCCACCTCAAAATTTGGCTGAAGCAAAGAAGTTAGGTGGGAGATCAACTGCCCGTAAACGCCCGATTGGTGAAGGCTAATAATCAGTGGGGGATGCCCCCCACTGATTATAGTTTCACTTTATGAGAAGACCATTAGGTTATATTACATTTTTTTGTGAAAGGACAATACAGTGGATTAATTGTCTTAATTTTCAGTTGGTATTAAAATGAAAATGAGGGTGTGACGTATTTTCTAATATAAGGTGGGGAAATGGTAATGACATTATATTGGTTGACTAATGTAAAGCTTGAAACAGGTTATACATATGAAGAAGCGAAAATTTCACAAACGGA
Source organism: Bacillus sp. TH50 (assembly GCF_016650565.1). Classification (NCBI taxonomy): domain Bacteria; kingdom Bacillati; phylum Bacillota; class Bacilli; order Caryophanales; family Bacillaceae; genus Bacillus; species Bacillus sp. TH50. Next base: position 2,016,042 of record NZ_JAEKFM010000003.1, on the reverse strand, counting down.
AACTGAGATATGCAGTCTTCTTATTGAAGATGGGCGAATTAAAAGAATTATAGCGGGAATCGCCCAAGAGGAAGGAACGTTAACTTTTGATGCTAATCGTTTATTAGTTTTACCAGCTTTTGAAGAGATGCATATTCATATTGATAAAACATATTATAGTGGGCCTTGGAAAGCTTGTATGCCAGCAGAAAATATTTTTACACGTTTTAATGAAGAAAAAACGATTTTACCAAAGCAATTAGCAACTGCTCAAGACAGGGCGGAAAATATGCTAGAGTTATTGCTTCGAAATGGCGCAACAAATATTAGAACGCATTGTAATGTGGATCCGGTTATTGGACTTCGTAATTTAGAGGCAACGTTAGCGGCTTTAGGAACATATAAAGATCGGTTGTCTGGTAGAATAGTTGCATTTCCGCAACATGGATTATTGCGAAGTAATTCTATGCAACTTGTGAAAGATGCGATGCGTATGGGCGCACAATTAGTTGGCGGAGTGGACCCAGCTACAGTAGATAATGATATTGAAAAATCATTACATACGATTATGGACATTGCGGTAGAATTTAATGCGGATGTTGATATTCATTTGCACGATGCGAATAATCTTGGAACGTTTACAATGAAGAGATTAGCCAGTCTAACGGAAGAAGCAGGATGGCAAGGTCGTGTAACAATTAGTCATGCGCTTGGACTTGGTGGTGTTACTGATAAAGAAGCTGAAGAAGTGGCAGAAAGACTAGCAGCATTAAAGATTGATATCACTTCAACCGTTCCAATCGGTAAACAAGTAATCCCAATTCCATTATTAGATCGAAAAGGAGTTAAAGTTTCATTAGGAAATGATAGTATTACAGATCATTGGTCTCCGTTTGGCACAGGTGATATGCTTCAAAAGGCAAATCGATTGGCAGAACGATTTGGTTGGAGTGATGAAAGGTCTTTAGGGAAAGCTCTTCGTTTTATTACTGGAGGGAAAGAAACGTTAAATAATGAAGGGAAACGAGTGTGGCCGAATGTAGGTGATGAGGCAAGTTTTGTTTTAACGAATGCAACATGCGCCGCGGAAGCAGTGGCTCGTCAAACAGAGAAGCGTGTAGTTATGTATAAAGGAAATGTTGTTATAGGGGATTTAAATCAAGTGAAATCTGATAATCTTGTATAGAGGAATCGTTTAGATGTTTTGAGAAGGGTTCTAATTGTGAAAATAGAACCCTTATTTTTTTTTTTAGTAGAAACACGGAAGTACTATACTTCCTTATAAGGAAGCAAGAAGGGATGAAAAGTTTGGACAATCAACATAATCAAAATCATATTATGGGAACTTTGCAATGGTTTATTTTTTTATTAGCAAACTCAATCGCGCTACCAATTGTCGTTGGCGGATTATTTCATCTTACGACGGAAGAAGTATTTTATTTAATGCAGCGTACGTTTTTCGTAGTTGGTATATCTTCTTTTTTACAAGGATGGCTTGGACATAAGCTTCCGATTGCGGATGGACCAGCAGGATCTTGGGTTGGTGTATTTACCGTGCTTGCTTATGCAACTGTAGGGCAGGATCAATTACATAGTACATTGCAAATTTTAGAATTAGGAATGATGGTTGCGGGAGTTGTTTTAATAGGGCTAGGAGTAACGGGAGTTATCGGGCGTATTTTATTTTTATTTACGCCGCTCGTGACAGGGACGTTCTTACTTTTATTATGTTTACAATTAAGTGGTGTATTTTTAAAAGGAATGCTAGGAATTACAGCTACTGCTTCTCAAATTGATGGATTTACAGCATTAATTGCTTTTGGCATATTTTTATTCGTAGTCATACTCTCCAACTTCGGAAAAGGGTTTGTTAAAAGTTATGCGGTTTTAATAGGGTTAATTAGTGGCTGGATCATTTTTCTCATTGCAGGAAAAGTGACGATCCCATCTCAAGTAACTCAGTTTGTGCAACTTCCACATATATTCGCGTGGGGAATTCCAAAATGGAATACAGGTATGGCTGTATCAAGTTTCGTTATGGTATGTATTTTAGTTTCAAATACAGTGGCAGCTATTATAGCAATCAATCAAGCTACGATTCATAAAGCGACTATTGAACAAAAACAGTTGAGAAATGGTACGTGGGTCGGAGGGATTTCGCATATGATTTCCTCTTTGTTTTCAACTGTAGGTGTCATTCCACTACCAGCAACGGCAGGTTTCATACGTTTAACAAATCAAAAGTACATGCGTTCATTCTTATTTGCATGTGTACTATTAGTCGGTATGTCGCTGTTTCCAAGTATTATCCGCTACTTAGCCTCTCTGCCATCCGCGGTCGCATCTGCGGTTTTAATGGCTTCGTTCGTACAGTTAATTGGAATTGGATTTAATAATATAAAACAAGTGCCAATCAGCGAAAGGAATGTAACGATTTTAGGAGTTGCTATATTATTTGGAAGTGGTGTTATGTTTTTACCGTCTGGAGCACTCCAATCCTTGCCGTCTGTGATGCAATATATATTCGGAAATGGTTTGTTCGTAGGTACTGTTGTAAGTATATTGCTAGAACAAATATGGCGTACTGAAAAGTAAGTGGATAAAAAGAGTGTACGCACTGTATAAAAGTCTAAAATAACATAAGAAATAAAGCCTATTTTCATTCACCACCTGCACATTTCGTTCATACAATATCTTGACTAAATAAACACCCAACTTACACATATACAGCTCTGGCTTAAGCAAGGAGGGTTATACCAGTTGAAGGAAAAAGCGTATCAATCTAAACCGTTACTCACAAAGAGAGAAAGAGAAGTATTTGAATTACTGGTTCAAGATAAAACGACGAAGGAAATTGCAGGTGAACTGTTTATAAGTGAAAAAACAGTACGTAATCACATCTCAAACGCAATGCAAAAGCTAGGGGTTAAAGGACGTTCACAAGCAGTTGTTGAGCTTCTTCGTATGGGAGAGCTTGAACTATAAGAAAGCAGCCGACTTTTATACAAAAGGTCGGCTATTTTTCTGTTTGTTTCATGCTCCATATGAATGATAAGAATGTTTCATACATAAATAGGTAAGGCTATAAAGAACGCGATAAATAAAATATAGAAATAAAACTCCCGCTATTAATAAAAGTAGCGGGAGTTTTATTTTGAATGAGCATTTTATATAGAAGAAACCGACTTTCATATAGAAGGTCGGTTATTTTTCTGTCTTGCAAATTATGAAAAAAAGGAGCAAAATAAAAAAGGTCCTGATCTATATAGGTACAAATGAAAATTTTTATACAGGGGCACTTTAAGTTAGCGAACTTAAAGTGTGTGAAATATACTGATAAACATAAAAGATGATGAATGAGAAAACGGGTGATTAAGTTGAATAGAGCGATCGGTGTTATTGATTCAGGAGTGGGCGGTTTAACAGTAGCGAAGGAATTAATTCGTCAGTTGCCGAAAGAGCGTATTATATATTTAGGGGATACAGCACGTTGCCCTTATGGTCCGCGTTCTCGTGAAGAAGTGCGTCAATTTACGTGGGAAATGACGGAGCATTTATTAGATTTAAATATCAAAATGTTAGTTATTGCGTGTAATACAGCAACTGCGGTTGTATTAGAAGAAATGCAGAAACAATTACCAATTCCAGTAGTTGGAGTTATTCATCCAGGATCACGTACAGCTTTAAAAGTGACAAATACGTATCATGTTGGGATTATTGGAACGATTGGAACAGTAAAAAGTGGCGCCTATGAAGAGGCGCTAAAGTCTATTAATAACCGTGTTATGGTAGAAAGTTTAGCGTGCCCACCTTTCGTTGAGCTTGTAGAGAGTGGGAATTTCGAAAGTGAAATGGCGTATGAAGTTGTAAGAGAAACATTGCAACCGTTGAAAAGTACTGACATTGATACGCTTATTCTAGGATGTACACATTATCCGATTTTAGGTCCTGTTATTAAAAAGGTAATGGGGGATCAAGTACAATTAATTAGTTCGGGTGATGAAACAGCGCGTGAGGTAAGTACGATTTTATACCATAGTAAGATGCTAAATGAGGGAGAAGAACAAAGTGATCATCTCTTCTTAACGACTGGTAAAATAGGCCTGTTTAAAGAAATTGCATCAAAGTGGTTCGGTCAGCCGATTGAAAATGTGAAGCATATCAATTTAGAAACAGAATAATAGTAGATTCATATAAGAGAACTCCTGAGAAATCAGGGTTTTTTCTATATAAGTAGCCATAGCTTGTTCTAAAACATGAAACAGCTCGTATACATAATAGTACAAACTTAGATTTTAGGGGGGAATGGCATGCCTAAATCCACTTTTAAATGGGTTGTTGGTGCTACTGTGAGTGCGATTTTATTATCAGGGTGTGGCTTGTTAAATCAAGAGAAAGCGACAGAACAAATTGATCCGCCAAAAAAAGTTACGTATACAGAAGGTGAAAAGAAAGAAACTGCTAAAAAAGATAAACAAGGGCAAACAGTAAATAGAGAGTTATACCTCGTTGATAAAAATGGATATGTCGTACCGCAAACTATTGCAATGCCTACTCCGAAAGCGAATGAAGTTGTACAGCAAACGTTAGAGTATCTTGTGAAAGATGGACCAGTTACAAATTTATTGCCAAATGGATTTCGAGCAGTCCTTCCAGCGAATACGACGATGACCTTGAATTTGAAAAAAGGCGGGACAGCAGTAATTGATTTCTCTAAAGAAATGAAAAATTATTCAAAAGAAGAAGAACGTCAAATTGTTGAATCAGTAGCGTGGACTTTGACTCAATTTACAGAAATAAAACAAGTGCAGTTCCAAATAAATGGTGAAAAGTTAGTGAAGATGCCTGTTGCGGGTACACCGCTTGGTGAAGGTGTAAGTCGTGCGAATGGTATTAACTTTGATGATGAACAAGTAGCAGATGTGACGCATACAAAACCGGTTACACTTTACTTTATGGCGCAAAATAATAATAAGCAGCAATATTACGTACCGGTAACAAGGCGCGTTGCAGAAGGAAAAGAAAATGATTACTCGGCAATTGTGGATGAGCTTGTAAAAGGTCCGATTCAAGGGTCGCTACTAAATGATTTTAATCCAGGAGCTAAGCTTATTACGAATCCAAAAGTGGAGAACGGAAATATTACATTAAACTTTAATGAAAATATATTTGTGAACCCAGACAAAAACATGATTTCAAATTATGTGTTGAAATCGTTAGTCTTATCTTTAACGGAAAAACAAGGTGTGAAAAATGTTTCTATTGAAGTGAATGGGAAAGCAAATCTTATGGATGAGAAAGGTGAAAAGTTAATAAAACCTGTTGATCGTCCACAAAACGTGAATACAGGTAGTTTTTAATCGCGAATAATTTGATATACTTATGTAAGAAAGGGGAATTGCTTTTTGAGTTCCCCTTCTTTTATTGTTATACATATCGTACATTTAAATTTGGCTATACTAATGAGAGTATTTATGAGGGGGTTATTTTTATGCGAGTAGATGGTAGAGGAAAAGCAGAGCTACGCCATATACATATTCATACAAATTATTTAAAACATCCAGAGGGATCAGTACTAATTGAAGTTGGGGATACAAAGGTAATTTGTTCAGCGACAATTGAAGAGCGTGTACCGCCGTTTATGCGCGGAGAAGGAAAAGGCTGGGTAACAGCAGAATACTCAATGATTCCACGTGCGACAGAGCAACGTACAATCAGAGAGTCAAGTAAAGGGAAAGTAACAGGGCGCACAATGGAAATCCAGCGTTTAATTGGACGAGCATTACGTGCGGTTGTTGATTTAGAAGCGCTTGGCGAAAGAACGGTTTGGATTGACTGTGATGTAATTCAAGCGGATGGCGGAACGAGAACAGCTTCTATTACAGGTGCTTATGTAGCGATGGTATTAGCTTTTGAAAAATTATTGCAAGCAGAAAAAGTATCTAAAATTCCGGTGAAAGATTATTTAGCGGCAACGTCAGTAGGTGTTGTTGAAGAACAAGGTGTTGTTTTAGATTTAAATTATGCTGAAGATTCTAAAGCAGACGTTGATATGAACGTTATTATGACTGGAAAAGGTCAGTTTGTTGAAGTGCAAGGAACTGGAGAAGAAGCGACGTTTAGCAGAGCTGAATTAAATGAATTACTTGATGCTGCTGAACAAGGGATTTTCCAACTTGTTGAAAAGCAAAAAGAAGCGTTAGGTGACATCGTATCTCATATAGAGTAGAGGTGGAAAATATGAAGCAAGTTGTTGTAGCGACGAAAAATCTTGGAAAAGTACGTGAGTTTGCTGAGTTATTTGAGAGATTTGACTTAGAAGTGAAATCTTTACACGATTTTCCTCATATTGAAGAAGTCGAAGAAACTGGTGAAACATTTGAAGAAAATGCAATTTTAAAGGCGGACAGTCTTAGTAGACAGTTGAATTCCATCGTAATTGCGGATGACTCTGGTCTTATTGTAGATGCCTTAAACGGGAAACCAGGTGTGTATTCAGCTCGTTTTGCTGGAGAGCCGAAAGATGATCAGGCGAATATAGATAAAGTGTTACAAGAGTTAACTGACGTCGATTTAGAAAAACGTACAGCTCGTTTTTACTGTGCGCTAGCAGTTGCTTTCCCTGAAGTGGATAAAGAGCCGGTTATTGTAAACGGAACGTGCGAAGGGAAAATTCTAGAACAGCGTCGCGGGGAAAATGGTTTCGGATACGATTCGATTTTTTATGTAGAAGAATATAAAAAAGCGATGGCTGAGCTAAATTCGGATGAGAAAAATGCGATTAGCCACCGCGGACGCGCTCTTCGTAAATTAGAAGAGAAAATCCCGGAATGGTTTTTAGAAGAATAAGGGAGAGAGATTGATGAAAGCTTTAATCGTAAGCGATAGTCATAGCTCCGTGAAGGAATTACAGCAGTTAAAAGAGAAATATGAAGGGAAAGTAGATGTCATGATTCATTGTGGTGATTCAGAGCTAACGCCTGCTCACGAAGAGCTACAAGGTTTCCAAGTTGTAAAAGGGAATTGTGATTATGCTAACTTTCAAGATGAAATTGTAACTGATGTAGATGGAATTCGTTTCTTAGTTGTACACGGTCATCGTCATAATGTGAAAATGACGTTACAAACGTTAGCGTATCATGCAGAAGAAATAGGAGCACAAGTAGCGTGCTTTGGACATTCTCATGTATTAGGGGCAGAATTACTTGATGGGATTTTATTTATTAATCCAGGAAGTATTTTGCTCCCGCGCTCTCGTGTGGAAAAGACATTCGCTTTATTAGAAATGGATGAAAATCATATAGAAGTTCGTTTTGAAACATTAGATGGACAGCTGGTGGAACAAGCAATTTTTAAAAGAGGATAAGAAAAATTATCCTCTTTTAAAAAAGTGTTGACTTTATAAGTAGTTATGAATATAATAAATATTGTCGATAGGGCAACGGCGCTAACGAAGAAAAATAAAATAACATATGCGGGTGTAGTTTAGTGGTAAAACAAGAGCCTTCCAAGCTCTGGTCGAGAGTTCGATTCTCTTCACCCGCTCCATGTCCCAGTAGCTCAGCCGGATAGAGCATACGCCTTCTAAGCGTACGGTCGGGAGTTCGAATCTCTCCTGGGACGCTAAAAAAACCTTTTGCGGTGACGTCAAAGTCCGCAATATATAAGCTCTCTAATTCGTAAGTTGAATCGTACAATGTGCGGTCGCTAACGAGTTAGGGGGCTTATTTTTTTATGTCCAAAAGACGTGATTCTTTAACGATTAGCGAAGATTTAACGAATGTTTTTAAAGATAGATTGAAAAGTGATCCACGGAAGAAAGAGACCGCAGAGGGTCGTTATACATTTAATTTAACAATCGACAAAGCACTCGAAATAGTTGTACGTCAAATGAAGGCGACAGGCTTACGTGAGCGTACGATAAATGACTACTATTTACACGTTAATCACTTTACGAAGATAACAGATACGCAGTACTTAGAAGAATTAAATGTTAATCATATTTACGAGTGGTTATCGTCTATGAACGTTAGTAATCAAACGAAATTAACTCGCTTAAAGTGTCTAAAGGCGTTTCTAGGGCGTTGTCACGATAACGGGTGGATTGATATTAACTTTTGGCGCAATGTGAAGATAAAGGTAGATACGCCTGTTAAAGAAGGTGCGACGGATAGAGAAATTAATATCTTGTTATCGGTACTCGATTTAACACGATTCTTAGATTTACGAGACGCTACCGCTATTTTACTTATGTATCAAACGGGAATACGTGTCGGCACATTGGCGCAATTAGAACATAAGCACGTCGATTTAGATGCGAAAGTATTAGGGGTTGACGGCGGTATTATTAAGAACCATGAATCAATATATCTGCCGTTTGACGACGCTCTCGCACGATTGCTAGACGTTCTTATGAAACAAAACGAAATTATTCGAAGAGAATACAACGTGAAAAATGATTATCTCTTTATTACGAAGAGTGGAGGAAGTGTCTTAACTAGTCTGACGAATAATATTATATCAAAACGAATGACTAAACACGCTAAAGAATACGGACTTAAAAATATTAATCCGCACGCAATACGTAGAGGTTTTGCAAAGAATCTCTTAAAGAAAGGTGCGAATGTTGCGTTGATATCTAAAGCGCTAGGGCATAGTGATATATCCGTTACAACGCGTTATCTGCACTTAGATAAAAACGAAGTAGCGGAAAGTCTAAGGAATTTCTTGTAAATAAAAAGTCCCCAGCGCCAACTGGAGACTCAAAACATACACAAACCAAACTGAATACAGGACAAGCCGTATCAGTCCGAATTTCTACCTTCATTCTATCGAAAAAAATCGAGGATTGCAAGGTGTCTTTAGTGATGTCTTTTTTAGGTATTGATGCGGTAAGTCAAAAAGCGGAAGCCGTACCGCTATAACAACGTAAAAGGGGAGCTGAACCGCCGCACACATCAGCGCTATACACTCCAACGCATATCATTCCCCGTGCGTCGTATAGGACTAGCCGATTGCGGGCATTGTACGGCAAGGGTGGAAATACGTTGTTACTACGGTAACAAGGTGTATCGAAAGATTTGCGCACTATGGGACGTTTTGTAGTGTAGAAAGTCGATACGTGTGAAAGCACAAGGACGGGGAATGCGTTACTGAAAACCTCACACAACGAGCCGACGCTAGTTGTTAACGCCTTACCTCTATTCGCATTGACGATTATTTTTATCTCTGCGAAATAGGGGTTCAAACTGCAACCTGCTTCCTACGACTTCCTCGCCTCTGCTAGTCGATGTGTCAACGCTTGTCAATAGCATAAACTCGGTATTTAACGTCACTAGCGGAAGTGAGTTAAACATCGAAGGTTGACACAGGGCGCTACAAGAGGCGGAGGACTTATGCATGGAAAGACGACTTAATATAAGACAATACGCCAATAAAGGCGAAGACATAAACGCGACATTAAACAGACTAGCGACTTTAGCTAAGAAAGAAGTGGAAGATTGTTACACTGGAATAAGTGATAATAATAAATATAGAACGGGGATCGAGGCGCACTACGTACCGCTGATCGAACGACTAGCCAACGATAACTGGCATAAGATGAATAACGAAGTACACTTTATAGACGATTGTTTCCGTAAAATAAGGTATGCGATCAGAACATTCGATGTAGATCGAGGGGACTTTGACAGTCGAGTTAAATGGTTATTTTATCAAAGTGTTCGCCAATACTGTGGAAGTAGAGGAAAGAAGCGAGATGTGTTAACGCTGATCGGAGATATTAGTGGATTGGAAACGTTAAGCGACTGTACAGATACTACGGAAGAAAAAGCGATCTGTAATGCGTGTACATACGAAGAGATCTACGAAACTTTATATGGATCTATCTGTGAAAAGAAGATCGATAAGATTATATTAGATTCGATATTTGATACCATTGATAGCGAGGACGTAGTCAGGTCGGGAGTTAAAGAGAACGAGATCACTCGGACGGTGGCGCAGAAAACGGATCGTTCGTTTGATTCTGCTAGAGGTGCAGTTCGAGGATTTAAGCAGAGGTTACGAAACAGAAATGTCAGAAGGGAGGATATAGCGTGAGAAACAAACGTAAAGAAATGTTATTAATCGTATTCGCATTCGTATTTATGACGATAACCAAAGCAGTTGGCAATCTGTACGTAGCAGCATTCGGGGTAGTATTCGGATTAGCCGTAGCAGCTTCGTTTATTACTGCGATGATTGGCGATTTTATACGCAAGAGGAAGGAAGAGGGGGACGCGTAAAGTCTTCACGCGAAGAAAAGAAAATTATGAGATAAACTTAAGTACAATGGAATTATGAGATAAACAGTAAAGAGGTTTAGTGATTTTATCGCTTTCCCTCTTTACTTATTAATTTGGTTCTATTTATGATGAGGTACGTACATTCATAAGAAGCGTACCGTTTTGATGTTCTTTCATGCTCTCCCAAAATTCTTTCATGGCATTACTGTATTTTTCAAAAGATATTTTATCAACATCTAACACTCGTTCCAAATTTGTTGTACGATATAAATCCATTAAACGAGTGCTATTTACTTTTTTAAAATATTGAGGATATGCCTCATATAGGTTGGTAGCGGAGTGACCACTTCCATGCTTATAAGTATTGGAGAGTAAATTGCATTCTCGAATCATTTTCCAAATGTCAGTTTCTACTATAAGCTCTTCATCGCCAAGAGGATTAGTAAAGGTTAATTTTAATGCGGTGAATAAATCAGTTAATTTACCGAAATTATTGAAAAAGTTATCATATGCATTCTTATTTTTATTGTCAACATGGGTAAATTCAACTTGATTAATATATTCATTAAAATGATGAGTCATCGCTTCATACAACCATTTCCTGAGTTGTTGTTCAAAAACTTGATATAGATTGCTTAGAGACATTAATTCGAATTGATAATGCATTAGAAATTGTTCATCAAGCCGTTCATATACATATTCACAAATTGAATCTAAATAATCACCGTAATCAAAGTAATCTGGGTCAATGTTATTACAATCGATTAGTACATTTTCAGCTTCTTTCGCCAATTCAGCTTCTACTTCATCTGTACGAGTATTTAATCGTTCATATACGGCTTTAAATGTATGGTCATGTGTGTCTTTCAATACGTCATAAATCCGCATGTATTGACCTTTTGTAAAACTATTAAGATAGAATTTAAAGTTTAAGTTTCTTTTTTCCATAACAGAACCTTTAGGGTTGTTACTACGCTTTCCCAAACTCCTCACAACCTTTTGTAATTTATTTCAATTTTATCATTTATATAGTGGATAAAGAAGATTGTTTTTATCATCTTTTAACCTTTTGCATCCCTTCAAGTAGTGCATCTCATATGCAGTATCTTATTATGCAAGCGATGTACAAACCGCATAGCATAAACGTTGATATGACGGTGCCATGACTGCGGCGCGTTCGCTTGAAGCGAATTTTTTAGCTTAACTTGCTTGTAACTGGACTCTAGGTTAAGTTATAATGTTGCTATAAGGATACTAAAAGTATCCATTATGATCAAAAAGTTAATGATCCTGATGGAGGGGTATGAAAGTTGCTTTCGGGGATACATGAGTTCACTTAAAGTTAACTGTTACATTATTTTTTTATCTTTATGTTGCCTAAGGGGCAACAATGAGCTAAATGTTCTCAAAACGAAGACTTTGCATACCTAATTAGTAGACTACAGGCTTATAAGTAATATTCTGCATTAGATGTGGAATACTATATAAAGAAAAAAGTCTTTCAAGTGCTACCAACACTGAAAGACTTTAAATAAAAAATATTACTTCTTTCCTTTGCTCATGTTAATCATTCCCATAACAACCATGAGTAAAGAGCAAACCGCAGTAACGGTGATTGCATCCATATGTATTCACCACCTTACGAAGCTTGTCGTACTACCAATACGATGGGCTTTTTTCGTATATTCGTATTATAACCTATCTTGGTTATAGATTCCAAAAGTTATTTTCTATACAAAAAACTAAATCTTTATTTTGAAACTATCAAGAATAAATCTAAAGTAATCATGAGTTGTTGGATCTTGAAGTGTGTGAAATGTTATAATAGTTTTCTAACACTTCTAATAGCGGTTGTACGTCTAATAGAAGCGCCCTATGTAGATGTGGAAATTCTGCATAGGCTATGGGGTTGCGTTCCAGCGTTCTCTCACGTTGGATATATCGCAGCTCCTTTTTATTTACACACTATATCGTATAATTTAAATATTGATGTAAACTCGCGTAATATCTTAGATGAAACACCGAACCTCCTGCGAGAGTAAGCGTCACACGCATATAATTAAGCATAAATACGTTTACGTGCGTTTGCAAAAAAACGAACTCATAGGGATCAGTATACTTCGCTACATTTCGGTAGTGATTTATGATAGGTTGCGAGTAGTGATCGTTGTACATCGATACATATGTGTAGTACTTCGTGTAGATCGGTAGGATTATCTGCGCATTCTCTTTGCTACATCAGCACGGCGCCGTATTGGACGAGCATTCCTAAACTCATAGGGTTATAAATGCCGACCTGATCTGCGTAGAAAATTATTTAATTTATTTTACGATATGCATACAACTCATGGCGTCATAGAGGTCTAAGGATTCGACCTTAGTGCAACAAAAAAGACACCGATCTATTTCGCCGCTGCCTCGTACTCTTTTACCTTCTTATAAAATGTCGCTTTCTTCATATTGACCGCTGCCATAAACTCGACTGCCATGATCTTCTTCGCTTTCCATTCGCCATATAGTCGATCCCAGTCCGCAGGAAGTTTCATAACAGGGCGACCGAGGTGTTTTCCCTTCGCTGCTGCTGCGTCGATCCCTTCTCGTTGTCTCTCTTTGATCGTACGGCGTTCTTGTTCTGCGATCGATGTATAAACCTCGATAATAATATTATTGATCATATCGATTACCCAATCTTGACCGTCGGGAACGTCTGCCATTGTCGTAGGAAGGTCGATGATCTTAACGCGAATCTTTTCTCGTTTGAAGTATTCTAAGTACTCTTTAATCTGCTGCTTATTACGCCCCAGTCTATCAATCGATTTAATATAGAGCGTATCGCCCCCGCGCATCGCTTTTAGCATATTCTGAAAGCCCTCGCGATCCATATCCTTTCCGCTTGCCTTATCGGTATAGATATATTTCTCATCTGTTACATACGGCTGCACCGCTTTATATTGTCGGTCAAGATTCTGATCGTTCGATGATACTCTCAGATATGCGAAATTAATTGCCATAATGAAAACCCCGTTTCTTTTTATCATTAACCTAAATATACACCGCTAGTCTATAAAGGTCAATTATTTAATAGATGTATATAAAGGTTTATTAACGCTGATTAATAGACTGATATATGATCGTTTTCTTAGTGTCTACAAACGTGTACCTTTTTAGACTGATACCCACGACGTACAATTATATAACATAGCCCGCTATGTGTTTTGTGTTGTGATACACTGCCATATTATTCGACCAACCTACGAAGAACACGCCACCATACCTAGCCGCGTATCTGATCGACCAACAGGCGCATACCTATTCGGGATAGCCCGATACGTATACCCCGATATATGTAGGCGGGCATAGGTAGGCTCACACGGCTTTATATGCTACGTTATAACGTCTCGCCTAACACAATTATGCTCAAATAACCTAGAAGCTCGTACAGGTTAATCTAAGGTGTCTGATAGGATATTGTACGTTAGTGCATAACCGCAGGCTATCATATATCATACGACTACACTACGATGTACTGCATCAGCGCAGAGATAATCGTAAAGGAATCGAAAGCAGAAGCGACCTTCTTCGATTGTCTTCTTCTTTAATTGTTATCGATTGAATTCGATTGAATTCGATTGATAAAAAGATTGTGATTGTCTTTTTTCTTCTTTGATTATCTTCTTCGAATGAATGTTAACGATTAAGTTCGCGCGATTCTTTTCGTTTAGTTTCGTTTGTGTTATTGATCTTCTTTCTTCTTCGCATCGAATCGAATTAAGTTATCGATTAAGTTTCGTTTGTTGTTTCTTCTTTGTATTTCCTTTCGTGAATCTTTCTTGATCTTAAACTTCGAAACTTCTTTTAAGTGTCTTCCTTCGCTCGCTGCTGAATTTTAAACGATCTGACATATCGCGAGCATCCCAAATCGAAAAAAGTCACCAACCCCCCAACGTGGCAGCGATATCCTCGTACACAACTGTTCAGAAATAGCGACCACCGATTTCACCTCAAGGCGTTAGATCGCCCGACTACGAAAAAGATCGCGTCTATGTTTAAGAAGGACGTTGATCCAACCCCCAGTTATTCTAAACGATCGGAAGCCGCCAAAAATTTCGCTACATATTTTAAACTCGATAGGTTGCGTTTCTTCCATTATAGGCGAGATCAGCCGATATAAATTTTCGCATCAGTTAACCGAAAAGGATCGGGCGGCAGCGCCTATATTAACGTAAGGGCGAGATAGTGAGTGTGTACTACATAGATCTAGGATGTGTTAAAACGCATAAATAGGAAGTGCATCTAATCGCGTTTTCGTGGGTTATCTAGAAAAGATTTAGAAAAAAGAAAATAAAGAAAAGGCTTTTTGCTTTTTTCTTTTAAAAGACAACGCAGCAACGAGGAAAGGGAGAGATAGATAATGCGTAAAGAAAAAGATACAAAGAGAGTGCGCCAAAAGAATACTGCTGAAATGAAAAGCAAAGCCGACACTCACATTTATGATCCGAAAGAGGCGACGGGAACCTTTTACCGTTTGCCGCAGGATATCGAGCATTATCAGTGGATCGACGGCTATAAGATCGAAATGTCAGTTCTATATAGTATCATCGCCAATTATTATCGACCAAAATTAGGATACGCTTACCCGACGCAGTATGATCTAATGCTTAAATACAATAAGTCAATTAATGTTCTGCGTTCTCATATTCGAAAACTAGTCGAGGTTGGTTTATTATCCGTCATGACTGCGAACACGGGTGGGAATCACTGCTATGTAGCGCATGAACCATTAACACAAGCTGAAGTTTTTAAGAAGTTTCCGAGTGCTGCGAAAAATTATGCCGCTCGAAAGAAATGGATCGAAGAAAGAGAAGCAAAGGATCATAGCAAACTGCGAGAACTTCACGAGAAATTCGGTAAGAAGGCGATCACAGAGCAGGGCGCAGCAGAGACGGCAGCGGGCGATCATCAGGATCTAGAAGCGCAACAGGCAGCGGAATTGGACTGCGATTTTTAATCGTTGGTTATCGCGAAGCCTTGACGATTATCAATCGTTCCTTAGACCTCTAAGCGTTATTTATTTGTATGACTAGAGTAAAAATAAATAAAAATATGATCGGAGGTTTCGCGATGTACATCGAAATCCCTGAAGCTGATCGCCGCTATCTTGATCTACCCGACGAGAAGAAGGCGGCAGCAGCAGCGAAGAAAAAGAAACGTAAACGAAAGAAGAAGCGTAACTATGCGACTGGGTTCGGTATAACATCGGCTGATCTTGTTATCGAGTTGAATACGGAAGGCGAAGCGGAAAATAAAACGCTGATCAACGAAAAGTTGTATACTACGCCCAAAATAAATACGAAAAGTTCCATCGAGATCACACTTAATAACTGGAAGGCTCTCGACAACTGAGACTATAAAACAAACGGAAAAATATAAACCAACATAAAGGGGATAGTGAAAATGAAAAATACAAACATCGAAATGACACTAAACGAGGAAATCAAAGCGAAGATCGGACAAGTGGAGAAAGTCGGCGAAACACCAAAAAACAATGTCGTACCATTCCCGACCGCATCGCCAATCGCAGCAGCAGAGATGATCGATCAGGACTCGCTTATTGATCCGAAAAACGTTGATCTGCGTAATACGTATGTCGAGAGAGTAGAAGTACTGGATCGAACAAGAGGGCTATTACTGCTACCAAATATCGCAATGGCAACTACGAAGCAGGTTGCGGAATTATACAAGGTAAGTCGCTACCTAATTAATAAGGTTATTGAGCGTAATCGTGACGAGCTTACATCCGACGGACTAAACTATCAGACATATAGCGAGGTTGCAGAAAAAGTAAGTGTACACGATGTCAACTTACTTTCTAGCGGTGTATCTTACCGAGGTACGTACCTATTCCCTAAACGGGCTGTTTTAAGAGTTGGTATGCTACTACGTGATAGTAAAGTCGCGAGAGAGGTTCGTGATCAGCTACTCAACATCGAAGGAAACGCGACGGATCAGCAGCGCACGAAAGAAATCGATCACGAGCTAGAATTGCAGGCAGCGATTGGAAAAGCGATGATGAGCGGCGATGTTTTAGCGTTAGCACAAGCAACTACGAAAATGGCAGACTATAAAAACCGCCATATCGCGAAGATCACGGAAGAACTAGACGAAGCGAGAGCGGAAATCGATGAGATCAACGGAAAAGAATTAATCTCGATGGAGAACGTAGGAAAAAGCTACATAGGCAATGTTTCTGCGATGAAATTAAATAGATTCCTACAAGATCGAAAAGTATTGGCGAAAGGTAAAACGGACGGGCATTACACGGCTAATTTAAAGTATGCGAAGTATTTCCGAACAAGCACGTATCTTCATAACGGTAAGATCCGAAAAAGCCTGAAAGCAACGCGAGAAGGCGCGAAGTTTATCGCTGATCTATACGAGAAGCACGAGAAAGGAGGCGGTTGTTAATCGCCCTCTTTTTGTACGAGTTAACCGAAAAGTCTATCGTCAATGCATCTATTAGTACAAGAAAGCAGAAAAGGGATCTTAAAATTTCACATATCGTATACAAATTATAAAAAAGTTATAGAAATCACAAAAGGTAGTACAAATTCGGTATAAACAGAAGTACATATATTACGAGAGAAGAGTTTCTTTTTCTCCTTCTAGTTTCCTACTTTTTGAGTAGGTTTGATCGTTTGCCATTAACGGCGAGGTTGTCATTTTCCTCGTCGATCTCCATTGGATCAGGACTCGCAACCTGATCGACTACTACTACCATATGACACATGATCACTTCCTTTCTTAGTGCCAGCCGTAGATTATTCCCGATCTGCGGAAAATCTCGTTTTTATCCTGTCAATAATGGCGGGATCTCTTGGACGGTGAGTTGCATCGCTGTCAGTATCGTTGAAATTACGTAGGCGTCCATATGTTTCGTTCGCGTAAACATAATCCATAAATGCGGAATAACGTCGGGGTTGGACGCCTCGGCGCCGCAAAATATTTTTTTAAATACTCGATATAACTCAGTTATAAAGGAGCTGATACGATGGACTACAAAATAAAAATGTTACGTGCAATTCTCGGCGTAAATCAGGAACAGTTCGCAAATTTGATCGGCGTATTTCCGCTAAGCGTTTGGAACTGGGAAAACGGAACGAATCCAAGCCGATCAAGTATGAAACGAGTAGCCGATTTTCTCGGAGAGGATGATCTCGATCGATTTATGTCGTGTGTAGATGATCCCGAATTTCAAGAAATGGCGTATAGAATGCAATGCAAAGTACAAAACAAACAAATTCACTAAAAGGAGATCGATAGAATGTCAGCACACGAAAAAGAACACGCAACGAAAGTGGAGGCGAAACGCCCGCTAGTAGTAGCCGATGTCCTAAGTTTCGAGGGGATGGCGTTTCTAGTAGCGTTTTTATACGAATCTACGTACACGATCGCTCAGATTATAACGCCGATCACGAAGATACACGATGAAGGATCTACATTATCCGATGCGTTAACCGAGATCGTACGAGTTAATTTTAATTTAGCCGATCCGATCGCCTTCGACTTGTATACGAGTAGTGATCTTTTGATCGCTGAGACGCTGGCAAGCCCGTATATTTTGGGACAACTGAAGAACAAGAACGAAACAAGCGAGTGTCAACACTGCATCGATCATCCATATATACAAGAAGCGCTACATGATCTATACGTCGAACCATATCGCAAGGTACAACAAAGAAAACGCGGATCTAAACGAAAAGGTCGATCGTTATTCCGTAAGGTTGGCGAATGGATTGGAAGCATGTTCCGAAAGGTCGTGTCACGATCATGATCATAAAACAACATGACGATCATATGACGATCGAAGGCGACGCGGATCTTTTGCAGCTCGCAGGGATCGAGATCACGCCGACGCCGTTAAAATCGGGAGAGCCGCCGATCAATGTTAGTTCGTTGCGATGGCTATATGAACAAGCTAAACGAAGAAAGACACGCGATACCGCTGCATTGTACGTGATCAGCCGTGTTAATTATCTATATCAGAACGATCGAAGAAAACAAAAACTAGGGGGAAATAAAAATGACAAAGATCAACAATAAACTAACGGTAGCAGAAATTCGAGAATACTTAAACGATGCAAGAGAGATCAGCAAGGGATTAACAGGGCATGTTGCAAACACCACACTACCTAAATTCCATGAAACGATGAAAAAGATTGGACAAGATCCAACTTTAACGGCTCAAGGACAGTTTGAGAAAAAGGAAAAATTCCGAAAGCAGCAGGAAGTATTACTTCTGAGCGAAATCGCCGAAGCAAAAGAAACGTACAATCTATTATTATCAGATGCGCAAGCAAGTGCCGAAGCGATCTTACTCAGCGACGTAGAAAAGCCCGACGAAACTGCGATCAAACTATTCAAATTAGAAAAGAATCGCCTACAATCAGCAGTCATGTTCGCACCTACTGCGGACGCGAAGGCGAAAGCCCTAACAGAATTCGCAAAATTAGGCGATAAAGGGCAATATTTTGCGCGAGAAATTCAAGGCGAGTTCATCGGATTATCTCAACAAGCAATGGCAGGTGTAGCGGATCCGCAAGCCCTAGCAAACCTAACACGATCACTCGGCAGAGTTAACGCAAGTCTACAGGCAGCAGCATTTACCGAAGATCAGCGCGAGGCGGGCGAGTTATTAAATTCAGTTACGGCATATCAGAGTGGCGATTTTGTAAATACGATCGTACTAGGTGACTCGTTAATGACGATCAGCAAGGTTACACACGACTATGCAAATAACCTCGAAGGATATCAGGTAGATCACGCCGATACGATCGAAGAGGTTAATCGATTAAAGCGATATGAAAATCCGATTAAATAAAAGATGCGGACGATCGGGGAGGCGAGGTCTACGGGCTTCGCTACGCCTTGTTATAAAACGACAAAAAGGAGATGGCGAAGAAATGGCAAGTAAAAAGGCAAACTTATCCGAGCTGATCGACGAGGCTCGCAGTAAGTACGGTAGCGACTATATTATAGTTAACGAAGGTAGCGAAGGCGCGCCAAACTGGAAGATCGTACACCAATCACCGAAAGGATCAGGCGGTATTCGAGAGGCGGATATATTTGATCGTTGGGCTTAGCTATAGCGATAAGTTAGCGATTATCTTACATAAAATAATAATGAAAAGGACGCGATAAAATGGAGAAGGTAAAAGCGCAAGCAGCAGAAACGAAGATCGAGACGCAAGAAGAGGAAATAAACGAAGATCCGATGTTAACGAACGAGGAAGCAAAAGCAATGTTCACGCCCAAAATGAAAGAGGGTATGATCTACGCTAGAGTAGGTAGAATCCATTCGAAGGAAACCTACTCGACACCCCAACCGCAAGTCGTTCGAGGTATGGCAATGGCACGAAACATCGTAGGATAATGGCGAAGCGGCATCGAAGTCTAGAGCGATCAAGGGGTCGATAAGTTTAAGGGAAAAAGGGCGGGGGGCACCTCGCCTTTCTTTCTATTCATAGACTATACGCAAAAAACGATACCGAGAATGACGGCACTCTATATATCTTAGGCGACGAAACGGTCAAGGAAGAAGAAGTCGTTAAGGCGTTAGCTAAAACGAAATAATCGAAAATGATCGGCTAGGGCTTCGGCTCTAGTCGCTTTTTTTATGCGTAAACGATATAGATTGGTAACGAATGGAATCGCATCATTTAGCGTAACTGGCGTCGGATCATTCACATTCAAAGAAAATAACGTTTCTAATGCGATTGGGCAGCCGTTGTCGGAACTTATCCTCGACAGTGTGTTACAATTAAACGAAGCGGAAAGCGAGGATCTCCAATTGACTGGACGTGTGATTAGTTGGACAGTTTAAGAAGGTTGTATAAAAAGGGAGATGGCGCAAAGATGGCGAGAGCAAACGAGAATGATATAACGGAGAAATTGGCAGAAGGTCACCGAAAATATGGTGACGGCAACTTTACAATACAGAACATCGGTGATGAAACTAACCCAAATTGGACTGTCTTAAAAAACGTGAGGAAGGGAGCGGCGGGTATTCACGAGGGCGAAGATATATTTAGCCTGCGATCAAAATATATAAAATAGTGCGGAGATGGGCGGGCATCACTTCGCCTGTCTTTCTTTTTATAGACTACATGCAAAAAGCGCGATACCGAGAGGCGCAATTCCAGTCGATTAAATTTAATGTGATGAACAGTTCGCCTATATGCGTTCTATTTCGATTTAATTAGATTAAGAGACGGGCGGAAGTGAGGTGAGCGGCAGATTTGCTACACCTTTTTTATTATTTATGTGATATATTTAGAAGATAATATTGTAAAAATTAGATAATACAATATTACGCAAGTTGCGTAATGAGAAGGAGAGGATCATGTGAAAATTGAGGAAGTACTAGCGTCGTTGAAAGAAAGTAACGCTAAGGAAGTTGGAAAAGAAATTGGTATGTGTGATAAAAGGTTGTTAAAGAGGTTAAAAAACGCGGGGTATAAACATAGTAAAAAAGGTGGTATAGGTTGGTATTTTACAGGACAAGGAGAAGCGCCTTTAAAAGCGGATATCCGAGAATTTATAGCGGTTGCCGATGATACGAAGGTAGAAGCTATGGATAATGTATTTACGAAAAAAGACATACGTGAAATACGGAAAATGCTAAGCGAATGGGGTACGACTAAAGACGCAGTTAATACGCTCATGCAACAAGAGGAAAAGATTTCGGCGCAGAAGAATACTAATCCGATGTATTCGTTGTATATGCGTATTGGAGAAAGTGGGACGCAAGAAAAGGTGAGTAGGACAGTGAATCTCAGCAAGGAGGCATGTACGAAATTAGGTACAGTCGAAGAGAAGCGTCGTTTAAGTCGTGATGAAATTGTAGAGATTGCGCTTTTTGAGTTCTTCGAGAAGTATAAGGTGTAATAGCGGTGAGAGGGACGTGGGATTTCGTTATCTACGTCCTTTTTGCGGCTACAAGTGCATAAGGTTGCGCTGAGAAACACAATTTGAGACGATTATCTTGTCTTCCGTGGATATAGTATCATCTAAATGCGTCAGAATCGTCGATAGAGAATCGGTAGAATAAAAGAGTTTTCAACGTTGACGTAGAGTCGTACTATAGCGTATAATATTAATTAACAAAAACGGTCAGTTGACCGCCCAAATGAACGTTCAGCAAACGATGAAAGAGTCGTTTATATATCGTAGGTAAATGACGGAACGGGAGTTCGAATCTCTCCTGGGACGCTAAAAAAACCTTGTTATCTTTTGATAACAAGGTTTTTTGTTTGTTTTAAATTAGTTATTAATAAATTTTTCAAAGACAAAACCGTAATCTTTCACGTTATATTGCTTTTTCGTATCAACGAGCCAGCTAAAGGCGATCTCGTTCATCTCTTTAAACTGTTCTGCTAAATTTACTTGTGCATTTGAAATACGGCTGAAAGCGTTAGATGCCATATCTAAACTTTTATGTGCATACTGCAATGTAATGTCGTTGTCGTATGAAATTTCTTCGATTTTAAGAAGAGCCTTATATAAATCTTTTAATTCTTCAATATGTATTTTATGAACATCAATTGAGTAATGCTCATCTCCCATTTGAAATTTAATTTCTACATCTAAATCAATCGTTCCTGCAGTTTCAAGTGCTACGTTTTTAATTTGATATTTACTATAGCTAAAGCGGCGTAATGTACGTTTTTTGCTTGTGGCACTTGTACCATCTAGGTGAATTAATCCTTTGTTTGTAAAGCAATATTCATCCGATTTTGATTTAATAAGAAAGTAAATTTTCTCCCCATCTTCATGCATTACGTAATCATCAGCATCGACCTTATCGTAATCTTTTGGTGTGATAACGGAACCTACATCGCTTAATCCTAAAACGTCAGCTGCCATTTTTTTGAACATATATAATCCCCCTTGTAAATTAAATTCTTAATTGTACAAAAATACATTAACATGATTTTAAACTTATTTTTGAAATCTTACAACTCTGTAAGGTAAGTGTAAGGAAGTTCGATGGTAACAAATTACTAATCCTATATAATGAAGATAACAACGATAAATGAGGAGGAAGAGATGATGAAAGGATTAATCGTAACGGGTTTAACAGTAGCTTTTGGGTTTGTGGCGTATGAAAAGTTAACATATGTAATTGATGTTGTAAAACATTTAGTAGCGTAGAAAAAACTGCCATGAGAGGGAAAGGGAATGAGTGAATGAATGGAATGGTTATTTGGAATTATAGGTACTTGTAGTGTAGTTTTATTGTTCTTTGTCCCGAGTGGTATACTTAGTTCGACAACGAGTTTGTTCTTTTTAAGTTTGTTTGCTTGTACGATGCTTATTATTATGTTTTTAATGAAGCGAAGTAAACCAATCTTCTATTTTAGCATGATTGTTATGGCAATTATTGTTCTCCAAATTATTACCCTTGTTATATACCCCACAATTATAAAAGCTTTCCATTAATGATGAACCCTCTGCCGTCTGTTGCTGAGGGTTTTTGTTTGTGAAAAATGAATTTCATTTAGAAGTTTGTTGCTTTTTCGTTATGAAAATAGAATATTCCTATATTTCAAATAAATAATTTTGGAATGTTGTGTTCTCATTACGCATTTGATATATTTACTTTGAAGATCATTAAAATCTAGAAAAAGAGGCGGACGTATGGATAAAAAAGAAAATACGGTCGTATTGTTTCCGCAACTATCAGAACGCTATATTGATAAAGGTTTTTTAGCGTTGAAAGAGCGGGAATTCGAAGATGCATTGCGCTGCTTTGAAATATTACGTCAGTATAATGCAGAAACGGAACAAACAGAATTAGCTTCCGTTATTTGTTTGCTAGAATTAAAACGTATGGAAGAAGCGAAAGAAAAATGTGAGCAGTTGCTTGAAACAGGAGCTATATTATTTGGTGATATTCTTGAAACGTATGTAACTATTTTAGTTCAAACAAATGATTATGAAGGTGTCATTGAAACTGTTGAGGAAGTTTTGCAAACGAAAGATATAATTCCTGAGCAAAAGGAAAAATTGGCGCAGCTGGCTTTGTTTGCGCAAGGGATGCTGAATGAAGAAGATACACCGCTAGTGGATTCGAATTTTGAATTAGAAGAATTTACCGATGGGCTTTTTGGAGAAAACTTTGGTCAAAAGCTAAGAGTTATCCAGAAACTTTCGTTAAAAGACCTGGATCTCGCACTTCCTACTTTAAAGAAATTTTTAATAGACGAAGATCAGCACCCGTATTTAAAAACTTCTATTTTGTATAAAATGGTAGAAAATCAAATAGAAGAAGAGATAGAAGTAGAGAAGTTTGGAAATACGATAAAGGTGATTCCAGCATTTACAGGTCATAATGAGGAGCAATCCGATAAAATTATACATAAATTCTCAAACCGATTAGAGCAAAATTATCCAGATATATTTAGTACGATGGTTACATACTGGAAAGAATTACAAATTAGCATTTTTCCGTTCCCTCTATTAATGGATAAAGTAGAAATTTGGGCTGCTGTCTTAGAGAGAATTGGAAGAAAGCGTTTCGGATTGGCTATTGATGAAGAAGAACTTATGACAGCATACAATATTGAGTTTGAGGAATTTCATATTGCCTATCAATGGTTACTGCGCATTGAAAGAGAAGGGTATTTGCCCGTATAATTATGAAAAAGAATCGTTCAGTTATTGAAACGAGCACATTCTATGTTATAATGTAAGGGTTGCAAAAGGCAGAAATCTGCCTGTTTGTAAGAGAAGAGGAGTATAATTCTCTTACTTAATATGTTTCATATTAGTCTCGAACAAAATATACCGTAGTTGTCTTTTAGACAATTAGTAGATTGGAACATTGTATCTGAAAGCTTTTTGCTAGAGGGTTATTTGTATATTTGTTATTTCAAGAAAGAGATAATAAAAATTTTGATCTATAGAGGTATGTGCATACATTATTATAGTTGGAGGGAAAGAATAAATGTCTACAAAATGGGAAAAATTAGAAGGTAACGTTGGCGTTTTAACAATCGAAGTTGATGCTAAAGAAGTAAATAACTCTATCGACGCTGCATTCAAAAAAGTAGTAAAAACAATTAATGTACCAGGTTTCCGTAAAGGAAAAATGCCTCGTCCATTATTCGAACAACGCTTTGGTATTGAATCTTTATACCAAGATGCTTTAGATATCATCTTACCAAAAGCATACGGTGAAGCAATCGATGAAGCTGGTATCTTCCCAGTTGCTCATCCTGAGATTGACATCGAGAAATTCGAAAAAGGCCAAAACTTAATTTTCACTGCAAAAGTTACTGTAAAACCTGAAGTTAAATTAGGTGATTACAAAGGTTTAGCAGTAGAAAAAGTTGAAACAACTGTAACTGACGAGGATGTAGAGAACGAAGTAAAAGCTTTACAAGAGCGTCAAGCTGAACTAGTTGTTAAAGAAGAAGGAACTGCTGCAGATGGTGATACAGCTGTAATCGACTTCGAAGGTTTCGTTGATGGCGAAGCATTTGAAGGCGGAAAAGGCGAAAACTATTCTCTTGCAATCGGTTCTGGTACTTTCATCCCAGGTTTCGAAGAGCAAGTAATTGGTCTTAAATCTGGTGATTCTAAAGAAGTTGAAGTATCATTCCCAGAAGAGTACCATGCTGCTGAATTAGCTGGTAAACCAGCAACATTCAAAGTAACAATTCACGAAATCAAAACAAAAGAACTTCCTGAGTTAAACGACGAGTTCGCTAAAGATGCTGACGAAGAAGTTGCAACTCTTGATGAATTAAAAACAAAACTTCGTACAAACTTAGAAGAAGGCAAAAAGCACGAAGCTGAGCACAAAGTACGTGACGAAGTAGTAGAATTAGCTGCTGCTAACGCTGAAATCGACATTCCAGAAGCTATGATCGACACTGAGTTAGATCGTATGGTTCGTGAATTCGAGCAACGTTTAAGCCAACAAGGTATGAACCTTGAGCTTTACTACCAATTCACAGGTACTGACGCTGACAAATTAAAAGAGCAAATGAAAGAGGATGCACAAAAACGTGTAAGAATCAATCTTGTTCTTGAAGCTATCATTGAAGCTGAAAACATCGAAGTTACTGAAGAAGAAGTAACTGCAGAAGTTGAAAAAATGGCTGAAATGTACGGTATGCCAGTAGACGCTATCAAGCAAGCTCTTGGAAGCGTAGACGCTTTATCTGAAGATCTTAAAGTGCGTAAAGCTGTAGACTTCTTAGTAGACAACGCTGCATAATAAAATAACAAGGCGCGATTTTAATCGTGCCTTGTTTTATAAATATAGAAATATATTTATAAAACTTTTCGATGAAGAAGGAAAAGTACCTTTGTAAGTCGAATATACATATTTCAAAAGTTTTAAAATTTTTTTATTTGTACATAACTAGTCATATTATTTGTATTTCTCGCTACGTAGTGACATAATATGTATTTACATACGATACATTTATCGTGTACATACGAAGGCAAGAGGTTAGCACTTTGTAAGGGGTGTGAAAATATGTTTAAATTTAATGATGAAAAAGGTCAATTAAAATGTTCTTTCTGTGGTAAAACACAAACGCAAGTTCGAAAGTTAGTTGCAGGTCCAGGTGTTTACATTTGTGACGAGTGTATCGAGCTTTGTACTGAAATTGTACAAGAGGAGCTTGCGAAGGACGAAGAAGTAGAATTCAAAGATGTACCGAAACCGGTAGAAATTCGTGAAATCTTAGATGAGTATGTCATCGGACAAGATAACGCGAAAAAAGCACTAGCGGTAGCGGTATATAACCATTACAAACGCATTAATTCTAACAGCAAAATTGATGATGTAGAATTAGCGAAGAGTAATATTTCACTTATTGGGCCAACTGGTAGTGGTAAAACATTATTGGCACAAACATTAGCGCGTATTTTAAATGTTCCATTTGCAATCGCGGACGCAACATCTTTAACAGAAGCTGGATACGTTGGGGAAGATGTAGAAAACATCTTACTAAAACTAATTCAAGCGGCTGATTACGATGTAGAAAAAGCGGAAAAAGGAATTATTTATATTGATGAGATTGATAAAGTGGCACGTAAGTCCGAAAATCCATCAATTACACGTGATGTATCTGGTGAAGGTGTACAGCAGGCACTTCTGAAAATTTTAGAAGGTACTGTAGCGAGCGTTCCACCTCAAGGTGGTCGTAAGCACCCGCATCAAGAGTTTATTCAAATTGATACAACGAACATCCTATTCATTTGTGGTGGAGCGTTTGATGGCATCGAGCCTATTATTAAACGTCGCCTTGGTGAGAAAGTAATTGGATTTGGTGCTGAGAAGAAAAATGCTGATGTAAATGAG
This sequence comes from Bacillus sp. TH50, assembly GCF_016650565.1. Lineage (NCBI taxonomy): Bacteria > Bacillati > Bacillota > Bacilli > Caryophanales > Bacillaceae > Bacillus > Bacillus sp. TH50. Next base: position 1,989,402 of record NZ_JAEKFM010000003.1, on the reverse strand, counting down.
AAGCATGTTTTATCTCACGTTTTACCAGAGGATCTTTTAAGATTCGGTTTAATTCCGGAGTTTATCGGTCGTCTTCCAGTTATTGCGAACCTAGAGCCGCTTGATGAAGATGCTCTTGTAGATATTTTAACTAAACCGAAAAATGCACTTGTTAAGCAATTCCAAAAATTATTGGAGCTTGACGATGTTGAGTTAGAGTTTGAAGAAGGTGCACTAGTTGAGATTGCGAAAAAAGCAATTGAACGTAAAACAGGTGCTCGTGGACTTCGTTCTATTATTGAAGGCTTGATGCTTGATGTAATGTTCGAACTTCCATCTCGCAAAGATATCGAGAAGTGTATTCTTACGAAAGAAACAGTAGCTGATAATGAACCGCCAAAATTGGTGTTACAAGACGGTACTGTACTTGATACAAAAACATCTGCATAATGCGAAGAAGAAACAGCAATTTTTATAATTGCTGTTTTTCTTTATGTTTAGCACTATTCCTCCCAGGAAATACTAAAAGGTAAAACATAGCGGGAGGAAATGAATTATGAGCTGGACAAATATATTTTTACTTGTTCAACTTGTTTTTGGCGTAATTGTCGGATTGTATTTTTGGCATTTACTTCGAAATCAGCGAACACAAAAAGTTTCAATTGATCGAGAATCGAAAAAAGAATTAGAGCAGCTTCGTAAAATGCGTGAGGTTTCTTTAACAGAGCCGCTTGCGGAAAAGGTACGTCCTACATCCTTTATAGACATTGTAGGGCAAGAAGACGGGATTAAGTCGTTAAAAGCGGCTCTTTGTGGTCCTAATCCGCAACATGTGATCATATACGGTCCGCCAGGTGTCGGAAAGACAGCGGCAGCACGCCTTGTATTAGAAGAAGCGAAACGAAATCCGAAATCTCCATTTCGTACAAATGCAACATTTATCGAACTTGATGCGACGACAGCTAGGTTTGATGAGCGTGGTATTGCGGATCCATTAATTGGTTCAGTGCATGATCCTATTTATCAAGGAGCAGGTGCGATGGGACAAGCGGGTATCCCGCAACCGAAAAAAGGGGCTGTAACAGATGCGCATGGTGGTATTTTGTTCATTGATGAGATTGGTGAATTACATCCAATTCAAATGAATAAAATGCTAAAAGTGTTAGAAGATCGGAAAGTGTTTTTGGAAAGTGCGTATTATAGTGAAGAAAATTCGATGATTCCAACGTATATACATGATATTTTTCAAAAAGGTTTACCTGCAGATTTTCGCTTAGTTGGTGCAACGACACGTTCACCAGAGGAAATTCCTCCTGCAATTAGGTCGCGGTGTTTAGAAGTGTTCTTCCGTGAGTTAGATACAGAAGAAATTCAAAAGGTAGCGAAAAATGCAGCTGACAAAGTGGAGATGCAAGTAGGTGAGAACGGTATCGAAATGATTGGAATGTATGCAAGAAATGGGCGAGAAGCAATTAATCTCGTGCAAATTTCTGCTGGTATGGCGATAAATGAAGAACGACCTTTCATTAAAGATGAAGATATTGAGTGGGTTGTTCATTCTAGTCAGCTTACACCAAAGTACGAAAAACGTATTTATCCAATTCCGAGAATCGGTCTTGTGAACGGGCTTGCTGTATACGGGCCGAATACAGGTGCGTTATTAGAAATTGAGGTAACAGCTATTCCTGCGAAAGATAAAGGATCAGTAAATGTCACTGGAATTGTAGAAGAGGAAAGTATTGGGAATCAAACGAAATCAATCCGCCGTAAAAGTATGGCGAAAGGTTCTGTTGATAATGTGTTAACAGTACTTCGTTCTCTAGATGTCTTGCCAGAAGGGTATGATATACATATTAATTTTCCTGGTGGTATCCCGATTGATGGTCCTTCAGCAGGTATTGCTATGGCAACAGGTGTCTATTCAGCAGTGCATCGTACGTATGTGAATAATGAAGTAGCGATGACAGGTGAGATAAGTATCCACGGAGAAGTGAAGCCTATTGGTGGTGTGTACGCAAAAATAAAAGCTGCGAAAAAAGCGGGAGCTAAGAAAGTCATCATTCCGGCTGAAAACATGCAACCATTTTTGTATACAATAAAGGGAATTGAGATTATTCCTGTTCGCAAATTAAAAGAAGTATTTGAATTAACATTTATGCAGGAAAATGTGCATCGTGAGCTTGATGCACATAATGATTTGGGTGAAACAGATGCACAATCAATGTGAGAATATACAATAATAAAAATTTGCCAGACTTCGTTTAAGTTTGTATGCTTAAGCGGAGTCTTTTTTCTTTTCGTGAGGCACAAAAAAACAGGGGATTTACAATTGCGAAGAATCTCTGCAATTGCATCTAGATGTATTGTAATATAGAATAGTTGAACAGGAGTTTAATTTATTATGGAGGTGCTATGTCTAGTATGAATACGAATGAAAGAATTGTGCCCCTCCTACCATTAAGAGGCATTCTCGTATATCCAACGATGGTTCTGCATCTTGATGTAGGACGTGATAAATCGATACAAGCACTAGAGCAGGCGGCAATGGATGAAAATATCATCTTTTTAGCAATGCAAAAAGAAATGAATATCGACGATCCGAAAGAAGATGACATATATAGTGTAGGTACAGTGGCGAAAGTGAAGCAAATGTTAAAATTGCCGAACGGTACGCTTCGTGTCCTTGTAGAAGGTTTACATAGAGCAGAAGTAGTAGAGTTTATCGAAGAAGAAAATGTGGTACAAGTTTCTATTAGAACAGTAACTGAAGAAGTAGAAGATGATTTGGAAGAGAAGGCTCTTATGCGTACGTTACTGGAGCATTTCGAACAATATATTAAAGTTTCGAAAAAAGTTTCAAATGAAACATTTGCAACGGTAGCTGATGTAGAAGAACCCGGAAGACTAGCTGATTTAATTGCTTCTCACTTACCGATTAAAACGAAGCAGAAACAAGAGATTTTAGAGATTGTATCTGTGAAAGAGCGACTACATACACTTATTTCAATTATTCAAGATGAACAAGAGTTACTTAGCCTAGAAAAGAAAATTGGACAAAAAGTGAAACGTTCAATGGAGCGCACGCAAAAAGAATATTTCTTACGTGAGCAAATGAAGGCGATTCAAACTGAACTTGGTGATAAAGAAGGCAAGGGCGGGGAAGTTGAAGAACTTCGTGAGAAAATTGAACAGTCGGGAATGCCTGAAGAAACAATGAAGGCTGCACTGAAAGAATTAGATCGTTATGAAAAATTACCTGTAAGTTCTGCTGAGAGTGGTGTCATTCATAATTATATTGATTGGTTATTAACTCTCCCATGGACAACAGCAACAGAGGATATGATTGACCTCACTCATTCGGAAGAAATTTTAAATAAAGATCATTACGGTCTTGAAAAAGTGAAAGAGCGAGTACTTGAATATTTAGCTGTACAGAAGTTAACGAATTCATTAAAAGGGCCAATTCTTTGTCTAGTAGGACCTCCTGGGGTTGGGAAAACTTCGTTAGCACGTTCTATTGCAACATCGTTAAACCGTAATTTTGTACGTGTTTCTCTTGGTGGTGTGCGTGATGAATCTGAAATTCGTGGTCACCGTCGTACATATGTAGGAGCGATGCCAGGACGTATTATTCAAGGTATGAAAAAGGCGAAAACAGTTAATCCAGTCTTCTTATTAGATGAGATTGATAAAATGTCTAACGATTTCAGGGGAGACCCATCAGCGGCGTTACTTGAAGTGTTAGATCCAGAACAAAACCATAACTTCAGTGATCATTACATTGAAGAGCCATATGATTTATCGAAAGTTATGTTCGTTGCAACTGCTAATACACTTGCAAGTGTTCCGGGCCCATTGCTTGACCGTATGGAAATTATTTCAATTGCTGGTTATACAGAACTTGAAAAGGTGCACATTGCTCGTGAGCATTTATTGCCGAAACAATTAAAAGAGCACGGTTTGCGAAAAGGTAATTTGCAAGTACGTGATGAAGCGCTTCTTGAAATTATTCGTTATTATACACGCGAGGCTGGTGTTCGTACGTTAGAGCGTCAAATTGCAAAAGTTTGCCGTAAAGCAGCAAAAATTATCGTTACAGCAGAACGCAAGCGCATTGTTGTAACAGAGAAAAATATTGTTGATTTACTTGGTAAGCATATATTCCGTTATGGTCAAGCTGAAAAAACAGACCAAGTTGGTATGGCAACAGGTTTAGCTTATACAGCAGCGGGCGGCGATACACTTGCAATTGAAGTGTCTGTAGCGCCAGGAAAAGGGAAATTAATTTTAACAGGGAAACTTGGGGATGTTATGAAAGAATCCGCACAAGCCGCGTTTAGCTATATTCGTTCTCGTGCAGAAGAACTTCATATTGATCCGGATTTCCATGAGAAAAACGATATTCATATTCATGTTCCAGAAGGAGCAGTTCCAAAAGATGGACCATCAGCAGGTATTACGATGGCAACGGCACTTATTTCTGCACTAACAGGTATTCCTGTAAGTAAAGAAGTTGGTATGACAGGTGAAATTACACTTCGTGGTCGTGTATTACCGATTGGTGGTTTGAAAGAAAAAACATTAAGTGCTCACCGCGCGGGATTAACAAAAATTATTTTACCGGCGGAAAATGAGAAAGATTTAGATGATATTCCAGAGAGCGTAAAAGAAAACCTTACGTTTGTGCTTGCATCTCATTTAGACGAAGTATTGGAGCACGCATTAGTAGGAGTGAAACAATGAAAGTAACAAAAGCAGATATTGTAATTAGTGCCGTTAAACCGGAACAATATCCAGACAGTGATTTACCAGAAATTGCCTTAGCAGGTCGTTCTAATGTCGGGAAGTCTTCCTTTATTAATAAAATTTTAAATCGTAAAAAGTTAGTACGTATTTCTTCTAAACCAGGAAAAACGCAAACGCTGAACTTTTTCTTAATCAATGAAATGATGCATTTTGTTGACGTTCCAGGTTATGGATATGCGAAAGTATCTAAAACAGAGCGCGCGGCATGGGGCAGAATGATTGAAACTTACTTTACAACACGTACGCAATTAGACGCAGCTGTATTAGTAGTTGATTTACGTCACCAACCAACAAAAGATGACATTATGATGTATGATTTCTTAAAGCATTATGAAATCCCAACAATTATTATTGCAACGAAAGCCGATAAAATTCCGAAAGGGAAATGGCAAAAGCATTTAAAAGTTGTAAAAGAAACGCTTGCTGTTGAAATTGGCGATGAAATCGTTCTATTCTCTTCTGAAACAGGACTTGGAAAAGAAGAAGCATGGAAAGCAATTCATAAAATGACAAAAACAAAAAACGCGTGACGAATGTCGCGCGTTTTTTTTATTTACTAAACTTTTAGCGTACGTTTAATGTAACTTCAATATTTCCTCTTGTTGCTTTAGAGTAAGGACATACACCGTGAGCGGCTTCTACAAGTTCTTGTGCTTCGGCATGAGAAACACCAGCAACATGTACGTCAAGTACAGCAGATAGTCCGAAACCACCATCTGTATCTTTACCGATAGAAACGTGTGCAGTCACTTCTGTACTTTCCACCTTCATACGTTTTGTACGAATTACAAGTTGTAATGCACTATCAAAGCAAGCTGCATAACCAGCTGCAAATAATTGTTCTGGATTTGTTGCTTCTCCGCCTGCGCCACCTAGTGCTTTTGGCATTTTTACATCAAGATTTAATATGCCATCATCTGAAACTACCTTACCGTTTCTTCCACCTGTTGCTGTTACTGAAGCAGTATATAATTTATCCATGTTTATTCCCCTTTTCTGTCATTAATTTTTTTCATTGTTTCAATTAATGTGTTTAATTGGATTAATAAAGAATGATATTCTTGCTCTGTAATTCCTAAATTTGTAGCCATCGTTGTTGGTAATGAACAAGCTATTTCTTTTAAATCTTTACCTTGTTCTGTTAATTCAATACAAACTTTTCGCTCGTCTTCTTTTGAACGAACACGTTGTACAAGTTTTAATGATTCCATACGTTTTAACATAGGTGTTAAAGTACCAGAATCTAAAAATAGACGTTCTCCAATTTCTTTTACTGTTAGTCCGTCTTGTTCCCAGAGTACGAGTAAAGTAATGTACTGGGGATACGTAATGCCCATTTCTTCTAAATAGGGGCGGTAAAAACGGGTAACCTCTCTAGAACAAGCGTAAATAGAAAAACAAAGTTGGTTATCTAGATGCAAAGGATTTTCTTTCATAGGCAACTCCTTGTAATTTTTAAATTGTGCACAATTTAATTTTGTAAAACCAATATAACGAAAAAGAAATACAATGTCAAATGCATTGCATCGAGAAAGTGAGTACTATATTTTGGAACAATCATACATATTTTCCTTCATGATGAAAGAAGATAGAAAAGATGATGTTATAATTAATATGGAATAGTTTCCATCACTTGATTATGAGGACTTTTTTTGGTAACGTACAAATAGAGTTATTATTTTATAATTATTATAAAGTAGAAAGTTCTTTATTAATCTTACTGAAGCTCCTTTATTACATATGGAGAATAAATAAAAAATAATCAGTTGTTCACACGATTGTCAGATTCATAAGAGGAAAGTTGTATTATGATAGTAGATAAAGTGATAAAACGGGTGAAGGGGGACATGCTGCGTGCATATTCTTGTTGTTAGTGTAAATTATCGAACAGCCCCTGTAGAATTTCGTGAGAAACTCACATTTCAGGCAGCAGAGCTAGAGCAAGCAATGACTATATTACAAAACCAAAAGAGCGTGCTAGAAAATGTCATTGTATCAACTTGTAATCGCACTGAGATTTACGCTGTTGTCGATCAATTACACACGGGACGGTATTACATTAAGAAGTTTTTAGCTGATTGGTTTCAGCTTGAAATAGAAGAAGTCGCACCATACTTGTCTATTTTTGAACAAGATGGCGCAATAGATCATTTATTCCGCGTAACGTGCGGTTTAGATTCTATGGTTGTTGGAGAGACGCAAATTTTAGGTCAAATAAAAGATAGCTTTTTAGAAGCACAACAAGTAAAAGCGACAGGTACAATTTTTAATGAGTTGTTTAAGCAAGTGGTTACGTTAGCAAAACGTGCGCACTCAGAAACAACGATTGGTGAAAGTGCGATGTCTGTTAGTTATGCTGCTGTTGAGCTCGGAAAGAAAATATTTGGCGATTTAACAGATTGTCATGTACTTATTCTTGGTGCGGGTAAGATGGGTGAACTTGCACTGCAAAACTTATACGGAAGTGGAGCTCGTAAAGTAACGGTTATGAATAGGACGCTTACGAAAGCGGAAGTGATGGCTGAGAAATATATGGGACATGCAAAGCCTTTAAGTGAATTGCAATGTGCATTATTAGAAGCGGATATTTTAATTAGTTCAACGGGTGCATCAGAATATGTCATTACGAAAGAAATGATGACAAAAGTAGAGAGAATGCGCTCTGGTCGTCCGTTATTTATGGTTGATATTGCAGTACCACGTGATATTGATCCGGCGATTGATGAATTAGAAGGCTCTTTCTTATATGATATCGACGATCTGCAAGGTGTAGTTGAAGCAAACCGTGCTGAACGTTTAAAAGAAGCAGAGAAAATTCAATTTATGATTGAAGAGGAAATGGTTTTATTTAAAACTTGGTTAAGTACGCTTGGTGTTGTACCGTTAATATCAGCTCTTCGTGATAAAGCGCTAGCAATTCAAAGTGATACGATGGAAAGTCTTGAGCGAAAAATACCAAACCTTAGTGATCGTGAGAAAAAAGTAATTAGTAAACATACGAAAAGTATTATTAACCAATTGTTAAAGGACCCAATTTTAGTAGCTAAAGAATTAGCTGTTGAAGAGGGAGCCGGCGAAAAATTAGCTTTATTTGCGAAGATTTTTGATTTAGAAGTGGAAGAAGCGGAAGAAGCGGAAGAAGCGGGAAATACGGAAGAAGTAGAACATAAAAGAGCGTGGACACCATCCGTTCCATCTTTATAACTTGGAAGGATGATCGGATGAGTTTTTTAAATAACAGTATTATTTATCATATTGCAATTATTTTATATGCTTGTAGCATTAGTTTATATTTTATAGATTATTTCCAAAGTAACCGAAAGGCGAACCGCTTTGCTTTTTGGTTACTTTCGATTGTATGGGTTCTGCAGTCTATCTTTATGTTGCTTAGGGCTACAGATTCAGAAACGAATCCTATTTTAACTTTATTATCAGGGATTTATTTTTATGTTTGGTTATTGATTACGATGTCATTAGTCATTAATCGATTTATGCGTATTGACTTTTTAGTCTTTTTTACAAATGTTGTAGCATTTGGCGTAAGCGCTTTTTCTATTTTTACACCGCTTGGGAAGATGTCGCCAGTACTTGCAGAGCAATTAGTTTCAGAACTTGTATACGTGCATGTCGGTATGGCGATTATTTCTTATGCAACGTTTACTGTATCGTTTATTTTTTCTATTATGTATTTATTGCAATACCGACTATTAAAAAAGAAAAAGTGGAATGCGAGATTAAGAAGATTAGGAAATTTGCCGAAGCTTGAATCTATGTCTTACGGATTAAATTTATTTTCTGTTCCGTTTTTCTTATTAGCAATTATATTAGGATGCATATGGGGATATACAAAATTGGATAATTTCCATTGGTATGATACGAAAGTAATTGGGTCTTTTGTCGTTCTATTTGTATATTGCGTGGGCTTATATTTACGAGCGGCAGATGTGTTGCAAGGTAAGAAAATTGTGCAGTGGAATATCGGGGCATTTCTCGTAATGCTAGTTAACATTTTTCTATTAAGCAGTTTATCTAATTTCCACTTTTGGTATTTATAATGAGGAGAGAGAATTATGCGCAAAATTATTGTAGGTTCACGAAAGAGTAAACTAGCATTAACACAAACTAATTGGTTTATTGATCAATTAAAAGCGCTTGGTTTACCATATGAATTTGAAGTGAAAGAAATCGTCACAAAAGGTGATGTTATTTTAGATGTTACTCTTTCAAAAGTAGGCGGAAAAGGTTTATTTGTAAAGGAAATTGAACATGCGTTACTTACGAAAGAAATTGATATGGCTGTACATAGCATGAAAGATATGCCAGCTGTACTTCCAGATGGATTAACGATTGGTTGTACGCCAAAGCGCGTTGACCCTCGTGATGCTTTTATTTCTAAAAACGGAGAATCGTTTAAAGACTTAGCAGAAGGCGCGATCTTAGGAACGAGTAGTTTGAGACGTAGTGCACAACTACTAGCTGCGAGACCAGATTTACAAGTGAAATGGATTCGCGGAAATATCGATACACGCTTACGTAAGTTAAAAGATGAAGATTACGATGCAATTATTTTAGCGACAGCTGGATTACAGAGAATGGGCTGGGACGGAGAAGTTATTACAGAACATTTAGATGAAACGTTATGTGTACCAGCCGTAGGACAAGGTGCATTAGCGATTGAATGTCGTGAGGATGATACGGATTTACTTCAGTTGTTAGCGCATATTAATGATGCAGTAACAGAAAGAACAGTGGCTGCTGAACGAGTATTTCTTCATAAACTTGAAGGTGGATGCCAAGTTCCAATCGCTGGATATGCAACTCTTAAAGAAAATGATGCAATCGAATTAACAGCGCTTGTCGGTTCTATGGACGGTTCTGTTTTATTGAAAGAGATAGTAGTAGGTAATGATCCGAAGCAAGTTGGATTAGAGGCTGCGGACCGTTTAATTAAACAAGGAGCAAAAGAGCTCATCCTTGCTGCAAATAAGGAGCAACAATAAATATGAACGCTCTCGCTGGCAAAACAGTATTGATTACACGTGCCCAGCACCAAGCGAAACAAATGAGTGTAGCAGTGAAAGAAAGGAGCGGAATTCCATTGGAAATTCCGCTTTTGCGTATGGAAGGTACGTCTCATAGGCAAATTCAACATATAGCAGGGCAGCTACATTCGTATGACTGGGTTATTTTCACGAGTAAAAATGGTGTAGCTTTTTTTCTAGATAGTTTGAGAAAGAAGCTCCCTGGACCGATTAAAATTGCTGCGGTAGGCGTGAAAACAAAATTAGAGTTAGAAAAAAGGGGCTATCAAGTTCATTTTGTTCCGACCTCGTTTGTTGCAGAAACATTTGCCAAAGAGTTTCTAAGAGAATTAAGTGGAAACGAGCGTATTTTATTTCCGAAAGGGAATTTAGCAAGAGATGTAATCCCGGTTAAACTTAGGGAGTTTGGTATTTTTCTAGATGAGTTAATTGTATATGGTACGAAGGTGAATGTAGAGAAAAAACAAGAACTTATAACAGCATTGAAATTAGGGGAAGTAAATATTATTACATTTACGAGCCCTTCAACTGTTGATAGTTTTGTTCGTTTACTTGAGGGTACAAACTGGAGAGAATGGACGAAAAAATGTACAATTGCTTGTATAGGGCCTATTACGGAAAAAGAGGCGAACCTCTATTTTCCACATGTTATTGTGCCAAAAGAGTACACTGTAGAAGCATTACTGCAATGCATTTGTGAATCTATAAAATAAAAGAATGGGGATAGAAATCTATGAATTCTTTACAATTTAATCGTCATCGTCGTTTAAGACAAAGCGGGGGCATGCGTGCGCTTGTACGTGAAACATTTTTACATACAGAAGATTTTATTTACCCTATTTTTGTATTAGAAGGAGAAAATACTCGTAATGAAGTTCCTTCTATGCCAGGCGTATATCAAATGTCTTTAGATTTATTGCAAGCTGAAATGCAAGAGGTCGTTGATTTAGGTATTCGTTCTGTTATTGTATTTGGTTTACCTGCTGAAAAGGACGAAGTTGGATCATCGGCATATTGTGAGCATGGAATTGTACAGCGTGCAATTAAGCAAATTAAAGATGAGTTCCCAGAGCTAGTAGTAGTTGCAGATACATGTTTATGTCAATTCACAAGCCATGGTCATTGCGGTGTTATTGAAGATGGCGTTATTTTAAATGATGAGTCTCTTGCAGCTCTTGCAAAAACAGCTGTAAGTCAAGCGAAAGCAGGGGCAGACATTATTGCACCATCTAACATGATGGACGGATTTGTAACAGCAATTCGCCATGCATTAGATGAAAATGGTTTCGCGCACGTACCAGTTATGTCGTACGCTGTGAAATATTCATCAGCATTTTACGGACCGTTCCGTGATGCAGCACACGGTGCACCGCAGTTTGGTGACCGTAAAACATATCAAATGGACCCAGCGAACCGTATGGAAGCATTCCGTGAAGCAGAATCAGATGTAATGGAAGGGGCCGACTTCTTAATTGTAAAGCCAGCTCTTTCTTATCTAGATATCGTTCGTGATGTGAAAAATAACTTTAACTTACCAGTCGTTGCTTATAACGTAAGTGGTGAATATTCGATGATTAAAGCAGCAGCACAAAATGGTTGGATTAATGAAAAAGAAGTTGTACTTGAGAAATTAATTAGCATGAAACGCGCAGGAGCAGACTTGATTATTACGTATCATGCAAAAGATGCAGCAAGATGGTTACAAGAAGGAGGCGCTAAATAATGAAAAAATTTGATAAGTCGATTGCGGCGTTTGAAGAGGCTCAAAATTTAATGCCTGGAGGCGTAAACAGCCCTGTTCGTGCTTTTAAGTCTGTTGGTATGAATCCGCTGTTTATGGAGCGCGGAAAAGGCTCTAAAGTATATGATATCGATGGGAATGAATACATCGATTACGTATTATCGTGGGGACCTTTAATTCATGGTCATGCGAATGATCGTGTTGTTGAGGCTTTAAAAGCTGTTGCTGAAAAAGGAACAAGCTTTGGTGCACCAACAGAAATTGAAAATAAATTAGCGCAGCTTGTTATCGAGCGTGTACCATCAATTGAGGTTGTGCGTATGGTTAACTCTGGAACAGAGGCGACAATGAGTGCACTACGTTTAGCTCGTGGTTACACTGGACGTAACAAAATTTTGAAATTCATTGGTTGTTATCACGGTCATGGTGATTCTTTATTGATTAAAGCAGGTTCGGGTGTAGCAACGCTAGGTTTACCAGATAGCCCTGGTGTACCAGAAGGTGTAGCGAAAAATACGATTACAGTAGCGTATAACGATTTAGAAAGTGTAAAATATGCTTTCGAACAATTCGGTGATGACATCGCTTGTATAATTGTAGAACCAGTGGCAGGGAATATGGGCGTTGTTCCCCCGCAACCAGGGTTTTTAGAAGGACTTCGTGAAGTGACAGAGCAAAACGGTGCACTACTTATTTTTGATGAAGTAATGACAGGATTCCGTGTTGCTTATAATTGTGGACAAGGTTACTACGGTGTAACTCCTGACTTAACTTGTTTAGGTAAAGTAATCGGTGGTGGCTTGCCGGTAGGAGCATACGGTGGGAAGGCAGAGATTATGCGTCAAGTTGCACCAAGCGGACCGATTTACCAAGCTGGAACATTATCGGGTAATCCACTTGCAATGACAGCAGGTTATGAAACGTTAGTGCAGTTAACGCCAGAATCATATGTGGAATTTGAGCGTAAAGCAGAAATGTTAGAGGCTGGACTACGTAAGGCAGCTGAAAAGCATAATATCCCGCATCACATTAATCGTGCAGGTTCTATGATTGGTATTTTCTTTACAGATGAGCAAGTTACTAATTATGATGCAGCAAAATCTTCAAACTTAGAATTCTTTGCAGCTTACTATCGTGAAATGGTAGAACAAGGTGTATTTTTACCACCTTCTCAATTTGAAGGTTTATTCTTATCGACAGCACATAGTGATGCAGATATTGAGGCGACAATTGCGGCGGCCGAAATTGCAATGTCAAAATTAAAAGCATAATTTCTTAGAGAAAATCGCTTTCCATTAGGGGAGCGATTTTTTTTATTCATAAAGTAGCCTTAGGGAACATAAATCTGTAATGACATATAGTTTGGGAGGGGGAAAAGAAGTGGCAACAGATCATTCATTACGATTTTCATTAAAAGAATCTGTTTGGTTCCAGAAGGGACAGGAAGTCGAAGAACTTTTGTCAATTTCGTTAGATCCAGACGTTGAGATAGAGGAGCTCGATCATGAAGTTATCGTGAGGGGGCAATTAGATTTAACGGGAGAGTACGTTGCAAGGCAAGATGATTCAGCTTATTCGTTAAGAGAGCTATCACCAGCAAAGGCAATTGATTATGTAGAAACAAGGGCAGACGGGGTTAATGAGCTTGTCCATTCCTTTCCGCTCGAAATATCAATTCCAAGAAATCGAGTGAAAGTAATTGAAGAATTATATGTATCAATCGAGGAATTTGATTATGAATTAAAGGAAAATGGTTGCTTACAACTATTAGCGGATATATCTATTACAGGTTTATGTGACGAAGAAAGAACCGAGGATGAAGAGGAAGAGACGGTGTATGCCGAGTTGGAAGCTGATTCAGCTGAAGAAGATGAAAGTAGACCTGCACCGCACGAAGAGGTACCAGCCTATAAAGAATCAGATGGATGGGAAGATTATGCATTTGAGCCGTTTCAGTTAGAAGAAAGAAAAGAGCAAGAAATAGAAGAAGAGGAATTAGAAGAACATGAACTTGTGGAGCGTGAAGAGGAGCAAGAAAAGACGCCACAATTTGAATTGTTCGGGCGGAAAAATTTCAAGAAAGAAAAAGCGAAAAAGCAGGAAGAGCCAGAGGAAGAAGCATATTCACAGCGAGATGAAAATGCACTTTATTTAACGAAATTATTTACGAAAGAACCAGAAGAAGAATTTACGAAGGTAAGAATGTACTTCGTACAAGAAGGAGATACAATTGAATCGGTTGCAGAACGTTATGAAACGACTGTACAAAGCTTATATCGTGTAAATCAATCAGAAGATATATATTTAACTACAGGGCAAATTATATATATTCCTGTTTCAAAAGCAACAGTGAAATAAGTGAGTGAGTTTTTTCACTCACCTCTTTTCTTTTCCTAGAAGCTATGTTTTGAATAAGAAAGGGTTATTCGTATGGATATTGAATTACGAAATCGCTATGAACCCATTGTGAGGCAATATAGATTGGACACTCAGCATATGGAAGAGCACGGAAGTGTAATGAAAATTTATACGAATCAAGGTCCGTATGCGTTAAAGAAAATACAAGATAGAAAATTAGAGCGGAATAATTTTTTACACCATATTCAATATTTGAAGGAGAAAGGTTTTTCGAATTATGTACCTATCTATCACACGACGGACGGGAATTATGTTTTAAGTGATGGGGCATATAGCTATTATTTAATGCCTTGGTTAGAACGTGCGGAAGGAAATGGCGAAGATAATGATCAATACCATAAGATGTTTCAAACGCTCGGGACGTTGCATCAAAAAACGGTGAAAGAGGAGACTTATACAGAAGAAGATTTAGAAAAACATTATACAAATATATCCGGCCGTTGGGAAAATGATGGTGAGATATTAGAAGAGTTTCTTGTAGAATCAGAAGCGAAATGGTATATGTCTCCATTTGAATTACAATATTGTACGTATTATCACCACGTTATGAGAGCACGTGAGTTCGCAACGAAACAATTAAGTGAATGGCATGATGCAATGAAAGAAAAGGAAAAAACACGTACTACTTTCGTTCATGGAAATGTATCGCTTAATCACTTTTTATTTGATTATGAACGAAACGGTTATTTTATTAGTTTAGAAAAGTCTCAGTTTGCTACACCGGTACAGGATATCGTCAGCTTTTATTCAAGGTCCTTGAACACATATCCAATTGCGCGGAGCGACCGCTTTGAATGGTATCAAATGTATCAAAAAAATTTTCCATTTACGAAAGAGGAGCAGCTTCTTATGTTTGCGTATATGACGTACCCGTCGCATTTTATTCGGCAAATTCAGTCGTATACGAAAAGAAGAAAGAGTCGTAATGAAGAAAATGAGCTTCGCGGGGTAAAAATTCTGCAGCAATCGCATTGGCTTATTAGTAATACAGAATATTTCCTTTCGCAATTACAAGCTGCCCAGCAAGGGAACGGATAAAGAAGATAAGTAGGGAGAACCCTGCTTATCTTTTTTTATTAGTTTCATAAAGAGATAAAAGCCGTAGTTTCAAATTTATCTTGACGAATAAGGTTTCGTTTTTTACACTATTGTATATAATAATTAACAATCACATAAATGCATTGAAGGGGAAGAGTATAACATGAAACGTCTTCAGAGAGGGGAACCATTGGCTGGGAGGTTCTCTAGATAGTTATGTTAGAAGGTAGCCCTGGAGCATCTTTTCTGAACGGAATGATTCTTATTAGGAAAAGACGGATTTGTCCGTTATCAAATTAAGAGTATAAGCAAATTCTGAATTTGTTTGTAAATAAAGGTGGTACCGCGATGTCCCTCGTCCTTTTTTGGATGAGGGGCATTTTTTATTTTAAGGAGGGAAAATAATGTCAAATACGGAAAATAATTTACCAACTAAATATGATCATATGTCCGTTGAAGAAGGCCTTTACAAGTGGTGGCTTGAAGGCAAATATTTCGAAGCAACAGGAGATGAGAAGAAACAACCATATACAATTGTAATTCCACCTCCGAACGTAACTGGTAAGTTACACTTAGGTCACGCTTGGGATACGACGCTTCAAGATATTTTAACTCGTACAAAGCGTATGCAAGGTTACGATGTATTATGGCTTCCAGGAATGGACCATGCTGGTATCGCAACGCAAGCGAAAGTAGAAGGAAAACTTCGTGAAGAAGGTATTTCACGTTACGATCTTGGTCGTGAGAAATTCCTTGAAAAAGCTTGGGAATGGAAAGAAGAATACGCTTCTCACATTCGTCAACAATGGGGGAAAGTGGGTTTAGGACTAGACTATTCTCGTGAACGCTTCACATTAGACGAAGGTTTATCTAACGCTGTTAATAAAGTATTCGTTCAATTATATGAAAAAGACTTAATTTACCGCGGTGAGTATATCATCAACTGGGATCCAGCAACACGCACAGCTCTTTCTGATATTGAAGTAATTCATAAAGAAGTTCAAGGTGCATTCTACCATATGAACTATCCGTTAACAGACGGTTCTGGTCACATTCGCCTTGCAACTACTCGTCCAGAAACAATGCTTGGTGATACAGCGGTAGCAGTTCATCCAGAAGATGATCGCTACAAACATTTAATCGGAAAAACAGTTACACTTCCAATCGTAGGCCGAGAGATTCCGATTATTGCTGATGAATACGTAGAAAAAGACTTCGGAACAGGCGTTGTGAAAATTACACCAGCTCATGACCCGAATGACTTTGAAGTAGGTAACCGTCATGACTTACCACGTATTTTAGTAATGAACGAAGATGGAACGATGAACGAAAAAGCTGGTAAGTATAACGGTATGGATCGTTTCGAATGCCGTAAAGAGTTAGTGAAAGACTTACAAGAAGCTGGCGTATTAGTAGAAATCGAGCCTCATATGCACTCAGTAGGTCATAGTGAGCGTAGCGGTGCAGTTGTTGAGCCTTATTTATCAACACAATGGTTCGTAAAAATGGCTCCACTTGCAGAAAAAGCGGTAGAACTTCAACAAAAAGAAGAAGAAAAAGTAACGTTCGTACCAGAGCGTTTTGAAAACACATACTTACGCTGGATGGAAAACATTCATGACTGGTGTATTTCTCGTCAATTATGGTGGGGACACCGCATTCCAGCTTGGTATCATAAAGAAACTGGTGAAGTATACGTAGGTACAGAAGCGCCAGCAGATCTTGAAAACTGGAATCAAGATAATGACGTGCTTGATACATGGTTCAGTTCAGCATTATGGCCATTCTCAACACTTGGCTGGCCGAATGAAGATGCAGCAGACTTTAAAAAGTTCTATTCAACAGATGCTTTAGTAACTGGTTATGATATCATCTTCTTCTGGGTATCTCGTATGATTTTCCAAGGTTTAGAGTTTACAGGAGAGCGTCCATTTAAAGATGTATTAATTCACGGTTTAGTTCGTGATGAGCAAGGACGTAAAATGAGTAAATCTCTTGGTAACGGTATTGATCCGATGGATGTTATCGAGAAGTACGGTGCAGATGCGATGCGTTACTTCTTATCAACAGGAAGTGCACCAGGTCAAGATTTACGTTTCAGCATGGAAAAAGTAGAATCTACTTGGAACTTCATTAATAAAATTTGGAACGCATCACGTTTCGTATTAATGAACATGGATGACATGAAGTATGAAGAAATCGATTTAACTGGTGAAAAATCAGTTGCAGATAAGTGGATTTTAACTCGCTTAAACGAAACAATCGAAAGTGTAACACGTAACATGGATAAATATGAGTTCGGTGAAGCTGGTCGTTCATTATACAACTTCATTTGGGATGATTTCTGTGACTGGTACATTGAGATGGCGAAACTTCCACTATACGGTGAAGATGAAGCAGCTAAGAAAACAACTCGTTCGATTTTAGCTTACGTATTAGACCAAACGATGCGTCTATTACATCCATTCATGCCATTTGTAACAGAGAAAATTTGGCAACATTTACCGCATGAAGGTGAGTCTATTACAGTAGCAGCATGGCCAACAGTTCGCGAAGATTTACAAGATAAAGAAGCGGCAGCAGAAATGCACCTTCTAGTTGATATCATTCGCTCTGTTCGTAACATCCGTGCGGAAGTAAATACGCCAATGAGCAAAAAAGTTCAAATGCAAATTAAAGCAAAAGACGAGGTAGTACTAGCTCAGCTTACGAAAAACAGCTCTTACATTGAGCGTTTCTGTAACCCAAGTGAACTAACAATTAAGATTGATTTACAAGCGCCAGAAAAAGCGATGACTGCAATCGTATCAGGTGCAGAGTTATTCTTACCGTTAGCTGATCTTATCAATCTTGATGAAGAGAAAGCGCGTCTTGAAAAAGAACTTGAGAAGTTCGATAAAGAAGTAGAACGTGTACAGAAGAAACTTTCAAACCAAGGATTCGTAGCGAAAGCTCCTGCAGAAGTTATTGACGGAGAGCGTGCGAAAGAGCAAGATTACCTAGAAAAACGCGAAGCGGTTCGTCAACGTCTAGCGGATCTTGAGAAATAAAAATGTTTTTCAGAGACTCACTATATTGGTGAGTCTCTTTTCTTTGCGTATAATAGAATTAAGAAGTTTGTCTTTTGAAAGGGGAATAGCAAACGTGATACATACATACGAAGAAGCGATAAACTGGATTTATAGCCGATTGAAATTTGGGATAAAACCAGGACTAGAAAGAATGCAATGGATGTTAGAAGAACTCGGAAATCCAGAGCGTCATATAAAATGTGTTCATCTAGCCGGCACAAATGGAAAAGGTTCAACCTTAACATACATGCGCTACATGTTAGAAGGTGCGAAATATAAAGTAGGATCGTTTACATCGCCTTACATAGAAACATTCAATGAACGTATTAGTGTAAACGGAATACCGATTGCAGATGAAGAGATTGCGGAACTTGTAAATATGGTAAAGCCAGTCGTTGAAAAATTAGATGAGACGGACTTAGGAGAAGCGACTGAGTTTGAAATCATTACAGTAATGGCAATTTATTATTTCGGTAAAGTTAATTTCTGTGATGTTGTTTTATTTGAAACGGGGCTTGGGGGAAGATTTGATTCTACAAATGTTATTCATCCGGTTCTCACGATTATTACGAATATCGGTCACGATCATATGCATATTTTAGGCGATACACTAGGAGAAATTGCATATGAAAAGGCAGGGATTATTAAGTCTGGTGTTCCAGTTATTACTGGTGTGAAAAATGAAGAAGCATTGCAAGTAATTCAAAAGGTTGCTAAGGAAAATCATGCAAGCTTATATGAACTTGGAAAACAGTTTACAACATTACATAAACATTCTAATAAAGATGGGGAACACTTTGATTTTGATTGTCCATTTGCCTCGTTTGAAAATGTTCGGATTTCAATGAAAGGCATTCACCAAGTAGGCAATGCAGCACTAGCGCTTATGGCAGTAATGTATTTAAAAACATATTTATCATTTTTAATTAATGAAGAGGAGATGAAAGCTGGCTTACAAGAAGCATACTGGATTGGTCGATTTGAAAAGTTACAAAGTAATCCAGATATTATAATAGATGGTGCTCATAATCCAGAAGGTATTGAAAGTCTTGTAAAAACAGTAGAGGCACATTATAAAAAGAAGAATGTAATAGTTTTATTTACTGCTCTTGGTGACAAACAGTTACATAACATGGTAGGGCAATTAGAAAAAGTTGCTGATGAAATAATATTTACGACGTTTGCCTTTGATCGTGCCATTTCTGCTGACAAGCTTGCATCGTATTCACAACAAGAGTCAAAATTAGTTTTTGAAGATTGGAAAGAGGCAATTGATACAAAGGTTGACATGATAGGAGAACATGATGTTTTTATCATAACAGGTTCTTTATATTTCATTTCCGAAGTTAGAAAATATATTCGCGAGAAAAACTAGATAGTCTTTGCTATCTAGTTTTTTGTTCTACAAATGAAGTCAAATGCATACATATAAGATAATAATATAGGGTTATTTGACGAATTCCTCTGACAAATATCTCGTTTTTTTGTGGAATGAATATGATATGATGCGGACAATGACAAGAGGTGAGGTGTGAGTGTATGGACAAGCAATCACGAACGATCTCGGTGAAAGTAAATGGAACAGAAGCGAAGTATGAGGAAAAAAAGAAGGATGAGTTTGACTGGATGATAGCAGAAAGTGAGAGACCGAAAAATGTCGTTCCGTTTCAAAAAGCGAAATCAGTATCTATGGAAAAATATCGAAAGAAGTGGAGCAATACAATAATCGCAATTGTTGCAACTGCAATAATTATCGGTACTGCATTTGGGATGGGTATGATTCATTTATTAACTGGACAAGGGACGACAGGAGAAGGTAAGGTAACGGCTTCGAAGCAGACAGGTAATGAGGAACAAAAGGTGGGTGGAACGGCAGAACAAACACCAACACCGAAAGAGGAAAAACAAAAAGCACAGGTAGGAACGTCATTAGAACCAATGAAACTATTTTTCGTTCAAGGAGGGCTTTATTCCTCTGAAGAAAAAGGACAGGCTGCTATTGAAGAGTGGAAAAGTAATGGGGGCGTGGCTACTTTGAAACCGAGTGGTGATAAGTATGCGTTAGTTGTTGCTATTACGAGCGATGAACAGGCTGTTAATCAATTAATAGATCAGTATAAGCAAGATGGTGTTTCAGTTTTGAAAAAAAATTGGGATATTACAGATAAAGCATTGCTCAAAAATGATAAAGAAGTAGGAATGTTTTTAGCGAAAGTGCAGCCATTATATACTCATTTAGCAAAATATGTGTCCAGCGTACAAACTAGTGGAAAAAGTAATCCAAAAGATATAGAAGCGATTCAAAAAGAGTGGAAAGCTATGGAAAAGGAAGGGAAGAGTATGAAGCGTGAAGATGCAAAGAAGCTTTATACGTATACGTCAATAGCGGTGCAAACGATTAAGGAAGGGAAGAGCGATAAGGAATCTGTAGCTAAATTAAATCAAGTTATTATTGATGGTATACTTTCGTATGAAAAAATGGTTTCACAAAAAGTGAAATAATAGGATAATGAAATGACGAAGAAAGAAGTACATATACTTCTTTCTTTTCTTTTGAATTTAGAACAAAGTGCTTTCTGTATGGGCAGCGTATAATCGTATTTAAAAAGAACTATTATTTTGTTTAGAGAAAATGATATTTCTAGAATTTGTGGGGAAACTATTCCTTTGATACGATTGATTTAAATTATTTTGCTTCATGTGAGAAGGGAAGGAGAAAATATGAGGAAAATTATTTTAGCTTCAGGGTCACCTAGGAGGAAGGAACTGCTGGAATTAGCAGATGTGCCATTTGAAATCGTTGTTAGTGAAGTAGAAGAGACGATTGGTGCATATTCATCACCTTCTGATATTGTTATGTCGCTTGCTTTGCAAAAAGCATCTGCTGTGGCAGAAAACCATAGTAATCAAGTTGTACTAGGTGCAGATACAATTGTTACATATGATTCGCGTATTCTTGGAAAGCCGTCTAATGAGGCTGAGGCGAAAGAAATGTTACGATTATTATCGGGGAAAACACACGAAGTATACACAGGTGTTGCAATTATATCGAAAGAAAAAACGGTAACTTTTTATGAACGTACAGAAGTAACATTTTGGGGATTAACAGAAGAGGAAATAGACGTATACGTTGCATCGAAGGAACCACTTGATAAAGCAGGGAGCTATGGAATTCAAGGTAAAGGGTCTATTTTTGTTCAACATATTCAAGGGGACTACTACAGTGTAGTTGGCTTGCCAATTGCGCGTCTTGTCCGTGAATTAAAACAGTTTGATAGCGATGTAACCCATGCGTAAAATTGCATGGGGTTTTCTTTAGGAGAAATTGTAAAAAAAGGGGTGGAGAGATGAACGGTATTCGTGATGTTGTGAGAGAAGAACAGCCACGGGAGCGTTTATTGTTAGAAGGAGCAGGAAGTTTATCGAATCGAGAACTTCTTGCAGTTTTACTCAGAACGGGTTCTAAAGAAGAAACGGTGTTAACGTTATCAGATAATATTCTCCATCATTTTGACGGCTTACGAATGTTAAAGGATGCAACGTTAGAAGAGATGATGAGCATTCATGGTGTTGGGATTGCAAAGGCGTCGCAGCTTATGGCTGCTTTTGAATTAGGTAGAAGAATGGTACGTTTAGAATATCAAAATAGATATAGTATTCGAAGTCCAGAAGATTGTGCGAGTTATATGATGGAAGAGATGCGTTTTTTGCAACAGGAGCATTTTGTTTGTTTATATTTGAATACGAAAAATCAAGTTATACATAGGCAAACTATTTTTATTGGAAGTTTAAATACGTCGATTGTGCACCCAAGGGAAGTTTTTAAAGAAGCGTTCCGTCGGGCAGCAGCCTCTATTATATGTCTTCATAACCATCCCTCAGGAGATCCGGCGCCGAGCCGTGAAGATATTGAAGTTACAAAACGATTAGTAGAATGTGGCCAGATTATCGGAATTGAAGTACTTGATCATATCATAATAGGTGACCATAAATTCGTGAGTTTAAAGGAAAAAGGTCATATTTAAGACTATTCTTTTTACTTATTTTGTTTTATAATGTGATTTATGAGTTTTTTGTAGAAAATTATCTACAAAAAGGATGCAGATATAAAAAAACGTACTGTTTTTATAAATATAAAGTAAGAAAAATGAGTCCGTGAAAATAAGAAGGGAAGATAAATGATATGTTTGGATTTGGTGGATTTACTCGCGATCTTGGAATAGACTTAGGAACAGCGAATACGCTTGTATATGTGAAAGGGAAAGGTGTAGTTTTACGTGAACCTTCAGTAGTAGCATTACAAACTGATACGAAACAAATCGTTGCGGTAGGTAGCGATGCAAAACAAATGATTGGTCGTACACCAGGAAACGTAGTGGCACTTCGTCCTATGAAAGATGGTGTAATTGCTGATTACGAAACAACAGCAATTATGATGAAATACTACATTCAACAAGCTCAAAAATCAAATGGATTCTTCTCACGTAAACCATACGTAATGGTATGTGTACCATCTGGTATTACAGCTGTAGAAAGACGTGCAGTAATCGATGCGACTCGTCAAGCTGGTGCTCGTGATGCTTATCCAATCGAAGAGCCATTTGCAGCAGCAATTGGTGCAAACTTACCTGTTTGGGAGCCGACTGGTAGTATGGTTGTTGATATCGGTGGTGGTACAACAGAAGTTGCAATTATTTCTTTAGGTGGTATTGTAACAAGTCAATCAGTTCGTGTTGCTGGTGATGATATGGACGATTCAATCATTCAGTACATTAAGAAAAGCTACAACTTAATGATCGGTGAAAGAACAGCAGAAGCATTAAAATTAGAAATCGGTTCTGCAGGCGAGCCAGAAGGTATTGAGCCTATGGAAATTCGCGGTCGTGATTTAGTAAGTGGTTTACCGAAAACAGTACTAATTCAACCAGAAGAAATTGCAGATGCATTAAAAGATACAGTAGATGCAATTGTAGAATCAGTTAAAAATACGTTAGAAAAAACTCCACCTGAATTAGCAGCGGATATTATGGACCGTGGTATCGTATTAACGGGTGGCGGGGCATTACTACGTAACTTAGATAAAGTTATTAGTGAAGAAACAAATATGCCAGTTCTTGTTGCAGAGGATCCATTAGATTGCGTAGCAATTGGAACGGGTAAAGCATTAGACAATATCGATCTTTTCAAAACTGCTGCTCGATAATATTGCAAAATAAAAATCAATGAAATTAAGAGGGTGTGAACGTGCCACAGTTTTTCTTAAACAAAAGATTAATTGTTTTGTTAGTTAGTATTATTCTTCTCGTGGCATTGATTGGAATCTCATTGAAAGAACGGAACAGTTTATCATGGCCAGAGCAGTTTATAAAAGATACTGTCGGTGTTGTAGAACGTGTATTCCAAAAGCCAGCGAATTATGTTGCCGGATTCTTCGAGAACGTAGAAGATGTAAAGCGCACGTATGAAGAGAATAAAAAGCTGAAAGCAAAATTAGATTCTACCGCAGATTTATCTGCAGTAGTGAAAAATTTAGACGATGAGAATAAAAAACTACGAGAATTAACTGGTAAAGAAAAGTCCCGTGGTGATTATACGGAAGTACAAGCTAGTGTGGTTTCTCGTAATCCCGATAAATGGTACGATTTAGTTGGAATTGATAAAGGAGCACAGCAAGGGATCAAAAAAGATATGGCTGTTGTAACTCCGAAAGGTTTAGTTGGACGCGTAAAAAGTGTATCTCAGTTTACATCTTCAGTAGAGTTGTTAAGTTCGATGAGCCGAACAAACCGTGTTTCTGCTATTGTACAAGGACAAGAAAATATCTTTGGATTAATTGAAGGTTACGATAAAGAAAAACAACTACTTCTTTTCACAAAGATTAGCTCTGATGCAGAGGTACAAAAAGATCAACTAGTTGTAACATCTGGACTTGGTGATATCTTCCCTAAAGGTCTTGCGATTGGGAAAATTGTTGATGTTCAGCCAGATCCATACGGTTTAACAAAAACGGCTTATGTAAAACCATCCGCTGATTTGAATGATGTAGAGCATATTATAGTTGCAAAACGTGATATGCCTACAGCGCCGTTAGAATAGGAGGGAGAGAAGAGATGATGACGATTTTAAAAAGAGCAGCTCTTCCTCTTTTGCTCCTTTTTGTTTTTTTATTTGAAAATATGTTCTCTACTGTTGTTCCAACAGACGTCTTTTGGAAAGGCAGTATAGCAGCACCGCATTTCTTTATAATTGTGTTATGTTTTATTACAGTGTACTATAGTCCGGTTCAAGGGATTTACTACGGACTATTATTTGGTTTCTTATTTGATACCGTATACACGGAACTTGTCGGTATATATATATTTGCTTATCCGATTTTAGCTTATTTAGTTTATAGTGTGATGAAAGTATTACAATTGAATTTATTTATTGTCGCTTCTATCGTACTGGCTGGCATTGCAGCATTAGAGTATTATGTGTATGGGTTTTTAACTTTGTTAGGACGTACTCACATGTCAGCATCTGTCTTTTTCACAGATCGTCTCCTTGCTACTTTATTGCTAAATGGAATTTTCTTATTAATAGTTTGTTTCCCACTGAGACGATATTTAGTGCGTCTTTCAAAAGCGATAGAAGAAAAAGAAAAAAGGATTTTCTAATTTTATGTCGAATTGAATCGGTGGGGTGAACTTTAGTGGAAGAAAAAAAGCAACAAAATGTAACGATAAAAGGGACAAAAGATGGAATAACACTTCATTTAGATGATTGCTGTTCATTCTCTGAGCTACTAAAAGAATTGGATGAAAAGCTTTCTACACATTACTATGAGAGTGACGGACGTTCTTTAATTGAAGTGCGTGTTAAAGTAGGAAATCGCTATTTAACAGAAGTACAACAAGAAGAGATTCGTACGTTAATTCGCAATAAGAAGAACCTTGTTGTAGAATCAATCGAAAGTGATGTTATAACAAAAGCAGAAGCAATAGCTTGGAAAGAAGAAACAGAAATTGTCCCTATTTCCAAAATTGTTCGCTCTGGACAAGTGTTACATGTAAAAGGCAATTTATTATTAATTGGAGATGTTAATCCAGGCGGAACGGTTATCGCTGGGGGGAATATTTTTGTCTTGGGATCATTAAGAGGAATTGCACATGCGGGGTATGATGGAGATTCAGAAGCTGTTATTGCTGCATCTATTATGAACCCTATGCAACTCCGAATTAGTGATGTGACAATGCGGGCTCCGGAAGAGAAAGAAGACGGAGCAGAGGCGGCAGAATGTGCGTACATTAATGAGAACAATCACATTGTTGTCGATCGCCTGCAACTTCTCACTCATCTTAGACCTAATTTAACAAAGTTAGAAAGGGGAATTGTATAGCTGTGGGAGAGGCAATAGTAATTACATCTGGAAAAGGCGGAGTAGGTAAAACTACAACGTCTGCGAACATTGGTACAGCCCTTGCGTTATCTGGAAAAAAAGTGTGTTTAATTGATACAGATATCGGTTTACGCAATTTAGACGTAGTAATGGGGCTAGAAAATCGTATTGTATTTGATCTTGTTGATGTCGTTGAAGGGCGTTGTCGTTTACCTCAGGCTCTTATTAAAGATAAGCGTTTTGATGATCTTTATTTATTACCTGCAGCACAAACGAGCGATAAGTCGGCGGTAACACCTGAACAAATGGATGAATTAATACAAGTATTACGTCAAGATTATGATTACATATTAATTGATTGTCCTGCGGGGATTGAGCAGGGGTTTAAAAATGCAGTAGCAGGTGCGGATAAAGCAATCGTTGTAACAACACCAGAAGTATCCTCAATGCGTGATGCGGATCGTATTATCGGGCTTTTAGAGAAAGAGGATATTGAACCACCGAAACTTGTCATTAACCGTGTGCGTAGTCATATGCTTCATGAACAGGATATGTTAGACGTTGATGAAATCGTACGTACACTGTCAATCGAGCTTCTTGGAGTTGTCGAGGATGATGATGAAGTTATTCGTGCTACGAATACAGGTGAACCTGTAGCGCTGCAACCTAGCGGGAAAGCAGCAATAGCTTATCGTAATATTGCAAGACGCTTGTTAGGTGAGAATGTACCATTACAAGCATTTGAACAAGAAAAAGTATCGGTATTTACAAAGATGAAAAATTTCTTTGGAATCCGTTAAAAGCACTTCGCATAAATGCGGAGTGCTTTCTTTTTTCTTCGCATGAATATCTTCCTTCTATAACTCATACATATGTACAAACTGTATATAACTGTTTCTATTTGAATAAGGCTAACGAAAGAAAGGAGACAGTATGAAGAATAGACGTGTGGAAGAAATTAAAAAGCGGATTGCGAAAAGGAAAGCAGAGCAAGAATTGCTAGAAGAAGAGCAGTATTTTGCGGGAGGAGATTTTGATAGCGAAACGGTCTTTATTGAAGAGGGGGAGAAGGAAATTCATCCTCTATTTCGAAAAGAAGTTTTTCTCTTCAAAGTTTTGCTATCAGCAATATTAGTTCTTTCGGTTGCTATTTTATTTAAGAACGCACCTTCTTCTTTTGATGGTACTAGAGCTGTTACAGAAAAAGTTATGCAAGAAGAATTTCAATTTGCTACTATATCAAAATGGTATGAAAATCAGTTTGGAAAACCTCTCGTGTTCTTTTCTCCAAATGAGAAAAAAGAAGAGGCTATTCAGCAAAAGGATTATGCGATTCCTGCCTCTGGAAAGGTGATGCAAGGATTTCAAAAAAACGGCCAGGGTGTATTTGTTCAAACGGCTACAAATGCAACGGTGGAGTCAGTAAATGAAGGTATAGTTGTTTTTGCGGGCAAGAAAGAGGAACTTGGAAATACAGTTCAAATTCAGCACGCTGATGGTACGGAGTCATGGTATGCAAATTTAAATGATATGTCAGTAAAATTATATGATTACGTTTCAAAGAAACAAAAAATTGGAATAGTGAGTAATGATGAAAATAATAAAAATGGCAAATTTTATTTTGCAATAAAAAAGAATGAAAAATTTATTGATCCAATTCAGGTGATTTCATTTGATTAAATATAGGGATGTTTTCACGAAAATTTCTGTGCATCCGTTGTTTTGGGTTATTATTGTCATTGGTATTTTTACAGCACGTTTTAAAGAGTTACTATTACTATTTTGTATCGTTTTAGTTCATGAACTTGGGCATGCTTTTGCCGCAGCGTATTATAATTGGCGTATTAAACAAATTCAGCTTTTGCCGTTTGGTGGTGTAGTTGAGATGGAAGAACATGGGAACAAATCGTTAAAAGAAGAATTAATTGTCGTTATGGCGGGGCCAATTCAGCATATATGGATGATTGCAGTCGCTTACATTTTGTATAAAGCGGGCTGGGTAACTGACGATTTGTACCATTTCTTTGTATGGAATAATGTCATTATTTTAGGGTTTAATTTATTGCCTATTTGGCCACTGGATGGTGGAAAAGTATTATTTAATGTATTATCATATCGTTTTCCCTATTTACAAGCACATGAAAAGATGATGAAATTGTCATGTGTTTTTTTTAGTGTAATATTAGGATGGCAGTTACTTTGGAATAGTAATAACATTATGATGTGGGTATTACTCGTTTTTCTAGCGATTTCTTTATATCAAGAATGGAAACAAAGACGGTACGCATTTATGCGTTTTTTATTAGAGCGTTATTATGGGAATAAAAGAGATATTGAAAAAATAGCACCTATTGAGGTGAAAACGGAAGATCATTTATATACGATTTTCACAAAATTTCGCAGAGGATATAAACACTCTATTATCGTCCATGGAAAATATAAAGAGCATTACACATTGGACGAAAATGAATTGTTGTATGCGTATTTTGCTGAAAAACGAACAACCTCATCTGTTGAAGAATTAATTGGTTAGTGTTGACGACGACACTAACCTTTTATATTGTAAGGAAAAGAAATGAAAAGTGAGGAAAGAATTTTGAAGACGTTATATATTAACTACACTGGTTCGGAAAAGCGTGTTGCGATAGAAGAGAAACAAAAAATTGTAGAGCTTTTATGGAAACGGAATGAAGAGCAGGAGATTGTCGGACATATTTATGTTGGGCGTATCGTAAGAACAATTGCTGGAATGAACGCAGCCTTTGTAAATATCGGATTAGAAAAACATGCATATCTTTCATTTGATGATGTACCATCTTCATATCGCATACATGAAGGGCAGGCGATACTTGTACAAGTTGTGAAAGAGGCAATTGATACGAAGGGGCCAAAATTAACGGCGAAGATAGAATTTACCGGAAAATATGTCGTTTACATGCCCTATGATGAAATGCGCGCTGTTTCTCGGAAAATAAAAAATAATAAAAGAAGACAACAGTTACTGGGAATTGAAGTAGAAGGAACAGGTGGATACATTTTCCGTTCTGCTTCTGAAAAAGGAACGATCGATGAAATACAAGCTGAAATGCAAGGGTTGCAGCAGTTATATGAAGAGTTAAAAAGAAAAGAAGATCAAGGGAAGGCGCCCTTACTACTTCATCAACCAGCGACGTTTTTAGATCGTGTATTTCAGGAGAACCCAATTGAAACAATTGAAAAAATAGTTGTAGATACGAGAAGTATAGTAAAAGAATTAGAAGAAAAAGTAGGGAAAGAAAGAGTAACCTTTTATAATGAAAAATCTTCGATGTTTAACCATTTTGGAATAGATCGTGAAATCGAGAAAGCACTTCAAAAAATTGTGTGGCTACCAAATGGTGCCTATCTAATTGTAGAACAAATGGAGACGATGACTGTAATTGATGTGAATACAGGTAAATTTACTGGAAAACAAAATTTACAAGATACCGTATTTCGCACAAATGAAATGGCTGCTGAAGAGATTGCTCGTCAATTAAGACTTCGTGATATTGGCGGGATGATATTAATTGATTTTATTAATATGAAAAGACGGGAAGATAAAGAGAAGGTAAGAGAGCGTTTAATGATAGCTTTACAAGATGATCGCACATATACAAGAGTGCTTGGGTTTACAGAGTTAGGTATTTTAGAGATGACGCGTAAGCGCAAGAAACATTCGTTACGTGACGTATTATTAGAAGAGTGTGCGCCTTGTAAAGCGACAGGTTACGTTATATCTAATGAAACAATTGCGTATGAGCTAGAGAGAGAGCTTATTACTTATGGTAATATAGAGGATGAAGCTGTATTGATTGGTGCTTCAAAAAAAGTACAAAAACATTTTTCACAAAAAGAATTACAAAAAAATATTCCATTTGAAATTTATTTCAAAGATGATATTATCGAAAAGTACGCTATTATCCGTTTTGGAAGTAAGAAAGAAATTGTAGAACGGAAAAAATAGTTAGCAGAACATTCATTGACAATAGTCAATGAGTCATGGTAATATTTTTATGTTATAGTTTATAGCACCTAAACTGCTATATGCTACAACCGCACAAGACAGGTTCCCTAAAGACATTTTATGTCTACCTCGTTTTTGGCGAGTCTTAGTAATTAAGAGGAGGTGCAAGTATGTACGCAATTATCGAAACAGGTGGAAAACAAATTAAAGTTGAAGCTGGTCAAGCAATCTACATTGAAAAATTAGATGTTGAAGCTGGTGAAACTGTTACTTTTGACAAAGTTCTTTTCGTTGGTGGCGAAAACGTGAAAGTTGGTAGCCCAGTTGTAGAGGGTGCAACAGTTACTGCGAAAGTTGAAAAACAAGGTCGCGCTAAGAAAATCATCGTTTTCAAATACAAAGCGAAAAAGAACAATCGTAAGAAACAAGGTCATCGTCAACCTTACACTAAGCTAGTAGTTGAAGCTATTAACGCTTAATTCTGGTTAAGATGATTAAGATTACGATAAGTCGCACGAAACTAGGAAGTATCCGATCATTTAAAATGACTGGACATGCCAATTATGCGCCACATGGACAAGATCTTGTCTGTGCTGGAACTACAGCGGTTGTGTTTGGTTCTATAAATGCAGTGGAAGAACTTTGTAATGTGCAGGCAACTATTGAACTCGGAAGTGATGGCGGATTCTTGACGTATGAATTGCCTAATGATTTAGACGTTCATACAGCAGAAAAAGCACAAATACTTCTAGAAGGATTGGTTGTTTCACTTAAGACGATTGAACTTGATTACGGAAAGTATATCCGTTTAATAGAAAAAGTGCAGGAGGTGTAACGTATGTTAAGATTAGATCTTCAGTTTTTCGCATCTAAGAAAGGTGTAGGTAGTACAAAGAACGGTCGTGACTCTCAGTCAAAACGTCTTGGTGCTAAACGCGCAGATGGTCAAACGGTTTCAGGTGGTTCAATTCTTTACCGTCAACGCGGTACAAAAATTTATCCAGGTGTTAACGTTGGTCGTGGTGGCGATGACACTTTATACGCGAAAGTTGACGGCGTAGTACGCTTTGAGCGTCTTGGTCGTGACCGCAAACAAGTGAGCGTATATCCTGTTGCTCAAGAAGCATAAGAACTCACGGAAAACTCTAACCTGAGTGCAGGTTAGAGTTTTTCTATATTAAGGGGTATCTAAATGAATGAAAAATGGACAATTATAGATGCGTTGAGCCACTCGAGACATGATTGGCTCAATCGTTTGCAGATGGTTAAAGGAAATCTTTCCCTTGGAAAAGTGGAAGAGATTCATAGGCTCATCGATCGTTTTGTCCAAGAAGCGAGACAAGAATCCAATCTGATGGGGCTATCAATGCCTTTATTTTCAGAGTGGATTTTAACATATAATTGGAAACAGCAACCGTGCTTATTGGAGTACGAAGTATTAGGGAAATTACATAACTTATCTCATCTAGATGAGACTGTATGTACATGGACGAATCAGTTTTTCTTAATGCTTCAGCATAGTTTAGACGTATATGTTGAAAATTATGTTTGTATCACAATTGAATGTGACGCGGAGAATGCTCGTTTCTTTTTTGATTTTCGTGGAAAGCTAACGAATGTAGAAGAACTACAAACGTGGCTTGCGAACGAAAACAATAAATGGTATTCCATTTCTTATACAGTACGAGACGAAGAAGTCTCAGTTATATTACAACTAATCGAAAAAAGTGTGGTGAAATAATGTTTGTAGATCAGGTCAAGATATATGTAAAAGGCGGCGACGGTGGTAACGGAATGGTTGCGTATCGTCGTGAGAAGTATGTACCTAAAGGTGGCCCAGCAGGTGGCGACGGTGGTAAAGGTGCAGATGTTGTTTTTGTTGTTGAGGAAGGCTTACGTACATTAATGGACTTCCGCTACCAACGTCATTTCAAAGCTGATCGCGGTCAGCACGGAATGAGTAAAGGTCAGCACGGTCGTAAATCTGAAGATTTAATCGTAAAGGTTCCACCAGGAACAATAGTGAAAGATGAAAAAACAGGTGAAATTCTTGCCGATTTAGTAACGCATGAACAAACAGCTGTAATCGCAAGAGGTGGCCGTGGTGGCCGTGGTAATTCACGTTTCGCAACAGCGACGAACCCAGCGCCAGAAATCGCTGAGAACGGGGAACCAGGTCAAGAACGTGATGTCACGCTAGAACTTAAAGTGCTAGCAGATGTTGGACTTGTTGGATTCCCAAGTGTAGGTAAATCTACATTATTATCTGTTGTATCATCAGCGCGTCCGAAAATTGCAGAATATCACTTTACAACAATCGTTCCGAATCTTGGTGTTGTTGAAACTGGTGATAACCGCAGCTTCGTTATGGCTGACCTTCCTGGACTAATTGAAGGCGCACACTCCGGCGTTGGACTTGGACACCAATTCTTACGTCATATCGAACGTACACGTGTAATTGTACACGTTATCGATATGTCTGGTTTAGAAGGACGTGAGCCATATGAAGATTATGTCACAATCAATAATGAACTAAAAGAATACAATATGCGTTTAACTGAGCGTCCACAAGTTGTTGTTGCAAACAAAATGGATATGCCAGATGCAGAAGAAAACTTACAAGCATTTAAAGAGAAATTGGGAGACGAAGTGAAAATTTTCCCAATCTCAGCTGTAACGAAACAAGGTGTTCGTGACTTACTATTTGAAGTAGCGAACTTATTAGAAACAACACCAGAATTCCCAATGTACGATGATGTAGAAGAATCTGAAGCAAGTGTAATGTACAAATTTGAATCTGAATCTAATTTTGAAATTACACGCGAAAGTGATGGCACATTTGTTATTTCTGGTTATGACATTGAGAAAACATTCAAGATGACAGACTTCTCACGTGATGAATCTGTACGCCGATTTGCTCGTCAAATGCGTGGAATGGGTATTGATGAAGCCCTTCGTGCACGTGGTGCAACAGACGGAGATATTGTGAAAATTCTTGAATATCAATTTGAATTTATCGATTAAGACTGCCGAAATATGGCGGTCTTTTTTTTTTTCGTTATTTGAGTCCAGTAAAAACCCAATTCATATAGGCGAACTATAAGTCGATATAGGAAAAAATCCCCATTGATTAAAGTTTCAATTTATAATAGAAAAAGGAGTGATTTTAGAAGAATATTTTATGGGGAGAAAAGGAATATGTATAAAATATTAATTGTAGAAGATGATGAAAAAATTGCAGAGATATTAGAGGAGCATTTAGAAAGGTATGGATATCAATCTTTCAGAGTGAGCGATTTACGGCATATAAAAGATGAGTTTGTAAAAGTAAGTCCTCATCTTGTGTTACTTGATATTAATTTACCATACTTTGATGGCTTCTACTGGTGCCGCCAAATCCGCACTGTATCGAATGCGCCGATTATTTTTGTTTCTGCAAGAACAGGGGAAATGGATCAAGTAATGGCGATTGAAAATGGCGGAGATGATTACATTACGAAGCCATTCCATTTAGATATCGTAATGGCAAAGGTGAAAAGTGCACTCCGCCGCGGGTATGGTGAGTATGCTTTGGCCGCGGAAAGGGACTGCTTAGGTGTTAATGGATTGTTATTATTCCCATCACAGCACACAGTAGAGTGGAAAGGTCAACAAACGGAACTTACAAAAAATGAGTTTTATTTATTAGAATGTTTAATGAAACAATCAAATCAATACGTGACACGTGAAGAGCTGTTAGAGGCTTTATGGGATGAAGTAGCTTTTGTTGATGATAATACATTAACCGTGAATGTAAAGCGTGTAAGGAAGAAACTTGAGGAGTTAGGCATTAAAAATGCAATTGTCACAAAGCGTGGGTACGGTTATGCTCTTCTTACTGAGTGGGGCGAAGGGCATGAAGGTTAAAAATTACCTCATAGACCGCTTTTCGTTAATTATTACTTATATTGTAAGCCTTTGTTTATTTGGACTCGTATTGCAGCTGCAAAGTCTCTTGGAAAAGAGATCAATTGATTGGGGTACGTGGTTATATGGGCTTTTATTAGGGACAGTTGTATTTAGTGTATACCTTATTTACGATTACCGAAAACGAAGTGTGTTTTTAAAGAGAATAGAACAGTATATTGCCGGTGGACATACATTACATGACTCTTTACTTATTGATACTTCTTATACAACAGAGCAAGAACTGGTCGTTGAAGCGTTTACGCTATTAAGGCAGCAATATATGAATGAAGTTCATAAGCAGCATGCAAAAGAGCAACAGCAAATGATTTTTATGAACCAGTGGATCCATCAAATGAAAACACCAGTATCCGTTATTGAATTATTGTTACAGAAATATGGTAAGGAGCACCGTGAAGCAAGGGGAACGATTGAAAGTATTCGTGAAGAAAATAATCGTATTTTAAATGGGTTAGATTTAGCGTTACATATGGCAAGGTTAGATCAATTTTCGAAAGACTATAAAGTAGAAGTAGTAAATGTTATAGAGGTCATTCGAGATATTATTAATGAAAATCGGAAGTCGTTCATTCAATCTTCTGTATTTCCGAAAATGATGTTTGAAGAAGAGACTTGTATGATTGCGTCTGATAGAAAGTGGCTTAGTATCGCGATGAGCCAAATTGTTGTGAATGCAATTAAGTATACAAAAATTTCAGAAGCAGAGAAAAAAGAAATTCAATTTCAAATTGAAGAGAAAGATCAAAAGGTGTTATTACATATTAAGGACAATGGAATTGGTATTCCTGAGCAAGATGTAAAGCGTATATTTGATCCGTTCTTTACGGGAATAAACGGCCGTAAAACAAGGGAAGCGACAGGTATGGGTTTATATATTACGAAGGAAATCTGCGGTAATTTACATCATGGAGTGTATGTACAATCAACTGAAGGGGAAGGAACAACAGTTACGTTCCAATTTGCAAAAGATGAAGAATATCATACATTAATGAGAAAAATGACAAAACTGTAAGATAACAAAACGTTTTGTAAGGGAAATCACTCGTTTCTTTTTCTTATTTTTCTTATAGTAAATGTAAGAAGAAAACACGTAGGGGGATTAGAAATGAGTGTTCTTGAAGTAAAAGGGTTAACGAAGGTGTACCAATCAAAAGGTTCAGTAGCGACGACTGCTTTAAATGATATAAATTTTAAAATTGAAGAAGGCGAGTTTGTAGGGATTATGGGGCCTTCAGGAAGCGGAAAAACAACGCTTTTAAATTTATTAGCAACAATTGATAAGCAAACTTCAGGTCATGTGCTTGTAAATGGTGAAGAAATTAATCAAATGCGTGCTGCAAAATTGGCGGAATTTCGCCGTACACATCTAGGATTCATTTTCCAAGATTTCAACTTACTTGATACATTATCGATTAAAGAAAATATTATTTTGCCGCTTGTAATGGCGAAGAAATCTGTAAAAGAAATTGATGCGAAAGTACTTGAAATTGCGAGGTTTTTAAACATCGAAGAAATTTTAAATAAAAAAGTATACGAAGTATCAGGTGGACAACAACAACGTGCAGCAGCTGCAAGGGCGATTATTCATGAACCAACATTAATTTTAGCGGATGAGCCAACAGGAAACTTAGATTCTAAGTCAGCGAAATCATTAATGGGAGCACTTCAAGATTTGCATGAGCAAAAGAAAGTAACGATTGCAATGGTAACGCATGATCCAGTAGCGGCGAGTTATTGCGAACGTATTCTTTTCATTCGCGACGGAGAAATTTTCTCAGAAATACATAAGGGAAGAACGAAACAAGCCTTTTTCCAAGAAATTCTGGATGTACTTGCGATGCTAGGAGGAGAATATCATGAACTTTCGCCAGCTCGCGCTTAATAACGTAAAAGGAAATTGGCGTAATTATAAAGCGTTTCTTATTAGTAGCTGTTTATCGATTGTCGTATTTTTCATGTATGCTTCCTTCATTTATCATCCAGATGTCGTAAGCGGTAATATTAGTATGAGGGATATGATCTCAAAAGGGCTAGAATCGATGAATTATATTGTAGTCATCTTCTCAGCACTCTTTATTTTATATGCGAATTCAACATTTTTACGAGCAAGAAAAAAAGAGTTTGGTCTATTAACATTAATAGGCGGAACAAAATCTCAACTTGGCCGAATGATTATATTAGAACAGCTTATGTTAGGTAGTATTGCAATTGTAGTAGGTATTGGGCTTGGCATGCTTTGTTCAAAATTATTTTTCCAAGCATTAAGCGTAATATTGAAAATAGATAAAACACTTCCACTCGTATGGAATAGTAAAGCAATTCTTATTACAGCTGGTGTATACTTTATTCTATTTTTAATCCTATCATTGTTTAGTGTTTGGACAGTAGGGCGCTTGCAAATTATTGATTTATTAAGAGAAGCAAGAAAACAAAAAGTAGAACCTTTTGCATTTACATGGTTAGGTGTAGTTGGTATAGGATGTATTATTGTTGCATATGTACTTAGCTTCCAAGTGACATTTATGAATTTTATCATACTGTTTTTACCGATTGTAGGGCTGACGATAGGCGGAACGTATTTACTGTTTACACAAGGTAGTACAGTCGTATTAAAAGCACTGCAAAA
Organism: Bacillus sp. TH50; assembly: GCF_016650565.1. Lineage (NCBI taxonomy): Bacteria > Bacillati > Bacillota > Bacilli > Caryophanales > Bacillaceae > Bacillus > Bacillus sp. TH50. The sequence continues at coordinate 1,953,352 of NZ_JAEKFM010000003.1, read as the reverse complement.
AAGAAAAAAATCTTTTTATACGTATCCAAATATGTTCGTACTTAGCAATCTTATTTATAAAATGAAAGATAATGCTCGTTTTCTATTTGTAATTTCTATTATTACGGCAGTTGTATCTTCAGCGGTTGGTACGCTTTATGTATATTTTGAAAATATGAGTGCGAAAACGATAGAGCTTACACCGCATGCTATTTCATATGAGGAAAAGGGACTAAACACGCATAGCCTGATTAATGAAGAAAAAGAACAAGAGATTGTAAAAAAACATGGGTTTGAAGATGCACGAAAAGTAACTTACGTAAAACTACCTGCAACACAGAAAATAATGTTGTTTAACAGTGAACGTGAAGTACCAATGACGATTATTTCAGAAAAAGAATATAACGCGGAAGTGCGTAAACAAAAGAAAGAGCAAATTACAGAGGTTCATAATGCACCAGGTAGTGCGACGATGGTTATGGTTGATGCAGCAAATGAACTTATGAAGATAGATCGTACGAAACCGTATGAATTTACAATCAACGGACAAATGCAGTCTGCTCAATTAAATGAGCCAACGTCATATTCTGTTTTTAATGATAGCGAATATCTCATTGTGAATGATCAAGATTTTGAGAAATACGAAAAGCTCGTACCAGATGAAGAAAAGACGAAATATTATGGTTATTATATTGAAGACTGGAAAAGTACGGAAGACCTTGTGCTAGATTTGAAAAAGGAAATTGCACCAGAAAAGCAAGGGGAATTGAGAAACGCAGTGTTCGCTTATAAAGATATAAGAGAAGGTGGAGCGATTACAATGTTCATCGGATTCTTCGTAGCAGTACTGTTCTTCTTCTTTGCGTGTAGCATGACATACTTTAAATGGTTTAATGATAAAGAACAAGATCGTATTCAATTTAAGTCATTAAAAAGAATTGGTATGACAGATAAAGAAATTCGTAAAATTGCAATTCGTCAGATGGGTGTTATCTTCTTTATCCCAATTTTAATCGGTACAATTCATAGTGGGTTTGCTCTTCATACGTTAGGGAAAATGCTTTATATCGATTTATGGAAATCAGGTGCGATTGTAATAGGGGCTTATATTTTAGCTTCTGCCATTTACTTTATGATCGCGCAAAGAGGATATTTAAAACACGTGAAAAGCTAGGGAAACCTCTAGCTTTTTGCCTATGTAGTAAGGTACAGGAGGACGATAGATGAACATTCGGCAACTGGCGCTACAAAATATAAAGGGAAATTGGCGTAATTATAAAGTGTTTTTCTTAAGTAGTTGTTTTGCCATATTTGCTTCTTATGCATACATGTCTGTCATTGTACATCCGTATATGCAAGAGACGATGTGGTATCAAAATGTACGCTGGGGACTTATCATATGTAACGTTATAATTATTTCTTTTTTCGTCATATTTATTTTGTACTCTACTTCTATTTTCATAGAAGCACGTAAGAAAGAATTAGGGTTATATATGTTAATGGGAGCGACGAAGTCTAACGTAATAGGAGTGATTATGACCGAGCAAATATTGATCGGAATTTTCGCTAATATTTTCGGTATTGGGCTTGGCATGATTTTTTTGAAACTCTTTTTTATGGTATTTAGTATGTTACTTCATCTTCCGAAAGAACTCCCTGTCATATTTGACATGAGAGCGATTGGTGTAACGTTTGTTATATATATGCTCGTCTTTGTTCTGTTATCTTTTATAAGTGCTTTACGTATATGGAATATAAAAATCATACGGTTATTAAAAGAATTTCGAACAGATAAACGAGAGAGGAAAACATCAAAGTGGCTTTGTTTATTCGGCTTTGCTTGTTTAGGAACGGGATATGCGCTAGCGCTACAAGTGACGGTGCCAACGATAGCATTATACTTTTTCCCTGTGTCTATACTTATCTTTTTTGGAACGTATTTTTCTTTTACACATGGTGTTAGCCAATTGTTAGAAGTGATAAAACGAAATAAAAAGATTATGTATACATATCCGTATTTATTTATAGTGAATCAATTGTCACATCGAATGAAGGAAAATAGTCGCTTTTTCTTTCTGTTGTCTATGGCAACAACGTTTGTCGTTACGGCGACAGGTACGGTGTTCTTATATTTTTCTAGCATGCAAGATATGTGGCGTGGCGGAGGAGTACACTCATTTTCATACATAGAAAAAGGTACTTCTGCTCATGAAGTTTTCGAGAAAGACAAGGTTGAAAACTTATTACATCAATATGGATATGATAATTTTCAATATATGAGTTTTGTTGGAGTGTATGCATCCTTTCAGTCCAATAAGGGAGAAACAGAGGTAGCACCGCTTATAAAGGAAAGTGAATACAATCAAGAGGCAAGAAAACAAAAACAGAAAATGTATTATCCTAAAAAAGGAACAGTTACACTTGTCTATTATAATAAACGCAATTATCCAAATGTATATAATCAAAAAGAGATTCAATTGCAAGTAATGAATCAAGCGTATCCATTCGCATTTAACGGTCAGAAAGAAGGGGTGCAATTTAACTATCACCCTTCATACATTAATGGTCTGTTTTTTGTCATGAATGATGAAGATTTTAACAGTATAGCAAATATAATTCCGGATTCTGAAAAAATGATATATAGAGGGTATACATTACCAAATATCGAAAATACGAAGGAATTAAACGAAGCTTTACGGAAACATATGAAACAAAATGCAAATGATGCATTTCGAAGTAATATGGAGTTATATGTGAATATGAAAGAAGGCGGTGATATTACTCTATTTGTAGGCTCATTCATTAGTATATTATTCTTCCTTACTTCATGTAGCATCGTATATTTTAAATGGTTTCATAATATTGCATCGGATCGTAAGCAGTACGGGGCACTCTCTAAACTTGGGATGACGAAGGAAGAAGTTTGGAAGATTTCCCGTTGGCAATTGTGTATGCTATTTTTTGCGCCAATTATAGTAGGAAGTATGCATAGTGCAGTTGCGTTATATACGTTTCATAATACTCTCTTTATGGACGGTTCATTAAGAAAAGTAGGTTTGTTTATTCTGTTTTATATCGCTGCATGTATCATTTATTTCTTCTTCGCTCAAAGAGAATACAAGAAACATTTAGACTAGCGAATGCTAGTCTTTTTTAAATATTCGAAATTTACATAGAAGAATATAAAAAAGTATGGTATAACAGTAAGAAAACGAAAAAGAGAGGGAAAAGACGATGATTCGAGTAGGATATTTAGGACCAGAGGCAACATTTACAAATATGGCGGTGAGTCGTTTTTTTCCGGAAGCAGAGCATGTACCGTATCGAACGATTCCAGATTGTATTGATGCAGCCGCAAATGAAAACGTAGATTTCGCAGTTGTACCGTTAGAGAACGCCATAGAAGGTTCAGTTAATATAACGGTTGATTATCTCGTACATGAGCAGCCACTTTCCATTGTAGGAGAAATTACAGTGCCAATTCAGCAACATTTACTCGTACACCCGCAGTACGAAGGAGTGTGGAAAGAAGTATACGCTGTACATTCTCATCCACATGCCATTGCACAGTGCCATAAATTTTTAAATGAGGAATTAAAAGGCGTAACTGTTCGAGATATGACATCAACAAGTGCTGCTGCGCAATATGTGAAAGAACATCCTGAAGAAAAAGTTGCCGCCATTGCAAATGAAGCAGCGGCAGAAAAGTACGGATTAACAATTGTAAGGCGTGATATTCATACGCATAAAAACAATCATACGCGTTTCCTTGTTCTCCATAAGAAAAAGAAAGCAGTACTGCCAAATAACGGAGAAAACCGAGGAGAGAAAACGACGCTTATGATAACGTTACCTGCTGATTACGCAGGGGCACTATATCAAGTGTTATCAGCTTTCGCATGGAGAAAATTAAACTTATCCAAAATTGAATCGCGCCCGATGAAAACAGGTCTTGGAAATTACTTTTTCTTAATCGATGTCGATAAAGCATACGATGACGTATTATTGCCAGGCGTAACGATGGAACTTGAAGCACTTGGTTTTTCTGTTACTGTATTGGGGAGTTATTCTTCTTATTGGTTGTAAGGGGAGTGTTTGTCGTATTTTGTAGTTAAGTCGATATAATTTCGGTCGCTAGTATACCGTATGATAGATAAATAGAGTCCCACCTATAAAAGGTGGGATTTATTATTTTAACTTCGCAAGGCGATCCTCTAACTGACCACGCCAAATCTCGGCTAGTTCTGGTACAGCAAGAATCTTCTCAATGCCATCTTTATCTTTCCTATTATGAAAATAAATTTCGTTAGAGAACAAAACAGATACATTGTTTGATGGACGCTCTAGTAATGTAATTTTAGAATCTTTACGCACAGTACCTTCTTGAAGAACACGACATAAATACCCAGTATATCCAGTTGCTACAATACGTGGCAAAATACCAGGAATACCAAGGCGTTTTGAAATTGTGCTACAAGGTACTCTCGCTTGTGTAACTTGAATGATTGCTTCGCCTAGTTGATATGTATCTCCGATGCATACATCACGCTCTAACATATTTGTTACGGTAATGTTTTCGCCAAATGTGGAAGCCGGAAGTGTAGTTTGAAATTCCTCTTCCCATAGTGCGTAATGCTCGTGTGGGTACACACAAACTGCGCGATCAGGTCCCCCGTGGTGTTTTAAATCCGCTACATCATCACCACGGAATCCGTCTTTTGAGAGGAAGGCCTCTTCTGTAGGATCTTTACATATACCTGTTATCATTTCTTTATCTTCGCCATATTTCATTTGTTTCGGTTTACCAGTGCTAAAGTGAACGAGTTCAATCCCCATAGTTGATCTCCTTTACAATTGATTTCAATATTATATCACTAAAAAAGCACAGAGAATGATAAAAAACTCTGTGCTTTACATTAATAAACGAGAAATCCAACGCGGTCTAGTGCCTCACAAGCGGCATCTAATTTTTCTTTAGAATCTGCTTCGATTGTATGTAAGTGAATACCATCTGTTAGTTGCGAAAGATAGGAAGCGTTTGTGTTTTCGATTTTTTGTAAATATTGTTCTACATCGAAGCGATTACTTACCATAATCGATGCTGTTAAGTCGCCGTATACAGGATGCTCAACTTTTACATCTTTAATCGTAACGCCGTGGTCAACTAACATAGTAAGTTCTTGACGTACTTCTGCCGGTTTATGTTGGCATACGATTACGCGTTCAAAAGCTTGTTGTCTTGTTTGTGGCTTTAAATATAAATACCCTTGTGCAGTCGCAATAATTGGTTCATTTCGTGCTTTTAGTAAGGAAATGTCTTGAACGATAACTTGCCTACTTACGTTTGTCTTTTTAGATAGTTCATTCCCCGATAACGGTTCATTTGCAGCAAGAAGCCACTCGAGGATGAGTTGTCGTCTTTCTTCGCCTAAAATCTTTTTTTGATCATTTTGTTTCATTATGATTTAACACCTCTATAAAATTGATTTCCAATTGTGTGTAGTGCATGAATAGTTGTATCAATTTGTTCTTTCGTTGTGTGATGTCCGAAAGAAAAGCGGACATATTGTTTTGCCTCTTCATACGTTTTTCCAATTGCAAGCATTGTTTTTGAAGGGTCTTGTTTACCTACTTGGCAAGCACTTCCAGTTGAAATGGCTATACCATGACGGTTACATTCTAACATTGTATACTGACCTTCTATTCCTTTTATTGTAACCCCAATAATATGTGGTAAACAAGAAGTAGAATGTCCTTTCACTTCAATTTCTAGAGGAAGTGTTTGTAATTGCTCTAAAAAATAAGATCGTAATTGTTGAAAACGAAAGCTCTCTTCCTTTTGATTCTTTAATATATGCTCTGCGGCTGTTAAAAAAGCAGCGATTCCAGGAACGTTCACTGTACCAGGGCGAAAGCCTTTTTCATGAGAAGTTCCTGGAAATACTTGTTCCCAGCGAACTTGCGGATTTATATAGCAAGCTCCAACTCCTTTTGGTCCGTATATTTTATGGGCTGAAACAGAGAGGCTATCAATCTCCATCGCTTTAACGTCTATTGGAAGTTTACCAAACGTTTGAACACAATCCGAATGAAATAAAACATTATATTTTTTTAAAAGTGCTCCGATCTCTGCAATGTTTTGAACGGTCCCGATTTCAGAGTTTCCGTGCTGTATACTTGCTAGAGCAGTATCTTCTGTAATAGCTGCTTCTAAATCTACTAAATGAATTATCCCACTTTTATCAACAGGAATCTCAGTAATAGTATAACCTTGCGATTGTAAGGATTGAAAATAACTTCGAATCGATGCGTGTTCCATAGGTGTCGTAATAATGTGCTTTCCATTTCTAGCATTTAGAAGGGATTGAATCGCAAGGTAGTTAGATTCTGAACCGCCGCTTGTAAAGAATACACCTTGTTCCTTACCCCCAATCATTTCTGCAAATGTTTCTCTACAAACTTGCAATAAAGATGATGCGCTTCCGCCGATATCGTGTAAACTTTGTTCATTTCCGAAATATTTCTTTGCTGCTTCTACATATGTTTCTAAAGCTTCTTCGCTCATAGGTGTTGTCGCTGCATAATCTAGATATATCATCATGTAATTTCCTCTCTTCAGTAAGAGTGACATTTGTTTTCGTTTTTAGAATGGTAGTGAAAATAAGAATTGTAAAAAAACTCTTGTCATTATTTTAAAACTATGTAAATATAGGTGTCAAGACAGTTGGAAAGTGTAAAGTGGGAGGCAACAATTATGCCAAGTGCAGATGTCTTGATTATTGGAAGTGGCGTTGCGGCGCTTCGTGTTGCGAAAGAGCTTTGTCACGAAAAGAATGTGATAATTATCACAAAAAAAACAGGACGTAATAATAATACACATTTAGCTCAAGGAGGAATTGCAGCAGCTGTTGCTACATATGACGATCCGAGTGGGCATTTTGAAGATACATTAGTGGCAGGTTGCCATTATAACAACGAAGAAGCAGTTCGTTATTTAGTTGAAGAGGGACCGAAAGAAATAAGTAAGCTTATTACGAATGGAATGAAATTTGATGGGGATGAAAAAGGGATCCACCTTGGTAAAGAAGGGGCGCATCGAAAACGGCGCATTTTACATGCCGGAGGAGATGCAACTGGTAAAAATCTATTAGAGCATTTAATACAAGAAGTAGTTCCGAACGTTACTGTCGTTGAGCATGAAATGGTGCTCGATTTCATTATAGAAAATAATAAATGCATAGGAGCTTTAACGCGAAATAGTGAAGGGAAGCTGAAGCGTTACTATGCTGATAATACGGTGTTAGCATCAGGAGGAATAGGTGGTTTGTACGCCTTTACATCGAATGATGAGACAATTACAGGCGATGGACTTGCGATGATATATCGAGCTGGGGGAGAACTTGTGGATTTAGAATTTGTACAATTTCATCCGACGATGTTATACGTGGACGGGCGATGTTGTGGTCTCGTTTCTGAAGCAGTCCGTGGTGAAGGAGCTGTCCTTATAAATGGAAAAGGACAGCGTTTTATGATGGATATACATCCCGGGAAAGATCTCGCACCGCGTGATGTAGTGGCAAGGGCTATTCATGAACAACTTCTTGCAGGTGAAAAAGTGTACTTAAACATCGAAACCATCCAAAACTTTGAACAACGTTTTCCGACCGTCTCATCATTATGTAAAAAGAATGGTATTGATTTAAAAGAAAATTCTATTCCGGTCGTACCGGGCGCTCATTTTCATATGGGCGGCGTGAAGACGAATTGTGACGGAGAGACGTCCATTTCAAACTTATATGCGGTCGGTGAAGTGGCTTGTAATGGAGTTCATGGTGCGAATAGATTGGCGAGTAATTCATTATTAGAAGGTCTTGTGTTTGGAAGACGAATAGGAAAACACATTTTAGCTAAGCCAGCAGAGGAAAGAAAAAATGTGCCGGAAGAGAGAGGGAAAAGTTTTATAGCTCTTAATGATTTACCGTTGAAAGAAGAAATACAAGAATGCATGATGAAATATGTTGGGATTGTGCGAACTGAGAAAAATTTATCATATGCTCAGAGATGGTTTAGTAGGTACGGTGTGCGAAATATGATCTTACAATATGATGCACTTACAAATGAAGAGATAACGCTTATTAATATGTTAACAGTTTGTGAGCTTATAACAGTATCAGCTTTGCAAAGAGAAGACAGTATTGGTGGTCATTATCGCATTGATTATCCAGAAAGAAATAGCGTGAAAAAAGAGATTATCCGAGTGAGAAGAAAACTACAACTTGTTTAATAAGGGGAAGAGGGGTTTTATGAATACGTTAAAAGTTAAGGAAGCATTAAATCGATTTTTTCTAGAAGATATAGGAGAAAGAGATGTAACATCTCAGCTTATCTTTCCCGATAATGCACTTGCGAAAGGAACGTTTCTTGTAAAGGATACAGGGGTATTTGCAGGGTGCTTAGTAATTGAAGAAGGATTTAAATTAATTGATCAGAGAATTGGAGTTGAACTTCATAAAAAAGATGGGGATCTTGTAGAAAAAGGAGAAATAATTGCAACCGTGCAAGGCCCAATCGCATCATTATTAACGGCAGAGCGCGTTATATTAAACGTTATTCAGCGTATGAGCGGGATAGCGACGATGACACGTAAGGCGGTTTTTGCTTTAGATAGCAGTCATACACGCATTTGTGATACGAGAAAAACGATGCCAGGACTACGTATGTTTGATAAATATGCTGTAGTATGCGGGGGCGGATTTAACCACAGATTCGGTTTATATGATGGTGTCATGATTAAAGACAATCATATTGCTTTTGCTGGCTCGATTACAAAAGCTGTTACATCGGTGAAAGAAAGATTGGGACATATGGTGAAAGTAGAAGTCGAAACAGAGACAGAGGCGCAAGTAAGAGAAGCAGTAGAGGCCGGCGCAGATGTTATTATGTTCGATAATCGTACGCCAGAAGAGATTCGTGAGTTTTCAAAAATTGTACCAAGTGCCATCGTTACGGAGGCTTCAGGTGGTATTACAATTGAAGATTTATCAAAATACGGAAAAACAGGGGTAGATTATATTTCACTTGGAGCGTTAACACATTCAGTGAAAGCACTTGATATTAGTTTTAATATTGAGGCCTAATGAGAGTGGTTTAGAGGGGGAGAATCATAAATGGGTATTTTAGAGAAAGTTCAGCCAATCGAAGTAATGTTACCAGAGCGTTATCAAACGATGTCTATATTAGAGATGGAAGAGCGTGTCCGTGAAATTAAAGAAAAAATGGGGGCATTACTATTTATTCCAGGACATCATTATCAAAAAGATGAAGTGGTGCAATTTTCAGATGCAGCAGGGGACTCACTTCAACTCGCGCAAGTTGCAGCGAATAATAAAGAGGCAAAATATATTGTGTTTTGTGGTGTGCACTTTATGGCAGAAACGGCAGATATGTTAACGACAGATGATCAAATTGTCATCTTACCAGATATGCGTGCCGGTTGTTCTATGGCAGATATGGCAGATATTGAACAAACAGAAAGAGCGTGGAAAGAGCTCGCGAAATTATTTGGGGATACGATGATTCCATTAACGTATGTAAATTCAACAGCTGCGATCAAAGCGTTTTGTGGTCGTAATGGAGGGGCAACAGTAACCTCTTCTAATGCAAAACAAATGGTGTCTTGGGCGTTTACACAAAAAGAGCGTCTCGTCTTTTTACCAGACCAACATTTAGGAAGAAATACAGCGTATGATTTAGGTATTCCGTTAGAAAAAATGGCAGTGTGGAACCCGCATACAGATTCATTAGAGTACGATGGAGATATAGAAGAAATTCAAGTGATTTTATGGAAAGGCCATTGTTCTGTTCATCAAAACTTCACTGTGAAAAATATTGAAAATGTGCGAAAAAATCATCCGGATATGAATATTATTGTTCACCCTGAATGTTGTTATGAAGTGGTTGCTGCTTCTGATTATGCAGGATCAACGAAATATATTATTGATATGATTGAAGCAGCTCCGGCGGGAAGTAAGTGGGCGATTGGTACAGAGATGAATTTAGTGAACCGAATTATTCAGCAACATCCAGATAAAGAAATTATTTCGCTAAATCCGTTTATGTGTCCTTGCTTAACGATGAACCGAATTGACTTACCTCACCTGTTATGGGCACTTGAGAACATAGAAAGAGGAGAACAAATTAACGTTATTCGTGTAGAGAAACAAGTAACAGAAGAGGCAGTTCTTGCATTAAATCGTATGTTAGAGCGCGTTTAAAGCAGCGGGATTTCCGTTGCTTTTTTTCGTACATATAATCATAACAAGGATGAAATAGGCATACATTGTGTTGAGGAAATCATTGCGGTTTTTCTATACTTATTCCACTTCGAATCATATTGAAAATAGAAGAAGTGATAAAAGTAAAAGAAGTTAATGTTGTTTAGAAAGTGTTACTTCAAAGTGTTTTTACTTATAGATAAGTTATACAGGAGGGGGAAAATTTGAAAATTCATATCGTGCAAAAAGGGGAGACCCTTTGGAAAATTGCAAAAAAGTACGGAGTGGATTTTGAAACGCTAAAAAAAACAAATACACAGCTTAGCAATCCAGACCTAATTATGCCAGGGATGAAAATTAAAGTGCCATCGCATAGCGTTCATGTGAAACAACAAACTGGATCGGGTTCAGCGCCCCCGAAACAATATGTAAAAGAGGTGCAGCAAAAAGAGTTTGCATCAACACCAACGCCACTTGCAATAGAAGATGAAGATGAGATCACGTATCAATCAACACCTATTACACAACAACCAGCTATGCAACAAACGCAAAAAGAAATGCAGATAAAACCGCAAAAAGAAATACAGGTGAAGCCGCAAAAGGAAGTGCAAGTGAAGCCACAAAAAGAAGTGCAAAAAGAAATTCCGATTCAAAAAGAGAAGCCAGTTGAAAAGCCACCTGTCATTCAAAAACCACCTGTTGTAGAGAAAGTAGAAAAACTAAAACCTACTACGAAAGAAAACACTAAATTTTCTATCAATGTATTACCGCAGCCGCCGCAACCACCAATTAAAGCGAAAAAAGAATATAAAATTTCAGACGTAATAAAAAAGGGAAGCGAGTTAATTGCTCCTCAAATTAATAAAATGAAACCTAATAATGTCATTTCTCCGCAAACGAAAAAAGACAATATAGGAAACATAGTGTCACCGCAAGTGAAGAAAGAGAATGTAGGGAATATAGTGTCGCCGCAAGTGAAAAAAGAAAATGTAGGGAATATAGTGTCGCCGCAAGTGAAAAAAGAAAATGTAGGGAATATAGTGTCGCCGCAAGTGAAGAAAGAAAATGTAGGGAATATAGTGTCGCCGCAAGTGAAGAAAGAGAATGTAGGGAACATAGTCTCACCAAACGTATCAAAAGAAAGTGTTATTATCCCGCAAGTAATACCGCCTAATATTCAAGTGCCGAATATAATGCCAATAATGGATAACAATCAACCACCAAATATAATGCCAATAATGGATAACAATCAACCACCAAATATAATGCCAATAATGGATAACAACCAACCACCAAATATAATGCCAATAATGGATAACAATCAACCACCAAATATAATGCCAATAATGGATAACAACCAAATGCAAAATATGATGCCGATAATGGATAACAACCAAATGCCAAACATGATGCCGATAATGGATAACAACCAAATGCAAAATATGATGCCGATAATGGATAACAACCAAATGCAAAATATGATGCCGATAATGGATAACAACCAAATGCCAAACATGATGCCGATAATGGATAACAATCAAATGCCGAACATGATGCCGATAATGGATAACAATCAAATGCCGAACATGATGCCGATAATGGATAACAACCAAATGCCAAACATGATGCCGATAATGGATAACAATCAAATGCCGAACATGATGCCGATAATGGATAACAACCAAATGCCAAACATGATGCCGATAATGGATAACAACCAAATGCCAAACATGATGCCGATAATGGATAACAATCAAATGCCAAACATGATGCCATATCAACAGCCAATGATGCCGCCATATCCGCCGTATCAGCAACAAAATCCATACAATCAAATGCCGTATCAACAAATGGCGCCGCAATATACTTCTATGCCAAATCCAAATATGATGCCAATGGATAATAATATGCCGCCACTCGTGCAAGGTGAAGAAGATTGTGGATGCGGAGGAGAAAGTAGGTTATATAGTCCACAACCGGGTGGACCACAATATGCTAATCCTTTATATTATCAACCAACTCAGCCAGCATATGCACCACAGCCAGGAACGATGTATTATCAGCCGGACCCACCAAACGTATTTGGAGAACCAGTTTCAGAAGAAGAGAACGAAGAGGAAGTTTAAAAAAAGGTGGGGTTATTCCCACCTTTTTTGTATTCGTGATAGTCAGGAATATGGTGAATTTACATTAAGTGCTAGAAAATTCCTAGTGAAATATTAACAGTGTAAAAAAACTCTCTGTTACTCATCATAAGGGGGAGCTTTTCGAAAGAGAAGTTCATTCTAACAGAGGGGGTTTTTGTATTGAATACGAAAGTACAAGTTATTGCTGCTTCTTTGTTAGTTACCAGTGCATTAGCTGCATGTGGTACACCAAAAGATAATAATGCGATGGATGGACGTAACTATAATTACGAGCGTACATCTTATAATGATACACACCGATATAATGATAATGTAACGCGTAACGATCGTTATACAGATTATGTAACATATAGAAACGGTCGTAATGACGCAGGATCCAACTATTATCGTGATGTAAATTACAATGGGCAAATTGCTAATCCACACCCAACTCGTAATATTACAATGAACAATTCATACATTAACAATGATGGTAAAACTGCGGAGAAAATTACGAATCGTGTGAAACGTATGAATAACGTAGATCGAGTTTCTACAGTTGTATATGGAAACGATGTAGCGATTGCGGTAAAACCACGTAATACAGCGACGAATGAAACAGCGATGGCGAACGAAATTCGTCAAGCTGTTGTGAATGAAGTTGGAAATAGAAACGTATATGTTTCTGTAAGAAATGACATGTTTACTCGTGTCGATGCAATGAGTACGCGTTTACGTAACGGCACAGCTACAAACGATTTTAATCGTGACATAACAAATATGTTCCGAGACATTCGTTACGGCCTGACTGGTACTATGCGATAACAAATCAAAGAGGAAGGGATAGCCCTTCCTCTTTATTCATCTTCGTCTTGTAAACGACGTTTTTTTACAAAATAACTAACGGAGTAAGACGCTAAAAAGCATATGAAGAGAATACCACCTGTTAAAATAGCTTCAAATAGAGGTCGTTCTGGACTGAAAATGATATAAATAATAGCCATGATAATTCCTACAATAAGAGAGCGTAAAATAATTTTGTAATAAGGAGTTAACTTTATTTCCTTTTCGCTTTCTTCTACATCGATAGAAACGCTTAATTGTAAATAACTAAGTACAATACTTGTAAGAATAAATAATAACCACAATGGAGATTTCGTAATTTGATCCATTCCTTCTGTGAATCCGATATAGCCTAAAATTCCGATTATACCAATTGATTGAAAAAGAAAGGCAATACGTATGTTTTTTAACGTTTGAAGTATGAGGCGTTCATCTTTAATTTTTTTCAAGGTATTCATCCCCTGTTTATATTTATAGTATTAATTGTAACGTATATATTACATTAATCAATTTATAATTTACATAAATTTCAATTGGTTGAAAGAGGAAGTGCAATATATTTAGAAATATATTGCACTTCTACCTTGTTAATGTTATATTAGCAAAGCGATGAGCTAATTTACGTAAGTCGAGAGATATGCTTAAGTGCTAAACACGCGAATGTGGTCGCCTGGTCTTTCGCCGTAAACGCATCAGACGCCTGCTTTGCAGGCGTCTTTCATTTTATATAAAAGTAAATGATACATGCAGATGAGGATTAACCCTTATCTGCATTTTTTATTTTCCTTAGAAATTTAATGCTATTGTTTATATGGATAAAACCCCCATTTCCGGAAAAGCTACAAATGAAAGTATGATTTTGCCTAGAAGAGGTGAACAGAAATGAAATGGATGCTAATTGCAGTGCAAGCTTTCGTTGTGATGTTTTGCTTAGCTTATGGATCCGATGTGAGGGCAGAAGTAGTAGAAAAAGAACCTCAAGTTACAATTTTATTAGAGCGCATGTATGTTGATGGAGAAGTAAGTGAGGAAATACTGACAGAAAAAGTAGCGGATTTAGAAAAGTTTTTGCAGCAATATAAAGAATGGCAACTTGTTGATCGTGATGATGTGCAAATCGTATTACAAAGGAAAGTTGATGATATTTCTCCTTTACTGAAAACGAGCGGTTATTTTGGTGTTTCAGAGGAAGGGATATTGCAAATTTTTAAAGGGGTACCGAAAAGTGATAACGCGATCCATTCCTTCTTTCAAATTGATATGAAAAAGCTTGAGAGTTATGAGCGAGCAAAACTAAAGCGTGGTATTCGTATTAAGTCAAAAGAAGGATTCGTGAAGACAATCGAAAAAATGAAGCAATACGCAGTGCAAAATAAGAAAAAAAGCAGCTCAGGGTGAGCTGCTTTTTCTTATTTATTCTTAGCTAAAATCTCTTTTGCGATTTCATCAATTAGCATATCTTTTCCAATTGGATTGAATGCTTTCGTATTGAAGACTTCATTCGATACTTCATATACGTGATTGTTTTTTACTGCTTTATTATCTTTCCAAACCGCACTGTTTTTATAGTCTTCGTACACTTTATCAGCTTCTCCGCCGAAGTTTACAATAAACATTTGATCAGGCTGGAATGCAACAAGGCCTTCTAGTGATACTTGTGCCATCGTTTGTTTTAAATCAGTGCCTTTTGTTGCTGGAAGTTTTAAGTCGTTAAAGATGATGTCACCATATCCGAAGCTACCGTATACACGGAAGTTTTGTGGTGTTACTGCAACGAACATAAAGTTCTCATCTTTTGTTTTCTCTTTAATTTTTTTAGATAAAGAGTCTGCTTTTTTATCGTAGTCTGCAATCCATTTGTCGGCTTTCTTTTCTTCGCCAAATAGTTTACCTACTTCTTTAAACTTACCGCGCCAGTCTTCTAGATTTGTTTCTAGAACAACTGTCGGTGCCACTTTTTCTAGTTGATCATAAATTTTCAATTGACGATTGTTTAAAATAATTAAGTCTGGTTTTAGAGCGGTAACAGCCTCTAAATCAACTTTAGGTGCCCAATACCAGCCAACAGCTTTTACTCCGTCTAACTTTTCAGTTAAATGATTTTGGATTTTATCTTTATATGTGTTTGCTGTACCGACAGGTTTATGACCAAGAAGTAATAATTCTTCTGTTGATCCAGATAAGTCAACAATTCTCTTTGGATTAGCTGGAATTGTTGCTTCCCCTTTAGCATGTTTTACAACTTTCGTTTTCGGTTGTTCTTTTGCTTTTGATTCTTCTTTTTGAGAAGAACAGCCAACGATAGAAAGAACAACTAGCATAATAGTAAATAAAATAAATAGCTTTTGTTTCATCCTGATGTAACCCCTTTAATTAGTATTGATAATCATTATCGACTTCTGTATATTAAGGGGCTTTATCCTTTCTGTCAATGGAAAATAACAGAAGTTTTAAACAGAGAACATTCGTTGGGGTATTCTCGCTTTTCTATCATTAAATATGTTAAAATGGAATACATGATTTAAGAGGGAGAGATCGTATTTTGTTTGAATATGTTACAGGCTACGTGGAGTATGTAGGACCGGAATATGTCGTAATTGATCATAATGGAATTGGTTATCAAATTTTCACACCAAATCCGTATGTATTTCAAAGAAGTAAGCAAGAAATCCGTGTCTATACATATCATTATGTGAGAGAAGATATTATGGCACTTTACGGTTTTAAAACACGTGAAGAGCGTTTATTATTTACAAAATTGTTAGGTGTATCGGGGATTGGACCAAAAGGTGCTCTTGCAATTTTAGCTTCTGGTCAAACCGGACAGGTCGTTCAAGCGATTGAACATGAAGATGAGAAGTTCTTAGTGAAGTTCCCAGGCGTCGGAAAGAAAACAGCGCGCCAAATGATTTTAGATTTAAAAGGAAAACTAGCAGATGTTGTACCAGATGCGTTTGTTGATTTGTTCTCAGATACTGAAAGTTTTGATACGAAGAAAGGTTCATCAGTTGAACTTGATGAAGCACTGGAAGCACTGCGTGCACTTGGCTATGCAGAACGAGAAGTCTCTCGCGTTGTACCAGAGTTATTAAAAGAATCACTAACGACGGATCAATATATTAAAAAGGCACTTAGTCTTTTACTAAATGGTAAGAGGTGAGTATAATGGACGAACGTCTCCTTTCAGGGGAATCTGGATACGAAGATGCGGATTTAGAGTATTCATTACGGCCACAGACGCTCCGTCAGTATATTGGCCAAGATAAAGCGAAACATAATTTAGAAGTGTTTATTGAAGCG
The DNA here is from genome assembly GCF_016650565.1 of Bacillus sp. TH50. NCBI lineage: Bacteria > Bacillati > Bacillota > Bacilli > Caryophanales > Bacillaceae > Bacillus > Bacillus sp. TH50. The sequence goes on along the minus strand of NZ_JAEKFM010000003.1, from coordinate 1,936,830 downwards.
GCGAAAATGCGTGAAGAAACGTTAGATCACGTACTTTTATATGGCCCACCTGGACTTGGTAAAACGACGCTTGCGAATATTATTGCCAATGAAATGGGTGTTAACATTCGAACGACGTCAGGTCCTGCAATTGAAAGACCAGGAGATTTAGCGGCTGTATTAACAGCACTTCAGCCTGGGGATGTATTATTTATTGATGAAATTCATCGTTTGCATAGATCTATTGAAGAAGTGTTATACCCAGCGATGGAAGACTTTTGCCTTGATATCGTTATTGGAAAAGGACCGTCAGCTCGCTCTGTACGTCTAGATTTACCTCCATTTACGCTAGTTGGGGCAACGACGCGTGCAGGTGCATTATCAGCACCACTTCGTGACCGTTTTGGTGTACTTTCACGATTAGAGTATTATACAGTAGATCAGCTTTCTGCGATTGTAGAACGTACAGCAGAAGTGTTTGAAGTTGAAATAGATTCGTTAGCAGCATTAGAAATTGCAAGACGTGCCCGTGGTACACCTCGTATTGCGAATCGTCTATTACGACGTGTACGTGACTTCGCACAAGTTCGCAGTGACGGAACGATTGCGATGGAAATTACACAAATGGCGTTAGAACTATTACAAGTAGATAAATTAGGACTTGATCATATCGACCATAAATTACTGCTTGGTATTATTGAAAAGTTCCGCGGTGGTCCAGTTGGATTAGAAACTGTTTCAGCAACGATTGGGGAAGAATCTCATACGATTGAAGATGTGTATGAGCCGTATTTATTACAAATTGGCTTTTTACAAAGAACGCCAAGAGGCCGGATCGTAACACCGCTCGCATATGAGCATTTCGGAATGGAGATGCCCAAAGTATGACGGAGATGCCAAAGCTGCTTATTACAGCCCTGTCTGAGTGAGAAGTTTCATTACCTTTAGGGATATGGGATAAAAGTGTGGTTGGATACGGAGTACCAATAAAAATCGTAAGGTTTATGGTACTTTAAGTATCCAAAGTATGGGTAGCTTCTTTAATCTTTTTTGTTGTAGTTTTTGAAAAGACCGGATACATTGTAACTATGATAAATGATTATAGAAGAATGTTTCAAGGTGTTGTTTGCAGAGATATGTAACGCACGTGATATTGTTAATATCATAATGGGATGGGTTAAAGACCACGTTCACTTATTTTTTAATACACGCGAACACTTAGTCCTGCTGATACAATGGCAAAAATAAAAGGAGTGACATCAAAGTATTTGAGAGAAGAAATCCCTCTCTCATGCACTTACAAATTTTATGGACGCGGTCCCATGTTGTTTTTACTACTGGAAATGTGTCAAGTGAGACAATAAAACAGTGGATTGAACATCAAAAAACGAGGGGATGAAACGTATGTCACAGACCCTAACAGTGAAAGTGAAATTGCTTCCAACAAAAGAACAAATGTGCTTATTGGAAAAAAGTAGCCGCGAGTATATCAAAGTCATGAATATGCTTGTATCTGAAATGGCTGACACAAAGGCGAGCACGAAAAAAAGTACGAAAGATATTGAAGCCAATATCCCAAGTGCGGTGAAGAATCAAGCAATCAAAGACGCGAAAAGTTTGTTTGCTACAAAAGTAAAGAAAAGTAAGTATAAAATCATTCCGATTCTAAAGAGGCCTGTTTGTGTATGGAACAATCAAAATTATTCATTTGACTGTACTTATATTTCAATTCCATTTATGGTAAATGGAAAGTCAACGCGTTTAAAGGTTCGAGCTTTATTAACGGATAAAAATAATCGCAATTTGGATTTGTTAAAATATAAGCTAGGCACACTCCGTATCACGAAGAAATCGAATAAGTGGATGGCACAAATATCGGTCACGCTTCCTACAAGTGAAAAAGCAGGGACGAAAATTTTAGGAGTAGACTTAGGTCTCAAAGTCCCCGCGGTAGCGATCACAGATGATGATAAGATTCGTTTCTTTGGGAATGGTAGGCAAAACAAATATAAGAAGCGTAAGTTTCGAAGTGTTCGTAAGAAGTTAGGGAAAGACAAAAAAGTGAATGCGATTCGGCGATTTGATGATAAAGAGCAAAGATGGATGAAAGAAAAAGACCATAAAATAAGTCGTGAAATCATTGGTTTTGCGATTGATAATCATATTTCTGTCATTCGATTAGAACAACTAACGAATATAAGACAGACGGCAAGAACAAGCCGTAAAAACGAAAAAAACCTACACACTTGGTCATTCTGTCGTTTAGCGCAATTTATTGCATACAAAGCAGTATTAGTTGGTATTCAAGTTGAGTATGTGAATCCAGCTTATACAAGTCAAAGTTGTCCGAAATGTGCTAAAAAGAATAAAGCACAAGACAGAAGATACAAGTGTCCATGTGGGTTTGAGACACATCGTGATATCGTTGGGGCGATGAATATTCGCTACGCAACTGTGACTGATGGTAACAGTCAATCAGCCTAAACACCTATATGGTCTGGTTTAGGAGGGGTAATGAGATACCCTAATCTTGAAGGCTGTTCAAAACAGAAATGGACTGCGAACGTTTAGTCATTCAGGAATCCCACCTGTAATTCCGTAAGGATTCGGGCTTGCGGCTGTAGTTGTGGGAGTCTCAAATGTATTGTGTTAAGTATTGCATTATCTTTCATTATGTATATAATAAATCGATTCAAATAAGAAATAGGTGGATACAGTTATGGATATTAATCTGTTTGATTTTCATTTACCAGAAGAACTCATTGCACAAATTCCGCTTGAAGAGCGTGAAACATCAAGATTGATGGTGTTAGACCGTGAAACAGGAGATATTGAGCATAAACATTTTACAGACATTCTTTCTTACTTACAAGAGGGGGATTGCTTAGTTTTAAATGAAACGAAAGTGATGCCGGCTCGCTTGCACGGTGTGAAAGAAGATACAGGTGCACACATTGAAGTGCTTCTTTTGAAACAAGAGGAAGGCGATAAGTGGGAAACGCTTATAAAGCCAGCGAAGCGTGTAAAAGAAGGAACTGTCATCTCTTTTGGTGAAGGAAAGTTAAAAGCAACTTGCATTGGAACAGCAGATCAAGGTGGGCGTCAACTTGAGTTTTCATATGACGGCATCTTTTATGAAATTTTAGACGAGCTTGGAGAAATGCCACTTCCTCCATATATTAAAGAGACGCTAGAAGATCGCGATCGTTATCAAACGGTATATGCGAAGGAAATCGGTTCAGCAGCAGCACCGACGGCTGGCCTTCACTTTACAGAAGAGTTACTCGAGAAATTGAAGCAAAAAGGCGTCGGGTTAGCATTCATTACACTCCATGTAGGACTTGGAACATTTAGACCAGTTTCTGCAGATACTATTGAAGAGCATCATATGCACGCAGAGTATTACCATATGTCTGAAGAGACTGCGGCGTTATTAAACCGCGTGAAAGAGAATGGCGGCCGTATTATTACAGTAGGTACGACATCAACTCGTACGTTAGAAACGATTGCAACAGATCATAGTGGTAAGCTTTGCGCAGCTTCTGGCTGGACAGATATTTTTATGTACCCAGGATATGAATTTAAAGCAATTGATGGTTTAATTACAAACTTCCATTTGCCGAAATCAACATTAATTATGCTTGTAAGTGCATTTTCAAATAGAGATAATGTACTTCATGCTTATAATGAAGCAGTAAAAGAAAAATATCGTTTCTTTAGTTTCGGTGATGCGATGTTCGTTGCATCTCACGCTAAAATGAGAAACAAATAAAAGGAGTAAATTATGACAGCAATTCGTTATGAATTTATTAAAACTTGTAAACAAACGGGTGCGCGTTTAGGTCGAGTGCACACGCCACACGGCTCATTTGATACACCGACATTTATGCCAGTTGGTACACTTGCAACAGTTAAAACAATGTCACCAGAAGAATTAAAAGCAATGGATTCTGGCATTATTTTAAGCAATACGTATCATTTATGGCTACGTCCAGGCCACGAAATTATTCGTGAAGCAGGTGGCTTGCATAAGTTTATGAACTGGGATCGTGCAATCTTAACGGATTCAGGTGGATTCCAAGTATTTAGCTTAAGTGATTTCCGACGCATTGAAGAGGAAGGTGTTCATTTCCGCAATCACTTAAATGGCGATAAATTATTCTTATCTCCAGAAAAAGCGATGGAAATCCAAAATGCATTAGGTTCAGATATCATGATGGCATTTGATGAGTGTCCACCGTTCCCTGCTACTTTTGAATACATGAAAAAGTCTGTAGAGCGTACAAGCCGCTGGGCAGAGCGTTGCCTAAAGGCGCATGAACGTCCACAAGATCAAGGTTTATTCGGTATTGTGCAGGGCGGGGAGTTTGAAGAACTTCGTCGTCAAAGTGCGAAAGATCTTGTTTCAATGGACTTCCCTGGCTATGCTATCGGCGGTCTATCTGTTGGTGAACCGAAGGATATTATGAATCGTGTTCTTGAGTTTACAACACCACTTCTTCCTGATGATAAACCACGTTACTTAATGGGTGTAGGTTCTCCTGACTCGTTAATTGATGGTGCGATTCGCGGTGTTGATATGTTTGACTGTGTACTTCCAACTCGTATCGCTCGAAATGGTACATGTATGACAAGTGAAGGCCGCTTAGTTGTGAAAAATGCGAAATTCGCTAGAGACTTCGGGCCGCTTGATCCGAACTGTGATTGCTACACATGTAAAAACTATTCTCGTGCGTACATTCGTCACTTAATGAAATGTGATGAAACGTTCGGAATTCGTTTAACGTCTTATCACAACCTTCATTTTCTGTTAAACTTAATGGAGCAGGTGAGACAAGCTATTCGTGAAGACCGTCTTGGCGATTTCCGCGAAGAGTTCTTTGAACAGTATGGCTTTAATAAACCGAATGCTAAAAACTTCTAATACATAATTTAAAAGGAGGAACACAAGATGAATGCAGGTATGATGAATATCGTTATGATTGTTGCGATGTTTGCGATTTTCTATTTCTTATTAATTCGCCCGCAACAAAAGCGTCAAAAAGCAGTTGCACAAATGCAAAATGAAATCAAAAAAGGTGATACTATCGTAACAATCGGTGGTTTACACGCTACAATCGAATCAGTGGATGAAACAAAAATTGTTGTTAAATCTGGTGGTGCACACTTAACTTTCGATCGCAATGCGATTCGTGAAGTTGTGAAAAACTAATGATGAAGGCCCTGCATGAAATGTGCAGGGCCTTTTTTTAACTATTTTGTTTTGACATATTTACACCGAAAATACCTCCGAGTGTACTCGCACCCATCAATGCTAATTGGTAGAGTAACTGTGAGTTCGATAAAGTTTGAGAGAAGCCTAAATAGTTAACGAGAAAGACGAGAATAGCGAATGTAAGGCCTGTTGTGAAACCTACTAGCCATCCTTTTCCTTGTGCCTTTTTACCAGCAATAAATCCAGACATAAGCATAGATAGAAGGGCTATTATAAAAATAATAATTACTAATGTCCCTTCATTAATATTCGTAAATTTTAATAAAAGAGCCATGATCATACTTGTAATAGATGCGAGGATTAATAGGGTAATAATACCGAATCCGATTGCGCTCGATAATTTTTTCGTTCCATCCATTATGCATTCCCCCTTTTTAATACAAGCATATTTTCATTTTGTTTAAGTTAGACTAGTTTCTTTTTTGTAGGGGAGCCTATAAGTAAAAAAAGGGGATGTAGAAATGGAATGGGTATCAATAATCGGACGAACAATGCTTTTGTATATAATCATTTTAATTATTTTTCGTCTTATGGGTAAACGTGAAATTGGAGAATTAAGTGTATTAGATTTAGTTGTATTCATTATGCTCGGTGAAATGGCTGTAGTGGCAATCGAAAATACAGATAAATCACTTTGGCATCAATTAGTTCCAATGACTTTTCTTATGTGTATACAAATCATTTTGTCGGTCATTTCTTTAAAGTTTCAGCGTTTTCGGCATTTAATAGAAGGGGAGCCTGCGATTCTTGTGAATGCAGGTAAAATTGATGAAAAAAAGATGCGGAAGCAGCGATATAACATAGATGATTTATTGATGCAACTACGTGAGCAAGGAATCGGAGATGTGCGTGATGTAGAATACGCTATTTTAGAACCATCTGGAAAGTTATCTGTCTTTCAAAAACAAAAAAGTAAAAAGAGCAAAAATGATACACCAATTTTTACACTCCCACTAATTATTGATGGAGAAATTCAATACAATCATTTGCAAATGATCGAACATACAGATGGGTGGCTCGTTGAGAAACTGAATAACTTAGGTTATAAAGATGTGAAACGGATTTTATATTGTAGTTTTCAAAATGGACAGTTTTTCGTTGATTTGAAAGAAAATTAGAGGCTTACCATTTTGAATGGCAAGCCTGCTTACTTCAAAAATGAAAGTTTCCGAATGATAGGGAGACGACTTAATTCTTCTTTTCGAATGAGTTTGAAAACGAAGAGGAGAACGATATAAACGATTGTTGTTAAAGTGATTTCCCATAATGTTTGTATGCCAAGTGAATGAGAAAAAACGATATACTTATGAAGATAAAAACCGAAGGTACCAGCAATCCCGATAGCAATTCCGCCGAAAATATAGTCTTTTGCATAAATGGTAAATGCAATTTTCTTTAAAACAGTGGCGTAGTGAAGGAATGTTACGGTTACTATATTTGCTGCGATGGCGAGGGCAACCCCCATCATTTGGAACTCTGGGCGTGAAGCGAGTACAAAGATAACGATTAATTTTACGATAGCGCCAATAAATGTGTTCATCATAGCAGCGCGTGCTAAGTTTAAAGCTTGCAACACAGATGTAAGGGGGCTTTGAAAATAATGAAATAAAAAGCAAGGTGCAAGAAGCTGGATGAAAGCGGCCGCGTTGTCTGATCCGTACATGAGAGTTAAAACTGGAGAAGCAAATACATATAATATAACGACTGACCATCCGCCGGTTATTAAGGAAATTCGAAGTGCTTGTTGTAATCGGTGTTCTACTAATTTGTGTTGTCTCTTTGCCATTGCCTCGCTAATTGATGGGACGAGTGCTGTAGAAAGAGCATATGTAATAAAGGCTGGCAGTGATAGAAGTGGGAACGCATATCCGTTTAATATACCGTATTGCTGAGTTGCGACAGAAGCAGCAACGCCGGCGATTGCTAAGCTTTGCATAACGACGATAGGTTCAAAGAAATAAGAAACGGAACCAATTAAACGGCTTCCTGTAGTTGGTAAAGCAATGTCCATAAGGGAATAAAATGTATTTTTGCTCTCCTTTACAGTAGTGAAAAATCCAGAGCGTATAGATAAATGTTTTTCGCGTTGGAATAAAGTAAGTAAAAATAATAAAGATGCAACTTCGCCAAGAACAGCTGATAGCATGGCACCGGCTGCAGCATATTCTACGCCGTAAGGTAAAAATAACCGAATGCATACAGCGATAATTGTAATGCGGACAACTTGTTCTATGACTTGAGCGTAAGCGCTCGGCTTCATGTTTTGTTTCCCTTGGAAATAACCACGTAAAACGGAAGAAACTGCAATAACGGGGACGACAGGTAAAATAGCCATTAATGGATAGTAAGTTCTTTCATCTGTTAATAATGTTTTTGCTAAAATAGGTGTGAGTAGCATAATCCCAATTGTTAAAATGATGCTAATAATGGATGTAACGGCTAGCGAGACAGTTAATATTTTTTTAACTCTTTGTTTATCGTTCACTGCTTCCGCTTCTGCTACAAATTTTGCGATTGCAACAGGAAGGCCAATTTGTGTTAGTGTAATTGCTAAAATGAAGGTGGGGACAGCCATCATATAAAGGCCAACGCCTTCTTCGCCTAAAATACGTGCCATTACAATGCGATTAATAAATCCAAGGATTTTTGTAATAAAGCCAGCTATCATTAAAATAAATGCACCTTTTAAAAAGCTTTGTCTCGTCATACTCTTCTCCTACCTTCTCAAAATCAATGGAATGATTTACAATAATTTATATGCACGTATGAGACAAGAATGACAAGCATTTAAGAGAGTGAAGTATGAATGGTACTCTTGAAAGAAGTTATTACTGTCCATTAGAGCGGGATTAAAAGCGACTTTTTGTGCTGAAATAAGAAGGAGATGTTATATATGTTGGATAATGAGGCTTTGGTAGAATCATACCGCGGACAGTTACAAGTCGTTTTAGAAAGTAAAGTAGAAGAGTTTCACATGTTTGGCTATGACCGAGTGACAGATAATGATATTTGGAAGTTTCTCAAGGCGAAAAAGTGGAAAAAGATAGACAGTGATGTTAGGTTGTATGCATTAGTAAATGATGTATTAAGAGTAAGTACTAATGAATATATGAATTATTTAACTGTTGAAGCATATCAGGCGCCACTTTGGTCGTTTGATGAATATGAAAATAAATAACCGACTGTAATTGGTTTGTTCTTCCTTTTGCAGTATAATGATAGGTATTGATAAAGAGGAATTAATTATGTCTAAGATTATATATAAAGGAGGTAGTGAAGAGAAAAAATAAATAATGAAAGTGTAGGTATTGTGAAAAGCTTACCGACACAGCTAGTGATGAACTAGCGGAAATACATGTATTTTATAGAAAGTAAGTCTACTAACTAGGCGTATGCACACGTGCGAAAATGAATCGTAAGAGATTTATTGAAAGTGTTAGTAGCAGAAAGAGGGTACATATGGCAAAGCGTGGTACAAGAATTGCCGCCTTTTTCCTCATCGTTTTATTAATTGGTGGAGTAATTGGTGCGGCAGGAAAAGACATAGCAAAAGGAATTAGTCTAGGACTAGACCTTCGCGGTGGTTTTGAAATTCTGTATGAAGTAAAACCAGCCAAAAAAGGTGATAAAATCGATCGTGATGCACTTGTAAGTACAGTAGGTGCTCTTGAAAATCGTGTCAATGCACTCGGTGTAAGTGAGCCGAACATTCAAATCGAAGGGGAAGATCGAATTCGTGTGCAGCTTGCTGGTGTACAAGATCAGCAAAAAGCACGTGAAATGTTATCAACGCAAGCGAAATTAACATTCCGTGATGTAGATGACAACCTTCTTATGGATGGAGCGGATTTAAAAGGCGGCGGAGCGAAGCAAACATTTGATGATAAAGGTCGTCCAAGTGTTGGACTTACGTTAAAAAGCGCTGAAAAATTCCGTGAAGTAACAGAGAAGATTTCAAAAATGCCACCACCAACGAATTTAATGGTAATTTGGCTTGATTTTGAAGAAGGAAAAGATTCGTATAAAGCAGAATCTGCAAAACCGAATCCAAAGTTTTTATCAGCGGCAACAGTAGAACAAGTATTTAATCAAGCTGAAGTATCTATCGTAGGTGGAAACTTTACAGTTGAAAGTGCGAAAGAACTGTCATCTTTATTAAATGCAGGTGCACTTCCTGTTGATTTAAAAGAAATGTATTCAACATCTGTTGGAGCAAAATTTGGTCAACAAGCATTAGAGCAAACGATTTTCGCTAGTGCAATCGGTATTGCTATTATCTTCTTATTCATGCTTGTATTCTACCGTTTACCAGGGCTTGTAGCGGTTATTATGTTAGGTTTATACATTTTCGTTACATTACTTGTCTTTAACTGGATGCATGCGGTTCTCACGTTGCCAGGTATTGCGGCATTAGTGCTCGGGGTAGGTATCGCAGTAGATGCGAATATTATTACGTACGAGAGGTTAAAGGAAGAGCTGAAAATTGGTAAGTCAATGATGTCAGCATTTCGTGCTGGTAACCATCGTTCATTAGCAACAATTTTAGATGCGAACATTACAACGATTGCAGCAGCGGGTGTATTATTTGCTTACGGTAATAGCTCTGTAAAAGGTTTCGCAACAAGTTTAATTGTTAGTATTTTAGTCGGTTTCATTACGAACGTATTCGGTACTCGTTTCTTACTAGGTTTACTTGTAAAGAGCCGTTACTTCGATAAAAAACAATCTTACTTTGGTGTTAAGGAAAAGGATATTATTCCATTAACAAAAGGTGTAGTACATCCGCCAACGAGATTTGATCGTATTAACTTCGTAAATATCGGTCATAAATTCTTCTTATTCTCAATTGTAGTCGTAATTGCTGGGGCAATTATATTACCGATTTTCAAAATGAATCTTGGTATTGACTTTGCAAGTGGGACACGTATCGATTTGCAATCAAAACAAGCAGTTACTGTGTCTGATGTTCATAAAGATTTTAAAGAATTGAACATCGATGTGAAGGAAGAAAATATTGTACCGACTGGAGATGACAATAAAGGTTTCGCAGTTCGTACATTAGGTGTTCTATCAAAAGATGAAATTGCGAAAACAAAAACATTCTTCCACGATAAATACGGTACAGATCCGAATGTAAGTACAGTTTCGCCGACAATCGGTAAAGAGATTGCACGAAATGCATTTATCGCAGTACTAATTGCTTCTGCAGTAATCGTTCTATACGTAAGTATTCGTTTCCGTCTTACGTACGCAGTATCTGCAGTAATCGCATTATTACATGATGCATTCGTTATGATTGTTGTATTTAGTCTTTTCCAGATAGAGGTAGACTTAACGTTTATCGCTGCGGTATTAACGATTATTGGTTACTCTATCAATGACTCGATTGTTACGTTTGATAGAAACCGTGAGTTATACAAACAGAAAAAACGAGTTCGCGACATAAAAGATTTAGAAGAAATCGTAAACTCAAGTATTCGTCAAACAATTGGTCGTTCAATTAATACAGTGTTAACAGTGTTATTCCCAGTAATCACACTACTTATTTTCGGTAGTGAATCACTGCGTAACTTCTCACTTGCATTATTAATTGGATTAGTTGTAGGTACGTACTCTTCTATTTTCGTTGCTTCTCAAATTTGGTTAATGCTTGAAAACCGTCGTTTGAAAAAGGGCAAAAACAAGAAGAAGGTTGAGAAAGAAGAACCTGAACCGCAAGTATAAAAAAGATGATGTCTCATTATGAGGCATCTCTTTTTTCGTTTGTGGATACAATAAGATAGCAACTTTTGAAAGAATGAAATGGAATAAAGTGGTGATGTTATCGCTGATTTTGTTAAAATAAAGTGAAACTTTAATAAGTGGGAGTCTTACTGCTCGTTAAAGCGGGATAAAAAGAGAGGTTAAGAAAAGAAGGGATTTTAATTATGGAAAAAGATGAACGTTTTAAACAGGCCGAGTTTGGTGCTATTGTCGGAATCGTTGGTAATATTATATTAGCGATTGTAAAAGCGGTAATTGGTTATATTGGAAACAGTAAGGCACTTTTAGCGGATGCGGTGCATTCTGGATCAGATGTAATTGGCTCGTTAGCTGTACTTTTTGGATTACGAGCAGCAAAGCAACCGCCTGATGAAGATCATCCGTATGGTCATGGTAAAGCAGAATCGATTTCAGCGATTATTGTTGCGGTATTATTATTTATTGTTGGAATAGAGATAGCGATTTCGTCTATAAAAGCTTTTTCACAAGATTTAGAACCGCCAAAAGGAATTACAATTTTTGCAGTTATTCTTTCGATTGTAGTGAAAGAAGGGATGTTTCAGTATAAATATCGATTAGGGAAGAGGATAAATAGTGATGCAATTATTGCAAATGCATATGAACATCGTTCGGATGTGTTTTCTTCAATTGCAGCTTTAATCGGCATTTGTGCAGCTATTATCGGCGGTAAGTTAGGTATAGATTGGCTTGTATATGCCGATCCAATTGCGGGATTATTTGTTTCAATTCTCGTTGCTAAGATGGCGTGGAGTATTGGAGCAGAAGCTATTCATGCAACGCTCGATCATGTTCTGCATGAAGAAGATGTTGTTCCGCTTAGGGAGGCAGTTTTTCAAGTGGAAGGTGTGAAAAAAATCGGCTCTTTATATGCAAGAGAACATGGCCACTATGTTATTGTCGATATTAAAGTATCTGTAGATCCATATATCACTGTAGAAGAAGGTCACCGCATCGGAAAACATGTAAAAGAAAAACTTATGAAACAAGATAACGTACAAAACGTTTTTGTACATATTAATCCGTATTCTCCAAATTAAACATAACGGATATTTAATTATATAGATATCTAATCGTAGTTTGCATTATATTGTCACCCCTTAATCTGTCTTGTATAATGGATAGGTTAAGGGGTGATTTCGTGTTACAACCGAAGACGCGTTGGAAAGAAAAAGAATATAATGAGGAACTAGTGAGTGAATTAGCAAATAAATTGCAACTATCACCTCTTGTGACTTCATTATTTCTTGGCAGAGGCTTAAATACAGAAGATAAGATTGTAGACTTTTTAAATACAGCAGATCAAGAATTTCATGATCCATTTTTACTTGAAGGAATGGATCGGACTGTAGAACGTGTGAAAAAAGCTATTGAAAATGGAGAACAAATATTAATATTTGGCGATTACGATGCGGACGGAGTAAGTAGTACGACTGTGTTATATCTTGCTCTCAAAGAATTAGGTGCAGAAGTAGAGTTTTATATTCCAAATCGTTTTACTGAAGGCTATGGGCCAAATGAAGAAGCGTTTCGTTGGGCGCACAGTGCAGGGTTCTCACTAATTATTACTGTCGATACTGGTATCGCAGCGGTACATGAAGCGAAGGTAGCGAAGGAACTTGGAATAGATCTTATTATTACAGATCATCATGAGCCACCACCAGAATTACCAGAGGCACTTGCGATTATTCACCCGAAATTAGAAGGCCGTGTTTATCCGTTTCATTATTTAGCGGGTGTTGGTGTTGCATTTAAAGTTGCACATGCACTTTTGGGCCGTGTGCCAGAGCATTTGTTGGAAATTGCAGTAATCGGTACGGTAGCCGATTTAGTATCGCTTCACGGTGAAAATAGATTGTTAGTACAGCGTGGACTGAAGCATATGCGAATGACTCGGAATATCGGTTTAAAGGCGTTATTTAAAGTTGCTAACGTTTCGCAAAGCGAAATTACAGAAGAAAGCATCGGGTTCGCACTCGCACCTCGTATTAATGCAGTTGGTCGTTTGGAAGATGCAACACCTGCTGTACACCTTTTATTATCAGAAGATCCAGAGGAAGCGAAAGAGCTAGCTGAAGAAATTGATGAGCTGAACAAACTTCGAAAAGATATTGTAAAGCAAATTACTGAAGAAGCTATCGCTGAAGTCGAAAATAATTTCCCGCCAGAAGAAAATAAAGTATTAGTCCTTGCAAAAGAAGGTTGGAATCCAGGGGTAATTGGAATTGTCGCTTCTAAGTTAGTTGAACGTTTTTATCGTCCGACGATTGTATTAAGCATTGATCCTCATAAAGAAACAGCAAAGGGATCGGCTCGTAGTATTGCAGGATTTGATTTGTTTGCAAACCTTTCAGATTGCCGTGAATTGTTACCGCATTTCGGAGGTCATCCGATGGCAGCGGGAATGACGCTTAATATGAATGATGTGGATGAATTAAGACGCAGGTTAAATGAGCAAGCAGATGTAATTTTAACAGCAGAAGATTTTATTCCGATTACAGCAGTGGATGCATTTTGTAAAGTAGAGGATGTAACGCTTGCCGCGATTGAGGATATGCAAAAGTTAGCGCCATTTGGCGTAGGAAATCCGAAACCGCGTATTGCGGTGAAAGATGCCGACTTAGAAAGTATCCGTGCAATTGGATCTGATGGTTCGCATTTAAAAATGGCTCTTCGTGATGGACAAGCAACACTGGACACGATTGGATTTGGATTTGGTACTTATGCGAAAGAAATCTCTCCAGTTGCGAAGGTTTCTGTAGTAGGAGAAGTGTCCATTAATGAATGGAATAACTTTAAAAAGCCGCAATTAATGGTGCAAGATATTGCTGTAGAGGCATGGCAATTATTTGACTGGCGTAGTATGCGTAATGTAGAAGCAAATTTAGCAGAACTTCCGAAAGAAAAAATAACAATGGTGTATTTTTCTGAAGAGGTATTGAATAAATTTTCTTTAGAAGGCTATAAAGAGCGTATCGTGCATGCATCAGAGGTAGCTCATTTTGATGATCAATACATTGTGCTACTTGATTTGCCGAAAGGAACAGATGAATTAGGTGATGTATTTAAGGCTGGATTCCCAGCTCGAATTTACACGCTATTTTATCAAGAGAATAATCATTTATTTAGTACGGTCCCAACGAGGGAACATTTTAAATGGTACTATTCTTTCTTAAGCCAAAAAACACCATTTTCTTTAAGGCAATATGGGGAACAACTGTGTCGTCATAAAGGTTGGTCAAAAGATACAGTAAATTTCATGACACAGGTGTTTTTTGAGTTAGAATTTGTTACAATAAAAGACGGTGTCATTTTTATGGCAGACAAAAAACAAAAGCGTGATTTAATTGAATCGAACACATATCGTGAGAAAATGAACCATTTACAATTAGAGAAAGAATTGGTTTATAGCACATATCAGCAACTATATACATGGTTTGAAACGATTCGTGATCATAAATAAGTAGAACAGTTAGGGTAAAGGATTTGTATTTACAAACCTTTTATATCTGAGGAGGATTCAGAAATATGGATTTCAAGCAACATATCGCAATTGTACCAGATTATCCGAAAGAAGGTATTGTGTTTAAAGACATTACACCTTTAATGAACGACGGAAAAGCATATAAAGCAGCAACAGATGCAATCGTTGAGTATGCAAATAAAAGAGACATTGATGTTGTAGTAGGACCAGAAGCGCGTGGTTTTATTATTGGTTGCCCAGTTTCTTATGCATTAGAAGTAGGTTTCGCACCAGTTCGTAAATTAGGGAAATTACCACGTGAAGTAATTACAGTTGACTACGGTAAAGAATATGGAACGGACGTTTTAACAATCCATAAAGATGCAATTAAGCCAGGCCAACGTGTATTAATTACAGATGACTTATTAGCTACAGGTGGAACAATCGAAGCGACAATTAAACTAGTTGAAGAACTTGGTGGAGTTGTAGCAGGAATTGCATTTTTAGTAGAGCTTACTTACTTAGATGGTCGTAAAATGTTAGATGGTTACGATGTATTAGTATTAGAAAAATACTAATCATTATATAGGTGAAACTACGGTGATAAAAAAGTACCCGTGAATCTCTTGGAGAGGAGCGGGTACTTTTGTATAATTGCACAAAAAAACATGGTGAAATGTCAGTAAAATCTTTTCCTTTTCACAATTCACAATCATTGGGTTATAATGATAGAATATAATTTATTCTATTCAATAAAGATAAAGTCAATTTTCAATAAAAGGTGATTCGATGGCAAATGAGCAAGTACTAACAGCTGAACAGGTACTCGAGAAAGCAAGTCAATATTTAGCGGATGGAGATATTGAGCTAGTGGCACGTGCCTATGAATATGCGCGTGATGCACATAGCGAACAATATAGAAAATCGGGTGAACCATATATTATTCACCCAATTCAAGTTGCAGGTATTTTAGTTGATTTACACATGGATCCGGCTACAGTATCGGCAGGTTTCTTACATGATGTAGTGGAAGATACAGAAATTACATTAGAAGACATTGAACGGGAATTTAATAAAGAAATCGCTATGCTTGTCGATGGTGTTACAAAGCTTGGAAAGATTAAATATAAATCCCATGAGCAGCAACAAGCAGAAAACCATCGCAAAATGTTTATTGCAATGGCTCAAGATATTCGAGTTATTTTAATTAAACTAGCTGATCGTCTTCATAATATGCGTACATTGAAACATTTGCCTCAAGAGAAGCAGCGTCGCATTGCGAATGAAACGTTAGAAATCTTTGCACCTTTAGCACATAGACTCGGAATTAGTACTATTAAATGGGAGTTAGAGGATACGTCACTCCGCTATTTAAACCCACAGCAATATTATCGTATTGTGAATTTAATGAAGCGTAAACGTGCAGAGCGTGAAGAATATTTAGATGAAGTAATGACTGGCATTCGCGAGAAATTAAAAGAGGTTTCAATTCAACCTGAGATTTCTGGAAGACCAAAACATATTTACAGTATTTATCGTAAAATGGCATTGCAAAATAAACAATTCAATGAAATTTACGATTTACTAGCTGTACGTGTCGTTGTGAATAGTATTAAAGATTGCTATGCGGTACTTGGAATTATTCATACGTGCTGGAAACCAATGCCAGGTCGTTTTAAAGATTATATTGCAATGCCGAAAGCAAATTTATATCAATCTCTTCATACGACTGTAATTGGACCAAAAGGTGATCCGCTAGAAGTGCAAATTCGTACGAAAGAAATGCATGAGATTGCAGAATTCGGAATCGCGGCACATTGGGCGTATAAAGAAGGTAAAGCAGCAGAAACAACGGGTACATTAGAGAAGAAACTAACTTGGTTCCGTCAAATATTAGAATGGCAAAATGAAGCTTCTAATGCAGAAGAATTTATGGAGTCATTAAAAATTGATTTATTCTCTGATATGGTATTTGTCTTTACACCGAAAGGCGATGTAATGGAATTACCTCTTGGCTCTGTCCCAATTGATTTTTCATATCGTGTCCATTCGGAAATTGGAAACAAAACAATTGGTGCAAAAGTAAACGGGAAAATGGTGACACTTGATTATAAGCTGAAAACTGGTGACATCATTGAAATTTTAACATCGAAACATTCTTATGGCCCAAGTCAAGATTGGGTAAAGCTTGCTCAAACATCTCATGCGAAAAATAAAATACGTCAATTCTTTAAGAAGCAACGTAGAGATGAAAATATTGAAAAAGGCCGTGAACTTGTTGAAAAAGAAGTGCGTGGCTTAGAGTATGAGATGAAAGAAGTATTAGCACTTGATAATTTAAAACGTGTTGCTGAGAAGTTTAACTTTGCAAATGAAGAAGATATGTTTGCAGCAGTTGGATACAACGGCATTACAGCTGCACAAATTGTTACGCGACTAACAGATAAGTTCCGTAAACAACGTGAAGAAGAAGACATCGTGGAAGTTAAAGAAGTTCGTAAACCGATGAAAATTCGAAAATGGGATTCTGGTGTAAAGGTAAGTGGTGCAGATAATTTGTTAATTCGTTTATCAAAATGCTGTAACCCAGTTCCAGGCGATGATATCGTTGGGTATATTACGAAAGGTCGAGGCGTATCAATTCACCGTTGCGATTGCGTCAATGTGCATACAGAAGAAGCGGTGGAGCGTTTACTAGAAGTAGATTGGGAAGGTAGTCCTGAAAAAGAAATTGAGTACAATGTTGATATTGAAATTTCAGGCTATGATCGTCGTGGTTTATTGAATGAAGTATTACAAGCTGTTACAGAAACGAAGACGTATATCTCAGCTGTTTCTGGTAGAAGTGATCGTAATAAGATGGCAACGATTAACATGTCGATTTCTATTCGAAACTTACAACACTTGAAAAAAGTAGTAGAGCGCATTAAACGTGTTCCAGAAATTTATGCCGTACGACGCATGATGCATTAATAGGGAGTGTAGAAAAGATGAGAGTTGTTTTACAACGATCAAAGGAAGCGTCTGTCACAGTAGATGGCGAGATTGTAGGACAAATTCCATTCGGTTTAACATTACTAGTTGGCATTACGCATGAAGATACAGAAAAAGATGCAACTTATATCGCAGAAAAAATTGCAAACCTACGTATTTTTGAAGATGAGAGCGGAAAGATGAACCACTCTGTACTTGATATGAAGGGACAAGTTCTATCTATTTCGCAATTTACATTATACGGAGATTGCCGTAAAGGAAGACGTCCAAACTTTATGGATGCTGCGAAACCTGATTATGCAGAACATTTATATGATTTCTTTAATGAAGAAGTGCGTAAACAAGGACTGCATGTGGAGACAGGACAGTTCGGAGCAATGATGGACGTTTCTTTAATCAATGATGGTCCGGTGACCTTAATTGTAGAAAGTAAATAGTGTTGCCGGGGAAGAGAGGATTATAGGTCCTCTCTTTTTTCATACATTGTTGTATGTTTTGTTCATTTATCCCGCTATTTGTGGGAGATCCACTGCTCGTAAAAGCCTGATTAGTGAGGGCTAATAATGAGTGGCGATGGACAAAATCCCTATTCATTAAAGTTTCACTTTATTTGGAATCAATAGCTGTTTCGGTTATGTATAACTCTTTCATCAATATGGAACAATAAAAAGTAAAACATCTATATTGAATGTGAGGGATATACGTATGCGTATGAATGAAAAAGGGCATTCTGTTACAAATGGTGCAAATCAACTGTTTAACGTAAATTTTCATGATTTTATTTCAAAAGAACAAAACAATACTTCAATGGAGCTTGCTTCTGAGTTTGGAATTTCACTACAAGATGTAAAGCGCCTAAAGAAGCAAATTGAGCGCTCTTAGAGCACTTGACAATCCTACTCAACAAACGTATAGTAATTTTATATTTACATATGAATATAGCCGTTGATAGAGGAGAGTAAATGAGATACACATGGAAAGAGAAGAAATGTCCTAGGCTGAAAACATTTCTACATGATGACTGATTGAATGACACTCTGTAGGTTTCAACTTGAAAGGCTTATACGCTTAGTAGAGATGAACGCAAATTTAAGCGTTATTAAAAAAGTGGAAGCATACGTGCTTCAATTAGGGTGGCACCACGGGTATAATACTCTCGTCCCTACTGTTCAAACAGTAGAGGCGGGAGTTTTTTTATTTTTATTAAGATTAAAACAATTTGAGGAGGAACTGAATATGTCTATTCAAATCCCACGCGGAACGCAAGATATTCTTCCAGGTAGTGTTGAGTTATGGCAGTATATCGAAGGGCAAGCACGCGACATTTGCCGTCGTTACAATTATAAAGAAATTCGTACACCAATTTTTGAGCACACAGAGCTATTTTTACGTGGTGTTGGTGATACGACAGATATCGTACAAAAAGAAATGTATTCATTCCAAGACCGTGGAGAGCGTAGTTTAACATTACGTCCAGAAGGTACTGCACCTGTTGTACGTTCTTACGTTGAAAACAAAATGTTCGGTGATGCAACACAACCAACAAAATTATACTATATCGGCCAAATGTTCCGTTATGAAAGACCACAAGCAGGTCGCTATCGTCAATTCGTACAATTCGGTATTGAAGCAATTGGTAGTAACGATCCAGCAATTGATGCAGAAGTAATTGCACTTGCTGTAGAGTTTTACCGCGGTATGGGCTTGAAAAATAT
Source organism: Bacillus sp. TH50 (assembly GCF_016650565.1). Classification (NCBI taxonomy): domain Bacteria; kingdom Bacillati; phylum Bacillota; class Bacilli; order Caryophanales; family Bacillaceae; genus Bacillus; species Bacillus sp. TH50. The sequence goes on along the minus strand of NZ_JAEKFM010000003.1, from coordinate 1,917,623 downwards.
TAAAGTTGTATTAAATAGCTTAGGTGATGCAGCGAGTCGTCAAGCGCACCGTGATGCGTTAATTGCTCACTTTGAGCCGCGCATCGGAGAATTCTGTTCTGATTGCCAATCTCGCTTAGAAAAAAACCCTCTTCGTATTTTAGACTGTAAGAAGGACCGTAATCATGAATTAATGAGCACGGCACCATCTATTACAGAATACTTAAACGAAGATTCAGCAGTATACTACGACAAAGTACAAGAACTACTAACGATGATGGATGTTCCATTTGAGAAAGATCCGAATTTAGTACGTGGTTTAGACTACTACCAACACACTGTTTTTGAAATTATGAGTGAGGCAGAAGGTTTCGGTGCTATCACAACATTAAGTGGTGGTGGCCGTTATAACGGACTTGTACAAGAAATCGGTGGACCGGAAATGCCAGGTATTGGTTTTGCGATGAGTATTGAGCGTTTAATTATGGCGCTGAAGGCTGAAAATATTGAGTTACCAATTGAACATAGTATTGATTGTTACGTTGTAGCACTTGGTGAAAAAGCGAAAGACCGTGCTGCAAAAGTTGCGTTCGATCTTCGTAAAGCTGGATTATCAGTTGAAAAAGATTATTTAGATCGCAAAATGAAAGCACAATTTAAATCTGCAGATCGTTTAAATGCGAAATACGTAGCTGTATTAGGGGAAGATGAGCTAGATAAAGGCATCATTAACTTAAAAGATATGGCAACAGGCGGACAAGAAGAAGTAGCGTTAGATGTATTTGCTTCATATGTAGCAGAGAAATTAATATAGGGGGAACTTAAAGTGGCTGAAAGAACACATGCATGCGGGAAAGTAACAGTAGAAGCGGTTGGACAAACAGTTCAATTAAAAGGTTGGGTACAAAAACGCCGTGATTTAGGTGGATTAATCTTTATCGACTTACGTGACCGTACAGGTATCGTACAAGTTGTATTTAATCCAGAAACATCAAAAGAAGCGTTAGAAGTAGCAGAAACGATTCGTAGCGAATACGTATTGCACGTAGAAGGTACAGTTGTTGAACGTGGTGAAGGCGCAATTAATGATAATATGGCAACTGGTCGTATTGAAGTACAAGCATCGAAAGTAAATGTATTAAACGCAGCGAAAACAACGCCAATCATTATTGCTGATGATACAGATGCATCAGAAGATGTGCGTTTAAAATATCGTTACTTAGACTTACGTCGTCCTGCAATGTTCAACACATTCAAAATGCGTCATGACGTAACGAAAACAATTCGTAACTTCTTAGATACAGAAGAGTTCTTAGAAGTTGAAACACCAATTTTAACGAAGAGCACGCCAGAAGGAGCTCGCGACTATTTAGTACCAAGCCGTGTGCATGATGGTGAATTTTATGCATTACCTCAATCTCCGCAGCTATTTAAACAGCTTCTTATGGTCGGTGGATTTGAGCGTTACTATCAAGTAGCACGTTGTTTCCGTGACGAAGATTTACGTGCGGATCGTCAACCGGAATTCACGCAAATTGATATCGAGGCATCATTCTTAACACAAGATGAAATTTTAGAAATGATGGAGCGTATGATGACGAAAGTCATGAAGGATGCAAAAGGTGTAGAAGTTAGTGCACCATTCCCTCGTATGAAATATGCTGATGCAATGGCTCGCTTTGGTTCTGATAAGCCGGATACACGCTTTGAAATGGAACTAAAAGACCTATCTGAATTTGCAGTAGGTTGTGGATTTAAAGTATTTACAAGTGCTGTAGAAAACGGCGGACAAGTAAAAGCGATTAACGCAAAAGGTGCAGCGAGCAAATACTCTCGTAAAGACATCGATGCATTAACTGAATTCGCCAAAGTATACGGTGCAAAAGGTCTAGCTTGGCTTAAAGTTGAAGAAGACGGCTTAAAAGGACCGATTGCGAAATTCTTCGGTGAAGAAGAGGCAAACGTGTTAATGAGTACATTAGAAGCGGATGCTGGTGACTTATTACTATTCGTAGCAGATAAGAAAAGTGTTGTTGCAGATAGCTTAGGTGCACTTCGTTTACGTCTAGGTAAAGAACTTGAGTTAATTGACGAAAGTAAATTTAACTTCCTATGGGTAACTGATTGGCCACTTCTTGAGTACGATGAAGATGCAGATCGTTACTTCGCAGCTCACCACCCATTCACAATGCCATTCCGTGAAGACGTTGAGTTATTAGAAACAGCACCAGAAAAAGCACGTGCACAAGCATATGACCTTGTATTAAACGGTTATGAGCTTGGTGGTGGATCACTTCGTATTTACGAGCGTGACGTACAAGAAAAAATGTTCAAAGCACTTGGATTCTCACAAGAAGAAGCACAAGAACAATTCGGATTCTTATTAGAAGCATTCGAATACGGTACACCACCACACGGCGGAATCGCATTAGGTTTAGACCGTCTTGTTATGTTACTTGCAGGTCGTACGAACCTTCGTGATACAATTGCATTCCCGAAAACAGCAAGCGCAAGCTGCTTATTAACAGAAGCGCCAAGCCCAGTTGCAGAAGCTCAGCTTGAAGAGCTAAGCTTAAAATTGAGCTTGAAAGAAGAGAAGTAAGAATAGAGTCTAGATGGTTATACTATAGCCGTCTAGGCTTTTTTTATAGAGGTTGTTTAAAAAGTCCGGTTTAGATAACTGTTGCATCTCATCGTTACGTATGCTAGTCCGGTGCTCGAGTAGTATCCCTACACTGTGCTTCTCCTAGCATAAGTGCCTCGATCTGCTCGGTTCTCTAAATCCTCCTTTTTAAACGTATATGTAAGAAAAAAGTCCGGTTTACATTATGTTTTCCTTGTTTGAAATATGTATTTTTAGGAATTCTATAACTTTTTCTATACAAATAGTCGGAAAAACGCTAGAATACATGGTAGACCATTTTTGTAATAGGAGTGTAGAGCTGAATGTTACATCAATTTTCACGTAATGAATTAGCCTTTGGAAAAGAAGGCCTTGAAATATTAAAAAATAGTACAGTCGGTATTTTAGGTATTGGCGGTGTAGGATCATTTTCGGCAGAAGCGTTAGCACGTTCTGGCGTAGGACGTCTCGTATTAGTTGACAAAGATGTTGTAGATATTACAAACGTAAACCGTCAAATTCACGCGTTAGTATCTACTGTAGGACGTTCAAAAGTAGAATTAATGAAAGAGCGTATTGCAGATATTAATCCAGAGTGTGAAGTAATTGGGCTAGAGATGTTTTATACAGATGAAACATATGAAGAGTTCTTTAAACACGGTTTAGATTTCGTAGTAGATGCATCTGATACGATTACGTTCAAAATTCATTTAATTAAACAATGTTTACGTCGTAAAATCAAAATTATCTCATGTATGGGTGCGGCAAATAAAATGGACCCAACTCGTTTCCGTATTGCGGACATTTCTAAAACACATACAGATCCAATTGCGAAAGTAATTCGTACGAAGCTTCGTAAAGATGGTATTAAAAAAGGTGTAAAAGTTGTCTTCTCTGACGAAAACCCAATCGTAATTCGTGAAGAAGTACGTAAAGAAATCGTACCAGACGAAAATGCAAAAATTCGTAAAGCGAAATTACCACCTTCTTCAAATGCGTTCGTACCATCTGTGGCTGGTTTAATTATGGCAAGTCACGTTGTACGTGAGCGTATTAAAAACGTAGAAGTGAAGCGTGTAGGGCAAGAATAAAAGGAAAGCATATATCCATTTCGGATATATGCTTTTTGTATGTTTTAAAGAAATGTCGATGTCGAATCGTTAATATAATTTCATTTACTGTGGTGCTTTTTCACTAAGGGAAAATAAACAGGGATGTCACTTAGTTGAAAAAGTGGCATCCCTGTTTTTAGTTTTCTGCAGAATATATAATATCTAAATTTCCATTTTGATCGGTTTTGAAAATCGGAGCAATTTGCTCTTCTTGTTCTTCAACTGAAACAAGTTTTCGAGCACGATCCATAATTCTAACAAGCATTGCATAATCTTCTTCGATTGCTTGTTGTTTTTTTGTGAGAACAGCTAATTTTGCTTCAAGTTCATTATTCATTTTTTGCAGGGAAGTGAGCTGATCTTGTAATACGTCATTTTCAGTTTGTAACTTTGCGAGTGAAGGGTTATTGTGCTCCAAGTTTTGCAAAAATGAGATGACATTTTGCATTGTAAGATCTTGTTTATTTGGGACAATATCTTCTGAAAACTCGGCATCGATTACGAGCTGCCGAGTTTGTGAGAACAGCTCTTTTTCTATTTTAGCTTCCGAACGCTTTAATTCTTTACGTTGTTTTTTTGCGATTTGCACCGCATCTTCATAATATGGTCTTACTTCAGCATTCCATCTAAAGCCACAAGCTGCTGAAGTTCGGTTTAATGTATCACCAACTTCATCGAATGCTTTTATTTGTGTACTTCCGCTGCGAATATGTCGTAAAACAGTTTCTGCTAAAAGGAGATCGTCTTCTTTTGTCCATGCATCTTGACGTGTTTTCATAAGCGAACCCTCCGTAATGGTGACGTTTTCGCTTATATTACCCTTTATTCTTCGTTTTATGCGAACTTTGTAATCTTTCATAAACAGTAGAAAGTGCTTGTTCAAATTTTCCTGTCGTTTTCGGTTTATAATATTGCTTGTTTTTAATTTTATCAGGTAAGTATTGTTGTTGTACCCAGCCATTTGGGTGATCGTGTGGATATAAGTATTCGATGCCTCTTCCTAACGATTCGGCTCCTTTATAATGACTATCTTTTAAATGACTTGGAATATCGCCTGTTTGGCCATTACGTAAATCGTGTAGTGCGGCATCGAGTGCTTTATAGGCCGAGTTTGATTTCGGTGATAGACAAAGTTCAATAACAGCATTTGCAAGTGGTATGCGTGCCTCTGGGAAGCCGACCCGTTCAGCTGATTCAATCGCTGCAAGTGTACGTTGTCCAGCTTGTGGGCTAGCAAGTCCGATATCTTCATATGCCATAATAAGCAGACGTCTACCGATGCTTTGTAAGTCACCAGCTTCGATAAGACGTGCTAAATAATGAAGTGCGGCGTTCACATCACTTCCGCGTACTGATTTTTGAAAAGCAGATAAAACGTCATAGTGAGCATCGCCACCTTTGTCGTGAACGAAACTCTTTTTCTGTAAGCATTCTTCTGCGATTTCAAGTGTAATTTCCGCTGCCTTGTCGTCAGTTGTAAAGCTAGATAAAACAGCTAGTTCAAGTGCATTATAAGCTGAGCGCATATCTCCGCCTGACGCATTTGCAAAGTGATGTAATGCTTCATCCGTAACAGTTACATCATATTCCCCAAGCCCTTTTTCTTTATCTTCAAGCGCTCGTTTTAAGCCAATTAAAATATCATCTTCTGTTAATGCGTGTAATTCGAAGATTTGACAACGACTTCGAATAGCAGAATTAATAGCATGGAACGGATTGCTTGTCGTTGCACCAATTAAAGTAAGAAGTCCGCTTTCTAAATGGGGTAATAGAAAGTCTTGCTTCGCTTTATCTAGCCTATGAACTTCATCCAAAATTAAAACGAGGTGCCGATGCATCTTCGCTTCTTGTACGACAACTTCCATATCTTTTTTATTATGAGTAACAGCGTTTAAGAGGCGAAACAGGGTTCCAGTACTTCCTGCAATTGCGCTAGCGATTGATGTTTTTCCTGTGCCTGGAGGACCATATAAAATCATTGATTGAAAATGATTTGCTTGGACCATACGCCATAAAATCTTGCCTTCACCAACTAAATGCTGTTGTCCGATAATTTCTTGAATATTTGTAGGGCGCATTCGATGTGCGAGTGGTTGTTTCATTTGACCCTCTCCCTTAATGTATAATCTCATTCTATCGTATCATTTTTTTTGATGAAATTTGAAATAGGATGCTGTTTTGTGGGGAAAATGAATATGAATATTCCTATTTTTCTTTCAATTGTAATAATTTCCGAGTTTTTCAATGTGATTTTATGTTATCATTTTGATACACAAGTTGAAATTTCTTATAATACTATATTATGCTATAATTTCATAGGATTTTAAATTGTGTTCTTTTATAAAGTGAAACTTTAATTAGTGGGGGGTTTGTTCATCCCCCACCTAACTTCTTTACTCCAGCCGAATTTTGAGGTGGGAGTTTTACTGCCCGCAAATAGCGGGATAAATAAGATATAACCAATAGAAGTGAAAATTTGAAATGAGGTGCAAATAGATGAAGATTTCAACGAAAGGCCGCTACGGCTTAACAATTATGATCGACCTTGCAAAAAAGTTTGGTGAAGGCCCAATTTCATTAAAATCAATTGCACAGGCACATGACCTATCTGAGCATTACTTAGAGCAATTAATTTCACCACTTCGTAACGCTCGTCTTGTAAAGAGTACGCGCGGGGCATATGGTGGATATGTATTATCTGATCAGCCAGTCAACATTACAGCTGGAGATGTAATCCGTGTACTAGAGGGTCCAATTAGTGTTGTAGAAATGATAGAAGAAGAAGAACCAGCACAACGCCAATTATGGATGCGTGTTCGTGATGCAGTGCAAGAAGTATTAGATAGTACAACTTTAGAAGATTTAGTACGTTATGAGGAAGAAAATCACGGGGGCTATATGTTTTACATTTAATTCCTTGTGAAACGATTTGGAAAGAAGGAGATTTAATGGAACGCATTTACTTAGATCATGCTGCGACATCTCCGACTCACCCAGAAGTGGTCGAAAAGATGATTCCATATATGACAGAAACATTTGGAAACCCGTCTAGTATTCACTTTTATGGGCGTCAAACGCGCCATGCGGTAGATGAGGCGAGACGTGTGTGTGCACGTAGCATTCACGCGAGTCCAAATGAAATTATATTCACGAGCGGTGGTACAGAAGCTGATAATTTAGCACTTATAGGTGTAGCGCGTGCGAATCGTCATAAAGGTAACCACGTTATTACAACGCAAATTGAACATCATGCGATTTTGCATACGTGTGAATTGTTAGAGCGTGAAGGATTTGAAGTGACGTATTTACCTGTTGATGAAACAGGGCGTGTTCAAGTTTCTGACATACAAAAGGCACTAACGGAAGAGACGATTCTTGTATCTATTATGTTCGGGAATAATGAAGTAGGGACAATACAACCAATTGTGGAAATAGGAAAGTTGTTAAAAGAGCATCAAGCTTATTTCCACACAGATGCTGTACAAGCTTACGGTTTAATAGAAATAGATGTGAAAGAGTTTGGTATTGATTTATTATCGATTTCCGCTCACAAAATTAACGGCCCAAAAGGTGTAGGGTTCCTATATGCTGGTGCAAATGTGAAATTTGAACCGTTATTAATAGGCGGAGAGCAAGAAAGAAAACGTCGTGCTGGTACTGAAAATGTACCTAGTATTGTTGGACTTCAACATGCAGTTTCGCTAGCTGAAAAAACTCGTGAGCAAAAAAATGCCCAATATGAAGAGTTTAAAGATATAATGGTATCTGTCTTCAAAAATGAGGACATTCATTTCGAGGTAAACGGAGACTTAGAATATCGCTTACCACATGTGTTTAATATAAATTTTACAGGAATGAATATTGAACCGTTTCTTGTAAACCTAGACTTAGTTGGTATTGCAGTATCAAGTGGTTCTGCTTGTACAGCTGGTTCGATTGATCCATCACATGTATTAGTGGCGATGTTCGGAAAAGACTCCGATCAAATACGTTCATCCGTACGCTTTAGTTTCGGACTTGGAAATACGAAAGAGCAAATTGAAAAAGCGGCGTACGAAACAGTGAAAATCGTGAAGCGATTAACACAAAATTAGCATGGGAGGTGACATGATGAACAAACTACCTCAAGAAACACGCGTTGTCATCGGGATGTCCGGTGGCGTCGATTCATCTGTAGCAGCTCTTTTATTAAAAGAGCAGGGTTATGATGTAATCGGAATTTTTATGAAAAACTGGGATGATACAGATGCAAATGGTGTCTGCACAGCAACAGAAGATTACAATGATGTAATTGAAGTGTGTAACCAAATCGGCATTCCGTATTATGCAGTAAACTTTGAAAAACAATACTGGGATAAAGTATTTACGTACTTTTTAGATGAGTACCGAGCTGGTCGTACACCAAACCCAGATGTAATGTGTAACAAAGAAATTAAATTTAAAGCATTTTTAGAGCATGCAATTGCACTTGGTGCTGATTATGTAGCAACAGGTCATTATGCACGCGTTGCTTATATGGACGGCGAATATAAAATGCTTCGCGGCGTTGATGACAATAAAGATCAAACATATTTCTTAAATCAATTAAGCCAAGAGCAACTATCAAAAACAATGTTCCCATTAGGTGAATTAAAGAAACCACAAATTCGCGAAATGGCGACAGAAGCTGGTTTAGCGACAGCGGCGAAGAAAGATAGTACTGGTATTTGCTTCATCGGTGAGCGTAACTTTAAAGATTTCTTAAGTAACTATTTACCGGCGCAACCAGGTGTAATGCAAACATTATCTGGTGAAGTGAAAGGGAAACATGATGGTTTAATGTATTATACAATTGGACAACGTCATGGCCTTGGTATTGGTGGTAATGGTGATCCGTGGTTTGCTGTTGGAAAAAACTTGAAAGAAAACATTTTATATGTTGATCAAGGATTCCATAACGAACTTCTATATGGTGATGAAGTTATTGCTACGAATGTAGGCTGGGTAAGTAATAAAGCGAAGGAAAAAGAATTTACGTGTACAGCGAAATTCCGTTATCGTCAAGCAGACAATAAAGTAACGGTTCAAATCGTTGATGAAAATACAGTTCGTATTCTTTGTGATGAGCCAATTCGTGCGATTACGCCAGGCCAAGCAGTTGTTTTCTATGATGGAGATGAGTGCTTAGGCGGCGCTACAATTGATGAAGTATATCATAGTGGTAAGAAATTAGATTATTTAGGATAACACGAGAAGCCTCTGCCGATTAGCGGTTAGAGGTTTCTTTTACATAAAGCGAATTTTCGTTCGCTTGGAAAATACATTCTTTGTTATAATTTGTTGTAGAGGTGAAGGATATGTCAAACAAACTTGAAACAGGTATTAAATATATGCAAGAAGGAAACTGGGAAGAAGCAGCTAAAAATTTCACAGAAGCAATCGAAGAAAATCCGAAAGATGCGCTTGGATACATTAACTTTGCGAATTTATTAGATGTATTAGGTGATAGTGAGCGAGCAATTGTATTTTATAAACGTGCATTAGAATTAGATGGTAAATCTGCTGCTGCTTATTATGGCTTAGGAAATGTATATTACGGTCAAGAGCAATTTGCAGAGGCGAAGGCTGTATTTGAACAAGCGATGCAAGTGGGATTACAATCAGCTGACGTAACATTTATGTTAGGTATCACACATGTGCAACTTGGAAATGATCGTCTTGCACTTCCATTTTTACAAAGAGCGACGGAATTAGATGAAGGCGATGTAGAAGCTGTTTTCCAATGCGGACTTTGCTTCGCACGACTAGAACATATTCAAGAGGCAAAACCTTATTTTGAAAAGGTGTTAGAAATGGATGAAGAGCATGCAGATGCGTATTACAATTTAGGTGTTGCGTACATATTCGAGGAGAATAACGAGAAAGCTCTTACTTTATTTAAGAAAGCGACTGAAATTCAAGCAGACCACTTTTTAGCTGGTAATGGTATTCGTTTATTAGAGCAAGAAGCTGAATAAAGGGAACTTATAGTTTAATGCGCAGTTACCCCTCATCTAAAGATTGTGAAAGAGGTGGGGGATGTACTGCTCATTAAAGTGAAAAGAACTCGGAAAGGAGAGGCAATATGGGAAATCAACATGCAATGGATTTGTTTGAGGAAGAAAAAAAATTTATAAAAGCGCAAGTTCTTCATACCATTTTCCACAACGAAGAAAACCTCTATTCCGTTGTCAGTATGAAAGTCATTGAAACGAATGAAACATACGACGAAAAAAAAGTAATGATAAACGGTCATTTTCCCCGTATGCATGAAGATGAAGTGTTTACATTAACAGGTCATTTTAAAGACCACCCAAAGTATGGAAAACAATATTTAGTTGAAACGTTTAAAAAAGAACTGCCACAAACAAAAGCAGGTATGGTGCAATATTTAGCGAGCGATTTATTTAAAGGGATTGGAAAGCGTACAGCTGAAAAAATCGTGGACCATCTTGGTGAGCATGCGATTTCTAAAATTATGGATGATCCGGATGCGTTAAGTGGTGTTGTAAACAAGCAAAAAGCGCAGGAAATATATGAGACGATTATTGAGCATCAAGGGCTCGAGAAAGTGATGAGTTTTTTAAATGGTTACGGTTTTGGAACAAAACTTTCTATTAAAATTTATCAGCAATATAAAGAGATGACATTAGAAGTGATTCGTAATAATCCGTATAAACTTATTGAAGAAGTGGACGGAATTGGATTTGGAAGAGCAGATGATATAGGGCGTGCAATCGGAATAACGGGCAATCACGACGACCGTGTACGTGCAGGGTGTTTTTATACGTTAGAGAATATTTCATTACAACTCGGTCACGTGTATATGGAAAAAGGTCAGCTTGTAAGAGAAACGATGTCACTTTTAAATAATCAAGAAGGCAGAGTGACTGAGGAAGATATTGTAGGCTGCGTTGAAATGATGCAAAGCGAAGGGAAAGTCATTATAGAAGAAGAGCGAGTGTATTTAGCTTCTTTATTCTATTCTGAGAAAGGCGTTGTAAAGTCAATTCGTCGTCTTATGAATCAAGAAGAAACCCCTGCATTCCCTGAAGCAGAAGTGTTAAAAACATTAGGAGAAATTGAAGAACAGCTAAAGGTACAGTATGCGCCGCTTCAGCAAGAAGCAGTTCAAACTGCACTTCATAAGCCGATGATGTTATTAACAGGTGGACCAGGGACGGGGAAAACAACAGTTATTAAAGGAATTGTTGAAATGTATGCGTCACTTCACGGAGTATCATTAAATCCGAATGAATATAGTGATGATAATCCATTTCCAATATTATTAACGGCCCCAACTGGAAGAGCGGCGAAGCGCATGAGTGAATCGACAGGACTTCCAGCTTGCACAATTCATCGTCTGCTTGGATGGACGCCAGAAGGATCTTTTCAGCGCAATGAAACAGACCCTGTACAAGGGAAGCTCCTTATTATTGATGAGTTTTCGATGGTAGATATTTGGCTTGCAAATCAATTGTTTAAATCCTTGCCGACGAACATCCAAGTAATCGTTGTAGGTGATGAAGACCAATTACCATCGGTAGGACCTGGACAAGTGTTGAAAGATTTATTAAATGCAGGTGCCATTCCAACGGTAAAACTCACAGAAATTTATCGTCAGGCAGAAGGTTCGTCTGTTATTCAGCTTGCCCATGCGATAAAAGACGGGACGCTCCCGCCAGATTTAGCACAAAATAAAAAAGATCGTTCATTTATCAGCTGTGCAGGTGCTCAAATTGTTGAGGTTGTTAAAAAGGTTTGTGAAAATGCTAAGACAAAAGGCTTTAGTGCAAGAGATGTACAAGTGTTGGCACCAATGTACCGCGGACCAGCAGGTATTAATGTGTTAAATGAAGCTCTTCAAGAAGTGTTTAATCCGAAAAAAGAAAAGAGTAAAGAAATTGCCTACGGTGACGTTGTATACCGCAGAGGTGATAAAGTACTTCAATTAGTCAATCAGCCGGAAAGCCAAGTGTTTAATGGTGATATTGGAGAAATTGTTTCAGTATTTTATGCGAAAGAAAATTTCGAGCAACAAGATATGATTATCGTTTCATTTGATGGAATTGAAGTAACATATACAAAGCCGGATTTAAATCAAATTACGCATGCCTATTGCTGCTCGATTCATAAATCACAAGGTAGTGAATTCCCAATAGTTATTATGCCAATTGTAAAGAGCTACTACCGTATGTTACGTCGTAATTTAATTTACACGGGTATTACAAGGAGTAAGAAATTCCTTATTATTTGCGGGGAGGAAGCAGCGTTTCAATCCGGTGTAAATCGCCTTGATGATGCAATGCGTCAAACGACTTTAGCTGGCCGATTGCAAGAATCACAAGGAGAAGTGCAGATGGTGACGGTTAATGGTGAAGAAATGGACGTGGAAAACATTTCACCGTATGATTTCATGTAACAAGGTGAAATTATATAGTGAACCTTTCAAACGTATAACGTTGAAAGGTTCTAGCAATGTATAAATGAATGCAGTTTGGACATAATGGCGAATAGAATCTGGGAGACTGTAAGGAGATGAAAGCCATATGTTCAGTTGTCCAAATTGCAAAGGGAAAGACATCGGAAAAATAGGTGTCAACCAATTTTATTGCTGGAATTGTTATATCGAATTATCGGTTTCAAAGGGGAAAATCCATACACATCAAGTAGAGGAAGATGGTTCATTAAGCTCTCTTGATGATTTATTTGATGATAATGAAAGAACGATCGGATAACGAAAAGGGGGATTTACTTTGAATCTACGCAATTCATTAATCGCATTAGGTGTTGGAGCTGCAGCGTATCAATATGCTCGCAAACAAGATGTATTCTCAAAACGCAATGTAAAAAAAGCACGTAAGATGATTAAGTCTTATTTATAAGGCGTAAAAAACTCCCTTTATGATAAGGGAGTTTTTTTATGCGCTTGTATGCAAATATAAAAGTCCGATTTCAGAGAAGAGATAAGATAAACCGTAGCATCCAACGCCAAGCATTCCATAATGCCATAAGTGCTTAGCTCTTTCCTTTCGTGAGGAACGAATAAAGAAGCCTTTCCAAATACCAAACCCGATACAAATCCATTCAAGAAGCATAAAAAGTGCGGATAATGCAAGCATAAATAAGATCATTATGAGCCCTCCTGATTATATTTTGACATTTTGTATTTTCAAGGGGTGGTTGTCCTTATTATGTTAAATATATGTATGTCTTTAAAAAACAGTAGGGTCTGTATAAAAAGATTTTAAAACTTTTGCACATAACCTAACCTATTTATTTTCAAAATAAAGATGGAGGAGGTTTTTCGTGTGAAGAATCTTAAAATCATTTGGATATATCGTTTAGGATTATTGTTACTCGTTTTTCTTTGTTTGCTCGTCTTTTTAAAAATTAAGCCACTATGGGCACCGATTATTTTTGTATTTAAAGTGGCAATCACACCGTTCTTTATTGCTTGTTTTATTGCTTATTTATTACACCCTTTAATTGAAAAAATCCATAAGGAAGGAATGCCACGCACACTTGCTATTTTGCTCATTTATATTCTTTTCTTTGGCGGAATTGGCTATGGAATTTATAAAGGAACGCCAGTTGTTATTAAACAGTTACAAGAAATTAATGAACAATTTCCGCAGTTTACAAAAATGTACGATTCTTGGATGGATGGAGTTACAGAACAAACAGCGAATTTCCCATCATTTATTCATGAAAAGGTGAAACAAATTTTTGGTGGTGTAGAAACGAAGATTCAAGCGCTTTTAAATAAAGTCATGAGCACAGCTCGTGGTGTACTGGATTCGTTACTCATTATTTTCTTAATTCCGTTCATTGTATTTTACATATTAAAAGATTACGGTGAGTTTTATCATATATTTTGGAAATTAGTCCCGAGTAAGTGGCGTAGTACGGGGCAAATGCTTGCGAAAGAAATTGATAAATCACTCGGAAGTTATATTCGAGGGCAGTTATTTGTTTGCTTAGTATTAGGGGGAGTATCTGTTCTTTCTTTTTGGTTTATCGGTATGAAATATCCATTGCTGCTCGGCATTATTATTGGGGTAACGGATATAATCCCGTACTTTGGTCCTATTTTAGGGGCGATTCCGACGTTGATGATTGCAGCAACGGTATCAACGAGTTTACTCATTAAGGCGGGAATTACGATTGCTATTTTGCAATTTTTGGAAAGTAACATTTTATCGCCTTACATCGTTGGTAAGTCGCTTCGTATGCATCCTGTGATCATTATGTTTGCATTACTAGTAGGGGGAGAAGTTGCGGGGATTGTAGGATTACTAATATCGGTTCCTATTTTAGCGGTCATTCGGACAGTGGTCGTTCATGTGAGGCCTCTTTTGAAAAAAGAAGATGTGTAATATGATAGCCCTCTACTTATAAAAGTAGAGGGCTATCATTATTTAGAGAGTTGCTCGTGTATTTGTTGAACGAGAGAGCTTATATCATTTGTTTGAATATGTTTTATTTTTTTCCATTCATTATCGTACATAAATATAATTTGATTGCTGAAAAGGCGCTTTTGCTCTTTTAGATTAGAAATGTTTGCAAAAGAGTACTCTTCAAATATTGGGTTCTTACTTACATCTGGTCCATAAAAGAAGAGCCGTTTGTTCGTTAAAATTAACAGTCCTGGTCTTGCGACGGAACGATATATAAATATATTTAATGAGCATGCTGCATAAAAAAGGATTTTTTCATCAGTTGTTAACATTTCTTTAGCTTGATTCAATAAGGTTGTCATTGTAATCGCTCCTTTATTGTTAATAATTTAATTATAACAAATAATGTAATATTTAGAAAATTGTATAAAGTATTTTTTGAGAGGATATTCCTATTTAGTAATAAATGCATAATATATTTAAAGGCTGTTAAGAATGAATAGTAGAATAACTATGATTAATAAGCAATTGATACAATATAAATGATTATCTACATTGACAAACTTAAGAGAATTCTATTATATTTAGTCATATAATACATTAAATCAATGACGGAACAAGTACGTTACAGTCCATTTGTAGAGAGAAGCTTCCACTGGCTGAAAGGAGCTTTAAATGAAGGGTAACAGAAAGCTAATCCTGAGAGCAGCTAATCACTGCCGTCTTGCCACGTTACGGCACCATGAGGTGATGAATTGATTGTTATAATAATCAATTCATAATTAGGGTGGTATCGCGAGTTAACTCTCGTCCCTTTTATTAGGGGCGGGAGTTTTTTATATTTAAGGAGGAAAATACAATGAAACAACTAACAGGCGCACAAATTCGTCAAATGTTTTTAGACTTTTTCCAAGAAAAAGGACATGCAGTAGAACCAAGTGCATCACTAGTTCCTCATGAAGATCCATCTCTGTTATGGATTAATAGTGGTGTAGCGACATTAAAGAAATATTTTGATGGTCGTGTAATCCCACAAAATCCACGTATTACAAATGCACAAAAATCAATTCGTACAAACGATATTGAAAACGTTGGGAAAACGGCTCGTCACCATACATTCTTTGAAATGTTAGGGAACTTCTCAATCGGTGATTACTTCAAAGAAGAAGCAATTACTTGGGCTTGGGAATTTCTAACGAGCGACAAATGGATCGGATTCGATAAAGAATTACTATCTGTTACAATTCATCCGGAAGATGAAGAAGCATTCACAATTTGGAATGAGAAAATGGGTGTTCCAAAAGAACGCATCATCCGTTTAGAAGAAAACTTCTGGGATATCGGTGAAGGACCAAGTGGACCGAATACAGAAATTTTCTATGACCGCGGTGAATCTTACGGTAATGACTTTAGTGACCCAGAATTATATCCGGGCGGAGAAAACGAGCGTTACTTAGAAGTATGGAACCTTGTATTCTCTCAATTTAACCATAATCCAGACGGTTCATATACGCCGCTTCCTAAGAAAAACATCGATACAGGGATGGGTCTAGAGCGTATGACATCTATCGTTCAAGATGTACCTACGAACTTTGATACAGACCTATTCATGCCGATGATTGGTGCAACAGAATCAATTTCTGGTGAGAAATATCGTAATGGCGATTTAGAAAAAGATATGGCGTTTAAAGTAATTGCTGACCATATCCGTACAGTAACATTCGCTGTTGGTGACGGTGCTCTTCCATCTAACGAAGGCCGTGGTTATGTATTACGTCGTTTATTACGCCGTGCTGTTCGTTATTCTAAGAAATTAAACATTAACCGTCCGTTCATGTTTGAATTAGTACCGGTTGTTGGAGAAGTAATGAAAGACTTCTATCCAGAAGTACTTGAAAAGAAAGATTTCATCGCAAAAGTTGTGAAGAATGAAGAAGAGCGTTTCCATGAAACACTTCATGATGGTGAATCAATTTTAGCTGAAGTAATTGCAAAAGCGAAAGAAGAAAAAACAACTGTTATTTCTGGCGTAGATGCGTTCCGCCTATACGACACGTACGGTTTCCCAATTGAATTAACAGAAGAATATGCAGAAGAAGCTGGTATGACAGTTGATCAAGCGGGCTTTGAAAATGAAATGGAGAAACAACGTGAGCGTGCACGTGCTGCTCGTCAAGATGTTGATTCTATGCAAGTTCAAGGCGGTGTACTTGGTGAAGTTAAAGTAGCGAGCGAATTCGTTGGTTACGGTACAGTTGCAACAGAAAGTAACGTTGTTGCACTTGTGAAAAATGGTGAGTATACAGATAGCTTACAAGCAGGTGAAGAAGGACAATTAATGCTTGATGTAACGCCATTCTACGCTGAGAGCGGTGGGCAAATTGCAGACCGTGGTTATCTTCTTGCTGACGGCGTGAAAGTTGTTGTAAAAGACGTACAAAAAGCACCAAATGGTCAAAACTTACACAAAGTTGTTGTTGAAGAGGGTACATTAACGAAAGAAGCGGCTGTAAAAGCTCTTATCGATACGAAAAACCGTAGTAGCGTTGTGAAAAACCATACAGCAACTCACTTACTGCACCAAGCATTAAAAGATATACTTGGAACGCATGTTAACCAAGCGGGTTCTCTTGTAACATCTGAACGTTTACGTTTTGACTTCTCTCACTTCGGTCAAGTACAAGCTGATGAATTAGAAAAAATTGAGCGTATCGTAAACGAAAAAATTTGGGAAAGTATTGATGTTGCGATTTCTCAAAAAGCAATCGAAGAAGCGAAAGAAATGGGTGCAATGGCATTATTCGGTGAAAAATACGGTGATGTTGTACGCGTTGTACAAGTAGGCGATTACAGCTTAGAGCTTTGCGGTGGTTGTCACGTTGATAACACAGCTTCTATTGGTATTTTCAAAATCGTTGCTGAGTCTGGTATCGGTGCAGGAACTCGTCGTATTGAGGCGGTAACTGGTAAGTCTGCATACGAATTAATGAACGATCAAGTAGGTTTATTAAAAGAAGCAGCAGGAAAAATGAAAACAAATCCAAAAGATATTTTAACAAGAGTTGATGGTTTATTTACTGAAGTAAAACAACTTCAAAAAGAAAACGAATCTCTTGCTGCGAAATTAAGCAATATCGAAGCTGGAAACTTAACTGATTCAGTAATGACAGTTGATGGCGTGAACGTATTAGCGGCGAAAGTAAATGTTGCAGATATGAACAACTTACGTACAATGATGGATGACCTTAAAAATAAATTAGAGTCTGCAGTTGTTGTATTAGCGTCTGTAAATGACGATAAGGTAAACATTTTAGCTGGCGTAACGAAAGATTTAATTAGTCAAGGTTACCATGCGGGTAAACTTGTGAAAGAAGTAGCTTCTCGTTGTGGAGGCGGCGGTGGTGGCCGTCCTGATATGGCACAAGCAGGCGGTAAAAACCCAGCGCAAGTAGAGGAAGCTTTAGCGTTTGTACAAGAGTACGTTAAATCTGTTTCAAAATAAAGAGATAGTAGTGTACAATGGTAGGGAGAGGAGAAGTTCTTCTCCCTATACTTACTACTTACAAGTGAGGTGCTTGAAATGGACGGTTTTGATAAGACAATGAAGTTTAGCATTCAAGATGAAAAACAGAGTGTCCATGTAAATGATGTACTTTTAACTGTGTATGATGCACTTCAAGAAAAAGGTTATAATCCGATTAACCAAATCGTCGGTTATTTATTAAGTGGAGATCCAGCATACATACCTCGCCATAAAGATGCACGAAGCATCGTTCGCAAGCTTGAACGTGATGAGATAATTGAAGAGCTTGTGAAGTCTTACTTGAAACATCATCGTGAGGAGTAGTTTATGCGGATATTAGGTTTAGATGTTGGTACTAAAACAGTCGGTGTTGCAATGAGCGATGAAATGGGCTGGACAGCACAAGGGCTGGAAACAATCAGGATTAACGAAGAACGAGGCCACTTTGGTTTTGACCGTATTTCTGAGTTGGTAAAACAGTACAATGTGGACAAAATAGTAGTAGGTTTACCTAAAAATATGAATGGTACAATCGGCCCTCGTGGTGAAGCGTGCCAGCAATTTGCAGAAAACCTGCGAAATCTGTTACAATTAGAAGTTGTAATGTGGGACGAGCGTTTGTCGACGATGGCAGCGGAACGTCTGCTCATTTCAGCTGATGTGAGCCGTAAGAAGCGAAAACAGGTAATCGATAAGATGGCTGCAGTCGTGATCTTACAAGGATTTTTAGATAGTAAATAAGAGGTGACCAAAATGGAAGAAAATCAAATTACAATTGTAGACGAAAAAGGAAACGAACATTTATGTGAAATTATTTTCACTTTTGATGCTGAAAAATTCGGCAAAAAATCTTACGTAGTCTTCTCTCCAATCGGTGAAGTAGACGAAGATGGAGACCAAATCTTCGATGCAATGGCATATGAGCAAAGTGAAGAAGAGGGCGGAACATTACTTTCAATTGAATCTGAAGAAGAGTGGGAAATGGTACAAGAAATGTTTAACACTCTTGCTGATGAGCAAGAAGAAGAATAGTAATGGATAAAAAGGCGAACTGTGTACACAGTTCGCCTTTTTTGTATTCATATGCAAAATGACAGATTTTTTGTCGAAACTACTTAATTGTTTATAGTATAATAAGACGGGTTGTATGAAAAAAGGCTTTAAATACGTAGCTGTCACCGATTATTTAGAAATGATTGGTTTTGCTTTATGTTTGTAGGGCATTGTATAGAGGAAGTGTATACGGTCTACAATTGAATAAGGAGGAAGAATTTTGGTAGAGAATCAAGTGAAGAAGAAGCGTAGACGCATTTTTTTAATTTCGATTATCGCACTGCTTTTAGTTTGTGGATCAGTCTATGCGTATATTTCATCTGCATTAGGGCCAGTTGATAGCGAGAATAAAAAAGAGATTGAGGTAGAGATTCCAAAGGGGTCATCTACAAGTAAAATCGGTGAGATTTTAGAAGAAAAAGGTGCTGTGAAAAGCAGTACAGTTTTTAGTTTTTATACGAAATTTAAGTCGAAAAGCTTACAAGCAGGTACATATTTATTAAATCCTTCGATGAGCGCCAACGATGTCATTGAACAAATGTCATCTGGCAACGTACATCGTCCGGCTCTTTATAAAGTGACGATTAAAGAAGGGGCACAAGTAACTGAAATTGCTGAAGTGATTGCGGCAGAATTAAAGTGGAATAAAGATGATGTTGTGCGTCAATTAAACGATAAAGCATTTATCCAAAAAATGCAGCAAAAGTATCCGAAGCTACTAACGGATAAAATTTTTGATAGTAACATTAAATATCCACTAGAAGGATACTTATATCCAGCAACGTATTCTTTCTATAAAAAGGATACAAAATTAGAAGAAATTGTAATCCCGATGCTTGAGAAAACAAATGCAATTATTGTTCAAAATGAGGCGAAAATGAAAGCGAAGAACTGGGATGTTCATCAACTTCTCACGTTGTCTTCACTTATTGAAGAAGAGGCTACTGGCTTTACTGATCGCCAAAAAATCTCTAGTGTTTTCTATAATCGTTTAGCGAAAGGTATGCCGCTTCAAACGGATCCGACGGTATTATACGCACTTGGAAAGCATAAACAACGTGTATTATACGAAGACTTGAAAGTAAACTCACCGTACAATACGTATGTTGTGAAAGGGTTGCCGGTTGGACCGATTGCAAACTCTGGTAAACATTCAGTGGAAGCAGCGTTAGATCCTGCGCAAACAGATTATTATTATTTCTTAGCTGCACCAAGTGGTGAAGTGTATTATGCGAAAACATTAGAAGAACATAATGCATTAAAGCAAAAATACATTACGAAAAAACAGTGAAATGGGGAGGGATAGCGAAAAGGGTCGCATATCCCTCTTTTTTGTGGTAAAATATATCGGGTTAAAAACTGGCAGAAGAATCGTTTTTAATATCAAAACGGGACGTACAAGCTAAGGGTGAAACTGGCTTGTATTTTTATTGCATTCTATGTGTGAAAAGACAAAGGTTGACGCGTCATAGAGGCACTTCTCCATGTAAATAAGGAGGACCAATTATGGAGGATGCAGTTAACGAGTACCTATTATCATTTATTGATCCAAAAGATAAATTAATTCTTGAAATGGAAGAGTATGCAACTGAAAACCATGTGCCGATTATGGATCGACTTGGAATGGAATTTATGCTGCAATTTTTACGTTTAATTGGACCGGAAAGTATTTTAGAACTTGGAACAGCAATCGGTTATTCTAGTATTCGTATGATGCAAGCTATTCCGAACTCTCGCATTGTGACAGTAGAGCGCAATCGTGAACGATATGAAAAGGCACTTGAATATATAGAATGTTCCTCGGTAACAGACCGTATTTCTGTTATTTACGGTGATGCTTTAGAAACGGGCGAACAAGTGAAAGAACATGGAACATTTGATGTTATTTTTATTGATGCAGCGAAAGGGCAGTATCGTCGCTTTTTTGACTTATACGAACCGTTATTAAATCCTGGTGGCGTTATTATTTCAGATAACGTTATGTACCATGGTCTTGTGACGACAAAAGAGAAAATTGAAAATAGACGTACCCGTGGTTTGATTCGTCGTATTAAGACGTACAATGAATGGCTTATGAATCATGAAGGATATGATACAACGATTTTCCCAATTGGCGATGGAGTGGCTGTAAGTAAAAAGAGAGGGTGACAAAAGTATGAAGAAACCTGAATTGTTAGTAACGCCTAGAGCGGTGGCGGATATTGAACCTCTTGTGAAAGCAGGGGCAGATGCAGTAATGGTTGGTGAACAAAAGTTTGGTTTACGTTTGGCAGGAGAGTTTTCACGTGAAGATGTGAAACAAGCTGTAAACATTGCACATGAAAATGGTGTGAAAGTATACGTTGCAATGAATGCGATGTTCCACAATGATAAAGTAGAAGAATTAACGGACTATGTTGCCTTTTTAAATGAGGTAAATGTAGATGCGATTGTTTTCGGAGATCCAGCGGTATTAATGGCTGTTCGTGAAGTTGCACCAAATATGCAACTTCACTGGAATACAGAAACGACAGCAACAAACTGGTTTACTTGTAACTATTGGGGGCAAAGAGGAGCGAAACGCGCTGTATTAGCTCGTGAGCTTAGCTTAGATGAAATTGCTGAATTAAAAGAAAATGCTGAAGTGGAACTTGAAGTACAAATTCACGGTATGACTTGCATGTTCCAATCGAAGCGTTCACTAGTAGGAAACTACTTTGAGTATCAAGGGCGTAATCTCGACATCGAAAAGAAAAAGTATGAAGAGAATATGTTCTTATACGACCCGGAACGTAATAACAAATATCCAATTTATGAAGATGAAAATGGTACTCACATTATGAGTCCGAATGATATTTGTTTCATCGATGAGTTAGAGGAACTAATCGATGCTGAAGTCGATAGCTTAAAAATTGATGGTGTCCTAAAAAGTTCTGAGTACATTATTGAGGTAACGAAGAAATATCGTAAGGCGATTGATTTATGTGTAGAAGATCGTGATGCGTATTATGACGTGAAAGATGATTTATTTAAAGAGATAGAAGAAATACAACCGGTAAATCGTCCGTTAGATACAGGATTCTTCTTTAAAGAAACGGTTTACTAAACGAGGAGGGTGTAGGAAATGACTGTACAAGAAATTTCACGAGTGATCGATGGCAAACGCGTTATTGTGAAAAAACCTGAACTGTTAATCCCTGCGGGTAACTTAGAAAAATTAAAAGTAGCTATCCATTATGGGGCAGATGCTGTATATTTAGGTGGACAAGAATTTGGTCTTCGTTCTAATGCAGGTAACTTTACGCTGGAAGACATGGCAGAAGGCGTTGAATTTGCAAAGAAATATGGAGCAAAAATATACGTAACAACAAATATTTTTGCACATAATGAAAATATGGATGGGCTAGAGGAATATTTAAAAGGGATTGAAAAAGCTGGCGTAACGGGAATTATCGTTGCCGATCCGCTTATTATTGAGACATGTAAACGTGTAGCTCCTTCTGTTGAGGTGCATTTAAGTACACAACAATCACTATCCAACTGGAAAGCAGCACAGTATTGGAAAGAAGAAGGTTTACATCGTCTTGTATTAGCTCGTGAAGCAAGCTATGAAGAAATGAAAGAAATTAAAGAAAAAGTTGATGTTGAAATTGAAGCATTCGTCCATGGTGCAATGTGTATCGCGTATTCAGGGAGATGTACATTAAGTAACCATATGACAGCGCGTGACTCTAACCGTGGTGGTTGTTGTCAATCTTGCCGCTGGGATTATGATTTAGTTCAAACGGTATCACAACATAAAGATGCAAAAGAGCTTCCTCTATTCCAAGAAGAAGATGCTCACTTTGCGATGAGCCCAAAAGATTTAAATTTAATCTTATCAATTCCGAAAATGATTGAAATTGGAATTGATAGCTTAAAAGTTGAAGGACGTATGAAATCTATCCATTACGTAGCGACTGTAGCAACTGTATATCGTAAAGTAATTGATGCGTATTGTGCGGATCCGGATAACTTTGAGTTTAAACAAGAATGGTTAGATGAACTTGATAAATGTGCAAATCGTGATACAGCTCCTGCATTCTTTGAAGGGGTTCCAGGACATCAAGAGCAAATGTTTGGAAATCATAGTAAGAAAACAACGTATGATTTTGCTGGTTTAGTGTTAGATTATAATGAAGAAACGGGCATCGTAACGCTTGAGCAACGTAATCACTTCAAACCAGGACATGAAGTGGAGTTCTTTGGGCCAGAAATAGAAAACTTTACGCAAACGGTGGAGAAAATTTGGGATGAGGATGGAAACGAATTAGATGCAGCGAGACATCCGTTGCAAATCGTGAAATTCAAAGTGGATCAACCAGTGTATGTGAATAATATGATGCGCAAAAACATACTTCAATAAGAAAGAGTGGTAGTCGAATGGGGACGAATAAGCCTGTTGTAATTGGAATCGCTGGTGGTTCAGGATCAGGAAAAACAAGTGTAACGAAAGCGATTTTTGACCATTTTAAAGGTCATTCCATTTTAATCTTGGAGCAAGATTATTATTACAAAGATCAAAGCCATTTACCAATGGAAGAACGTTTAAAAACAAATTACGATCATCCGTTAGCGTTTGATAATGATTTGTTAATTGACCATTTGCAGCAGTTGCTTGCATATGAGCAAGTGGAAAAGCCTATATATGACTATACATTGCATACGCGTTCAGAAAAAATTATTCCAGTTGAGCCGAAAGATGTAATCATTTTAGAAGGAATTCTTATTTTAGAAGACCCACGTCTTTGTGAGTTAATGGATATTAAGGTGTTCGTTGATACAGATGCAGACCTTCGTATTTTACGCCGCATGCAGCGCGATATTGAAGAGCGCGGTCGTACAATGGATTCAGTTATCGACCAATACGTAAACGTTGTACGTCCAATGCATAATCAATTTATTGAGCCTTCTAAGAAATTCGCGGATATTATTATCCCTGAAGGTGGACAAAACCATGTTGCAATTGATATTATGGTTACAAAAATTGCAACAATTCTTGAACAAAAAGTAAATTTGTAATAGCATAGTAAAAGATATACGATAGGAAGGGATTTTTTCCCTTCTTATCGAATACAATGAAACATGAAACCTCACCTACCAATAGGTGAGGGCATATTTATATCAACTTTCCATACATACCTTCTTTATATAAGGAAGAATTGGAGAATAAGGGGTTGTATGTGACAACTCCACTAGTGCTACGTGTGCTAGAAACCTCCGCTATATAAGCGGAGGAGTTTTCATATGGAACTCCTCTTTTTTTCGGGGGATTGGTATATAAAAGGAGTGGAAAACATGGCAACAGAAAAAACATACCCTATGACGCAAGAGGGTAAGCAAAAACTAGAGAACGAAGTTGAACAATTAAAAACAGTAAGACGTAAAGAAGTTGTAGAGCGTATTAAGATCGCACGTAGCTTCGGAGATCTTTCAGAGAACTCTGAGTATGATGCAGCGAAAGATGAGCAAGCATTCGTAGAAGGACGTATTACACAACTTGAAAACATGATTCGTAATGCGGTTATCATTGAAGACAATGGTGAAGAGTCTACAGTTGTAACATTAGGTAAAACAGTAATATTTAAAGAGTTACCAGGTGGAGACGAAGAAGCGTACATAATCGTAGGTAGCGCAGAAGCCGATCCATTTGAAGGAAGAATTTCTAACGATTCTCCAATCGCAAAAAGCTTATTAGGTAAGCAAATTGGTGAGAAGGTAGCAATCCAAACACCAGGTGGAGAAATGCAAGTAGAGATTATCTCTGTAAAATAACGTAAAAAATCACTTGTGTAAAAACGAGTGATTTTTTATTTGTATAAAAGGTGAAACACCTCGTCTAAACTACAATAGACGAGGTGTTTTTTATGAAAATGAAACGGAGAATTATAATTGTTTTAATTTGTTTTATAGGTGTGATTTTTTTATTACTTTGTCGTTTAATCCAAATACAGATTATAGATACGGAATCATTTACTGACCGAAATATCAATCTGATTGAAAAAAGTGTTACGCAACGAACACAATCACTTACAGTAGATAATGGAAGAGGGCATTTTACAGATCGAAATGGTAAGGAAATTGGTGAAGAGAAATATCCAGTCTTAATTGTTTTTCCATTTTTACAAATAAAAAATGACATGTTAGAGAAAATTGCGCATATCATTGGTGTGTCGAGACAAGAGATAAGACTGCAAATGAAAAATAAGAATCAAGCATTTATATTACGAAAGGAGAATACCCCATTTCAATTAACGCTCGAGCAGATGAAGAAGGTAAATCAATTAGATATTTTAGGTATTGTAGCAGCAGAAGTTCGACTGAAGCAAATGGGGGAGGCAAATCATTTAATTGGTGATGTGGGAGAGAATGAACAGGAATTTCAAAAGCGTTATGGAGAAATGAAAAAAACTTCGAAACAAACGCCAATTGGTATTTCTGGATTGCAACAATCATTTGATGAATTTTTACTGACTGATGGAGAAGCGAAAGTACTATATCAAGTGGATCGACAAGGAGAACCGATTTTTGGGAAGCAGGCGAAATACACTTCACCAGGAAATCCATTTTATCCAGTTACTATTCAAACAACAATACATAAAACGTTGCAACGACGAGCAGAGAAGATTATAGATGAAAACGGAATAAAAAAAGGTGGGTTAGTATTACTAGACATAAAGAATAGTGAAGTTTTAGCAATGGTAAGTAGGCCTTCTTTACAGATGAATGATAGGAGGATATATAAATCTACACTTGAAAATCAAATGTTAACTCCTCATTTTCCGGGGTCTGTTTTTAAAACAGTAGTTGCAGCAACAGTAATCGATGAGAATTTGGTGCGGTTTAATCGTACATTTAACTGTAATACGGATTTATACGGTGAAAATCTTCCACAAGTTATGATGGGGTCATTAAACTTTAAGGAAAGCTTTGCTAGAAGCTGTAATCGAACGTTTGCCGTATTAGGTGATGAACTAATGCAAAAGGATAGGGAAGTATTAGAAACGTATTTAGAGGCCTTAGGAGCAAGTGAGAAGGTAGGTTGGAAAGGTTCAGTGTTTCATACACCAGAATTTGAGCAATTGCCAGAAGAAAAGAGTGCTATTATTTGGGGAAGCGAAGAAAATAAAGATAGTAGAAAAGCGATTGCTCAAACGATGGTCGGACAAAAAGATGTACGTGTGTCACCTCTAGCTATAGCGAATATGATGGCGACAATTGCTAGAGGTGGAGAGAAGATGGAAGTGAAAGCTGTGAAAAAAATAGTGTATAAAAATGGAACCGACTTTTTTGCATTTGAAAATCATAAATTAAATGGGAAACAGCTTTCTTATGAAACGATGAAAAAATTACAACAGTTGTTAAGAGCCGTTGTAACGATGGAGAAAGGAACGGGAACAGCATTCCGTTCGTTGCCACTAACTGTCGCTGGAAAATCTGGGACGGCACAAACAGGAAAAGGAGAGAGGGTGAATCGCTGGTTTGCAGGTTATTTTCCATATGAAAACCCAAGATATGCTTTAGTTGTAGTTGATATAGAAACAGATAGTAATGAAAATGTAGTCACACCAGTTTTTGCAGAAATGGTAGAGGCAATTCATCAATTAGAAATTGAAAAGTAATCTTGCAATTATTTATGAAATGTTTTCATTTCGTGAAAATATTATTGTAAATGTTCAACCTTTCTAGATTTAATGTTACAATAGCAAGTATGAAAAACTGCATGGAGGTTTGAAGAATGGCAGGAGGATCTAGATTCCAACAGAAACAACAAAAACGTCGTCAAAACGGTGTTTTAAATATTGCAATCGCTATTGTATTAGTAGCAGTAGCTATTGTAGCATATCAATTGTTTGTTCCTGACACAAAAGAGCAAGCGTCTTCTAATGATAAAAAGGTAGCTCAGCAAACAACAAAAGAGAATAAAGCTGAGAAAGCTAAAGGTAAAGAAGAGCCGAAGAAGAATGAGCAAGATAAGACAGAGGCTAAGAAGAAGGAAGAAGAAGAGAAGCAAAAGGCTGAGGAAGAAAAGAAAAAAGCTGAAGAAGAAGCGAAAGCTAACGAGAAAGCACCAGCTGAAAAAACACAGTCACAGGCAACAGATGCTTATACGAAATCTTCTTGGAAGCCAGTAGGTACAGAGCAAGGTGCAACACCTGCGATGACGTTTAAAAAAGGTACAGCAGATTGGAATGAGATGAATCAAGCGATTTCAGCTGCAATTGACGTTCCAGTAAATCAATTAGTTATCCATAGAATTGGAAATAACGGTAAGAATAAAGCTTACGGTAACGTACAAGATAAACAATCAGGTAAAAAATATTATGTGAATATTGATTGGGTAGACAATGAGGGCTGGAAACCAGTACTTGTTCAAACTCTAAACTAAAAAGAGAGGCTCATTAGGAGCTTCTCTTTTTTAGTTAGCGTAATTTCTTTAATTTAAAATGAACAACCGCGCTATAATATGGTCTTTTGCTTTCGGGATCCATAACCATTTGATGCGAGATGTGATGAACTTCAAGCATAAGTGCTTTATTATTATCAATTTGTTCGTTAATTTTTTTTTCTAGAGAAACTAAGTTTGCAGCCTCGAAAAATTCCACTTTATCTTCTAACATTTCAAAGGTAAATGACACGAAGATGCCCCCTCTCCTATGTAATCAACTACAGTGTAACAAAGAAAAGAAGGAAATACCATGTACATTTCAATTGACATTTTTAGAAAGAGAGAATATCATACTGATAAAACCGATAAGAAAAAGGGGAATTTTTATGGGAACAGAATTTAATGGTTTATTTGATGAATGGGCTCATACGTACGACTCATTTGTACAAGGCGAAGATATACAATATAAAGAAGTTTTCGCCCATTATGAGGACATTTTAGAGGATGTAGTTAACAAGTCATTTGGCAACGTATTAGAATTCGGTGTTGGTACTGGCAATTTAACAAATAAATTATTACTTGCTGGTCGCACAGTTTACGGTATAGAACCGTCACGCGAAATGCGTACTATTGCAAAAGAGAAATTACCAAAAGAGTTTTCAATTACAGAGGGTGATTTTCTTTCATTTGAAGTCCCAAATTCAATCGATACTATTGTGAGCACTTACGCATTTCATCATTTAATAGATGAAGAAAAAGACGTAGCAATTGCGAAGTATAGTCAATTGCTAAACAAAGGTGGTAAAATAGTGTTTGCTGATACGATATTTGCAGATCAAGATGCATATGATAAAACTGTCGAAGTAGCAAAACAAAGAGGTTTTCATCAGTTAGCAAACGATTTGCAAACAGAATACTATACACGTATTCCGATCATGCAATCTATTTTTGAAAACAATGGCTTCCACGTAACGTTTACGAGATTAAATCATTTCGTTTGGGTAATGGAGGCAACTAAGCAATAGAAAGAGGGATTAGATTGAGAATTGCTGTAATTGGAGCAATGGAAGAAGAAGTACGTATTTTACGTGACAAACTAGAACAAGCAGAAACAGAAACTGTTGCAGGTTGTGAATTTACGAAAGGGCTATTGGCAGGACATGAAGTAATCTTGCTAAAGTCTGGTATTGGTAAAGTAAATGCAGCGATGTCAACGACAATTTTATTAGAAAAATATAAGCCTGAAAAAGTAATTAATACTGGTTCAGCTGGTGGATTCCATCACTCTCTAAATGTTGGTGATGTAGTTATTTCAACAGAAGTTCGTCACCATGACGTAGATGTAACAGCATTTAACTACGAATATGGTCAAGTGCCAGGAATGCCACCTGGATTTAAAGCTGATGAGGCATTAGTTGCATTAGCTGAGAAATGTATGCAGGCAGAAGAAAATATTCAAGTCGTAAAAGGTATGATTGCAACAGGTGATTCATTTATGAGTGATCCGAACCGCGTTGCAGCAATTCGTGATAAATTTGAAGACCTTTATGCAGTAGAAATGGAAGCAGCAGCTGTTGCGCAAGTATGCCACCAATATGAAGTTCCGTTTGTTATTATTCGCGCACTTTCTGATATTGCTGGTAAAGAATCAAATGTTTCATTTGATCAATTTTTAGATCAAGCAGCTCTTCATTCTACAAACTTTATCGTAAAAGTACTAGAAGAGTTAAAGTAATGTAACAAAAAGGCAACTGTCTCATATAAAGAAAATACATACAGTTGCCTTTTCTTTATTGGCAAATAAGGGGGAGAACACGATGAATGTATATCGTGGAGTTCATGAGTTGATTGGCCATACACCAATCGTAGAAATTACTCGTTTTTCACTTCCGAAAGGAGTCCGTTTATTTGCAAAGCTTGAATTTTACAACCCAGGCGGAAGCGTTAAGGATCGTTTAGGAAGAGAATTAATCGAAGATGCACTAGAAAAAGGGCTTGTTGCAGAGGGCGGAACAATTATTGAACCGACGGCTGGGAATACTGGCATTGGACTGGCACTTGCAGCGTTAGAACATGATTTACGCGTCATTGTTTGTGTACCAGAGAAATTTAGTATTGAAAAACAAGAATTAATGAAAGCGCTAGGTGCAACGGTCGTGCATACACCGACTGAGCAAGGAATGACCGGCGCAATTGCAAAGGCAAAAGAATTAGTAAATGAAATACCGAATTCATACTCTCCAAGTCAGTTTGCGAATGAAGCAAACCCTCGTGCTTATTTCAAAACATTAGGTCCTGAACTTTGGGATGCATTGAATGGAGAAATTAACATATTTGTTGCAGGGGCAGGAACTGGCGGTACGTTTATGGGAACTGCGTCTTATTTAAAAGAGAAAAACATTGATATTAAGACGGTTATTGTAGAACCAGAAGGATCTATTTTAAATGGTGGTAAAGCTGGTTCACATGAAACAGAAGGGATTGGTCTTGAATTCATCCCGCCATTTTTAAAAACATCTTATTTTGATGAAATTCATACAATTTCTGATCGACATGCATTTTTACGAGTGAAAGAGTTAGCGCAAAAAGAAGGCCTTCTCGTTGGGAGCTCTTCAGGAGCAGCGTTTCATGCAAGCTTACTTGAGGCAGAGAAAGCAGCACCAGGTACGAATATTGTAACGATTTTTCCTGATAGTAGTGAGCGCTATTTAAGTAAAGACATATACAAAGGATGGGAATAAAAAATGAGAGCAAAGACAAAATTAATTCATGGTATTCGCATAGGAGAACCTTCAACTGGATCTGTAAACGTACCGATTTATCAAACAAGTACGTACAAACAAGAAGCAGTTGGTAAGCATCAAGGATATGAATATTCACGTACAGGCAACCCAACACGTGCAGCTTTAGAAGAAATGATTGCTGTATTAGAAAACGGTCATGCTGGATTTGCATTTGGTTCAGGAATGGCTGCTATTACAGCAACAATTATGTTGTTCTCAAAAGGTGACCACGTCATTTTAACAGATGATGTTTATGGCGGAACGTACCGTGTTATTACGAAAGTATTAAACCGCTTCGGTATTGAGCATACATTTGTAGATACAACAAACCTAGAGGAAGTTGTAGAAGCGATTCGTCCAAATACGAAAGCGATTTATGTAGAAACACCAACGAACCCATTACTAAAAATTACTGATATTAAGAAAATATCTGCTCTTGCTAAAGAGAAAGATTTATTAACAATTATTGATAACACATTCATGACGCCATATTGGCAGTCGCCAATTTCTTTAGGAGCAGACATTGTGCTTCATAGTGCAACGAAATATTTAGGAGGACATAGTGACGTAGTTGCAGGCCTAGTAGTTGTAAATAGCCCGCAATTAGCAGAAGACCTTCACTTTGTACAAAACTCAACAGGAGGTATTCTTGGCCCACAAGATAGCTTCTTACTACTTCGTGGTTTAAAAACATTAGGAATTCGTATGGAAGAACATGAAACGAATTCACGTGCGATTGCCGAGTTTTTAAATAACCATCCAAAAGTAAATAAAGTATATTATCCAGGTCTTGAATCCCATCAAAACCATGAACTAGCAACAGAACAAGCAAATGGATTTGGTGCTATCATCTCATTTGATGTAGATAGTGCGGAAACGTTGAATAAAGTACTTGAGAAACTGCAATACTTTACACTTGCTGAAAGCTTAGGAGCAGTAGAAAGTTTAATTTCTATCCCATCTCAAATGACACATGCATCAATCCCAGCAGATCGCCGTAAAGAATTAGGAATTACAGATACATTAATTCGTATCTCTGTCGGAATTGAAGATGGTGAAGATTTAATTGAAGATTTAGCACAAGCGCTAGCATAATAAAAATGCACTGCTAATGTAGAGCAGTGCATTTTTATTATATTAACTTGTGAAACATTTCACAAATTAGACATACACAAATGAAATGATTTCATGTATATTGAATTCATGAAATGTTATTCACGAATAAACTTGTGAAATGTTTCACAAACAATGAGATTCATGTAGGACGGTAACTCTATTTTTTTTCGCTAATCGGGACTTGTTATGACCTATAGGGACTTATAAAGACCGTGATAACAGAATAGGAGGAAATTTACATGGTAGTCAAAGAGAAAGTTGTAAATGAAATGCAAGAGGTAAAAGAGATGATTGATACGTTAGTAAATAACGGTCAAAAAGCTTTACAAGCATTAGAAAGTTTTACACAAGAGCAAATTGACAACATTGTTCATGAAATGGCGCTTGCGGGTGTCGATCAACATATGCCGCTTGCGAAGTTGGCTGTTGAAGAAACGGGCCGTGGCGTATATGAAGATAAATGCATTAAAAATATTTTTGCCACTGAATATATTTGGCATAGTATAAAGAAAGATAAAACGGTAGGAATTATTCATGAAGATCCTCATGAAGAAATAATAGAAATCGCAGAACCTGTCGGTGTAGTAGCTGGGGTAACGCCAGTAACGAACCCAACATCGACAACAATGTTTAAAGCATTAATCGCGATAAAAACGAGAAATCCAATTATTTTCGCATTTCATCCTTCTGCACAAAACTGTTCCGTTGCAGCGGCAAAAACAGTATATGATGCAGCAGTGAAAGCTGGTGCACCAAAGCATTGTATTCAATGGATTGAAAGACCTTCTGTGGAAGCAACGAAACAATTAATGAACCATGATGGTGTCGCACTCGTTCTAGCAACTGGAGGGGCTGGTATGGTGAAATCGGCTTATTCTACTGGTAAACCCGCGCTAGGTGTAGGGCCAGGTAATGTACCATGTTATATAGAGAAATCGGCACATGTAAAACGTGCTGTTAATGATTTGATTTTATCGAAAACATTTGATAACGGTATGATTTGTGCGTCAGAACAAGCCATCATTGTAGATAAGGAAATCTATAATGATGTTAAAGCAGAAATGATTGCAAATAATTGTTATTTTGTAACAGAGGAAGAGAGAAAGAAATTAGAAAAGCTTGTTATTAATGAAAATACATGTGCAGTAAATAGTGATATTGTTGGGAAATCAGCACAGTATATTGCTGAATTAGTAGGAATTACTGTACCTGAACATACAAAAATGCTTGTAGCTGAAATTAAAGGCATCGGAGCAGCGTATCCACTATCTCGTGAGAAACTGAGCCCAGTGTTAGCTTGTGTAAAAGCAAATTCATTAGAAGAAGGATTTACATATTGCGAAGAAATGTTAGAGCTTGGTGGCCTAGGGCATTCAGCGGTTATCCATTCTACAAATAAAGAAGTACAAAAACAATTTGGGTTACGTATGAAAGCCTGCCGTCTCATTGTAAATGCACCTTCATCACAAGGTGGAATTGGTGATATATATAATGGATTTATTCCATCACTTACGCTTGGTTGTGGCTCCTACGGGAAAAACTCAGTTTCCCAAAACGTAACGGCGACTCATTTATTAAATATAAAAAGGTTGGCAAATAGAAAAAAGAATATGCAGTGGTTCAAATTACCACCCAAAATTTATTTTGAAAAACATGCGACAGCATATTTAGCAAACATGCCTAACATTTCCCGTGCATTTATTGTAACGGATCCAGGGATGGTTGAGCACGGTTATGTAGATACAGTTACGCACTATTTACGTAAGCATGCAAATGATGTGAAAGTTGAAGTTTTCTTTGAAGTTGAGCCAGATCCATCAGATGAAACTGTATTTAAAGGTGCGGACATGATGAAAAGCTTTAAACCAGATGTAATTATCGCGCTTGGTGGCGGTTCAGCTATGGATGCAGCAAAAGGGATGTGGCTATTCTATGAGCACCCAGAAACGACATTCTATGGAATAAAACAGAAGTTTTTAGATATAAGAAAACGTACATGTAAGTATCCGAACTTGGGAAATAAAGCACAATTTGTTGCCATTCCAACAACATCAGGGACGGGATCAGAAGTGACGCCATTTGCGGTTATTACAGATAAGAAAAATAATATTAAATACCCGCTTGCGGATTATGAATTAACACCAGATGTAGCGATTGTTGATCCGCAATTTGTAATGACAGTACCACCTCATGTGACGGCAGATACTGGTATGGACGTATTAACACATGCAATTGAAGCGTATGTGTCTGTTCTGGCAAATGACTATACTGATGGTTTAGCATTAAAAGCAATTGATCTCGTATTTAAATATTTACCGAGAGCATATAAAGATGGAAATGATGAAGAAGCACGAGAAAAAATGCATAATGCTTCCGCAATCGCAGGGATGGCATTTGCAAATGCTTTCCTAGGTATTAATCATAGTTTAGCGCATAAAATTGGACCGGAATTCCATATTCCGCATGGACGTGCGAATGCAATTCTTATGCCGCACGTAGTTCGCTATAATGCTATTAAGCCAAGAAAACACGCATTGTTCCCAAAATATGAGCACTTTGTGGCTGATGAACGCTATGAACATATTGCGAGAATGCTCGGGCTTCCAGCAAGCTCAACAGCGGAAGGTGTGGAATCACTCGTCCAAGCAATTATTGAGCTTGGAAAAAGCTTAAATATAAATATGAGTATTGCAGGACAAGGAGTTGCTAAAGACCAATTTGAAGGGGGTGTTGGATTATTAGCAGAAAGAGCTTTTGAAGATCAATGTACAACAGCTAATCCAAAATTACCGCTCATTTCAGAGCTGAAAGAAATCTATATGGAAGCATATAAAGGCGTATAATAGATAAAAAAGAGCCGCGAGTAAGCGGCTCTTTTTTACTTTGGAAAACATCTCCCAGATTGGTTCTATTTACTTGTCTTTAAGCTTGATAGAATGTGATAAAGTGAGGATGGGAGTGATAAGCAGATGAAAGAATTACAAGAAAAAATAGCAGATTATACCCGGTTTGCACAAGTACTTTTAGCTATAAGTACATTTTTAATGATCGGTTTATTAATTCCAAGTGGAATAAAAAGTATGGTACAGTCTTTTGTTATGATGGGGAGTATTATTGTATTTTTAGTTCTTGCTTTTTTCTTCTTTAAGCGTGTTAGAACGATGCGTGATCAATTAGAGGAGAGCGAATATGAAGAAAATTGTTAAATAGGGCGCTACGAAAAGAAGAAATCTTTTTGTAGCGTTTTTTCATTTTTGTAGAAAATGTATGCGTTTCATATTGACAATGATAATCCTTATCAATTAAAGTAGAATAGTAGTTAATGATTATTATTATCAATTAGAGGTGAAAGAATGAACAAATCTATTACGCTGTTCACAGCGATCTTATCTATTTTTTTCTTATTAATAGGTTGCAGTGCAAAAGAAAACGAAAAAGCATCCGCAACAAAAACAGACAAAGGAACAGACAAAATCGAAATTACCGATCTCTCAGACAGAAAGATAACATTCAATAAAGTTCCTGAAATTTTTGCTACGTTGAGTATGGGAGACATGGATATTATTCATGCTTTAGGTGGAAAAATAGTAGGTCGTCCGGATACAAAATTAACTCTCCCAGAGGAATTAAAGAAAGCACAAGTAATCGGGAATGCACATCAACCGAATTTTGAGCAAATTGCTAGTTTAAAACCGGATGTACTTGTTGCTAACAATGGATTCCAAAAGAACATTCCAACGGTCGAAGGACAAGGAACAAAAGTAATCATTTCTTCAGCCAACTCTGTAAAAGATATTCAAAAGGGTATTGAAATATATGGAACAGTAATGAAGAAAGAAGATAAAGCAAAAGAGCTTAACCAAAAAATTAATGATCAAATGAAGAAATATGAGAAAAAGAGTGACGTTAAAGCGTTGCTAGTTTATGGAGCACCAGGCACTTATTTAGCAGCATTACCAACATCTCTATCAGGGGATATTTTAGAAAAAACAGGCGGGAAAAATATCGCAGCTAGTTTTCCAGAAATGAAAGAGTATCCGCAATATGCACAGCTAAGTGTAGAACGTATTATTGAAGCAAATCCAGATGTGATTTATTTAATTACACATGGAGATCCCAATAGTGTGAAAAAAGCATTTGAAGGCGAAATGATGAAAAATGAAGCATGGAAAAATTTAGATGCAGTAAAACAAAATCGTGTAGTTATTTTACCACCAGATTTATTTGGATCAAATCCTGGGACAAAAGTTACAGAAGCGATGGACTTTATGTATAAAAGTATACAAGATGTAAGGAAATGATAAGTATGGAGAGTAGTGAAATAGTAAGAGAAAAGGAACATCCTTTTGCGAGAAAAAGGTGGATAATAACAGTTACTTTAGTCGTATTAACTGTTCTAGGTCTTTTTTATGGCCTTTTTGCAGGGAGCTTATCTTTTTCTTTACGAGACATTATAGAAGGTATACAAGATGAAGGTTCGACAGTTCATCGAATTGTATGGGATCTTCGTATACCGAGAGTGCTCGTTGGTTTTATAGTAGGAACGTGTTTAGCTGCATCAGGAGCATTATTGCAAGGGGTTATGAGAAATCCTCTTGCAGATCCTGGAATTATCGGAGTTTCATCAGGAGCAGGTCTTGTAGCAATTATAATCATGATTTTATTTCCTCAACATATGGCATTCTTACCACTAGGAGCGTTTTTAGGAGCTTTTATTACAGCAATGGTCATTTACGCACTATCATGGCAAAAGGGGGCGCCACCTTCACGAATTGTATTAGTAGGTGTTTCAATAAACGCCTTAATTGGTGCAGCGACTTCAGCGCTAATGTTATTACATAGCGACAAAGTACAATCAGTTTTACCGTGGTTAGCTGGTGGTATTGGTGGTGTTAGTTGGGCACATTTAAATATGATTATTTACTATGCGATATTCGCTATTATATTAGCTTTCTTCGGTATTAAACATATTCGAGTATTAATGCTTGGGGATGAAATGGCAAAATTATTAGGGTATAACGTGGAAAGAAGTCGGTTTTATTTAATAGTAGTAAGTACAATGTTAGCTGGAATAGCAGTTAGTGTTTCTGGTCTTATTGGATTTGTCGGTCTTGTTGTACCGCATATGTTACGTTTATTAGTTGGAAATGACTATAAATATTTACTGCCATTATCATGCCTTGGCGGTGGGATATTACTTGTTTTTGCGGATGCGATAGCTCGAAGTTGGTTCGATCCAATCGAATTGCCTGTTGGTATTTTATTGTCCTTCTTAGGTGGTCCGTTCTTCTTATATTTAATCCATAGAGGAGGAAAACAACGTGATTTCCGTTAACGAAGTGTTTTACGCACATTCTGAAAGATTTCAAATGCAAAATATGAATGTACATATTAAAGCTGGAGAAATCGTTAGTTTAATCGGCCCGAATGGATCGGGGAAATCTACTTTGCTTCGTTTAATAGCACGGCTACTTAAACAAAGCGAAGGAGACATCATTTTAGATGGGGAAAATATTTATACGATGAAGAGTGCAGATGTAGCGAAGCAATTAGCGATGTTACCACAAATGCACGATCATCAATTAGATTTAACAGTGAAAGAACTAATAGAGTTCGGAAGAGGTCCTCATAAATCATGGAGTAGTCGCTTAAATAAAGAAGATGAAGAAATTGTTGATTGGGCATTGTCTGTTACAAAGCTTGAAGGGTATGAATATCGTCTTTTACAATCCTTATCAGGAGGAGAAAGGCAACGTGCTTGGATTGCAATGACGCTTGCACAACGCACAAATGTCTTACTATTAGATGAACCAACAACCTTTTTAGATATCGTCCATCAGTTAGAAGTAATGGAACTTGTTAAACGATTAAACGAAGAGTTTGGTATGACGATTGTAATGGTTTTACATGATATTAATCAAGCGGCTCAATATAGCGATCGTTTACTCGTATTAAAACAAGGGAAGATTCAGTATGATGGCGTACCAGAAGAAGTACTATGTCATCAAATGTTTCAGCGTGTATTTGGAATTGAAGTTGATATATTCCAAGGGAGTGACAAGCCATTTTTTACACCGAAACGAATTTGTGAAAAGGGAGAAGAGAGATGCAAACAGACGAGCGTATTACCACTGAGTTAGTAAGGGAATTTGTTATGGCAGCTCACGGAGATCTAGAAAGAGTACAGGAGCTTTTGGCCGAATCACCGAGCTTACTTCATGCTTCTTATAATTGGGGTGGCTCAGATTGGGAAAGTGCCTTAGGAGCAGCGGCCCATGTAGGCCGTAAAGATATTGCTCTTTATTTACTGGAAAAGGGAGCTCGGATGGATATTTTTGCAGCAGCTATGCTGGGTGAACTTGAAGTCGTACAAGCCATTTTAGTAGCACAACCAGAAGCATTACGTGCATCTGGCCCACATGGCATCTCTCTTCTTCAACATGCACGAATGGGTGGAGAAAAAGCTCAGCGTGTATTTGAGTACTTAACAGTGCTTTCTTAATGACCGCAAAGTTCTTATGTGCGGTAAACTTTCCACTCAAAGGATTGGAAGGTTTACCGCCCGTTAGAACGGGATAAGTATCTAGTATATTTGAAAATCCTACACCCCCTCAATTGTAGTTTTCTTTATACTAGTTATGATATGGATGCAGTAGACACTCTTTTGTCTACTGCTTTTTTTTGATATAATACACTTTTATAAGATTGAATTTTCTTTCTTTTTGGTAACTTTCTTGATATGAATTATTCAACACTTACGTAGTTTGAAATATGTTGTTATGTAATGAGGTTCAAAATGATGGGAGTGAATAAAAGAGTGTTCCATACAGATCGCTTACAATTTCGCAAATATACAATGGATGATTTACCATTTTATGCTTCTTTATGGGGGGATGAGAAGGTAATGCGCTATATTGGAAATGGAACGTTAAAAACATTTATGCAATGTAAAAAAAGTTTGGAGGAGAGGGTACTTCCAAATTATAAAAATGGTCTCGGTTTATTTGTAATGATTGAAAAGGAAACAGGGATAAGAATTGGTCATGCAGGACTTGTCAAGCAGAAGGTAGATGGAAAAGAGGAAATTGAGATTGGCTATTGGCTACTTCCTAAATATTGGGGGAAAGGGTATGCGAAAGAGGCTGCGGCGGCTTTTCGAGACTATGGTTTTCAAGCATTACAAATGAATAAATTAATTTCACTTATTAATCCGAACCACCCAGCTTCAATATTTGTTGCTAGAAAAACAGGGCTTAGTTATGAGAAAACAACTTCATTTCATGAGATGGATGTTCTCGTTTATTCCATTAAGCGGGTTGGATGAAAAAAGGTGAATTGCATTTTTTGGAGAATGGTATATAAAAAATAAAAGGAGGGATTACATGTATATTTATCATAATGGACTAATTATTCGTGAAGGAACGAATGGAGTGCCAGCATATGCGATTAAGACATTATTTGAAGATGCTGGCTGGAGCAATGATAATATCCCTTCTTGGCAAATTGAAAAGTTTACGATTGCATTTGAAAATTCAACATGGGCTTTCACAATTTGGGATGAAGAAGAAATGGTCGCGATGGTTAGAGTGATTTCTGATCAAATCATGGTTGCTAACATAGTAAATTTAGTTGTGAAGTGTGAGTATAGGGGGAAAGGGTTAGGTAAGAAACTTGTAGCTCTTTGTTTACAAAAGCTTCCGCATGGCGATTGGTTTGCGCATACGTCCGCTAACAATTTTGATTTTTATAGAAGTTGTGATTTTGAAGTAAGAGAGTTATCAAGAAATGGAACATGTGCGTACTATGGGTATCAAGTGGCAAAAGAGGAAGGGCATCGATAACTTATAAGGTAATAAAGAAAAAGGATTGCTATTTTAATAATATAAACTGAACTGAGACTCATTTTGTGATAAAATAAAAGAAAATTCAGTTTATTAAACGGGGGATAAAAATGAATGTAAAAGTTGGGGATATATTTAAATACGAAAGAAGATTTACCGAGGAAGAAGTTTTTGAATTTGCAAATATTACAGGCGATAAAGGTAGACATCATATGGAATATGATGAGAATGGACGATTAATGGTCCATGGTTTATTGACTGCTAGCATTGGGACGAAAGTAGGCGAAGAGTTACATTACATAGCGAGGGAATTAGTAAGTGAGTTTATTAGACCAGTTTTTACAGGGGATACGGTTACTTGTGAATTAACTTTAACAAATATTGAGCAAATGGAAGGATATAAAAAGGTTTCAATTGAGTCAGTTTATCGCAATCAACATGAAAAGACCGTACTAGTTGGGACGAGTTATGGAATTATAAGGGAATAAAAAAGAAGCCTGTTACGAAACAGGCTTCTTTTTTATCGTTTAGTAAACACGTTTTCGATTTTCCGCATGACTAGAGATAAGTAATAATGCAGATTCTTCACCTATATTGCGAACAATATGAGGAACGCATGCATTCCAAGAGAAAGAATCACCTTCTTCTACAATCGCAATATCTTCTCCATGTTGAACTTCTAGTTTTCCGCGTAATACAAGATGACACTCTTCACCTTCATGAGCATTTGGTGAGTTTTCTTTCGGGAATCCGGCAGAAATTTCTACTAGAGATAGGCGGAGACCACCTTGCTCCGCAACATGTTCAATTCTTTGTTCATCTTTTCCATACACACTGTATTTACGCTCTTCTTTTTTTACAATTTTCAAACGATCTTTTTGTTCTAACAATAAATATGGAAGGGGAACATTTAAAAAATTAGCGATCATTTCTAAAGTTGAGATAGATGGTGATGTTTTATTGTTTTCAACCTGACTCATAAAGCCTTTAGAAAGACCTGTTCCTTCACAAATTTGGGCAATCGTAATTCCTCTACGTTGACGAATTTCACGAATCGCAGAACCGATATTCATAAAATCATGCTCCTTTTTGTAAACAACTATTTGTATCATAGCAAAAAAAAAATATTTTTTCTCATGAAAAATGAATTGACGAATAAAAATAATTAGTGTATGTTTTGTAATGTAAATAAAAGTTTTGTATAACAAAACTATAAAGGAGAGAAAGAAATGAATCAACATATTGGTAACTTAATTATTCGTATCGTGTTAGGGGTAACGTTCTTTATGCACGGTTTAACAAAATTCCAATCAGGAATTGACAATATTGCAGGGTGGTTTACAAGCATTGGTTTACCAGGAGGACTTGCATACGGTGTAGCAACAGTTGAATTAGTTGGAGGTCTATTGTTAATTCTAGGTTTAGGCGTAAGGTATATTGGCTTATTATTTGCACTTGTTATGGTTGGAGCGATTGTGAAAGTAAAATGGTCAGCTGGTTTGTTAGGAGACGGGAAAAATCCTGGATTTGAGTTAGAACTTGCATTATTAGCGATGGGTGCTTACTTATTTGTTGCGAAAGCTAATGGTTTTGTAGATAATTTCTTAAAAGAGAAAATGTTAAAGAAGAATTAATTAAAATGGGGGTATAACAAAATGGGCTTTCCACTTCATCCCGAAACAACACTTGGGGTTGTTCATTTATATGTATCAAATTTAAAGAAATCGCTAGAGTTTTATACAGAAGTATTGCGTATGAAGGTACTGGAAGAAAAAAGTACAATCGTTACGTTTGGTAATGAGGACAATGAGCCACTTCTCATAATAGAAGAAAAGGAAGACGCTCTTCCGAAGCAAAGAGGTCGAACTGGTTTATATCACTATGCAATTTTATTACCAAACAGACAAGACTTAGCAAATATTCTTCGTCATTTTGTTGAGAGAGTACACCCATTACATGGTGGGGCTGACCATTACTTTAGTGAAGCTCTTTATTTAGCTGATCCAGATGGAAACGGGATTGAAATTTATCATGATCGCCAAAAAGAAGTTTGGCATGATGAAAATGGAGAGTTACCATTTGTTAGTAACCCGTTAGACGGCGAAGGATTATTACAGCAAGGAAATACATGGAATGGATTCCCGGCTGGTACTGTGATGGGGCACATTCATTTACATGTAGCTGACTTAGAAGAAGCGAAACGTTTCTATGTTGATGGCCTTGGTTTTGATGTAACGATTCCAGCTCGTAATGGAGCGTTGTTCGTATCAGCAGGTGGTTATCATCACCATATCGGTTTAAATACATGGCAGGGTGAAGGTATACCACCACAAATGCCAAATTCCGTTGGTTTGAAATATTTCACAATTGTACTAGCAGATGAAAAACAAAAAGAGCAAGTGTGTGAAAGTTTAAAATATATTGGCGTAGTTGCTACGTATAAAGATGGAATATTACAGGCCAAGGATCCGTTTGGACATTGTATACATTTTAAAGTGAAAGGAGAAGCCTAAAAAGGCTTCTCTTTTTTCACTTTCTTATAATAGCTTTTTCATTTTGTAAAAATAGGTCATCAAATTGCTTTGCAAGGTCAAAATCTAGTTTCGTTAAACCTTTTGCATTCCATGATGACAAAGTAATAATGACTGCTTTATACTGGATAAGGATAAATGGGTGGTGATTATGTTCTTCTGATAGTTTGGCGGCTTCAGAGACAAATTCGACTCCTTTTAAGTAGTCGGAAAACATATATTTTCTTTCAATCCATTTTTCATCTTTCACTGTCCATTTATCCAGCTTTGTTAATTCCTCTTGTACTTCTTCATTAGTTAATCGTAGCATCACTTTTCACATCCTTTACCTGCAGTAACGCAAGACCATTGTTAATAAGACGTGTTACAGATTCTTCAGTTGTGAAAGTAGAAAGTTGTTGTAATAAAGCTGCTGATGCTTCGTGACCTTTGTTATGTTCTAAAAGCAATTCTAAAATTTCAAGACGAAGCAACCATTCTTTCGGATAAAATTTATTTAATACTTCTTGAATAGCTATTAATTGATCAGTATGAGTATCGTGTAAAATACTATCGTTACGTATATCTCGAACTGTTTGATACATACGTTCAAGCTTATTCAGTACAAGTGGATCAGGCGTTTCTTGTACTTCTTCATTCATCGGGAAAAATGCAGCCGCATCTGCCGCTCCTGGGAATACAGAAGTGATTTGTGAGCCGACAGCCATATCAAATGCTCCCCATGAAGGATCAAATAATAAGCGATCTTTATGAGTAACTGCACAATTTATAAAGGAGATAAGAGCAATTTTTTTATCATTCTTTACAATGTCTGTTACTGTTCCTTTTACATGAATGCCACTTGCAAAAGTAAACTCTGCACTGCTTCCAATTGTAATGCCTAATGATTGTAATTGTTCTTCTGTACAATTTTCTAATGAAATATCTCCATCTAGTAATCCGATTGGTGTCCCGAATCCATCGCTGTGCACAGATGTAGAATGATTTGCTAGTTGTTTATTATGAATTGCTAATGCAGTTGGTGAGCTTGTTCGTGTGTAAATAACTTCACCAGTATCATTTTTAATTGTCTCTGTAAATGTACCCGTAATTTGTAATCCACTACTTAGCTCAGTTGTAGCATGATTTTCGGAGCGGATTGCTTTTTCTAATCCTTCTGTTCCACCTGTTTTAAATGCCATCGTTGTAGAGAACTGCTCAAGGGCCTCAGTCAATTCTTCAAATGATTCACAAACAAATAGCTGTGGTTGCATTTTTGTTACATCATAAGTTGTCCCGGTGCAAGCTTCAATTGAGAATGGGACTTTCTTTACAGCGTTTGTTAAGCAATGCTTACTTTCACCGACAGAGGAAAGGAGACCAGCACCGTAAATTTTCGGATCATTTATATTGCCGATTAAGCCGTATTCCACTGTCCACCAGAATAAACGTGAAATTTGTTCTGCTTCTGATAAACCAGAAACTAAGTTTTGTTTTTCGATTACAGCATTTTCAGCAACTGTAACTTCTTCAGGTGTAGAAGTAGGGCTTTCTTTTACGATCGTTAATGTACGAACGGCTTCAAAAGCATCATGTTCTTCTTTTGTGGAGAAAGCTTTCGCTCCAATTTGTCCAAAGCGTTTCACATATTTTGCATATGTAGAATCAAGCAAAATCGGTGCGTGGCCTGCAGCTTCATGAACGATATCAGGAGCGGGTGTATACTCGATATTTTCTACTTTACGAATATCTGTTGCGATTGGTAGTAATCCATGCCCCTGAAAATCGAAGAATGCGACGCCGGGAATAAGTCCGTCAATCGTTACGGCACCCCAGCCGCTTGGTGCTAAACAGTCATTCATTTCTTCTACTTTTGGAATTGCATCTATATTAATACCAGATGATTGTAGTCCGTTAACATAGGATGGATGAGCAACATCTTTTAAGAAGCTATGGTTTTGTCTCATAATGTAACGCCAAACAGCGTGATTCACCGGTGTGTATTGATCATAATGCTGTGTGGATACGAATGGTTTTAAATGTGATGGAATTTCTTTTTTCTTTGTCATTTAGACGTCCTCCTTTTTCTCTATAAAAATGAATACCAGTTTTATATAGCTTGTACCACCTCCTTTCAGAATTGTAAGCGCTTATAAAATTTTATCATAACATTCGAAATTCTTTAACAACTGTTTGCGTGAGAAATAGAAAAATCCCCTATCGGAAAATCCGATAGGGGCGAAAAAATCGCGGTACCACCCTATTTGTAAGTGAAAATATACTTACATCTCAACTAATGATAACGGAAAAATCCCGTCTTTTCCTTCATGCATAAAAGCACTACGAAAAAGAAGCTCCAGAATTGTAATTCGTACTTATATATGTGCTAATTCCCACCGACCATTAGCTCTCTGAAATAGGGATACAAGATACTACTGCGATTCTTTCAACGCGTATATATGAAGTTATTTAAAAGGGAAGGACGCAAAAAAGCCCCTATCGGAAAATCCGATAGGGACGATAAAAATCGCGGTACCACCCTATTTGTAAACAATTAATTGTTTACCACTTACTTTAAGATAACGGAAAGATCCGTCTTTCTCTTCATGCATAAAAAGCATTACGGGAAAGAAGCTCCAGAATTGTAATTTACGCTTGTATATGTACTGATTCGCACCAACCATCAGTTCTCTGAGACAGGGATATAAGTCGCTACTAGTATTCCTTCAAAGCCGATATATAATTCGTTCAACTAAACTATGTTTTGTATTATAAAACTATATTTAAAAGCTTGTCAACAATAATTTTATTATCTCACTTCTAAATCGACGTTTAAATTAGACTTATTTCCAGCTGCATCGGTTGCTACAATATGAATTGTATTCTTTCCTTGTTGTAATTGACTACGATCGAAATAAATTTCATAGTTTTTCTCCCAAGGATTTAGGTATGCACTTTCCCATGCTCCATTTCCGTTAATTTCATACTGTATCGTTACGGGATGTCCTGGAGCAACCCATCCGGATTCTGCCATCCAATCCAAAAGTATATCATCTACTTTACCTCTAATTACGAGGTTTTCTTGATCTACTTCAGACGATAATTTCGGTGCAGTACGATCGACAAACACAGCTCCTGTTTGCTTTGTTTCTCCACCAGAGTTAGAAGCAACAGCTTCGATTTGGTATAAGCCATCAGGTAGAGGAGATCCGTCAGTTTTCGTACCATTCCATTTGAAAGATTTATAACCAGGTGTTTCGTTTTTACCTTGATGTATCATGCCTTGATATGTTACACGGTCTTTCGTAATTAAATTAGCGTGAAATGTTACATCCTCCACTGGTGTAACTAAATAGTAATTGATCAGGTTGTCATCTAGTATTCCA
This sequence comes from Bacillus sp. TH50, assembly GCF_016650565.1. Taxonomy (NCBI): domain Bacteria; kingdom Bacillati; phylum Bacillota; class Bacilli; order Caryophanales; family Bacillaceae; genus Bacillus; species Bacillus sp. TH50. The sequence continues at coordinate 1,872,872 of NZ_JAEKFM010000003.1, read as the reverse complement.
TCATTATTTGGACTAAAAGTAGAATTAACGATTTCAAGACCATCAATACGTTTGTATTCTTTCGGATCAATGCTAAACGTAAATGGAATACGCATTTCTTCAGTCTTCCCTTGCTCTTTCACATATAGATTTCCTGTATATACACCTTGTGGTAAGGAGCTATCTACAGTAATAGTAAAAGGCTTTTCAATGTTACTATTAGGTTTCACACTAATAGAAGAAGAGAAAGAAGTCTGGACTTTTGTTTTTGTATCTAGTAATTCAATGCGAGTTGAAAAGTTTTTCTTTTTGTTAGAAAGATTTTGTAACGTAATATTTTGTGTTAACTTCACTTTGCCGCTATTTGGTTTAATAAGACCGAAACTTACATTGTTAGGTTTCACTAATGCATCTGTTTGGGCTGCTTTTGGAATGTTAATTAAACCAGATCCTTGTGCCATGACAGGATATGCATTTTCATTGACATCCTTTAATGCTTTTGCAGTGTTGGCAAGAGCTGCTTTCAATTGTTCTGTCGTCCAATCAGGATGCATTTGACGCAGCAGGGCAACGGCTCCCGCTACTTGTGGCGCAGCCATACTTGTTCCGTCGTGAGATTCATAGCCACCTCTCGGCACTGTACTAGTAATTTTCACTCCAGGTGCAACTATATCAGGTTTTATAAGCCAACTACCTTGTGATGGTCCTCTTGAACTAAAGTTACCAATAAGTTCTGTTTGCTTTGGTTGTCCAATTTTTATATTTTTCTTTCGTTTTGTAATTAAAGTTTTTAACTCTTCGCCATTTGTATTTGATAGTTGCATAACTGGAAGAGCTACATCTTCACGTGCAAAATATTCGGGCATAATATTAATTTATTTTTCGTTAGAAATTAGTAGCACGCCAAGAGCACCAGCTTGTTTCGCTTGTTCTGCTTTTACTAACGTGCTTGAAGTTCCTTGTAAAACAAGGGCGAACTTACCTTTCACATCTTGTTTAGCGTAATCACTTGAATTACCGTAGCCAACATATATAAGCTGAGCATCGTTGCCTACTTGGAAATCTGATTTTGATAACGGTAATCCTTGGTAAGATTTATTGGAACCAGCTACTTGGAATGTTGGAAATGGAATAGATACAGTAGATGCACCAACAGAGATGACACTACTTGCGTTACCAGGAGCGTCAACAGACCAAGGTTTTGGTCCATCATTTCCATTTGAGACGACTGCAGTAACACCAAGTTTTGCTGCGCGTTCTAACGTCATTGTTACAGGTTGATCAGGTACATTCAAATCTTGACCAAGAGATAGATTTAAAACATCGGCACCATCTTGAATAGCGCGCTCAATACCTTGAATAATATCTTCGGTCGTACCAGTACCACCATCATTCATGACACGGTAAGCAAGTATAGAAGCATTCGGAGCAATCCCCTTTATTTTTCCGTTACCAGCAATAATTCCTGCAACATGGGTACCGTGAACGTTTCCATCCATCGGATCATTATCCTCATCGACTGTATCATAGCCACCGATATAATTTGCTTGTAAATCAGGATGGGTATAGTCGACACCTGAATCGATAATAGCGACTTTCATCCCTTTTCCATCAAGGGATTTGCCAGTCGGATCTTTTAAATTCCAAGCTTCAGGTGCACCAACTGTAGGGCCTCCAACGTTTGGTGTTTCTTGATCTGCTAGGCTTTTTGACGTTTCATGTAATTTATATGTTAAGTTCGGATAAATTGCTTTTACTTCAGGTAAAGAAGCTAGAGCGGCAATTTGATCCCCTGGGATAGAAATAGAAAATCCAGAAAATAACGTACTATACGTTTCTTTTATGGTTGCCTTCGGTGCTTTTTCTTTTATTTTCTTTGTTGTATCCTCTTGTGCTTTTTTTAGTTGTGCATGGTATGATTGCACATTGCTATTTTGTAGGTCCGGAGCATGTTGAATGTTACTTTGTGAAGCGAGTGGAGCATGTTGCAATTCTACAATAACTGAAATTTCTTTTGATGTTTTTGTTTCAACATTTTGCGCGATTTTGTTTTCTCCCCATTGTTCAATATTTGCTTTTAACTGTGGGCTAAATTGCTTCTCTTTTTGCAGTGATTCAGCATGGGCGCTTAATGCTCCAAAGCTCGAAAAGACGAGCGCCATACTTAATAGTGTTGATGTAGTTTTCTTCATTGAAACTCCCCCTAACAAAAAGTGCCAATTTCCCGAAAATAAATATTGCATTTTTATCGTTAATTATAGGAACGGATGTTGGCTAAACTATACATTCGACATAATTCATACCAAACCTCTTTGAATTAAAAATTTCTTGGGAAATTTTTTGGAATTATGTCGAATGGATAATATTTGCATATAGTAAGCGGAATATGAGGAATGCTAAAGGGGGAAATGGGGGTGCTATATGAAAAGGTTTATAGTAAGTGGAATCATGATTTTGTTCCTTTTTTTCTGTTCAAGTTCTATTACTAGCGCAGAAAACAATGGAGTAAAAGTTGCCTTTATTCGTAATCATAATCTATGGATTAAAGTCGGTGAAAAAGAAAAACAAATTACAAAAGGAGAGTACATAACAGGGCCGAAATGGTCACACAATGGAGAATGGCTTGCATATGCAAAAGGAAAGAAGCGAAATCACTTTGAACTGTATCGGCTGAAAGATGGAAAGAAAGTTACGCCATCTCAATCAGAAGCATCGAATTATCAATGGTCACCAACAGAGAATATAATTGCATTTGTATTTGCACGCACATTAAATACATTTGATGCTGAAAAAAAGAAAGCAGATTTTGAAAACGTAGCTAATGGTGTAGGTGACTATGCATGGTATCCTGATGGTAAGAAGTTTCTTGTATCATCAGAAGCGTACTTGCTTCCAACAGGATGGACAGGTGCTCAGTTATATGAAATACAAAAGGATGCAAATATGAATCCTCATAAGATGAAACATTTATATGCACTACCGAATGAGCATGATGACTTTTTAGCATTAGTTGGAAGTGGATTTAAGTGGTCGCCAGATCAAAAATGGATTTCGTTTTTGGCAGTACCAACAGCTTCTTTGTCAGCTGATGGTAATACCCTTTGCTTAATTCGAGCAGAGGGCAGTCGTTTTGAAACAGTAGATCAAATGTTATTAAACACACAATGGTTCAAATGGGCGCCATCAAAGAATATATTAGCCTATATTGAAGGAAGCGGGAGAGTGGCTTTAGAGAATAAGCATTTAAAAATAAAAGAATTGCCGGTTCTCCAGCAAAATACATTTACTCCAAAAGGCTATGTTGATTGGGATTTCACATGGAAGAACGATAATGTAATTATCGTTTCAAGGGCAAAGGAAGCAGAGCTATCGGTCCCTCTAGAAAAAAGACCACTACCATCTTTATATGAAATAAATAGTACAACAGATGAACAACATCAAATTACAAAGCCATCCAATAGCAAAGGCGATTATAACCCTATTTTTAGTAAGAAAAGCAACCAATTAATGTGGCTCCGTTCAAATCGTAAGAAAGCTGATGTATGGCTTGCTCATAGCGATGGAAAACATGAAAAGAAGTGGATTGAAAATATAGATGTGCCAGAGTGGTATTATGAGAAATGGAATTGGGAAGATGTCGTTTCGGTTAAAGACGAGTAAAAAAAACCTGCCTAAAATATAATTTTTAGGCAGGTTTTTCAATGTTATTTATGTGTTTTATTTGGCTTTTTTTTCGCAGGGTTTCCGTTCCCTTGGCGCTTTCTATTTTGTTCATCTTTTGCTTGTTTTTCATGTAATGTATCTAAAAAGTCATTTGAGTTACTCATTTTTATATCTCTCCTTTTTTCATTGCGTCCTAGTTACTATAACCATTTAGGAGGATAATCATGAGATAAAAGTTAAGCGCTTAGTTTTCTTCGGTAGTATACGTAAAATATGCCATATGTAATGAATAACATAAGTAAAACTTGTAACTCTACATTTTCTTTTAAAATAGTTGCGACAGAAGATGGTAAGTAAGGTGATGTATCGCTCGTTCCTAAACTTAACCATTTGTTTAAGAGGTTCATGATACAAAATATGAAAACACCAGACCAGCTTGCGATAATTGCTTTTTGTTTAATTTTTGTTTCACGCTCATCATCTGTAATCCAAGGATTAGCAGTTTTATCACTATTAAAAAAGCCATTTATGTATCCCCATATGATCATTCCCATAAAGACGATAATCCATTTCATATTTGTAATCCTCCTCTTCTTGTAAAAAGTATTTTACATATATGATTGTAATATTTTTCAAATGTTGGTGTCAAACACTTTTTACATTCTACTTTTTAAAATAGCAGGAGTAAAGAAAAAAATAGGGAAGAAATATGTGAGACCATTTTCTAGTGAGAGGAAGAGGAGAATGAAACTTATTTTTGTTCGGCATGGTGAAGGTGAACATACGAAAGATTTACCATTAAGTTTACAAGCAGTGAATCCGCCATTGACGGGCGTGGGAAATAAGCAGGCTGAATTGCTTCAGTGCGATGTACCATTACAAGAAAAGGATATATTAATCGCTAGTCCTACACTTCGAACTTTACAAACTGCGACAATATGGAGTGCGGAAGTTGCTTGTCAAAAAATTGTTCACCCATATATATCCCCACGTATTTTTCCTTATCGGGAATCCGCCAAAACATTACCGTGCGATCAATTGTTAGATCGAAAGATAATACAAAATTTATTTCCACATTTTTCATTAGAAGAAAGTAGAAATGAATTGTTATGGAATGAGGGAGTCAATATCATCTCGGAGATGGAATTTAAGCAAATAGTAGATGAATTTCTGCACTGGTGCTATCAGTTAAAAGCAGAAAAAATTTGTATCGTTGCACACGATGGAACAATTACAGCGTATAGGCAATATTTACAGAAAGTCGCTTTAACTAGAGCTGATTTTTTGAAAGAAACGGGTATATATGAAATGGACTTATAGGAGAGAAAATTTGTAATGGAAGAGTTAGGAGAAGATGTGTACGACTTAAATGGGCCGGGAGTATACTTTAGCGTAGCAGAAATTAAGTAATATGCAAAATTGCATATTACACATATTGAAAATGGTTGGTATAAGTTTGGGGAGTTGAAACTAGTAGAATCCTTTTTACATAGTGGTGTAAAATCATATGTTGGATTGATAGATTATGTAGATGGAAATGTAGCACTTATGTTTACAATACGCCTATTTTACGGGTTTATTAACCATGACAAAACGTTAGAAGAAGTTGTTCGAGAAGCGAGATTAACCGATGAGGAGACATGTACATTTCGAGTATATAAACAATATGAAACGAATTTATTCTATATTCGAATGAATGCGTTTCACATTTAACTTACAGTTTTTTTACATTTTTTTCAATGAAAATGATTATCACCTGTGGTATGATATGTTCAAGTTTTTACAGGTAATAAAAGTTACTATATAAACGTTAGTATGTAATGTTTTTTATGTATGTCACAAATTATTCACGATTAACGTTTTAAAAGTAAGTAACTAATGTTATTATATTATCTGTAACTGATTTAATTACAACTTTAGGAGGAAGATATGATTATTCAATTTTTAAGAGAAAACAAAGCAGTTTCTTTTGTATTAGCGATAATTCGAGTGTATCTTGGTTACACATGGGTAATGGCTGGAATCGGTAAACTACAAGGAAAAGGCTTCGATGCAACTGGTTATTTACAAGGTGCAATTGAAAAATCTAAAGGAGCACAACCAGCTGTTCAATCTTGGTGGGCATCATTTTTACAAGATTTTGCAATTCCAAACGTTGATTTATTTAATACACTTGTGACGTGGGGAGAAATTTTAGTCGGAATTGGTTTAATTGTAGGCTGTTTAACAAAAACAGCGGTCTTTTTCGGTCTTGTAATGAACTTTTCCTATATGTTTAGTGGGTCAATTGGTGTAAACCCTGAAATGGTTATCTTATCCATGTTCGTTCTTGTTTCTGGTATGAATGCTGGAAAACTTGGAATTGATGGCTTAGTTATTCCAAAAGTACTAGGATCAAAAATTCAAAAACGCCAAAAGCAAGCTGCTTAATATATGAAAACGGGTATCTCAAAATGAGATACCCGTTTATTTTTCAGCACTTATAGGATTTTTCTCGAAGAAATCTTTTACATACCCTACAAATTCTTGTGGCTCTTGACGAAATGGAGCATGATAACCTTTTTCAATAATATGGAAAGTGCTGTTTTTTAAGAATTGATGATAAGTTTCTCCTTCTTTCCAAGAAACGCTACTATCATTTCTTCCCCATATAATTAAAGTTGGTTGCTTGATTTCAGTTGCATTGATTTGAAGACGCCTAGGCCATAATTTCATTTTATTATAATGCTCTTCATCATTACGCTTGAATTTAACTTTGCTCTCATCATAATCTGCAATAGAAGAAACGGCACTTAAATCAGTCGACAACTTTGGTTTTGGTGAACCTTGTTTATTAACGAACGTATGAGGGCCGCCTGTAGCATCAGTTAAAATAAGGTGGGTAACCGCTTCGGGGTATAAATATGTTAAATTAAGAGAAATTTCTCCGCCCATAGAATGTCCCAGTATTGCGAATGAGTCGTACCCTAATTTTTTCATTAACTTATAATACAAATTTGCATGAGTTGGGAAAGAATAATAAAAATCCATCGGTTTAGAGGAACGTCCGAATCCTAAAGCATCAACAGAAATAATCGTATGATCTTTTGCTAAATCTGAGTAAACCTTTTGAAAACCATTGGATGATCCTCCAAATCCATGGATCATAAGTAAAGGTGGTTTTTCATCACCAATCTTTTTAAAGTAAATCGTTTGACCATCTATCTCTACCATTTTTTCCTCGGTAGTTAGTTTCGCTGTAATTGTATTTTTAACTTGTTTTACTTGTTCTACTGGCTTTTCTGCTGCACTACATCCTACTAATAGTGTAAGAGTAAGACAACCTACCATAAAATAGCTAAATCGCTTCAATTAGGTGTCCCCTTTCTAACATAACGCTGCATCTATCATAGCAAATAGTATATTACGATTTCCAGGAAGTTGATTACCGTTCTTTATCATAAGAGGTGAAAGGAGCGTTTCCTGGAAATTTTCTGTTTGAAGAAATTGACGGAAAATGAATTGTGAGTGCGGAACATCAATGCGTATTGTCCCATTCCACGAGTTGCAAATTATTTCTAATAACTGAATAGCGTCTTTTTCTTTTTTTGAAATAAGCGGAGTGATACATAGTACATTTCCTTTTTGTATGCATAAAGCAAAAGCATCTATTTGATTATCCCGCTCTATTTTAAAGGAGTAAGTTGCTCTCGATAGTAGTGATAAATAAAGCTTAGAACGATCTGCACCAGTCGCAGTTTGATCAAGAAAAATGAGAGATTGAAGATCGGCTTGCTGAATTTGTTTTATGGGAAAAGAATTTGTACTTATATGAGCCGCTTGTTTTTCGAAACGATGAATTGTTGTTATTGATTGAAATCCATAAGATTCATATAAGGATTCACCAGCTTTTGTTGCAATGAGCGTAATAGGGAGCGATGGATAAGTTACTTTTAAGCTATTGTTTAACAAAATACGGCCAATTCCTTTTCTTTGAAAATCAGGATGCACGATTAACATACCGATAGAAGAAAATCCAGGGGCAAACGAAAAGACCCCGCCCGCTGCAATAAGTTTATTCTCATGTACATAGCCAAAAATTGTGCCAATGGAAAGGTACATATGGAATTGCTCTTTCATAAAACTCTCATACTGTAACCACCCAACTGATTCGCAAAGAGAGAGTAAATCTGGAATGGAAGATTCGTCTAGTTTTACTGTTTTCATAAAGTTCACCATATTTCTATTTAAATTAGAAAAAATAAGAATAATATTAAGAAATGTAAAATAATAGGTTCGTATTAAAAGAAATCCAACATGTTTATATTTATCTTTGTAAAGGGGAGTATGCTTGATATGAAAAGACAAACTTATACAAATTATAACTTAAATTTACATAAGTTAACAAAAAATTTACATATAACTCATTTTCTCTTAACAGTCTTCTATTAAATTTGATAGTGGGAAATGAATAACCTAATTAGGGGGACAAGACAGTGAAAAAGTTTGTAAAAAAAGCATGGCCATTTGCAGTTGTGGCGTCGTTAGCAGTTACTTCGGTAGCAACATGGAATTTTACGCGTTCTAGTGAGGTTAATGCAGATGAGAACGGAAACAATGCAAAAATTAAAAATGTCATTGTATTAATTGGGGACGGTATGGGGCCTTCATATATGACAGCTCATCGTTATATGAAAGATAATCCAAAAACATTTGAGATGGAATCTACAGAATTTGATAAGCATCTTGTAGGAACACAAAAAACATATCCAGAAGATGAACATGAAAATATTACAGACTCTGCATCGGCAGCTACTGCGATGTCAGCAGGTATAAAAACATATAACGCAGCTATTGCAGTAGATAATGATAAAGCTGAAGTGAAAACAGTATTGGAGCAAGCGAAAGAAAAAGGGAAGTCAACGGGACTCGTTGCAACTTCTGAAATTACGCATGCAACACCAGCTGCATTCGGTGCACATGATATTAGTCGTAAAAATATGGACGCAATTGCAAATGATTACTTTGATGAAAAAATTAAAGGTAAGCATAAAATAGATGTTATGCTTGGCGGGGGCGTAAAGAACTTTGTTAGAAAAGACCGCAATCTTACAGAAGAATTTAAGAAGTCTGGTTATAGTTATGTAACAGATCGTAATCAATTATTAAATGATAAAAGCGATCAAGTTCTTGGCTTATTTGCACCAGGTGGTTTAGACAAAATGATTGACCGTACTGACAAAACACCTTCATTAGAAGAGATGACAAATGCAGCGATTGAGCGCTTGAACAAAAATAAAGACGGTTTCTTCTTAATGGTCGAAGGTAGTCAAATTGATTGGGCTGGACATGATAATGATATTGTCGGTGCAATGAGTGAAATGGAAGACTTCGAAAAAGCGTTTAAAGCAGCAATTGAGTTTGCGAAAAAAGATAAGAACACATTAGTTGTTGCAACTGCAGATCATGCTACTGGCGGATTATCTTTAGGTGCGAATGGTGAGTATAATTTTAAAGTAGATCCGATTAAAGCTGCGAAACGTACGCCAGACTTTATGGCAAGTGAGATTGTAAAAGGTGCAAATGTAGAAGAAACATTGAAAAAGTATATTGATCTACAATTAACACCAGAAGAAATTAAAGCTGTAAATGATATAGCTCCATCAAAAGATGTAACAAAGATTGATAATGCAATTGAAGATATCTTCAATAAGCGTTCGGTTACAGGTTGGACAACGGGTGGACATACAGGTGAAGATGTGAACGTATATGCATTCGGACCAGGTAAATACTTATTCTCTGGCGTTCAAGAGAATACAAATATAGCTAAACGTGTCTTTGACATCGTTGGCGGCGGCGATCCGAATAAAGGAAGACGCTAATTATAAATGAAAGTGAGGCGAAATGCCTCACTTTTCTTTTTAGGAGATGGAAAGATGAGCGTTTTTTTAGGGAAATTAAGATTCCTTCTAGTATTCGTATTATTGCTAGTTGGATGTCAATCTCAAGAGAATAATATAGAACAAAAATCTGCTGGGAAAACTGAGGAAAAGGTACATATAACGAAAGAAGAAGAGAAATCCATTCAAGATGTTATTGAGGCATTTGTACGGACGACGAATGAAAAAAATCTTGCTGAGCATATGGAGTTATTTTCAAAGAAGATGCCTAGTGCTGAAGACTTAAAAACACAAAAGGAAGCGGCATTTCAAAAGGGAAATAAGAAAATAGAATTGGAACATATGAATATGAAAGCTCTTAAAGATGGGCTTGTTATTGTTGAAACGGAGGAAAAAGAAGTAGATGGAGGGGTTACTCTCCAAAAGAAAATGCAGTATGCACTTGGAAAAGAAGAAGAAGGGTGGAAGATTGAAGAGGTTCGTACGATAGAGAAGAAATAAAGTGAAACTTTAATCAGTGGGGGTTTTGTCCATCCCCCACTGATTATTAGTTGAACCAATCGGGCTTTTATGGGCAGTTGATCGCCCACCTAACTCCTTCGCATTCGCAGAATTTTGAGGTGGGAGTCTTACTGCCCGCAAATAGCGGGATAAAAAGGTTCTCATAGGAGAGAACCTTTTTATAGTGGTAATAAAATTTGATTTGAACATGCTTCAATGTCATCAATATCTTGACGGATTGTTGCCATCTTATTATCGAGGTCTTCAGCTTTCATAGCAGCGTCATGTAGTTCATCTTTCAAATAGTCAGGTATATTTCCTTCATATTTGTAGTAAAGTTTATGTTCTAAACTTGCCCAAAAGTCCATGGCAAGTGTACGTAATTGAATTTCTGCAAAGACATCTTTCGTACCAGAATTTAGTGACAATGGATATTTAATAATCATATGCAAACTTTTATAGCCATTTCCTTTTGGATTAGCAATATAATCTTTTACTTCTACAATTTCCATGTCTCCACGATTTTCAATAACTTCTTTTAAATGATAAATATCTTCTACAAAGCAACATGTAATACGGATGCCAATAATATCTTGTAATTGTGTTTGAGCATTTTCAACTGTTGGTGATAAGTTTTTACGCTCAAGCTTCCTAATGATACTTTCGGGTTGTTTAAGTCTTGTTTTTATATGTTCAAACGGGTTGTAGTCTTCTAAAAATTGAGCTTCCCGGTTCATAATTTCAAATTTAGTTTTTAACTCTTCTAAAGCGAATGTATAAGGTAATACAAAAGCTTTCCAGTAGTTAACTGTTGATTGGTTATATTCCATTTCTATACACACCTTTTCTTATTTACAAGTGAAGTTGTTATTATACTAAACACCAAATCATGTAGGCGCAAGCAGCAAATGATGAGATCATAAAGCGATATTTAGTTTTCATCTTTTCAACCCCTTTCAAATGAAATTATATATGAATAAACGTCATTGTTAGTAATTTCACTATGTACAATTCTTATAGTAATAGATTCATGTGAAATTCGTATGAACTAATTGTTTCAGTTTTTTGTCTTTTTGATAATGGCTTTTGGTTTTGTTTGTTATAATTACCTTAAATTGTAACAAAGGAGAGGTTATGATGAATCCAAAAGATAAAAAAAGAAAAGAGCAAGTGGCCCACATTATTGAAATTCCAGATGAATATAGGCTTGTTGTAGATGATCAAGAAGGAGTGGATGATCCGTATCATCTATTATGGTGGGGGCATAAAGAGGATGAGGAGAAAAAGATACAAATTACATTAAATAGGCATACTGGTAATTTATTCGAATTCAGGATAGATGATGAAAATTATTTTTCGAGTGATAAAGAAGTGATAGAGGAGAATAAGGCAAGAGAGATTGCAAATGTATTTATAAAAAAATATGTGGAAGAAGAATTAGAATTTTATACATATGTGTCAGTTAAGGATGACTGGCGTGGTTGGAAAGAAATAAATTATATGCAGGAAGTGAATGGATATCCATTGCCGAATACAGGATGTGTTGTGCGAATTCATCCTTCAGGTAATGTTGTGCATTTTCATTACAATGGACAAAAAGCTATAGGGAAAAAACCGTTATGGCCAATTGAAATTGTTGAGGAGAACGTCGTTTTAGAAACTTTGAGAGCTAGACAAGATATGAGACTTGTATTTGTGGATTTAACACATTCTTCATGTAAATATGAAAATGGTGAGGAAGTAAAAGGCTATCATCTTGTATATGAACCAGAACCTAGTCATGCGTTTATTGATGCAAGTACAGGTAAAGATTTATTTGACCCAGATCATTATAAATTGCCTCCAACTGTAGCTGTTGAAAAACCGAAAAAAGATAGTCAACAAGATGATATATTCGATTTATTTGACTGGGATAAAGAAAGTTTTACAAAAGTGGCTGAGACAGAAAATGAAGATGGAATAAGGATGAAATTTGTTTCGAAAGAGGAATTACAAAAACAGAAAGAAGAAAAGAATCCATATTTAATGAATGAATTTTTAAAAAAGCATTTACCGATGTTAAAATATAATAATTTAGTTGGCATTACGATTGATAAATCAACCAAGGAATTAATTGGTTTTATAAAACTGGCAGACGATAAAGAAGTAAAACAAATACTGTCTAGAGAGGAATGTTTACAAAAAGCACTTCAATTTTTAGAACATGTTATTCCAGATGTTACACAATATCTTCGCCTTTGGGATGAACGTGACGAAGATGAAGGGATTGAAAGATTTGTCTTTTCAGTATATGTGAATGAAATTCCGGTAGAGTATAGGGAATTCATGGTCAACATTAATACAGAAAATGGTGCTGTGATGCATTACTCGGGAAAACCTAGCAATATAATAGAAGAGTTACTTGCACATGAAACAGCACCAAAAGTAACAAAAGAAAAAGCGTTAGAAATATATAAAGAGGTCATTCGAGTAAAATTAGAATGGTGTATAGATCATGATGCAGAGGAAATGAAATATAAACTGCTGTATAAACAAACGAGGAGTGAAAATCATAAAGAATCCGTCGATTGTAGTCGGAAAATTCGTTACATAGATGCGCATACTGGAGAGAAAATTTGGAGTGAATATTAGTAAAAGCCAATCGATACGTTTCGATTGGCTTTTACTATGTTTATAGAAAAATTTAATGATTAGCGTTGAGTGGTTTAAGAATGCCATTAAGTTAAGAGTTCCATATTTACATCGTACAGACACAAACAACCTCATGCCCACATACACATAGTAAAGACCACTATTTTGGCGGAGGTGAAAGGTTTGAGTCTATTCGCCGCAATTGGATATATGGTTCGAGAAGTGTTTGTATTTGTTTCTTATGTGAAGAACAATGCGTTCCCGCAGCCGTTATCATCAGATGATGAGAGAAAGTACTTAGAGTTAATGGAGCAAGGTGATGCTCAAGCGAGAAATCTTTTAATTGAACATAATTTACGGCTTGTAGCTCATATTGTTAAGAAATTCGAAAACACTGGTGAAGATGCAGAAGATTTAATTTCAATTGGTACCATTGGGCTTATTAAAGCGATTGAAAGCTATTCAGCAGGGAAAGGAACTAAGCTTGCAACATATGCAGCGCGCTGTATCGAAAATGAAATTTTGATGCATTTACGTGTGCTGAAGAAAACGAAAAAAGACGTTTCACTTCATGATCCGATTGGGCAAGATAAAGAGGGTAATGAAATATCGCTTATTGATATATTAAAATCAGAATCTGAAGATGTAATTGATATGATTCAGCTTAGTATGGAGTTAGAAAAAATTAAAGAGTATATCGATATTTTGGACGAACGAGAGAAAGAAGTAATTGTGAAGCGTTTTGGACTTGGGCTTGATAAAGAGAAAACACAGAGGGAGATTGCGAAGGCACTCGGTATTTCAAGAAGCTACGTATCGCGAATTGAAAAGCGTGCTTTAATGAAAATGTTCCATGAATTTGTGCGGGCTGAGAAAGAGAAAAAAGCAAAAGAATAATGTGTATTGTAAGCAGCTACACTTTAAAAGTGGCTGCTTTTCTTTCGGGAAAACGGAAAGAAAACGAGCTGTTCTAAGAAGAAATACATGTTCACTGTTGAAAATGGCGGGTTCTATCTGTAATATTAGAAGGTGCTAAACAATTTAAGAATAAAAATTATACTTAGTTTTTCTTCGTGTATAACGAGACGGCTCCATTCTATATGTGGGAATAAGAACCAATTTTACATATGATATAGAGAGAAAAGAAGGGGAAACTAAAGTTATAGGCTGATTAGGAGGTTTCGTAATTTGCGACGGACATTATATCGACTTATGATCGAACTTACAAATGGTCGTTTTACTTCTTATATATTACGTAAATTTGCACAATCTCGTTTGAGCTCTATCATTATTCCATCGTATGTGAAAGTTTTTCAAATTAATCAAGATGAGATGGAAAAGGGTTTGAAGGAATATGGAACATTGCATGATTTATTTACACGTAGGCTAAAAGAAGGAAAGCGTAGTATTGATACTGATGCATCGAGTATCGTTAGTCCTGTTGATGGTGTTTTTGCTGATCAAGGTCCTATTGAGGATACAAAAACATTCGATATAAAAGGAAAGCGTTATTCAATTGTGGATATGCTAGGTAATGAAGAGCGTGCAAAGCGATATGCAGGCGGTACATATATGGTGATTTATTTGAGTCCAAGTCATTATCATCGCATTCATAGCCCGCTTTCTGGCTCTGTGACTGAAAGATTTGTACTCGGTAGAAAATCATATCCGGTAAATGCAGCGGGTATGGAGTATGGGAAAGAACCATTGTCAAAAAATTATCGCTCTGTTACAGAAGTAAATAGTGACGGCGAACATATGGCACTTGTAAAAGTAGGTGCTATGTTTGTTAATAGTATCGAGCTCCTTCATGAAAGAAGTACTGTTCAAAAAGGTGAAGAGATGGCATACTTTACATTTGGCTCAACAGTTGTTTTATTATTTGAAAAAGATATGATTAAAGCAGTGCAGGAATTGACAAGTGGGCAAGAGCTGCGTCTTGGTGAAAAAATTGCAACCCGAGTATCTCATAAGTAAAGAAAAGGTTTTATAATATACTTATGAAGCTCTAATTAAGAAATGTGGACAAAGATGCTTAATGAAGAAATCCCCTAGATGGGAGTACTTGTTTATTCGAGAGCCATCGCAGGATGGCTCTTTTTACAGGTCAATCAGCAATCTATATGTACTCAAGAAGATTTGACGAGCTTGTCCTCTAACGAGCGTCTAATAATTTCTTGTTTTATAAGTAAAATGAAGTCGGGATTTAATTTTAGTTCTTTTGCTTTATAATAAGACTCAGTGAGTAAATCAGTAGATAACTGTTCCATATGTTTTGTTTTCAAGGTGAGTCACCTCCTAATAATATAAGGATTGATTCGTTGTTGCATTTAATGTACCAAAAAAATATGACAGTCACAAACAAGAGGTTATCCACATAACTCAGTGGATAAAATGTGGATAGATTGTTAGTAAATTCCAAATTGACTGAAAAATTAACGTGGAAAGTGTGTACAAGTTTATCCACAGGTTATCTATCGAAAAATGTTGTCGAAAAATTTTATGAAAAATCCTCAAAGAGGTGAAAGAAATTGAAGTTATTTTTACCAAATGAATATGTGAAAAATATATATCATATTCAACCAGAAGATTTGAAAAAACGTGGAATTAAAGGAGTTATTACTGATTTAGATAACACTTTAATTGAATGGGATCGTCCAAACGCAACGCCACAGCTTGAAGAGTGGTTTTTGAAAATGAAAGAAAATGATATTCAAGTAACGGTCGTTTCAAATAACAACGAGCAACGCGTTAAAGACTTCGCTGACCCATTAGGTATTCCGTTTATTCATAGTGCGCGCAAACCGTTTGTTCGCGCATTTAAGCGTGCGATACATGAGATGCACCTGCAGCCAGATGAAGTTGTAGTAATTGGAGATCAGTTACTAACGGATGTGCTCGGCGGGAATCGTGTGGGACTTCATACAATTTTAGTTGTACCGGTAGCGCAAACGGACGGATTGGTGACACGATTTAATCGGAAAATTGAACGAAGAATTATGAGAAACATGAAGAAAAAAGGCTTAATTAACTGGGAGGAATAAAGTTTGACTGAAACAATTAAATGTATTGGTTGCGGTGTAGAAATTCAAACAGAAAATAAAAATGAAGTAGGATACGCTCCTGTATCATCTTTAGAAAAAGAACAAGTAATTTGCCAACGTTGTTTTCGTTTGAAACATTATAACGAAATTCAAGATGTATCTTTAACAGATGATGATTTCCTTCGTATTTTGAACGGAATTGGACAATCAGACGCACTAGTGGTTAAAATCGTAGATATTTTCGATTTCAATGGTAGCTGGTTACCGGGCTTACATCGTTTTGTAGGGAACAATAAAGTATTACTTGTAGGGAATAAGGCTGACTTAATTCCAAAGTCAGTTAAGCATGATAAAGTAAAACATTGGATGCGCTATAGTGCAAAGCAACTTGGTTTAAAACCAGAAGATGTCTTTTTAATTAGTGCAGCTAAAGGACAAGGAATCGCTGAACTTGCTGATGCAATTGAGCATTACCGCGAAGGTAAAGATGTTTATGTTGTTGGATGTACGAATGTTGGTAAATCAACATTTATTAATCGTATGATTAAAGAGTTTAGTGATGAGACTGAGAATGTAATTACAACATCACATTTCCCAGGAACAACGCTTGATTTAATTGATATCCCATTAGACGAAACGTCATCTTTATACGATACACCAGGTATTATTAATCATCATCAAATGGCGCATTATGTTGGGAAACAAAGCTTAAAGCTTATTACACCGACTACAGAAGTTAAGCCAATGGTATTCCAATTAAATGAAGAACAAACATTATTCTTTGGTGGATTAGCACGATTTGATTATGTAAGTGGGGGCCGTCGTGCATTCACTTGTCATTTCTCAAACCGTTTAACAATCCATCGTACAAAGCTTGAAAAGGCTGATGAATTGTACGAAAAACACGCTGGAGAATTATTGAATCCACCGACACCAGAAGAATTAGAAAATATGCCTAAGTTTGTGAAATATGAATTTAATATTCGTGAGCCGAAAACGGATGTTGTATTCTCTGGATTGGGCTGGGTTACTGTAAATGAATCAGGAGCGAAAATTGTTGCTCATGTACCAAAAGGAGTAAGTGTTTCATTACGTAAATCTTTAATTTAATATGGAGAGGGATTTATGAAACAATTATATGGTGTAATCGGAAATCCAATTGGACATTCATTATCACCCGTTATGCATAACGATGCATTTGAACACTTGAATATGGATGCCCATTACCATGCGTTTCTTGTAGAAGAAGAAGCGCTAGGGGAAGCAGTAAAAGGTTTGAAAGCATTAGGTATTTCAGGATTTAATGTAACGACTCCGCACAAAGTTGCAATTATGGAGTACTTGGATGAGATTGCCCCGTTAGCAAGGCAAATCGGTGCGGTAAATACAGTAGTTCATCGAGATGGAAAATTGATTGGGTATAATACAGATGGAATTGGTTTTGTTCGTGCCCTGCAGTCAATTAGTGAAGATCCACTTCAAGAGAAACGTATTTTATTAATCGGTGCAGGTGGTGCTAGCCGAGCTATTTACTTCTCGCTTGCCGATGTAGGTGTGAAAGAAATTGATATTGCTAATCGTACGAGAGATAAGGCGAAAAACCTTATCTCTGGGTGCATGGCAAATGTTAATTCGCATGCTCTATCGTTAGAATGTGCAGCAGAAAATCAAGGGGAATATGATATTATCATCCAAACAACAACGATAGGTATGCATCCACATGTTGAGTATACGCCGCTGGAAATTCGTTCATTGAAACAAGGAACGATTGTTTCTGATATTATTTATAATCCATTTGAGACGAAAATTTTAGGCGATGCGAAAGAACAAGGTGCAATAATTCAAAATGGAATCGATATGTTCGTTTATCAAGGTGCACTTGCGTTTGAAATGTGGACAGGGTGTGTGCCGAATATTGATAGAATGAAACAATTAGTAATGAGAGAGCTTGGAGGCTAATTATATGTTAACAGGAAAACAAAAAAGATTTTTACGTGCAAAGGCACATCATTTAACACCGATTTTTCAAGTTGGAAAAGGTGGCGTGAATGAAAATATGGTGAAACAAATTGGAGAAGCATTAGAAGTTCGTGAACTATTTAAAGTGAGCGTATTACAAAACTGTGAATTTGATCGTAGTGAAGTTGCAGAAGAGCTTGCACAAGGTGCACGAGCTGAAATCGTTCAAGTAATCGGAAGCACAATTGTTTTATACAAAGAATCAAGAGAAAATAAGCAGATTAAGCTTCCTCGATAAAAGATATACGTGAGTTATTTCGTAATGGACGCTTGATATGTAGAAAGCGAACCAATTGAACTTTTATTAACAGTGGGCTCTCTTCGAATTTGTATGGGGAGAGTTGCTGTATGTAAAAGGAAGGAGCGTTTCTTTTGAGAAAAATTGGCATTATTGGTGGCACGTTTGATCCACCTCATAATGGGCATTTGTTAATTGCAAATGAAGTGTATCATGCTTTAGGGTTGGAAGAGGTATGGTTTTTGCCGAATCAAGTTCCACCGCACAAGCAAGGACGTAACATTACGAGTGTGAAAAGTCGATTAAACATGCTGCAAATAGCGATTGAGGAAGAAGCATACTTTTCAATTTGTTTAGAAGAGCTAGACAGAGAAGGCCCATCTTATACGTACGATACTATGGTACAATTAACGGAGAAGTATCCGGATGTGCAGTTTCACTTTATTATTGGCGGAGACATGGTTGAGTATTTGCCGAAGTGGTATAACATTGAAAAGTTACTTAAGCTTGTGACTTTCGTTGGAGTTGCAAGACCAGGTTATACATTACATACGCCTTATGATATCGTAAAAGTGGAAATTCCGGAGTTTGCAGTTTCTTCTTCTCTGTTACGTGAGAGATATATGACGAAGAAAACGTGCAAATATTTACTCCCCGAAAAAGTACAGGTATATATCGAGAGGAATGGGTTGTATGAATCGTGAGGAAGCACTTAGTATTGTCAAACAACAAATGCATGAAAAACGTTATATACACACGGTTGGTGTAATGGAAACAGCGATTGAACTTGCTAGGTTATATGGTGTAGATGAGAAAAAGGCAGAGACGGCTGCTATATTTCACGATTATGCAAAATGTAGAGCGATTCCAGAAATGGAAGAGATTATTAAGAGAGAAGCTTTGCCAAAGGATCTACTGCACTATAACAAAGAGTTATGGCATGCACCTGTTGGGGCATACTTAGTAGAAAAAGAAGTAGGCATTACTGATCCTGAAATTCTACAAGCTATTACATATCATACAAGTGGTCATGAAAAAATGACAATGTTAGATAAAGTTATTTATGTAGCAGATTACATTGAACCAGGACGTAAGTTTCCTGGTGTGGAAGAAGCGAGGAAACTCGCATATAAAGATATAAATCAAGCTTTACTGTTTGCTTTAAAGCGAACAATTCAATTTTTAATGGAAAAAGATCAAACGATTTATCCATTAACATTCCAAACATACAATGAAGTTATCAAGGAGGAAATTAATAAATGAAAGATAAAGAGTTATTAGTATTAGCGGCAAAAGCAGCTGATGATAAGAGAGCAGAAGATATGGTTGTACTAAATATGCAAGGTATTTCACCGATTGCAGACTATTTTATTATTTGTCACGGAAATTCAGACAAGCAAGTACAAGCAATTGCACGTGAAATTAAAGCGAAGGCACATGAGTTCGAAATTAACGTACAACGTATGGAAGGCTTTGATGAAGCACGTTGGGTTTTAGTAGACCTTGGTGATGTGGTTGCTCATGTATTCCATAAAGATGAGCGTAATCACTATAATTTAGAGCGTCTATGGGGCGATGTGCCGCGTGAAGATATTGCAGATGAGCTAGATCAATGAAATACGAACAATTTGCTTTGCTGTATGACGAACTGATGAATGATGTCCCTTATGATAAATGGGTGGAATTCACAGAGGAAAGTTTACAACAGGCATCTATGAAAGAGGCAAGAATCCTTGACGTAGCATGTGGAACTGGTAACGTAACACTTCCGCTTGTGCGAAAAGGTTATGACTTAATTGGTGTAGATCTTTCGGAAGAAATGTTAACTGTCGCGCAGCAAAAATTGGGGGGAGAAGGATATTTTATTCCTTTTTACCAACAAGACATGAGAGAGCTCGATGTTCCTGGTGAATTTGATTGTGTGACAATCTTTTGTGACTCATTAAATTACGTATTGCAAGAAGATGGAGTGCAAGAAACATTTAGAAGAGTTTTCCACCATTTACGTCAGGATGGCTTGTTTTTATTCGATGTACACTCTTTATATAAAATACATCACGTATTTCAAAATGAAACATATACAGTGAACGGCGAAGAAATATCACTTATTTGGAACTGCTTCCCTGGAGAAGAATCAGATAGTGTGGAACATGATTTGACATTCTTTGTACAAGATTCAGAAGAAGATGTGTATCATCGTTTTGACGAATGTCACGTGCAACGTGCGTATTCGGTTGAAGTGTTAACAAAATGGCTTGAAGAAGCTGGGTTTACAGTGCTTCGCGTCACAGGTGACTTTGAACGAATTGAAGTGACAGAACAAACAGAGCGCATCTTTTTTATGGCGAAGAAGAATGGATAAAAGAAAAGCAACCGATAAGGTTGCTTTTGTTTTATAGAAAAGATGTAGTTTTAGTTCTAGAAAAATAAAAAGATGATATGTGTAAAGTGTAAAAATGCTAGTTTTAGTGAAAATGTAGCATGAAAAAGATAAGTATTAATAAAAAGGGTTTGGGATTACGATGGCGTATTTATTATGTGTGTTTATCGAATTGCTGCTCAACGCATTTTAAATCTTCATCAAATTTCTCATGTGTCCGTTCGATTAATTTATGAAACATATCCCCAACGTGCTCTTCTAAAATACGAATACCTTCTCCTGTAACACCGCCTTTAACGCATACCTTTTCTTGTAAAGTAGGTAATGTGAAAATTTCTTTTTCGAGTAATTTCCCCATTCCAATGACCATTTCACTTACTAAAGTAGTGGCTTCTTCATGTGTAATATTTGTTTTATCTACAGCAGCGTTAATGAAACATTGTAATAAATAACTAAAAAAAGCAGGGCCGCAGCTTGCTATATCAGATGAAACGCGCGTTATATCTTCTTCTATAACAAGGGGAGTAGAAATGTTTTTGAATAGACGAAGTAGTTTTTGTTGCCATTCTAGAGAGCAATTATTTCCAAATGTAAATAGTGATGCGCCGGATAAGGCGCGGTTTGTGATGCTTGGAATGATACGAGCGACGTGGCAAGGTATAAGTGTTTCTAATTGTGATGGAGATATGGGGCTTGTGATAGAAACTAAGCAATCTTCGTCTGAAAAATGGTCAGCGTATTTTTGTAGAATAGGGTATATGTCTATCGGTTTTACGCAAATGAAAATAAGCTGGGATTGTTCGATTACCTCTTGGATTGTTTTGGCTATATGAACAGAAGGGTATTTTTCTTTTATATGATATGCTTTGGCAGGCGTCCGATTAATAATAGTAAGGCACGAAGGTTTGACAGCACGGGTTTCTAAAAATGCATCGATTAGTATATTCCCCATGTTCCCTGTCCCTATAATTCCTATGTTCAATGTTTCATCCCTCCTTCGTAACAGCTTTCTCCTAAACAATATGAATGATGTTATAAATTTATGATTAGAGGTGTAAAATGATGTGGGATTTTCCGAAAAAATGGTTGGGATTAGTGGTTATTATTGGCACTTTGATTTTTCTTTTTTTCTGGAAAACGAATCAGCAAACAGAGCGATCGCTCATTACAACGGAAGTTCAAGTAAAAGATGTGGAGAAAAAAAGTAAACCGAAAGTATTGGATACAAAGGAGCAGAAAAAAATAATTATAATTGATGTGAAAGGGGCGGTTTTTAAAGAGGGTGTGTATGAAATGAAGGA
This sequence comes from Bacillus sp. TH50, assembly GCF_016650565.1. Taxonomy (NCBI): domain Bacteria; kingdom Bacillati; phylum Bacillota; class Bacilli; order Caryophanales; family Bacillaceae; genus Bacillus; species Bacillus sp. TH50. Next base: position 1,851,237 of record NZ_JAEKFM010000003.1, on the reverse strand, counting down.
AGGGGACCGGGTGAAGGAGGCGGTTGAAAAAGCTGGTGGTTTGTTGCCGGATGCAGATGTGAAGAAAGTGAATTTGGCGCAAATGGTCCAAGACCAAATGCTTCTGTATGTTCCTAACAAGAATGAGCCAGTGCAAGAAGGGACTACTTTTTCAAAAAGCGAGGGTAAAGTGCAAATAAATACAGCTTCTAAAGAGCAACTTGAAAAAATAACAGGCATTGGTTCTCGGAAAGCGGAAAGTATTTTGAAATACCGAGAAGAACATGGCCCGTTTCAGAAAATAGAAGATTTATTAGAAATTGATGGGATTGGTGCGAAGTCTTTAGAGAAAATAAAAGATCAAATTATTATTCCATAAAAGATTGACGAAGTTTTTCTTTTTTCGCTACACTACAAGTAGACAAAAAAGAAGGTGAAAAATATGGAACGAATTTCATGGGATCAATATTTTATGACGCAAAGCCATCTACTATCTTTACGTAGTACATGTACAAGGCTTGCGGTAGGAGCGACAATCGTTCGTGATAAACGAATTATTGCTGGTGGATATAACGGTTCAATTAAAGGTGGTGTCCATTGTATAGACGATGGTTGCTATGTCATTGATAATCATTGCGTTCGTACAATTCATGCTGAAATGAATGCTTTATTGCAATGTGCGAAATTTGGTGCAAAAACAGAGGAAGCGGAAATTTATGTCACACATTTTCCTTGTTTGCAGTGCTGTAAGGCGATTATTCAAAGTGGTGTTACAGCGGTTTATTATGCACAGGACTATAAAAATCATCCGTATGCCGTAGAGTTATTTGAACAAGCGAGTGTAACAGTAAAGCACGTTCCGCTAGAATACGATATTACATCGCTAGAGGAACAAGAGCGTCATTTACAGCTAAAGGAATTATTCGCAGCTTTAGAAAAAGATAATTTATCAATGGAAGAATTACAGCGTGTATTCACTAAAGCGAAAATGATGCTATAAGGAGTGAGTATGAGTTGAATGGGCAATGGGGCTATGTTGCAATCTCGTTTATAATTGGGATTGCAATTACCTTTTCCGCATCGCATTTGTTGGCTGCTTGTTGTTTCGTTTGTTATGTTTTATTTTGTTTATATCGTACTTCGCGTAAAACCTTCATATTTTGTATAATAGCGTGTTTTAGTGGCGTTATGTACACCATGTATGTTCAGAGTCTAAATAAGCCGCTAGGGGAGTCCTATGAAGTTACACGAGGGGTCGTGCAAAATACACCTCTAATTAATGGGGATCGTCTCTCTTTTCAAATTGAAGATCAGAATAAAAACTTAGTGCAGTTAAATTATAAAATACAATCTGCTTCGGAAAAGAAGCAGTTGCAACAATTACATGCAGGTATATCGTGTACATTTAAAGGGGAGGTGAAAGAACCACAAACTGCCCGGAATTTTCATGTTTTTGATTATCGTAATTATTTATATCAGCAAAAAATACATTTTATATTTGATGTGACATACATTTCTGAATGTCAAAAAACATCGTTGTCACTCGTGCAATGGATTTTCCTTCTCAGGCAACAAACAATCTCGAAAGTTACAGAAATGTTCCCGGAACAATCAGGTGCATTTATGAACGCATTATTATTTGGAGATCGACAACAAATGACGTTTGAAGTAGAAGAGCAATATCAACAATTTGGTCTTATACATTTGTTAGCAATTTCAGGATCGCATATCGTATTATTAATGGTTATAATGTATTTTGTTTTGCTAAGAAGTGGTGTGACGAAAGAGATAGCAACAGTATGCCTTATAGTTTGCATTCCTCTGTATATGATCATAGCTGGGGCGTCGCCATCTGTTGTGAGGGCTTCTATAACAGGAGTTTTATTATTGGTAGCTTTCATATGCTCTGTTCGCTTATCTAGTTTAGACGCCTTAAGCATAACGGCTATATGTATGCTTATATACGATCCGTATCTTATTTTCAACATTGGATTTCAATTCTCATTTGTAGGTAGTTTTTCTTTACTACTATCTGCGCCGATATTATTAGGGCGTAGTAATGGAATAGTTCGAAATTCTATTTACATTTCTATAATTTCACAGCTCGCTAGTACCCCCATCTTGTTATATCATTTTGGTTATTTTTCTCCTTATAGCATTTTCCTCAATCTTATATATGTTCCTTTTCTATCCATTATTGTATTGCCATGTAGCATCATTATTCTTATATGTATGCCGGTTATTCCATTTTTCGCAAAAGGAATTGCATATGTACTTTCACTATGTTTAACCATTTCTAATGATTTTCTAAGTTACTGTGAAAGTTTCCCTTTCATCCGACTTACTTTTGGTCAAACTCCGTTATTTCTTGTGGATATATATTGTTTTAGTATCGTTAGTATATTTGTGATTTGGGAAAGGGTAATAACGAAAAAAATTTTGTGCATAGTTGTGGGTGTGTTTCTTTTTATTAGTACTTGTCATTATGTATATCCATATTTTCGCGAAAGTGGGAGTGTTACATTTCTTGATGTTGGACAGGGAGATGCGATATTAATTCGTCTTCCATACGATAAAGAGGTTTATCTTATTGATACAGGAGGAGCCCTTTCTGTCAAGAAGGAAGCGTGGCAACAGAAAAAGCATGAATTTTCTGTTGGGCATGATATTCTTGTTCCTTTTTTACAAAAAGAAGGTATAAAAACGATTGATAAATTAATTGTAACGCACGGAGATGCGGATCATATAGGTGCTGCGCTGGATTTGCTGTCATCTATTATTGTAAAAGAAGTTGTATTTGGGAGAAAGGAACAAGATGCTGTATTGGAAAAAGTGGTGAAGAAAAAGGCGTTAGAAAAGAGCGTGAAGATAAGTGTAGTAGGAGAAGGGGAAGGTTGGAGGGTAAATGAAGCGGAATTTTTCGTATTAGCTCCAAAGGGGAAAGAAAAGGGAGAAAATGACTCTTCGATTGTACTATGGGCCAGACTAGGGGGACTAACATGGCTATTTACGGGTGATCTAGAAGAAGAAGGAGAAAAGTTTATAGTATCAACATATCCTGATTTGCGGGCTAATATTTTAAAAGTTGCCCACCATGGGAGTAAAACATCGTCTACAGACCCATTTTTAAGCCTTGTACAGCCTGCTGTAGCGATTATTTCTGTGGGGGAGCGTAATAGGTATGGGCACCCGCATAAGGAAGTTATAGAGCGTTTTAAGAAGATGGGTATTGATATATGGCGTACGGATAAGCAAGGTGCTATTTCCTATGTTTTTAATGGAGAAAAAGGAACCTTTCAAAGTAAAATCACATATGATGAAACACATAGAAGATGAAAAAAAGAAGACTGCCGTTAAGCAGCAGCCTTTAAGAACCGATGAATTTAATAACAGTTGCAATAATGAAAAGTGTTGCGAAAAAACCAAATGAGACGATAAATCCTACCCCTGAATCAATAGCGTCATTGCGTTTACTTTGAACGTTTTGTTCAAAATCATTCATTTAGAATCCCTCCCCAACATTCCATTTTAGTATAAAATATTGTCAGAAAAAAATCTACAATTTCCATATGAAGTGAAATAGAGTATTTGTATACTTTTTCTAGTTAGTTAAGTAGCGTGAATTTTTCATTTCCAATCATGTTAACAGTTGGCACTTATACTAAGATTATTATTGTAAATAATAAAGGGAAGGTGATTACCGCACACCAATAAGAAATCCGGGGCTTATTGCGTGGCGTTTTATATAAATAAAGGGGCGGGTTATAAAGACCGTCCCTTTGTACTTGTAAAACAAAAGCTAGGGCATTAGTATAAATATATATTGCCAAGTTAGGGAGTAGGAAAAAATATGAGTGATATACATAAGAAGATTAAAAAGAAACAGTTCGCTCCGTTGTATGTACTGTATGGAACGGAAGCCTATTTTATAAATGAAACGATAAAGCTTATTACAACGTACGCGCTTGAAGAGGAAGATCGAGAGTTTAATGTTGTGACATACGATTTGGAAGAAGCGTATTTAGAAGATGTAGTTGAGGATGCGCATACGCTTCCTTTTTTTGGAGAGCGTAAAGTTATATTAATAAAATCACCACTATTTTTAACGGCACAAAAAGAAAAATTAGAACAAAATATAAAAATTTTAGAAGAATATATTGGGGAGCCCTCTCCTTTTTCTATTCTTGTTTTTGTTGCGCCTTATGAAAAATTAGACGAACGAAAAAAAATTACAAAACTATTAAAGAAAACAGCGGATGTAATAGAAGCAAATGCGATGCAAGTGCAGGATGTTCAGAAGTGGATTGTTTCTCGTGCGGATGAGGTGCATGTGCATATTGATAATGCAGCTGTTAGTTTATTGTTAGAGCTTGTGGGAAGTAATGTAACAATGTTGGCGAAGGAAATGGACAAGTTAACGTTATACGTCGGTATGGGCGGAGAAATTACGCCAAAACTTGTCACGGAACTTGTGCCGAAATCTGTTGAGCAAAACGTGTTTGCTTTAACAGAAAAAGTGGTGAAAAAAGATATCGCTGGTGCGATGCAAATTTTAGACGGATTATTTACACAGCAGGAAGAACCGATTAAACTGCTCGCTTTATTAGTAAGTCAGTTCCGCTTGCTACATCAAGTGAAAGAGTTGCAACAGCGTGGTTACGGACAAAATCAAATCGCGTCCCATATTGGTGTACATCCGTACCGGGTAAAGTTGGCGATGAATCAAACGAAGTTTTTCTCTTTTGAAGAATTAAAAAAAGTTATTATAGAATTGGCGGAAGCTGATTATAGTATGAAGACTGGAAAGATGGATAAGAAACTTGTGCTTGAGTTTTTCTTAATGCGGTTAAATCATATGTAGTGACACAAAAAAGTTCACGTACTTAGTACGTGAACTTTTTTGTGTATATAAAAAACGATCCGAATGGATCGTTTTTTAAACGCCTTACGCGTTTACTTGTTTCGCTAAGCGAGATTTTTGACGAGCTGCAGCGTTTTGGTGGATAAGACCTTTACGAGCTGCTTTGTCAAGTTTTTTAGAAGCAGTTTTGAAAGCTTCTTTAGCATTTTCAAGATCGTTATTAGTAACTAAAGTTTCTACAGTTTTAACAGCAGTACGCATGTCAGACTTGATAGAAGCGTTATGTGAACGACGCTCTTCGCTAAGTTTAGCGCGTTTGATAGCAGATTTGATGTTTGCCATACTTTTCACCTCCCTGGTGCAATCGAATGACTCGATTCTTACATAGAACAAGTGATATTTTATCAAACGGTGAAGAGAATTGCAATAGTATATCAATGAAATTTCACGTAAAGGAAAGAATGACCTAATATAACTTGGGGAAATCTAACGATATTTACTATGAATTACGGAGGAGATACGATGAAAGAACCATTAGATTTAAGTAAATATAGTGTTAGAACTGACCTTGCTGTAGAGGCGCACCAAATGCTACAAGAGCGCCAAGAAGAACAAAAAGGGATACAGGGAGTTATTGTAAAAGAGAGGGAAGAAGAGGGAGTTACAATTACAAAAGTAACTATTGATGAAATTGCATCTGAGTCGATGGGGAAAAAACCTGGAAGTTATTTAACTCTTGAGGTGCAAGGTATAAGGCAACAAGATACGGAACTTCAGCAAAAGGTAGAGCGTATTTTTGCAAAAGAATTTTCTTATTTCTTAGAAGAGGTTGGAGTTTCAAAAGAAGCGAGTTGTTTAATCGTAGGTCTTGGGAATTGGAATGTAACGCCGGATGCACTCGGACCGATAGTTGTAGAGAACGTATTGGTGACGAGACATTTGTTTAAATTGCAGCCTGAAAGTGTGGAAGAAGGGTTTAGACCTGTTAGTGCCATTCGTCCAGGGGTAATGGGAATTACAGGGATTGAAACGAGCGATGTCATTTACGGAATTATTGAGAAGACAAAACCAGACTTTGTCATCGCAATTGATGCATTAGCTGCGCGTTCTATTGAACGAGTAAATAGTACGATACAAATTTCTGATACAGGAATTCATCCAGGATCTGGTGTTGGGAATAAGCGTAAGGAACTAAGTAAAGAAACATTAGGTATTCCTGTTATCGCAATTGGTGTGCCAACTGTGGTAGATGCTGTTTCGATTACGAGTGATACAATTGATTTTATTTTGAAACATTTTGGCCGGGAACTGAAAGAAGGAAACAAACCGTCACGCTCTTTATTGCCAGCAGGTTTTACATTTGGAGAAAAGAAAAAATTAACAGAAGAAGATATGCCAGATGAAAAGAGTCGAAATATGTTTTTAGGAGCTATTGGTACGTTAGAAGAAGAAGAAAAGAGAAAGTTAATTTATGAAGTGTTATCTCCTCTTGGTCATAATTTAATGGTAACTCCAAAAGAAGTAGATGCGTTTATTGAGGATATGGCAAATGTAATAGCCAGCGGTTTAAATGCAGCGCTGCATCATCAGATTGATCAGGATAATACAGGGGCATATACACATTGATGGAAAGAGGCAGAAATAGCTTGAGTCAATTTACGCTTTTATGTATATGCGGTACAGTCTTATGTTTGCTTATGATGATAGCTGGAGTGGGACTCGCTAATCATGGTCTAAAAAGTATGAAGGGATATCGTCAGCTGTCATATGAACAAATTGCTCATATGACAGGAACAGAAGGCGATGGGGCTGAACCCGGAATTTCGGGAGAGACGTTTTCGACTATTGAAAAACAAAAACAGTTAGAAAGCTTAAGAAGTTTTAATGTTGTAGAAGGTATCGGTATGGCGATAGCAAGTGTTGCTCGTGATATGACAAAGTTTGGAACGGATATAGTTGTTGGGGCAATAAAAGGAATTTTTAGTTAAGGGTAGCGGGAAGGATGGTTGTCTTATGTTTGTAAGAGAGCTGTCTTTTAATTTGAAAAAGGTTTGTCTCTTATGGTTTGTTCGCATAAGATATAGATAGAGTGATTTGTATTGTAAGCAGCACGAGTTTTCATTGAATCTTTGCTGCTCTATTGATATAATCAGTGCTAGTGTATATTGGCGAGACTATTAGGAGTTGAGAACATAGATGAATAAAGAAGAAAGAGCAAAAAGACAGTCCAAAATTCGTAACTTCTCCATCATTGCTCACATTGACCACGGGAAATCAACGTTGGCAGACCGTATTTTGGAGAAAACAAACGCGTTGGCACAGCGCGAAATGAAGGCGCAATTGCTTGACTCTATGGAGTTGGAGCGTGAGCGTGGTATTACAATTAAATTAAATGCAGTACAACTAACGTATAAAGCGAAAGACGGTGAAGAGTATATTCTTCACTTAATCGATACTCCAGGACACGTCGACTTTACGTACGAAGTATCTCGTAGTTTAGCGGCTTGTGAAGGTGCAATTCTTGTAGTGGATGCAGCGCAAGGAATTGAGGCGCAAACATTAGCGAACGTATATTTAGCGCTTGATAATAATTTAGAAATCTTACCAGTTATTAATAAAATCGACTTACCAAGTGCAGACCCAGAACGCGTACGTCAAGAGGTAGAAGATGTAATTGGTTTAGATGCATCGGAAGCTGTACTTGCTTCAGCGAAAGCTGGCATTGGTATTGAAGAAATTTTAGAACAAATCGTTGAAAAGGTACCAGCTCCAACAGGTGATTCAGAAGAGCCGTTACAATGTATGATTTTCGATTCTTTATATGATCCGTACCGTGGTGTAATTGCATATATCCGTGTTGTAAATGGAACGGTAAAAGTTGGCGATAAAGTACGTATGATGGCAACTGGAAAAGAATTTGAAGTAACAGAAGTAGGTGTGTTTACACCGAAAACGACGCAACGTGACGAGTTAACAGTAGGTGATGTAGGTTTCTTGGCAGCATCTATTAAAAACGTAGGTGATACACGCGTAGGTGATACGATCACACATGCGAAACGTCCGGCTGCAGAGCCGTTAAAAGGGTATCGAAAATTAAACCCAATGGTATTCTGTGGTTTATATCCAATCGATTCTGCACGTTATAACGATTTACGTGATGCGTTAGAAAAACTAGAATTGAATGATTCTGCTCTTGAATTTGAGCCTGAAACATCTCAAGCTTTAGGTTTTGGTTTCCGTTGTGGTTTCTTAGGGCTTCTTCACATGGAGATTATTCAAGAACGTATTGAACGTGAATTCAAGATTGACTTAATTACAACAGCGCCAAGCGTTATTTATAAAGTGTATTTAACAAACGGTGAAGATTTTATTGTTGATAATCCATCTAATATGCCAGATCCACAGACTATCGATCGTGTAGAAGAGCCGTTTGTGAAGGCTGCAATTATGGTTCCGAATGACTATGTTGGAGCTGTAATGGAAATTTGCCAAGGGAAACGTGGAACGTTTATTGATATGCAATATTTAGATGAAACACGTGTTACATTGACATATGAAATCCCGTTATCAGAAATCGTATATGATTTCTTCGATCAATTGAAATCAAATACGAAAGGATATGCATCATTTGACTACGAGTTAATTGGTTATAAACCATCTAAACTTGTGAAAATGGATATTCTTTTAAATAATGAACAAGTGGATGCTTTATCATTTATTGTACATCGTGATTCAGCGTATGACCGTGGTAAAGTAATTGTAGAGAAATTAAAGAAATTAATTCCAAGACAACAGTTTGAAGTGCCAATTCAGGCGACTATCGGAAATAAAGTTGTATCTCGTTCTACAATTAAGGCGATGCGTAAAAACGTACTTGCAAAATGTTACGGTGGTGACATTTCTCGTAAGCGTAAACTTCTTGATAAGCAAAAAGAAGGTAAAAAACGTATGAAGTCTGTTGGTTCTGTAGAAGTGCCGCAAGAAGCATTCATGGCTGTACTGAAAATGGATGATAACTAATGGAGTGAACTATAATTAGTGGAGATTTTTCTATTCTTCGCTAATTATTAGCCCGCACCAATCGTGATAAAAGTAGAAGCCGTTCGTTCGGCTTCTTTTTTTATATGCTACTTTTTAGACATCTTATGATCTCTCATTTACAATAGTGAGAGAGCTTTTTAGTGATTGATATAGAGTTAGGAGACTATTAATGTCCGAAAATATTCGAAAAGATATTCGAGAGAAAATACAAAAAGGTAATTTTAATTGCGAAAAGGAACTGACGCTTTCTATAATTAGTGGGAAGTGGAAAGTTGTGATATTGTGGCACTTAGGTGTGGAAGGTCCGCATCGTTTTAGTGAATTGCAACGTCTGTTCCCGAGCATTTCTCATAAAGTTTTGTCAAATCAATTGAAAGAGTTAATGGAGGACGGGATTGTTGATCGAACGGTATACCCGGAAATTCCTCCGCGTGTTGAGTACTATATGACGGAATTAGGTATGTCGCTTTTACCGATCGTTGAAATGATGTATGATTGGGGAAAAATGCGAATGGAACAAATCCGTAATACAGTAGAGAAGTAAAGAATCCTCCGGAGTGCGGAGGTTTTCTTTTTAGAAAGGTAGGAGTTATATTTGGTACAAGCTGCATATATTCATATTCCATTTTGTCAGCATATTTGTCACTATTGTGATTTTAATAAAGTATTTATTGAACGCCAACCGGTTGATCAATACTTACAATATTTAGAGAAAGAAATAATAAATACGGTTCAAAAAGTACCGTTTGAAAGTATGAAAACGATTTTTGTTGGCGGAGGAACTCCGACAGCTTTAAATATGGAGCAAACAAAAAAACTACTCGACATCATTAACCGTCGTTTGCGCCCATTTGCGCCGAATTGTGAATTAACATTTGAAGCGAATCCAGGTGATTTACCGAAAGAGAAGTTGAACGTATTGCTAGAAGGTGGAGTAAACCGAATTAGTTTTGGTGTGCAAACGTTTCGTGATGAGCTACTTGAGAAGATTGGACGCAGGCATACGAGAGAAGATGCATTCATAGCAATTCGAGAAGCGCAGGAAGTCGGTTTTACAAATATTAATGTAGATTTAATTTATGCTCTGCCAGGACAGACGATAGAAGATGTAAAGGAAACATTAGACATTGCCTTTACGCTTGGTGTACAACATTTCTCGGCATATTCCTTAATTGTGGAACCGAAAACTGTATTTTATAACTTAATGAATAAAGGGAAATTAAGACTACCAGGTGAAGATCATGAAGCGAAAATGTACGAAATGGTAATGGATGAAATGGAGAAACATGGTTATAACCAGTATGAGATTAGTAACTTCTCAAAAGGTAATAATGAAAGTAGACACAATCTCACATACTGGAATAATGAAGAGTATTATGGATTTGGAGCTGGAGCGCATAGCTATGTGAACGGGGAACGAATTCAAAATGTAGGTCCGCTCAAGCAATATTTCACTAAAATTGATGAGACAGGATTTCCATATTTAGATGTTCACCCAGTGACAGAGAAAGAAAAAATGGAAGAAGAGTTGTTCTTAGGACTTCGAAAAACAAAAGGTGTTTCTAAGTTAGAATTCCAAAAGAAATTTAATGTGGAGATGGACCATGTTTTTGCAAAGCAGTTACAAAGTAATCAAGAACAAGGATTACTTGAAAACAGAGATGGACATGTTTGTTTAACGAGGAAAGGGAAACTATTAGGGAATGAAGTATTCCAGTCATTTTTGATTGATTAATTAAATGTGCCATAAGCGCGAAAAATTTTTGTTATTTCGTGACGTTTCCGTTGACAATTGAATGTCAATTTTGGTAAGTTATTAATAGATTTAGCACTCGAAGACAAAGAGTGCTAACAGAGGTGATGATGAGATGCTTACGGAACGTCAGCTCTTAATTTTACAAACAATTGTTGATGACTTTATTGGATCAGCGCAACCAGTTGGTTCGAGGACGTTGGCTAAGAAAGATGAAATTACGTTTAGTTCAGCTACTATTCGAAATGAAATGGCTGATTTAGAAGAACTAGGATTTATTGAAAAAACGCATAGTTCTTCTGGGCGTGTTCCTTCTGAAAAAGGATACCGATTTTATGTAGACCATCTTTTAGCGCCGCAAAACTTACCGACCGATGAAATTGTACAAATTAAAGATTTATTTGCTGAAAGAATTTTTGAAGCAGAAAAAATTGCACAACAATCAGCTCAAATTTTATCAGAGCTTACGAATTATACGGCCATTGTTCTTGGTCCCAAATTGAGCACAAATAAACTTAAAAATGTACAAATTGTACCGCTTGATCGTCAAACAGCAGTCGCTATTATTGTAACAGATACAGGGCATGTGCAAAGTAAAACGATTACCGTTCCGGAATCTGTTGATTTATCAGATTTAGAAAAAATGGTTAATATTTTAAATGAAAAGCTATCTGGTATACCTATGGCAGAACTTCATAATAAAATCTTTAAAGAGATTGTTACAGTCTTGCGTGGGTATGTTCATAATTACGATAGTGCAATAAAAATGTTAGATGGTACATTTCAAGTCCCTTTATCGGAAAAGATATACTTTGGAGGAAAAGCAAATATGCTTTCGCAACCAGAGTTCCATGACATTCACAAAGTAAGATCTTTGCTGACGATGATCGATAATGAGGCTGCGTTTTATGACATTTTGCGTCATAAACAAGTCGGAATTCAAGTGAAAATTGGTAGAGAAAATTCTTCTACGGCAATGGAGGATTGCAGTTTGATTTCTGCAACGTATTCGATTGGAGAAGAGCAACTTGGAACAATTGCAATTTTAGGTCCGACGAGAATGCAATACTCTCGTGTAATTAGTTTACTGCAGTTATTTACAAGACAATTTACAGACGGACTTAAAAAGTAAATGAGAGTAATACATTCGCTCAAGTGATGAAATTTTCATTGCTGTGTGTAATATATAATGCTTAGGTAATCATGCTAAGCATGATACCTAATACCTTTTAAGGAGGTGAAAATTGTGGAAGAGCGTAACGAACAAGTGGTAGAAGAAGTGAAAGAAGCGCAAGTTGAAGAAGCTGTCACGCCAGAAAACAGTGAAAAAACTGTAGAAGAAAAAAGTGAGGCTGCTCTTTTACAAGAAAAAGTAGATGAGTTACAAGCGAAACTAACGGAAACGGAAGGTCGCACATTACGTCTACAAGCTGATTTTGAAAATTATAAGCGCCGTGTCCAAATGGATAAACAGGCTGCTGATAAATATAGAGCACAAAGTCTAGTTTCAGATATTTTGCCAGCTCTTGATAATTTTGAAAGAGCGATGCAAGTGGAAGCGACTGACGAGCAAACGCAATCCTTGTTACAAGGTATGGAAATGGTGCATCGTCAATTGCTAGAAGCGTTGACTAAGGAAGGTGTTGAAGCGATTGAAGCTGTTGGTAAACAGTTTGATCCGAATGAACACCAAGCTATTATGCAAGTGGAAGACAGTGAATTTGAATCAAACGCGGTAGTTGAAGAATTCCAAAAAGGTTATAAACTAAAAGACCGTGTGATTCGCCCATCAATGGTAAAAGTAAATCAATAATTTACATAAAAGTAGGAGGATTCGCCATGAGTAAAATTATCGGTATTGACTTAGGTACAACAAACTCTTGTGTAGCTGTTATGGAAGGTGGAGAACCAAAGGTTATCCCAAATCCAGAAGGAAATCGTACAACACCTTCTGTTGTAGCTTTCAAAAATGAAGAGCGTCAAGTTGGGGAAGTTGCGAAGCGTCAAGCAATTACAAACCCAAATACAATCATGTCTGTTAAACGTCATATGGGTACAGACTACAAAGTAGAAGTTGAAGGTAAAGATTTTACACCTCAAGAAATTTCTGCAATCATTTTACAAAACTTAAAAGCTTCTGCTGAAGCATACTTAGGTGAAACAGTAACGAAAGCTGTTATTACAGTACCTGCATACTTCAACGATGCAGAGCGTCAAGCAACGAAAGATGCTGGTCGTATCGCTGGTTTAGAAGTTGAGCGTATCATTAACGAACCAACAGCCGCAGCACTTGCTTACGGTTTAGAAAAACAAGATGAAGAGCAAAAAATCTTAGTATATGACTTAGGTGGCGGTACATTTGATGTATCTATCCTTGAGTTAGCAGACGGCACATTCGAAGTTATTTCAACTGCTGGTGACAACCGTCTTGGTGGAGATGACTTTGACCAAGTTATCATCGATCATTTAGTAGCTGAATTCAAAAAAGAAAATAGCATTGATTTAAGCCAAGATAAAATGGCACTTCAACGTCTGAAAGATGCAGCTGAAAAAGCGAAGAAAGATCTTTCTGGTGTAACACAAACACAAATTTCATTACCATTCATTAGTGCTGGAGCTGCTGGCCCATTACACTTAGAATTAACGTTAACAAGAGCTAAATTCGAAGAAATTTCAGCTGGTCTTGTTGAAAGAACATTAGAGCCAACTCGTCGTGCATTAAAAGACGCTGGTTTTGCTCCAAGCGAATTAGATAAAGTTATCCTTGTTGGTGGATCTACTCGTATCCCAGCTGTACAAGAAGCAATTAAACGTGAAACTGGTAAAGAGCCATACAAAGGTGTAAACCCAGATGAAGTTGTAGCATTAGGTGCTGCAGTTCAAGGTGGCGTACTTACTGGTGATGTAGAGGGCGTTCTATTATTAGACGTAACTCCACTTTCTTTAGGTATCGAAACTATGGGCGGTGTGTTCACGAAACTAATCGAGCGTAACACTACAATTCCGACAAGTAAGTCACAAGTATTCTCAACAGCTGCTGATAACCAACCAGCGGTAGACATTCACGTACTACAAGGTGAGCGTCCAATGTCAGCTGACAACAAAACGTTAGGTCGTTTCCAATTAACAGACCTTCCGCCAGCACCACGTGGAATTCCACAAATCGAAGTAACATTCGATATTGATGCGAACGGTATCGTTAACGTACGTGCAAAAGACTTAGGTACAAGCAAAGAGCAAACTATTACAATCCAATCTTCTTCAGGTCTTTCTGATGAAGAAGTAGATCGTATGGTACAAGAAGCTGAATCAAATGCTGATGCTGACCAAAAACGTAAGGAAGAAGTTGAACTTCGTAACGAAGCTGACCAACTTGTATTCCAAACAGACAAAGTTGTAAAAGATTTAGAAGGTAAAGTAGATGCAGCTGAAGTAGCGAAAGCAACGGAAGCGAAAGAAGCATTACAAGCGGCAATCGAGAAAAACGAACTTGAAGAAATCCGTGTGAAAAAAGATGCTCTTCAAGAAATCGTACAACAATTAACTGTTAAATTATACGAGCAAGCTCAAGCGGCTGCAGGGCAAGCAGAAGGTGCACAAGGAGCACAAGACGCTGGCGCGAAAAAAGATAATGTAGTAGACGCTGAGTTTGAAGAAGTAAAAGAAGACAAGTAATACAGTGAAATAAAATAAGTAAGATGACAAAAAGTCAAAGTCAAGCGTGCCTTGGCTTTGGCTTTTTTCACGAATAAGAAGAAATGTGTGAGGATCTTAAGTTTTTTATTTTGCATACTGTAAGTGAGGAAACTTTGTTGCAAAGCACTTTCTTTCGGTGTTAAAATTACGTTTATGTGAAAGATTCGGGGGTTGCAAATTTATGAATAAACGAGACTATTATGAGGTCCTTGGACTTAGCCAGGGCGCTTCAAAAGATGAAATTAAAAAAGCGTATCGTCGTTTGGCTAAAAAATACCATCCAGACGTAAGTAAAGAAGAAAATGCAATTGAAAAGTTTAAAGAAGTACAAGAGGCATACGAAGTATTGAGCGATGATCAAAAGCGTGCGCAGTATGATCAATTTGGTCACGCTGGTCCGAATCAAGGTTTCGGTGGCGGAGGAGACTTCGGCGGTGGCTTCGGTTTCGAAGATATCTTTAGTTCATTCTTTGGCGGTGGCGGCGGAAGACGTCGTGATCCAAATGCTCCACGTCAAGGTGCTGATTTACAATATCAAGTTACTTTAGAGTTTGAAGAAGCTATTTTTGGTAAAGAATTGAACGTTGAGATTCCAGTGGAGGATCCATGTGATACTTGTAAGGGTAGTGGAGCAAAACCAGGGACTTCAAAAGAAACATGTAAACATTGTTCAGGATCAGGGCAAGTAAGTGTAGAACAAAATACACCATTTGGGCGTATTGTAAACCGTCAAGCTTGTGGACATTGTTCAGGAACAGGTCAAATGATTAAAGAGAAATGTACGACATGCCATGGTTCTGGTAAAGTTCGTAAACGTAAAAAAATCAATGTTAAAATTCCAGCGGGTATCGATAATGGTCAACAAATTCGTGTATCTGGAAAAGGTGAAGCAGGCGTAAATGGCGGACCGGCAGGTGACTTATATGTTGTTGTTCATGTGAGAAATCATGAATTCTTTGAACGCGAAGGGGATCACATTATTTGCGAAATGCCAATAACATTTGCGCAAATGGCACTTGGTGCGGAAGTAGAAGTTCCTACCGTTCATGGCAAAGTGAAGCTGAAAATTCCAGCAGGAACACAAACAGGAACAGAATTCCGCTTAAAAGGAAAAGGTGCTCCGAACGTACGTGGATATGGTCAAGGAGATCAATATGTAGTCGTTCGTGTTGTTGTGCCGACGAAATTAACTTCACATCAAAAAGATTTATTGCGTGAATTTGCAGGGCAAGAAGAGCAGGATGATAGCTTATTCAGAAAGCTTAAACGTGCTTTTAAAGGGGAATAATGGAAATGAAAAATGGAGTTGGTAAATTGTGAAATGGTCAGAAATTAGTATTCATACAACAGAAGAAGCAGTAGAAGCTGTCTCTCATATTTTGCATGAAGCAGGCGCTAGCGGGGTTGCGATTGAGGACCCAGCGGAGTTGACGAAAGAGCGCAAGCAACAATACGGTGAGATTTATGCACTTAACCCAGATGAATATCCAAGTGAGGGTGTTTTGGTAAAAGCATATTTCCCACAAACGGATTCTTTACACGAAACGGTTGCAGGTGTAAAATCATCTATTGATGCACTACCATCTTTCGACATCGAAATTGGTAAAGGAACTATTACAATTAATGAAGTCGATGAGGAAGATTGGGCTACTGCTTGGAAGAAGTATTATCATCCAGTTCAAATTTCTGATACATTCACAATTGTGCCGACGTGGGAAGAGTATACACCGTCTTCTCCAGATGAAAAAATTATTGAATTAGATCCAGGTATGGCGTTTGGTACAGGGACACATCCAACAACGACGATGTGTATTCGTGCGTTAGAAAAAACGGTTCAGCCAGGTGATACTGTGATTGATGTGGGGACAGGTTCGGGGGTACTTAGTATTGCTGCGGCAAAATTAGGTGCGGCTTCTGTTCAAGCGTATGATTTAGACCCAGTTGCAGTTGAAAGTGCAGAAATGAATGTGCGCTTAAATAAAACAGATGACATTGTCAATGTTGGACAGAATAGTCTATTAGAAGGTATTGAAGGTCCAGTTGATTTAATCGTAGCAAATTTACTAGCGGAAATTATTCTTCTATTCCCTGAAGATGCAGCGAGAGTTGTGAAGCCAGGTGGATTATTTATTACATCTGGTATTATTGGGGCGAAAGAAAAAGTAATTTCTGAAGCGTTAGAAACAGCTGGATTTTCAATTGAAGAAGTACTTCGAATGGAAGATTGGGTAGCAATTATTGCACGAAATGCGTAATATAGATTTTAGTCTATAAAGAACAGGGGAGTCTCTCACCGTATAAGGTGAGGGACTTGCCGTTTGTTATATGAAAATGATAACGTTTCGTTCTTTTCGTAAGTGTTGACTTACGAAAGGAACGAAACTCTACTAAGGTGATTATATGCAACGTTATTTTGTAGAAGAGAAATATGTAAATGAGACAAGTATTCGCATAATGGGTGATGATGTCCATCACATCGCAAGAGTGATGCGTATGTCAGCCGGTGACCACATTTATTGCTGTGTAAATGGTAAAACAGCAGAGTGTTCAATTGCTGAAATTACCAGTGAATTTGTGGATACCACTATTGTAGAATGGGTAGAGGCGTCAAGCGAACTTCCTGTGTTCGTGACGATTGCAAGTGGACTGCCGAAAGGAGACAAGCTAGAGTTAATTTTTCAAAAAGGAACTGAGCTTGGGGCAGCTGCATTTTTACCATTTCAAGCATCTCGATCTATTGTAAAGTGGGATGCGAAAAAAGCAGATAAAAAAGTTGAGCGTTTGAAAAAAATTGTAAAAGAAGCTGCGGAACAATCGCATAGAAGTGAAATTCCAGAAGTACACGTTCCCTCATCATTTAAACAACTGCTGTCGATGAGTAGCGAGTATGATGTTTGCCTTGTTGCGTATGAAGAAGAAGCGAAACAAGGTGAGAAATCTAATTTTGCGAAAGCTTTAGCGACGATTAAACCAGGCCAAAAACTGCTGATTGTATTTGGACCAGAAGGCGGTTTAGCGGAGGAAGAGATAACCGCACTTCGTGAACATAAATTTGTACCATGTAGTTTAGGACCAAGAATTTTAAGAACAGAAACGGCTCCGCTTTATGCGTTAAGTGCCGCTTCTTATCATTTTGAATTGATGGGGTGATAATCAATGGCAACTGTTGCGTTCCACACGTTAGGTTGTAAAGTAAACCACTATGAAACAGAAGCGATTTGGCAATTGTTTAAACAAGGTGGTTATGAAAGAACTGAATATGAAAAAAAATCTGATGTATACGTTATTAACACATGTACAGTAACGAATACTGGAGATAAAAAAAGCCGTCAAGTAATTAGACGTGCTGTACGTCAAAATCCAGATGCGGTAATTTGTGTAACTGGATGTTATGCACAAACATCTCCAGCGGAAATTATGGCAATTCCAGGTGTAGATATTGTTGTTGGTACGCAAGATCGTGAGAAGATGTTAGGATACATCGAAGAATTCCGTAAAGAGCGTCAACCAATTAATGCTGTCCGTAATATTATGAAAACACGTGTATATGAAGAGCTCGATGTACCATATTTCACGGACCGTACACGTGCATCTTTAAAAATACAAGAAGGTTGTAATAACTTCTGTACATTTTGCATCATTCCTTGGGCGCGTGGTTTAATGCGTTCTCGTGATGGAAAAGAAGTTATTAAACAAGCGCAGCAATTAGTAGATGCTGGCTATAAAGAAATCGTATTAACAGGTATTCATACAGGTGGGTACGGTGAAGATATAAAAGAGTATAACTTAGCTGGATTACTGCGCGATATGGAAGCGGAAGTAGGCGGATTGAAACGCCTTCGTATTTCTTCTATTGAGGCGAGTCAAATTTCTGATGAAGTAATTGAAGTGTTAGATAAATCAGAAGTAGTTGTACGTCACTTGCATATTCCATTACAGTCAGGATCTAATACTGTATTGAAACGTATGCGCCGTAAGTATACGATGGAATTTTTCCAAGAGCGTTTAGATCGTTTGAAAGAAGCGTTACCAGGTCTTGCGATTACATCAGACGTAATTGTTGGATTCCCAGGCGAAACAGAAGAGGAATTCATGGAAACGTACAATTTCATTAAAGAGAATCGTTTCTCTGAATTACACGTTTTCCCTTATTCGAAACGTACAGGTACTCCAGCAGCACGTATGGAAGATCAAGTTCCTGAAGACGTGAAGAACGATCGTGTTCACCGTCTAATTGAGCTATCAAATCAATTAGCGAAAGAGTATGCTTCTAGATTTGAAGGTGAAGTACTTGAAATCATTCCGGAAGAGGCATTTAAAGATGGTGACCGTGAAGGTTTATATGTAGGTTATACAGATAACTACTTAAAAATTGTGTTTGAAGGATCTGAAGAATTGATTGGTAAGCTAGTAAAAGTGAAAATTACAAAAGCTGGTTATCCATATAACGAAGCGCAGTTTGTTCGTGTTCTTGAAGATGATGTAAAAAAAGAATCAGCAAGCGCATAAAATGAAACTTTAATCAGTGGGGGGTTGTTCATCCCCGCTGATTATCAGCCTGACCCCCGCCTAAGTTCTTTGCTTTCGCTGAATTTTGAGGTGGGGGTCTTACTGTCCTGGCAAATAGCGGGATAAAAAAGCATGCAAACGGAAACGATTTGCATGCTTTCTTTTTTTTTTTTTGTGGAGAAGTTAAGTACTGAAAAGGCAGGTACGTTGAATGAGTAGTTATTTAATGCTTTCTTGTATTAAAAAAGGTGTAATGATAAAAAATATAGTTGTCTTCAGGGGAAAAGGATAATAGCTATCTACATAGCTTTTGAACAGGTAAGGGCATCTATTCTTCTTTTATTCTGCCAAATAGTTGACCTGAAGTGATAAAATGTATTATAATCGTAAAAGACATGCTGAAGAAGGGTTTCTTTTTGCATGCTGAAATTAGTATGTAAGTGTGATGTTTCGGAGGGAGGGAAAGAGAATGTCAAAAACAGTCGTTCGTAAAAACGAGTCTTTGGAGGATGCACTTCGCCGTTTTAAAAGATCGGTTTCTAAAACTGGTACACTTGCTGAAGCAAGAAAGCGCGAGTTTTATGAAAAGCCAAGTGTAAAACGTAAGAAGAAATCTGAAGCGGCAAGAAAGCGTAAGTTCTAAGAGAGGGTGTAAGTTATGAGTCTTCTCGGTCGTTTAAACGATGATATGAAACAAGCGATGAAGAATAAACAAAAAGAAAAATTAACCGTTATTCGTATGGTTAAGGCTGCTTTACAAAATGAAGGTATTAAACTGCAACATACTCTTACTGAAGAAGAGGAATTAACAGTTTTAGCTCGTGAAGTAAAACAGTATAAGGACTCCCTCCTTGAATTTAAAAAAGCTGGTCGTGAAGACCTTGTTGATAAACTGCAAAGTGAAATTCAGATTTTAAGCGCATATTTGCCGGAGCAATTAACAGAAGAAGAACTAGCGGATATAATTAAGCAAGTTATTTCTGAAGTTGGTGCTACATCTAAAGCAGATATGGGTAAAGTGATGACTGCTGTTATGCCGAAAGTAAAAGGTAAAACAGACGGATCACTTGTGAATAAGCTGGTTATCCAGCTATTAGCATAAAAAAGCGTCTCATTTCGTATGAGACGTTTTTTTATGCTTTTTTCAGTTTGGACGTGATATTACAAGCTCTTTTTTCATACATATGGGATGAGAGGGGGTCTTTTGAGATGAAAAAAATAGAACAAATGAAGAATTGGTTAACGAAGCAAATAGACCTGCCAGTGGATGTGTTAATGGATCTACCTCGGATCACGCTTGTTGGGCAAGTACATATCTATATAGAAAATCATCGAGGATTATTAGTGTTTTCAGATAAAGAGGTAAGATTGCTATTGAAACATGGTCAATTATTAATTAAAGGTCAATCCTTTGTTATTAAAACAATCCTTCCAGAAGAACTGTTGCTTGAAGGGATTATTGAACAAGTGACGTTTTTAGAAAATGAAAAGAAAGAGGAGTGAGGAGAAACTTCCGTTTGTGAAGTTTTTCTTCGTTACCTTGTATTAACAGGTGGTAACGTTCTGGCCGCAATATTCGGTTCGTACAAAGAGGATAGGTGGGAATTGAGTTCCACGTAAAAAACTGGCTCGTGAAGGTTAATAATTAGTGAGGATCAAGGAATCTGCTAATTAAAATTTTAGTACGAGCTAGTTTGATAATCGAATTGAAAAGTAGTGTATCTACTTTTAGAAAGGTAGTGGAGATAGTCGATGAAAAATAAATGGTTTATAAAATGGCTTGGGTATGTAAAGGTGCGAATTGAAGGTAGAGGAGCGGAACGCTTTGTTAACGAGTGTGTGCGGAAGAAATTACTCGTTTGGGATGTAAAGAAGATAGCTGATGAAACGTTAGTTTTTTGTATGTTATTACGAGATGTGAAAAAGATAAAACCAATTTATAGAAAAAATGAATGTAAATTATATTTTATTGGACGTTACGGTTTTCCTTTTTGGAATAAGCGTGTAATTAAAAATAGTGGATTTTTAATTGGGTTTTTAATATTTTTTTCGGAATGATCGCATTGTCAAATATGGTGTGGAAAATTGAAATTACAGGAGCAAAACCGGAAACAGAATATATATTGATGAAAGAATTGGACAAAATGGGTATAAAAAAAGGTAAATTACAATTCCAAATGCCGAGTGTAGAAGATGTTCAACGTTATTTGACAGACAATATTAATGCGATTACTTGGGCGGGATTAGAAATAAGAGGGACAACATATCATTTTAAGATTGTTGAAAAAAATGAGCCGAAAAAAGAAAGTGAACAACAGCCACAAAACTTAGTAGCAAAAAAAGAAGGGATTATTACAAAAACATTTGTGGAAGTTGGGAAGCCGGTTGTCATGAAAAATGACCATGTGGAAAAGGGGCAACTTCTCGTATCCGGGATGTATGGTAATGAGGAGAATCCGACAGTTGTTTCGGCTAAAGGGATTGTATATGGAGAAACGTGGTATAAATCTGAGGTGGATGTTCCGTTAAAGACACAATTTCAAGTGTATACTGGTAATTCATACAATGAACATTTCCTTAAATTTGGGAGTACTAAAATAAAAATATGGGGATTTCAACAGGATAAGTATAAGCGCTCTCGTACTGAAAGTGTAAAACATGATGTGAAATTATTTGGATTTACATTACCAATTGCATACGAGAAAGATATTGTACGAGAAGAGGAAGAAGCGAACCGAGAATATACCGAAAAACAAGCAATGAAAGTAGCGAAAGAGATGGCAGAAAAAGAACTGAAGAAAAAATTGGATGAACATGCTATGATTGTAAGTGATAACATTTTGAGTAAAGAGGTTGAGGCGGATCACCTAAAGGTCACATTACATTATACAGTGATTGAAAATATTGCAGAGCCACAACCAATATCTGAATCCGATATTCAAGGAGACTGAGTAATGGCAGAACAATTAGTAGAAATGAACCAACAATTGGAAAATCCCAACGAAGCAATCGCTCTTTTTGGGGTAAATGATGCTCATTTAAAAGTAATTGAACGAGAACTTAGTGTATCGATTGTGACTAGAGGAGAATCTGTTCGTGTATCTGGGGCAGATGAAACTGTGGTGCTCGTAGAAAAAATCTTACAACAGTTACTTGTTGTTATCCGTAAAGGTGTATCAATTTCGGAAAGAGATGTTGCGTATGCGATTCAGCTTGGGCAACAAGGGAAAATTGCTCAATTCGAAGAATTATATGAAGAGGAAATTTTTAAAACGGCAAAAGGTAAATCCATTCGTGTGAAAACGATGGGGCAAAGACGATATATTCATGCAATGAAAAAGAATGATATTGTATTTGGGATAGGACCTGCTGGGACAGGAAAAACATACTTAGCCGTAGTAATGGCTGTGAGAGCTTTAAAGCAAGGGTATGTAAAGAAAATTATTTTAACAAGACCTGCTGTAGAAGCTGGAGAGAGCTTAGGGTTTTTACCAGGTGATTTGAAAGAAAAAGTAGATCCGTATTTACGTCCACTATATGATGCGTTACATGATATTCTTGGACAAGAATATACACAACGTATGATGGAACGTGGTGTAATTGAAATTGCACCTCTTGCTTATATGAGAGGGCGTACTCTGGATGATTCATTTGTTATATTAGATGAGGCGCAAAATACAACTGGTGTTCAAATAAAAATGTTTTTAACACGATTAGGTTTTAGTTCTAAAATGGTTATTACGGGGGATCCCTCACAGGTAGACTTGCCAAAAGGGGTAAAGTCAGGTCTTTCTATTGCTGCTAATATTTTATCTGGTGTATCAGGTCTTTCGTTCATAACACTGGAACAAACAGACGTTGTGAGACACCCATTAGTGCAACGTATTATTGAGGCATATGATAAAATGGAATGATCCTATTTGTCAGGATCATTTCTTTTTGTATGATAAGGTTGGCGAATGACATATTTTTTACTATCATTAAAGACGAGGGAAATAAACTATAGGTGATAGTGGATAAAAATGTTGTCCAAAAAGTATCGTTACCTAGAAGAAATGAAAGCTATAAATAGTTTCACTTTATTTCTGGAGAGGAGAAGGTATTGAAATCATGTCAAGATCTCAAGAAATTTCTAAGTGGTTTCGTAATTTACAACATTCGAAAAAACTAAGTTGGATTTCTTACGTTTTATTAGGGGCAGTGCTGTTTTTTGCACTTATGAATAATGTAAAACCAGAGCAATTAGATGTTACAACATATTCTATTGCGAAAAAAACAATCCATTCTCCTATTAAAATTGAAGATAAAGTTACAACGGACAAAAAGAAAAAAGAAGCCGCTACAAAAGTTGAAGATCAATATACATATAAAAGTGAGTATAAACAAAATAAAGTGGATATTGTGAATGACGTCTTTGCTAAAGTAGATGAAGTGATACAAGAGATTAAAGCGGTTGGACCGGATGAGCAAAAAAAGATTACTGATGCTGAAAAAGTGGACAAGTTGAAAAAAAAATTGCCTACTG
Organism: Bacillus sp. TH50; assembly: GCF_016650565.1. Classification (NCBI taxonomy): domain Bacteria; kingdom Bacillati; phylum Bacillota; class Bacilli; order Caryophanales; family Bacillaceae; genus Bacillus; species Bacillus sp. TH50. The sequence continues at coordinate 1,827,873 of NZ_JAEKFM010000003.1, read as the reverse complement.
ATTTAACGAAAGAATTATCTGATTCAAACTTACTAAACTTAATTAATGCAGATTCGAACCAATTAGTATTAGCGAAAGATGCAACAGTTACAGCTATTAATAGTATCATGACTGAGCATGTTAAAATGGATGAATTAAAGGATGCGAAGGAACGATATGTAAGTGAGATGAATAGTGTTAATGTTGATAATGGTTTAAAGGAATCTATTAAGGCGTTAGGGAAATATGCGATTTCTGCAAACTATTTTTATGATCCGACCTTAACAAAAGAGAAGAGAAAAGCGGAAGAAGATTTAGTTCCACCTGTTTATATTCTTCAAGGGCAAGTCCTTGTTAGAGAAGGTGAAACGATTTCAAGTGATATGTACAATCAGTTGAAATTAGTTGGCCTGTTAGAAAAAGGGAACAGTTTTCAACCCTATGTTGGGTTAGCGGTACTCATTGGTGTGCTATTGTACTTTATGCATAAGCAGTTTGAAGTGTTTTTACAGCGGAAAAGGGAAGATAGGCCGTATGTCCTAGCGTATATTACAATTTTGTCTATCACGATTGTTTTAATGAAAATCATTAGTTTGTTTCAAAAGCTTGAGTATGCAGGAATCGCGTATGTTGTTCCAGTTGCAATGGGAACAATACTTGTAAAATTAATGATTGGTGATCGATTTGTATTTTTAACGAGTATGATCTTTTCTGTATGCGGAAGTATTATGTTTAATGAAGGTGTAACGAGTACACTGAATTATAGTGTGGGGATTTATGTTTTATTAAGTTCATTATCAGTTAGTATTTTCTTGAGAGAAAAAAATCGTCGTACGATGATTTTACAAGCGGGTATACTCGTTTCTGTATTAAATGTAGTCGTATTAGCGGCTTTGCTATTATTACGTAACGGGAATTTTTCGCCTCTTGAAATTGGGGTGCAATTATTAATGGCTGCTGTTTCGGGTATTATCTCTTCTGTTCTAGCTATGGGGATTTTACCGTATTTAGAAAGTGGTCTTGGGATTGTATCGAGTATGAAATTGATGGAACTTTCAAGTCCGAATCACCCGCTTTTGCGTAAAATTTTATTAGAAGCACCAGGTACATATCATCATAGTGTAATGGTGGCTAATCTCTCAGAAGCTGCTTGTGAAGCAGTTGGAGCAAATGGAGTATTAGCGCGTGTAGGGGCGTATTATCATGATGTAGGGAAAACGGTACAACCACAGTTTTTTATTGAAAACCAAATGGGTATTGAAAACCCGCATGATAGATTAGACCCTGTAACGAGCAAAGATATTATAATTGCTCATGTAACCGATGGGGTGAGAATGTTAGAAGAACACCATATACCTCAAGAAATTATCGATATTGCTGGACAGCATCATGGTACAACGTTACTTAAATATTTTTATTATAATGCGATTAAAGAAGATAAAGAGAAATATACGGAGGAAATGTTCCGCTATCCAGGATCGAAAGCAACTTCTAAAGAGTCGGCGATCGTTGGTATTGCTGATAGTGTGGAAGCGGCGGTACGTTCGATGAACCATCCAACACCAGATCAGATTAATAATTTAGTGCAAAGTATTATTAAAGATCGCCTGCAAGATGGTCAATTTAGTGAATGTGATTTGACATTTAAGGAACTACAAATCGTTGGAAAAACGTTATGTGAAACGTTAAATGGTATTTTCCATTCCCGTATTACATATCCGGAACCGCCGGAAGAAAAGGAGAAAGAATGAGTTTATTAATTGATTTTATTGATGAAACAGAAGAAGTGAAAGATGAATATATAAGTTTGATTCGAGGTTTAGTAGAGAAAGCAGCCCAAATGGAGAACATAGAAGAAGGCGCAGAATTATCGGTTACATTTGTAGATAATGAACGTATTCGTGAAATAAACCGTGATTACCGAGATAAGGATCAGCCTACGGACGTTATTTCTTTTGCTATGGAAGAAATGGGAGAAGGCGAAATGGAAATTGTCGGTGCAGAGATGCCGCGTATGTTAGGAGATCTTATTATTTCTATTCCAAGAGCAAAAGAACAAGCTGAAGAATATGGGCATTCTTTTGATCGAGAACTTGGGTTTTTAGCACTACATGGCTTTTTGCATTTGCTTAGTTATGATCATATGACAGAAGAAGATGAGAAAGAAATGTTTGGAAGACAAAAAGAAATTTTAGAGGCCTTTGGATTAGGACGATGAAAACAGGAAAACTTTTAGATAGTTTTGGATATGCTATAGCTGGTATATACTTTTGTCTTCGTCATGAACGAAATATGAAAATTCATTATTTAGCCGCAGTCATCGTTATATGCTGCGGCTTTTATTTCCATATTACAACAATGGAATGGATTGTCGTACTTATTGTGATAGGGATTGTAATGAGTTTAGAGATGGTGAATACGGCTATTGAAAAAACAGTAGACTTAGCAACCGCCGATATTCATCCGGTTGCAAAAATTGCAAAGGATGTTGCAGCAGGGGCAGTTTTATTATTTGCAATTATAGCTGCTGTAATTGGTGCTATTATCTTTTTACCGTATATGGTATAGTTGCATTCCGAAGCTTTTATTAAGCTTTGGGAGCGCCGTGAAGGCCTTTAATGAAAGAGTGTATCTATTCACATCTATGAACGGAAAGGATGCGGGAATATGAATAGCAAACAATTAATTCAAGAAGCAACCGAAGCGCGTAAACGAGCGTACGTACCATATTCTAAATTTCAAGTAGGTGCAGCTTTACTAACTCAGGATGGAAAAATATATCGTGGATGTAATGTTGAAAATGCATCATATGGTTTATGTAACTGTGCAGAACGAACAGCTTTATTTAAGGCAATTTCTGAAGGGGATAACGAGTTTGTAGCTATTGCAGTCGTAGCGGATACAAAGCGTCCAGTACCTCCTTGTGGAGCATGTCGACAAGTTATGATAGAATTATGTAAACAGGATACGAAAGTATACCTATCAAACTTACATGGTGATGTTCAAGAGACAACAGTCGGAGAATTGTTACCAGGAGCATTTTTAGCGGAGGATTTACATGAATAGAAAAGGTTATAAATCAGGTTTTGTCTCTATTATTGGCAGACCGAATGTTGGGAAATCTACATTTTTAAATCGTATTATTGGCCAAAAAATTGCCATTATGAGCGATAAGCCACAAACAACTCGTAATAAAATTCAAGGTGTATATACAGAAAATGATTCACAAGTAGTTTTCATTGATACACCAGGAATACATAAACCTAAACATAAACTAGGCGATTTCATGGTGAAGATGGCTCAAACGACATTAAAAGAAGTTGATATTGTTTTGTTTATGGTCAATGCAACTGAAGGATATGGTCGTGGTGAGGAATTTATTATTGAGAAATTACAAGAAACGAAACAACCGGTATTTTTGGTAATTAATAAAATTGACCAACTTCATCCAGAGCAATTGCTGGAGTTGATTGATCAATATCGTAAATTATATGAGTTCGCGGAGATTGTGCCAATTTCTGCATTGGACGGTAATAACGTTGAAGCGTTAATCGGAGCAATTAAAAAGTATTTACCAGAAGGACCGCAATATTACCCGGATAATCAAGTAACGGATCATCCAGAGCGATTTATTATTTCAGAGCTTATTCGTGAAAAAGTATTACATTTAACACGTGAAGAAGTACCACATTCTGTAGCGGTTGTTATTGATGCAATTCAAAAGCGTGAGGGCGGAGCGGTTTATATAAACGCAACGATTGTTGTTGAACGTGCATCACAAAAAGGAATTATTATAGGTAAGCAAGGGAAGATGTTAAAAGAAGTCGGTAAGAGAGCTCGTTTTGACATTGAAGCACTTCTTGGTTCTAAAGTATTTTTAGAAGTATGGGTGAAAGTGCAAAAAGATTGGCGTAATAAGATGTCACAGCTTCGTGACCTTGGTTTCCGTGAAGACGAGTATTAATATGAAGTAAAGTTGTGATCAGTGGATGTTTTGTTCATCCGCTGATTATTGGTTTTTATGAACCTTGATAAATTAGGAAAAATTTTTCTCACATGAAAATGAACAAAATGGGTCAACTTAATAACAACAAAAGAAATTGGTTTATAGGCTACGCTTATTGAGAAAGGTGGATTCTTATGCTAGATTTTACCTGGAAGTTTTTCTCCAAAACAGGAAGCATTGAAACGTATTTGCTTTTGAAAGAAATGGAAAAAGACGTAAACGATGAGATGGATCAACATGAAGAGGAGTTAGCGCATCTAGACTCTCCAATTTCTTGACCCGTTTTGTTCAAACCTTGGATGGTGACGAACATGTTTCAAAAAGTTGAGGGCATTGTTATCCGTACGACAGATTACGGAGAAACAAATAAGATTGTTACAATATACTCACGGGAATTTGGTAAGGTAAGTGCAATGGCAAGAGGGGCGAAAAAGCCGAAGAGTCGGTTAGCAGCTATTTCGCAACTTATGACACATGGTCATTTTCTTATTCAAATGGGATCTGGACTTGGAACTTTGCAACAAGGCGAGATTATTTCATCTATGAAAGAAATTCGCGAGGATATATTTTTAACTGCTTATGCATCATTTATTATCGAATTAACTGATAAAGCAACAGAAGATAAGAAGCATAATCCGTATTTATTTGAAATGTTATATCAAACGTTGCATTATATGTGTGAGGGTGTTGACCCAGAAGTATTATCATTAATTTATCAAACGAAAATGCTTCCGGTATTAGGGATGCACCCGTACTTTGATACATGTGCTATTTGTCATCAAGAAACAGATTTTGTCGCCTTCTCTGTCCGGGAAGGCGGTTTTCTGTGCTCTCGTCATGCGGAACAAGATCCGTATCGTATTCCGGTGGGAGAGGCTGTTCATAAATTATTACGTCTCTTTTTTCATTTTGATTTACACCGACTCGGTAATGTATCGGTGAAGGATAGTACAAAAAAACAAATGCGCACAGTATTGAATACATATTATGATGAATATTGTGGGATTTATTTGAAAACAAGGCGTTTCTTGGAACAACTTGATAAGTTTCAAATATAAAAAGGGCCGTATACGGTCCTTTTTACATACTTTCTTTTTCGAATAGCATATTTAGTATATAATATTTAAGAGATAGTATAACTTTTTTCGTTGTGCATTAAAGGTGGTGATTATCATAGAGCTGAATAAACGGCAAGAGCATATCATTCAGATTGTAAAAGATCACGGTCCTATTACAGGGGAGTCAATTGCTGGGCAATTGGGTTTAACACGTGCAACGCTAAGACCAGACTTAGCAATTTTAACGATGGCTGGTTATTTAGAAGCGCGTCCACGTGTAGGTTATTTTTATACGGGTAAAACCGGGGGACAGCTATTATCTGAAGCTGTTAAGAAAATTAAAGTGCAAGATTATCAATCTAGACCGGCTGTAATTGATAAAAATGTATCAGTATACGATGCAATCTGTACTATGTTTCTAGAGGACGTTGGTACATTATTTGTTGTAGATCAAGCTACTTTATTAGTTGGCGTTGTATCTCGTAAAGATTTATTACGAGCTAGCTTAGGAAAGCAGGATTTAACCTCTCTTCCGGTTAATATTATCATGACAAGGATGCCAAACATTGCGATGTGTCGCAGGGAGGATTCTTTATATGATATTGCGATGGAATTAATAGAAAGACAGATTGATGCGTTGCCAGTTGTGAAGGATACGAAACAAGGTTTAGAAGTGATTGGACGAATTACAAAAACAAATATTACACGTGCGTTTGTAAATTTAGTAAATAACGAATAAGTGTAATTTGTTTAAAGTGAGGTAATGTAATGGATAATAAAATCGTATATGTCGTATCTGACTCGGTAGGAGAAACGGCTGATTTGGTTGTTAGAGCGGCAATGGGACAGTTCCCATTCGCTCCTGATATTAGGCGTGTACCGTATGTAGAAGATACAGGGACATTAAAAGAAGTAATCTCGATTGCCAAGAACAATCAAGCGCTTATTTGTTTTACGTTAGTAAAGCCTGATATGCGTCAATATTTATTGACAGAAGCGGCAAAAGAAGGAGTAGAGGCATACGATATTATCGGACCTCTTATCGATCAAATTGAAGAAATTACAGGGCAAGTACCAAGGTATGAGCCAGGTGTCGTTCGAAGATTAGATGAAGAGTACTTTAAAAAAATTGAAGCGATTGAATTTGCAGTTAAGTATGATGATGGTAGAGATGCACGTGGTATTTTAAAAGCTGATATCGTGTTGATTGGAATTTCACGTACATCAAAAACACCACTTTCACAATATTTAGCGCATAACAAACGTTTGAAAGTTGCTAATGTACCACTTGTACCGGAAGTGGATCCGCCTGAGGAATTATATCAAGTGGCAAAAGAGAAATGTTTCGGTTTGAAAATTATACCAGATAAGTTAAATCATATTCGAAAAGAACGATTGAAGTCACTTGGATTAAGTGATGGAGCAACATATGCAAATATTAATCGTATTCAAGAAGAAATTGATCATTTTGAGGAAGTAATTAGTAAAATAAATTGTCAAGTGATTGATGTATCAAATAAGGCAATTGAAGAAACAGCAAATATTATTGTGAATGCAGTGCAAAACCAAAAAATGTTTTAGCACATTTACCAAAGGTGAATGTGCTTTTTTCGCTCGTGAGAAGGCGTTAGAGGAAGATGCGAAGTAGAGCATGAACTTTCGGCTTAGTAATAGAATATAGCGGAATGGTTATACTTATATTCTTCTGTTTTTTAATTATGCTAAAGGAACGATTTCGTTATCTTTAAGTGTAAGATGAAAATTAAAGGGATATGTAGCGTAGTTGAAGAAAATATATTATAATAAAAAATTGTGATAAAAACCTATATTTTACGTTTAGACTTTAATTTTTCAGAATAAACTAGGGATAGGATTTTCGAAAAAGACATGTATTTACGTTAAATCGACAAAATCTAGACAAGAAAACGCACATTATGGAAGGATTCACAGAAGGGATGTAGAATACAGAAATATGCAAAACATCAGATAAGATATTATTTGATGCAGATGCGTATCCCGTGAAGAATGCAATTGTGCAAGTTGGAACAAAATTTTATGTCGAAATTTTGTTTGTCGTATCCTATGCTCATCGTTCAAGAAAACAGCAAGGTAATTGGGTCTATGTAGATTCTGAGCAAGATGAAGTTGATTGTTATATTTATTAACATGCAAAAGCTACAGATCTCATGATCATACAGGCTATAGTGCTTCTTGCTAGTCTTCTTGTGAAAAAGGAGTATATGTATTGTCTCCAGGAGATACATTTGTAACAGATGAGCAAATGTATACAATTTTATATAGTAGTATGTATCTGCGAATTTACGCAGACTGGGGACTTATACGAAAGGTCCAAAATCGTTTACACAATGTGATCGACAGTACTTTCTAACAAATTTAGAAAAATATTGTCGAATTATAAAGGAATCTTTTAATTTATATCGAATACAAAATACGACACGGAGATGGAGTTATGGGGAACAGAATTCCTGAAGAAGTTGTTGAACAGATTCGGACATCATCCGATATTGTAGAAGTGATTGGTGAGTATGTTCAACTTAGAAAGCAGGGGCGTAACTATTTCGGCCTTTGTCCATTTCATGGTGAGAATTCTCCTTCATTCTCTGTTTCATCTGATAAGCAAATTTTTCATTGTTTCGGATGTGGAGAAGGTGGAAATGTATTTTCTTTTCTTATGAAAATGGAAGGACTTGCTTTCACAGAGGCTGTTCAAAAGCTTGGCGAAAGAAATGGAATTGCAGTTGCAGAATATACATCAGGGCAAGGACAACAACAACAAGAAGACATATCTGATGACACTGTCATCATGCAACAGGCTCATGAACTTTTGAAAAAGTATTATCATCATTTATTAGTAAATACAGAAGAAGGAAATGAAGCACTTTCATATTTATTAAAACGTGGTATTACAAAAGAGATGATTGAGAAATTTGAAATTGGTTATGCATCACAAGCTTGGGATGCAGCAACGAAAATTTTACAAAAAAGAGGTTTGTCGCTATCTAGTATGGAACAGGCTGGCCTTCTTGTAAGAAGTGAGAAGGATGGCAGTCATTATGACCGCTTCCGCGGAAGAGTTATGTTTCCGATTTATACTTTACAAGGTAAGGTGATAGCGTTTAGTGGAAGGGCATTAGGAGATGATACTCCGAAATATTTGAATAGTCCTGAAACACCGATTTTTTACAAAAGTAAGCTGTTGTATAATTTCCACCAAGCAAGGCCGTTTATTAGAAAACGTGGGCAGGTTGTCCTTTTTGAAGGTTATGCCGATGTACTAGCCGCGGTGAAAAGTGGTGTGGAAGAAGCTGTTGCGACAATGGGAACAGCTTTAACTGAAGAACAAGCGAAACTTCTGCGACGTAACGTTGAAACTGTTGTTCTTTGCTATGATGGTGATAAAGCAGGGCGAGAAGCGACGATGAAAGCAGGGCAATTACTATTGCAAGTTGGTTGCCAAGTGAAAGTTACATCCTTGCCAGATAAGCTTGACCCTGATGAATATGTGCAACAATATGGGACAACCGCTTTTGAAAATCTTGTGAAATCAAGTATAAGTTTTGTTGGTTTCAAAATAAATTATTTGCGTTTAGGGAAAAATTTGCAAGATGAGTCTGGCAAAGAAGAATATGTAAAAAGTGTTTTAAAAGAGTTATCATTGCTACAGGATGCGATGCAGGCGGAATCATATTTAAAATCATTATCGCAAGAATTTTCGTATTCAATGGAAACACTTTTGAATCAATTGCACCAATATCGCAAAGAACAAAAGGTACAGCAAAAACAAATAAAGCAGGTTTCTAAGCCATCTCAAATTGTTCAAACGAAACCGAAATTAACAGGTTTTGAAAGGGCAGAAAGAGAAATTATTTACCATATGTTGCAAAGTGCAGAAGTGACAGTGCGTATGGAACCTCATATAGAAGATTTTTATACAGAAGAACATAAAGGGATTTTATATGAACTATACGCATATTATGAAAAGGGAAATGAACCTTCAGTCGGAACATTTTTAAGTTGGCTCTCTGATGAAAAGTTGAAAAATATTATTACTGATATTTCGACGGATGAATTTATTAATCCAGAGTACACAGAAGAAGCGTTACAAGGTCATTTGGAGGCGCTAAGACGCCATAAAGAAAAACTTGAAAAGATGGAAATTATCTTTAAAGTAAAACAAATGGAAAAAACAGATCCTGTAGAGGCTGCTAAATATTATGTGGCATATTTACAAAGTCAAAAAGCAAGAAAATAGCTTTTTCGATAAAGTTTTAGTATAATGAATGTTTGTATCTCGCGTAAGGAGGGGAACAGATGGCTGATAAACCAGCTCGTTCTAAACAAATTGAAACTGAAATGACCCTTGAGCAAGTGAAAGAACAACTCACTGAGCTCGGAAAAAAACGTGGCGTTCTTACATATGAAGAGATTGCAGAACGCATGAATGGATTTGAAATTGAATCCGATCAAATGGATGAATACTATGAATATTTAGGTGAACAAGGGATTGACTTAGTTGGTGACAATGACAACGACGAAGGTCCTAATAATCGTCAAATTACAAAAACGGAAGAAGAATTTGACCTTAATGATTTAAGTGTGCCGCCAGGTGTGAAAATCAATGACCCTGTTCGTATGTACTTAAAAGAAATTGGTCGTGTAGACTTACTATCTGCTGAAGAAGAAATTCGACTTGCGACACGTATTGAAGAAGGCGATGAAGAAGCAAAACGCCGTCTTGCGGAAGCAAACTTACGTCTTGTAGTAAGTATTGCAAAGCGCTACGTGGGCCGTGGTATGCTTTTCTTAGACTTAATCCAAGAAGGAAATATGGGTCTAATTAAGGCAGTTGAAAAGTTCGACTACCGTAAAGGTTTTAAATTTAGTACGTATGCAACTTGGTGGATTCGCCAAGCTATTACACGTGCGATTGCAGACCAAGCGCGAACAATTCGTATTCCAGTTCATATGGTTGAAACAATTAATAAGTTAATCCGTGTACAACGTCAATTATTACAAGATTTAGGACGCGAACCATCTCCTGAAGAGATTGGTGAAGAAATGGATCTTGCTCCAGAAAAAGTACGCGAAATCTTAAAGATTGCACAGGAGCCAGTTTCTCTTGAAACACCAATTGGTGAAGAAGACGACTCCCATTTAGGTGACTTTATCGAAGACCAAGAAGCAACATCGCCTGCGGACCATGCAGCGTATGAATTGCTAAAAGAACAATTAGAAGATGTGTTAGATACACTAACAGATCGTGAAGAAAATGTTCTGCGTCTTCGTTTTGGTTTAGATGATGGACGAACTCGTACGCTTGAAGAAGTTGGGAAAGTATTCGGCGTAACGAGAGAACGTATTCGTCAAATTGAAGCGAAAGCACTTCGCAAATTAAGACATCCAAGCCGTAGTAAGCGTCTTAAGGATTTCTTAGAATAGGCTACCTTTAAGTTTACTTCACTTTTGTGAAGTAAACTTTTTTGTTTTGTTAATTTTTGTTAAAATTTAGCTATCGGCAACGATTACAATTTCTTGTAATTTATTTTACAGAATTGTCTTTTGATTTGCAAATGCTCATTTTTCGATTTTTCGATTTATTTTGTTTATTATATACAAAATAATATGTAGAAAAGTAAAAAATATGATGAGAAACGTTAGTAATTATCGAAATAATATGCGATATAATAGTGAAAATCAATAAAATGAATTTACGGAATATTTTTAACAAGTAGTAGTTTGCTCTTTTCTGATAGGGCGTTTTCAAGTACAATATAAATGACTGAATCATCTAACTATTTAGCGGTATAGAGGGGGGAGAAGAGATATGAAACGTAATCCGTTGATTCCGTTCGCTCTTATTGCAGCATTAGGTATTATCGTTATGTTTGTATTTTCATTTCAGGGGCTAAATAAATCTAAAGAGTTAGCTGATGCAAAAAATGGTGGGAAACCAGCACAAACAGCATCAAAGCCAGAGGATATTGTAAAGCAAAGCTGTACGAGCTGTCATGGTGATCAGTTACAAGGAGCGGTAGGCCCTAATTTACAAAAAATTGGTGGGAAACTTTCAAAAGATGAAATTAAAGAAGTTATTTCAAAAGGAAAAGGAAATATGCCGCCAAATATAGTTCCAGCTGATCAAGCGGCAAAAGTAGCTGATTGGTTATCGAAGAAAAAATAAAGTATAGAAAAACAAGCCTTTTGCTTTTTGCAAAAGGCTTGTTTTTCTATACTATCTAAAATACGATTAGTAATAGAGAATTGAAGTATTGTTATGGACTTGCAACAACTACTATAAATTCATTATCATGGAGACAGACTGAGAAGAGAAGGAGTAATGGAAATACATGAATGAAGTAAAGCTTTCGAAACGATTAGAAGAAGTTGTGAGGGAGATTCCGGTAGGCTCGACAGTAGCTGATATTGGATCGGATCATGCGTATTTACCGTGTTATACAATTATAAATAATATTGCTACAAAAGCAGTTGCAGGAGAGGTTGTAGATGGACCGTTTCGCTCTGCACAAGCAACTGTAGCTGAAAGTGGCTTACAAGATAAAGTAGACGTTCGTAAAGGGAATGGATTAGCTGTTATAGTGCCAGGAGAAGTAGATGTTATTACGATTGCTGGTATGGGTGGAGCGTTAATTCGTGACATTTTAGAAAGTGGTAAAGAAAAATTAGAAGGTGTAACACGTTTAATCTTACAGCCGAATATTGCAGCACACCATATCCGTGAATGGTTTATTGAAAATGGATGGGAGCTTATCCGTGAGAAAATTGTAATAGAAGACGGAAAGATTTACGAGATTTTAGTCGGAGAGCGAGGAGATACAGCAGTACCTTACTCTGAAAATAAACAAGCTGAATTGTTTATGGGTCCATTTTTAATAAAAGAAAAAAGTGAAGCTTTTATTGAAAAGTGGGAAGGGGAATTGAAAAACTTCCAAAATATTTTAAAACAGTTAGAACGTGCAGCAGAGTCTGAAGAGACAAAAGCGAAGCGTGCAGAAGTAGAAGCGAAAATGAAAATGATAGGAGAGGTTTTATCATGAGTAAGATTCCGAATGGTCATGAAATTATTTCTTTGTTTGAAGGTATGTATCCGAAGCATTTAGCGATGGAAGGGGATAAGATTGGCTTACAGATTGGAGCGCTTAATAAACCTGCCCAGCACGTATTAATCGCGTTAGATGTAACTGAGGAAGTTGTGGACGAGGCGATCCAATTAGGAGCGAATATCATTATAGCGCACCATCCTTTAATCTTTAATCCATTAAAAGCGATTCATACAGATAAGGCGTACGGAAGAATTATTGAAACGTGTATTAAAAATGATATTGCGGTTTATGCGGCGCATACAAATGTAGATATTGCTAAGGGCGGGGTAAATGATTTACTTGCTGATGCGTTAGGGTTACAAAATACAGAAGTATTAGCTCCTACATATGCAGAAGAAATGAAAAAAATTGTTGTATTTGTTCCAGTAACCCATGCAGAAGAAGTGCGCAAAGCTCTTGGAGATGCGGATGCAGGTCATATCGGTAATTATAGCCACTGTACGTTCGGTAGCGAAGGGGTAGGTACGTTTATCCCTCAAGAAGGTACAAATCCTTATATCGGAGAAACTGGGCAGTTAGAACGTGTGGAAGAGATACGTGTCGAAACGATTATTCCAGCTTCATTACAAAGAAAAGTTATTAAAGCGATGTTGGCAGCCCATCCATATGAAGAAGTGGCATATGATGTATATCCGCTTGATAATAAAGGTGAAACATTAGGTCTTGGTAAAATAGGGTATTTACAAGAAGAAATGACGCTTGAGCAGTTTGCTTTACATGTGAAACAATCATTACATGTAAAGGGTGCAAGAGTTGTTGGAAAGTTAGATGATAAGGTGCGTAAAGTAGCTGTACTTGGTGGTGACGGTAATAAATATATAAACCAAGCGAAATTTAAAGGAGCAGATGTATATGTAACAGGTGATATGTATTATCATGTTGCTCACGATGCGATGATGATTGGTTTAAATATAGTCGATCCAGGACATAACGTTGAAAAAGTAATGAAGCAAGGTGTACAAAAACAATTGCAAGAAAAAGTAGATGTGAAGAAATTCAATGTACACATTCACGCTTCGCAGTTACATACAGATCCATTCACATTTGTATAAGAAAAATAAAAACCGTTGCTCATGTAGGCAACGGTTTTTATTATTGTTCTTTTTTCACTTTTACACGAGGTAGTATCTTTTGAAGTGGTACTTTTCGAATTCTGTCCCATGTAGCTGGATTCATTGGGTCATATTGATCTAAGAAAGCAATAACTTCTTTTGTAATTGGCGTTGGAGTAGAAGCACCTGCTGTAACAGCTACGTTTTCTACACCTTGTAGCCATTCTAATTGGATTTCACTTACGTCTGCAACGCGGTATGCTGTCGTACCAGCGATTTCTTGTGATACTTGTGCTAAACGGTTTGAGTTGTTACTTTTCGGATCACCGACAACAATTGTTAAATCTGCAACATCAGCTTGTTTAGCGACAGCTTCTTGGCGAACTTGAGTTGCTAAACAAATTTCCTTGTGGAATTCTGCTGTTGGGAATTTTTTCTGAATGTCCTCCATTAAATGTTGAACATCCCATTGACTCATTGTTGTTTGATTCGTAACTAAAATTTTATCCGTTGGAATTTCTAGTGTTTTTAAATCATCAGCTTTTTCGATAAGATGAACGATATCAGGTGCGATACCAACTGCGCCTTCTGGTTCTGGATGATTTTTTTTGCCGATATAAATGACATGGTATCCTTCAGCTTTCTTTGCTTCGATAAGGTCATGTGTTTTTGTAACATCTGGACAAGTTGCATCAATTGTCGTTAAACCTTTTTCTTTTGCACGTTGTTTAACTTCTGGAGAAACACCGTGTGCAGTGAAAATAACAGTACCAGAATCGATTTTATCTAAAATTTCTAATCGACTTGGACCGTCTAATGTAATGATGCCATCCTCTTCGAAAGCATCTGTGACATGCTTATTGTGAACAATCATACCTAAAATATAAATGGGTCTCGGTAATGATTTATCTAATGCGGCATTACGTGCAATAACCATTGCGTCAACAACACCATAGCAATAACCACGAGGGGAAATTTTAACAATCTTCATGTGAGTAATCCTCTCCTTCTAAACAAGGGATACTTTTGTGCATAGTCCATTACATTATAAAGGAGGAGTGGATAGAAAACAAAGGATTGTTACACATATAGTTTTGGTTTTGTTACTGATTGTTGAACGGGTTCTTTCGGAACCTCTTTTTCTATTACCGGTTCAAGCACTATTTTTTTTCGTTTCCTTTTTGGAGGTGGAGGAGGTGGAGTTGCTACCTCAACCTGTTCTGTTGCATCTTCAGTTTGATTTTCTTCCGTACTTTTTCCAGAGGTGAGGATTTTAACAATGCTTGGTAGACTACGCATAATGGGACCGTACTGTTCGACAACAGGACCGACAGATTGCACGACTTGAGATACTTTTTCGATATTATTTATCATATTAGTTGGGTTCGAAATTAAATTTGAAAAAAAACTACCGATGCCGCTGCTAGATGCCGCTGCAGTTGTAGCTGACGCAGCACCACGTGTATCATTTGATTCATACATTTGAGGTGGTATCATCTGCTCTGGATATTGCTGCATGTATGGCTGATATTGTTGTGTATATTGTTGTTGGTATGGCTGTTGCTGTTGATATTGGGGCGGCGGTTGTTGGTGCATCATCGGTGGCCCTTCCATTTGTCGATAAGGAGGGACCATTTGCATGAAAGGTTCGGTTGGATCGTGTTTTTTAAAGAGTTTAGCAAGGAAACCTTTCTTTTTTTGAGCCATCGGTGGTAGTTGTGGAATCGGATATGGTGTGTAAGATTGTTGTCCTCGATTCGGATACATTTGTCTTATAGGGGATTTCGGAAACATGTGGGAAATCCTCCTTTCTTCAGTTAGGTATATACACATACAATATGCAATGGAAGGAAAGAAGGTTAGTTTTTGAGATAAAAACCTAAACTAAAGATGGATTTTACTTGTAGATTTCGATATAATGTAGACTTGACTGATTTGTGCGCAGTAGAAATTTTAGAAAGAAGGTGTAACTTATGACACTACAAACTTTTACACAGTATGATTTTAAACCATTTTTAATAGATGCAGTTCGTGAACTACGCTTTACAGAGCCAACAGGAATTCAAAAGAAAATTTTCCCGGTCGTGAAAAAAGGTGTGAGTATAATTGGACAATCCCAAACTGGTTCTGGGAAAACACATGCATACTTACTTCCTACATTAAACAGAATTGATGCAAGTCGTGAAGAGGTACAACTTGTTATTACAGCGCCTACTCGTGAGTTAGCACAACAAATTTACGAAGAAATTGTGAAACTAACAAAGTTCTGTGCAGAAGATCAAATGATTACAGCACGCTGTTTAATTGGTGGAACTGATAAACAACGATCAATTGAAAAGTTGAAAAAACAACCTCATATTGTAGTTGGAACGCCAGGGCGTATTAAAGATTTAGTAGAAGAAAAGGCGCTATTTGTTTATAAAGCGGATACTATTATTGTCGATGAAGCGGACTTAATGCTTGATATGGGATTCATTCAAGATGTAGATAAAATTGCGGCACGTATGCCTAAAAATCTGCAAATGTTAGTTTTCTCTGCAACAATTCCTCAAAAATTAAAACCATTTTTGAAGAAATATATGGAGAATCCAGAACATATTCATATTAATCCGAAGCAAGTTGCAGCAGGAAATATTGATCATTACCTTGTGCCTTCAAGACACCGTAATAAAACTGAATTAGTGAAAAATATGCTACTTCAATTTAAACCATATTTAGCAATTGTCTTTACAAACACAAAGAAGAAGGCTGACGAAGTAGCCGATGGATTAGCAGAACGTGGATTAAAAGTAGGGCGTATACACGGTGATTTATCACCACGTGATCGTAGAAAAATGATGAAACAAGTTCGTGATTTAGAGTTCCAATACATTGTCGCAACAGATTTGGCGGCACGCGGTATTGATATTGAAGGAATTAGCCATGTTATTAACTATGAACTTCCACCAGATTTAGATTTCTTCGTTCACCGTGTTGGAAGAACTGCACGTGCGGGTCATTCAGGTATTGCAGTGACGATTTATGATCCAGCAAATGAAGAAGCGTTAGATAGTTTGGAAAAACAACGTCATATCGAGTTTAAACATGTAGATTTACGCGGAGATGAATGGGCGGATTTAGGTGACCGTCGTCGTCGTAAGAGCCGTAAAAAACCAAGTGATGGACTAGATGTTATGGCAACAAAAGTTGTTAAGAAGCCGAAAAAAGTAAAACCAAACTATAAACGAAAACTTGCAACAGAACGTGACAAAGTGAAGAAAAAATATAGCAATAAAAAAAGATAAGGGATTTCCCTTATCTTTTTTTTATCTCACTGCTTGAGAGAAAGTCGATTAATGTAGACTAATAATTAGTGAGGGGTAGAAAAAACGTTGACTAAAGTTTCGCTTTATTGGGTTAATTTAAGTATAGAGTTCAGATTGTTTGAATAGTCCGTTTAATTTATGTAGTGCCTTTTGTGTGAACAAACAATTCGCTACATATTTCTACAAATTATGCTATCATTATATCTATTGTATATTGAAGAGGTGATTGTATGTTAAAGATTGGATCTCATGTTTCTATGAGTGGTAAGAAAATGTTATTAGCAGCAAGTGAAGAGGCTGTTTCATACGGTGCAACGACGTTTATGATTTATACAGGTGCACCGCAAAATACACGAAGAAAACCAATTGAAGAATTGAACATAGAAGCGGGAAGAAAAAATATGGAACTAAACGGTATTGAGGAAATTATCGTACATGCGCCATATATTATTAATCTTGGGAATACGACGAAACCTGAGACGTTCCAATTAGGTGTAGACTTCCTTCGCATGGAAATTGAAAGAACATCGGCATTAGGTGTAGCGAAACAAATCGTTCTTCACCCAGGTGCGCACGTTGGTGCAGGAGCGGATGCTGGTATTCAACAAATTATTAAAGGGCTTAATGAAGTATTAACGCCAGAGCAGACGGTTAACATTGCGTTAGAAACGATGGCAGGAAAAGGAACGGAATGCGGTCGTAGCTTTGAAGAAATTGCGAAAATTATTGATGGTGTGAAATATAATGAAAAACTATCTGTATGTTTTGATACGTGTCATACGCATGATGCAGGTTATGACCTTGTAAATGATTTTGACGGTGTGTTAAACGAATTTGATAAAATTGTTGGGATAAATCGTTTACAAGTACTTCATATTAACGATAGCAAAAATGTACGCGGAGCTGGAAAAGACCGTCATGAGAATATTGGTTTTGGTCATATTGGTTATAAGGCATTGCATCACATTGTGCATCACCCACAACTTACGCACGTACCAAAAATTCTTGAAACACCGTATGTAGGTGAAGATAAAAAAGATAAGAAGCCACCATATAAATTAGAAATCGAAATGCTGAAAAATGGTACTTTTGATGAAGGAATTCTTGAAAAAATTAAAGCACAATAAGGAGGGGATTTTCCCCTCCTTATTTTAATAGCTGCTGAAATAAAATATTTACTTGTTGGGCAGTGGCAGGAGTAGTTACTTTAGCGATTTGTTTTAACAAATCTAGTCGCTCGGTATTATCGTAAATGTTAATGTTTTTCCCTTTCATAAGTAAAACGATTTTATCAGCTTGTGCAGTTGTGATTGGAACTTCGTATTCTTTACTATATTTCAATAGTTCTTTTGTAGAAATATGATTTAATTTTTTGTTCACAATTTGTTTAATGAGGTTCATCGTGTTGTCCTCCTTCACACGTTCTTCTATCGAAATATATGTACGCATAGCTTGTACATATTCGTATCAAGGTGCATTTTTTCAATGGGGAAAAGAAGCTTATGTTATAATATAAGAACAAAACTATAGATAAAGACTATAAGGAGGACTTATGGAAAAAAAGCAACATCGAAAAGAAAGTGTTATTCATCTTGTATATCGTTTAGTTATGATTGTCTTTGGGGCAGCGTGTGCGGCGGTAGCGATTGAACTGTTTTTAATGCCAAATAAAATTATTGATGGTGGAATTATTGGTATTTCTCTTATATTAGATTATCTTACTCCTAATATTTGGTGGTTAAGCTTTTCTACTTTAGTTGTTATCCTCAACATTCCTTTTATGTACTCCGGGTATAAGCAAATTGGAAAAACATTCATGTTATCTTCAGCATTTGGAATTGTAGCTTTAGCATTTATTGAATCAACGTTGCATGCTATCCCGCCATTTACAACAGAGCCGATTTTAGCAACAGTTTTCGGCGGTCTTATTTTAGGGATTGGTGTAGGACTTGTTATTCGTCATGGTGGATCGTTAGACGGGACCGAGATTATGGGAATTCTATTAACGAAGAAATTACCGTTTTCTGTTGGTGAATTCGTAATGTTTGTGAACTTATTCATTTTTGCATGGGCAGCATTTGTTTTTGGTGTCGAACAAGCGATGTATTCTGTTATGACGTACTATATCGCATTCAAAACAATTGATACGGTAATTCAAGGATTAGACGAAACGAAAGCAGTTTTAATAGTATCGGATCAATATGAGGAAGTATCAAATGCGATTTTACACCGCCTTGGTCGTGGAACAACAAAACTTGTTGCTAAAGGTGGCTATACAGATAAAGAAAAAGAAGTTATTTATGCAGTTGTAACACGTCTGGAAGTGACGAAGTTAAAATCAATTGTGCATGAAATTGATGAAAACGCATTTGTTACGATTATGAATACACAAGAGACAAATGGTGGTAAGTTTAAATCAGCAATTCACTAAAAAGTTAATTGTAATATCTTTTGAAAGCAGAGAATTATTCTCTGCTTTTTGTTATAATAATAAGGTTTCTTGAAATAAAGAATATATTTTAGGCAGATTGGTTTACAACTATAATAAGCTGTACTATAATTCAAATAGAGATAAATCGGAATCATTCTGAATTAAAATAGGTGAGATGCTATGAATAATATATTGGAAATAGAAGGATTAACGTTTCGGTATGAAGATCGCAACGTGTTAGAAGATATTAATTTGCAAGTTCCGAAGGGAGCTTTTTTAGGTTTAGTTGGACCGAATGGTTCAGGGAAATCGACTTTACTTAAATGCTTATTGGGTGTTTTAAAACCAAAGCAAGGAAGTATTAGATTGTTTGGCATTGATAGTAAGAAATTTAAAGAGTGGAATAAAGTTGGTTATGTATCCCAAAAGGCAAGTAGCTTTAACTCAGGTTTCCCGGCAACTGTTTTCGAGGTTGTTTCAATGGGGCTCGTTTCGAAAAAAGGGCTTTTTCGCTTTTTTACGAAAGACGATAATGCGAAAGTAGAAAAAGCGATTGCTGATGTAGGTATGAGCGAATTTCGAGGTCGCAACATTGGAGAACTTTCTGGTGGACAACAACAGCGTGTATTTATTGCTCGTGCACTTGTAAGTGATCCGGAATTGCTTATTTTGGACGAGCCTACTGTTGGGATTGATGTGAAGAATGTGGCAAGTTTTTATGAGATACTAGAGGATTTAAACAAAAGATTGGGAATTACGTTAATTCTTGTTACGCACGATATGGGTGCTGTAACAGAGAAGGTGACGCATGTTGCATGTTTGAATCAGCATTTACATTTCCATGGGAATGTAGAGAAATTCCGAGAGTTAGAAGATGCAGAAATGTCGATTTTATATGGACATCATGTTCATCGCTTAGAACATGAACATGGGCATCACGGGAGGATATAATGATACAGGATTTTTTACAATATGATTTTTTACGTAATTCCTTATACGCTGGTATTTTAATAGGGCTTGTCGCACCACTTATCGGCGTGTTCGTTGTAATTCGCCGCATGTCGCTTATTGCGGATGCATTAAGTCATGTGACGTTATCAGGAATTGCAGCGAGTTTATTACTTGAAAAGACAATCTTTACCGGTGGGTTTTTAAACCCTTTATATATGGGGATGTTTTTTTCAATTGGTGGAGCATTGCTAATTGAAAAATTACGTACTGTATATAAACATTATCAAGAGTTAGCAATCCCGATTATACTTTCAGCAGGGATGGGGATTGGAGTTATCTTCATCTCACTTGCTAATGGATTCAATACGGATTTATTTAGTTATTTATTTGGTAGTGTAAGTGCTGTAACAAGTGCGGATTTAATTATTATTAGTATAGTAGCAATTGTTGTTATTGCGACGATTGTTTTATTATACAAAGAGTTGTTTTTACTATCATTTGATGAGGAATACGCTGTATCAACCGGTTTAAGTGCAAAGTGGATTCACTTTATCTTCATTATATTAGTTGCTCTTGTAATTGCGGTATCAATGCGTGTTGTAGGTGTTCTTCTCGTATCATCTTTAATGACGTTACCAGTTGCAGCAAGTATTCGTATTGCAAAAGGATTTAAACAAACAATTTTCTTTTCCATTTTATTTGGTGAAATTGCAGTAATTGGTGGAATGTTTGCTTCGTATCAACTTGATTTAGCTCCAGGTGGTACAATTGTTATGATAGCGGTTCTTATTTTAATTGGTGCAATTTTATGGAAGAAGAAAAAAACTGCATAAAGTAGGGATAGGTATGAATCTAACAGAAGCTTTACGCCTAATGAAGGAAAAGGGATACAAACATACAGGGAAAAGGGAAGAGATGCTGAGATTATTCGCAGCTCATAATCGTTATTTAACTGCGAAAGATGTTTTAGAGCATATGAAGGGTGATTATCCAGGACTTAGTTTTGATACGATTTATCGTAACTTAACGGTTTTTGCTGAAGTCGGTGTTTTAGAGCAAACGGAATTAAATGGTGAAAAGCATTTCCGTTTTACATGCTCCATTATGGAACATCATCATCATTTCATTTGTTTAGATTGTGGTGGTACGAAAGAGATTAATTCCTGCCCGATGGATTTTATGAATAAAGATTTTAAAGGTTATGAGGTAACGGGGCATAAGTTCGAAATATATGGTCGTTGCCCAAAATGTGCAAAATGAGAGGGCTCGTCAGTTATATAACTGACGAGTTTTTAATTTGAATGTAAAAAAAGGTTGCTCACAAAAATTGTGGCAACCTTCTTTTTATTGTTCTTGTTTTTCTTTTTCTTTTTCTTTTTCTTTTTCTCGTTCGGCAGCCATTTCAGCAGCGATTACATCAATTTCTTTTTTCAGTTCTTCTACCATTGTTTCTTCTGGTACTTTACGAACGACTTGCCCTTTACGGAATAATAAACCTTCTCCGCGTGCACCGGCAATACCGATGTCAGCTTCACGAGCTTCACCAGGACCGTTTACGGCACAGCCGAGTACTGCAACCTTAATTGGAACTTTAAGTGTAGAGATGTATTCTTCGACTTCATTAGCAATGCTAATTAGGTCGATTTCAATACGACCACAAGTTGGACAAGAAATAAGTGTTGCGGCATTAGATGCAAGACCGAATGATTTTAATAGTTCACGTGCAACTTTTACTTCTTCAACTGGATCAGCGCTTAAAGAGATACGAAGTGTATTTCCGATGCCTTTACTTAAAATTGCTCCAAGACCGGCGGCGCTTTTTACAGTCCCAGCAAACAATGTTCCTGATTCTGTAATACCTAAATGTAATGGATAATCAAAAGCGCGAGCAGCTTTTTCGTATGCTTCAATTGCTAAGTTAACATCAGAGGCTTTCATTGATACGATAATATCGTGGAAATCTAAGTCCTCTAAAATTTTAATATGGTGCAGTGCGCTCTCGACCATACCATCAGCAGTTGGATATCCATACTTTTCTAAAATATGACGTTCTAATGAGCCGGCATTTACACCGATACGGATTGGAATGCCACGCTCTTTCGCTGCATTTACAACAGCTTCTACTTTATGGCGACGTCCAATGTTACCTGGATTGATACGTACTTTATCAATGCCACCTTCAATTGCTTTTAAAGCAAGGCGATAATCAAAATGAATATCAGCAACAAGTGGAATGTTGATTTGTTTTTTAATATCAGCAATAGCATTTGCTGCGCGTTCGTCTGGAACAGCAACACGAACAACTTGACAGCCAGCTTCTTCTAAACGTTTAATTTCAGCAACTGTAGCCTCAACATCATGCGTTTTTGTTGTCGTCATACTTTGTATAATTAATTCATTGTTACCGCCAATTGTTAAATTACCGACTTTAACTGGACGTGTTTTTGTGCGTTGAGTCATTTCATTCACGAATTGATCGCTCTCCTTATAAAAGAAGTTTCTTATTTTAGTCCCTTACATCAATGATAGTATGTGTGAGAAAGGGCTATAGAAACCAAAGTACTCGGTTTCACTTTTACTATTGTATCAGCGCCTTTATGTAATTGACAAGGATTAAGTGATTGCTTATTGATATAAGGGGAATTTATAAGACTTTCCAACTTGGATTTTTGTAGCAGATGTATTTTTATTTAATTGCTTAAAATCATCAATTACTTTTTCAATAGAAGGAATTTTTTTCTTATTAATCGCTTCTGTAATAGAAAGAACTGTATCGCCAGTTTTTACTTCGATTGCTTTATAAGCTGTATCCGTTTCTTTTTCTGTTTCTTTCTCTTTATTTTGTTTTGTATCTGTATTTTCTTTTTTTATCGTTTGGGCAGCAGATGTTTTTTTGTATGAACTTAACATCGGTAAAGTACCGATTTTTATGTCGTAATAAAATATATAACCGAGGACAAGCACGAATAAGAGTACACCTAATCTCTTCATATCCTTCACTCCTTTGCTAGGAATATATGCTTGTCCAAAAAAAAAATGCCTATTTAGGCATTTTTTTATAGTTCTTGTTTTTCTTTCGGCTTTGGAACTTCTTTAATTGTTAAGTATAGAACGATTAAAACAACTGCAATGTAAATGAATGTTGCGCCAGGTACGTTTATTTTGCATAAATCCATAATCATAAAGAAGATTGTTGGAATTGTGTAGCTGTAAGCAGTTAATGTCCAAACTTGTTTATAAGATAATTTGCGTTGACCGCTCATCGCAGAACCGATGAAGGCAAGCAATGTAACTCCTACAAAGGTAATAAATAATTGGAACAAGTACAGTAAGAACCCAATAACGAATAATAAGATTGGATAAATACTGTCAAATAACGAAATGAAATCTTGTAAATCTTTTTTCTCAAGAGATGCGCCTAATAAGTCATTATAGGAGTATGTTTGTGTTTGACCATTCCCCATGGAGACTACTTTATCTTTTAAAACAAATAAACCTGTTTTATTTTGATATTTTTCTAAGTCTGTTGAATTTGGATCAAATACGAAAAGGGCATTTCCATCTTCTTTTTCGATAGGTTGATCAATATCAGCTGTTAGCTCGCCATTTTCAATTTTAAAATCAGGTAAATCTTTTTCGATTACTTTATTTACCATGTTAACACCATCTTGAATAACGCTACCGTACAAGAAAGTTCTTGGAATAGTAGTGATTAGGCAAAGAAGCATAATATACAAAATGGTTTTACCGATTTTTTGAAAACGGAAAAGCGCCATATCTTTAGGCGAATATACGCTTTTTGCTAGCTGTTTAAAAATGGACATAGATTCACTTCCTTTATGTATGTATAAAATCATTGTAACGTACGAATCTAGAGAAGCTCAAGATATATTATATTTACATATAGTAGAGAGGACTAAATTCCTTCTTATTAATTTACTTCTTTTAGTAGAGAAAAATACAATTGACACTTTTCTTTCGTATATGGTAAATTTATCTTACATTTTTCAAACGATATATCCGATTGGAATTTAGTTATTTTTAATGGTACATATATAATCGTGGACCCTTAGCTCAGTTGGTTAGAGCAGACGGCTCATAACCGTCCGGTCGTAGGTTCGAGTCCTACAGGGTCCATATCCATTTCATATGTTTATTATGTCAGCAGGAAGCTTCCTTGTAGAAGGAAGCTTTTTTTCGGAATATATGAGCATTTTAATTGAAAAGAAGTGGGAATTTTGCTACTTTAATGATAGCAAGACAAAGCGATTTATTTGTTTGCACCCTATGGCAATTAGGGTAGAATGAAGTTGTATGTCACTTAAGTGACAATACATAAACCGGGAGGAATATAACAATGGCAAAACACGAATTACCAAATTTACCTTATGCGTATGATGCTTTAGAACCTCACTTTGATAAAGAAACAATGAACATCCATCATACAAAACATCACAACACGTATATTACAAACTTAAACGCTGCTTTAGAAGGTCATGCAGAATTAGCTGACAAAAGCGTTGAAGAATTAGTTGCAAACTTAAACGAAGTACCTGAAGCAATCCGTACAGCAGTACGTAACAATGGTGGCGGACATGCTAACCATACATTCTTCTGGACAATCCTATCTCCAAACGGTGGGGGACAACCAGTAGGCGAACTTGCAACTGCGATTGAAGCGAAATTCGGTAGCTTCGATGCATTCAAAGCAGAATTCGCAAAAGCTGGCGCAACTCGCTTCGGTTCTGGTTGGGCTTGGTTAGTAGTAAACAATGGTGAGTTAGAAGTAACAAGCACTCCAAACCAAGATTCTCCTCTAACTGAAGGTAAAACTCCAGTTATCGGTTTAGATGTTTGGGAGCATGCTTACTACTTAAATTACCAAAACCGTCGTCCTGACTACATCGGTGCATTCTGGAACGTTGTAGATTGGAACGTTGCTGAAAAACTTTACCAAGAAGCAAAATAATTAAAGTTAATACAGCTAGAAAAAAGCTAGGGGGTTTTCTCCTAGCTTTTTTCTATGTTCTCCTTTTACATAATTGAGCTTGTCTTTGGAAGACTAGAACATGAAGTAAAGGAGAGTTGTGTATGAAGTGGAAACATGTAATCGGTGATGTTGAAGTGAATCGGGATTTAGTATTATTGCTCGTTATAGGAGGTTTATACACGCTCGCAATTTCTTTATCGAATACGTTTGTAAACATTTATTTATGGAAGCAAACACAAAATTATGTGAATCTGGGCTTGTATAATTTGGCCAGCGTTGTATTGCAGCCTCTAACATTTCTTGTGGGCGGGAAATTAGCGAAACGTATTGATCGCTCGATTTTATTGAGAATCGGTGTAGGCACGTTAGCTGTTTTTTTTATCGTCGTTTTAGTAGCGGGAAAAAGTGCATCTCACTATATTTTATTAATGGGAGCCCTTTTAGGAGTTGGTTATGGTTTTTATTGGCTCGCTTTTAACTTGTTAACATTTGAGATTACAGAACCAGAAACAAGAGATTTTTTTAACGGTTTTCTAGGACTTCTTACATCGTTCTCTGGAATGATTGGACCGATAGCAGCAGGATATACAATTTCACGTATGGAAAAATGGAGTGGTTATACTATCGTTTTCTTCCTCTCGTTAATGCTATTTGCGGTTGCAGTCGTTCTAAGCTTTTTTTTATCGAAGAGGGAATGTGAAGGACGCTATGAAATTGTGCAAGTATTGAAAGAGCGGCAAGTTGATGAAAACTGGGGAAGAATTACGCGCGCTCATTTCTTCCAAGGTTTGAGAGAGGGAACGTTTATTTTCGTTATTTCGGTATATGTCTATTTAGCATCTGGTAGCGAGTTAGCACTAGGGAAATATAGTTTAGTGAATTCTGCAGTATCATTTGTATGCTATTATTTAGTTGCTCGTATGTTAAAGAAAGAATGGCGAAAAAAAGCAATTTTACTTGGTGGCATTATTTTATATGCGGTCGTATTTTTAGTTATTTTTAATGTTACATATACGAAATTACTTATTTATGCAGCATGTATTGCGGTTGCATATCCGATTTTACTCGTTCCGTACGGCTCAATGACATACGATGTAATTGGTAGAGCAAAACAGGCGAGAGAATGGCGTGTAGAATATATAGTGGTCAGGGAATTATGGTTAAATGCCGGAAGAATTTGTTCCATTTTAAGTTTTTTATGTGCTGTCATATTTTTTCCGCCTGAAAAAAGTTTACCTTTCTTACTATGTATTTTAGGAGCTGGACATTTTCTTATTTATTTTGCAGTTAAAAATGTCAAATATGATGAGGGGAATGTGAACAAAACCAGTGTTGTAGCGCAAGGAAGCACGCAGAATCAAACTGAACCAGAAGGTTAACTTATCGCGTGTTTTATGCTAGAATAGAAAAAGATGTAAGACAGCAGTGAGGGCACCTTTATGAAGGTGTCCCTTTCACATTACATAGCTGTTGGTAGAGGGGGTTTGTATGAGCAAGAAGCAGAAACAACAAAAGAAAAAGACCCACGTTCCTTTTCGGTTAAACGTGTTGTTTTTTTGCGTGTTTTTAATGTTCTCCGCGGTTATTGTAAGGCTTGGATACGTACAAATTGTTCGTGGTGAGGAATATAAAAATGAAGTTGAGAAAAAAGAAAACTCAACGATAAGTAATCCTGTACCACGCGGGAAAATATTTGATCGTAATGGAGAAGCGGTCGTAGATAATGAGCCTATTCGTACAATTACATTTACAAAAATGAAGGGATCAACTGCAGCAGATCGCTTAGAGACGGCGAAAAAGTTAGCAGATTTAATTGAAGTCCCAACAGATAAGTTAACAGATCGCGATAAGAAAGATTATTGGCTTGCTTTACATAAAGAAGAAGCAGAAGCAAAAATCACAAAAAAAGATCGTGAAGAGTTTAAAGTGAATAAAATTGACGATAAAGAACTAGATGAACGTCAACGAAATCGTGTAACAGAAGAAGAGATTAATCAATTGTCAGCAAAAGATTTAGAAATATTGGCGATCAAAAGCAAGATGGAAAGCGGATATGCAATGACGCCGCAAATCGTTAAAAAAAATGCAACACCGGAAGAATACGCGATTATTAGTGAAAATTTAGCGAAATTACCAGGTGTAGATACAAATGTTGACTGGGAGCGAAAATATAAGTATGACGATATGTTCCGAAGTGTACTTGGTGGTGTAACTTCTTCTGATGAAGGGTTACCGAGAGAAAGATTAGATCACTATCTTGTTCGTGATTATAATCGTAACGATCGCGTAGGAAAAAGTTACCTTGAGCAACAGTACGAAGATAGTTTACACGGCACAAAAGCTGAAGTTAGAAATGTTACAGATAAAGACGGTAATATTTTAGAAACTATTAATGTGTCACAAGGACAACGAGGTAACGATCTGAATTTAACGATTGATATGAAATTACAAAAGCGCGTAGAAGAAATTCTTACAAAAAACTTAATGAGTTTTAAAGGGAGCGAACCTCTTTTAGACCGTGCATTCGTTGTAATGATGAACCCGAAAAATGGTGAAGTTTTATCTATGGCGGGGAAACAATTAGTGAACAAAGACGGCGAAACGAAAGTAGAGGATTTTGCATTAGGAACGATGACAAGTTCTTATCCGATGGGTTCAACTGTAAAAGGTGCGACAGTACTTACGGGGTATCAAACTGGTGCGATTCAACCTGGATCTGTACAGTTAGATGAACCAATTAAATTAAAAGGGACACCTACGAAGTCATCTTGGAAACAGATGGGGTATATTAATGACCTTACAGCGTTAAAACAGTCTTCAAACGTTTATATGTTTAAAACAGCGATGAATATCGCTGGGGTTCCATATGTACGAGGCGGTACGTTAGATATTCCGAAAAGTGCGTTCGATACTATGCGTTACTATTTTGGTCAGTTTGGACTTGGTGTGAAAACAGGCATTGATTTGCCAAATGAAACTGCTGGTCAAATAGGTAAAGGAAATCAACCAGGTTTCTTATTAGATTTATCAATCGGGCAGTATGATACGTATACACCGCTTCAATTAGCGCAATATATTTCGACGATTGCAAATGGTGGATACCGTATGCAACCACAAGTTGTAAAGGAAATTCGTCAGCCATCGGCGAAGCCAGAGGAAGTTGGAAAAGTGGTTCAATCCATGGAACCGAAAGTATTAAATCGTGTTGATATGCCTGAATCACAAATTAAACGTGTTCAAGAAGGATTTAGACAAGTGTTTAACGATACAGGTGGTACAGCTACAAAATACTTTGCAGGTGCACCATATAAAGCCGCTGGGAAAACAGGTACAGCTCAAACTGTATATGGCGGAGATAAAGAGATTGGTAGAAATGCAAAGGGTGAGCGTGTTGAAACATATAACTTAACATTAGTAGGTTATGCCCCGCTCGAAGATCCAGAAGTAGCATTTTCTGTTGTTGTGCCATGGGTACATGATGATAAAACAGGGATTAATGGATATATCAGTCGTGAAATAATGGACGCTTACTTTGATTTGAAAAAACAAGCATTAACTGGTGAAGCTCCGCAAGATGAAAAAGCGAAAAAAAATAAAAATCAAGATGATGAATAAAAAAGTTGTAAAAAAAGCACACTATCTGAAAAGATAGTGTGCTTTTTTTTATGCCTTACGCATATGGTTTAGTAAATGTGGACAAGCATAAAATATTGAAAAAAACATGTAGTTTCAAAAACGATGAACACAACAAGATTAGTGCATACGCTCTAAGTTTGTTGTGTGTGATAGGCGATAGCAGTTTTATCCCGCGTTTGAGGGCGGTAAAACTCCCACCTCAAAATTCAGCTGGAGCAAAGAAGTTAGGTGGGAGCCCTGCTGCCCGTAAACGCCCGATTGGTGAAGGCTAATAATCAGTGGGGATGAACAAAACCCCCACTGATTAAAGTTTCGCTTTATGGATGATTAGAAAATTTCCTGCATCTAAAGTACAAAAGTGAAAATAAAGTATGTGTATACAGTTGTTTTTGTGGGACTTTACAAAACTTTTACAAATAATTAAAACCGAATTAATAGTTTAGCAGTATTCTTATATCTGTAATCCTGTTATTTCCGGTTACTTCTAGGAGGAAGAACACGTGAAATGGATGAGCGCATCGATTAAAGTTTTGACATTATCGACATGTTTCCTTTGTTTTAATATGTCTACTGCATTCGCTACAAATGAAATGGGAGAAGTGAGAGTTGATGGATCCTCAACGGTTTTCCCCATTATAGAGGCAGTAGCAGAGGAATATACAAAGGCCCATCCAAACGTGAAAATTTCTATTAGTATTTCTGGGACAGGGGGAGGATTTAATCGTTTCAGTAAAGGAGAAGTAGATATAAACAATGCTTCGAGATTGATGAAACCGGTAGAAGAAAATGCAATGCAGAAAAAATCCATTCAATTTACACCATTTGAGGTTGCTTATGACGGTCTAACGATTGTTGTGAATCGTCAAAATACGTGGGTAAACAATATGACGATAGACGAGTTACGTCTATTATGGAGTGAAAATGGAAGATTGAAACGATGGTCACAAATTCATTCATCATGGCCTCGTGAACAAGTTAAATTTTATGCGCCAGGCGTAGACTCTGGTACTTATGATTATTTCCAAAATGTTGTCTTACAAAATAATCGCCTTGTAAAAACGGTTTCTTTGTCTGAAGACGATCAAGTTATTATGCAAGGGGTTATGAATGATAGAAATGCCATTGCTTTTGTAGGATATGCTTATTATATGGCCAATCGAGATAAGGTAAAAGCAATACAGGTGGATGGTGTATTTCCAACGAAAGAGACCATTCAGTCGGGTACGTATAAGCCATTATCTAGACCGCTATTTACGTATGTGAATCATGCATCTATCAGAAATAAAATTAATGTAGCAAATTATATGGAGTTTATGATTAAGCATGTTGGAAGCCTTGCTGAAGAGGTCGGATATGTAAAATTACCAAAAGAAAAATATAATGAACAGCTGCGAATGTTAACAGAAATAAAAAGGTAATGTCAGGGTGGAAAGGGGTTTTCATCTTTGGCTCATAATGACAAAAGTCAAATTACATTTTCTGTACAACATTTGATTGAGAGAAATACAAATAGAAGAAAAAAAACGCAACGAATCAATCGAATTGTTCCGTTAATACTAAAAGCTATTGCTAGCGTTTCCATTGTAACGACACTTGGAATTATTATTACGTTGGCAAATGAAACAATCATGTTTTTTCAAAAGATATCATTGTATTCTTTTTTGACAGAGAAGGAATGGTTACCTTTTTTTGAAGATCCAAAATTCGGTATATTACCACTTATATGTGGAACAATCCTTGTAACAGCAATTGCCATGTTCGTAGCAATTCCTATTGGTTTAGGTTGTGCCGTGTTTTTAAGCGAATACGCTTCGAATGGCGCTCGGAAAATATTAAAACCGTTGTTAGAGCTACTAGCAGGCATCCCGACAATTGTATATGGTTTTTTCGCGTTAACAGTTGTCACACCACTTTTACAAC
This sequence comes from Bacillus sp. TH50, assembly GCF_016650565.1. Taxonomy (NCBI): domain Bacteria; kingdom Bacillati; phylum Bacillota; class Bacilli; order Caryophanales; family Bacillaceae; genus Bacillus; species Bacillus sp. TH50. Next base: position 1,797,403 of record NZ_JAEKFM010000003.1, on the reverse strand, counting down.
GAGTTATACCAGATTTGCAGTTTTTTAATGCTATTAGTCCAGGTATTGTTATAGGGTTTATGATGATACCGACGATTGCGTCTCTCTCTGAAGATGCGATGAGAGCTGTAGCGAAAGGAATTAAAGAAGCCTCATTAGCGCTAGGAGCAACTCGTTTTGAGATGGTAAAACAAGTGGTGTTTCCATCGGCTTTTACGGGCATAATGGCAGCGATTATATTAGCAGCTTCCAGGGCAATTGGTGAAACGATGATTGTTGTTATTGCAGCTGGATCAACACCTAATGTATCGATAGATCCGACTCATTCTATTCAAACATTAACAGCCTATATTGTACAAGTGAGTTTAGGTGATGCTCCGCACGGAACGATTACTTATTACAGCATGTATGCTGTAGGTGCAACGTTATTTATGTTTACTTTTATTATGAATATCATTTCGCAATATATTATGCGCCGTTTTAGGAGGTTGACATAATATGCGAATGTTAAACCATAAGAACATACAAGAAAATATGGCATCGCGTTTTTTAAAGGATCGGATTTACAAGTGTTTGTTTTATATAGCAATTTTGTTTTCGGTAGTAATACTTTTTATATTGCTTTTTCAAATTTTTGAAAAAGGTATAAGTTATCTTTCAATAGATTTCTTTACAAACTTCGCCTCACGTAATCCGAGAGAAGCTGGGATTGTCGCTGCTTTGTCAGGAACAATACTATTTATGAGCATTGTTATACCAGTCTCTTTTATATTTGGAGTCGGGACAGCTCTTTATTTAGAGCATTATGCGAAGGAGTCCGTTTTTAAAAAGTTAATTGAATTAAATAATCAAACATTAGCAGGGGTACCTTCCGTTGTGTTTGGTTTACTCGGGTTAACTATTTTCGTATACGCTCTCCATTTGGGAGAGAGCATAATGGCAGCGGCACTGACGATGAGTTTACTCGTCTTACCAACTGTTGTTGTAGCTAGTCAAGAAGCGATTAGAACTGTGCCGAGCTCATTACTAGAGGCTTCTTACGGATTAGGTGCTACGAAATGGCAAACGATGTATCAAATTGTATTGCCAGTCGCTTTGCCAGGGATTGTAACGGGATGTACGTTAGCGGTATCGAGAGCAATTGGTGAGGCAGCACCATTATTAGTTATTGGGGCACTTGCCTTTGCAAATTATGTTCCGTTCAGTATGTTTGATAGATTTACGGTTTTACCAATTCAAATTTTTAATTGGATGAGTAGACCACAAGAAGAATTTCAGTATGTAGCAGCAGCTGGGATGATTGTTTTGCTAGGATTGTTGCTCTTTATAAATATATTTGTCTTATGGTTACGAAATCGAAAATAAGTTGGAAGTGGATGAAAGGGGAATTCAAATGGTAGCAACAGTAGTAAATGTACAGGTGAAAAATGAGAAAAAGATTGAGACAGCACCAAAAAAAATAGTATTTGATACGAAAAATTTAAATTTATGGTACGGAGAAGACCATGCTTTAAAAGATATCAACTTAAGTATTCATGAGAATGAAGTAACAGCGATTATCGGTCCAAGTGGTTGTGGGAAATCAACATACTTAAAAACGCTAAATCGTATGGTAGAGTTAGTGCCTATCGTTCGAACTACGGGCGTTATCGAATATAGAGAACGAAACATATTTGATAAATCATATCCAGTTGAAGAATTACGTACGCATGTGGGTATGGTGTTCCAAAAGCCAAATCCATTCCCAAAATCTATTTATGAAAATGTAGCATATGGTCCGAAAATCCATGGTGTTCGTGACAAAAAAACACTTGATGAAATTGTTGAAAATAGCTTGCGCGGCGCAGCTATTTGGGATGAGTTAAAAGATCGTTTGCATGATAATGCATACGGTTTATCTGGTGGTCAGCAACAACGTCTATGCATCGCACGCTGCTTAGCGATTGAGCCAGACGTAATTTTAATGGATGAGCCAACATCGGCGCTAGATCCAATTTCAACATCAAAAGTAGAAGAATTAATTCAGGAGTTAAAGAAAGATTTTAGTATTGTTATCGTGACGCACAACATGCAACAAGCAGCACGAATTTCAGATAAAACTGCTTTCTTCTTAAGTGGAGAAGTTGTGGAATATACAGATACGAACAAATTATTTACAACACCTGCAGATAAGCGTACAGAAGACTACATTACAGGACGATTTGGTTGATATCGCTAGCAAGGCTAAGAGTAAATGCCCTCTTAACAGAGGGCATTTCTCATTTTAAATAGGGGAGTAATATTTCTCTTTTCTCAAGGCTTAATAAACGTACAAGAGGCTGGGTAGGGGATTTATATATAATGGCACATAATATTGAGGGGGAAGAAATGATGGTAAGAGAACAGTTTCAATGTGATTTAAAAACGTTACAGCAAAAGGTGATCGAGCTTGGTGAGTTAGCAAGTGGAGCTTTATTGATTGCTATGGAAGGTCTTCACAACAGGGATGTAGAGAAAGCGTTAGAAGTCATTGATGGGGATTATCGCATGGATAATTTAGAAGAGGAAATAAATGACCTTGCGCTTATGCTTATTACAAAGCAGCAGCCTGTAGCAAGTGATTTAAGAAGAATTTTCATTTCAATTAAAACAGCGACAGATTTAGAACGTATTGCAGACCATGCTGTTAATATTGCGAAATCAACAATTCGTCTTGGTGAAAAAGAAGTGGTTGTTAGTTTACATAATCTTGAGGAAATGTTTGAGATTGCTCATAAGATGTTAAATTTAGCATTAGAAGCATATGAGCAAGAAAATTTAACTTTTGCTAAACAAATTGCTGAAATGGATGATTCAGTTGATGAAATTTATGGGAAGGCGATTCGTGAATTTATTTCATCTATCCCTGGACAACCAGAAGCGATTACACAAATTACACAACTATCCTTTGTTGCAAGATATATTGAGCGTGTAGCAGACCATGTTACAAATATTGCCGAGAATGTATTTTATGTAGTAAAAGGAAAGCATTATTTATTGAATGAGTAGGGGGAAAAGTAGGTGATGAGAAATCACCTGCTTTTTTTAGTCAAAACATGACAAAAAAAGCTCGTTGTTTCCTTTAGTCTATGATGATAAGATGTATCATAATTAATGGAAAAATAAGTACATATATGTTAGTTACGTGTTATTAATTATTTTACCAAGTTAATGGTAAGCGCTTTCTTTTTGGTGGGAGTTAAAAGGTACATTTATTTATAAAGTGAGGCTTTAATTAGTGGGGCTGTCTCTCGCTGATTGTTAGATCGTACCAAACCGGACTTTTACTGCAGTTAATGTGGGGTAAATGATATACGGAGTTCTTGAACATTATATAAGTGGAGGCTGAAGTATATGAAGGGGGTTATTTTAGCTGGAGGAAAAGGGAGACGCCTTAGACCATTAACATGTAATACTCCAAAACCGATGTTACCATTGTTAGAAAAACCAGTTCTTGAATATAATATTGAATTATTACGTCAGCATGGTATTCGTGAAATTGCAATTACAGTTCAATATATGAGTACTGCCATTAAGCAATACTTTGGTGATGGTAGTAAGTGGGGAGTTAACTTGTATTATTTTGAAGATTCTCCTCCGCTTGGAACAGCAGGGAGTATTAAGCAAGCGGAAAGTTTTTTAGATGAAACATTTGTTGTTATTAGTGGGGATGCACTAACTGACTTTCAATTATCAGAAGGAATTGCATTTCATGAACAGAAGAAGAGAATGGTAACGATGTTTGTGAAAGAAGTAGAAAATCCACTCTCATTTGGCTTAGTTGTAATGAATAAAGAACAAGAAATTATACGATATATAGAAAAGCCGAGCTGGAATGAGGTAGTTTCTAATATTGTGAATACAGGTATTTATATAATGGAGCCAGAAATCTTTTCTTACATACCATCCATGGAATTTTCGGATTTCAGTCATGATGTGTTTCCTTTATTGGCAAATAAAAATGCTTTATTTGCATATTTATCAGAAGACTATTGGCTAGATATTGGTACATTTGATCAATATCGGCAAGCTCAATTCGATTTGTTGACGAAAAAGTTGAAGGTGCCTATTCCATATACAGAAGTATTACCGATGGTGTGGATGGGAGAAGGTGTAACGATAGGAAAAGGGACGAAAATTCATGGCCCTTCTTTTATTGGAGAAGGAGCAATGATTGGTGCAGGGGCTGTAATTGAACCGTACTCTATTATCGGGAAAAATAGTATCGTTTCAAGTTATTCTCATTTGCAAAAAAGCATCATTTTTGCAAATTCTCATATAGGAAAAAATTGTGAGTTGTTAGAAACAACAATAGGAGATCATACAATGGTCGAAGATGATGTTACACTTTTTCAAAAAAGTATTGTAGCGGATCATTGTCATATAGGGAAAAGTACAGTAATTAAGCAAAAAGGAAAAATATGGCCATATAAGGAGATAGATAGTCATTCGATAGTAGGTTCTGCCGGTGTTAAAGAGAGTGAAAAGAGTGCAGGATGGTTACAAAAAAGCCGAATTGTAGGAAGGGGTAATGTTGAAATTACTCCTCAATTTATTGTGAAAGTTGCAATGGCTTATGGATCTCTTTTTGCCAAAGGGGAGAGTATATTGATTGGAAGTCAGGAAAATATAGAAACAACTTCCTTTAAAAATTTATTCCTCCATGCCATTCATGGCAGCGGGATTCATACGATGGAATGTAAAGAAATGAATGAGTCGCTTTTTCAGTATGCCATTCATAATTTGCAATGTGCAGGTGGAGTTTTCGTTCAAGTGGAAAGCGAAAGAGGGATTGTTATACAACTGTATGGCAAGGAGGGCTCGTTTTTAACGTATAAGCAGCAAAAAGAGATAGAACAAGTATATATGTCTGAGTCGTTTTATTACGCTTCTGAGAAAGAACTGGGGCGAAATAAGCTAGTTCACGTTTCTGCAAATAATTATGTAGAAGCTGTGTTAGAGCGTATTGATATTGAAACGATACAAAAACAGAAGTTTCATCTTCTTATTAATAAGAGAAATGATATGTTACAACATTTACTTATGATTTTTTTGCAAAGGCTCGGATGCACAGTTACATGGATTTATGCGGGCGAACAAAAGCATCATGTGAAAGCCTTGATGAAATCAAGTAAAGCAAATATGGCACTTATGTTTTCAGAGCAAGGAAATTATTTCGAGTTATATGATAATCATAGTAATATTTACCAGGGAACAGATTTTGAAGAGGTAGATATTCCAGATTTATTACTTGAATCGGCAGGAAATATTTACCCGATGTCTTTGAAATTAGGAGAATGTTACCTTCTATTTTATACGCAGGATGAAAAAAAGTCGTTTCAAGCGAGATGGAAGCGAGATATTTTATATCGAATTGGAAAATTATTCGAGCTAATAGCATTGCAGGGAAAAACATTTCTCAGCATAGTAGAGCAATCACCTCCGCTCTATCTACTTTGTGATGAAGTTGTATGTTCATGGAATGAAAAAGGGAAAGTAATGAGGAAATTATTGGCTGATATGGAAAGAAAGGAAGAAGGTATATTTGAAGGAGTACAGTTCAAATATACCGAAAAAGAGTGGTCTTATATCGTTTCTGACACAAAACAACCGAAATTTTTAGTGTATTCGCATGCTAGAAACCCAGTAATAGCAAGGGAAAACATGAAAAATCTTATAGAAAAAATTAGACAATATCAAAAGGTGTAGAATTTTTATTTTAAAAGTGGTATTATAGTATAGTCTGATTTAAGTTATTAGTACTGGAGGGAAATAAGAATGCGTGTGAATATTACTCTAGCATGTACAGAATGCGGAGATCGTAACTATATCTCAAAGAAAAACAAACGTAACAACGCTGAGCGTATCGAGCTTAAAAAGTATTGCAAGCGTGACAAGAAGTCTACGTTACACCGTGAAACAAAGTAAGCAGTAGGAATATTTTCCTACTGTTTCTTTTTTTTATGCGATTCCTACGTAAAAGTGATACACTATCTTCGTAGAGTAAAGTGTCACTGCAAGGGGGAAAAGTGTGTGAAAGAAGAGAAAATACGTTTACGCAAACAAATAATAGAACACATGAATTCTTTATCTGAAGAACAGTATACAACTTTATCGGAACAAATTGCAGTTTCGGTGTATGGACAAAAAGAGTGGGTTGAAGCTAAAACAATTGGAATCACTCTCTCGATGGAGCATGAAGTGAATACATATCCTATTATCGAAAAAGCTTGGGAAGAAGGAAAGAAAATTGTTGTTCCGAAGTGTAATAAAGGGACAAGAACGATGTCTTTTCGACAAATTAGTAATTTAAATCAATTAGAAACAGTATATATGAATTTACGTGAACCGATTCCAGCACTTACGGAAGAAGTGAATGCGTGTGAAATTGATCTTCTTATCGTGCCGGGAGTAGCTTATACACGCCGAGGAGAACGGATTGGATATGGCGGTGGCTACTATGATCGTTATCTCGTGCACTATAAAGGGAAAACGCTATCATTAGCTTATGATTTTCAAATTGTAAAACATATTCCGGTAGAGCCATTTGATAAAAATGTAGAAAAAATTATTACAGAAAAAGGAACAATGGTTATAAATGGGCTTGTATAGACAAATAAAAATTGACGAGACTTTTTCTTCTTGATTATAATAAAATATGTGAACGTTTTCTTATTATAATTTTTTTATAGTAAGTGAGCATAAAGGGTGATGAAATGATATCCATTTATGATATTCAGCAATTGCTAAAGAAATTTGGCACGATTATTTATACGGGTGATCGAATCGCTGATTTACAATTAATGCAAGATGAATTGCGTGAATTAAATCAATCACAGCTAATCGATCCACTAGACTATCAAACAGCTTTATTTTTGTTGAAGCAAGAAATTCAAAAAGAGATAAATAAGAAATAGATAAATAAGAAATAGATAAATAAGAAATAGATAAAGGTAGGTACGTAACATGGAAGAGAAATGGTTAGTTGGTGTTGACCTTGGTGGTACAACGATTAAATTAGCATTTATTAATGTGTACGGTGAAATTTTACATAAGTGGGAAATCCCTACGAATACAAATGAACAAGGAAAACATATTACACTTGATGTAGCGAAAGCTATTGATAAAAAGTTAGAAGAATTAGGTGAATTAAAAAGTAAGCTAATTGGTATTGGTATGGGAGCTCCTGGTCCTGTACATGTGGCATCTGGAATGATTTATGAAGCGGTTAATTTAGGATGGAAAAACTATCCGTTAAAAGATTTACTAGAAGTAGAAACGGGATTACCTGTTGTTATTGATAATGATGCAAACTTAGCGGCGCTTGGTGAAATGTGGAAAGGTGCTGGTGAAGGAGCAAAAGATTTAATTTGTATGACACTTGGCACTGGTGTTGGTGGTGGTGTTATCGCCAATGGTGAGATTGTACATGGTATAAGCGGTGCTGCTGGTGAGATTGGACATATTACAGTTGTTACAGAGAACGCTTTTCCATGTAATTGCGGGAAGTCGGGTTGTTTAGAAACGGTAGCCTCTGCAACAGGTATTGTGCGTGTTGCTATGCAACAAATACAAGAGACAGATAAAGAAAGTGTTTTACGTTCTATGTTAGCAGAAGAAGGGCTTATTACATCAAAAGATGTGTTTGAAGCGCTTGGACAAGGTGACGAACTAGCAGGTGAAGTAGTGGAAAAAGTAGCTTCTTATTTAGGATTAGCTGTAGCGAACCTTGCTAGTACGTTGAACCCAGAGAAAATCGTAATTGGTGGTGGCGTATCTAAAGCTGGAGATTCACTATTAGAGCCAATTCAACGTTATTTCGAGCAATATGCTTTCTCTCGTGCTGTAAAGAGTACGAAGTTAGCAATTGCAATACTTGGTAATGATGCAGGTGTAATTGGAGGAGCGTGGCTTGTAAAAAAGCACAAATACGAGGCGAAGATGATATAAGTTGTGAATAATGAAAAGAGGAAGGGGCCCCCTTCCTCTTTTTATGCAAGATCTTGTTGGAGAATAAAAATGTAAATGGATTAAGCTGTTGGTGGGTACCCATTATATAGAACAGTCATGATTGTAAACCATCCGAAAACAAGTACGGTTGCAATAGCGAAGCCGCCCGCGAATAAGTTTTTTTCGCGAAGTGTTCTAAGCGTAGCAAATACAGCTAACAGAGTGACTAGCGTAAAAATAATAACAAGGCCCATACAATATCCTCCTCTGTCTACTCATTCCTTAGAATGAGTTTTTAGAATATTTACTCTTTTATATTGTACATGTTTTAAAAATGATTGTCGAGATGACACGCCTTCTTTTCCTAAGAGAAAGAAATGTTGTATCATTAAAAGTAAATTAAATAACTGGAGGAGATTTTCATATGAAATGGATACAAATGCCTTTAGGCCCATTACAAACAAATGCTTATATTTTAACGAATGATCAAAATGAGTGTATTATTTTTGATCCTGGTCATGAAGGAGAGAAACTTGTTACATATTTACAGGAAGCGCAGTTAAAGCCACTTGCGGTTTTATTAACACATGCTCACTTTGATCATATTGGTGCTGTTGATGCCGTGAGAGACGCTTTTCATATTCCTGTATACGTACATAAAGAAGAAGCGGATTGGTTAGGAGATGCAACTGTGAATGGCTCGCAAATTTTTATGATGAACCGCAGTATTACAGCAAAACCAGCAGATCATATTATTGACGGAGAGGGTACATTAACGATCGGTTCTTTTAGTTTTGAAATTTTTGAGACACCAGGACATTCTCCAGGAAGTATTTCTTATTACAGTAAAGAAGCGAATGCTGTATTTTCTGGAGATGTATTGTTCCAAATGAGTATTGGAAGAACGGATTTACCTGGTGGAAGTTTTGCTGAATTAATTGGAAGTATTGAAGAGAAGCTATTTGTATTACCAGATGAAACAGCAGTGCTATGTGGACACGGTCCAGAAACAAGTATTGGATTTGAAAAAGAAAATAATCCATTTTTACAATAAGGAGTCATTATGGGGATGGAGCTCATTTTAAGACAATGGATGGAAAAAGAAAAGGATCATTCGATTTCATATAGTACGTATATGAACCTCGTATTATATGCAGAGGAACATGGGTATTATATGAGAGAACGTGAAAAAATTGGAAGACAGGGAGATTTTTTTACGAGTAGCAATGTATCTTCTGTATTTGCGAAGACTTTTGCTAAGTTTTTTATTCGGCTTGTTGAAAAGGGAGAAGTTTTTCCAAATATTTGTGAGATTGGTGGGGGAACAGGAAAGTTTGCCTATGATGTTTTACAAGAATGGAAACAATTATCTCCGGAAACCTTTATCAATTTAAACTATTCAATTATTGAAGTGAGCCCTTTTCATAGAAGGCTACAACAGGAGAGGCTTTGCTTATTTGATAATGTGTCGTATTATACATCTTATATTGAAATGGGAGAGTCTTTCGAAGGAATTATTTTTTCGAATGAATTATTTGATGCGTTTCCTGTTGAGATAGTTGAGAAAAGAAATGGAATTTTGTATGAAGTACGTATCACGTATACAGATGAGGGAAACCTTACAGAAGTATTTAGACCGATAGAGAAAAGAGTCGGTCGTTACTTATTGAAATATAACATTCATATTGCTGAGGGACAGCGCTTTGAAGTGCCTATTGCAATGGAAGAGTATATAGAAGAGATTGCGAAATGGTTTCAGAAAGGTATATGTATTATAGTTGATTATGGATATACAAAAGAAGAATGGATGCATCCTGCACATCGTGAAGGAAGTTTAAGAGGATATTATAAGCACAAGCTAATTCGTAATCCTCTTGCATATCCAGGAGAAATGGACCTTACTACGCATGTTCATTGGGATGAGTTGAAGATGAATTTTGAGCTACAAGGAATTAATACGATATGGCATAGGAAGCAATCAGAGTTTTTGTTAGCAGCAGGAATATTAGATCAGCTTGCTAGCCATCAAGATACCAACCCTTTTTCTGAAACTCAAAAACTAAATAGAGCTATTCGCTCTATGATTTTGAACGGAGGATTAGGTAATGCTTTCGATGTTGTTATACACACAAAAGATATGAAGAATTTACTTTTGAATCAATATTTAACAATATGAAAAAAAACAAGACACAGTATTTTCTGTGTCTTGTTTTTTAATACGACTTTTAATTATGTAGCATTATATATTTTCTCTCATGATATATATTTATATTAAAGATATGAGATGAAAAATATAGAATACACTCTTTTTCTCTGTCTATAGGTCCCTAACCTAATAATACGCGAACGAGTTGAATGATTGTTTCGTTTTCTACTTTGTAGTAAATTTCCAATCCTTTTCTTTCACTAGAAACGATTTTAGCACTTTTTAACTTTGCTAAATGCTGTGAAATTGTAGATTGTGGCATGTTTAAGCCTGTGTACATTGTAGAAACGTTGCTTGGGCCACGTTCAATTAATCCCTTTACAATACATAAGCGAACAGGATGAGCAAGCACTTTCAATAATTCTGCATTGCTTTCATATAGTTCTATTTCTTTTTGAAAGGTTTCTAACATGTTCTTTTCCACCTCCGTGTGAGCTGTTATACCATACTATACATACCAAAAAATCAAAGAAAAGAAAACAGTTGTTGCAGAAAAAAAGTCCTAAAGTAAAGAAATTGTAAGAAAAGAGACCCTGATGTAAATAAAATAGATAAATTTGCACAGTTTTGTAAAATGACATTTTTGAGTGAAAATTTTGATGCGTTTCAAAAATTGAAAGATATAGATATATTCGTAACACAATTTTATCATGATTTTCTTATTCTTTCAAATGAATATACAAAATTTTTAAAATAATATGACAAAGGAATTATAATGTTATATATAGAATATATAACAGGTTAAAAGAAAAGAAGCTGATTATGATCAGCTTCTTTATGATGATAATGAAATGTTTGGATGTAACTGATACATCTTAGAATAATCAAGTCATTAGTCATTTATTCTAGAGTTCATCTTGTATCAATTTTAAAAATCTGTGATTCCATATATTCTCATAAAAATTAATTGTCTCTTTTGCGGACATAAATGGATTATTTAACGTAGAGGTTGTTTTCTGTACCATGAAGTTTTCGTATCCTAGTCCATGGGCAAATTTAATCGTAGCATCCATACAGTACTCTGTTTGGGCACCACAAAATTCAATACGATGTACAGATAATTGGTCTAAAATCTCTTTTAAGTTCGTTTTATAAAATGAATTTGCATGTGTTTTTCTTACAAAAAAATCTTGTTCTTGAACATCTAGATCGGTATGAATAGCCCAAAGTTCTTTTTCGGGTACCAAATCATCATCACAATGTTGAACAAAAATGATTGGTTTATTTGATTTTCTGTATGAAGAAATTCTTTTATTTACTTTTGTAAGTAAATTTTGTAAATCGAATAAATGCTCTTCGCTATAACATACCCCATTTTGCAAATCGATAACGATTAAAATATCTGCACAAGTATCCATTATTTTTACCCCTTTTTTATTTCTTAATATATCAATTAGTCCATTACTTGGAAATAGATAATGCATTTTTATTTTTTTATGGACTATAACAGAAAGAGAAACATTAAAATGAATATGCTAGACAGCATAAAAAGAAGATATAAAAACTTAATTTCATATCTTCTTTTCTCTCTATGCATTAATAGGTTCTTCTACATAAGATAGAGCATTTTCGAAATCGGATATTAAATCGTTAACATTTTCAAGACCAACCGATAAACGGAGTAATGAATTGGAAATCCCTCTTTCATCACGTGCTTCCTGTGATAAAGCTGCATGTGACATTTTTGCTGGATATGAAAGAATAGATTCAACAGCTCCTAGACTAACCGCAAAAACGGGTAGTTTAACTTTTGATAAAAATTGGCGCAGTGCATCTTCGGATTGTAAGGTGAAAGATAAAACAGCCCCAGCTGATGTTGCTTGAGTTTGTTGAATACTATAGCCAAGATGTGATTGTAATCCAGGGTAATAGACATTTTGAACTTTAGAGTGCTCTTGTAAAAAATGTGCGATTTTGTTGGCACCTGCAGCTGAATGTTCGAGACGTACATGCAATGTTTTAATGCCGCGAAGCACGAGAGAACAATCTTGCGGTCCTAAAATAGCGCCGAATGCATTTTGTAAAAATCCAAGTTTTTGAGCGAGTTCGGCATCTTTTACAACTGCTAATCCGGCAGTAACATCACTATGACCGGCAATGAATTTTGTGGCACTATGAAGAACGACATCGGCGCCAAGGTCAAGTGGCTTCTGGAATAGTGGTGTCAAAAATGTATTATCAACAAATGTAAGAGCACCAATAGATTTTGCAAGATTAGAAACAGCACGAATATCTGTCACTTTTAAAAGTGGGTTAGAAGGTGTTTCTACATAAAAGAGCTTCGTATTTGGTTTAATGTTTTCTTTTACTTCTTCCACATTGGTCATATCAACAAATGTATGTGAAACACCATAACGGGAGAGAACTTCAGTAACAATTCGATAAGTACCTCCATATACATCTTCTGAAATAAGAACATGGTCACCTTGTGAAAGAAGGAGAAATGCAGTAGAAATGGCTGCAATGCCTGATGCAAAGGCAAATCCTTTTGTCCCGCCTTCTAATAAAGCAATGATATCTTCAAGAGCTTCACGTGTTGGATTTCCAGATCTACTATAGTCATACTTTCCGAAAGCATCTACATCAAACTGATGGAATGTTGATGTGTTATAGATGGGAACGTTAACAGCTCCTGTGTGTGAGTCATGCTTGTATTGATTATGCAGTAAAAGCGTATCTATGGAATAACTCATATTCTTACACCTTCTTTTACAAGTTTAATTGCTTGCTTTAAGTCTTGAATTAAGTCGTTGCTATTTTCGATGCCGACTGAAAAACGGAGAAGACGATTACACACACCACGTGCTGTTCGAACATCTTCTGGAATGTCGGCATGAGTTTGCGTTGCTGGATAAGTCATTAAACTTTCGACGCCGCCAAGACTTTCAGCAAATGTAATTAAGGATAAAGATTGTAAGAAAGGATTAATCCAAGTTTCATCTTGAAGGCGAAATGAAATCATACCACCTCTTCCTGGATAAAATACATCTGTCACACCATCTTCATCATTTAAATAAGCAACAATTGCATGAGCGTTTTCTTCATGCTGTTTCATGCGAAGTGCTAAAGTCTTCATGCCTCGAATTAATAGCCATGAATCAAACGGGCTTAAGACAGCACCAGAGGCATTATGATAATGAGCAAGCTCCTCGCAAAGAGATTTCCCTTTCGCAACGACAAGTCCGCTTAGTACATCGTTATGACCGCCTAAATATTTAGTTGCGCTATGAAGGACGATGTTTGCACCTTCTGTTAATGGTTGCTGTATATAAGGTGTATAGAACGTGTTATCTACAATAAGAAGTAGTCCGTGCCTTTTCGCTACACTTGCTACACTTACGATATCAGTTACTTGCATTAATGGATTAGTCGGTGTTTCTATGAAAATAGCCTTCGTTTGAGATGTGATTGCTTGCTCAATTTGTTTAATAGATTGTGTATCTACGTATCTACATCGAATATTCCACTTGTCTTCATGTTCGGAAAATAGACGATATGTTCCCCCGTATAAGTCTTCAGATACGATAAGCTCATCTCCGGAACGGAATAGTGAAAGGACAAGGAGAACAGCCGCCATTCCTGAACTACAGGCATACCCTTGCTCACCGCTTTCTAAGTCTGCAATTGCCTGTTCTAAAAGACCGCGAGTCGGATTTCCAGTTCTTGAATAGTCAAAGCCAGTAGATTTACCAATTCCTTCGTGACGATAAGCAGTTGAGAAATAAACAGGTGGATTAACAGTTCCTGTTGTAGTTTCGCTACGGTTCCCGATTTGTGCTAGTTTTGTTTCGATTGTTGACATGTGAAAATTCCCCCTTTTTAAAGTGAACGACTAAGTGAAAATAAAAAAAGCCTTCTAAGAAGAAGGCTTTCGGATTGAATAGAGTCTTCTTCTCATCTGTCAAATCTTTCACAATTTGCTGGAATTAGCACCTTATTAACGAATGAATGTTAATGGTTGCTGAGGCGTCAAAGGGCCAGTCCCTCTACCTCTCTAGATAAGAATGTTCGTATGAAATTTTATTATGGTTTTAACTTTACAACAAAAGATAACTGAATTGCAACTTTATTTTAAATAATTTTTATTTTTCCGCAAGTGTCATTGACTTTTATTTTAGTGCGTGCTAAATTTATAAAAAATTAACAAACATTGTTAAAAGGGGAACGTATTTCCTTTTAGCTACATAAATAAAATAATAAAGACAAACTCTTATTGAGAGCGGTGGAGGGAAAGGCCCTGTGAAACCCGGCAACCTTCAAACTAAATGTTTGAAACGGTGCTAAAACCTGCAAAACGTGTGTTTTGCATAATAAGAGGAGGAACAATTATGTCCCCCTCTTCAAAGTGAAGAGGGGGTTTTTATATTGATAGAAATGAGGGAGATTCGTGAAATTACTAGATTTATTATCAAAAGGAATTGTAATAGGTGATGGTGCGGTTGGAACGTTATTACATTCGCATGGTTTACAAAGTAGTTTTGAAGAATTGAATTTGTCTGATCCGGACTTAATTATATCGATCCATAAACAATATGTAGCTGCTGGAGCGGATGTTATTCAAACGAATACGTATGGTGCGAATGAAGCGAAACTCCGCATGTATGGTCTAGAGAATCAAGTTGTCCAAATTAATAAAGCGGCAGTGAATATTGCGAAAGCATCAGTAACAGATCGGAATGCAATTTTAGGGACAATTGGAGGTATGAAACATATTGGTGCTGTTACAACGACTGATATAGAGCGAGAATTTATGTTACTTGAGCAGGCAGGTGCTTTACTAGAAGAACAGGTTGATGGATTACTATTAGAAACTTTTTATGATGAATTTGAATTATTGCATGCGGTTAAAGTATTGCGTAAACAAACGAATATTCCGATTGTTGCTCAGTTAGCGTTACATGAGGCAGGTACGACTCAAAATGGGAATGATGTCAATGAAATATTAAAACAGCTTTTAGATTACGGTGCCAATGTTGTTGGGTTGAACTGTCAACTAGGCCCGCTTCACATGACGGAAGCTTTCAAAATGATATCGATTCCTCAAAATGGCTATTTATCAGCATATCCGAATGCAGGTCTCCCGAATTATGTGGAAGGGCGTTACGTATATGAGGGAAGTCCAGCGTATTTTGAAGAGATGACACCAAACTTTATTGAACAAGGTATTCGTTTATTAGGTGGTTGTTGTGGTACTACCCCGGAACATATTGAAGGAATGAAACGTGCTATTGCAAATGTTGCACCTGTAATAGCAAAGGAGACGATTCAAAGGCCTAAAGTGGTCCATACACATGAGAAGCGTTCGAGAGCTCATGTTACTCTAGCAGAAAAGGCAAAGAAACAAACGACAGTTGTAGTGGAATTAGATCCACCGAAAACGTTAGACACGCAGCGTTTTTTTGAAGGGGCAAGAGCACTGAAAAGGGCTGGAGCGGATGCTATTACTCTAGCAGATAATTCATTAGCATCTCCTCGTGTTTCGAATATGGCTATGGGTGCATTATTAACGAAGCATGATATTCCAGTATTGACGCATTTAACGTGTAGAGACCATAACGTCATTGGACTACAGTCTCACTTACTTGGATTATCAGCATTAGGTATGGAGGAAGTGCTAGCTTTAACTGGTGATCCAGCGCGCGTTGGTGATTTCCCAGGTGCAACTTCTGTATATGATTTGTCATCGATAGAGCTCATTAAAATGATTAAAGAGATGAACGACGGTCGCTCTATTTTAGGGAAATCAATTGGTCCGGCAACAAGATTTTCTGTCGGAGGTGCATTCAATCCTCATGTAAGGCATTTAAAAGCAGCGGTCAAGCGAATGGAACGAAAAATTGATGCTGGTGCTGAATATTTCTTAACGCAGCCGATATATGATGTTGCTTTAATAGAAGAAGTATATGAAGCGACAAAGCATTTGGAACAACCTATCTTTATTGGAATTATGCCGTTAGTAAGTAAGCGGAACGCAGATTTTCTTCATTTTGAAGTGCCGGGTATTACTCTCCCTGAAGAGATAAGACAAAGAATGGATGGACATGAAACGAAAGAGGCAGCCATAGAGGAAGGGATTCGTATTTCACAAGAGTTGATCGATGCGGCGATGAAATACTTTAACGGTATTTATCTTATTACACCGTTTTTAAAATATGAAATTACAGAACATCTCGTGAAATATGTGAGAGAAAAGCAAGAAGTGAAAGAAGGTATTAATTGATGAAACGAATAGAAGAGAGATTACAACATGAAATTTTAATATTAGATGGTGCAATGGGAACGATGATCCAGCAAGAAGACTTAACAGCGGAAGATTTTGGAGGAGAAGAATACGAAGGTTGTAATGAATATTTAGTAAAAACAAGACCGGATGTTATTTTAAATATTCATAAAGTCTACATTGAAGCTGGAGCAGATATTATTGAAACGAATACGTTTGGTGCAACAAATATTGTATTAAGTGATTATGCATTGTCTCATTTAGATGAAGAGTTAAACGAAAGGGCAGCGCTTTTGGCGAAGCAAGCAGTTAAAGAAAGTGGGAAAGAAGTGTATGTTGCGGGAGCGATGGGACCAACGACGAAAGCGATTAGTGTTACAGGTGGTGTGACTTTTGAAGAGTTAATTGAAGCCTATACAAGGCAAGCGAGAGGACTATTAAGAGGAGAAGTTGATGTATTACTCGTTGAAACGAGTCAAGATATGCGTAATGTGAAAGCTGCGTACATTGGAATTCAATCGGCGTTTGAAGAACTAAACAAAATAGTACCTATTATGATTTCTGGAACAATTGAACCGATGGGAACGACTTTAGCGGGTCAAACGATCGAAGCCTTTTATTTATCGGTAGAGCATATGAAGCCATTATCGGTTGGATTAAACTGTGCTACTGGTCCAGAATTTATGAGGGAACATATACGTTCCCTATCTGATTTATCGGAGTGTTATATTTCGTGTTATCCAAACGCTGGTCTTCCTGATGAAGATGGGCATTATCACGAATCTCCAGCGTCACTTGCTGAAAAAGTAAAACGTTTTGCTGAAGAAGGATGGATTAATATTATTGGTGGTTGTTGTGGCACAACACCAGAACATATACGTGTAATGAAATCGGCGCTTGCCTCGATTAATCCTCGTGAGCATCATGAAAGGGTTGGACATGGAATTAGTGGACTAGAAGCGTTGCAATACGATGATTCTATGAGGCCTTTATTTGTTGGAGAAAGGACGAATGTAATTGGATCGCGTAAGTTTAAAAGATTAGTAGCAGAAGGGAAATTTGAAGAGGCTGCTGAAGTGGCAAGAGCGCAAGTGAAGAAAAATGCTCATATTATTGATATTTGTATGGCAGACCCTGATCGTGATGAAATAGAAGATATGGAAAGATTCTTGGCAGAAGTTACGAAAGTGTTAAAAGTACCGATTATGATTGATTCAACAGATGAAAATGTTATGGCGAAAGCTCTTACTTATATTCAAGGAAAAGGTGTTATCAATTCTATTAATTTAGAGGATGGAGAAGAACGTTTTGAAAAAGTGACACCCCTTCTTCGGAAATACGGTGCTGCGATAGTTGTAGGGACAATTGATGAAGATGGTATGGCAGTTAGTGCAGAAAGAAAGATAGAGATTGCTAAAAGAAGCTATGAATTACTAACGAAGAAGTATGGTATACGCCCATCTGATATTATTTTTGATGCGCTTGTGTTTCCTGTAGGAACAGGTGATGAAGAATATATAGGTTCAGCGGCAGCGACTATAGAAGGAATTCGTCTTATTAAAGAAGCGTTACCAGAATGTTTAACGATTCTAGGTGTGAGTAATATATCTTTTGGTTTACCACCAGCTGGACGTGAAGTATTAAACTCTGTCTTTCTATATCATGCAACGAAAGCAGGATTAGATTATGCGATTGTTAATACGGAAAAATTAGAACGCTATGCGTTAATTCCAGAGGAAGAAAAACGTCTTGCGGATGCATTATTATTTGAAACGACGAAAGAGACGTTAGAAAAATTTACAAACTTTTATCGTGTTGCCAAAAAGAAAGATGTCGTTATACAAGAAACGCTAACACTTGACGAACGACTGGCAAATTATATTGTAGAAGGTACGAAGCAAGGACTACAAGAAGATCTAAGTCTCGCGCTTACAGAAGGGCGAAAACCTCTGGATATTATTAACGGGCCGCTTATGACAGGAATGGATGAGGTGGGGCGATTATTTAATGGTAATGAGCTTATCGTTGCTGAAGTATTGCAAAGTGCTGAAAGTATGAAAGCTGCCGTAAGTTATTTAGAGCCACATATGGAATCTAGTGAGAGTGCAAAAAAAGGGAAAGTATTATTAGCGACTGTTAAAGGAGACGTACATGATATTGGGAAAAACCTTGTTGAAATTATTTTATCAAATAACGGATATGAAATTATTAATTTAGGAATTAATGTTCGTTCGGATCGAATTGTTCAAGAAGTACAAGAAAAGAAACCTGATATTATTGGCCTTTCTGGTTTGTTAGTAAAATCCGCACAACAAATGGTAACGACTGCTGAAGATTTAAAAGCAGCCAATATTGATATTCCAATTGTTGTAGGTGGTGCAGCACTAACGAGGAAATTTACAGATAATCGTATTTCTCCATCTTATAAAGGGCTCGTATGTTATGCAAGTGATGCAATGACAGGTCTTGATATTATTAACAAATTACAAAAAGAAGAAGAACGTGAAAAGATGAAGCGAGATAAAAAGGAACGCCATCTTCATATTGTGAAACAAGAGGAGAAAAAAATAGAAATTCCCGCAGTTATTGAGCCGTTGCCAAAAGCAACTGTTATAGTGCCAGATTCGACGAAACGAGTTGTATTACGGGATATTCCTGCCCTTCATCTTGCACCGTTTTTAAATAGACAAATGTTAATTGGACACCATCTTGGGTTAAAAGGAAACGTAAAAAAACTCTTGCAAGAAGGGGATAAAAGAGCACATGAGCTAAATGATTTAATTGATGAATTATTACAAGAAGGACAATCTTGGTTACGCCCAAAAGCGGTGTATCAATTTTTCCCGGCGCAAAGTGATGGACAAAATATAATTATATACGATCCGGAAGATCACACACGTATTATAGAGCGATTTGAATTTCCGAGACAAGGGAAAGCACCATACCGTACTTTAGGAGATTATATACGCCCGATTGGAGATGAGATGGATTATGTCGCTTTCTTATCTGTTACCGTTGGAGAAGGGGTTCGAGATATTGCAGAGGAATGGAAGGCGAAGGGAGATTATTTACGCAGTCATGCAATTCAGTCGTTAGCACTTGAATTAGCAGAAGGACTTGCTGAAAAAACACATATGCTCATTCGTGATCGTTGGGGAATTCCAGACTCACCTGAACTGACGATGGAAGAGAGATTCCGTACGAAATATAGAGGAATACGCGTATCATTTGGTTATCCAGCATGCCCAGAACTTGCTGATCAAGAAAAATTATTTCGCTTAATTCATCCAGAAGAAATTGGTATTTCATTAACAGAAGGATTTATGATGGAGCCAGAAGCGTCTGTAACGGCTATGGTATTTTCTCACCCTGAGGCAAGGTATTTTAGTGTACTATAGTGTAGAAGGGGGAGACGTATGAAAAAAATAGTCTTTACAGGTGGCGGTTCGGCAGGGCATGTAACGCCTAATTTAGCAATTATTCCACATTTACAAAAGCAGAACTGGGATATCTCTTATATTGGTTCTCATCAAGGGATTGAGAAAACGATTATAGAAAAAGAAGGAATTCCGTATCATAGTATTGCAAGCGGGAAGCTACGTCGTTATTTTGATTTGAAAAATATAAAAGATCCTTTTCTCGTGATGAAGGGTGTTATGGATGCGTACGTAACAATTCGTAAACTAAAACCGGATGTTATTTTTTCAAAAGGTGGTTTCGTATCCGTACCAGTCGTAATTGGAGGATGGCTAAATAGGGTGCCAGTTTTATTACATGAATCTGATATGACACCTGGACTAGCAAATAAAATTGCGCTCCGTTTTGCCTCGAAAATATTTGTTACATTTGAAGAAGCAGCGAAACATTTACCGAAAGAAAAAGTAATATATACAGGATCGCCTGTACGTGAAGACGTACTAAGAGGAAATCTTGAAAAAGGTTTAAAGTTTCTAGGGTTTTCCCGGAAGAGATCAGTTATTACTGTTATGGGAGGAAGTTTAGGCGCAAAGAAAATTAATGAAACGGTTCGATCGGCACTTCCAGATCTTCTGAAAAATTATCAAATTGTGCATCTTTGCGGAAAAGGAAATCTTGATGAATCCTTACAAAATAAAGAAGGATATAGACAATTTGAATATATACATGAAGAGTTGTCGGATATATTAGCAGCAACAGATTTTGTTATTTCACGTGCGGGATCCAACGCAATTTTTGAATTTTTAACAATACAAAAGCCGATGGTTTTAATTCCGTTATCGAAATTTGCAAGCCGTGGAGATCAAATTTTAAATGCTGAATCCTTTAAAAGACAAGGGTATGCATCGGTATTATATGAAGAGGATGTAACGGTGAACTCACTTATAAAGCATATAGAAGAGCTATCTCATAATAATGAGACGTATAAAACAGCATTAAAAAAATATAATGGAAAAGAAGCGATTAAAACTATCATTCAACATATTTCAGAGGCATGATTAAACAATCATGTCTTTTTTAGTAGGATGAAAGATTCCAAGAATTGATATTTTTATGTTACAATAAAGTGAAACTTTAATCAGTGGGGGGGTCATCCCCACTGATTATTAGCCCTCACCAATCGGGCTTTTACGGGCAGTTAATCCCACACCTAACTTCTTTGTTTTCGCTGAATTTTGAGGTGGGGGTCTTACTGCCCTCAAATAGCGGGGTAACAAATGGTTAATAGGGAAATTCCAATTGATTAAGCGTGAAAATACGAATGGATTAGGAGTGACTGTGTTGGAGCTAAGTCTCTATGAAAATACTGCACTTATTATATGCTTTGTGTTGTACGTTGGTAGTGTTATTGTTTATATTTCACGGAAATTTTCACAAGAACGAGAGCTTGAAAAATCAGAAATAACAGCTGAACTAGAAATGTTAGCTGATGAAAGTTATAAAAAACAAAAAATAAAAGAAGATCATGAGGCACCCCATCATTGAAACGCAAATAAGTTCTAAGGATGGGGATTTTTTTTGAAAAAATCCCATTAACGCTAAAAAAGGAGTTTCCCCATACATATTTAAGGAGTGAATATAAATGAAATTTTATATTGCTTCAGGATTTCAAAATAAACATCTTGTTCGTTTCGTATCAAGCCAGTTGAAAGAAGTGGGATGGCAGCATACATATGATTGGACGAAAAATGAAAGAGCAACCAATAGAGAACAATTGCAAAAGATTGGTGAAGAAGAACAAGAAGCGATACGAGAAGCTGATGTTTTCTTACTCATACTAGAGGGTGGGAATGGAAGTCATACAGAATTAGGGATGGCAATTGCTTTAGAAAAGAAAATTTATATATATCACAAGGGCAATGAGTTGCAAACGACATTCTACCATTTACGAGAAGTTGATATTTTCGAAGGAGAAATTGAGGGGCTTGTCTCATATATATTGAATAAAGTGGAATGTTAGACGTGGGAATGCAGCGAGAAATATTTCTTGCAAAAAAAGAGTGAAGGTTACCATTAGGCTATTTTGGGCACAGTTATTATAAGTAAAGCATATAAAGGAGTTATAAATATGAAATTAGAAAATGGATGGGAAACAAGTTTTTTAAGGGTTGTACAAAACAGTGAATTTAAGAAAGATGCAATTCTTAGTCAATTGCTTTTTGCGGATAGTGAAGAAGTAGAAGAGCTTGTTGATGATTACGGTTATGAAGAGATTATTGAACGCGAACATGATGATGAGTTAGCAGGAATTTTAGGAGAAGAACTTTTCAGTGAGCTGGAGCGAAACGTATTCTTATCTCCACAGCCAGAAGAAAAACTTATTTCATTCGTAAATGGATTAGGTTTTCATGTGTTAGATTGGATTGTGCTTCTTGAAACAGAATTTGGCATTGATAGCGCAAACTTCACATCGGATGCAGTGAAAATGTTAGAAAAGCGCTTTAGACAGTTTCCCTATATAGAAGAGAAGACAATTTTTGATATGACGTTTGAAGAAGCGATGGATGTATTAGAATCTGTTACAGGATTACAGCTGAAGGGGAAAATGAACGTATAATGAAAAAGAACGTGATAGCTTCACGTTCTTTTTTTTTTACATAATAATAATTTTATCATCTAGCTTTGTTTGTCCAGTAAGAAGTGCATTTAAATACTCTACTTTTCGTATGCAAGCTTGTATATGTCTTTCAACCTCTTGTAACTCTGCTTGGTGATGCGTTTCAATTGGATGAATTTGTACGTTAAATTTTTCGAATTGACTACTATATGTTATTTCTGCATAGCCGCTCATAATATCGGTTTCGTTATGAAATAAAAATTGCTTCGTTTCTTCACAGAATGATACATCCTGAAAGCCATATACTTTTAATGCTTCAATTACTTTGTTAATCATGTTTATATTCATTTTTTAACCCTCTTTACGAAGTTCTACTTTTATATTATAACATAAAAAATTACGTAGAAAGCGCTTCCAAGTGTATTTTATTATAAACTTTACGTTTCAATCATAAAAATGAAACAAAGAAAAAATAATTGTAAAGAAGGAAGGACTCTTTTATTGTTTCGTCATATATATAGAGAAATAGTGCAATGAAAGGAAATTTTCCGAGGTGGAGATTGTATTTCCAATTTGAGCGCAGTAAAAGAGGTGAGAATCTTGAACTTTGATATTGTAGGACAAAAAGCATATATAAAAAATGGGCCGCATCGGAACCGAATTGGAACTGTAAAGAAAAATGAAAAACAATTAGAATCCCATTTTGCTATTGTAATTGGAGAACAAAGTATTGATGTAGAGCTAAAGGATATCGTGTTAGTTGGAGTAGATGTAGGACAATTTCATACATGGTGCGAGCAAAATGGTTATTTGTGAAAGGGACGGGCTGTGAGATAATGAAATATATTTGAGAAAAGAGAATATGTTATTGTATTCTCTTTTTCTATGTTTAAGGAGGCGGAAATGAAATATAAAGCACAGGAGCTTACATTGGAGTTGAAAGAGAAGATTCAATGTATGGAGAATGGAATAGAGCGAATATCACTTGAACTTTTTAAAGAGTATTCATATTTATACATAGAGAAAAACATGGAACTATCTATGGAACTTGTTAAAGATAAAGAGCATCCTTTTGAGGGGGGGTATTATTCATCAGTTGCCATAGCTATATTAGATGAAGAAAAAGAGATGATTGGATTTTATAATATTCCAATTTGGAAATGCGAAAGAATCTTTTTAGGAATGCAAATTCAATTAAGCATTTGGGGAAGTAAGAAAGTAGGGGAACTTGTTGACGAATCTTGTTATGAGATTGAGGAAGAGTTAAAAGAGCAACTAGAAGAATACTTGGAGTGATAACTTTCAAGAGAAGATGTATAGAGATGGAACATAATAAAAAAGACGCTAACAGTATAAATTGTTAGCGTCTTTTTTATTATGAAGCAATCTCACCAGTTTTTACATCATCTTGATTGTACGTATCCTGATCTAATTCACCAAGCCATTTACTAGAAATAAGACCAGCTGTCATAGAACCACTTACGTTAAGAGCTGTACGACCCATATCGATTAATGGTTCAACTGAGATAACAAGAGCGACAATGCCGATTGGTAAGTTCATTGTAGATAGTACGATTAACGCTGCGAATGTTGCACCGCCACCAACACCGGCAACACCGAATGAGCTAATAGCAACGACAGCGATTAAAGTTAAAATGAATTGTGGTTGTAATGGATCAATTCCTACAGTTGGAGCGACCATCATAGCAAGCATTGCTGGATAAATACCTGCGCAACCGTTTTGACCGATAGATACCCCAAAGGATGCAGCGAAGTTAGCGATTCCTTCAGAAATACCAAGCTTTTCTTTTTGAGCTTCAATATTTAATGGCATTGCACCAGCACTAGAGCGAGATGTGAATGCAAATGTTAATACAGGGAACACTTTTTTCAAATATTGAATTGGATTTAAACCAGATAATGCGATTAATAATAAGTGAATGATAAACATTACGATAAGAGCTACGTAAGATGCTAACACGAAGTTACCAAGTTTTAAAATAGCGTTAATATCGCTACCAGCAACTGTCTTTGCCATAAGAGCTAATACGCCGTATGGAGTAAGACGTAAAATTAATGTTACCATACGCATTACGATTGCATATACAGCATCAAGCATTTTCTTAAATAGCTCTGCTTGTTCTGGATATTTTCGTTTTACACCTATAAAGGCAATCCCGATAAAGGCTGCAAATATTACAACAGAAATTGTTGATGTTGGACGAGCACCTGTTAAATCAAGAAAAGGATTCGTAGGCAACAGTTCTAACAATTTGTCTGGAATTGTTGTCTTTTCAATAGAGGTAAATCTTTCTTCTACTAATTTCAGACGAGCAGATTCTGCATCACCTTGTTGTAATCCTGCTGCTGATACATCAAATCCTGCGCTTGCAGCTATACCGACAGCTGCGGCAATTCCTGTAGTAAGAATTAAAATTCCGATAATAAGACCACTGATTTTACCAAGGTTTTTCGTTAATTGTAATTTTGTAAATGCTGAAATAATAGATACTAAAATAAGTGGCATAACGATCATTTGAAGTAATTTCACATAACCGTTACCAATTAAACTAAACCAGGTATTTGATTCGATAATTACTTTAGAAGTAGGTTCATAAATAAATTGTAATATAAGACCAAAGATAATTCCGACTCCTAAAGCAGTAAATACACGTTTATTAAAAGATACATGCTTACGTTGCATATAATACAATACGCCAACTAAAATGAGCATGACTGTGATGTTAATCCCGACAAGCAGTGTATTCATGTTGATTCCCCCTAATTCCAATGTGTTATATAGAATATAAGGTAATAAAACCTATAAGTCAACTAGGGAATTGCGGGATTAAAAAAAAGATGGCAATTTGCCATCTCTTAATGCCCAGCTCCAGGGACAAGTAAAAATGTTGTGTACCATGTAAATCCGATGAAGAAAACGGTTAAATATGCCCCGAATACGTATATATACATACGCTCTGTTAATTTTAAATAACTTAAAAGTACGAAGAATCCTGTTTGTCCTAAAAATAGTAGTGCGGTCGAATGCATATCCCCTACGTAAAACATAACCGAGAAAATTCCAGTCCAAAAGCCGAGAACGCGAAACATGCGCTCCATGCCATCTCCCTCCTTTTCTAAAAAAAGTAAAACCTCTTTTCATTATAGTTTATTTTTCTAACTATTGTAAATATTCATTCATATAAAAAAGAAGCCAATTATAATATTGACTTCTTCTTAGTTGAAAAACTAAATTTGAACTTTATCCCGCTATTTGTGGGCAGTAAAACTCCCACCTCAAAATTCAGCAAATGCGAGGAAGTTAGGTGGGAGATAACTGCCCGTAAAAGCCCGATTGGTGAAAGCTAATAATCAGTGGGGGAAGAACACCCCCCCACTGATTAAAGTTTCACTTTATAGTTACAAGATTTGCATCCATCTAGTAGACTATCGTTTCGTGTTAATTCCACGTTCGGGAATAGGATTTCAAAAATCCCCTTCATCATATCTCCGTGCATATTACAAATTTCAGTCGGATGATGCGCAGCAACTTCTTTAAATGGGCAATTGTGTACATCATAGAAAATTTTTGTGCCATCTGTACTTAATTCAAAAGCAGGGGATAAGCCAGCTGTTGAGAATGCTTCTTTTGCGATTAGCATTTTTTGTTCTATCGTCAATGCTTCTGCACTTACATTTAAGCGATGCATATGTTGTTGCATTAATTCTTTGCCGAATTGTTTCCCTGTTTCATATAGCGCTTTTTCACCAGCACTACCTAAGCTTAGCAGTGAATTAAATGCTATCTGCGCTAATAATTGATAATCGCGAAATGGGAATTGTAACTGGATGACATCTTGAGACAAGACGTATAGTCTGCTTGGTCTGCCGCCTTTCCCAGTTTTTTTTGTTTCTGATTTGAGCATATTAACATCTTCTAATTTAGATAAATGTAAACGCGCTACGTTTGGATGAATGTTAAACTCATCTGCAATTTCTTGTACAGTTACGTAATTATGCTTTTGCGAAATATATTTATAAATGTAATAACGAGTAGGGTCAGATAACACACCTGTAATTTTTAAAGCTTGTTCCATTAGGATCTCCACCTTTATCACTTTATCCAAGATATTAACATTATAATACAGATAAACTTCCATATAGGTAATTTCAGACAATAATTCAGAAATTGTTCATAATTTCACAAACATATTTTCCCTTTTTCTCCTAGTGAAAATACAAAATTTCTAATTTTTCTTGTGCATTTTTTCATGATATATACATAGTGAGGAGGGAAACTTGATGAATAGTGTCGAGCTTTTTGCAAATATGATTATGAAAGAAGCTTGTGGGGTGCAAGCATCGGACTTACATATTGTGCCCAGGCAGAAGGATGTGGCGATTCAATTACGTATTGGAAAAGATTTAATTACGAAACGGTGTATTGAAAAGGGATTTGGAGAAAAGCTTGTTTCGCACTTTAAATTTTTAGCATCAATGGATATAGGAGAGAGGAGAAAACCTCAAAATGGTTCGTTGTACTTACAAATTGATGGACAAGAAGTGTATTTACGCCTTTCAACACTTCCAACAGTATATCAAGAAAGTCTCGTTATTCGCCTCCATTTACAAGCATCTGTACAGCCGTTGTCTCACCTTTCGTTATTTCCAAGTTCAGCGGAAAAATTACTCTCTTTTTTAAAGCATTCGCATGGGTTACTCGTATTTACTGGGCCGACTGGTTCTGGAAAAACAACAACAATGTATGCATTATTAGAAGTAGCTAGAAAATGGCAAACACGTCGCATCATTACACTGGAAGATCCAGTTGAGCAAAGAAAAGATGGTTTATTACAAATTCAAATAAATGAAAAAGCTGGTATCACATATAAAACAGGATTAAAGGCTATTTTGCGTCATGATCCAGATATTATTTTAGTTGGCGAAATTCGTGATGAAGAAACAGCAAAAGTAGCTGTAAGGGCCAGTTTGACGGGACATTTAGTAATGACAACCTTGCATACAAATGATGCGAAAGGAGCGATACTACGATTTATGGATTATGGTATTACAAGGCAAGAAATTGAACAATCATTATTAGCAGTAGCTGCTCAGCGGCTCGTCGAATTAAAATGTCCATTTTGCAGAGGGAAGTGTGCAACTTTATGTAAATCAATGAGGAAAGTGAGACAGGCAAGCATTTATGAACTGTTATATGGATATGAATTAAAACAAGCGATTAAAGAAGCAAGTGGAGAACATGTTACGTATCACTATAAAACGTTGGAATCGTCGGTTCGAAAAGGGTATGCTTTAGGCTTTTTAGAAGAAGATGTATATGTTTAAGAGAAAATGGAGTTTAAGTGATCAAGCATTATTATGTAAAAGATTAAGTGATTTATTAGAGAAAGGTTACTCACTTTTGCAGGCGTTAGAATTTTTGCAGTTGCAACTACCATTAGGGAAGAAATTACAGTTACAGCGTATGATCGAGGGATTGAAAAATGGACAAAGTTTGCACGCTTCTTTTCACCAATTAATGTTTCACTCTGAGATGTTAAGTTATTTGTTTTATGCAGAGCGACATGGTGACATTTCTTTTGCTTTGCAACAAGGGAGCGTACTTCTTTACAAGAAAGATAAATATAGGAAAGATATGATGAAAGTAATGCGATATCCTATGTTTTTATCATTTTTTTAATGATTATGCTTTCTGTTTTTAACCTCATTTTATTGCCTCAGTTTGAAATGATGTATAGTTCTTTACGTTCTACAGCACCACCACTTACGGAGCAAATTTTAGTTGCAATTAAATTATTACCCTACTTCGTTTATATGATTGTTCTTATCGTTATAACGGGATTTAGTTTATATATATTTTATTTCCGAAAACTTCCGCCTACTCAAAAGGTAAAGATTATGATCCGTATTCCCCTTATGAAAACATTTCTTATTTTAAATCATTCGCATTATTTTTCCACTCAATTAAGTGGTTTATTACACGGTGGATTGTCGGTACACGAAGCATTAACAATAATGATGAAGCAAAAGTATCATCCGTTCTTTCAGTATGAAGCAGACCGGATTGAGCGGCAATTAATTGCAGGAGAACCGTTACAATCTATTATTGATAAAAGCGGTTATTACGAGAAAGAACTTTCTTATATCATTACGCATGGACAAGCAAACGGTAATTTAGCAAATGAGCTTGGTGATTACAGTGAGCTCATTATTGAAAAGGTAGAACAAAAAATTAAACGTATGTTATTTGTGATTCAACCCATTTTATTTACATGTCTTGGGGTTATAGTCATTTTGATGTACTTAGCGATGATTATGCCGATGTTTCAAATGATGAATTCTATATAGGGGGCATTTACATGCAGAATGAGGAGGGTTTTACTCTTTTAGAAATGTTATTAGTTATGGTTGTCATAACTGTATTATTACTATTAATTATTCCAAATGTAGTTACACAGCGCTCATCCGTCCAAGGAAAAGGATGTGCAGCCTATGTGAAATCTATAGAAGCACAAATACAAGCATATCACTTGCAACATAATAAGATTCCATCAATAGAGGAACTTGAAACAGGAAAGTATATTACTTCAAAAACTTGCCCGAAAGGTGAACCAATCCATATTTCCGATGATGGTACGGTATCAGCTGGGAAATCGTGAAGCAAAAAGGTTTTACTCTTTTAGAAATGCTACTTGTCTTATTTGCTATTTCTGTACTGAGTGTTGTTACGCATTTTAACGTTACTTCATTACATGAAAAACAAAAAGTTGAGCAGTTTTTGAAACAGTTTTCAAATGATATTTTGTATATGCAGCAGTTAGCGATTAAGCGTCAAAAACATTATACGTTACGCTGGTTTAAAGAGAAACATATGTATTATATTTCGGAATCGGAGACAGACCTTTTAATTGTTAAGAGAGAATATGATAAAGATGTCCAAATGGATTTGCATACCTTTCCAAATCCAATGACATATAATCCGAGCGGGAATATTAATAGGGGTGGTGCGATTTTACTTTCCTATCGAGGGTATAAATATGAGATTGTATTTCAGCTTGGAAGAGGGAGATTTACGTATCGTGAAGTGTCAAAAAGGATCAGTAATGGTTGAAATGGTTGTAGCGTTAAGTTTAATAATGATGGCGGCATCGTTATTGCTCCCGCAAACATTATTAATTATGCAAGAAAGAAAAAATATAAAAATGAGCTATAAAGCATTAATATTATTAAAAAAAGAAGCGGCCTTATTTAAGTATGAGAATGAGGAAAAGCGAGTAAAAGAGCAAGTCATAAAAGGAATTGTATATTACACATATTGGAGAGGAGATGAAGTTTGTACGATGTGGAAAGATATGAGAGGAAAAGCGATGGAGCAATGCCTTTAGGCAAAGGAAAAATAAAAAAGAAGCGGGATTTACATTAATAGAAATGATTGCATGTTTGTTGCTTTTATCAATGTTCTTTTTACTTTTACCGCGTCTTCATATTATGGGGATAGAAAATACACATTCAAAAGGATTAAATGACTGGGAGTGGGATGTGTTTTTAGGACAAATGCAATTAGAGTTTCGTGAAGTATTAAGTGGGAGGAAGATAGAGCTAGAAAATGGTGGGAATATTTTACGCTTCCAACTTCGTAATGGTGATCAGGTGACGTATGAAAAGTTGAATAGTAATTTAATAAGAAAAGTAAATATGCGCGGAAGGGAATTTATATTACAAAGGATTGAAGCGATTTCGTATAAATTAACACCTCATTTGTTATATATATATGTGAAAGATATAAGTGGTGAAATATATGAAGGCGTGGCTGTGCGCTATAGTGAAATTGAGATAGAAACATGAGAAAACAAGATGGATTTGTAATGCCAGGAACAATTATTTTTCTTATTTTATTCATTTCATTTTTGATGTACGAAACGAATATGTTACTTTCGGATAAAAAATTTTATTCTGAAATAGAACAAAGTTTTTTCATGGAGGAACTTGTTGATCGAGCTATTTCAGATATAAAAAGAGACTTACAGCAAAAAGAAAAAGAGGATGTTTTTTTATTTCAGTATGAAAGAGGAGAAGTGAGTGGAAAGTACGTCTTTGAAAATGATGTTATTATCATTTCTTTGCAATGTGTTACAAAACAGAGAGTTTTCTATACAGTGAGCTTTCACTATAGGAAAAAGGATAATAAAATATTTGATTGGGTAGAAGGATAATATGTAAAATATATGGAGAAGAACCATGAGTTTCTATTGTGGAGGGATTCAATTTCTTTGAGGAAAGGGATAAGAACGATGTTCAAAAGTTTAAATTTTCTCAAAAAAGAGAAAGGTAGAAAGAATATGATATATTCATGCTATCCAATCATTTTTTCTAGGGAGATAAGAAAATGACAAATAACAATCAAATAGGTGAAAATAAGGAACAAACTATTTTTGATCATAAAGGAAATACGATTATGACAGAGGATAGAGAAATACAAATTATTTCAAAATTCGAAGAACCTCTTATTGTTGTATTAGCAAATGTATTAAGTGATGAAGAGTGCGCTGAATTGATTGAAATGTCTAAAAGTAATATGAAACGTTCTAAAGTTGGTTCATCACGTGATGTAAATGATATTCGAACGAGTAGTGGTGCATTTTTGGAAGAGAATGAACTTACTTCGAAGATTGAAAAACGAATTTCATCTATCACGAATGTTCCTGTAGCGCATGGAGAAGGATTGCACATTTTAAATTATGAAGTGGATCAAGAATATAAAGCGCACTATGATTATTTTGCAGAACATAGCAGGTCAGCTGCTAATAATCGTATAAGTACTCTTGTGATGTACTTAAATGATGTAGAAGAAGGCGGGGAAACATTCTTTCCGAAATTAAATCTTTCTGTACACCCTAGAAAGGGAATGGCAGTATACTTTGAGTATTTTTATCAAGATCAATTACTAAATGAGCTTACGTTACATGGAGGAGCACCTGTAACGAAAGGTGAGAAATGGATTGCAACGCAGTGGGTGAGAAGAGGTACTTATAAGTAAAAGTGAGCCAGCTTGTTTGATTACGAGAAAATAGTGAGTATGTTACGTTTTGTTCTTCATAGCATAAGAAGAACAAAACGTTTTTTTATTAAATAAAGTAACATCTTTCGTTATAATAACAAATAATAACGGATGATTGAGAGGAACGAAAATGAAATCTATATACATAACTGGCTATATGGGAGCCGGGAAAACAACAATTGGAAAAGTGTTAAGTAAAGAACTTCATATGGATGTTGTAGATACAGACCAAAAAATTGAAGAGAAGCAAGAGAAGGCAATTCGTGATATTTTTGCCGAAGAAGGCGAAATGGCTTTTCGGGAATATGAAAGTGAAATGTTACGTTCGCTACCGGTTCAGAATGTAATTATTACAACGGGTGGAGGGATTATTGAACGGGAGGAAAATCGAAAGTGGATGAAGGAAAATGGAACTGTTGTGTATTTATATTGCGATCCACATGTAATTGCAGAAAGGCTTCGTGAAGATACGACACGTCCACTATTTCAGAAGAAAGATATAGATGCATTTATAACGAAATTTGAATCGCGCCGAGCTTATTATGAAGAGGCTGATATTCATATCGATACGACAAATAAGTCGGTAAAGCAAATTATGAATGAATTAAAGCAAAAGATTAATGAATAAAAAAGTGGACATACTAATCAAGTAGAGGTGATGATAATATGTCTACTAATGATTATGTACGCTTTGTGACACAGCAATTTGTGTCATATATGGATGCTCCAAAAGAGGATCGAAAACAACAGAAACAACAACGTCGTGCGGAGAAAGAGCCATTCTTAAATAAATGGTTTGGTGTTATGCCACTGAGCGCTGCTTTGTTTTATCGAAATGTAAAAAATAAAAGAAAAAAATCAAGCTAACTTTTTCGTAATATGTCTGGCAAAATAAAGATCCCCTAGCAGCTTGTTGCACTAGGGGATCTTTATTTATTGTTGCACAGATTCTTTTTCTTCAGTAACCGCATGTATCTTATTATTTACCCATACAAACCCTATTCCGATGCAAATAGAAATACCCCAGCCAACAGCAGTCATAATAGCTCTCATTTCACCATATCCATCTACACCGAAAACAGAGATGAAATAGATTTTCAAGAAGCTTTTTAATATAAATTGAAGGCCGAAAAATAGTGTTAAATATTGCAGTGCTGGATATATACGACTATCACGATAAAGCTCACGACTTTTATCACGATCATGACCTTGCAGAGCTGAAATATCCGCTGCGAAATATAACATAAGTGGTTTTTTTATAAAGATTGTACATATAACGATGCAGCCAAGTACGATATGATAATATGCATCATTCCATAGCATTCGTTCCGCTGATCCAGATATTAAGTCTACCGTTGTATTAGAAATGAGTGTAATTAAAATAAAGAACCCTGTAACGTTAAGCTGTTTTTCCTTTTTAAAGGTATACAGTGTATAAATAATCCCCGGAACAGAGGAAATTAACATTGCGTAATAAGGATCGATATAAGGTTTTGCAAATTTCCAAATGAGGAATGGGAATACGAGATAAAAGACAAGATCTAATATAGCTTTTTTATTTTGATTCATACAAATCCTCCTTAAGTCATACATATATTTTATAATATAATTTCTGAAAATTGTATAAGGTTTAATAAAAAAAGAAAAGTAGATGATTAGTAGATTAAAAAAATTGTCCCTAGCGTAGTAAGTTTTTTTAGTATATAATAAAGGAAACGCTTTCATTTTTGGTTTGTTCACAAAATGGATGGAAAATCACATATTTACTATTGATATGTTACTTTATAATGAAACTAATTAAATATACATGCATACAATATTGTGAAATAAATAACATAAATAATCTATATAAATGTAAACGTTATCAAAAGAGAGGTGGAGACAATGAGTAAATTTTTCTTCAATCATAATCCAGCAACATTAGAGGATGGAAGACTGGTTAAGTATGCTGAAATTATTTATGGAGAAGGTGGCCGTTCTGTATTAGAAAATTTAATGGTGAAGGCATCTATCAGATTACGTGATCGTTATCCGAATAAATCTGACGAACAGATCTCGAACCTCGTAAATCAAGGCATCCATGATATGTTTCAAAAATACGTGAATGAGTAAGAGCAGCTACTGGCTGCTCTTATTTTTTTGTATAAGGATTGTGCCTCTAGCTGAAAATAAAGATGCATTTTGAAACATGCAAAAAGGAGGCGAAAAAGATGAGTAATGGAATTGGTCGTTCAAAAGAGAATCTTCCAACTGATGCAAACCATGTAAGTGCAAAGGATCGTGCATATCAGAAACGTATGACAGAGAAAAAACAGCAAGAGCGTAATGAAGATAGAGAATAGGCTGGAAACATATCTTAAAAGAAGCTCCTTCAATCTGAAGGAGCTTTCTTTAAGATAGAAAATGATTTGCGGTAACATAAAAGAGACCACCGTTTATAATTTGTATTGTAATGCGTGGTTCGTATTGTTCTTGTAATGCTTGCTTTTCAATTTCATAGCTTTCTGGAAGTTCATCGCTATCTTCGTAAAATCGATTTAAAAGGTCTAAATCGTGATTCCAACGCACTCTCGCTTCTTTTGCCCACGTGTGGTCATCTTCAGCGATTATATTTTTTAAAGCATCCTCTATACGTTGTAAGCCACTTTGTGGCTTAATGATAGGTGAGAGGGTAAAACAAAAGTCAGGTATTTTCGGTGTGAGTTTGATCTCTGCTAAAGTGTCATGAAAGTTCGCAATCATTGTCCCGGAAATAAGATGAATACCGATGGAATGAAGTATGTCTTTTTTGCGGTCGCATTGATAAGATACTTTTATATTTACACCAAGCCAAGGATGAAGGGGGGTATGAGTTGCCCCGCTATGTTTCACTTCCTCATATAAACGTATGTATGAACCTAGTTCTTTTGTTGTTTCAAATATTTGATGCAAACGGGGTGAACCGTAATGAATAAGTTCACCGTCGTTTTCTTCGTTTTCTGGATTTGTAATAAGAGTAAGGCGCATCGGGTTCGGAATGCCTCCTGTTTTTTCAAGATAGTGCCAATAGAAAGGGCGGTTCATTAGTAATTTATCCATTTCAATTGTTAACTGCACGTCTAATAGGTGAGGGGAACGTTCTAAAATTTCGCAGTTATTCGCCTCAAAAAAGTTATATAAGTAATTATGAATTTCATTTTGCTGCATAGTCTTGCACCTCTGCTTCATTGCGCTTCGCAAAATCGATAATAGATGTTAAATTTTCCATCTTGATTCGAATTTCACCTTCGCTTTTTGACTGCGCGAAAATTTCTTGAATATGCGCATCAATATTTTTCATGTTGATTCTCGTTAAAATTTCATCGAGTTCACCGATTACACGTTCAAATAAATTAATTTTTTCATATAGTAGTTTTAAAATGTGCTCTTCAACAGTGTGCTTTGTTGCTAAGTTATAAATATGAACATCATTTTTTTGTCCAAGACGGTGAATACGTCCAATCCTTTGCTCGAGTCGCATTGGATTCCACGGTAAGTCGTAATTAATCATATGGCTACAAAATTGTAAGTTAATTCCTTCACCACCAGCTTCGGTCGCAATTAATACTTGGGCATGATTTTGGAAAAGCTCCTTCATCCAATCTTTCTTCCCGCGCTTAAATCCACCGCGAAATGGAACAGAGGAAATGCCATGTTGTTGTAAGAACCATTGTAGATACATTTGTGAAGCTCTATATTCAGTGAAGATAATGACTTTATCGTCAACTTCTTTTATAAGCTCTAGTGCTTTATTTGCTTTGGAGTTGAACGGAATATGATTAATTTTGTCCATCAGCACATCAATATGTGGGTCCTTTATGTAGTGTTCATTTTCTTTCTGTCTTTTTTCTACATGTTTTTTTAATGAATAGTAAACAGCTTCACGACTACTACATGCTTCCCGTTTTAAAGTTAAGGATGAGAAAGCAGATGTGACGGCATCTTGTCCACGCCAATTTTCAATTTCATTATACAAAGCTTGTTCTTCTTCATTGAATTCAACGAAGATTGTTCGTACATGCCTCTTCGGCCAATCAATGCCAGTGTTATTGCGTCTATTTCGAACCATTACTTTATTGATAAGAGCTTTTAAATCTTCATCGGATTCAGTGGAACGATTTTTGGAAGCGTAATATTCTTCAAAATTAGATTGATTGCCTAAATGACCTGGTTTTAATAAAGAAACGAGGTTGAAGATTTCATCGATTTTATTTTGAACAGGAGTTGCAGTTAGTAATAAACAAAACTTCTTTTTTAATCGCTGTGCAAATTCATAGTTTTTTGTTTTATTATTTTTTAGTTTATGTGCTTCATCGATAATAATAAGGTCATACTCTAGATTTAAAACGATATCGCGATGCGGTGAACGTTTCGCAGTATCGATTGATGAAACGATGACATCAGCTTGTTCCCAAGAATAACTTTTCTTTTGAGCGACCGCAGGAATAAAAAATTTTGTGTTTAGTTCATACGCCCACTGAGATACGAGAGAAGCTGGAACGAGAATGAGTACCTTTTTTACAAGTCCTCGAACCATATATTCTTTTAAAATAAGTCCAGCTTCAATCGTTTTTCCAAGTCCAACTTCGTCTGCTAGAATCGCTTTACCATTCATTTGTTCAATGACATTTTGAGCGACCTCTAATTGATGTGGAAGCGGCGTGAAATGTGATAAATGTTTCGGTGCTTGCAATCCATCAAAAGTAGGGACGAGTAACGATTTCTCTGTTTTATAAGCTAAATGATATAAATCCCAATTTGTCCAAGGACCATCTTCATCAATTCTTTTTAAAAAATTGTTTTGCCACGTTCGATCTACGGAAATATCGACATTCATTAAGACTCTCCCACCTTTTATAAACTAAAGTGATTATTTAAAAAATCTTTATTATAAGCCTCGTAATAAGGCGCTATCACAATTACTAAAAGTTAAAGAATAGGCAATGATAAAGGGCTAAATTTCAAAATTTGTATTTAATAAGATTAAGAATGAAAAATTCTAAATTATTTTTTATGCTAGAATATTGATGAAATATAGCGAATAATGTTAGGATAATGGTGTGAAATGTGTGGAATCTTTCGTATTTTATCCAAGAAAGTAACTTTTTATTTACGCTTTCATAAAAAAATATACTGAGATTCCGTATAACCTTATCTTTTCAGAATGAAAATGTTTAGATATGGGAAGCAACTTTTATTGATTTGTCAGAGCATAAGGGGGAAAGAGCATGATTACATTACAACGTACACCGTTATTTGATGTATACGCGAAGTATGGTGGGAAAACAGTCGACTTCGGTGGTTGGGAATTACCAGTTCAATTTTCAAGCATTAAAGAGGAACATGAAGCTGTACGTACAGGAGCAGGTTTGTTCGATGTATCTCATATGGGAGAAGTAGAGGTAAAAGGTGTAGATAGTTTAGCATTTTTACAACGTGTTGTTACAAATGACGTATCTACCTTAAAGGTAGGGGGCGCACAATATACAGCTATGTGCTATGAAAATGGTGGCACAGTAGATGATTTATTAATCTACAAACGTGGTGAAGAAGACTATTTATTAGTAATCAATGCATCAAATATCGAGAAAGATTACGAATGGTTAGCTAGCCATGTAATTGGCGATGCGAAAGTAGTCAATGTTTCTAGTGAAGTTGCGCAGCTTGCAATTCAAGGACCAAAAGCAGAAGGCATTTTACAAAAAGTTGTGTCAGAAGATTTGAAAGAAATTAAGTTCTTTAAATTTAAAAATAATATTCTTGTAGATGGAATTCCTGCACTTGTATCTCGTACAGGTTACACAGGTGAAGATGGATTCGAAATTTACTGTAAGAGTGAAGATGCAGCAAAACTTTGGGAGAAACTTCTTGAAGTGGGAGCAGAAGAGGGCTTAAAACCATGTGGCTTAGGTGCTCGTGATACACTTCGCTTCGAAGCAACACTTCCGTTATACGGACAAGAGTTATCAAAAGATATTACACCGATTGAAGCGGGAATTGGTTTTGCGGTAAAACCAAATAAAGAAGCAGATTTCTTTGGAAAAGAAACGTTAAAAGAGCAAAAAGAAAACGGTGCATCTCGTAAATTAGTCGGCATCGAAGTAATCGAACGCGGTATTCCTCGTACGCATTACCCTGTATTTATAGGAGAAGAAAAAATCGGGGAAGTAACGAGTGGTACACAATCTCCAACGTTAAAGAAAAGCATTGGTTTAGCACTAATTGATGTAAAATACGCAGCAGTTGATACAGAAGTAGAAATTGAAATTCGTAATAAACGCGTCAAAGCAGTAGTTGTTCCAACACCATTTTATAAACGTTCAAAGTAACGGGGAGAGGGGTAGATTTCATGTTGCATCGTTATCTTCCAATGACAGAAGAAGACAAAAAAGAAATGTTACAAACAATCGGCGTTCAAACGATTGATGAGTTATTCTCTGATATTCCAGAGAGTGTTCGTTTTAAAGGGGATTTAAAAATTAAAGAAGCAAAATCAGAGCCAGAGCTTTTAAAAGAGCTATCTCAAATGGCTAGCAAAAATGCGAACTTAAAAGAATATGCTTCTTTCTTAGGAGCAGGTGTATACGATCATTACGCTCCAGTAATTGTTGATCATGTTATTTCTCGTTCAGAGTTTTATACAGCTTACACACCATACCAACCAGAAATTTCACAAGGGGAATTACAAGCAATTTTTGAATTCCAAACAATGATTTGTGAATTAACAGGAATGGATGTAGCAAACTCTTCTATGTATGACGGAGGTACAGCTTTAGCTGAAGCGGCAATGCTAGCAGCTGGTCATACTCGTAAAAAGAAAATTCTTGTATCTAAGGCAGTTCATCCAGAATCAAGAGCAGTACTTGAAACATATGCAAAAGGTCAAAATCTTGAAGTTGTTGAAATTGATCATAAAAACGGTGTAACAGATTTAGAAGTATTACAAAGTGAAGTAGATGATACAGTTGCTTGTGTAATCGTTCAATATCCAAACTTCTTCGGACAAGTGGAAAAGTTAGCTGATATCGAAAAAATCGTTCATCAACAAAAATCATTATTTATCGTTTCTTCAAATCCATTATCATTAGGCGCATTAACACCGCCAGGAAAATTCGGTGCTGATGTTGTAATCGGTGATGCACAACCATTCGGTATCCCAACGCAGTTTGGTGGACCGCACTGTGGTTACTTTGCAACAACGAAAGCATTTATGCGTAAAATTCCAGGACGTCTTGTCGGACAAACTGTAGATTCAGATGGTAAACGTGGATTTGTATTAACGTTACAAGCACGTGAACAGCATATTCGTCGTGATAAAGCGACGTCTAACATTTGTTCAAACCAAGCGTTAAATGCATTAGCAGCTTCTGTTGCAATGACGGCACTTGGCAAACAAGGTGTAAAAGAAATGGCACGTCAAAACATTTCTAAAGCACAATATGCAAAACGTCAATTTGAAGCGAAAGGTTTCACAGTAACGTTCGCTGGACCATTCTTTAATGAATTTGTTGTAGATTGTAAACGTCCAGTTAAAGAAATAAATGATGTATTAATACAAAAGAATATTATCGGTGGTTACGACCTAGGCCGTGATTATAAAGAGCATGAAGACCATATGCTTGTAGCGGTAACAGAGCTTCGTACAAAAGAGGAAATTGACACACTTGTAAACGAAATGGGGGCTATCCAATGAAGAACCAAGACCAAGCACTTATTTTTGAAGTGACTAAAGAAGGACGCGTAGGATATAGCTTACCCAAATTAGATGTAGAAGAAGTAAAATTAGAAGATGTGTTTGAGAGTGATTATATTCGAGTAGAAGATGCAGAGCTTCCAGAAGTATCTGAACTTGATATTATGCGCCATTACACAGCGCTTTCAAACCGTAACCACGGTGTGGATTCTGGATTCTATCCACTTGGGTCTTGTACGATGAAATATAATCCGAAAATTAATGAAAACGTAGCTCGTTTCGCAGGCTTTGCAAATATTCATCCACTTCAAGATGAAAAAACAGTGCAAGGTGCAATGGAATTAATGTATGACTTACAAGAACATTTAATTGAAATTACAGGTATGGATACTGTTACGTTACAACCAGCAGCTGGTGCACACGGAGAATGGACAGGATTAATGTTGATTCGTGCATATCATGAAGCGAACGGTGACTTTAACCGTACGAAAGTAATTGTTCCTGACTCTGCTCACGGAACAAACCCGGCGTCTGCAACAGTAGCTGGTTTTGAAACAATTACGGTGAAATCAAATGAACATGGTCTTGTTGACTTAGATGATTTAAAACGTGTTGTAAACGAAGAAACAGCAGCACTTATGTTAACAAATCCAAATACATTAGGCCTATTCGAAGAAAATATTTTAGAAATGGCAGAAATCGTCCATAACGCAGGCGGTAAATTATACTATGATGGTGCAAACTTAAATGCGGTATTAAGCCAAGCACGCCCAGGAGATATGGGATTTGACGTTGTGCATTTAAATCTTCATAAAACATTTACAGGTCCGCATGGCGGCGGTGGCCCAGGTTCTGGTCCAGTAGGTGTGAAAGCTGATTTAATTCCGTACTTACCAAAACCGATTTTAGAGAAAACAGAAAATGGCTATCACTTTAACTATGATCGTCCAGAAGCAATTGGGCGTGTGAAACCATTCTATGGTAACTTCGGAATTAACGTTCGTGCATACACATATATTCGTTCTATGGGCCCAGATGGCTTGCGTGCAGTAACTGAGTATGCTGTATTAAATGCGAACTATATGATGAGAAGATTAGCACCATTCTATGATCTTCCGTTCGATAGACATTGCAAGCATGAATTTGTATTATCAGGTCGTCGTCAAAAGAAACTTGGTGTACGTACATTAGATATTGCAAAACGTCTGCTTGATTTCGGTTACCATCCACCAACAATTTACTTCCCATTAAATGTGGAAGAATGTATTATGATTGAGCCAACAGAAACAGAATCAAAAGAAACATTAGATGGTTTCATTGATAAGATGATTCAAATTGCTAAAGAGGTAGAAGAAAATCCAGAAGTTGTACAAGAAGCACCACATACAACAGTAATAAAACGTTTAGATGAAACATTGGCTGCTCGTAAACCAGTTTTACGTTATGAAAAGCTAGCACCTGTACAAGTGTGATTGGAAAAAAAAGAACTCGCTACATGCGGGTTCTTTTTTTTCCAACATTGGTGCGGATAGAATGAAAAAAATGTTAAAAATTTATATTTTTTGTTTCATATTGCTGTAAAGATGCGGTTTTATAGGTGTTTTTGTTGAAAAAGTCGGTTTGATAAAAGTATTTATTTTTGTTAGAATTTTATTGAAATTAAGAAGATGTGATGAGGTAGAAATTACTCATTTTTATGTATATGTGAAAAAACGAGCAAGACGGGGGTGGAAGCGTGGGATATCGATGTTATAGAATGGTATACCATTTAGAAAATGGAGAAACAATTAAAGATGTAAAAGAATTTTGTTACCGAGACCAAGGGAAAGTGTTAGAAAGAGTAGCGCACCGTGTAATGGATAATAGAGAAGTGACAGCGATTGATAAACAAGGAACAATCATTTCAATAGCGTGTGAGGACATTGTAAAGGTAGAACTTGATTACATAACAGAAAGTTAACCTTGAGTCATATCG
Organism: Bacillus sp. TH50; assembly: GCF_016650565.1. Classification (NCBI taxonomy): domain Bacteria; kingdom Bacillati; phylum Bacillota; class Bacilli; order Caryophanales; family Bacillaceae; genus Bacillus; species Bacillus sp. TH50. The sequence continues at coordinate 1,756,231 of NZ_JAEKFM010000003.1, read as the reverse complement.
AATTATTCGATACAATATACTGTTGAATGGTGAAGAGAGAAGAGAGGAGTTTATCATGGGTAATACAAGACACTTTTATATGTTTATTTTAGCGTTTGTTCTTGTTGTGGCGTTAACGATTTATTTAATTGTTGATAGCAGCTGGTACAATACAGTTCATCCAGCATTCCTTCTTTTTATGTATGTAGGAATTGCGGTTGTTAGTTTCGGAATGAGAGACGAAATGTTAGATCGCTTTGAAAAGTGATACATATACGAAAGACCAACAGAAAAATGTTGGTCTTTTTTTCTTGCCAAAAATAGGATGTTTTGTATATACTGTGTATATAAGGTATATACAGTATATACACACTGGAGGAAAACATGAATATTATTATTTCGAATTCTTCCCAAGACCCTATTTATGTGCAAATAAGGAAACAATTAAGCCAGCTTATTTTAAATAGTGGTTTAAAGGGTGGAGACCAATTACCGTCTATTCGTAGCTTAGCGAAGGAATTACAAATTAGTGTAATTACAACGAAACGTGCGTACGAGGAGCTTGAAAAAGAAGGATATATAGAAACTGTTGCTGGGAAGGGGACTTATGTTTCACATAAAAATAATGAACTATTAAAAGAACAGCGGCTACGTCTATTGGAAAGTAAAGTAGAAGAGATTGTGAATGAAAGTAAAGTGTTGCAGCTTTCACTGGAAGAGTTGCAACAGATGATTGCGTGTTTATACAAGGGGGAATAAGAGATGTTAGAGCTAAAAAACGTTTGTAAAACTTATCAAGATTTCTCAGTGAAAAATGTAAGTTTTACATTGCCACGTGGATATATTATGGGATTTATCGGACCGAATGGAGCTGGAAAAAGTACGACGATCAAAATGATTATGAATTTAATCAGAAAAGAGAGCGGTGATATAAAAATTTTTGGTAAGGACAATAAGAAAGCCGAAAAGGAAATAAAACAAAATATTGGTTTTGTATATGATGAAAATCATTATTACGAAGATTTAACGTGTGAGCAAATGAAACGGATTATTGCACCGTTATATAAAAAGTGGGACGAAAAGCAGTATCAATCGTATATGCAGAGATTACAAGTTCCAACGTATAAAAAGATTAAAGAGTTATCCAAAGGGATGAAAATGAAATTTGCGATTGCAATCGCACTTTCACACCATGCGGAATTCATTATTATGGATGAACCAACAGCAGGATTAGACCCAGTTGTTCGAATTGAATTACTTGATATGCTGCAAGAGATTGTAATGGAAGATGAAGTATCTGTATTATTCTCAACACACATTACAACAGACTTAGAGCGCATCGCGGATTATATTACGTTCATCAACGATGGAGAAATTATATTTACTGGTGAGAAAGACGAATTAATGGAGAACTACGTAATCGTAAAGGGCAGTAATGACTTATTAGATCGAGAAGGAAAAGAACTATTTGTTGGATTACGAAAAAATAAATTTGGTTTCGAAGGTTTAGCGAAGGATAAACAAGCAATTATCGATTGGTTTGGAAATGAGGTTGTAATAGAAAAGCCTACATTAGATGATATTATCGTTTACACCGCGAAAGGGAGAGGTGCTTATGCGTCAGCTCATATATAAAGATTTGTTCTTTTTTCGGGTAACTTGGTTAGTGAATCTGAGTATGCCTCTTTTATTCTTTATATTAGAGCCAGATGGTGAAATGTTATTTCCGATGAGCTGTCTATTTATAACTCTTTCCTCCGTTATGACGTTAATCTTTATGGATGAAAGGAATAAAAGTGACATTATTATAAATAGTTTACCGTTAAGCAGAAAGGATATCATTATTGCTAGATATATTTCCTGTGCAATATTCAGTGTAGGGGGCATGGTTTCCACTATGCTAGTTGTTTTTCTTATAAGAGGTATCGCTGTTATTGATGATATCGGTGCATATCATCCTAATTTGTATATTGAAATTCCGTGGTATGGAGTAGTAAATGGGGCTGTTTACGCCGTATTTTTTGTTGTAACATTCTTTCCTAGTTATTATGTTACAAGGTCAAAGATAGCACGAAGTATAGTGTCAGGAGCATCAATGGTAGTTGGTGGAATTGCTTGGATATTCATAGGAGATGGATTGGATGAAACAACACCTTCATTCATTGAGTGGATTATGAATCCAGTGCATATCGGTGTATTTATAGTTGGAGGAATTATATTAGCTAGTGTCTATATCGCTTCTATGTTTCTTACAATTAAAATTTATGGAGCACGTGATTTGTAGAGAGGGGAATTCATATGCAACAGTTGATTTTGAAGGAGTTTTTCTTACATAAGAAGATGTTTCCTTTATATTTTTTAATACCTATTTTCTCTGTTTTTAGGAATCCCGTCCAACCAATGGGGATTGCAATAGGATTATTTATAACATGTAGTACGATTATATATATTTCTTTTTATTATGACGAGAAAAGTAAAGCAGAAAAAGTATTAGTGAGTTTGCCTATAACGAGAAAGGAGATAGTTATAGCTAAATATATTTCAAGCTCATTATTTATTATGGCTGGTTTGAGTACAACTTTTATAGTCGTAATATTAGGAAATATTTTATTGAACAGAGACATAGCTATTCCTGGATATGCAATATTTTCGGCAATAGTAGCTACTTTGATCTATTGTGTTGTAACGATACCTGCTAATTACGTTGGAGGATATAAAGCTATTACTGTCTTGAATGTGATTATGATTTTTCCTTTAATGGGTATGATTGGCCTTATGTGCAGTATTTTTGGTGATGAAATAATTATGTTAAAAGTACTCCACTCTCAAGAGGCTACACTAGCAATGAGTGCTCTTGGTATCGGAGTGTTAGTAAGTATAGTCATATCAATGTTTCTCTCAATGAAAATGTTTCAGGAGGCAGAGTTATAGAAGAGGCTCTTTTCATACTAGGAGGTGTAAAACATGATCAAGCAATTAATTTTAAAAGATTTCATCATTCAATGGAAATTTTTAATTTGGTACATACTCTATCCTATTCTCTTTTATATGGCTTTAACAGATACGGAAAATCTATTCATAATTATGTCAGTAATTATTACAATTGGGGCAACAGTAAAAACATTTGAAGTAGATAGTAAAAATGAGAGTGAAGTTATAGTAAATAGTTTACCAATATTGAGAAAACAAATTGTATTTGCGAAATATATAGTAGCAATTATTATTCTTTTTATAAGCGTAACGGTCGGTTGTTTCACGATGGGAATGAAGAATGGGGTTAACCTATTTGAATTTATTGAAACGACAATGGTTGCTAGTATTAGCTTTATTTTAGTGTATTTAAGTTTTGTTTTACCAATATCGTTTTGGTTAGCATATAAAAAAGCTATTTTTATTACGATTTTTATACTAATAGCACCGACAGCAATTGGTACTATGTTCTTTGAAATCAGCATGGAACAAATTCAACTATATAACAGGGTGTTATTCGTTAGTTCAATTTGCATGTTCATAGTATCTATCTTCGTTTCAGTGAAATTGTATGAGAAGAGAGAATTTTAAAAGGTGCCTTATATAAGGCACCTTATTCAATAACGACAATATGAAAGTAAGAGTTTATAAACAGAGAGGCTGTTTGGTACAACATCTTTTGGAGTATGTAATATAAAGCTGAAAACGATAACGAGAATGAGAAAGAGGAAAAATAAAAATAGGATCTGCTTATGTATAGAATTTTGCATATAACCCACTCCTTTTTTAGGTAGTATGTCCAAAAGAAAGAAGGATATGAAAAATTTTAGGAGGGAGAATGATGAACAAAAGAAAGTGGTTATATAGAATTGGGGTACTTTTATTTTCAATCGGTCTCATATTAGCAAATTTTTACTCAGATATACCATCGCCATTTCCTAATTTGTATAAAGGGATTGGTATGAGTGTTGTCATAGCTGGTCTGCTTTGTCTGATCGCATCAAATTTCTATAGAAAATCAGAATGAATATAAAGTGAAACTTTAATCAGTGGGGGTCTTACTGCCCGCGAATAGCGGGATAAAAAAGGACAGTTACTTCTTTTCAGAAGAACTGTCCTTTTTAAATAACTTGTTCCATAGCTTGGCGATACTCCATATAATCACGATTGCAATGGAGGCAATAATTGACCAAGCAATAGATGCAATTTCAAGTGCCATGCTAGGAAGGAATGTAAGAATGGATACTACTTTATGAAACAACCATTCTATTATATGAAAACTGATTTGTAATAGAATGACAATTCCAAGTGTAATCCATGCTAACATTTGTTTTCCTTTTTCTTTCCACATGACATTCACCTCACGTTAGCCTAATAATTTTAAGCCAACAGCGCCGCACAGAATGCAGCTTAAGAAGGCAAGGCGACGCCAATCCGCTGACTCGCGGAAAATAAGAATACCGAGAAGTGCACTTCCGGCAGTTCCGATTCCAGTCCAAATTGCGTAAGCAGTTCCCATCGGTAATGTGTTCATTGCAAGAGATAAGAAGAAGAAGCTTACGCCAAAGTTAGCGATTAAAATAACTTTTGGTGCCCAGCCTTTCTTTTCAGTGGCTACTTTCATAAAGAGTACACCAACAATTTCACAAATACCAGCTAGAATTAAAAATACCCAAGCCATTTTATGCGGCCTCCTTCGCTTCTTTTTCTTCTGTTACTCGTTTTAAACCAATTACTCCGAAGAAGATTAAACCGATTAATAATACTTTTACGATAGAGAAAGGTTCTCCGAAGATGAAAATCTCTGTAAGAACGATTCCACCAGCTCCAATTCCTGTAAAGACTGCGTATACAGTGCCGACAGGTAAATCTTTATATGCTCTAAATAATAAGACGAAACTAATTGTAATTAATAGAGCAACACCAGCCCACTCAAGTGGTGCCTCCGCTTTTTTAAGTCCAATAACCCAAAAGATTTCAATAATACCAGCTATGATTACATAAATCCATGCCATATGTCATTTCTCCTTCCTACCAGTCGTTAGGTAAAGGGCTTAAAAACGACGCATTGCAAAGGAGCAATCCGTCAGTTTGAAAGGCCGCGCCAAAATACTTTCCAAGAAGCTTCTAAACGTGTCTCAAAACGATTTAAACCTGCGTATAGTAGTTCAACCATAAGGCCGTCAAGTAAGCATAAAAAAGCCTCCAAAGCATCTTTTACTTCAATGTTATGCAGTTCATCTTGTTCGCTTGCTCTTTTAAACACAGGGAATAAAAGTTTTCCGACACTTTCAATGTGTACATTCGCTTTATCAATAATTTGTTCGCGAAATGCATCCGGCGGAAAATAAGAAGTTCGTAACCAAAACATTGATTCTTCACTTTCACCAAATCGTTTTGCATAACCTTTTAACAGATTTACTAGCAATTCTTCAGTAGACGATTTTGAAAAATTTTCGATATCGTCAGTGAAGCTTTGTAAATCTTTTTGAAGAGCGGATTCTAAGCATATAAAATATAGCTCTTCTTTTCCTTTAAAGTGTGCGTAAATCGATGGTTTTTTAATCCCAACTTCTTGAGCAATATTTGCTAATGAAGTTCCTTCGTAGCCGTAGCGCGCGAAATGAGAAAGTGCTACAGCTTTAATGCGGTTTGCTGTCATTTTCATCCCCTACCTACCGTTCGTTAGGTTCATTATATGAGATAAAAAATATAAAGTCAATAGGTGAAGAACTGAAAAAAGAGTGCTATGGTTGGCACTCTTTTCTAGACTGTTTTTCGCTCAATTAAATGGAATGAAAGTTCTTCTGAGTTTCCAATAATGTGTTCGTTTTGTATCTGTTTATGAAATAAAGAAAAAGCACGCGATCCCATTGTGAGCCCGGGATGCTCAATAGTTGTAATTTCTAATGCTTTTGAAATTTCATGGTTATCAAATCCCAGGATAGCGAGGTCTTCAGGTATGCGAATGCCATGTTTTTTTGCCTCTGTTAATAAACCAGCAGCTACTTGATCGTTCGCTGTGAAAATAGCGGTTGGACGATTTTTCATGTTTAAAATACGATGAAGTATTTTTGCCCCGTCCTGCATCGTATAACATTGATGGAAAATCCAATCAGGGTGTACTGTTTTTCCTTCGTGACGGAGAGTGTCGGCGAAAGCTTTTTCACGCTCGATTGAATTAACACTTGTTTTTCTTGCTAAACAAATGCCGATTTTTTCATGACCTTTACTGAGTAAATAGGAAGTACCAAGGCGGAATCCTTCGTAATGATCTACATAGACAGATGAAATGAGGGGATGGTTCATTTTTTCACATGAAATAATAGGGGCAAATTTTGCGAACGGTTCAATTTGTTCCCATGAACTCGTGCGAGAGCAAATAATCATCCCGTCAAATTGTTTCATTTTCATCATTTCAAGAACGCGAATTTCTTCAATACTATCGTAATTCGTTTGGCATAAATTAATATGATATCCAGCTGCTAACGCTTCGTTTCCGATTCCTTCAATGATCGTGCTAAAGTACGGAAGATTAATAAAAGGTAGCATAACGCCAATTGTATATGTTTTACCCTTTATTAAATGGATAGCATTTATATTTTTTGCATAGTTCAATTCTTCAACTGCATCTAAAACACGCTTACGTTTTTCCTCTTTTACGTAAGGATGATTATTAAGGACACGAGAAACAGTTGATATAGATACACCAGCAGTTTTTGCAATTTGTTTTATATTGGCCATATGTATCACCTCTTTCCTTAATTATAAGGGGAAAATAATAAGAATGAAAAAAATCTTGACCTGAAAAGCTTTTCACAATCTATGTTATAAGCATGACTTCTGTTGTTCGCGTAACCTTTTTATTTGGGCGTAAGAATAGTGGGGTCTTTTTTGTATGTCTGCAAAGAATTTTTGTCAGAATGTGTGAGAATAACGTGGAAAGTTTTCGGAGGAGGCGTTTGATAACGAAGCGAATAGTAGAGAGTATAAACGCTTCACTCGTTAAGAGAGCGGTATGAAAGGGCGGAAACAAATTGAAAAAAGGAATCATTTGTTTCGTGTTTTCTAGTGTAATACTTAGCTCATGTTCATTTCAGCAAACGATGCAAGAAGAAAAAACATTTGTAGGAACAACAGGAGGGGCTAAGGACCGTGTTACTGATCCGATTCCGCTAAAGGAACTTCCAAAATATTTTCCGGCAAAGTTTAAAGTTCCAACGTTTTTACCTTATGACATTACGAGTGATGTGCAGGGAGAGGTAAGAACGATGGGAAAGAAGAATGCTGTCTTAACGATTAAATATAAGCAACAAGAGAAAGGAAGGCACGATTATATAGAATTAACAGTGGCCAACTTTTCTTACAGTTTTCCATACCTCGTAGAAGAGAATCGATTTCAAGAACAAATGAAATTGAATAATGGAGCACCTGCTTATTTTAAAAATAAGGATGATTACGAGCGAGGGGACGAATTTGCTACGCTTATATGGAAAGAGAAGGGGATTGAATATCAGCTATTATATCGTAATGTAGATGAGAAAGATGAAGATGTGATTAAACAAAATCTACTGTACATTGCGAACAATATGGAATAAAAAACTAGCTGTATCGTGCAGCTAGTTTTTGTATGTTATTTCTTTTTAATTTTGCCTGACCAAGATTTAAATCCACCTTTTAATTGGTAGAAATCTGTGTAGCCTTGTTTCTTTAAGTATTGAGCTGCACGACCTGTACGGAATCCGCTTTGGCAATATAAATAAACCGGTTGATCTTGGCGAAGTTCTTTGTGGCGAAGGCGAATTTGTGATAATGGAATGTTACGCGCACCTAAAATATGTCCCGCGTTAAATTCATCCGCTTCGCGAATATCGATAAGCTGTGCTTTACGGTAGCCAGCGCGAAATTCTTCTTCTGAAAGTGTTTTAATTAATTTTTTCTGATAGAAATACATCCATACAGTGTAGCCGATGAATGCTGCAATTGCGGCTAGTATAATAATCAAGTTTGTTGACACGATTCTATCGCTCCTTTTTTCTTATCCTACTTTCAATATTATAATGCCCGTATGTATTTATGCAACAGATTCATTTGTATATAAGAAGAAATTTCGTATTCTTTCACAAATTTTGTCGAATTTGGTAGACTAGAGAATGTGAAAAATAATTGGTTATATGAGGTGCAGGATGGGAAAAGAAAAATGGTGTTATATTAACTCTGGTCAATGTTCACCAGCATTTAATATGGCGTTAGATGAATGTTTATTAAATTGGCAAAGTGAAAAGAAAATGCCACCAACAATTCGTTTTTACGAATGGGAAGTACCAACATTAACAGTCGGGTATTTCCAGCGTGTTGAAAAAGATATAAATATGGATGTAGTTAACGAAAAAAAATATGGATTCGTTCGTCGTCAAACAGGCGGCAGGGGTGTACTACATGACAAAGAATTAACGTACAGTGTTATTGTGTCTGAAGATCATCCGAATATGCCAAAAACAGTTACAGAAGCATACCGAATTATTTCGCAAGGCTTATTGGACGGTTTTAAGGCATTAGGATTAGAAGCGTATTATGCAGTTCCGAAAACAGAAGCGGATCGTGAGAATTTAAAAAATCCGCGTTCAGGAGTATGTTTTGATGCGCCATCTTGGTATGAGATTGTAGTTGAAGGAAGAAAAATCGCGGGTAGTGCTCAAACACGTCAAAAAGGTGTTATCTTACAACACGGTTCTATTCCGTTAGAAATAGATTTAGATGAGTTGTATGACCTATTTTTATTCCAAAATGAGCGAGTAAAAGAGCGTATGAAAAACATGTTTTCTTCTAAAGCGGTAGCGATTAATGAATTAACAGACCGCACATTTACGATTGAACAGTTAATTAAAGCGTTTGAAACTGGATTTGAAAAAGGTTTAGATATAGAGCTTGTGCCGTATGAACTAACAGAAGAACAGCTTCATGAAGTTCAAACTTTAGCAAAAGAGAAGTATGAAAGTAATGAATGGAATTATAAAAAATAAGGAGATGGCGACCGCCATCTCCTTATTTTTATAGTAAATTAAGTACTTTTTCTACTTTGATTCCTTTATCTTGTAAAGAACGAAGGCGATTTACAACGTCCATAATTTCTTTGTCGAATGTAACGCTAATACCTTGGCTTTGTAGCTCTTTTTTTAATCCTTCAATAGAATCATCTATGTCGATGCCAAGCTCGTAATCTTGACAAACTTCAATTGTCTTTTTCACAAGTTTAACATAATTTTCTTGTAGTTTTGTATTTGTTTCAGTCAAAGCAGGTTGCTTCGGTTTTACAGGAGTAACCGGTGCTGTCTCTTGCTTTGTAACTGGAGTAGGTACTGCTTTTTTCACAGGTGCTGGAGTAGATAGTTCTATAGCTGCTTCAACACTTACTGACTTCGGCGTTGGTACCGGAGTAGGTTTAGGCGCAGCAGGTGTTTCTACTCGCGTAATAGGCTTTGGAGCAGGTATAACTGCTTTTGGAGCTTCTACAACTACTTCTTTTTTCGGAGTAGCTTCTACAACTGTTTCTTCTTGCTCAGCAGCTTCTTTATTTTCTTTGCTCCACATAACGCGTTCAACTTCTAGAGAAACATTGTTTTTGTTCATCGCTGTTAATGTAACTTTACCAACCTCAGCGTTCCCAGTGAAATCAACAATTTTATAAATAACACTCTTGTTCCAATCCACGTTTCCGCTCAAAAATAATTCTTCGTTACATTTTGGCGTTAAGCCCTCGATTTTAATTTCTGCGTTTACACCGTTTTCACTATATACCATAATTAGCGAAGCATTTACATCTTCGTCTGCTAACATTAGTTCACGTACCATTTTGCCGGTGCGTACTTGCGTTTTCTTCTTAACTGACATCTAATTTCTCCTCTCAAAAATTCAGTAATAATAAAAAAATCGTATAACGAAAAATAATTGCTCACGAAGATTTATGATACCGATAATAAAAGCATCACGTCAACAATTAACTTTAATTATTTTGCATTTTTCTTATTTTCTTTATGAAATTTTTCAATTTGTAAAATTAGACAGAAGAAAAACAGCCGTTTGAAAGGCTGTTAAAATTTAGATGTTTTATATAAAAATTTGTACAGAATATAAAAAGAAAGTGTAACAAGAGCACCTTGCTAAATAGACAAATTATAAAATAAGTACGGCTGTGTTTTAAAAAATACGTTTGAAAAGATTGATAAGACAAAAGGTATGAACGCTGATAGTATGAGGAGTACTTTTTGGTGCCAAGATACTAGTATTGTAAAAGAAAAACGTCTGAATAACGAAAAAGTTATGAAAGAACCAATTGTTAAAACGATAGCAGATAATATTGTTCCGGGAATACTAAATGGAATTCCTAAGTGATTTGTATCTGTAAATAGTTTTTGCATAAGAGTAGTAAATGTATCGTATCCAATTTGAATAGCTAACAATAAACTAACTGCAAACCCAATAACGGCGGCTTGTTGGAAAAGATTTTGATGTTCTGAAGAATTAATTAATTCATCACAGTAAGCTTTTAAATCTTCTCCGAAAATATCATGAGCATTTTTATCATCTTCTTGTGCTTCTAAAAGATGGTCTAATATTTCTAATAGCAGTTCTTCCATTTGCTTTTGCGGAAAGCTAGTAAAGCGTAAATAAATAAGCATATCACCATAAGCAGCTTCGTTTTCAGGTGTTAATAATTTTCTTTTTTCATTGTTTAACTTAACCATTTCTTTTTCGGTCATAACCTCGTTACTCCTTTTTAAATTCTAAGTATTCTTTTTTGAAGAAAAGTTTATATAGTGCATAGCAAGAGATGGCAAGTAAAGCGCCAATCCAAGGTGAGATTTGCAAAGTAGTATAGGGCTTTTTTATAAATAAAAAGGAAATACCGATTAATAGTATCCATAGGCTATGGCGTATTAAAAAACTTCCTATATGCCTCCAAATAGTTGTTGTGTTTTTAAATAAATCAGTGTTAATAAAATCGAAAACAAAACGTATCATAAGATGTACGGACAAGATAAATGCGAGCAGATAAATGAAATCAATGTGTACAAATTTAAAACGTGCTTCATTTGAAAATAAGGGAAATACCAATGCAATTACGGAAGAAATAGCAAAGTATATTGCTAACAAGTAACTAGTTATAAATAAAGGAATCGATAATTGTTCCCATAAACTTTGCTTCGGTAGAGCAGCAATTAGCTCGTCACAGTACGCCTGTAAGTCGTCACCAAAAATATCATAAGCACTTTTTTCTTTTTGTTGAGCTTCAATAAGGTGATCAAGAATTTCAATTAGCAGTTCTTCTGCTTGGTACTCTGGCACTTTAGCTAGGCGGATGTATATTAACATGTCACTATAGGTGGTTTCATTTTCTGCATTTAATAATTTACGCTTTTGATTATTTAATTCGATTAAATCTTTCGCCTTCATCCCCATCACTCCCCTTGTAATAAGTTATTTACCGTCGTTGAAACCATTCCCCAACTTTTTTTAAATTCTTCAAGTTGTTCTAATCCCTTATCAGTTACGTGATAATATTTTCGTTTCGGTCCAAGAGAGGAAGCCTTTAATGTACCTTCAATAAGTTTCTCTTTTTGCATACGTAACAATAAAGGATAGATGCTTCCTTCACTTACGAATGTAAAGCCGTGTTTATTTAATTTTGTACTTAGTTCATATCCGTACACTTCTTCTTGTGAAATGATATATAGAATGCAACCTTCTAGTACACCTTTTAACATTTGGCTGTGCATGATTTCACCACCTTTTATCCAGGTAACTTGCATTGCAAGGTAGCTGTTATCCAAATTATAACATTCAGTAACTTGCAACGCAAGTTACTGAAGTGGAAAACTTTAATCTGTGTTAATTTTCATGTGATTCCCATACTAATGAGAGGAGGGAAGCACATGAAACCATTTATGCCAAAACTCGTTTACTTTGAACCGAGGGCACTCGAATATCCGCTTGGAAAAGAGCTTTATGAGAAGTTTACGAAGATGGGATTAGAAATCCGTGAAACGACATCACACAATCAAATTAGAAATTTTCCAGGGGAAAATGAATTGCAAAAGTATCGTAATGCAAAAGCAACACTTGTCGTTGGGGTGAGGAAGACGTTAAAGTTCGATACATCAAAACCTTCAGCTGAATATGCAATTCCGCTTGCAACAGGGTGTATGGGACATTGTCATTATTGTTATTTGCAAACGACACTTGGGAGTAAACCTTACGTAAGGGTGTATGTGAATCTAGATGAAATCTTTGAGAAGGCAAAGCAATATATGGATGAAAGGGCCCCTGAAATAACAAGATTTGAAGCGGCGTGTACATCAGACATCGTTGGAATTGATCATTTGACACATGCATTAAAACGGGCGATAGAGTTTATCGGAGAAAGTGAACATGGACGTTTGCGTTTCGTTACGAAATATTCGCATGTTGATCATTTATTAGATGCAAAGCATAATGGGAAAACGCGTTTTCGATTTAGTATTAATTCACGTTATGTTATTAAAAACTTTGAACCAGGGACATCGCCATTTGAAGAGCGAATTGAGGCTGCTCGTAAAGTAGCGGGGGCTAATTATCCTCTTGGTTTTATTGTTGCGCCAATTTATATGCATGAAGGGTGGGAAGAAGGGTACCGTGAATTGTTTGAACGATTGTACAATGCGTTAAAAGACATGACGATACCAAATTTAACGTTCGAATTAATTCAACATCGTTTTACGAAACCAGCCAAAAAAGTCATTCAAGAACGTTATCCGAATACGAAACTTGAAATGGATGAAGAGAAGCGGAAATATAAATGGGGACGATACGGTATTGGGAAATATGTATATCAAAAGGATGATGTGGAAGTATTAGAAGAAACAATACGAGGTTATATATATGAGTATTTTCCCGATGCAGAAATTCAATATTTTACATAAGGGGAATCTGGATTCTTTTTTTGTTTTATATATTTAGGCTCGTTTCCACCTTGTCACGTTATTCTTTCTGGTGTATCATTTTATTGATTGCTTCGTACGGAATAAGCAAAATGAAATTGGATGGAGGAAACCGATGCCTACCCCTAGTATGGAAGATTATATTGAACAAATTTATTTGTTGATTGATGAAAAGGGTTATGCCCGTGTATCTGATATTGCTGAAGCGCTTAGTGTACATCCATCCTCTGTAACAAAAATGGTACAAAAATTAGACAAAGACGAATATCTAATTTATGAAAAATATAGAGGGCTTGTATTAACATCAAAAGGTAAAAAAATCGGAGAACGTCTCGTATATCGTCATGAATTGTTAGAACAGTTTATGCGCATTATCGGTGTGGATGAAAGCAAAATTTATAATGATGTAGAAGGAATTGAACATCATTTAAGTTGGGAATCAATTGACCGTATCGGTGATTTAGTACAATTCTTTGAACAAGATGAAGTTCGAGTAAAAACACTTCGTGGTGTTCAAAAAGCAAATGAAGAGAAAAGTAATTAAGGGGAACGTGTGGCGTTTCCTTTTTTATTTCAATCGAAAAGGACGGGAGAATAATGAAAGCAATTATTTTTGATTTTGATGGATTAATTGTGGACACAGAAACAATATGGTTTCACTCTTTCAGAGATGCTGTTCGTGAATACGGCGGTGAGTTACCTTTAGAGGAATTTGCAAAATGTATTGGAACGACAGATGAAGTGCTTTATGCATATTTAAAAGAGCAATTAAAAGAAAAATTTAACGAGCATGCATTAAAGGGAAAAGTAACAACTTTACATAAAGAGAAAATGAAAATACCAAAAGCGCGTGACGGGGTAAAAGAATATTTAGAAGAAGCGAAAGAACTTGGATTGAAAATCGCATTGGCCTCTAGTTCATCTAGGGAGTGGGTCGTTCGTTTTTTAGAAGAGCTACAAATTAGAGATTATTTTGAAGTGATTAAAACGCGAGAAGATGTAGAGAAGGTAAAACCAGATCCAGCTCTTTATAAAGTTACGATAGAAGAATTAGGAATTGAACCATCAGAAGCTGTTGTATTTGAAGATTCATTAAATGGATTGAAAGCAGCGGTGGCAGCAGGATTAAAGTGTGTCGTCGTACCTAATGATGTGACAAGAAATTTGCAATTTGAAAACCATCACCTTCGTATCGAAAGTATGAAAGAGAAAAGTTTGAAAGAAGTGCTTCAACATATAAAGTGAAACTTTAATCAGTAGGGTTTTTCGCATCTTCCACTGATTATTAGCCCCGCACCAACCGGGATAAAAAAAGACCGTATTTCCTAAAAGGAAGCACGGTCTTTCTTTTTGTTTTTTTTACCTTCAATGACAGTTAAATGAGATTGTTTTCTTTTTCTTTTCAACGATGGAGAATTACCCTTTTTCCCCTTGTCATCAGAAGCATTTCGTTTCAAGAAAGAATTGCTTAGGGGTGCTACATTTTGTTTCCCGTGTTTGCGGTTCGATTGTTTCGCTGCACGCTTATATGAGCTTTGCGAATTTGCAGAACCACTAGAGTTTGTAAACATTTTGTAGAGTAAGTAAAAGATACCGACGACAGCTAACATGATACCAATGTTTTTCAATACTTCCATTGGATTTGTAATAACAGATGAAACAAGGCCGAATATTGCCAATCCGATAATAAGCACAAATATAGCGAATGTAAACGAACGACCGTTCATAAGGGACACCTCCTAAAAACATATATTAAAATTAGTATATTAACGATGAGGAAAGGAGTTGAACACCATTTTTAAATAATTATTGTTTGTTTTCTAAACGTAATAATTCTTCAAACGATGCGATTGCAACTTCCGCTTGATCATCTGTTGGTTCTTTCGTTGTTAATAGTTGCAGCCATAATCCTGGATATCCAAGTACTCGTAAAACAGGGACATCTCGTAATCGATTGGTAAATTGTAATACTTCAAAAGAAATACCGAGAACAACTGGAATTAATAAAATTCGGTTTACTACCCTTGCCCAAAGCGGATCTGTAGGGACGAGGAAATAGACAAACATTCCAATAATGACTGTAAATATAATGAAGCTACTGCCACAGCGATAATGGAGGCGAGTTTGCTTTTGAACATTTTCTATAGTCAGTGGAAGATTATTCTCATAAGCATTGATTACTTTATGTTCCGCACCGTGGTACTGAAATACCCGCTTAATAAGTGGGGTTAAAGAAATGAAGTATATATAGCTCAATAATAGCATGAGCTTAATGACACTTTCGACAATGATTTGCCCTGTATGAGATGGGAAAATCGGTCTCGTTAATTCAGCTAAAAGTGCAGGAACTGCTGTGAAAATTACTTTACCAAATATGAACGATAAAACGCCAACTGCTGCAACTCCTAATACCATCGTTAATTTTGATTGTTCTTCTTTTTTATTTGCAAGTTGTTCATCTTCTTCTGGGTGGACATCAAATCGTTCTGAAGCAAAGTTTAAATGTTTCGCTCCATTCGCACTTGCATCCACAATAGCGGCAATACCTCGTAAAAATGGAATTTTCTTTAGTAGAGATAATGCTTTATTACGAACGCGTGGTAAACGATAAAATTCAATCGATTTATCTTTACGACGAACCGCTGTAACAGTATATTCTCTACCGCCAAACATAACTCCTTCTATGACTGCCTGCCCGCCATATATTTGTTTTGACTCTTCTGCCATGTTAACACCAACCTGTATTTGTTTCTCTCTTATGTAGAAAAAGAGGCAATTGTCATACTTGGTTTTGTCATCTTGAAATAAGACAATCACCGAGTTTCCTTTATTTTATCGACAAATACAGGCAGATGACAAGGGAAAATGTTACGAGAGTCGGACATTTCTTATTCTTTTTATAGACAAATTTTGCAGGATTTAAACATGCCTCAAAATAGTTTCGGGCATACTAGTGAGCGGAGGTGTCAATGTGAATCAAGAACAATCAACAATAAGAAACTTTGTACAAATTGGTTTATTTGGTGGCTTATTTTGGGGAGGTATATGGTATTTCCTTCATATATTCTCATTTACAGAAGCTGGACCTAACTATTTACTTTTACCGTTTGCATTTGGAGATTGGAAAGAAGGGGTTTGGGGAAATGTACTAGGTATCGTTTGTATGGGACTTCTTTCAATTTTAGTGGCATTTCTCTATAAAGCCCTTTTTAAAAAGTTTGAAGGAGTATTCCCTGGCGTACTATACGGTTTGTTTTGGTGGGCATTATTATTTTTGGGGATGGGGCTAATGGCACCTGTTATTAAAAGTGCACTCCATTTACCGAAAGAAACAATTGTAACGACAATATGTATCTTTATATTATATGGTGTTTTTATTTCGTATTCTGTAGCATTCGAATCGAATAATACAAATAGAGGAGAAGGGGTCGAGAAGACAAACTATTCAAATAAGTGATTCCTATGTTAAAATGTCGTATAGACATTTTTTAATATTAAGGAGTTTTAAGAAAATGAAAAAGTTACTCCTCGTAAATGGTCCTAACCTAAATCGCCTTGGCGTTAGGGAAGTAAATGTATACGGAAAAGGAACGTTAGCGACGCTTGAAACAGATATGAAACACGAAGCAGAGAAAATGGGAGTGGAGTTAGAATGTTTCCAATCGAATCATGAAGGTGCTATTATCGATCGTCTTCATGAGGCTGAAGATATATATGAAGGGATCATTTTAAATCCTGGAGCATTTACGCATTATAGCTACGCGATTCGGGATGCTATCGCAAGTGTGTCGATTCCAGTTATTGAAGTACATATTTCTAACATTCATCAGCGTGAGTCGTTTCGTCATGAATCTGTGACAGCGGCTGTTTGTGCGGGACAAATTGTTGGATTTGGTTTTTATGGCTATAAGCTAGCGCTATTTGCATTAATGGAGAAATTGAGGGAGGCATAAAGTAATGGAAAAGATCGAGAGATTAAGAAGTGCGTTTGATGAGGCTGGTATTGACGGTATCGTATTAACGAATGAACATAGCCGTAGATATATGGCGAATTTCACAGGAACAGCTGGTGTTGTACTGATTTCAAAAGAGCGTGCTCTATTTATTACAGATTTCCGTTATGTAGAGCAAGCTAGTAAGCAAGCGGTTGGATACGAAATAGTGCAGCATGCAGGATTAATTCTTGATGAAGTTGCGAAACAAGTTAAAGAACTTGGAATTCAAAAGCTAGGATTTGAGCAAGATACTCTTACATATAGCTCTTACGTAACGCATAATGAAGCGATCGAAGCTGAATTCATCCCAACTTCTGGGCTTGTAGAAAAGTTACGCTTGATAAAGACTGATTCAGAGATTAAGATATTAAAGGAAGCTGCACAGATTGCAGATGCTGCCTTTGAGCATATTCTATCATTCATTCGCTCGGGAGTATCTGAAATTGAAGTGTCAAATGAACTTGAATTTTTCATGAGAAAACAAGGAGCAACATCTTCTTCGTTTGATATTATCGTTGCTTCAGGTCTTCGTTCGGCATTACCGCACGGCGTGGCATCTGAAAAAGTGATAGAAAAAGGAGATTTCGTCACATTAGACTTCGGTGCTTATTACAAAGGATATTGCTCTGATATTACTCGTACGATTGCAGTCGGTGAACCATCTGATAAATTAAAAGAAATTTATAATATCGTTTTAGAAGCACAACTACGTGGTGTGAACGGTATTAAAGCTGGTTTAACGGGTCGTGAGGCTGATGCATTAACGCGTGATTACATAACGGAAAAAGGATATGGTGAATACTTCGGACACTCTACTGGTCATGGAATCGGTCTTGAAATCCATGAAGCACCAGGTTTAGCGTTCCGTTCTGATACAGTACTTGAACCAGGTATGGCTGTAACAGTAGAACCAGGTATTTATATTCCAGGTGTTGGCGGGGTACGTATCGAAGATGATATCATTGTAACAAGTGAAGGTAATGAAGTAATAACGAAATCACCAAAAGAACTTATTATTTTGTAATACACAGGAGGATTTTTTTACATGATTTCAGTAAACGATTTTCGTACAGGTTTAACAATTTCAGTGGACAATGCCCTTTGGCAAGTAATGGATTTCCAACACGTAAAGCCAGGTAAAGGTGCTGCATTCGTTCGCTCTAAACTACGTAACCTTCGCACAGGATCTGTTCAAGAGAAAACATTCCGTGCAGGTGAAAAAGTAGAAAAAGCACACATCGAAAACCGTCGTATGCAATACTTATACGCGAGCGGTGAGTCTCACGTATTTATGGATAACGAAACTTATGAGCAAATCGAACTTGGCGAAAACCAAATCGAGCGCGAATTAAAATTCTTAAAAGAAAACATGGGAGTATCTATTATGACATACCAAGATGAAGTACTTGGTGTTGAACTTCCGAACACAGTTGAATTAACAGTGGCAGAAACAGAGCCTGGTATTAAAGGTGACACAGCTTCTAACGTAACAAAACCAGCTAAATTAGAAACTGGTCTTGTTGTACAAGTACCAATCTTCATTAACGAAGGCGAAATGCTTATCATCAACACTGGTGAAGGTAAATACGTTTCTCGTGCATAGTAGAAAAGCACTCGTGATTATCACGAGTGCTTTTTTTATCCCGTTATTTGCGGGCTAATAATCAGTGGGGGATGAACAACTCCCCCACTGATTATAGTTTCACTTTATAGGAAATAGGGAAGATAATAAATTGTGGTTATAACAAAACTAACTGTGACGAGTGAAAGGGTACCCATAATATATGGAGTCAAAACAATTTGAAATGGTCGTATTTCACCAGTTTCAACACCGGTAAAAGTTTTATTCGTTGCATGATCCATATTGTTATTTTTAAAGTTACTCATAATAATTAACCACTTGACACTCCCACCCCTAAAGGGGCAAGCTGACTAACGTCAGTGGGATTCTTGCTACCAAAGGCGAAGTCCATTTCTGGTATCGCTGACGTGCAAGATTGCGGTGTGCCATCACCACTCCCACAACAGACCATATAGGTTCGTGGGCTACGGTACTGTGACCATACCGTACAGATTGTTGGTTCTCAAATGTTTTTACGTCTTTTGCATGACGACTTAATACATTTTACGGAGTAGAAGAATTTGCTACCCCAACCTCATATGTATTCTGTTTTCAGAGAACAGTCGTTTTAGAGTCTTTTGCATGACTATAAATAAAGTATACCATGTTTTGCTATGCAAAAACGATGCTTTCATCCCACGTCTAAATACGGACTAAAGTCCTGCGTGGGCTTTCCCGCATCATAAATTCTGTAATTGCAAATATTGCTAGACTGCCAAGGAAAAAGCTCTCCATAAATGACCAGCCGACCATTTTGGAAAAAAGATAAATAATAGCTAACTCTACTACAATTGTTAAACTAATTTTCAATCCCTTCATATTTTTCCCCCTCATTTCGTACTTCCAACCAATTTGAAAATTTTTCGTATGATACAACATGCAGTACGCAAGGTGATTTTACTTCTTTCTCCAAAGCAGCGTGTACGTCTGGAAATTGTTTTTCCGCATGTAATGAAATGTAAGGTAGTTTCTCTTGTGCTTTTAAAGAGCGAATGTTAATCGTTTTAGCACCGGCAAATACGTATGTAAGTTGCAAGTCTAAAAAAGAGATTTTTAAAATCTCTTTTTTAGCAGCTTCGTTATATCCTCTTCCCCAATATTGATAGCCGAGCCAACTTCCAATATGTGAGTGCTTTTGTTCGTAATTAATATGTTTAAGTGTCGTGAGGCCAATTATTTCATTTTCCTCACTTACAATCACTCTTGATAAGGAGTGTTTTTTTCGTTCCTCTCCAATTGTAAAAAGAATGAATGCCTTTGTATCTTCCACTGATTCTACTTTTATCCCTAATGCATTTTTTACATGTGGATTACTTGATAGCTCAAAAATCACATTTGCATATCGTAAATCGAGTGGTAATAAAGTAACTTCCTTCATCATCTATGCTCCTTTTCTATTAAATATACCATAAATTAATGAGAATATTCAGATTTCAATAAAGTCGATAGAGAAAAATTATGTTTTTACTTCTGAAATAGACAACCTCTGCATATGGTTGTACAAATATATTCTTTTTCAGAATAAGGAAGTAGTAACTGTTATGGGAGAAGGTGGGAGAATGAAACAGTGGCTAGCGGCAATGGAAACATCCGTGCTTGTTATGGGGTTACTTCGGTTGTTTTCAGGAAGCGCGGAAATATTCGCCGCTTTGCTTATGCTTTACGTGAATGATGCGAAGAAAGCATTGTTTATAAATGGTATGTTGGCGTTTGTTGGACCGACCGTATTAATTTTAACAATGACAATTGGCATAGCGAGTGTAGCAAGTGAGATTTCTTTCTTGAAACTCTTTTTTCTAGCGCTTGGAATTGGCTGCATTTTTATCGCGTTGTTGAAATAGTAAGTCGAGTATAGTGGGGAGAAGCTTATGAAAGAAGTATTAGAAGTTTTACCGAAAGCGATGAGACAGTTAGTTGAAGGCTGTAAACAATACGATACTCTAGAGGAAATTCGCGTTCGAATTGGAAGGCCACTAGAGTGTATCGCACATGGAGAAGTGTTTTTCTATGACTATATCGCTACAGCGGAAGATGCGATCCATTTATTGAATAAATTAAGCCAATTCTCAATTTATACGATGGAAGAGGAATTGAAACGTGGATATGTGACACTACGAGGAGGACATAGAATTGGCCTAGCTGGAAAAGTCATTACAGAAAAAAGTGCAGTGAAAATGATTCGGGATGTCTCTTCTTTTAATATTCGTATTGCCCGTCAAAAAATAGGGATTGCTGAGCCGCTTCTGCCATATCTTTATGAATCGCGATGGTTAAACACGATGGTAATTGGCCCACCGCAAACGGGGAAAACAACACTTTTAAGAGATGTAGCACGCTGTATGAGTCAAGGTGTAAGTGCTTCGAAAATTCCTTCATGTAAAGTGGGGATTGTTGATGAACGATCAGAAATTGCGGGTTGTGTGAAAGGAATCCCGCAATATGACTTTGGCGTGCGAGTAGATGTATTAGACGCTTGTCCAAAAGCTGAAGGAATGATGATGATGATTCGTTCTATGAGCCCAGACATCTTAATCGTAGATGAAATTGGACGTAAAGAAGATAGTGAAGCGATTATGGAGGCGGTACATGCAGGTGTTCAGCTTTTTATAAGTGCACATGGATTTTCTTATGATGACGTTGTGAAACGTCCATCGTTACAGGCGGTGCTGGAACTTGGTGTATTTGATAGGTTTGTGGAATTATCAAAAGCGAGAGGGCCAGGAACAGTTATGCAAGTGAAAGATAGAGATGGAAAACCAGTATTATCCCATAGAAAGGTTCAAGGCGTATGGTGAAAATATTTGGTGCGGTATTAATAGTTGCTGTTAGCACTTTTTTCGGATTTTCATACGCTAAAAGGTACAGTGAAAGACCACGGCAACTTAGGTTATTGAAGGCAGCATTGCAATCATTAGAAGCTGAAATTATGTATGGACACACGCCGTTATCTGAGGCTGCAGAGCGTTTAGTCAAACAAATGCCGAAGCCGTTAAATTGGATATTTCAAAGTTTTTCGAAACGGCTAGAGGACGGGGAGCAAACAGTTAGAGAAGCTTGGATTGATAGTTTGAAGGAGAACTGGACGTTAACGGCGTTTAAACAAACCGAGTATGAAATCTTACAACAATTTGGTGAAACACTTGGACAACATGATCGTGAATCACAGCAAAAACATATTCGCTTATGTATTACACATTTGGAGAGAGAAGAAGGAGAAGCGAAAGCATTACAACTACAATATGAAAAAATGATAAAGAGTTTAGGGGTACTAGCAGGGCTACTTATCGTAATTTTACTGCTATAGGGGGGAGAAAGGCGATGTCCATTGATGTTGGATTAATATTTCAAATCGCCGGAATCGGCATTGTTTTAGCTTTCATTCATACTGTACTAAAAGAATTAAAGCGAGAGGATATTGCAAATTGGGTTATCCTTGTCGGTTTTGTCGTTATTTTGTTTCATGTTGCATTTTTAATTAATACTCTATTCGACAAGATTAAAAGTGTCTTTCTCTTCCAGTAAAGGAGGCGGTTCGAATCGAAATTATACAAATTGTCGGATTAGGCCTCGTTGCTACATTTTTAGCTGCTGTTTTAAATCAGCATAAGTCTAGTATTACATCGTTATTTATTGTGTTCATTGGTAGCATGATGTTTCTTCTCTTAATCGATCAAATTCATTCTATTTTACAAATGATTGAGAGAGTGGCGAGTGAAGCGAAGGTTAGCAACGTATATGTAGAAACGTTATTGAAAATTATAGGGATTGCTTATATCGCTGAGTTTGGTGCGCAAATTACAAAGGATGCTGGTCAAGGTGCAATCGCTTCGAAAATTGAATTAGCTGGGAAAATCTTAATTCTCGTCATGGCAATTCCTATTTTGACGGTTGTAATTGAAACAATTCTCGGTTTTTTACCTACAGGATAAGGGGGAGTGAATGTTGAGGAAGTTTGGAGCTAAGCTATTATTTGCTTGCTTCCTTTTCTTTTCTTTACCGATTGTTGTACAAGCTTCTCCTATAGAAACAAACGTCGTTGATCAACAATTGGATAAGCTCGGAATTGAAGATGTGAAGCAATTTTGGGACGGGCTTGTTACAAAGTATGGAGGCTATTTACCAGAGAGTCAAAAAGGAAGCTTTATGGAGTTTGTAAAGGGAGAAAAAGAGTTCTCCATAAAAGAGTGGATGATAGGTCTACTAAAATATTTATTTCATGAGCTTGTTGCAAATGGAAAGTTACTTGGAACGCTCATTATGCTCACGATTTTCAGTGCATTGTTGCAATCGTTGCAATCTGCTTTTTCAAAGAGTAGCGTGAGTAAAATCGCTGATGCAGTCGTATACATGGTACTTATTATTTTCGCTTTAAATAGTTTTTATGTCGTTATGACATATGCAAGAGAGACGATACAAACAATGGTAGATTTTATACTAGCGTTATTACCAATTTTACTTGCACTCGTAGCAACAGGAGGCGGTGTTGTTTCTGTATCATTTTTTCATCCAATCATCATTTTCTTAATGAATACGAGTGGGCTTCTTATGAACTATATCGTTCTACCACTTTTATTACTTGCAACTATATTAAGTATTGTAAGCACGATGAGTGATCAATATAAAGTTACGAAATTGTCCAAGCTTTTGCAAAACGTTAGTGTTGGGATTATTGGTATCTTTTTGACGGTTTTTTTAGGCGTATTATCTGTACAGGGAACAGCGTCAGCCGTTGCTGATGGTATAGCTGTGAAAACGGCTAAATTTGTAACAGGAAATTTCATTCCTGTAGTAGGAAGGATGTTTACTGAGGCGGCGGATACTGTTATTAGTGCATCTGGATTATTAAAAAACACAGTCGGAATTATCGGGCTCGTTATTTTATGCTTAATTGTCGCTTTCCCAGCGATTCAAATTTTTTGTATCGCGTTTATTTATAAATTCGCAGCAGCAGTATTGCAACCAGTAGGCGGAGGAGCAATTATTCAATGTTTAGATATCATTGGACGAAGTATCATTTACGTATTTGCTTGCTTAGCTATCGTATCATTTATGTTCTTTTTAAGTATCACAATTATTATTGCTGCCGGGAACATTACTCTCATGATGCGGTAGGAGGTGAAGAGTATGCAATTTGTTACAGAGTGGATTAGAAATATTATCGTTTTTTTACTCTTAGCGACAATGCTTCATCTTATTCTTCCAAATTCAAATTTGCAAAAGTACGTTAAATTCGTTGTAAGTCTATTGTTAGTCGTATTAATTTTAACGCCTCTATTTAAGTTGTTACAAACAGATGTAAATGAAGTTATCGCAAATTTCAATGAGGAAAAGTACGTAGCAGATGGATCTGTAAAAAATTCGATAGATTCGAAGAAAAAAGAAATACAAGCTCTAACACGTGCATATAGTTTAGAAGAGATGGCTACCAAAATGAAAAAAGACGTAGGAAAAGAGTTTGAGAAAAAGTATGGTATGACAGTCTCTGAAATACAAATAGTCGCAGTGGAACATGCAGAAGAAGTAAAGTCAGCGAAAGATATTCAATCTGTTGTTGTGACGTTGAAAGAAAAAGAACGTAGTAAAAATGATGCAATCGAAACAGTAAAGCCAATTGAAATTAATATGAAAGAACCTCCAAAAAAAATAGAAGAAACGAATGTAGAAATGAAAGATTTCTTTTCAAGCAGGTGGCAACTAGAGGATAAACAAATCCAAGTTCAGATGGAAGGGAGGACAGGTAGCGTAAATGGACAATAAAGATAAAAATTCGAGGTTCTCATTTTTTCGAAACCTATTAAATGGGGATGGAAAAGAAAGTAATGAGAAGGGGAAAAAGGTAACACCTAAGTTTTTGCTTGTCCTACTCATACTTGGGATTGCGCTTATGTTTTCTAGTAATTTCTTATCACCTAAAAAAGAAGAAGTGCCTGTGTTTAAAGAAAAGACAAGTCAAAGCCAAGATAAAGATGTACCAACTTTCGGTCAAAAAAACAATGATAATATGTCAAATGTAGAAAAATACGAAAAAGCGTATGAACAAGAATTGAAAGCTTCTTTAGAAGAGATAGCCGGAGTAAAAGATGTAACTATTAAAGTGAACTTAGATTCATCTGAAGAAAAAATACTCGAGAAAAATACAGTAAAACGTTCACAAACGACAGGTGAAACTGATAAAGCAGGCGGGAAAAGGGAAGTAGAAGACGAGTCTCTTGATGAAAAGACAGTCATTATACGTGAAGGTGATAAAGAAACTCCAATTGTTTTGCGAACAGAGAAACCGAAAGTACGAGGTGTTCTGGTCGTAGCAAAGGGAGTGGATAATATACAAATAAAAGCAATGGTAAAAGAAGCTGTGACGCGATTATTAGATGTACCAGCTCATCGCGTTTCAGTATCACCGAAAAATTGATAGGGAGGAAATAAAGTGTTAAAAAAACAAACGGTTTGGCTATTAACGATGTTAAGTTTAGTGGTTGTACTATCTGTTTATTACGTAACAACTCCTGATAAAATGAATACAGCAGCACCGGCAACGGGTGAAAAGATGGGACAAGAAAAGCAAGGTGTTGATAAAGCAGTTACAAAAGAAACAACGAAAGAAACTACCAATAAAGAGACAACAAAAGAAAATACAAGCAAGGAAACTACAAATAAAGAAACAGACAAGAAAGAGAATGACAAAAAAGAAACAAGTAAAAAAGAGGCTAGCGTAACAGTTCAATCAAGCGATGAGAATTTTACAGCGCTTCGTATGCAAATGGAAGATCAGCGTAGTGTAGAGAAAGAAAAGTTACAAAATGTAATGAAGTCATCAAAATCTTCAGCAGAAGAAAAGAGTAAAGCGAAAGATAATCTTGATGCAATCACTACGATGGAAACGAAGCAACAATTACTTGAGACAGTGATTAAATCTCAAGGCGGATATAAGGATGCTCTTGTAAGAGCTGATGGAACAGACATTAAAGTAACAGTTAAATCGGCAAAGCATTCACAAAAAGAAGCGAATAAAATTATTCAGCTCGTAAGAAGTGAAGGTGGTTCAAAAGATGTAGGTGTGAAATTTGATCCATCAGTAAAATAAATTGAAATTATAATAGGTGTTGCTGCTTCAAATTAGATAAAAGAATAATAGAAAAAAGCTATCGTTTTCGATAGCTTTTTTCTATTTCATCTTTGCAGTTGTATTTAGTATTTTCAATTGGAAACGGGGAAATACGCTGTGAGTAAAAGATTAATGGTTCGTGATGATGGTGATTAGTTTTTCCAGATTTGACGTGAATGAAGAGGACCAATGTCCAAATCACTACGGCAGGCAAGAACAGGATGAGCCATATCATATGTCCGCACCTCACTACAATAAATTTGCTACACTTTGAACATACTATTCTTTTATGAAGGAAGAATGAACGGCGCGTAAACAAAAAAAATATTTGGTAAAAATATGTTTTTTTACCGTAGATAAAATGAAGAATGCTGAGGGAATTACGTTTTTACACTTTGCAGTTTTGAAAAAGTAAAGAATGTTTTTTAGGAAGTGGTCTTGCCAATTTTGTGTGAAACTTGGTATTATTACTAGGTAATAATTTTTTGGTGGAATAATATTTTTACAGGAGTTTCGATTTATAATAAAGAAATATAAATTGGAATGTTTAAAAAATTTAGCGTAAGATGGGAATAGTAAATATTTCTATTAGTAAATGTCATAGGAATAAATTTTCTAATAGAATACATCGTATTTTTACAGTAAATCAGTTTGATGCCAATCTGTAAAAACGGGACAAACAAGAGTATGGGAGTGGATTTTACATGTTTAAAATTCAAGAAGTTCGTGAATTAATTAAATTAATTGATAGCTCTAATATTGATGAATTTGAATACAAAAAAGACGGTACAGCAATCAAAATGAAAAAACGTGGTAATGAAGTTGTTGCTGTGCAAGCACCGGTAACGAAACAGGTAGTACAACCAGCAGCATCTGTTGAAGTAGAAACAACAGTAGCGGCAGCGCAAGTAGAAGTGCAAAAACAAGAAGAGAAGAAAGTTGTTCAAGATGAAAACCTACATAAAATCACATCACCGATGGTAGGGACATTTTATTCCTCTTCTTCGCCTGATACACCTCAATATGTAAGTGTTGGGGACAGAGTATCGAAAGATTCTATCGTATGTATTGTTGAAGCTATGAAATTATTTAACGAAATTGACGCAGATGTAGAGGGCGAAATTGTTGAAATTCTTGTTAATAACGGACAGCTTGTTGAGTATGGACAACCGCTATTTCTTGTAAAAGCGTAATAAGGGAGTCTTTGTGATGATAAAAAAAGTATTAATAGCCAATCGTGGGGAAATTGCTGTACGAATTATTCGTGCTTGTAAAGAAATGGATATTGAAACAGTTGCAATTTATTCAGAAGCAGACAAAGAGTCACTTCATGTGCAAATTGCAGATGAAGCGTATTGTGTTGGACCAACGATTTCAAAAGAAAGCTATTTAAATTTGACGAACATTATTAGTGTTGCGAAATTAACAGGTTGTGATGCAATTCATCCGGGATATGGATTTTTAGCAGAGAATGCAGATTTTGCAGAATTATGCCGTGAGTGTAACTTGATTTTTATCGGTCCAAGCCCAGAAGCCATTTCAAAGATGGGCACAAAAGACGTTGCACGTGATACAATGAAAGAAGCAGGGGTTCCGATTGTACCAGGTTCACAAGGTATTATTAAAAATACCGAAGAAGCGATCGAGCTTGCTAATCAACTTGGATATCCAGTTATCATTAAAGCGACTGCAGGTGGCGGCGGAAAAGGTATTCGTGTTGCACGCCATGAAGAAGAGCTTGTAAAAGGAATTCAAATTACACAGCAAGAAGCCAGTACCGCTTTTGGGAACCCTGGTGTATACTTGGAGAAGTACGTTGAAGATTTCCGCCATGTTGAGATTCAAATAATGGCAGATACACATGGAAATGCCATTCATTTAGGAGAGCGTGATTGTACAATTCAGCGCCGTCTGCAAAAACTATTAGAAGAAAGTCCATCACCTGCACTTGATGAGAATATTCGCAAGCAAATGGGTGAGGCAGCAGTTAAAGCGGCGGTAGCGGTTGATTATACAGGTGCTGGTACGGTTGAGTTTATTTATGAATATAAAACGAAAAGCTTTTATTTCATGGAGATGAATACGAGAATCCAAGTTGAACATCCAGTTACTGAAATGGTAACAGGGATGGATTTAATTAAAGAACAAATTCTTGTTGCTTCTGGAGAAAAGTTATCGTTACAGCAAGAAGAAGTACAATTTAATGGTTGGGCAATGGAATGTCGAATTAATGCGGAAAACCCTGCCAAAAAATTTATGCCATCTCCAGGTAAAGTAGAAATGTACTTACCACCAGGCGGATTTGGTATTCGCGTCGATTCAGCTGTATATCCGGGATATTCAATACCACCTTTCTATGATTCGATGGTTGCTAAATTAATTGTTCACGGAAAAACACGTGAAGAGGCAATTGCAAAAATGAAGCGAGCGCTCAGTGAGTTTGTCATTGAAGGCGTACATACAACAATCCCGTTCCATTTGCAATTGCTAGAGCACCCTGATTTTGTAAAAGGTGAGTTTAACACGAAATTTTTGGAAGAGCATGAACTTGTGACGCAGTGATACATTAAAGGAGGTTTTTTTCATGGCTGAACATATGTTAGATATGGGTCAAGATACAACTCTTGGAAAAGTAGAAATTGCACCAGAAGTAATCGAAGTAATTGCAGGTATTGCAGCTGCTGAAGTAGAAGGTGTAGCGGCAATGCGTGGTAATTTTGCTACAGATGTTGTTGAGAAGTTAGGTAAGAAAAATCATGGTAAAGGTGTAAAGGTTGAATTAGCAAACGAAGATATTATTGTTGACCTTTATGTTGTGATGTATTTTGGTGTAGCGATTCCGGTTGTTGCACAAAAAATTCAAGACAATATTCGCCAAGCACTCTTTACAATGACAGGACTTGAGCCAAAAGAAGTGAACGTTCACATCGTTGGCGTAACATTCGAAACACAAAAAACAGAAATCGAACCAGTGTAAGAGTGGAAAAAGGTGCCTAGTAAAATAGGCATCTTTTTTATCGTTTCATTTCTTCACAAATTAAAACCCTCTAATTATTATACTATTTCAAAAAAAAGAAAAATAAAACGGTATGTTTCATTTTTCCAAAAAACGTACATTGTGATAAGATATGGAACTTGAAGTTAATCTTTTTATTATTTTTCAGCCTTGTACCCCGTGTGTGAAACGATAAATTGTGTTATTATCATTGTATTATAAGGTTGGAAAATCAATGAAAACTGCAAGAGTAAGTGAATTGACGGCTTATAAATTATAATAATATAACAAAACATAAGGAAAGACTTGAAGTATAAAGGAGAGTTACAATGAAACGTAGGACGGCTAGAGAAAGAGCAATGCAAGCATTATACCAAATGGATATTACAGGTGAATTAGAACCGAAAGTAGCGGTGGAAAATACGCTAGATGAAGGCGAAGAAACAAATGAGTTTCTAGAATCACTTGTTGTAGGATTTGTAGACAACAAAGAAGAAATTGACGCAGCAATTCGTCAAAATTTAAAAAAGTGGAAGCTTGAGCGTATTAGTATTGTTGATCGCAGTATTTTACGTGTAGCTGTGTGTGAGATGAAATACATGGAAGAAATTCCGCACAATGTAACAATTAACGAAGCAATTGAAATCGCAAAAACATTTGGGGATGAGGAATCTCGTCGTTTTATTAACGGCGTTTTATCTAATATAAAAGATACACTGTAATTTCTTTAAGGGGGAAACTTAAAATGGTAGCAGTAATCATCAAAGGAAATGAAGTTGCGGAGAAAAAACGAGCACAATTAAAAGAAAAAGTTGTGAAGTTAAAAGAGCAAGGGATTGTACCAGGATTAGCAGTTATTTTAGTTGGAGAAGATCCAGCATCTCGTTCTTATGTAAAAGGAAAAGAAAAAGGCTGTGAGCAAGTAGGAATCTATTCAGAGCTAATTGAACTTCCTGAAACGATTACTGAGGAGCGTTTGCTTGCTGAAATCGATCGCTTAAATGGAGACGACCGCATTAATGGCATATTGGTACAATTACCTTTACCAAAACATATTGAAGAAAAAGCTATCATTGAAAGAATTTCACCGGAAAAGGATGTAGATGGATTTCACCCAATCAGCGTAGGACGTATGATGACGGGACAAGACACATTCCTTCCATGTACACCGCATGGCATTTTAGAATTAGTAAAAGAAACGAATCTTGATATTTCTGGAAAGCATGTTGTTGTAATTGGAAGAAGTAATATTGTTGGTAAACCAGTGGGGCAACTGTTTTTAAATGAAAATGCAACTGTCACATATTGTCATTCTAAGACGCAAAATATAAAAGAATTATCGAAGTTAGCTGATATTTTAATCGTAGCCGTTGGACGACCGAAAATGGTAACAGCTGACTATATTAAAGAGGGTGCGGTTGTAATTGATGTTGGTGTTAACCGTTTAGAAACAGGCAAACTTTGTGGTGATGTTGATTTTGACAATGTATTAGACGTTGCAGGTTACATTACGCCTGTGCCAAAAGGAGTCGGCCCAATGACTATTACAATGCTTCTTCACAACACTGTGGAGTCTGCAAAGCGTGCAGGTGTTGTTTGTCAATAATTTGAATCGGCTATGAGGAGAGAGAAATGGAGAAACAATATTTAACCGTTACAGCATTAACACGCTATATTAAAACAAAAATAGAGTATGATCCGCATTTGCAGTCTGTTTGGTTAAAAGGAGAAATTTCCAACTTTAAATATCATAGTCGTGGTCATATGTATTTTACATTGAAAGATGAAAATGCAAGAATTGCAGCGGTTATGTTTGCGGGTCATAATCGTAACATTAAATTCAGACCGGAAAATGGAATGAAAGTACTTGTAAAAGGAAAGATTTCTGTTTATGAGGCGAGTGGTTCTTATCAAATTTATATTCAAGACATGCAGCCTGACGGAATTGGAAACTTGCATTTAGCTTATGAGCAATTAAAAGTTCGTTTAGAGGAAGAGGGCTTGTTTTCTCAAGTTTATAAAAAAATAATTCCTCCGTATGCTAAAACAATAGGTGTAATCACGTCGCCAACAGGAGCAGCAATTCGCGATATTATAACAACAATTAAACGTCGTTATCCAATTGGAAATGTTATTGTGTTTCCTGTACTTGTACAAGGGGAGTCAGCAGCTCCCTCGATTGTACAAGCAATTCGTACAGCGAATGAAATGGGAGATATTGATGTTTTAATTGTTGGACGTGGTGGAGGCTCTATTGAAGAATTATGGGCCTTTAATGAGGAAGTAGTTGCAAGAGAAATTTTCACAAGTGAGATTCCGATTATTTCGGCTGTAGGCCATGAAACAGATTTTACAATTGCAGATTTTGTCGCGGATTTACGTGCACCAACACCGACTGCAGCAGCTGAGTTGGCGGTACCTAATACTATAGAGTTACAAGAAAAGGTATTACAAAGAACTCTGAGATTGCAAAGAGCAATGAGAGAGAGAGTACATAAAAAAGAAGAAAAACTGCAAGTGTTACAAAAATCTTATGCGTTCCGTTATCCAAGGCAAGTGTACGAGCAAAAAGAAGAGCAGTTAGACAGGGCTCTTGAACAACTTGTTTTAGCGAAAGAGCGTTATATAGATAAAAAAGTAAATCAATTAAAGCAACTTTCATTTTATTTAGAAAAGCACCACCCATCTCAAAAAATTATACAAACGAAAACGGCAATTGAAACGTTGCAAAAGCAGTTGCAACGTGAAATGCAAACATTACTTCAAACGAAGGAGTTCGTATTTGTGAGAGCGGCTCAAAAGCTTGAGGTATTAAGCCCGCTTAAAGTAATGATGAGAGGGTATGGGCTTGTATACGATGAAGAGAAACAAGTATTAAAAAGCGTGAAAGATGTTAGCCTTGGAGATGCTGTTTCGGTTCAATTACAAGATGGAATACTAGATTGTAGCGTATCAAGCATAGAGGAGCGTGAATTGAATAATGGAAAATAAGTTAAGCTTTGAAGAAGCAATTTCGCAGCTTGAGCATCTCGTTTCTAAGCTTGAACAAGGTGATGTACCTTTAGAGGAAGCAATTTCTTATTTTAAGGAAGGCATGGAATTATCTAAGCTTTGTGATGAGAAATTGAAAGATGTACAAGAACAAATGGCAGTTATCCTTGGGGAAGATGGAGAGCTTAAACCGTTTACTGCTTTAGGAGATGAAGCATAGTGACACATATAGCTTTTGATGCTTTTTTGAAAGAGAGTAAAACTTTCGTAGAAGAAAAGCTTGTAAGCTATGCAAATGAATTACAATGTCCAAATGTGCTTCGTGAAGCGATGGCATATTCTTTGGAAGCGGGTGGGAAACGTCTCCGCCCGTTACTTTTATTTGCAACGTTACAAGCGTTTGGGAAAGAAAGAAATCTTGGAGTGGGTGCAGCTTGTGCCCTTGAAATGATTCATACATATTCGTTAATTCATGATGATTTACCTTGTATGGATGATGATGATCTAAGACGAGGAAAGCCTACAAATCATAAAGTATTTGGTGAAGCAATGGCAGTTTTAGCGGGAGATGGTTTGTTGACATATGCTTTTCAAGTTATTATGGCATATGAGCAAAAAGAAATCTCTGCTGAAAAAAAAGTAAGACTTGTACTTGAGCTTGCGAAAGCAGCAGGACCTGAAGGAATGGTTGCTGGGCAAGTGGCAGATATGGAAGCTGAAGGAAAACGACTTACAATTAATGAATTAGAGTACATTCATAATCATAAGACAGGTAAACTACTTGAGTTTGCTGTACTTGCAGGCGCGATACTTTCTGATGCTACAGAAGAGCAAGAAGAGAAGTTACTTGCATTTGCGAAATATATCGGTCTAGCTTTCCAAATTAGAGATGATATTTTGGATGTAGAAGGAACAGAAGAAGAGATTGGAAAACCGATTGGTAGTGATGCTTCCAACGAGAAGAGCACATATACGACGTTATTTACTGTAGATAGAGCAAAATCTATTTTAGAGGAGAAAATTGCAAAAGCAAAAGATTCTATTAGCTCCTTACAATTACAAGATGAATATTTACTATCTATTTGTGATTTAATCGCAAAACGTAATAACTAATATAACAGCGTTTCCATTTGTTGAGTCATTCATCATTTTATGATATAAATGTAGGAAAGGTTTTTCTTTTCTTGTTATTGGCAAAAATATATGTAGATTACATTGCCGTTATCACTTCGTGTTAGCGGCTATTTTTTTCATCACGTAAAGAAATATGATGTATAATATGATAAGTGAAAAAATGGAAGTGTTTTCTGAAAGCAGGACAAGATAAAAAGAATAGAAAAGATAATTTCTTGTGTTGTGTAAATGTTTCTTATAATATTTGACATGTTGACAGATTATGAAATGAAAGTGAGTGATCCATGTGGATCTAACGCAAATTCAAAACCCTAGTTTTTTGAAAGATATGTCTATCAGTGAACTAGAGGGGTTGAGTGAGGATATTCGTAAGTTTTTAATTGAAGAGCTCTCTCAAACAGGTGGACATATTGCACCTAATTTAGGTGTAGTAGAACTCACAATTGCTCTGCATAAATTATTTGATAGTCCGAAAGATAAGTTTTTATGGGACGTAGGACATCAATCCTATGTACATAAAATTTTAACAGGGCGTGCGAAAGAATTCGGCACATTAAGGCAATACCAAGGTCTATGTGGTTTTCCAAAACGCTGCGAGAGTGAGCATGATGTTTGGGAAACTGGTCATAGTTCAACGTCGTTATCTGCTGCAATGGGAATGGCTCTAGCACGTGATTTAAAGAAAACGGAAGAATACGTTATACCAATCATTGGCGATGGTGCATTAACAGGCGGAATGGCTTTAGAGGCATTGAACCACATTGGGCATGAAAAAACGGACATGATTGTTATTTTGAATGACAATGAAATGTCAATTGCACCAAACGTCGGTGCACTTCATAATGTACTTGGTCGTTTACGTACCGCAGGGAAGTACCATTGGGTAAAAGATGAACTAGAGTATATATTGAAGAAAATCCCAGCAGTCGGCGGGAAAGTTGCT
The DNA here is from genome assembly GCF_016650565.1 of Bacillus sp. TH50. NCBI lineage: Bacteria > Bacillati > Bacillota > Bacilli > Caryophanales > Bacillaceae > Bacillus > Bacillus sp. TH50. Next base: position 1,722,524 of record NZ_JAEKFM010000003.1, on the reverse strand, counting down.
GCGACAGCAGAGAAAATAAAAGATAGTCTAAAATATTTACTAGTATCAGGCGTCTTTTTTGAAGAATTAGGCTTTACATATTTAGGTCCGGTCGATGGGCATGATTATGAAAAGTTATTCGAAACGTTGCAATATGCAAAGAAAACAAAAGGCCCAGTACTTGTTCATGTTATTACGAAAAAAGGAAAAGGTTATAAACCAGCTGAAAGTGACGTTATTGGAACTTGGCATGGAACAGGATCGTATAAAATTGAGTCAGGTGACTTCGTTAAACCGAAAGAAGTTGCACCAGCATGGAGTGCTGTTGTTAGTGAAACAGTGCTTAAGCTAGCGAGAACGGATGAACGTATCGTTGCAATTACGCCTGCAATGCCTGTTGGATCGAAACTTGAGAAATTCCAAAAAGAATTTCCGGATCGCATGATTGATGTAGGTATTGCAGAGCAGCATGCTACAACAATGGCAGCTGGTATGGCAACACAAGGGATGAAGCCGTTCTTAGCAATTTATTCAACATTTTTACAAAGAGCATACGACCAAGTTGTTCATGATATTTGTCGCCAAAATTTAAATGTTTTCATTGGAATAGATCGCTCTGGATTAGTAGGAGCAGACGGTGAAACGCATCAAGGTGTATTTGACATCGCGTTTTTACGCCACTTGCCGAATATGGTGCTTATGATGCCGAAAGATGAAAATGAAGGTCAACATTTAGTATATACAGCGATGCAATACGAAGATGGACCGATTGCTTTACGTTATGCACGCGGAAATGGACTTGGTGTTCAAATGGATGAAGAATTAAAGGCGATTCCAATCGGTACATGGGAAACGTTAAAAGAAGGCACACAAGCAGCAATTTTAACGTTTGGTACGACAATCCCGATGGCAATGGAAGCAGCTGAGCGTCTTGAACAAGCTGGAGTATCAGTGAAAGTAGTGAATGCTCGCTTTATTAAGCCGATGGACGAAGCATATTTACATGAGCTTTTAGGGGAAAATATACCGATTTTAACGATTGAAGAGGCTTGTTTAATCGGTGGCTTTGGAACGGGAGTAGTTGAATTTGCTTCTGAGAACGGATACCATAGTGCTTTAATTGAACGAATGGGTATTCCTGATCGCTTCATAGAGCATGGTAGTGTAACAAAACTGTTAGAAGAAATTGGTTTAACAACAGATGCTGTTGTAGACCGTATTCATACAATGATTCCATCAAAACAAAAAAGGGCGTAACAAATGAGCGTAAAAAAAGAAAGAGTAGATGTACTATTAGTAGAGCGAGGACTTATAGAAACGCGTGAGAAGGCTAAACGTGCTGTTATGGCAGGTCTTGTATATGCGAATGAAATGAGACTCGATAAGCCAGGGGAGAAAATCTCACAAGATACGGAGATTACGGTGAAAGGGCAAGTCATGCCGTATGTAAGCCGTGGTGGTTATAAGCTTGAAAAGGCATTAGAAACATTTCAACTTGATTTACAAGATAAGGTTATGATAGATATTGGTTCATCAACTGGTGGTTTTACAGACTGTGCGCTTCAAAATGGGGCGAAGTTATCCTACGCATTAGATGTAGGATATAATCAACTTGCGTGGAAATTGCGTCAAGATGAGCGTGTTGTTGTGATGGAACGAACGAACTTCCGTTACGTGACACCGGCAGATTTAGAGCGTGGTTTACCGCAGTTTGCAAGTATTGATGTTTCATTTATATCATTAAGGCTTATATTGCCGGTTTTAAAAACAATGCTTATGCCAAATGGTGATGTAGCTGCATTGATTAAACCTCAGTTTGAAGCTGGACGAGAACAAGTCGGGAAAAAAGGCATTGTTCGTGATAGAAAAGTACATGAAGCTGTCGTGGAAATGATTGTCGATTTTGCTCTTAAGGAAGGCTATAATATCGAAGGTTTAACATTCTCACCAATTACAGGCGGGGATGGAAATATTGAATTTTTAATTCATCTAAAGTGGCACGGTGAGCGTGAGAATGGCGAAAATCATTCTCCGGTTTCTATTGAGCAAGTTGTTACAGAAGCACATGATGTTCTAAAACAAAAAGGGAAAGGGGAATAACATATGTTGTTCCTCTTTTTGTTGTAATCGTATAATGATTGTAAAAACAATTGTGTACAAGTAATGGATTATACGGTAACATAAATAAATGAAGTATACCAATGTTTAAACTATGGTAAGAGATAGTGTGAGGTGCAAATGTATGAATAAAGGTCAGCGCCATATTAAAATCAGGGAAATTATTGCTAACAAAGAAATTGAAACACAAGATGAACTAGTTGATATTTTACGTAATGTGGGGTTTAATGTAACGCAAGCAACAGTATCGCGCGATATTAAAGAACTGCACTTAGTGAAGGTGCCATTACATGATGGCCGCTATAAATATAGCTTGCCAGCAGATCAACGATTTAATCCGTTGCAAAAATTAAAACGAAATCTAGTGGATTCATTTGTAAAATTAGACACGGCAGGACATATGCTGGTGCTAAAAACATTGCCTGGTAACGCTCATTCACTTGGGGCACTCATTGATCATTTAGAGTGGGATGAGATTGTCGGAACCATTTGTGGTGATGATACTTGCTTAATTATTTGCCGTACACCTGAAGATACAGGTGTTGTCTCTGATCGTTTCTTAAATATGCTTTAACAGAAAAATCTTGTTTACTTTCCTCTGTAAAGTGGGAAGTAAACAAGATATTTTTATTGGCGAAAAATACGGATTTTCAAATACAATACATTATTTTTTTTGAATGAAGTTAGAAAATAGGTGGATTGACCCGTAAAACGAATGTTTGGTACAATGGAGCGGGTTAGAAGAGTAATTTATACATACAAACATATAGTATAACTATTTGAATGAAGAATACTGAGAAAAGCCCTTAATAGGGGATTAGTTTATAACGAGGTGAATGGGGCATTGTTATCGGAATTATCGATCAGAAACTTTGCTATTATTGAGGCATTAAATATTTCTTTTCAAAAAGGTTTAACCGTTTTAAGTGGTGAAACAGGAGCTGGAAAATCCATTATTATTGATGCAATTAGTTTGCTTGTTGGTGGCCGTGGTTCAGCAGAATTTGTTCGATATGGAACAGAAAAGGCTGAGATAGAAGGCTTATTCTATGTAGAAGATGACAAACATCCATGTATCGCAAAGGCAGAAGAGTTAGATATAGAAATAGAAGATGGCATGATTATTTTGAAGCGTGACATCGCTGCGAACGGAAAAAGTGTCTGTCGAGTAAATGGGAAACTTGTTACACTCAGCATATTAAAAGAGATTGGAAAAACGCTAGTTGATATTCATGGACAGCATGAAACACAAGATTTAATGAATGAAGAGCGTCATATGTTTATGCTTGATCATTTTGATGGAAATCGCATTGTTAAACAATTGGGCATATATCAAAATGTATATACAGACTATGAGAAGTTAAAAAAACAGCTGAAATCTTTAAGTGAAAATGAACAACAAATGGCCCATCGTCTAGATTTAATTCAATTCCAACATGAAGAAATTCGTAAGGCGGATTTAAAAATGGATGAAGAATATGAATTGACTGAGGAACGATTAAAAATCTCCAATTTTGAAAAGATTTATAAAGCACTAGGAGATGCGTATCGTTCGTTAAGTGGAGACGGACAGGGATTGGATCACGTAAGAAATGCAATGGGACAAATGGAGAGTATTACGCACTTAGATGAAGCGTATCAAGAAAATCATGATTCTATTGCAAATAGTTATTACTTATTAGAAGAAGTTGCATACCAGCTTAGAGAAAAATTAGATATGATGGAATATGATCCGAAACGTCTAGATGAAATTGAAACACGTTTGAATGAAATCCGTATGTTAAAGAGAAAGTATGGAAATACTGTAGAAGAGATTTTAGCGTATGCTGATAAAATTGAACAAGAAATTTTTACGATTGAAAATAAAGACGTACATATTGAAACGACGAGAAAGCAGTTAACGAAATTAGAAGGTGTTATTGTAAAAGAAGCAACGTTGTTAAGTACTATGCGTCATGAGCTTGCAGATCATCTTACAAGCGCTATTCATCAAGAATTAAAAGAACTATATATGGAAAAAACGAAATTTGAAGTGAGAATTATGAAGAGGGTAGGAAATGTAGAAGAACCTCTCGTGGAAGGAACACCGGTAAAACTTACGGCGGATGGCTACGATCATGTGGAATTTTATATTTCAACGAATCCGGGTGAACCGTTAAAGCCACTTTCAAAGGTCGCTTCTGGCGGAGAGTTATCTCGTATTATTTTAGCTTTAAAAAGCATTTTTTCTAAGCATCAAGGTGTTGCATCTGTTATTTTTGATGAAGTGGATACGGGTGTGAGTGGTCGGGTTGCACAGGCTATTGCGGAAAAAATTTATCGTGTATCAGTAAACTCGCAAGTACTTTGTATTACGCACTTACCTCAAGTAGCTTCAATGGCGGACTCTCATTTATTTATTAGAAAACAAGTGGCGAATGATCGTACGATTACATCGGTTACTGTGTTAAGTACGGATGAAAAAGTAACAGAAATTGCTCGAATGATTTCTGGTGTTGAAATTACAGATTTAACGACAGAGCATGCGAAAGAGTTACTTACGCAAGCGCATCATTTCAAACAGACAGCAGAGGCTATCCAGTAATGGATAGCTTTTTTTTCTCAAATGACGATTTCTTAATTCTTCCGGTTATAAATAAAGCGCTGCAAGGAGAGATTAAAAAGTGAAGCCAAGAGGCTGAATGTGGGGTAGGAGCGAGGAGAGTGAACAAATTGAAATTAGAAAGATTTCGAAAAATAATAGGTCTTTGTCTCCTTGTTTCTCTAGTTTTTATTGGATGTTTTAAACCGCTTCGAACGTTTATTTCATCTCCGAAGCAACTTGTTGTTTTTGAAGGACAACAATCAGAAATAGCATCATTACCAGTTTTTAAGGCTGCATCTACAAATCGTAATGTATTTACTGTAAGTTCAAATGAACAAGAACTTATGGTAAATTCTCACCAAAATGGTGAAGCTGATATGGTGTTTCAACTTGCTGGTTTTCCAGTGAAAAAAGTAAATGTGAAAGTATTAAAAGATTTTAAAGTTATTCCAGGTGGACAATCGATTGGTGTAAAATTGAACACAAAAGGTGTACTTGTTGTAGGCCATCATTTAATTCAAACTGAAAAGGGTAAAGTATCTCCTGGTGAAACAGCTGGTGTACAGATTGGAGATATGATTACTGAAATCAATGGTAAAACAATTGAAAGAATGAGTGATGTAGCACCATTTATTCATAATAGTGGAGAAACAGGTGAACCGCTTAATCTTGTTTTATTAAGAGATGGAAAATATATTCGTGCTAAGCTAACACCACAAAAAGACAATGGTGAATCCTCTTACCGAATTGGACTGTATATTCGTGATTCAGCAGCTGGTATCGGAACGATGACATTTGTACATCCAGATTCTATGAAATATGGAGCGCTTGGTCATGTAATTTCCGATAATGATACAAAAAAGCCAATTCAAGTAGAAGATGGACAAATTATGCGTTCGACAGTAACGTCTATTGAAAGAGGAAGTCACGGGAACCCGGGAGAAAAATTAGCAAGATTTTCACCGGATCGTGAAGTGATTGGTAATATTACAATAAATAGCCCGTATGGTATTTTTGGGAAATTAAACACAGATATGACAAACGGCATAATGGATAAAGCAATGCCTATCGCATTATCCCATCAAGTAAAAGAAGGGCCAGCGAAAATATTAACAGTTATTGATCAAGATAAGGTGGAAGCGTTTGATATTGAAGTTGTTAGTACGGTACCACAAAAGTTCCCAGCTACAAAAGGTATGGTTATAAAAGTGACAGATAAACGTTTACTAGCAAAAACGGGTGGTATTGTACAAGGAATGAGTGGAAGTCCGATTGTACAAAATGGGAAAGTAATTGGTGCGGTTACACATGTATTTGTAAATGATCCAACGTCAGGATACGGTGTTCATATTGAATGGATGTTACATGAGGCTGGAATTAATATTTATGATCAAGAGAAAAAAGCGAGCTAATACATATTAGCTCGCTTTTCTTTTGAAAAATTCGTTGAAATTTTGTAAAAGCTCCGCAAGAGCTGTTTTTTGTTGTAAGATATAAGCAAAGGGTTGAACGTTTCGCTGTAATTCTATGATGGAATGTGTTGCGAAAGTAAAAAAATGAACGATAAACATATTTTTTTGTGATTTTATCGGAAAGTAAGAAACTTTAAAGGGAATTTTCACACAATTGTCGAACAATTCATGTAGCCTAGAAGCTTACACATGTCGGAAGAATCGATTCGGTAAGGGAGGAAAAACTGTGGAAAAAATTAAAGTATGTCTTGTGGATGATAATAAAGAATTGGTATCGATGCTAGAGAGTTATGTTGCTGCCCAAGATGATATGGAAGTTATCGGAATTGCTTACAATGGTCAAGAATGTTTAAACTTATTGAAAGAAAAGCAGCCTGATATACTCGTTTTAGATATTATTATGCCACATTTAGATGGTCTAGCTGTGCTAGAGAAAATGCGACATATTGAAAGGTTAAGACAACCTAGCGTTATTATGTTGACAGCATTCGGGCAAGAAGATGTGACGAAAAAAGCGGTTGATTTAGGGGCATCATATTTCATATTAAAACCATTTGATATGGAGAATTTAACAAGTCATATTCGTCAAGTTAGTGGTAAGGAAAGTGCTACTATTAAACGTCCATTACCATCTTTCCGATCAGCAACAACAATCGATGGAAAACCGAAAAACTTAGATGCGAGTATTACAAGTATCATTCATGAAATTGGTGTACCCGCTCATATTAAAGGGTACATGTACTTACGAGAAGCAATCTCTATGGTGTACAATGATATCGAATTACTAGGATCTATTACGAAAGTATTATATCCAGATATTGCAAAGAAATATAATACAACAGCAAGCCGTGTCGAGCGTGCAATCCGTCACGCAATTGAAGTAGCTTGGAGCCGTGGGAATATTGATTCTATTTCGTCCTTATTTGGTTATACTGTATCCATGTCAAAAGCAAAACCTACGAATTCTGAGTTCATCGCAATGGTTGCGGATAAGCTAAGACTTGAACATAAGGCTAGCTGAGAGGAAAAGTAGTAAGGGATTTAAGTTTTAGTAGAGCTTAATAATTCTTGAAATTTATACTCGATATCAATTTTAAAACCAATAAACTTTTATTTAATGACCAATGAATTTTAGAATTCGTTGGTCTTTTTATTTTGTTGAGAAAAAGAGGGAGAAGTGATATCAATTTTATCAAAATTATTTGGGTAGATAAAAAGGGTTGTTTGATATTATGGAAAATAAAACCTGTTTTTAGTAATATTACATATAAGTGAGTTTTTTAAGGTAATTAAATAGGTATACAGAGGGAGAAGGAAAATGAAAAACAAAATATTAACTTGGCTAGGAATAGTAGCAGCTATGGGAGTTCTTGCTGTTGCAGTTACATTTGGAATGTTAGAGCTTGCCGATAATCCAGTAGATAAAGAAGTGAGTGCTCAAATAGATAAAAAAGAAGACCCAACGATAGTAGGTAGAGAGGTAGATGGAGTCTTTGTTGATGTGTATGTTACTGAAAATTCTACTGAAAGCGAAGTCATTACAGTGATGTATCACATGACTCATCAAAAAGTAGTGGCAGAACGAAAATCGGGATCCATCCCAATGATTCAAAATAACGCTGAAAAATTAAAAAAAATCATAAATAAGAGTAGTTTTGCGAAGAAAAATGAGCTTGTAGCAATTGCTGATAGATGGGCGAAAAAAGATTTTAGTAAAATTGTAGAAGATCACAATTTTTTCTCGGATGCTCAAGAGGATAATGTTTGTAAAGCCACTAGAGCGATGGATGCGATAGAAGAGCAACATTATATTTTAACTACATTCGGGGAGGAAAAAGCGAAAGAACTATACGAATCAGGGGATACTCCGCACGTTCAATAAAAAATAATATGAAGGGCTTCTAGTTTTTTATTACCTTGCTTTAGGGGCAATGGTGACTTGTGAATAAATATTCTGCTTTCTTTATGACTTGTAACAAAAAAGAAGATATATAATTCATTATTAAATGATGAAGTGAAGGCTAAATCGCATCGTAGTACATCTGTTAAAGGATTTTAGCGGGGAAGTCATCCATGATATAATAGATGATAATAAAAAGCCCTGCAAAACAGGACTATATTATTCTTCGTCTTTATTTTGTTTTTCTAATTCAACTAACTTTTGGATTAAAATATGCTGTGGCATATGCATAAGTTGTTCAAGTGGAACACCTAACGCTTTTGATAGGCGGACTGCAGTGTCTGGAGAAATTTGTAATGGTCTCATAGAAGTACCTCCTTTTTCGTATAGTATAGCATAAGATTGGGGGAGTGAGGATGACTCTTATATTTGCGCATCGTGGTGCGGCGGGAACGTATCCGGAAAATACAATGATTTCATTTGAAGCAGCAGAGGCTTTCGGGGCAGATGGAATTGAACTCGATGTTCAATTCACGAAAGATGGAAAAGTTGTCGTTATTCATGATGAAACAGTGGATCGGACAACAAATGGAAAAGGTGCGGTTGGAAATTATTTATATGAGGATTTATGTAAGTTGGATGCGAGTTATAAATTCGGTGACAAAGTAGGTTTTTGCAAAATACCTCTTCTAGAAGAGGTGTTAGAATGGCTCGCAAAAACGAAATTGCTACTCAATATTGAACTGAAAAATAATAAAATCCCATACAGAGGTTTAGAAGAAGAGGTTATAACACTTGTACGTAAGTTTAGTCTAGAGGATCGGATTGTGTTTTCTTCTTTTAATCACTACAGTATGAAGCGATGTCATATGATGGCTCCTGATATTCAAACAGCTATTTTGTATCGTGAAGGTTTGCATAGCCCGTGGGCATATGCAAAAAAGATGGGTGCTACTGCAGTACATCCGAATTATCGTTATCTTCAAGATGCTATCGCTGAATTAACGATGGGAAGTGGTGTGGAGGTTCGTCCTTACACGATAAATGAAGAAACGCTTATGCGTAAATATTTTGATATGAATATATCAGCGATTATTACTGATTATCCTGAAACAGCAAGAACTTTATTACCGATAAAAAAATGAGACCTAATATAATGGTCTCATTTTTTATTTATGATATGTGAAAACTTTGTTTTATCTTCTGAAGCGTGCTTGTACTTTATTTCTCTTACGATCTCTGTGTAAGACGAAGCCGCCGAAGATATAAAACCCGAGTGCGAAGCAAAGAGCGCCGATTAAAAATTGTAACCATAATATAGGGATTGGGGAGAACAAAATCCCAAATACAGTATCTCTCATTAGTTTAATACCAAGCACGGCTAATGAAATGGGGATGAGTGCTAATAATAGAGCGAGGTAACGCTGCATACATAACGCTCCTTTTCAGATTATTTTGTGTATTTTAATGATGTTATATGGAATGGGGGTTTGTCAAGAGGTTGCTGAACGAGTAAGATAAGAATGTGAAAAATTTTGCAGAGATACTTCGAGAGGAAGTGTAATGTATGAAACAAAATGTGTTAATTGTTGGAGCAGGTGAAGGTGGGAGTACACTGCTGAGTCTGTTGCAAAATTCGAATATATTTCAAATTATAGGGGTTATTGATATTAATCCAATTGCGAAAGGATTACAAATCGCAAAGGAATATGGGGTTCCGATTGGTGATAGTGTAACTCCGTTTCTTTCTATGCATATTGATGTAATGTTTGATATGACAGGTGATTATGATTTACATAAAGTTTTATTGGGAAGCAAGCATAAAGACACCCTTCTTATACCAGGGGATATTGCAAAAATTGTTACGAGACTAGCGCATGAGAAGGAAAGCTTAATTGGAAAGCTAGAAGAACAGACGCAACAAGGGAATTTAATTTTAAACTCAACGCATGACGGTATGATTGTTATAGACCAAGAGGGACAAGTTCGTCTGTTTAATAAAAGCGCAGAGCGTATTACTGGATATAAAAAAGAGGAAGCAATAGGGAAATATATTTTAGAAGTTATTCCAACGAGTAAGTTGCTTCGTATTATACGCACGAAAAAAATAGAAGTGAATCATGAACTGACGTTAGAGAATGAAAAAAAGATTATTACAACGCGTATTCCGATATTAAAAGAAGGTGGAGAGGTTCAAGGGGCATTTGCGATTTTTAAAGACATTACAGAAGTTGTAGATTTAGCGGAAGAAGTTACAGACTTAAAAGAAATTCAAACGCTACTTGAGGCGATTATTAACTCATCTGAGGAAGCAATTTCGGTTGTTGATGAGAAAGGAAGAGGACTAGTTATAAACCCTGCTTATACGAAGTTAACGGGTTTGACTGAAGAAGAAATTATTGGGAAGCCGGCTACAACTGATATTGTGGAAGGTGAAAGTATGCATATGAAAGTACTTCGGACACGCCGAGCGGTACGAGGAATACATATGAAGATTGGGCAAAAAAAGCGAGATGTAATTGTAAACGTAGCACCGGTTATTGTCGATGGAATATTGAAAGGGAGCGTCGGGGTAATTCGCGATGTATCAGAAATTCAAAAGTTAACAAATGAATTGAATAGGGCAAGACAAATTATTCGAACGTTAGAAGCAAAATATTCATTTGATGATATTGTTGGTGATTCAGATGAAACGACGGCAGCTATTGAACAAGCAAAACTTGGAGCGAATACACCGGCAACAGTATTGCTTAGAGGGGAATCTGGTACGGGGAAAGAGTTATTTGCACACGCTATTCATAACAGTAGTAATCGAAAATACAATAAGTTTGTACGAGTAAACTGTGCTGCTATTTCTGAGACCTTATTAGAAAGTGAATTATTCGGTTATGAGGAAGGCGCGTTTTCTGGAGCGAAAAGAGGCGGGAAACGAGGATTCTTTGAAGAAGCGAATAATGGAAGTGTTTTTTTAGATGAAATCGGAGAGTTATCTGCAAATACGCAAGCGAAACTCCTTCGTGTGCTACAAGAAAAAGAAATTGTGAAAGTAGGGGGAACGAAAGCGATACCTATTAATGTCCGGGTAATTGCAGCAACACATGTGAATTTAGAAAAGGGCATTCTAGAAGGAGAGTTCAGAGAGGACTTATATTATCGTTTAAATAAAATCCCGATTCAAATTCCTTCCCTTCGTCAGCGTAAAGGAGATATACCAGCGATTGCAGAAAGGTTAATTCAAAAAATTAATCAAGATTATGGTCGTAATGTAGAAGGACTCACCGATTCAGCCGTTTCGTATTTACAATCATATGAATGGCCAGGGAATGTTAGGGAACTTGAAAATATTTTAGGACGAGCTATTATCTTTATGAATTATAACGAAATATATATTGATGTACATCATTTACCGCCTTTACATAAAGAAGAACAAGTAGAGACGAAACAAAATAATTTATTACCTGAATTAGAAGAGAAGGCCCTTGAACACCTAGTGACAGAATTTGAGGGGAATATTATCCGTGAATATTTAGAGAAATTTGATGGGAACAAAACGAAGACTGCAAAAGCGTTAGGAATTTCAGTTCGAAACTTATATTACAAGCTAGAAAAGTATGACTGTGCAAAAAATAGCATGCAATAAATTGCGTACCATGCAATTTATTGCATGGTATACAAAAAGCGACAAAACGAGACAGAATATTTCGTTGTTTTCCAAAGTATTGATTTTACTGCATTTTGAATGCGTTTTCATTATTGGTAAGACCACTTTTGAAAGTTGGCACGGTATTTGCTTAATGAATAGACGAGGGACGACGGAAAGGGTTGATTACAAAATATGAAGTTAGAACACTTAATTGATCAAGCAGCAGGACAGCCTAAAAAAACTGTGGCTGTAGCAGTAGCTGAAGATCATGAAGTAATTGAAGCTGTAGCGAAAGCAATCAAGTTACAGCTAGCTCAATTTCGTCTATATGGAAATCAAGAGAAAATAATAGGGATGCTACAAGAGCATGGGTTACAAACTTCAGAACATATTGAAGTGATTGCAGCAGCGTCAAGTGCTGAGGCTGCAGAACTTTCTGTTAAATCTGTAAGCAATGGCGAAGCAGATGTGCTAATGAAGGGGAACATCCCAACAGCAAATATTTTGAAAGCTGTATTAAATAAAGAGTGGGGACTTCGTAAGGGCAGCGTGCTTTCACATGTTGCAGCGTTTGAAGTTCCAAATTACGATCGTCTTATTTTTGTTACAGACGCAGCGATGAACATTGCACCTGATGTAACACAAAAAGCTGCTATTATACAAAATACTGTAGAAGTTGCCCAGGCAATAGGAATTGATTTGCCAAAGGTAGCGCCAATTGCAGCGGTAGAGGTTGTTAATCCTGCGATGCAAGCGACAATTGATGCAGCGATGTTAACTCAAATGAATCGCCGCGGACAAATTAAAAATTGTGTCGTTGATGGACCACTTGCTTTAGATAATGCAGTATCACAAATTGCAGCAGAACATAAAGGCATAGTAAGTGATGTAGCAGGTAAGGCAGACATTTTACTCGTCCCAACGATTGAAGCTGGAAATGTGCTATATAAATCACTCGTCTATTTTGCAAATGCAAAGGTAGGAGCGATGATTGCTGGCGCTAAAGCACCGATTGTTTTAACATCACGTGCTGATTCAGCAGAAACAAAAGTATATTCATTAGCATTGGCAGTTGCGACTGCTTCAAAATAAACCAAATAGGGTAAAACAATTAGGGGGAAACGACAATGACATTAGAAATCTTCGAATACTTAGAAAAATATGATTATGAGCAAGTGGTATTTTGTCAAGATAAAGAATCTGGTTTAAAAGCAATCATTGCAATCCATGATACAACACTTGGACCAGCTCTTGGTGGAACAAGAATGTGGACATATGATTCTGAAGAAGCGGCGATTGAAGATGCATTGCGTCTTGCAAAAGGGATGACATACAAAAATGCAGCAGCTGGTTTAAACTTAGGTGGTGCAAAAACAGTAATTATCGGTGATCCACGTAAAGATAAAAGCGAAGCGATGTTCCGTGCATTAGGACGCTACATTCAAGGACTAAACGGACGTTACATTACAGCTGAAGATGTTGGTACAACAGTAGATGATATGGATATTATCCATGAGGAAACTGATTTTGTAACAGGGATTTCACCATCATTCGGTTCTTCTGGTAACCCATCTCCAGTAACTGCATACGGTGTTTACCGTGGTATGAAAGCAGCTGCAAAAGAAGCATTTGGTACAGATAACCTAGAAGGAAGAGTAATTTCTATTCAAGGTGTTGGTAACGTAGCGTATCACCTATGCAAACATTTACACGCTGAAGGAGCAAAATTAATCGTTACAGATATTAATAAAGAAGCTGTACAACGTGCAGTAGAAGAATTCGGTGCAACAGCAGTTGAGCCAAATGAAATTTACGGTGTTGAATGTGATATTTACGCACCATGTGCATTAGGCGCAACAGTTAATGATGAAACTATTCCACAACTTAAAGCAAAAGTAATCGCAGGTTCTGCAAATAACCAATTAAAAGAAGATCGTCACGGCGACCTTATTCATGAAATGGGTATTGTATACGCACCAGACTATGTTATTAATGCAGGTGGCGTAATTAACGTAGCAGACGAATTATATGGATACAATAGAGAACGTGCATTAAAACGTGTTGAGTCTATTTATGACACAATTGCAAAAGTAATCGAAATTTCAAAACGTGATGGCATAGCAACTTATGTAGCAGCAGATCGTTTAGCTGAAGAGCGCATTGCAAGCTTGAAAAACACTCGTAGCACATACTTACGCAACGGTCACGACATTATTAGCCGTCGCTAATCATTCATATATAACTTTTACAAAAGGTGTGGTTACCTCTTATGAGGTTTCCACTTCCTTTTAAATTTATTAGTGGAGGTAGCAACATTGTCTGTAAATCGAATTCTTGTTATTAACCCAGGTAGTACATCCACAAAGATTGGTGTTTTTGATAATGAAAGACCCGTTCTAGAAGAAACTATTCGTCATGACGTAGAGCAGATTGGAAAATATAAGCGAATTATCGACCAATATGAGTTTCGTAAAGAAACGATTTTAGAAGTTCTACATTCTCATGGTATTAACATTTCAAAATTAAACGCTGTTTGTGGGCGTGGTGGATTACTTCGTCCAATCGAAGGCGGTACGTATACAGTAAACGATGCGATGTTAGAAGATTTGAAAAATGGGTTTAGCGGTCATCACGCTTCAAACCTTGGAGGCATTTTAGCATATGAAATTGCTTCTGGATTAAACATTCCTGCATTCATTGTGGATCCTGTCGTTGTAGATGAGATGGAGCCAATTGCTCGTATAAGTGGTATTGCTGGTATGGAACGCAAAAGTATCTTCCATGCATTAAATCAAAAAGCAGTTGCTCGTAAAGTGGCAGATGAATTAAATCACAAATATGAGGATTTAAATTTATTAGTTACACATATGGGCGGCGGTATTACAGTTGGTGCTCATAAAAAAGGAAAAGTTATCGATGTGAATAATGGCTTAAACGGAGAAGGACCATTTAGTCCAGAGCGTGCTGGTACAGTACCAGTAGGACAATTAGTTGAAATGTGTTTTTCTGGTGAGTATTACCGAGACGAAATGGTTAAAAAACTTGTCGGACAAGGTGGACTTGTAAGTCTTATCGGTACAAACGATGCAATTAAAGTAGAACAAATGGTTGAAAAAGGTGATCCTGAAGCAACTCTTATTTATAAAGCAATGGCGTATCAAGTTGCAAAAGAGATTGGCGGAGCTAGTGCTGTACTTCACGGGAAAATCGATGCAATCGTATTAACTGGTGGACTTGCGTACAGTAAAATTCTTGTCGATGAAATAAAAGAACGTGTTCACTGGATTGCAGATGTTATCGTACATCCAGGAGAAGATGAATTACAAGCGTTAGCAGAAGGAGCACTTCGTGTATTACGTGAAGAAGAAGCTCCAAAAGAATATATTGTACGAGAAAAACAAACAGTAGCTAGGGGTTGAGATAATGGCAAGAGAATATGATTTAGTCATCGTTGGCGGCGGTACTGGTGGATATGTTGCTGCTATTCGTGCATCACAACTAGGATTAAAAACTGCACTTGTTGAAAAAGAAAATCTTGGTGGTACTTGTTTACACAAAGGATGTATTCCTAGTAAAGCTCTTTTACGTAGTGCGGAAGTATACGCAACTGCTAAAAAAGGAGAAGAGTTCGGAGTTATTGCAAGTAATGTAGAACTAAACTTTGCTAAAGTACAAGAGCGTAAAGAGAAGATTGTAACGCAGCTTCATAAAGGCGTTCAGCATTTAATGAAACAAGGTAAAATTGATGTGTTTGAAGGTATTGGCCGTATTCTTGGCCCATCTATTTTCTCTCCAATGCCAGGTACAATTTCAGTTGAACTTGCAAGTGGAGAAGAGAATGAAATGTTAATTCCAAAAAATGTACTTGTTGCAACAGGTTCTCGCCCAAATTCATTACCAGGATTAGAGTTAGACGGAGAGTATGTAATGTCTTCGGATCATGCCCTAAAAATGGAAACGCTTCCTAGCTCAATCATTATCGTTGGTGGCGGTGTAATTGGTATTGAGTGGGCATCTATGCTTGCTGACTTCGGTGTAGAAGTTACTGTATTAGAATATGCGAAAAACATATTACCACTAGAAGATAATGACGTTTCAAAAGAAATGCAACGTCTATTCAAGAAAAAAGGTATTAAAGTGGTAACTGGTGCAAAAGTATTACCAGAAACATTGGTAAAAGATAATGGAGTAACAATTCAAGCTGAACATAACGGTGAGAACAAAGCATTTAAAGCAGAAAAAATGCTTGTATCTGTAGGAAGACAAGCGAATACGCAAAATATGGGCTTAGAGAACACAGATATTGTTGTGGAAAAAGGATACATTCAAACAAATGAGTTTTATCAAACGAAGGAATCTCATATTTACGCAATTGGAGATGTAATCGGTGGCTTGCAACTTGCTCACGTTGCTTCTCATGAAGGAATTGTTGCAGTAGAACATATCGCTGGTAAAGAAGTTACACCAATTGATTATTCTATGGTATCAAAATGCGTATATAGTAGTCCAGAAGTTGCTTCTGTCGGCTTAACAGAACAAGAAGCAAAAGAAAAAGGCTATAAGTTAAAAGTAGGTAAGTTCTCATTCCGTGCAATCGGAAAGGCACTTGTATACGGAGAATCAGACGGTTTTGTAAAACTTGTAGTTGATGAAGAAACAAATGACATTCTCGGTGTTCATATGATCGGACCACATGTAACAGATATGATTTCTGAAGCTGGTCTTGCAAGAGTACTTGATGCAACACCTTGGGAAGTAGCACATACAATTCATCCGCATCCATCATTATCTGAGGCGATTGGTGAAGCTGCACTTGCTGTAGATGGAAGAGCGTTACACGCATAAAAATGTGGATTTAGGAGGTTATGAAAAATGGCAGAAGTAAAAGAAAAGCGCCATGAAGAGCTTGGCTTAAGTGATGAGCAAGTATTAGAAATGTTCCGTACGATGTTACTTGCACGTAAAATTGACGAACGTATGTGGTTATTAAACCGTGCAGGTAAAATTCCATTCGTAATTTCTTGTCAAGGACAAGAGGCTGCACAAGTTGGAGCGGCATTCGCTCTTGATAGAGAGAAAGATTATGCATTACCATACTACCGTGATATGGGTGTTGTACTAGCGTTTGGTATGACAGCTAAAGAGCTTATGTTGTCTGCTTTCGCAAAAGCTGGAGATCCAAACTCTGGTGGTCGTCAAATGCCTGGTCACTTCGGTCAAAAGAAAAATCGTATTGTTACAGGATCATCACCAGTAACAACGCAAGTACCACATGCAGTTGGTATTGCACTAGCTGGAAAAATGGAGAAGAAAGATTTAGTAACGTTCGTTACATTCGGAGAAGGCTCTTCAAACCAAGGTGACTTCCATGAAGGAGCAAACTTTGCTGGTGTACACAAACTACCTGTTATTTTCATGTGTGAAAATAACAAATATGCAATCTCTATTCCAGTTGAAAAACAATTAGCATGTAAAAACGTATCGGATCGTGCAATTGGTTACGGCATGCCTGGATATACAATAGACGGAAACGATCCGCTTGCAGTATATAAAGCTGTAAAAGAAGCAGCAGACCGCGGTCGTCGTGGTGAAGGTCCGACTTTAATTGAAGCAGTATCATATCGTTTGACAGCACATTCTAGTGACGACGATGATCGTGTTTATCGTGATAAAGAAGAGGTAGAAGAAGCGAAGAAAAAAGATTCAATTATAACATTTGCAGCTTATTTAAAAGAAGTTGGTGTGTTAACTGAGGAATTTGAAAAACAAATGCTAGACGAAATTATGCATATCGTAAATGAAGCAACAGAATATGCAGAAAATGCTCCGTATGCAGCACCTGAAGATGCATTGAAGCACGTATACGCAGAATAGGGGGGAACGTTTCATGGCTGTAATGTCTTATATTGATGCTATTACATTAGCAATGCGCGAAGAAATGGAACGCGATGAGAAAGTATTCGTTTTAGGAGAAGATGTTGGTAAAAAAGGTGGCGTGTTTAAAGCGACACACGGTTTGTATGATCAATTTGGTGAAGATCGTGCGCTTGATGCACCGCTTGCAGAATCTGCAATTGCTGGGGTAGCAATTGGTGCGGCAATGTATGGTATGCGTCCAATCGCTGAAATGCAGTTTGCTGATTTCATCATGCCAGCAGTAAACCAAATTGTTTCTGAGGCAGCAAAAATTCGTTATCGTTCTAACAACGATTGGACTTGTCCAGTTACAATTCGTGCGCCATTCGGCGGGGGTGTTCACGGTGCATTGTATCATTCACAATCTGTAGAAGCGATGTTTGCAAACCAACCAGGTTTAAAAATTGTTATCCCTTCTACACCATATGATGCAAAAGGCTTATTAAAAGCTGCAATTCGTGATGAAGATCCAGTATTATTCTTTGAGCATAAGCGTGCATATCGCTTAATTAAAGGTGAAGTGCCAGAAGATGACTATGTATTACCAATCGGAAAAGCAGATGTAAAACGCGAAGGTGATGATATTACTGTTATCACTTACGGATTATGTGTTCACTTTGCTCTTCAAGCAGCTGAGAAGTTAGCACAAGATGGAATCTCTGCACACATTCTTGATTTAAGAACGGTATATCCGTTAGATAAAGAAGCGATTATTGAAGCGGCTTCTAAAACAGGTAAAGTTCTTCTTGTAACAGAAGACAATAAAGAAGGAAGTATTATAAGTGAAGTGGCAGCAATTATTGCTGAAAACTGTCTGTTTGATTTAGATGCGCCAATCGCACGTCTTGCAGGTCCAGACGTTCCAGCAATGCCATATGCACCAACAATGGAAAAATTCTTTATGGTAAATCCAGATAAAGTTGAAAAAGCAATGCGTGAACTTGCGGAATTTTAATCGGGGGGACTATACATGGCTGTAGAAAATATCACAATGCCTCAGCTCGGGGAGAGCGTTACAGAGGGTACAATTAGTAAATGGCTCGTTAATGTTGGCGATCACGTAAACAAGTATGATCCGCTTGCAGAAGTAATGACTGATAAAGTAAATGCTGAAGTACCATCTTCTTTCACTGGTATTGTGAAAGAATTAATCGCTGGTGAAGGTGAGACGTTAGCTGTAGGTGAAGTAGTTTGTGTTATTCAAGTAGAAGGCGCAGATGAAGTAGCAGCGACAGCTGTTGAGGAAAAAACAAAAGAAGAACCAAAGGCAGAAGTAGCTACGCCTGAAAAAGCACCGAAAGCAAAACAACCAACTGATGGAAAACCACGTTTTTCACCAGCTGTTTTAAAACTTGCGGGTGAGCATAACGTTGATTTAGATTTAGTAGAAGGTACGGGAGCAAATGGCCGTATCACTCGTAAAGATATTTTAAAGCTAGTGGAATCTGGAAATATTCCGCAAGCAGGTGCGAAGAAAGAGGAAGCGGTAGCGGTAGCAGCAGTAGTAGAAGCGCGTCCAGAAGCACCAAAAGCAGCGCCAGTAGCACAAAAAGTAGAAGCTGCAAAACCAGTTTCTGTACCAACAATGCCTGGCGATATCGAAATTCCAGTAACAGGTGTGCGTAAAGCAATTGCAGCGAACATGTTGCGTAGTAAACACGAAGCGCCACATGCTTGGATGATGATTGAAGTAGATGTGACAAACCTTGTGTCATACCGTAATTCAATTAAAGGTGATTTCAAAAAGCGCGAAGGTTTTAATTTAACGTTCTTTGCTTTCTTCGTAAAAGCAGTAGCACAAGCGTTAAAAGAGTATCCTCAAATCAATTCAATGTGGGCTGGCGATAAGATCGTTCAGAAGAAAGATATTAACCTTTCTATCGCTGTTGCAACAGAGGACGAACTATTTGTACCAGTAATTAAACACGCGGATGAGAAGACGATTAAAGGTATCGCTCGTGAAATTACAGAGCTTGCAGGAAAAGTACGTACGAAATCGTTAAAAGCGGACGAAATGCAAGGTGGAACATTTACAATTAATAACACAGGATCATTCGGTTCTGTTCAATCTATGGGTATTATTAATTACCCACAAGCGGCTATTTTACAAGTTGAATCAATTGTAAAACGCCCAGTAATTATGGATAACGGTATGTTCGGTGCTCGCGACATGGTTAACTTATGTTTATCACTTGACCACCGTGTACTAGATGGCCTAATTTGTGGTAAGTTCTTAGGACGTGTAAAAGAAATTCTAGAAAACACGTCAGAAAATAATACATCTGTATATTAATAAAAAGCTCGCTTATGCGAGCTTTTTATCATCTTATTTCTTCATCTACATCCTACTATATGTATAATATCTTTCCCAGTAATCTTACAATGAACGATTATGTATTAGGAATTTATGAAAATACATTGCTGATATATGGTATATGGATATAAAATAAGAAAAGAATAATTTTTTTGGCAAATCTTACTGATGAAACTGTAGTATAATATATTGTATTGTATGAAAAAGAGAGTTATTCTATATAAGTGTTTTATAGATAATGTGTAATCAGTCGTCAAAACATGAAGAATGTTGACTCCTGGTTTTTTATTTTGCTGTAACAATGTTTCAGGAGGATGTCATGAAAAGAAGTACCGAGTTTCTAAAAAGTTTAGATGTAAAATTAATATTAATTTTGTTAGCATTATGTGTTACGAGTATAGCTGCTATATATAGCAGTCAGCAAACTGGCCAATATGGAGAGGCAAACTTTGCGATGAAACAGGGTTTGAACTACATAATTGGAGTTGTATTGTTATTGCTTGTTGCAAGCATCGACTTAGATCAATTACAAAAATTGTCTTGGCCACTTTATATCGTCGGATTTGGTTCACTTATTCTTTTGAAAATACTACCGGTTTCCACTTTCACACCTGAAAAATTAGGTGCAAAAAGATGGTTTGTATTTCCGTTAGTTGGACAAATTCAACCATCCGAGTTTTTCAAAATTTCATTGCTTCTCGTAGTAGCAAGTATAGCAGTGAAACATAATGCACAGTATATGGCAAGAACATTCCAAACGGATTTACAATTAGTAGGTAAAATTGTGCTTGTATCCCTTCCGCCTATGGCTGTTGTATATAGCCAACCGGATACAGGGATGGTGTTCTTATATGCTGCTGCAATTGCATGTATTTTATTTATGTCAGGTATTCAGAAGAAATTGATAGCGTTATGTACAGTTATTCCAGTCACCATATTATCTGCGTTAATATTTATTTACGTAAGGTATGAAGATTTCTTCTTTAATAAGTTAGTTACGTTACTAAAACCTCACCAACAATCACGTATTTTAGGTTGGTTAGATCCATTCGAACATACAGATCAAGGTTATCAAACACAGCAATCGATTTTAGCTGTAGGTAGTGGCGGTATGGAAGGGAAAGGATTTGGCGAAGGGAACGTCTATATCCCTGAGAAGCATACTGACTTTATTTTTGCTACAATTGCCGAAGAAGGTGGATTTATCGTAGCCGCGTTAGTTGTATTCTTGTTCCTATTACTACTATATCGAACAATTATTATCGGTTATTCTGCTGATAATTTATTCGGTACATTATTATGTGCTGGATCAATCGGAATATTAACGGTTCAAATATTCCAAAACATCGGTATGATTGTCGGATTAATGCCTGTAAAAGGGATTGCATTACCTTTCTTATCGTATGGGGGAAGTTCCTTATTCTCGAATATGATTATGATGGGGCTCATATTGT
Source organism: Bacillus sp. TH50 (assembly GCF_016650565.1). Taxonomy (NCBI): domain Bacteria; kingdom Bacillati; phylum Bacillota; class Bacilli; order Caryophanales; family Bacillaceae; genus Bacillus; species Bacillus sp. TH50. The sequence continues at coordinate 1,701,144 of NZ_JAEKFM010000003.1, read as the reverse complement.
CCGTACGGAAAACGTATAAAAAATATATGTTTTCAGTTAAGTAAAAAAGCTAGTTCGTGTAAAAACGAACTAGCTTTTTTACATATATGCTCTTAAACGTTGCAAACTAAAACAGAATAGCAGTTTGAGACGGGTAAGGAGTGCAAAGTGATGCATATGCATATTTTTGAAGGGGCACGGCATCTTTCTAATAGTGAATGGGTTATTCGGGCTATCATAGCATACATATTTTTAATATTAGTTGCGAAAGCGATGGGGCAAAGGTCCATCGCGCAACTTCGTTTTTTAGATGTTGTATTAGTATTATTGCTTGGTGGGAATATTTCTAACGCATTATCTGATGAAAAAGTGGGGTTACTCGGCTCGATGATTACAACGTTCATACTCGTTGTACTTCACATTATAAGCTCAGTCTTAATGTTGAAATGGGATAGATGGAGACGCTTTTTAGAGCCAGCACCTATTATTCTTATACAAAATGGTTCCATTGATTTTAGCAATTTGAAAAAAGCGAGAATTACGGTGGAATATTTATTTTCGGAACTTCGTATGCGAAATGTGAGCGATATTCAAACGATTAAATTAGCATTGTGGGAAGCGAATGGTGTTGTTTCTATATTTCGGTATCCAGAATATGAAGCAGTTTCGCGGCTTGATCTGAAAGTGGCGGGAAGAAGATCTCCAGTTTCTTTTGTATTAGTAAAGGATGGGAGGATTCAGCAAGATGTTCTAGCTTTAGTAGGAAAAACAGAAGAGTGGGCGAGAGAATTTCTAGAGAAGAGTGCAGAAGTCGAATCCATTATGTTAGCTACAGTAGATGAAGCTCATAAAATAAATATTTTGTTAAAAAAATGAAAAATATACGCATTTTGTCGTTTCATACATATGATACAATAGTGTGGACAACGAAAAAATGGGAGGTGTTTCCATGGGATATGTAGAGGAATTACGAAAAGTAGTTGGTCATCGCCCTTTAATTTTAGTTGGTGCTGTTGTACTCGTTATAAATGAAAGTGGATATGTATTATTACAGCAAAGAACAGAGCCTTACGGAAAATGGGGGTTGCCTGGCGGGCTAATGGAGCTTGGTGAATCACCAGAAGAAACAGCTTACCGTGAAGTATATGAAGAGACAGGAATAGAAGTAAAGAACCTCCGATTAATCAATGTATTTTCTGGAGCGAACTATTTTACAAAATTAACAAACGGTGATGAGTTTCAATCCGTAACGACAGCCTATTATACCGATGAATACGAAGGGAATTTTGTTATGAATAAAGAAGAAGCGGTTCAGCTTACATTCTTCCCACTAACAGAACTACCTGACTATATTGTAGGATCGCATAAAAAAATGATTGGTGAATATATGAAAATTATGGAAAAGTGACAAAAAGGTGTTAGAGCAAGGGCTCTAACACCTTTTCTATGCCTAAATACAAGTAAACTTACTTGTATTTCATAAACATTAACTGGTAAGATACAAATAGGTAGAATTAGAGGAGGGAAAAGATTGATTAACTTTAACTTTTTTATGAATGATGTTGTCCGTCAAGCGCGTGAAGAGATTGTCTCTGCGGGATATACAGAATTGACGACACCAGAAGCAGTCGAAGAAGCATTTAAAAGAAATGGTACAACACTTGTAATGGTAAACTCTGTATGTGGTTGTGCAGGTGGCATTGCTCGTCCTGCTGCTGCACATTCCGTACATTATGATAAACGCCCTAACCACCTTGTAACGGTATTTGCGGGTCAAGATAAAGAAGCAACAGCAAGAGCTCGTGAATATTTTGAAGGATATCCACCTTCATCTCCATCATTTGCGTTATTGAAAGATGGAAAAATTGTAACGATGGTAGAACGTCATGAAATTGAAGGTCATGAACCAATGCAAGTAATTGCAAAACTACAATCTTATTTCGAAGATAATTGCGAAGAACTATAAGGAAGAGAAAAAGGCGGTACGTCCACAATCAAGTGGGTGTACCGCCTTTTTTATTTAGTTTTTAAAATAATTAAACATGCAGGAAGTTGTTATTTTATGCATGTTTTTATGCATTAACAACAGCTTTAATACTGTTTTTATATTTATTTTTATTTTATATATTGCATAAAAATTAAAGTGCTGATACAATACAAACATCGAATAAATATTCTATTAAACTTTTAAATATACATTATTAGGGGGAAGAAAGATGAAGAAGTTATTATCAATATCGTTTGCACTTATTTTAATTGTAAGTATGTTCAGTGCTTGTAGTAATGGGGAAGAAAAGGCTACGGGAAAAAATAAAAAAGTACTCGTTATGGGGACTTCAGCAGACTATAAACCGTATGAATACGTGGAAGCTTCAAAAAGTGATGAAATTATCGGCTTTGATGTTGATATTGCCAAATATATCGGAAAAGAACTTGGATACGAAGTGAAAGTGAAAGACATGGATTTCGGCGGATTATTAGCATCTCTTAATTCAGGAAAAGTTGATTTCGTTATGGCGGGTATGACGCCAACTGCAGAGCGTAAAAATAATGCTGATTTCACAGATATATATTTTGTTGCAAAAAATATGATCGTTTCAAAAAAGGGCTCTAATATTAAATCGTTAGAAGATTTAAAAGGGAAAAAAGTAGGAGTACAAACAGGATCAATTCAAGAAGAAAAGGCAAAAGAATTTCAGAAACAAGTCGATTTCAAAGCTGAGGGACGTGACCGTATACCAGAAATCGTACAAGAAATTAAAGCTGGTCGTTTTGACGCTGCAATTATAGAAGACACAGTTGCAAAAAATTATTTAGAAAAAATGAAAGAACTACAAGGAATTGAAATTCAAGAAGCACCAGAAGAAGTAGGTGCAGCAATTGCTCTTCCGAAAAATAGTGATAAAACAGAAGAATTTAATAAAGTAATTAAGAAAATGCAAGAAAATGGAGAAATGGATAAATTAGTGAAGAAATGGTTTGGCAGCGGAAAATAAGCTGCCTTTCACTTTTCTGTGAGGGGAATGAAAAGGATGAATCTAGATTTTTCGGCAATTACGCCTTCAATACCATATATATTAAAGGGATTAGAAGTTACATTGAAAATTGTAGCTGCATCAGCTGTGGTAGGATTTATTTTAGGAACGTTATTAGCACTTTGCAAAATTGCTAGAATACGAGTATTAAATATTGCAGCAGATATTTATACGTCAATATTTCGTGGCACACCGCTAGTATTACAATTAATGATTATTTATTTCGGTGTTCCGCAAATGATGGGTTATGAGATACCGGCCTTTTTAGCAGCTGTACTTGCATTTAGCTTAAATTCAGGTGCATATATGTCAGAAGTAATTCGTGCCGGCATTCAAGCAGTCGATAAAGGACAAACAGAAGCAGCAATGGCTTTAGGTATTCCGTACAGTAAAATGATGAGAAATATTATTTTTCCTCAAGCTTTAAAAAATATATTACCAGCACTTGTGAATGAGTTTGCGACACTTACGAAAGAGTCGGCTGTAGTAACCGTAATAGGAGCGACTGATTTAATGCGCCGTGCTTATATTGTAGGTGGTGAAACATTTAAATATCTTGAGCCATTACTTTTTGTTGGACTTATTTATTATATATTAGTAATTATTCTTACATTAGTCGGGAAAGCCATTGAAGGGAGAATGAAGAAAAGTGATTAAAATTGACAACCTTCATAAATCATTTGGGAAAAATGAAGTATTAAAAGGAATTACAACAACGATTGAGAAAGGAGAGGTTGTTGCAATTATTGGACCGTCTGGATCTGGAAAGTCAACGTTTTTACGCTGTATGAATGTATTGGAAGCGCCGACAGATGGTCACATTTGGATTGGAACGGAAGAAGTAACGAATCCGAAAACAAATATTATGCACGTTCGTGAAAATGTCGGAATGGTATTTCAACATTTTCACTTATTCCCTCATATGACTGTATTAGAAAATATTACGTATGCTCCTATCAATGTAAAAGAAGTAACGAAGCAAGAAGCTGAAAAAAAAGCTGAGAAACTTCTAGAAAAAGTGGGGTTATTAGATAAGAAAGATGCATATCCAAATCGTCTTTCAGGAGGACAAAAGCAACGTGTAGCAATTGCAAGAGCGTTAGCGATGGAACCGGAAGTTATGTTATTTGATGAACCTACCTCTGCGCTAGATCCAGAAATGGTGAAAGAAGTGTTAGAAGTTATGAAATCATTAGTTACGACAGGAATGACGATGGCAATCGTTACACATGAAATGGGATTTGCAAAAGAAGTAGCAGACCGTGTTCTCTTTTTAGATGGTGGAAAGCTCGTAGAAGATAGTAATCCGGAAGAGTTTTTTACAGCACCAAAAAGTGACCGTGCAAAAGAATTTTTGCAAAAGATATTGTAATATGTGAAGGGTACGTGAATAATAGGTAGAAAAGGATGACATTGCGTCATCCTTTTTTTATACTAACTGTAAATACGTTTATACATATAGGAGCATTAAACAGTAGTCAAAAAAGTAAACCATCATAGACATATGTATTAAAATATAATTATGAACGAGTATATGTTGAAAGAATTTTTGGGAATAATTCATATGTCTATTGAAACATTGAAAAGATGGGATAATTCAGGTGTTTTAACTGCTTATCGAAATCAAAAAAATAAATGAAAAACGATCTCCACAAGAAGAACTTGTTCAAGATTTGCTATCTATCATTCATGTATGTAGTCGTAGGATATATGATTGAGAAAATACAAAAAATGTCGAGGGATAAAGAGATATGAGAAGAGCATATTTTATAGAGATGAAACCGACAAATGAACAAATAATCAAGATCAATCAAACAATTGGAGTGTGTAGGTACGTTTACAATCTGTATCTCTCCAAAAACAAAGAGATGTATGAATCAGAGGGAAAGTTTTTGAGTGGATATGATTTTTCTAAATGGCTAAACAATGTCTATACAAAAGAATGTAGCCAATGGATTAAAAAGGTATCTAGTAAAGCGGTAAAACAGGCAATTATGAATGGAGATAAAGCTTTTAAAAGATTTTTTAAGGGTTTATCTGGATTTCCACGTTATAAGAAAAAGAAGAATCAAGATGTGAAATGCTATTTTCCTAAAAACAACAAAACAGATTGGACAGTAGAAAGACATAGGGTAAAAGTCCCAACGATTGGTTGGATGAGGTTAAAAGAATATGGGCATATCCCCAAAAATGCGATTGTAAAAAGTGGAACGATAGGTAAAAGAGCAGGAAGATATTTTGTGTCTGTGCTTTGCGAATGGGAAGAAGCAGGAACGAAGCCAATACTCAATCAAACAGGTGTAGGGATTGATTTGGGGTTGAAGGATTTTGCTATACGTAGCGACGGTATCGTTCATGAAAACATTAATAAAACAATACAAGTAAAAAAGATAGAAAAACGCTTAAAACGTGAGCAACGTTCTTTATCGCGTAAATTTGAAAATATAAAAAAGAGAGGTGAACAATCTGTTACTAACAAAAGAGCGAATATAGATAAAAATATTCTTAGGGTGCAAAAACTACATGCCAGGCTAGCAAATATTCGATTAGAGTATGTAAAGTCTATTGTAAATGATGTGGTGAAAATCAAGCCAACGTTTATTACAGTGGAAGATTTGAATGTGAAAGGTATGATGAAGAATAAACATCTATCTAAAGCAGTTGCTAAGCAGTGCTTTTATACATTTAAAACATGGTTATTGACGAAATGTGAGGAATATGGAATTGAACTACGTCAAGTAGACAGGTTCTATCCATCTTCAAAGCTATGTTCATGTTGCGGTCAAAAGAAAGCGAATATAAAGCTATCTGACCGAGTATATACATGTGAATGTGGAAATGTAATGGATAGAGATTTGAACGCGTCAATCAACCTTTTACAAGCAAAAAAATATACAATACTAACGTGAATAGATTGTATATATGTACGGTGGGCTACATTGGAATTTACGCCTGTGGAGTGTTAGATCAAACTGTAGTAGCGAGTTAGTGGTGAGACAGGACACATAGAAGCAGGAATACTCTAAGAATATACATTTGTCTATATTTTTTGTAGCAGTAATGATATGTTTAAAATTGGATATAGAACAGTGAAAACAGCGCTTGGAACGGGAGCGGCAGTGTTTATTGCTCAGCTATTAGGATTAGAATTTTATAGTTCAGCTGGTATTTTAGTCATTTTATGTGTGCAAAATACGAAACGAAAATCCGTTCAAGTATCGTTGCACCGTTTTTTAGCTTGTGTATTATCGATGGTATTTGCGTTTTGTATTTTTGAAACGATTGGTTATACACCACTTGCGATTAGCGTATTACTGCTTACCTTTATTCCAACTGCAGTTATGTGCAAAATTCAAGAAGGGATTGTCACGAGTTCGGTTATCGTTATGCATCTGTATTCATTAAAGCAAATTACATGGTCTATAGTTGGTAATGAAATTGCTATATTAACGATTGGAATTAGTGTCGCTTTATTAGTAAACATGTACATGCCAAGCAGTGAGAATAAACTGAAAGAGTATCAAGGAAAAATAGAAGAGCATTTCAGAACGATTTTGTTTGAAATGGTCGTTTATTTACGGAATCGAGATAGTAATTGGAGTGGGGCCGAATTAATTGAAACAGAAATGATGCTGAAAGAAGCGAAAGATTTATCATTTAAAAAAATTGAGAATGAATTTATGCGTGAAGATGACTATTATTATCGGTATTTTGATATGCGTATGCAACAATTTGAAATTTTGGAGCGCATGATACCATTAGCTGCATCACTATCTTGGACGTATGAACAAGCTGATATGATTGCAGACGTAATTGAAAATATAGGGAATTCTATTCGACCTGAAAGTACAGGGGTCATTTCGTTAAGACAACTTCAAGAAATGCGAGAAGTATTTAGAGAAATGCCTTTACCAGTCTCGCGAGAAGAATTTGAAATACGTGCAAAACTTGTTCAACTTGTTTATGAGATGGAGCAATATTTACTCATTAAAAGTCGTTTTAAGGGAAAGGATAATATAAAAGAACTTATTTAGAAGGTAGGAACTATATATGCCGTATCTTCTTTCTTTATTATTATGTCTTTCTCTATCACCGATCTGGCCTCTTGGTGATAACCCACGTGCTGGAGATCCTTTTATAATTGTAAATAAAGCAACGAATAAACTAGCTTACATCGATGATGGGAAGATCCAAAAGGTTTTTCCAGTAGCGACAGGGAAAACAAATGAATTAACCCCAGAAGGAACCTTTGACATTGTATTGAAGGCGAAGGATCCCTATTATATTGCGAAGGATATTCCTGGGGGCTCTCCCAAAAATCCACTTGGATCGAGATGGATGGGATTTAATGCAAGAGGCACGGATGGAAGTAAGTATGGGATACACGGGACAAACCAACCTAGTTCAATTGGAAAATATATTTCGCAAGGATGTATAAGAATGAAGAAACATGATGTGGAATATTTGTTTGATCGTATTCCAATTGGAACGAAAGTATCGATTGTGAAATCGAAAAAAACATTTCAGCAATTGGCGAAGGAAAAAGGGGCCATAGTATTTGGAAAAGTCAACGAAACGGTTGGCTTTTTCTTTTATTATAAGTTGTCTTGACATGTGTACATAACCATGCGTTAATGAGAATATATAAAGATAATTGAGTAAAGGGGTTGCTCATATGTATTTAAATCCAAAAATTTCTTACATGCAGTTTTGTGTTGGTTTTCTATTTGTTATTACATTCATATTGGCAACTTTTAATATATGTTCTTACGTTGTAGCGATCGTATTTATGGCATTACTCAATCTTACTTTTGTTATTGGGGCATTTCAGCAGAAACAATATACAAGTTTTGTAATAGCACTTGTAATGGCCTTTTCCTTTAGCATTGTAGCAATTGTAATATATATAAAATAAAATGTTCATTACAAGATAGACTATCTCGATTTCGAGATGGTCTATTTTGTATGTGTAAGCAGTAAAAAAAGGACGAGTGAATCGTCCTTTTTACCAAAACATACTTGCGCCAGTAAGTAATGTTGTTACAAGCATAGAAATTAGCATTATATAAACCATAATTTTTTGAGCTTTTTTATGCATCGTTAAACCTCCTTGCAAATCAGTACAATTTCATTGTAACGAGAAATGAAATTGTGGACAAGGGGAGAGAAAGGACAAAATTCGGGAAGGGGGTGCAAAATATTACAGGAAATTTGAGCATACGTAGAGAATATGTTAAAAGATAGATTATTAATTTTTTGTTATGCAAGCTGAAGAATGGAGATACAATGATGAAAATATACGAGACAGATCGTTTACATTTAAGAGAAATTGATGAGTCGTATGCGGAAAAAGTTCTTCAATATTACGACAAAAATCGTGAATTTTTAAAAGCGTGGGAAGAGTATAGACCGGAGGGGTTTTTCACGTTAGATTATCAAAAGAAAAAGTTACAAAAGGATAGAAAAGAGTTCGCGGAAGGCAAGATTATCAGGCTTTGGATTTTTAAAAAGGGTGATGATACAAAAATTATTGGATGTATTTCATTTAATCTAATTGTTCGCGGAATTTATCAATCTTGTGTACTCGGTTATAAATTAGATAAGGAAGAATTGAATAAAGGTTACACAACAGAAGCGCTTAGAAAAGCAATTCAAGTTACCTTTGAAGAATTTCATTTACATCGTATAGAAGCACCAATTATGCCACGAAATTTAGCATCTATACAAGTAGTGACGAAGATAGGATTTCAATATGAAGGTGTATCTCGAAAAATGCTAATGGTAAATGGCATCTGGGAAGATCATATGCGCTGGGTATTGTTAAACGAGTAATAGAAGGCAGATGGGTATCTAGATGTGTTAACCATCTGTTTTTTGTCTTGTATTTCGAAACTTTTGCGAAATTCTGTTATAATTAATGTTGTTACATACATAATGGTAGTGCAGGAGGCGCAGTCTTATGATTAATCAAGAACGTTTAGTAAATGAATTTATGGAGTTAGTACAAGTAGATTCTGAAACAAAATTTGAAGCAGAAATTTGCAAAGTGTTAACAGAGAAATTTACTGCTTTAGGTGTAGAAGTATTTGAGGATGACACGATGGATGTGACTGGTCATGGTGCAGGTAACTTAATTTGTACTTTACCAGCAACAAAAGACGGTGTTGATACAATTTATTTCACTTCTCATATGGATACAGTAGTTCCTGGTAATGGAATTAAGCCTTCTATTAAAGATGGATATATCGTATCAGATGGTACTACAATTTTAGGAGCCGATGACAAAGCTGGATTAGCATCTATGTTTGAAGCAATTCGTGTCTTAAAAGAGAAAAACATTCCTCATGGTAAAATTGAATTTATTATTACAGTTGGAGAAGAATCTGGTCTTATTGGCGCAAAAGCGTTAGATCGCGAGCGCATTACAGCAAAATATGGTTATGCATTAGATAGTGATGGAAAAGTTGGTGAAATTGTAGTTGCAGCGCCAACACAAGCGAAAGTGAATACGATTATTCGCGGGAAAACAGCTCATGCTGGCGTAGCACCAGAAAAAGGTGTATCTGCAATTACTATCGCAGCAAAAGCAATCGCAAAGATGCCACTTGGTCGTATCGATTCTGAAACAACTGCAAATATTGGACGTTTTGAAGGTGGTACACAAACAAATATCGTTTGCGATCATGTTCAAATCTTTGCAGAAGCTCGTTCTTTAATAAATGAAAAAATGGAAGCACAAGTTGCAAAAATGAAAGAAGCATTTGAAACAACTGCAAAAGAAATGGGTGGTCATGCAGACGTTGAAGTAAACGTTATGTATCCAGGATTTAAGTTTGCTGCTGGTGATCACGTTGTAGAAGTTGCGAAACGTGCAGCTGAAAACATTGGTCGTACGCCTTCTCTTCACCAAAGTGGTGGCGGAAGTGATGCGAACGTAATCGCAGGACATGGTATCCCAACAGTTAACTTAGCAGTTGGTTATGAAGAAATTCATACAACAAATGAAAAAATTCCTGTTGAAGAATTAGCGAAAACAGCAGAATTAGTTGTAGCTATTATCGAAGAAGTAGCGAAGTAAGTAATAAAGTCAAAAAGACGTGTGAACCAATTATGGTTTACACGTCTTTTTTTATTTTGATTCAATTGCTTTCACAAGGCGGATAAGCCAATATAAGAAGACCCACGGAAGTACATAAGTTGTTGTAAAACGTATGAAATGAGAGAAGATTCCTAAAGCGTAAATGTTAATGTTAAAAAGGGGAAGTAACAAATAATTAATCGCAAGGATTACTATAATAATAATAAATACATAATTGAGTTTATTATGTTGTTTCATAACGATTCACCTACTTTACAATAATATCCATTTGTTACGTACAGTATAGCAAAAAATAGATAGAGAAAAACCAATAATTATTATAACGTGTAAAGAAATTTGATATAATGAAGGAACAAATGTTCTTTAAGGGGTGAGTAGTATGCGAGAAATGTATCCGAAAAATGGACGTGTTATTTTACATGTAGATATGAATTGTTTTTTCGCATCTGTTGAAATTGCTCATGACCCATCATTACAAGGAAAGCCATTAGCGATTGCGGGGAATGAAAAAGAGAGAAAAGGGATTATCATAACATGTAGTTATGAGGCGAGAGAATATGGAATACGTACGACGATGCCTCTATGGGAAGCGAAGCGATTATGCCCGCAATTAGTTGTGAGGCACCCTAATTTTACATTATATCGAGAAGCTTCATTTCAAATGTTTCAAATTCTTTCCCGTTTTACAGAAAAAATACAACCGTTTTCTATAGATGAAGGGTATTTAGATATTACAGATTGCTATGCGCTCGGTTCGCCTCTTGAAATAGCGAAGATGATTCAACAAGCGTTACTAACAGAGTTACAGCTTCCATGTAGCATTGGGATTGCCCCAAACCTTTTCCTAGCAAAGACTGCTTCAGATATGAAAAAACCTCTTGGAATTACAGTACTTCGAAAACGTGATATCCCAGAAATTATTTGGCCACGATCAGTTGCAGAGATGCATGGAATCGGAGAGAAAACAGCTGAAAAACTAAAAGACATTCATATACATACAATTGAACAGTTAGCAAAAGGAGACGAGCATATCATTCGCGCTAAAATTGGAAAGCACGGTGTTGATTTACAAAAACGTGCAAAAGGTATGGATGACAGGGAAGTTGATCCGAATCAAATGGGACAACATAAAAGCGTTGGAAATTCGATGACTTTCTCAAAGGATATGGACGAAGAAAAAGAATTACTTGATATGTTAGAAAGATTATCGAAATCAGTAAGCAAAAGGCTACAAAAACGAACTCTCGTTAGTTATAACATTCAAATTATGATTAAATACCATGATCGTCGCACGGTAACACGGAGTAAACAATTGAAAAATGCAATATGGGAAGAACGGGTTATTTTCCAAGCAGCATCACGTTTATGGAAGCAACACTGGAATGGTGATTCTGTTCGTCTATTAGGTGTTACAGCTACTGAATTAGAGTGGAAGACAGAATCAGTGAAACAGTTAGATTTGTTTTCATTCGAAGAAGATGCGAAAGAAGAGCCGTTACTTGCTGTTATTGATCAAATTAATGAAAAGTATGGAACACCTCTTTTACAGAGAGGTAGTCAATTATTGCGTAAGCAAGAAAAGTCGTTTCAGCAAAAATTAGAAAATAAGTTTATGTAGAAGGTTTTAGAGATTTAAACCCTTCTTTTTTAGATGGAAGAGAGGATCCAGCCATTCGATGTCTCCATTGTCTTTCCATTCCGATGCAAGCTCCTACAATAATTGCTATAAATAACCTTAATACGATGTCATACCATATCATCATGGTTACCTCCATACATATAAGTACATGTTATATTTTTTGAGAATGAGTGAGAAATACCCACTCATTCTCATTTTTACAACCAGCTGTGGAATTTTTTAATATAAAGCTTTTTCAGGAATTGTGTTAAGAAAGCATAACCTAATAATATTCCTATGAGCCACGGGAAGTAGCTTAGTGGTAATGCTTGTAAACCAATTGCTGCACCAAGTGGTGAGAATGGAATGTAAATTCCGATTGCCATAATACAAGCGGTTAATATAAGAACTGGTATTGATGCTGTACTTTGAATGAACGGAATTTTCTGTGTTCTAATCATATGGACAATTAATGTTTGAGTTAGCAACCCAACGACAAACCAACCAGATTGGAATAGCGATTGTTCTCCAGGTGTATTTGCACCGAACACATTCCACATGACAATGAATGTGATAATATCGAATATAGAGCTAATTGGACCGATGCAAATAATGAAGTTACGCAAGTTTGCAGTATCCCATTTTCTAGGCTTCTCTAGAAATTCCTTATCCATTTTATCCCATGGAATTGAAAGTTGTGAAATATCATAAAGTAAGTTTTGAATTAAGAGATGAATTGCAAGCATCGGTAAAAATGGAATGAAAGCACTTGCCACTAATACACTAAATACATTTCCAAAGTTAGAGCTAGCTGTCATTTTTATATATTTTAAAATATTGCCGAAAGTAGTGCGTCCTTCTAAAATACCTGCTTCTAATATAGTTAAACTTTTTTCAAGTAAAATAATATCGGAAGATTCTTTTGCAATGTCAGTAGCAGTATCAACAGATATTCCAACATCAGCATCACGTAGTGCAACGGCATCGTTAATACCATCCCCCATATAACCTACAGTATGACCATTACCTTGCAATACGCGAATGATGCGGGACTTTTGCATTGGATTTAGTTTTGCGAACACTGTTGTTTCTTCTGCCAGTGTTGCTAATGTTTTATCTGGTAAAGAATCAATTTCGTAACCGAGGACAGGCTCACCTATATTTAATCCCACTTCTTTACAAACTTTTTTTGTAACAATTTCGTTATCGCCTGTTAAGATTTTCACTTGTACGCCATGTTTTTGCAATGCTTGAATTGCAGAAGCAGCAGATGGTTTAGGTGGATCTAAAAAGCCGATATATCCAGTAAGGATCATAGCGGATTCATCTTGTACTGCATAAGCTTTATGATAAGGTTTGTTATCGTTCTTGTATGCTACAGCGATGACACGCATTCCTTCACTATTTAAAGTTTCGCTAAGATGTTTTACATTTACTCTCATTTCTTCAGTGAGAGGGACAATTTGTCCATCAACTTCAGTGTAGTTACAAATTGATAAAATTTCTTCTACGGCACCTTTACAAACCATTGTATGTTCACCTAAAATATTTTTCACGATGACAGACATGCGACGCCGAGCAAAATCGAATGGAATTTCATCTAGCTTTTGAAAAGCTGATGGATCAAATTTATGGTTCTCCTCTGTATGTTCAATAACAGCTTTATCTATTAAATTTTTCAATCCAGTTTGATAGAAGCTATTTAAATAGGCAAAGTGTAATACACGATCGCATTCATTTCCGTTAGGATCTAAATGACGAACTAGGACAACTTTATCTTCTGTTAAAGTTCCAGTTTTATCTGTGCAAAGAATGTTCATAGCACCTAAGTTTTGAATTGAGTTGAGCTGTTTTACAATTACTTTTTGTTTAGACATGTTCACGGCGCCTTTAGCTAAATTAGCAGTTACAATCATTGGCAGCATTTCAGGTGTAAGGCCAACTGCAACAGCAATAGCAAAGAAAAAAGCTTCTTGCCAATCTCCTTTTGTGAATCCATTAATGAGAAGGACGATGGGTGCCATAATAAGCATGAATGTGATTAAGAGCCAACTTACTTTGTTTACGCCTTTATCAAAGTTTGTTTCTGCACGTTTTCCGATAACCTTTTTTGCTAAAGAGCCGAAATACGTATCCGTACTAGTTGAAACAACAACAGCTTTTGCGCTACCGCTAACAATATTTGTACCCATAAAGCAAAGGTTTTCCATATCGAGCGGATTGTAATTTTTTTTCATGTTTTTCGGTAATATATGTTTATTTTCCGTATGGTAGCAGTTTTCGTATTTTTCTACAGGAAGTGCTTCCCCGGTTAAAGAAGACTGATTAACAAATAAATCTTTTGCGGATAAAATACGCACATCAGCTGGCACGATATCACCAGCTGAAAGTGAAATAATATCGCCAGGTACAAGTTCTTCAATTGGAATTTCTGTTGTGTAATTTCGATTTAAATTTGTTACGTTTTTTGTTTCGTGTACAAATCCATCTATTCTAAAGACACTCGCAGTTGTTCGAACCATAGCCTTTAACTTATCCGCCGCTTTCTGAGAGCGGAATTCTTGTAAAAAGCGAATCGTTGCACTTAGCAGTACCATTACAGATACGACAATTGTTCCTTGTATATCATCTGTGAAAAAAGAGAGTGCTCCAAGAGCTAACAAAACAAAAATAAATGGATTTTTAAATGCCAGCAGAAATTGAATGTACCACGGCAATGTTTTATTATGAGCGATTTCGTTCGGACCATATAAAGAAAGTCTACGAGACGCTTCTTGTTTAGAGAGTCCATCTTGTGTTGTTTCTAAGAGTTTTAACGCAGAGTTTACATCCTTTGTTGCAACTTCCACTAATAATTCGTTATTTGCTTTCATGCTATCTTGATCGTAAGCATGCTTCGTTTCTTGTCTTTGTAAATTTAACATTGGTAGTTCCTCCTCTTTCATGAAGGAGGAAACAATCTGTTACTCGACTATTTTAAACAGGGAGGAACAGCTTCTTTCCTACCTACATGATGAAATATAAATGTAAAACATATGGGTATCTGGGCCGAATCATCACTTGCCACTGTTCCTCACCTCCGTACAATTAGTAGTTTCTGAATATGCTATGTTTGTTTCATAGTAGGGTGCATAAAGATATAAAAAAGACCTTTACTCAAAACGAGTAAAGGTCTGAATTCGTAGTCAAAAAGAGTCAACAACAAAGACTGTTAGTAAACATAGGTAAAAACAGTTTTTGTGTATGACAAAACATACGCACCTCTCCCTCGTTGAGTTTTAGCACTGTATAGCATAGGTACTGAAACCAGCTACGTTAAGAAAGGCCTTCATTCCGACCTTTCCTGTTGACCCATTGGCGTCTCTCGACATTTTTGGGCAGCAGCGTTTCTCTATACAGGAGCCTCACCTAACAGAGACCATATTCAATTACAAGTTGAATGTTAGCACTGTAAAATCGTAGTGTCAATATCTTTTTAATCTGTTTTTTTGAAAAATTAAATAGATTTATAATGGATATATGGAATGGAGTGGGTTATGTTGTTTATAGATAATGTGGGAAAATAAATGTTTTGTAAGAGGTGCATGTATAATGAAACCGCCAAATTTTATAATAAATATCTGAGAATCAGAAGTGGTTGTTTAATGAGCGAGAAGATTTATGTTCTCATGGAGAAAATTATTTAAACGTAGATGGAACGATTATTACACAAATGAGCATGGATGAGAGAGGTAAAAAAGTATTTTTATACTTTTTTGCCTTAAAGGATTTGTTAAAATCTAAAATGCCAATAGAACCTCTTTCGGGGCTCTATTGGCATTTTTAGATTGATAACGTATATTTTTCATATTTGCACCACAGTAGGAATATTTTCTTTGTTTAATAGTAAGAGCTAGGTCATATATTACAAACCATCTAATCGAAAAGGTGATTTTATCTCATTCAGCAATCAACAATCGAATTAGGCCTTTAATTGTTAGGTAAATCTAATATGTATTTTATTCTCTTACCATCTTTTTCTCCTAGATATACTAATTTCGCAGGTGTATTAAGTGCAACGCCCCAACTTTCCCTCATTTTCATTGTTGCAATGCCTTTATGGTTTTGTAACCTCTCCCATGAAACTATAGTTTTCTTTGTACTCTCATTAAACATTCCATTCGTCTTATTAACTCCTTTTAAAGGTGCCAATATATGCAAATCTGTAAAAATTGTTTGTTCCGTTTGAGTGTTATTTGTTGCCTCAATATCAAAAAGGTAATGAATTTCTTTATTTCCATTATCATCAATTACTTGTTTCTTCTTGAAAGAATTAATGCTAAATTTAAATATATCTGTATTAAATGATTGACCTAGATTAATATTCTCTGATTTCACAATATAAGATTCATTTAAATTATTTACTACCTGATATCTCCAACATGCCCCTAATATAAAAAATGTACAAATAATCATAAAAACATATCGTTTTTTATTCATATCTTTCTCCCTCTACATCTCTGAAGATAGTGATACTTTACCATTTTCAACTAGGAATATTCTGTCTGCAATTAAATTTAATGTTTCACTATCATGACTCGCAACTAATATAGTTGTACCTGTAGACTTTAAATCTAATAAGATTTTAGTTATATCCCTAATTCCATTTTCATCTAAAGCGTTTGTAGGCTCATCTAAAATTAATAACTTAGGATCTTCCATAATTGCTTGTGCTATACCCAATCTTTGTTTCATTCCAAGTGAATATTTTTTTACTTTTCTTTTATCTTCTGGATTTAATCCTACGAGCTCCATTGTTTCACTAATTGTTTTATCCGTTATTTTATTTTGAATAGAAGCTAATAGTTTTAAGTTTTTAAATCCTGTATAGTCTGGAATGAATCCTGGATATTCAATGATAATGCCTGTATTTTCAGGAAACGGATGATCAATACCAATTATTTTTCTATCTATTAATATTTCACCACTATCTATTTTCATCAATCCTAATAAAGCTCTAAAAAGCATTGTTTTACCTGAACCATTTCTCCCTTTAAAACCATAAATCTTTCCCTTTTCTAATTCAAAATTAACATCATTTAAAATAATATTACCTTTTAGCATTTTAGAAACATGCTTGGCCTCAATGTATATCATCAGAATCATCCTTTCTATTAACAAATTCAAATGTTTTCCCTACCCAATAACCACTTATCCATAGAAAAAAAGCGCACAAAAGAAAATAGGAAATAGAATATAGAAAATGTTCATTATTAACGTAAAATAAATTTTTACGAATTAACATACTATCGAACGGATTACATATAACCGGTATAAATATAGTCATGGTAATAATCACTATAATCACTATATATGAAATAACACTTTTAAATTTAGTAGACACAATTAAATAAACCCAAACTAATAAGGAAGATGTTATTAGTTGTAAAGTAAAGCTTTTTATAACAAAAATGGTTTCTTTTAAATGATTATAAATTTTAGGATTAATATTTTCTGTATATATCCCCCAGTTAAATTGATAAGAACAAAAAATACCTCCCCAGAAGAACACGGCAATATAAAATAATAAAGTTATACAAATAGTTAGTATACCTGTACTAATAAATTTGCTAAACAATACTTGATACCTAGATACTTTCCTGGCTAAAAGATACGGTGTCTGTTGTATAAAATCAGCTCTTACATAAGTACCTAATATAAAACAATAAGATAATTGTAATATAAGCCATGTTACTGGAAGCTGGAATCGCCCCATTTCAACTTCTTTAAAAGATATCCCTTTTAGTAATTCATATAAAACATCAAGAACCGTTATAGCATTTGAAGGTAGCTCTCTATACTGGGCTGATTGCTTTAATAAAAATGCCGCTCCCCCCACCAATGCACTATAAACAATAAATACTATTATCAATCTTAATTTCATAATATGAATGCTTAATATTAAATCCCTTTTTAATAATTTATAAAAAACACTATTTTTCATCGTAATTAATCACTTCCGTTATATAAGTCCATCCGGTGTAAACAAATATTCAATATAGCAAATGAAATACTAATAATCCCTAACATAAAAGCCAATTTCATCAAGATTATATCTATTAGAAACCAATCTTTTTCTTGAAAAATCAAACCTTTTGACCAAAATAAAGAGAAATTATATTTTTTTCTAACAACTGATCTATCGTAATAAGGAAGTAAATAGTAAAAATACAAATAGCTTTATTTTTAATGAAAAAAACTAGTATTTGTGCAAAAATACATATTGCTACAGTTACTAGCCATAACGATACTATAAAATATGTAATTACTAACCAACTTGAAGATGTGAGCAACCAAATCACTATTTTTTCTTTTACAATAAAAAAATTAATTCCTACAATTAACAGATAGATACTTGAATAGATGATTGTTAGACTTACAATTTTTATGATTAAATGAAAACAATATGATTGACGAGTTTTATGTCTAAAATACATATAAACATTCTTATCCGTATAATTAAATGAATAGAAAAAAAGTAACAATAATGGAAGATAACTAAATAACACTATTTTCATATCTCTTGAAGTACTAAGAAATGAAAACAAAGAATCATTAGATAAAAAGTAAAATGATCTAATGAGGTGAATAGACACACCAACTATAAGAAATAAAATATTAATCACAAATAACCATCGTTTTTGAAACAACTCTAATAAATACATTTTCAAAAGGCTATAAAATAACATGTCTTTTTACTCCTCTTAAAAATAAAATTATCGATAAAATAAAAATCCCTATTAACACTAAAATAGAAACAATAATATTGGCTCCATGATATATATGGGATTCAGATAAGAAATATATAGGAGCGAGGGGCATAGGATAAAATAAATTAATTATCATTAAAAAAAGTTGTAATAAAAAAGCACTTAATAAAGTTACAAAAGTATGCTTGGCATAAAAGGACATACTAAGAGAAAACAAAGCAAATGCTCCTCCATAAACAAAAGCAATAACTGCATATAACATCATATGAATAAAAGGATGAGTGAAATAAATGTTAATAAAAAAGGTCGCTCGCTCATACATCCCTATATTGGAATTTAAAACTTCGTCAGGATTTACATTTGGAAGAAACATAAATGATAAAAAAATGTTTAAAATCAATGGAATAATAACAACAAAGCCACCGATAAAAAAGGTTTTACTAAACAGCTTAAGAAAATACATTTTATAATTACTTCTTATAATTACAAACAAAAAAGATCCATTTTTTTTATCTTCCTGAAAGATCGATGAACTAGGTAAACTTGCAATCACTGGAAGTATAAAGAAAAATAAAAAGGAAGGTGTTACAATACTATTAATTCCCATCCAAGTTGTATATGGAGTGAAGATAACATCCTTTTTATCGGCTAGTGGAATTACATAATATAATATATATACACAAGATAAGGCTATTCCTAACATAAGCGAAAAATAAAAATTCCTATTATTCATTCTTTCATTAAAATAAGTACCCATGTTTCACCTCTTAAAAATTCAAATATACTCCTCGTAACATTTAAAATATGTAATGTTACGAGGAAAGGCTTACAAGAATATAAAGTATTATATTTATAAGTTCATTTTTCATATAATTATTTACGAATACTATCCGGGCTCCAAACACCACTTGCTGTACCCTCAGCCCATCTTCTGGTATCAATTTTAACCTTGATACCAGAATTATATTTCTCAACTGCTAAATTGTATAAGAATTCTTCTTGACCATCACGCATTTTGTATGAATGACCATCCGAAACATCAGTACCATCTTTTAATGCAGCCCAGGCATTGAAATATCCATCTAATCCCGACATGTTGTCAACCCTCATATAATAAGCCGTTTTATTATATGAGGGTTGAGATGGTGTTTCATCATTAGGACTGTAAACACGATATACATTTGACCAGGGTCTATCTTCATGATTAGACTTTGCTGCTGCTGCTGCTGCAAAGCTTGATAAGGCTATTCCTGCTGTTAAAGTTAGAACCGTTATTTTTTTCATTTATACTCCTCCTATTCTTTTACTTGTAAGCCCTTAAAAAATATAGCACATGAAATAAAATAATATATATAGATTTACAAATATTAATATTTCTTTAATATTAGCTATAACTTTTTAACAAATATCTTGTAAAACATATCATTACACAAAGTTTTTCAAGCAATAACAACTGTTTTACTTATAGATATTAAATAAAGAAAAGATATTTACAAAAAAGATACAATATAGTTGTTTCAATTGTGCTACAAGTAAAAGGATTATTTAATAAATCAAGTGAAAAGATAATTTTAGATGAATTTGATCGGAGTATGTATACAGATTTTTGGACAGAAGATGACTGGTTGTTAAATAAGTAAAAATAAAAAAGCACTGTAATCAGTGCTTTTTTATTTTAGATTACGAGATTGTAGCATTTTCAAAAATAACAATCTCTGAATTACTTGTTGTTGAAACGCGTTGTGCGTAATATGTTAAAGCTGAAGAAATATATGTTGGTAACGAATCATTTGTATGTGTTGTTGTATATTCATGGATTAATTCTTTTAAAGTCGTCCATTCTAATTGTGCTGGGTGATCAGAAACGAAAGAACTTACCCAGCGATCAAATGAAGATGAAAAATCAGTTTGTAAACGAAATACTTCTTTCATAATAAAACGCTCCCTTAAAATGTAGTATAATCATTTTAACACAAAACACGAACGATTACTAAGTTTTTAATTATAACGTTCGTGTTATATAGTTGTCTAGATGATTGGTTATGTAAATTCGATTTGCCATTTGAAATAACATTCCGTAAGATGAAAGGTAGATTATATAAAGAGCTGGAGGAAAGAAAGTGGAATTTGTATTTTTAGGAACTGGTGCAGGTGTTCCTTCGAAAGGAAGGAATGTTTCAGCAATTGCTCTGCAATTGCTAGAAGAACGAGGACAGACTTGGTTATTTGATTGTGGCGAGGCGACGCAACATCAAATATTGCATACATCAGTACGTCCACGCCGCATTGAAAAAATATTTATTACGCATTTACATGGTGATCATATTTTTGGGTTGCCTGGTTTATTAGGAAGCCGTTCGTTTCAAGGAGGGACTACACCTTTAACAGTGTATGGACCAAAAGGAATTAAACAATTTATTGAAGTGGCATTATTAGTAAGTACGACACATGTTAAATATCCACTTGAAATCGTTGAGATTACGGAAGAAGGTATTGTGTTTGAGGATAATGAATTTTGTGTAGAAACAAAAAGGTTATCACATGGAATTGAATGCTTCGGATATCGAATTGTAGAGAAAGATATACAGGGAGCTCTTTTAGTGGATAAGTTACTGGGAATGGGTGTGAAACCTGGTCCAGTTTTTAAACGCTTAAAAGATGGTGAAGTAGTTGAATTAGAGAATGGCACAGTGTTAGATGGAAAAGATTTTATTGGCCCGCCTCAAAAAGGAAGAGTTATTACAATTTTAGGCGATACACGATATTGCGAAGCGAGTAGAGAGCTTGCGCAAGATGCTGACGTACTTGTTCATGAAGCAACTTTTGCGGCAGAAGATGAACAACAAGCGTATGATTATTTTCATTCCACATCTAAGCAAGCTGCGAGTATTGCAGTTCAGGCAAATGCAAAACGCTTAATATTGACTCATATTAGTTCTCGTTATCAAGGAGATACATATAAGGAATTATTGAAAGAGGCAAGAGAGCTATTTTCTAATACAGAAATAGCTACGGATTTAAAATCATTTCCAGTAGAAAGATAATAATGTTGTGAAAAAATGGTGACGATAGGTTGCCATTTTTTTTATTTCTAAAAAAATTAAAAATAAAACTGTTATCATTTTGTTTTTATATAGGATGACACAGAAAGTTTTAATGATGTGAAGATATAGGATAAAAATACATAATAACGATTATTTAGAAAAACTGTTATATAAGTCAGACGACATACGATTGGTACAAGTAGCAAAAATGGATTTTTATTCAGAACTTTTAAAATTCATTAAAAGTAAGCGTTTTATTAAAAACAAGCTATAATGAGGGCAGATTATAATTTATTGTAGGCTACATGCGTTTTAGCCATTTGTCATAACAAGTGAAGTTGACTAAATCGTGAGAGAGCAACATGGAAATTATAATAGGAAGGATATTACTATTATTTGTACTAAGTCTTTTTTCCCTTTTTAGCTTTAAAATATCAAAAGGTATGAAAGCAATGGGAGTTTCACTTGTTTATGCTATGCTTGTAGGGGGTTCTGTGTTAAACTTTGGATTGCTACCAGACTTTATTGTGGACTATCTTATATTATTTTTAAATGCAGGTAATGCTAAGTTTCTTATTTATTATTATAACTGGTATTATTTCAGGATATATTGCTTCACTGTTATTCAAAAACTATCCAATTCTTACAGCGGAACAAATTCGTGGTACGACTGGAACAGCAACCGATTCGGTAGCTTAATAGAATAGTAAATAATTTTTTCATAGAGGTTTAGGGGGAGTTATGATGAAGTATCGCTCAGTGTTTGATATTATTGGTCCGGTTATGATTGGTCCATCAAGTTCACATACAGCAGGCGCGGCAAGAATGGGGCAAGTTGCTCGTCAGCTGTTTCGTCATGAACCAGAGAGAGTTAGCATTTCATTATATGGTTCATTTGCAAAAACATACCGTGGTCACGGTACGGATGTAGCGCTAATCGGTGGAATACTAGGATTTGAAACAGATGATTTACGTATTCCAAGTGCGTTAGATATTGCAAAAGAACGCGGGATTGAAGTGGAATTCATTGAAGAAGATGCAAATGCTCCGCATCCAAATACAGCGAAAATTCGTCTGTATAAAGGTGAAGAGGAAATTGAAGTTGTTGCTTGCTCAATTGGTGGCGGTAAAATTGAAGTTGTAGAATTAAACGGATTCGATCTTCAATTAACAGGCACGAGTCCAGCACTACTTATTGTAAATAACGATCGCTTTGGTGCTATCGCAGCTGTAGCTTCAATCCTTGCTAAGCATGAGATTAACATAAGTACAATGAGTGTTTCTCGTAAAGAAAAAGGAAGAAGAGCGCTTATGGTCATTGAAACAGATGAATTATTAGCAGATGAAGTAATTGCGGAAATAAATGGGCAACAAAATATTTGTCAAGTAACTATTATGGATTAATTGCAGGGGGGACACACCATGTTTCGGAACGCAGCGGAACTAGTGGCGCAAGCTAAAGAGCAAAATGTAAAAATCGCAGAAATTATGATTCAATGTGAAATGCAAACAAGAAATATCTCACGTGAAGAAGTAATTGCTGGAATGGAAAAGAACTTAGTCGTGATGGAACAAGCAGTAGAACGCGGTATTCGTGGTGTAAAATCACCGACTGGTTTAACTGGCGGGGATGCTGTGAAAGTCCAAGCGTATATGCAGAGTGGAAAAGGTTTATCTGGAGATACAATTTTGGACGCAGTGAGTAAAGCTGTTGCGACAAATGAAGTAAATGCGGCGATGGGAATTATTTGTGCAACACCAACAGCAGGATCTGCTGGAACAGTGCCAGGTGTACTGTTTGCACTACAAGAAAAATTACAGCCGACACGCGAAGAAATGATTGAATTTTTATTTACAGCAGGAGCTTTCGGTATGGTTGTTGCGAATAATGCTTGTATTTCTGGCGCGGCAGGAGGTTGCCAAGCTGAAGTAGGTTCAGCAAGTGGAATGGCAGCTGCAGCAGCAGTTGAGATGGCTGGTGGAACACAAGATCAAGCAGCTACAGCGATGGCGATTTCATTAAAGAATATGCTTGGTTTAGTATGTGATCCTGTTGCAGGGCTTGTAGAAGTACCTTGTGTAAAACGTAATGCAGCAGGAGCTGCGAATGCCATGATTTCAGCTGATTTATCATTAGCTGGTGTAACTAGTACAATTCCATGTGATGAAGTCATTGAGGCGATGTTTAGAATTGGACAAACGATGCCAGTAGCACTTCGTGAAACAGCAGAAGGTGGCCTTGCAGCAACACCGACAGGTCGTCGTTTGCAAGAAGAGATTTTTGGTAAGAGTAATAACTAAAAGCATATCATATGATTAAAGTAAAAACGGAGCTCAAATAAAGTTGAGCTCCGTTTTTTATTTTTCTTTTGCTATTTCTTCTAATGTTTTTCCAAGATCGTGTGATCGTTTCGTTGCTTGTGTAATACATGAGATTAATGCTTGTTGAAAATTATGCTCCTTTAATACTTCAATACCTGCTTCAGTTGTTCCGCCAGGAGAAGTAATTTCTTTTCGCAAAATAGAAGGGTGTTTTTCGCTTGCTTTTAGCATTTCAGCAGAACCAATCATCGTCTGAAGAATAAGAGATTTTGCAACATCTTCTTTTAAACCAATTTTTTTTGCTGCCTCTTCCAGTGCCTCTACCACGTAATAAATATAAGCTGGTCCACTTCCAGATAATGCAGTGATAGCATGCATATCTTCTTCTTCTACAACAGAGACGAGACCAATCGTTTCAAATAAAGATGTTGCAGTGCGAATATGTTCCTCCGTTGTGTGTTCTGAAGGTGAGATAGCGGTAGCGGATTTTAAAATGGCTGCAGATGTATTTGGCATTGCACGAATAATCGGAACGTCTTTTTGAAGTAGGTTTCTAATTGAATGAGTAGAAACACCTGCTAATAACGAAATAATAAGCAAGTCATTATTTATGTATTCTTTAAGAGGAATAACCGCTTCTGCGACATCTTTTGGCTTCATAGCTAGAAAAAGAATATTTGCATCAGCAAGTAATTCCTTTTTATTATGTGTACCTTTGACACCGTATTTTTTATGTAACTCCTGTAATCTTGTCTCGTTAGAACGATTACTTACAGTGACGTGTTCTCCCTTAACAACATTTGCGTTTAATAAGCCACCAATAATCGCTTCGGCAATAGAGCCTGCACCGAGAAAGGAAATGTTTTGCATAGACATGATGTGCCTCCTTTAAATTTGGTTAGAAATACTTATAAATGTACATACATTCGTTATGTTATGGAAAAGACCTCTTTTTATCTGAAAATAATGACAAATTTATAGGGAAGTTGTAAACTGAAGAGGTATTCATTTTTGAACCGGAAAAAGACAGGGGGGGCTAAGCATGACGGCGATTCATCGAATGGAGATTCCTGTTCCATTTGCAGTTGAGACAGTGAATGTGTTTTTAGTTGAGGGAGAAACATTAACGTTAATTGATACAGGGACAAATACAGAAGAAGCAAAGAAAGCACTAGAAAGTCAATTAGGTGCATTAGGATATAAGATAGAAGATATTGAAACGGTAGTGATTACGCATCACCATGCGGATCATTGCGGACTTTTAAATACATTTTCTGAAAAAGTAAAGATTATCGGACATCCTTGGAATGAACCGTGGATTACACAGAATGCTGAATTTTTAAAGAGGTATCATGAATTTTTTAAAGAGACAGCCTTGCAGTTCGGCGTTCCAGCAGTATTTCTGAATGGTGAGGCGTTATTGACGACGAAGACACTTAAATATTCTTGTAATAGATCGTTAACACATACCGTGAGAGAGGGAGATCGTATAGATTCGTTACCTGGATTTACAGTGATTGAAACCCCGGGTCATGCTTCCACTCATATTTCATTATATAGAGAATCTGATGGAATATTAATTGGTGGGGATGCTCTCATTAGTCATATTTCTTCAAATCCAATATTAGAACCACCATATGAAGGGCAAACAGAAAGAGCGCATCCCTTATTGCAGTACAATCAAACGTTAAAACGTTTAAGTGAAATGAATATTTCACGGATTTTATCAGGGCATGGGGAAGATGTTCTGAATGTGAAACAACTTATTGAAACAAGATTACAAAAGCAAGAGACACGTGCTTTTAAAGTGCTTGAACTATTAAAGGAAAAGCCAATGACAGCATTTGAGGTGTGTGTAAAACTATTTCCGGTATTATATAAAGAGCAATTACCACTTACTATCTCAGAAACTGTTGGACAATTAGACTTTTTAGCATATAATCAACAGGTGATGATTGATGAATCTTCACAACAATTGATTTATTATGCAAAGTAGGTGACAGCAATGACGGGACGTTTACAAGAAAAAGTAATCGTCATTACAGGTGCTTCTAGTGGAATTGGAGAGCAAGTGGCAATGCAGGTTGCAGAGCAAGGGGCGACGCCGGTATTAATGGCTCGAACAGAAGAGAAGCTACAAGCATTAGCGGACAAAATTAAAGTAACTTATAATACGCCTTGCTATTACTATGTATTAGATGTAAGTGAAGAAACGAAAGTACAATCTGTTTTTTCAAAGGTATTACAAGAAGTAGGACGTATTGATATATTGGTAAATAATGCTGGGTTTGGTATTTTTAAAACGTTTGAAGATGCTTCAATGGATGAAGTAAAGGATATGTTTCAAGTAAATGTATTTGGATTAGTAGCTTGTACGAAAGCGGTATTACCTAATATGGTAAAAAGGAACGAAGGACAAATTATTAATATTGCTTCATTGGCTGGAAAAATTGCAACTCCGAAGTCGAGTGCTTATGCAGCAACAAAACACGCTGTATTAGGATTTACGAATAGTTTACGTATGGAGTTATCTAACACAAATGTATATGTAACAGCAATTAACCCAGGACCGATAGATACGAACTTTTTTGAAATAGCCGATCAATCAGGTACATATGTGAAAAATATGGGACGTTACATGTTAAAACCAACATATGTAGCAGAACAAATCGTAAAGGCGATGCAAACGAAAAAACGTGAAGTAAACTTGCCGAAGTGGATGGGAATGGGGCCAAAGCTCTACGCATTATTCCCAGGTTTATTTGAACGCGTTGCAGGCAAATCATTAAGTAAAAAATAGGAGATTTCCATATGGAAATCTCCTATTTTTTATTTTCCAGTTACATAATCGTAAACGATATCCTCAACAGCCTCGTATACATCAATTTCAGTATTTAAATGAATTATCATTTGAATATGTTTAATTAGCATTTCCTGATCCTCTTTTGAAACAGGATTACATTGATATTGCCGAAAACTTTTTATAATCATTTTCTCAATTAATTTTTTATTCATGTTTTTCCCCGCCTGTATGTATACATGTATTGTTCTATTGTACTTGAAGTGAAATGAAAACACTACTATGCACTATTTTTGCATAAAAATCCACTTGTGTATATTTCTTTTATAGCGAGGTTAATATTTTGAAGTTTTTAAAAATTATAAATATTTAATTGACTTTATAATTATGCAATATTATAATCAAACTTAATTTAAAGAATAGATATGAGGAGGAGCTTATGAAAGTCGCAATTATTGGAGCAACTGGATATGGAGGTATTGAGTTAATTCGGTTATTAGAGCAACATCCATATTTTTCGATAGCATCTCTCCATTCTTTTTCACAAGTCGGTGAATTTATAACAAATGTATACCCGCATTTTCGAAATGTTCTTGTCCATACGTTACAAGAAATTGATGCGGAGAAAATAGAGAAGGAAGCTGAAATTGTATTTTTAGCAACCCCAGCGGGAGTATCGGCAGAGTTAACACCAAAATTATTGGCAGTAGGTTTAAAAGTAATTGACCTATCTGGAGACTTTCGTATGATAGATCCCTCGTCATATGAATTGTGGTATAAAAGGCCAGCTGCACAGGAAGAACTTCTTAGGAAAGCAGTATATGGATTAAGTGAATGGAAAAGGCCTGAGATCCAAAATGCAAATTTAATTGCAAACCCAGGATGTTTTGCTACAGCTGCATTATTAGCGGTAGCGCCGTTAGTACGTAGCGGCATAATTGAAGAAGCTTCGATTATTATTGATGCGAAATCAGGAGTATCTGGAGCGGGCAAAACGCCAACAACAATGACTCACTTTCCTGAGTTATACGATAACTTACACATTTATAAAGTTAATCAACATCAGCACGTTCCTGAGATTGAGCAAATGCTTACAGAGTGGAATCGTGAAACGAAGCCAATCACGTTTAGTACACATTTAATACCGATATCACGAGGGATTATGATTACACTTTATGCGAAAGTGAAAGAGGAAATGAAAATAGAGCAACTTCAAAAGTTGTATGAAGAAACGTATGAATACTCAGCTTTCGTTCGAGTTCGCTCGCAAGGAGAATTTCCAAGTCCGAAAGAAGTAAGGGGCTCAAATTATTGTGATATTGGGATAGCTTACGATGAAAGAACAGAAAGAGTTACGGTCGTTTCTGTTATAGACAATATGATGAAAGGTGCGGCAGGGCAAGCAGTTCAAAATGCAAATTTATTAGCGGGACTAGAAGAGACAACGGGTTTACAGTATATGCCGCTTTATCCATAAGGGGGAAATTATGATTAAAGCATCGTCTATTACAAAATTAGCAAATGGTTCAATTGTTACACCAAAAGGCTTTTTGGCAATCGGTACTGCAAATGGTCTGAAAAAGGTGAAAAAGGATATGGGTGCAATCGTTTGTGAGGTGCCAGCATCATGTGCTGCTGTGTATACAACAAATCAAATACAAGCAGCGCCGTTGCAAGTAACGAAGGATAGCATAGCAGCAGAAGGGATATTACAAGCAATTGTTGTAAATAGCGGCAATGCAAATGCTTGTACGGGGATGAAAGGATTGCAAGATGCTTATGAGATGCGAACATTAGGAGCGGAACACTTTGGAGTAAAAGAAAAGTACGTCGCAGTCGCTTCAACAGGTGTAATTGGAGTACCTTTACCGATGGATATCATTCGAAAGGGAATTGAATCTCTTGTGCCAACAAAGGAAGTAAGTGAAGCTTATTCTTTTTGTGAAGCAATTTTAACGACAGATCTTATAACGAAAGAAACTTGCTATGAGATGATAATTGATGGGGAAGCAGTGATCATTGCTGGGGTCGCAAAAGGCTCAGGGATGATCAAGCCGAATATGGCAACGATGCTTAGTTTTATTACAACAGACGCCAATATAGAGCATGAAGTATTGCAAACAGCATTATCACAAATTACGAATCATACGTTTAATCAAATTACGGTGGACGGAGATACTTCTACAAATGATATGGTCATCGTTATGGCAAGTGGATTATCAGAAACGAAAACGATGAATATGGAACATGAAGACTGGGAAACTTTCGTAGTTGCTTTACAAAAGGTATGTGAAGATTTAGCGAAAAAAATTGCACAAGATGGTGAAGGTGCTACGAAGTTAATAGAAGTAAACGTGTTAGGGGCTAGAACAAATGAAGAAGCAAAGAAAATTGCAAAACAAATAGTCGGTTCCAGTCTTGTGAAAACAGCGATATACGGTGAGGACCCAAATTGGGGACGAATTATTAGTAGTACTGGACAGAGTGAAGTAATTATTAACCCAAATACAATTGATATCACTCTTCAATCTATCGCCGTATTAAAAAATAGTGAGCCTCAAATGTTTTCTGAAGAGGAAATGACAAAGAAATTACAAGAACATGAAATAAAAATTGATGTGTGTTTACATTTAGGAGATGAAACGGGATCAGCTTGGGGCTGCGACTTAAGTTATGAATATGTGAAAATAAATGCTTGTTATCGTACATAAGGAGAGAGAAGATGAGTGATTATATTGTGGTTAAATGTGGCGGTAGCATGTTGAATCGATTAAATAGTGTCTTTTTTGATTGTATAAAGAAATTGCAAAATAAGTATAAGGTTGTTATTGTCCATGGCGGTGGCCCAGAAATTGATGCCAAGTTAGAAGACTCTAATATCGAGATAGAAAAGAAAGATGGATTAAGAGTAACGCCGAAAGAGGTTATGGATGTTGTTCAAATGGTGCTATGCGGAAGTACGAATAAAAAATTCGTAATGAATTTACAAAAACATGATTTACTTGCGGTGGGGCTTTCAGGATGTGACGGTAATTTACTTCAAGTTCAACCTGTTGGCGAAGCGATAGGATATGTAGGAGAAGTAAGTTATGTAGAAACAGCCCTATTGAAAGGGTTGATAGATATGAATTGTATTCCTGTCATTGCCCCAATTGGGATAAATGGTAATGAGGTTTATAACATAAATGCAGATACCGCTGCAGCTGGAATTGCAGCCGCACTATCTGCAAAAGAACTCATTTTTATAACGGACGTAGATGGAGTGTTACACGAAGGAAGATTGGTAAAGAAAACGGATGAATATGAAATTCTTACTTTTATAGAACAAGGCGTCATTACAGGTGGAATGATTCCGAAAGTACAGGCGGCACTTACATCGTTAAAAATGGGAGTGAAAAAGGCTAGTATCGTAAATGGTACAAAGGATTTTACTGAGGTTACAGGAGAGTGTGTTGGAACTACGGTAACAAAAGGGGTGAGTATCGTATGACAAGCCATCTTTTTCAAACATATGGAAGAAGAGAAATTGAATTTCTAAAGGGCAATGGGGCGAAAGTTATTGATAAAAGTGGTGAGCAATATTTAGATTTCACTTCTGGTATTGGAGTATGTAACTTAGGACATTGTCATCCTACGGTTGTAAAGGCAGTAGAAAAGCAACTTGGAAATATATGGCATATATCTAACTTATTTACGAACTCCTTACAAGAAGAGGTCGCATCATTATTAACAGAAGATACAGCATTAGATCATGTGTTTTTTTGTAATAGCGGGGCGGAGGCAAATGAAGCGGCTTTAAAACTAGCACGTAAGCATACTGGGAAATCTCTCGTAGTAACATGTGAGCAATCTTTCCACGGGAGAACATTTGGAACGATGAGTGCAACAGGACAAGATAAAGTGAAAGAAGGATTCGGTCCATTACTTCCGTCTTTTTTACATATACCATTTAACGACATACGAGCATTAGAGGAAGTAATGAATGAAGAAGTTGCGGCGGTAATGGTAGAAGTTATTCAAGGAGAAGGAGGAGTAATATTAGCTGATCCATCCTTTTTGAAGGAAATTGAAAAACTATGTAATCAGTACAATGCTCTTTTTATTATAGATGAAGTACAAACTGGAATAGGCAGAACAGGAACACTATTCGCTTATGAGCAAATGGGAATAGTTCCTGATATCGTTACCATCGCAAAGGCGCTTGGGAATGGTATTCCAGTTGGAGCGATGATTGGCCGAAAAGAACTAGGTTCTTCTTTTACTGCCGGGTCACACGGTTCAACTTTCGGTGGGAATTATATTGCTATGACTGCAGCGAAAGAAGTATTGCAATTCATTAAGGAACAATCGTTTTTTAAAGAGGTACAGGAAAAGGGCGAGTACGTATTAAAGAAATTGCAAGAAGAATTACGACACGTTGAATGTGTTCAAAATATTCGTGGTAAGGGACTTATGATTGGAATCGAATGTAAGCATGAGGTTGCAAATGTCATAGAACAACTAGAAAAAGCAGGACTTCTCGTATTACAAGCAGGGCCTAATGTTATAAGACTATTACCACCACTTATTGTAACGAATGAAGAGCTAGAACAGGCAATATATATGATAAAAAGAGTGGTTTGTACAAAAAATGCATCAATAATATAAGGGGGAAATTTCATGTCAACTGTACAAGTACCGAAATTAAATACGAAAGATCTTTTAACGTTAGAAGAATTGACGCAAGAAGAAATCATTTCTTTAATTGAGTTCGCTATATATTTAAAAAAGAACAAGCAGGAGCCTTTATTACAAGGGAAAATATTAGGTCTCATTTTTGATAAACATTCAACCCGTACTCGCGTTTCTTTTGAAGCAGGAATGGTACAGCTCGGAGGACATGGAATGTTTTTAAGTGGAAAAGAGATGCAAATTGGCAGAGGAGAAACGGTGTCAGATACTGCGAAAGTACTATCTCATTATATTGATGGAATTATGATACGCACATTTTCGCATGCGGATGTAGAGGAGCTTGCAAAAGAGTCCAGTATCCCAGTTATTAACGGTTTAACTGATGATCATCATCCTTGCCAAGCGTTGGCAGATTTAATGACGATATATGAAGAAGTTCATACGTTTAAAGGAGTTAAATTAGCTTATGTAGGTGATGGGAATAATGTATGTCATTCACTATTGCTAGCGAGTGCAAAAGTCGGGATGAATATGACTGTGGCAACGCCTGTGGGGTATGAGCCGAATGAAGAAATTGTTAAAAAAGCATTAGCGATTGCTGATGAAACAGGGGCTGAAATTGAGATTTTGCATAATCCTGAATTAGCGGTAAGTGGAGCAGATTTTATTTATACTGATGTTTGGATGAGTATGGGCCAAGAAGGAGAAGCAGAAAAATATACTTTATTCCAGCCTTTCCAAGTAAATAAAGAGCTTGTTATACATGCAAAGCAAACATATCGTTTCCTGCACTGCCTGCCTGCTCATCGTGAAGAAGAAGTAACTGGAGAGATTATAGATGGGCCACAGTCTATCGTTTTTGAGCAAGCTGGTAACAGGTTGCACGCGCAAAAAGCTTTATTAGTGAGTTTATTTAAAAATATAGAAGAGCCTTCCTAAAAGGGGAGGTTTTTTTATATGGAAATGTCGGATGTATATTTAGTTAATTATCTCTATATCATTTATAATAAAAAGAGAAAACTAATTTTATTTTTCATATCATGTAAGGACATACTAGATAAAAAATATAGTTAAAGAGATGATGAATTTGAAAACAACTAAGAAAACATATTCGTTTTTTCAGCGAATGTGGAGAATATTAAAGTTTCAATATTTTAAGTTGCTTCGATCGCCAGAAGGAGCAAAGAAAGTGTCACTAGGTTTTGCTATTGGATTTGGTTTAGAAATGTTGGTGATTTATACGGCATCGCTCGTATATTTAATATTTTATCCAATTGTCAGGTTAGCAAAGGGATCTTTTCCAGCCGCAGTCATTGGTAATATTATTGGGAAAATATTGTTTCTCCCAGTATTTTTATTTCCGTTTGCTTATGCGCTAGGAAAAATGATTTACCCATTTCATGTACAGAAAATACATCATGAACCATTTACGATATCAGATTTGTTTTCGATCCATATTTTTACGATGTTAAAGAGCTTATTACAGAGTGAAGTGTATGTATTAATTGGTATGACGATAATAGGAATTGTGTTTGGGGTAATTTCATATTTCGTTGTGCATTATTTATATGAAAAGAATCGTAAGTTACGTTTGAAGAAAAGAAAGAAACAAGTGAGAGAACCACTTGTTCAAATATAAAGAATGTCACATTCATTTTCTCCTTTGAATATGTTTAAGAAAAAGGGGGAGAGAATGAATGTATTATTATTACGTACCGCAAGTATACCCATATGTAAATTATTATCCGGTTTATGATATGAGTAGACAATACGAATTATATCGACAACAACAATTACAGCAAATACCACAAATGCCACAAATGCCACAACAACAGCCTACGCAAGAACAAAAACCATATTTAATGACATGGCCGTATTCAAATGTATACTATGGTAATTATTACGAATCATAAAGCTGCTTCTATTTAGAAGCAGCTTTATGCGTTTGTTTTCAAAATTAAATTTTGAATGGTTTTAAGAGAATAAATGAGCTTTTCGCGCTCTTCCTCAGATAATGTTTGAAAATTTTCTTTTAGTTTGCCTAAAATGAATTGCTGATACTGACTTACTAACATTTTCCCTTCAGTTGTTAGGGAAATTAAAATGACCCTTCGATCTTTTTCGCTATAATGACGCTCTATTAGCTCTTCTTGAATAAGTTTGTTTAATAGAGGGGTCATGTTAGGCCGTGAAATCGCTAGCCGCTTGCCAATTTCTGAAACTGCTAATGTACCATTTTCATGCAAAAGCAGTAACACTTGCGTATGTGATGGCGGCATATGTCTTTGAGAAGAAAACTCTCCAGGAAGCATAAATTTGCGATAAAAAAGAGGCACTAGCGAAAGAAGATGATCAACAATACGTTCCCACTCGCGTGATTCCATATAACGGCCCCCTTCCACTATCATTGTAACAAAAAAGACAAGGTATAAAAATAGAATTGTTTCATGGTAGCCTTAATATTTGTAGGATAACACTTGCTTTGTAAATGTATTGGCAATAATCGTATAACCGTTATCATTTGGGTGTACTTGGTCAAATAGTAAATCTTTTTTATCCTTCGATATTAATTTGCGAATTGGTAAAACAATCGACGGTTGATGTGCTTTTGAAATAGAATAAATAGAATCATTCCAACCATCTAAAAACATATCTGCATAACTTGCGATGGAGTCATCTAGTTGTAAAGGGTTATAGAGTTCAGATAGAATGAGTAAAGCATTCGGATTTTGATCTCGAACGGTCTTTACAATGTTTTTTACATCCGTTTCAAAACGGGCTTTTTCTTTATTTAACATTTTAATACCATCTATAACACCTACATCACGATTTAAGCGGAATAAATTATTTGCTCCAATATTAATAGTAATTATATTTGCTTCCCTAATTTTTTGTTGAACTTCTTCTGACTGGACTTTTTTAACGAGACGATCTGTAGTGAGACCATTTACACCGAGGTTTTCTACCCTAATTGGTTTATGAATTTGTCCTTCTAATTGTTTAGAAGCTAATTCGGCAAATCCCCCTTGTGTAGATCCATATCCTTTTGCAAGTGAATCACCTAATACGAGGTGATAAAAAGAGTCATTCGTTTGCTTATAAATCCAACTCGGAGCAGATGTTTTTTCTGCTTTTCCTTCAGTTTCTTTTTGTTTTGTCTCATCGTTCTTTTCAAAATTAGAACAAGAAATGATTAGAAGGAGGAGACAAACAATTGTTAAGATGACTTTTTTCATAAATTCATCCTCCTTGTAATTGGTAATTGTATCATATTCAGCAGTATAAGTAATGTAAGGGCATATTATATGTTTATGAAAAGTTTACAATAACTTTACAGAAAATTTGTTGAAGTTTGTCAAAAAATATTGACGATACGAAAGAACTTTATATATGATAATGTCAGATAAAGTGAAAATCATCGCTCTAATAGAAGTAAAAAGGTATGTGGTTAGAGACTGATAGAGATTCATTTCATTATTTTGGGGTAATTGTATAAGGGGGATTTTTTGTGAAAAAGTCAAAAAAAATGCTAGCTGGAGCAACACTTGCTATTGGTGTTATAGCACCGCAAGTATTGCCAACAACAGCTCATGCAGAGGAAAAAGCTGGGGAGAATACAGTTAACTTACGAATTCTAGAAACATCGGATATTCACGTTAACTTAATGAATTACGATTATTATCAAACGAAAACAGATAATAAAGTAGGTCTTGTGCAAACTGCAACACTCGTTAATAAAGCACGTGAAGAAGCGAAAAACTCTGTCCTATTTGATGATGGAGATGCATTACAAGGGACACCGCTTGGAGATTATGTAGCGAATAAAATAAAAGATCAGGAGAAGGAGAATTCTGTTGATCCTAACTATGTCCATCCATTATATCGTGTAATGAATTTAATGAAGTATGACGTCATCTCTCTTGGGAATCATGAATTTAACTACGGTTTAGATTATTTAAAGTCAGTGATTAAAAAAACTAAGTTCCCTGTTATTAACTCAAATGTTTATATAGATGATCATGATGGTAATGATGAGAATGACAAGCATTACTTTGATAAACCATATCATATTTTTGAGAAAGAAGTAGTGGATGAATCAGGTCAAAAACAAAAGGTGAAAATTGGTGTAATGGGATTTGTTCCACCTCAAGTTATGAATTGGGATAAAGCGAATTTAGAAGGAAAAGTAAAAGCAAAAGATATTGTGCAAACAGCGAAAAAATTAGTTCCGGAAATGAAGGCGCAAGGTGCGGATATTATAGTTGCACTAGCGCATTCAGGTGTTGATAAGAGTGGATACAACGAAGGAATGGAAAATGCATCGTTTTATTTAGCGACAGAAGTTCCTGGCGTAGATGCAGTATTAATGGGACATTCACATACTGAAGTGAAGGACGTATTTAATGGTGTTCCAGTTGTAATGCCTGGTGTTTTTGGTAGTAACTTAGGTATTATTGATATGCAATTGAAAAAGGTAAATGGAAAATGGGAAGTACAAAAAGATCAGTCTAAGCCGCAACTTCGTCCGATTGCTGATAGTAAAGGTAATCCATTAGTAGAATCTGATCAAAAACTAGTTAATGAAATTAAAGATGATCATCAAGCGACAATCGATTATGTAAATACAGCTGTAGGTGAAACGACAGCACCAATTAATAGTTATTTTTCATTAGTACAAGATGATCCTTCTGTACAACTTGTGACAAATGCACAAAAATGGTATGTAGAAAAGTTATTTGCTGAAAATGGACAGTATAGCAAATATAAAGGAATTCCAGTTTTATCTGCAGGGGCACCATTTAAAGCGGGTGGCCGAAACGGTGCTACATATTATACGGATATTCCAGCAGGCACATTAGCAATTAAAAACGTAGCGGATTTATATGTATATCCAAATACATTATATGCTGTAAAAGTAAATGGGGCACAAGTGAAAGAATGGCTTGAAATGTCTGCAGGTCAGTTTAATCAAATTGATTCAAAGAAAACAGAAGAACAGCCGTTAGTAAATATAGGCTATCCTACATATAACTTTGATATTTTAGATGGCTTAAAATACGAAATTGATGTAACACAACCGGCGAAATACGATAGAGATGGAAAAGTTGTAAATGCAAATACGAATCGTATTATAAATATGACGTATGAAGGGAAGCCAGTAGCTGATAATCAAGAGTTCATCGTCGCTACAAATAACTATCGTGGAAGTAGCCAAACGTTCCCTGGTGTAAGTAAAGGGGAAGTTGTATACCAATCACAAGATGAAACACGTCAAATCATTGTGAAATATATGCAAGAAACACCAATTATTGATCCAGCAGCAGATCAAAACTGGACATTTAAGCCGATTGTTGCAGATAAATTAAATACAACATTTGATTCTTCACCAAATGCACAAAACCATATAAAGAAAGATGGAAAGATATCATATGTTGGACCATCTGAAAATGAATTTGCTAAATATGCAATTGATATAACGAAGAAGAATGATGATAAGGAAACTGGTGGAGAGAATCCAACGATACCGCCAACAGGTGAAGGCAATAACGGAGAGAATCCAACGACACCACCAACAGGTGAAGGCAATAACGGAGAGAATCCAACAACACCGCCAACAGGTGAAGGCAATAACGGAGAAAATCCAACGACACCACCAACAGGTGAAGGCAATAATGGAAATGAACCAAAACAAGATGGAAATAATACAGGATCTGGACAAACTACAACGGATAATCAAAACTCAAAAGAAACAACAACTGTAAGTGAAAATAAAGAAGAACGTGATTTACCGAAAACAGGTACAAGTGTTGCTTCTACAATTGGAGCAGGTCTGGCGTTTGTTGGAGCGGGATTACTTATGTTATTTAGAAGAAAGAAAGCGAATAGATAGCGGAGAAATATAAAAAGGATTACCGATTAAGGTAATCCTTTTTATTATATTATGAAACTGGTACTGTTTTTTCTTTCTTCCATGAAAGGCCAAATCCAGTAAAGCCGACGATAATCGTTAAGACTGGGCAAGCTAAACAGAAGATTGCGTATGGAAGGTAATCGAATGTTGGAACGCTAAGGACGTTTGTTAAGAATACGCCACTTACACCCCATGGTACGAGCGGGTTAATAACTGTACCTGCATCTTCTAATACGCGTGATAAATTACGACGTTCTAAACCGACTTCATCGTATTTGTTAGCGAATGCTTGTCCTGTTAAAACGATTGATAAGTATTGTTCGCCAAGTAGGAAGTTTACACCAATTGCAGTTGAAGCAGTAGAAATAATTAAGCGTGTGCTATTTTTTACAAAGCTAGAGATAATATTCATCAGCTGCGCTATAATACCCATTCCTTGTAATAATCCTCCCATACAAAGAGCTAGGAAAATAAGAGCAATCGACATCATCATACTTTGTAGACCACCGCGAGATAGTAAGCTATCAATGTCTTTAATACCAGTTTTAGAAACGTAGCCGTCTTGCATAATTTTCATTAAATCAGCTAAAGAAGTGCTAGGTTTAAAAATAAAGAGAATAATAATTCCTACAACAATTCCTGCAAGCAATGTTGGAACTGCTGGAACCTTTTTAAATGCGAATAGGAACAGTAATAAAATTGGAATAAGTGTAACGATAGAAATCGTTGTGTTTTTTTCTAACGTGCTAATAAAGTTTGTGAAGTCAACGTCTCCACTAATACCGCTTCCTAAAATGAAAAATGCGATAAAAGCAATAATGAAAGCAGGAACTGTTGTCCAAAGCATGTTACGAATATGCTCAAATAAATCTACACCCGTTACAGCAGGAGCTAAGTTTGTTGTATCAGATAAAGGAGACATTTTATCTCCAAAGAATGCACCAGAAATAATTGCACCAGCGATCAGAGCTGGATCGTACCCGAGAGCACTACCCATTCCCATAAAGGCAAGTCCTACAGTTGCGGCAGTTGTAAAGGCACTACCGATACTTGTTCCAACAATTGCACAAACAACAAAAACGGTTGGGACGAAAATTTTAGGAGATACAAGCTGGAAGCCGTATACCATTAAAGTTGGAATTGTTCCAGCAGCGATCCAAACACTAATTAATACGCCCACAAGTAAGAAAATAAAAATAGATGGAATACCAGCTGAAATACTACTGATCATCCCTTTTTCCATAGTAGACCAAGAGATTTTTTTCATAAATCCAAATGCTAATAAAAGAACGATACCAAATAAGATTGGGATGTGTGGTGAAACTTCTAATTGGATAACACTAAAGCCAATACAGAAAAAGATAAATAATGTTAAAAGAACAGATTCAATTTTTGAAACCATTGTTTTTCCCTCCTAAGTAATCTAAAATAGCTCTTTTTTATATAAAATTCGCCAATATTGTATATTTCCTTCTAGAATTTAGAATTTTGTGACAAATTACCAGTAATTGTCAACATCTCAATATGATACGGAAATGATTGGATAAAAAAACGCCCCTGCATATAATTATGCAGGGACGAAGAAATCGCGGTACCACCCTAGCTTGTGAAAGGAATGTATCACAAAATAAAGGGTCATATGATATGCGCTCATAAAATAAAAACGCCCCTGCAATATATGCAGGGACGAAAAATTCGCGGTACCACCCTAAATTGTGAAACAGTTTCATTTCACCACTCTTTAGACATAACGGTCTAAACCGTCTTTCACTACTCCTCACGTTTCGTAAAAGAAGCTCCAGGGGGTAATTCATAAATCGCTCTGTACTGGTTCGCACCGACCACCAGCTCTCTGAAATCAGAAAACGAAATACTACTAAATCCTATCAACGCCGATTCATATGATGTTAGTTAAATTTTTATCATATATTCATCATACATGTCAATAAAAACATTCGATATTTTTTTAGGGAAATAAAGGAGAAATGTTTTTCATACTGTAAAAATGTGCGTTATAATGAATTTGAAAGGGGAGGAAAGAGTGAAGAAAAAAATAATTCTTTTTACCACCTTACTAGTCGTTGGCGGAAGTGCTGGAATTTACACAGCTTTTGCAGCTGAATCAGAGCAGTCGAAACAAAAGCAAATACAGCAGTCAGAAGTGAAGAAAGTGAAAGAAACTGAAGAGAAGAAATCGATGGAAAAAGCAGCTACTAAACTAGGAGTTTCTACTGAGGGGAAAACAAAAGAAGAGGTTACAAAAGAAGTAGATACCGCTAGATTTGAGCAGCGCCATGATTTGTTAATTAAGCATGCTAAGCAACTTGGAATTGATACAGAAGGAAAAAAAGATGAAGAGATTATTTTAGAAATTGGAAAGATACAACATGGAAAGTAGAACAACTTATCGTATGATAAGTTGTTCTTTTTTGAGAATTATTTTATTTAAAAATAATTGACAGTCATTTGTTTTTAATGTTAACTGTATTTATAAATGAGTTAACATTAGGGGTGACAATTGTGGCTATTAATAGTAACACGAGTGAAAAATCGTCTTATACATATGAAGAATTATCGAAGAAGAATAAAGATTACGTATGGCACCCATTTACACAAATGAAAGATTATTTAGAAGAAGATCCTGTCATTATTGAACGTGGAGAGGGAAGAAAGCTATACGATGTAAATGGAAATGAATATTGGGACGGTGTTTCATCTATTTGGTTAAATGTTCATGGGCATCAAGTACCAGAACTAGATGAGGCAATTCGCGAGCAATTAAATAAAATTGCTCATTCTACTATGCTAGGACTTGCTAACGTTCCATCTATTTTATTAGCAGAAAAAATAATTGAAGTTGTACCAGAAGGTTTGAAGAAAGTATTCTATTCAGACTCTGGTTCTAGCGCCGTTGAAATTGCAATTAAGATGGCCTTTCAATATTGGCAGCATAAAGGAAAACCGAAAAAACAAAGATTTGTTACATTAAAAGAAGCATATCACGGTGATACGATAGGTGCTGTTTCAGTAGGAGCAATAGACTTGTTTCACCAAGTGTATAGTTCACTATTATTTGAGGCAATTAAAATGCCGTATCCATATACATATCGTTCTCCTTATGGAGATAATAAGGAACAAATTGTAAAGAAACATTTAGAAGAAATGGAAGAAATGCTACAAGAAAAACATGAAGAAGTAGCAGCTATTATTGTGGAGCCATTAATGCAAGGTGCTGGTGGGATGATTACAATGCCAAAAGGATACTTAAAAGGGCTTCGCGATTTATGTACAAAATACAATGTATTATTTATTACAGATGAGGTAGCGACTGGATTTGGGCGTACCGGGAAAATGTTTGCATGTGAACACGAGGATGTAACGCCAGACATTTTAACAGCCGGAAAAGGTTTAACAGGTGGTTATTTACCAGTGGCAATTACGGTAACGACAGATGAAATTTATAATGCCTTTTTAGGAGGCTATGAAGAACAAAAAACGTTTTTCCATGGTCATAGTTATACAGGGAATCCGTTAGGGTGTGCCGTAGCAATTGCAAATTTAGAACTATATGAAAAAACTAATTTAATAGAAAATGTTGCGTATAAAGCAGAATATGTAGCGGCACAATTAGAAGATCTTAATGAATATAAGCACGTAGGAGATATTCGTCAGTGTGGGCTAATGGTTGGTATTGAACTTGTGAAGAATAAGGAAATGAAAGAATCGTTTGAATGGACAGAAAGAGTCGGCGTTCAAGTATGTAAACGTTCAAGAGAGCTGGGCATGATTTTGCGACCACTCGGTAATACGATTGTATTTATGCCGCCTCTTGCATCTACGGTGGCTGAGATTGATGAGATGTTACGCATTTTATATAAAGCAATCTCGGATGTTACGGAGGGAGAGTAATGAGTGGTTTCTTTATAACGGCAACGGATACAGAAGTTGGCAAAACGGTAGTGACAGGAGCATTGGCAGGTATATTTCGAGAGCGTGGACATAATGTTGGTGTATATAAACCGTTGCAAAGTGGACATGTTGCATCAAATCCTGAGGGTGATGCAGCAAGATTAAAAGCATTATCGGGTGTACCGACAGAAGAAGATGAAATTTGTCCTTATTCCATTGAAGAACCACTTGCTCCGAGACTTGCCATGAAAAGAGCTGGAAGGACAGTAACGTTAAAAGAAATTACTGCTCACTATAATGAACTGCTAAAAAAGTTTAATAGCCTATTTGTAGAAGGGGCTGGTGGGCTTGCAGTTCCATATACAGAAGATGCTTTAGTGATTGATTTTGCAAAAGAATTACAGCTTCCTCTTATTGTAGTAGCGCGTCCTACGCTTGGGACAGTTAATCATACTATTTTAACAATTTCTTATGCAAAAGCACATGGATTAAAAGTAGCAGGTGTAATTTTATCTGGATGTAAAGGATATGAAAAAGAAAGAGTGCAAGAAAATAAAATAATGATTGAGGAGTTAAGTGGCGTGCCGGTTTTAGGGTTATTACCATTCCTTGAAGGAGAGTTTACAAAGGAAGAATTATTAGGGGCGGCAAAAGAGCATATTATGATTTCAAAATTAGAGGAGCTCATCCAAAATGAATCAAATGTGGCGCACGCATCTTCAATCTAAAGTAGAACAATTAAAGGAGCAAGGGCAGTATCGTAATTTACATGTAACAGAGAAAGCGGAAGAGACATGGCTTATTCGAAATAAGAAAAAGATGCTAAATTTAGCATCGAATAATTATTTAGGATTAGCTGGAGATGAAAGGTTGAAAGAAGCTGCTATTGCCTGCACGAGAAAATATGGAACTGGAGCGACAGCATCTCGTCTCGTTGTAGGAAATTATCCATTGTATGAAGAGGTTGAGAAAATTATATGCAACTGGAAAGGTACTGAAAGAGCATTAATTGTAAATAGTGGGTATACAGCAAATGTAGGTGCTATATCTGCTTTAGCCTGTCGTCACGATATGGTTTTTAGTGATAAATTAAATCACGCAAGTATTGTTGATGGAATTATATTAAGCGGAGCAGAGCATAAAAGATATCGTCATAATGATTTGGATCATTTAGAAAAGATGTTGCAAATAGCGTCACCAGAAAAGAGAAAATTAATCGTAACAGATACGATTTTTAGTATGGATGGAGATATTGCATATTTGAGAGGCTTAGTTCAGCTGAAAGAGAAATACGGGGCAATCATTATAGTTGATGAAGCACATGCAAGTGGAATATATGGAATCGGTGGAGCTGGACTATCTCATATAGAAAAAGATATCGCTCAAAAAATTGATATACATATGGGGACGTTTAGTAAGGCTTTAGGGTGTTATGGTGCGTATTTAACGGGTGATTCCATTTATATAGAGTATTTACAAAATATGATGAGAAGCTTGATTTTTACTACAGCTTTACCACCAGGAACATTAGGGGCGATCCGAAAAGCAATTGAAATTGTGAAAGAAGATAACGAAAGAAGAGAGCGACTTATAGAGAATGGTGCATATTTCAGGACGCATTTACAAGAAGCTGGTTTTGATATTGGGAATAGCTCAACTCATATTGTACCGATTGTAGTTGGGTCAAATGAAAATACTTTACGGTTTAGTGAAAGGTTACAAGAGGTAGGTATCGCAGCCATTGCAATTCGTCCGCCGACTGTTCCGGTTGGTAGTTCTCGAGTCCGTTTTGCAGTTACGTCACAACATACAATAGCCGATTTAAAATGGGCTATTCAGCATATTATACGTATTGGTAAAGAAGAGGGGTTTTTAGTATGAAAGAGCTAAAGCTTATTTTTATTCCAGGATGGGGAATGGAAGAAGGTGTTTGGACTTTGGTTCTGCCGTATTTTAAAGGATATTCTGTTCAATGTATAGATTGGCGTAACGTGAAAGAACAAAGTGAATTTGCGGGGCGAATAATAGATGTAGCGCAGGATGAAAATGTAATTTTAGTTGGATGGTCACTAGGAGCGTTAGCGGCAGTACAAGCTTATAAAAAGATTAAGGCGAAAGGTATGGTGCTAATTGGTGGTACCGCTAAATTTACCAATACAAGTGACTATACAAGTGGATGGAATTCCCTGCATGTAGAACGTATGAAAAAGAATTTAACGAGAAAGAAAGAAGATACTTTGAAGCGTTTCTATGAAAATATGTTTACAAAAAGTGAGCTGAAGGAGAATACGAATTTTGAAGAGATTGCGCTGAAGTTTAAAGGAGACTCGATTCAGTCTTTACAATTAGGCTTAGATTATTTAATAGAAACAGATATGAGAAATGAAGTAATAGATATGAAAGCCCCGCTGTTACTCCTTCATGGAGAGCAGGATGTAATATGTCCATTGTCTGCAGCCCATAGTATGGCGAATAATACGAATGTCAATCTAAAGGTAGTAAGCGGTGCTGGGCATGCATTATGTGTAACGAATTTCGAATATTGCGCAAATGAAATTATTCAATTTGTAGAGGGGATACGACATGATCAACAAAACGTTACTGCAAAAACGGTTTAACGGGGCGGCTGTATCCTACGATCAATATGCAAATGTACAAAAAAAGATGGCGCATTCGTTACTTTCTACATTGAAGGAACGATATAGTGAAACATCATCGATACGTATTTTAGAACTTGGATGCGGGACAGGATATGTAACAGAGCAATTATCAAATTTATTTCCGAAAGCTCATATTACAGCTGTGGATTTTGCTGATGAGATGATTGCAGTCGCGAAAACTAGAAAAAGTTTGGGAAATGTGATGTTTCGATGTGAAGATATTGAACAATTAAAATTAGAAAATCCATATGATGTCATCATTTCAAATGCTACATTTCAATGGCTTAATGATTTAAAAGAGACAGTGAAAAATTTATTTAACTATTTGTCTGAAGAAGGAACATTATTATTTTCCACGTTTGGTAATACGACTTTTCAAGAATTGCATACGTCTTTTCAGCGTGCTAAGAAAGAAAAGGGGATACACAATTGTACTTCAATAGGACAACGATTCGTTTCGAAAGAACAGTTAGTGAATATATGCAAAAATTCATTAGGAAATGTACATGTTTCTGAAACATGTTACATAGAAAGATTTGCAGAAGTTAGGGAGT
Source organism: Bacillus sp. TH50 (assembly GCF_016650565.1). Classification (NCBI taxonomy): domain Bacteria; kingdom Bacillati; phylum Bacillota; class Bacilli; order Caryophanales; family Bacillaceae; genus Bacillus; species Bacillus sp. TH50. The sequence goes on along the minus strand of NZ_JAEKFM010000003.1, from coordinate 1,656,793 downwards.
TTCTACATTCTATTCGAAAAGTAGGAGCGACCAATAGTAATGAAGAGTCTTATTGTCAAAGCCCTTCACTCTTTCGTACGATGCTTCGTATATATGAAAGAGACTTCACGGAAAAAGAAGGGATAATGGCAACATATCATGCTTTATTTACGTATATAACAAAAGAGGGGAAGAGATGAAATGAAACAAGTACAAATAAAAAGGGATTGGAAAAAACTTGCATACGACGTAGTAGAAGAGAAAATGATTGCGAAAGAAGATGCAATTGCAATATTAGAAGCTGATGATACAGAGGTTTTAGAAATTATGAATGCAGCTTACATCATTCGCCATCATCATTTTGGTAAGAAAGTAAAGTTGAACATGATTATAAATACGAAATCTGGATTATGTCCTGAAGATTGCGGGTATTGTTCACAGTCTATTATTTCAGAAGCACCGATTGATAAGTATGCATGGTTAACACAAGAGAAAATTGTTGAAGGAGCGCACGAAGCAATTCGTCGTAAAGCAGGTACATATTGTATTGTTGCATCTGGTCGTCGTCCGACGAATAAAGAAGTAAATCACGTTATTGGAGCAGTTAAGGAAATTCGTGAAACGACAGATTTAAAAATTTGCTGTTGTTTAGGATTTTTAAATGAAGATCAAGCAGGTCAGTTAGCAGAAGCTGGTGTGCATCGTTATAATCACAATTTAAATACGCATGCCAACAATTATGATAGCATTTGTTCAACGCATACGTATGACGATCGTGTTGATACAGTCCAAAAAGCGAAGCAAGCCGGTATTTCTCCATGCTCTGGAGCAATTTTCGGAATGGGAGAAACGATTGAACAGCGCGCTGAAATTGCATTTGAATTACAACGTTTAGATGCGGATTCTATTCCATGTAATTTCCTTGTTGCTGTAAAGGGTACTCCGCTTGAAGGACAAAAAGAATTAACACCTGTAGAATGTTTAAAAGTGCTGGCGATGATGCGTTTTGTAAATCCAACAAAAGAAATTCGTATTTCAGGTGGTCGAGAACTTAATTTACGTTCTGTACAGCCACTTGGTTTATTTGCAGCAAACTCTATCTTTGTCGGGGACTATTTAACAACAGCTGGACAAGAGCCGACTGCGGACTGGGGTATGATTGAAGATTTAGGATTTGAGATTGAAGAATGTGCGCTATAAGATAGATGAAAAGCAAACTCTTTAAAGGGGTTGCTTTTTTTGTAAATAAAATGTAATAAAAGTCCATTAACGCTTGATAGTAGTCACTTTTGGACGAGAAAAATAATTTTGTGGACGAATTTTCCAAGCCCTAATTGTACATAGTAAAAATGTAATTTATATCGGGTTGGAGGATTTTACATGTACAAATACATATTAACTATTATGACCTGTCTGATTTTAATAAAAGCGATAAGTGCTGATCCAGTTAAGGCGGCTGAAAATCCTGAACAAAAAGAAATGCAACAAAGAATTGAACAGCATTTTCGAACGAAAGCTGAACATTTTGGGCTTGAAACAGAAGGAAAAGATTTAAAAGAAGTGAGGAAGGAAATTTCTATTATAGAAGAAGCGGAAAAGAGAGAAAATGTGTGGAGAACAGCACAAGCTCTTCGTATAAAAACAGAAGGAAAAACGATGGATGAATTAATAGAAGATGTACGAAAAAAGGTGAGAAAATAAAAAAAGAGGCCGTAGCCTCTTTTTTAAGCCCATTGTTTTGATAAATGAGCCATTTCGATCGCAGCAACTGCCGATTCATATCCTTTATTACCAGCTTTTGTACCTGCACGTTCAATCGCTTGTTCAATTGTTTCTGTCGTTAATACACCGAAAATAACTGGAATGTCCGTTTGTAGTGATAAAGACGCAACACCTTTTGCTACTTCATTACAAACGTAATCGTAATGTGTTGTAGCACCGCGAATTACTGTACCTAATGTAATAACAGCATCATATTTTCCGCTATTGGCCATCTTTTTAGCGATTAAAGGAATTTCAAACGCACCAGGAACCCATGCAACATCAATATCATTCTCTTCTACACCGTGACGCTTTAATCCATCTAAAGCTCCGCCAAGTAACTTACTTGTAATAAACTCATTAAAACGTCCAACAACAACCCCAACTTTTAATCCTGTACCAACTAAATGACCTTCGAATACCATAATGTATCTCTCCCTTAATTATAAGTTTAGTAAATGTCCTAATTTGCTTGCTTTCGTTTGTAAATACGTTTTATTTTCTTCTTTTGTTGGCATTTGCAACGGTACACGCTCGGTTACTTCTAAATCGTAACCTTGTAAGCCAGCAATTTTTCGTGGATTATTCGTTAATAATCGTAAACTTTGTAAGCCTAAATCTTTTAAAATTTGAGCGCCAATACCGTAATCACGAAGATCAGCTGGGAACCCAAGTTTTTCATTTGCCTCTACAGTATCTAACCCTTCTTCTTGTAACTTATAAGCGCGAAGCTTATTCAGAAGGCCAATTCCTCGTCCTTCTTGTCTCATATAGAGAAGAACACCTTTTCCTTCACGCTCAATTTGAGCAAGTGCAGCATGTAGCTGTGGTCCGCAATCACAGCGGCACGAACCAAATACATCTCCTGTTAAGCATTCTGAATGAACGCGTACAAGTACAGGTTCGCCTGTTGAAATATCACCTTTTAAGAGCGCGATATGTTCTTTCATATCTAATGAGTTAGAATAGCCAATTGCATGGAAAGTACCGAAATCTGTAGGTAATGTAATTTCCACTTCTCTCGTCACAAGTGTTTCGTGATGGCGGCGATAAGCAATTAAATCTTCTATTGTAATCATTTTTATATCAAATTGTTTTGCGCACTCTAGTAAATCAGGTACACGTGCCATCGTACCGTCCTCATTTATAATTTCGCAAATGACTCCAGCTGGTTCTGCCCCGCAAAGTTTGGCTAAATCGACAGCGGCTTCTGTATGACCAGCACGGCGCAGGACACCGCCTTCTTTCGCAATTAATGGAAAGATATGTCCAGGGCGATTGAAATCAGAGCCTTTTGATGCAGGGTTTAACAATTCTTGTATCGTAGTTGCACGTTCATGAGCACTAATCCCTGTTGTTGTAGAAACATGATCAATGCTCACTGTAAACGCAGTGTGATGTGAATCTGTATTATGAGATACCATTGGCTCTAACTGTAGACGTTCTGCGTACTCCTCCGTAATCGGTACACAAACGAGACCACGACCGTGTGTAATCATAAAATTAATCGTTTCTGGTGTAATGTACTCTGCTAAAGCAATAAAATCGCCTTCATTTTCTCGGTTTTCATCATCACATACGATAACGACTTTTCCTTGTTTTAAATCTTCTAGAGCTTCTTCAATACGATGAAACATTGTGCTTCCCCCTTATAGAAATCCGTTTTCTTGTAAAAAGTTTTCGGTCATTGACCCCGTTCTTTTTACTGGCTTTGAAATAAAGCGTTCAATATATTTTCCAATCATGTCACACTCAATGTTTACGATGTCCCCGGCTTTTTTTTCTCCGATTATAGACTCGCTTACTGTGTGAGGGATGAGTGAAATTGTAATTGAAGATTCGTCTATATCAAATATTGTTAAGCTAGTGCCATCAACAGCAACGGATCCTTTATGCAAACAATAGCGTAGTAATTCATCAGAAATTGCTATTTTGTAATAGATGGCATTGTAATGTTGTTTTTTAGTTAAAATCGTACCGATGCCATCGATATGTCCGGTGACGAAATGTCCACCGAATCGTCCGTTTGCAGCCATCGCCCGTTCTAAATTCACTTTGGCACTTGGCTTTAGCATACGAAGTGATGTTGCTTTCATTGTTTCAGGCATTGCGTCGACAGTGAATGAAGTAGTCGTAAAAGTAGTTACTGTTAAGCAAATGCCGTTAACTGCGATACTATCACCTAATTTGACATCCGATAAAATTTGCTTTGCGCTAATAGTTAGCTTCATTGCTTCACCACTTTGAGTCATGCTTGATATCGTTCCTAACTCTTCTACGATTCCTGTAAACATTCCGTCACCTCGCTTTTTAAGGTTGCAACAATTTTTATATCATTACCGATTTGTTTCATCTCTTGAATTGTTAAGGAAAGTGCATCTTGTACCTTCGAAAAACCAGCTCCGCCAAATAAGGTGGGTGCATCTTTTCCACCAATTAATTTCGGGCTTATATAGGTCACGATTTCATTAAAACTATTTGTTTTTAAGAAGTTTGCATGCACCGTTTGACCACCTTCAACGAACAGAGAAAGAATTTGTTTCTCACCGAGCAGGGATAGGACATCTTGTATTTCAATTTGTTGTGTTTTCATTTGGAATACAGCTATATTGTTAGATTCATAAGACGCTATTTTCTCTTTGTTTACATCCTTACCGACAATAATCCATGTCGGAGTTAAGCCATCTGTTATGACATGAGAAGATGGCGGCGTTCGTAAGTGGGTATCTAAAATAACGCGTATAGGATGTTTACCTCCGTTTGGAATTCGTGTTGTTAAGTGTGGATTATCAGTTAGAACTGTATTCACACCGACTAGGATAGCATCATGTATATGACGATATTGGTGAACGTCAGCGCGTGCTTCTTCGCCTGTAATCCACTTACTTTCACCGGTTACAGTTGCTGTTTTTCCATCTAAGCTCATTGCTGTTTTTATTGTTACAAAGGGACGTTTCTTTTTCATATAGTGAAAAAAGTATCGATTTAATAAAGTGGCTTCCGCCTCAAGAACACCAGTAGTTACCTCGATTCCAACTTCTTCTAATCTCCTTTTTCCATTTCCGGAAACGAGGGGATTGCAATCAAGAGTAGCAATTACAACACGCTGAACTCCTTTTTCAATGAGTAATTCACAGCAAGGGGGTGTTTTTCCAAAATGGCTACACGGTTCAAGTGTTACATAAACGGTAGCGTCTTTTGCTCTTTCACCAGCCATGTGAAGAGCATGAACTTCAGCATGTTCTTCACCAGCACGCATGTGGGCACCCATTCCAACAATTTCCCCATCTTTAACAACAACGGCACCAACCATAGGATTTGGGCTTGTTTGTCCCGATGTTCCTTGTGCTAACTGCAAGGCAATCCTCATATATTCTTGATCTGTCATTCTTTTCACCTCTCCTGAAAAAATCAAAAAACCCCAAGGATTTTATATCCTTGGGGTTTGGGAGACGTGATTTCTAGAAATATAGTTCGAATACGAAAGTATAGGAAAGAAACCTAACGATGACTGATATTTTGGCATAAGGAAAAAACCTAGCAAAATATCAAATTCTTTCAACGCTAGTCGTATCTTTTTATTTCAGTATAGAAACATAAGTATACAAAATAAAACATATATAAAGATTCAAAATGAAACTTTAAAAATATGCATACTGAAATAAAAGTGTATTCGCTATATAAAATTACTAGAAAACATATCCTTCTCCCATCCAGACTATACTGTCGGCCCTAGAGTTTCACTAGATCCACCGTTTTCGCGTTGAAAACGGGTCACGGACTTAGAAGCTATCGCTTCATCACCGCCGGTTGGGAATTTCACCCGACCCCGAAGGATGTTGTTTGCTCACATTATAGCACAAAAAAGAAAAAAGCATAGTAAAAAATGTTCGAATGTGAAGAATTGTTTGAAAATATATGCCGATTTGAATGGGGACGAAAGTAATAGAAATGTTGAAAGGGGAAGGGCTGTATAGGCTTTGATCAAAAGAAAAAACATACACAAATAAATGTGCATGCTCTTTAAATATTTATTCTGCCTCTGGTGCTCTAACAACAGACTCGAATTTTCCTTTATGCGAAGCATCGCAATAAGGCATGTTTTTTGATAAACCACAACGACATAAAGAAAATGCTGGTTTTGCTGGGAATACATTCCCTTGTGAGTCAACTAATTCCACGTCCCCTGTAACGCGAAAAGAGCCATTATCATTCACTTTAATTTGTACTTTTGCCAACGTTATCCCTCCTTTCCAAACGCTTACTCTCATCATATAATTAGGGAGAGTACTTGACAATATAAAGTGAAACTTTAATCAGTGGGGGCATCCCCACTGATTATTAGTTCAACCAATCGGGCGTTTACGGGCAGTTAATCTCCCACCTTACTTCTTTGCCTAAGCTGAATTTTGAGGTGGGAGTCTTACTGCCCGCAAATAGCGGGATAAAAAGAGCACTTTGTTTGAGAGAGAAGAGAGTGTTATAATAGTTTTTATAACTGACTAGAGTAAGGTGACGAAAGATGGATAAAAAATTACACACACTACAAAATATTGCAAATGAGCGCACATGGGCATCATTTTTGAATGATAATCATCCATATAGTTTACTTCATTGGTCAATCGCAGGTGTAGGACAAGAACCGAAAGATGTTTGGTTACTTCAAGATGAGGTAACTTTTCAAACGACGGAATTCCCAACGCTAGACGAGGCAGTAAAGTGGATTTCTGAAAATATGGAACAAGTTACAGACGTTTTAGCGCAGTAAAAAAACAGGCTTATGCAAGCCTGTTTTTTGTTTCTTTTACATATGTGTTTAAAAATTGATCGATGGCATCTTCGTACTCTTCTTTATTTTCATTATAAGAGCAAGCGTGTGCACCATGTTCTGCAATATAAAGCTGTTTATTATTTTCTTTCGCTTCATAAAGTGATTTCGTCATATCAGATAAAATATAGTCATCATCTTTACTATGAATAAAGAGAACCGGATTGTTAATATTTTTTATACAATCAATTGGTGAAACTTCACGAATTGTATAGCCATCACGAACTTTTAAAAAGGCATTTGCTAAAGGTAATAAAGGCCATTTTGGCAAATGAAACTCAACTTTCAAACGATGTTGTAACTGTCCATAAAAATCAGAGAAAGGACAATCAGCAATATAAAAATCAGCACCATCTTCTACAAGTCCTGCATATTGAAGAAGAGTTGCAGCACCCATAGATTCACCATGAATTCCGAGTGTAATATTCGTTCCGAAACGATCTTTTAGCCAGTCAACTACTGACTTTAAATCATGTTTTTCATAATAGCCATAACTTGTTGTTTTACCACCGGTTTTACCATGACGGCGATGATCATAAATAAATACGTTATATCCTCTATTTAAAAATAAGTTTGCATATTTAACGGAATTCATTTTATTTACAGTCACACCGTGGCAAAAAATCATAAATTTATTGGAATGACCAGCTGGCATGTAATATCCGTGAAGTTCGTATCCGAATTGAGAAGGGATGTGAACCTCTTCTTTTTGAATAGCCTTAAAATCGTCCAAATGAAAATGCTTTTTCGTTTCGCGTTCTAAAACTTCTTCCTCTGTTTTTTTCTTCAAGTACATAACTTTATTTGTAAAGAAAATCCCAATCGCAGTTAGTGCACCTAGTATAGTAAACAATGCTGTAAAAAAACGTTTCATACTTTACCTCATCCTCCAAATACCTCTACATGTGATACACTAACATTGTATCACAATGATGTGAAAAGGGGAGAAATCGTGTATGGTTCATATACAAAAAATCACACCAGAAATGAAAGAAGCAATTCAGGATTTTATGTGTGAAAACTGGGGAAGCTCAATGATGGTCTCGCGAGGCAGAGTACATCAATTAGAAGAATTACCTGGTTTTATTGCACTTAGAAATAACAGAATAGTGGGAATTATAACATATAAAGTGATAGAAAACATGTGTGAAATTGTATCGTTAAATAGTTTTGAGGAAGGGAAGGGGATTGGTACAAAACTGGTGGATTGTGTATTGCGAGTGGCAAAAGAGAACGAATGTAAAAAAGTGTGGCTTATTACGACGAATGATAATATGAACGCACTTCGTTTTTATCAAAAACGTAACTTCATGATGACGAACTTGTATATTGATGCGGTAAAGGAAGCACGAAAAATAAAGAAAGAAATTCCGTTTATTGGTTATGATAATATCGCGATTTCACATGAAATTCAGCTGGAGTATATTTTCTCCCGCATTAACGGGCAGTAAAACTCCCACCTCAAAATTCAGTTGGAGCAAAGAAGTTAGGTGGGAGATCCACTGCCCGTAAACGCCCGATTGGTTCAACTAATAATCAGTGGGGGATGAACAAAACCCCCACTGATTAAAGTTTCACTTTATGAGTAGAGTGGAAATTGTGTAACAATTTTCAGAAATATAAAACAATAACCTTGACGAATGTTATATTTTGGTTTAATTTAAAATTGTAATCTATTACCATATTAAGGGGTGACGATGTGGCAACTATACGTGATGTTGCAAAATTGGCCGGTGTTTCAGTCGCAACCGTTTCAAGAGTCATTAACGAAAAAGGATATGTCCATGAAGATACGGTGAAACAAGTAAAAAAAGCAATTGAAGAATTACATTATAGACCGAATGCTACAGCAAAGCCTTTATTTAAACAGCCTTCAACGGTGATTGCATTACTTGTAGATAATTTGCATAATCCATCATACATCACTTTGCTCCGTTTCGTTGAGGAAATAGCATACAAAGAAGGGTATCAAGTAATAGTTTGTAATATAGAAAATAAGAATAGATACATAGATATGTTGGAACAAAATAACATTGCAGGCGTTATAATGACGAAATCTGTTTTTCGAAGTATAGGAGAAATCTCACTTCCTTTCGCTGTGCTTGAAGAACGACAATCTCTTATGAGCTATTATGAAAGTGGACAGAAAGTTGTTTCTTTATTAAAAGAGAAAGGCTGCCAGTTTCTTGCTTATATCGGTGAGGGAGTAGAGAGTGAAGAAATGGAAGAGCATGTGGCAGGATTTCTAGATACTGCTTGGAAAGAAGGACTTTCTTATCGAGAGGAAATTGTACAAGGGTATACGAATCAACAGTTTCTTGAATTGTTACAAAAGCATCCATACATAGATGGGGTTGTAGCTTCAAGTGATAAGGTCGCTATTGAGCTAATCAGGGCGGCGAAAACTCTTAATATTCATATACCAGGTAAGTTACAAATCATTGGATTTAACGGGAGTGTAGAGGGTGAATGGATAAGTCCATCATTAACGACGATTGGAAGTTATATCGAAGAAAATGGGGAAATAGCTTTTCAACAGTTAATAGGAAAAATAAAGAAGAAACAAGTGCGACAAGAAGAAGTGGAAACAGAATTTAGGTGCATTGAGAGAGAAACAACAAAGTAAAAGGTGCGTTTTTAAAACGCACCTTTTATAGTGTAATTGCGGCAATAAAGCCGAATATAAGTAACGGTATATTATAGTGTAGAAATGTTGGGACACATGTATCCCATATATGATGGTGCTGACCATCAGCATTTAAACCAGACGTTGGTCCAAGTGTACTATCAGATGCTGGAGAACCTGCATCACCAAGTGCACCAGCTGTACCGATAATTGCGATTGTAGCCATGGGACTAAATCCGAGCTGGACGCATAACGGTACGAAAATTGTTGTTAAGATTGGGATGGTTGAAAAGGAAGAGCCAATTCCCATCGTAACGAGAAGTCCAATAATGAGCATAAGAAATGCAGCAAGCGGTTTATTATTTCCGATTATATGTGCACTCGTTTGCACAAGCGATTCAACATGTCCAGTTTTTCGAAGAACAGCGCCAAATCCTGCGGCAGAAATCATAACAAATCCGATAAAGGACATCATACGCATTCCACTCGTTAAAATAGCATCGGCTTCTTTAAGAGGGAGGCTACCGCTAACTGATAAGACGATAATACCTGCTAAAGCACCAAAAATCATTGATTCTGTTGCTAATTGCACAGTTAATGTAGCGAGTATTGATAATAAACCCAAAGTAATGCTTCTTTTCGTATAGGGAACGATTTCATTCTGTGCAGCATGAATTTGTTCTGTTTCATATGTACGTGGTTTTCTGTATGTAATGAAAACCGCTACACATAATCCGATAATCATACCGATTGCTGGAATAGTCATCGCTTTTGGAATAAGTGCGACATCAAATGTAAGACCGCTTTGCGCAGCATTTGTTTGCAATACGTCATGAAAAATTTTTCCGAACCCTGCTGGAACCCACATGTAAGGGGTAATTAACCCAAATGTAATAAGACATGTTACAAGCCTACGATCCACCCTCAGCTCATTTAATACTTTTAAAAGTGCTGGAATTAAGATTGGGATGAAAGCGATATGAACAGGGATAATATTTTGTGAGAAACAAGCCATTGTTAAAATGATAAATAATATAAGTATTTTAGAATAGACTTGTTTTTTCGTGTCTTGTTCGTTGCCGATCCATTTTAAAGCTGATTGGATCATTGCATCAGGAAGTCCTGTTTTTGAAAGGGAAATAGCAAATCCACCGAGCATTGCGTAGCTTAATGCGATAGGAGCACTGTTCCCAAGACCGGCTGTAAAAGTACTAATTGTTTCTGAAATACCGAGTCCGCCGATAAGGCCGCCTGTTAAAGCTCCAACGATAATGGCGACAATGACTTGGACACGTAACAAACTAAGCAGTAGCATGACTGCTACTGCGATGAGTACAGCGTTCATAATAAATGTAATCTCCCTAATTTTTATTCTGTTAAGGCAAGCAAGTGTTTGTAGTGACATATACTTGCGACATATCATTATAAAATGTTTTCTATGAAATGTAAAAGCGCCTTTTGTTATTAATGTTGAAAAGATAGTTCTTGTTTAATTGATTGTAAATATTTAGCGAATAACTCAGGCTCTTCTAAATCTGGAGAATGTGCCGAGTTTGGAAACCAAATCATCTTTTTAATAGGAGCTTGAATGATATCGCAATATTGTTGAACGAGTGCATAAGGAGTTTGATAATCATAGCGACCAGAACAAAAATAAACAGGAACAGATAAACTTGAAATAGATGAAAAGAAATCGATTGTCAGCATCTCTTCCCATAAAACTCCGGATTTTAAATTTCCTGCGAGAAATTTGAACCAATCTAATAGCGTATATTCAGGAGAAAAGAAGCCTTTTCGTATGAAAGAAAAGGAAGATCCATTTTGGATTGCTCCTCCGAATGTACCAAGCCACTTTCTTTGAATAATGAGGCGTCTCGTATCTAAAAAGGGTGGTTTCCCTAATTTTAAAAGAGAAGCTAATGCCTTTTTATGGTCATGTTTTTTGGCAGAGCTAATTAAATGTTGATATAGTAATTCTTCATTTTGCTTCATATGTACGATTTGACCGATGCCGATGTATGCTTCTATATATTCGGGACATTGATTAGCGATTTGTAGTCCGATAATACTTCCCCAAGAATGACCTGCGAGAAATAGTTTTTGCTTATTAAAGCGTTTGAGAAGATATTGAATAACCTTTTTTGCATCTGAAAAAAATTGATTAATCGTAAGATTTGTTTGGATGTCCCGCCATAAAAAGGATTTACCTGCCCCTCGCTGATCCCAATTAATAACGATAAAGTGCTTTTCTAACTCTTTTTGAAAATGGCGAATAAAGCCGATTTGTGCCATACCAGGGCCGCCGTGACAGCATAATAAAATAGGCTGTTCCACGTTTTGGCCGCGTATAAGGAGAGATTGTTTCCGGTCATTAATCATAACGCTTTCTATCGTAGCGATACTGTTAGGGATTAGTTGCTTCTTTTCATTGTAAAACTGAGGGGTGTGGCTACGAAAAAGCATATGTAAACCTCCTTTTCTTAAATGGTATGAATCGCACAGGCTCTTTCTTTTGCATATACTACTAGAAAATCATTGTATCATAACATACTGGTTTGATTTCAAGTTTAGGCGATTAAGAGAGGAGGGAGAATATGACGATTGGAGAAATTATTGATTCTTTAAATAGACGCGAATCAATCGCTATTATAGCGAAACGGCTTGAAATGAGCCCATATACATTATCAAAGAAATTAAGGGTGATTGGATATGAATATGATGGAGAGCAGAAAAAACGTATCTTTATAGGTGATGGCGAAGAGCCACGTCATTTGCAAATACAAGAAGCTACTGCCCTTCAATATGCAAAAACAGACTATCAATTACTAATTTATGAACAATTACAAAGCATTTATGAATTGCTAAGAAAAAGAGAAGAAGTAAGTGTTCAAATTATAAGTAAGAGCACAGAGAAAAAGAAACGAACCTTTTCGATTAATATAGAAGTATTAGCAAGACTAGATGTTATATCGGAATCAAAAGGGATTCAAAAGTCTAAAATTGTAGAAGAAGCACTACAGGAGTTTTTGCAACGGTATGATGTTAATCATGAAACGTATCCAGAGAAATAAAAGAAAGGATACTATGTTCCATATAAGAGCGTGTATCCTTTCTTTTATTTCATTTTTTGTTTTGTTTCGAAAAGTAATATAGGAACCAAACGGCATGATTTTGTTCATCAGCTGCTGCGCGCTGAAATGTTTCTTTCACTTGTTGATTTGTCGTTCCGTCAGCAATTTCTAAGTAAAAATCAACTGTTCGTTGCTCATCTTGCCGAATTTCAAGGATTTGAGTTCGTTCATTTATGTCTGGAGCTAAAGTAGCTAATCTAGCATAAAAATGAATGGCGCTATATTCTCCATTAATTGCTTTCTCAATACTACGAATGTGTTTGTCGATACAATGTATCGTCATTGTTTGATAGAAATACATACAAATCTTCCCATTATAGTTTTCTATATACTACGAAGAAACAAGGGGCTATGTGCGTATCCTTTACTGCACTAGAAAAATGACAATACGTATGACTCTAAAAGAAGAAGCTCCTTGCATATAAAAGGAGCTTCTTCTTTCGAGTGTCACGCACTAGTTTGAATAGTATTTAATTGTTTTTTTGAATACGTCCATCAATAATCGGCTGAATTGGTTCTGTCACTTGTTTTACATAATCGACTAATGCTTCAAAATCGTTTGGACCAGTTTCAGCATTTTTTCCATTTTTAAAGGATACGAATCCATCACCGCCAGAAGCTAGGAAAGCATTTGCAACTACGCTATACGTTTTAGAGGGAACTAATTCTTCACCATTTGTTAAACGGATATTCGTAACCTTTTCGTTATTTGGTTTGTTTGCATCCCAAGTGTATTGAATACCTGAAATTTGAAGCATTCTCGTTGCTCCTTTTTGCCATTGTTGATTTAATATATCACGAATATCTTGACCTGTTAGATCTACTTTAATTAATTGGTTTCCGAAAGGCTGAATGCCGTATAATTCGCCCCATGTAATATCTCCAGCGTCTAGATCATTACGAATTCCACCAGGATTCATAAGAGCGATTTGTGTTTGCATTATTTGGCGCTGGGCATCCGCAACTAAATTTCCAAGTGTAGATTCACCAGCATCGTTTTGTTTACGGTCGATAGGTGCTGTAGATTTTCCGACTACTTCATTTACAAGAGGTGCGATTTTTTCTTTATATTGATCTAACTTTTGTTTTACTTGTTTATCAGGCTCTACACCTTCATGGTACGTTGTAATAACTTCAGCTTTTTTCTTCACAATATCTTTTGTTTTTCTATCAATTGTTACATCTACGTCCGAAAAAGCCATTCCGTAAGAATTCGCTTGCACGATAAGTTTATTATTTACAGTACCATTTACATACGTATGACTATGTCCGCCGAAAATAACATCGACTTCTGGATCTGTTTCATTTGCAATTCGAGTGAGGTCTCCATTTGTTACACCAGACTCATCAGTTGTTCCGCCGACATGTGCAAGGACTACGATAGATTTAACGCCGAGACGCTTTAATTGTTGTGTGGATTTATTAATAGCCTCTACTTCATCAGTAATTTGTACATTCTTTAGCATAGTAGGCATAACGACATTCGGTGTATCCGTTGTAACAACTCCAATGAACCCTACAGGAACTCCGTCAACTATTTTTACAGTGAATGGTGGTAAAAATAAGCGGCCAGTTGATTTATTATAGAAGTTTGCAGCGACATAAGGGAAGTTTGCTCCTTTGAAATTTCCTGTTTTTTCGTGATATCCACCGTAAATGAGGCGTTTCATTTCATCGATACCTTCATCAAATTCATGGTTTCCGATTGTACCAACATCAAACTTTAAGTCATTTAAAAATTCAATTGTTGGTTCGTCTTGTAATAATGCGGAAACTGGTGGGCTGGCTCCGACAATATCACCGGCATGTACGAGAAGTGTATTAGGGTTTTGTTTTTTGCGTTCTTTTAAATAAGTAGCTAAATAATCAGCGCCACCAGCTTCTTTATTGTTAACTTTTTTTACAGTATCTAGTTGACCATGTAAATCATTAATACCAAGCATTTGTACGTCTATGTATCGGTTTTGTTCGGCAGGAGTCTGAGATGGAGGAGCGGCGAATACGCTTGAAAAAGTAATAGTACTTAAAACAGCAACAGCAGGAATAATTTTTTTCCACATAATTAATTTCTCCTTTTTTTATAATCTGACATCATACGACATAATTTTAATAGATTACTAGGATTATATCTATATAAAAATTTAGTTTTTTCGAAAAATTAACATATTTACAAAAGATAAATAATAGAGTAGGGAACCTTTTTTATTGTCGATTTCGCCATGTATCCTCTATAATGGAGAAAAAAGTAAAAGGTGAATAGTATGAAGAAAAAGAAGCAAAGACAAACACAAAGACACTCTCAAATGAATCAACCAGAGAAAGAATCACTTACACTAGGTGATCAATTGAACGATTCGTTAATGCAACAATTAAAGAATAAGAAAAAAGAGTTGCAAGTGAGAGAAGAGAAAAAAGAGGCAGCAGAACAAGAAAGAAAGCGTAAGGAACAAAAAGAACGTGAAAAGAATAAATCATTTGAAGAACTGTTAAGTGAAAGTAGCCTTACTTGGAAAGACTTTAAATAATAAAAAAATGATCAGTGAAATGCCGCTGATCATTTTTTTGACGAGTTTGTAAGAAAAGGGGAGTTAGAATGAGGGAAATTGTAGTCGTTCCGTATGAAAATCATTGGAGTGAGAAATTCCAAATGGAAGCCGAAAGATTAAAATCGGCGATGCCAGAAATGGTGAAAGTCCATCATATTGGAAGTACGTCAGTGCCAGGACTGGCAGCTAAACCAATTATAGATATGATTATGGAAGTAGAGAGTATCGACAGAGTAGATCATTGGAATGAACGTTTTAAAGAGCTTGGTTACATCGTAAAAGGGGAAAATGGTATTTCAAGACGTCGTTATTTTATTCATGGGACTGAGGAAAAACGCTCGTATCACTTACACGTATTTGAAAAAGGAAATCCTGAGATAGTAAGGCATTTAGCATTTCGTGATTATATGATGGCTCATTGTGAAGAAGCAGAAGCGTATGCGACTTTAAAGAAAGAACTAGCTGAAAAATATACATATGATGGCACGTTGTATACAGAAGGAAAAAATGAATTTGTACGTAATGTTGATGAAAAAGCGAAGAAATGGATAGAAAGTAACGTGAACGACTGAGTTCATGTTATTTTCTAAAGGGGTATAAAATTATTATGTAAACTGTACGTATGTTTTGACATTTTGAATAAATCTTGTTGAAATAAAGTGGTGGTTTATAAAAAATGTAACATTGAAAGGGAGAACGAGTATGCATATTCCAACAACTACACTTCATAATGGCGTGAAAATGCCGATGATTGGTCTAGGCGTTTATAAAGCTAAAGAAGGCGACGAAGTTAAACAAGCAGTAAAAACAGCGTTAGAAGTTGGATACCGTTCGATTGATACAGCAACTGTATATGAAAATGAAAGCGGTGTCGGAGAAGCGGTTCGTGAATCTGGAATTTCGCGAGAAGACTTGTTTATTACAACAAAAGTTTGGAACGATGATCAAGGGTACGAGGAGACGCTCGAGGCGTTTGAAAAAAGTTTAAAGAAATTACAAATGGACTATGTAGATTTATATTTAATCCATTGGCCGATAAGAGGGAAGTATGTTGATACGTACCGTGCTCTAGAAAAGCTATATGAAGAAGGTAAAGTGCGTGCCATTGGTGTTTCTAATTTTCATAAACATCATTTAGAACTGTTATTACCAAATTGCAAAGTGAAGCCGATGGTAAACCAAGTTGAACTTCATCCAATGCTAGCGCAATTTGAATTGCGTGATTTCTGTCAAGGTGAGCAAATTCAAATGGAAGCATGGAGTCCTTTAATGAGAGGCGGCGAAGTATTCCAGCATCCAATTATTCAGGCTATTTCTAAAAAATATGAAAAGTCACCTGCACAAGTTATATTAAGGTGGGATATTCAAAGTGGGATTGTGACTATTCCTAAATCTGTTACGCCATCTCGTATTAAAGAGAACTTTACTATTTTTGATTTCTCATTAACTGAAGAAGAGATGGATCAAATTAATACGTTAAATCGTAATTTACATGTAGGAACGAATCCTGATAAATATGATACGTTATAAAAAAAGACTGCCGCCTAGTGTTGGGGGGGGGGGCAGTCTTTTGCTTTTATCGGTATCAATATTTTAGCGATGCAAAGCATATGAATCATACTTAACAATCTTTTGAAGTTGTACATATTCTTCTTTTGTTAAAGATAACTGTTGGCTAGCTTGTATATTTTCTTGCAATTGTTGAATAGAGCTTGCACCAGGTATAACAGCTGCAACAGTTTCGTTATGTAAGCAATATTGAATAGCTGTTCCTGTTAAAGAGCTTTCTCCGATTATTTCTTTTACACTCGCGAGTGTCGAATATAACTCATCGTAAGAATAAGAGAGGTAATCTTTTTCTTTTACTCTTTCTATCTTTCTTGCATTATTGTTAGTTAAAATCCCTTTTGCAAGTGGTCCGCGAGCAATAACGCTAATTTGCTGTTCATTAAGAAACGGGAACCATTCTTCAGGGCGACGATTTAAAAGGCTGTATTCCATTAATATGCTAACGATATTTGATCGTTTTGCATACTCACGAATGACATTTGGGCGTATAGAAGAGATACCATAATGACGAATAATCCCTTCTTTTTTTAATTCTTCAAAGGCTTCAACTGTTTCATCTATAGGATCTTCAATCGTCCCGCCATGCAGTTGATATAAATCAATATAATCTGTTTGAAGTCTACGTAAACTCTCTTTTACTTCGGTCTTTATATAAGCTTTAGAAGGATCCCAAGACCAACCGTTTTTTTCTTCTGTCCATCGATTTCCAACCTTTGTTGTAAGAACAATTTGGTCGCGTTTTCCTTTCAGAGCTTTTCCAACAAATTCTTCATTTAATCCATAATCGTATAAGTCCGCTGTATCAAAAAAATTAATTCCTAAATCGATTGCCTCATCGATAATACGCATAGCTTCAGCCTCAGATGCACCGAGAGACATACAGCCAAATCCAATTTCCGTAACATATAAATCTGAGTTTCCTAATTGACGTTTTTTCATAGGTCAACCTCCTTACCTTTATTGTACGAAAGGGGAAGGAGGTTGACAAACGTTTACTTTTTATTTGCTGTAATCCACTCTTGTACAGTTGTATACTCTTTGCCATATTGTTTTAGCTTATGACGAATTTGCCATGCTTTGCCGACTAAAGTGACGCGATTTGGTAAAATGTAAACTTTCATTTCTATCACGCTCCTTTCAATGTGGTAAAATGTATGAAGAACGATTAGGAAATAGAACAGGGAGATGAAGTAGTATGAGTAATCTTGCAGAAAGAACAGTAAAAACTGAACCGATTTTTGATGGTAGAGTTATAAAAGTTCGTGTTGATGATGTAGTATTACCAAATGGAGAAATGAGTAAACGTGAAATCGTAAATCACCCTGGGGCAGTTGCTATTATTGCTATTACTGATGAGGGGAAAATTGTACTCGTTGAGCAGTATCGTAAAGCTCTCGAAAAGGCAATTGTGGAAATTCCTGCTGGGAAGTTAGAACCTGGGGAAAAGGCAGAGGTAACAGCAGTTCGTGAATTAGAAGAAGAAACAGGATATGTATGTGAAAATATGGAGCTTATTACATCTTTCTATACATCACCTGGTTTTGCAGATGAGATTTTATATGTATATAAAGCGACAGGATTAAAACAAAAAGAAAATAAAGCAGCTTTAGATGAAGATGAATTTGTGGAATTAATGGAAGTGTCATTAGAAGAAGCGATTGATCTTATGAAAGACCTTCGCATACATGATGCTAAGACGATGTTTGCAGTACAATATTTACAATTACAAAAATAAACACTCGCCTAAGGCGAGTGTTTCAGGCTGTGGAGAAAGCCTTCTCCACAGCCTATTTTTGTGTCTGAACCTCTTTTTATGTGTCAACACTGATAAAAAAGAGGAAAAGGAGAGATTTCTTATGATGGGTGCTTTAAAAAATCATCGCGACGAGCGTGTATCTGTTTCTGTAGAAGAATTGGTTCCACAAGATCATTTCCTTCGTGCGATTGAAGCGACAATTAGTTTTGATTTTATTGAGGAGAAGTTACGCCCTTATTATTGTGAAAACAATGGCCGTCCGTCAATCCATCCTATCGTTTTATTTAAGATGATGTTTATTGGATATTTTTATGGTATTCGTTCTGAGCGTCAATTGGAAAAGGAGATTAAAACGAACATTGCCTACCGTTGGTTTTTAGGGTTCTCTCTATCAGATACAATTCCAGATCATTCTACAATCAGTTGTAATCGCCGTACTCGTTTCGTTCATACAAATATTTTCGAAGAAATTTTTGATGAGATTGTGAGACAAGCGACGGAGCGCCGTATGGTAGGAGGACGTGCGTTGATGACAGATTCCACACACATTAAGGCCAATGCCAATAAAAATAAATTTGTACATAAATATAAAAAAGAAAAGGCAAAGTTCTATATAGATGAACTAGAAGCTGCGGTAATCGAAGATCGTGAGGCGCACGGAAAAAAGAATTAAAACCTAGAAAGGAAAGTGATACCCCTACTAAAAAAACTCGGATAAGTACAACGGATCCAGATAGTGGATTTTTAATGAGAGATGGAAAACCGAACGGTTTTCATTTTTTAGATCATCGTACGACTGATGCGAAGTACAATATTATTACAGATACCTATATAACGGCTGGAAATATGGCAGATTCCGAGCCGTATTTAGCACGTCTACAAGCTCAAGTTGATAAATTCGGATTTGAAGTGGAAGCTGTAGCTCTTGATGCAGGCTATTTTACAGGATATATCTGTAAGAAGTTATCAGAAAGAAATATATTTATGGTGATGGGGTATCGCCGATTTGGAAAGAGAAATAAAGAAGTACCGAAAAGCCAATTTAAATATGCAGAAGAAATGAATGCATTTGCTTGTCCGATGGGATGTATTTTAGAATATGCGACAACGGATCGCGAAGGATATCGTCAATATAAATCGAATCCAGAAGACTGCGCTGTTTGTCCGCTACGTGAGGTATGCTTTTCAAAGAAACAAAAACAAAAAGTTATCACCCATCATATATGGGAGAAATATAAAGATATCGCTAGAAAAAACAAACTAACAGCTACAGGGAAAAAGTTGTATAAAGTACGATGTTCAACTATAGAGCGAAGCTTTGCGGATGCAAAAGAACTACATGGCTATCGATATGCTCGGTTTCGAGGGCTGAAATCTGTCCAAATGCAGGCTTACCTCACCGCCGCTTGTCAAAACATGAAAAAAATAGCCCTCCATCTAACCAAAAAGGGGTTGGTGGAGGGCTATTTTTCTAAATTCTACTATTTTTTGTTGTTTTCTTTCGCTAAAATCAAAAAAGATTCCAGAGTGTTGGGAACCCTAAAGGGTTTCCCAACACTCTGAAACACTCGCCTAAGGCGAGTGTTTTTAGTTGATTTTTGCATATACACGTGCATCGCGTAAGCTGCCATCGGGTGCTAGGAAATCATTTTCCATTGTACCTTCTAAAATAAATTCTAGACGTTCTGCTAAGTTACATGCGTTTATATTTGTTGCATCAGTACGAATTTCAATTCTTCTAGCACCTAGTTTATCAAATGCAAATTGAATCGCACCTTTAATGGCTTCTGTCATATAGCCATGCTTTGTATAAGCGCTATGTAGCCAAAAGTGAAGTGAAAACTTTGGAATATCCCAGTTTTCAGGCTTGAGCGTAATAGCTCCGATGAATGTACCAGATACTTTATCGTATAAGTGGAAATCAAGTGTTTCACGAAGTAAAAACTGTCCGTGAGCTTCGCGAACAATTTCTTCAGCACGTTCTTCTGTTTCAGCTGTAATTGGCATCCATGGTAATAAGTCTTCTAGCGAAGCTTGGATTGCTTCATATACCTCTGTTCCATCACCTGGAAACGGCTTACGTACTTGCAAGCGCTCAGTTTGAAATAATGTTGGAAAATCTAATAATAATGGTTTCAAGAGAAATCCCTCCTATTCTCTACTTTTTAGTTTAGCAAAGTAGAGCGGAATTTCAATGCTAATTCGTCATACTTTTTTTCTTTCTTTCATACATTTTTAGTAAGAGTGTGAACGGAGGGAAGGAAAATGTGGCGAAAAACGTGGCAAGACCGTGTAATGTCTCACATACAGGAAAATTCTTCACTATATATATTTAATGCGGTTTTATTACTGATGGGAGTAATATTTGGAGCGATTCTTGTGAATAGTTTACAAATAAACCAAAAGCAAGATTTATCATTTTATTTACAGCGTTTTTTTGGACAAGTTTCTAAAGGAGAATTTGCTGTCGCAGGCGAAATGTTTCGAGAAAGTTACTTTTCGCAATTAAAATATATCGGCTTTATTTGGATTTTGGGGATTTCAATTATTGGGTTGCCGCTCATTTTTATCTTACTATTTTTAAAAGGGGTAGTTGTTGGATTTACAGTAGGTTTTTTAGTAAGTCAGCACGGATGGAATGGACTATTATTAGCATTTGTATCTGTATTGCCACAAAATTTAATTATAATTCCTGTATTTCTCGTAATGACAACAATTGCTGCAAGCTTTTCCTTACGCATGATTAGGCATCAATTTATTCGGAAAATAACTGAGCCACTATTACCGTTATTAATTCGCTATACATGCTTTTTTCTCGTGATTGGAGCGGTATTAGCTATTGCTTCCAGTGTCGAAGTGTATGCATCACCAGTTTTAATGAAAGAAGTTGTGGAGGCTATTAACAAACAATAAATATTTTTTGAGAATAATTATCAATTTGTTTTCATTGTTTTTCTTTTGACAGGAGCCCTTCTTCTGATATAATGGTGTAAGAGTGGCGAGGAGGGAGTAGTACCGAATGGAAGAAAGAATTGAACGAATTAAGAAGCAATTACATGCAGCGAGCTATAAATTGACACCACAACGTGAAGCAACAGTTCGTGTGCTGCTAGAAAATGAAGAAGATCATTTAAGCGCAGAAGATGTATACCTCCTTGTAAAAGAAAAGTCGCCAGAGATCGGATTAGCAACCGTTTATCGAACTTTAGAGTTATTGTCTGAGTTGAAAGTTGTCGATAAAATTAACTTTGGAGACGGTGTTTCGCGTTATGACTTACGCCAAGAAGGTGCACAGCGTTTCCATCATCATTTAATCTGTACACAATGCGGTGCTGTACAAGAAATACAAGAAGATTTACTTGGTGAAGTGGAGAATAAAGTGGAACGAGACTGGAGCTTTAAGGTGAAAGATCATCGTTTAACATTCCATGGGATTTGTAAAAATTGTCAAGAAAATGAAACGGATGAAAAATAACCTTTTCCTATTTAACTAGGAAGAGGTTTTTTATTTGAATAAGGTATAAATTGGTGAAAGCTTGGCATATGTTGTAATAACTTATATTTTGGAGGAATTTACAATGCGCCGAGCTTTAAAATTAACTTTTGATGGGATGAAAGTATTTTTATTATTTACAAGTTGTACGATTTTGTTTTATTTCGCTATACTATGGATAAATGAAGAATATGAAAGTTACCATCGTTATGAAAAGCCAAAAGAAGAGACTGTAGAAAAAGTATCAGGGAATGAGGAGCCGGAAAAGGATGCTTTCGTAAATAGAATGATGTTTTTCTATGAAAATGGGGAGTAGTGTAGATTGGAAGATCAATTAAAAGATTTTATTCATTATATGATTGTTGAAAAAGGTTTAGCGAAAAATACAGTTGTATCTTATGAACGCGATTTAAAAAGCTATGTGAAGTATTTGCAAAATGTAGAACAAACGAAGACGTTTCATGAAGTGACACGCTTGCATATTGTTAACTTTTTGCAGCATTTAAAAGAAAACGGGAAATCTTCAAAAACATTGGCGCGTCATATTGCATCGATTCGTTCGTTTCATCAATTTTTACTTCGTGAACGAGCAGTGGAGCATGACCCATCGGTACATATTGAAACGCCACAAGGGGAACGGAAATTACCAAAAGTATTATCAATCGACGAAGTGGAAGCATTGCTTCAAACACCGAAAACGGCAAGTGCTTTTGGGATTCGTGATAAGGCAATGTTAGAGTTGTTGTATGCAACAGGACTTCGTGTTTCAGAATTAATTGCATTAAATTTAGAAGATGTGCACTTAACGATGGGATTTGTTCGCTGTATCGGGAAAGGGAACAAAGAAAGAATTATTCCACTAGGAAGCTTAGCGACAGAAGCGATTCAAAAGTATATTGAAAAAGGAAGAAGAGAATTGATGGGTAAAAAAGCAGTAGATGCGCTCTTTTTAAACCATCATGGTAATCGATTATCGAGACAGGGATTTTGGAAAATTTTAAAACGGCTAGCGAAAGAAGCGAATATTGCAAAAGAGCTTACACCGCATACGTTGCGTCACTCTTTTGCTACGCATCTATTAGAAAACGGGGCAGATTTGCGTGCTGTACAAGAAATGCTTGGACATGCAGATATTTCAACGACGCAAATCTATACGCACGTTTCAAAAACTAGATTAAAAGATGTATATAAACAGTTTCACCCGAGAGCATAGTCACTATGCTCTTTTTTCATAGATTAAGAAGAGCGAACCATTTCACAGAAACTTCACAAACATTTCGTACATTGTTTTCAGCAGAAGACTAGAATATTACAATGTATTTCCTCTATACTAAATAAAGTATGAAGGAGGAAATGATGATGAAAAAACTTATTATGACTTTATTTATCGCGATGCTAGCATTGGCTGGCTGTAATACAAACAAAGAAGAACCGAAAAAAGAACAGAAACTGGAAGCTATAAAAGTAGCGGTTCAAACGAATCCGAAAGAAATTAAACCTGGTGAAAAAACAGAAGTACAAGCACTTGTTACACAAGGAAAAGAAAGAGTAACGGATGCTGATGATGTAAAGTTTGAGATTTGGAAAGATGGCGACGAGAAACACGAGATGTTAGATGGTAAGCATAAAGGAAAAGGTGTTTATGCAGTAAAGAAAACATTTGAAACTGATGGAGTATATCATATTATTCCTCATACAAATGCACGTGAAATGCATGTTATGCCAGAAACAAAAGTCGCTGTAGGAAATGCAAAAGTAGAAGATGCGAAAAAAGAAGAAGGTCATGGGGATCATAAAAGTGATACGATGATACATCTTATGGCTGGTGATATTAAAGCAAATGCTGAATCAACAATGAAAGTCCATTTAAAACAAAAAGAAGAAGCGTTAACTGGTGCTGAAGTACAACTTGAGATTTGGAAAGACGGCGTTGAAAAACACGAATTTATTCCGGCGAAAGAAGGGAATAAAGGGGAGTATGAAAGTAAACATACTTTCAAAGAGAATGGTGCTTACAAAGTGAAAGTTCATGTTAAAAAAGGTGAACTACATGAACATAAAGAAGAAACAGTAGAAGTAAAATAAAAAGTAGCTCTTTAGAGCTGCTTTTTATTTTTATATTAGGAAATATGTTATAAAATGATTAGCACTTCTTTGCAGAATGGATTACAATAGAAGGGTAAAGAAAATGAGGAATTCTACGAAAATGTATTAAAAAGAAAGCGTAAACATGTTATGATATCAATATCAGATGTCTGACATCTGACTTGGAAAAACCTAGAAATGTTTTTTATTCGTTTGAAAGTAAAACGAAAAAGTTAGAGAATGATTTAAAGCAGTACTGTTTAATAATGAGGACGAGAGATAATTCCCATTGATAACAGTTTCACTTTATAGCGTTTTGAACATACTACAAGAAGTAGAACTGAACATATAGGAGGTTGCAGTTATGAATAAATATAAACGTATTTTCCTAGTCGTAATGGACTCTGTGGGAATCGGTGAAGCACCAGATGCTGAGCAGTTTGGTGATTTAGGTTCTGATACAATTGGTCATATCGCTGAACATATGAATGGATTACACATGCCAAACATGGTGAAATTAGGCCTTGGTAATATTCGTGAAATGAAAGGAATCTCTAAAGTAGAGAAACCGCTTGGATATTATACAAAAATGCAAGAGAAATCTACAGGTAAAGATACAATGACAGGTCACTGGGAAATCATGGGCCTTTACATTGATACACCATTCCAAGTGTTTCCTGAAGGATTCCCGAAAGAATTACTTGATGAATTAGAAGAAAAGACAGGTCGTAAAATTATCGGTAATAAACCAACTTCTGGAACTGAAGTACTTGTTGAGCTTGGTCAAGAACAAATGGAAACAGGTTCTTTAATTGTTTACACTTCTGCTGATAGTGTATTACAGATCGCAGCTCATGAAGAAGTAGTACCACTTGAAGAGCTATATAAAATTTGTAAAATCGCACGTGAATTAACATTAGATGAGAAGTACATGGTAGGGCGTGTTATTGCTCGTCCGTTCGTTGGAGAGCCAGGAAACTTCACACGTACACCAAATCGTCATGACTATGCGTTAAAACCATTTGGTCGCACAGTAATGAATGAACTTAAAGATAGCGATTATGATGTAATTGCTATTGGTAAAATTGCTGACATTTATGATGGAGAAGGTGTAACTGAATCACTTCGTACGAAATCAAATATGGATGGAATGGACAAGCTTGTAGATACATTAAATATGGACTTTACAGGTATTAGCTTCTTAAACTTAGTTGACTTTGATGCCTTATTTGGTCATCGTCGTGACCCACAAGGGTACGGAGAAGCATTGCAAGAATATGACGCACGTCTTCCAGAAGTATTCGAAAAACTAAAAGAAGATGATCTATTATTAATTACAGCAGACCATGGTAATGATCCAGTACATCCTGGTACTGATCATACACGTGAATATGTACCGTTATTAGCATATAGCCCAAGCATGAAAGAAGGCGGACAAGAGTTATCACTTCGTCAAACATTTGCTGATATTGGTGCAACTGTAGCAGAAAACTTTAATGTTAAAATGCCAGAACATGGAACAAGCTTCTTAAACGAGCTAAAGAAATAGGGGGATAAACAGATGAATCGTGAACTAATTACAAAATCAGCTTCATACTTAAAAGAGAAATTTCAAGAGACACCACAAGTAGGACTAATCCTTGGATCTGGACTAGGTGTATTAGCAGATGAAATCGAGAACGCAGTAACAGTACCATACAGTGAAATCCCTGAATTCCCAGTTTCAACTGTAGAAGGACATGCAGGTCAACTTGTATTCGGTACACTTCAAGGTGTAACAGTAGTAGCAATGCAAGGACGTTTCCATTTCTACGAAGGATACGATATGCAAAAAGTAACATTCCCAGTTCGTGTTATGAAAGAACTAGGTGTAGAAACAGTTGTTGTAACGAACGCAGCTGGTGGTGTAAATACATCATTTGAACCAGGCGATCTTATGTTAATTTCAGACCATATTAACTTCATGGGTACGAACCCATTAATCGGACCAAATGATTCTGAAATGGGTGTACGTTTCCCTGATATGTCTACATCATATACGCCAGAACTTCGCGAAATGGCGAAACAAGTTGCAGCAGATTTAAATATTAAAGTACAAGAAGGTGTATATGTTGGAATGACAGGTCCTGTATATGAAACACCTGCTGAAATTCGTATGCTTCGTACACTTGGCGGAGATGCAGTTGGTATGTCAACAGTACCGGAAGTAATTGTAGCTCGTCATGCAGGTATGAAAGTACTAGGTATTTCTTGTATTTCAAATATGGCAGCTGGTATTTTAGATCAACCACTTCACCACGATGAAGTAATTGAAACGACAGAACGTGTTAAAGCTAATTTCTTAGCATTAGTAAAAGCAATTGTAAAACAAATGAAGGGGTGACTTCACAATGAGAATGGTGGACCTAATTGCAAAAAAACGTGATGGACATGCATTAACGACAGAAGAAATTAACTTTATCGTTGAAGGATATACAAATGGTAGTATTCCAGATTATCAAATGAGTTCACTTGCAATGGCAATTTTCTTCCAAGATATGAATGATCAAGAACGTGCAGATTTAACGATGGCAATGGTAAATAGCGGTGATACAATTGACTTATCAGCCATTGAAGGGGTAAAAGTAGATAAGCATTCAACGGGTGGAGTTGGTGATACAACGACACTTGTATTAGGTCCATTAGTAGCTGCTTTAGGTGTACCAGTTGCGAAAATGTCTGGACGAGGTCTAGGACATACGGGTGGTACAATTGATAAATTAGAAGCAGTACCAGGATTCCATGTGGAAATTGAAAATGATGAATTCATGCGTCTTGTAAATGAAAATAAAATCGCTGTTATTGGTCAAAGTGGAAACTTAACACCTGCTGATAAAAAGTTATATGCGCTTCGTGATGTAACTGCAACAGTAAATTCAATTCCTCTTATCGCTAGCTCAATTATGAGTAAGAAAATTGCTGCTGGTGCAGATGCAATTGTTCTTGATGTAAAAACTGGAGCAGGCGCGTTTATGAAAACGGATGAAGATGCAAAGCGTTTAGCAGAAGCAATGGTACGCATCGGTAATAACGTTGGTCGTAATACGATGGCGGTTATTTCTGATATGAGTCAGCCGCTTGGTGAAGCAATTGGTAATGCATTAGAAGTACAAGAAGCAATTGATACATTACAAGGTAAGGGACCGAAAGATTTAGAAGAGTTATGTTTAACACTTGGAAGTCAGATGGTGTACCTTGCTGGACAAGCTTCATCTTTAGAAGATGCACGTGAAAAGTTAATTGAAGTAATGAACAATGGTAAAGCGCTAGAATCATTTAAAACGTTCTTATCAGCACAAGGCGGCGATGCATCTGTTGTTGATGATCCTTCTAAATTGCCACAAGCACAATTTAAAATTGAAGTAGAAGCGAAAGAAGACGGTTACGTATCGGAAATCGTTGCAGATGAAATCGGAACAGCAGCAATGCTTTTAGGAGCAGGGCGTGCAACGAAAGAGTCTGAAATTGATTTAGCAGTTGGTCTAATGCTTCGCAAAAAAGTAGGCGATAGCGTGAAAAAAGGTGACTCTCTTGTTACAATTTACGCAAACCGCGAAAATGTTGAAGACGTAAAAGCGAAAATTTATGAGAACATGAAAATCGCTAAAGATCACGTAGATGCACCAACTTTAGTACACGGTATTGTAACGAAGTAATAAAGTGAAACTTTAATCAGTGGGGGCTTTATCCCCACTGATTATTAGCCTTCACCAATCGGGCATTTACGGGCAGCCCGACCCAGACCTAACTTCTTTGCTTTCGCTGAATTTTGAGGTAGGGGTCTTACTGCCCGCAAATAGCGGGATAAAAAAAGCTGAGGAGATTTCTCCTTGGCTTTTTTTACTATTTTTTGTTTATAATAGTAATGGGTGAAATTATGATTAGAATTTGTGCAATAACGAAAAAAAATGAAGTTTTATATGATGTTTCGCTAGAAGAAACGAAAAAAGAGAACATCATATGGTATTGGCTTGATTTATATAAGCCAACGAAAGAGGAGTATACATATATTTTACAAGATCACTTCAAGTTCCATCCCCTTGCAATTGAAGATTGTGTAGAGTATGTACAGAGACCAAAGGTAGATTTTTATGATGGATATAACTTTTTAGTTCTTCATGCATTCGGAGAAGACGGATTAGAACCGCATGAAATCGATTTATTTATTAGTGATCGATATATAGTCTCTTTCCATTTCTCTCATAACAATGCGATTGAAAGAGTATGGAAAACGCTCGGTGAAAAGAAACGTATTAAGAAGAGTCCTTTGCATGTAGCACATACAATTATTGACCAAATTGTAGATGATTATTTCGCACCTGTTTATTACATCGAAGACCATTTAAATGCAATTGATGATAATTTAACGGGTGAGACAGCAGGAAGTGTGCTAGAAGAAGTATTTGATATTCGTGCAGATTTATCTAAGCTAAGGCGTACGATTATTCCGATGCGTGATTTATTGTATCGTATATTAAATTCAACACGTTTTTACGGTATAAGCGATCATGAAATTTATTTTAAAGATATACATGATCATTTGCTTAAACTGACAGAGATGATTGAAGCGAGCCGTGAATTAACAGCAGATATTCGAGATAGTTACTTTTCGTTGAATTCCCACCATATGAACAATATTATGAAAACATTAACTGTTTTCTCGACTATTTTCATGCCGTTAACATTTATTGCAGGGGTATACGGCATGAACTTCGCACATATGCCAGAGCTTGGCGGGAAGTATAGTTATTTTATTTGCTTAATTTTAATGGCATTAATTGGCGGCGGAATGATGGCTTGGTTTTATAAAAAAGGTTGGTTTAAGTAAAAAAACACCGAGGATTTCCTCGGTGTTTTTTTCTTAGCCAATAGCGTGTAATACGAACATGGCTAAGAATAAGCATGTAATAATATACATGGACGGTGCGACTTCTTTACGCTTTCCAAGTGCAACTTTCAAGATAGGATAAGCAATAAATCCGAACGCAATGCCATCAGCGATACTATATGTGAGCGGGATCATAACGATAATTAAAAACGCTGGAAATCCTTCTGAAAAGTCGTTCAGAGGAATTTGTTGAATGCTTGTAATCATCAGCCCGCCAATAATAATTAAGATTGGTGCAATGGCACTGTCAGGAATTATTTTGACAAACGGAAGCGCAAACAGTGATGCGAAGAATAACAACCCTGTAACGATAGACGTCAGACCTGTCTTTCCGCCTGCAGTAATACCTGCGGCACTCTCTACTGTTGAAACGGTAGGGCTTGTGCCAAATAGACCACATGTCATTGCTGAAATTGCATTTGCTTGGTAAGCACGTGGGAATTTACGATCATCTTCTAATAAACCATGTAAAAGTCCCATGTTCTCAAAAATAAGCACCATGCTTAAGGAGAATGTTGCAATCCAAAATGGCAAGGAAGAAAGTTTCCCAAATGACATAGCTCCAAACACATCGCCATAATTAGCGAATGAAAACGAACTATTTCCCATTTGACTCGTATCAACAAGACCAAACAGCCATGCAATACCAGTTCCAATTGCAATCGTCCATAAAAAGCTTCCACGTACGTTACGCGCAAATAGTACAAGTGCGACAATAAGAGTAAGTAGTGTGGCAAGAACGACAGGACTACTTAATTTTCCCATTGCAACAGCAGTATTAGGATGCGAAACGACTAAACCACCTTTTTGCAAGCCGATGAAAGCTAAAAACAACCCGATACCGACAGTGATCGCTTCCTTTAATGACTTTGGAATCGATACCGAAAGCACGCGAGCAATCGGTGTAAAAGCAGCAATTGCAAAAATAATACCGGCGATAAAAACAGCTGCCAATGCTTCTTGCCAAGTTAAACCGAGCGTATGCACAGCAGTGTACGTGAAGAATGCATTTACACCCATACCAGGGACAAGAATAGCAGGTGCATTTGCCCAAAATGCCATGAGTAGACATCCGACAAATGAACTAAAAACAGTTGCCAAAATTCCTGCCTCAAGAGGAATGCCGGCATCTGATAAGATTGACGCATTTACAATCATAATATAAACAATTGTGAAAAATGACGTGACTCCAGCTAAAACTTCTTGTTTTGGTGATGTTTGGTGTAAGTCTAATTTAAATGTTCTTTCAAGTATTCCTTTCATGTTAAACCTTCTTTTTCATATCCCTCTCCCACCCGTGATATCTCTTATGTAAGAGCTCACCGTCCTTTATTATATCAGAACATCATGTTTTTACAACAACGAAAATGATAACGGTTACTTATAAATGAGTTTATTTATAAATACGTAAAAATTGCCCGGATAGATGAAATGATTTCTAGTTCTCCTGATTGAATGGGCGGAGCTGCTTGCGCATGCAAAGTAGCATATGATGCGATCTCCCGTGGTAATTGGGCAGATTCTTCAACGAGTGAGAGGGGAACAGGATTAATATTTAAATTGTAGGTACTCGCAATTGTACGAGCTTTGTCTACTGCTTGTTGCAGAGCTTGAATGAGAGCTTGCTCATAATATTTATTTGGATGAGATATTCGAAAACGTAATCCTTTTGCTACGTTTGCACCATTTGTAACGGCTATATCATATACTTCCCCTGCTTTTTGTACATTTAAAACGGTAATTTCATACAAATGCTCCACACGGTAGCCTTGTAGTAATGCTTTATCATTTACATATTCGTATTGAGGAGTAATTGTATAAGAAATGGTTTCTATATCTTTATCGGCAATACCTAGCTGTTTGAGTGCATCAAGCAATTGTTTCGATTGCACTGCATTTTCTTCTTGCGCCTGTTTTACATTTTTACTATCTGTTCGAATGCCCAGTGTTAATATGACAACATTTGGTTTTGCCTTTATAATGCCTTCTCCTTGTACAGTAATAGTAGCTTCTTTACCAGTATTCGTCGTACGGATATTATGTAAATACGGATTCATTCCACTTTGCATTTATGCTCACCATCCTTTTTTATATGTATATGTGTGAACAAAAAAGAAAATCTTATGAAAAAAGTTACATAAATGAGAATGTTGAGGGAAGAAAGCATATACAATATAGGTATTTATAGATTATAATATGTGTAAATATGATAAAAAAGGGACGAGGCTAGTGAACGAAAATAGAGAAACACTGATTTTAGATTTATCTGCATCATTTCGAAAGATGATACGTTTATTACAAAATGATATTAATACACGTTTTTCAGAGCATATGCCATATAATGAATTCTCTGTATTACGTGCGTTATTTTTAAACAGTCCACAGATGGCTTCGCAAATTGCGAGTGAAGTAAACGTAACCTCCAGTCATATTACAGCTGTAACAGATCGTCTCGTGCGAAAAGGGTTTGTTGAAAGAAAACGTTCAAATTCGGACCGTCGTATCGTATACTTAGAAATTACTGAAAACGGACGAGAAGTAACTGAAAAGCTTGAAGCTGTGCGTAAAGAATATTATAAAGAGAAATTTAAAGGTTGGAGCGACCAAGAGATAGAAATGGTTTTGGAACTATTTGGCCGCGTATTATAATAAATGAGGATAGGAAGCGAGAGCTTTCCTATCCTTTTTCTTTTGAATAAAAATATTTTGAAACTCCGATACTTTAATTAAACAGATCGGAGGAAAGATTATGAAATATATTGCTGCACTTACCATTTTACTTGGAAGTTTTTTCTGCTTTCATACATTCATGTACGCTGATACCCCTATCCAAGTGGTGCAAAAAGAAGTGAAGTACATTGAGAATGATAATACCGTCTTGTATTCGAAATTATGGGTTCGTTCTATGCAAAACGCAGTATTATTTCATCATAGCGATAATGTTCGTAATCAGGACACTTTGCGTAATGTAACAAGTTCATCGCTCGTTAAAGCGAAGCAATTACCATTTAAGAAAGCATCAATGTATATTCCAAGATTATCGCAATACGTATCAAAAGCAGGGAAAGAAAATATTCAAGTGCACTACATTGCGGTGCACTATAATGTGAAAAAAGAAAATGCGTATCAATTAAATGGTATGAACTATTTTCTGCAAGTATTTGTGAAAGAGCGCGGCGAATGGAAAATTGCTGAAAGTGTAGTCGCGCCGACAGAGCAAATTGTGCAAAATGGTGATGGATTTGGGATGAAAGAAGAGATGGTGTATGGGGATAGGAGAGAGAATGTGAAATAGCCTCCTTTTGAAGGAGGTTATTTCACACGCCAAGAAAATTTTAATTTTAATAAGCGAGATAATAGTAGGTAGACTATCGTACTGGTTCCTATAAAACCAATATAATAATTTAAGATAGAATGACTTCCTCCCGCTGCCATTCCTCCAAACATTCCAATAAAGATTACACAACATATCATACATAGTGTTTTGAGTTTCGGATATAATAGGAAGTTTCCGTTTTGTTCATTAGGTGATCTTGTATATAAGTACATTCCTAAAGGTAATAGAATAAGTATATTTGCGATTGGGCCGATAAGTTTTGTTGCTGAAGGAATATACGTAAAATTAGGTTCATCATGACGTACGCCTTGTTGATCAGTATAAGCGCGTTGAGGATCGTAGTTAAAATTAATATTGAATCCGCGAACGGGCGCTAAAATACTCACTTTTTCTATTACTGAACCGTAACGATCTACATTCTCCTCCGTATAGACGGGGTGATTGGAAATAAGTCCAACCGTATGAATAGAAATAGCTCCGGCAATTAGAGTCGGCAAAATAAAAGGGAATCCAAGTATAGCAACACTGAAGAATCCTTGTGAAATCATATTACCAGCAATTGTTCCTATGCATAATGCAAGTGTATAGATAGCAATTAAGATGATAACCATGTATAAGAAATAGGTATGAAATGGTGAAAATATTTGATACTTATTATGAAAAGTTGTCTTTTTCATAATAGCAAAAAGTCCCCAATTCAATATAACGATAGCTACAATATTACACACACCAAAAAGCCATTTCGTCATGAAGAGATGTTTCCGTTTAAATGGCATAGACCATAGAATGTCACTTGATTGATTTTGACGCTCCCATCCAATAAGGATGCAGGCTAATGCAATAAGGAGTGCTCCTTGAACCATGATAGTATCGGGAAGTGAAAGGTGATAATTGTATCGGTATATATATTTCCATTCATTATTTTTATGAAAATGTTTTAGTTGCTCGGCAGATGCTAAATAGTATTTATAGGATAGTACATAAAAACTTACTAACCAAAATAGCCAAACAATATATTTACTTTGCTTGTAGGTATGCACCCATAATGCTTTTTGAAACATAGGATCTCTCCTTTAAAAAACTTTATAGTTTGTAAGACGTGATAATATAAAATAAGTGACGATTCCAAATAAAAAGAACCCAACATAGTAACTAAATAATAAATCAAAACGCTTCAACATTTGCCCACCTATTAATGCAACATAAAAGGTAGTACCCCATATCCAGATTGAGTTGTATTTTGGAAAAAGGAAAATTTTCTTATTATGTTCATTAGGTGATCGTGCATAAAGAAACATACCAATTAGTAAGCTGGAAATAGTATAGAAGATAGGAACAAGTATTACTTTTGCAGAGTAGTAACTATGAAAAGTGGGTCCCCTTTGTATTACTTTTCCATGATCTTCATATGATTGAGCTGTTGGATGGTAATTATAACTAATTGAAAAGTCTAATATGGCGCTTGAAATGTTGGTCTTTTTATTGAATTCATAAATGTTTTCGAAATTCGTATAACTTTTATTCCCCTGTATTGCCTCAGCGTGAGCTGTAAAGAAAAGGAGTAAGAGTGAAAAGATTCCCATTCCCATGATGCAAAAAGTAATGCTAAAGATGCTTTGTGAAATAATACTGCCAGTAAATGTACCGATACATAAAGAGACAGTATAGATCGCTATATATGTGAAAATTGCATACAGGAAATATCGATGAAACGGTTCGAAAGATTGATATTCAAAGTGAATCGTAGATTTATAAATAAAATACATAAGACCCCAATTGATTAGAAGTGATAGTACAATGAAAAATCCACCGAAACCCCACTTCGATAAGAACATATCACGTCTTTTAAATGGAAATGTCATAAGTGAATTTCCATTTTGATTACTTCGCTCCCAACCAATTAATATACAGGATAGGATAATTGTAATAATACCTAACCAAAAGCTATCAGAAGAATGAAAAGAATAATGATAGTAAAACTTTTTTTCACCCATGCTTTCTGGATGGAGAAAGAGAGACTGTTGATCTTCAGCTGCTTGATAGTATCCGAAAGATAAAAAATAAAGTGAACTAAAGAAAAATAGTAACGCAGCATATTTCCCGCGCTTCCAATTCCACATCCACAGCGCCTTATGAAACATACCCATCCTCCTCAAGTGTCGTAACGAAGACATCTTCAAGTGACATTGCTAATTCTTCAATGAGTATTGGTTGCTCTTTATAAAACTTTTCAAGCGTTGTAGCAACATTTCCTTCGATTAAAATCGTATATACTTTTCCTGTTTGGTTTAATATTTTAATATTGCTTAAGTTTTCTAGTTTTTGAGGTAGTGATCGTTCGTAAGCAACTTGGACTTTAGCAAATCGTGATTTTGCATCATCTAGTGATGTAATAGAATCTACTGTATGTCCTTTTAAAATAATGATTGTATCGGCAATTTTTTCAACTTCATCTAAATGGTGAGTGGAGATGAAAATGGTAATTTCTTTTTCTGCAACTTCTTCAACGAGAAATTGTAGAATCTGTCTTTTAACGATAGGATCAAGTCCATTTGTCGGTTCATCTAAAATGATATATTCTGCTTTTGCAGCGAAAGCTAAAATGATCGCAAGCAGTGCTTTCATTCCTTTTGAATAACTACGAATTCGCTTGTTTGGTAAGTTGAAACGTTCTAGCAGTTCGTAGAAATATGGTTCATCAAATGCTGTATAAACTGCTTTATAAAACTTCACGATTTCTTTCACTGTATATCCGTTCAGTATGTTAGTAGAATCCGGAACATATACGACCTTTTGTTTCATTTCAGGATGCATATGAACATCTGTATCTTCATATGTAACAGTTCCTTCATCGGGGTCTAAAATGCCGACCATCGTTCGTAATAAAGTTGTTTTCCCCGCGCCGTTTCTTCCAAGTAATCCGACGATACTACCTTTTTGTAATGTGAAAGAAACATCGTCTAAAATCGTTTGGTTATCAATTGTTTTCTTCAAGTTTGTCACTTTCAACATCTGTATTTCCTCCAATCTCTTTATAGTATGAATCTATCCAATCGTGAATTTTATCTTTCGTAATCCCAAGATAAGAGGCTTCTAGTAATAATTGATGAAATTGCTTTTCAACCATAGCGATTTTCCTTTCGTCTAATGTTGGGG
This sequence comes from Bacillus sp. TH50, assembly GCF_016650565.1. Lineage (NCBI taxonomy): Bacteria > Bacillati > Bacillota > Bacilli > Caryophanales > Bacillaceae > Bacillus > Bacillus sp. TH50. Next base: position 1,621,599 of record NZ_JAEKFM010000003.1, on the reverse strand, counting down.
TAATCGATTGGGCTACAAATGTTCCTTTTCCTCGTAATGTTTCAATAATCCCTTGTCGCTCTAATTCTTGATAAGCTTTACTTACTGTATTTGGATTTATAACGAGCAAAGAAGCAAGCTCACGTACAGAAGGAAGCTTATCACTTGGAGCTAACATATTTTTTAGTACGAGCTCTTTTATATTTTGAACAATTTGTTCCCATATCGGAGTGTTGCTTCTTGGATCAAGTTGAATATGCAAGAGCAATGTCTCCTTCCTAATGAGTATTAAGTGTACTACTTCATGTAATACACTTAATACAATATAGGCAATGAATTTATTTGTCAACTGAAAATAATAGAAAAATATGGTATTAAAAATGTATAAATTGGAAAAAATAAGTTTGATATAGAATGGAGGGTTAGTCATGAAGCGAGTTTTTGGAATACTTGTTTGTTTCATGTTATTGCTTTCTGGTACTTCAGTTAGTTTCGCACAATCTGAGAAAACGAAGCAGGAAAAAACAGAAGAAACCACGCCGAAGTTAGCGGAACAAGCGTCGTCAGCGATCGTAATTGAGCAAGATACAGGTAAAGTTTTGTTTGATAAAAATCCGAATGAAAAGTTACCACCTGCTAGTATGACAAAGATTATGACAATGCTATTAATTATGGAACAAGTTGAAAAAGGAAAACTAAAACTAAACGATAAAGTTAGAGCGAGTGAACACGCAGCTTCAATGGGCGGATCACAAATTTTTCTAGAACCTGGGGAAGAGATGACTGTAAATGAAATGTTAAAGGGCATTGCAATTGCATCTGGAAATGATGCATCGGTTGCAGTAGCTGAGCATATCGCTGGTTCAGAAGAAGGTTTCGTAAATATGATGAACAAAAAAGCGAAAGATCTAGGATTGAAAAATACACATTTTCAAAATCCGACAGGTCTTCCAGCGAAAGATCATTACTCTACAGCGAATGATATGGCTATTATGGCGAAAGAGTTGATGAAGTATCCACTTATTCGAAAATACACAGGTAAATATGAAGACTATTTACGTGAAAATACGGATAAGAAGTTTTGGCTTGTTAATACGAATAAGCTAGTACGTTTTTATCCTGGAGTAGATGGAGTGAAAACAGGCTTTACGACAGAAGCGAAATATTGTTTAACGGCATCGGCTGAGAAAAATGGTATGCGTGTTATTTCAGTTGTAATGGGAGCACCTACATCAAAAGAGCGGAACAATCAAGTAACGAAGCTTCTTGATTATGCATTTGGACAATACATGACAAAGAAATTGTATACACGTGGTGAGAAAATTAAGACTGTACAAGTAGGAAAAGGTAAGGAAGAAAAAGTAGATTTAGTTGCGTCAGACAATGTGTCTCTTCTTATGAAGAAGAGCGAAAATATGGACAAAGTTAAACAAGAAGTGATTGCTGAAAAGAAAGTGAAGGCACCGATTAAAAAAGGTGATGCACTTGGCACACTTGTTATTAAAAGAGATAAAGATGTTTTATTAAAACAAACAATTGTAGCGAAAGAAGATGTTGAGGCAGCGAGCTGGTGGGAGTTATTTAAAAGAAGTTTTGGGATGTTTTCAACATCAAAATAGCGGCGAAAATTTTGATGTTTTTCTGTTCGTATTTACTGAAATAATTGCTGAAAGGTTTCACTTTATGACGAAATAGTTCTTCTTTTGTCAGTAGGAAGGATTCTGATTTTATATCACGAAAATCTTATGTTAATGAGTAAAGTTTGAGCATAAGGAGGAAATCGTGTGAGTCTTTCCATGCATTTAGAAGTAAAACGTGACGTCTTATGTGTGAGGCTAGAGGGCGAGTTAGATCATCATACTGCTGAAGAGTTGCGAACGAAAGTCACAGATATGATTGAGACACATGGTGTTCATCATATTATTTTGAGCCTAGAGAACTTAACATTTATGGATAGTTCTGGTTTAGGCGTTATATTAGGCCGATATAAACATGTAAAGGGATTAGGTGGAGAGATGGTTGTCTGTGCAATTTCACCGCCCGTTAAACGTTTATTTGAAATGTCAGGTCTATTCAAAATTGTTCGTTTAGAAGAAAGTGAAGCGCATGCGCTCGCGACGTTGGGGGTGGCGTAGATGAGAAATGAAATGAACCTTCAATTTTCAGCGTTAAGTCAGAATGAATCATTCGCTCGTGTTACGGTAGCTGCTTTTATTGCGCAATTAGACCCGACGATGGAAGAACTAACAGAGATTAAAACAGTTGTGTCAGAAGCGGTTACAAATGCAATTATTCATGGGTATGAAGGAAATGCAGAAGGTGTTGTTTATATTTCAGTGATTTTGGAAGAAGCGATGGTGAAACTCACGATTCGAGATGAAGGGATTGGTATCTTTAACTTAGATGAAGCAAGACAACCCCTTTTTACAACTAAACCTGAATTAGAGCGTTCCGGAATGGGATTTACTATCATGGAAAATTTTATGGATGAAGTAGAAGTTATTTCAAACGAATCTTTCGGGACAACAATCCATTTGACAAAATACTTATCAAATAGTAACGCTCTATGCAATTAAGGAGAATAGCCAATGGACATAGAGGTCAGAAATGAGAAGAAGAAACCTCAGTTAAAGGACCACGAGCTAAAAGCGTTAATTCAAAAAAGTCAAGATGGAGATCAACAAGCGAGAGATACAATCGTTCAAAGTAATATGCGTCTCGTATGGTCGGTTGTACAGCGATTTCTTAATCGAGGATACGAACCAGACGATTTATTTCAAATTGGATGTATTGGGCTCTTAAAATCGGTAGATAAATTTGATTTATCTTTCGACGTGAAATTTTCAACATATGCAGTTCCAATGATTATCGGTGAAATACAACGATTTTTACGTGACGATGGATCAGTGAAAGTAAGTAGATCTTTAAAAGAAACAGGAAACAAAGTCCGAAAGATGAGAGACGAGCTTTCGAAAGAATTTGGAAGGGCTCCAACGATTAATGAGGTAGCACAGGCTCTTGAACTAACGCCGGAAGAAGTTGTTCTGGCGCAAGAAGCGAGTCGTGCTCCTTCGTCGATACATGAAACTGTGTATGAAAACGATGGAGATCCAATTACTATTTTAGATCAAATTGCAGATCAATCGGAAACGAAATGGTTTGATAAAATTGCTTTAAAAGAAGCAATTAGAGAATTGGATGAACGAGAAAGGCTAATTGTGTATTTGCGCTATTATAAAGACCAAACCCAATCAGAAGTAGCGGAGCGCATAGGCATTTCGCAAGTACAAGTTTCAAGACTTGAAAAGAAAATATTAAAACAGATGAAAGATCGAATAGATGAATAGCTATCTATTCGATTTTTTTTGTTGTAACGTATGGTTGGTCGATAGCGGCAGCATTCCTTCTAGTTGCACTAGTCATTAGTCTGAAGAAATGGAATGCACAAATACATTCAGACTCTGTCCAGCTTGAAAAAGAATGGAAGGACCGAGGTGTTTCATGATGAGTGGATCAGCGATTATGATGATGGTTATAGGTATGGTAGTCATTTGGGGAGGACTTGCATTAAGTATTGCAAATTTATTTAAGAAAAAGGCATAAGCTAAAAACATCTGTACCGAAATGGTACAGATGTTTTTTCAGGCTGTGGAGAAAGCCTTCTCCACAGCCTATTTTTGTGTCTGAACCTCTTTTTATGTGTCAACACTGATAAAAAAGAGGAAAAGGAGAGATTTCTTATGATGGGTGCTTTAAAAAATCATCGCGACGAGCGTGTATCTGTTTCTGTAGAAGAATTGGTTCCACAAGATCATTTCCTTCGTGCGATTGAAGCGACAATTAGTTTTGATTTTATTGAGGAGAAGTTACGCCCTTATTATTGTGAAAACAATGGCCGTCCGTCAATCCATCCTATCGTTTTATTTAAGATGATGTTTATTGGATATTTTTATGGTATTCGTTCTGAGCGTCAATTGGAAAAGGAGATTAAAACGAACATTGCCTACCGTTGGTTTTTAGGGTTCTCTCTATCAGATACAATTCCAGATCATTCTACAATCAGTTGGAATCGCCGTACTCGTTTCGTTCATACAAATATTTTCGAAGAAATTTTTGATGAGATTGTGAGACAAGCGACGGAGCGCCGTATGGTAGGAGGACGTGCGTTGATGACAGATTCCACACACATTAAGGCCAATGCCAATAAAAATAAATTTGTACATAAATATAAAAAAGAAAAGGCAAAGTTCTATATAGATGAACTAGAAGCTGCGGTAATCGAAGATCGTGAGGCGCACGGAAAAAAGAATTAAAACCTAGAAAGGAAAGTGATACCCCTACTAAAAAAACTCGGATAAGTACAACGGATCCAGATAGTGGATTTTTAATGAGAGATGGAAAACCGAACGGTTTTCATTTTTTAGATCATCGTACGACTGATGCGAAGTACAATATTATTACAGATACCTATATAACGGCTGGAAATATGGCAGATTCCGAGCCGTATTTAGCACGTCTACAAGCTCAAGTTGATAAATTCGGATTTGAAGTGGAAGCTGTAGCTCTTGATGCAGGCTATTTTACAGGATATATCTGTAAGAAGTTATCAGAAAGAAATATATTTATGGTGATGGGGTATCGCCGATTTGGAAAGAGAAATAAAGAAGTACCGAAAAGCCAATTTAAATATGCAGAAGAAATGAATGCATTTGCTTGTCCGATGGGATGTATTTTAGAATATGCGACAACGGATCGCGAAGGATATCGTCAATATAAATCGAATCCAGAAGACTGCGCTGTTTGTCCGCTACGTGAGGTATGCTTTTCAAAGAAACAAAAACAAAAAGTTATCACCCATCATATATGGGAGAAATATAAAGATATCGCTAGAAAAAACAAACTAACAGCTACAGGGAAAAAGTTGTATAAAGTACGATGTTCAACTATAGAGCGAAGCTTTGCGGATGCAAAAGAACTACATGGCTATCGATATGCTCGGTTTCGAGGGCTGAAATCTGTCCAAATGCAGGCTTACCTCACCGCCGCTTGTCAAAACATGAAAAAAATAGCCCTCCATCTAACCAAAAAGGGGTTGGTGGAGGGCTATTTTTCTAAATTCTACTATTTTTTGTTGTTTTCTTTCGCTAAAATCAAAAAAGATTCCAGAGTGTTGGGAACCCTAAAGGGTTTCCCAACACTCTGTAAAAACATCTGTACCGAAATGGTACAGATGTTTTTTTTATGAAAAAATTGTATTAGAAAAAATTCCAATAACCATACTACAACTACGAGGAAGAGTGAAGGGGTGAATGAAAATTGGAACAAACGATTTATATTAAAATGCGCAATCGCTTAAAAGTGTCTCCTACGTATGAAGTAAAGCTGAGCGATGTTGCTCAACTTGCCGGAGATTCTTTTGTAGTTGAGTTGTTACAAAATGAAATAGTCTACAAAATAACAGCGCATGATAAAACACATGTTGTAATTGATGTTATGAAAGTGATTGAGATTATTCAACAAAAAGCGGCTCACATACAAATTAATTTACTTGGTTCTGGACAAACTCTTGTTGAAATTATATACGAAAAAAAGAAAGTGCATCCGGTTTTCTTCGGACTTGTATGGTTGTTACTTTTCATTGGAGCGGCCCTTGCAATAATTTATTTCCATGAGGATGTAAGTATGCAACAAGTACACCAACGGTTATATTACATGATTACTGGAGAATTTAAGGCGCAACCACTTTTATTTCAAATTCCTTATTCATTAGGTCTTGGATTAGGTATGGTCTTATTTTTTAATCATGTATTTCAAAAGAGAATTAATGAAGAGCCGAGCCCGTTAGAAGTTGAGATGTTTCAATATCAGCAGTCGCTTGATCAATATGTAATTGTTCATGAAAACAAGGATAATATGAAACAGATTGCTGATGATTGAGTGTGCATTTGTTGTATTAATTGGCTTAGCTGGAGGGATTGCAGTAGGTAGCGGATATGTCGCGTTTTTAGCTGTACTTGGTATAATCCCTCGTTTAGCTCAATTAACGAGAAGTGGAAAGCATATTCAATACTTTGAGTGGGCGGTCATTGCAGGTACTTTAACAGGGGCTTGGTGTAGTTTGAAAAATATTACATTTCAAACGTCACAATATTGGCTTGTTATATTAGGGATATTTTGTGGCACATTCATTGGAATGCTCGCTGCGGCGTTAACGGAAGTGTTAAACGTTTTACCTATTTTAGCGAAACGAGTAAGGGTAGAGGAGAAAATTATTGTTTTACTCGTGGCTCTTGTACTTGGGAAAGTAATAGGCTCGTTGTTTCACTGGATTTATTTCGTAAAGTAGGAGGCAATATATATGGCAGGGCGAAAATTGAAGGACGATTACATAAATAAAGTGAAGGAGTACCATCCAAAACCGAACTATTTCATAAATTGTGTGAAGGCATTTCTTGTTGGTGGACTCATTTGTACGGTGGGAGAAGTGTTGATGAAATTTTATATACATTACTTTCACTTTAGTGAGAAAGAGGCAGGAAACCCTACAGTTGCAACTCTTGTTTTACTATCAGCGATTTTAACAGGGTGTGGTGTATATGATAAAATCGGGCAGTTTTCTGGAGCGGGATCAGCAGTGCCAGTTACTGGATTTGCGAATTCTATGGCGAGTGCCGCACTAGAGCATAGGAGTGAAGGGATTGTTCTAGGAATCGCTACTAACATGTTTAAGCTTGCAGGAAGTGTCATTGTATTTGGAGTCGTCGGTGCATACATTATCGGGTTAATAAGATATACATTTCAAATTTTAATGTCTTAAAGGAGGGGTGGGTATGAGATTGACAGGAAAACAAACGTGGGTATTTCAAAATGATATCTTCGTGAATGCAACTGGTACTGCTGTCGGTCCGAAAGAAGCTGAAGGCCCTCTTGGAAAGGATTTTGATATTTCATATTCTGACTTACATTGCGGAGAGGAAAACTGGGAACTTGCTGAACGAAGGTTAATGTCAGACTCAATTCAACAAGCGATGCAAAAAGGGAATATAAAAAAATCGCAAATTGATTTCTTTTTAGCGGGAGATTTATTAAACCAAACAGTGACAGCAAATTATGTTGCTCGTGAGTATGGTATTCCTTTTTTAGGGATGTTCAGCGCTTGTGCGACGTCAATGGAAACTTTGGCGATTGGATCAGCTTTTATAGATGGTGGATTTGCGAATCGTATTTTAGCTACAGTAAGTAGTCATAATGCGACGGCGGAAAGACAATTTCGTTCCCCAACAGAATACGGAGGACAAAAGCCAGGGACAGCAAACTCAACTGTTACCGGAGCAGGGTCAATATTAATTAGCAATGAGGAGAGTGCAATTAAAATAACAGCAGCAACAATTGGTAAAGTACAAGATTTAGGAATTGCTAATCCTTTAGATATGGGATCAGCGATGGCACCAGCTGCTGCTCATACAATTCAACAACATTTTGAAGATTTGAGAAGAAGTGCAGCTGATTATGATCTTATTGTTACTGGTGATTTATCGGCTGTTGGGACACCAATTGCGAAACAACTTTTACTTGAGGAAGGGTATGATTTGGGGAATGTATACAATGATTGTGGATTAATGATTTACAATTCAAATCAAGAAGAAGTGTTTGCAGGGGGCAGTGGTTGTGCTTGTTCAGCTGTTGTAACATACGGCCATTTATTGCGTGAAATGCAAAAAGGGAATTTACAAAGAATTTTTGTCGTTGCAACTGGAGCTCTATTAAGCCCCATGATGATACAACAGAAGGAAACGATTCCAACGATTGCGCATGGTGTTGTGTTTGAAAGCGTTAAAGGAGAGTGAATTGTGGATTTTATATATGCATTTCTTGTAGGAGGAGCTATTTGTGTAATTGGACAAGTGTTGCTAGATTTCGCAAAGTTAACACCGGCACATTTAATGGCAACTTTTGTAGTCGCCGGAGCTATTTTAGACGGATTCGGATTGTACGATAAGCTTATAAAATTTGCAGGTGCTGGGGCAACAGTCCCAATTACAAGTTTTGGACACTCACTATTGCACGGGGCAATGCATGCGGCAGAAAAACATGGATATTTAGGAATTGGAATCGGTATGTTTAGCTTAACGTCTGCGGGGATTTCAGCAGCGATATTATTTTCATTTTTTGTTGCACTTATATGTAAACCGAAAGGATAAATCAAATGAGACGAAGGGTTGTTTTGGTCACAGATGGAGATGAATATGCAAAGCGGACAATTGAGCTGTTAACAAAGGAATTTGGGGGGAGGTGTATTTCAGCATCGCAAAGTAATCCGACCAAATTGACAGGGAAGAAAGTTGTTGAGCTTATTATGCAAACGCCATATGACCCTGTATTTGTCATGTTTGATGACAGCGGATTTATAGGAGAAGGATCTGGTGAAAAGGCGTTAAAGTATGTCGCAACACATAAACAAGTTGATGTACTCGGTATTTTAGCAGTAGCATCTAATACACATCATTGGGAATGGGCGCGTGTAGATGTAAATGTAGATCGGAATGGGAATTTGACAGAATATGGCGTTGATAAATTTGGACTCCCAGATGGTGAAATCGGCAGGATTAGTGGGGATACGATTTATTGTTTAGATGGTCTGAATGTTCCTGTCATAGTGGGGGTCGGTGATATTGGCAAGATGTGCGGAAATGATGAATGGGAGAGAGGATCACCTATTACTAGAAAAGCGATTCAATTAATTTTGGAAAGGAGTGGCTTTTATGACGAAGCCTAAAAAAGTGAATATCCCGATTTCATCTTTTTTAAGTGATAATGAAAATTATTTAAAGCAAACAGTTGGACTTGGTGTTACATACGATGTTGGTATTCGTAAATTTAAAATTTTAAATAAAGAAATTGGTGTGTTATTTGTAAATGGACTTTGTGATACGAATTATATTATCCCTATTTTAGAAGAAGCGGTGGATACAAATGAAATAAGGGATGTAGAAGAAGATACAGTAAAGCTTTTAGAGAATCGTTTAATTCATCAACAAGTAAGTAAAGTAAAAACGATGGATGATGTAATGCTCCAAGTATTATCAGGACTCATTGTTATATTTGTGGAAGGTGAAACTGAAGCGTTCGCAATAGATGTTCGTAGTTATCCGGGCCGGACACCGACAGAACCAGATACAGAAAAGGTAGTGCGTGGTGCAAGGGATGGCTTTGTTGAAAATATCGTTGTAAATACAGCGTTAATTCGTAGAAGAATACGTGATCCACGTCTTCGAAATGAAATGATTCGAGTAGGGGATAGATCGCAAACGGATATTTGTATTACATATGTACAAGATGTTGCAAATCCGGATTTAGTGAAGATTATAAAACAAGAATTAAATAATATTGAAGTAGATGGGATTACGATGGCGGATAAAACGGTAGAAGAATTTGTAGTGAAACAAGGTTATAATCCATTCCCGCTTATCCGATACACAGAGAGACCAGATGTAGCAGCAAATCATCTGTTAGAAGGACATGTGTTAGTACTCGTTGATACATCACCAAGTGCTATGATCACTCCAACAACATATTTTCACCATTTACAGCATGCAGAAGAGTTTAGACAAAATCCAGCTGTAGGTACATTTTTACGTTGGGTACGTTTTTTAGGTGTTATATTTTCGCTATTCTTACTGCCATTTTGGCTAGTATTTGTTTTTGATCCGACTCTTTTACCGGAAAGTCTTGCTTTCATTGGACCAAATAAGATGACGCATTTACCGATTTTATTACAAATTTTGATGGCGGAAGTCGGACTCGAATTTTTAAGAATGGCTGCCATTCATACACCGACATCATTGTCGTCGGCAGCAGGATTAATTTCTGCCATATTAATTGGTCAAATTGCAATTGATGTAGGTTTGTTTGTACCAGAAGTTATTTTGTACGTAGCAGTTTCTATGATTGGAGCATACGCTACGCCAAGTTATGAGTTAGGGCTTGGGAATAAGATTGGAAAATTGTTTGTCATTATTTTAACAGGCATATTTCATGAAATGGGATTTGTCATTGGAATGACGATATTGATTCTATTTTTAACATCTATAAAAAGCTTGCAAACACCGTATTTATGGCCGTTTTTACCGTTTGATTGGGGCGCGTTAACGAAAATTTTACTTCGTCCAACTATGTCTAGTTTAAAGGTTCGTCCAAGTATTGTAAGACCTCAAAATGTGCGAAGACAAAAATAAGCGGGATTATGCTCCGCTTATTTTTTATTGAAAATTTATTGTTTTTTTAACAAAAATCAAACATTTTTTTTGTACAATTAGAGTAGATATTGTGTATGGAAGGGGAAGAGGACATGATTAAACTATTTGTAAGTGATTTAGATGATACACTCGTTTACAATATGAATGATATGCAAAAAGAAGATGAACGAGCGCTTTGTTGGCTAGCTGAAAACGGGACAAATATTTGTTTTGCCTCTGGCCGTTTTACTCACCGAATTGATGAGGCGGTAAAAAGGTTTTCGTTCCCGTATTACACAACTAGTTTAAATGGAGCGACAATGATACTACCGGATGGAAAAGTATTTCATGAATCGAGTTTTGAAGATGGGGTTGCCCAGGAAATATATCGATATATACATAAAAAGGGACTAGCAGATATTGTTTGTGCAAATGAGCAGCGATATACAAAAAGGAAGAATGAACATCACCATACTTTTGAAGAGTATATGGGAGTGCATATTGCGGAAATCGAAGAGTTAGAAGAGGAATTTGGGAAGACTGTACATCCTGCGAAATTATTTGTTTTTGGCGAAGAAGAAAAAATTGTAGCATTAGATCAAGAGTTGAGAGATACATTTCATAGCGAAGCGGAAGTCTTTATATCGGGTAAGCGATATGTTGACATTATGCCAAGGGGTGTAAGTAAAGGAAGCGCTCTGAAGCGATTAATGGAAAATTTACAAATTGAAGCAAATGAAGTTGCATGTATTGGAGATTCTTTCAATGATATTTCTATGTTTGAAGTAACCCCGCACTCCTTCACCCTCCATCATGCTCATCCGTATGTGAAGGAGAAAGCAAATCATGTTGTCCGTTCGGTTGAAGAAGCTATTATGAAATTACCGTTACTTGTATAAAAAAGAAGCTCGTCATTGGCGAGCTTCTTTTTTACTTGAATAAAGATTTAACGAAATCAATGATACTAGAGAAGAAATCTTTTACTTTATCTAGGAAACTTTGCCCTTCATCAGATCCTAAGAAGGCAGACACATGGTCTTTTGCTTTTTCTAATTGGCTACCAACTTGGTTCCAATCGATATTAAGATTTTTCATTTTATCAAATAACGATACTAAGTTATCCAACTGTTCATCTGTTAATGTAATGCCAAGTTGATCAGCAATTTTTTTAATTAATGAACGTAAATCTTCAGTGGTTTTGGGCTGTTCTTTTGCAATTTCTTCTTTAATTTTTGCAACAAGTTGAACTGCTTTTTCTTCGCCGATTTTATCACCAAGCTGGGCTGTTTGTACCATTTCTTCATTGGCTACTTTTTTTACTTCTTCAGGAATGGCTTTGTTTGATGTTGTTTCATAGGCCTTCATTAAACCTGTTAAAGCAGCAGTTCCTGAAACTTTAAATGGTGCAGTAATTTGAATCTCTGCATCTTTCACACCTGCTGTAATAAGTGCATTTGTGTACATTGCATCTGTTATCGAATTAATGTTTTTTGAGCGTACAATGAGACCTGACCCTGGTTTTGTGTATGTAATCATAGAAGAGGAAATTGCTCTCGTACCAATTTGCGCTTTTGGAACAATTCCTTCTAGAAATTTATGTTCTTCCGCATTAGACACAGTGATGATTGTAGCATCTTTTGGTGCTTTCATTTCTTTTAACAGCTCTTGTTTTTGTTGTTCAGATAAGTTTTCTCCTAGTGTAACAATTGATTCTCCCTCAATGATGTCTGCAAATGAAGCTGTTGGCATAATAAATACGGCTACAGCTAATAGCAGAGCTAGTAATTTCGTTTTCACGAAAAATCGCTCCCTTTCTCTTTCTTAAATTTTCGGGCAACACAGTTATTATAGTATATTTTTCTTATTTGTCACCTAGCTTCTTCCACATTTCAAAAAAGAAGTATGCAGATTGTCGGATTCTTTTTGTTTCTCGTCATGAATATGGTAATATAGTGCTGAGATAGTTGAAAGGAGACATATACATATGAAAACTTTAGGATACATATTAATGGAAAATGGCGAAAAAATCGATTTAGAATTTTTCCCAGAAGAGGCACCAAAAACAGTAGAAAACTTTAAAAAATTAGCAGAGCAAGGATTTTATGATGGTGTGACATTCCACCGCGTTATTCCTGGCTTCGTAAGCCAAGGTGGAGACCCAACAGGCACAGGTGCAGGTGGCCCAGGTTACTCTATCCCATGTGAAACTGATGGAAATCCTCATAGACATCTTGTTGGATCACTTTCTATGGCACATGCTGGTCGTAATACAGGTGGTAGCCAATTTTTTGTTGTTCATGAGCCACAACCGCATTTAGATGGCGTACATACTGTATTCGGTAAAGCAACAAGCGGTATTGAAACGGTATTAAACATGCGTCAAGGCGATGCAATGAAAGAAGTTAAAGTTTGGGAAGAATAAGTTACGAGAAAAAGAGAGCGATTTTGCTCTCTTTTTTTATTTCCTATAAACAGGGATTGGTATATATTTTAAAGTATATGACACAAATAGGACGGCTACTAACGTTAAATTATATTGTTCATGAGAACAAACTTTTAACAAAATACATAGGATGGAGTACGAATTATATGCTTCAATAAATGTATTTCTCTTAACATATTGCTTTTAGTAGAACTACTTTGTTCAAAAGTGGTTAATAAGTGAAATGTGATGAGAAAGGGATTTTTCTTTTAGTTCCTATATAGTATTGTCTCTTTTTTGAGCGGTGTAATAGAAAGAAATAGCGTGGAAACATATATTTGACTTTCTTCTTAACGCTTTGTATGATTATCAAGTTGTTTCAGCCCCTTCTCACTCTGGTAAAAATATTGTAGAATGAATGTGATATGAAAAGAGTGATTGAGGGGATAAATAGTTTGTAACTTTTGTAAGAAGGGATAAGGGTTATGTTAATTCGTTTTAAAAAAAGTTATGAAAAAATTGCAATGGGGCTTCTTTCATTTATGCCAACTGAAAAAGATGTGAAAACATTACAATTGACAATGAAAGAGTATGAGGCGAAAGAGGATTGGCAATTGTATTTGTGGAAACAAAATGAAGATTTTGTTGGGATAATGGGGATTATAAAAAAAGAAGATCAGGTATTGGAAATTCAGCATTTGAGCGTGAATCCGTCTCACCGTCATATGGGGATTGGGACGAAGATGGTTCAAGAGCTTAAGAGTAAATTTCTTGAGTTTACAATTTGCGGAAATGAGCAAACAGCAAGTTTTTGCAAAAAGTGTAAAGAGCTTGAACAAAATATACATTCATGAAAGCAGGGATAAGTAGTTTATTATCTCTGCTTTCTTTTTTGTAGTTGTTCGTGTCGTTCAGAAATGACTTCTGTTCGATCACGCAATGTGTGCTTATTTATGATGTATTCACCAGGAATGACGTTCGCATCTTTCCAAGAGAGGTTTTGTTTCTTACATAACTGTATGCATTGTTTTTCTAACGATACGTCTAATAATGGTAAAAATAACGGGGCGAAATTTTCCTTTTTGTGGATAGATTGTAATCTTTCATTTAATAAGAATGTAAGTTGTTTATGATCTATTCCGAATTGATGTAATTGCGCGCTGCTCTTTTCTAAAATTGTTATTGCGCTTTTTATCATCTTCTCTGCACCATTCCAATTGGATCGTCTATGATGGTATGAGGAAACAGCAATTTGAATGAGGCCGACTAAGTAATTGTCACGTTCTCCTCTAGGTTTTAATTTCCAATATTCTTCTAATATTTCATGACATTCAAAATAATCATAGTCTCCGTGAAAATGAATTAAAAATTGTACGTACTCGGTAGGATACATTTTATTCGCTCCTGTCTAACGGTTATATGTACAGTTTATCATAGAAATATTAACAATAAGCGACTAGGGAAATATCCCTAGTCGCTTTATTGCGTCCTATTAGCAGAAGCAAGCTGCTCCTACAATGATTAGTAAAATGAACAGTACAACAAGTAATGCGAACCCACCGCTAAAACCGCAATCAACGTGACCCATAGTTTTTTGACCTCCTACATTGTTCTTACTACATTGTTATCATATGAAGCGGTGGGCATTATGACATGGGCATAGGTCTATTTTTAATTAAATTTCTTAAAAAGGTTGGATAGAACATGAGTATGCTCTATACTTATGGTGTTATAGAAAAAATGTGGTGGGATGCTTTGTGCAGTATAATTTTAAAGTAGAGGCTTTTGAAGGGCCTTTAGATCTATTGTTACACTTAATAAATCGTTACGAAATTGATATATATAATATTCCTGTAGCGAAAATTACAGAGCAATATCTATCTTATGTCCATACGATGAAAGAATTACAATTAGATGTTGCCAGTGAGTATTTAGTAATGGCTGCAACGTTATTACAAATTAAAAGTAAAATGTTGTTACCGAAACAAGAAGAAGATGTACCTGATAACGGTGAAGACTTTATAGATGATCCTCGTCAAGAATTGATGGAGAGGTTAATTGAATATAAGAAATATAAGCAAGTTGCTACTGAGTTAAAAGAAAGAGAACAAGAAAGAGCACAGCTATATACACGTCCGCCAATTGATTTTACATCATTTCAACAAGAAGAGGAGACAAGCTTACCTCTTGATGTTACGTTATATGATATGTTAGCGGCATTTCAAAAGCTAATGCGTCGTAAAAAAGCAAAAACCCCCGTAACAACGCGAATTACTCGCCAAGAAATACCAATTGCACAGCGAATGACTGATATTCTACAACAGTTAGAAGTAAGAGGCGGTCGCCAAAGCTTTTATGATTTGTTTGCTGATGAAGAACGTGAAATAATGGTTGTAACATTTTTAGCGGTTCTTGAGCTAATGAAAAATCAACAAATCATAATTGAGCAGGAACATAATTTTGATGAAATTTTCGTATCAAGCTCTAATAAATCCGTATAGAGTTGATGTGAAGATGGGATAGAAATATTTTATCTCATGTTAGGTTTTAATGTATCGTTTGGAACGAGAGAAGAAATATTGAACCGAACGCATTTACTGTGATTCGGTTTTTTTATGTGTGTTTTTTATGGGAAATAGGAGGAAGGAGTTCGTAAAATGGATAGAAAAGAACAAAAATCGATTATTGAAGGGCTTTTATTTGTTGCAGGTGACGAAGGGATTTATCCGGAACAGATAGCTAAAGTTCTGGAAGTTGAAGTGGAAGAAGTAATAAACAGTATAGAGGAAATGCAAAAAGAATGCGAAGGATCGAATCGCGGTTTGCAAATTGTACAATATGCAAAAGTGTATCGTTTTGCAACAAAGAAAGAACATGCTTCGTACTATCAAAAATTAATAGATACTCCAACCGCGGCTTCACTTTCTCAAGCAGCTCTTGAAACGTTGGCAATCGTTGCGTACCGTCAACCGATTACAAGAACAGAAATGGAAGAGATTCGAGGTGTGAAAACGGACAAGGCATTACAAACGTTAGTTTCACACTTACTTATAAAAGAAACGGGAAGAGCGGAAGGACCAGGGCGCCCTATTTTATACGGAACGACGAAAGAATTTTTAGATACGTTTGGATTGAAAACATTAGATGATTTACCACCTCTTTCGGAAGAAAATGAACAAATGAATGAAGCAGATTTATTCTTTGGTTCTTTACAGGAATTATCAAAATAAAAGCTTAGCATTTTGCTAAGCTTTTTTTGTATATCAATTACAGAGCGTGCCATACTAAATGAAAAAAGGAGACGAGTTATGAAAGGTGTACGGAGTATTCTATTGTTGGTTTCTGTTTTATTATGTTTTTCGTTAAACAGCGCATCGGCTAAAAGATATATGATGTCTATTCATACTGCGTCTTCTATACATATGCAGCGGCAACATTTTGGTAAAATGAAAGTGAGTTTTTTAAAAGTTGGACAAGGTGATGCGACACTTATTACATTGCCAAATGGTCAAACGATGTTAATAGATGGGGGTCCTTATGAAGCGGGAGAGGTCATTATTCAAAAACTAATTGAAAAAAGAATTAATCATTTAGATGTGATTGTAAGTACTCATCCTGATATGGACCATATAGGAGGACTTATTCCAATTGTAGAGCAAATGCCAGTTTCCCTCGTATTAGATAGCGGGAAAACATATAGTTCATTTACTTATCATACGTATCGAAATAACATTAAAAAAAGGGGCATTCCTTTCATTTCAGTGAAGGAAGGACAATACATACCGCTAGATCCACATGTTTCTATACAAGTATTGAACAATGGGAAATCGAAAGACGAGAATAACGAGTCTTCAATTGTATTAAAGATTCGATATGGTAAAGCGGACTTTTTATTAATGGGTGATGCTGATATACGGACAGAAAATGAAATATTAAAGCAATTTGATGTACATGCAGATGTATTAAAAGTAGGGCATCATGGCTCGTATACTTCAACGAGTGAAACATTCTTAAAAAAAGTAGACCCACAATTCGCTATTCTTTCGTACGGGAGTAGAAATCCATATGGACATCCTCATCAAAGTGTTGTAAGACGATTAAAACAGCGTGGTATAATGATATACGGAACAAACAAGCGTACAGTAGAAATAGAAACAGACGGTGAACATATTACTATGGGGTCGAGTGGTCTTATGCCACTACTTAAGTGATTAATTATATAAGAGGGTATTTTCCATTTTGGAAAAAATGAATAACATATATTATAATGAAAAAGAAATAAATTTCCTTTTTTCTGCTGAATGAAGAGGAAATTTCATTAGAATGTATAGACAACTACTCGTGTGTATATTAAGATGGAATTAGGCGAATAAGGTAATAATAACAAGTAGGTATTTCATGGGAAAGGATCGATGAAAATGAAAACGCAAGTTGTCATCAATGCCAAAATTTATACAGGTAAAGAAGTAGTGGAAAACGGATTTATTCGTTACACAGAAACAATTAAAGAAATTGGTTTGATGGCTCAATATGTATCACAAGAAAATGAAACTGTGTTAGATGCGGCAGGAAAGATTGTGATTCCAGGTATGATTGATGTTCATATTCATGGTGGATACGATATTGATGCGATGGATGCAAATAGCGATGGATTAGTAACTCTTGGTAAAGAAATGTTAAAAGAAGGAGTTACAACTTACTTCCCAACAACAATGACACAAGCTCCAGAAGCGATTGAAGCGGCGCTAAGTGCTGCGAAGGAAGCGAAAGATAAGGGAGCACATTTCGAATATATTCACTTAGAAGGACCATATGTTTCAAAAAAACGTGCGGGTGCACAACCACTTGAACATATTGTTCCTGCGAGTATCGAGCAATTTAAACAATGGCAGGAAGCAAGTGGTAATCTAATTAAATTAGTAACATATGCACCGGAAGAAGAAGGTGCGTTAGAGTTTGAACAGTATCTTGCTGAAACAGGTGTTGTTGGCACAATGGGGCATACAGATGCAATTGATGCACAACTGAAAAATAGAAAAATTACACATGCAACACATTTATACAATCAAATGCGTGGATTACATCATCGTGAACCAGGAGTTGTTGGTCATGTGTTATTAAATCCAGATGTAATGGTTGAAGTAATTACAGATGGTATTCACATTCACCCTGATATGGTGAAATTAGCATATAAATTAAAAGGACCGAAAAAAGTAAGTGTCATTACAGATGCAATGCGTGCAAAAGGTCTTGAAGAAGGATTATATGAGCTTGGCGGACAGCCAGTACATGTAAAAGATGGCAGTGCCCGATTAGAAGATGGAACGTTAGCTGGTAGTATTTTAAAAATGGATCAAGCTTTCCGAAATGTAATTGAATTTACAGGATGTTCAATCGAGGAGGCAGTGTTAATGACATCAGTTAACCAAGCAGAAGAATTTGGATTAAATAATAAAGGCGCGTTAGCGGTAGGTAAAGATGCAGACTTTGTTGTTATGACTGAAGAATTACATGTATATGATACGGTTCGTTTAGGAATTCATATGAAGGAAGGGAAGTAATTAGATGAATATTCTAGTTGTAAAAACTCCAGAAGAATTAGCAGAAGCAGGTTATAAGTTAATTAAAGAGGTTGTAAAATCAAAAGAAAATCCAACTTTAGGAATGGCTACAGGAAGCTCTCCATTAGGTATTTATGCAGAAATGCGAAAAAATAAACTTGATACAAGTCATGCAACCACTGTAAACTTAGATGAGTACGTAAATTTACCACACGAAGATAAAAACAGCTATCACTATTTCATGCAAGAACAGTTGTTTGATCATCTTCCATTTAAACAAACTTATGTACCGAATGGGATGGCAAGTGATTTAGAGGAAGAGTGCAAGCGTTATGAAGGCATTCTAGTAGCTAACCCAGTTGACTTACAGATTCTTGGAATCGGTGAAAACGGTCACATCGGATTTAATGAGCCAGGAACACCATTTAATTCTCCAACTAACATTGTAGAATTAACAGAATCTACACGCCAAGCAAATCTTCGCTTCTTTGAAAATGAAGAAGATGTGCCGACTCATGCGATTACAATGGGAATTGGAAGTATTATGAAAGCGAAACAAATTCTACTTGTTGCTATGGGATCTAAAAAGGCAGAAGCTATTAAAGAATTATTGCAAGGTGAATATAGTGAGGCGTGTCCTGCTACAGTTTTACAACGTCATCCGAATGTAACCGTAATCGCAGATCCAGAAGCTCTATCTTTATGCAGTGAGGCGATTGCTGATGAACATCGACAAGTATTCACCATTTCCGATCTATTATCAGATTCAAGAGTGGGTGAAACAGCTAATTGAGGACGGCGAATGGAAGCCGGGAGATAAAATTCCATCTGAGAATGAACTTTGTGATAAGTTCGAAGTGAGTCGTATGACAATCAGACAGGCGATTAATAACTTAGTGGAACAAGGCTATTTATACCGGAAACGTGGGATTGGAACGTTCGTCCAACTTCCGAAAGTGGAGCAAAAGTTGCAAGGGATGACGGGATTCACAGAAGATATGATATCTCGTGGTATGAAACCGAGCAGTCAGTTATTAAGTTTCCGCCTAGTTCCAGCTACTGCTAAAATAGCAGACCGGCTGAGAATACAAGAGGGAGAATCGGTTTATGAAGTGAGGCGTACGCGCTTAGCTGATGACGAACCGATTGCATTTGAGACGACATATTTGTCGCCAACTCTTGTGAAAGATATTAACGAAGAAATATTGCAACAATCTTTATATGAACATTTAGAGAAAAAACTGGGCTTTAAGCTTGTTCGCGCTACTCAATCAATTGAAGCTTCAATTGCAACGGATAATGAAGCTGAACATCTGCATATTCCTAAAAAGGCGCCTGTACTTGTAATGCGTCAATGGTCATATT
Organism: Bacillus sp. TH50; assembly: GCF_016650565.1. Classification (NCBI taxonomy): domain Bacteria; kingdom Bacillati; phylum Bacillota; class Bacilli; order Caryophanales; family Bacillaceae; genus Bacillus; species Bacillus sp. TH50. Next base: position 1,602,037 of record NZ_JAEKFM010000003.1, on the reverse strand, counting down.
CAGAAGGTGAGTTACCGTTAGAGTATGTGAAATGTATTTATCGTGGGGATCGTTACAAGTTTATTACGAACATCGCACGTAACAAGTAATATATTTCAGTTTGTGAAGTACAGTGAACTTTGATGTTTTCAACATGTAAAGAAATAAAAATACGACTCATCCTTATAAGGATCGAGTCGTATTTTTATTTGCTTCTTCATTATAAACAAGTACTTGGTTAACGGCATCTTTGACAGCATCTACTACATAGTGAGCGTGCTCTTTTACCGCATCATCAGCTTGAGACATAGCAAAACTATGAGGAGTTAAGGAAAACATTGGGATATCATTGTAAGAATCCCCTATGCATGCAACCTCCTCTGGTTGTATTTGAAACTCTTGTAATAAAACAGAAATAGCAGAACCTTTACTAATATTTGGTGGCATTACATCTAAACACTGTTCAGCTGAAATGAAAGTACTAACTTTTCCATGGAATTTTTCATCGATCTTTTTTTGAAGGAGTTGTAAGTTTTCTTTTGTTCCACCGATAGAAATTTTATTTGGAAAAATTGTATCATCGATTTTCTGTAATAAATTTGGTTCTTCAACAGAAGTCATTGCTACTTGTTTTTCGAGTTCATGAATAAAAGGTGTCTTTTCTTCAATATAGTAATTATGCTCATCACTTACATAACGGAAATAAGGGTCTTGATTTGTCATAGCTAGTAAATCAGGAAGAATGCTGGAATCAAAATTTGCGGATAATAGTTGCTTATTTTCATTAGTGTATACAAACACACCATTTACACTAATACGATGGAAATTTGTATTTACAGCTTTCATTAAGTCTGCGATTTCATTATCAAGTCGTCCAGAAGCGAAGCAAAGAATAACATTTTGCTCAGCAAGACTGCGAAGTGCCGCAACATCCTGTTCATCAATCAGACCTCCATGCTGCATCATTGTACCGTCAATATCACTTACAAACATTTTAATCATGTTGCTATCTCCTTTCTATGTACAGTTGCTCTTACATTATACGCATCATATACAAACATGTCTAAAAAATGAATTTTTATCAAATGGTAGATGTTTTACATTGACGACAAAGAAGAATGTTCTGTAACATAAAAGTAGGCTATTTAAGTACGAGGGTGGTGTTATATGAGTAATTATCTAGAAATTAAAAAAGTTTTAAATAATAATGTCATCATTGCTAGCCATCCTGAACACGAGGAAGTAGTAGTGATCGGTAAAGGAATTGGATTTGGAAAAAAGGCTGAAGATGTGTTGGAGCAAGAACAAATTGAGAAAATGTTTGTTTTAAAAAATGAACGTGATCGAGAACAATACAAACTTTTAGTGCCGCATGTGAGTGAAAAGCTAATTGAATTGATGAATGATATTATGTTATACATTCAAGAAAAAGCGGAGTCTCCATTAAATGAACATATTCATATCGCTTTAACAGATCATATTTCTTTTGCAATTAAAAGGCTGAAACAAGGACTTACAATAGATAATCCTTTTTTAGTTGAAACGAAAATGCTATATCCAGAGGAATATGAAATTGCTGAAGGAGTTGTGAAACTTTTAAATTCTCGTTTGCAAATTACATTACCAGAAGGAGAAGTTGGCTTTATCGCACTCCATATTTATAGCTCGCTTACAAACTCTGATTTATCTTCTGTTAATCAAAATTCTCGTCTTATTGCACAACTTGTGTCTTTAATTGAGACAAACCTACAAATTACATTAGACCAAGAAAGCATTCATTATTTACGCCTTATTCGCCATTTACAATATGCTATTGAACGGGTGAAAAAAGGAGAAAAAGTAGAAGAAGCACAAAGTTTTGCTGATTTATTAAAATTAGAATATCCAGTTTGTTACAATTTGGCGTGGAAGCTAGTCAAAGTAATGCAGAACGAATTACAACTTCCTGTTTATGAAGCGGAGAGTATTTATTTAACGATGCATTTACAACGATTAGTGAAAGCAGAACATGTGTAAAAAGACATATATTTTTGTCTAAAATGAAAACGTTAAAAAAAATGATTGAATCGCTTACAATAGTTATGTATAATAACTATTGCAAAGTTATACAAAATTCGACAAACACATTAAGGTAAATAACGAAAACGTTTGCTTTAATTATAGTGAACTTATACGTAATCCTATTTTTGACACGTGTTACTGATTCGATCAGGCATGAGTGGAGAAAAGTTGGGAATGTAAGCTAAAGAAAGGGACATACTACCCTTTGTATAGCTATCGTTCTATCTTTTTTTTCCTCATGCCTTTTTGGCGTTTGTCGAAAAGTATCAATATAGATAAGAGAGGAAGGGTTTCCATGTTTAAGAAGATCTTTGGTGTTCTTCAAAAAGTCGGAAAAGCGCTTATGCTTCCAGTAGCGATTTTACCGGCAGCAGGTATTTTACTTGGATTTGGTAATGCATTTCAAAATCCACAACTAACAAATGTTATCCCTGCTTTAAAAGCAGATTGGTTCGTAATGGTTGCAAAAATTATGGAACAATCTGGCGATATTATTTTCGCTAACCTTGCGCTATTATTCGCAGTTGGGGTAGCGATCGGTTTAGCTGGTGGAGACGGAGTAGCTGGTTTAGCAGCGTTCGTCGGATACTTAATTATGAACAAAACGATGAGTGTGTTCTTAGAAGTAGATAAACTAGTGAAAGTAACAAGCACTGGAACAGATCCAGTGAAAATTGGATTTTCAGATCCAGCATATGCAAACGTATTAGGAATTCCAACGCTGCAAACAGGAGTGTTTGGTGGTATTATCGTCGGGATAGTAGCGGCATATTGTTATAATAAATACTTCAACATTGAATTACCATCATACTTAGGTTTCTTTGCAGGTAAGCGTTTCGTACCAATCGCAACTGCAACATTCTCTTTAGTGGTAGGTATTATCATGTGCTTCATTTGGCCATACATTCAAGGTGGCTTAAATACGTTCTCACATCAAATGATTGATGCAAATAGAACGATAGCAGCATTTATATTCGGTTTAATCGAACGTTCATTAATTCCATTTGGATTACATCATATTTTCTATTCACCATTCTGGTTCGAATTCGGTCAGTATACAAATGCAGCTGGCGAATTAATCCGTGGTGACCAAAAAATCTTTATGGCACAGTTAAAAGACGGCGTAGAATTAACAGCAGGTACATTTACAACTGGTAAGTATCCGTTCATGATGTTCGGTCTTCCAGCAGCAGCTTTAGCAATGTACCATGAAGCACGTCCGGAAAATAAAAAATTAGCAGCTGGTATTTTAGGATCTGCTGCATTAACATCTTTCTTAACAGGTATTACAGAACCGCTTGAATTTTCATTCTTATTCGTAGCACCAGTATTATTCGGAATTCATGCAGTATTCGCTGGTCTATCATTTATGACAATGCAAATTTTAGGTGTTAAAATTGGTATGACATTCTCTGGTGGTTTAATTGACTTCATATTATTCGGTGTACTACCAGGTCGTACGGCATGGTGGTGGGTAATTATTGTTGGTCTTGTACTAGCAGTTATTTACTACTTCGGATTCCGTTTCGCAATCCGTAAATGGAACTTAAAAACACCTGGTCGTGAAGTAGCGAATGCTAATGAAGGCGCAGGGAAAACAGAAGCAGGAGAACTTCCACGTGAAGTATTAGTAGCACTTGGTGGTAAAGAAAACATTGCTTCGTTAGATGCTTGTATTACTCGTTTACGCGTTCAAGTTAACGAACAAAAAAATGTAAATAAAGACCGCTTAAAAGAGCTTGGAGCAGCCGGTGTACTTGAAGTTGGAAATAACATTCAAGCTATTTTCGGACCGAAATCTGACACATTAAAATCACAAATTCATGATATTATGTCAGGCCGTACACCTCATGTTGAAAAAGAAGCGCCTGTAAAAGTGGAAGAAGCTCCTCAACAGGTTGATGAAAATGAAACAATCGTTTCACCAATTGAAGGGAAAATCTTACCGATTACAGAAGTACCTGACCAAGTATTCTCAGGGAAAATGATGGGAGATGGATTTGCGATTGAGCCAACAGAAGGAACAGTAGTTTCTCCGGTTAATGGTGAGATTGTAAATGTATTCCCTACAAAACATGCGATTGGTATTCAGTCTGAAGGCGGAAAAGAAATTTTAATCCACTTCGGTATTGATACTGTAAAATTAAATGGTGAAGGCTTTGAAGCGCTTGTAGCACAAGGTGATAAAGTGAAGCAAGGACAACCATTATTAAAAGTAGATCTTGCATTTGTAAAAGAAAATGCACCATCTATTATTACACCAATCGTCTTTACGAATTTACAACAAGGGCAACAAGTCGAATTGAAAAAAGATGGAAATGTTAAGAAGGGCGAAAACGCTATTATTGACATTCAGTAGGAATTTGACGCAAAATGTTTATAATTATAATAGGCGATGTGGTTGACCGAACATCGCCTATTATATACAATAGATGATGTAGTACTCACGTCTATACAACTAAAAAAATACTGTATTTGAAGGAGATAAATTATCATGGAAAAAATCTTTAAAGTAACTAGCGACTCAGGAATTCATGCTCGTCCAGCAACTCTACTTGTAAACACTGCAAGCAAATTTGGTTCTGACATTAACTTAGAGTATAACGGAAAAAACGTTAACTTAAAATCAATCATGGGTGTTATGTCTTTAGGAATTCAACAAGGCGCGGAAATTAAGGTCACTGCAAATGGTGATGATGCAGCTCAAGCACTAGCAGCTATCGAAGAAACTATGAAAAACGAAGGATTAGGAGAATAATGACTCTTAATATCCAAGGGATCGCTGCATCAAGTGGGATTGCTATTGCAAAGGCTTTCAGACTTGAGAATCCTGAATTTAACATTGAAAAGAAATCAATTACAGACGAAGCTGCTGAAATTGCACGCTTAGACGCTGCGCTTGAGAAAGCAAAATCTGAACTAGAAGCTATTAAGGACCACGCTTTTGCTGAGCTAGGTGCTGATAAAGCTGCTATCTTTGAAGCACATTTATTAGTATTAAATGATCCGGAATTAGTAAATCCAGTAAAAGATAAAGTAAATAGCGAAAAAGTAAATGCTGAATTTGCAATGGATGAAGTTGCATCAATGTTTATTTCTATGTTTGAAAACATGGATAACGAATACATGAAAGAACGTGCTGCGGATATTCGCGACGTAACAAAGCGTGTTCTTGCGCATTTACTAGGAATTAACTTCTCAAACCCTGGTACAATTTCTGAAGAAGTAATCATCATTGCTGAAGATTTAACACCATCTGATACAGCTCAGTTAAACCGTAAGTATGCAAAAGGTTTCACAACTGATATCGGTGGACGTACATCTCACTCTGCAATTATGGCTCGTTCTATGGAAATTCCAGCTGTTGTTGGTACGAAAGTTGTTATGGAGAAAATCCAAAACGGCGATATCGTAATCATTGACGGTTTAGATGGAGAAGTAATTGTAAACCCATCTGAAGAAACTCTTCGTTCTTTTGAAGAAAAGAAAGCGAAATTTGAAGAGCAAAAAGCTGTATGGGCAAAATTAAAAGACCAAGCAACTGTAACAAGTGATGGACATCACGTTGAGCTTGTTGCTAATATCGGAACACCAAATGATGTACAAGGTATTATCGATAATGGCGGAGAAGGCGTTGGTTTATACCGTACAGAATTCTTATACATGGGCCGTGACAATCTTCCAACAGAAGAAGAGCAGTTCGAAGCGTATAAAGCAGTTCTTGAAGGTGTAAAAGAAGATCAACCAGTCGTTGTTCGTACACTTGACATTGGTGGAGATAAAGAACTTCCATACTTACATTTACCAAAAGAAATGAACCCATTCTTAGGATACCGTGCAATTCGCTTATGTCTTGATGAGCAAGATGTGTTCCGTACACAACTTCGTGCATTACTTCGTGCTAGCGTATACGGTAACTTAAAAATTATGTTCCCAATGATTGCAACTCTTGATGAGTTCCGTCAAGCGAAAGCAATCTTATTAGAAGAGAAAGCAAAACTTGTAGAAGCGGGTACAACTGTTTCTGATTCTATTGAAGTTGGTATGATGGTTGAAATTCCAGCTTCAGCAGTATTAGCAGATCAATTCGCAAAAGAAGTTGATTTCTTCTCTATCGGAACAAATGACTTAATCCAATACACAATGGCTGCAGACCGTATGAACGAACAAGTAGCTTACTTATACCAACCATATAACCCATCTATTTTACGTCTTGTAAAAATGGTTATCGATGCTGCTCATAAAGAAGGCAAATGGGCTGGTATGTGTGGTGAGATGGCGGGAGATTCACTTGCTATCCCATTATTATTAGGCTTAGGTTTAGATGAGTTCAGTATGAGTGCAACATCTATTCTTCCTGCAAGAACACAACTAAGCAAGTTGTCAAAAGCAGAAATGGAAACATTAGCAGAAAAAGCATTAACAATGTCAACTGCTGAAGAAGTTGTTGAATTAGTTAAAAGCATATAATAGTAAAAAAACCTGAGTCGATTTGAAATCGGTCTCAGGTTTTTTTGTTACATATACCTTAGGTGATTTTATTAATTAAACTTCTCTTAAAGAGCAATTGCGATAACATCTTCTGGGCAAACACGTAAAATCCCTTCAAATCTATCGTCATTACGATTGTTTCCATTCTTATCATCTTTGTTGTTGTCTTTGTCGTCGTTATCTCTTCTTAATGCAGAGAATAGAGCAATACCGTTACAGAACCCCTCAAAAACTAAATTGCGGAATGTTCCATTTCCTTTTAGTTTAAGAAGTGAAATTTCAGTGCCTATAGAAAGATTTGCAAGTACGTTACATACAGCAGGTCGTTGTGGTCTAATTTCTTCTCTCTCTTTCTCACGATGGTTGTGCTCTCTTTCATGATGATGACAGTCTCTAAAGTTATCACAGCATCCAAATGATCCAAACATAATCCTCATCACCCCCTTCACACTTATAATCTATGTAAGTTCGGTAGTTAGTGACTGGACAGATAATGGAAATTTTTCTAGGGGATTTTCTCATTTTAAATGACTAGATGGGTATTTAGTATGGAATGATGTTTAAAATAGGGGAAATGTCACAAAAAAATGTAAAGACCACCGAAATGAATGAATTAGGTAGCCTTTACACTTTTTTACTTTTATATAAAACGATGATATATACAGGAAGAGCTAAGAGTAGTGGTGCAATGGATCGTGCAGTATGTTTTTCTGCTTCTAATTGTAACGCTTCTTCTTTTGGGAATTGTAACACTGATATGTTTGCAGCATCGCCAATAAAATATAGCAGTAGTACAGTTACTATGTAACTCAAAAGTGCGATAAAGCTTCCGTATGAACTCAATGAAAATCCCTCTCTTGTTATCTATTTGTTATCATTGTATCACAATTGTAACAAAAATACACGGTTATATTTCAATGATTTAACAAATTTCGACACAAAACGCCATATTTGTTTATGGTGATAGCGTAAAAATTACAATTTCTCTATGTGTAGATGTCGAATAATACATTGTAATATTACGGATGTGTGACAGGATATAAAAAAACGAAGGTAATGAAATTACCTTCGTTTTTCAGAGTGTTGGGAAACCCTTTAGGGTTCCCAACACTCTGGAATCTTTTTTGATTTTAGCGAAAGAAAACAACAAAAAATAGTAGAATTTAGAAAAATAGCCCTCCACCAACCCCTTTTTGGTTAGATGGAGGGCTATTTTTTTCATGTTTTGACAAGCGGCGGTGAGGTAAGCCTGCATTTGGACAGATTTCAGCCCTCGAAACCGAGCATATCGATAGCCATGTAGTTCTTTTGCATCCGCAAAGCTTCGCTCTATAGTTGAACATCGTACTTTATACAACTTTTTCCCTGTAGCTGTTAGTTTGTTTTTTCTAGCGATATCTTTATATTTCTCCCATATATGATGGGTGATAACTTTTTGTTTTTGTTTCTTTGAAAAGCATACCTCACGTAGCGGACAAACAGCGCAGTCTTCTGGATTCGATTTATATTGACGATATCCTTCGCGATCCGTTGTCGCATATTCTAAAATACATCCCATCGGACAAGCAAATGCATTCATTTCTTCTGCATATTTAAATTGGCTTTTCGGTACTTCTTTATTTCTCTTTCCAAATCGGCGATACCCCATCACCATAAATATATTTCTTTCTGATAACTTCTTACAGATATATCCTGTAAAATAGCCTGCATCAAGAGCTACAGCTTCCACTTCAAATCCGAATTTATCAACTTGAGCTTGTAGACGTGCTAAATACGGCTCGGAATCTGCCATATTTCCAGCCGTTATATAGGTATCTGTAATAATATTGTACTTCGCATCAGTCGTACGATGATCTAAAAAATGAAAACCGTTCGGTTTTCCATCTCTCATTAAAAATCCACTATCTGGATCCGTTGTACTTATCCGAGTTTTTTTAGTAGGGGTATCACTTTCCTTTCTAGGTTTTAATTCTTTTTTCCGTGCGCCTCACGATCTTCGATTACCGCAGCTTCTAGTTCATCTATATAGAACTTTGCCTTTTCTTTTTTATATTTATGTACAAATTTATTTTTATTGGCATTGGCCTTAATGTGTGTGGAATCTGTCATCAACGCACGTCCTCCTACCATACGGCGCTCCGTCGCTTGTCTCACAATCTCATCAAAAATTTCTTCGAAAATATTTGTATGAACGAAACGAGTACGGCGATTCCAACTGATTGTAGAATGATCTGGAATTGTATCTGATAGAGAGAACCCTAAAAACCAACGGTAGGCAATGTTCGTTTTAATCTCCTTTTCCAATTGATGCTCAGAACGAATACCATAAAAATATCCAATAAACATCATCTTAAATAAAACGATAGGATGGATTGACGGACGGCCATTGTTTTCACAATAATAAGGGCGTAACTTCTCCTCAATAAAATCAAAACTAATTGTCGCTTCAATCGCACGAAGGAAATGATCTTGTGGAACCAATTCTTCTACAGAAACAGATACACGCTCGTCGCGATGATTTTTTAAAGCACCCATCATAAGAAATCTCTCCTTTTCCTCTTTTTTATCAGTGTTGACACATAAAAAGAGGTTCAGACACAAAAATAGGCTGTGGAGAAGGCTTTCTCCACAGCCTGAAAAACGAAGGTAATGAAATTACCTTCGTTTTTATTATTTCGCCCATTCACTTACTTGTTCTACGCTCATGCGCGGTGCAGGGTGACCTTTTAAAGTGGATTCACCAATTGTAATAAGCATAATTGGTACGTAACGAGATGAAACATTGAATTCTTCCATTAATGCTTGTGGATTGAAGCCACCAATAGCGCAAGTATCCCAGCCGGTTGCTTTAGCAGCAAGCATAAGTTGCATTGCTGCTAAAGCAGCATTTGAAAAGGCAGCATCTCGTGGGTATTGCTCCCGAGTATATGCAGATTCAATATTTTTAGCTAAGCGCTCTTTTGCTTCTTCATTCATAAATCCTTGTTCTACAATTGGACCGTAAACAGGTTCAACATTTTTATATGCCTCTAAATCACCTAAAATAGCGACTACAGCAGAAGCATCAAGAATTTGTTGTTGGTTATAAGCAATTGGGTGTAATCGTTTTTGCACGTCGGCGCCTTGAAACACAAGGAATTTCCAGTGTTGCAAGTTCCAAGCAGAAGGTGCTTGAGCAGCTGCTTTTAAAATTTCATGTAACTCTGTAGATGAAATTTCTTTTTCAGGGTTGAATGCACGTGTAGATGTGCGTTCATATAAAACGTTAAAAAAGTCATTGTTTGTCATTATATATCCTCCAAATTACATATCAACTTAATATAAAATAAATGTAATATACTCCACTTACATTTTGTAAGTTATTGAATTTAAGAATATAATACCTTTATTTTAATTGTCAAGTTTTAAATAGTAAGGCAGGGCATTCATACAAACGATACAATTCATATAATCATACACTAAAAAAGGAATTTCCAGAGCAGATAAGCGAAGATAACATTCTCAATTAGCTTGTTAATATGAGTTCCTCACAATTCTTTATAAAATGATTGTGAGGAATTCAGTAAAACAAGATATATGAAGTGAGTGAAGACTAGTGATGAACATACTACATTTTTTATTAGAGAATACTGTTTTCCAAAATGTATTACAAGATCTTCAGTTGAATGTCCTTTATATAGAAGATGGATGTACACATCAACAAACGATAGAAAACGTCCATCCAAAATGTATGTTTATAGCAAATAGTTTTGAAGAAGGAGAAATATTGTTTCATAGAACTAGACCACATATTGTAATTATGTATGTAACAGATTTTGCTCAAATAAAATATATAAAGAATATATATAATTCACAGAGCACATTCATTATCATTTGGGATCAACAGATAGACAATCAGTTTGCAGATTTACTACTGTTAGGAATACGTAATATTGTTATAGCACCAGTAACTCCACAAGTGGTACTAGAGGAAGTGAATAAGAGTTTATATCAACTTTCTTTAGTGCGGCAAGTAGGTTTACAGCAAGAATTGCTTCAAACGATGTTTGATTTTCAAAATGATTTATTATTTATAGTAGAAGATGATGAGATTGTTGATTGTAATACGAATTTTTTACAATTCTTCGGACATGATAATTTATTTACGTATCGTGAACAACATTTAGTGTTTGCAGAACATCTTATTAGAGAGAACGGATATTATTCGACGACTCACGATATAACATGGCTGGATGATACTTTATCAAATGGAAGAAGAATTAAAATGTACAATTATGAAGGAGAAGCATTTACTTTTCTATTACGTGCGACACCATTACCAGAAGACTTATCGCGATTTATAGTAAAATGCACAGAGATTACAGAATTAGATGAAATCTATCAAGAGCAAGAAAGATTGGCTATGATAGATTCATTGACAGAAATATATAATCGCTTGAAATTCCAGCAAATATTGGAGACAGAGTGGGAGAATGTATTACGTAATGATGAAAAAGTTGCACTTATTTTGTTTGATATAGATAATTTTAAATCAGTAAATGACACATATGGTCATGATTTTGGCGATTTAGCATTAGTACAACTTGCAGATCTTATGAAATCTAAAGTTGAAGATCAACATGTATTTGCAAGATGGGGAGGAGAGGAATTTATAATATTAGTGACAAATACGGTAGAAAAAGAAGCGTTTCAAGTTGCGGAATCATTGCGATTTTTCATTGAAACAAAGCATTTCTCTGGAATTTCGAAATTAACAGCGAGTTTTGGAGTTGCGTTATATGAGCAAGGGATTACAAGAGAAGAGTTAATGCAAAGAGCGGATATTGCGTTATATGAAGCGAAAAAAAATGGGAAAAATCAAGTATGTATATATAGAAAAGAAAAAATGTGATTTTTCGCAACAAATTGTTGCGATTTTTTTTTATTACTTGATAATAGAATATGGGGGACCATTTTAACCGAGAAGCTCCCACTTCAAGTAAGCTCGCAAGAGAGACTAAGTGGTGGGTAGTTCACATGAAGTAATTACGGAGGAACAATATGATAAAAAAAATAATGGTTATGGCTTCACTGTCTGCTGTAGTTTGCGGCGGAGTATACTATTTTCTCTATAGTCCCGATCCAAAGGAACAAGCAGTATTAACAACAAAGGTAACTCCTGCTATTGAGTCAGAGGTACAGGATAATATAGAAGAAGTACAAAAAATTGATTATGCTAGTATATCTCAAAAGTTAGATCAGTATTTAGTAGGAAAGCAATTTAATGGGACAGTTTTGGTGACAGATAAAGAGCATGTTATATTGAATAAAGGATATGGATATGCTGATGTTCAAAATAAAATAGAAAATACGCCTCAAACAAAATATCGTATCGGTTCTATTACGAAAACAGTTGTTGCTACATCCATTCTACAGTTACAAGAACAAGGGAAGTTAAATATCCAAGATAATGTAAATAAATACATTCCTTCATTTCCAGCAGATAAAAATATCACGTTATATCATTTATTAACACATACCTCTGGTTTGCCTGAACATGCCAAAGGAAATGTGAATGCAGCCTCCCGTTTACAGTTAATTAATTGGATTGGACGTCAAAATGTAGAATTTCCTCCAGGAACAGGTTGGAGGTATACAGATTATAATTATATGGTGCTTGCTTTTATTATAGAAAGTATATCGAAAAAGCCTTTAGGAGATTACATAAAGGAGAATATATTTACAAAAGCAGAGATGCATGAATCGGGTATGGGAAATATGGTACCTGGAGATAAAAACTTCACGAAGGGTTATGTGAAGAAAGACCAAGATCTTGTACCAGCACAAAAATTAGGAATGGACTGGTTATATGGATCGGGTGAGATGTATACGACAGTAGGGGATATGAAAAAATTAGATGAAGCGATTATAAATGGGAAGCTTCTTTCTGAACAAAGTATACAAGCGATGTTTACACCCTCAGCAGAGAGGAAATATGCATTTAGCTTTTACATATATCCTGATTTTTTCCATAACCATGGTGTATTATCTGGTTGGAACACTTTCAATAATTTCAATAAAGAAAAAGGAACGTTTGTTATTTTATTCTCAAATGTGAAGAATAGTTTGGATGATGATTTTAATAAGGAATTTCGGAAGATGGTAAATGATTTATTAGAACAAAGGGGATGAGAAGATGGAGAATAAAAATTTATCAATAGGTTTCATCGGTATTGGTGTAATGGGAAAAAGTATGGTACATCATTTAATGCAAGGAGGTCATAAAGTATATGTATATAATAGAACGAAGGAAAAAGCGGATTCTTTAGTGCAAGAGGGTGCGACTTGGTGTGATACACCGAAAGCGTTAGTAAAGCAAGTTGATGTTGTTATGACGATGGTTGGTTATCCTCATGATGTAGAAGAAGTGTACTTTGGGATTGATGGAATTTTAGAACATGCAAATGAAGGTACGATAGCAATTGACTTTACAACATCTACACCAACATTGGCAAAACGTATTAATGAAGTTGCGAAAAGAAAGAATATATATACATTAGATGCACCAGTATCTGGCGGGGACATTGGGGCTAAAGAAGCAAGACTAGCAATTATGGTCGGTGGAGAGCACAGAATATATGATATTTGCTTACCTCTATTTGAAAAACTAGGAACAAATATTCAGTTGCAAGGCCCTGCTGGGAGTGGACAACATACAAAAATGTGCAATCAAATAGCAATTGCTTCTAACATGATAGGAGTATGTGAAGCGGTAGCATATGCGAAAAAGGCTGGACTTAATGCAGATAAAGTATTAGAGAGTATTTCGACAGGAGCAGCAGGTAGCTGGTCATTAAGTAATTTAGCTCCTCGAATGTTAAAAGGAGATTTTGAACCTGGCTTTTATGTAAAGCATTTTATGAAAGATATGAAGATTGCTTTAGATGAAGCTGAAAAATTACAATTACCAGTACCGGGTTTAACCCTAGCGAAGGAATTGTATGAAGAGCTAATCGCAGATGGAAAAGAGAATAGCGGAACACAAGTATTATACAAAAAGTATATAAGGGGGTAAATGGAATGGATCTCCAAAAGTTTGACGAGATGATTGATGCTGTGCAGCGAGCAACTTGTGTACAGATTAATGATAAGCAAAAAGAAGCTTTTAAACAAAAATACGATTTTGGACCAGATTTTGAATATGGAAGAGATGAGAAAGGACATTATGTTATCCGAAGCTCGAAAAAGATGTTAGAGGAAATGGAGTTTTATTTGGCATTGAAATATGATCGGGATGGAATTGTCCTTTATATGCATGCTGAGATTGAAGGGACATGTCATGTATCCGTTAGCTACAGTGAAGATGCACTTCATTTGCAAGAATTGTTTCAATTTCTAGAAGAAAATAAATAAAAAGTCCTCATTTGAGGACTTTTTATTTATTTAGGCAGGCATAATATTTAAGTTGGATAATTTATCCCGCTATTTGTGTGCAGTAAAACTCCCAATGATTAAAGTTTCACTTTATAGGCTGGAAGCGCGGCGGCATCGTTCAATTGGGAATGGAATAACTTGGGCAATGTGATTAGGGCCGAGCTGTTTTGCGCGAGCATGGCGTAGTATATAAAATGCGCACAGAATAGAAACAGGAATAGCACCATATAAACCAAAAAATAAAGCGCTTACACATGATGCAGCAAAACCTAAAACACCAACTTCTAATTCTTCCATAATAGCTCCTAAAATGACAGGAATAGCTCCGCATGTAACTCCTAGTATAAGTGCGATAAGTAAACTCATGATTATCCCCCTCTGTTTGCAATATTCATTTCCTTCTTATTAGTTGTAGTATATCATATACAAAACAGAATTTTCAGAAAAATTTCAAAAAAAGTTCAATAAATGTTCAAAAAAAATTCCGAAATATACTTGATAAAGTGGAATTGTGATTCGAGATATTTGATTTGAACAAACGAAAGGGACAAATCATTTTAGTAAATAAAAAATCAGGCTTACTTCAATGTTATGAAATAAGCCTGTTCCATAGGAGGATGTATATATGTAGAGTGAATAAAAGATTGGAAAAGGGGTTCCAATCTTTTATTCAACTAGCTACCTTAATAAATTGGAACCCAACCTTCTGTTGTAACAAAAATACGAATAACTACAACTTGGCGATCATCTTGTAAGGTAAAATAATGTCTTGCATTTTCAGGTACAGATATAAGATCACCAGGCTCAAGTTCAACGTCAAAGAATCGACCATCTTTTCCTTCAATAGCGAAGATGCCATGACCGCTGACAATAAAGCGAACTTCATCGTCAGTATGATGGTGTTCTTTTTGGAAATTAATTAATAATTCGTCAAGGTTAGGTGTGCCATTTGAAAGTGAAATTACATCATGAGCTTTATAACCTCGGCGCGCTGAAACATCGGCGATTTCTTTTGAAAACACAGCTAATATTTCAGCCTTGTTTTCATCTGCTAACGAATAATTTTCATTTAAATGAGTAGGAAGCTTAGAGATGTTCCATTTCTCATATAAAACGCCTTCCTCTTGTAGAAATTTAGATACTTCCACTTCATTTTCGATACGAGTATTTACTTCATGAATACGAATTTGCGCCATTAGAAACGCCTCCTTGAATTGATAATAGTTTTATATGAAATTGGAATAAAAACTCATAAGCTTCTAATCTTTTCTTTGCATCAAAGCTATCTCGGCCCCATACGGTAATACCATGGTTACGGATTAATACTGCTCCCGAATCTTCTTGTATATGCTTTCGGAAGTTTTCTCCAAGCGTTGGGATATGGGCATGGTTTTCGATAATAGGAATGTTAATCGTTGCACCTTCTTTCCAAATATCGAGAGCTTTAATAATTTCTTGATTTTGAAGGGTGACTGCATCACTATATAAATTTGTGATGACATTATTATCAGTTGTATGAACATGAAGTACGCACCCGGCATTCGTATTGTTATAAATATGTGTATGCAATATTGTTTCTGCTGAAGGGCGTAATTCAGTCTCTAATACGGGAACCCCTAGATGATCTACTAATAGAAAATCATCTGGAGTAGTTTTTGTTTTATCTTTACCACTTGCTGTAATAAGAAAAGTAAGTGGATCATGACTGACTTTTATAGAAATATTTCCACTCGTTGCTGGAAACCAATTCCGAGTTGTTAATTCTTTTTTAATTTCACTTAAGTCATACCATTGACGAAAAAGTTGTTTCATAATTTCACCTCCAACAAATGTTTTAGTTCAGCTAGAACATCGTGAAATGTTTCAAACGGTGTATAAGCAATACGATTTTCTTCACACTTTGTAATAAGGAAGTCACGGGCGAATACTTTATCTGCTTGTTTTGTTGCTTGTAAATCAGTAATAGAATCTCCAATCACAATATGAAAATCATCTTTAGAGCTTAGTTTACGAATTAATGATGATTTACAGAGACCACAACTATGCTGACATTGCTCGTCACAAGGGTGCGGCCATTTCACTTCAACAAATTCTCCTGAAAAGTCAGTTGCATTACAATAAATTTGTTCTTTAGGGATTATTTCTTGTAAGAGTGGATAGACGAAGAAATCCATTCCACCTGATATAACGTAAAAGGAAATGTTATTTTCATTAATGAATTGTATGAATTCATGAAAACCTGTACGGATTTCAGCAGTTTCTTGTAAAAGCTGAATAATATCATCGTGTAGATTAATAGGTATTAATCGAAATAATTGAGAAACACCTTCTTGAATAGAAAGTTCTTGCGATAAAATTTTTTGCTTTATTTCCTCTGCTTCTGGTGGTGCGAATTTTTCCATAATGGACATGATATTATCGTTATTTGTAATCGTACCATCGAAATCACAAAATACTTGAATACTCATAATTTCACCTCATGAGAAGGATTTCCCCATATTTGTAGTGCGCTATGCAAATTTATTTCATCCACTTCATGGAGTGGTTTACCTTGTAAAGTAGCTTCAATTGCAGCACGGAAAGCTTTGCCACCACCTTGAGCTCCATTTGGATGCCCATGAATCCCGCCGCCGGCATTAATAACAACATCCTTACCAAAATCTCGTAAAATAAAGGGAACGAAACCAGGATGAATTCCAGCAGATGGAACAGAAAAACTTTTCTTGAAATAGTGGTCTTCCTCAGTTAATGCTGCTGTAATGAGAAGAGCTTCCTCTTTTTCTAATGCAACGTTGCCGTATGGTGATGGGAATAAAGAGAAATCAGCACCAGCGTAACGTAGTAATTTTCCAAGTAGTAATGGAGAAGAGAAACCGTATAGTTTCGATGATGAATATGCGCCACTTACAGCAGGGTGTGCCATAATAGGAATTGGAATTTCATCGTCTTCTACAAGTGCTTGCAGTACATCTAATCCATAAGAAAATACATTAAATAAAAGAATGTCTGCTCCAGCTACCACCGCACGTTTCGCGTTTTCTTTTAAATCATAAGTTCGACCTGTTAAATTTACTGCGTATAAAGTTTTATGCCCGTAAGTTTCGTATACAGATTGTAAAACTTCTTTACCAGATTCAATTCTTTTTATAAGTGGTGTTAATGAGTTTTCGAATAAAATTTCATCATCTTTTACAATATCTACGCCTCCAATTGCCTGATCGCGTAGTTGAGTTTTTAAATATCCAATATTCCGTCCTATCATCCCTTTGAAAATACTCATTAGAAGAGGTCGATCTTGAACTTGTAAAAGGTTTCGGATGCCTTCAATTCCAAATTTTGGTCCAGGGAACTGTTTCTTTAATTCGTCTGAGAATGTTAAATCAATTAGTTTAATTTCTCCATCTAACGAAAGTTTTCCAAATGTTGTTGTCAAAATGGCTGGTAAGTCAGGGCTAAAGTTCAGCGATGGATAATGAATTTTAATGAGTCCACGTGATACTTTTTTGCCAAGGTAAGAGTTAATATGTTCTTGTTCGTCTAACGCTTCAATATGAATGACATTGCCTTTATGTTGTTTTAATTGTTCTTGTAATAAGTGTGGTAAATGAGTCCATGAACCAATTGTTAAACCGATTGCAATTTGTTCTGCTTTCTTTTCTAAGTTGTGAGAATCATCGTGGATTAAATATTTCGCTATAATTCCGCTCATTGTTATAACCTCCTAGTTAAATAAAAAAACCTCTCAGCTAAGGAGAGGTTTTTTTACAACCAGCTCCTTATCTGTCAGCGTAACGCTGCGAGAATTAGCACCGTGTCTACAATTGTAGATCGGTTGCCGGGTTTCGTCGGGCTCGTCCCTCCACCTGCTCTTGATAAGAAGTATTTAGAAATGTTTAAATTTTTAAGATAACTGAATTTTGTCAGATATTTTTTATGTTGTCAATGACTTTTTGAAAAAATTTAATTTATCAATTCGATTAATTGCTTCTCGTAATCTATCTTCTGTATGCAAGAGACCAACACGGACATACCCTTCGCCGTGCTCACCAAATCCAACACCAGGAGCAACTGCAACGTGTGCTTTTTCTAGTAAAATGTCAGAAAATTGCTCAGATGTATATCCTTTTGGAACAGGAAGCCATGCAAAGAATGATCCTGTTGGAATGTTTACTTTCCAACCAATTGAGTGACAAGCTGAAATAAGAGCATTTCTCCGAGATTCATAACTATTAACAAGATCTACCACACAAGACTGCGAGCCTAATAGTGCTTCGCGGGCAGCATCTTGAACTGCACCAAAAATACTAACATACATATGATCTTGCAATAGGTTAATAGTTTCGATGACACTTTCATTTCCTACTGCAAAAGCAATACGCCATCCAGCCATATTGAAAGTTTTCGATAAAGTGTAAATCTCAATACCTGTATCTTTAGCGCCGTCTGCTTGCAAGAAACTAACAGGCTTTTGACCATCGAATCCGATAGCACCGTAAGCAAAATCGTGAACAACTAATATATTATGTTTATTAGCAAAATGAATGGTTTCATCAAAAAAATCTTTTGATGCAGTAGCACCGGTGGGGTTATTTGGATAGTTTAAAAACATTAACTTTGTTCGCTCCGCAACAGAGTCATCAATTTTTGTATAATCCGGTAAAAAATTATTTTCTGCAATAAGCGGCATTGTTTCAAATTGTGCTTTTGCTAAAGCAACTCCTGATAAATAATCTGGATAGCCTGGATCTGGAACGAGAATAGTGTCACCAGGGTTTGTAAAACAAACTGGTAATTCTACTAATCCAGCCTTTCCGCCAAACAAAATAGCAACTTCAGTTTTTGGATTTACTACTACATCATATTCACGTTGATAGAATGTTGCCACGGCTTCTTTTAAGCTTTCGTGTCCGCGAAATGGCGGATATTTATGATGAATGGTCTTTTCAGCAGCATCTTGTAAAGCTTTAACGATATGCTGCGGTGTTGGTTGATCTGGATTACCTTGACCTAGATTAATAACATCGTGACCAGCTGCAACGACTTTGTTAACTTTTGCAACAAGTGAAGCGAAAAATTGTGTTGGCAATGATGTTACTATCTCAGAAGGTTGAAATAATTTCATACTTTCCACCTCTTTTGAAAGTTGTTACAATTCTAGTGACAAATGATATAATCTTTCCAGTATTTTGTAAAGAAAAAAATGAGAATGGGGCTGAAAAAATGAAAGTCGCATGTATTCAAATGGATATTGTCTTTGGAGATGTAGAAAAAAATATTGAGAACGCTAAAAAAAAAATAAGTGAAGCGATGAAAGAAAGACCAGATGTTATCGTCTTACCAGAACTATGGACAACAGGATATGATTTAACGAGACTTTCTGAAATTGCAGATACGGATGGATTAGAAACGAAAGAAAAGTTGAAAGAATGGTCGAAGCAATATGGTGTACATATTGTTGGTGGTTCCATAGCAAAGCAAACAGAGCAAGGGGTTACAAATACAATGTATGTTGTAAACAATGAAGGGAATCTAGTCAATGAATATAGTAAAGTACATTTATTTCAGCTGATGGATGAACATAAATATTTAGTTGCTGGTAATGAGACAGGTGAATTTAAGTTAGATGATGTAGAGTGTGCTGGTACAATTTGTTATGATATTCGTTTTCCAGAGTGGATGCGCGTTCATACTGCTAAAGGTGCAAAAGTTTTATTTGTTGTAGCAGAATGGCCATTAGTACGTTTAGCACATTGGCGTTTGCTTTTACAGGCGAGAGCAGTTGAAAATCAGTGTTATGTTGTTGCGTGCAATAGAGCAGGAAAGGATCCGAATAATGAGTTTGCAGGTCATTCTCTAATTGTGGATCCTTGGGGTGAAGTTGTGGTAGAGGCAAATGAAGAGGAATCAATTTTATTTGGAGAACTTAAATTCGAGAAAATTAAAGAGGTACGTAAAGGAATTCCGGTTTTTGCAGATCGTCGTCCAGAATTATACAAATAAAATGTTGACAAGTGATTTTTATTCTTGGTATAGTCTTCATCATAAAGTTAAAAATTCTAAAAATTATAAAACTCTTATCAAGAGCAGGTGGAGGGATTTGGCCCGATGAAGCCCAGCAACCGACCGTAATACCATTGTGAAATGGGGCGTTTATGACGCCAAAAGGCACGGTGCTAATTCCAGCAGAAAGTAAACTTTCTGGCAGATAAGAGGGGAGAAGATAAACTTCAAACCTCTTTCTTTGTGGAAAGGGGTTTTTCTATTTTAGAAAAACCTCTGAATGAAAAGGAGGAGAAGACGATGGGATATTATTCATTAACTGAAACAACAGCTATACAATATGCGAAAGAACACGGTTATTTTGAAAAGAAAGCAAATGTAGTTTGTCATGAAATTGGAGATGGAAATTTAAATTACGTGTTCAAATTAGATGATGGAGAGAAGTCTATTATAATAAAACAAGCACTGCCATATGCGAAAGTAGTTGGTGAGAGCTGGCCACTGTCTATAAAAAGAGCGACGATTGAAAGTAAAGCATTACAAATTTTTGCGAAGTATGTGCCAGATTATGTTCCAGTAGTGTACAGTCATGATGAAGAGTTAGCAGTTACAGTAATAGAAGACTTATCAAGACTAACAATTACAAGAAAAGGATTAATAGATGGAGAAGGATATCCACTTTTATCCCAGCATATCGGTCGTTTTCTAGCACATGTTTTGTTTTATACTTCAGATTTCGGTTTACAGTCAGAAGAGAAAAGGGTACTAGAAGGTACATTTGTAAATCCAGACCTTAGTAAAATTACAGAAGATTTAGTTTTTACGGATCCATTTGGACATTATGATACGAATGATTATGAGTCAGATTTACAGTCAGTGATTGATGAACTTTGGAGTGACAAAACTTTAAAACTAAAAGTAGCACAATATAAATATAAGTTTTTAACGAGAAAAGAAGCGCTTATTCATGGTGATTTACATACTGGTAGTATTTTTTCATCACCTTCTGAAACGAAAGTGATCGATCCAGAATTTGCAACGTACGGTCCATTTGGATTTGATATCGGTCAATTTATTGCAAATCTATTATTAAATGCTTTATCTAGAGAAGAAGAAAAGAGAAGTGTACTATTTTTCCATATAGAAAAGACATGGAGTTATTTTGTAGAAAACTTTACGAAGTTATGGATTGGTGAAGGTGTAGAAGCATATACGAAAGAAAAACAATGGTTACCAATTATTTTGCAAAATATCTTTACTGATGCCGTCGGATTTGCCGGATGTGAACTGATTCGTAGAACAATTGGCTTAGCTCATGTAGCGGATTTAGATGGGATAGCAAATAAAGAAAATAGAATTCAAGCTAAAAAACAAGCGTTATCCTTAGGTAGAGAACTAATAAAATATGAAGCCAAGTGTGCTGATATTCAACTGTTTCGAACATTATTTCAACAGACAGTTGGAGGCGTAAAAGCATGAGTACAATTATTACTATTCCGAGATCTGTAAGTTGGAAAGGTGATGCAATTGCAGTATTAAATCAAACAAAGTTGCCGCATGTCACTGAATACAAAACATTAACGAATATTGAAGATGTATGGAAAAGTATCATTATGTTAGAAGTACGAGGAGCGCCTGCAATTGGAATTGTAGCTGCGTTTGGTTTGGCGCTTGCGGCAAAGAAATACGATGCTATAAATATCTATGAGTTTCAGAAGAAGTTTAATAGAGATTGTAACTATTTAGGAACATCACGCCCGACAGCAGTCAATTTATTTTGGGCAATTGATCGTATGAGAGAATCTATTCGAGAGATTACTACAATAAAAGAAGCTCAAAAAATATTAGAAGAAGAAGCGCTTCATATTCAGCAAGAGGATGAAATGGTGTGCCGAAGTATTGGAGAACATGCTTTAACATGTTTTAAAGACGGTGATAAAATTTTAACAATTTGTAACGCTGGAAGTATTGCAACTGCTAGATATGGAACAGCATTAGCCCCATTTTATATTGGGAAAGAGAAGGGTGTGCGTTTACATGCGTATGCGTGTGAAACGAGGCCGGTTTTACAAGGTGGTCGTTTAACGACATGGGAATTGAAACAAGCAGACATTGATGTAACGCTTATTACGGATAATACTGCAGCACATGCAATTCGAACGAAAGAAATTAATGCGATTATCGTAGGGGCAGATCGAATCGTTGAAAACGGTGATACTGCTAATAAAATAGGAACATTAAATTTAGCTATATTAGCAAAGTATTTCGGTATCCCATTTTACGTTGCAGCACCGTTATCTACATTTGATACTACGAAACAAACAGGCGCTGAAATTGTCATTGAAGAAAGAGATGAAACAGAAGTTACGAAAATTTTTGGGAAACAAGTGGCGCCACTTGGAACGCCTGTATTTAACCCCGCATTTGATGTAACACCGCATGAATTAATTACGGGGATTATTACTGAGAAAGGTATTTTACGTGGAGATTATAAGCAAGAAATTACATCATTATTTGAAAAAATAAGCTAACTGCTCAGTCGCTATATAAAAAAACGGTAGAAAAGCATGTTTTTAAATGGTCGAGAGGGACTGGCTATGTATAGGAGCTGTAAGTGCCTGTTCCTACCACGCGCAACGTTTTAAAACAAAGAAAGGTAGCAAGGTGTAGGACCATTTGTATCTTCATGGTAGCAATCTATATGCTGAAAAATGAAATGTATGGCTGAGTAGTTAAAAAACAAGCTAATAAAAAATAGCTTGTTTTTTATGCCTTAAGTCTTCGTTTCCTCTTATTTATGTAATGAAGGGAGGAGAGAAAGATGGAAGAGTGGATCGGGATGATAGGTAATGTGGGCTTTCCAATTGTTGTAACGCTATATTTACTCCATCGGATTGAAAGTAAATTAGACGGAGTGATTGTTGCAATTGAGAAACTCCCTAAACAATTACTAAAGTAGAAAGATCCTCGCGATAGAAAGTAAAATAAAGTTTGCTCGCGAAGAGCAAACTTTATTTTTTATCCCGCATTAATGGGCAGTAAAAGCCCGATTGGTGAAGGCTAATAATTAGTGGGGATGAACAAAACCCCCACTGATTAAAGTTTCACTTTATTGAGCAGTATAACCACCATCGATAACGACAGCTTGACCAGTTATACCTTTTGCTTTTTCACTCGCTAAAAACATAGCATAATCAGCAATTTCTTGTACTTGTAGCAAACGTTTCTGTGGTACAAGAGGATAAATGACATCTTCTAAAACATTTTCAAGTGGTACATTTCGCGTAGTTGCTAAGTCTTGTAGTTGATTTCGTACAAGAGGGGTATCAACATATCCGGGACAAAGAGCATTTACAGTAATTCCATGAGTTGCTCCCTCTAAAGCAGCAACTTTTGTTAATCCAATTACACCATGTTTGGCACTATTATAGGCAGCTTTTCCAGCGAATCCAACAAGTCCGTTAATCGAAGCAACATTAATAATACGACCATATTTTTGCTTTTTCATAATCGGAAAGGCATGTTTGATGGCGATAAATGGAGCGATTTGCATAATTTTAATAAGAAGCTCGAATTTATCAGTTGGAAAATCTTCAATCGGTGAAACATGTTGCATTCCTGCGTTGTTAATTAATACATCTAATGAGCCGAAGTGAGTAACTGTTTGAGAAATTGCTGCTGTAATTTCTTCTTCAGATGTAACGTCACATTTTAAACCAATGGCTTGATAGCCTTCTTTTTGCAATTGTTCAGCAGCTTCTTTTGCACGATCTTCAAGGCGATCACTAATGACAACTTTCGCACCTTCTTTTGCGAAAGCACTTCCCATTTCATAACCAATACCGCTCGCAGCACCTGTTAAAAAGACAACTCGATTTGTAACCATGATGAAAAACACTCCTTCATAATAAAAGTTCTCTTATTGCTCTATTTAGAGAGGTGATAATAAAATTCCTGCAAACATTTGGAGAAATATTGCTAGCTATCTTGTTTTGCAAAGTAGCGTTTGCTATACTATTTTGTAAAGTAAACGCTACTTACGATTATCTATCTTGTAAAACAAGATAGTGGGAGGATTTGAAATATGTCGACAAGTCAAATGCTGAAAGGGATTTTAGAAGGATGCTTACTTGCTATTATTTCTGAAGGTGAAATATACGGTTATGAAATGAGTGAAAGATTAGCGAAGTATGGTTTCACAATGGCGAGTGAGGGAAGTATTTATCCGTTATTAATACGAATGCAAAAGGAAGGATTAATAACAAGTGTAATGAAGGAATCTCCATCTGGTCCAAAGCGAAAATATTATACATTAACAGAAAAAGGCGAGGAAGCACTGGATGAATTTATGGATCGCTGGGAAGCGATGCAAAGTAGTGTAGAGCGTCTACTTGAAGGGAAGGGGAGAAAAAAATAATGTTATCAAATGAAGCGCGAAATTTTTTATTAGATATGAGATTATTTTTAACTGCAAAGAGTGTGAAGGAAAGCGATATTGAAAGCTTTTTAGAAGATGCAGAGTTGCATTTAATAGAAGGTGAGGGTGAAGGGAAAAGTGTAGAAGATATTTTCGGAAGTTCACCGAAAGAATACGCGAATGAACTTGTAAAAGTGATGGAAAGGGATAGAAAGGAAAATTGGAAGTAAATTGGTTTTACGGTAATGAATATCGTATCGTTTTGGTTTATTGCTTCTATCTTAATAGTGAATAACGGAATTCTACAGATTTCACTTATTCAGTGCATTGGCTATAGCTTTACATTGATCGTAGCTGTAATGGGTCCCAATTTTCTGCTTCGTAAAATGACCTTTGTAACAAGCTTTACAAAAACGTGGTTTTCCATGTGGTTTTTAGTCATGATTGCACCAATGTTTTTATTAGGAGCAGTTACGATATTAGATGTGATATATCCTACAACGATGTTTACGTTGACTCTAGTCCAAAGTTATATATTAGCTGGAGGGATCTTTATCCTCACGGTAGCTATAAATATATATTTTGAAGGATGGTTTAAAAATTTATATTTAATTATTCCGCTTTCTATTATGTTAGTTTTTAAAACGTTCACATCGGAAGATCTCGTGCCAATGTTATTTCAAATTATATGTTTATACGGAAGTTTGTTTATTTTAATCTTCCTTGAAATTATGATGAAGGCGAATAGAAGAGAAACGGTTAATTAAGGGAGGGATTCTAATGCAAGTTTCTAAAGAAGGGGAAAAGTTTTTAATCGATACGAAAGTGTATTTAATTACGAAGGGAATTAAAGAAGAAGATGTAGATGCTTTTCTAGAGGATGCAGAGCTACATTTAATAGAAGGTGAGAAAAAAGGAAAGACGGTAAGTGATATATTTGGTGATTCGCCAAAAGAATATGCAGAAGAATTAGCGAATGAGATGGAGAAGGGTAAAGGCGGGAGTATAAAGACTATTTTAGGAATGATAATTGGGATAGGTGGATATTGGTTACTTACAAATATTTTATTTGAAAGTCCGAATCATGAATTTACATTAACGAATGTACAATTGATTGGGTACCCAATTGTTTTAATGATAACTATTGTGGCTATTATTTTTGCTTTTAAGATGTCATCATTTAAAAGCAAAATAAAAGAATTTAGCATTATTTATGTAGCAGCTTTGCTACCAATTTTATTACTAGTATTATTAATGTTTATGAATAAATGGTATGGGACACCTGTATTGCAATTAACTACTATGCAAAGTTATATACTAGCTGGAATTGTCTTATTGGTGTTGTTAATTGGCGAAGCTTTTATACTTGGATGGATTGGAATATTAGCTGTTATCGTACCGCTATTAATTATGTTTGTATTTAAAGAATTAGGGAAGCAAAACCCATATTGGGGAATACTAGAGCCTTTACTTCTGTACGGAAGTTTGTATGTATTAATGCGATGGTCTTTGAAAAATGAGGAGAAAAAAACTGTAAGCTAGCTTTATATTAATAGTGCACGAACTGAATTTTTTATTAAGGGGGGAACAAATATGCAAAGTATATTTCTAGGTATATTGTCTATTATATTTTTAGGTTTAACGATTTTTGGGCTATATACTACCTTTTTGAAAAAGGTACATGATGACTATTTCGATACTTTATTAGATGACACATCGGGTTATGTTTTGTTCTTCGGTTTAATAGGAAAAGGGCTGCTCTGGATATGCAAAAAAGTATTTCCAAAGAAATATTATATAGGGATTTTTAGAGGGATTACGTTTATCTTTAGTTGTATTTTTTTATTTCTAGCAGCCGGTATTTGGTTTGTTGATTGGAATATATTGTTGTAAACAGTAACAATATCGTTACTGTTTTTTTCTTTGTAATAAAGAACTTTGTAAGGAGAGTTCCTTTTGTTCGTTTGTTAATAAGGAATGAATATGGACGTTTTCAGGGCGAGGGACTATAGGATACATAAGATTTGTTGGAGAAGGGTGGTGCTCCGATCCAGTTGGAGAGTGGGGATCTGCGTGCGTAAGTTTTCCATGAATTCGTCTTGTAAATAAAATATGACCAATTTCGTGAGCGAGGGTGTATATATTTTTCATTGGAGCAGCTGAGTTTGTTAAAACGATGTAACCAGTAAGTTGCTGTTGTTTCGCTAGAGAGTAAGCGCAAGCGATTACTGCGGTTTCTTTGAAATAATCACTGCCAATATAACAAATATAAAGGTCACATTCAGGAGCTTCGTTAACACAAGTTTGAAAAAAAGATGATAATTTTTCCTGACTTTGAATGGAGTTTTTATAACTAATTTCCCGATTAGAAAAACGGAAAAGCTCGTTTAGTACGATTACTTCTTTAATTTTAAATGTAATGGGATGCCAAATTGATTCTGCAACTGCTAAATCTTTTGCAATACGGTCGTCAGAAATATCGGCGCCTGGAGTAATGCAAACACATATATTAACGTATGAATTCATAAGGAACACCTCAAATGAAAAAATTCTTTCTATAATATATGTGGGGGAAAGGTCCTATGTATGGATAAACGCCTTGTTTATTACACGAATATATAGACTATAAGTCGAAAAAATTTCATAGTTCTATAACGTAGTATGGTCTGCTTTTTGATATAGTAAAGAAAAGGGGGAGAATATATGTATACATTAAAAATCGTTTCAGACAGAGAAGCTCTGTATCAATTTGCGAGCTATGTAAGAGTTGTGCAAGGGGTTGAAGATGTATATGTAGAGGTGGGAGAACCTTTATATGAACATCCATTAATGAAGTTTTATGTACATATTACAATTGAAGAAACATATGATCAGCATAAAGCATTGCAAGAAATAGCTAGGTTAGTAGAATTAGGGCGTTTTACATATGTCCATTATCATAATGAGGAAATTGAAGAAGCTTTTGAAGTTGTAAAATACGAAAGCTTTAAGAAATAAAGTGAAACTTTAATCAGTGGGGGTTTTGTTTATCCCCCACTGATTATTAGCCCTCACCAATAGGGCTTTTATGGGCAGCCCGATCCCCACCTAACTTCTTTACTTTCGCTGAATTTTGAGGTAGGGGTCTTACCGCCCGCAAATAGCAGGATAACGGTAAAAAAAGGAAGTGGAAGCTTCCTTTTTTATTGAAAATTACAGCAACAAAAGAAAGAGAATTTTGTTATGATAAGGAAGGGTGAGGAAAGGGGAGTTTACATATTGGGGTATATTGAAGAGTTACGCAAAGTAGTTGGTACGAGACCACTTATTTTAGTAGGATCAGCAATTATTATATTAAATGATAATCAAGAAGTATTGCTTCAATATCGTTCAGATACATATGATTGGGGCGTACCTGGTGGGGCAATGGAACTGGGAGAAACGACAGAAGAAACTGCTCGTAGAGAATTATTCGAGGAGACGGGACTAAACGCGAAAATCATGCAATTTCTTGGCGTTCTTTCAGGAAAGGAAGTTTATTTCCGTTATCCAAATGGAGATGAAATTTTTAATGTGATTCATCTGTATCAGGCACATCATGTAAGCGGAGAATTAAAGCTCGATCATGAAGGGTTAGAACTTCAATATTTTCCAGTAGATAAGTTACCAAAATTGAATGAAACGACAGAGAAGATATTACAAAAATTCTTATACGCATTGACAGAATAGAAGGTTAATTCCTTCTATTTTTATTATATTAAATATTTTGATTTTTTGGTATGTTTATAGTATGATAATTTTAGACATACAACTTATGGAATTTCACCTACAAATTTACTAGGGTACATAAGAGAGGGGCAAGTACAAAATGCATAATGTTGTCATTACAGCTGCAGTTCGTTCACCAATTGGAACTTTCGGAGGAGCACTAAAAAATATAACACCAGTAGAATTAGCTGTTCCTGTACTTCAGGAAGCTGTAAAAAGAGGCGGAGTAGAGCCACATGAAGTTGATGAAGTAATTTTAGGTCATTGTATTCAAAGAACTGATGAAGCAAATACGGCAAGAACAGCTGCATTAGCGGCAGGATTTCCTGACACAGTTACTGGTTATACAATTCAACGTCAATGTTCTTCAGGTATGCAAGCGATTATGTCTGCTGCAATGCAAATCCAATTAGGTGTAAGTGATATTGTTGTTGCAGGTGGAGTAGAAGCAATGAGTTCGAGCCCTTATGCATTAAAACAACACCGCTGGGGACAACGTCTACAGCACGGAGAAATTCGTGATACGGTGTGGGAAGTTTTAGAAGATCCGATTCACCATATTATGATGGGTGAAACAGCGGAAAATTTAGTTGAACAATATGAAATTACAAGAGAGGAACAAGATGAAGTTGCGCTTCGTAGTCATACATTAGCGTTGCAAGCGATGGAGTCTGGATACTTTGACGATCAAATTGTTCCTATTACAATAAAAGAACGTAGAAAAGAAGTTGTATTTGCGAAGGATGAACATCCACGTGCAGATATTACAGCGGAAAAATTAGCAGGATTAAAACCAGCTTTCCGTAAAGACGGATCAGTAACTGCAGGGAATTCATCTGGTCTTAATGACGGAAGTGCAGTTCTAGTATTAATGAGCGAAGAAAAAGCAAAAGAAAAGGGCTTACAACCGTTAGCTCGAATTGTTGGATACTCAGTAGCGGGTGTAGATCCGAAAATTATGGGTATTGGACCAGCACCAGCAATTCGTAAAGGATTAGAAAAAGTAGATTGGTCATTAGAAGATGCAGATTTACTTGAAATTAATGAAGCTTTCGCTGCACAATATTTAGCTGTAGAGAAAGAGTTAGGGTTAGACCGTGAGAAAGTGAATGTAAACGGTAGTGGTGTAGGACTTGGACATCCAATTGGTTGTACAGGAGCTCGTATTACGGTAAGTTTAATTCACGAATTAAAAAGACGTGGATTAGAGAAAGGTATTGCCTCTCTATGCGTTGGAGGCGGTATTGGAGTAGCTTTATTTATAGAAGCATTATAAAAAAGAGGCAGCGATTGCTGCCTCTTTTTTTCAGGCTGTGGAGAAAGCCTTCTCCACAGCCTATTTTTGTGTCTGAACCTCTTTTTATGTGTCAACACTGATAAAAAAGAGGAAAAGGAGAGATTTCTTATGATGGGTGCTTTAAAAAATCATCGCGACGAGCGTGTATCTGTTTCTGTAGAAGAATTGGTTCCACAAGATCATTTCCTTCGTGCGATTGAAGCGACAATTAGTTTTGATTTTATTGAGGAGAAGTTACGCCCTTATTATTGTGAAAACAATGGCCGTCCGTCAATCCATCCTATCGTTTTATTTAAGATGATGTTTATTGGATATTTTTATGGTATTCGTTCTGAGCGTCAATTGGAAAAGGAGATTAAAACGAACATTGCCTACCGTTGGTTTTTAGGGTTCTCTCTATCAGATACAATTCCAGATCATTCTACAATCAGTTGGAATCGCCGTACTCGTTTCGTTCATACAAATATTTTCGAAGAAATTTTTGATGAGATTGTGAGACAAGCGACGGAGCGCCGTATGGTAGGAGGACGTGCGTTGATGACAGATTCCACACACATTAAGGCCAATGCCAATAAAAATAAATTTGTACATAAATATAAAAAAGAAAAGGCAAAGTTCTATATAGATGAACTAGAAGCTGCGGTAATCGAAGATCGTGAGGCGCACGGAAAAAAGAATTAAAACCTAGAAAGGAAAGTGATACCCCTACTAAAAAAACTCGGATAAGTACAACGGATCCAGATAGTGGATTTTTAATGAGAGATGGAAAACCGAACGGTTTTCATTTTTTAGATCATCGTACGACTGATGCGAAGTACAATATTATTACAGATACCTATATAACGGCTGGAAATATGGCAGATTCCGAGCCGTATTTAGCACGTCTACAAGCTCAAGTTGATAAATTCGGGTTTGAAGTGGAAGCTGTAGCTCTTGATGCAGGCTATTTTACAGGATATATCTGTAAGAAGTTATCAGAAAGAAATATATTTATGGTGATGGGGTATCGCCGATTTGGAAAGAGAAATAAAGAAGTACCGAAAAGCCAATTTAAATATGTAGAAGAAATGAATGCATTTGCTTGTCCGATGGGATGTATTTTAGAATATGCGACAACGGATCGCGAAGGATATCGTCAATATAAATCGAATCCAGAAGACTGCGCTGTTTGTCCGCTACGTGAGGTATGCTTTTCAAAGAAACAAAAACAAAAAGTTATCACCCATCATATATGGGAGAAATATAAAGATATCGCTAGAAAAAACAAACTAACAGCTACAGGGAAAAAGTTGTATAAAGTACGATGTTCAACTATAGAGCGAAGCTTTGCGGATGCAAAAGAACTACATGGCTATCGATATGCTCGGTTTCGAGGGCTGAAATCTGTCCAAATGCAGGCTTACCTCACCGCCGCTTGTCAAAACATGAAAAAAATAGCCCTCCATCTAACCAAAAAGGGGTTGGTGGAGGGCTATTTTTCTAAATTCTACTATTTTTTGTTGTTTTCTTTCGCTAAAATCAAAAAAGATTCCAGAGTGTTGGGAACCCTAAAGGGTTTCCCAACACTCTGAAAAAAGAGGCAGCGATTGCTGCCTCTTTTTTTATGACTCAAATAAGTGATGAAATAATCGATCGCGATTTTCAAAGAAAAGTTTCGTCGTTTGGTAATGCTCCGTTTCTTCTAATGTCGATTCGTGAATCCCTTCTTGAGTTAAAGAGTATATAGTAGATTCAGGATAAGCCATTAAAATGGGAGAATGCGTCGCGATAACAAATTGTGAACCTTGTTCAGCTAGTTCGTGCATGCGAATGAGCATTGAAAGTTGTCTCATTGGGGATAAAGCTGCCTCAGGCTCATCTAAAATGTATAAACCTTGTCCTGAAAAACGATTCATAAATAATGAGAAGAAGGATTCGCCGTGTGATTGTTCGTGAAGTGAAACGCCGCCATAAGATTTTATAGCATCTATTTCATCGATATAAGAAGCAACGTTATAAAATGATTCAGCGCGAAGAAAGAAACCGTCTTTTGGTGTATTGAAACTTTTTGAAATTCGAATGTATTCATGTAAAGATGAATGTGAATCGTACGTGTTAAAACGGAAGTTCTTCGTTCCACCTTCTGCATTAAAACCTAAAGCAACTGCAATCGCTTCGAGTAATGTTGATTTCCCCGTTCCGTTTTCTCCAATAATGAATGTTACATTCGGATGGAAAAGGAGTGATTGTAATGTTCGTATAGCCGGTAAGCAGTATGGATATGCGGAAAAGCTAGGGATATTTTCTTTTTGTAATGTGACACTTTTTAAAAAGGGTACGTCAATCAATATATAAACCTCAATTCATAACGGATTTTGATTCTAAAAAAGCAGCAAATACAAGTGTAATACAACTTGCTAGTAATATTGTATATTGAAGTGCGCCAAAACCGAGACCTTCCCAGCCGAAAGTCATTCTCTTCCATATAAAAATGAAAAGAACGCTCATAAAGCCAAAGAGAGCAGGCATATATTTTATAATTTTCAAGTGCTTCCATAGAAAGAAGCCAATGTATGTACTTAAAAAAAGGTAGACAGAACAAGAAAAAATACAAGTGTTAACGACACGTGAACTCCTCCTATTTTCTGAATATTTTATGTGGATTATAACACGTAAACTATCATATTCCAATGTGAAAATAAATATTGCATCAAGATTAATTCTCTCGTTATGATAGATGATATTCTATTAGAAATATGAAGAGGAGTATTAATATGCCGTTTACATTTGCACATCCAGCAGCTGTTCTCCCTTTTGCTAAGAAACATTCTAGTTATATTTCGGTGACGTCTCTTATATTAGGTAGTATGGCACCTGATTTTGAATATTTTTTATATTTTAGGCCATACGGTATTATTGGCCATACATGGGCTGGTTTCTTCTATTTGAATTTACCACTCGTTTTTTTATTAGCATATGCATATCATCGTATTTTAAAAGGACCATTTATAACACATTTACCTAAGCCTTTTGCTAGTTACTATAAATATGTAGTAGGTGAGAAGTGGGGGCTTTATACTTGGAAAGATTTTTTTGTATTTTGCTATTCTGCTTTATTCGGTATGGTGACGCATGTCGTTTGGGATGCTTTTACCCATAAGACAGGCTATTTTGTTATGAAAATACCGCTGTTACAGCAAGAAGTATATAGTATTCCAATTTATAAATTTTTACAGCATGGGAGTACGTGTTTTGGTCTACTATTACTAATATATGTGCTATGGAAATATAGAAGGGAAACTGATCAAGATACTAGTTTAACTTCGGAAAAAAAGAAATATTGGGCTTCATCTATCGTTGTGGCGGCCATTATATTTATCGTGCACGCGTTATTAGACCCCTATTTTCATATTTTCCAAATAGGAGGTATAATAGTATCTGGACTGACAAGTTCGTTTTGTGGACTTCTTATTGTTTCTATAGTTTACAAATCAAGGGACTAATATATTTTAATGAATGATAGTGTTAGGAGAAATTAAATCATGAAAGCATGGAAAAGTATTTTTGTTTTATGTAGTTTTCTTCTTATGTTAAGTGGTTGCTTCCATCAAGAAGAAAAGAAGGCAGAACCTAAAAAGAAAGAATCTATTCCAGAAACAAAAGAGTATGGTGGGCGTGAGCTTAAAAAAGTAGGACAAAAAGTGAAAGAAAAAGGGTGGGGGACATTTGAATTAGAACAGATGCATTCTGTGAATCAGACATTTGAAGTAGCCCCAATGAAAATTCACGTACAAGACGTTAAAGTTATCTCATTATCACAAATGAGCAAAGATGCAAAAAATACATTGAAAGTGTATACTGCATTAACTCCTGAAGAAGTAAAGCGTAGATTGGGAGATAAAGTGAGTCAAGAAGACGCTGAATTATATGCATCGTTAAGTGGAACAGAGATTAGCGATACGATTCGGTATGTTGAAATTACATATAAGGTAGAGAATAGTGGAAATAAGAACATGCAATTCTTCTCTATGAATGATGTTATTATTAATGACAAACAGCATTTTAATGTAGCGACTCAAAACTTTTTATATGAAGAAGACACACTTGTAGGCACAAAGAGTGTATCAAGGGAAGATTATAAACCTGGTGAGACACGAGAAGGAATTATCGGTTTAATACTCGATGATGGAAAAGAGAAGGTAAAGGATATTAAGTTTACGACAGATGATTTAGCAGTGGGAGATACTCATGAAGCTGTTAAAGAGCCACAAACTTTCAATATCTCATTTTCTAAGTAAGGTGTGTATTTAAACGAAAACAGTCAGCATAAAAAGTTATGCTGACTGTTTTTTTAGTTCTTTCACATATGAATCTACACTTTGAAAAGGTACTGTAATTTTAAAAGCATCTTTTTGCTCGTTAAATTGTTTTTCATTATAAGGACCGAATCGTTTATTATGCTTTACATCGATAATCCAATAATGTTCACTTTTTTTATTTGTAATTGCTGCGTCAGGATTATTTGGATCTGATTTTTCCTCAATTTGTTTTGTGATAATGTATTTATCGTCCCAAGCAATTTCTGTAATCTTTGCAGGGATGTATTGTGTAGCATATACAGCATCCTGAGAGGGGAAAAGTTCAAATGCATCTCCAGAAGTATGGATGAGTTCATATTCATCGTTAATTGTATAAGTTAAATGGTTTGTATTGCCTGTA
The DNA here is from genome assembly GCF_016650565.1 of Bacillus sp. TH50. Lineage (NCBI taxonomy): Bacteria > Bacillati > Bacillota > Bacilli > Caryophanales > Bacillaceae > Bacillus > Bacillus sp. TH50. The sequence goes on along the minus strand of NZ_JAEKFM010000003.1, from coordinate 1,567,934 downwards.
CAACCTGTTAATAAGAGTGCGGCAAATAGGATTATCCATCTTTTCAATATGGGAACCTCCTTTATAATGCTGTTGTAACACATTGTACAAGAAAAGTAAGCGAAACGCCAGTTTACAATGTTTTTTAGAAGTGGTACGATGAAACGGGTAAAGAAGGATATGAAGGAGTCGACACAAAATGAAGTTAAAGATGCATCGTCCAGCGCTTGTAATGAATCGCATAGGTGCTTCCCTTATTGACATGTTTTTAATCTCGGTTACGTACGGTGCAGTAGTAGCTATTATTACAGGAAACTATAGTGCTATTTTTGATCGTTTTAATATAAGTTTAGGTGACTATAGATATGACCTTACACTTGTTTTCGTATTAATGGCTATAAATTTTATTCTGTTACCTTTTCTTTGGAACGGTTCTACACTTGGTAAAAAGGTAACAAGAACAAAAATAATCTCGTTAACAAGTGAAAAACTAACGTTACAAACATTAATAATACGATTTTTGGTATTATTATTACCAAGCATATTATTACTTGGAGTTCCATTAATATGCAATGTATATATGATGTTATTCCGCAAAGATAATTGTGGCTTCCATGATTTAATTGCAAAGACGAAAGTGATGAGTCTTGTATAATTAATATTTAGATTATACGTGCTACTAATGAAATAAGACTTTTTATCGTTTGTATATAAAAAGTCTTATTTTTAATTTCGTGAAAAATTTCATCATTCTCTTATTTTTTCATAAAATTAGATAAATGGAATTGATATAGGGTGGATATCTCCTATATAGTCCCTTCCATATTACGGAAGGATGTTTAAAGAAGCTGTAGCTAATTCAAACATCCTATTTTCGTTTTGAATAGATTGAAAATTAAGATAATGATATAATGGATATAAATAATATCGTTATATAACAAAGGGGGATTTGGAATGACTGGAGGTAGCTTAATATTTTGGGGAATTCTTATTTTTATTGGTTTAACCTTCGATCAATATAATAGTAAGAAAAAAAAAGAAACAGAAAAGTAATCGCTTACAAGTTGTGGAGTAAACTTTTCCTGCTTGCGGACTAATCTAATAAAGGAGTATACTGAATGACGGTAAGACATATAGAAGGGGTAATGAAAATGAAGCTTGCAGGAAAAGTTGCCATTGTAACTGGTGGTGGCATCGGTATTGGACGTAGTACAGCTCTTTTGTTGGCTAAGCAAGGCGCAAAAGTAATTGTGACGGACATTGATCAAGAAAGTGGACAAGCAACAGCCGAGGAAATTACGGATTTAGGCGGAGAAGCACTTTTTGTATCCTACGATATGGGGAAACAAGGAGATTGGCAACGTGTTATTAGTTTTGCTATGGAGGCATACAGTCGTATTGATATGCTTTTTCAAAATGCTGGTCTATATAAAATAGATTCTATTTTTTCTCGCCAACAAGAGAACGATTCCAATGTACTTTGTATTAATGACGTTTGGATAGAGATAAAACAATTAACGTCATCTTTTATGAAACAGCAAGAAGAAGTGGTGCTTAGTGATTTACCTGTTTTTGGTATTATTAGCACGAGAGGACAATCATTTCATACAATAGAAGCCCTAGTATAATAATGGAAAACCGCCCCCAGTATATATGTGGACGGTTTTTTTGTATGTTCTATTATAGAACTTTATTTTTTAACGAATACGTTGTTCGGTTTGGCTATCAAAGAAATGTGCTTTATTCATATCAAAAGCAAGTTTAATTTGGTCACCAGGTGAAAAAGTATGTCTTGCATCAACACGTGCTGCAAAATCTTGATTTCCAAGTTTCATATATAAAATGGATTCAGCCCCTAACAACTCTGCAACTTCAATTTTCGTTGTGAAAGTAGTAGCTTGTGAAGCTTCTAAAAATAATAGTTCATCATGAATATCTTCTGGACGAATACCTAAAACAATTTCTTTATTTACATAGCCTTGTTCGCGTAATAACTTCATTTTCCCTTCAGATACTTTAAACTTTAGTGAACTGTCTATAACGAAATCGGTTTCAGTTAATTTTCCACGGAAGAAATTCATTGCGGGTGAACCGATAAAACCACCAACGAAAATATTTTCAGGTGTTTCATATACTTCTTTTGGAGTTCCAATTTGTTGGATTTTGCCGTCTTTCATAACAACAAGGCGTGAAGCCATTGTCATTGCCTCAGTTTGATCATGTGTTACATAAATTGTCGTTGTGCCAAGGCGGTGGTGTAATTTAGAAATTTCTGATCGCATTGCAACACGTAGTTTAGCGTCTAAGTTTGATAATGGTTCATCCATTAAGAAGACTTTTGCGTCTCGAACAATTGCTCTACCTAATGCAACACGTTGACGTTGTCCACCTGATAAAGCTTTCGGTTTTCTATCTAAATATTGTTCAAGCCCTAAAATTTGAGCTGCATGTTTCACTCGACGGTCGATTTCATCTTTCGGTATTTTTCGAAGTTTTAATCCAAATGCCATATTATCATACACACTCATATGTGGATAAAGAGCGTAGTTTTGGAAGACCATTGCGATATCTCGATCTTTTGGAGGAACATCGTTCATTAGCTTACCATCAATTGAAAATTCTCCTTTTGAAATATCTTCAAGTCCAGCTACCATTCGTAGTGTTGTAGATTTTCCGCATCCAGAAGGACCAACGAATACGATAAATTCTTTATCTTGAATGTGTAAGTTAAAATCTGTTACGGCTGTTACGTTATTATCATATATTTTATAAATATTTTCTAATTTAAGTTCTGCCATGATATTTCCCCCTAGAAAGTTTATGCAAACGTTTTCTTTGAATTTATTATAAACGAATAGATTCAAAAAAGAAATAAAAACACTATAAAAAAATAAAACGTTTTCATTATTCCTATGAATATATAATAAGTTTCACATGTTTTATTAGAAAAAGAAAATAAATATTGTAAGCGCTATTTTAAATTTGGATAGAATCTGTTATCATTCAGTAATGAAAACGTTTGCGCTTTAAAAAAAAGAAAAAAGAATCAATAGTATAGATGAAATGGGGTAGCATAATGGGAAAACAATGGTGGAAAGAAAGTGTAGTATATCAAATTTATCCTCGTAGTTTTATGGATAGTAATGGTGATGGTATAGGTGACCTTCGTGGTATTCTTGCGAAGCTAGACTACTTAAAAGAATTAGGTATTGATGTAATTTGGTTATCACCAGTCTATGAATCTCCAAACGATGATAATGGTTACGATATAAGTGATTATTGTAAAATTATGAACGAGTTCGGAACAATGGAAGATTGGGATGAACTATTACATGAAATGCATAAACGTAATATGAAACTTATGATGGACTTAGTTGTTAATCATACTTCAGATGAACATAATTGGTTTATTGAATCATGTAAATCGAAAGATAATAAATATAGAGACTATTATATATGGCGCCCTGGAAAAGAAGGGAAAGAGCCGAATAACTGGGGAGCAGCATTTAGTGGATCTGCATGGCAATATGATGAGATGACAGATGAATATTATTTACATCTGTTTTCTAAAAAACAGCCAGATTTAAACTGGGATAATGAAAAGGTAAGACAAGATGTTTATGACATGATGAAGTTTTGGTTAGAAAAAGGAATTGATGGGTTCCGTATGGATGTTATTAATTTTATTTCTAAAGAAGATGGCTTACCAGCTGTTGAAACGGATGAAGAAGGATATGTTTCAGGGCATAAACATTTTATGAACGGTCCGAATATTCATAAGTATTTGCATGAAATGAATGAAGACGTATTGTCTCAGTATGACATTATGACGGTTGGAGAAATGCCTGGTGTAACGACAGAAGAGGCTAAATTGTATACAGGGGAAGCTAGAAAAGAACTACAAATGGTATTCCAATTTGAACATATGGATTTAGATTCCGGAGAAGGTGGGAAATGGGATGTAAAACCATGCTCACTTCTTACTTTGAAACAAAATTTAACAAAGTGGCAAAAAGCATTAGAACAAACAGGATGGAATAGCCTTTATTGGAATAACCATGACCAGCCTCGCGTTGTATCTCGTTTTGGTAATGATGGAGCTTATCATACTGAATCAGCGAAAATGTTAGCGACAGTACTTCATATGATGAAAGGGACACCATATATTTATCAAGGAGAAGAAATCGGAATGACAAATGTTCGATTTGAATCAATTGATGAATACCGAGATATTGAAACACTAAATATGTATAAAGAGAAAGTTATAGAGCGCGGCGAAGATATAGATAAAGTGATGCAGTCTATATATATAAAGGGCCGAGATAATGCTAGAACTCCGATGCAGTGGGATGATAGAGAACATGCTGGATTCACAACGGGTGAGCCTTGGATTGCGGTAAATCCTAACTACAAAGAGATTAATGTGAAACAGGCAATCCAAGATGAAGAATCAATTTTTTATTACTATAAAAAATTGATTGAATTACGTAAAAACAATGAAATAGTTGTGTATGGAACATATGATTTAATATTAGAAAATAACCCTTCTATTTTTGCTTATGTAAGAACATATGGAGAAGAAAAGCTTCTGGTGATTGCAAACTTTACTGCAGATGAATGTGTATTTGAATTGCCTGAGGACATTATTTATAGTGAAGCAGAGTTATTAATACACAATTATGATGTAGAAAATGTATTGATAGAAAACATTACATTACGACCGTATGAAGCAATGGTATTTAAATTGAAATAAGAAAAGCCTTATGCCACTCTGGCATAAGGCTTTTACTATTACCATTTTAAAATAGAGAATCCATACGGTGGAAGTGTAACTTGTAATACACTTGCTTCCGCTGAAAATTCTTCGTTTGTATAAATGTTAATTATTTTCTTCCTGGTAATATGAAGAGGGAGTGAAGTTGTAACTTCACTGTTAGTAGGATTTAAAACGAAAAAGATAGTTTCATCTTCATATGTTTTTGTATAAGAAATATAATTATGTTCATCATTTGCCTCAATGAATTGAAAAGTACCATTTCCTCCAAATGCTTTATGTTGTTTCCGTAATGAAATTAATGTTTGTATATGTGTAAATAAAAGAGTATCTTGTTCTTTTTCATCCCATATCATACATTTGCGGCAGTCAGGGTCCATTCCACCATCCATACCGATTTCATCGCCGTAATAAATACAAGGAGAACCGATGAAAGAAAGGTGAAATACATAGAGTAACTTTAACTTATTTTTATCCCCGTTACATGTTGCTAAAATTCTAGGTGTGTCATGACTGTCTAATAAATGAAATGCCGCTTCATTTACATTCATAGAGTAGGAATGTAGAGAATCAGTAATTTGTTTCATAAATTCACTTGCATGAATGGATTCGTTAGCAAAGTAAGAAAGTAGAGCGTTTGTAACAGGATAGCTCATTACAGCATCAAATTGGTCACCTTGTAGCCATGGGAGTGCATCGTGCCAAATTTCACCTAAAATATATACTTCAGGATTTAATGCTTTTATTTCACTTCGGAATTCTCTCCAAAAACTGTGATCGACTTCATTTGCTACATCAAGGCGCCAACCGTCTATATTGAATTCTCTTACCCAATAACGCCCTACTTCAAGTAAATATTCTTTTACATCTGGGTGTGCTGTATTTAATTTAGGCATATACGGTGTAAATGCGAAAGTATCATAATTAGGAAGTGGCTCGGTTATAATTGGAAATTCATGAATATGGAACCAATCTTTATAGGCGGAATTTTCACCTTGTTCCAGCACGTCTTGAAATTTATCAAAGAAGTACCCGCTATGATTAAAAACAGCGTCGAGCATTACTTTTATACCATGTTTATGACACGCCTGGACGAGTTCTTTGAAAGTTTCTTTCGTCCCAAATTGTGGATCGATTTCCATGTAATCAATTGTGTCATATTTATGATTCGAATGAGCTTTGAAAATAGGAGTGAAATATATTCCGGAAATTCCAAGCTTCACAAGGTAATCAAGGTTTTGAATAATACCAGCAAAATCTCCGCCGAAAAAATTAGTTGGAGTTGGTTCGGTACTTCCCCAAGGGAGGGTGTTTGCTGGATTTAATGTGCTATCCCCGTTAGCGAATCGTTCCGGGAAAATTTGATACCATACTGTGTCTTTAATCCAGGATGGTGCCCTGAAAACGTCTTTTGCATGAACAAATGGAAAGCAGAAAAAGTTACCGACATCGTCATTTGGGATATTAGAAAAAAATCCTCGTTCTGTATAAATAAGAGTTTCTACGTCGTTTTTTAATTCGAATCCATAACGTAAGCGTTTAAATTTCGGTTTGATTGAAACCGACCAATAATCAAATAACTCAGTAGATCCGGTTTTTTTCATTGGTATACTTGCTGTAATCCATTTCCCGTCCTGCCATTCGTACGGATCCCCGTAGATGAGAGCGGCGCTGTGAACATCATCTCTTTTTGTGTGTATTCGGATGTGAATTGTTTTTTCATCGTAAGCGTATGCATAATTATCTTTTGGCCTATGATAGATCGCTTCTTTAAGCATATAGAAAATCCCCCTTTAATATCTCTATACATATAGTTCCCGTAAATGAAATAATAAAGATTATGTTGCAAACGATTGCCTTCCACATAACTTTAATATTGCTTATAAGAGTAGTATTCATTTTATGTAAAGTCAATGAATAAAGAGTGTGATAAGATTATTTTGAAAATTAATATTTGCAAAATGAATAAAAGGATGTATAATGATAGACAAATAGCGCAAACGTTTTCATAGATTTAGATATTGTTTGCGCTTCTATTAAACAACCAAATGCAAACGTTTTCAATTAAAGAGGTACATAGACAATTTAGGGAGGTTTTTGGGATGAAGAAAGCATTATCACTATTAACGATTTCAGCATTGTCAATTGGCATGTTATCTGCATGTGGACCGAAAGATTCAGGAAAAAAAGAGGAAAGTAAAGCGAAGAAAGACTATGATCTTCTCGTTTGGGAAGATGATAAAAAAGGTGTTGGTTTAGAACCAGCAGTGAAAAGCTTTGAGGAAAAATATAAAGTAAAAGTAAAAGTTGTTGAAATGCAAATGACAGATCAAGTGAAAAAGTTACGTCTTGATGGACCAGCGGGGACGGGACCAGATGTTGTAACATTGCCACACGATCAAATCGGAAATGCAGTAACAGAAGGCTTACTTTCTGAAGTAAAAGCAGATGATACTGTGAAGAGTAAATTTACTGACTTATCAATAAAGGCACAAACATACAACGGGAAATTATATGGTTTACCAAAAGCAATTGAAACACCAATTTTTATTTACAATAAAAAATTAATGCAAAAAGCTCCAGAAACGATGGACGAGCTATTTAACTTCTCAAAAGACTTTACGAAGGATGGCAAGTACGGATTTTTAACATTAGGAGATAACTTCTACTTTGCTAACGCGTTTATGGCAGGTATGGGCGGATATGTATTTGGTGAGAAAGACGGAAAGCCAAATGCAAGTGATGTTGGATTAAATAATAGCGGAGCAGTACAAGGTGCTGAATATCTTCAAAAATGGTACAAAGAAAAGTTATTCCCGAAAGGTATTATCGGTGAATCTGGTGGACCTGCTGCTGACGGATTATTCAATGAAGGAAAAGCAGCATCTATTATGAATGGACCATGGGCGTTCCAAGCGATGGAAAAGAACGGAATTGATTATGGTGTTGCTCCAATGCCGAAATTACCAAATGGTCAACCGATGAAAACATTTGTTGGGGTAAAAGGATGGCATGTAACAAGCTTCTCTAAACAAAATGATTTAGCTACAAAGTTCACTGAGTGGGTAACAAATGAAGAAAATGCAAAAATTCGATTTGAGAAGACAAAAGAAATTCCTCCAGTAAAATCAGTAATGGAAGATCCGATTATTAAAGATAACGAAGCTGCAAAAGCAGTTGCAACTCAATCAGAAAATGGAATTCCAATGCCGAATATTCCAGAAATGCAAGAAGTATGGAAACCAGCTGGAGACGCTCTTCAGTTAGTTGTTACAGAAAAAGAGGCACCAAAATCCGCGCTTGATAGTGCAGTGAAACAAATTAAAGGAAATATTGAGGCAAATCATAGTAAGAAAAAATAAGGTGAAATTCGTGCCTCTAATAGGAGAGGCACGAATTCTCTCCCTTCCAAGTAGGAAGAAAAAAGGGGGAAGGAACATGCAAACATCTATGGAACCAATGAAAGATATGAACGGTTCGAAACATAGGAAAATGGCGACCATGTTATCTATTATTCCAGGCATGGGCCAAATATATAATAAACAATTTGTAAAAGGTCTTATTTTTCTAGTATTAACAGGTTCATTTATTGTAGCATTTGCTGATTTGTTAAATATGGGATTATGGGGAATTGTAACGCTCGGTACAGAAGTTCCACGTGACCATTCTGTCTTTCTATTAGTAGAAGGGATTTTGGCACTTATCGTCATAGTGTTTGGACTCGGAATATATGGATTTAACTTATATGATGCATACCAAAATGGGAAGAAACGTGATATAGGAACACCATTAAACTCAGTAAAAGAGCAATACCGTAACTTATTAGATCAAGGTTTTCCATATTTAATGGTTTCACCAGGATTTCTATTACTAATCTTTGTAGTTGTATTTCCAATCATTTTTGTAATCTTAATTGGATTTACGAACTATGACTTATATCACTCTCCTCCAGCTAAATTAGTAGATTGGGTGGGCTTTAAAAACTTTATTGATATTTTCACATTACCAATGTGGAGAGAGACATTTTTAAGTGTATTTTCTTGGACTGTCATTTGGACATTTGTTGCAACAACATTACAAGTTGCACTTGGTATTTTCTTAGCGATTATCGTAAATCAGCCTGGTATTAAAGGTAAGGCAATTATTCGAACAATCTTCATTTTACCGTGGGCTGTTCCAGCATTCGTATCTATTCTTGTCTTCTCGGGTATGTTTAATGAAACATTTGGAGCAATTAATAATCAAGTATTAGCTTTATTCGGGATTGAAAAGATTGCTTGGATGACAGATCCGTTTTGGGCGAAGATTGCTTTAATTATGATCCAAACGTGGCTCGGTTTCCCATTCGTATTTGCAATGACAACAGGTATATTGCAATCGATTCCAGGAGAATTATATGAAGCGGCTACAGTAGATGGAGCAACTGCTTGGCAACAGTTCCGCAAAATTACATTGCCACTTGTTTTATACGCAACAGCACCAATTTTAATTACACAATATACGTTTAACTTTAATAACTTTAGTATCATTTATCTATTTAACGGCGGAGGTCCTGCTGTGGCGGGGCAAGATGCAGGTGGAACGGATATTTTAATTTCATGGATTTATAAGTTAACGATGACTTCAGCGCAGTACGGAAAAGCAGCAGCTCTTACAATGATTTTATCGTTAATCGTTATTACAGTTGCGTTATGGCAATTTAAGAGAACAAAATCATTCCAAGAAGAGGATATGATGTAAATGAATATTAAACGACAAAAGATGTTACGTCTTTCATTAAGTTATTTGGTTATCTTCATAATGTGTGCGATTATTTTCTATCCATTACTATGGATTATTGGTTCATCGTTTAATCCAGGAGATAGTTTGTCCGGTTCTAGCATTATTCCAAAAAATGCTACGTTAGATCATTATCGTAAGCTACTTGATCTTGATTCAAGTAATTACTTACTTTGGTATAAAAATACGTTAAAAGTTAGTGTTATGACGATGATTTTTTCGGTGTTAGCAATTAGCTTTACTGCTTATGCATTTTCGAGATATCGTTTTGTCGGAAGAAAAAATGGTTTATTAACATTTTTAATTCTACAAATGATTCCGAACTTTGCAGCGTTAATCGCACTATACGTATTAGCGCAGTTAACAGGATTAATTGATACACATCTTGCATTAATTTTAATTTATGTAGGTGGAGCAATTCCAATGAATACTTGGCTTATGAAAGGGTATTTTGATACGATTCCGAAAGAGTTGGATGAGTCAGCCCGCATGGATGGAGCAGGACACTTCCGTATTTTTTGGCAAATCATTATGCCGCTTGCAAAGCCAATCGTAGCGGTTGTAGCATTATTCACTTTCATCGGTCCATTTACAGATTTCATTTTAGCAAGTATTATTTTACGCACGCCGGAAAATTACACTTTAGCAGTCGGACTCTATGAAATGGTAGCGAAGAAATTTGGTAATGAATTTACGACGTTTGCGGCTGGTTCCGTATTAATTGCAATCCCGATTTCGATTTTATTCTTATCACTACAAAAATACTTTATTTCTGGTTTAACAGCTGGAGGTACGAAAGGATGAGAAATGGGACATTATGTCCCATTTTTCTTTTCATCTCTCTATAAAAAAATTATAGAGAGATGAAAAGAGATTTGACATCGCATATGAAAAGAAGTGAAATAAATAGTATATTATAGTATAGGAAAAAAGAGCTATATCCCTTACAATACATGGAGAGGGAGAATATGATAAGTTTTGCAAGATAGAATAAATAAATGACAGTTTATGACTTCTCCTATGACTTGCAACGGATGCAAGATAAAATATATGAAAATGGCAGAGAAGTGAAAGGAGGGGATTTTTATGACAGTTACAATTAAAGATGTGGCGAAGAAGGCGAACGTAGCACCATCAACTGTTTCTCGTGTAATTGCTGATAATCCAAGTATAAGTGAAAAGACAAAGCGCCGTGTTCGAAAAGTAATGAGTGAATTAGGGTATCATCCAAATTTAAATGCAAGAAACCTTGCGAACCAAACGACGAAGACACTTGGTCTTGTTATGCCGAGTTCTGCAAGTAAAGCTTTTCAAAATCCGTTTTTCCCAGAAGTTATAAGAGGAATTAGTTCATTTGCACATGTGGAAGGGTATGCGCTTTATATGTCGACTGGTGAAACGGAAGATGAAATTTTTAATGGTGTTGTAAAAATGGTACAAGGGCGTCAAATCGGTGGTATTATTCTTTTATATTCAAGAGAGAACGATCGGATTATTCAATACTTGCATGACCAAAACTTCCCGTTTGTTTTAATTGGAAAACCATATGATCGAAAAGATGAAATTACATATGTAGATAATGACAATTATACAGCTGCAAGAGAAGTAGCGGAATATTTGATTTCATTAGGCCATAAACAAATCGCATTCATCGGCGGTGGATCAGATTTACTTGTAACGAGAGATCGTTTGGCGGGGATGAGTGATGCTTTGAAACTAGCAGATATTCTATTGCCGAAAGAGTATATTTTACACTTTGATTTTTCAAGAGAGAGTGGTCAACAGGCTGTTGAGGAATTAATGGGACTAAAGCAACCACCGACGGCAATTATGGCAACGGATGATTTAATTGGACTTGGCGTGTTAAGTGCGCTTTCTAAAAAAGGATTTGTTGTACCGAAAGATGTTTCGATTGTAAGCTTTAACAATGCTTTATTATCAGAAATTGCTAGTCCACCACTTTCGACAGTTGATGTGAATATTTATCAATTAGGGTATGAAGCGGCAAAAGCTTTAGTTGATAAGGTGGAGCATTCTGAATCTACTTCAAAATGCATTATTATTCCGCATAAATTATTGAAGCGTCAAACTTGTGATCATTATGCAACAAAAAGCTAAGAGTTTAACTCTTAGCTTTTTCAGGCTGTGGAGAAAGCCTTCTCCACAGCCTATTTTTGTGTCTGAACCTCTTTTTATGTGTCAACACTGATAAAAAAGAGGAAAAGGAGAGATTTCTTATGATGGGTGCTTTAAAAAATCATCGCGACGAGCGTGTATCTGTTTCTGTAGAAGAATTGGTTCCACAAGATCATTTCCTTCGTGCGATTGAAGCGACAATTAGTTTTGATTTTATTGAGGAGAAGTTACGCCCTTATTATTGTGAAAACAATGGCCGTCCGTCAATCCATCCTATCGTTTTATTTAAGATGATGTTTATTGGATATTTTTATGGTATTCGTTCTGAGCGTCAATTGGAAAAGGAGATTAAAACGAACATTGCCTACCGTTGGTTTTTAGGGTTCTCTCTATCAGATACAATTCCAGATCATTCTACAATCAGTTGGAATCGCCGTACTCGTTTCGTTCATACAAATATTTTCGAAGAAATTTTTGATGAGATTGTGAGACAAGCGACGGAGCGCCGTATGGTAGGAGGACGTGCGTTGATGACAGATTCCACACACATTAAGGCCAATGCCAATAAAAATAAATTTGTACATAAATATAAAAAAGAAAAGGCAAAGTTCTATATAGATGAACTAGAAGCTGCGGTAATCGAAGATCGTGAGGCGCACGGAAAAAAGAATTAAAACCTAGAAAGGAAAGTGATACCCCTACTAAAAAAACTCGGATAAGTACAACGGATCCAGATAGTGGATTTTTAATGAGAGATGGAAAACCGAACGGTTTTCATTTTTTAGATCATCGTACGACTGATGCGAAGTACAATATTATTACAGATACCTATATAACGGCTGGAAATATGGCAGATTCCGAGCCGTATTTAGCACGTCTACAAGCTCAAGTTGATAAATTCGGGTTTGAAGTGGAAGCTGTAGCTCTTGATGCAGGCTATTTTACAGGATATATCTGTAAGAAGTTATCAGAAAGAAATATATTTATGGTGATGGGGTATCGCCGATTTGGAAAGAGAAATAAAGAAGTACCGAAAAGCCAATTTAAATATGTAGAAGAAATGAATGCATTTGCTTGTCCGATGGGATGTATTTTAGAATATGCGACAACGGATCGCGAAGGATATCGTCAATATAAATCGAATCCAGAAGACTGCGCTGTTTGTCCGCTACGTGAGGTATGCTTTTCAAAGAAACAAAAACAAAAAGTTATCACCCATCATATATGGGAGAAATATAAAGATATCGCTAGAAAAAACAAACTAACAGCTACAGGGAAAAAGTTGTATAAAGTACGATGTTCAACTATAGAGCGAAGCTTTGCGGATGCAAAAGAACTACATGGCTATCGATATGCTCGGTTTCGAGGGCTGAAATCTGTCCAAATGCAGGCTTACCTCACCGCCGCTTGTCAAAACATGAAAAAAATAGCCCTCCATCTAACCAAAAAGGGGTTGGTGGAGGGCTATTTTTCTAAATTCTACTATTTTTTGTTGTTTTCTTTCGCTAAAATCAAAAAAGATTCCAGAGTGTTGGGAACCCTAAAGGGTTTCCCAACACTCTGAAAAAGCTAAGAGTTTAACTCTTAGCTTTTTTCTTTAGAAAGGCTTCTAAACGGTCACAGCCTTCTTTTAAAGTTTCGATACTGTAAGCATAGGAAAGGCGAAGGTAGCCTTCTCCGTATTCGGAAAATGCGGTTCCAGGAACAACGGCTAGCCCAGCTTCTTTTACAAGATCAAGTGCAAAATCAAATGATGAAGATGTTAAATGTCCAACATATGGGAATAAATAAAATGCACCTGTTGGCTTCTCAACCGTTAAACCCATTTGAATGAGTCTATTATACACGTAATCACGGCGTTTTTTGTATTGATAGCGCATCATCTTCGGTGCATCTTTAGCAGCTGTTAAAGCTTCGATTGCAGCATATTGAGCAATTGAAGTAGCGCATGTAACATTGTATTGATGAACTTTTAATATGTGTTTTGCTAAATATTCTGGAGCAAATAAAAGTCCGATACGCCAGCCGGTCATAGAATGTGATTTTGATAAGCCGTTAATGACAATCGTCTTATCACGCATTTCTGGGAAATGAGCGATAGATGTGTGTTTTTCTTCATATACAAGTTCACTATAAATTTCATCAGAAAGAACGAAAATATTTTTATCTTTTAAGACAGATACAATATCTTCTAATTCTTCTTTTGATAAGGTAACACCAGTTGGATTAGAAGGATACGGTAAAACGACGCATCTTGTTCGTTCTGTAATTGCATGTTGCAATGCTTCAGCTGTTAAACGAAATCCAGTTTCGCGAACATCTATAAAAATAGGAGTTGCACCACATAGTCGAATAATCGGCTCGTAACCAGGGTAAATAGGAGCAGGTAAAATTACTTCCGTTCCTGGTTCTAAAATAGTTCGGAATGCAACATCGATCGCTTCACTAGCACCGATTGTAACAATGGTTTCGTTTTCAGGCGAATAATGTAAATTGTAGTTGTCCTTTACAAAGTTACAAGCTGCCTTGCGTAATTCTAGTAAACCAGCGTTATGTGTATAGCTTGTATAATTTTCTGTAATGGCCCGTTTAGCTGCTTCTTTTACTAGAGAAGGTGTAGGGAAATCGGGTTGCCCAATTGTTAAAGAGATAAGATTATCATAGTTTTGAATCATATTAGAGAACTGACGGATTCCAGAAATTTGGATGTCCTTCACTCTAGGATTAATGAATTGTTCCATTGTATCTCCCTTTCTTCCGTTTGAAAATTAAGTTCATTTTATCATATTTTCAACTATTACGCTTTGTTTATAAAATTTCCCCCGCTATTTGTGAAAGATAAGAATTGTATCTTAAAATTCAGTGGAAGTAAGAAATTATGTGAGGATTCAAATTTCTATAAGAGTATAAGCTGTGTGAGTTAATTAAAGTTTCACTTAAGTATAAACACAAAAAAAGCCGCTGCAAGCGACTTTTTAATAACCGTATTCCCAATCTATTTCATCTTCGTTCCAAAGTACGGAAGATACTTTGCCAAGATGGACAACGGATTCATTTACAGCACATGTACAGTCTTCGTCCCCTGCTTTATGTTGCAATTCTTCGTATACTGATTTTTCAACGTTTTCTAGCACAACCAAATTTTCTTCTTTTAAAACAAGCGTAGTACCCGCCATATTTATCTTCCTCCTACTAAAGTAATGATCACTTATTTGTAAACATAGATAGTATGGATTATATGCTGTATTTTGCGATAGTTGTCCGTCTAGTGAAGTGTTTTTTATTTTCTTTGTAATCCGTATTCATTGTATACTGCACGAAGGAAATTTGGTACAGGGTTTACAATCATTTCAGAAATTTGTAACATTTATTATTAGTTGTTAACAAATAATTAACAAAGATGTTAAGAAAAATCAAAATTTTGAAACAAATAGACTTATAAAATGATATAATCATATCAAAATACATATAGGGGATGAGAGGCTATGGAGCTGATTCGTGATTTAATGATCCAAATTGCCATCATTATTTTACCACTATTTTTATATGAAGCGATTCGTTTAAATCGTTATCAAGGAATGCTTCCGAAGCCTAATCGCTACTTTATTATGTTTTTATCTAGCGTTACACTCGTTCTCTCCATGACATACTCTATTTGTTTTGGTACCGTTTGCGGATACAATTTTCATCCAGTCCCAATTGTTAGTGGTTTTTTATATGGTGGGATTGTTGGGCTCATCCCTGCCATTATTTATGTTGCATATGAATGGATTTTTAAGGGGCTTAGTTGGTTGCCTATGGTAGAAGTTATATTTCTTTCGATAATTCCATTATTTTTGTCAAAGAAATGGTCTCTTTTTTCAAGAGATAAGAAGCTAATATTAGCTTTTATGATTGCATCATTTTATGTTCTTGTTTCATTAGTAGTCGGGATGTTGAATGTCCTTTTAGAAACAGGTTTTACACCGTACATATCTAATCTATATAGTGGGTATATATTTGCATCACTTATTATGGTTATGACAATGGTATTTCAAGTGTATTTGACTGAGTATTTAAACGAAAATGCATTATTGCGTACAGAAATGCAAAAATCAGAAAAACTTAATATTGTAAGTGAGTTAGCTGCAAGTGTTGCACATGAAGTTCGAAACCCTCTCACTGTTGTACGAGGGTTTATTCAATTGCTAGAGAGTACGGAAGACGTAAAAAACAAAGATTATATGCGTCTCGTATTAGCTGAACTGGATCGTGCTGAACAGATTATTTCAGATTATTTAAATTTAGCAAGGCCTCAAATTGAAAAAAAAGAACATATTTGTTTATCAGCACAATTAATTGAAATGACAACTCTTATGTCATCATTTGCAGCGATGCAGGGCGTTTATTTGCAAGTTGAGATTTCTGAGAGCCTTTATACTATCGGCGATAAGACGAAATTGAAGCAAGCTATTATGAATGTTGTTAAAAATGGTATTGAAGCAATTCAAGGAAACAAAGGGTATTTAAAAGTAACAGCTATTCAAAAAGATGAATTGATAATAATAAGAGTTAAAGATAGTGGTGTTGGAATGACAAAAGAACAGTTAGTAAGGCTTGGACAACCGTATTATTCTTTAAAAGAAAAAGGAACAGGATTAGGCCTTATGGTAACATTTAGTATTTTACAAGCGCATAATGGCACATTGGAATATAAAAGTGAAAGCGGAAAAGGAACTGAAGCTATTATTATATTGCCAGCTGTACGATATAAGGAATAAAAGTTACCGATAGAAGGTAACTTTTTATTTTATCGTGCATTAGAAAAAGATACAAAATTTCATTCATTTATTTTTTCTTGTTTTGTTCGAACGAATAAACTTTTAAATGATTGAAAGAAGCTTTGCTCTTTTGAGGCGGCGACTAATCTTTTTGTTTCTTGAATTTCGCGAATAACTTGCATAAGTTGTGTATCACGGTTGCTATCTTTATTGTAAATTTGATTGACAAGTTTATTCATTTTTTCTTCTTGTTTGGATTCTCGCTTATACATATGATTCATTAATAAGTCCATTTTTTCTTTTTGGAGTGCATCTGTTTGAGCGGCGTGAACAACTAGATCTTGTAACATTTTTTCTTGTGAGCCTTCTTTTACATAAACTTGTTGCATTAGTTCATCTAATTTCTCGTCTTTTAAACGATTTTGTGTAATGAGAGTAGAGTTTTGATGAATAATTGCTTCATTTAATTGAGCAAGCATTTCAAGTTTTAGCATGAACTCCTCAAAGTTACGCCCATCTTCTTTTGGTTGCACTTCTTGTTTATCTTGAATAACAGGTACAGGTGGGGCATCTTTTTCTTTTAAAATAATAGGTATTGTTTCTGAAATGTCTTCTTGTAATGTAGCAGCTCTTTCATGTATAGATTTCAATAGTTTTAAATCATCCAATTTATAAATACGAGCATCAGCTGTTTTTGAAATGATATAACCGTGTTCCTCTAAGAGTTGGCTATATTTTCGGACTATATGTTTTGGGATACCTGTTTTATTTGTAACATCTTTCGTTTTATAAATAGCTTCCATGATAGTTCCTCCCCAAAAAGTATCGTATATATCATTTCAACCTTTTATGTGGACTTCCTTTGAAAAAGAATGTCGGAAGGTTATTAGTTTTCTACAGCATTAGTGAAAAGATGAAGAAAAATGAATGTTTTTGGCGGAATGGAGAGGAAGAGCTAAAATAATGTCTGAAAACATACATAGAAGAAGTTTGTTATAATAACTGAGGAAAAGAAATTGGTAGGAACACGGAGGTACACATGAAGCAATTTAAAGGTATTATCATTTCAATTATTGCAATTCTTTCTCTTTTGGTAGCAGTATATGAAGTACTTGTGCCAGAGGAGACAAGTACTAAAAAAACAACTACGTATGATCAAATTCTAGAGTTCCCGAAAGAACGATATCCAGAGACCGGGAAACATATAACGGATGCTATAAAAGAAGGACATTCGGAAATGTGTACAATTGATCGTAATGGTGCAGCGGATAGAAGGAAATTATCGTTAGCGCCATATCCGACGAAGAAAGGTTATGATCGTGATGAATGGCCGATGGCGATGTGTAAGGAAGGCGGAAAAGGAGCTCATATTGAATATATAAGTCCAGCAGATAACCGCGGTGCAGGTTCTTGGGTAGGGAATAAGCTAGACAAATATCCAGATGGTACGCGTGTGAAATTTGAAGTGAAATAGTAATTGGCATACATTTCATAGTGGAGGAGAGGGATAGTTATGGAATTAACAATTTCATATTCGCAATTAATGATAATGAACTATGATGGTCAGCAGCCTTATGTAGATTGGACTCCTGAAGATTTTGAAAGAGGCTATGCTGAGGTGGATGGAGCTATTATTTTTGAAGCAATCTCTGACTATACTTGTGAAGTGGAAGTTACTTGTGGAAATCATATTGAGAAAGAAGAAGTGGTTAGAACGATATCAGTTCCTTTCACAGTGAAGAATGAAGAAGTATATATAACAAGTATTCTTTCTAATAAATATCATATTCCTATTCCGAACGGGGAATATATGATAGTCTTGCAGGCAACTCCTCTTGAAGAGCCATCAGACGATGAATTGTATAAAGTACAATACGACTTCTATTTTGAGAGTGTAGAATAAAAAAACGTGTTATCCTTCAAAAGGATAACACGTTTTTTTATTATGCGTTTGTTTTTAGGAGAGAACGAGCGTCTTTTGCTGCCTGAACCATGTGCTCTAAAGCAGGTATAACTTCCTCAGTTCTTCGTGTTTTTAAACCACAGTCTGGATTAATCCAGAAATATTTAGGGTCACATACTTGTAAAGATTGTTCTACGATTGTGAACATTTCATCTTTACTTGGGACACGTGGGCTATGAATATCATATACCCCTAGACCAATTCCTTTTTCATATGTTGTATGCTTTAATGTATTAATAAATTCTCCATGACTTCTTGATGTTTCGATAGAAATAACATCTGCGTCTAACGCTCGAATTGCATCTACAATATCTTCGAAGTTACTATAACACATATGAGTATGAATTTGTGTTTCATTTTCTACAGAAGATGTTGCTAAAAGGAATGATTGAACTGCCCATGTAATGTATGCATCCCAATCTTTTTCTTTTAACGGCATACCTTCACGAAGTGCAGGTTCATCGACTTGGATTACTCTAATTCCGGAAGATTCAAGTAATTCAATTTCATGACGAAGTGCTAATGCAATTTGATATGATACTTCTTTTCTTGAAATATCATTTCGAACGAATGACCAATTTAAAATAGTGACAGGTCCAGTTAGCATACCTTTTACTACTTTCTCTGTTAAGCTTTGTGCATATACAGTTTCTTTAATAGTCATTCCACTTATAAAGGCAACATCACCATAAATAACAGGTGGTTTTACGCAACGAGAACCGTATGATTGTACCCATCCGTTTTTAGTAAAGGAGAAACCAGCAAGTCTTTCTCCAAAATATTCCACCATGTCAGTTCTTTCGAATTCACCGTGTACTAGTACATCAAGACCAATATCTTCTTGGTAACGAATCCACTTTGCAGTTTCTTTTTCAATGAATTGATTATATTGTTCATTTGTAATATCGCCGTTACGCCACTGTTTACGTGTTTGACGAACTTCAGATGTTTGCGGGAAGCTACCAATAGTTGTTGTTGGTAACAACGGTAATTGTAAAGCTACTTGCTGTAGTTCATATCGTTTTTCAAATGGAAGAGGACGTGAGAAATCATCTTCTTTAAGTGATGTACGTGCCACTTTTACATCTTCACGATTACGTGCAGCTGATGAGCGGATTGCATGATGTGCATTACGATATGTTGTTAAATCGCTACTGATGCTTTCTACACCTTTAGTAAGAGCAGAATGGATAAGGACTAGTTCTTCTAATTTTTGATTAGCAAATGCAAGTGCATCAAATAATTCACTTGTTAAGTGAGTTTCTTCCGTTTTATCAATTGGAGTATGCAATAAGCTACAAGAAGGTTGAACAATTAAACCTTTTGCTGTGATTTGATTTTGTAATGTTGTAAATAAAGAAAGTACATCATCAAGATCAGCTCTCCAAATGTTACGGCCATCTATACAACCGATAGCTAAAATTTTATCAGCTGGGAATCCATATTTTGAAATAGCATTTACATTACCTTCTTTGCCATGAACAAAGTCTAATCCAATACCAGAAACAGGGAATGCAATAATTTCTTCATAGTTCTCTTCTACACTATCAAAATATGTTTGTAGAAGAAGATTCGCATTTGGAACCTCTTTATGAATAGCTTCGTAAAGTTCTTTCGCTTGATTAATTTCATCTTTTGTTAAAGATGCGAAGATTGGTTCGTCAACTTGAATAATTTGTGCTCCAGCTGCGTGTAATTCAGAGAATAATTGTACATAAGGTGCAACTAGCTCTTTTAAAATAGTGGCAAATTGCTCTTCGTTATAACCTTTTGCCAGTTTTAGGAATGTATAAGGGCCTAAAATAACTGGTTTTCCATCAACGCCTAACTCTTTTTTCGCTTCTTCATATAAACGAAGAGGACGATTGTCTTTTAAAGAGATT
Organism: Bacillus sp. TH50; assembly: GCF_016650565.1. Classification (NCBI taxonomy): domain Bacteria; kingdom Bacillati; phylum Bacillota; class Bacilli; order Caryophanales; family Bacillaceae; genus Bacillus; species Bacillus sp. TH50. The sequence goes on along the minus strand of NZ_JAEKFM010000003.1, from coordinate 1,547,660 downwards.
TGTAATCCTTCTTCATATTCAGGAACAATGTAATGATAGTTTGTGTTAAACCATTTTGTCATTTCAGAAGCAACGTGATCTTTAGAGCCCCGTGCCATTGCAAAATATACATCAAGGTAAGAGGTAAACTCTGAAAAACGTGACGGGATGAATCCTAACATGTAGGCCGTATCCAGAACGTGGTCATAATATGTAAAATCGCCAACTGGAATTAATTCAATTCCCTTTTCTTGCTGTACTTTGACGTGTTGAAGGCGAATTTCTTTCATTGTCGTTAAAAATTGTTCTTCATCAATTTTATTGGACCAAAAAGCTTCCAATGTTTTTTTCCACTCTCGTTGTAGTCCGATACGTGGATAACCTAAGTTACTTGTTTGAATTGCCATTTTAAATTCCTCCCTAATTGAAAGTAAGCATTTCCGTTTACTCGGAAATACCTATAACAAAAAGCATAAAGGCATAGAAAAATAAGCCTTCCTTTTTGTTCTTAACACCTCATCATCATCCGTGAGTCTATCAGTGTTGTTAAAATAGGCAGGTATCCTGACTTATGCTTCATATAATTTCTTTCACCTTCCCGTTTTCACAGTGGCACAAAAAAGAAATCTCAGCATTTACAGTGGCGGGACCGTGTTGGAGTTTCACCAAACTTCCCTTTTAAACACGAAGTGAAATATTCGTGTACCTATTTTCCTTTTGAAAGGAATTTAACAAGCGATATGATATTGAAACAAATTCTAACACAATTTTCGGAATTTTGTCCACTGTTTTAAAATAAGAAAATTCTAAAGTTTTTTTATTTCTTTTTATTCGGAAAATTAAGTTTTTCGATGTTTATTTATTATTAAAATGAGGGTGTTTTGAGTTGCGAGGAATAATTATAGTGTTAAGTTTTTCTAAAAGAGGAGGCACCTCTTTTAGAAAAACTTAATCATTATCTACACCTATTTCTGAAAGACGACCTGCAGTTGCATCTTGTAAGAGCGTGTTTAGCCAGCGTAATTCAACATTAATATGCTCAATGACACTTTGTAGAATATATAGTTGAGCACGAGGAACTAGTTGTTTATTATGATCGTATATCGTTTGCATTGTATGTAAATAGAGCATTGTATCATCTCTCTTTTTTTTCAAAATAGGAACTAGAGCTTGTTCGTCGCTAAAGTGAGCGAAAGAGAGCGCTGAATAAATAGGTTTATATATTTGGTTTTTCGCTTCAAATTGTTTTAATAATAAGGTGTGGAAAAGGGCTTTTCCTTCCTCTGTTATATGGAAGATTGTTTTATCTGGTCTATTCGTATCTCTAACAATATTGGTAATGCTAATCGCACCTTGTTTTTCTAATTGCTCGAAGGCGTAGTATAGCGATCCCTTGGCATATTTAATATAACAATCCATTTGTCTTTCTTTCATTATGTGCTGCACTTCATAGGGATGTTTATCTCCTTCGAGTAACAAGCCGAGAATGACTAACTTCATGCTCATGCTGTATCAACTCCTGTATATAGAAACTTTATATATATTATAAACGGTATATCCTCTTTCATAAAGGGATATACCGTTTCGTTTTTCTATATTAGCTTACTTGTTTTTGTTTTTGCTTTGTTTTTGGTCCTGTTAAAAGACGTTCATTTCCCATAAGTAAAATACAAATTATACTTAGCGTAGCTGGGATAAGTGCCCAAAAAAATGTATTAGCAATAGATGTTGCAAGAGCCTCTTTAATTCCGCTTAGTACTTCAGGAGGTAGCTTTTCAGTAGCATTTGGTGATAATAAAAAGCTTGTGTCTCCACCTTTAGGAGCCATTTTTTCTAGTTCAGGAGGGAAGACTGCTTTTAATTTATCAGTGAAAACATGATTTTGAATCGTACCGAAAATCGTGACGCCAAGGGTCATTCCAAGTGAACGGAAGAATGAGTTCGTGGATGTAGCAGAACCGCGATCTCTCATTTCTAGTTTGTGGATAGATGCCATACTTAAAACTGAGAAGGAGAATCCAACTCCAAGTCCAGCAAGCACCATAAACATTGTTACGAGTGTACGAGGTGTTTCCATAGTTAAAGTACTTAGTAAATAAATACCAAGAACGAAGAAAACTCCAGATACTGTCATGATGTTACGATAACTTGTTCGTGAAGCTAATTGTCCACCAGTTTGACTTCCGATTACAGATCCTACCATCATAGGTGTCAAAATTAATCCAGCATTTGAGGCTGAACCACCGAGAACACCTTGAACGAAGATTGGAATATAAACTGTACAGATGATAAAAGCTGCGCCATAGAAAAAGGCAACACCTTGGCTAGCTGCAAATAAAGGTTTTTTAAATAAATGGAAAGAAATAATAGGCTCGGTTGCGTTTCTTTCTACGAAGAAGAAAATAATAAGCAGAATAACAACAGTTGAAAATAAACCAATAATCACATTAGAGTCCCATGCATATTCTTTACCACCAAGTTCTAAAGCAAACATTAAGCAAACGATACTAATGACAAGCGTAATAGCACCAGCCCAGTCAATTTTTTGTTTTCGATATTCTAGAGACTCGCTATAGTATTTAGTAATGAAGAAGAAGGAAATAAGTCCTAATGGAATATTAATATAGAAGACCCAGTGCCAACTTATATAATCTGTAATGTAAGCACCTAATAAAGGTCCGAAAACACTAGATGTCCCGAAAACAGCACCAAATAGTCCAGTCATTTTTCCTCGTTTTTCAGGCGGGAATATATCATACATAATTGTAAATGCGATAGGCATAAGAGCGCCGCCACCAATTCCTTGAATGGCTCTATAAATACTTAGTTGTTCAATACTTGATGCTGTCCCGCAAAGTGCAGAACCAAATAAGAAGAGAATTAATCCGCCAATAAAAAAGCGTTTCCGTCCGTACATATCAGACAACTTACCGAAAATAGGCATTCCGGCCATTGTTGCTACCATGTAGGCGGATGTGACCCAAACGAATTTGTCGAACCCTCCTAAGTCTCCGACAATCGTTGCCATCGCAGTTGCGACGATTGTGTTATCCATTGCTGCCATTAGAATACCAAGTAGTAAACCAGCAACAACAAATTTTGTTTTACTTGAATCGTTTTTTGATAGTTGTGCTTCCAAAAGTAGCCCTCCTTTAATAAAAATTAAACTAACTTAAGTTTTTTAGTGCAATGCATAAAAAAACTTTATGTACAGTTTGTATCGTTCCTCTTCATTTTATAAAAAATTGCACTGACATGATATAAAGGATGGAAATCATAAATTATATTATAGTCAAATTTGACTAAAAGGCAAATGTTTTCTACCGCCAAATTATTTTATCGGGCTTTAACTGCCCGTTAAAGCCCGATTGATTAGAGCTTCACTTTATTATATTGACCAAAAGAGAGAGTAAGAATTTATTTTGTTATGTAGTCAAGGAAGGAAATTGTAAAAAAATATTTAATAAAGTATAACCTGTGTCAACCTATTAAAAATGGTTTTTTCTTTATATTGTCGAATAGGATAAAAGGAGAAGGAAAATTTAATATGGTTTGTAACAAGCTCAATATTTTTTCAAAGTGTAGTTTATTGCGCCGAGAGGCAGAATACAGTTGTATAGATGATATATCTGGAATGAGGTGAATATATTATGAAAATATGGAAACGAATTTCGGATCAAGGAAGGTATCCTATACCGTTACAGCCGGTTTTGTGGATTGATGGTTCTAAAAAGGACACGGAAGCATCCAATGTAGCAGTCACATTGCAAATCCGAAGTATGTATAAAGAAAAATTTTCGTATGAGATGATTTATGATGTTAATGACATACTAATTATTCGACTTGAAGTTGAAAATAAAGGCGTTGAAATGATTTCGCGAGTAGTTGTAAGTCATATGATTCGTGATTATTTCGCGTATATCCCAAACTCTTTAAAAGCAGATAAGGGAATAAGTGAGTTTTTATTTCAGCTTGTAAGGTGGCGAATCGATAATTTATCACCGAGTGAAAAGGTAGAATTAATTTGTCAAATAAAAGCAAATAAAGATAAAGCTCCTCCCAATTCATTATTTCAGGCTACATATACATTTCAATATAAAGGTGTATCATATGGACCGCTACAAACAAATGAAGTGGTTGTCAGAAAATGATAAGAAGGAACCTGTGCGAAAGGTTCCTTCTTTAATGAAGATTGTGCTTCTTGAGTAATTTTTTTTGTTCCACTCCCTTTTTTCCAATATAGTTATTTTTGTATCCAAAATATAGAATGAATAGAAATGAAATAACATTTACTATAGCGTCAATTTGATCGTTTGTAATGAAGTTTATTCCGAAAGAGTTAAATAGTAATTTTAATGATAACAAAAAGCCAGCTAGTAAGCGCATAATATCTAATAGATTTTCTTTTTGAGGCATATAGGTCACTCCTTCCTGAAAACGATATATAGTATATATATGAAATAAAATAGAAAAGGTATACAAGCTTAAGTAGAAATGTACATTAAATATGTACATTTTTTATTTTATAGAAAAACATTATTGTTATAGAAACATATATTGGTATAAAAGGGGAGAGTATGAAACATAAAGGGAAAATTAGTGGATTATTAATTGGGAACACAGTTGCGGTTACAGAATGGATTGCACTTCAGGATGTAATTGCTAAGCTAGATTCGCGATCATTTTTAACCGTCTTTATTATTTATATATTGCAAATGATACTAAGCTATTATTTTGGACATTGGTACGATAAAAGAACGAATACGCGTGTAAATATTGAAGTAGGAGGAATGACGAATAACGATTTTGTCGTTGATTTTTTTGGAAAAGTAGCTGCTTTATCAGAAAGAGATTCTCGTAATATTACAGTGTATATTCTTTCCGTAAAAGAATGGGATGTATTAAAAGACACAGTGCAAGAAAAAAAGTTAGATGAGCTAGTCCAAAGAGTAGAACGTACAATTGTAAAGACAGTTCGAAAAGGTGATGTAGTTACGAGGTGGGATGAAAATAAATATGTTATCGTAGCTGTTGATAATGGCTATGAAAAGTCAACAATAACAAGTCGATTAATCAAAAATATTCAAAATGAAATAGCGAATGATTTATTAAGTGCTACACTATTATTTGGGGCTGCAAGTTATCCTATAGAAGGGAAAACTTTTGAAGATTTGTTTAGAAAGGCACAAAATCAATTGTATAATTATAGAAACTTGCAAAGTCATGAATAAAACTTTGATTTGAAGAAGTATGATATAAAGATTTTTTTGTAACATTTTTTTGTCTTTTGTTACAAAAAAAACTTTTTTGTAACAAAAGTCTTTAAAAATATATGAAATCAGCATATAATTGTGTGTGGATGTGTCAATGCATTTTGCACAATGTTTTCAGTTTAAAAGTGTAGAGGAAAACATGCTCTACACTTTTCCTTTTTAAGAAATTAAAAGAATCTTTGTAAGAGTTGCGAGGTCCCCTTTGCAATATGTAAAATGGACAAAGAGGTTATTTGATAGAAAGTGAGAAAGGGAATGATAGACGTGAGAGGTCAACAATCATCTTTTATCAGGTGAAATATTATAGTGTTTCTTGCAGTAGGTAAGATTAAGGTAAATACCTTTATGTTTTAAGACATTACATAATTGCAAGTGCGAAAATTGTACAAGCAGTATAAATAATTATTGATGATCTTCGTAAAAAAGATGCGAGCGTGAAATAGATAAAGAAGTTACATGTTTTTCATGGGATTTTTGGCACGATGGTCGCTTATTAATAGGAGGAAAAGATGTTGAAATATAATAAATTAGCAATTATAACTGCATTATCAATGACTTTACTAGCTGGTTGTTTCGGCCCAAAACCAGAAGAGGAGCTATATGTTGCATTTGAAAATGCTGCCAAGCAAGAAAAAACAATGTTTGAAGATGCGAAAAAATTAGAGTCATTAGAGAAAGAGGGGCAAGTATTATATAATCAAATTGTCCAAGAAGGAAAAGATAATAATCAGGCTGTTAAGGATAAGCTTGATCAAGCGGTGAAAAATACAGCTGAGCGAGAAAAAGTTCTTATTAAAGAAAAAGAGGCGTTAAATAAAGCGCAAGAAGAAGTGAAGTCAGCTGATAAGCATGTGAAGAAAATTGAAGATAATAAATTAAAAGACCAGGCGGATAAAGTAAAGAGTACTTATGAGAAACGATATGATTCATTCCAAAAGATGTACGATAGCTATAATAAATCTTTAAAGCAAGAAAAAGAATTATATACAATGCTACAAGATAAAGGTACAAAATTAAAAGATATTAGCGAGAAAGTAAAGGTAGTAAACCAAGCATATAAAGATATTGAGACAGAAAAAGATAAGTTTAATGAATATACGAAATCATATAATACAGAAAAAGTTGCATTCTATAAACAAGCTAATATTAAAATTAAGGAAGATAAAAAATAAAACAGTTTGGCCTAATATTAGGCCAAACTGTTTTATTTTTTTGTATAGGTACGGCTATACCATGGAACTGGTTCGCTTAATTTTTTTTCCTGTTTTAATGCTTCAGGACCAATATAATCTTGAAGTGTTTTTTTTGCTATTGTTAAAGATAAGGTTGTTTTCGGATTTCGATAGGAGGATTCAAGGTGACCAAGATGCGGTAGGGTGCGAAAATCATCTTTCGTAGGAGGGATATGGAAAAAATAATCACCTAAACGTATAAGAACATCGGATTGTTGTTGACTAAAACGTGGATTTCTAGAAAAATGTAATCCTTCTTTGATAGCCTTTTTTTCAGTAATTAAGCGTTCTAAAGCAGTCTTTTTTAACCAATATAAGTACTTAGGGTTAGTTGCAGCTTTAGCATGACGATTCACAACGAAAATAGATTGAGCTAGTCTATTAATAGAATGTTGATTATGCAATGGAGATTGTGGTTGTGAAGGTTTCATATTGACTCTCCTTTCAATTTTTCCTTATTATAGCATAAATAAAATGGGTTTTTATTATATGCAAAAAGTAATTGTATATATTTTCAATATTAAAGCAATATTGTTATAAAAAACAACTATTTTGTATAATAGTGATAGAATATGTTTCAGAAATTTGATAATGAAAGAGTGAGAAGTTTGAAAGAAATATTAAAATTACAATATGCCATTATAGATATTGGATCTAATACAATGCGTTTAGTTATTTATGAAAAGCAAAATGGAGGTTTTTATAAAGAAATTGAAAATACGAAAGTGGTTGCTCGGTTAAGAAATTATTTAATCGATGGTGTTTTGAATGAAGAAGGTAAAGAAGTATTGTTACAAACATTATTTCAATTTCAAGAAAGTACAAAATTCCATCAGTTGCATCATGTACTTTGTGTTGCAACGGCAACAATTAGACAGGCTGAGAATCAAGAGGAGATTAAAAAACTTGTTGAAGGACAAACAGACTTTACTCTTAGAGTATTATCAGAATATGAGGAAGCACGTTACGGCTATTTAGCAGTTATGAATTCTACTTCGTTTTCGGAAGGAATAACAGTAGATATTGGTGGCGGAAGTACGGAAGTTACATATATTAAAAATAGAGAGATTTTAGAGTACCATAGTTTTCCTTTTGGTGCGCTTTCTTTAAAACATCTATTTATTAAAGGTGATATTCCTACTAAAGATGAATTAGAGGAAATCCGAGAGTATTTAGAGTGTCAATTTCGAACGTTACCATGGTTAATTGATAAGAAATTGCCTCTTATTGCAATTGGTGGTAGTGCGAGAAACTTAGCGAAAATCAACCAAAATTTAACAAATTATCCTATAGCGGGAGTACATTTATACAAAATGAAAGAAGAAGATATTGAAAATGTAAAAGGTGCATTGGAAAAACAATCGTTTATCGAACTTCAGAAAATGGAAGGATTGGCAAAAGATCGAGCTGATACAATTATTCCAGCGGTTGAAGTATTTCATAAACTTGTAAATATTATAGAAGCAACGGCATTTGTATTAAGCAAAAAAGGATTAAGAGAAGGTGTTTTCTATGAAGAGTTGACGAAAGATTTAGGGATTTCATATTATCCGAATGTAGTTGAAGAAAGCTTACATTTGTTATCACACGAATATGAAATGGATATGGAATTTGTCATTCAACTTATTAAACATGGAAGATTGATTTGTAAACAACTCGAAGAAATGGGACTGATTTCTGTTTCAATAAAAGACTGGGAAGCATTCCATCAAGCAGCGAAAGTATTTAATATTGGAAAATATATAGACGAAGAAGCGAGTCGTTTACACACGTTTTATTTATTGGCAAATAAAACAATTGACGGCATGATGCATAAAGATCGAGTGAGGTTAGCGCTTATTGCATCTTATAAATCAAAAATGTTATTTAAACAACATTTGGCACTGTTTGAAGGATGGTTTGATAAAAGTGAACAAAAGAAAATTCGATTATTAGGGGCTGTATTACAATTTTCGGCTGCTTTAAATATACGACAAAGATCGCTTGTTGAAACAATATATATAACGGAAAGTAAAGAAGGTTTAACATTCAGGATTTTATGTGAAGAATCGGCATTGGCGGAAAAAGTTCAAGCGGAAAAACAAAAAAACAGCTTGAAAGAGTATTAAAAACGAATATTAACTTAGTATTCGAATTGAAATGTTAGGTTGTACGGATGTCTTTACAAAAAAAACACTTTGGAATATTGTAATTTGATAAAATAAAAGTAATTAAATTATATTAAAAAAGTTTCAAAGGGAAGTGTGAAGCGAATGGAATTACTAAAGGGGAATTTAGTAAATTTAAATGATACAGCGTATTATAATAATCGTGAATTAAGCTGGCTAGCATTTAATGAACGTGTACTACAAGAAGCGCAAGATGAAAATAATCCACTATTAGAAAGACTAAAGTTTATTAGTATTTTTAGTTCGAATTTAGATGAATTTTTTATGGTGCGCGTAGCAGGTTTGAAAGATCAAGTAAGTGCGGGATTTAATCAGCCAGAAAATAAAGCAGGTTTAACACCAAAGAAACAGTTAAATAAGATTGCGATAAAATCGCATGAGTTGATGACTGTGCAGTATGAAACGTTTAAAAATTATTTATTGCCAGCGCTTGAACTAGAGGGGATTGAGCGTTTAACATTCCATGATTTGACGAAAGAGCAAAGGGAATTTATCGAGGAGTATTTTGATGAACAAATATTTCCGGTTTTAACCCCTGTATCTATTGATGCGTATCGTCCATTTCCAATGTTATTAAATAAAAGTTTGAATTTAGCTACTATTTTATATGATGAGCAACAGGCTGAGGAAGAAAATCGTACGAAGTTAGGAATTGTACAAGTGCCTTCATTACTGGAGCGTTTCATATTTTTACCGAGTGAAGGGCAAAAACATAAATTTATTTTATTAGAAGATGTAATTAGTGGTTTTACTCATAAACTATTCACAGGATATAACGTATCACCTGTTACTCGTTTCCGTATTACACGTAATGCGGATTTAACGATCCATGAAGAAGGTGCACGCGATTTATTAAAAGTAATTGAAAAAGAATTGAAAAAGCGTAAGTGGGGAGCTGCCGTTCGTTTAGAAGTTGGTAAAGAACACATTGATGAAAGAGTGTTAGCGTTATTGTATGATGTGTTAGAAGTAAAAGATGAAGATGTGTACATGATGGATGGACCGTTAGATTTAACATGTTTATTCTCCTTATATAAAAAATTAGCGCCTTTATATGAACATCTAGTATACCCGGCTCTTATTCCTCAACCTCCTCAAGATTTAGGTGATGAGGAAGATGTATTTGAAAAAGCGATAGAACATGATATTTTATTACACCATCCCTTTGAGTCGTTTCAGCCAGTCGTTGATTTTGTCCGTGATGCGGCAGATGACTCGAATGTACTTGCGATCAAACAAACATTATATCGTGTAAGTGGAGATTCTCCAATAATTCAGGCGCTGAAGGTAGCAGCTGAAAAAGGAAAACAAGTGACGGTATTGGTTGAGTTAAAGGCAAGGTTTGATGAAGAGAATAATGTTCATTGGGCTAAAGAATTGGAACAGGCCGGATGTCACGTTATTTACGGAGTAAGTCACTTGAAAACGCATAGTAAAATTACGTTAGTTGTAAGAAGAAGAAACGGAAAAATTGAAAGGTTTGTACATCTTGGAACCGGAAATTATAATGATGCAACAGCGAAGTTGTATACCGATTTTGGATATATTACATCGCGAAAAGACTTTGGTGTAGATGCAACAAATTTCTTTAATTATTTGAGTGGTTATACAAAAAAACCGCATTTTCATCATTTATCTGTTGCCCCGTTTGATATAAGAGAGCAGTTTATGGAGTTAATAGATGAGGAAATCCGTTATCATAGACAATATGGAAATGGATATATTATCGCTAAAATGAATTCGTTAACAGATAAACCGTTAATAAAAAAAATGTATGAAGCATCACAAGCTGGGGTAAGGGTAGAGCTCATCGTTAGAGGGACATGTTGTTTAAGACCTGGGATTCCAAATGTAAGTGAAAATATTCGTGTAGTTAGTGTTGTTGGAAGATATTTAGAACATAGTCGTATTTATTATTTCCATCATAATGGAGATGAAAAAATATATTTATCTTCAGCTGATTTGATGACGCGGAATATGGAAAAACGAGTAGAAATATCCTTCCCAATTTTAGATATTGAAATGAAAGCGAGAATAAAGGCAATTTTACAGCTGGTTTTAGCTGATAATGTGAAAACACGTGAGCAAAATAAAGATGGTGACTATTATTATATAATTAATAGTAGTATAGAAGAAATTGATAGCCAAGTGAATTTATTTAAGATGGCGTATCAAAATACAGACGCTGAATAGTGTGAAAAAAGTAAAAACCTCTTATTGAATTTAAGAGGTTTTTACTTTTTTCTCTACTCATATATTCTCAAAATGGAAGGATGAGTAGAGAGAATAGTTTTTATTATAGGCGTGTGATGAGTCGGTTCGTTGAGAGAAAAACATTAGAAGAATGGTTGGTTTAAATTAATAATAGTATGGTTGTTGACAAGGCCCTCCGTAACAAGGAAAAGGTGCTGGTGGTGGGAAAGGCGGTGGATAAGGCGGATAAAACGGTCTAGGCCCGAAAGCTAATGCTCCGCCTAGCAGTCCGCCAGCAATTCCAGCTAGAAATGGAACACCGAAAAATGGAAAGAAGCGTGAGTCGCCTGCTGGGCCAAAAGGTGCTGAACGAACTGGGATCGGTTGATAATATGGATACATGAACAAACCTCCTTTACTGGACTCATTTTTATCATATGGTGGACCAAGCGTGGATGAGCGCGTACAAGGAAGGATATGTAAGGAAATAGGCGAATTGTTACGAATGTTGTAGGATGAAGAGTGTAATTTCAGGTTTTGACATAAAGCGGAATGGGACACGTGTTCTTCCAATACCTCGATTGACATAGAGAGTCAAACCTTGAATGTCATAGAAACCTTCAATATATTCTTTTGCAAGCGACGGGGTAATAATAGCACCTAAAAAAGGAATTTGTACTTGTCCGCCATGGCTATGACCAGAAAGTTGAAGATTGATTGGATATGTAGCGATTTGTGGCGCGATATCTGGTTCGTGAACGAGAACAATTGTATAAATATTTTGTTTTGCATGTTGTAAAGTTTCCGCTATTTTTGGTTTACCCAGTAGCATATCATCGAGTCCAAAAATAGAAATTTCACTATTATCCAGTAAACGAATTCGCTTTTCGCTATTTTGCAAAACTTCAAATCCAGATTCGCGCATGATGTGATCATAGTATTCAGTTCCATATCCGCCATGGTCGTGGTTACCATAAATAGAAAATTTACCGAAGGGTGCCTGTATATTCTTTAAAATGGATGCAACAAAAGAAGCCTCGGTATATGTTTGGTAATCATCAATGAGATCACCAGTAAAAAGGACAATATCTGGCTTTTCAGCATTAATCTTGGAAACGATTTGAGATAAATGTTGGAGAGAGAAATAGTATCCTAGATGTAAATCGCTAAATTGAAGGATCTTCATACCATGAAAACCTTTTGGTATGAGCGGTGATTTAAGTGTGTGTTGCGTAAAAGAAAGCAAATAGGGCTCTATATATTTAGCATAATAATAGCCGATACTTGCGGTTATAAATGAATATAGACAAGTGCGTATTCCAGATTTTAAAAATTTCTTCTTGTAATTTTCTTCATATACAGGTTACTCGAACCTCCCTTCAGTTTTTTAAAAATATATTTTAAATACTAAAAAAGTAGTATAGATTACGAAAAAATGAACGAAAAGAAACCTCTTTACGTTAAAATATCAGAAAAATTTAAAAATATAAAGATTTCTATCAAATAAAGTGATAAAATGAATGTGTATTCATTTTTTGGAGGGGATGTATGTGAAAGAGAAGGTAGTTATTATAACAGGTGGATCAAGTGGAATGGGAAAAGGGATGGCGATACGTTTTGCGAAAGAAGGGGCACGTGTTGTTATTACAGGGCGTACAAAAGAAAAGCTAGAAGAAGCAAAGTTAGAAATTGAACAGTTTCCAGGGCAAGTATTATCTGTACAAATGGATGTACGAAATACTGATGATATTCAAAAAATGATTGAACATATTGATGAGAAGTTTGGACGAATTGATATTTTAATAAATAATGCAGCTGGAAACTTTATTTGTCCAGCAGAGGACTTATCTGTGAATGGCTGGAATTCGGTAATTAATATTGTATTAAATGGTACATTTTATTGTAGTCAGGCTATTGGAAAATATTGGATTGAAAAAGGTATAAAAGGAAATATTATTAACATGGTGGCAACATATGCATGGGATGCAGGCCCAGGGGTTATCCATTCGGCAGCAGCTAAAGCTGGTGTATTAGCGATGACAAAAACTCTTGCTGTTGAGTGGGGACGTAAATATGGAATACGAGTTAACGCTATCGCACCAGGACCAATTGAACGTACAGGTGGTGCCGATAAATTATGGATTTCAGAAGAAATGGCTAAGCGTACAATACAAAGTGTCCCACTTGGTAGGCTGGGGACACCAGAAGAAATTGCGGGTCTAGCTTATTATTTATGTTCAGATGAAGCTGCATACATAAATGGAACTTGTATGACAATGGATGGTGGCCAGCATTTGCATCAATATCCATTTTAAAAGGGATGAACAAACGAATGATTTATTCATTTCTTTGTGGTAAAATATGACGAAATTGTGACACTTAAAAGAAATGTGTTTACAAGAGGGGATATATACGTTATATTTAAGACCTCTTTTTTCTTCATAGTAGAATTGCTAATTCCCCTTAGCATTTTACCCCTCTAATCCCTTCAGGAAAACTGAAGGGATTTTTTATTATTTTTCTGTAAATATCGTGTTATAATTTTTGAAAAGTAAAGGGAGGGAAGCACGTTGATAGATGCATTAGATGTAATGAGTAACTTGGATAAAGTCCTTCCTTATTATCAAGCTATTTTTAGTGCTGATGAGCATACAGTAATTGGATATGAAGTTGTAGGACGTATTCAAACAGAAGAGGGCATACAAAGTTTAGCATCTTTCTTCCATGATGATTCTATTCCGAGTGAGTTCCAACTTGAAGCGGATAACATCATCGTAGAAAAAGCGTTAAATAGGTATTTAGAAACGGATCAAAAATTATTATTATTTATACATCGGAATGCTAATGTATTAATGAATGATGAAGATGAAAGTTTACTTCAACTTTTGCTGATGTATGAAGAACAAGGTTTGAACTTACAACGCATTGTTCTGGAAATAACAGAACATGAATGTAAAGAAGATATAGAACAATTTAATCATTTACTCATGTATTATCGTACATATGGTATTCAAATTTCGATTAATAAAGTCGGAACAGGTACAAGTAATTTAGAGCGTATTAGCGTGTTAGCACCGGATATTTTAAAAGTAGATTTAACAAATTTAAGGCAAACTGCACTTTTACAATCTTATCAAGATATTTTATATTCCTTATCTTTACTTGCTAGAAGAATTGGTGCGACATTGTTATATGAAGAAATTGATGCTTTTTATCAACTACAATATGCTTGGAAAAACGGTGGTAGATATTATCAAGGTAATTATTTGAAAGAATGTTTACCTGATTTTATTGAAACGAATGTTTTAAAAGAGCGACTTGGTAATGAATGTCATCAATTTATTCTGCATGAGAAGAAGAAGTTGCAAAAAATTTATAATTTAACAGAGATGTTACGTAATCGAATTGGTGATGTTCTGTCAAAACAAAAAAAGAATGAAGATATAAATGATTGGTTATTACAATTTAGCCAAAGCATATCACAATATAGTTTTCGGATATTTATTTGTAATGAAGATGGTTTTCAACAATCGGGTAATATTATGAAAAAAGATGGTGGATGGATCATTATGCCAGAGTATTATATGAAGAACTGGAGCTGGCGCCCGTATTTTCTAGAAAATATAATGAAAATGCGTTTTGAGAATAAGGCAAGACTTTCAGATTTATATGCTGATATCGAAACTGGTGAAATGGTACGAACATTTTCATTCCCGATTGATGATGAAAACTTTTTATTTATAGATTTATCGTACGAATATTTATATGAAGAAGATGTTTTATTTTAATGCACGAAGAAATTCGTGTATTTTTTTGTTTGTTTTTATCATAAATTGGTAATAGTGAAAATGATGATGAAAATGCTGTCTATCGTTGTAAAGATTTTACGAACGAAATCATCCCTTTCTTTGCATAATCATTGTTACAATGAATACTACAAAGACAAGCTCTTTTAAAAGGAAGGTGAAAAAATGAAGAAATATGGAATATGGTTTGTTCTATTTATATGTGTTGCCTTTCTAGTTGGCTATAGTGTCACAACTGTTTTAGGAAAAGAAGAAGTGAAAGTGGATCGGAAAGAAGTGTTTACAACGATACAAAAAGGTTATGAGACGCAATTTTCAATCCGCGGGAAGCAAATACCTACGAATAAGATGATAGAGACGTTATCACCATATTTTACAAATAATTTCCTTCAAGTTTTTACAGATGAAAACAGTAGAAATGAAAAACAAAGTGGTGAATATTTACTTCCAGCAAAAGAAGCTCCATTTTCTTTTAATTCAGAAACAAAAATGTCTTATGATGAAGAACATAAGAATTTATATGTCTATGAGCGGACAAAGAGTGGACAATATCAAATTGTGACATTGCAAAAGGATAATGGAAAATGGAAATTAGCAGGGTATCATGAAAGTCAGGAACTGTTGACTGAAATAAAAAGGTTACAACAATTATGAGAATAGGAATAGGTGTCGCCTATTCCTATTCTATACCGAGTAGCTGTTGTAATTTTTCAATTTGAAAACCTGCCACAACTTCTTCGTCAATTACAACTGTTGGAGTTGAATAGGATTCATAGTCATATAAAAGACGATTGCGTGCAGCAGCGTCTTTTTTTATGTCAAATTCTTCATATACAACGTTATTATGTTTTAAAAATTCTTTTACAATGGTACAAGGCGGACAATCAGGTTGTGTATAAACCTCAATTTTTTTCATTGTAATTCCTCCCTTTTTCTGTTGTTTATTATATTCTGCCAGTATAAAAAGCGCAATAAAGAAGTAAAAAGATGCTCTTTCATCTTTTTACTTCTTATTTCGACAAATTTTAGTTGAGTTTCTTGCCAAGAACCTTTATCCTAGATTGTGGAACGTTTTTTCTGTTATGACGGATAGAATGAGTATAGCTGTAAAACCTATTGGTAGGAAGATCAGAGAAAGGAGAGATTTCATGTCTCTACTCCAAGGAATTTTAACTCGACTTGTTAGTCTACAAGAACAAGCTGAAAGCGGTGAAGTAGCACAACGCTATTTTGAAGTGAACGGTGAGCGCAAATGTAGCGTGAAATTTTTCGATAAAAGTGAAATGTATGAGTTAGAAGTGTATCAACAAGGTGAAAAACCTCAAGTGTATCAATTCGATAACATCGATATGGTTGCAATTGAGATTTACGATATCATTTCTTGATACATATAAAAAAGGTACTGCCAAATGGCGGTACCTTTTTTAGTTATATTAATTAATGGGCTATATAGGTAGTAGAAGTTGTAATTTAAGTCGCGATTAAATAAAAGAGTTTTTACAAATGTATATGTATAGGAATTTTTTATTTTTCCTACAATGATAGTAAATATTAATAGGAGGTGCAAAGGATGGAACGCTTACCGATTGTTATTTGTCCTAATTGTCACAGTCATGCTGAAATTAATCACGTATTAACCGCCCAGTCTAATCAAAATGTAATTTATACATGTAGGTTTTGTAATTATGTAATTCGAAATATTGAAACGAATAAAGGGTAGTAAGTTATAATTTTTGTTTTTGTCCCATACAATGAGAATACGAAAAGTCTGTCTAATTGAAAGGACGTGACTATGTGGACGGTGAGCATACATTTTATAATGTTTCAGAGAGACATTTGAATTTTGATATGGTATTTAACCGTATTTGTAGTTTCATTGAAAAGGATCCGCGAAATTTATATCGATTATCTATTGGGACAGACTCACAAGCGCATCAAAAGGATACGAGGTTTATTACGGCGATACATATTCATCGGGTTGGAAAAGGAGCATGGGGATGTTTGCATCATAAATCAGTGAAAAATAAGCCAGCAACGTTGCGAGAGAAAATATATTTAGAAACACAGTTTAGTCAAGAAATCGCCTATCTATTTACTCCCAATCATATACAAGCGATATGGGATTTATTGCACCCATACGCTCAAGATGGAGCAGGATTCATAATGGAGATTCATTTAGATATCGGGAATGATGGTTTAACAAAAGAATTTATTTTAGATATGACGATGAAAATTCAAGCAATGGGATTAACAGCAAAAATTAAACCAGATGCTTATGCGGCATTTAGTTACGCAAACAGATATACAAAATAATGTGAAATGATGTCTATATATTCGCAGTCGTTAAGTATTTCTAACGAAAACTGAATATTACATCTGTTAAATGGACTGAAAAATTTATATAATGAGAGTGATGATGCGAGTGCAAGGAGAGGAGCATATGGAAAAGGAATTTGTTTTAACAAGAGAAGAAGAAAATTTATTGTTGGATATTCTGTTTCAGCAAAATTACGCGAGCGAAATTTTAGCGGTGGAGCTTACAGACATTGAGAATGGTTTAAAACAGACAGATGTGACGCAATATAAAAAAATCACAAGATTGTTTTACCGATTAAAAAATAAAGGGTATTAAGCACTACCGGAATGGTAGTCTTTTTTTTATGTTATATGCTAAAATAGTTATGTATTTTTATTAGAAGAATGTCAGGACAAAATAATAATATGAAAACGCTATCATAAAATGTGAATAGGACCGGAGAATATTAGCAGGAAAAAGGGAAAATGGGGGATGTAACATGATTAGTATTCCGAAAGACGAGTTTCAACAAATTCTTGTGAAGGATTTAATGATTTCATCAGATAAAGTAGCACATGTACAAATAGGGAATGGTCTAGAACATGCTTTACTCGTTCTTGTGAAATCTGGATATTCGGCGATTCCTGTTTTAGACCCTATGTATAAATTACATGGGTTAATTAGTACTGCTATGATTTTAGATGGTATTTTAGGATTAGAGCGCATTGAGTTTGAAAGACTTGAGAATATGAAAGTGGAACAAGTGATGAAGGAAGAGATTCCAGTTCTTATGTTAGAAGATTCTTTTGCAAAAGCTTTAGAAATGACAATTGATCATCCTTTTATTTGCGCTGTCAATGAAGAAGGTTACTTCGAGGGTATTTTAACACGGCGGGCTATTTTAAAATTGTTGAATAAAAAAGTGAGACAGCATAATCGATAACGTAGGGAAAGTGACTTCACAGAAAAGGCGAAGTCACTTTTTTTCGTGCATATCAGTTGTGTATGTATTATATTTAAAAAGACATAAAGCATAAGAAAAGTTTGAACTAACAAACCGTTCTAATGTATAAAAGTATGCAATTAAATTAAGGATGAAATGCTTATTAAAATTAGGTGTATGGAAGCTAAGGAAAGAGGGAGAAAGTTGCAAATTGATGATTTTCAAATGATGGTTGTGTTAGCTCAGGAATCAAATATGAGAAAAGCGGCGGAACGTTTATTTGTTTCCCAACCTGCGCTTAGTCAACGATTACAATCTATGGAGAAACAATGGGGAATGAAATTTTTTATTCGTTCACAAAAAGGATTAACAATTACACCTGAAGGGGAAAAAGTTGCAAATTATGCAAAAGAAATGTTACAACGGGAAGAGGGTATTAAAAGTGAACTGGCTCTTTTCAGAACCGAAACATACGGTACGTTAAAAATAGCTGTTGCATCAGTCATTGGGCAATATTGGCTTCCACCTGTTTTGAAAAAATTTGTGCATAAGTATCCTTCTGTGAAGATATCTCTGTTTACTGGCTGGAGTAGTGAAGTGCAAAAGCAATTTTATGAAGGAGACGTTCATGTTGCTATACTGAGAGGATCACAAGAATACAAAGGGCAGAAACAACAATTATTTGAAGATGAATTATATTTAGTTGATAAAGAAATAAAAGATATTTCGATGTTAAAAGAGACAAATAGACCATTTATTCAATTTAAAAGTGATTCGACCTACTATGGACAAATACAAAATTGGTGGTATGGATTATTTTCAAATCCACCTAAGCGAACGATTGTAGTTGACCAAATTGAAACGTGCAAACAGCTTGTTTTAAATGGAATAGGTTATGCTCTTTTACCTTCGACTGTTTTAAAAGAAGTGCAGGAAAATATGTATAAAACACCTGTTCAATTAACGAGAGAAACATGGTTATTGACGAGTGACTCGGCAAGGCAGTTGAAGCAAGTACAAGCATTTTTAGAAATTATAGAAGAAATTCAAATGGAAAAATAAGATTATTGTCTTGCTACTCGCTCTATCGTTTGGTAGAGTAACATTATAAATGGATTTAGGAGGCAACAAGAATGAAAATGATGGACGCTAACGAAATTATTTCGTTTATTCAAAACAGTGAAAAGAAAACTCCTGTAAAGGTATACATAAAAGGGGATTTAAAAGAGGTAACATTCCCTGAAACAGTACAAGCATTTGTAAATAAAAAATCTGGTGTATTATTCGGAGAATGGTCTGAAATTAAGACAATTCTTGATGAAAATAACAAGCACATTGTTGACTATGTAGTTGAGAATGACCGTCGTAATTCTGCAATTCCAATGCTTGATTTAAAAGGTATTAAAGCTCGTATTGAGCCAGGCGCGATTATTCGTGACCATGTAGAAATTGGTGACAACGCTGTTATCATGATGAATGCAACAATTAACATCGGTGCTGTAATTGGTGAAGGTACTATGATCGACATGAACGCAGTGCTTGGTGGACGTGCAACAGTTGGTAAGAACTGTCACGTAGGTGCAGGTGCTGTACTTGCCGGTGTTATTGAGCCACCTTCTGCAAAACCAGTTATCGTTGAAGATGATGTTGTAATTGGTGCAAATGTAGTTGTTCTAGAAGGCGTTACAGTAGGTAAAGGTGCAGTTGTAGCAGCAGGAGCTGTTGTAACAGAAGATGTGCCTCCATATACAGTTGTTGCGGGAACTCCGGCACGTGTAATTAAAGAAATTGATGAGAAGACAAAAGCAAAAACTGAAATTAAACAAGAGCTTCGTCAATTAAACCCAGAGAAATAAAAAATAAAAAGCGTAAGAGCATGAATGTGCTCTTACGCTTTTTATAGATAGAGGTGCAAAAATGACAGTAAGCAAATTTGTCCAAGTTCGTAGAGATTTACATAAAATTCCGGAGATCGGATTTAAAGAGTGGAAAACACAACAGTATATTTTAGATTATATAGGAACGATTCCTAATGAATATTTGGAAGTGAAAACCTGGAAAACAGGTGTAATTGTTAAAGTAAATGGAAAAAATCCAGAAAAAATAATAGGTTATCGTGCAGATATAGACGGTCTACCAATTACAGAGGAAACTGGATATGAATTCTCTTCTGTCCATGAAGGAATGATGCATGCATGTGGACATGATTTGCATGCATCAATCGGTTTAGGACTTCTAACAGCGGCTGTAAGCGAAAGAATAGATGATGATCTTGTGTTTATATTCCAACCAGCTGAAGAAGGTCCAGGTGGTGCACTTCCTATGTTAGAAAGCGATGAGTTAAAAGAATGGAAGCCTAATATGATTCTTGGACTTCATATTGCGCCTGAATACTCTGTGGGAACAATTGCGACAAAAGAAGGTTTATTATTTGCGAATACATCAGAGCTATACGTTGATTTAAAAGGAAAAGGTGGACATGCTGCATATCCGCATACAGCAAATGATATGATTGTTGCAGCGAGTCATCTCGTTACACAACTTCAATCAGTTATTAGTCGTAATGTGAACCCTCTTGACAGTGCGGTAATTACAATTGGGAAAATTACAGGTGGTACAGTTCAAAACATTATCGCAGAAAAGTCTCGTTTAGAAGGAACAATTCGAACGCTATCAGTGGAATCAATGAAACGTGTTAAAAGCCGAATTGAGGCAATTGTTGCGGGAATAGAAGCTTCTTTTCAATGTGAAGCTGTTATTGACTACGGAGCGATGTATCATCAAGTGTATAACCATGAGGAGCTAACGAGAGAGTTTATGCAATTTACACGTGAACAAACGACTATGGACGTAATTACGTGTACGGAGGCAATGACAGGTGAAGACTTTGGTTATATGCTTCGAGAGATACCTGGATTTATGTTTTGGCTTGGAGTAAATTCAGAATATGGTTTACATCATGCGAAATTAAAACCAGACGAAGAGGTTATTGAGAAAGCAATTGTATTTTTAAATCAATATGTGAAGTGGAAGGGAAATAGAAAGTGAACTTACTCGCTAATTGTGCAATAGTTTAGAGTGGGGACTTCTTAGTTCAGAGACGAAAACATCTTTCGTATTCGTTAGTGTTAGACATCTTCATACAAATGAGTAAAGTTAAATTTGACGTCTTAATAATGAGCAGGGGGTTTTTAGCCACTGCTCATTATTAATTATTGCTAATAGGAAAGATAATTATTTAACTACCCTATTATATGTTTACTTTTAGTATGAAAAGTGTGTAAAATCAATGTGATACATAGAAAAAAGGGTGGGGAATTACGTGCAAATTAGCAGTGCGATTTTATGTTTCGTCTTATATGCATATGTTATTATTGCGGCGGTTTATTTTGGGATAAGTTTTTACGCCTATCGTTTAGCAAATAATAGTGAATATGAAGAAACATACAAATGGGTGAAAAGATATTTGTCACCTGTACTAGAAATTATGAATGGATTTGTTCTTTTTTTATTTATTGGATTAATTGCTTTCTCAACGAGTTTAGTAGGGAATAAGACTACGTTATTTGTACTAGGTATCATTATTTTTATGCTATTAGGAATTCGGATTGGTAATACGGTGTTTTGGAACGAAAGAAAAATAGATGGTTGGACAGGGATGTTTATTCCATGTATGTTAGCTGCAATTGTGACGAATATAGAACATGAATATTATCAATTACATTTTTGGCTTATCATTGTTTTAACAATCCTCTCTGTTTTGTATATAAGTACTGTCGTGCTAACATACATCGCAAATGAAAAAGGAGATGCAAAAGGTGCGCACTTCTTTAGAGGGCGTGCATTATTATGGAGTGTGCCGACGATGGCAGTTATAGGAATTATTGCGATATTAGTAAATGGATATCAATTTACTAATTGGCAATTGTTTTTAGAAACTTGGTGGATCTTCATTGTTTCGCTTGTAGCTTTTTTAGGCGCAACACATTATTTATTCCATCAACATCATTACATATTGGCACTGTTATTCGCATTTACACAACTTTTATTTGCTTTTTTCGGACAAGAAACGCTATTGTTCGTTTTTGAAACATTTAGTTCATTTGGAAATATATTTGTATTTGGTATGTTAATTTTCGGTATCGCGTTTTATTTACAACAGTATTTTTATATGCAAAAACAAAAATAAGAAGTATATACAGGTTTTTGTAGCGAATTTAAAGTATGTTACAATAAAAGTACATAGTATTTGATGTTATTGGAGGAATTCCTGTGGGCGAAAAAGAGAAAGAATTTGCTGTTATTGGGCTTGGCCGTTTTGGTGGAAGTATTTGCCGTGAATTAGCTCAATTAGGTATGGAAGTAATGGCAATTGACTCAGATGAGGATAAAATTAATGAGTTTGCAAATATAGCTTCGCATGCTGTAATTGCAGATTCAACAGATGAGATGGTATTAAAAAGTCTTGGTATTCGTAATTTTGATCATGTAGTCGTTGCTATTGGAGATAATTTGAATTCAAGTATTTTAACAACGTTAATTTTGAAAGAATTAGGTGTGAAAAATATTACTGTAAAAGCTCAAAATGACTATCATGAAAAAGTGTTAAGTAAAATAGGGGCAGATCATATTGTGCATCCAGAACGAGATATGGGAAAAAGGATTGCTAATAATATCGCATCAAGTAATGTGTTAGATTACCTAGAGCTTTCAGATGAGCATAGTATTGTAGAGATTATCGCAAATAAAAAAATTGATGGGCACTCTTTAATTGAATTAGATATTCGTGCGAAGTTTGGTTTGAACATTGTAGCAATTAAACGTGGAAAAGAAGTTATCGTATCTCCTAGAGCTACAGAAAACGTTCAGGCGGGAGATATATTAATTGTAATTGGTCATGACGATGAAGTAGATCGTTTTAAGCATTTTTTAAGATAAGAGAAAAGGACAATGCCGAGGAGGCATTGTCCTTTTTCTTATATTTCCATAATGATTGGTAAAATCATTGGACGACGTTTCGTTTTTTCGTATAGGAATGGTGCTAATGTGTCTGTAATCTCATTTTTAATTTCAGACCATTGTGTTGTTTTTCGCTCCATTACTGTTTCTAAATGTGTTGTAATTAATGTTTGAGCATCGTTGATTAAATCGCTGCTTTCACGCATATAAACGAAACCACGCGAGATGATATCAGGTCCTGCTGCAACTTTAAATTCTTTCATATCAATGCTTACAACTACAATAACAAGTCCTTCTTCAGAAAGAATGCGACGATCACGTAATACGATATTACCGATATCTCCAATACCATTTCCATCGATATAGACAGAGCCAGATGGGATTTTCCCAGCTACGCTTGCTTCATCAGAACGTAAAGCAAGAACATCTCCATTATCCATAATGAAACAATTTTCTTCTGGAATACCACAATCATTCGCTAATATCATATGCATACGTTGCATACGATATTCACCATGAATTGGCATGAAATATTTCGGCTTAATAAGACGTAGCATTAACTTTTGTTCTTCTTGTCCACCGTGTCCACTCGTATGAATATTTGAGAGTTTACCATGGATTACATCAGCACCAGCGCGGTACAACATGTTAATTGTACGACTTACACTAATTGTATTGCCTGGGATTGGTGAAGAAGAGAAAACAACTGTATCGCCAGGGATAATTTGAATTTGACGATGTGTACCATTGGCAATACGTGAAAGTGCTGCCATCGGTTCCCCTTGACTACCTGTACATAACATAACAACTTTATTAGCTGGTAGGCGGTTTAGCTGAGCTGTGTCTATGAATGTATCCTTTGGACACCGGATATAACCAAGGTTTTGTCCGATTTCAATAGCCGCTTCCATACTTCGACCGAATACAGCTACTTTACGATTGTTTTCAACAGCAGCCTCAACAACTTGTTGTAAGCGATGGATATTCGATGCAAAGGTTGCGAATATAATACGACCGTCTACTTTGCGGAATATATCTTGAATACTATCACCAACGCGGCGCTCAGACATCGTAAAGTTTGGCACTTCACTGTTTGTACTATCAGATAAGAGACAAAGTACACCGTCTTTTCCGATTTCGGCCATTTTTGTTAAATCTGCTGGCTCACCTACTGGTGTGAAATCAAATTTGAAATCACCTGTATGAACGACTTGTCCTTGAGGTGTTTTCACAACAACTCCGTATGAATCCGGAATACTGTGAGTTGTACGGAAGAAGGAAACAGATGTCTTTTTAAATTTAATAACATCATCTTCTTGAATTTCATAAAGTTTTGCTTTACGAAGTAATCCGTGCTCTTCTAATTTGTTTTTTATTAGGGCAATTGCTAATTTTCCGCCGTAAATTGGAATGTTTACTTGACGTAATAGATAAGGAATTCCACCGATATGATCTTCGTGACCATGTGTAATGAATAACCCTTTAATTTTATCTTCGTTTCGCACAAAATAAGTGTAATCTGGTATTACATAATCGATCCCGAGGAGTTCGTCTTCTGGAAATTTAATTCCAGCATCAATTATAATAATTTCATCTTGAAATTGAACAGCATATGTATTTTTACCGATTTCACCAAGACCACCGAGGGCAAAAACGGCAGCTTGATCATTTTTTAGGAATTTCATATGACTATACGATCTCCGCTAATATTAAATCAGCGTTTTGTTTTTCATATTCAAGATGAGCACCAGTAACAGACTGAACGAACTCGATATTATATGCGAACTTATTTAATTTTTTACGAACATCCTTTTGAGACGTAGCCTCTAAATATAAAACTTTTGTATTTTCACGTACTGGGACCTCAGTTAATTTTTCTTGATAAAATACTTTAAAAATCATTTGGAAAACCTCTCCTTGTCTATGTTTTGCATTATCTGTTACTTATTATAAAGCAAACAGTCACGATTTTCATGTTTTTTCGAATGAGAATGAAGAAAAAGCCCGAAATGGGCACAATTTAAGCGATTGTCTTCTTACGGACTAAATCGTTTAAATAACGCTTGAGCTTTTTCTTCAGCTTCTTCAGCATGATTACTCCTTCCTTTCCTTATTTAAAACATGCATATTACTAATGATAACTCTGTCTCCCATACAAGAAAGAAGATTAGAAGTGAATAGTGAATCTTGTTCTTTTTAGTATAGTGTAAGTTATCTTGTAGTAACGATTAGTAGCCGTTAGTTATAGATATAGTATGAGGAAGAATAGAAAAGAAAATTCATCCGAACAAGTATCCACATTTTTTCACTAATAGTATATGCACATTTCATAAATAAGGTCAGAAAGTGAACGCTTTCTTCACAGATGTTTAATATGTTATACTTTTTTTGAAATTTGAAAAGTGATAATCAAAATAGGAATATAGAGTGCCAGAAAGGATTTTGACAAATGAATGATAAAATTGTCTTTTTTGATATTGATGGAACATTATTAGATCATGATAAGAAAATTCCGCAATCTACAAGAGATGCAGTAAGAGATTTACAAGAAAAAGGTGTGCATGTAGCGATTGCGACAGGGCGTGCGCCATTTATGTTTGAAGATATTCGTGAGGAACTCAATATACATAATTATGTTAGTTTTAACGGGCAGTATGTTGTATTTGAGGATGAGGTATTATTTAATAATCCATTACATCCTGATGCTCTACATAAGTTTACTCAGTTTGCAAAACAAGAAGGATATCCACTTGTATATCTTGACCATCAAGAAATGAGAGCGTCAGTGGAATATCATGATTATGTAAAAGAAGGTTTTGGAAGCTTACAATTCGAGCATCCGGCATATGAACCTGATTTTTATGAGAAACGCGATATTTATCAAACGCTTCTTTTTTGTGAAGTAAACGAAGAAGAAAAGTTTATTCATCATTATCCAGATTTTCATTTTATACGCTGGCATGCATATTCAATGGATATTATCCCTAATGGTGGTTCTAAGGCAAAAGGGATTGAGAAGTTTATTGAGAAAATAGGATTTAATCGTGAACAAGTATATGCATTTGGGGACGGATTAAATGATTTAGAAATGATTGAAGCAGTAGGAACGGGCATTGTGATGGGGAATGGTCATGAGGATTTGAAAAAACTTGCTAATTATGTGACAAAAGATGTTAATGAAGACGGTATTTATCACGGATTAAAGTGGGCTGGCTTGTTATAAGTAAGTGTGGAACCCATTTCACATAATAAAAAGGCGGAAGATTAACTTCCGCCTTTTTACTATTATCGCTCGAGAGGTTTTGAATCATCGGGAGCCACAAATGGATTGTCTTTATTAATATGGTCATAGAACATAACACCGTTTAAATGGTCGATTTCATGTTGGAATACAATTGCTGGTAAACCTTTTAATCGCAGTTTTACGTCTTCACCGTTAATCGTTGTTGCCTTTACTGTAATTCTCGTGTAACGAGGGACATAACCAGGTACTTCACGGTCTACAGATAGACAGCCTTCACCATTTTGTAAATATGTACGTTCAACAGAATGACTAATGATTTTTGGGTTAAATAATGCGTAGCTATATAACGTATCGTTCGTATCAGTTACATGAACCGCAATCATTTTCTTTGAAATACCGATCTGCGGAGCCGCTAATCCGATTCCGGGGCGTAAATTATATTTTTCAGCCATTTCAGGGTCCTGGCTATTTATTACAAATTCAATCATTTCTTTAAGAGTATTTGTATCTTCCTCGCTAGCAGGTAAGGAGACCTCTTCTGCGACGTCGCGCAAAATAGGATTTCCTTCACGAATTACCTCATTCATTGTAAGCATATGTAATCTCTCCTTTCTCCTTTAGTCTACCAAAGGAGATAAAAAAAGTCATCGGCAAGTAAGGAAGAGCTACTTGGAAACAAATCTTCTACAGATAAGTTATGTAATAAAAAGAAAAGACGGCAAAGCCGTCTGTTTCTTTCCATAGTTGTTTCATTTTACATTAATTAGCGAATGCAAGCAGCACCAACGATAATTAAAAGGATAAACAACACAACGATTAAGGCGAAGCCGCTTCCAGATCCGCCACAAGAACCGCCATAACCGTAGGAAGGATATGAACAAGTTGTTGGATAGCAATATGAGTATCCGTACATGAGATGACCTCCTTTATCATTTCCCGCTAATACTGCGGTTACTATAATGTATGGAGGAATGATCAGAAATGTATAGGTATTTACCTATAAAAGGAAGAAGTGTTTGTATAATTTTCTTGAGAAGAGAGAAAAACTAAGGAGAATTAAATCGTTTACATATTATTCTAAGAGAAAAAATAAGTTAAAAAGGGAATAATATAACAGCAGGTTATTGCTTACTAATACAGATGTGAAAAATAAAAACACGTTTGTGTAGAGGAAACCGGCATATTATTTATAAAAAAACGTATTCAAAGTAATTGACATCGTAATTAGAATAGTTGTAAACTAAAAAACGTGATCAAGATTGTATTAATATGTTTTTGAAAAAACATTAGTACAGATTGTTAGGTACACAAAATTATTCTCAACCGACAAACAAATTTGTTGGTTTACATTGTTGCGCTTTCAGTCTAGCTAATAGATAGTGAAAGCGTTTCAGAATATGGTTCAAGAGAGGAAGAGGTGAACGGAATGGGTACTAAAACAAAAAAGACCCTATTTAATGTTGATGAGCAAATGAAAGCTATCGCAGCTCAATTTGAAACATTACAAATTTTAAATGAAAAAGGCGAAGTTGTGAATGAAGCAGCTATGCCTGAATTATCTGATGATCAATTAAAAGAATTAATGCGCCGTATGGTGTATACTCGCGTACTAGATCAACGTTCTATTTCTTTAAACCGTCAAGGACGTTTAGGTTTCTACGCACCAACTGCTGGACAAGAGGCTTCTCAATTAGCAAGTCATTTCGCACTTGAAGCAGAAGATTTCATCTTACCAGGATATCGTGACGTTCCACAATTAGTGTGGCACGGTCTACCATTATACCAAGCATTCTTATTCTCTCGTGGACATTTCATGGGTAACCAAATGCCTGAGAATGTAAATGCACTTGCTCCACAAATCATTATCGGTGCGCAAATCATCCAAACTGCTGGTGTTGCGTTAGGTATGAAATTACGTGGTAAAAAATCTGTTGCAATTACTTACACTGGTGACGGTGGTGCTTCACAAGGTGACTTCTACGAAGGTATGAACTTTGCGGGTGCATTCAAAGCTCCAGCAATCTTCGTTGTACAAAACAACCGTTATGCAATCTCTACTCCAGTAGAAAAGCAATCTGCAGCTAAAACTGTAGCACAAAAAGCAGTAGCAGCAGGTATTTACGGAATTCAAGTAGACGGTATGGATCCATTAGCTGTATACGCAGCAACTGCTTTCGCTCGTGAGCGCGCAGTAAATGGCGAAGGTCCTACTTTAATCGAGACTTTAACATTCCGTTATGGTCCACATACAATGGCTGGTGATGACCCAACTCGTTACCGTACAAAAGATATCGAAAACGAATGGGAACAAAAAGATCCAATCGTACGCTTCCGTGCATTCTTAGAAAACAAAGGCCTATGGTCTCAAGAAGTTGAAGAGAAAGTTATCGAAGAAGCAAAAGAAGATATCAAACAAGCAATTGCTAAGGCTGACCAAGCTCCAAAACAAAAAGTTACTGATTTAATGGAAATCATGTACGAAAAAATGCCTTACAACTTAGCTGAACAATATGAAATTTACAAAGAAAAGGAGTCGAAGTAAGCCATGGCTCAAATGACAATGATTCAAGCAATCACTGATGCTTTACGCGTTGAAATGAAAAATGATCCTAACGTACTTGTGTTTGGTGAAGACGTTGGTGTAAACGGCGGAGTATTCCGTGCTACTGAAGGTTTACAAGCTGAATTCGGTGAAGATCGTGTAATGGATACTCCACTTGCAGAGTCTGGTATTGGTGGACTTGCAGTTGGACTTGCACTTGAAGGCTTCCGTCCAGTTCCAGAAATCCAATTCTTCGGTTTCATTTATGAAGTAATGGATTCAGTTTCTGGTCAATTAGCTCGTATGCGTTACCGTTCTGGTGGACGTTGGACTGCTCCAGTAACAATTCGTTCTCCATTCGGTGGTGGTGTTCATACTCCTGAACTACATGCTGATAGCTTAGAAGGATTAGTGGCACAACAACCTGGTCTAAAAGTTGTTATTCCATCTACTCCATACGATGCAAAAGGTCTTTTAATCTCTGCGATTCGTGACAACGATCCAGTTATCTACTTAGAGCATATGAAATTGTACCGTTCATTCCGTCAAGATGTACCAGAAGGTGATTACACAATTGATTTAGGCAAAGCTGACATCAAACGTGAAGGTACAGATGTATCTGTTATCGCTTATGGTGCTATGGTTCATGCTGCATTAAAAGCTGCTGAAGAACTTGAAAAAGAAGGTATCTCTTTAGAGGTTGTTGACTTACGTACAGTTCAACCATTAGATATCGAAACAATCATCGCTTCTGTTGAAAAAACAGGCCGCGTAGTTGTAGTTCAAGAAGCTCAAAAACAAGCTGGTATTGCAGCTAACGTTGTAGCGGAAATTAACGACCGTGCAATCTTAAACTTAGAAGCTCCAGTTGTACGTGTTGCAGCTGCTGATACAGTATTCCCATTCTCTCAAGCTGAGAGCGTATGGTTACCAAACCATAAAGATATTGTTGAAGCTGTTAACAAAGTAATGAACTTCTAATTTTTAGTTTTTCATGTGCAAAAGAAATCAGCACATGCTGGTTTCTTTTGTACATATTCCATAATAATGAAATGAATCAGGGGGCTGAATTCCGTGGCATTTGAATTTAAACTACCAGATATCGGTGAAGGTATCCACGAAGGTGAAATCGTAAAATGGTTTATTAAACCAGGCGATGAAGTAAATGAAGATGATGTACTTCTTGAAGTACAAAATGATAAAGCAGTAGTAGAAATCCCTTCTCCTGTTAAAGGTAAAGTACTTGAAGTACTTGTAGAAGAAGGAACAGTTGCAATTGTAGGAGATACATTAATTAAATTTGATGCTCCTGGATACGAAAACCTTAAATTTAAAGGTGACGATCATGATGAAGCTCCAAAAGCTGAAGAAGCAGCAGTAGAAGCTCCAGCAGCGGAAACTACTCCAGCAGCAACGGCAGAAGTAGTAAATGAGCGTGTAATCGCTATGCCATCTGTTCGTAAATATGCTCGTGAAAAAGGTGTAGATATTCATAAAGTAGCTGGTTCTGGTAAGAACGGCCGTGTTGTGAAAACTGACATCGATGCATTTGCAAATGGTGGACAAACTGTAGCAGCAACTGAGGCTCCAGCAGCAGTAGAAGCTACTCCAGCAGCAGCAGCGAAAGAAGAAGCACCAAAAGCACAACCAATCCCAGCTGGTGAATATCCAGAAACTCGTGAGAAAATGAGTGGTATCCGTAAAGCGATTGCGAAAGCAATGGTTAACTCTAAGCATACAGCTCCTCACGTAACATTAATGGATGAAGTAGATGTAACAGAACTTGTTGCTCACCGTAAGAAGTTCAAAGCTGTTGCAGCTGACAAAGGTATTAAATTAACTTACCTTCCATACGTTGTAAAAGCTTTAACATCTGCATTACGTGAATTCCCAATGTTGAATACTGCTTTAGACGATGCTTCTCAAGAAATCGTTCATAAACATTACTTCAACATCGGTATCGCAGCTGATACAGACAAAGGTCTATTAGTACCAGTTGTTAAAGATACAGATCGTAAATCTATCTTTACTATTTCTAACGAGATCAATGAACTTGCTGGTAAAGCACGTGATGGTCGTTTAGCTCCAACTGAAATGAAAGGTGCTTCTTGCACAATTACAAACATTGGTTCTGCAGGTGGACAATGGTTCACTCCAGTTATCAATCACCCAGAAGTAGCAATCCTTGGTATCGGCCGTATCGCTGAGAAACCAGTTGTGAAAAACGGTGAAATCGTTGCAGCTCCAGTATTAGCATTATCTCTAAGCTTTGACCATCGTTTAATTGACGGCGCAACTGCTCAAAAAGCATTAAACCAAATTAAACGTCTATTGAATGACCCACAATTATTAGTAATGGAGGCGTAATAACAATGGTAGTAGGAGATTTCCCAATTGAATTAGATACAGTCGTTGTTGGTGCAGGTCCTGGTGGATACGTTGCGGCAATTCGTGCAGCACAATTAGGTCAAAAGGTAGCGATTATTGAAAAATCTAACCTTGGTGGCGTATGCTTAAACGTTGGATGTATTCCTTCAAAAGCGTTAATCAATGCAGGTCATCGTTATGAGAATGCAATGCATTCTGATGACATGGGTATCACTGCAGAGAACGTAAAAGTTGACTTTACAAAAGTTCAAGAATGGAAAAACGGCGTAGTTAAGAAATTAACTGGCGGTGTTGAAGGCCTTCTTAAAGGTAACAAAGTTGAAATCATTCGCGGTGAAGCTTACTTCGTAGATGCTAACACATTACGCGTAATGACTGAAGATGCAGCACAAACTTATACGTTTAAAAATGCTGTTCTTGCAACTGGTTCTACACCAATCGAAATTCCAGGATTCAAATACTCTAAACGTGTTATCAACTCTACAGGCGCTTTAAGCTTACCTGAAATTCCTAAAAAACTTGTTGTAATCGGCGGCGGTTACATCGGTATGGAATTAGGTACTGCATATGCTAACTTCGGTACAGAAGTTACTGTAGTAGAAGCTGGCGACGAAATCTTAGCTGGTTTCGAAAAAGCTATGAGCTCTGTTGTTAAACGTGCTCTACAGAAAAAAGGTAACGTAAATATCCATACAAAAGCTATGGCTAAAGGCGTTGAAGAAACAGAAACTGGCGTAAAAGTTAGCTTTGAAGTTAACGGTGAAATCCAAACTGTAGAAGCAGATTACGTATTAGTAACTGTAGGTCGTCGTCCAAACACTCAAGAAATCGGTCTTGAGCAAGTTGGAATTAAAATGACTGACCGTGGCATTATCGAAATTGATGAGCAATGCCGTACAAATATTTCAAACATCTATGCAATCGGTGATATCGTTCCTGGACCACCATTAGCGCACAAAGCTTCTTACGAAGGTAAAGTAGCTGTTGAAGTAATTAGTGGCCATGCATCAGCAATCGATTACATCGGAATTCCTGCAGTATGCTTCACTGATCCAGAATTAGCATCTGTTGGTTACACTAAGAAACAAGCTGAAGAAGCAGGAATGACAGTAGCTGTATCTAAGTTCCCATTCGCTGCAAACGGTCGTGCGTTATCATTAAACAGCACTGACGGTTTCTTACAACTTGTAACGCGTAAAGAAGATGGTCTTCTTGTAGGTGCACAAGTTGCAGGTGCAGGTGCTTCTGATATTATCTCTGAGATTGGTTTAGCTATCGAAGCTGGAATGACAGCTGAAGATATCGCTCAAACAATCCATGCTCACCCAACATTAGGTGAAATCACAATGGAAGCAGCGGAAGTTGCTCTTGGAATGCCAATTCACATTGTAAAATAATTTAAGTAATGTAAATACCCCATCTCTTATTTAAAGAGATGGGGTATTTTTATTTTCATAAAATGACTTGCAAGGTCTTTATATGTACTTGTCGAATGAATATATAATACTTTAAATGAACCGTTAGCATATATGCCGTTATATAATATGTAATTGATTCAAACTTAATCCCATATATTAATAAAATAGAGCATGTCAAAGGAGAAGGTTCCATGAGAATATTACATGTTATATTTTATCATTTTCTATTATGGAGTGGTTTTTCCATTGTATTAACATTATCGAATGGTGATAAGTTTCATTATAAAGTAATTCTCTTTTTCGTATTTCTTTATTTGGCATATGTGATTGCATGTTTTGTATTACACGTAAGAAAGCAGGCATTATTCCTTACGTGTTCAAATTGCATACTTTTTTTAATCATATTCTCTATTTTTTAAATTAACGTTTATAGAAATACATTGTTCTTCCATTAAATAGTTGTAACTCTCCTTCTAATTTCTTCGCTAGAAAACGGCTAAATTCATTTGCTTTTCCTTTATCACCAAATGTTGCTGTAGTAGGCAAAGAAACCTGAATAAAAGATTGTTCCTTTTCTATTCCAATCCCAACATAAATAGAATCATATCGATCGTGACTCGATTGGAGTTTTAATGTTGTTGCTGATGTATCTAATATTTCATAAGGAAAAGCTGTATTTGTATAAGCATAATTAATTTGATCACCAGTCTTGGAAGTAACGGTTTTATAGTTATGAAAAAGGTGTTTAACATCTTCTATTGAAACAGATTGTTGATTGGATTTAGGTACAAGTGTGATAAAGGCGTGTTGCATACAAATTCCCCCTTAGCTTAGTAGAATAATATCATTCTACATCCTACTGAATTTTTTGACAATTAAAAGGAGTATTACTTTTTTTGTTTAATATATTAATGAGTAGGAAGTGTTATTTAGAAAGGTGGAAACTCATGTTTGAAAAATTGTATGATGAGCATGAAAGTGTGAAGGTACGATTTTTAGGATTTATGACGCATGATACACGTTATGATTTTGGAGTTATTTATACAAATATGTTTTTTGGAAAGCCACTTATTGTTTGTATGCAAACAGGGAAATCTACTTTGCTTGGGAGAGATGATGTAGAAAATGTTCCATATATACAGGAAACTTTTAAGTTAGGATCGGAAGAGGAGGCGGAGGAGTTAGCTCAGTTTTTTAAATTTCTTGTTCCGTCTACTTCTTTGCATGCGGAGTATGAAGAATAATTAACAAGAAACAGTCGTACGTATGAGATATGGCTGTTTTTTTGTGTTAATATCGCATACTAATTTAATTTTAAAATATTTAATGTGTTATACTAAAAACCTATTGACGTAAAAAGTATAACATATTAAAATAAAGACAGAAAGTTAAGCGGTTACAAAAGTTTTTGGGATTATAAACTTAGGGGGAAATGAAAAATGGGAACAATCGTATGTCAAGATTGTGAAGGTACAATTGCACACTTCGAGGATGAGAAAGTAACGGTACTTTACGGGAAATGTGGATCTTGCGGATGTGATCACACAGAACATACAAAAGCCCAATAATTGATAGGAAATTGACAGCTAAAAGTTTTTAGGACCATAAACTTAGGGGGAAATGAAAAATGGGAACAATCGTATGTCAAGTTTGTGAAGGAACAATCGGACATTTTGAAGATGAGAAAACGACAGTACTTTATGGGAAATGTGGTTCCAATTGTGACTGTGCTAGTAGAGACAATGCGAAAGCTTAATCATATATAAGTAGATTATTCTTTAAACTCAGGGGGAAATGAAAATGGGAACAATCGTATGCCAAGTTTGTGAAGGAACAATCGGACATTTTGAAGATGAAAAATCAACAGTACTTTATGGGAAATGTGGATCTCATTGCGAATGTGACCATACAGAACATACAAAAGCTTAAAAATTAAGAAAAAACGCCTACACATGTAGGCGTTTTTTAATAGATTGTAGTTGTATGCCCGACTGTTGCAACAATTGCATCATCTCTAATAGGAATAAATCCTATTGATGTTTGTGGCGTGTTAGGAGGGGCATATTGACTCATCATACGGCTATCAATACGAGTAATAAAATCGGTTAAATAAGCTGAAATAAAAGCATAAGGAATCCTTCGTTCATTTAATGAATAAATAATTTCCTCTTTCGTTTTTACGCCTACGCCATGTCCGTAAA
This sequence comes from Bacillus sp. TH50, assembly GCF_016650565.1. Classification (NCBI taxonomy): domain Bacteria; kingdom Bacillati; phylum Bacillota; class Bacilli; order Caryophanales; family Bacillaceae; genus Bacillus; species Bacillus sp. TH50. Next base: position 1,513,018 of record NZ_JAEKFM010000003.1, on the reverse strand, counting down.
AAAAGAAGTTTCCTAGATAGATTGTATTTTCTCCTTGCCACTCAATCGTAGCTGGATTAACTTGTGGATTTTTAAAGTAAACGAGGTCACCTGGAACGATATCGCCACTCGTTTTTGTTATGAGCTTTAAGTCGCGATCGTAGTCCCATGTATAAAGTAAGAGGTTTGCGAATAGACGGTTGAAAGTTTTTTCCTCATATAATGATAGTAATGCTTTGTAAAAAATGATAATCATTGCGGTGGCACATTCAGTTCCATATAGTTTTCCGTTTTTAAAAATATCTTGGATGGCAATGGAAGGGGCTATGTTTGGGAGTAGTTGAAATCCGCCAAGTGATGTTCTTTCCCAAAACTGAGGGTTGCAAAAAGATTGTTGAAACGTACGAAACTGAAATCCACTTTGAAAAAGTTCTAGCGCGGAAGTAATAATATTAACTCGTAAATTAAGATCAAAGCTGAGTTCATCGGCTGTTCGGAAGGAATAAACTTCTTGATTTCCCGCCATTATGGATAAAATCTGTTGTTTTTCAGCTGCAAATGGCTCATATTCATTTGTGATATAAGGGTGTACAATAGAACGGCCTATCACAATCATAATGGTATCCCCACCTATACGTTACAGATTTCGCGATACGGGAAAGCCTATATTGGACTTTAGACATAGGACGAAAGTATCGCTTTTTCATAGAAAAACATTTATCCCGCTATTTGCGGGCAGTAAGAATTCCACCTCAAAATTCGGCTGGAGCCCTGCTGCCCGTAAACGCCCGATTGGTGAAGGCTAATAATCAGTGGGGATGAACAAGACCCCACTGATTAAAATTTCACTTTATATTTTGGTAGACTTTAACTACAGACAAGTACAAGTCTTTAAAACGCCAATGTGTTCTTTGAAAAAAGATAGCATAGGGAGTTCGATAGCCGAATTCAAGCTATCGGTAAAATGATATGTGTCGTCAAGAACAAGACGCTAAAACACCTGAACACGAATCTGTACGGTATGGTATAGTACAGTAGCTCACGAACCTATACGATTTGTTGTGAGAGTGGTGATGGCACACCGCAATCTTGCACGTCAGCGATACCAGAAATGGACTTCGCCTTAGGTAGCAAGAATCCCACTGATGTTAGTCAGCTTGCCCCATTAGGGTGGGAATGTCAAATTCTTTAGTATCGTATGAAAAAAAGAGAAAAAAGGTGAAAGAAAAGCCTATCAACTGATAGGCTTGTACTCTTTAATAACACGTAATGTTTGTAATGTCATATCTTCAGGACCTTGTACAGGTAACCCAGCTTCTAAATTTTTAAGAATATACTCTAAGTTATCTTGTGTAATAATTTCCCCCGGAGTAAAGATTGGAATCCCTGGCGGATAAACCATAACAAAATCAGCTATAATACGACCTGCTGCGTTTTCAAATGGAATGACTTCTGTTTCTGAATAAAAAGCATCTCTAGGAGAAAGTGCTAGCACAGGTATTTCTGGTATTTCTACTTGTACTTGAACACCTTTGTCTGCTCTATTTCTATATGTTGCTGCTAAATCTTGTAATGCTGTAATAAGTGTATCTGTTTCACTTTCTGTATCTCCAAATGTGATAAGACAAAGTATGTTATATAAATCAGAGAGTTCTACTTCAATGTTGTAATGTTCTCTAAGCCATACTTCAGCCTGATGGCCTGTAATACCTAAATCTTTTACAGATACAATTATCTTTGTAGGATCATAGTTAAAAGTAGCATCTGTTCCTAGCATTTCTTTTCCGGGACAATAAAGATGCTCAATAGCATTAATAGCATCACGAACATGCTCAGCTAATTGTATTGTTTGTTCTATGAGAGCTGTTCCTTCTGTAGCAAGACGTTTTCTAGCAACATCAAGGGATGCTAACAAAATGTAAGAAGTTGATGTAGTCGTAAGCATGCTAATAATGGATTGGACATGCTTTACGTTCACAAGACCTTCTTTTACATTAAGAATAGAGCTTTGGGTTAAAGACCCACCTAATTTGTGAACACTTGTTGCTGCCATATCTGCACCTGCTTGCATAGCTGATATTGGTAGTTCATCATGAAAATGGATATGAACACCGTGAGCCTCATCAACAAGTACAGGAATATCGTAAGAATGAGCTAATTCTACAATCTGCTCTAAATCTGCAGCAAACCCAAAATATGTTGGATTTATAACAAGTAAGCCTTTCGCATCTGAGTGCTCTTCAAGAGCCTTTTTGACAGATTGAATTGTGATCCCATGTGAAATACCGAGCTTCGGATCAATCTCAGGATGCATGAAAATTGGTTTTGCACCTGAGAAAATAATAGCTGACATTACTGATTTATGCACATTCCGTGGCACGAGGATTTTATCCCCAGGACCGCACACGCTCATCACCATTGTCATAATTGCACCACTTGTACCTTGAATAGAAAAGAACGTATGATCTGCACCGAAAGCAGCGGCTGCTAAATCCTGTGCTTCTTTAATCATACCTTTTGGATGATGTAAATCATCGAGCGGCGCAATATTAATTAAATCAATTGCTAATGCATTATGCCCAATAAATTCGCGAAATGTAGGATCCATGCCCTGTCCTTTTTTATGACCAGGAATATGGAATTGAACTGGATTTCGCTTACTGTGCTCAACTAAAGCGGTAAACAATGGTGTTTCGTATTGGGACAATCTATACACCCCTTCTTCTTCGTAATATTTATTAGAGTTTGTTTTATATGATTTCATCTCATTCTAAAAGGAAATTAAGATGACAAACTTTTAGAACTTGACTTGTTTTTCTGCCATTCGCAAAAGCCTTTTTTGGGATGGTAGTCTCACTTTATTCTCTATAAAACAAAAGCATTATATCACCAATAATTATAGATGTATAGAAAAATCGCATTTTCAAGGTGAGTATGTTTAATAGTTATATTTTAAATACTGCAAAGAGGAAGACAATTCCATTGAAATGGATAAATGGTGTATAATGCAGAGTGGCTATAGTGAAGAATAAAAGGTTGTCTTTAAGGTAGCATAATGGAAAAAGAAAGAATACTGAATGAGGTGCAAAAATGGAATATCAATATCCACTTGATTACGATTGGTCAAATGAAGAAATGGTAGCAGTTGTAAAGTTTTATGAAGCGATTGAAAAGGTATATGAAAAAGGAGTTTTGAGAGAAGATTTGATGGAATTATATCGTCGTTTTAAAGAGATTGTGCCATCGAAGGCAGCGGAGAAAAAAATTGATAAAGAATTTCAAGAAGTAAGTGGATATTCTATATATCGTACGATTCAAAGAGCAAAAGAAGTAGCAGAAAAAAGATTGTAAAAATGTAAAAATATTTTGAAAATTAAAATACAAAGTGCTATAATGTGATAACAACTAAAAACGGACAATATAAATTGTCCGTTTTCTACTATCGATTACAAAGTGCATATAAAGGAAGGAGTGGTTGCATCGTAGATTCAATCTTAGCAAGGAATTGTTCGTTGGTCATTGCTGAAAACTCCTCTGGTGATATATGAATACCGACTAATAATTCTGCTTTTTTCACAGTAGCTAAACGTTCAATCATCTTTTGTAAGTCTTCCGTTTCAAGCGTTTCATGTAATTTTACACCTGGTTTAGTATGGTCAATGGACCAAACGAAGTCATTTGGAATATTTGTTTTTAAATCATTTAAATGTTCTAAGAAGGCGTGAGCCGTCTCCACTTTTTGTGGACACTCATAGATTAAACCAAAGTATATGAAGGCATGAGTACCCCATAAACCAATTTGGAAGTGTGGTAACATTTTATATCCACGTTTATTTGTTGAAAAAGCAACCCAAGTATCGTTTGGTGGATTGACTTTGCGGCGTGCATGTTTTGCTACATGGTAGAAAAAGTTTTCGTCAGTTTGTTGTGATAAATATGCTGCAAACTGTTCCCCTAAAGCGTCTAGCTTAGGATGAATATTCGTTTTAATTGCGCTCATTCGTTCTTCAAGACCATCAACAGTAAAGACTTCAAAATCAGTTGATGTGAATGTTTGTATTGTCATGATTGTTCCTCCAACTCCTATTTTGTTTTAATTTTAGCATAGCTTGTACTATTCATAAAAAAAACAGCACAAAAAAATTTAAATAAAAAAATATAATTTTGTTGCATAGATGATTTATCCAACATAGTATAGTATAAAACAAAAAATCAGAAAATTGAATCAATTCTAGTCCGAGGGCAGACGAATATTGGGAGGAGGCAAAAAAATGAGACAGGTGATTAATGCGTTAAAGAGAACAGATGCCGAAAAGAGAATTCCGGTGCTACGTTTGGAGCTAGATTATGAATTAGCAACTTTATATGATGCTATGATGGATAACGACAAACAGAAAAAAGAAGAGTGCGTACAAAAATTAGAAGTGTTAAGACTTGAAATGATCCGTTTAGAAGCGTAATAATAGTATATGTATAAATAATTAGTTGGTGCGAACCTTATAAAGGGTTCGTTTTTTCTGTGAACAGTATAGATCGGAGTGTTTAAACATGCAAGAAGTATGGAAAGACATCGATACACACGCGAAACAGTGGATTCGAGAAGCCGGAGAACATTTAATGGCATCACTGAAAAAAACACTTATTATAGAAACAAAGTCAAATGCAGCTGATCTAGTAACAAACATGGACCGAGAAACGGAGCAGTTTTTAATTGGGAAAATTAAAGAAACATTCCCGGCTCATAATATTTTAGGAGAAGAAGGCTACGGAGATGAGATTACCTCTTCTAATGGGGTTGTTTGGTTAATTGATCCAATTGACGGCACAATGAACTTTGTTCATCAAAAAAGAAATTTCGCAATCTCAATCGGGATTTATGAGAACGGTATCGGAAAGATTGGTCTTATTTATGATCCAGTTCATGACGAACTATATCATGCGGTAAAGGGAGAAGGGGCTTTTTGCAATGATTTAGCTATTCCCATGTTGGAAAAAGGAACGGTAGAGCATGGAGTTATAGCTTTGAATGCGATATGGCTTACTGATAATCCATTGCTTAATATGGAAAAAATGATGATGCTCGTTAAGAAGGCGAGAGGTACGAGGTCATATGGTTGTGCAGCGTTAGAAATGGTATATGTTGCAACGGGAAGATTAGATGCATATGTGACACCGCGCTTATCACCATGGGACTTTGGCGGGGGACAGATTATTGTAGAAGAAGTTGGCGGTAAAGTTACAACGTTCTTGGGAACGCCTCTTTCTATTGTAGAGAAAAGCAGTGTGTTAGTTGCAAAACCAGGAGTATACGAAGAATTATTACCATTTGTATCGCAATAATGAAAAAAAGTAAGAGGCATAAAGAAGCTTCTTACTTTTTAATGTTATTGCGATTTACGCATTTTTCTTTTTGTTACAAAACCGTATCCAACTGTAACAAATGTGCCGATAATGCAAATAATAATGCCGATGGGACTATTTTCAGCAACCATAATTCCGATACCAATTAAGAAGATAACACCGATAATTGCTGTTAATAAAAAGCGATATTGAATGTGTTCCATTTCTTCACCCTCCAATCTCATTTTACTTTCACAAAAGTAAGAATACAACTATATTTTCATTCTTGATTTTATTTTGATTGCCATTGTATCCCCTTCGCTCTTATAATAGAGAAGGATTAAAAAGACATTAGGAGTTGGACATGTTGAAAAAACGACAAGATTTACGAAATATAGCAATTATTGCCCACGTTGACCATGGTAAAACAACACTTGTTGACCAGTTATTACGTCAAGCGGGGACGTTCCGTGCGAATGAACATATTGAAGAACGCGCAATGGACTCAAATGATCTAGAAAGAGAACGTGGTATTACAATTTTAGCGAAGAATACTGCGATTCACTATGAAGATAAAAAAATTAACATTTTAGATACACCTGGTCACGCTGACTTCGGTGGAGAAGTAGAACGTATCATGAAAATGGTTGATGGTGTTCTACTTGTAGTTGATGCATATGAAGGTTGTATGCCACAAACACGATTTGTTTTAAAGAAAGCTCTTGAGCAAAACTTAACTCCAATCGTTGTTGTAAACAAAATTGACCGTGACTTCGCTCGCCCTGATGAAGTAGTTGATGAAGTAGTTGACTTATTCATCGAACTTGGTGCAAACGAAGATCAATTAGAGTTCCCAGTTGTATTTGCATCAGCAATGAACGGAACAGCAAGCTTAGATTCAAATCCAGCAAATCAAGAAGAGAATATGAAATCATTGTTTGACACAATTATTGAACATATTCCAGCACCAATTGATAACAGCGAAGAGCCACTTCAATTCCAAGTAGCACTTCTTGATTACAATGACTATGTTGGTCGTATTGGGGTTGGACGCGTATTCCGCGGTACAATGAAAGTAGGACAACAAGTTGCATTAATGAAAGTTGACGGAAGTGTAAAACAATTCCGTGTAACTAAATTATTTGGTTACATTGGATTAAAACGTCAAGAAATTGAAGAAGCAAAAGCTGGAGATTTAGTAGCTGTTTCAGGTATGGAAGACATTAACGTAGGTGAAACGGTATGTCCGGTTGAGCATGAAGAGGCTTTACCATTATTACGTATTGATGAGCCAACATTACAAATGACATTCCTTGTAAATAACAGCCCATTTGCAGGTCGTGAAGGTAAATTTATTACTTCTCGTAAAATTGAAGAGCGTCTTCGTTCACAATTAGAGACAGATGTAAGTTTACGTGTAGATAATACAGATTCTCCTGATGCATGGATCGTATCTGGACGCGGAGAGTTACATTTATCTATCTTAATTGAAAACATGCGTCGTGAAGGTTATGAACTACAAGTATCTAAGCCAGAAGTAATTATTAAAGATGTTGATGGCGTAAGAAGTGAGCCTGTAGAGCGCGTACAAATCGATGTGCCTGAAGAATACACTGGTTCTATTATGGAATCAATGGGTGCACGTAAAGGTGAAATGTTAGATATGGTGAATAACGGAAACGGTCAAGTTCGCCTTACTTTCATGGTTCCAGCACGTGGTTTAATTGGTTACACAACAGAATTCCTAACATTAACTCGTGGTTACGGTATTTTAAACCACACATTTGATTGCTACCAACCAGTACATGCTGGACAAGTGGGTGGACGTCGCCAAGGTGTTCTAGTTTCACTTGACACAGGAAAAGCATCACAATATGGTATTATGCAAGTTGAAGACCGTGGTGTAATCTTCGTTGAACCAGGTACAGAAGTATATGCTGGTATGATCGTTGGAGAACATACACGTGAGAATGATTTAACAGTTAACGTTGTAAAAATGAAACAACAAACTAACATTCGTTCTGCGACGAAAGATCAAACTTCATCAATGAAAAAACCACGCTTAATGACTTTAGAAGAGTCATTAGAGTACCTAAACGATGATGAGTTCTGTGAAGTAACTCCAGAATCAATTCGTCTACGTAAAAAGATTCTTGATAAGAGTGAGCGCGAAAGAGCTGCTAAGAAAAAGAAATCTGTAGAAGCGTAAAAATAAAAAACAACTACCTTTATAAAAGGTAGTTGTTTTTTATTTTTGTTTATTTTTAGAATTTTTATTCTTTTTTGTGGACAGTATTTTTTTTGCGAGTTACTCTTGTATTAAGTACATAAAGAAAATTTGTTTTTATGAGAAGGGAGGAAAGATAGTGTTAGAAAGAATGTCATTTTTCGCGAAATTGTGCAAAGTTGATGAAAATCCAGAACTAGGGATGTGGTTACTTTATGGAACAATTATTATATTGAGTGCACTTGTATATAATTTAGGATTTGCAAGGAAGCTATCAGTGCTAAAAAATATAGTAATATACATATCTTTAGCAATTGGATGCACGGTATTAACTTTCTTTGCAGTTTTTTTACCAGTTGGAGAGGGGCTCGTTGTAGCGGCGATTGTACTTGGAATTTATAGATTACGTTTACGTCAAGCGAAACAACAAAAAGCAGGATAAAAAGGGGGAGTTTCATGCGCTCGGTACAAGATGCACTATATAATTGGTTAACAATTAAAACTGTTGCGGAAGCGCGTCCAGATGATAGAGCTGCACAAGAAACGTATATATTATTTCGAAATATGATATATGAAGAGCATAAATTACGAAATGTAGAAGTGGAAAAGAACGAGGAAATGTATTTAATTACATATGAAATTGATGGAGAAATAAGGTGTGCAAGATTTCCAGTAGAAGCAATTGATTGTTTTTTGGATCAGATGAATCGTGAACCAGAAAAATACAAATAAGTCCTTATCTATATGATTAAGGACTTATTTACGGTTTACCAATCGTCTTCTACTTTTTTATCACGATATAATCGGAAATTACCACTTGCATGGCGTTCCATAGTACGCTCTGCAATGCGTTCCGTACATTCCATGCACATATATGTATGAATAGGGCGATTACGCAGTTTTTTTGCCATAGGATTTTCGTCATCTAACATATCTTTTTTATCACAAATCATACATCTGACTCTCATTTCGTCACCTCAATACGAATTCTATCAGTATAAGTATATCATGGAAGCATAATGTTTTTGAATAATAGCGGGAAAAAATAATATTTTCGCAATTCGAAAAATAGGTTATGATAAGGATATATAAATAATATTTGGAGGTGGAAATATGGCGAATGTAGTTGAGCCTACATTGACAGGTGATTTAGTACAATCTTTGCGTAAAGAGTGTATCGTTATGATAGCAACAACAGATTTCGAAAAACAAATTCCTAACGTAAGTGCTATTTCTTGGGTATATGCAGTGAGTGAAACTAGTATTCGATTTGCGGTAGATCAACGCTCACGTATTGTGGGGAATATACGGCATAGTGCAGGGGTTGTATTGACTATAATGGCGAATGAATCCGTATTTTCCATAAGTGGTGAAAGTGAAATTTTAACAGATAGAATGGAAGGGATTCCTCTAAAATTAACGGTAGTAGAAGTGAATGTACAAGAAGTTCGTGATGTTATGTTTTATGGTGCGAAACTTGCTACTGAACCAACATATGAAAAAACATATGATCTTCGAGCAGCTAAAAAGCTTGATAACCAAGTATTAGTAGGAATGAAAGAATTATAAAGAAGATGAATAGGAACATCGTTCATAAACTTTTACAAGTGAGTATTGTGATTTAATGTGAAAAATTATAATAAAAAGTAATATATTGAATAGAAATGAATAAAAAATAAAGAAAAGGTTTAATTTCTATGAATTTCGATTCTACCTCGTTTTTACGGTACATATAATTATAACAATGGTTCGTCCATATTTTATGGATGAAACCCTTGTTCTACAAATTTAAAAGTGGAGTCAGGGGGTAACAGGTTGGATAAAATTTATGTGTTAGATACAAATGTACTTTTGCAGGATCCTTTATCTATTTTTTCATTTGCAACAAATGAAGTAGTGATTCCAGCAGTTGTATTAGAAGAGGTTGATTCGAAAAAACGTTATATGGATGAAGTAGGACGAAATGCTCGCTATGTATCTAAGTTAATCGACAAATTTCGCGAAATAGGAAAGCTGCATGAAAGTATTCCGTTAGAAAACGGCGGTACATTTCGTATTGAATTAAATCATCGCTCATTTGTTCAACTGCAAGATATTTTTGTAGAAAAAACAAATGATAATCGAATTTTAGCGGTAGCGAAAAACCTCTCTTTAGAAGAACAAGAAAAAGAGGACGGGAAATCAGTTATTTTAGTAAGTAAAGATGTACTCGTAAGGGTAAAAGCTGATGCAATCGGATTGCAGGCCGAAGATTATTTAAGTGACCGAGTAATCGAAGTGGAAAATATATATTCAGGATTTTTAGAAGGGTATATATCAAAAGAACAGTTAGATTATTTTTATGAAAAAGGTGAACTACCTTTATCTGAAATCGCAAATCATCCTTTTTATCCAAATCAGTTTGTTGTAATGAAAGATGCACTAGGGGGTTCTAGTTCTGCACTTGGGATTGTGGATCATTTAGGTAAGAAGGTAAAAAAACTTATTTTTCACAATGAACAAGTGTGGGGGATACGCCCACGAAACGTGCAGCAAATTATGGGGTTAGAATTGCTACTTCGGGAAGATATTCCACTTGTAACGTTAACAGGGAAAGCCGGTACAGGAAAAACGTTACTTGCATTAGCTTCGGGACTAATGCAAACGGAAGATTTAGGGTTATATAAAAAACTACTTGTCGCGAGACCAATTGTACCGGTAGGGAAAGATATAGGTTATTTACCAGGAGAGAAAGAGGAAAAATTAAGACCGTGGATGCAGCCGATTTTTGATAATCTAGAGTATTTATTCAATACGAAAAAGCCAGGGGAGCTAGATGCTATTTTAGCTGGAATGGGTTCGATTGAAGTAGAAGCGCTTACCTATATACGCGGGAGAAGTATTCCAGACCAGTTCATTATAATTGACGAGGCACAAAATTTAACGAAGCATGAAGTGAAGACGATACTAACAAGGGTAGGCGAAAAAAGTAAGATTGTATTAATGGGGGATCCTCAGCAAATTGATCACCCGTATTTAGATGAATATAATAACGGTTTAACATATGTTGTAGAGAAGTTTAAAGAACAACGTATTAGTGGTCATGTAAAGTTTGTTAAAGGAGAGCGTTCTAATTTAGCACAACTAGCAGCGGATTTATTATAAAAAGGAGTGAGCTTAAGCTCACTCCTTTTTTGCCTTTTAATTATACAATTTAAATGATTGTAAATTTACGGATGTTACGAATCGGATTTTGTCTATTAGATCCATCATGGAAATATAGATGAACAGGCCCGTCTTCTCGTAATGGTTTACCTTCTTTTGAAAAACCGAGAATAGCTTTATGGGCTGTTTCTAACGGAAGTGTAATTGTATTGTCTGTGGTTTCAATTTCGACATGAGTAGCATCTTCTAAAATTACAGCATTTTTTAGAAATGGATGAAGTGGTATGCCAAATGTCCCGTTAATAAGCTGTTCTTTTTTATATTTCTTTACACTTTGTTGTATTGGCGGGAAGGCAGCACCATCACGGATTTCGCGATCCCAATGCTCTGAAGTATGTTTTAAGTATGTTTCTAATTCGGATGAGTCTTCTCTAGTTTCATCAAAGTAAGTTGTCAAATCTATTTTTCGATCATCGAAAATCCATACAGTTGGATCGATAGTGATTGGAAAACGAACTTTTCCATTAATAAATAAAATTTCGCTCATTGTTGTTCCCCCATTTGTGTTATACTCCCACTTTTCAGTATAATAGTATTAGGCACTGTTGTCACAAAAAATGTTTCTATTGCAATTTATTAAAACTATCGCTAATATTAATAGATATGAGAGAGTAGGACGGAAACGGAGGGAATCAATTTGGCGTCTGAGACAGTATCAAATCATCAGGAAAAGGCACTAGCCCTTCTACAAGCGGATGCAGAGAAGATTTTAAGACTTATTAAGGTACAAATGGACAATCTTACAATGCCGCAATGTCCATTATATGAAGAAGTTTTAGACACACAAATGTTTGGACTATCCCGCGAGGTCGATTTTGCGGTTCGCCTTGGTCTTATTGGAGAAGAACAAGGGAAAGCAATGTTAGGAGAGCTCGAACGTGAGTTGTCTGCACTTCATGAAGCATTTACAAACAAACAACAATAACGGGTTCAAATAAGGGGGCTCAAACTGAAATAGTTTGGGCTTTTTATTTGTATAATAAAGAAGGAAGAACCTATATACATATGGAATACAACAATAATTAAATTGAAACAGAAAGAGGAAATGAAATGAAAAAAGTATGGAAATCGATGGATTATTCCTTATTACTTCCTCTTGTTATCTTATGTGTGCTGGGAGTAATAATGGTATATAGTTCTAGTTCCATTGTTGCGATTTCGAAGCATGGGAAACCAGCGGATTTCTTTTTTAATAGGCAAGTATTAATTCTAGCTGTTGGAGCGATAATGTTAGCGATTATCATTGCTATTCCTTATAAACTTTGGAGGAAGCGAATAGTTTTAATAGCAATGGGAATAGGTAGTATTGGTTTATTAGCAGCAGCCTTGTTTTTCGGTAAGGAAGTAAACGGTGCAAAAGGGTGGATATTAGGTATACAGCCCGCTGAATTTGTTAAAATATCGATTATTATTATATTAGCTCGTTTTTTTGCGAGAAGACAAGAGACAGATACTCCTGTTTTTAAAGGGTCGGGACTTACGCTTGGTTTTGTTGGATTGGCAATGTTTTTAATTTTAAAGCAAAATGACTTAGGTACCGATTTATTAATTGCGGGAACGGTTGGAATTATGTTTCTTTGCTCGGGGGTACGGATTAATTTATGGATAAAACGAATCGTTTTAACTGCCATAGTGTGGATTCCGGCACTATATTTTCTTGGGAATTATGCATTAAGCAAGTATCAAAAGGCACGTTTTTCCGTTTTTCTTGATCCATTTAATGATCCTCAGAATGATGGATTCCAATTAATAAATTCTTTTATTGGAATTGCTTCAGGAGGGCTAAATGGTCGAGGGTTAGGGAACAGTGTGCAAAAATATGGATACTTACCAGAACCGCAAACAGATTTTATTATGGCAATTATATCTGAAGAGCTTGGTTTTATAGGTGTAGCTGTCATTTTAATCTGTTTATTACTTATTATTATTCGGGCATTTAGAATTGCACAAAAGTGTAAAGATCCATTTGGAAGTTTAATAGCAATTGGAATTGCAAGTTTGTTTGGAGTTCAAACTTTTATAAATGTCGGTGGTATGTCTGGGTTAATACCGCTTACAGGGGTACCATTACCATTTGTTAGTTATGGTGGGAGTTCTTTGTTAGCTAATCTGCTTGCAATGGGTATACTGTTAAATATTTCTAGTTATGTAAAACGACAAGAGAAACAACAAAACAAATTGACTAACGAAATAGAACAAGGTGGACCGCATCTTGTTGTTGTAAAATAAAAAACACATTGAGCTCTAGAGTTCAATGTGTTTTTTATTTTGTTAGGCTTTAAATGTGATATAATATTGATTGTTTTAAAACGAAAAGTATATTACATTTAAGTGAATGTGATATACAATATTGTTGTTAGAAAAGGAAGAGGTATGCTATACTATTTTTGTGAAACAAATTGATCAGAAAACTTATCATTTGTTGAAAAATAAGGTATGATGGATAAAAATAAAGTGAAGCTTTCTAAGTATAATATAATGTAGAAAGTGAAGAACTTCACGCTCTTTAGAGTGTGTATGTATTTTATCTCTAGAGTGGTAGGAAAATAGAGGGGGAAAATCATGACAAAGCTGCAACGTATTCAAAAAGTATTGGTAGCTAACCGTGGAGAGATAGCAATTCGTGTGTTCCGAGCATGTTCAGAACTTGGATTAAACACAGTTGCAATCTATTCTAAAGAGGATAGCGGTTCTTATCATCGCTATAAAGCCGATGAGTCCTATTTAGTTGGGGAAGGGAAAAAGCCAATTGATGCTTATCTAGATATTGAAGGCATTATTGAGATTGCGAGAAGTAATCATGTAGATGCAATCCACCCTGGATATGGTTTCTTGTCAGAAAATATTCAATTTGCAAAACGTTGTGAAGAAGAAGGGATTATCTTTATCGGTCCAAAAAGTAAGCATTTAGACATGTTTGGAGATAAAGTTAAAGCAAGAACACAAGCGCAGCTAGCTCAAATTCCAATTATTCCTGGTAGTGATGGTCCAGTAAATTCAATAGAAGAAGTTGAAGAATTTGCTGAAAAGTATGATTACCCGATTATTATTAAAGCATCCCTTGGTGGCGGCGGTCGCGGTATGCGTATTGTACGTGCTAGTGAAGAGTTAAGAGAATCGTATAATCGCGCGAAATCAGAAGCAAAAGCAGCCTTTGGTAATGATGAAGTGTACGTTGAAAAATTCGTTGAAAAACCTAAACATATAGAAGTACAAATTTTAGCAGATGAAGAAGGTAATGTTGTTCATTTGTATGAGCGTGATTGCTCTGTACAACGACGCCATCAAAAAGTAGTTGAAATTGCACCGAGCGTGTCGCTTTCAGATGATTTGCGTCAGCGTATTTGTGATGCTGCAGTAAAGTTAACGAAAAATGTAAATTATTTAAATGCTGGAACGGTAGAATTCCTTGTAAAAGGTGATGAGTTTTACTTCATTGAAGTAAACCCACGTGTTCAAGTTGAACATACGATTACAGAGATGATTACAGGAGTGGATATCGTTCAATCGCAAATTTTAATAGCTGATGGACATGCATTACATAGCAAAATGGTAGGTGTTCCTAAGCAAGAGGAAGTGGTTGTGCATGGATTTGCAATCCAATCTCGTGTAACGACTGAAGACCCACTAAATAATTTCATGCCGGATACAGGGAAAATTATGGCGTACCGATCAGGCGGTGGTTTTGGTGTTCGTCTTGATACAGGTAATAGTTTCCAAGGTGCAGTTATTACACCGTACTACGATTCTTTACTTGTAAAAGTTACTACTTGGGCACTTACTTTTGAACAAGCCGCTGCAAAAATGGAACGTAACTTAAAAGAATTCCGTATTCGTGGTATTAAAACAAATATTCCATTCCTAGAGAATGTAGTAAAACATAAAAACTTCTTATCAGGAGAATATGACACTTCATTTATTGACGCGTCACCTGAACTATTCTTGTTCCCGAAACGTAAAGACCGCGGAACAAAAATGTTAAATTATATTGGTACAGTAACAGTAAATGGCTTCCCAGGAGTAGGGAAAAAAGAGAAACCAATTTTCCCAGATGCTCGTATACCAAATGTGATACACTCAGAGCCAATGCAAAATGGAACGAAACAAATTTTGGATGAGCGTGGAGCGGATGGATTAGTAAAGTGGGTACAAGATCAAAAGCGTGTACTTTTAACTGATACAACATTCCGTGATGCACATCAGTCATTACTTGCAACTCGTGTTCGTACAAAAGATTTACATCACATTGCAGAGCCGACAGCGAGAATGTTACCAAACTTATTCTCAGCAGAAATGTGGGGCGGTGCAACGTTTGATGTTGCGTATCGTTTCTTGAAAGAAGATCCATGGGAACGATTACTAGATCTTCGTGAAAAAATGCCAAACGTTTTATTCCAAATGTTACTTCGCTCTTCAAACGCAGTAGGTTACAAAAACTATCCAGATAATTTAATTCAAAAATTTGTGGAATGTTCTGCTCAAGCTGGAATTGATGTGTTCCGTATTTTTGATAGCTTAAACTGGGTAGAAGGCATGAGAGTTGCAATTGATGCTGTACGAGATACTGGTAAAATTGCAGAAGCGACAATGTGTTACACAGGAGATATTCATGACCCGTTACGTAGTAAATACGATTTAAATTATTATAAAAACTTAGCAAAAGAGTTGGAAGCATCAGGAGCTCACATTTTAGGAATTAAAGATATGGCGGGCTTACTAAAGCCAAACGCAGCATATGATTTAGTTTCAGCATTAAAAGAGACGGTGTCGATTCCAATTCACCTGCACACACACGATACGAGCGGAAATGGTATTTTAACGTATACGAAGGCAATTGAAGCAGGTGTTGATATTGTCGATGTAGCGGTGAGTTCAATGGCTGGTCAAACGTCACAACCAAGTGCGAATACACTATACTATGCGTTAGGTGGAAACGAAAGACAGCCAGGTGTTAATATAGACTCATTAGAAAAACTATCTCATTATTGGGAAGATGTACGAAAATACTATGCTCCATTTGAAAGTGGTATGAATGCTCCTCACACAGAGGTATATATGCATGAAATGCCGGGTGGACAGTATAGTAATCTTCAACAACAAGCAAAAGCGGTTGGCTTAGGAGATCGCTTTGATGAAGTTAAAGTGATGTATCGCCGTGTTAATGATATGTTTGGCGATATTGTAAAAGTAACACCATCATCTAAAGTTGTCGGTGATATGGCATTATTTATGGTTCAAAATCACCTAACAGAACAAGATATTTTAGAACGTGGACATGCTATGGACTTCCCAGGATCTGTTGTTGAAATGTTCTCTGGAGATTTAGGACAACCATATGGTGGTTTCCCGAAAGAATTACAAAAAATTATTTTAAAAGGGAAAGAGCCATTAACAGTAAGACCGGGTGAATTATTAGAACCGGTAGATTTCGATGCTTTAAAAGAAGAGTTATTCCACAAAATTGGACGCGAAGTAACAATTTTTGATGTAGTCGCATATGCATTGTATCCAAAAGTATTTATGGACTACGAAAAAGTTGCTGGGATTTATGGAAATGTATCTGTGCTTGATACACCGACATTCTTCTATGGTATGAGACTTGGTGAAGAAATTGATGTGGAAATCGAGCAAGGTAAAACATTGATGGTTAAACTAGTTTCCATTGGGGAGCCACAGCCAGATGGAAATCGTGTGCTTTACCTGGAGTTTAATGGACAACCGCGTGAAATCGTAGTGAAAGATGAAAGCGTGAAATCAACTGTTGCACAGCGTGTGAAGGGGAATCGTGAAAATCCAAATCATATTAGCGCAACGATGCCGGGAACTGTTATTAAAGTAGTTGTAAAAGAAGGCGATGAAGTGAAAAAAGGTGATTCCATGGCAATTACAGAAGCGATGAAAATGGAAACGACGGTTCAGGCGCCATTTAGTGGTAAAGTGAAAAAAGTATATGTAAATGATGGGGATGCAATTCAAACGGGTGACTTACTTATTGAATTAGATCATTAAAATAAAGAAAAAGAGCTGTGCGAAAGCAGCTCTTTTTTGTGTGTAAATAATACCTTGCCGAATTGGCAAGGTATTAAAATTTTACTTTATTTTGTTTGCTTAGAAGTTGATTCAGTTTCTTTTGCATTGACGGTACTTCTTGTACCTATCATAACTAAATAGCATAGTACAGCAAACAGGCAAGAAATGAAGAGTGAATGTAATAATGCCATTGCTAAACTAGCATTTGTCAATACGACTAAAATTCCTACTATAGCTTGAAGTGTAACAAGGACAAATGAAATAATCCATCCCCAGTATACTACACGCTGCTGCTTGTAATGGCGAATAGCGATAATCATCGCATATAGTATCCAAGCAAAAATTAACATCGCTGCAACTCTATGTCCCATTTGAACCCACTCATGTAGTTGAGTTGGCATAGGTCTATTTTTGCTACATAAAGGGAAGTCTGGACAGGCTAAGGTAGCTCGTTCGTGACGTACTAAAGCTCCTGTGTAGACAACGATATAACTGTAAATTGTTACACCATAAATATGAAATTTCATTTTTTTGTCCATAATAAGTGAACGTGCATCAAATTTCTGATCAATTTCAAAAATAAGACACGTTAACAAGATGACAGAAGCAAATGAAATTAAGGAAATACCGAAATGAATAGCTAATACAGCAGGCATTTGACCCCAAACAACCGCCGCCGCCCCCATTAATGCTTGTGCAACTAAAAATACGAAGGATAAAATTGCTAACGTCTTTGTTTCGCGCACATGTTTATAATATTTCCAGGACAAGATACAAAGAAGAGTAACAAGGATTCCTGCTGATCCAGATGTTAAGCGGTGACTTAGCTCAATAATAGTCTCCATTGATAAATTAGATGGAACAAATTCACCGTTACAAAGAGGCCATGATTTGCCGCATCCTTGGCCTGAACCCGTTTTTGTAACTAAAGCGCCTCCTAGTAAAACTACTAATAAATCGAGACTTGTAATGACTGCTAACCATTTAATAAAGCGTTGCAATCTCTTTCACCATCTTTCTGCTATGAAGTTATTGCGAAATATTTTCATTCCATTATGTATAGAATAAAACGTGCTACAGTCCTATGATATATAAAAAATAATAAAATAGCAAAGAAATGGAGGGCGAGGACAACGTACGTATTATAAAGAAAAAAATGGAATTTAAAATACATATTTTAGGAGGAATTCAGGCTATTTTGAAAAGAAATGGGGAGAATACATGCTAAATATGACAAAATAGTTTATTATAGAAGATAACATCATGTTATGATAAGGATAAATTAGAATAAAGTTTTTTAATGTTCGACACAAAAAGTTCATGTTTTCTTCACAAAATGTTCGGGAAATGTGATTTAATATATTGGAGTATGGGCGTAGATTAGTAGTAGAGTGGGTTAACAATATATCTACTGTAATAATATTGCTATATAGAAGCGAAATATTTCACATGAAATATATGCTTAGAAAGATGATAGGTTTAAGAGGGGGTTAAAGTGATGAACCATGCAACAAGTGAGCTGCATGATGAGTCAGCTGTTTCAATTGTACCGGAAACAACTCGGTTACAAGATTTATCAGCGCTCGTTAAAATGGGGATTGTAAACTCAAATACACTTACTGTATTTACAGGATTTTGGTTGGCTTTACATTTTAATGGATTGAGTGTTATGGACAATCTAGATAAGTTATTTTTCACAATCGTTGGTTCGGCATTAATTATGGCAGGGGTATGTTGTTTAAATAACTACATTGACCGAGATATCGATCCATTAATGGAAAGAACAAAAAACCGTCCAACGGTAACAGGTAAATATAAACCTGGCTTTGCACTTGCATTTGGACTTGTAATTTTACTTCTTGGCTTTGCATTTTTATTACTTACTACACCGATGGCAGTGTTAATCTCATTTATTGGTGCCTTCACATATGTTGTTTTATATACGTTATGGACGAAGAGAAAATATACGTTAAATACTGTTGTAGGTAGTATATCAGGAGCAGTTCCACCTTTAATTGGATGGGCGGCAATTGATCCGTCTTTAAATCATCCAATTGCTTGGATGTTATTTTTAATTATGTTTATTTGGCAAATCCCACATTTCCTCGCATTAGCGATGAAGCGTGTTGATGAATATCGAAATGCAGGAATCCCAATGCTTCCTGTTGTACAGGGATTTGATATTACGAAACGTCAGATTATGATTTGGACAGTATGTTTATTACCACTACCATTTTATATGAGTGGACTTGGAATAACATTCATGGTAATTGCAACATTGCTTAACATCGGATGGATCGCATTAGGGCTTTATGGCTTCCGTCAGCAAGATGACATCAAGTGGTCCGTAAAAATGTTTGTTTATTCCCTGAATTACTTAACAATCTTATTTGTGTCAATGATTGTAGTTACATTCTTCTAAGACAACGACATGATTGGATTTCTTTACGTTGAGATTTACTTTACTTAACTATAAAGTACAATCTAATTCACAAAGAAAGTGGGGGTTGTTTGTATGAAGAAACAGTGGCGACTGCTTTCGTTCGTTTCACTGCTGGCTTTACTGTTAGGGGGATGCGGTAAAGCTTTTCAGTCTACTTTAATTCCGCAAGGGGAAGTAGCAAAAATGCAATATGATTTGCTCTTGCTAGCGAGTGCAATCATGGTAGGAGTAGTACTTGTAGTTACTATTATTTTCTTATATGTAATTGTGCGTTTCCGACAAAAAAAGGGTGAGGAAGATTATATTCCAGAGCAAGTTGAAGGAAATCACAAACTAGAAATTATATGGACAGTCATTCCGATTATTCTTTTGTTAATCTTGGCTGTTCCGACTGTTACATATACATTCAAGCTTGCTGATGTAAGTGCGATGGAGAAAAAGAATATTGATAAAGATACTATCGTTGTTGATGTAACAGCGAATCTTTATTGGTGGGAATTTTCTTATAAATCAGAAAAAATAGTAACTTCTCAAGATTTAGTTATCCCCACAGGTAAGAAAGTGTATTTGAATTTGAAGGGTGCCGATATTAAACATTCGTTTTGGGTTCCATCTTTAGCTGGGAAAATGGATACAAATACAGATAATGTAAACAAAATGTGGTTAAAGGCAGATAAATCGGGCACTTATAATGGTTTTTGTACAGAATTTTGTGGCCCATCACATTCTTTAATGCAGTTCAAAGTGAAAGCTCTGGATGAAAGCGAGTACAAAAAGTGGCTTGCTGACATGAAGAAGATTGATGGAAAAAAAGAAGTAGCTTCTACAAAGGCGCAAGAGGGTCAAGAAATATTTAATAAAAGCTGTATTGGTTGTCATGCAGTTGGATCAAATGATAGTAGACCACCTTCTGCTCGTATCGCACCGAACTTAGCAAACTTCGCAGATCGCGATATGGTTGCTGGTATTGCCGAAAATAATGAAGAGAACTTAAAAAAATGGCTCAAAGATCCTGAAAATATGAAACCAGGTAATAAAATGACTGGTAAATATGGCAACTTAACGGATGATCAAATTAATGCATTAAATGCATATTTACAAACGTTAAAGATTGAAAAATAAAGAGGGATCATTTGCGAAGGGGAGGTTGAAAACGTGAGTTCTGTAGCAAAAAAACAGGGGATGGGTGCTGTCATATGGGATTATTTAACGACAGTAGACCATAAAAAGATTGCCATTCTCTATTTAATTGCAGGTGGATTGTTTTTTGTAATAGGTGGAATAGAAGCACTATTTATTCGCCTGCAGTTAGCGATTCCTAACAATGCTTTTCTTGTTGGGGATGCTTATAATCAAGTATTAACGATGCACGGTACAACAATGATTTTCCTCGCAGCTATGCCACTCGTGTTTGCATTTATGAACGCCGCTGTACCACTTCAAATTGGAGCACGTGATGTGGCGTTCCCGTTTTTGAATTCGCTCGGATTTTGGTTATTTTTCTTTGGTGGATTATTTTTAAATTTAAGTTGGTTTTTAGGAGGAGCGCCTGATGCAGGGTGGACATCGTATGCATCTTTAGCTTTAGCCTCTAAAGGACATGGTGTTGATTTTTATGTACTCGGCTTGCAAATATCAGGTATTGGTACATTAATTGGAGGTATTAACTTCCTTGTTACAATTATTAATATGCGCGCGCCAGGGATGACGTACATGCGCATGCCGATGTTTACATGGACAACATTTGTAACATCTTCACTTATTTTATTTGCATTTCCACCATTAACTGTAGGATTAGGACTTTTAATGTTAGATCGTTTATTTGGCACAAGTTTCTTTAATCCGGCACTAGGTGGGAACACGATTATATGGGAGCATTTATTCTGGATCTTCGGTCATCCGGAAGTATACATTCTTATACTCCCAGCTTTCGGAATATTCTCAGAAATCTTCGCCACATTTTCGAAAAAACGATTATTCGGTTATTCCTCTATGGTGTTCGCGACAGTATTAATAGGGTTTTTAGGATTTATGGTATGGGCGCATCATATGTTTACTGTTGGTCTTGGGCCTGTTGCAAATGCTATC
Organism: Bacillus sp. TH50; assembly: GCF_016650565.1. Classification (NCBI taxonomy): domain Bacteria; kingdom Bacillati; phylum Bacillota; class Bacilli; order Caryophanales; family Bacillaceae; genus Bacillus; species Bacillus sp. TH50. The sequence goes on along the minus strand of NZ_JAEKFM010000003.1, from coordinate 1,491,707 downwards.
TTCTCGGTTGCAACAATGGCGATTGCAGTTCCAACGGGTATTAAAATATTTAACTGGCTCTTTACAATGTGGGGTGGAAGTATTAGGTTTACAACACCAATGATGTGGGCGGTAGCTTTTATTCCATCCTTCGTTATGGGTGGAGTTACAGGTGTTATGCTTGCTTCTGCACCAGCTGATTATCAGTTTCATGATAATTATTTCGTAGTAGCACACTTTCATTATGTAATTGTTGGTGGTGTTGTATTTGGTTTACTTGCAGGTGCGCATTATTATTGGCCACTTATGTTTAATAAAATATTAAATGAAACATTAGGTAAGATAACATTTTGGTTATTCTTTATCGGTTTCCATTTAACATTCTTTATTCAGCATTTCCTTGGATTGATTGGTATGCCACGTCGTTACTACACATATCTTGAGGGCCAAGGGTTGGAAATGGGGAATATGATTAGTTCTATCGGAGCTGTGTTTATGGCTCTTGGAACGATTGTTCTTTTATTCAATGTAATAAAAACAACGGTATCAAAAGAGAAGGCTGGCCGTGATCCATGGGATGGACGTACATTAGAATGGACAATGCCAGCACCTACACCGGAATACAATTTTAAACAATTGCCATTTGTTCGCGGGTTAGATCCGTTTTGGATTGAAAAACGTGAAGGTAATAGAGAGATGACAGCAGCGGAACCGGCCGGTGATATTCATATGCCAAATGCTTCATTTTCACCATTTATCATTTCTCTAGGCTTATTCATAGCAGCATTCGGTGCGATGTATATGCAGGGTGGCAAAGATAAATTTTGGTTATTAGTAGCGATTATCGGTTTAATCATTACGTTTGGTACAATGTTCCTTCGTTCAGTAATTGATGATCATGGATATCATATTCATAAGGAAGATTTAGATGATAAGGGGGGCAAGGCGTAATGCATGTAGATGAGAAATTAACGAATGAAACATTTCCAGCAGAGCCTGAAAAAGCAACCCTTGAGGGGAAAAATAAGTTTGTTGGTTTTTGGTTATTTCTTGGAGGCGAAACAGTGTTGTTCGCTTCCTTATTTGGCACATATTTAGCGTTAAAGAACTCTACAAATGGTGGACCAACATCTCAAGAGATGTTTCAAATGCCACTCGTTTTCATTATGACGATGCTTTTGTTAACAAGTAGTTTAACGAGTGTATACGCAATGTATCATATGAAAAATTTTAACTTTAAGAAAATGCAACTTTGGTTACTTGTAACAGTGTTGCTTGGCTTAGGATTTTTGGGGTTTGAAATATATGAGTTTTATCATTATACGCATGAATTTAAGCATACTATGAGAAGTAGTGCATTTGGTTCTGCATTTTATGCTCTTGTTGGTACACACGGGCTCCACGTGTTGTTTGGATTATGTTGGATTTTAACATTAATCTTTAGAAACGCGAAGAGAGGCTTAAATTTATACAACGCACCAAAGTTTTATGTTGCATCAATTTATTGGCACTTTATTGACGTAGTTTGGGTGTTTATTTTCACTGTAGTATATTTGATGGGAATGGTGGGATAAACAATGACGGTTAAGCAAACGAATAATCCTAAGGTGGATCTTGTTTATCGGAAGAGAAAAAGTGCAGAGGAAATGAAGCACCAAGTTGTTACATTTTCACTAATGATTTTTTTAACATTAGTTGCATTTGCAGCGGTGGCATATCCGAAAACATTTAGCCCGATTTTTTCGGTTCCATTTATATTATTGTTAGCAGTCATTCAAGTTATATTTCAGTTATATTATTTCATGCATATGAGTCATAAAGGGCATGAAGCGGCGAGTTTCTTCTTGTACTCTGGATTGTTAATTGGTTTATTAACAATATTAGCCTTTATGACAATTGTGTGGATTTAAACAGTGATAGTAGGGGGCTCTGATATATCAAAGCCCTCTTTTTATATGAAATATAAGAATTTTGAAAAGGTAGGTGTGGAAATGGAAAACTTATGGGTATTTGGTTTTCAAGCTTTATGGAGTCCAATTTTTTTATTATTTATGATCTCGATTCTTATTAGTTATTTTTTAATTATTGGACCGTATAGAACGCGATTTGAAAATGCGACGAAGGTAAGTAAGAAGCAAATTTTTTATTTTACGACCGGGATTGTTCTTTTGTATTTTGTAAAGGGAGGACCTATTGATTTAATTGGTCATATCATATTTAGTGCACATATGTTTGAGATGGCAGTAATGTATATTGCGGTGCCTCCGTTATTACTGCTTGGTATACCTGTTTGGTTATATCGTTATATTACTTCTTTTAAGTTCGTTCAAATTGTGATAAAGTTTTTTGCTAAGCCGCTTATTGCGTTGTTTGTATTTAATGGCCTGTTTTCCTTTTATCATTTGCCAATTGTTTTTGATGCAGTAAAACAAAGTCAAATAGCGCATCCTATTTGCCTTGCTATATTGTTTTTTGCAGCAATGATGATGTGGTGGCCGATGTTAAATCCACTACCAGAATATCAAACTTTAAGTGATATTAAGAAGCTTGGTTACATGTTTGCTAATGGTATTTTATTAACGCCAGCTTGTGCGTTAATAATTTTTGCGACTGCACCATTATTTGCAACATATACAGATCCGGCCGCTTGGATGAAGGCAATGGAACTCTGTGTACCGGCGGGTACTTTATCAGATTTAAATATAACTGGACCAGAATTTTTACATTGGATGCCGGTAGTACAAGACCAGCAAACAGGTGGTATTATTATGAAAATTGTCCAGGAAATAGTGTACGGTACGATTATCGGTTATGTGTTCTTTAAATGGGCACGTAGAGAGCGTGAAAAGGATAAAGAGCAGCTGCAAGAGTTACCTCCTTATTTGCAGACGAAATAAAAACTAGCGCATCGTGTTAATGCGCTAGTTTTTTTGTTATTCAATAATTTGAAATTCTTTTAACTCTTTTTCGATATTTTGTAGGAGTTGTTCGCTTTTTTGAAGTACATTCGTTGGAAAAATCTCATCATCGCCATATTCAACGCCATGAGGATAATAATGTTTTCCTAATAAGGGTGGCAATAGTTTTACTTGAGCGTGTCTGCCGCCGATGTCACCTTCAACAGCAAATCCTTGTACACGTAAATAATAAATATCCTTTAATATTTCAAATTTATAATCATATGTAACGCGTTCGTAATCCCATTGTCCGGCAAGTACAAAATGATTGTTTTCCATAATCTCAGTTAAAAGAGTTAGATCAACGACTGCATCATTAAAGTTTGTATTTGTAAATTGCATAGAATACCTCCTTATTTTAATGTTAGTTCATTATTTTTATAATAGTACGAATAATAAGAAAGTGCAATTCGTATTGCGAGAAAAGGGATAATCCAGACTTTTTTCGTGAAAATATGATATAGTGAAAAGAGTACGGTACACACAAAAAAAGGGAATAAAAGGATTTGTGTATATCTCGATTTTATGCTTTGTTCAGGAGGTATATCGTTTGAAGAAATTATTGCGTATCGTAATGATTACATTTTTAATTTTAGCTGTTGATTTATACGGGAAGTTACTCGTGTCACAATATATATTAACCCCATCTCACTCTAAGCAAGAAAATAAAATTGTGAAAAAGAAGAAGCAAGTAAATGAAGAATCCACAGACACTGTTTTAAATATGATTGGCGGGGACTCTGAGAATTTATTAGCGAAGTGGGGCGAACCATCTCGAATAGAGCCGTCTGCTTATGGATATGAATGGTGGGTGTATAATCAAGATTTAGCTCAGTATGTTCAATTTGGAGTTGCTGAACGTAAAGTTGTAACGGCGTATGTTGCTGGTGAGCAAGTTAAGGTGGCTCCCTATTATATAAATGAAAAGTATGAAGAGGTATATAAAAAGAATCCACTTTCACATGAGATTTCATTAAAAAGAGGAAAGAATAGTTATCAATTTGAGTTATCTGATACGGAAGTAATGGAACAACCGCTAGTACCTGTAGAAGATGGATGGGCACAATTATACTTTGATCACTTTACACATGAGCTTGTTGGTCTTCGTTATATGGATGATGAAACGTTATTACGACAAAGACCATATCAACTTGTTTATTCAGGTGAATTAATAGCGGAACAGCCGCTGACACCAGAAAAAATGAAGCAAGTAGAAAATGGAAATATGCAACAAATTCTCGATTTAACAAATATTATTCGGAGTCGTCATCAATTACCGTTGTTAACATTGGATCAACAAACTGCAGATGTTGCATTTGGCCATAGTAAAGATATGAAGGATAATAATTATTTTTCACACGATTCACCTACTTTTGGTACGTTAGGAGATCGCTTGCAACGTGGGCAAGTGGCTTTTCAACTTGCTGGTGAGAATATAGCGGCGCAACATAGTGATGGAATTGCCGCGGTACAGGGTTGGTTAAATAGTGAGGGTCATAGAAAGAATTTATTAAATGAACAATTTACTGGATTAGGTGTTGGGGTATATGATAAATTTTATACTCAAAACTTTATCCGAAAATAAAATGAAACTTTAATCAGTAGGGGCATCCTTCATTGATTATTAGTCTTCACCAATCGGGCTTTAATTGTCCACAAATAGGAAGATAAAAAGGTGCATGAATCGTCTAAAAATAGGCGAACCATGTGCCTTTTTTTTCTTACAATATAGTAGATATACATGAAGAGGTGAGGATTATGCCAACAACAAAAGGGCCGTTACATCCATCGGTTCAACAGTTTAAAGAGTTTGTAAACCATCACCCTAAAATGGTTCATGAGGTTAGAAGTGGTCAAAAAACTTGGCAGCAATTTTATGAAGAATGGTACTTACTTGGTGAAGAAGATCAAATATGGACAGCATATAGACCTGATGGAGCACCTGCTTTTTCTTCGGTAAAAGAAAATAAAGAAGAAAAAGAAAATCGAACAGAAGAGGAAAAAACTGCTGATGTGATGGGGCAAATGCTTTCTTTCTTTAAAAAGCTAGACGTAGAACAAATGCAACATCATTTAGCAAATGTAACGAGTGCGATTGGTAGCGTGCAACAAGTTATTCAACAATTTCAAGGAAACCGTGCGCAGCAAGAACAAAGTACTTCTGAAAATAATCCTTTTTTCTTTCAAAAGGATTAGGGGGAAAGAGAATGAGAGCAGAGCTTATGGAGTTTATAAAAGCTGATGAGGATTTAGCTCGCTATATTCGGGAACAGCCATACTGGTACCGGAAATTGACGCGTAACCCAGAAGAAAAAGAAGCTTTTGAGTTAGCTGCCATGCAGCATTTCAAAAAAACGATACCAGATAAAGTGGAAAAATTTCAAAATCAATTGGCCGTTGCTTCAATTATGATTGATATGTTCCAGTATATGAAGCAGCAAAATACGACGTAATTGGAAGGGAAAACTATGTCCGTTATGCAAAACTTTTGTTACAATAGAATCGGATTATTTAAAAAAGGAGTTGCAGCATGACGGAAATTTGTTTAGTACGACATGGACAAACTGATTGGAACTTTCAAGAGATTATTCAAGGGCGCGAAGATATTCCACTCAATGAAGTTGGGAAGAAGCAAGCGAGTCAAAGTGCAGCTGCCTTGCAAGCGGAATCGTGGGATATAATTATAAGTAGCCCGTTAATTAGAGCGCAAGAAACAGCTAAGGAAATTGCTGGGGCTATTGGATTACCATCTATTTTATTAGATGAGCGATTTATGGAACGTAATTTTGGGGAAGCTTCTGGGAAACCAGTTGCAGCCGTTAGAGAGTTAATTACAGAAGGTAATGTAGAAGGAATGGAGCAGGATGAAGAAATCGTAGAGCGCTGTTTTACGGCTTTACAACAGGTTGCAGCAGCACATGGAGATAAACGTATTATCATTGTTGCGCATTCACATGCAATAAAAGCTATTTTACACGCAATTGCACCAAATGAAATTACATTTAAAACGCCGTTAAAAAACGCATGTATTAGCTACGTGAAAGAGAATAGCGGGAAATGGGATGTTCTTAAATATAATATTGCGGAGCATATTAGTGTATAAGAGTGCAAGGAGATTGTATGAAAAGTAATTAGAATCATATCTTTCTTTTAGGTGAGACACTTCAATTAGTAGTTCTGTTCCAAATGTGTTATGATGAATACTCGGAGGTGTCTCTCATGATTGTAGCGACGCTGGAAAGCGTATTGATTTTAGATAAGGCAGAGCAGCTTGCAAAAGCGATCATCTGTTCAGATATAGCAGAAGATTACCGTAAGTATTATAAGGATTTACAAGAAGATATAGAAGTCCAGACGCTAATTCAGCAATTTACAGCGATGAAAGAGCGATACGAAGAAGTGCAACGTTTTGGTAAATATCATCCTGATTATACTTTCGTTTCGACGAAAATGAGGGAATTAAAGCGTTCTGTAGATATGCATGATAAGGTTGCAACTTTTAAAAGAGCAGAAACAGCTTTACAGAAGTTATTAGATGAAGTTAGTGTAGCAATTGGTTCTGAGGTATCTTCTTCCGTTAAAGTTCCAACAGGAAATCCGTTTTTTGATGCGGGTGGCTGTGGCGGTGGTTGTGGTACCGGAGGCGGTTGTGGTTGTAAAAAAACGGGGTAATTTACCCCGTTTTTTAGAATATAGAAGAAAACGTATACAGAGTTTGTTCTTTAATGTCATAAATTTATGATTGGTTTTCATAAAATATAAGAATATAAGTTTTTAAAAGGAGAAGATGGAGAAGATTATGTTCGGGCAACGACAAAGTATGATTGTTTATTTACATTCATTGAAACATGCCAAGATTTTAAGGAAATATGGTAACATTCATTACATATCAAAACGTTTGAAATATGCCGTTGTATATTGTGATATGGAACAAATTGAGCATATGATGCAAAAATTGAATAAACTTCCTTTTGTAAAAAAAGTAGAACAGTCGTATCGCCCATTTTTAAAAACGGAATTCGAAAATTCGCGTCCTGATCGGGCAAAAGAATACGATTATAGCTAAGTAAAAAAATCCCCTGCTAAATTTAGCAGGGGATTTTTTACTTGAAATAACGTGTTATTTCATTGGAGGAATGAAATTGTTCATTCGTAAAATACCAATTAGATGATTAAAAAATAGTTCTTTTTCAGGGAAAGTTGTTGATGGTTTTACAGTAAAGGGAGTAACTTTTTCCCCTATTTGTTCCGCCATTTCTTCAAATAAAACGACACGTTTACTTTTTTTATTTTCAAGTACAGGAATGCCTTCACGACATATGTATAATGGTTGGAAATCACCAGTAGTTGTCGGTTTTAGTATTACAACAAGTGAACACACTTTTTTTTCGTTTTTTACAGTTTCGAATTGTAACATATGTGTTACACGTTCTTGGTTTGTTTTGGCAATTTCAAGTAATTCATATAAGTCAGAGTAGCCTTCTCCGAGTTCTATAAAGCGTTGAATCATATTTTTTCCTCCTCTTTCTTTTACTGTACCACCTCACTTTTTAAATGAAAAGTAGACAAATAAAAAAACCCTGCAAAGCAGGGCCCTTCTAATACTAGTATGTACTACTAGTAAGAAGGCAAAGGGAGAGGAGAAACCGGAGGAAGAACTTATGGGGAAACGTAAGTCTTCTCCGCGGTTGGCAACAACATCGAAAATGATGTTGTTATATTTATTTATGTCCAATCTAAAATGAAGATATACATAATGAAATTAAAATTTATGTTAGGCTTTTTATTTTTCTTTTTTTTATTTTATGATAGGATAAAAAAGGTAAAGTGGAACTGATGTACATAGAGGGTTGTTGCTTGCAAATAGTGAAATGGATATGAAAGAAATAGCGAGCGATTATTTTAACTGAGGTTTTCAATTAGTTAAATAAAAGATTAATGAAAAAATGTATGAAATAGTATGAATCGGTAGCGGTTACCGACTTGAAATGAATTTGATGTAATCGCTCTATAGATTGAAATAAAGGTAGTGACAACAGATGAGAGTAGTTTCAGGAAAATGTAAAGGGCACCCACTTAAAGCGGTACCTGGTAATACAACGCGTCCAACGACAGATAAAGTGAAAGAATCTATTTTTAATATGATAGGTCCTTATTATGATGGTGGTATCGCTCTTGATTTATTTGGTGGTAGCGGTGGTCTTGGAATTGAGGCCATAAGTAGAGGGATTGATAAAGCGATTTTTGTTGACCGAGATAGTAAAGCGATAAAAGTCATTCATCAAAATTTAGAAAGCTGTAGACTACAAGAACAAGCTGAAGTGTACCGAAATGATGCAGAGCGTGCGGTAAAGGCGCTTATAAAGCGTGAAATATCATTCGATCTTATACTAATAGACCCTCCATATAAAGCTCAAAAAATTGTGTCTTTAGTTAGTGTAATGGATCAACATGGATTGTTAAATAAAGATGGCATCATTATGGCAGAGCATGGGGATGACGTGGTTTTACCTGATTCTATAGGAGAACTTGTAAAAGTACGGGCAGAAAACTACGGGATTACAGCAATTTCGATTTATAAGTATGAAGGTGAGGGGACAGAATGACAAGTATAGCTATTTCTTCAGGGAGTTTTGATCCAATTACCCTTGGACATTTGGATATTATTAAAAGGGGAGCAAAAGTATTTGATGAAGTATATGTAGTTGTTTTAAACAATTCATCAAAAAAACCATTCTTTTCGGTAGAAGAACGCCTAGAGTTAATTCGAGAGGCGACAAAGGATATTCCGAATGTAAAAGTTGATTCACATAGTGGATTATTGGTGGAATATGCAAAAATGCGTAATGCAAATGCAATATTACGTGGTTTACGAGCAGTTTCTGATTTTGAATATGAGATGCAAATTACTTCAATGAATCGAAAACTAGACGAAAGTATCGAAACTTTCTTCATTATGACAAATAATCAATATTCATTTTTAAGTTCAAGTATTGTGAAAGAAGTTGCGAGATATGGTGGGAGTGTAGTAGACCTTGTTCCTCCGATTGTAGAGCGTGCTTTAAAAGAAAAGTTTAAAACCCCGTTAAAGTGAACGGGGTTTTTCTTTATAAATGCGTAAAAACAATAAGATGACATATAAATATAAACAAAATAAGGTGAAGATTGGTCCGTAGTGTATAAATGATGTCCAAATATCAGTTAGTGTATAAGAATGATTCAATAAAAATACGGGAAGATCTTCTTGCGTAGGCGAGAAAGAATGAACTTTTTCATAAAATGGTCCCCAAAATATAAAAGTGAAAATAGGAGCGAGAATACTTTGGATAATTCGAGCTAAAAAATATGGTTTAAAGCGGATATCTGTCTCCGCTAATATGCTTGCTACTTGTGCCTGAATAGAAAGACCGCTAAATGCTAAAATGAAGCTTGTTACCATCGCTTGTTGAAGAAGTGTTGATTCATTAATTTGACTAATCATTTGGCTTCCAAGCGTCATTTCAAAAATACCGGATAATATCGGAATACTAAATTGGGATGTAAGTTGGAAGAATGATAAAATATGTTGCATAATAAAAGAAAGCGCTTCTGTAATTTCGAAAACAGTAATCATTTTATTTAAAACAGAGAATAAAATAATAAACCCACCAATCATGAGCAATGTTTGAATAGAAGAAACGATAGCGTCACCGAGTAGTTTTCCGATTGGTCTTTTTTCTTGCATACGTGTTTGGTGGAGGATGGAAAAAGGATTTTGAAAGGCACGCTTTTGATTCGTATGTGTGTCTTTTATGTAAATATCGTTATTACCATAAAAGCGCATAAGTAATCCGACGATAAAGTTACTTATATAATGTGCTGCTGCTAATACGAGTCCTAATTTCGGATTATTGAAAAAACCAATAGAAACCGCTCCGAAAATAAAAAGTGGATTAGAAGAATTTGTGAAAGATACGAGTCGTTCCGCTTCAATTTGTGTTAGTTGATTGCTCTTGCGTAGTCTAGCGCTTAATTTGGCGCCAGCGGGGAATCCTGAAGCCATTCCCATTGCCCAAACAAATCCGCCTACCCCTGGAACACGAAACAGTGGACGCATTAGTGGTTCTAATATAACACCGATAAATTTTACAATACCAATACTGATTAGAAGTTCCGCAATGATGAAAAACGGTAGTAGTGAAGGGAATACAACTTCCCACCATATATTTAACCCGCGAATTGAAGCTTGCAAAGCATCTTGGGGGTGAAGTACAAGAGAAAAGGTTAAAAACAACATTGATATGGTAAGAAAAGCAGTTTTCCATTTTTCGTACATGTAAGAAAATCCCCCTTTGTCCCAAAAACGTTCATTTCAGTATACGTGGATATGTGGTGAATTTAGACCATAAGTATGAAAAAGGAATGAAAAAAATTAAAGGGTGAGAAAAATGAAGGAACCAAAAATCGGTTTAGCGCTTGGATCCGGAGGTGCAAAAGGTTTTGCTCACATAGGGGTAATAAAAGTGTTAAGGGAAGCTGGCATCCCTATTCACATGATAGCAGGTAGTAGTATAGGGGCATTAATTGGTACATTTTATGCAGCAAGTTGTGACGTTGAAAGACTGTATAAATTGGCAGCTGTTTTCAAAAGGAAATATTATTTGGATTTTACAGTTCCTAAAATGGGATTTATTGCTGGAAAACGTATTAAAGATATGATTAAAATGTTTACATATAATAAAAATTTAGAAGAGTTAGATATCCCGACAGCTGTTGTGGCTACTGACATTTTGAAGGGGGAGAAAGTTGTTTTTACAAGTGGTCCGATTGCGGAGGCGGTTCGAGCTAGTATAGCTGTACCAGGGGTGTTTGTTCCAGAAAAAATAGATGGCCGCTTATTAGTGGATGGAGGGGTAATTGACCGTATTCCCGTATCGGTTGTAAAAGATTTAGGTGCTGATATTGTTATTGCTGTTGATGTATCTCCAATTAAGGTGAATGGAGAGGTTACATCGATTTATGATGTAATTATGCAAAGTATTGAAATTATGCAACATGAACTTGTGATGAATCGGCAAATAGCATCAGATTTAATGATGCGGCCAGCAGTGGAACAATTTAGTTCGCGTGCTTTTACACATATTGAAGACATTATTAGGGTCGGAGAAGTGGAAGCGGAAAAACATATTTCAAACATTTATTTACTAATTGAGCAGTGGAAGGAGAAACATAATGTTTAAGCGTTTTCGGTTTATATATGCAATTTTAATAGGGGTTATATTGGCGATGCTACTTGTTTATGTGCGCTTGCCGTATTATGTGACAAAACCAGGTATGGCCGCGAAATTAGCGCCGTACGTGCAAGTTGACGGTGGAACTAAAGAGTCTGGTGATTTCATGCTTGTCACTGTCTCAATGGGACCTGCTAATGTGGTGAACTTAATAGCCGCGCAATTTAATAAATATACACACGTTTCGAAGGCGGAAGAAATATTGCAAAAAGGCGAGAGTGATGAAGAATATCAATTTCGCCAAAATTATGCAATGAAAGATTCGCAAAATGCAGCAATCTATAATGCGTATAAACGTGCAAATCGCTCTGTTTCTTTTGAAAATAAAGGTGTACTAGTTGCTGGTGTAGCAAAGGGTATGCCGTCAGAGGGAAAGCTTAAGCTTGGAGATGTTATTATAGCTGTCGATGGAAAAATATTCGACAAGACGGAACAATTTATTGAGTATATGACAGGGAAAAAAGAAGGGGACACAGTAAATATTGAATACAAGCGGGGCGGAAAACAGTTTAAAGAAAATTTAAATGTAAAGACGATTCCTAATGGGAATGGACGCGTCGGTATAGGGGTCTCTATCGTTACGGAAAGAGAGTTAGTAGTAGATCCGAAAGTGAAAATCGATTCCCATGAAATAGGCGGTCCATCAGCGGGGTTAATGTTTACACTAGAAATTTATAATCAGCTCGTTGAAGAAGATTTAACAAACGGACATGAAATAGCTGGAACAGGTACAATCAATGATAAAGGAGAAATTGGTCCAATTGGTGGTATTCAGCAAAAAGTAGTAGCTGCTAGTGATGCGGGAGCTGAAGTGTTTTTTGCGCCAAATGAAAAAGGTGTAGAGAAATCGAATTATAAAGATGCTCTTGAAGCTGCGAAAGATATTAAAACGAAGATGAAAATTGTACCGGTGGACACACTGGATGATGCACTAACTTATTTGGAAAAAATGGGTGAAACAAAGTAAACCTCTCTGAAGAAGAGAGGTTTTTCTTATAGGAATTTTTTCGTTATTTCATCATAACGAATTGGATGATGCGTTGCGTCTTGTTTTAGCAGTTGTGTCCGCAAAGGTTCTTGCATTATGGAGAAATATACAGCATTTGATTTTCGTTCTATGTCTAAAGTTGGATGTTCGAATGTTTTTGTATGAGTAAGGATTGGGAGTTCTATTTTTTTCTTATTTCTAGAAAGATAAGTTTGTCCTTTTTGTGACATTCCGAGAAGACGGATATACGGCGCATGTTGCTCTATATTTGCTTTGTGTATTTCTTCCTTCGTTGTATTTGTTAAAATATGTGTACAAGCTCTTTGCAATCTAGTCCATGTATAACGTTTTGTTTTTAATGCTTCCATGAATGAATAGAAAGATGAACTGTTTTGTATTTTTGATAAAATACGATGCTCTAAACCTTCTTCCATTTCATATATATGTTGTAAGTCCTCTGAAGACATCGTCATAAGTTTGTATTTAAAAAATGAAAAGTATTTTTCCCAGTTATGTAACGTCCCGTAGTTTTGCTTGTAGTTTTCTAAAAGAGAAGCAGTCATTTTCGGGATAAAAGGCTCAATAGTTGTAGAGGAACTGTTTTCATTAAATAGCTGTTTGCGAATACTTGTTGCACTTGCAATATGTTGATCGTGAAATGTTTCATCATGATAATGAGAGGCGAATCTTTTTATAGTTTGTGCTTGCATCGAACTGTTTTGTAAGAGAATTGCTTTAATGTACTGTAAGCCTAAAATGTTATTTGGTTGTGACATATCTACGTTTTTTTCGGGTGGTAAGATGTGTAGAAAGGCTTCAGATGTAGCTTTTGCATAACTATTACCTGCATTCATAAATTGCTTTACAAGACGATTAAAAGTCTCTTCTTCATTTTTTTGTATAGCGATGGTATTGTAGAAATTTTCAGCTTGTCCATCTTCACTACCGAAACAAATTTCAGAAACACCAAGTGCGTTTAAAATCGAAATTGCGCCATTTGCGAAAGTTTCGGCCTTTTGTGTTGCGAATGCATATGGAAGCTCTACAACGAGGTCTACGCCGTTTGTTAAGGCCATTTTGGTACGATACCATTTGGAGATGAGTGCGGGCTCACCACGCTGCAAAAAAGGACCACTCATAACGGCGATAATAATATCAGACTGTGTTAACTTTTTTGTTTGTTGCACATGATAAGCATGACCGTTATGAAAAGGGTTATATTCAACAACAATACCACTGGATTTTATGGTAATCTCTCCTTTCGATGTAGCATCTTTTTGGAAAACGTGATAGTCTATATATTATTTCCTATGATGACTTCATTATAGTGTAAAGAAAAAACATTGACAAATATAAAATGGCTAGCTATAATTTTGTTTGTTGCCTTGAGGTGATATGATATGAAATGGTCCATCCATCAATTGAATAAATTGAGAAATAAAGGATTGACATTAAATGAAATGGTAGATGTAAGTGGGCTAAAAGAGGTCGAGAAAGATATTCGTGAAATTAATCCTGCTCATGTAACAGGAAGAGTTGATTTTGGCTCCGGTAAGTTTACGTTTCATCTACATATAACTGGAAGCATGGTTTTACCATGTTCTCGCTCTTTAGTAGATGTGACATTACCATTTGACATTAAAACAACTGAGGTGTTCCAAACTTCGGAAGAAGAATTTGAAACAGAAGCTGAAATTCATTGTTTAGAAGGAGAAGTACTTGACTTACTGCCCGTAATCAAGGAAAATATACTTTTGGAGATTCCAATGCAAATTTTCAGTGATGATGTTTCTGGTGGAGCACCGATGCAAGGTCAAGACTGGCAAGTGATTTCGGAAGAAAACAAAGAAAAGACTGTTGATCCACGATTAGCAGGACTTGCAAAGTTTTTTGACAAATAATCGGAAGACTGGTTTAGGCCTTCATATGAAAATAACTATTTCTTTTAAGGAGGTGGGAAGAATGGCTGTACCTTTTAGAAGAACTTCTAAAACAGTAAAAAGAAAGCGTCGTACGCATTTCAAATTATCAGTACCTGGTATGGTAGAGTGCCCAAGCTGTGGTGAAGCGAAATTAGCTCACCGTGTATGTAAAGCATGCGGTACTTACAAAGGTAAAGAAGTAATCAGCAAGTAATTGCGGGGAAATAAACGTAGAAGATATCTTCTACGTTTATTTTTTTTGTCTTATTCTTTATTTGTTGTATTCTATCTTTTCTAGTAACTGCATATGCTTAATAAAAAATGCATAGGGAGGACTAGAGAGATGGCGACAACAAGACAAGATGCTTGGACTGATGATGAAGATTTGCTTCTGGCAGAAGTAGTACTCCGGCATATTCAAGAAGGTGGAACGCAACTTTCTGCCTTTAAAGAAGTGGGGAGACATTTGTCTCGCACACCAGCAGCATGTGGATTTAGATGGAATTCTTATGTTAGAAAGCAATACAAAGAACGTATTGAAGAAGCAAAGCAACTTCGTAAAGTAGAAAATTATGAAGTGAAAGAGACAAAGGTATTAGAGCCTACATCAATTACATTGAATGATGTTATTGAATTTTTGCGAAATTATAAAGATGAAAGCTCTTTAATGGTGTTGCAACAACAAATTGAATCGTTACAAACAGAGAAAGAACGTCTTCTGGAGCGATTATCAGTATATGAGGAAGAATATAGAACATTACTTGATTATATCGATCAAAAAAGAAGTGTAATGGTAGCGGAAAGAAATGGCGCTCGCTCGAATGGAGAATTAGAAAAATTAAAGAAATAAAAACAGCTGCGTAACAGCTGTTTTTTTTTGTTTCTTATGCAGATTCTTCGTTTGTAATCGCATTCGAATTTGTTTCTGGATGCCAAATATAAAAATCACCATCAGTTACTGATACTGGCTGGAAACTTAATTTATCCCAAAAACCAGATGACTGGATACGTGCTATCGTTTTAATTGGGAATTGTAGTTGTTTCGCATAATTAACAAGCAATTGTCCGAATCCTTGTTTTTGAAAAGTCGGCAATACTTCAAGTTTATAAAGTTCTAGGTAAGTACCTGTAATTTCAAATGGTTCCCCGCCGTTCCTTTTCATATATAGACTCATACGTGCGATTAGCGATCCTCCATAATAAATACCGTAAAATGGAGACTCACTATCATTTTCAATAATGTTTGCTTGTAATTCTTCCAACATGGATAGTTCTTGAGCTCCGCACCCTTTAAATTTTTTAAATTCATCTAATGTTTTATAATTGATGAGCAAGCGTTCAACTTTTGGGAATCCCATTACATCACGTCCTTTTCTTATCTTGTTGAATGCAGAAAAGTTAAAATATTTATAATAATATTATAACTCATTTTTAAATTTTTATGAAGAAGATAGAATATTTCTTTCATTATTTTTTTGAGGATTTGCTAAACTAAGAATAGAACTATGTATATGGGTAGTATATACGTAGTGAAAGAAGAGGTTGCATTTGTTAAAAGATAATTGAATCCTCAACTATGTAATTGTAATTTAATAAGATATAAAGGGGGAAAGGCAAGGGAACTTATAGCACTTGTTAATATGAGTTCTTTGTGTGAAGATGAAAATTGGAATTGTTGGACCGGGAGCTATTGGTCTCCTATATACATTTTATTTACAAAAAAGTAATCAAGATGTTACGTTGTTTACAAGAAACGATAAGCAAGCAGAAGAATTAAACTTAACGGGTGTAACTTGTATTAGGAATGGAGAACGTGAAACGGTATTTCCATCTATTTTACCGATAGAAAGTATGCTGGATAAACAGTTAGATTATATATTTATTGCTGTAAAGCAATATCATGTAACTGATATATTACCTTTTGTGCAGGGAGAATCGTCATTAATCTTTTTGCAAAATGGAATGTCACATCTTCACGTTATGCGAAAAATAGGAAATGAACGTATAGCAGTCGGGATTGTGGAGCATGGTGCAAAAAAAGAGGATGGACATACAGTTCGTCATACTGGAATAGGTGTTACAAAGTTTGGTGTAGTGCGTGGTCAATCTAGTTGTTTTAAAAAGGTATTTAATTGTTTTCCTTTTGATTATTTTCCGATTCAGATAGAAGATGATTGGAAGGGGATTATGCGTAATAAATTAGTAGTCAATGTATGTATTAATCCGTTGACGGCATTATTGCGGGTTGAGAACGGGGAGTTAATTTCAAACCCACTTTTTTATCAAATGATGGAGCAAGTATTTCAGGAAGTTGCATTTCTTGTTAAAGAAGAAGATAAGGAAATGCTATGGAAAATGGTATGCCAAGTATGTGAAAAAACATCCCATAATACTTCATCTATGTTAGCGGACGTAAGAGCGAATAGACAAACGGAAGTTAATGCGATTGTTGGATATGTATTAGAAGAAGCTAAGGAACAACAACAATCTGTTCCGACACTTCAATTTTTGTTCAATGCAATAAAAGGAATGGAATTATAAGTGTTTTTCTTTGCTTTTACGTGAAACATTGAATACAATGTGGGTTGGTGAGAGAACAGGATACGAAAGGAAGAATTATATGGAGATAAAAGAAATCTCTGTTCCACTACAAGGTGTTGTAGCGGACTATATGAACGGTAAAAAAGAGATACAGTCATGTTTTGATTATCTGTTAACAGAGGATGCTTTTAAACAGCGTTTACATGATTTACGTGAGAGAGAGTTTTTCCGTCAAGATTTAGTAACGCATTTATTAGAATATAATACACAATTGCAAGCGGGAGAATTTACAATTCAAAATATAAAAGCGCTTGAAGATGAAAATACATATGTAGTTATAGCTGGACAACAAGCTGGGTTATTAACTGGTCCGCTTTATACAGTTCATAAGATCATTTCAATTTTACAGCTTGCAAAAGAAAAAGAAGAGAGCTTAGGGGTTCGGGTTGTTCCTGTCTTTTGGATTGCTGGTGAAGACCATGATATGGATGAAATTAATCATACATTTGTAACGAAAAATAAAAAAATAAAAAAGACCATTTTTCATGATCGTTATCCGAAAAAGGCGAGTGCTTCTGAGTCTGAGTTTTCTATTGAAGACTGTAGAAAATGGGTCGAAGAGATTTTTAAAACATATCCGGAAACGAATTTTACAAAGGATGTATTACAATTTGTTGATGATGCTTTAGGTAAATCGCATACATATGTAGATTTCTTTGCGCACCTTATTACGAAAATGTTCGCAAATTCTGGTTTAATTCTTGTAGATTCACATCATCCTGCATTAAGAAAATTAGAAGTGCCGTTTTTACAACAAATTATAAGTAAATATAAAGAAATTCAAGTAGGGCTTCGTAATCAACAGGAAGTACTTAAGGAATTAGGTTTTAAACCGATTATTGAAACGAAGACAAATGCAGTGCATATATTTATGGAAATTGATAATGAGCGAGTATTGCTTGAAGAGAATCAAGGGAAGTTTATTGGAAAAGATGGAGTGCATTCATTTTCGTATGAAGAATTGATGGAAGAGATGGAAAGAAGTCCAGAACGTTTTAGTAATAATGTTGTAACGCGCCCTCTTATGCAAGAATATGTGTTTCCTACGTTAGCGTTTATTGGCGGTCCAGGGGAGTTAGCTTATTGGAGTGAATTGCAACAAGTGTTTCATACGGTAGGTTTCCAAATGCCACCTGTTGTTCCGCGGCTTACAATTACTTATATGGAGCGAGATATAGCGACAGATTTATATGATTTAGATTTGCAAGAAATTGATCCATTTCTAAATAATATAGATAATCTGCGTGACAATTGGCTTTCTAATCAAATAGAGGAGCCGATAGACGAGCGATTTATAGAAGCGAAAAAAGAAATAATGGATATTCATACATCATTACAACAATTCGTGAAAAAAATAGATCCAGGGTTAAATGAGTTTGCGGGGAAAAATGAACTGAAAATTAATGAGCAAATTGAACTGTTAGAAAAAATGTTGAAAAGAAATGTTGAGAAGAAACATGAGGTTCAACTGAATAAATTCCGCCGTTTACAATTCGCGCTTCGTCCATTAGGAGCACCGCAAGAACGTGTGTGGAATGTGTGTTATTATTTAAATCAGTTCGGCCTTGATTTTGTTGACCGGGTAATGGAACAATCTTTTTCGTGGGATGGAAAACATCATGTAATAAAACTATAGAATCTTGCTCTTTTGAGCAGGATTTTATTTTTATTCTGTTGAATTAACTGTGAAGTGGAATATTTCTGAATTATCCATCTTATTTTAATGTAATGAATCGCTATGTATCAGGTATATATATATGACAAAATAGCACAAAATGTAAACGGATTAATATCTTTTTCGACAGGTTTTTGTTTAAATTCCCGCAAAAAATGATAAAATTTAGTATATAATAAAATAAAATAGCGATTTGTATAGCGTACTACCTTGTTGGAAGTTAAATGAGTCGTTCTTTAGTAGCATTTCATCCTCTAGTAGTAAATTGTGTTTGTAGAGTGAGAAATGTATTTAACATAATTAATTGGAAAAAGAGTAGGTGCAGCAATGTTCAAACACGTAACAGTACTTTTGAAAGAAACAGTAGATGGCTTAGATATAAAACCGAGTGGTACATATGTAGATTGTACACTGGGTGGAGGAGGACATAGTTCTTATTTATTATCTCAGCTAACAGATGGTGGAAAGTTAATAGCATTTGATCAAGATGAAATAGCGATTCAAAATGCGAAGGAAAAATTTTCTTCTTATGGTGAACAATTTGTAACAGTGAAGAGCAACTTCCGTTATTTATCTGAAAAACTACATGAATTAGGTATCACAGAAGTAGACGGGATTTTATTCGATTTAGGTGTTTCATCCCCACAATTAGATACACCAGAGCGTGGCTTTAGTTATCATCATGATGCACCGTTAGATATGCGGATGGATCAAGATGCCCCATTAACAGCATATGATGTTGTGAACAGCTGGTCATATGAACAACTCGTAAGAATTTTCTTCCAATACGGAGAAGAAAAATTTTCAAAGCAAATAACAAGGAAAATTGAAGCTTATCGCGAGAATAAGGCTATTGAAACGACAGGAGAATTAGTGGAATTAATTAAAGAAGGTATTCCAGCTCCGGCACGTAGAACAGGTGGACATCCTGCGAAGCGAGTATTTCAAGCGATTCGTATTGCTGTAAATGATGAATTAAAAGTATTTGAAGAAGCGTTGGAATCTGCAATTGATATGGTCAAGCCTGGTGGAAGAGTTAGTGTTATAACATTCCATTCTTTAGAAGATCGTATTTGTAAAACGACGTTTAAGCGAAATAGCACAACGCCGCAATTACCACAGGGACTACCGATTATTCCGGATGAATTTAAGCCGAAATTAAAGCTTATTACAAGGAAACCGATTTTACCTTCTGACATTGAATTAGAAGAAAATAATCGAGCGCGTTCTGCGAAGTTGAGAATCGCTGAAAAACGATAAAAAGGAGAGAGAGGTATGACTAATTTAGCTGTAAAGTATAAACAACAGGCGCAAGAAGAGGTACAAATTCAAGCGCCGCCACAGCAGATGGTTAAGCCAAAAGTTAAAACGAAAATTACAAGAATTGAAAAGCTATTGTACGTAACGTTTATTGGATTTTTATTATATGCTTGTGTAGCATTTATTGGGAATAAAGCTGGTCTATATCAAGTTAATGTAGAAGCAGCGACGATAGAAGAACAAATTGTGAAAAAACAAAAGGAAAATCAAGAATTGCAGGCTGAAGTAGAAAAGTTAAGTCGTTATGAACGTATCGCTGAAGTTGCAAAAAAACACGGGCTAGAAATTAATGCGAATAATGTGAAAGGCCTAAAGTAAGGCAAATAGGTGTGAAGAAAAGATGAAGAGAAATATGACCAAATTTCATACCAATAAGGGAGCAGGTTATTTTATGATATTTTTCCTCCTGCTCTTTTTGCTGTTATTAGCCCGATTTTTTTACATACAAGTAACAGGAACAGTGGACAATCATGATTTGAAGAAACTTGCTGAACAGAAACATAGTAAAAAAGGAGTTCTCGAAGCAAATCGAGGAACAATTTATGACCAAAATGGTCATGTGCTAGCACAAGACGCAAATTCCTATAAAATGGTAGCGGAATTAAAAGGTGCTAAGCCTGTTGAGGATAAAGAGGATACTGCAAAGAAAATCGCTGGAGTACTCGGAACGGGCGAAGATGCGATCTTAGCCGCTTTAAATAAAGATAGAAGTCAAGTGGAATTTGGAACATTGGGTAGGGGCTTGACGAAAGAAAAGAAAGAACAAATAGAAGCGTTGAAATTGCCAGGAATCTCTTTTATCACCGAAAATGCGAGAGTATATCCAAACGGTGATTTCGCATCTTACGTCATAGGGCATGCCAGCCCTGATGAGAATGGAATCGCAGTAGGTCAATTTGGCTTAGAAAAGAGTTTGGATAAGTATTTAGGTGCTTCTAATGGTGAGGTAGCTTATACAGGGGACCGTAAAGGAGTATCTCTTGACGGTGGGAAAGTGAATGTAAAGGCACCTAAAAATGGAGATAATGTGTATTTAACGCTTGACCAACGTATTCAAAGTTATTTAGAAGACGCAATGAAAGAAGCGAGTAAACATTATGAACCAGAAAATTTAATTGGAATTGTTGCGGATCCAAAGACGGGGAAAATATTAGCGATGTCTAGTAAACCTGGTTATGATCCGAACCAGGGAAAGATGGATTATTATTATAACGATGCAATTGCAAATGCATTTGAACCGGGATCAACAATGAAGATTTTCACATTAGCGGCGGCCATTAATGAAGGTGTATATAATGGACAAGACTTTTATCAGTCTGGTACATATCAAGTTGGTAATCGCAAAATAAAAGATCACAACGGCGGCGCTGGATGGGGTTCTATTACTTTTGATGAAGGGGTAGAGCGCTCTTCAAACGTAGCGTTTGCAATTTTAGGTGATCAAAAACTTGGTCCAGATCGTTTCCGGAAATATATTCATAATTTTGGATTAGATGAAAAAACAAACATTGATTTACCTAGTGAAGGGTCAAATACAATTTTATTTGATCAACAAATACAACAAGTAACAACAGCGTTTGGACAAGGTTCTACAGTTACACCAATTCAACTTGTACAAGCTGCAACAGCGATTGCAAATGATGGGAAAATGATGAAACCTTATACAATTGATAAAATTGTGGATCCAATAACAGGTAAAGTACAGCTAGAGCATAAACCAAAAGAAGTAGGGAAACCTGTTTCCAAAGATACAGCAGCGCAAGTAAGGCAATTACTAGAACGTGTTGTTACATCACCGAAAGGAACAGGAACTGCATATAAAATTGATGGGTACTCAGTTGGGGGGAAAACAGGTACAGCACAAATTCCTGACGGGAAAGGTGGCTATATGACGGGAAGAGAGAATTATATATTCTCATTCTTAGGTATGGCACCGATGGACGATCCGCAACTTGTTGTGTATGTGGCAGTTAAACAACCAAAATTAAAAGATGATGAAAACGGGGCTAAGCCTTTAGCAGATATCTTTAAATATGTAACGAAAAATAGCTTAGAGTACTTAAAGATTAAGCCGAATGAAGTAAAAGACCCGAAAAAATATGTGAAAGAACAACAAACTGTCGTTCCAGATGTAACCGGAAAAACGATGGAAGAAGCGAAAAAAGCAATTGATAAAGCAAAACTTCGTCCAATCGTATTAGGTGAAGGTAAAGTGCAGCAGCAAGTGCCAAAAGCAACTGAACAAACATTAAAGGGTGATCGAGTCTTCTTAGTAGGAGATAAACCTCCAATGCCAAATATACAGGGATGGGCACTGCGTGATGTTATGAATTTAGCAAAAACATTAAAGCTTAACTTAAAACCTTCTGGTACAGGATATGTAACTGAGCAAAGTGTAGCGGAAGGGACATTGTTGCAACCTGGTACAGAATTAGGTGTAACACTCGTACCACCACTTGAACCGCAGCAAGAAGCAGAAAAGCCATAATGGTAATAGGGAAGAAGTTCTAATTAAATAAGTACAAGCATATATTGGAACAAGCTAGGCGTAAGGGAGGCTTGTTCCAATATGCGTGTATCAAATGTAACAGTTAGAAAACGACTTATTTTTATACTTATATCGGGTATACTCATTTTCACCATTATCGATATTCGTCTTGGATATGTGCAATTTTTTCTTGGAAATATGTTAACGGATCGTGCGAAGGATTCATGGAGTCGTAATATTACTTTTGAACCAGAGCGAGGGAAAATTTTAGATCGAAATGGTGTGGAGCTTGCTACGAATAAAAGTGCACCGACCGTCTTTGTTGTGCCGAGGCAAATTGAAAAACCAGCAGAGACTGCAGAGAAGTTAGCTGCAGTATTAGGTGTGGAAAAAGATGATGTTTATAAGCGGATTACAAAAAAAGAATCGATTGTAAGGCTTGATAAAGGCGGAAGGAAAATATCGCATGACAAAGCGAAAGAAGTACGCGGATTAAGTTTAAAGGGTGTGTACATCGCAGAGGATTCTATCCGGTACTATCCATTCGGTAATTTTTTGTCACACGTATTAGGATTTGCGGGCAGTGATAATCAAGGGCTTATGGGACTAGAGAAATATTATGATAAAGAGCTAAATGGTGATAAAGGTCATGTGCGATTTTTTGCAGACGCGAAAGGACAGAGAATGCCTAACGTTGGAGATGATTTCAAAAAACCAGAAGCCGGCTTGAATTTAGGATTAACAATTGATTCACGCATTACGAGGATTATGGAAAGAGAAATGAATATTGCGGAATCAACGTATAATCCTGACGGTATGATAGCAATTGCAATGAATCCGAAAAATGGTGAAATTTTAGGTATGTCAAGTCGACCAAGTTTTGATCCAGCAGATTTCCAAAGTGTTTCTCCGGAAGTATATAACAGAAACTTACCTGTATGGAGTACGTATGAGCCGGGGTCAACATTTAAGATTATTACATTAGCTGCAGCCTTGAATGAAAATTTAGTAGACTTAGAGAAAGATACATTTTATGATGATGGGGCAGCTGAAGTTGGTGGAGCTAGATTGCGGTGTTGGAAAGCTGGCGGCCATGGTAGCCAAACGTTTTTAGAGGTAGTTCAAAACTCTTGTAACCCAGGATTTATTGAACTCGGTGATCGTCTTGGTAAAGATCGATTGTTTAAATACATTCGCAATTTCGGGTTTGGACAGAAGACCGGAATTGATTTACAAGGTGAAGGTAGCGGGATTTTATTTAATTTAGATAAAGTTGGTCCAGTCGAGCAAGCGACGACTTCATTTGGGCAAGGTGTTTCTGTTACACCGATTCAACAAGTAGCAGCTGTAGCGGCCGCTGTAAATGGTGGAACTTTGTATCAGCCATATATAGCGAAGGAATTTATTGATCCGAAGAATAATCAAGTTGTCAGCAAAAAGACACCTGTTGCGAAAAGGGAAGTTATTTCCAAGGAAACTTCAGAGAAAGTTCGTTACGCATTAGAGAATGTTGTAGCGAAAGGTTCGGGTAAAGGGGCTTATATTGATGGATATCGTGTAGGTGGAAAAACTGGAACTGCTCAAAAGGTGAAAGATGGAAAATATTTAGATAATAACTACATTGTATCATTTATCGGTTTTGCTCCAGCTGACGATCCGCAAATTGTTGTTTATGTAGCAGTGGATAATCCAAAAGGAGTCACTCAATTTGGTGGAGTTGTAGCAGCACCTATTGTTGGGAATATTCTTCGTGACGCACTTCCTGTAATGGGAGTGGAACCGAGAAAAGAGCAAGTTGAGAAAGAATATAAATGGGGCGATACACCAACTGTGGAAGTTCCTAATTTAATTGGTATGAAAAAGAAAGATTTACAAACGCAACTTGTAGACTTGAAGCTTGATATAAGTGGTGATGGTGGGAAAGTAATTAAACAATCACCAGAAGCAGGAGCTAAAGTAAAAGAGGGTTCAAAAGTTAGAATTTACTTCGGGAATTAAAGGTAACTGATTGTGTTTTATGGTACAATTGGTGGAAGTGAGTTCTTTATAGAAAAATTGCTTTACTTGAGACGATAAGTGTCTCATTAATAAATAAATCTATTGATTAGACTATAGTAGCACTTACCTCCTATTTTTATATAACTAGGAGGTAACGTGTTACTTGCTAAAATAAGAGATAAATAAACAATGTAGAGAGGGTTTAGTGAAATGAAGTTGCATACACTTGTATCATGTTTGCATGATTTTCCAGTTGTTCCAACAGAAAATCCAGAAATAACATCTATTGAAGCGGATTCACGTAAAGTGAAAGAGGGAAGCTTATTTATATGTATGAAAGGATATACGGTTGATAGCCATGACTTTGCTAAGCAAGCAGCCGCACAAGGAGCGGCTGCTATTGTTGCGGAAAGACCAATTGATGTTGACGTTCCAGTTGTACTTGTGAAAAATACTTTTCGTTCGCTAGCGGTTTTAGCTGATTATTTTTATGGCCAACCAACACACAAGTTACATTTAATCGGTATTACAGGTACAAATGGAAAGACAACAACATCGCATATTATGGATGAAATTATGCGCGCACATGGTCATAAAACAGGGCTAATTGGAACGATTAATATGAAAATCGGTGATGAAACATTTGAGGTGAAAAATACAACACCAGATGCACTAACACTTCAACAGACATTTTCAAAAATGGTTGAACAAGGTGTGGATAGCACAGTAATGGAAGTTTCGTCTCATGCTTTAGATCTTGGCCGTGTACACGGGTGCGATTATGATGTTGCAGTATTTACGAATTTAACACAAGATCATTTAGACTATCATAAAACGATGGAAGAATATAAACATGCGAAAGGGTTGCTTTTCGCACAGCTTGGCAATAGTTATCATCATAATCGTGAAAAATACGCTATATTAAACAGTGATGATCCAGTAGCAGAAGAGTATATGAGAAGTACAGCAGCTACTGTTGTAACATACGGTATAGATGTTGCAAGCGACATTATGGCACGAGATATCGTAATGACGAGTGGCGGTACAACATTTACACTTGTAACACCGTATGAAACTGTAAATGTTACGATGAAATTAATTGGTAAGTTTAATGTATACAACGTGTTAGCTGCTACAGCAGCAGGTCTTGTTTCAGGAGTGAGCTTACAAACAATTATTGATGTAATTAAAGAGCTTGCTGGCGTTCCTGGACGTTTTGAAGTTGTAGATGGTGGACAAAATTACACAGTTATTGTTGACTATGCGCATACACCTGATAGCTTAGAGAACGTACTAAAAACAGCAAAACAGTTTGCAAAAGGCGATGTATATTGTATCGTTGGTTGCGGTGGTGATAGAGATAGAACGAAAAGACCAATAATGGCAAGTGTCGCAACCGAATATGCAACTCATGCAATTTATACATCAGATAATCCAAGAAGTGAAGATCCGAAGGCTATTTTAGATGATATGGTAAATGATGTGAATGGGAATAATTATGAAGTAATTGTCGATCGAAAAGAAGCGATACGTTCCGCTATCTCGAAAGTAAAAGCAGAAGATATTATTATTATTGCTGGTAAAGGGCATGAAACGTATCAAATTATTGGTAAAGAAGTTCATCATTTTGACGATCGTGAAGTTGCTAAAGAAGCAATCACGGAGCGTTTAAACAACGAAGTGTAACAGCATGAGAGGAGGACTACATGTGCTTGAACAAGGTTTATTAGTAACGGCTGGGGTAGCATTTTTAATTTCTGTTGCCCTTTCGCCATTATTTATTCCATTTTTAAGAAAGTTAAAGTTCGGACAGAGTATTCGTGACGAAGGACCGAAGTCACACCAAAAGAAATCAGGGACACCAACGATGGGTGGTATTGTCATATATGTATCTATGATGGTGACTACGCTTATTATGGCGATTAAATTTAACAATTTAGGTGCAGAAGTATCATTGTTATTATTAGTTACATTTGGGTACGGATTAATCGGATTTTTAGATGACTACATAAAAGTAGTAAAGAAAAGAAATCTTGGTTTAACATCAAAACAAAAATTGATTGGTCAGCTTGTAATTGCTATTGCGTTCTTTTTAATTGGAAAAGGGCAAGCATTTCACACGTATATCATGATTCCAGGAACTGATGTTAAATTTGAATTAGGCTGGGCGTATTTTGTTCTCGTATTATTTATGCTTATTGGTGGATCAAATGCGGTTAATTTAACAGATGGTTTAGATGGTTTATTATCAGGAACAGCTGCTATTGCATTCGGAGCATTTAGTATTATTGCTGTAGCTCAAGAACAATTTGGGGTAGCGATTTTCTGTATGGCAGTCGTAGGAGCTGTACTTGGCTTTTTAGTATTCAATGCGAATCCAGCGAAAGTATTTATGGGGGATACTGGTTCTCTAGCTTTAGGTGGTGCTATCGCAGCTGTAGCGATTTTGTTAAAACAAGAATTGTTACTCGTTATTATTGGCGGTGTATTCGTAGCGGAAACTTTATCTGTTATTATCCAAGTTATTTCGTTCAAAACAACAGGAAAGCGTGTCTTTAAAATGAGTCCATTACATCATCATTATGAATTATGTGGTTGGTCAGAGTGGCGCGTTGTTGTAACGTTTTGGTCTGTAGGATTTTTATTAGCTGTGCTAGGAATTTATATCGGGGTGTGGATGTAATTGAAAACTGTAACTGAATATCAAAATAAAAATGTTCTTGTATTAGGTATTGCTAAAAGTGGTTATGCAGCAGCTACTTTATTAAAAAAGTTAGGGGCAAACGTCATTGTAAATGATGGGAAACCATTAGCGGGTAATGTGCTTGCAGCTGAGTTACAAGCGGAAGGAATGGATGTTGTATGTGGTGGACATCCATTAGAATTGCTGGAGAGAAACATTTCACTTGTCGTAAAAAATCCAGGAATTCCATATTCTAATCCACTCTTAGTGGCGGCGAAAGAAAAACAAATTCCAATTGTAACTGAGGTTGAATTAGCATATTCCATTTCAGCAGCACCGTTTGTTGGGATTACGGGATCTAACGGTAAAACAACAACGACAATGTTAACGTTTGAAATGTTAAAAGAAGGACAAAAGCACCCAGTTATTGCGGGGAATATAGGTACTGTAGCTTGTGAAGTTGCACAATTGGCGAAGGAAAATGAAGTTGTCGTTACGGAACTTTCATCGTTTCAATTGATGGGAGTGGAATCGTTCCAACCAAAAATTGCAGCCTTTTTAAATTTATTTGAAGCGCATTTAGATTATCACGGGACGAAGAAAGAGTATGGTTTGGCGAAAGCGAATATTTTCAAAAACCAAACTGAAGCAGATTATAGTATAATTAACGCAGATGATGCAGATGTCATGGCGTTATCGGCATATAGTAAAGGACAGAAAGTATTATTTTCGACGACGAAAGAAATTGAAGATGGTGCGTATATAAAAGATAACGCTCTTTATTTTAAAGGCGAAAAAGTAGTTAAAGTAAGTGATATTGTTTTACCTGGTAAGCACAATTTAGAAAATATTTTAGCAGCAATGAGTATTGCTAAATTACTAGGTGTTTCTAATGAAGCAATTACTGCTGTGTTAAAAAGTTTTACAGGTGTAAAACATCGCTTAGAATATGTAACAACGATTAATAATCGTAAATTTTATAATGATTCAAAAGCGACGAATATGCTAGCGACAGAAAAAGCATTATCTGCATTTACACAACCGATTGTATTATTGGCTGGTGGACTTGATCGTGGTAATGAATTTGATGATTTAATTCCATATTTTAAACATGTCAAAGCGATTGTGACATTTGGACAAACTGCACCAAAATTAGTAAGAGCGGCAGAAAAAGCAGGATTAGATGTAATTGAAAGTGTCGATACTTTAGATGATGCAGTAGTGAAAGCTTATGCTCATTCTACCGATGGTGATGTAATTCTTCTTTCACCAGCATGTGCAAGCTGGGATCAATTTAAAACATTTGAAGAAAGAGGAGACATTTTTATACAAGCTGTGCATAAACTTATATAAAGTAAATCAAAACATCAGTAGGCTAACACCTACTGATGTTTTGTTACATAGGGCAAAGGTTCTGCCCAAAGAGGTGGTGTTCATGGGTAATGAAGAAAACGCCTGATTTTATTCTCATCATCGTTACACTTGCGTTGTTAACAATCGGAATGATTATGGTTTATAGTGCGAGTGCGGTTTGGGCCTCTTATAAAATGGGGGATTCATTCTTTTTTGCAAAAAGACAATTGTTATTTGCGAGTCTTGGGGTAGTAGCTATGTTTTTTCTGATGAAAATTGATTATTGGGTATGGCGTACGTATTCAAAAGTAATTTTACTAGTTTGTTTCGTTCTTCTTATTCTCGTTCTTATTCCTGGAGTAGGTCTCGTTCGTGGAGGGGCGCGAAGTTGGATTGGAATCGGGGCATTTTCTATCCAACCGTCAGAGTTTATGAAATTCGCGATGATTATTTTCTTAGCAAAATTTTTAGCGGAACGACAAAAATTAATTACATCTTTTAAACGAGGTTTACTACCGGCTCTTAGTTTTGTATTTCTTGCTTTTGGGATAATTATGTTACAGCCAGATCTTGGTACGGGAACGGTAATGATTGGGACATGTATTATTATGATATTTATTTCGGGAGCAAGGGTCTTTCACTTTGCAATGTTTGGTTTGCTTGGTGCAGCGGGATTTGTAGGGTTAATTGCATCAGCGCCATATCGAATGAAACGCATCACATCATATTTAGATCCGTGGTCGGATCCGCTCGGAAGTGGATTTCAAATTATCCAATCGTTACTCGCAATTGGACCTGGTGGTTTATTTGGGCTTGGACTTGGACAAAGTAGACAAAAATTTCTTTATTTACCTGAACCACAAACAGACTTTATATTTGCAATCTTATCTGAGGAATTAGGTTTTATTGGTGGTTCATTTGTGTTATTATTATTTAGTCTATTATTATGGCGTGGGATTCGTATAGCATTAGGAGCGCCAGATTTATATGGTACGTTTTTAGCAGTAGGTATTGTGGCGATGATTGCGATTCAAGTAATGATTAATGTTGGTGTTGTAACAGGACTGATGCCTGTTACCGGTATTACTTTGCCATTTTTAAGTTATGGTGGATCAAGTTTGACCTTAATGTTAATGGCAGTAGGTGTATTATTGAATATAAGTCGCCATTCTCGCTATTAAACCCTGTTTAAAAGACAGGGTTTTTCGTGTGTGTGTGAAAATACAATATGTATATAGAAATAAATACGATTGAATAAGAACAGGGAAGTGGAGGAATCAGTAGTGCGAGTATTAGTAAGTGGTGGGGGTACTGGAGGACATATTTATCCAGCTCTTGCTTTAATTAGAGAAATAAAAAAACTAAATCCGGAAGCAAGATTTTTATACATTGGTACAGAGAATGGATTAGAGAGTACCATCGTACCGAAAGCGGGTATTCCGTTCCAATCTATTGTTATAAGTGGATTTAAACGAAAAATATCTCTTGATAATGTAAAAACCGTGATGCGTTTCCTAAAAGGTGTTCAAGATAGTAAACGATATATTCGTCGTTTTAACCCTGATATTGTGATTGGTACGGGTGGATACGTATGTGGGCCAGTTGTATATGCTGCGGCTAAATTAGGTATTCCGACTATTGTCCATGAACAAAATAGTGTACCTGGTGTAACGAATAAATTTTTAAGTCGTTATGTCGATAAAGTTGCAGTTTGTTTTGAAGCAGCGGCAGAACATTTTCCACAGTCAAAAGTGGTTATGACAGGTAATCCACGTGCATCAGAAGTAATGGACCAAAATGGAATGAAAGGAAAACGTTCGGTAGGACTATCCCTTTCTAAAAAATCCGTGCTTATTTTTGGTGGGAGCCGCGGGGCTAGACCGATTAACGATGCTTTTGTAGAAGCGATTGAACAATTTGGGAATAAAAGTTACGAAGTATTATATGTAACAGGCGAAGTACATTATGATAAAGTTATGGAAGCCGTGAAACAAAAAGGGAATCCGAATAATGTTATTATTAAACCTTTTATTCATAATATGCCAGAGGTACTGACGGGTGTAGATCTTGTTGTTTCAAGGGCAGGGGCTACAACGCTTGCAGAATTAACAGCGTTAGGAAAGCCGAGTGTATTAATTCCAAGTCCGTACGTAACAAATAACCATCAAGAAAAAAATGCACGATCAGTTGTTGATAAAGGAGCAGCTAAAATGCTACTTGAAAAAGATTTAACATCTGAAACGCTTATTCGTGACATTGATGAGATTTTATTGGATACACAAACATTACAAAATATGAAACTGGCTACTAAGCAACTTGGTATTCCAGATGCAGCAAATAAGCTATATGAAGTAATGAACAAGCTTATTAAAAAATAACATTAGGTGAACGCCCCGCATATTACTGTAATAAGGAGACTTGATATGGGGGAGATTGTCTATGGAACAATTAGTAAAAGAGCTTTTAGAAGCAAATGTTGGTCGCGTGTTAGTTAATGAACCGTTAGCGCGTTACACGACTATGAAAATAGGCGGACCAGCTGATATTTTAATTGTACCAAAGCATGTTGCTGGTATTGAGAAGACTCTAGAGTTAGTAAAGAAGTACAAGACAAGGTGGACTGCAATTGGTCGTGGTTCAAATCTTCTCGTATCTGATCAAGGTATAGAAGGTGTGGTTATTCGTTTAGGAGAAGGATTAGACCATTTAGAAGTCGAAAAACATAGAGTAAGAGTCGGTGCTGGATATCCCCTTATTAAATTGTCAACTTTACTTAGTCGACAGGGATTAGCGGGCCTGGAATTTGCAAGTGGTATTCCAGGAAGTGTTGGCGGTGCAGTGTATATGAATGCAGGCGCTCATAAGTCCGACATATCGAGTGTATTAACGAAAGCTCGTATTTTGTTTGACAATGGAACAATTAATTGGTTGACGAATACCGAAATGGGCTTTTCTTATCGCACATCTGTATTGCAAATGAAACGCCCTGGTATTGTTTTGGAAGCTGAATTCCAATTGGAGGTAGGCGAACGCGAGGGAATTGTAAGAAGCATGCAAAAGAATAAAGAGTATCGCCGTGAAACGCAGCCTTGGAATCACCCTTGTGCAGGAAGTATATTTCGAAATCCAGTCCCCTATTTTGCAGGAGATTTAATAGAAAAATCAGGGCTTCGTGGTTATACAATAGGTGGAGCTCAAATTTCTGAAATGCATGGGAATTTTATTGTTAATACTGGTGTGGCCTCAGCGCAAGATGTATTAGACTTAATCGCATTGGTAAAGCGTACAATTAAAGATAAATTTGGTGTTGATATGCATACAGAAGTAGAAATAATTGGAAGATAACGGTTGTTCGTTCCGCTCATTATCATTTATGTTATAATAAGAAGATAAGAACGGCATGAGGAACATGCCGTTCTTTATGTTACATAGGGGGATCGTACATGAAAAATAGTAAAGTGATTAAACTACAAGATCGTGTACCAAAATTAAAGAATCAAAATAAAAAAAATAAGAAACCTGTTAATCATCGGTTAATTTTATACATATCGATTTTATTTTTATTAGTACTCTTTTTAATTTATTTTCGGTCTCCGCTTAGTAATATAAAAAAGATAAGTGTCTTTGGAAATCATTATATGACAGATGAACAAGTTATGAAGGAATCAGGTGTGACATATGATACGAGTTATTTCCGAGTAACAGCACATAAAGCAGAAGAAAACTTAACGAAACGAAAAGAAATTAAAGAGGTAAATGTAAAAAAACGTTTCCCAAACAAAATTGATGTTCATATCGAAGAATATTTAACAATTGGCTATATAAACAAAGATGGGAAATTACAACCGTTATTAGAAAATGGGAAAACACTCGATGTACTTCCGAACGGAAAGCTTCCAGTTGCAGCACCAATTTTTGAACCATTTAAAGAGGAAAAAATGAAGGAATTAATTGCAGAACTAGAAAAATTAACGCCAACTATTTTAAGGTCTATTTCTGAAATCCGTTATACACCAACGAACGCAAATGAAGATCATCTTACTTTATATATGAATGAAGGATATGAAGTGAGCACCACTATTCAAAATTTCGCAAAGCGAATGGAAGCTTATCCACTTATTTTAAAAACAATTGAACCTGGTAAGAAGGTTTTAATTGACTTAGAAGTGGGTGCATATACGAAGGAACTAGGTGCTGAAGAAAAGAAAGAATAGAATGATAGTTTTTACTGCGTTATTACGTATGAAATGAAACAAACGTTCTTTTATATGGATGCTAATTTGCAAGAATGCTTAATTTGATGAAAAAAATGTAAATTTTCTTAGATTCATACTAGGATTGGTACAAGTTTCACTTTTCTACAAGTACATCTTAGTGTAGACTTATACTTGGCGGTAATCTTTACACTTGAAATATAATTATTTCAAGATAGAGCAGTTATTCACAGGTTACTGCGATATTCTTAAATGAATGTTAAATAAAAATAAGAAAAATATAGGGTTAAAAAAGGGAAACGTACAAAGACGTTGAATATTTTTCTTATAAATAGTAAAGTTGCGATTGTTGTTCCATATATTGAGTTGTATGGTATAAATAAAGAAGGAGGTGCCAAAGAATGAACAGCAATGAAATATATGTTAGTCTTGACATCGGTACATCCAATGTTAAAGTCATCATTGGTGAAATGGTTAATGATAGCTTAAACATTATTGGTGTTGGAAACGTAAAATCAAATGGTTTGAAAAAGGGATCGATAGTTGATATAGATGAAACTGTTCGATCAATTAAAAAAGCAATTGAACAAGCTGAGCGCATGGTGGGTATCCACATTGAGCAAGTTGTAGTAGGTGTCAATGCAAACCAGGTACAGTTGCTCCCGTGTCACGGAGTAGTCGCTGTTTCAAATGAAGATCGTGAAATCGGGAATGAAGATGTCTTACGCGTTCTAGATGCAGCGCAAGTTGTGTCAATTGCTCCTGAACGTGAATTTATTGATGTGGTACCTCGACAGTTCATTGTAGACGGTCTTGACGAGATTAACGATCCACGCGGGATGATCGGTGTAAGATTAGAAATGGAAGGTACACTTATTACAGGCTCGAGAACTTTACTACATAACCTACTTCGTTGTGTAGAAAAAGCAGGTCTTGAAATTGTTGATATTTGTCTGCAACCTTTAGCGGCAGCGACAGTTGCGTTATCTTCGGATGAAAGAAATAGAGGGGTAGCCCTTGTTGATATGGGCGGAGGATCTACAACCTTATCTATTTTTAAAGATGGAGAGTTGCAAGCAACGAGCGTATTGCCATTAGGTGGAGATCATATAACGAAGGATATAGCGATTGGGCTGAAAACTTCAACAGAAAATGCAGATCAAATTAAGCTGAAATATGGACATGCTTTTTATGATACAGCATCTGAAGAAGAGATGTTTACGGTTCCTATTATGGGAAGCGATCAAACAGAACAATATTCTCAGTTGGAATTATCGGATATAATAGAGGCTCGTGTAGAGGAAATTTTAATGTTTGTTCAAGATGAAGTGCATAAGTTAGGAGTAAAGCAAGCTGCTTCTGGATATGTACTAACTGGTGGGATAGCTTCTATGCCGGGTGTTCTTGATCTTGCATACGATATTTTACATGAAAATGTTCGTATAGCAACTCCTGATTATATTGGTGTTCGTGAGCCTCAATATACAAGTGGAGTTGGATTAATTAAACATTCTTATCAAAAAGCTAAATTACGTGGGAAAAATGTGC
Organism: Bacillus sp. TH50; assembly: GCF_016650565.1. Taxonomy (NCBI): domain Bacteria; kingdom Bacillati; phylum Bacillota; class Bacilli; order Caryophanales; family Bacillaceae; genus Bacillus; species Bacillus sp. TH50. Next base: position 1,457,711 of record NZ_JAEKFM010000003.1, on the reverse strand, counting down.
AGGAAAAGCAAGAACATTTTGAACCAGTACCAGCACCAATGCCGGTACAACAGCAACCTGCGAAACAAAAAACTCGTAATCAAAACAATACTAATCAAAATGATGACCGCATGATGTCAAAAGTAAAACGTGCATTCCGTTATTTATGGGATTAAAATTGGACACGAAAAATGAGGTTCTAGGGGGATTTCGACATGTTAGAGTTTGATACTACTCAAGATCAATTAGCGAATATAAAAGTTATCGGTGTCGGCGGTGGCGGAAACAACGCTGTAAACCGTATGATTGAACACGGTGTACAAGGTGTAGACTTTATCGCTGTGAATACTGATGCACAAGCATTAAATCTATCAAAAGCTGAAACGAAAATGCAAATTGGTGGAAAATTAACGCGTGGACTTGGTGCAGGCGCAAACCCTGAAGTAGGGAAAAAAGCTGCAGAAGAAAGTAAAGAACAGATTCAAGAAGCGCTTCGTGGCGCGGATATGGTCTTCGTAACTGCTGGTATGGGCGGCGGAACTGGAACTGGTGCAGCTCCAGTTGTTGCTCAAGTTGCAAAAGAACTAGGCGCGTTAACAGTTGGTGTTGTAACACGTCCATTTACATTTGAAGGGCGTAAACGTGCAACTCAAGCTGCATCTGGTATTGCGTCATTTAAAGAAAATGTAGATACACTTATCGTAATTCCAAATGATCGCTTATTAGAGATTGTTGATAAAAATACGCCAATGTTAGAAGCGTTCCGTGAAGCAGATAACGTATTACGTCAAGGTGTTCAAGGTATTTCTGATTTAATTGCTACACCAGGTCTAATTAACTTAGACTTTGCAGACGTAAAAACAATTATGTCTAATAGAGGTTCTGCTTTAATGGGTATCGGTTCTGGTAATGGTGAAAATCGTGCTGCGGAAGCTGCGAAAAAAGCGATTTCTAGTCCATTACTAGAAACATCTATTGATGGAGCTCAAGGTGTTATTATGAACATTACGGGTGGCGCAAACTTAAGTTTATATGAAGTACAAGAAGCAGCAGACATTGTAGCTTCAGCTTCGGATCCAGAAGTAAATATGATCTTCGGTTCTGTTATTAATGAAGGATTAAAAGATGATATCGTTGTCACTGTAATTGCAACTGGTTTTGATGATAGTGCTTCGACACAACCACCAAAACCAATTATCCGTCCGACTGCGAATCACACACAACAGCAACAACAACCAGTAGCTCAACCTTCAAAACAACGTGAAGTTAAGCGTGAAATGAAACGTGAAGAGCCGGTTGTGCATGATCGTCATACAGATTCAGATGACATCGATATTCCAGCATTCTTACGTAACCGTCGTAGACGATAAAAGAAAAGGAGCTTTCATGCTCCTTTTTTTTGTTGTCTAAATGGAAAAGATCTGCTAAGCAGATCTTTTTTCAGGCTGTGGAGAAAGCCTTCTCCACAGCCTATTTTTGTGTCTGAACCTCTTTTTATGTGTCAACACTGATAAAAAAGAGGAAAAGGAGAGATTTCTTATGATGGGTGCTTTAAAAAATCATCGCGACGAGCGTGTATCTGTTTCTGTAGAAGAATTGGTTCCACAAGATCATTTCCTTCGTGCGATTGAAGCGACAATTAGTTTTGATTTTATTGAGGAGAAGTTACGCCCTTATTATTGTGAAAACAATGGCCGTCCGTCAATCCATCCTATCGTTTTATTTAAGATGATGTTTATTGGATATTTTTATGGTATTCGTTCTGAGCGTCAATTGGAAAAGGAGATTAAAACGAACATTGCCTACCGTTGGTTTTTAGGGTTCTCTCTATCAGATACAATTCCAGATCATTCTACAATCAGTTGGAATCGCCGTACTCGTTTCGTTCATACAAATATTTTCGAAGAAATTTTTGATGAGATTGTGAGACAAGCGACGGAGCGCCGTATGGTAGGAGGACGTGCGTTGATGACAGATTCCACACACATTAAGGCCAATGCCAATAAAAATAAATTTGTACATAAATATAAAAAAGAAAAGGCAAAGTTCTATATAGATGAACTAGAAGCTGCGGTAATCGAAGATCGTGAGGCGCACGGAAAAAAGAATTAAAACCTAGAAAGGAAAGTGATACCCCTACTAAAAAACTCGGATAAGTACAACGGATCCAGATAGTGGATTTTTAATGAGAGATGGAAAACCGAACGGTTTTCATTTTTTAGATCATCGTACGACTGATGCGAAGTACAATATTATTACAGATACCTATATAACGGCTGGAAATATGGCAGATTCCGAGCCGTATTTAGCACGTCTACAAGCTCAAGTTGATAAATTCGGGTTTGAAGTGGAAGCTGTAGCTCTTGATGCAGGCTATTTTACAGGATATATCTGTAAGAAGTTATCAGAAAGAAATATATTTATGGTGATGGGGTATCGCCGATTTGGAAAGAGAAATAAAGAAGTACCGAAAAGCCAATTTAAATATGTAGAAGAAATGAATGCATTTGCTTGTCCGATGGGATGTATTTTAGAATATGCGACAACGGATCGCGAAGGATATCGTCAATATAAATCGAATCCAGAAGACTGCGCTGTTTGTCCGCTACGTGAGGTATGCTTTTCAAAGAAACAAAAACAAAAAGTTATCACCCATCATATATGGGAGAAATATAAAGATATCGCTAGAAAAAACAAACTAACAGCTACAGGGAAAAAGTTGTATAAAGTACGATGTTCAACTATAGAGCGAAGCTTTGCGGATGCAAAAGAACTACATGGCTATCGATATGCTCGGTTTCGAGGGCTGAAATCTGTCCAAATGCAGGCTTACCTCACCGCCGCTTGTCAAAACATGAAAAAAATAGCCCTCCATCTAACCAAAAAGGGGTTGGTGGAGGGCTATTTTTCTAAATTCTACTATTTTTTGTTGTTTTCTTTCGCTAAAATCAAAAAAGATTCCAGAGTGTTGGGAACCCTAAAGGGTTTCCCAACACTCTGGGAAAAGATCTGCTAAGCAGATCTTTTTTTTATTTTGCATATGGAGAGCCCAGTCCTATTTTTAAACCATAAGCTGTGATAAATAAATTGAAACTTTAATTAGTCGGGGGTGTTCATCCAAAAATGATTGTTAGCCCGACGCCCACTTAACTTCTGTACTTTTTTATAGCTGAATTTTGAGGCAGGGTCTTACTGCCCGCAAATAGCAAGATAAACTTTGTATATATATAATTCAATTATTATGTATACAAGTAAAAAATTTATATTATTCTATGAAAAATACACTTTTATTTTTTACCGACAGATTATGTCTAGAAAACACAAAATAACAAAAAAATCCCTCCACCAATTGACACACTTTCCTATTGGATATGCATTATACTAGTCTCAACTTAAAAAAAGAGGTGAATTGTTTGGTTGTTTACGCCGACATCGTTTGGTTGTTAAACGCCTGCATTGATTTTCTTTTACTTTTATTAACAGCCACCGTGTTAAAAAAGAGAATCAAAAGATGGAGGCTTGTGTTAGGGGCATTTATAGGTTCAACTATTGTTATTTTCGCCTTTACGCCTTTTGCTTCTATGATGACACATCCAATTATGAAACTATTGTACTCGTTACTTATTGTGTATACAGCATTTGGGTTTTCGACATTTAGAAATTATACACAAACTGTTTTTACTTTCTATTTTGTAACCTTTATGGTTGGTGGAGGATTAATTGGAACGCATTACTTTTTGCAAACGAACGAAATGGTAAATGGATTAGTTCAATCTAAATCAGTTTCTTACGGTGATCCAATTAGTTGGGTATTTGTTATTTTTGGTTTTCCAGTAATTTATTATTTTTCTAAAAAGCGTATAGAAAGCGTAGAGGTCACAAAGATACACTATGATCAAATCGTGAAAGTGGAAATTCAATTAGCTGGAGAGGAACTAGAATTAGCAGGTCTAATTGATAGTGGGAACCAACTTTATGACCCGTTAACGAAAACACCCGTTATGATTATGCATATTTCATCATTAGAACATTTTTTGCCAGCTTGGTTAACAGAACAAATTTATTCCAAAACAGAAATTCCTCAAATACCAGAAAATGATTCTGGATGGGCGACGAAACTACGTTTAATTCCTTTCCGAGCAGTAGGAGTAGAGAATCAATTTTTATGGGCAATTAAGCCAGATTGTGTGCGAGTTTATCATGAAGGTAGTTCGGTTGTTGTAAACAAAGTACTGATTGGATTAAATACACAACAATTATCTACTAATGGTGAGTATCAATGCATTGTACATCCGAAAATGTTGATTTCGCAAAAGATGGTAATTGCTTAATTATGAGAGGCGGGATAATATGGTGAAATTTAAATTTTATTTGGTATACCTTTGGTATAAAGTATTGCTGAAATTAGGAATTAAGACCGATGAAATTTATTATATTGGTGGAAGTGAAGCGTTGCCACCGCCGTTAACGAAAGAAGAAGAGGCAGTTCTTTTGAATAAATTACCAAATGGAGATCAAGCTGCGAGGTCGATGCTTATTGAACGTAACCTAAGGCTTGTTGTATATATAGCAAGAAAATTTGAAAATACAGGGATTAATATTGAGGATTTGATTAGTATAGGAACAATTGGTCTTATTAAGGCAGTGAATACATTTAATCCAGAAAAGAAAATTAAATTAGCAACATATGCATCTCGTTGTATAGAAAATGAAATTTTAATGCATTTGCGTCGAAATAATAAAAATCGTTCGGAAGTTTCTTTTGATGAACCGCTTAACATTGATTGGGACGGAAATGAACTGTTACTATCAGATGTTTTAGGTACAGATGATGACATTATTACAAAAGATTTAGAAGCTACTGTAGATCGTCATCTTTTAATGAAAGCATTGCATCAATTAAATGACCGTGAAAAACAAATTATGGAGCTTCGGTTTGGACTCGCTGGTGGCGAAGAGAAGACACAAAAAGATGTGGCTGATATGCTTGGAATTTCACAGTCTTATATTTCTCGTTTGGAAAAAAGAATTATAAAAAGATTACGAAAAGAATTTAATAAAATGGTGTGAAGAATAAGACCAGTCGGTATCTAGACTGGTCTTATTCTTTTTTTGTGCATTAGGAAATATGATATTTGTGAAAAATGATGGAAAAACCGTATGCATAAAATCCCCTTCAAAGGAAATACTTTACACTGTACAGCAACTCCCGATAGGAGGGAACACTTTGACGAGAAACAAAGTAGAAATTTGCGGTGTTGATACAGCTAAACTTCCAGTACTAAAAAATGAAGAGATGCGTAAATTATTTCGTGAAATGCAAAGTGGAGAGATAAGCGCCAGAGAGAAATTAGTGAATGGAAACTTACGTCTTGTGCTGAGCGTCATCCAAAGATTTAATAACAGAGGAGAATATGTTGATGATTTATTTCAAGTTGGTTGCATTGGACTTATGAAATCCATTGATAACTTTGATTTAGGCCAAAATGTAAAGTTTTCAACGTATGCTGTGCCGATGATTATTGGAGAAATACGCAGATATTTGCGTGATAACAATCCAATTCGTGTATCTCGCTCATTACGAGATATTGCGTATAAAGCGTTGCAAGTAAGAGAAAAATTGATTGCTGAAAATTCAAAAGAACCAACAGCAATGGATATTGCGAAAGTTCTTGAAGTGACACATGAAGAGATTGTTTTTGCACTAGATGCGATTCAAGATCCGGTTTCATTATTTGAACCGATTTATAACGATGGAGGAGATCCTATCTTTGTTATGGATCAATTAAAGGATGAAAAACAAAAGGACGAGCAGTGGGTTGAAGAACTGGCGTTGAAAGAAGGAATGAAGCGTTTAAATGATCGTGAAAAAATGATTATTCGAAAACGTTTCTTTCAAGGAAAGACACAGATGGAAGTTGCCGAAGAAATTGGGATTTCTCAAGCGCAAGTATCACGTTTGGAGAAGTCTGCTATTAAGCAAATGAATAAGACGATTCAAGGATAAGGTCCTCACCAGTTATGGTGAGGTCTTTTTTATATATAATATTTTGCGCTCATAGTAGATTGGGTAGGTTCATATAATGAAAATAAAATGGATGTTCTATTAGTAGCGGTTATATACTGTTTATCCGCTTCGAAATTAGGCTGAAGTAAAAAGTTAGATGGAAGCGGGACTGCCCGTAAAAGTCCGATTGGCATGGGTTAATAATCAGTAGGGATGGGGATAATCCCACTGATTAAGGTTTCACTTTATTTGAGAGCGTACTTACGATTCATGATATAAGGGAGAGGATGAATATGATACGGATTTCGGAGTTTCAAATGAAGGATGTTGTAAATGTTTCAGATGGAAAGAGGCTTGGGAATATTGGAGATATTGATATTGATATAGACACAGGAAAGATTAGGGCGGTTATTATTTCTAAGCAGGCACGAATGCTTGGACTCTTTGGGAAGGAAGTAGAATTTGTGATTCCTTGGGAGCAAATTATGAAAATTGGAGAAGATGTCATACTTGTAAAAGTAGATCATGTTAATTCTGTAACAGAATCAATACAAACACCGACAATTTCATAAAGAATATTACAAATTCCTCTTTTTTTTCTGTTGTCATTATGAAAAAATAAAAGTATGGTAAAATAGACAGGAAGTACCATACTTTTTTCTGTTATTTTAATTAAAAGGAGTCGCTTTATGAGAGAACCATTTAAATATGCGGACGGTATACTGTATTTACAAGCGTGGAAAGAACTTGGAAACATTACTGTTGGATTTACGACAAAAGATGGTGGAGTAAGTACAGGCTCCTTTCATGCGATGAATTTAGGATTACATGTGAATGATATCGTGGAGAATGTTCATGAAAACAGACGCATTTTAGCTAATAAGTTACAAAAACCATTAGAAAAATGGATTTGCTCTGAACAAGTTCATGACCATTATGTTGAGAAAGTAGGACTGCAAGAAAAAGGGAAAGGCGTTTATTCATATGAAGACGGTATTCCAAAAACGGATGGCATTTATACGACTAACAAAGATGTTCTCTTAACATCTTGTTACGCTGATTGTGTTCCGCTCTATTTTTATGCACCATCACATGATATGATAGGACTTGCGCATGCTGGGTGGAAAGGGACTGTAACAGAGATTGCGAAAGAAATGATTCAAAAGTGGAATGCAGAAGGTGTTTCAAGTGATGAAATTCATGTCGCAATTGGTCCTGCAATCGGATCATGTTGTTATGTTGTTGATGATCGTGTATTAACAGCAGCACAGCAAGTAGTAAACGGATCTGTTCCTCATAAAGTAATTTCTGATGGTCAGTATGCAATTAATTTAAAAGAAGTTAATCGTATATTATGTGTACAAGCAGGCATAAAAGAAGAACATATTGTAATGTCATCTCTTTGTACAAGCTGTGAAGAACAATTATTTTTCTCTCATCGTCGTGATCAAGGTAAGACGGGGAGAATGTTGAGTTTCATAGGTTTTAAGGAGGAGTGAAGTAAGTGACAGTGCAAGGGAATTTAGCAGATGTAAACGAAGTAATTAAAGAATCTTGTGTACGAGCTGGACGTTCGATGAAAGATATTAAGCTCGTTGCAGTTACAAAAACTGTAGGGATTGAAAAAACAAGCGAAGTAATTGAAACAGGAATTATTGATTTAGGTGAAAATAGAAATGAAGGTTTCTTACAAAAATACGAGCATTTCGGTTCAAAAGTGAATTGGCATTTTATTGGATCATTGCAAACGAGAAAAGTAAAAGAAATCATTAATGAGATTGATTATTTACATTCATTAGATCGTCTTTCGCTTGCAAAAGAAATTCAAAAACGTGCTGATAAGAAAGTTAAATGCTTTATTCAAGTGAAAACATCATCTGAAGAATCAAAGCAAGGATTGGCGATAGAAGAAACAATTTCTTTTATTCAAAGTTTGCAAGAATTGGATAAGATTGAAGTGGTAGGATTAATGACAATGGCTCCGTTTACAGGAGAAGAGGAAGAGATTCGTCGCTGCTTTAAGGAATTGCGCATGCTACAAACAGAGGTGCAGGAGCTAGAATTATTACATGCACCATGTAAAGAATTATCAATGGGAATGTCAAATGATTACACGATTGCAATTGAGGAAGGCGCTACATATATTCGTTTGGGAACGGTTTTAGTAGGAAAAGCGTAGGAGGAAGGAGAAAGTTATTATGAGTTGGTCAAAAGTAAAATACTTCTTTTTTGACACACCGGAAGAAAAAGAAGCAGCTCAATATAGTTATGAAAAGGAGCAAACAGACATGAAAAAGCAACAAGATCCCCCAGAACAACAAGATGTTCCGTTTGCGAAAGTGCAACCGAAGCAAAATGTAGTGAGTATTGAAACAGCGAAGCAATCTTCAAAAGTTGTTTTACTAGAACCACGTACATATTCGGAAGCGCAAGGCATTTCGGATCACTTAAAAGGTAGACGAGCTGTTGTAATTAATTTGCAAAGAATGTCTACAGATCAAGCTGTACGTATCGTTGACTTTTTAAGTGGTACTGTATACGCTATAGGCGGGGATATTCAAAAAATAGGCCCGAAAACATTTATGTGTACACCTGAAAATGTTGATATCGTTGGTGCGATTTCAGAGTTATTCGGTGAAGAAGAAGAGACAAATATAAAGAGGTGGTAATACGCCATGACAACAGTTTTAACAGTGTTACTTACTGCTATCGAGATTTACTCGTGGGCACTAATTATTTACATTCTCCTATCATGGTTTCCTGGCGCAAAGGAATCAGCTTTTGGAGATTTTCTTGCGCGTATTTGCGAACCGTATTTAGAGCCGTTTAGGAGGTTTATTCCACCATTTGGTATGATTGATATTTCTCCACTTGTTGCTATTGTTGCCTTGAAACTTGCTAGAGGTGGTTTAGTGAGTTTATTCAACTATTTTTTATAGTGTGAGGTTAAATACATGAGCATCTATGAGCATTTTAGACCTGATGAAGAGGTCTTTGTGGATAAAGTATTAGAGTGGAAACAGGCTGCTGAGTACCATCAAGTCAAGTTAACAGATTTTCTTGATCCAAGACAGCAACAAATTGTTTCTATGGTAATTGGGCAAGGAGATGTAGCTGTACGGTTTGATGGTGCGATGCCTGAAGCCGAACGGAAAAGAGCAATAATTTATCCAGATTATCTAGAATTAAATGAAGAGGAATTTCAAGTAGAAGTATTAGAAATTGACTATCCTTCCAAGTTTTTTACGCTAGAACATAGGCAAATATTAGGTGCATTCATGTCGCTTGGTTTAACAAGGGAAAAATGTGGTGATATTTTGCTTCAAGAAGACCGTGCCCAAATTGCAGTTGCCAAAGAAGTTGTATCGTATATTGAAATGAACTTACAATCAATAGGGAAAATGAAAGTCACACTCTCTCCTATACAAGTAGAGAAAATTTTGCGTGTAGGTGAAAAATGGGGAGAAAAATCTGGGACTGTTTCGTCACTTCGTCTAGATGTTTTATTAGCTGAAATGCTACATATATCTAGGCAGAAGGTACAGCCTCTTATAAAAGGTGGCTTAGTAAAAGTCAATTGGAAAACAGTAGAGCAAACTTCGTATGAATGTTTTCCGGGGGATGTTTTCTCGGTTAGAGGGTATGGACGAAGTAAATTATTTTCTGTAGAAGGTAAAACGAAGCGCGACAAATGGAGAGTTTTGTATGGTATACTAAAATGATTGGTTTTTTAGAAGGAAATTCTCTTATTTTGTCGAAGAAAAGATATAATTGAAAGAGGAAATTTAGATAACTACTTGGAGGTGGCGTTGTGCCGTTAACACCATTAGATATTCATAACAAAGAATTTGGTCGCGGGTTTCGTGGCTACGATGAAGATCAAGTAAATGAGTTTCTTGATCAGATCATCAAAGATTATGAATTAGTCATTCGTGAGAAAAAAGCTTTAGAAGAAAAGGTTGCACAATTAGAAGGAAAGTTAGATCATTTTTCTAATATTGAAGATACGCTGAACAAATCTATCATTGTCGCACAAGAAGCTGCTGAAGAAGTGAAGCGTAATGCACAAAAAGAAGCAAAATTAATTGTACGTGAAGCAGAAAAAAATGCAGATCGTATCATTAATGAAGCGTTAGTGAAATCAAGAAAAGTTGCTTTTGATATTGAAGAGTTGAAGAAACAAGCGAAAGTATTCCGAACTCGTTTCCGTATGTTATTAGAAACACAACTTGAAATGTTAAACAACGATGATTGGGATAAACTAATTGAATTAGAAGACGAAGTGGACGAACTGTTGAAAAAAGAAGAAACAGTGTAAGCTTGACGTTTTTCTCATTATTACATATAATTTTAAACAGCATATTTATTAAGAAAAACGAAGATAGGGATAAGTACCTTTTTCATACCTTATATAGCGAACTGAGGATGGTGTAAGCTCAGGATAAGGAGATAATGGGAATATCACCCTGGAGTTCCGCGCTGAACAAATTTAGTAAGCGTAGGCGTATATTCGCGTTAAGAATATAAAGAGGACCTTATGCATTTGTATATGGTCTACTAGGGTGGTACCGCGGGAGACTTTCTCGTCCCTTTTTGGGGATGAGAGGTCTCTTTTTTATTCCCTTTTTTAAGGTCTGTCGTTTATATATTTAAGGAGGAATTGAGCATGGAGTACAAAAATACATTACTAATGCCAAAAACAGAATTCCCGATGCGTGGGAATTTACCAAAACGTGAGCCTGCAATGCAAGAAAAATGGGCTGAAATGAATATTTATGAAAAGGTACAAGAACATACGAAAGGCCGTCCTTTATTTGTACTACATGATGGACCTCCATATGCAAATGGTGACATCCATATGGGACACGCACTAAATAAAGTGTTAAAAGACTTTATTGTTCGTTTTAAATCAATGACTGGATACTGTGCACCATATGTACCAGGTTGGGATACACACGGTTTACCAATTGAGCAAGCTTTAACAAATAAAGGTGTAAAGCGTAAAGAAATGACAGTTGCTGAGTTCCGTAAGTTATGTGCAGAGTATGCATATGAGCAAGTGGAACGTCAACGTGAACAATTTAAGCGTTTAGGTGTACGTGCAGATTGGGATAATCCATATATTACTTTAGAGCCAGCTTATGAAGCACAACAAATTAAAGTGTTTGGTGACATGGCGAAAAAAGGTTATATCTATAAAGGACAAAAACCAGTTTACTGGTCTCCAACAAGTGAATCAGCTTTAGCAGAAGCTGAAATTGAATATCAAGATAAAAAATCAGCATCTATTTACGTAGCATTCCCTGTAAAAGATGGAAAGAACGTATTAGAAGGTGATGAGAAATACATTATTTGGACAACAACGCCTTGGACGTTACCTGCAAACTTAGGTATTTCTGTTCACCCAGAACTTGAATATGCTATTGTGAAAGTAAATGATGAGAAATATATCATCGCTTCTGAACTATTTGAGACAGTTGCAAAAACGTTAGAGTGGGAAAATGCTGAAGTTGTGAAAACGGTAAAAGGTAGCGAACTTGAGTATACAGTTGCAAAACATCCATTCTACGATCGTGACTCATTAGTTATGCTAGGAGAGCACGTAACAACAGATGCAGGTACAGGTTGTGTTCATACAGCACCAGGACACGGGGAAGATGACTTCGTTGTTGGTAAAAAGTATGGCTTAGAAGTACTTTGCCCAGTTGATGATAAAGGTGTATTAACAAATGAAGCACCTGGATTTGAAGGCTTATTCTATGATAAAGCTAACAAGCCAATTACGGAAAAATTAGAAGAAGTAGGCGCGTTACTGAAACTAACATTCATTACGCATTCATACCCACATGATTGGAGAACGAAAAAACCAATTATTTTCCGTGCGACAGCGCAGTGGTTTGCATCTATTGAAGCGTTCCGTAAAGAATTATTAGAAGCTGTTGCGGAAACAAAATGGGTACCAGCATGGGGAGAAACTCGTCTTCATAATATGGTTCGTGACCGTGGTGACTGGTGTATTTCTCGTCAGCGTGCATGGGGTGTGCCAATTCCTGTATTCTATGCAGAAAATGGTGATCCAATTATTACAGATGAAACAATTAATCATGTAGCAGATTTATTCCGTGAGCACGGTTCTAACGTATGGTTCGAGCGTGAAGCGAAAGATTTATTACCAGAAGGATTTACACATACAGGTAGCCCAAATGGTGAATTCCGTAAAGAAACAGACATCATGGATGTATGGTTCGATTCAGGTTCTTCTCACCAAGCGGTATTAGAAGAGCGCGAAGACTTACAACGTCCAGCTGATTTATATTTAGAAGGATCTGACCAGTATCGTGGTTGGTTTAACTCTTCATTATCAACAGCAGTTGCTGTAACTGGTAAAGCTCCGTATAAAGGCGTACTAAGCCATGGTTTCGTACTAGATGGTGACGGACGTAAAATGAGTAAGTCGATTGGAAACATCGTCGTACCGAAGAAAATTATGGATCAATTAGGCGGAGACATTTTACGCTTATGGGTATCTTCTGTTGACTATCAATCTGATGTACGTATTTCAGATGATATTTTAAAACAAGTAGCAGAAGTGTATCGTAAAATCCGTAACACATTCCGTTTCTTATTAGGAAACTTAGATGATTTTAATCCAAGTGAAAATACAGTAGCGGTAGCTGAACTTCGTGAAGTAGATCGTTACATGTTAGTGAAGTTAAATGACTTAATTACAAAAGTAAAAGATGCATATGAAACATATGACTTTGCTGCTGTATATCATGCAATTCACAACTTCTGTACAATTGATCTAAGTTCATTCTACTTAGACTTTGCAAAAGACATTTTATACATTGAAGGTGCAGATCACGCGGATCGTCGTGCAATTCAAACTGTATTATATGATGTTCTTGTTGCATTAACGAAACTTGTAACGCCAATCTTACCGCATACAGCTGATGAAGTATGGCCATATGTTCCTGGTGCAGAAGAAGAAAGCGTACAGTTAACTAATATGCCAGAAGCTACAGAAGTAGAGGGTTCAGAAGCGTTAAGAGCAAAATGGGATGCATTTATGACATTACGTGATGACGTTTTAAAAGCGTTAGAAGTAGCTCGTAATGAGAAAGTAATTGGTAAGTCATTAAATGCGAGCATTACGCTATATCCGACTGCAGAAATGAAGGCTATGTTAGAGTCTATTAGCGAAGACTTAAAGCAATTATTCATCGTCTCTGAGTATAAACTTGGTGGTACAATTGAAGAAGCACCAACAGATGCACCAAAGTATGAGCATACAGCTGTAGTTGTAGCGCAGGCGACAGGTGAGACGTGTGAACGTTGTTGGGTTGTTTCAGAAACAATTGGTAAAGATGCAGAACATGAAACATTATGTGAGCGTTGTGCAACGGTTGTTAAAGAAAATTATGTAAAATAATGAAAAAAAGCTGACTGCTCATAATAGCAGTCAGTTTTTTGTTGATGATATATCAAAATAACTTTCACTCTCTTTCCTATGAAGGAAAAATGTGTGTGAGGTAAGCGTGGAAATTTCGGACACACTAATTGTACATTGCAGCTGGGAGGAATGTACACGTGAATGAAATTTATATGGAAATAAAAGAAGAATTACAATTGATGAGAAAAGAGTTGCAAGATAGATTGGCGAAAGAAGTAATGCACACATACTATATGGAATTTGGGCAAGAACTTGGATACGAAATAAAGGAAGAGACAAAGAAAAAATTGCTATTACATGATATAAAAGAGGATTTAAAAGATGTAGAACGTGCATTGTTTAAAATGGAAATAGATATGTACGGTATTTGTGAAGAAACTGGAAGAGCGATTTCTACAAAACAAATGAAAACAATGCCGACTGCTCGTACTATTCATGAATTTTTCTATGAAAAGGTAAATGTATGAAATACGCACAACGATATTATGTTACCTTTTTTTAATTTATTTTATTCTTCTACAAAGGTTCATTGTGAAAAGGTAGCAGCTATGCTAAAATTTTGAGGTACACTGTCTTTGTGGGGGAAATGAAAATGATATATTATGTAATAGCGTTATTTGTCATTGCCATCGATCAAATATCGAAGTGGCTAATTGTAAAGAACATGGAATTGGGTACGAGCATTCCGATTATCGATAATGTATTATACATAACATCTCATCGAAATAGAGGAGCTGCCTGGGGTATTTTAGAAAATAAAATGTGGTTTTTCTACATTATTACAGTCATTTTCGTAGCATTTATCGTATTTTATATGAAAAAATATGCGAAAACGGACAAGCTTCTAGGTATTTCATTAGGTCTAATTTTAGGCGGAGCAATTGGCAATTTTATTGATCGTGTATTTAGACAAGAAGTAGTGGATTTCATTCACGTGTATATTTTCTCGTACAACTATCCGGTATTCAATATAGCTGACTCAGCATTATGTATTGGAGTTGTATTAATTATTATTCAAACAGTATTAGAAGGAAAGAAAGCGAAGGAGTAATTGAATGAGTGAAGTAGTACAAGTAACAGTTGCAGAAGAACAAAAAAGCGAGCGAATTGATAAATTCGTTGCAGAAATAAACAGTGAATGGTCACGTTCACAAGTGCAGCAATGGATTAAAGATGCTGTTGTGACAGTAAATGGGAAATCAGTTAAAGGGAATTATAAAGTAAAAGGAAATGATGAAATTACAGTAACAATTCCCGAGCCAGAAGAGTTAGATATTCAACCGGAAGATATGAATTTAGAAGTTTATTATGAAGATGCCGATGTACTAGTTGTAAATAAGCCGCGTGGCATGGTAGTACATCCAGCACCAGGGCATACGAAGGGTACGCTTGTAAACGGACTTATGCATCATTGTACAGACCTATCAGGTATTAACGGTGTAATGCGTCCTGGTATAGTACACCGTATTGATAAGGATACATCTGGATTATTAATGGTTGCTAAAAATGATATGGCGCATGAATCACTTGTAAATCAACTTGTAGCAAAAACGGTAACAAGACGTTATAAAGCGATTGTACATGGTGTAATTCCACATGATAAAGGAATAATTGACGCTCCAATTGGTCGTGATAAAAAAGAACGTCAAAGTATGACTGTTGATGAAAATGGTAAGAATGCAGTTACACATTTCCAAGTGTTAGAGCGATTTAAGGATTTCACACTTGTAGAATGCCGCTTAGAAACGGGACGTACACACCAAATTCGTGTTCATATGAAATATATTGGTTATCCACTTGCAGGGGATCCAAAGTATGGTCCGAAGAAAACATTAGATATGAATGGACAAGCACTTCATGCAGGGATTTTAGGTTTCGATCACCCTCGTACTGGTGAATATATTGAGTTTGAGGCACCGATTCCAGAAGTGTTTGAAGAAGCGCTAAATATTTTACGGAAATAGTATTGACAAATCATAAGAAAACTGAGATACTGACAACAGTTAAATAATAATCCTTTAACACAGCCCCGTGAGGTTGAGAAGGTAACGGTTTGAAATACTTAGGGTATGTTGTACCCTTTTTTCAAAAGTCCTCTCGCACACGCTGAGAGGACTTTTTTTATACCATTACTCTCACGCAAGAAAAAAACTTGGAGGTGTAGAGCATGCAAGAGAAAGCTGTCGTTTTAGATGACCAAATGATTCGCCGCGCTTTAACACGAATTAGTCATGAAATCGTGGAACGAAATAAAGGTGTCGATAATTGTGTTCTTGTCGGAATAAAAACACGTGGAATTTTTATTGCACAACGTTTGGCAGAACGAATTGGTCAAATTGAAGGAAAAGAGATGGAAGTAGGAGAGTTAGATATTACGTTGTATCGTGATGATTTAACACTACAATCGAAACATAAAGAACCACTTGTAAAAGGTTCTGATATTCCTGTAGATATTACGAAGAAAAAAGTTATCCTTGTGGATGATGTGTTATATACAGGAAGAACAGTTCGAGCAGCAATGGATGCTCTTATGGATTTAGGTAGACCATCACAAATCCAATTAGCTGTTCTTGTTGATAGAGGTCATCGTGAATTACCAATTCGCGCTGATTATGTAGGAAAGAACATTCCAACATCAAGTGAAGAGCGTATCGAAGTTGATTTGCAAGAGACAGATCAACAAGATCGAGTAAGCATATACGATAAGTAAAGCCCTTTTAAATGTAGTCCTGTGAGGCTGCCAAAGGGTCTTGACTTTCATATGTCAAATTTGGCATACGAAAGTGTAGGACTCTTTGTGCACAGGCACAAAGAGTTTTTTTATTGCAAAAATCAAAACTGAAGGAGGATGTAACAATGGAGCAAAAGCCAGTGTTAGACATTCATGAAGTACCGAAACCGGGAAAATGGTTTTTATTAAGTATACAACATTTGTTCGCGATGTTTGGATCAACAGTGCTTGTTCCGTTTTTAACAGGACTGAATCCATCAGTAGCTTTAATATCAAGTGGATTAGGAACGCTAGCGTTTCTTTTAATAACGAAAGGTCAAGTACCAGCATATTTAGGATCATCATTCGCCTTTATTGCACCAATTATTACAGCGAAAACAGCAGGTGGACCTGGAGCAGCGATGCTTGGAGGAATGCTTGCGGGACTTGTTTACATCTTAATCTCACTCGGAATTAAGAAATCTGGGTCAGAATGGATTATGAAATTACTTCCGCCAATCGTAGTTGGCCCAGTCGTAATGGTAATCGGTTTATCTTTAGCACATACAGCAGTGAACATGGCGATGAACGGTGCGGATGGTAAGTATAGCATTACACACTTTTCAGTAGCATTAGTAACATTAGCAATTACAATCATTTGCTCCATATTCGGGAGAGGATTTTTCAGTATCATACCAGTGCTACTTGGAATCATCGGAGGGTATATATTCGCTTACTTCCAAGGGCTAGTAGATTTAAAGCCAGTAGCTGAGGCAAAATGGTTTGTCATACCAGACTTCACAGTACCGTTTGTAACATATACTCCGGAGTTTTCATGGAAAATTGTACTCTTAATGGTGCCAGTTGCACTTGTAACAATTTCAGAACATATCGGACATCAAATTGTACTTGGAAATGTTATTAAAAGAGATTTAATTGAAAAACCAGGTTTACATCGTTCAATCTTCGGTGATGGGATAGCAACATTGATCGCATCACTAATAGGAGGACCACCGAATACAACGTACGGTGAAAACATCGGTGTGCTAGCAATTACGAGAGCATACAGTGTATACTTATTCATCGGTTCAGCAGTGTTCGCAATCATGTTTGGATTTATCGGGAAGATTTCAGCACTGATTCATTCGATTCCAACACCAGTTATGGGTGGTGTATCAATCTTACTCTTCGGTGTAATCGCATCAAGTGGTTTACGTATGATGGTAGACGATAAAACAGACTTAGGTGACAAACGAAACTTAATGATTGCATCAGTTATACTAGTAATCGGTATTGGCGGAGCGGTACTGCACGTAGGTGAATCGTTCCAAGTAGAAGGAATGGCGCTAGCAGCAATTGTAGGTGTACTATTAAATCTACTACTACCAGAGACAAAACAAACAAATAAAACAAAACAATCTAAGCAGATTGCATCATAAAAATAACCTTTTAATTCAGTCCTGTGAGATAGAAAAGGGTGGCTACTTTAACGCACCCTAGTCTCAAAGACTAGGGTATTTTTATACAGTTATTGTTATATAAATTCAATGGTGTTATCATAAAAAACAGAAAGATGAGGGATGACGATGAGCCATTTGTTAACGATGAGTGAATTATCGGAAGTAGAAATTTCAGAAATCCTAAAAGACGCAGAAGATTTCGCGAATGGAAAAGAGAGAAAAACGACAGAGCAAACATTTGTTGCGAACTTGTTCTTTGAGAATAGTACGAGGACGAGATTTAGCTTTGAAGTTGCTGAGAAGAGATTAGGACTTGAAGTATTAGACTTTTCCGCAGATGCATCTAGCGTACAAAAAGGAGAAACTTTATACGATACGATAAGAACACTAGAATCAATCGGAACAAAAGCGGTAGTCATCCGCCATGAGCAAGATCGTTACTTCGATGAATTAAAAGATCAGGTGAATATCCCAATCTTGAACGCTGGAGATGGATGTGGAAATCATCCAACGCAATGTCTGCTGGATCTTCTAACAATTAAACAAGAGTTTGGAAAATTTGAAGGTTTGAAGATTGCAATAGTTGGGGATGTTCGTCATAGCCGAGTAGCACGTTCTAATGCAGAAGCATTAACGAAACTGGGCGCGACAATTTACTTTGCAAGCCCAGAAGAGTGGAAAGATGAAGAGAACACATTTGGAACGTACAAGAGTTTAGATGAACTTGTTCCAGAAGTGGATGTGATGATGTTACTTCGTGTACAACATGAGCGTCATGACCATTATGAAACAGACATTATGAAAGAGTATCACGAGCAACATGGGTTAACAGTTGAAAGAGAAAAACGTATGAAAGAAGGAAGCATTATTATGCATCCAGCCCCTGTAAACCGTGATGTTGAAATTGCGAGTGAACTTGTCGAGTGTGAACGCTCACGCATATTTAAGCAAATGGAAAACGGGGTCTACGTAAGAATGGCTGTACTAAAACGCGCATTACCAAATGTATTAGGAGGAATGAAACATGAATTATTTGTTTAAAAACGGTCGTTATATGAATGAAGAAGGAAAAATTGTAGCAACAGATCTTCTCGTACAAAACGGTAAAATTGCGAAGGTAGCAGAAAATATTACGGCAGATAATGCTGAAGTAATCGATGTAAATGGAAAGTTAATGGCACCTGGATTAGTAGATGTACACGTTCATCTTCGTGAACCAGGTGGTGAACATAAAGAAACAATTGAAACAGGAACACTTGCAGCAGCAAAAGGTGGATTTACTACAATTTGCGCAATGCCAAACACACGCCCAGTACCAGATTGCAGAGAACATATGGAAGACCTGCAAAAGCGTATTAAAGAAAAAGCACATGTAAATGTATTACCATATGGAGCAATTACAGTACGTCAAGCAGGTTCTGAAATGACCGATTTTGAAACGTTAAAAGAACTTGGAGCGTTTGCTTTCACTGATGATGGCGTAGGCGTGCAAGATGCAAGCATGATGTTAGCTGCAATGAAGCGTGCATCGAAATTAAAAATGGCAGTTGTTGCACACTGTGAAGAGAACACACTTATTAATAAAGGATGTGTACATGAAGGGAAGTTTTCTGAGAAACACGGATTAAACGGTATCCCATCAGTATGTGAATCCGTACATATTGCAAGGGATATACTACTTGCGGAAGCTGCAAATTGTCACTACCACGTATGTCACGTAAGTACAAAAGGATCTGTACGTGTAATCCGTGACGCGAAACGCGCGGGAATTAAAGTAACAGCAGAAGTAACACCGCATCACTTAGTATTATGTGAAGATGATATCCCATCGGCTGATCCTAACTTTAAAATGAATCCACCGCTTCGAGGAAAAGAAGATCATGCAGCGTTAATTGAAGGACTATTAGATGGAACAATTGATATGATCGCAACTGACCATGCACCGCATACTGCAGAAGAGAAAGCGCAAGGGATTGAAAGAGCACCGTTCGGAATTACTGGTTTTGAAACAGCATTCCCGCTTTTATATACAAACCTTGTGAAAAAAGAAATCATTACATTAGAGCAACTGATTCAATTCTTAACAGAAAAACCAGCTGACACATTCGGTTTAGAAGCAGGGCGCCTAACAGAAGGTAGAACAGCTGATATTACAATTATCGATTTAGAACAGGAAGAAGAAATTGATCCAACAACATTCTTATCAAAAGGAAAAAACACACCATTCGCAGGTTGGAAATGCCAAGGTTGGCCGGTTATGACAATCGTTGGTGGTAAGATCGCATGGCAAAAGGAGAGTGCATTAGTATGAAAAGACAACTTATCTTAGAAGATGGAACAGTATTAATTGGAAAAGGTTTCGGAGGAGAAATAGAAAAGTCAGGTGAGGTTGTATTTACAACTGGGATGACTGGATATCAAGAAACTTTATCTGATCCATCATACTGCGGTCAAATCGTAACATTTACGTATCCATTAATCGGAAACTACGGCATTAACCGTGATGATTTTGAATCAATTCACCCATCTGTAAATGGTTTAATCGTAAACGAAATTTGTGATCACCCATCAAACTTCCGTAATGAAATTTCGTTAAATGATTACTTGAAAGAAAGAAATATCCCAGGATTAGCAGGAATTGATACGAGAAAATTAACAAGAAAAATTCGTCAATATGGAACTTTACGCGGACGTCTTTGCAATATGGATGTGGATGTAGAGGAAATCGTTAGCCAATTGAAAGCAACTGTCTTTACAGATCATGTGAAACGCGTATCAACAAAAGATCCATATCCAAGTCCAGGCCGTGGACACCGAGTTGTACTTGTAGACTTCGGAATGAAACATGGTATTTTACGAGAATTAAATAAGCGTGATTGTGATGTAATTGTTGTACCTTACAATACAACAGCAGAAGAAATTCTACGCCTTAGCCCAGATGGAATTATGTTAAGTAATGGACCTGGGGACCCAAAAGATGTACCAGAAGCAATTGAAATGTTAAAAGAAATTATTGGTAAAGTTCCTTTATTCGGGATTTGCCTAGGACATCAATTGTTCGCCCTGGCATCTGGTGCGAATACAAGTAAGTTAAAATTCGGTCACCGTGGTTTAAATCATCCAGTAAAAAATCTTACAACTGGAAAAGTAGCAATTACATCTCAAAACCATGGTTACGCAGTAGAAGAAGAATCAGTTGGAAATACAGAACTGGAAATTACACATGTTGCTTTAAATGATGGAACAGTAGAAGGTCTTCGTCATACGAAGTTCCCAGCATTTACAGTACAATACCATCCAGAAGCTTCTGCAGGACCAGAAGATGCAAATGATTTATTCGAAGATTTCTTAGCAATGATTGAAAACTTCAAGAAAGAAGGGGAAGAGTTATGCCAAAACGCCTAGACATTAACACAATTTTAGTAATCGGATCAGGACCAATTGTAATTGGGCAAGCAGCAGAGTTTGATTACTCTGGTACACAAGCTTGTCAATCTCTTAGAGAAGAAGGTTACAAAGTAATCCTTGTTAACTCTAACCCAGCAACAATTATGACAGATACTGCAACAGCAGATAAAGTATATATAGAACCATTAACATTAGAATTCGTAAGCCGTATCATTCGTAAAGAACGTCCAGATGCACTCCTACCAACATTAGGTGGTCAAACAGGCCTAAACATGGCGGTTGAACTTGCGAAATCAGGCATACTTGAAGAGTGCGGAGTTGAAATTTTAGGAACAAAATTATCAGCAATCGAGCAAGCAGAGGATCGTGATTTATTCCGTACATTAATGCAGGAATTAAATGAACCAATTCCATCTAGCACGATTATTCATACGCTGGAAGAAGCACATGAATTTGTAAAAGAAATTGGTTATCCAGTTATTGTTCGCCCAGCATTTACAATGGGGGGAACAGGTGGCGGAATCTGTAATAATGAAGAAGAACTAATTGAAATCGTATCAGGTGGATTAAAACATAGTCCAGTAACACAATGTTTATTAGAAAAGAGTATTGCCGGTTGTAAGGAAATTGAATATGAAGTAATGCGTGATTCGAATGATAACGCGATTGTAGTATGTAACATGGAAAATATCGATCCGGTTGGGGTTCACACAGGTGATTCTATCGTTGTAGCACCGAGCCAAACATTAAGTGACCGTGAGTATCAAATGTTACGAAACACTTCATTAAGAATTATTCGTGCATTAGGAATTGAAGGTGGATGTAACGTTCAGCTTGCACTTGATCCACATAGCTTCCAATACTATGTAATCGAAGTAAATCCGCGTGTAAGTCGTTCGTCTGCACTAGCATCTAAAGCAACTGGATATCCAATTGCGAAGCTAGCGGCGAAAATTGCAGTCGGTTTAACATTAGATGAAATTATAA
This sequence comes from Bacillus sp. TH50, assembly GCF_016650565.1. Lineage (NCBI taxonomy): Bacteria > Bacillati > Bacillota > Bacilli > Caryophanales > Bacillaceae > Bacillus > Bacillus sp. TH50. The sequence goes on along the minus strand of NZ_JAEKFM010000003.1, from coordinate 1,435,707 downwards.
ATCCAGTAACACAAAAAACATACGCTTGCTTCGAGCCAGCATTAGACTATATTGTTTCAAAAATTCCACGTTGGCCATTTGATAAGTTTGAATCAGCAAACAGAACACTTGGTACACAAATGAAGGCAACTGGTGAAGTTATGTCAATCGGACGTAACTTAGAACAATCATTATTAAAAGCGATTCGTTCTTTAGAGCTTGGCGTTTATCACCTAGAGTTAGACCACTTAAAAGAGCTTGATAAAGAAACGATGAAAAAGCGTATTATAAAAGCTGATGACGAGCGTCTGTTCGTTGTAGCAGAAGCAATCCGTCAAGGTGTAACGAAAGAAGAAATCAACGAATGGTGTGAAATGGACTTCTTCTTCTTACAAAAAGTTGAAAATATCGTAAACATGGAACGCGAAGTAAAAGCGAATGTAGGAAATATGGAAGTGTTACAATCTGCTAAAGAAATGGGCTTCAGTGACCATTACATCGCCAATGCTTGGAACAAAACAGAGCGTGAAATTTACGATATGCGTAAAGAAAGCAATATGACTCCTGTTTATAAGATGGTAGATACTTGTGCGGCAGAGTTTGAATCTGCAACACCATACTACTACAGCACATATGGTGACGAGAATGAATCGATTGTAACAGATCGTAAGAGTGTAGTTGTACTAGGATCTGGTCCAATCCGTATTGGTCAAGGTGTTGAGTTTGATTATGCAACAGTTCACTCTGTATGGGCAATAAAAGAAGCTGGATATGAGGCAATCATTGTTAATAACAACCCAGAAACAGTTTCAACAGACTTCAGTATTTCTGACAAATTATACTTTGAACCATTAACAATCGAAGATGTAATGCACATTATCGATTTAGAAAAGCCAGAAGGTGTTATCGTCCAATTCGGTGGACAAACGGCAATTAACTTAGCGGCTAAATTAGAAGCACACGGTGTAAAAATCTTAGGAACATCACTTGAAGATTTAGACCGTGCAGAAGATCGTGATAAGTTTGAAGCAGCTTTAACAAAGCTTGGTATCCCGCAACCAGTTGGTAAAACAGCAACGACTGTAGAGCAAGCAGTAGCGATCGCTGACAAAATTGGTTACCCAGTATTAGTAAGACCATCTTACGTACTAGGTGGACGTGCGATGGAAATCGTATATCGTCAAGAAGAATTACTGCACTACATGAAAAATGCGGTTAAAGTTCACGCAGATCACCCAGTATTAATCGACCGTTATATGGTTGGTAAAGAAATTGAAGTAGATGCAATTTCAGACGGTGAGAATGTATTCATTCCAGGTATTATGGAACATATCGAACGCGCTGGAGTTCACTCTGGGGATTCAATTGGAGTATATCCACCACAGAGCTTATCTGAAAAACTAAAAGAACAAATTATTGAACATACAATTGGGCTTGGAAAAGGTTTAAACATTGTTGGATTACTAAACATTCAGTTTGTAGTATTCAAAGATGAAGTGTATGTAATTGAAGTAAATCCACGTGCGAGCCGTACAGTACCATTCTTAAGTAAAATTACAGGCGTACCGATGGCAAATATCGCAACGAAAGTTATTTTAGGTCAAAACCTTGTAGAACAAGGATATGGAACTGGCTATCACCCAGAAGAGAAGGAAGTGTATGTAAAAGCACCGGTATTCTCATTTGCGAAACTACGCTCAGTTGATACAACATTAGGGCCTGAAATGAAATCAACAGGGGAAGTAATGGGTAAAGATTTAACGCTTGAAAAAGCATTATATAAAGGACTTGTTGCTTCAGGAATTAACATTCCAACGCACGGATCAGTAATCATCACTGTAGCGGATAAAGATAAAGAAGAAGCGCTGGAAATTGCAAAACGCTTCCATGAAATCGGCTATAACTTATTAGCAACAGCAGGAACAGCACAATCGCTAACAGAACAAAACATTCCGGTGCAAGTTGTAAACAAAATTGATTCTGAAGACTACAACTTACTTGATATTATCCGTCAAGGGAAAGCTCAGTTTGTAATCAATACATTAACAAAAGGAAAACAACCAGCGCGTGATGGTTTCCGCATTCGCCGTGAATCAGTAGAAAATGGTGTGGCTTGCTTAACATCACTTGATACAACGAGAGCAATCTTGAGAGTATTAGAATCTATGACATTCTCAGCTCATTCAATGAAAGAAATTACGCAAACGAAGCGTCACGAGGTGGTACATGCATGATGCAAAAGCAAAATATGATCGTCGTTAACCAAAAAGAAATCGCAAAAAACATTTACGAATTAGTGCTTCAGGGGGATTTAGTGCAGCAAATGAACGATCCAGGGCAGTTTGTACACATTAAGGTAGCAGAGGGCATTACGCCCCTTCTGCGCCGCCCAATTAGTATTTGTAATGTCGATCAAGACAAGAACGAATTTACAATGCTATATCGTGCGGAAGGACAAGGGACAAAAACATTAGCGAAAAGAAAACAAGGTGAACTTGTAGATGTGTTAGGACCACTTGGTCATGGATTTCCTGTAGAAGAAGCGGAACCTGGACAAACGGCTCTATTAGTTGGTGGGGGAATTGGTGTACCACCACTATATGAATTGTCACAGCGTCTTGTAGCAAAAGGAGTACGCGTTATTCACATCTTAGGTTTCCAAACGAAAGATGTTGTCTTCTATGAAGAGAAATTCGCAGAACTTGGTGATACGTATGTTGCAACAGTTGATGGTACACATGGTACAAAAGGGTTTGTAACAGATGTAATCGATAGCTATGGAATTGACTTTGACATTCTCTACTCATGTGGACCTTTAGCGATGCTTCGTGCATTAGAAGGACGCTATAAGGAGAGAAAAGCCTACATTTCATTAGAAGAACGTATGGGCTGTGGTATCGGAGCATGTTTCGCATGTGTATGCCATTTGCAAGCAGATCCGAGTGGGCATTCTTACAAGAAGGTGTGTAGCGACGGACCAGTATTTCCAATCGGGGAGGTTGTACTATGAACAGATTGCAAGTTGAATTACCAGGGTTATCATTAAAAAATCCAATCATCCCAGCATCTGGTTGCTTCGGATTTGGTCGTGAGTATGCACAGTTCTATGATTTAAGTGTACTTGGATCAATTATGATTAAAGCGACAACAGAACAACCTCGTTATGGAAACCCAACGCCTCGTGTTGCTGAAACACCAGGCGGAATGCTAAATGCAATCGGGCTTCAAAATCCTGGATTAGAAAAGGTAATGAATTCTGAATTACCTTTTCTCGAGCAATTTGATCTTCCGATTATTGCAAACGTTGCGGGTTCACAAGCTGAGGATTACGTAGCGGTTGCGAAGGCGATTTCAAAGGCACCTAATGTTCATGCGCTAGAATTAAATATTTCTTGTCCAAACGTAAAAACGGGTGGTATCGCTTTTGGTACAAATCCTGAAATTGCTGCTGATTTAACGAAGCGAGTAAAAGAGGTTTCTGAAGTACCGGTATATGTGAAATTGTCACCGAACGTGGCAAACATTGTGGAAATTGCAAAAGCAATTGAAAATGCGGGTGCGGACGGTTTAACGATGATTAATACATTGCTTGGTATGCGTCTAGATTTAAAAACTGCAAAACCAATTTTAGCAAACCGTACGGGTGGACTATCAGGGCCTGCGATTAAGCCAGTAGCAATTCGTATGGTACATGAAGTAAGTCAAGCGGTTAACATTCCGATCATCGGAATGGGTGGTATTGAAACAGCGGAAGATGTAATTGAATTCTTCTATGCGGGCGCAAGCGCGGTCGCAGTTGGAACGGCGAACTTTATCGATCCGTTCGTATGTCCGACAATTATTGAAGAATTACCAGCATTACTAGATGAATTAGGATTTGATCATATTTCGGAATGTCAAGGAAGGAGCTGGAAGCAAACATGTCACAGTCGTTAATCGTTGCACTAGATTTTCCAGGGAAACAAGAGGTAGAACAATTCTTACACCACTTTGAAGGGGAAGAGTTATTTGTCAAAGTTGGTATGGAGTTGTTTTACAAAGAAGGTCCTGCAATTATTACGTACTTAAAAGAAAAAGGACATAAAATCTTCCTAGATTTAAAACTTCATGATATTCCGAATACGGTAAAAAGCGCTATGCGTAGCCTAGCTAGTCTAGATGTAGATATGGTAAATGTTCATGCTGCTGGGGGAAGCAGTATGATGAAAGCTGCGATTGAGGGATTAGAGGAAGGTAAGCAAGAAGGAAAAGAGAGACCGATTTGTATTGCAGTTACACAATTAACAAGCACTTCGGAAGCTATGATGAAAAAAGAGATTGGCATTGAGAAAACGTTAGAAGAAGCGGTTGCTCATTATGCAAAATTAACGAAAGAAAGTGGACTTGATGGAGTTGTTTGTTCAACACTTGAAGTACCAAAATTACGTGAAGTATGCGGAAATGAATTTGTAACAGTAACACCGGGGATTCGTCTTGCAAGCGATGATGTAAATGACCAAGTGCGCGTAGCAACACCGAAACGTGCGAGGGAACTTGGTTCAAGCTACATCGTAGTTGGACGGAGTATTACAAAAGCAGAAAATCCGCTTGAAGCGTATAAAACAGTAAAACAACAGTGGGAAGGTGTAACAGTATGAAAAAAGAAATCGCATCGCATTTATTAGAAATTGGAGCAGTATTTTTACAACCGAATGACCCATTTACTTGGTCTTCTGGTATAAAATCACCAATTTATTGTGATAATCGTTTAACTTTATCTTATCCAAAAGTACGCCAAGCGATTGCAGCTGGATTAGAAGAGTTAATTAAAGAGCACTTCTCAACTGTAGAAGTTATTGCAGGAACAGCAACTGCTGGTATTGCGCACGCTGCATGGGTAAGCGATCGTATGGATTTACCAATGTGCTACGTGCGTAGTAAAGCAAAAGGTCACGGTAAAGGGAACCAAATCGAAGGAAAAGCTGAAAAAGGTCAAAAAGTAGTAGTAGTAGAAGACTTAATTTCAACTGGCGGTAGTGCAATTACATGTGTAGAAGCACTTCGCGAAGCTGGCTGTGAAGTATTAGGAATCGTATCAATCTTCACATACGAGCTTGAGTCAGGAAAAGAGAAACTAGAAGCAGCAAACGTAGCATCATATTCTTTAAGTGATTACAGTGCATTAACTGAAGTTGCAGCAGAAAAAGGTATGATCGGACAAGCTGAAACGAAAAAATTACAAGAGTGGCGTAAAAATCCAGCAAATGAAGCTTGGATTACAGCGTAACACGAAAAAAGACGACCGCGGGGGAACGCGGTCGTCTTTTTTATATCATTGCTAAAATTTTATGTAAAGTTCCATCGATATCAAAGAAAATCATAGTACAATCTCCTCACTAATAACTACTTATTGTTTTCTGCAACTTCATATCCTCTCACAAACAATAGAGTCATATAAGAAATAATAAATGAGAAGATACTATACATACCGACCCAAAAGAAAAACTTTGGAGGGAAGGCGATAGCACCTACTATTAAAAAACTAGCAAACGTTACAATTGGCATTACATAGTACGTTCTCGTTCTACGTGTTCCAATAACAGAAACGATAAAGATAAGTAATGGACAAATTAATAAGACAAAAATCAATTCATTCATAGTTATGTCCCCTTTTCTAATTGAAGTAATCTGTTTCTCGTAAACGTTTTGAAATAAATACTCTCCTAATATAACTTCGCTAACATATACATAATCCCTTTTGAAAGTCAGTAATAAATGATTGATTTCACAATGAAAAACGTAAGCAAGAGAATACTCGCTTACGCTATAGAATAAACATCGCAACGATCGTGGTGACGATTAAGCCAATCACAACTGGTAAAAAGTTTCGGCGCGCAAGTTCAAAAGGATCTACTTTGCATATGGCAGCGGCAGGAATAAGCGCCCAAGGAATTAAAGTGCCACCGCCAGTCCAGATTGCTGCAATTTGCCCAAGTGCTGTTAATGTAGCTGTTCCATGCCCAAGTGCTGTTCCGAAAAGATTGGCAATCGAACCAGTAAGTGATATACCGGAAAAGCCAGATCCATCTAAGCCTGTTATGACACCAACGATAGTTAATGTTCCTGCCGATACATATTGGTTTAAAGGAACAATTTGAGATAAGGCGATTCCTAAGTCGTTAATGATTCCATGTGAACCTTTCGGTAAATAGTCCCCGATAATTTTCACAAAGCCGCTATCTCCTAAATAAAAGAGTGCAGCAATTGGGATAACTGGACCAAAGATTTTAAATCCAAATTGGAGCCCTTCTATAAAATAATCGGTCGTTTTATTCAGTCCATTACCTTTGTAGGCGATGAGAGAAATAATGATAATCATAATAACAGTCGTCCCGCCGATAAGTGCAGTTGCATCGCTTCCTTGTAGTTTAAATTGAATCATGCAAAGAATATCTATGGCATATACGATCGGAATACAAATAGCGAGCCATTTTTTTGTCTGAGGAGATAATGAAGTGAGCGTTTTAGAAGACTCAGTTGATGGAATAGATTCTTGTATAGATAAGCCTGTATGAAATTCTTTTCGTAAGAAGAAAAATGCGACGGAAGTTGTCACAATACCCATAACGATAACGAGGGGAACACTGGCTGAAACAACGCTGGAAACAGGAAGACCAGCAGCATCTGCAGTTAATTTCGGTGCACCTTGAATAACGAAGTCACCAGATAAGGCGATGCCGTGTCCGAATAAGTTCATAGCGATTGCGACTCCAATTGGCGGAAGGCCGACGCGTACAGCGACTGGTAATAAAATGGCCCCCATTAAGGCGACAGCTGGAGAAGGCCAAAAGAAAAAGGAAATTGTCATCATTAAAAGACCGATAATCCAGTAGGCATGTGCAGGTGTACGAATCATCTTTGTAAATGGTGAAATCATCGTATCATTTATGCCGGTATGAACGAGTAGGTTGCTCATTGATACGATAATGGAGATGATTAATATAGTTGGTAATAGTTCGGTAATGGCGTAAATGAAACTTTGAAAGATACCACTAATGGCAAGAGGGATAGAACTTGTAGCGGTTAATGCTAATAAAAAGATAAAAACGATACAAATGATCGTCGTATCTTTTCTAAAAATAAAAAAGGTAATAATAGTGAGTAAACAAAGAATATAGAGAGCATGTAAAAGCGTTAATTCAACTCCCATAACATTCACATCCTTTAGGCATTCGTGTAGTTCATTGTATGGAAGCAGTGAAAGTATGTGAGGATAGGAAAAAGAAAAAAAGTGAAATTTCATGTACTGTAATGGTAAGAACAATAAATGGATGTTACAATACAATTAACCCTAAAAATGGAATTAAAGAAGGGCTTATGCGCAAAGAAATTAGATTTTGGGGATTTATCATATCTTGTAGTCTATTAATCATTTTAAATCTGCTTACAAACAATGAATGGATAAGTATCATACCTGTTCTCGGGTTTGTTTTTATACTGTTATATCGTTGGGATGACATGAAACAACATGGTAAGAAAGGTATTGGAATTATGATAGGTATCATTGTTGTTTGTTCATTTGTCGTAGGGGTTATTTTAATAGAGGGCCAAAAGCAAATGGAGAAAATGTCTATTTTTCAAGATTGGATGTCTTCTGCGAAAGGTCTTTATCTTGTAATTGTAGTCGTTATTTTTCTAAGAGTCATGATAAGAATAGCAAGTTACATATTAAAGGAGAAGTAGAATGGGGGAGTACGAATGAGAGAGAAAATAGGGTAACTAACTGTTACGATTTATTTAACCAATTATAACTAAAGTTAATTAAATATATCAGTAAGCCCTGCTAGTCAAGTGATTGGCTAGTAGTGAGGGTTAACTGCGGGCAATCCCTAAAGCTGATTGAACTACAACGTGGCTAGAAATGGCGAGCGTGAATGTCGCGAAAGCAGAAAAAATCAATCAAATCGTGCACGGTTAAATCCTAAACACTAGAATAATGGGTCTTCCGCATCGAATCGTCTAAGTCAAAATTGATAAGATGAACGTTCAACGACTATCTCGTATAACTGACGAGAGTATATCACAAGCCTATGGTGATGGGAAAATCCTCTATCTCTAAAGAGATAAACATATAGTCTGCGCTCATGTGAAAACATGAGAAGTTCATAAGAGAACTGGCCAAGGAATTGCGCCCTTAGTTGAACGAGATAAATTTTATTGAATCTATCAAACTTCATTGAATACACTGAACGTATGTGCAATATTGGATTCAATGAGGTAAGAATAATAATGAAATTTTTACGAGTTAGTCAAGTATCGGAATTAACAGGTTTGTATCCTAGTAGTCTTAGGAGAATGCTGGTGGAACACGCTACTATTCAGAAGAACAAATCTTTCATTATCTGAAAGGTGAGTGCCGAATAATCGCACAGTAAAGGAGTAAAATTCTGATGATATTGGCGAAGAAAGTCAGACTGATTCCAACGCCTGAACAAGAAAAAGTGCTTAGAAACCATGCTGGTGCTGCAAGATTCGCTTATAACTATTGTAAAAAAATGAGTGATAGATACTATAAGTTATTTGGAAAATCTGTTTCACAGTTAGCTTTACAGAAACGATTTACAAAGATCAAGAAGCGAAAGCGATATGAGTGGTTAAATGACATCAACGCACAAGTTCCCAAACAGGCTTCAAAAGATTTTGATAAGGCGAGGAAAAATTCGTTCGAAAAGTACAAAAATGGTTATCACACTTCTTATAAATCTAAAAAAGATTTAATTCAAGGATTTTATGCCAATTATGAAAGACTGATTATAGGAAAGAAAGTAGTTCATATTCAGTCTATTGGAGAAGTGAAAGCAAGCCAACAACTACCAAGAAACAAAAAACTATCCAATCCAAGAGTTACATTTGATGGTCGTCACTGGTGGATTAGTGTAGGGTTCCAAGAAGACTTTGAATCACAAGAACTAACCGATGAGTCGATTGGTGTGGATGTTGGTGTAAAAGAGCTTTTTGTAGCTTCTAATGGTATGAAAGAACGAAATATAAACAAAGATGCCAAGGTTAAAAAACTTTTGAAAAGGAAAAAGTCAGCACAGAGAGATATGTCTAGGAGATTTAAAAAAGGTGTAAAAATTCAATCTGCCGGATATGAAAAAGCTAAAACTGAGCACCTGCGGTTATCTAGGAAAATTACGAATATCCGAAATAACCATATCCATCAAGCAACAGCTAAATTGGTGAAAACCAAACCAATGAGAATTGTTGTGGAAGACTTACCTATCTCAAACCTGTTAAAAAACAAAAAACTATCGAAAGCATTTTCATTTCAAAAATTAAACTTCTTTTTTCAATGTTTGTCATACAAGTGCGAGAAGTATGGCATTGAGTATGTAAAAGCTGATAAATGGTTCGCCTCAAGCAAGATTTGTTCATGTTGCGGAGTAAAATACGACCATTCAGTTCAACCAGAAGGACAGTGGAGTTTAAAAATACGTGAGTGGCGTTGTGTTGGGTGCAATAGCCATCACGATAGGGATGTAAATGCGTCGATAAATTTATCAAGATGGGTAAAATAAATGCTTGATAATAGGAGGTAACGATACTGCCTCGTGTGGAGTGTTATACCCCTCGTCCCTTCGGGGGTGCGAGAACACGATGAAGCACTAACTTGTATAAATTTGATTGAATTGTATAGATTTAGTTAAGTTTATCGTATCGGTATTATGGTGTGCTCGTTTGTTTACTATTATCAGTTATTTCGGGGCAACTTCTTAAAAGTGAATGGGTACCAGTAATATTATGTATAGGAGTATTGATTTTTGCTCCTATGTATCGCTGGGATGAATGGAAAGCATATAGTCGAAAAAAGAAAATTGTTTTCAGCATCGAGTTTGTCATTATAATTAGTACGATTCCGTTTTTGTTATTGAAAGGAAATGAGATAATAGATGGAATTGTAATGTTTCAAGGGTGGTTATTTATTGCGAAATTGCTATATTTAATATGCATTTTAATATCGGTAGCGGTAGTCGCTAAAAAAGTAAACGAAAAGTTATTCGTTAATGAATAAAAGAAAATGCCACCTTATTCGGTGGCATTTTCTTACTTTACTGAATGAGCTTTTTGCATCTTTTTAACTAAACGAATTTGTCCGCGATGGTTGATCTCATCTTCAAATACGTGAAACCACTTAAAGTAGTTATGAAAAAACTCCTGTTAAAAAGTTCATGATTTTTAACAGGGAATGACAATTAGTTCCCGATTTGCCTTTGTAATAACCTCATAGCCCTCTTTTGTGATGACAATATCATCTTCAATTCTACACCCGCCCCAGTTTGGTATATAAATACCTGGTTCAACTGTAACAACCATACCTTCTTCTAAAGTAGCCTTACTTTCTTGGGATAGACGGAGAGGTTCATGAATTTCTAACCCAAGCCCATGACCAGTAGAGTGGCCGAAATATTGACCGTATCCATGTTCTGTAATGTAATCTCTCGTTATATCATCGATACTTTTCGCAGTTTCTCCAGGTTTAATGGCTGCAGTTCCACGCTTTAATGCTTCTAATACAACATTATATATTTCTTTGAATTCTTCCGATGGTTCGCCAATCGCTACAGTACGTGTTAAATCGGAACAATACCCGTTATAAAGTGCACCGAAATCTAATGTAACGATATCGCCGTGCTCGATTATTTTATTCGATGCAACGCCATGAGGAAGTGAAGAGCGAACGCCAGAAGCTACAATAATTTGAAATGATGAGGATGTAGCCCCTTTCTTTCGCATGAAAAATTCTAATTCATCTCGGACATCAGTCTCACTTATTCCTGGCTTTAGAAACGTAAGGATGTGGTGAAATGATTCGTCAGCAATATTAGCCGCAATTTTCATTGTTTCTATTTCAGGTGTGTCTTTAATAATGCGAATATCTTCGATGATTTCGCACACTTGCACCATTTCCGCATGTATGTATTTTTGTAAGTTTTTATATTGTTGTAATGTCATGTTATTTTCTTCAATTCCAAGTTTTTGAATGTTTAATTTCGATACTTGATTTGCGATTTCTTTTTCTAGATTTCCTTTATGCATAATAATTTTAGCTTCTTTTATTTGTGATTTCGCTTGATCTACATAGCGGAAATCAGTTATAAAAACAGCTTTATCCGCAGAGATTAAGACGACGCCAGCGCTACCTGTAAAGCCTGTTGCATATTGGCGATTTTCTTTTTTGGTAATAAGTAATCCGTCAATTTCATATTTTTGTAGTTGATTTTGGATTTTATTAATTCTTAAAGTCATGTTAATTTCCCCCTTTTCACAGTATTGAATAAAGCAAATAGCGTGCCAAAAGTTAACTTTAGAGAAAGGATAGTGGGGAATATATATAAGGGAAGGTAAAGTTCTGTCCGCTATTTGTGGGAAGGACTATTTGAAAACTACGGATTGCTTCAAAATATTAGTGAGCAAATGAAAAGAACATCGAATCGATTTTTTTACACACTGTAAAAAAATTTATACAAATACGAGAAAATAATGTCAAATTTTTTTGGAATATCGAAGTTAGGAAAGAAAAGGATAAGCGATGTTTAGAGTGTATATTTGAAAATAACATTACATTTATTATTTATTTTAATATAAAAATTAATATATAAATAAAAAATTATTGATACAATAGGTAATTGTTGGGTTTCTCTCGAAGATAGGGATACGTAACGAATAAATAGGATTAAGGAATGTGAGTATATGAAAAAATTAAGTAAAGTAATGTCATTTTGCTTGGTAGTTAGTATGTTTGTTCTAGCAGGTTGTGAAAAAAGTGAAAACAAAGTTCAAGTAAATGAAAAGATTGAACAGCTTGATGAAGCACCAGAAGTGACAGGAAAAGAAGCGAAAAAGATTGTACGAAAGAGCGTAGATAGGATAGCAAACGCTTTTAGTGAGATGGAAAAAGAAAATGGATGGAGCCGAAATAATCCTGGAGATATGGAGACAGCGAAAAAAGGAGTTAAGGGATTAGTTACAGATAAGTTTGTAGAAAATCAGCTTCCTAAGTCGCTTGACACATTTAATAGGTCTAGAGAGACGGATATGTTGCCATTCCCAATTCATATTGAGCCAGACGTGAGAATAACTTGTTCACAGAAAAATGATGTTTTAAAGATTGAGACGCTTATCCTTGCAAATGATATGGGGAATGAAGCGGAGACGTGGGAATTTGTTTTAGTTTATACCGATGGAAAATGGTTAATGGATAAATGGTCATCAAATACGCCAGTAGATTTAAAGTTAACTAAAGAAGAAGCTAACGAAATTCTTAGAGTTCAAGGTTTCAAGAATGTCTCTTTCGTTAGAGAAGAGAATAGTGGAAATAAGAAATATATTTTTAAAGAAAGTAACGGAGTAGTTGCTGTGGATGCCCAAACATCTGTTATTACTCACAATGTAGATGATGAAGAGCAAGAAAAGGTAACGAAACAAGATTTTATTCAAGAGCAAGAAACAGCTAAGGGAAATGATTCCAGTACGTATACTAGTTCAAAAGAAGAGAAGCAGCCAAAAAAAGAATCTTCTTCAGTATTAGGTAAAACTAAGGCTCTAAATGAGTTAGTTGCTCTAGAAAACGAAGAAAAACATACAAATGTTATGTCAACAAATGACATAGTAAATGAAATAGAAGGAAATTATCAACTATGGGATAATAAACTAAATGAAATTTACAGTACATTAAAAAATACGATGTCAGCTGATGCATTTCAGTCATTAAAAACAAAACAGATTGCATGGGTTAAAGAAAAAGAAAGTAAAGTTACAGCGATTGGTACAGATCCAAATAATGGAACGATGAGACGTATAGAGGCTTCGGAAGAGAAATATAAGATGACAAAAGAAAGATGTTACGAATTAGTTAATGGATATATGAACTAAATTAAAGAATGCGTTGCTAGCAAGCAACGCATTTTTTAATTTACGCTTTTAATTTCATTACTGTATCAGCATCTGGTGTTACATATAATGTTTGTTGATTGTCATATGTAACAAATCCAAGTTTTGCACCGCTCGGTTTTTTGACATGGCGTACCTTTGTGAAATCTACAGGAACAGAACTAGAATCTTTTGCTTTACTGTAATAAGCAGCGATTTTAGCGGCCTCTTGTAAAGTCTCTTCCGTAGGTTCAAGAGAACGAATGACAACGTGGGACCCAGGTATGTCTTTCGTATGTAACCAAATTTCATCACGACGGGAGAATTTCGTTGTTAAATAATCATTTTGCTTATTGTTTTTACCGACGAAAATTTCTGTGCCATCACTAGCTAAATATTTGTCCAATACTGGTTTTGTCGGTTTTTTCTTTGTGTTTTTCTTCTTACGATTACGTACATAACCTTCTTCGGTCAGTTCTTCACGAATCTCTTCAATATCTTTTGAAGAAGCAACCTCCATTTGTTGAAGTAAGCTATCGAAATAAAGGATTTCTTCATTTGTTTTTACGATTTGTTCTTCTACAATAGCAACTGAATTTTTCGCTTTTTGGTACTTTTGGAAATAGCGTTGTGCATTTTCAGATGGTGTTTTTAAAGGATTTAATGTGATTTTTACAGTCCCACCATTTTCGTCGTAATAGTTAACGACTTCTATCTCTTTATCACCTTTTTTCAAAGCGTACATATTGGCTGTAAGTAGCTCTCCAAATAGTTGATATTTATCTGCTTTTCCGGCATCTTGTAATGTTTTTTCTAGTTTAATTAGCTTCTTTTCGTTTTTTGTTTTTTCATTTTGCATAAAGCGTTCTAAATCGTGAGCTTGTTGTTTTACACGATCGCGCTCTGCTTTACCAAAGAAGAAACGATCTAATAATTCACTAACAGATGAAAATGTTTTTTCGTTTCCTTGTAAGTGAGAAAGAGGGAATAGGTAAAAGAACTCTTTTCCATTTGCTGTTATCATTGCTGGCACGTACTGATGTGTTAGCAATGGTTTTTGCAAGCTGAAGAAAGCTTCAGATAATGCTTTTTCATTTGCCATACCTGCTTTTTTTACAACTTCTTTTGCAAATAATGGGGAAATTCCCATGAATGCTCCGACAAGTTGTTTGTCCATGTTGCCAGATAAAAAGTCTAGCGGTTTAATAAAATCATCTTCTGTTTCGATAAGAAGCGGATTAACTTTATGTTGTGCCGGTGGGGCAACATATTCAGCTCCAGCATATACAGTACGATGTCGGTTTACCGCTAAAGAAACGTGTTTTAAGCTATCTAAAATAACATTTGTTTTCGTATCTACTAAGATAATATTACTGTGTCGTCCCATTATTTCGATTACTAATGTTTTTACTGATTCGTCACCGATTTCATTGCGACTGCGGACTGTAATTTGAATAATACGTTCTAAGTCAATTTGTTCAATTTTTTCAATAAATCCACCTTCTAAATGTTTGCGAAGAAGCATACAAAACATCGGCGGTAGCGCTGGTGAATTGTAGTTTTGATTTGTTAAGTGCATACGCGCATATGTAGGGTGAGATGAAAGAATTAGTTTTTGGTTTTTTCCGTTTGCTCGAATATGTAATAAAACTTCATATTTTGAGGGTTGATATATTTTTGAAATTCTTCCTGTTTGAAGAGAATTTGCAATTTCATGTGTAATTGCTCTTGTAAATAATCCATCGAATGCCATGAATGAACACTCCTTTCTAACTAAAAGTTAATTATAGCATTTTTTTGGACGAGGCTGAATAAGCTTTCATTAGAGTATGTCTGGAATCAGGAGGTCGATGGCAGGATGAACTGGTATGAAATGCGAGCACATGAAGTGGAGGAAAGAACGAATACGAATGTGGAGGTAGGTCTTACAGAGCAAGAAGCAGAGGGCCGATTAAAGAAATTTGGTACAAATGAATTGCAAGAAGCAAAGCGGCCTTCTGCGCTTATGGTGTTTTTAGCGCAATTTAAAGATTTTATGGTACTTGTTTTATTTGGTGCTACAATTATTTCAGCTTTTTTAGGAGAGTATATTGATTCGATTGCAATTGTTGCAATTGTTATTATTAATGGTGTCCTCGGTTTCTTCCAAGAGAGGAAAGCTGAAAAATCGTTGGAAGCTTTAAAAGAATTGGCAGCTCCTCAAGTTACTGTACTAAGAAATGGGAAGTGGATAAAAGCGCCGTCAAAAGCGCTTGTACTAGGTGATATTATTAAATTTTCTAGTGGTGACCGTATTGGCGCGGATGTTCGCCTTGTGGAATCTTCAAGTTTATATATTGAAGAATCGGCTCTTACAGGAGAGTCATTGCCTGTACAAAAGAAGGTAGATGCGTTACAAGGTCAAGATGTTTCAATTGGTGATCAAAAAAACATGGCATTTATGGGGACGATGATAACGAGAGGTGCTGGAACAGGGGTAGTCGTAGCAACTGGAATGAATACAGCTATGGGGCAAATTGCAAATATGTTGCAAAATGCTGAGCAAATGGAAACGCCATTACAAAGAAGATTAGAACAGCTTGGAAAAATTTTAATTATTGTTGCTCTTATTTTGACGGCTCTTGTTGTACTAGCTGGTGTATATCAAGGGAATGAAGTGTATCACATGTTTTTGGCTGGGGTTTCGCTTGCTGTTGCAGCTATTCCAGAAGGATTGCCAGCTATCGTTACGGTTGCGCTATCACTTGGTGTACAGCGTATGATTAAAAAGAGGGCAATTGTGCGAAAGTTGCCAGCTGTAGAAACGTTAGGCTGTGCTTCTGTTATTTGCTCAGATAAAACAGGAACAATGACACAAAATAAAATGATGGTAACACATATGTGGTCAGGCGGAGAATTGTGGAAAGTAACAGGTCAAGGCTATGAGCCAACAGGTTCGTTTATGAAAGGTGAAGAAGTAATTGACCCTACTAAGACGAAATCACTGTATCAACTACTTACATTTGGCTGTTTATGTAATAATGCGAATGTTATTCAAAAGAAAAAGACGTATGTGTTAGATGGAGATCCAACAGAGGGAGCTCTCGTTGCTGCTGCAATGAAGGCGGGAATATCACGTGAAGCTCTTAAAGGAAAGTTTGAAGTCATTCGTGAATTTCCTTTTGATTCAACTAGAAAAATGATGAGCGTTATCGTTCGTGATTGTGAGGGTAAAAAATTTGTTATTACAAAAGGAGCACCAGATGTTCTTTTGCAAATGAGTCAAACAATTTTGTGGGGAAATAAGCAGCAGCCTTTAAGTGAAATGTATCGAAAAGAAGTGCAGGCAGCGATTCATAGTTTAGGAAGTCAAGCTTTACGAACGATTGCGGTGGCATTTAAACCGCTAAAAGCTACAGATTCAATTGAACATGAAAGAGAAGTCGAGCAGGATTTTATGCTTGTTGGAATACAAGGAATGATAGATCCGCCAAGACTAGAAGTGGCGCAAGCGGTGAAAGAGTGTAAAGAAGCTGGTATTAGAACGGTAATGATTACGGGAGATCATAAAGTGACGGCAATGGCAATTGCGGAACAGCTAGGGGTTTTACCGGCGGGTGGACGCGTTGTTGAAGGTGTAGAACTTGCGAATATGGATGTAGAGGCATTAGAAGATATTGTAGAAGATACGTATGTATTCGCTCGTGTGTCTCCTGAGCATAAATTGAAAATCGTTAAGGCGCTGCAAAATAAGGGACATATAGTAGCTATGACAGGTGATGGAGTGAACGATGCTCCAGCTATTAAAACAGCTGATATAGGGATTGCGATGGGAATTACAGGGACAGATGTTGCAAAAGAAGCTTCGTCACTCGTGTTGTTAGATGATAACTTTGCTACGATTAAATCGGCGATTAAAGAAGGTAGAAACATATATGAAAATATTCGGAAGTTTATTCGGTATTTGTTAGCATCTAACGTTGGTGAAATTTTAGTTATGTTATTTGCGATGTTACTTGCACTGCCATTGCCGATGGTTCCAATTCAAATTTTATGGGTGAACTTAGTTACTGACGGTTTACCAGCGATGGCATTAGGTTTGGATAAGGCTGAAGGAGATGTGATGAAGAGAACACCACGCCATCCGAAAGAAGGGGTGTTCGCTAGAGGGCTTGCGTGGAAAATTATAAGTCGTGGTTTTCTAATCGGAGCAGTGACATTAGTAGCGTTTATTATTGCATTTAACCAGCATCCGAATGAATTGAAGTATGCACAAACGGTAGCCTTCGCAACATTAGTACTGGCTCAGCTTATTCATGTATTTGATTGTCGTAGTGAACATTCTATATTTCACCGCAACCCGTTTGGAAATATATATTTAGTAGGGGCGGTTATTATTTCTTTACTGTTAATGCTTGTAGTTATATATTATCCACCATTACAGCCGATTTTTAGCACAATGCCGATACAAGCACGAGATTGGTTGTTAATTGGAGGATTATCATCTATTCCGACCTTCTTATTAGTAGGATCCTTATTAACAAGAAAAAAGGGGAAAAAGAAAAAGCCGCTGTTATATAAGAAGGGATTAAACTTGAAATAGTCAATGATATGAAAATATGATATAATTTACAGAAGGTAGTAGAGCCTTGTCTCTATTGCCTTTTTCATTGAGTTATTTCATGGCTTGGATGTGATAAAGATGATTTGTAGTATGACAGGATTTGGAAGATCGAAGGTAGAAAACGATACTTTTCAAATAACAGTAGAAATGAAGTCGGTGAACCATCGTTTTTTAGAAATGAGTATTCGGCTTCCGAAGCAAATGATGGCGTTTGAAGACAAGATTCGTAAAATAATTGCAAAGCAAGTTCGCCGTGGACGTATTGAAGTGTCTATTAGTATAACAGGTGAAGGGCTTGTTGAAAGAAAATTAACTGTGAATTGGGAACTTCTCAAGCAGTACCAATCCATTATGGAAGATATAAAAGGGAAATTTCAATTACAAGATTCTATTACACTCGGGCAACTAATGGGAATGCCAGAAGTAACGGCAGTTGAAGAAATAGAAAATGTAAATGAACAATTTGAAACCGGTTTATATGAGGCTGTTCGCCAAGCTGCTCATATGTTGAAAACGATGAGAGATGGTGAAGGAGAACGATTACATAAAGATATAGCATATCGTTTGCAAGAGATTCATAATTGTGTAAATGCAATTATTCCACATGCACCAATTGTTACACAAAAATATCGTGAACGATTAGAAAATCGCTTAAAAGAATTACATAATCAAGATTTAGATGAACAACGATTGTTGACAGAAGTAGCAATATTTGCAGAACGTTCAGATATTCACGAAGAATTAGTTCGATTACAAAGTCATTTAGATCAATTTCGTGAAGCATTGCAAATTACAGAGCCTGTTGGAAGGAAAATGGACTTCATCGTGCAAGAGATGCATAGGGAAGTTAATACGATAGGTTCTAAGGCAAATGACTTAACAATTTCAAAATATGTCGTAGAAATGAAAAATAACCTTGAAAAAATTCGTGAACAAGTACAAAATATTGAGTAGCTTTCAAAAAATATATAAAGTTATACGTGGTGGAGAAATCGGATAGACTTACTAGGAGGCGCAAACTATGGCCATGCGGTTTTTAAATATTGGATACGGAAATATTGTATCTGCTCATCGAATTATTGCTATTGTAAGTCCGGAGTCAGCTCCTATTAAACGGACAGTACAGGAAGCGCGTGAACATAATGCTTTGCTTGATGCTACGTATGGGAGAAAAACAAGGGCGGTTATTGTTATGGATGATGGGCATGTAGTATTAAGTCCAATTCAGCCAGAGACGATTGCACATCGTTTGAATAATAAAGAAGATTTAAGTGAGGAAGGGTAGGTTTTACATATTTATGAGAAGTAGAAGAGGATTGCTCATCGTTCTTTCGGGACCTTCTGGTGTCGGGAAAGGAACGGTTCGAAAAGAGCTGTTTAGCCATGAAGACACACGTTTTCAGTACTCTATTTCAGTAACGACACGTAAACCGCGTGAAGGTGAAGTAGATGGTGTGGATTATTTCTTTAAAGAGAGAGAAGAATTTGAAGAAATGATTCGTAATGAAAAGTTACTTGAATGGGCTGAGTTCGTTGGTAATTATTACGGAACACCGATTGATTATGTTGAAAAAACGTTACAAGAAGGAAAAGATGTGTTCTTAGAAATTGAAGTGCAAGGAGCAATTCAAGTTAAGAAAGCCTTCCCAGCAGGTGTATTTATTTTCTTAGCACCTCCAAGTTTATCTG
Organism: Bacillus sp. TH50; assembly: GCF_016650565.1. Classification (NCBI taxonomy): domain Bacteria; kingdom Bacillati; phylum Bacillota; class Bacilli; order Caryophanales; family Bacillaceae; genus Bacillus; species Bacillus sp. TH50. The sequence continues at coordinate 1,416,524 of NZ_JAEKFM010000003.1, read as the reverse complement.
AACTAAAGAACCGAATTGTCGGCCGTGGTACAGAAACTGAAGATGTTATTGAAAATCGTTTAACTGTAGCGAAAGAAGAAATCGAAATGATGGACGCTTATGACTATGTTGTAGAAAACGATCAAGTTGAATTAGCTTGTGACCGAATTAAAGCAATTGTGGTTGGTGAACATTGCCGCCGCGAAAGAGTGGCAAAATACTATAAAGAAATGACGGAGGGTCTATAATTATGTTAAATCCATCAATTGACTCATTATTAACAAAAATCGATTCTAAATATACACTTGTAACAGTAGCTGCAAAGCGTGCACGTGAAATGCAAATTGCTGATAATTGTGTTATTGAAAAGCCTGTTTCTTATAAATGTGTAGGTAAAGCATTAGAAGAAATCGATTTAGAAGTATTAAAATATGTACCAAGCGATGACACAATAATTGATTAAGACATTCTTTTCGACAAATTAAAACATAGACTTTATAATTTTCTATGTAACGGTAACAACCTATTTACAAGTAGGTTGTTATTTTTTTACGATAGGGATGAAAAGGAATCGAAAAAGACGGAACGAATACTGGTACTGACGAGCTGGAAATTCTATTTCAGTAGAATAAGTTTGAAAAAGAAAGAGGACGAGTCATATGCTAAAAGGGAAAAAGATACTTCTATGTGTAACAGGAGGCATTGCAGTTTTTAAAGCGGCTGCGTTAACAAGTAAATTGACACAAGCTGGCGCTCTTGTAAAAGTAATGATGAGTGAGTCGGCAATGAAGTTTGTTACGCCTCTTACATTTCAAGCACTTTCTCGCCATGATGTATATACGGATACGTTTGATGAGAGAGACTCCGCTGTTATTGCTCATATTGATTTAGCGGATTGGCCAGATGTTGTACTTATTGCACCTGCTACAGCTAATTGCATTGGAAAGTTAGCTGGTGGTATTGCTGATGATATGATTACAACTACTTTGTTAGCTACTACAGCTCCAGTGTGGATTGCACCTGCTATGAATGTGCATATGTATGAAAATAAAATTGTTCAAAAAAACATGATGACGTTAAAAACATTAGGATATACATTTATTGAGCCTGGGGAAGGTTTTTTAGCATGTGGTTATGTAGCAAAAGGAAGACTGGAAGAACCTGAAGCAATTATTGGACGATTAGAAGAGGCTTTCTCAGAACAACAACCATTGCAAGGAAAACGAATATTAATAACAGCTGGACCGACACGTGAAAAGATTGATCCGGTTCGTTTTATGACGAATTTTTCTTCTGGAAAGATGGGGTATGCGATCGCAGAAGTTGCAGCAGGCTTAGGTGCTGATGTCATACTTGTGTCAGGACCGACAGCATTAGAGTCACCATTACATGTCACAACAATACAAGTAGAATCTGCACAAGATATGTTAGAGGCAGTCCTTCAGCATTATCAGAGTGTGGATGTTGTCATCAAAACAGCAGCCGTTGCAGATTACCGTCCGAAATATGTTCATGATAATAAAATGAAAAAGAAAAATGGCGATGCTGTAATTGAATTAGAAAGAACAGTGGATATTTTAAAAACGTTAGGTGAGAAGAAGGACCGACAGTTACTTATCGGTTTTGCAGCTGAAACGACAAACATAGAGGAATACGCAACGAGAAAATTACGTGAGAAAAATGCAAATATGATTGTTGCGAATGACGTGAAAGCGCAAGGAGCTGGGTTTGGTACGGATACAAATATTGTGACAATGTATAGAAAAGATGGAGAAATCATTGAGCTGCCACTTTTAACGAAGAAAGAAGTGGCTCGTGAAATATTAAAGCAAATAGAAATGATGTTAGAAGATGATTATGTATGAAGTTTGCAAGTGTAATTGTTGATGTACCTGCACGTCAAACAGATCGACCGTTTGATTATATTATCCCTAAAAAATGGGAAGATATCGTGCAAACAGGAATGCGTGTAGTAGTCCCATTCGGTCCGAGGAAATTGCAAGGTTTTATTATTGGCATAAAGGATTCGGTTGAACTAGAAAGTAAAAAGTTAAAAGCGTTGTATGAAATATTAGATGTCACTCCGGTTTTAAATGATGAATTATTAAAACTTGGGTATTGGCTTACAAGTGAAACGTTATGTTATATGATTTCAGCTTTTCAGGTGATGCTTCCGACGGCGATTAAAGCAACATATAAAAAGCGTCTGCAACTTCGTAACCGAGAAGAAGTAGCACCAGAAATTCTTTCTTTATTTCAAGGGAAGGAAACGATAGATTGGGAAGTTATCGAAGCACAGCCGCACCTATATCGCACTATTCAACAAGAAATTAAAAATGGTACGACTGAAGTGGTTTATCAAGTAAAGGATAAAGTGCAGAAGAAGAAACAAAGAGTAGTTCAACCGGAGTTGCCGGCAGATAAATTGGAATTAGCAGCATTTGAACTGAAAACTAAAAAACAACAAGATGTACTCTATTATTTTGTAGAAAACTACAAAAGTGTACCGTTAAAAAATTTAACAGAAGAATTACAAATAACAGATGCTCCAATAAAAGCACTTGTTAAAAAGGGTCTAATCTCAGAAAAGTATGTAGAGGTATACCGGAGTCCGTATGACGATGATGATTTTGAACAAACGAAACCATTTCCGCTTACTGAGGAACAAAAACAAGTAATTACACCGATTTTATCATCAATTACAAATGAAACTTACAATCCATTTTTACTATATGGTGTTACAGGAAGTGGTAAGACTGAAGTGTATTTACAATCTATAGCAGCGGTGCTCGAGAAAGGAAAAGAAGCAATTGTGCTTGTTCCTGAAATTGCGCTAACGCCCCAGATGGTAGATCGCTTTAAAGGTAGGTTCGGTTCGCAAGTTGCAGTTCTTCACAGTGCGCTTTCTGTTGGCGAGAAATATGATGAATGGCGAAAGATATTAAGAAAAGAAGTGAAAGTTGTAGTTGGTGCGCGTTCAGCTATTTTTGCTCCATTCGAAAATTTAGGAATCATTATTATTGATGAAGAGCATGAATCAAGTTATAAGCAAGAGGATAACCCAAAGTATCATGCAAGAGATGTAGCAGTGTGGAGAGGACAATACCATAAGTGTCCAATCGTTCTCGGAAGTGCAACGCCGACACTTGAATCGTTTGCTAGAGCGAAAAAAGGTGTCTATGGGTTGCTTACAATGGAAAAACGTATGAACAAACAAGCTTTGCCGACTGTAGAAATTGTTGATATGCGTGAAGAGCTTCGTGATGGAAATCGTTCAATGTTTTCAAAGGCACTGCATGAAAAAATAGCAGATCGATTAGAAAAGAAAGAACAAATGGTTCTCTTTTTAAATAGAAGGGGGCATTCTACGTTTGTGATGTGCCGTGATTGTGGGTATGTCGTACAATGTCCGCATTGTGATATTTCGTTGACATATCACAAAATGAACCATCGTTTAAAGTGTCATTATTGTAGTCATGAGGAAAATATGCCAACGGAGTGTCCTGCTTGTAATAGTACGTATATTCGTTTCTTTGGTACAGGGACGCAAAAGGTTGAAGAAGAAATCACAAAACTATTCCCTGAGGCGCGGGTCATTCGAATGGATGTGGATACAACAAGCCGTAAAGGAATGCATGAAAAATTATTAAAGGCGTTTGGTGAAGAGAAAGCAGATATATTACTTGGAACACAAATGATTGCAAAAGGGCTTGATTTTCCGAAGGTGACGCTTGTTGGCGTTTTAACGGCGGATACGATGCTTCATCTACCTGATTTTCGGGCGAGTGAAAAGACGTATCAGCTATTGACACAAGTGAGTGGACGTGCAGGAAGACATGAATTGCCAGGTGAAGTTGTAATTCAAACGTATACGCCGGAACATTACAGTGTAGAATTAGCAAAGAATCAACAATATGATGTATTTTATGAGCACGAAATGCAAATGAGGCAAATGAGACAATATCCGCCATATTACTACGTTGTACTTGTAACTGTATCTCATCCGGAGTTATTAAAGGCAGTCCAAGTGACGGAAAAAATTGTCGGTCATTTACGAACGCATTGTTCAAGGCAAACAATGGTGTTAGGGCCGGTTGCTTCAGCAATTCCAAGGATAAAAGATAGATATCGTTACCAATGCATGATAAAATACAAACGGGAACCAAACTTAAAGAACGTGCTCAAAATGGTAAATGAACATTATCAAGCAGAAATGCAAAAAGAGCTACAAATCTCAATTGATTTTAATCCAACAATGTTAATGTAGCGGAGGGAAATATGGCAGTTTTAGAAATTGTAAAGCATCCAAATGAAGTGTTAGAAACACCATGCGAAAGAGTAATTAACTTTGATAAAAAGTTAGTGAAATTGTTAAAAGATATGCATGAAACAATGTTAATTGCAGACGGAGTTGGTCTAGCTGCGCCACAAGTGGGGGTAAGCTTACAAGTTGCTGTTGTTGATATAGGTGATGATACGGGTAAAATTGAATTAATTAATCCTGTTATTTTAGAAAAACGTGGTGAACAAGTAGGTCCCGAAGGCTGCTTAAGCTTTCCGGGACTTTATGGTGAAGTGGAGCGTGCCGATTACATTAAAGTACGTGCACAAAATCGTCGCGGTAAAATATTTTTATTAGAAGCGGATGACTTCTTAGCGCGTGCAATTCAGCATGAAATCGATCATTTACACGGTGTTTTATTTACATCTAAAGTGAAAAGGTATTATGAAGCAGGCGAATTAGAATAGGTTTAAAAGGAGCGGTTTTTGAATGATGAAAGTAGTATTTATGGGGACACCGGACTTTTCTGTGCCGGTGCTTCGTCGTCTTATCGAGGACGGATATGACGTAGTTGGTGTTGTAACGCAACCTGATCGTCCAGTTGGTAGAAAAAAGGTTTTAACACCTACTCCTGTTAAAGTAGAAGCGGAGAAACATGGTATTCCAGTAGTACAGCCGTTAAAAATTCGTGAAAAAGACGAATATGAAAAAGTATTAGCACTAGAGCCAGACTTAATTGTAACAGCAGCATTTGGACAAATCGTACCGAATGAAATTTTAGAAGCGCCAAAGTATGGATGTATTAATGTCCACGCATCATTACTTCCAGAACTTCGCGGTGGTGCACCAATTCATTATGCGATCATGGAAGGTAAAGAGAAAACAGGTATTACAATTATGTATATGGTAGAAAAATTAGATGCGGGCGATATATTAACGCAAGTAGAAGTAGAAATTGAAGAGCGTGAAACAACAGGTTCATTATTTGATAAGTTAAGCGAAGCAGGAGCACACCTTTTATCTAAAACGGTTCCTTTACTAATTCAGGGTAAACTAGAACCAATTAAACAAAGTGAAGCTGAAGTGACGTTTGCATATAATATAAAACGTGAGCAAGAGATAATTGATTGGACAAAAACAGGTGAAGAAGTATACAATCACATTCGCGGATTGAATCCATGGCCAGTTGCTTATACGACTTTGGCAGGACAAGTTATTAAAGTATGGTGGGGAGAGAAGGTCTCTATTACAGAGAAAGCTGAACCAGGTACAATAGTAGCTCTTGAAGAAGATGGATTTGTTGTTGCAACAGGGAACGAGACAGGCGTTAAAATCACTGAATTGCAACCATCTGGTAAAAAGCGTATGAGTTGTTCACAATTTTTACGTGGAACAAAACCTGAAATTGGTACGAAGTTAGGAGAAAATGCATGAGACAAAATGTTCGTGAGTTAGCTCTGGATGGCTTAATTCAAGTAGAAAAAAGTGGTGCATATAGCAACTTACTTTTAAATAATTTGATTGAAAAAAATACAATTGACAGAAAAGATATTGGTTTATTAACTGAAATGGTATATGGAACAATTCAACGTAGTGACACACTAGATTATTATTTACAACCATTTTTAAGAAAAAAGGTTGAAGCGTGGGTAAGAGTGTTGCTTCGCCTATCTCTATATCAAATGCTATATTTAGACCGAGTTCCAGAAAGAGCGGCTATTCATGAAGCAGTTGAGATTGCAAAGCGTCGTGGGCATAAAGGGATTTCAGGCATGGTAAACGGAGTATTGCGTTCAATTCAGCGAGAAGGTGTACCTTCGTTAGAAGAAATCGAAAATCCAGTAGAACGTCTTGCGATTGCAACGAGTCATCCAATGTGGCTTGTACAAGAATGGGCATCCGAATATGGTTTAGAGACAGCAGAGAAAATGTGTGAAGTAAATATGTTGCCACCTGTACCAACAGCACGTGTAAATGTTGATAAAGTAACGGTAGAAGAAGCGGTTGCGTTATTAGCTGATGAGGGTATAGAAGCAAAACGTGGCGAGTTGTCAGAGGATGCAATTCAAATTGAAAGAGGAAATGTCGCACATACAGAAGCGTTCAAAAAAGGTTTCCTTTCTATTCAAGATGAAAGCTCAATGCTTGTAGCACGTGCTTTAGAACCGAATAAAGGAGATACAGTTCTAGATAGTTGTGCTGCTCCTGGCGGAAAAACAACTCATATTGCAGAGCGTTTGGACGGAACTGGTAAGGTAATGTCGCTTGATTTACACGCACATAAAGTACGTTTAATTGAACAACAGGCGAAGAGACTTGGTTTAGAAAATGTAGAAACGATGGCTTTAGATGCTAGAAAAGTTCAAGAGCATTTTGCAAATGAATCTTTTGACAAAATATTAGTAGATGCACCATGTTCTGGATTTGGTGTTATTAGACGTAAACCTGATATTAAGTTAGGTAAAGATAAGGGCGATAGTGAAAGGTTATCAACGATTCAACTTGCGATACTAGAAAAAATAGCACCATTGTTAAAACAAGGTGGTCGCCTTGTTTATAGTACGTGCACAATTGAAAAAATAGAAAATGAACAAGTGATAAAGCAATTTTTACAAGAGCATCCTGAATTTGAATGGGATACTACGATAAAAGATCGCATGCCAGAAAAGTTAAATCCGTATATTGATGAAGGTCAAGTACGAATTTTACCGCATTATTTTGCAACAGATGGCTTTTATATTGCTTGTTTAAGAAAGAAGGTGTAGCATCATGGAAACGACTGTAAAAAAACAAAAGAAAAATCTAGAAACAAAGAAACCATCAATTTATTCTTTACAACTTCATGAAATGCAAGATTGGTTAAAGGAACAAGGAGAACCTAAGTTCCGTGCAGGACAAATTTTTGATTGGCTATATAAAAAACGTGTAAAAAATTATGAGGATATGTCAAACCTTGCTAAAGGATTGCGCGATAAATTGTCGAATTCCTTTGATATTACTACTTTAAACACTTTAGTAAAACAAACGTCTTCGGATGGAACGATTAAATTCCTATTCCAGTTATACGATGGATACTCTATTGAAACTGTACTAATGCGACATGAATATGGAAATTCCATTTGTGTAACAACACAGGTGGGTTGCCGCATTGGCTGTACGTTCTGTGCTTCTACACTTGGTGGGTTAAAACGAAACTTAGAGGCTGGAGAAATTGTAGCGCAAGTAGTAGAAGTTCAGCGTGCGCTTGATGAAACAGAAGAACGTGTAAGTTCTCTTGTTGTTATGGGAATTGGAGAACCATTTGATAATTATGATAACTTAATGTCATTCTTACGCATTGTAAATCATGAAAAAGGAATTCATATTGGTGCAAGACATATGACAGTTTCAACAAGTGGAATTGTTCCAAAAATTTATAAGTTCGCTGAAGAAGATATGCAAATTAATTTTGCGATTTCATTGCATGCTGCAAATACAGAGATACGTTCAAAATTAATGCCGATCAACCGTGCTTATAAGCTACCTGATTTAATGGAAGCTGTTAAATACTATGTAAATAGAACAGGGCGTCGTATTACATTTGAATATGGCTTATTTGGAGGAGAAAATGACCAAGTTGAGCACGCTGAAGAACTTGCTGCGCTCTTAAAAGGTGTAAAATGTCATGTAAACTTAATTCCGGTAAACTACGTGCCAGAACGTGATTATGTACGTACGCCACGAGAGCAAATTTTCTTATTTGAAAAGACGCTAAAAGATCGTGGAGTGAATGTAACCATTCGCCGTGAACAAGGTCATGATATTGATGCAGCCTGCGGTCAGTTGCGTGCAAAGGAGCGCAAAGAAGAGACGAGGTGACTAGATGAAAGCCGTGTTTCTATCGGATAAAGGAAAAGTTCGTCAACATAATGAAGATAGTGCAGGAGTTTTTCGCAATTTAGATGGAAATATTTTAGCGGTAGTAGCAGATGGAATGGGAGGTCATCGAGCTGGCGATGTAGCTAGCTCGATGGCTATTCAATTATTCCATGATTATTGGAAGCAAACGCATAATATGAATGAGCCTAAAAAGGTAGAAAAGTGGTTACATACTAACGTTGGAATTATTAATGAGCGCATATATGCTTACTCTCAGCAGCATGCAGAATGTAATGGCATGGGAACAACACTTATAATAGCCATTTGTACATCGAATTTTGTGACGATAGGTCATATAGGAGATAGTCGTTGTTATATGGTATCAGAGGGGGAAATGACGCTTGTAACGGAAGATCATTCGCTTGTAAATGAACTTGTAAGACATGGCGAAATTTCAAAGGAAGATGCAGAATATCACCCGAAAAAGAATGTTTTGTTAAGAGCATTAGGAAATGAAGAAACAGTTGGATTAGATGTTAAAACATTGGTGCTTGAAGAAGATGATCAATTACTTCTTTGCTCGGATGGATTGTCTAACAAAGTTTCTATTGCTGATATGCAACAAATTTTACAATTGAATGAACAGCTCGAGGCGAAGGGAGAGCATCTCATTCAATTAGCAAATGATCGTGGTGGAGAAGATAATATTACCCTCGTTATTATTGATTATACGGATTCGACAAACGAAAGTAGGTGAAGTGCAACGTGCTGATTGGAAAACGCTTAAATGACCGTTATAAGCTGCTGAAAATGATTGGCGGTGGAGGAATGGCCAATGTATATTTAGCTCATGATGATATACTCGGCCGAGATGTAGCGGTAAAAATATTAAGACTCGACTATTCAAATAATGAAGAGTTTATTAAACGTTTCCATCGAGAAGCGCAATCTGTTACAACGTTGTCGCATCCAAATATTGTGAATATGTATGATGTTGGGGAAGAGGATGATATATATTATCTTGTAATGGAATATGTACCTGGACGAACATTGAAGCAATACATAATTGATCGAGGGATGTTACCGATAGGAGAGGCTCTTGATATAATGGAGCAGTTAACGTCCGCTATGGCACACGCCCATCATTTTGAGATTGTACATCGTGATATTAAACCGCACAATATTTTGATTCGAGATGACGGAGTGGTCAAAGTAACAGACTTTGGAATTGCGACAGCTACAAGTGCAGCAACAATTACACATACAAATTCGGTGCTCGGTTCGGTGCATTATTTATCACCAGAACAAGCGCGCGGCGGTATAGCGAATAAACAATCAGATATTTATTCACTTGGGATTGTTATGTTTGAATTGTTAACAGGAAGACAACCGTTTTCTGGTGAATCTGCTGTTGCAATTGCGTTAAAACATTTACAAAATGAAATGCCATCTCCAAAAAGATGGAATGACAATATTCCACAAAGTGTTGAAAATATTATATTAAAGGCAACTGCGAAAGATCCGTTCCATCGATATCAATCTGCTAACGCGATGAAACGAGATATTGAAACAGCACTATACCCAGAACGAATAAATGAACAACCATTTTACATACCAGAAGATATGGAAGCAACGAAAGCGATTCCAATTATTCAACAAGAACAACTATTTCAAAATGTAAGTGATGAAACGATTGTATTAAAAGGAAGTAAAGTGGATGAACAAGTAAGAAAAGAAGAGACCAAATCAGGTAAGAAGAAAAAGCGAAATAATAAATGGCTGAAAGTTTTAATTACAACATTTTTACTTTTAGCGATAGGGATAACATTAGCACTTACTGTTATTCCAGGCTTCTTTATTCCGAAAGATGTGAAGGTTCCTGATGTGGCTGGTATGAAATATACGACAGCTGTAAATACATTAGTTGAAAAAGGTTTTGAAGTTACTGAACCTAATCTTGTATATACAGATGATGTTGAAGCCGGAAAAGTGATAAAAACAGATCCTATAGCAGGAAGAGTAGTGAAAGAAAACTCTAAAATTACTATCTATCAATCAGGTGGGAAAAAGAAAAGTAAGATGCGTGATTTGACAGGAAAAGATTTCGAGAGTATAAGAGCTGAGTTAGAAGAAGAATATAAACAAGTTACAATAAATTATATTGAAAATGATAAGCCGAAAGGTGAAATTGTAGAGCAAATACCAACGCCTGATCAAATGGTTATAGAGACAGAACAAGAACTGAAAATTTGGGTAAGTAAAGGACCTTATCAAATAAGACCAGGTGATTTTTCAGGATGGACTGAAAATAGTGTAAAAGGTTATTTAAATGAAAGAAAGCTTGTTTCTGATATAAAAAGAGAGTATTCAGATACGGTTGATAAAGGTCTTGTTATTTCACAGTTACCAAAGCCTGGGACACCTTTAAAAGAAGGAGATAAAGTATCGGTTGTTATCTCCGATGGTCCGAAGCCTAAAGTGACGAAAACGGTAAAAGTGGATAACATTTCTATCCCATATGAAGCTTCTGCAACAGGTGAGAAAAAGCCGCAAACAATAGAAATTTATAAAGAAGATATGCAGCAAAAAATGGATAAACCAGTTGAAACGAGAACAATTACTGAGTCAGCGATTATTTCTTTAGAATTTGTAATTCAAGAAGGTGCAAAGGGACACTATAAAATTGTTCGAGATGGAGTAACGATTATGGACAAGGAAGTACCATATCCAGCTCAATAATAGTGAATTCCATCGTCCTTATATAGAAGATGGAATTTATTACTCTTGCCTGTTATGCTGTCTACATCGTGGACTGTATAACAGGCAAAAATATATGATTCAAAAAGCTGTAAAAGTGATACTGTTGTAAATAATATTTCAAATTTGATGGTAGATTAAATATATGAACCTGGATATATATTTGGTGGGCTTTGAACTAATTGTTTAAAGAACGCTAGTCTATTCATATTTAATTGCAGTTTCATTTTATACAAAATAAAGGAGAATTATATGCCAGAAGGAAAAATTGTAAAAGCTCTAAGTGGGTTTTATTATGTGCAGAATGAGGAAGGGATTACACAATGTCGTGGGCGTGGTGTATTTAGAAAGAATAAAATTACGCCACTTGTAGGAGACCAAGTTGTTTTTCAAGCGGATAATCCGAATGAAGGTTATGTGTTAGAAGTATTTGATCGAAAAAATGAACTTGTTAGACCTCCTATTGCTAATGTTGATCAAGCTATTCTTGTTTTCTCTGCGGTAGAACCAGATTTTAATCCAGGACTGTTAGATCGATTTTTAGTATTAATTGAATATCATAACATTAAACCAATTATTTGTATTAGTAAGATGGATTTAGTAGATGAAAAAATGAGAGAAACTGTTGAATCTTATGCAAATGATTATCGTGAAATGGGTTATGATGTGTTGTTTACTTCTATAAATACATCGGAAAGTATTGATATTCTGAAACCATTCTTAGAAGGTTGTATTTCCGTCGTTGCAGGCCAATCTGGTGTTGGGAAATCTTCAATGCTAAACGTATTACGTCCAGATTTAGAATTGAAAACTAATGATATTTCTTCACATTTAGGACGTGGAAAGCATACGACAAGACACGTAGAATTAATTACAGTTGGAAGCGGACTTGTTGCGGATACACCTGGTTTTAGTTCGCTTGATTTCATAGATATAGAGGTAGAAGATCTTACATATTGTTTTCCAGAGTTGAAAGAAGCGAGCCAATACTGTAAATTTAGAGGGTGTACACACCTTGCTGAACCGAAATGCGCGGTGAAAGCTGCGGTTGAAGAAGGAAAGATTACCGAATATCGTTATAAGAATTACAAACAATTCGTAGAAGAAATTAGAGAGAGAAAGCCGAGGTATTAGTCATGATTAAAATTGCACCATCGATTTTATCAGCAGATTTTTCAAGATTAGGGGAAGAGATTAAAGATGTAGAAAAAGGCGGAGCTGACTACATTCACGTCGATGTAATGGATGGGCATTTCGTACCAAATATTACGATTGGACCATTAATTGTAGAAGCAATCCGTCCGATTACATCATTACCGTTAGATGTACATTTAATGATTGAAAACCCTGATAACTATATCCCAACTTTCGCAAAAGCGGGAGCGGATATTATTACTGTTCATGTAGAAGCGTGTCCTCATTTACATCGTACAATTCAGTTAATTAAATCTCATGACATTAAAGCAGGGGTTGTATTAAATCCGCATACTCCAGTTTCAGCGATTGAGCATGTATTAGAAGATATAGACATGGTATTACTTATGACAGTAAATCCTGGATTTGGCGGGCAGAAGTTTATTCATTCTGTATTACCGAAAATCAAACAAATTGCAGAAATGGTTAAAGAGCGAAATCTAGAAGTGGAAATTGAAGTTGATGGTGGTGTCAACGCTGAAACGGCAAGACTTTGTATTGAAGCAGGAGCGAATGTTCTTGTAGCGGGATCAGCAGTATACAATCAAAAAGACCGCGGTGAAGCAATTCGTGTAATTCGCGGATAAAGAATGAACGAACCTTTATCCTAGTGAAGCTTCTAGTTCATTAAGACTTCACTATTTATACATGTTAGAGTGGCAAATAAGGAGAAAGGCAATCTACCGAATGGCAGATTGCCTTTTTACAATAGAAGGGGAAGGAAAAATGATTATTCATATTTTAGCGGGAGGACCTGCAGAATACTGCGCAGATTTTTCGCGGTATGAAAATGAAGAAGTAGTTTGGGCGGCTGTTGATAGAGGAGTGTACCGTTTGTTGAAAAAAGGAATCACTCCGGCTGTTGCGTTTGGGGATTATGATTCAGTTACTGATGAGGAATTAGCGTGGATGAGGCAGCAAACAAATGAATTACATATCGTCCCGCGAGAAAAAGATCAAACAGATTTAGAAATTGCAATTAGCTGGGCTTTAGAACAGAAACCAAAATTAATTCGTATTTTTGGTGCTACTGGTGGAAGACTTGATCATGGTTTAGCAAATATTCAGATGCTTTTAAAGGGATTAGAAGTAAATATAGAAATGTGTATTGTGGACAATAAAAATGAAATAATGGTGAAAAAGTTTGGTATGTATATAATTGAAGGAAACGAACATTTTCCATACGTATCATTTGTACCAGTTACTGAAAGGGTAGAAGGCATTACACTTCACGGTTTTAAGTATCCTCTTACTAATAAAACAATAGAGTGGGGATCGACACTTTGTATTAGTAATGAACTCGTTGAGGAAAAAGGTACTTTTTCATTCACTTCTGGCATATTAATGATGATAAGAAGCACTGATTGAAGAAACAATTTTGCTCCTTGCATCATATAGTGAACAAGTGGAGTAATGGGGATTAGGAGGGAAACCATGAGATTTTATACAATTAAGTTACCTAAATTTCTTGGTGGAATTGTTCGTGCGATGTTAAATACCTTCAAAAAAGACTAAAAAAAGCACCTATTACCGGTGCTTTTTCCAATGGTATAATAAAAAAAGAGCCTAGCGGCTCTTTTTTTTATTATTAAACACGTTCGATTTTGCCAGATTTTAATGCTCTAGCAGAAACGTAAACACGTTGAACTTTTCCGTCGATGCGTACGCGAACTTTTTGAAGGTTAGCGCCCCATTTACGTTTTGTAGCGTTCATTGCGTGAGAACGAGAGTTACCAGAACGAGCTTTTCTTCCAGTGATAGCACAAACACGAGCCATTTATATTTCCCTCCCTTAACTACCGTAACATACGTAATTTTTCAATGTTAGCCTTTTATGCGATGCTAAAAACACTACTATAATTTAACACAACTAAAAAGAGAATGCAACACCGTAGGAAAAAGAAATCAAGAAAAAATACTTGACACTATATGTCAATGAAGAAAAGGTGAAATCAAGAAAAATTGCTTGACATATTATAGTGGTACATGTTGTATAATAACAATGGACTATTTTGCTCATCATAAAAAAATGTAATTTAAAACATAAAATATGAGAGTGAAAAAGAAAGAACGATGGAATTTTCTTTAAAAAGATTATATGATAGTAACTAAAGTAGTCTAGCTCACTTTCACCATTTATGAAGGGGGAAACGAGATGTCAATTGAAATTAAAACGAAGTACGGTCAAATTGATATTAGTACAGATGTAATTGCAACAATTGCTGGAGGTGCCGCAGTAGATTGCTACGGTATCGTAGGTATGGCATCGAAAAATCAGTTAAAAGATGGATTAACAGAAATTTTACGAAAAGAAAACTTCACTAGAGGCGTTATTGTTCGTAAAAATGAAGATGAAGTACATATTGATATGTATATTATTGTGAGCTATGGTACGAAAATTTCAGAAGTAGCACATAACGTGCAGACTAAAGTGAAATATACATTAGATCAAACTGTAGGACTAGCAGTAGATTCTGTAAACATCTATGTACAAGGAGTTAAAGTAATAAACTTGTAATGTGCATTAAGGAGGAAAATCTGTGTCAATTCAAAAAATTGATGGAAAACGTTTATCACAAATGATCATTCAAGGAGCCAATAATTTAACAAATAATGTTCAGCTTGTTGATGCATTAAACGTATTCCCAGTTCCAGATGGCGATACCGGTACAAACATGAACTTATCAATGACTTCAGGCGCACGTGAAGTGAAAGCAAATCCTTCACAGCATGCTGGTAAAGTCGGTGTAAGTTTAGCCAAAGGATTATTAATGGGAGCTCGTGGTAACTCTGGGGTTATTTTATCTCAGTTATTCCGTGGTTTCTCTAAATCCATTGAACAAAAAGAAGAATTAACGACAGTTGATTTTGCCGCAGCTTTAGAAGCAGGAGTAGAGGCAGCTTACAAAGCGGTTATGAAACCAATTGAAGGAACGATTTTAACGGTTGCAAGAGAAACGGGTAAATATGCAGTGACAGTTGCGAAAAAACAGCGCGACTTTGTTTTGTTTATGGAAGACGTTGTAAAAGAAGCGAACGCATCGTTAAATCGTACGCCAGATTTATTACCTGTATTAAAACAAGTTGGCGTTGTAGATAGCGGTGGTAAAGGTCTTGTTGTTGTATATGAAGGATTTTTAGCTGACTTAAAAGGAGAAACGATTTCTTCTAATATGCCTGCCCAACCATCTATGAATGACATGGTACGTGCAGAACATCACCGTAGTGTACAAAGCCAATTGAGTACAGAAGATATTAAGTATGGATATTGTACGGAATTCATGGTGAAATTAGAGCCTGGAAAAATGAAGGAACATAATTTCTCTGAACAAAAATTCCGTGAAGATATTAGTGTGTACGGAGATTCACTACTTGTTGTATCGGATGATGAGGTTGTAAAGGTTCATATTCATGCGGAACATCCTGGAGATCCTATGAACTATGGACAACGTTACGGTAGTCTAATTAAGATTAAAGTAGAAAATATGCGTGAACAGCATACTGCTTTATTAGATGAACCTACCATGGTACCTGAACAAACGAATCAGCCAATAGAGAAACAACCGTATGGTATTGTAACTGTAGCTATGGGATCGGGTATTAAAACTCTATTTGAGAGCATTGGTGCAACGAAAGTTATCGAAGGTGGCCAAACGATGAATCCGAGTACGGAGGATATTGTGAAGGCGATTGAAGAGGCAAATGCTGAAAAAATCATCATCTTACCAAATAACGGGAATATCGTGATGGCAGCAGAACAAGCAGCGTCAGTTGTAGAACAAGAAGTTATTGTTATTCGTTCAAAAACAGTTCCTCAAGGTATGGCTGCAATGTTAGCATTTAATCCAGTTGGAACGCTAGAAGAGAATGAAGAAAACATGAAAGAAGCTTTAGCTCATGTGAAAACAGGTCAGATTACGTATGCTGTTCGTGATACGGAAATTGACGGTGTAGCGATTCAAAAAGATGATTTCATGTGTATTGCAGATGGGAAAATTGTATCTACAAATGCGGAGAAAGTAGGAGCTGCAAAGCAATTACTAGAAGCGCTAATTGATGAGGATTCTGAAATCGTAACGATTCTACAAGGTGAAGATGCAACAGATGAAGAAGTGGCTAAATTAGTTGCGTTTGTAGAAGAGAACTTTGAAGATGCAGAAGTAGAAGTACATGCAGGGAACCAACCGGTGTATTCTTTCATCTTCTCTGTAGAATAAGAAAAGATTCGATTTGAAAATAAATGGGTTACTTACTTGCTAATGGATAAGAAATAGTGATATGAAGTTTATTACTAGTTTTTATTCAAAAGGCTAGCATATTGATGATAGAAAAGAGCCTTGCTGCTAATAGTGAGGCTCTTTTCTTACGTATTGTACAACTTTGTTTTATCCCGCTATTTGTGGGCAGTAAAACTTCCACCCCTTATATTCGGCTGGAGCAAAGAAGTTAAGTGGGAGATTAATTGTCCGTAAACGTCCACTGATTATAGTTTCACTTTATATAGAGGGATTAGAGTAGTTTCTCTTAGAATGCCTATGATAGAATATATAAGGTGAAAGAGAGCCATTACAGATGTCAATGATAATAATGGATAATCAATAGAATGAATCAAAGAAAATAATGTGACGGAGCGTGAGAATCTTGAATGAAGTTGTACAAGTTCCTGTTACGGATGTAAAGGGAATCGGAGGAGAAACATCTGAGTTGTTACACGAGATGGGAATTTATACAGTTTCTCATCTATTAGAACATTTTCCGTACCGCTATGAAGACTATGCGATGAAAGATCTTGCTGAAGTAAAGCATGACGAGCGTGTAACGGTTGAGGGGAAAGTTCATAGTGCTCCTTTACTGCAATATTATGGGAAGAAGAAGTCACGTCTTACAGTTCGTGTTCTCGTCGGTCGTTATTTAATTACAGCTGTATGTTTTAATAGACCATACTATAAACAAAAGTTAAATTTAGATGAAACGGTAACGATTACTGGTAAATGGGATCAGCATCGCCAAACAATTGCTGTATCAGAACTGAATTTTGGACCGGTTGTACGACAACAAGAAGTAGAACCTGTATATTCAGTGAAAGGAAAACTGACAGTAAAACAGATGCGCCGGTTTGTTGCACAGGCATTTAAGGAGTATGGAGATTCTATAGTCGAAGTGTTACCAGATGGTTTGTTAAGTCGATATAAATTATTATCACGCTATGAAGCGCTCAGAGGGTTACATTTTCCAGTGGGACAGGAAGACTTAAAGCAAGCGCGTCGCCGTTTTGTATATGAGGAGTTTTTCTTGTTTCAGTTGAAAATGCAAACATTACGGAAAATGGAAAGGGAAAACTCGAAAGGGACGAAAAAGGAAATTTCATTAGTAGAATTGCAAGAGTTTACTGATGCGCTTCCGTTTCCATTAACTGGTGCACAACGCCGGGTTGTAGATGAAATAATGAAAGATATGATATCTCCGTACCGAATGAATCGATTATTGCAAGGGGATGTAGGTTCTGGGAAAACAGTTGTTGCTGCGATTGCTCTTTATGCGGCGAAATTGGCTCATTATCAAGGTGCTTTGATGGTTCCTACAGAAATTTTAGCCGAGCAACATTATCAGTCGCTCGCGGAGACGTTTTCACATTTCGGTATGAAGGTTGAATTGCTAACAAGTTCTGTTAAAGGTGCGAGACGTCGAGAAATTTTGTCGAGATTAGAACAGGGAGAAGTAGACATCCTTGTTGGAACGCACGCTTTAATTCAAGACGAAGTTATATTTCATAGGTTAGGTCTCGTTATTACCGATGAACAGCATCGATTTGGTGTGGCGCAGCGCCGGGTTTTACGTGAGAAAGGTGAAAGTCCAGATGTATTGTTTATGACGGCGACCCCAATCCCGCGTACGTTAGCTATCACTGCATTTGGAGAGATGGACGTTTCTATTATCGACGAAATGCCAGCTGGTAGAAAGGTAATCGAAACGTACTGGGCAAAACATGATATGTTAGATCGTGTCCTCGGCTTTGTGGAGAAAGAGATAAAAAAAGGAAGACAGGCATATGTTATTTGCCCTCTTATTGAAGAGTCTGAGAAGCTGGATGTACAAAATGCTATCGACTTACATAGTATGCTGACTCATCATTATCAAGGGAAATGCCAAGTTGGATTAATGCATGGGAGACTATCATCTCAAGAAAAAGAAGAGATAATGGGACAGTTTAGTGAAAATAAAGTGCAAATTCTTGTGTCGACAACAGTTGTTGAAGTAGGCGTGAATGTACCAAATGCGACTGTTATGGTTATTTATGACGCGGAACGTTTCGGTTTATCACAGCTCCATCAGCTGAGGGGGCGTGTTGGGCGTGGTAGTGAACAATCATATTGTTTATTAATTGCGGACCCGAAATCAGAAACGGGAAAAGAAAGAATGCGCATTATGACTGAAACAAATGATGGATTTGTATTGTCAGAAAAAGATTTAGAGTTACGAGGTCCTGGGGATTTCTTTGGAAGTAAGCAAAGTGGTCTACCAGAATTTAAGGTTGCTGATATGGTACATGATTATCGGGCGTTAGAAACAGCAAGACAAGATGCAGCGATACTAGTTGATTCAGAAGCGTTTTGGCATAATGATCAGTATGCTTCGCTGCGTACTTATCTTGATGGGACAGGTGTATTCCAGGGAGAGAAGCTCGATTAAAAGTAGTCTGCAAAAGTTTTTGTTGCATTCTACTTTTAATGATTATATACTACTTTTAGTACCTAGTCATAAAAATGGATGGTGCGGTATGAAAAAAAGAAGAAGTAAAAAAGAAAGACAAGAATTATTACAACAAACAATAGAAACGAATCCTTTTATAACGGATGAAGATTTAGCGGAAAAATTTCAAGTGAGCATACAAACTGTTCGTCTTGATCGTATGGAATTATCTATTCCTGAATTAAGAGAACGAATTAAGCATGTGGCTACAAAACAACATGAAGAAGATGTGAAATCTTTACCGTTAGAAGAGGTTGTCGGAGAAATTATTGATATAGAATTAGATAGACATGCGATTTCTATCTTTGAAGTAAAGGTAGAACATGTATTTAAAAGAAATCAAATTGCTCGTGGGCATCATTTGTTTGCACAAGCAAACTCACTAGCTGTTGCGGTTATTGATGAAGAATTAGCTTTAACTGCAAAGTCCACCATTCGATATATTCGTCCTGTAAAATTAGGAGAGCGTGTTGTTGCAAAAGTACGTGTTGAAGATGTAGAGAATGATAAAGGACGGACGGTTGTCAAAGTGCGTAGTTTTGTTGGAGAAGAACTTGTCTTTACAGGCACTTTTGAAATGTATCGATCTAGTAATTATAGTGAGGAAGGTAACAACTTATGAAAATCGCAATAGATGCAATGGGCGGCGATCATGCACCAAAGGCTGTAGTATTAGGAGCAATGAAAGCTATTAAGGAATACTCAGATTTACATATTACTTTAGTAGGGAAAGAAGAGGGGATTCGTCAATATTTAACGAGTGAAGAGCGAATTACTATACTTCATACGGACGAAAAAATCGAATCGACAGACGAACCAGTAAGAGCGGTTCGTCGAAAAAAACAAGCTTCAATGGTACTAGCGGCGCAGCAAGTAAAAGACGGCGTAGCGGATGCTTGTATATCAGCAGGTAGTACAGGAGCTCTGATGGCAGCTGGATTGTTTGTTGTTGGTCGTATGGAAGGAATTGAACGACCAGCTTTATCACCTACAATGCCAACTGTTGATGGAGAAGGTTTTGTTATGTTAGATGTTGGAGCCAACGTTGATGCAAAACCAATTCATTTATATCAATATGCAGTAATGGGCTCTGTTTACGCAGAGAAGGTAAGAGGAATTAAAAATCCACGCGTTGGACTTTTAAACGTTGGAACAGAGGATGGTAAAGGAAACGAGCTTTCAAAACAAGTCTTTGCTATGCTCAAGGATGCACCAATTAATTTCGTTGGAAACGTTGAATCAAGAGATTTATTGCAAGGTGTAGCAGACGTTGTTGTATGTGATGGTTTTACGGGTAATGTAGCGCTAAAATCATTAGAAGGAACAGCACTTGCGTTATTCTCTATGTTAAAAGAACAATTAATGAGTTCGTTTACGAGCAAATTAGCAGCAGCGGTATTAAAACCAAAACTTATGGTATTGAAAGATAAAATGGATTATTCGGAGTATGGGGGAGCGGCGTTGTTTGGATTGAAAGCTCCTGTCATTAAGGCTCACGGTTCTTCTAATGACCAATCGATATTTAGTGCGATTCGTCAAACGAGAGAAATGGTAGCGAAAGAAGTAATTCCTACAATTTCAAGTGTAATGGAGAAGGAGCCGCTTCAATAAGAGGAGGATTTGAAATGGGAAAAATAGCATTTCTTTTTCCGGGCCAAGGTTCACAGGCAGTTGGAATGGGTAGACAGTTAGCGGAGAATAATAAAGAGGTTGCGAAAGTGTTTGCAAAAGCGGATGAGGTTTTGCATGATTCTCTTTCAGAAGTGATTTTTGAAGGACCGCAAGAAAAGTTAACATTAACGACAAATGCGCAGCCGGCACTATTAACAACGAGCTTTGCAATTTTAACAGCTTTGAAGGAGTATGATATTACACCTGATTTTGTCGCAGGACATAGTTTAGGTGAATATAGCGCTCTTGTAGCTGCTGGTGCATTAACATTCGAAGACGCTGTATATGCTGTAAGGAAACGCGGGGAATATATGGAAGAAGCTGTTCCAGGCGGGGAAGGTGCAATGGCAGCTATTTTAGGTGCGGATCCGGATATGCTGAAACGAGTTACAGAAGAAGTAACAAGTGAAGGATATGCAGTACAAATTGCTAATATGAATAGTACGAAGCAAATTGTTATTTCTGGAACAAAGCAAGGAGTAGAACTTGCTTCTCAAAGAGCGAAAGAAAATGGTGCTAAAAGAGCAATTCCGCTCAAAGTAAGTGGACCGTTTCATTCCTCGCTTATGAAACCAGCTGCTGAGAAATTCCAAAGTGTTTTAAATGAAATTACAATTCAAGACACGAATATTCCTGTTATTGCAAATGTTACGGCAGATGTTATTACGCGTGGTACAGATATTCAAGCAAAGCTAATTGAACAGCTCTATTCGCCTGTATTATGGTACCCATCTATTGAGTATATGGTGAATCAAGGGGTAGATACATTTATTGAAATCGGACCTGGAAAAGTACTTGCTGGTCTTATGAAGTCGATTGATTCTTCAGTGAAAGCATATGCGGTATATGATGAAGAGACATTAAAAGATACCATTTCAAATTTGAGAGGAGAAAGCTGATGTTAAAAGGGAAAGTAGCATTAGTAACTGGTGCTTCACGTGGGATTGGTCGTGCGATTGCTATTGATTTAGCGAAACAAGGGGCAAATGTTGTAGTAAATTATGCTGGTAATGAGCAAAAGGCGAATGAAGTAGTTGATGAAATAAAGAAATTAGGTTCAGATGCCATTGCAGTAAGAGCAGATGTTGCAAATGCTGATGATGTTACTGCAATGGTGAAACAAACTGTAGATACGTTTGGACAAGTTGATATTCTTGTAAATAACGCTGGTGTAACAAAAGATAATTTATTAATGCGTATGAAAGAAGAAGAATGGGATACAGTTATTAATACAAACTTAAAAGGTGTTTTCTTATGTACGAAAGCAGTATCGCGCTATATGATGCGTCAACGTCATGGACGTATTATTAATATCGCTTCTGTTGTTGGTGTAACAGGAAACCCAGGACAAGCAAATTATGTTGCTGCTAAAGCTGGTGTAATTGGATTAACAAAAACATCAGCAAAAGAATTAGCGAGCCGAAATATTACTGTAAATGCAATTGCTCCAGGGTTTATTGCGACTGATATGACGGATGTATTAGATGAAAATATAAAAGCCGAAATGTTAAAATTAATTCCTGCAGCTCAGTTTGGAGAAGCACAAGATATCGCAAATACTGTAACGTTTTTTGCTTCTGATCAAAGTAAATATGTTACAGGTCAAACGTTAAATGTTGATGGCGGTATGGTAATGTAATAAAAGAATCGATTTCACCTAGTTTTTTTGGACAATATTTTATATAATATTTGAGGGGAGGTGAATAGAATGGCAGATGTTTTAGAGCGTGTAACCAAAATTGTCGTTGATCGTTTAGGAGTAGAAGAAACTGAAGTAGTACCAGCTGCAAGCTTCAAAGAAGATTTAGGCGCAGACTCCCTAGATGTAGTAGAACTTGTAATGCAATTAGAAGATGAATTCGAAATGGAAATTTCTGATGAAGATGCTGAAAAGATTGCTACTGTTGGCGATGCTGTGACTTACATAGAGAGTCATCTATAATGCTTAAGTGAAGTCCCGTTTTTTAACGGGGCTTCTCGGCTTATATCTGGAGGGACCTATGCCGTACCGAAAACATAGAGAAAAAAAATACGAAGCAAAATATCGTGAAGCTTTTAAAGTATTTCAAGAAGAGATAGGTATTACGTTTACAGATGAAAAATTATTGATTCAAGCGTTTACGCATTCATCGTATGTGAATGAGCATCGAAAAAAACCGCATGAGGACAATGAGCGTCTTGAGTTTCTTGGCGATGCTGTATTGGAACTCACTGTATCACAGTATCTGTTTCAAAAATATCCGACAATGAGCGAAGGAGAGTTAACAAAACTACGTGCAGCTATTGTATGTGAGCCATCTCTTGTTCGTTTTGCAAACGAAATGTCATTTGGTAGCCTTGTTTTATTAGGGAAAGGTGAGGAAATGACGGGTGGACGTGAACGACCAGCTTTATTAGCGGATGTCTTTGAAGCGTTTATTGGTGCCCTTTATCTTGATCAAGGGCTAGAAACAGTTTGGGGATACTTAAAAGAAGTTGTATATCCAAAAATTAATGAAGGTGCTTTTTCTCATGTGATGGATTATAAGAGTCAATTGCAAGAATTGATTCAGCGTGATGGTAGTGGCAATGTTGAGTATCAAATTTTGCAAGAAAAAGGACCAGCCCACAACCGAGAATTTGTGTCCCGTGTAACTTTAAATAATGAGGCATTAGGTCTTGGAAGTGGTAAGTCAAAAAAAGAGGCAGAGCAACAAGCTGCTGCAGAAGCATTGAAAAAATTAAAAGAACAATCATGAGGAATCCCCCTTTGAATGAGGGGGATTCCTTATGCATAGAATGAAACTTTCCTTTTATTTATAAATAAAAGGAGTGGGAAATCCGTATAGTAGTTTGTTTTCGTACAGACAACGTTTACAACAACGGAGAATAGGAGGAAGGCCTTTCGTGTTTTTAAAAAGATTAGAAATAGCAGGATTTAAGTCTTTTGCTGAGCGTGTATCTGTCGATTTTGTTCCAGGTGTAACTTCTGTAGTAGGACCTAACGGGAGCGGGAAAAGTAATATTACTGATGCAATTCGCTGGGTACTTGGTGAACAATCTGCAAAGTCATTACGCGGTGCAAAGATGGAGGATATTATTTTTGCCGGCAGTGATACGAGAAGAGCGGTTAATGTTGCTGAAGTTACATTAACTTTAAATAATGAAGACCAACGCTTACCGATTGAGTATAACGAGGTGTGTGTAACGCGTCGTGTATCTCGTTCGGGTGATAGTGATTTTTATATTAATAAACAATCTTGTAGATTAAAAGATATTATTGATTTATTTATGGACTCTGGTATGGGAAGGGAAGCTTTTTCGATTATTAGCCAGGGGAAAGTCGAAGAGATTTTGAGTAGTAAATCAGAAGAACGTCGTGGTGTATTTGAAGAAGCTGCGGGTGTGCTGAAATATAAACTTCGTAAAAAGAAAGCTGAAGGGAAATTGGCGGAAACACAAGAAAACTTAAATCGTGTACAAGATATTATTCACGAATTAAGTAGTCAAGTAGAACCACTAGAAAGACAAGCTTCTATTGCGAAAGATTATCTTGAGAAAAAAGAAGAATTAGAGAAAGTAGAAGCTGCGCTTATTGTACATGAAATTGAAGAATTACATGAAAAGTGGGAAGCGCTTCGAAATCAATTTGGGCATAATAAAGATGAAGAAGCTAAAATGTCGGCGAACTTACAAAAAAGTGAAGAAGAGCTTGAGGAATTACGCGGGCAATTACAAGCCGTTGATGAATCTGTAAATTCCTTACAAGAAGTTCTACTTCTGTCTAGTAAAGAACTAGAAAAACTAGAAGGGCAACGCGAGCTGTTAAAGGAAAGAAAGCAAAATGCAACGACACATTGTGCGCAGCTTGAAAAGCTAATTGTTGAGTTAACAGAGAAAACTACAAGTTATGATGGCGAAATTGAAACAAGTACAGAAGCTTTAATGCAATTTGTGAATCAAGTAAAAGAATTGGAGAAGAAATTGCATGATAACGAGCAATTACTTGCGACTTTTGCTGAGAATTTAGAGGAACAAATTGAGAATTTAAAAGGTGACTATATTGAACTTTTAAATCAACAAGCAAGTCTTCGTAATGAATTATCTATGATTGAAGAACAATCAA
Source organism: Bacillus sp. TH50 (assembly GCF_016650565.1). Lineage (NCBI taxonomy): Bacteria > Bacillati > Bacillota > Bacilli > Caryophanales > Bacillaceae > Bacillus > Bacillus sp. TH50. The sequence continues at coordinate 1,391,928 of NZ_JAEKFM010000003.1, read as the reverse complement.
AACAGCAAAACTCTAAAAACGAACGACTTGATGAAGAAAATGAAAAGTATGTACAGATGCGTGTGGAAATTACAGCGAAAAAGGCGAAACTTGTAGACAGTTATGAGCAAGCGAGAGAGAAAATAGCTGGCATTATTTCTAACATACGGAAGACAGAAACGGCACTTGGGAAATGTAAGTCACAGTATAGTGAAAATGAAACGAAACTGTATCAAGCGTATCAATTTGTGCAACAGGCGCGCTCTCGGAAAGAAATGTTAGAAGAGATGCAAGAGGACTACTCTGGCTTCTATCAAGGGGTACGTGAAGTATTAAAGGCTAGAGAAAATAGACTACAAGGTATTGAGGGAGCTGTTGCAGAACTTCTGACTGTGCCGAAAGAATATGAAATCGCAATGGAAATCGCCCTTGGGGCAGCGATGCAACATATCGTAGTACAAACAGAAGAGCATGCTCGTAATGCAATTGCATTTTTAAAGCAAAATAAACATGGCCGTGCAACGTTTTTACCTCAAGCTGTTATTAAAAGCCGATCGCTATCATTTGATCAATTACGCATTGTGAATCAGCATCCATCGTTTGTCGGTGTAGCGGCAGAACTTGTGCAGTACAATAATAAATATGAGAATGTAGTTTCAAGTTTATTAGGTACAGTTGTTGTTGCGAAAGATTTACGCGGAGCAAATGAGCTAGCGAAACAACTGCAATACCGCTATCGTATTGTAACACTCGAAGGTGACGTAGTGAACCCGGGTGGTTCTATGACGGGTGGAGCTGTAAAACAGGCGAAATCCTCTTTATTGGGACGTCAACGTGAACTTGAAGAGTGGACTAAAAAACTAACTGACATGGAAGAAAAAACAACGAAGCTAGAAAACTTTGTTAAAGCAGTAAAGCAAGAGATTCAAGAAAAAGAAGTACAAATACGAGAGCTACGCCAAGGTGTAGAGACCGAACGTGTAGATGAACAGAAGCTAAGAGAAGAAATTAATCGTTTAGAATTAGATGAACATCGTATTAATGATCGTTTATCGATTTACGATTTAGAGATTGAAGGATTTTTACAAGATCAAGTAAAAATGCAAGGGCGCAAAGAAGAGTTAGAAAAGATTTTAGCGACTCTTCAAGCTGAGATTGGGGAATTAGATAGCAAAATCGTCGTTTTAACGAAACAAAAAAGTGAACAATATTCTTCAAAAGAAAAAGTTCAGAAGGAAATGACGGAGCTAAAAGTACAAGCTGCTGAACAACAACAACGTTTGTCTAATCAAAAAGAAAAAGTCGAACGATTGACGAAGGAAAAAGAAGAGACTGATGCGACGCTTGTAAAAACGAAAGAAGATTTAGCGTTCTTAAAGCAAGAGATGACATCTAATTCAAGTGGCGAAGAACAAATTACGAATATGATTGAGAAGAAGGCGTATGATCGTAATCAAACTTCGGAGTTAATTCGTTCTCGTCGTGAACAACGCGTATCATTGCAAGAAAGAGTCGAGCATTTAGAGCGCGGTGTGAAAGAAACAATAGGTAAACATAAATATATTCTTGAGATGCTGAAAGATCAAGAAGTGAAAATTAACCGACTTGATGTAGAGCTGGAAAATAGATTGCAACATTTACGTGAAACATATACTATTTCATTTGAAGCAGCAAAACTTAAGTATACAATGATGATGCCTGCAGAAGATGCACGTAAAAAGGTGAAACTAATTAAACTATCCATTGAAGAGTTAGGCGCAGTAAATTTAGGGGCAATTGATGAGTATGAACGTGTAGCAGAGCGCCATACATTCTTATTAGAGCAAAGAGATGACCTAGAAGAAGCGAAATCGACATTGCATCAACTTATTACGGAAATGGATGAAGAGATGAAAAAACGCTTTTCTACTACATTCGAAGGGATTCGAACAGAGTTTCAATCTGTATTCTTTGAATTATTCGGAGGTGGAAGAGCGGATTTAGTAATGACAAACCCAGAAGATTTACTAAATACGGGTATTGATATTGTAGCGCAACCACCAGGGAAGAAACTACAAAATTTAGGTTTACTTTCAGGGGGAGAGCGTGCTTTAACGGCAATTGCGCTCTTATTTGGTATTTTAAAAGTACGCCCAGTTCCATTCTGTGTTCTAGATGAAGTGGAAGCAGCTCTTGATGAGGCAAACGTTGCTCGTTTTGCGCAGTATTTAAAGAAATTTAGTGATGAAACGCAGTTTATTGTAATTACACACCGAAAAGGTACAATGGAAGAGTCTGATGTATTGTACGGTGTAACAATGCAAGAATCAGGGGTGTCGAAGCTTGTTTCTGTTCGTTTAGATGATGGCGAAGAACTTGTTGCAAGTAGATAGGAAGGATGGGAAGTATGAGCTTTTTAAAAAAATTAAAAGAAAAAATTTCAAAACAAACGGATACGGTAACAGAGAAGTTTAAACAAGGATTAGAAAAAACGAGAAATTCATTTGCTGATAAAGTAAATGACTTAGTGTACCGTTACCGCAAAATAGACGAAGATTTCTTTGAAGAATTAGAAGAAATTTTAATTAGTGCGGATGTTGGAGTTTCGACAGTGATGGAATTAATTGATCAGTTGAAAGAAGAAGTGCAACGTCGTAACATTCAAGATCCGAAAGAAGTACAGGCTGTTATTTCTGAAAAGCTAGTGGGCATTTACAAAGGTGACAGCGATTTTAGTAATGAAGTTAATATACAAGAGGATCAATTAACAGTAGTTTTATTTGTTGGTGTGAATGGTGTGGGGAAAACGACGACGATTGGTAAGCTTGCACATAAATTTAAATCAGAAGGTAAGTCTGTCCTATTGGCGGCAGGAGATACATTCCGTGCTGGGGCGATTGAGCAATTAGAAGTATGGGGCGATCGTGTTGGTGTAGAAGTAATTAAACAAGGGTCAGGATCTGATCCAGCGGCTGTTATGTATGATGCTGTACAAGCGGCAAAGGCCCGTAAAGTGGATGTATTGCTATGTGATACAGCGGGACGCTTACAAAATAAAGTAAACTTAATGAATGAGTTAGAGAAAGTGAAGCGCGTAATTGAGCGTGAAGTACCAGGGGCTCCTCATGAAGTATTACTTGTTATTGATGCAACAACAGGGCAAAATGGTTTAAGCCAAGCGAAAACATTCCGTGAAGCCACGAATGTTACTGGTATTGTTTTAACGAAGTTAGATGGAACTGCTAAAGGTGGTATCGTCTTAGCGATTCGTAACGAAATGGATGTTCCGGTGAAATTTGTTGGGCTAGGAGAGCAAATGGATGATCTGCAACAGTTTGATCCAGAACAATATGTTTATGGTTTGTTTGCGAACGTAGTAGAAACAGAAGAAGTGTAAGTGAAAGAAGCGGTATTTCCGCTTCTTTTTTATAAAAATATGTGATGTTAAGAAAAAAACTTGACACTCTTTTATACTCCATGTAAACTAAGTCATGTAAAGGGAAATCACTTAACGAAGGATGATCCAACATGCTCGAGAAAACAACGAGAATGAACTATTTATTTGATTTTTATCAATCGTTGTTAACGCAAAAACAAAGAAGTTATATGTCGCTTTATTATCTAGATGATTTATCTCTTGGTGAAATTGCGGAAGAATTTGATGTAAGTCGCCAAGCCGTGTATGATAACATTAAACGGACTGAAGCGATGCTTGAAGAATATGAAGATAAATTAGTATTACTTCAAAAGTTTCAAGAGCGACAGCGACTTGTTGCAAAGCTAAAACAGCTACTCAGCGAAGAAGAGCATGTGAATGAAGAAATGAAACAAGTTGTTGAAGCTATCGAAAAATTAGATTAGGAGGGCGGCAATATGGCATTTGAAGGATTAGCCGACCGACTTCAACAGACAATGCAAAAAATCCGTGGCAAAGGAAAAGTTTCTGAAGCCGATGTAAAAGAAATGATGAGAGAAGTTCGTCTAGCTCTTTTAGAAGCGGATGTTAACTTTAAAGTAGTAAAAGATTTTATAAAGCGTGTGTCTGAGCGTGCTGTCGGACAAGATGTAATGAAAAGTTTGACACCTGGACAACAAGTAATTAAAATCGTACAGGAAGAACTTACAGAACTTATGGGCGGAGAGCAAAGCAAAATTGCTGTTGCTAATAAGCCACCTACTGTTATAATGATGGTTGGTCTGCAAGGTGCGGGTAAAACAACGACGACAGGTAAGCTTGCAAATTTGCTTCGTAAAAAGCATAATCGTAAACCGATGCTTGTTGCAGCGGATATTTACCGTCCAGCAGCGATTAAACAGCTTGAAACATTAGGGAAGCAATTGGACATGCCTGTTTTCTCCTTAGGAGATCAAGTAAGTCCGGTTGAAATTGCGAAACAAGCGATTGCGAAAGCGAAAGAAGATCATCACGATTACGTTTTAATCGATACAGCGGGTCGCCTGCATATTGATGAAGAACTAATGGGTGAATTAGCGAAAGTCAAAGAAGTTGCGAAACCGGATGAAATTTTCCTTGTTGTCGATGCGATGACAGGACAAGACGCGGTAAATGTAGCACAAAGTTTCCATGAACAGTTAGGATTAACAGGTGTTGTATTAACGAAATTAGATGGTGACACGCGCGGTGGTGCGGCATTATCTATTAAGGCTGTAACAAATACACCAATTAAATTTGCTGGTATGGGTGAAAAACTAGATGCAATTGAAGCGTTCCATCCAGAACGTATGGCATCCCGTATTTTAGGGATGGGCGACGTCTTAACATTAATTGAAAAAGCGCAAGCTACAGTTGATGAAGAGAAAGCAAAAGAACTTGAGCAAAAAATGCGTACGCTTTCGTTTACGCTTGACGATTTCCTAGAACAACTTGGACAAGTGCGTCAACTTGGACCGCTTGACGAATTGTTAGGAATGCTTCCTGGTGCAAATAAAATTAAAGGGCTGAAAAATGCACAAGTTGATGAAAAACAAATTGGGCATATTGAGGCAATTATTCGTTCTATGACTAAAGTAGAACGAGAACAACCGGAAATAATCAATGCTAGTCGTAAAAAGCGCATTGCCAAAGGTAGCGGTACAACGGTACAAGAAATCAATCGTCTAATCAAGCAATTTGATGATATGAAAAAAATGATGAAGACGATGACGGGAATGCAAAAAGGTAAGAAAAAAGGACTAGGTGGATTGAAGTTTCCATTCATGTAAGGAAAAAAGATGGCTCTGTTAAGAAAAAATACTTTACAAAGCAATAGTCTTTTTGCTAATATAATTATCTGTGTGAAATAAATTCGGAGGTGCTTTATAAATGGCAGTTAAAATTCGTTTAAAACGTATGGGAGCTAAAAAAACTCCTTTCTATCGTGTAGTTGTTGCAGATTCTCGTTCTCCTCGTGACGGACGTTTCATTGAGGAAATCGGTACTTACAATCCGGTTGCTCAACCAGCGGAAGTTAAGATCAACGAAGAAGCAGCATTAAAATGGTTAGGAAATGGTGCTAAACCATCTGATACAGTTCGTAACCTTTTCTCTAACCAAGGTATCATGGAGAAATTCCACTTATCTAAACAAGGTAAGTAATTGAGGCAATGACAATGAAAATGTTAGTCGAGACAATTGTTAAACCTCTTGTGGATCATCCTGGAGATGTAAAAGTTACACAGGAACTTTGCAACGGAGAAATAAAGTATCGATTAACTGTACATCCTGAGGATGTTGGAAAAGTCATTGGAAAGCAAGGGAAAGTTGCGAAAGCGATTAGAATGCTCTTGTATTCAGTGGGACATCATAATGATGAGAACGTCACACTGGAAATTCAATAAACGTAAAAAGGGCGAGGAGTTATTTCCTCTCCCTTTTTTAACATTTAAAGAGAAATTGCATGGTCCATATATAAAATGGAAATGCTTAATTTATATAGAAACCAGGGGTGACATACTATTTATGACAAAATGGTTTAATGTAGGGAAAATTGTAAATACTCATGGCGTAAAAGGAGAAATTCGTGTTATTTCTCGTACTGATTTTCCAGAAGAGCGATATAAAGTAGGGAACACGTTATACATATGGGATGAGAAAGGTACAGACTACCTTACAGTGAAGGTAACTTCTCATCGTCAACATAAGACATTTGATTTATTAACACTTGAAGGATACAACAATGTAGATGAAGTAGAGAAGTTAAAAGGTTCTTTAATAAAAGTACCAGAAGAGCAGTTAGGCGAACTAGCTGAAGGTGAATACTACTACCATGAAATTATTGGTTGCAACGTTGTAACGGAAGAAGGAGAAGCGTTAGGGACAATCAAAGAGATTCTATCTCCTGGTGCGAATGACGTTTGGGTGATTAAACGTCCAAAGGGTCAAGATTTGCTAATTCCTTATATTGATGACGTTGTACTTCAAGTTAACATTGAAAATAAATTAGTAACCATTCATGTAATGGAAGGGCTACTATAATGAAAATTGACATTTTAACATTGTTTCCAGATATGTTTACGGGTGTATTTGGTTCTTCAATTTTAAAGAAAGCACAAGAAAAAGAAGCGGTAGAGCTTCGTGTTGTCAATTTTCGTGAGTATACAACTAGTAAGCATAATAGTGTAGATGATTATCCGTATGGTGGGGGCGCTGGTATGGTATTAACCCCGCAGCCTATCTTTGACGCAGTAGAAGAGTTAACGAAGGAAACAGACCGTAAGCCGAGAATCGTCTTAATGTGTCCACAAGGAGAGCGTTTCACGCAGAAGAAGGCAGAAGAGCTTGCTGGAGAAGAGCATGTTATTTTTGTATGTGGCCATTATGAAGGATACGATGAACGAATTCGTGAGCATCTTGTAACAGATGAGATTTCTATTGGGGATTACGTATTAACGGGTGGAGAATTGGCTTCTATGGTAGTCACTGACAGTGTTGTACGTCTTTTGCCAGGAGTGCTTGGGAATCAAACGTCACAAGTGGAAGACTCTTTTAGCACAGGTTTGTTAGAACACCCACATTATACACGTCCTGCTGATTTTCGTGGTATGAAGGTACCGGATGTACTAATGTCAGGAAATCATAAAAACATTGATGAATGGCGCCATAAAGAGTCACTACGTCGTACGTACACACGTAGACCGGATTTACTGGAAGAACGAGAATTATCTAAGCAAGAAGAGAAATGGCTGGAACAGATTAAAGAAGACCGATAAGGGCTTGATATATTTTCTATTGCAACAGTCCTAGCAATATGCTATTATAACATTTGTGCTACTGAAATCAGTAGCCGTATTAACGATGTTCCGCTGTAATTTAATAAGACTTTATAAGAGCATCTGTTTAAAGGAGAGAATTTAATATGCAACAATTAATCACAGAAATCACAAAAGGCCAATTGAAAACTGACCTTCCTTCATTCCGTCCTGGAGACACTTTACGTGTACACGTAAAAGTAGTTGAGGGAACTCGTGAAAGAATTCAGCTTTTCGAAGGTGTTGTAATTAAACGTCGTGGTGGCGGAATCAGTGAAACATTCACAGTTCGTAAGATTTCTTACGGTGTAGGTGTTGAGCGTACATTCCCAGTTCACACGCCAAGAATCGCGAACATCGAAGTACTTCGCCGTGGTAAAGTACGTCGTGCTAAGTTATACTACTTACGTAACCTTCGCGGTAAAAAAGCACGTATTAAAGAAATTCGATAAGACATGTATGGGAGCTTGTAAATACACAAGCTCCCTTTTTCCAATCTATATGAAATTTTGGTATAATACGAGCAGCTTACATAACAGTGGAGGGGAAAGCATGAAGAAAGAGAAGAGCTCACTTTGGGAATGGATCAAAGCAATTTTGATTGCTGTTGTATTAGCGGGCGTAATTAGACAGTTTTTCTTTGCCCCAATTCTCGTAGACGGTGTATCGATGTCGCCGACTTTACATGACCGTGATCGAATGATTGTTAATAAAATTGGCTATCACATAGGTGATCCGAAACGCTTTGATATTATTGTATTCCGAGCGACGGAAGAAAAAGATTATATTAAGCGTATTATTGGCCTGCCAGGCGACGAAATCGAATACCGTAATGATAAACTATATGTTAACGGGAAACCTTATGAGGAGCCGTATTTAGATAAGCAGAAAAAACAACTTGCTGACGGACCGCTTACATATGATTTTACTCTTGAAGAAATGACAGGAAAGAAAACTGTTCCAGAAGGTCAATTATTTGTTTTAGGCGATAATCGTCGTTTTAGTAAAGATAGCCGTTCGATTGGTACAATTTCAATGGACCAAGTGATTGGTAAAGCAAATATGCTATATTGGCCGTTAAAAGATGCGCGTATTGTGAAATAAAAGAAAAAGAAGGTGGCAACATGGTAATTCAATGGTTCCCAGGACATATGGCAAAGGCTAGACGCCAAGTAACAGAAAAATTAAAGTTAATTGATGTTGTAATTGAGCTTGTAGATGCTCGATTACCTTTATCTTCTCGTAATCCAATGATTGATGAAATTATTACACATAAACCAAGGCTTGTTGTTTTAAATAAAGCGGATATGGCGGATGATCGTCTTACAAAGCAGTGGATTGCATATTTTGATGAAAGAGGTCAAAAGGCAATTTCAATTAATGCGCAAGCTGGACAAGGTATGAAAGAAATTGCAGCAGCTTGTAAAGTTCTTGTCAAAGAAAAATTCGATAAAATGGTTGCTAAAGGCATTAGACCAAGAGCAATTCGTGCTTTAATTGTAGGTATTCCAAACGTTGGTAAATCTACACTAATTAATAAATTAGCGAAGAAGAATATAGCAAAAACAGGAGATCGTCCTGGTGTGACAACGGCCCAGCAGTGGATTAAAGTTGGGAAAGAAATGGAATTATTAGATACACCAGGTATTTTGTGGCCTAAATTTGAAGATGAATTAGTTGGTCTTCGTTTAGCGACGACTGGTGCAATTAAAGATTCTATATTAAATCTACAGGATGTAGCTATTTATGCGTTACGTTTTATGGAAAAACATTATCCGGAACGTTTAAAAGAGCGATATAATTTAAATGACATTCCAGAAGAAATTGTGGAGTTATTTGATGCAATTGGAAAAAATAGAGGTTGCTTAATGGGCGGCGGAATGATTGATTATGATAAAACATCTGAGCTTATACTTCGTGAGCTTCGTGGTGGAAGATTAGGAAAAATGACATTTGAAACACCAGAAGAGTTTGCAGAGCAGGTAGAAGATGCGGAAAAAGTAGAAGAAGTATAAGACGTGCGTTTGTACGTCTTTTCTTTTTGGTTACGTTTAAAAGGAGTGTAAATAGATGCAAAAAATGACTATTCATGAAGCGGAATGTTTGCTGCAAGAAATTATGAATGAAGAAGACGAGCGTTTTCAAATGTTAGTGAAAGATGAGCGAAAAGGTGTTCAAAAACTAATTTTGAAGTGGTATAAACAAAAAGAGTTAGCGCAAAAAGAAAGAGAAAAATTTCTAGAAATGTCAAAGTACGAAAATGAGTTACGTGAAAAAGGGCTCACATACATTGCTGGTATTGATGAAGTGGGTCGTGGGCCGTTAGCGGGACCGGTTGTGACGGCGGCAGTCGTCCTTCCGGAAGATTTTTATATTCCAGGATTAAATGACTCGAAAAAATTAAGTGAAGCGAAACGTGAGCGTTTTTATGATGAAATTAAAGATCATGCAATTGCGATTGGAGTTGGAATTATATCACCACAAGTTATTGATGAAATAAATATTTATCAAGCGACGAAGCAAGCGATGTTAGATGCCGTTGCTAATTTATCATGTACACCAGAATATTTATTAATCGATGCGATGAAGCTTCCTACATCAATTCCGCAAACATCAATCATTAAAGGTGATGCGAAAAGTGTCTCTATTTCAGCTGCATCTATTATTGCGAAAGTGACGAGAGATCGCATGATGAAAGAGTTAGGAGGAAAGTATCCTGCATATGGATTCGAACAACATATGGGATATGGGACGAAACAGCATTTAGAAGCGATTGAAGTACATGGAGTATTAGAGGAACATCGAAAATCATTCGCGCCAATTAAGGATATGATTCAAAAATAAGCTGTATATTCACAGCTTATTTTTTATTTTGGTATATAAACATTATTATTTTCGAAAAAGAATAAAGCGATTTCAGTTTTCTGACACTTTATTGTAGACAGCGTGCCAATCATCTTATACAATGGCAATGTAATGTTTTTTAAACATTAAAAAACTTTTCGAGTAAAACAGGAAAACAGGGGAGGATGGGACCATGAATATCCATGAGTACCAAGGTAAGGCAGTCCTTAGAAGCTATGGGGTTAGCGTTCCGAACGGGAAGGTTGCATTTACAGTAGAAGAAGCTGTAGAAGCAGCGAAAGAATTAGGAACGGAAGTATGTGTAGTTAAAGCGCAAATTCACGCTGGTGGACGCGGCAAAGCTGGCGGTGTAAAAGTTGCGAAAAATTTAGAAGAAGTTCGTACATATGCAGAAAGCATTTTAGGAACTACACTTGTGACGCATCAAACAGGTCCTGAAGGTAAGGAAGTAAAACGCTTACTTATCGAAGAAGGTTGCGATATTAAAAAAGAATATTATGTAGGTCTTGTATTAGATCGTGCAACTTCTCAAGTTGTTTTAATGGCATCTGAAGAAGGTGGAACAGAAATTGAAGAAGTAGCAGAAAAAACGCCTGAAAAAATCTTTAAAGAATATATTGATCCAGCAGTAGGTTTACAAGGTTTCCAAGCGCGTAGAATCGCGTTTAACATCAATATTCCAAAAGAACTTGTAGGACAAGCTGTGAAGTTTATGATGGGCTTATACAGTGCGTTTATCGAAAAAGATTGCTCTATCGCTGAGATTAATCCACTTGTTACAACAGGTGACGGTAAAGTTATGGCGTTAGATGCAAAATTAAACTTTGATTCTAATGCGTTATATCGCAATAAAGACATTTTAGAACTTCGTGATCTTGAAGAAGAAGATTCAAAAGAAATTGAAGCTTCTAAATATGACTTAAACTACATTCCTTTAGATGGAAATATCGGTTGTATGGTTAATGGTGCAGGTTTAGCAATGGCTACAATGGATATCATTAAACATTACCATGGTGACCCGGCTAACTTCTTAGATGTTGGTGGCGGCGCAACAGCTGAAAAAGTTACAGAAGCATTCAAAATTATCCTTTCTGACAAAAATGTAAAGGGTATCTTCGTTAACATTTTTGGTGGCATTATGAAGTGTGATGTTATCGCAGAAGGTGTTATTGAAGCGACGAAGCAGGTAGGTCTTGAGTTGCCTTTAGTTGTACGTCTTGAAGGTACAAATGTAGAGCTAGGAAAGAAAATTTTAAATGAGTCTGGTTTAAATATTGTTGCAGCAGAATCTATGGCAGACGGTGCACAAAAAATTGTTTCACTAGTGGGCTAATAGAAAGCGGGGGAGAAAAATGAGCGTATTAGTTAATAAAGATACAAAAGTTATTGTTCAAGGTATTACAGGTTCTCAAGGGTTATTCCATACAAAGCAAATGATTGAATACGGTACGAAAATTGTAGGTGGTGTAACACCAGGTAAAGGTGGCACTGATATTGAAGGCGTACCAGTATTTGATACAGTAGAAGATGCTGTGAAAGCAACAGGCGCAAACGCTTCAGTTGTATACGTTCCACCCGCTTTTGCGGCTGATGCAATTATGGAAGCAGTTGATGCAAAGATTGATTTAGTAGTATGTATTACTGAAGGAATCCCTGTATTAGATATGGTAAATGTAAAGAGATATATGGCGGGTAAACATACACGTTTACTTGGACCAAACTGCCCTGGTGTCATTACACCTGACGAATGTAAAATTGGTATTATGCCAGGATATATTCACAAAAAAGGTCATGTTGGTATCGTATCTCGCTCTGGTACATTAACGTATGAAGCTGTACATCAGTTAACGCAAGAAGGTATTGGCCAATCTACTGCTGTAGGTATCGGGGGAGACCCTGTTAACGGTACGGACTTTATTGATGCGTTAAAAGCATTTAATGAAGATGAAGAAACGCATGCTGTAATTATGATTGGTGAAATCGGCGGTACGGCAGAAGAAGAAGCAGCAGAATGGGTACAAGCTAATATGACAAAACCAGTTGTAGGCTTCATTGGTGGTCAAACAGCGCCTGAAGGCAAACGTATGGGTCATGCTGGGGCGATCATTTCTGGCGGCAAAGGAACTGCTGCTGAAAAGATTAAAACAATGGAAGCTTGTGGTATTAAAGTAGCGGAAACACCAGCTGTTATGGGTGAAACATTAATCTCTGTTTTAAAAGAAAAGGGATTATTTGAGACTTGTAAAAACTACTAATCTTTTTGAAAGACACCTTCTTATTAGAGGGTGTCTTTTTACACATTTTTTGTTTACATAATAAAAATTATGGGTAAGGAGAATTGAGATGAAAAGAGAACGTTTATTGCACCTTCATTACATGTTGGCGGATCATTGGAAGGCGATGGAGAGACTACTATATGTTGATCCAGAACTGAAGGGAATATACACTTTTAGTCCGAAACAATTTGAATATTACGCTGGAATATCCTCGAAAAAATCTTTAGAACTAGTAAATTTTCTTCAAATTTCAAATCTCCAACAATATGTATCCCAGTTAGAAAAAAAGAGAATATTTTATATAACAATATGGGATAAGGACTATCCACAATTACTGCGAGAAATACAAGATCCCCCTTTTGTTTTATACGGAAAAGGAGAAAGAGATTTTCTAAATAAAGTAAATAAATTAGCGATTGTTGGAACGAGAGAACCGTCTTTATATGGAAAGGAGAGTATGAAGTTTATTTTACAACCTTTACTTGAAAAAGAATGGCTTATTGTTAGTGGGTTTGCAAGAGGGATAGATACAATTGCTCATGAAGTTACAGTAAGGCAGCATTGCCCGACCATTGCAATATTAGGACATGGATTATCTTATATGTATCCAAAGGAGAATAGAGGTTTATATGACACGTGGAAAGATTATATATTGTTATTGACAGAGTATCCGCCCCATTATGTGCCGAAAAAATGGTATTTCCCAAAAAGAAATCGAATTATTAGCGGTATAAGTAAAGGTGTTTTAGTTGTAGAAGCAAAAACGAGAAGTGGATCCCTTATTACTGCAGACCTTGCGCTAGAACAAAATAGAGAGGTGTTTGCGCTTCCTGGACCTATATTTATAGAGAGTGCAGCGGGAACGAATCATCTAATTCAACAAGGCGCAAAGCTAGTAAGAAATGCGGAGGATATCCTTGAAGAAATTTTAAATTAACCATATATTTTTATGTTTTTATTAAACAATTATTGACAAATGGTAGATTGTCGCTGTATGGTATATTCATTCTTGATTGACAAAAACAAGAGAAATCAATAAGATTGATGAAGACTTGAATCCACCTCTTAAGGAGGCACTAGCATGTCAGATTACCTCGTAATCGTGGAGTCGCCTTCTAAGGCGAAGACCATTGAAAAATATTTAGGGAAAAAATACAAAGTCGTCGCGTCCATGGGACATGTCCGCGATTTACCTAAAAGCCAAATGGGGATAGAAGTAAAGAATAACTTCACCCCGAAGTATATTACCATTCGTGGTAAGGGTCCCGTTTTAAAAGATTTAAAATCAGCGGCAAAAAAAGCAAAGAAAGTCTATCTCGCGGCCGATCCGGATCGTGAAGGAGAAGCAATTGCTTGGCATTTAGCAAATACGTTAAATGTGGACGTTGAATCAGATTGCCGAGTTGTATTTAATGAGATTACAAAAGATGCAATAAAAGAATCATTTAAATATCCTCGTGCAATTAATATGGATTTAGTAGATGCACAACAGGCAAGGCGTATACTCGATCGTCTTGTTGGTTACAATATTAGTCCTTTATTATGGAAGAAAGTAAAAAAAGGATTAAGTGCAGGACGCGTACAATCTGTAGCAGTTCGTTTAATCATCGAACGTGAAAAAGAAATTCAAAGTTTTGAACCTGAAGAATTCTGGACAATTAAAACAGAATTTGTGAAAGGGAAAGACACATTTGAAGCAAGCTTTTACGGTGTAGATGGTGAAAAAGTTCAATTAACGAACGAAGCACAAGTGAACGAAATAATCGAAAAGATGAAAGACAATGCGTTTTCGGTTGAAAATGTAACGCGAAAAGAGCGAAAGCGTAACCCTGCATTACCGTTTACAACATCTTCCTTGCAACAAGAGGCAGCGCGTAAGTTAAATATGCGAGCAAAGAAAACAATGATGCTTGCACAGCAGCTGTATGAAGGGATAGATCTTGGAAAACAAGGGACTGTAGGTCTTATTACGTATATGAGAACTGATTCAACACGTATCTCAGAAACAGCTCAAACAGAGGCTCGTGATTACATTACTGAGGCATTTGGTGCGGAATACATAGGAACAGAGAAGAGGAAAGAAACGAAAAAGTCGAAAGCACAAGATGCGCATGAGGCGATTCGTCCTACTTCGGTAATGAGAAAGCCAGAGGAACTAAAAAGTTTCTTAAGTCGTGATCAACTCCGTTTGTATAAACTGATTTGGGAGCGATTTGTTGCAAGTCAAATGGCATCTGCTATAATGGATACTGTTACAGCGAAACTCATTAATAACAATGTTCAGTTCCGTGCAAGTGGATCAGTTGTAAAGTTCCCAGGATTTATGAAAGTGTACGTAGAGTCGAAAGATGATGGTGCGGAAGAAAAGGATAAGATGTTGCCACCGTTAGAAGTAGGTGAAACTGTATTTTCAAAAGATATAGAACCAAAGCAACATTACACACAGCCTCCGCCGCGTTACACAGAGGCTCGTCTAGTAAGAACACTTGAAGAGCTTGGAATTGGGAGACCGTCTACTTATGTACCGACACTTGAAACAATCCAAAAACGAGGATACGTTGCTTTAGATAATAAACGCTTCGTTCCGACTGAGCTTGGTGGAATAGTAATCGAACTTATTTTAGAGTTTTTCCCAGAAATTATTAACATTGAATTTACTGCCAATATGGAGCAAAGCCTTGATGAAGTAGAAGAAGGAAATGCAAATTGGGTGAAAATTGTTGATGATTTCTACGTAGGATTTGAACCGCGCTTAGAAAAAGCGGAAAAAGAAATGCGTGAAGTGGAAATTAAAGATGAACCAGCTGGGGAAGACTGTGAATTATGTAGTCACCCGATGGTCTTTAAAATGGGTAAATATGGGAAGTTTATGGCTTGTTCAAATTTCCCGGAATGTCGTAATACAAAACCGATTGTAAAAGAAATCGGTGTTACTTGTCCGAAGTGTGATAAAGGGCAAATTATTGAACGCCGTAGTAATAAAAAGAAACGCCTTTTCTACGGATGCGGTACGTATCCAGAATGTGACTTTGTATCTTGGGATAAGCCGATTGGTCGTAAATGTCCGAAGTGTGAAGGTATGCTCGTAGAGAAAAAGTTAAAAAAAGGCGTGCAAGTACAATGTATTTCGTGTGATTATGAAGAAGAACAACAAATGTGAGCGTAACTGCTCACATTTTTTTCGGGAAGAAAAGGAAAGGTGATATATATGACAACACAAGTAGTAAACGTCATTGGCGCAGGTCTTGCAGGAAGCGAAGCAGCTTACCAAATTGCAAAGCGTGGTGTCCAAGTGAAATTATATGAAATGAGACCAGTAAGGCAAACACCAGCTCATCATACAGATAAATTTGCTGAATTAGTATGTAGTAACTCACTTCGCGCAAACACATTGACAAATGCTGTTGGTGTTATTAAAGAAGAAATGCGTCTAATGGATTCTGTCATTATTCGTGCAGCTGATGAGTGCTCTGTACCAGCAGGAGGTGCTTTAGCTGTAGACCGTCATGAATTCGCGGCGAAAGTGACTGAATATGTGAAAAATCATCCGAACGTAACTGTAATGAATGAGGAAATCACTGAAATTCCAGAGGGACCAACTGTTATCGCGACAGGTCCACTTACGTCTCCGGATCTTTCTGCACAATTAAAAAAACTAACAGGTGAAGATTATTTTTATTTCTATGATGCTGCAGCGCCAATCGTTGAGAAAGACAGCATTGACATGAATAAAGTATATTTAAAATCCCGTTATGATAAAGGTGAAGCGGCATATTTAAACTGTCCAATGACAGAAGAAGAGTTTGATCGTTTTTATGAGGCTTTAATTGCTGCTGAGACAGTGCCTTTAAAAGAATTTGAAAAAGAAATTTTCTTTGAAGGTTGTATGCCAGTAGAAGTTATGGCAAGTAGAGGAAGACAGACGTTAGTATTTGGACCGATGAAGCCTGTTGGGTTAGAAGATCCGAAAACAGGGAAAACACCGTATGCGGTTGTTCAGTTACGTCAAGATGATGCAGCAGGAACATTATATAATATTGTAGGTTTCCAAACACATTTAAAGTGGGGGCCACAAAAAGAAGTGTTACAGCTAATTCCAGGACTAGAAAACGCAGAGATTGTACGTTATGGTGTAATGCATCGTAATACGTTTATTAATTCGCCTAATTTACTTCGTCCAACATATCAATATAAACAACGTGATGATTTATTCTTCGCTGGTCAAATGACTGGTGTAGAGGGTTATGTTGAATCAGCAGCATCAGGATTATTAGCGGGTATTAACGCTGCTCGACTTGTAAAAGGTGAAGAGCCAGTTGTATTACCACCTGTAACTGCAATGGGAAGTATGGCAAATTATATTACTGCGACAAATGCGAAAAACTTCCAGCCAATGAATGCAAACTTCGGTTTATTTACACCGTTAGAGAAGAAAATTAAAAAGAAACAAGAGCGAAATGAAGCATATGCTACACGCGCTTTGGAAACAATTCAAAATTTTGTAAATATTTAATTAAATTTCTTGCAAAGGCTACTAAGTTGTGATACGATTTAGTAGCCTTTATTGAGGTGAATTATATGGATGTGAATGTGAAGAAATTGTTACAATTATTCGTTGGATATTTACAAATTGAAAGAAATTATTCAAAATATACAATTGCAAGTTATCAAAATGATTTAGAACATTTTGTGCAATTTATGGAGCGAGAAGGCATATCCTCTTTTTTAGATGTTACATACGCGGATGTTCGTTTATACTTGACGACGTTGCACGATCAGAAGTTAGCCCGTAAATCTGTCGCAAGGAAAGTATCAAGCTTACGAAGTTTATATCGTTTTTTGATGCGTGAAGGTTATCAAAAAGATAATCCGTTTGCACTTGCGTCACTTCCCAAGAAAGAATTGTCAATCCCAAAGTTTTTATATGCTGAAGAGTTAGAGGAATTGTTTGAAGTTTCTGATACAGGGGCACCATTAGGTCAAAGGAATCAAGCTTTATTAGAGTTGATGTATGCAACTGGGATTCGTGTAAGCGAATGCGTTAATTTGCAACTTACCGACATTGACTTTGCAGTGGGAACAATTTTAGTGATGGGAAAAGGGAAAAAACAAAGATATATTCCGTTCGGAAGCTATGCACAAGATGCTTTAATTACTTATATAGAGAACGGGAGAAAACAGTTAGCTCAAAAGACTGAAGAACAATCTCATATGGTATTTTTAAATGCGAAAGGTAAGCCGTTAACAGATCAGGGTGTACGTTATGTTTTGAACGAACTCATTAAGAAAGCTTCACTTACAATGCGGATAAGTCCCCATATGTTAAGGCATACATTTGCTACACATATGTTGGATGAAGGAGCGGATTTACGTACTGTGCAGGAGCTATTAGGTCATGAGAATTTGTCAACCACACAAATTTATACGCATGTCTCTAAAGAAAGATTGCGTTCTGTGTACATGAAGCATCACCCGCGGGCATAAATTGCTTTTAAGGCTATAAAAACATATAAAGGAGTTTTTTCTATGGGAAATTTCCACGCTACAACGATATTTGCAGTTCATCATAATGGAGAATGTGCAATGGCTGGAGATGGTCAGGTAACGATGGGGAATGCTGTTGTAATGAAACATACAGCTCGCAAAGTTCGCAAACTTTTCCAAGGGAAAGTTTTAGCTGGTTTTGCAGGATCAGTTGCTGATGCATTTACTCTTTTTGAAATGTTTGAAGGGAAATTAGAAGAGTATAATGGCAACTTGCAGCGTGCTGCAGTTGAGATGGCGAAACAATGGCGTGGTGATAAAATGCTACGTCAGCTAGAAGCAATGCTCATTGTCATGGATAAAACAACGATGCTCCTTGTTTCAGGTACAGGAGAAGTGATTGAACCAGATGATGGTATTTTAGCAATTGGTTCAGGCGGACATTATGCACTTGCTGCTGGTCGTGCTTTAAAGCAACATGCAAGTGAACATTTAACAGCGAAACAAATTGCGAAGGCCAGTTTAGAAATTGCAGGCGATATTTGTGTTTATACGAACCACAACATAATTGTTGAAGAATTGTAGAATCCGTAAGGGAGGCATTTTATATGCATTTACATTTTACTCCGCGTCAAATTGTGGAAAAATTAGACCAATACATCATCGGTCAAAAAGATGCAAAGAAAGCGGTTGCTGTAGCTCTACGAAATCGATACCGTCGCAGTAAATTAGTTGAAAATTTACGTGATGAAATTGCACCTAAAAACATTTTAATGATTGGACCGACAGGTGTTGGTAAAACAGAGGTAGCACGGCGAATGGCGAAACTCGTTGGAGCACCTTTTATTAAGGTTGAAGCGACGAAATTTACAGAAGTTGGATATGTGGGTCGAGATGTAGAGTCGATGGTCCGTGACCTTGTTGAAACATCCGTTCGCATTGTGAAAGAGGAAATGGTAGTTAAAGTTCAAGATAAAGCAGAAGAGCAAGCGAATCAACGTCTTGTTGAAATTTTAGTGCCGAGTCCGGAGAAGCAATCTGGATTTAAAAATCCATTAGAAATGCTTTTTGGTGGTAATCAAAATTCAAACCAAACATCTGATGCACAGGAAGATGATGAAATCGAAAAGAAACGTCAAGATGTGGAAAGAAAGCTTGCGGCAGGCCTTCTTGAAGATGAAGTGATATCGATCGAAGTGACGGAACAACAGTCTTCTATGTTTGATATGTTGCAAGGAACTGGCATGGAGCAAATGGGAATGAATTTCCAAGATGCACTAGGAAGTATCATGCCGAAAAAAACGAAAAAACGTAAACTTTCTGTAAAAGAAGCAAGAAAACTCTTGACAAATGAAGAGGCACAGCGCTTAATTGATATGGATGAAGTTACACAAGAGGCTGTTTATCGTGCTGAACAGCTCGGGATTATTTTTATCGATGAAATTGACAAAATTGCTGGTAAGCAGTCGAATAGCGTAGATGTATCGCGTGAAGGTGTGCAACGTGACATTTTACCGATTGTAGAAGGATCGAATGTAGCAACGAAATACGGATCAGTAAAAACGGATTATATTTTATTTGTTGCAGCTGGAGCGTTCCATATGTCTAAACCGTCGGATTTAATTCCGGAATTGCAAGGGAGATTTCCGATTCGAGTAGAATTAACAAAATTATCGGCGGATGATTTTGTTAAAATATTAATCGAGCCTGACAATGCGCTAATTAAACAGTACACGGCGTTATTAGCGACTGAAGGTATAGAAATTGAATTTTCAGACGAAGCTATTCGTAAGATTGCTGAGATTGCTTATCAAGTTAATCAGGATACAGATAATATTGGAGCGAGAAGACTTCATACTGTTATGGAGAAGCTCCTTGAAGATTTATCGTTTGAGGCATCTGAAATTACGTTAGAGAAAATAACGATAACACCTCAATATGTTGAGGAAAAATTAGCGACAATAGCTAAAAATAAAGATGTGAGCCAGTTTATTTTGTAATAGTGTCATCAGGTGACTCGCCCTAGTTTCCAAGTGATGAAAAAATATGTAAGTAACATGTAGGAGGAAATTTTGAAATGGAATTATTAGCAAAAACGAGAAAATTAAATGCGTTATTACAGAGCGCAGCAGGAAAGCCTGTAAACTTTAGAGAGATGTCTGACACAATGTGTGAAGTAATTGAAGCGAACGTGTTCGTTGTAAGTCGTCGCGGTAAATTATTAGGATATGCGATTCACCAACAAATCGAAAACGAACGTATGAAGCACATGCTTGCAGAGCGTCAATTCCCAGAAGAGTATACGCAAAGTTTATTCAATGTTACAGAAACATCTTCAAATTTAGGTGTGGATAGTGACTACACAGCATTCCCAGTAGAAAATAGAGAATTATTCGGTCAAGGTTTAACTACAATCGTACCAATCGTTGGTGGCGGTGAGCGTCTAGGTACACTAGTATTAGCTCGTCTTGGTCAAGAGTTCTTAGACGATGATTTAATTCTTGCTGAATACAGCTCAACTGTTGTAGGTATGGAAATCTTACGTGAAAAAGCAGAAGAAATCGAAGAGGAAGCACGTAGTAAAGCTGTTGTTCAAATGGCGATTAGCTCATTATCTTACAGTGAGTTAGAAGCAATCGAGCATATCTTCGAAGAATTAAATGGAACAGAAGGTTTACTTGTTGCAAGTAAAATTGCTGATCGCGTAGGAATTACTCGTTCGGTAATCGTAAATGCACTACGTAAATTAGAAAGTGCTGGTGTTATTGAGTCTCGCTCTTTAGGTATGAAAGGAACATACATTAAAGTGCTAAACGACAAGTTTCTACAGGAACTTGCTAAATTAAAAACAAACTAATTTATAAAAAAAACTCTCCTCAAGCGAGGAGAGTTTTTTGTTTTTTTAAGTGAATGATTTTGCTTACGTAAGGCGTCATGACAACATTCATTAGAAAACTATTAATTAACCTTCAATTCCTTGCTTAAAGGAATTGAAGGTTGGTAATACTAGGATTTGAGCGTGAAAAAAAGAAAGTTTTACATTGTTCGCATTTTCGACTTGATTGTAATATTTCAGTATGATATAGTAAGCAGTGGTGTCAGTACAAAGTACACACGTTTACTGATTTAAGTGTTGGTGCTACGTTCGTAGTTTCGCTTAGAGATGAAGTAAACGGAGGATATCAAAAAAACCATTTAGGAGGAACTAAATTATGTCAGTAATTTCTATGAAACAATTGCTTGAAGCTGGTGTTCATTTCGGACATCAAACTCGTCGTTGGAACCCAAAAATGAAGCGTTACATCTTCACAGAGCGTAACGGTATCTACATCATCGACTTACAAAAAACTGTGAAAAAAGTTGAGGAAGCTTACAGAACGATGCGTGACATCGCTGCTGAAGGTGGAGACATTTTATTCGTAGGTACTAAAAAACAAGCACAAGAAGCTATTAAAGAAGAAGCAACTCGTGCTGGTATGTACTTCGTTAACCAACGTTGGTTAGGTGGAACTTTAACAAACTTCCAAACAATCCAAAAGCGTATCAAGCGTCTTAAAGATATCGAAAGAATGCAAGAAGATGGTACTTTCGAAGTACTTCCTAAGAAAGAAGTTGTTCAACTTAAAAAAGAGTTAGAGCGTCTTGAGAAATTCTTAGGCGGTATTAAAGATATGAAAGGTCTTCCAAGTGCATTATTCATAGTAGACCCTCGTAAAGAGCGTATTGCAGTTGCTGAAGCACGCAAATTACACATTCCAATCATCGGTATCGTTGATACAAACTGTGATCCGGACGAAATCGATCACGTTATTCCAGCAAACGATGATGCAATTCGTGCTGTAAAACTTCTTACATCTAAAATGGCAGACGCGATCCTTGAAACAAAACAAGGTGAAGAAACTGTTACTGCGTAACAAATTTGGAAAGGTGATAAGGGGTTCGGCCTTTTATCACCTTTTTTAAGGTATAAACACCTTTATAAAAGGTATAAATACATATTTTAGGAGGATGAAAAATATGGCAATCACTGCACAAATGGTAAAAGAACTTCGCGAAAAAACTGGCGCAGGTATGATGGACTGCAAAAAAGCTTTAACAGAAACTAACGGCGACATGGAGAAAGCAATTGACTTCTTACGTGAAAAAGGTATTGCGAAAGCTGCTAAAAAAGCAGACCGCATCGCTGCTGAAGGTTTAACTTTCATCGAAACAAACGGTAACGAAGGTTTAATCTTAGAATTAAACTCTGAGACTGATTTCGTTGCGAAAAACGAAGGTTTCCAAGCGTTAATTAAAGAATTAGCTGCTCACTTATTAGCTAACAAACCTGCTAACGTTGAAGAAGCTATGGCTCAAACAATCGAAGGCGGCAAAACAGTAGAAGAGCACATCAACGAAGCAATCGCTAAAATTGGTGAAAAACTTACACTTCGTCGTTTCGAAATCGTATCAAAAACTGATGCTGATGCATTCGGCGCTTACCTACACATGGGTGGACGTATTGGTGTATTAACAGTTCTTGAAGGTTCTACTGACGAAGCAGCTGCTAAAGATGTAGCAATGCACATCGCAGCAGTTAACCCTAAATACATCGACCGCGATGCTGTAACAGCTGAAGAAGTTGAGCATGAGCGTCAAGTATTAACACAACAAGCTTTAAACGAAGGCAAGCCTGAAAAAATCGTTGCGAAAATGGTAGAAGGCCGTCTTGGCAAATTCTTTGAAGAGATTTGCTTACTTGACCAAACATTCGTTAAGAATCCTGACATGAAAGTTCGTCAATTCGTTGAGTCTAAAGGCGGAACATTAAAAGGATTCGTTCGCTACGCTGTTGGTGAAGGTATCGAAAAACGCGAAGACAACTTTGCTGAAGAAGTAATGAACCAAGTAAAAGGTAACAACTAATACAGATTAGGGAACACATTGTGTTCCCTTTTTTAAAATAAAGATGTAAGCAATTGGAGGTTCATTATGAGTAAACCGAAATATAATCGTGTCGTTTTAAAGCTGAGCGGAGAAGCTTTAGCTGGCGAGCAAGGATTTGGAATTAACCCAGCTGTTATTAAGTCAGTTGCGGAACAAGTGAAAGAAATTGCAGAACTTGATGTAGAGGTTGCTGTTGTTGTTGGTGGCGGTAACATTTGGCGTGGGAAAATTGGAAGCGAAATGGGCATGGATCGTGCAGGAGCAGATTACATGGGCATGTTAGCAACAGTTATGAATTCATTAGCTCTTCAAGATAGCTTAGAGAATATTGGAATTCAAACTCGCGTACAAACTTCAATTGAGATGCGTCAAGTGGCAGAGCCTTACATTCGTCGTAAAGCAATTCGTCACTTAGAGAAAAAACGTGTTGTTATCTTTGCTGCAGGTACAGGTAACCCATACTTCTCTACAGATACAACAGCAGCATTACGTGCAGCTGAAATCGAAGCGGACGTTATTTTAATGGCGAAAAATAATGTGGATGGCGTATATAGTGCAGATCCATCTATTGACCCAACAGCTACGAAATACGAAACACTTACTTACTTAGATGTATTAAAAGCAGGTTTAGGTGTAATGGATTCTACAGCTTCTTCTTTATGTATGGATAATGATATTTCATTAATTGTATTCTCGGTTATGGAAAAAGGTAACATTAAACGTGCCGTTTTAGGCGAAAATATTGGAACAGTTGTAAGGGGGAAATAAATTATGGGACAACAAGTATTGAAGTCTTCAAATGAAAAAATGGAAAAAGCAGTTGCTGCTTATTCTCGTGAATTAGCAACAGTTCGCGCTGGTCGTGCAAGCTCGTCTGTATTAGATAAGGTACAAGTTGATTACTATGGTGCACCAACACCAGTTGTGCAATTAGCGAACATTACAGTTCCAGAAGCACGTTTGCTTGTAATTCAACCTTATGATAAAACTTCTATCGGTGATATTGAAAAAGCAATTTTAAAAGCAGATTTAGGCTTAAACCCTTCTAATGATGGAACTGTAATTCGTATTGCATTCCCTGCATTAACAGAAGAGCGTCGTCGCGATCTTGTAAAAGTTGTGAAGAAATATGCTGAGGAAGCAAAAGTTGCTGTTCGTAACGTACGTCGTGACAGTAATGATGACCTTAAGAAGCTTGAAAAAGCTGGCGACATTACAGAAGATGATTTAAGAGGATATACTGAAGATATCCAAAAAGAAACAGATAAATATATTGCAAAAGTTGACGAAATCGCAAAAAACAAAGAAAAAGAAATTATGGAAGTGTAATAGCGATAATTTCGCAAATATGACCCTCTTCTTAAGGGGGTCTTTTTACACTTTTAGGCATACGTCTGCTTGTTGGAGGGTATGAATGATGTTTAAAAAGTTTCCTTTTTTTAAAAGTAAAAAGGTCACATCGTTTGATCATCTCATTGAAAAAGTGAAAAAAGGATATATCCCAGAACATATTGCTATTATTATGGATGGTAATGGAAGATGGGCAAAGAGAAGAGCCATGCCTCGCATTGCTGGTCATCATGAAGGTATGCAAGTTGTGAAGAAAATCACAAAATTTGCAAGTAAGCTTGATGTGAAAGTATTAACTCTTTATGCTTTTTCGACTGAGAACTGGAAAAGACCGAAAAAAGAAGTTGATTATTTGATGAAGCTTCCAGAAGAATTTTTAGGTGCATTTTTACCAGAGTTGATTGAAGAAAACGTACAAGTCCGAGTAATAGGGCAAAAAGATCGTCTTCCTACGCATACGCGCAGAGCGATGGAAAAAGCCATGGAAGATACGAAAGAGAATACGGGATTAATTCTTAATTTCGCGTTAAACTATGGAAGTCGAGATGAAATCGTTTCTGCTGTGCAACATATGATGAAAGATAGTGAGGAAGGAAAAATTCGTTCGGAAGAAATAAGTGAAGAAAAAATTTCTTCTTACTTAATGACGAGTTCTTTACCTGATCCAGAGTTGTTAATCCGTACAAGCGGAGAGCTACGTATTAGTAATTTCATGTTATGGCAAATTGCTTATTCGGAATTTTGGTTTACAGATGTGTATTGGCCAGATTTTACCGAGGAACATTTGCTAAATGCGATTACAGACTTTCAACATAGAGGGCGCAGATTCGGAGGCGTGTAGAAAGAGAGGGTTTGGTAGTGAAACAGAGAATTATTACTGGAGTGATTGCTGCCGCGCTATTCATTCCCATCGTAATTTACGGTGGCGTGCCTTTTACAGTTTTAGTGTATGCACTTGCTTCTATAGGTTTATATGAATTAATTCGTATGAACAAGCTTACGCTTATTTCGGTACCAACAGTTTTAGCTGCAGTATTATTGTGGATTATTTTAATTCCGAGTAGTGCATCAGAACTGTTTACGTGGATTGGGTTAGGTAAATTAGAAATCACATTTGTGATTGTTTTATTACTTTTATCATATACAGTCCTTTCTAAGAATACATTTACTTTTGACAATGCTTCATTTTTACTTATGGCAACGACATATGTTGGAATGGGATTCTTATATTTAAATGAAACGAGAATATTAGGAATCAAATATGTGTTCTGTGCACTATTTGTCATATGGGCAACTGATTCAGGTGCATATTTCATAGGAAAAGCATTTGGAAAAAGAAAATTATGGCCAGAAATTAGTCCGAATAAAACGATTGAAGGTTCATTAGGCGGTATTGTTTGTGGAATTGTTGTTGCACTTGTTTACAATATGTTCTTCCCAGTTGAAGCGAATGTAGGAGTTTTAATCGTTCTGACGATTATCATTTCTATTTTTGGACAAATTGGTGATTTAGTGCAATCTGCATTTAAACGCCATTATGGTGTAAAGGATTCAGGTACAATTTTACCTGGACATGGTGGTATTTTAGATCGAACAGATAGTTGGTTATTTGTGTTACCAATTCTATACTTCTTATTACAATACAATTAATAAATGAACGAGGGGTTGGAGTCATGAAAAACATTAGTTTACTAGGTGCAAGCGGATCAATCGGTACACAAACATTAGATGTGTTACGCTCGCACCCAGACCAATTCCGTCTCGTTGCTTTTTCTGTAGGGAAAAATGTTGATTATGCAGTAAAGGTAATTCAAGAATTTTCCCCGCAAATTGTCTCTGTGCAAAGAGAGGAAGATGTTTTAAAATTACAAGCTGTTTCTGGTAATACAAAAGTAGTATATGGTAGCGAAGGCTTATTAGAAGTAGCGCTGCACCCAGATACAGAAATTGTAGTGAATGCTGTTGTAGGTAGCGTAGGGTTGTTACCGACACTTCGCGCAATTGAGGCGAAAAAAACAATTGGAATTGCAAATAAAGAAACGTTAGTAACTGCAGGGCATCTTGTAATGGAAGCAGCACGAAAACATAATGTATCGTTACTTCCAGTAGACAGTGAACATTCAGCTATTTTTCAATGCTTGAATGGTGAAAATGAAAAAAGAATCTCTCGCTTAATTATAACTGCTTCAGGCGGAAGTTTTCGTGATAAAACGAGAGATGAATTGCATCAAGTGACCGTAGAAGATGCACTTCGTCATCCAAACTGGTCAATGGGTTCGAAAATTACAATTGATTCTGCTACAATGATGAATAAGGGGCTAGAAGTAATTGAAGCACACTGGCTTTTTGGTATCCCTTATGAGCAAATCGATGTTGTTCTACATAAAGAAAGTATTATTCATTCTATGGTTGAATTTGAAGATCGTAGTGTAATGGCACAGCTTGGCTCACCTGATATGCGAGTACCGATTCAATACGCGCTTACATATCCTGATAGATTGCCTCTTTCAGACACGAAACAGTTAAATTTATGGGAAATGGGAACATTGCATTTTGAGAAAATGAATCAAGAGCGTTTCCGTTGTCTACGTTTTGCGTATGAAGCTGGAAAGACAGGTGGAAGTATGCCGGCTGTAATGAACGCGGCAAATGAAGTAGCTGTTGAAGCTTTTTTACAAAAGAGAATTGGTTTCTTAACAGTGGAAGACCTCATTGAAAAAGCAATGCACCATCACACTGTCATTGCACGTCCGAGCTTAGAGGAAATTCAGGAAATTGACGCAGCCACAAGACGGTTTGTGATGGAACAAATTTAGCAAAGGTGGTTATGGAATTGAATACAGCGATTGCCTTTATATTAATTTTCGGTGCACTCGTATTTTTCCATGAGCTAGGGCATCTATATTTCGCAAAAAGAGCAGGTATTTTGTGCCGCGAGTTTGCGATTGGTTTTGGTCCGAAAATATTCTCATTTGAAAAGAATGAAACGGTGTATACGATTCGATTACTGCCCCTTGGTGGCTATGTAAGAATGGCTGGCGAGGATGCGGACACAGTTGAGTTAAAACCTGGAAAAAAGGTTGGACTTGTATTAAATGAAAAAGACGAAGTTGTGAAATTAGTTTTTGACGGACATGAAAAATATCCAAATGTTCGTGTCATTGAAGTCGAACAAGCTGATTTAGAGCATAATCTTACAATTTTGGGTTATGAAGAGTACGAGGAAGAGCTGCAAACATTCCGAGTAAATGAAAAAGCTCGTATCATTTCTGCGGGAGAAGAAATTCAAATCGCTCCGTACAATAGACAATTTGGCTCTAAAAAATTGGGCCAACGTGCTCTAACAATTTTTGCAGGTCCTGCAATGAACTTTATTCTAGCATTTGTTATTTTTGTGATTCTTGGATTTGTACAAGGAGTTCCTGTTGACAAACCAATGGTCGGAAAAGTAATGGAGAATAGTGCTGCAGAACAGGCTGGATTAAAAGAAAACGATACAATTCAAGCAATCAATGGGAAGAACACTAGTACATGGAAAGATGTTGTAACGATTGTACGTGAAAACCCAAATAAAGAAATTACGTTACATGTAAAGCGTGATAGTGAGCAATTTAATGTGAAAGTAACACCAACGCTTGATAAAGAAGGAAAAGACGAAGTTGGTAGAATTGGTGTTTATTCTCCTGTAGAGAAAACAGTGATGGGTTCTATTAAATCAGGGTTTGAACAAACATACGAATGGACGAAACTAATTTTTGATTCTCTTGTGAAATTAGTAACGGGTCAATTTTCTATTAATGAGTTGTCAGGTCCAGTAGGAATTTATAATCTAACAGATCAAGTTGTAGATTATGGATTTACGCGTGTACTAAGTTTAGCGGCAGTTTTAAGTATTAACCTTGGTTTATTTAATTTATTACCAGTCCCAGCTTTAGACGGTGGACGTTTGTTCTTCTTCTTAATTGAAGCATTACGAGGAAAACCAATTGATCGTCAAAAAGAAGGAATGGTTCACTTTATTGGGTTTGCATTATTAATGTTGCTTATGTTAGTTGTAACATGGAATGACATCCGTAAGTTTTTCTTGTAAAATAAGAAGAAGTTTATAATGAAATAGAGCTCATAGAATAAAATCCCTCACCTAACTCGAGGTGAGGGGTTTTATTGCGTGTAAGAGTAAAATGAAGAGGTGCGAATAAATGAAACAAAGTATGGTATTCAGTCCTACATTACGTGAAGTTCCAGCAGATGCTGAAATTAAGAGTCATCAATTATTACTTCGCGCAGGGTTTATGCGTCAAAATGCTTCTGGTATTTATAGTTTTCTACCATTTGGTTTAAAAGTGTTACACAAAGTAGAACGTATTGTTCGTGAAGAAATGGAGCGCGCAGGGGCAGTAGAACTATTAATGCCAGCTATGCAAGCTTCTGAATTATGGCAAGAATCAGGTCGTTGGTATTCTTACGGATCAGAATTAATGCGTATGAAAGATCGTAATGCTCGCGAGTTTGCGCTAGGGGCAACTCATGAGGAAGTAATTACAGATCTTGTACGTGATGAAATTAAATCATACAAAAAACTACCATTAACATTATATCAAATTCAAACAAAATTCCGTGATGAGCAAAGACCACGTTTCGGTTTATTACGCGGAAGAGAATTTTTAATGAAAGATGCGTATTCTTTCCATGCAACACAAGAAAGTTTGGATGAAGTATATAGCGGTTTATACAAAGCGTATTCTAATATCTTTGCTCGTTGTGGTTTGAATTTCCGTGCAGTTATCGCTGATTCTGGAGCAATGGGTGGAAAAGATACACACGAATTTATGGTGTTATCTGATGTAGGTGAAGATACAATTGCGTATTCTGATACATCTGATTATGCGGCAAATATTGAAATGGCTCCTGTTGTTGCTACGTATACGAAGAGTGATGAAGCCGAAAAAGCACTTGAAAAAGTAGCAACTCCAGATCAAAAAGCTATTGAAGAAGTATCTGCATTCTTAAATATCGCAGCGGAAAAATGCATTAAATCTATGGTGTTTAAAGTAGATGCGAAATTAGTAGTAGTACTTGTTCGTGGCGATCATGAAGTCAATGATGTAAAAGTGAAGAATGTATACGGAGCTTCAGTCGTTGAGCTTGCTTCACATGAAGAAATAAAAGAGTTATTAAACTGTGAAGTGGGTTCTTTAGGGCCGATTGGTGTTACAGGGGATATCGAAATTATCGCTGACCATGCTGTAGCATCAATTGTCAACGGATGTTCAGGAGCGAACGAAGAAGGATTCCATTATGTAAATGTAAATCCAGAACGTGACTTTAAAGTAAGTCAATATACAGATTTACGCTTCATCCAAGAAGGAGACCAATCTCCAGATGGAAATGGAACAATTCTTTTCGCACGTGGAATTGAAGTTGGTCATGTATTCAAATTAGGAACTCGTTATAGTGAAGCAATGAACGCAACGTTCTTAGATGAAAACGGAAAAACAAAACCACTTATTATGGGTTGTTACGGTATCGGTGTATCTCGTACAGTGGCAGCAATTGCAGAGCAGTTTAATGATGAGAATGGTTTAGTTTGGCCAAAATCTGTTGCGCCGTTCCATGTGCATGTAATTCCAGTAAATATGAAATCTGATGCACAACGTGAAATGGGTGGAAATATCTATAACTCATTACAAGAGCAAGGATACGAAGTATTACTAGATGATCGTGCAGAACGTGCAGGTGTTAAATTTGCAGATGCAGATTTATTCGGCCTTCCAGTTCGCGTGACAGTTGGTAAAAAAGCAGACGAAGGTATTGTAGAAGTGAAAGTACGTGCTACAGGCGAGTCTGAAGAAGTGAAAGTAGAAGAACTTCAAACATATATTGCTAATATTTTAAAATAAGAAGAGGTACCTCGTAATGAGGTACCTTCTCTTTCTTTGTAAACGTATTTTGTAAAAGAAGAAGGAAGAAATCTTTCTTTGTAGTACGTTTCAATTTATAATAGCAAATGGAAGGAGAGTGCTTATGTCATTAACAAATGAACAACAAGAGCGATTTCAAATTTTGCTCCAACAGTTGCAAATACCAGAAGACCTTATAAATCAATATTTACATGGCGGTGGTATTGAAAAGCTAGTTATTGATAAAGCGAATAAAAGTTGGCATTTTGACTTACAAGTGCCACGTATTTTGCCGACAGAATTATATGAGTTGCTAGAAACAAAGCTTAAGCAATCATTTTCTCATATTGCAAGAACAACATTTGCATTAGAAGCAGAGAATAAACAATTTACAGAAGAAGAAGTGAAGGCATATTGGCCGCTTTGTACAGAACGAATTACATTTTCACCTATGTTCGCGTACTTAAAGAAGCAACTTCCGCAGGTCAATGGCGTGAAGTTGCTATTAAATGTGAATAATGAGCTGGAATCTACTACTTTAAAGAAAAACGTTGCGAAACCAGTAGGTGATCAATACGAAGCTTTTGGATTCCCGCGTTTTCAGTTAGACACACATATAAAGCAAAATGCAGAAGAAATGCAAAAGTTTCGTGAGCAAACACAGGAAGAAGATCGTCAACGAGTTATACAGGCTATGGAAGAGATGGCTAAAAGGCAAGCTGAAGAAAGTGATGTTGTTCACGAAGGACCAGTTGTGCTTGGTTATCTTATTAAGCCAGATGAAGAGATTACGCCGCTGCGTGAAATTCAAGATGAAGAAAGAAGAAAAACCGTTCAAGGGTATGTTTTCCATGTAGAGACGAAAGAACTTCGTAGTGGACGTACATTATTAACTTTAAAGATAACTGACTATACGGACTCTATTATGATTAAGATGTTCTCACGTGATAAAGAAGATATCCCGATGTTACAATCCTTGAAAAAAGGAACTTGGGTAAAAGCGCGTGGTTCAGTTCAAAATGATACATTCGTGCGTGATTTAGTTATGATCGCAAATGATATAAATGAAATAACGGGACCTTCTCGTAAAGATAAAGCAAAAGAAGGGGAAAAAAGAGTAGAACTTCATCTTCATACTCCAATGAGCCAAATGGATGCTGTTACTTCTGTTTCTAAGCTCGTTGCCCAAGCCGGAAAATGGGGGCATGAGGCTATTGCAGTTACAGACCATGCTGTTGCACAGTCGTTCCCAGAAGCATATTCTGCTGGTAAAAAGGCTGGAGTTAAAGTTCTATATGGTGTAGAAGCAAATTTAGTTAATGATGGTGTGCCGATAGCATATAACGAAGCACATCGTCTACTTGCAGAAGAAACATATGTTGTCTTTGACGTTGAGACAACAGGGTTATCTGCTGTATATGATACAGTCATTGAGTTAGCTGCTGTAAAGATAAAAGGTGGAGAAATTATTGATCGCTTTGAATCTTTCGCAAATCCTCATCAGCCATTATCGGCGACGATTATTGAATTAACAGGTATTACAGATGATATGTTAACTGATGCACCAGAAGTGGACGAAGTGTTTAAAAAGTTTGAGGAATGGATGGGTGACCATACACTTGTTGCTCATAACGCAAGCTTCGATATGGGCTTTATTAACGTAGGTTTTAAAAAGGCTGGGATAGAAAAAACGAAAAATCCAGTTATTGATACGTTAGAACTTGCACGGTTCTTATTCCCAGAAATGAAAAATCATCGATTAAATACGATGTGTAAAAAGCTTGATATTGAATTAACGCAACATCACCGTGCGATTTATGATACAGAAGCAACGGGATATTTACTTGTGAAGATGTTAAAAGATGTGATTGAAAAGGGATTTGAATATCACGATCAACTAAACGATAGTATGGGACAAGGGGATGCGTATAAACGTGGGCGTCCAAGTCATATGACGTTACTTGCCACATCAGATGTTGGGTTGAAAAACTTATATAAACTTGTTTCATATTCTCACTTGAATTACTTTTATCGTGTACCACGTGTACCACGATCACTATTAAAAAAATATCGCGAAGGCATTTTAGTAGGGACAGCTTGTGACAAAGGTGAAGTGTTTGAAGCTATGATGCAAAAAGCGCCTGAAGAAGTAGAAGAAATTGCACAGTTTTACGATTACATTGAGGTTATGCCTCCAGAAGTGTTACGTCATTTAGTGGAACGTGAACTCGTTCGAGATGAAGGACAGTTAAAAACAATAATTTCTAACTTAGTAAAACTAGGTGAGACGTTAGATAAGCCAGTTGTTGCTACTGGGAATGTGCATTATTTAGATCCAGAGGACGCGATATATCGGAAAATTTTAGTCAGTTCGCAGGGAGGAGCTAATCCGTTAAATCGCCATTCATTACCGCCTGTACATTTCCGTACAACAAATGAAATGCTAGATTGTTTTTCATTCTTAGGTGAAGACAAAGCAAAAGAAATTGTTGTGACAAATACACACAAGATCGCGTCATTAATTGGTGATGTTCGTCCAGTAAAAGATGATTTATACACACCGAAAATTGAAGGTGCTGATGATGAAACACGTGATATGAGCTATATAATGGCAAGAAGTATCTATGGAGATGAACTACCGGAAATTGTAGAAGCTCGTTTGGAAAAAGAATTGAAAAGTATTATTGGACATGGATTCGCCGTTATTTATTTAATTTCACATAAGCTTGTGAAAAAATCGTTAGTGGACGGTTATCTAGTAGGTTCGCGTGGATCGGTAGGTTCATCATTTGTTGCAACGATGATGGAAATTACAGAAGTAAACCCATTACCACCGCACTATGTATGTCCAAAGTGTAAACAATCAGAGTTCTTTAATGACGGTTCTGTAGGTTCTGGTTTTGATTTACCAGATAAAGAATGCCCAACATGTAATGTTCCATATGTGAAAGATGGGCATGACATTCCTTTCGAAACGTTCCTTGGATTTAAAGGGGATAAGGTACCGGATATCGATTTGAATTTCTCCGGAGAATACCAACCACGCGCCCATAACTATACGAAATTACTGTTCGGTGAAGATTATGTATACCGCGCAGGAACAATTGGTACGGTTGCGGAAAAAACCGCTTATGGGTATGTGAAAGGTTATGCTAATGATCATAACTTAACAATTCGAAATGCAGAGATTGATCGCTTAGTTGCGGGATGTACAGGTGTAAAGCGTACGACCGGACAGCATCCAGGTGGTATTATCGTTGTACCAGATTACATGGATATTTTTGACTTTTCACCAATTCAGTTTCCGGCTGATTCAATAGGTGCTGAGTGGAGAACAACGCACTTTGACTTCCACTCAATTCATGATAATTTATTGAAACTTGATATATTAGGACACGATGATCCGACTGTTATTCGTATGCTTCAAGATTTAAGTGGTATTGACCCGAAAACAATCCCAACGGATGATCCAGAAGTAATGAAAATTTTCTCTGGTCCAGAGTCTTTAGGGGTAACGGAAGAACAAATTAACTGTAAAACAGGTACACTTGGTATACCAGAGTTTGGTACGAAATTCGTAAGACAAATGTTAGAAGAAACGAAACCAACGACGTTTTCAGAGCTTGTCCAAATTTCTGGACTGTCCCATGGTACAGATGTATGGTTAGGTAATGCGAATGAATTAATTTATAACGGTACGTGTACACTGAGTGAAGTTATCGGTTGTCGTGATGACATCATGGTATATTTAATTTATCAAGGCTTGGATCCATCATTAGCCTTCAAAATCATGGAGTCGGTGCGTAAAGGTAAAGGTGTACCAGAAGAATGGGAAGAGGAAATGAGAAATAACAATGTACCAGGTTGGTATATTGATTCATGTAAGAAGATTAAGTACATGTTCCCTAAAGCCCATGCGGCTGCTTACGTACTTATGGCTGTACGTATTGCATACTTTAAAGTACATTTCGCACTTTTATTCTATGCGGCATATTTTACAGTTCGTGCAGATGACTTTGATGTAGAGGCGATGGCGAAAGGTTCAGCATCCATACGTGTAAAAATTGATGAAATTGCACAAAAAGGATTGGATGCAGCACCGAAAGAGAAGAGTTTATTAACGGTACTAGAAATGACACTTGAAATGTGTGAGCGTGGTTATTCATTCCAAAAGGTTGATTTATACCGCTCGCATGCAACCGAATTTATAATTGATGGGGATACTTTAATTCCTCCATTTAATGCAGTTCCCGGTCTTGGTACAAACGCAGCTTTCAGTATTGTTGAAGCTCGTAAAAATGGTGATTTCTTATCAAAAGAAGACTTACAGCAGCGCAGTAAGGTTTCTAAAACGATTATTGAGTATTTAGATGGTCAAGGTTGTCTAGGAGATTTACCGGATCAAAACCAATTGTCACTGTTCTAATAGGTAGGAAAAATCTTTGCAAATCAACATTTGCTATGGTATACTATAAACCGAGATAACCATGTCATGTATATTTTGTGAAAAAGAGAGTGGGGAAACCCACTCTTTCGTGTTACTATCTACATTTTGCTTATGTAGATAGTAAAGATATTTCTGTCGTATATACATATTTTGTTACAAGTTTTACTTCTTAAATTTGGTAATACTAAGACAGATATTCCCTGCTTAACGGCAGGGGCTTTTGTTAGCTAACGAGAAAGAATAAGATAGACCGTCTTTATGAACGGGATCTTTTCTTGTAAATGGTACATGGCGGCAGGAAGGAGGCTGTTTATGGATAAGAAAGTCACAGAAATTGTAGAAGCATTTGCGCAGCCAATCGTTGAAGAGTTAAATCTTGAACTTGTAGATGTAGAGTATGTGCAAGAAGGACAAGACTGGTTCTTACGCGTATTCATCGATTCTGAAAAGGGAGTCGAAATTGAAGAATGCGGTGCGGTAAGTGAACGTTTAAGCGAAGCTTTAGATAAAGAGGATCCAATTCCTCATCTTTACTTTTTGGATGTATCATCTCCTGGAGCGGAACGTCCATTAAAGAAAGAGAAAGACTTCCAGCAAGCGGTAGGAAAACAAGTGGCAATTAAAACATATAAGCCGATTGATGGTGAGAAGATGTTTGAAGGAAAGCTACTTTCCTACGACGGTAATACAATTACACTACTATTAACAATTAAAACACGTAAAAAAGAAATCCAAATTCCAATGGATAAAGTTGCAAATGCGCGACTTGCTGTTACGTTTTAGTAAGAAGGGGGATCTTCATGAGCACTGAGTTGTTAGATGCTTTGCTCGTATTAGAGTCAGAAAAAGGTATTAGCAAAGATATTATTATTGATGCGATTGAAGCAGCATTAATCTCTGCTTATAAACGCAATTTTAACCAAGCACAAAACGTTCGTGTGAGCTTTAACCCAGAAGTGGGAACAATTCAAGTTTTAGCACGTAAGGACGTTGTAGATAATGTGTTTGATCCACGTCTTGAAATCTCTGTAGAAGAGGCAAGACAAATTAATCCAAACTACCAAGATGGTGACGTACTAGAAATTGAAGTAACGCCAAAAGATTTTGGTCGTATTGCAGCGCAAACTGCAAAACAAGTTGTAACACAACGAGTTCGTGAGGCGGAACGTGGTGTAATTTATTCAGAATTTAGTGATCGTGAAGAAGACATTATGGTTGGTATTGTACAGCGCCAAGATGCTCGTTTCATCTATGTAAGCTTAGGTAAAGTAGAAGCTTTATTACCTGTAAGTGAGCAAATGCCAAATGAGCAATATAAACCACATGATCGTATTCGCGTATTTATTACAAAAGTAGAAAAGACAACAAAAGGACCACAAATTTACGTATCACGTACACATCCTGGTCTTTTAAAACGTTTATTCGAAATGGAAGTTCCAGAAATTTATGATGGAACTGTAGAAATTCGCTCTGTAGCACGTGAAGCAGGCGACCGTTCTAAAATTTCTGTATATGCAGAGAATATCGATGTTGATCCAGTAGGTTCTTGTGTAGGACCGAAAGGACAACGTGTACAACGCGTTGTAGATGAACTAAAAGGTGAAAAGATTGACATCGTTCGCTGGTCGAATGACCCAGTTGAATATGTTGCAAATGCTTTAAGTCCATCACAGGTTGTTAAAGTACTTGTAGATGAAGCAGAGAAAGCAACAACTGTTGTTGTTCCAGACCACCAGCTTTCATTAGCGATTGGTAAGCGTGGACAAAATGCGCGTCTTGCAGCTAAATTAACAGGCTGGAAAATTGATATTAAAAGTGAGTCTGATGCGAAACAACTTGGTATTGTGACAGAAGAAGATAGCGTAATCGCATTCGGATTCGATTCAGCTGAAGACGAAATCGAATAGAGGTGATGAGTATGAGCAATCGAAAAGTTCCGTTACGAAAATGTATTGCGACGCAAGAGATGAAATCAAAACGAGAGCTAGTTCGCATTGTTCGT
The DNA here is from genome assembly GCF_016650565.1 of Bacillus sp. TH50. Taxonomy (NCBI): domain Bacteria; kingdom Bacillati; phylum Bacillota; class Bacilli; order Caryophanales; family Bacillaceae; genus Bacillus; species Bacillus sp. TH50. The sequence continues at coordinate 1,355,472 of NZ_JAEKFM010000003.1, read as the reverse complement.
TCCAAAGAGGGCGAAGTGTCTATTGATTTATCAGGAAAAAAATCAGGACGAGGTGCATATTTATCAAAAGATAAAGAAAGCATTATTCAAGCCCAAAAGAAAAACATTTTGGAACATCATCTAAAAGCGAAAATCGACAGTTCTCTGTACGAAGAGCTTCTTGAGCTTGTTGAGAAGGAGTCGAAATAAGTGTCTGATTGGAAATCATTTTTAGGACTAGCAAACCGCGCTCGAAAACTTATTTCGGGTGAAGAACTCGTTTTAAAAGAAGTACGAAGTGGCAAAGCAAAGCTAGTATTGCTTTCTGAAGATGCGTCAGCGAACACTACAAAACGTATCATTGATAAAACCACGTACTACAACATACCAATGAGAAAAGTCGAAAATCGACAACAATTAGGGCATGCGATTGGGAGAAACGAGCGAGTCGTTGTAGCTGTTTTAGATGAAGGCTTTGCGAAAAAGCTACGTAGCATGCTCGATACAAATTACCGGGGGTGAAGGTATGAGTAAAATTCGAGTACATGAATATGCAAAAAAAAATAATATCTCAAGTAAAGATCTTATGACAAAACTAAAAGAGATGAATATCGAGGTTTCGAATCATATGACAATGTTAGAAGATGAAGTAGTAAACAAATTAGATAATCAATATAGCGCTGGAGCGGAAAAACCTTCTGTTGCAGATGAGTTTGAAGTAGAAGAGAAAGTTGTTCGCAGTAAAAAGAACAGCAATAAGAATAAGAAAAAAGGCAAAGCAAATGAAGATAAACGTCAAGATAACTTTGCTGGAAGACAACAAACACCAATAGTAGAAACACCAGATAAAATCACTTTCTCTGGAAGCCTTACAGTAGGTGACCTTGCTAAAAAGTTAAGCAAAGAGCCATCTGAAATTATTAAAAAGCTCTTCATGCTAGGAATTATGGCGACAATTAACCAAGACTTAGATAAAGATACAATTGAGTTAATTGCTACTGATTACGGTATTGAAGTAGAAGAAGAAGTAGTTGTAAGCGAAACTGAATTTGAAACATTCATCGATGAGCAAGATGATGAAGAAAACTTAAAAGAACGTCCAGCTGTTGTTACAATTATGGGACACGTTGACCATGGTAAAACAACATTGCTTGACTCTATCCGTAATTCAAAAGTAACTGCTGGCGAAGCTGGTGGAATTACTCAGCATATCGGTGCATACCAAGTTGATGTAAATGATAAGAAAATTACGTTCTTAGATACACCAGGTCACGCGGCATTTACAACAATGCGTGCTCGTGGTGCACAAGTAACAGATATTACAATTCTTGTTGTTGCAGCTGATGACGGTGTTATGCCACAAACAGTTGAAGCGATTAGCCATGCGAAAGCAGCTGGAGTACCAATTATTGTTGCTGTGAATAAAATGGATAAACCAGCGGCAAATCCTGATCGTGTAATGCAAGAATTAACAGAATATGAATTAGTTCCAGAAGCTTGGGGCGGAGACACGATTTTCGTACCAATTTCTGCGATTCAAGGCGAGGGAATTGACAACTTACTAGAAATGATCCTTCTTGTGAGTGAAGTAGAAGAATATAAAGCAAATCCAAATCGCTATGCAGCTGGTACTGTAATTGAAGCACAGCTTGATAAAGGTAAAGGAACTATCGCGACATTACTTGTTCAAAACGGTACACTTCGAGTTGGAGATCCAATTGTTGTTGGAACATCATTCGGTCGTGTTCGTGCAATGGTAAGTGATATTGGTCGTCGTGTAAAAGTTGCTGGTCCATCAACTCCTGTTGAAATTACAGGTTTAAATGAAGTGCCACAAGCGGGAGATCGTTTCATGGCATTCGCTGATGAGAAGAAAGCTCGTCAAATTGGTGAATCACGTGCACAAGAAGCGTTAGTTGCACAACGTGGTGAGAAATCTAAATTCAGCCTGGAAGATTTATTCCAACAAATCCAAGAGGGCGATGTAAAAGAAATTAACTTAATTGTGAAAGCAGACGTACAAGGTTCTGTAGAAGCAATGGCAGCATCACTTCGTAAAATTGATGTTGAAGGCGTAAAAGTAAAAATTATCCATACAGGCGTAGGTGCGATTACAGAATCTGATATTATTTTAGCTTCTGCATCTAATGCAATTGTAATTGGATTTAACGTACGCCCTGATGTGAATGCGAAGCGTACAGCTGAATTAGAGAAAGTTGATGTTCGTTTACACCGTATTATCTATAAAGTAATCGAAGAAATTGAATCAGCAATGCAAGGTATGCTGGATCCAGAATTCGAAGAAAAAGTAATCGGTCAAGCGGAAGTTCGTCAAACATTCAAAGTAACAAAAGTTGGAACAATCGCAGGTTGTTACGTAATAGACGGTAAAATTACACGTGATAGTGGCGTTCGTATTATCCGTGATGGCGTAGTAGTCTTCGAAGGAAAACTTGATACGTTAAAACGTTTCAAAGACGACGTAAAAGAAGTTGCACAAAACTATGAGTGTGGTATTACAATTGAGAGATATAATGATCTTAAAGAAGGGGACATCATTGAAGCATACGTTATGGAAGAAGTGAAGCGATGATTATCGCTTCACTCTCATTCGAGTGTATGATTTACGATGTGCATTCTTTAAAAGAGAAACGAGCAATTTTGCAACGTGTGTTAACTCGTGTGAAACAGCGCTATAATGTAGCTGTTTCTGAAGTTGGGCATCAAGATGTATGGCAACGTACAGAAATTGCAATTGTTTCCGTATCCTCAAATCGTGTTGTCTGTGAAAAAGAAATGAATCGTGTACTTGAGTATATCGATTCATTTCCTGAAATTGAACGTACGATAACACATTTGGAATGGTATTGAATGAGGTGAAGAGTTATGAAATTACGTGCGAACCGTGTGGGCGAGCAAATGAAAAAAGAATTAGGCGACATTATCAGTCGTAAAATTAAAGACCCACGTATTGGATTTGTTACAGTAACAGATGTACAAGTGAGTGGAGATTTACAAATTGCTAAAGTATACATTTCTGTTTTAGGTGACGAAGAACAGAAAGAAAATACATTAAAAGGTTTAGCGAAGGCAAAAGGCTTTATTCGTTCAGAAATTGGCCAACGTATTCGTCTTCGTAAAACACCAGAAATTACCTTTGAGTTTGATGAGTCTATCGGATATGGTCATCGAATTGATACACTTTTACATGAAATTAATAAAGACGGTAAACGTGAAGAATAATGGATAGACATTTGTCTATCCATTTTTTCAATGTAAAATAAGTTTTGCATAATTGCAATTACTACAAAAGAATAATGATGAGGTGAGTATATGGAAGGTGTAGTATTATTACATAAGCCAAAGGGAATGACATCACATGATTGTGTGTTCAAATTAAGAAAGATATTGCGTGAGAAACGAATTGGTCATACAGGGACACTGGATCCAGATGTAACAGGAGTATTACCTATTTGCGTTGGGCGTGCAACAAAAATTGCGCAATTTTTAACAAGTGAAACAAAAACATACGAAGGTGAAGTGACATTAGGATTTTCGACAACAACAGAAGATGCTTCTGGTGAAGTTGTGGAGAAACAAGATGTAAATCGTGTCATTACACGTAAAGAAGTAGAAGAGGTACTAGCGGAATTAACAGGGACAATTGAACAAATGCCGCCGATGTTCTCAGCTGTAAAAGTTAACGGAAAAAAACTATACGAATATGCAAGGGCAGGACAAGAAGTTGAACGTCCAGTTCGTACAATTACAATTCATGAATTTGTATTACTTGATGAACGTGAAGTTTTTGAAGGGGAAAATATTTCATTTCGTTTCCGTGTAACGTGTAGTAAAGGAACATATGTAAGAACACTAGCAGTAATGATAGGTGAAAAACTTGGATTTCCATCACATATGTCTCACCTTGTAAGAACAGCATCTGGTGAATTTTTACTAGAAGATTGCATATCATTTGAAGAAATTGAAGAAAACGTGCAAAATGGAACAGTAGAGTCTATTTTCATCTCAATTGATGAGGCGCTAAGTAAGTTTCCAAAAATGGTTGTAGATGAAAAGCAAGCTGAAAAAATAAAGAACGGTATGTTCTTAAAGAATGAATTAGAAACAACAGCACCATTTATTACAGTATTTGATAAAAATGATCGTTGCTTAGCAATTTATGAACATCACCCAAAACACCCTGGAATGCTAAAGCCAATGAAAGTACTTGTGAATAATCAAGAACTAAAGCTATAATGAATTATTGGAAGGATTATTACAGAAAAAGGTGAATTCAAGCGTGAAACTTATTCATTTAACTCATCCACATGAACAAAATAAAATAGAATTACCACCTACTGTAATGGCATTAGGATATTTTGATGGCATTCATTTAGGACATCAACGTGTGATTCGAACAGCGAAAAAAATAGCGGATGAAAGAGGATGTAAAAGTGCTGTCATGACGTTCCATCCACACCCATCTGTTGTATTAGGAAAAAAAGAAGCGCATGTGGAGTATATTACACCGATGCGCCTTAAAGAAGAAATCATCGCAAGTTTAGGAATTGATATCTTATATGTGGTGAAATTCGATGAGCCATTTGCTGGATTATTACCACAGCAGTTTGTCGATGAGTATATTATTGGTTTAAATGTAAAGCATGTAGTAGCAGGCTTTGATTATTCATATGGACGTTTAGGAAAAGGGAAGATGGAGACTTTACCATTTCATGCAAGAGGGGAGTTTACACAGACCGTGATCGAAAAAGTTGAATATCAAGAAGAAAAAGTAAGTTCTACTTCATTACGAAAGTTAATTCGAAACGGTGAAATGGAACAAATTCCATCTATTTTAGGGAGAGCTTACACGGTAGAAGGAACAGTTGTACACGGTGATAAGCGTGGACGTCAAATTGGTTTCCCAACTGCAAATGTGGGTTTAAGTGATGAATATTTGTTGCCACCTGTAGGTGTATATGCGGTAAGGTTGAAGGTTCATGATGAATGGCATGATGGTGTATGTAATATCGGATATAAACCAACTTTCAAAGAGAATGAGCGTCAATTATCTATTGAAGTGCATCTATTTGAATTTAATAAAGACATATACGATCAAAGTGTTACAGTGGAATGGCACATGCGTATAAGAGAAGAAAAAAAGTTTAATGGAATTGATGAGTTAGTTGCGCAAATCGCTCAAGATAAAAAGGTTGCCCAAGAATATTTTGCGAGCGTAAAGAATATACTTGCTTTTTCAAATGAAAAGTAGTATTCTATGTTATGTACTTTATGACAACCATTACTTGGCATTGCGACTCACCGATGCTTGCTAGGTAACTGGGGGTTTAATTATTAGGAGGTGAAATAGGATGGCTTTAACACAAGAGCGTAAAAATGAAATCATTGCACAATTTAGAACTCATGAGACTGATACTGGTTCTCCAGAGGTTCAAATTGCTGTCCTAACGGAGCAAATTAACACTCTAAACGAGCACTTACGTACTCACAAGAAGGATCATCATTCACGTCGTGGTCTATTAAAGATGGTTGGTAAACGTCGTAACTTACTTACTTACCTTCGTAATAGCGATATCACACGTTACCGTGAATTAATCACAAAGCTTGGCTTACGTCGATAGTCAAAGAAGCGGGAATATTCCCGCTTTTTTGTTAGGTAAAAATATATCTTCTACTCTTTATAGCTTACTTAATTTTCGGCAATACTAGAGGAAAGAATATTGTGATATACTACCCATTTACATAGAAGAATTGAATATTTTAAATTGAGAGGGGTACTTAAATGAGTCAGGAAAAGCAAGTCTTCTCGATAGATTTAGCTGGTCGTCAGCTAACAATTGAAACAAGTCAGCTTGCAAAACAAGCAAACGGAGCAGTATTAGTAAGATATGGCGACACAGCAGTTCTATCTACAGCAACTGCATCAAAAGAGCCAAAAAATGTAGATTTCTTCCCGCTTACAGTAAACTATGAAGAGCGTTTATATGCAGTCGGAAAAATCCCAGGCGGTTTTATTAAGCGCGAAGGCCGTCCAAGTGAAAAAGCAATTTTAGCAAGTCGTTTAATTGACCGTCCAATCCGTCCACTTTTCGCAGATGGTTTCCGTAATGAAGTACAAGTTGTCAGCATCGTAATGAGTGTTGATCAAGATTGTTCTTCTGAGATGGCAGCTATGCTTGGTTCTTCATTAGCATTATCTATTTCAGATATTCCATTTGAAGGTCCAATCGCAGGTGCGACAGTTGGTCGTATTAATGGCGAGTTCGTTATTAATCCAACAGTAGAACAGCAAGAACAAAGTGATATGCACCTTGTTGTAGCTGGTACGAAAGATGCAATTAACATGGTTGAAGCAGGAGCGGATCAAGTACCTGAAGAAACAATGTTAGAAGCAATTATGTTTGGACACGATGAAATTAAACGTCTAATTGCATTCCAAGAAGAGATTGTACAAGCTGTCGGTAAAGAGAAAACAGCAGTGAAACTTTATGAAGTGGATGCTGATTTGAACCAAGCTGTACGTGAAATGGCTGAGACAGATATGCATTCTGCAATTCAAGTGCACGAAAAACATGCACGTGAAGATGCAATTAGCGTAGTGAAAAAGCGTGTAATTGAGCATTACGAAGCTGAGGAAGCTGATGCTGATACATTAGGACAAGTAAGTGAGATTTTATATAAAATTGTAAAAGAAGAAGTACGTCGTCTTATTACAGTTGAAAAAATCCGCCCAGATGGTCGTAAAGGTGACGAAATTCGTCCTTTAGCATCAGAGGTTGGCATTTTATCTCGTACACATGGTTCTGGTTTATTCACACGTGGACAAACGCAAGCATTAAGTATTTGTACATTAGGTGCATTAGGCGATGTGCAAATTTTAGATGGTCTAGGTGTAGAAGAGTCAAAACGCTTTATGCACCATTATAATTTCCCTTCATTTAGTGTTGGTGAAACAAGACCAATGCGTGGACCAGGTCGTCGTGAAATTGGTCACGGAGCACTAGGAGAACGAGCTCTTGAACCTGTACTTCCATCTGAAAAGGATTTCCCATATACAGTTCGTCTTGTATCTGAAGTATTAGAGTCAAATGGTTCTACTTCACAAGCAAGTATTTGCGGTAGTACATTAGCGATGATGGATGCGGGTGTACCACTTAAAGCACCAGTTGCTGGTATTGCAATGGGTCTAGTGAAATCTGGTGAGCATTACACAATTTTAACAGATATTCAAGGAATGGAAGACCATTTAGGTGATATGGACTTTAAAGTAGCAGGTACTGCAAAAGGTGTAACTGCACTACAAATGGACATTAAAATCGATGGTTTATCTCGTGAGATTTTAGAAGAAGCATTACAACAAGCGAAAGTTGGTCGTATGCACATTCTAAATCACATGTTATCTGTTATCGCTGAACCTCGCATTGAGTTATCTGCGTATGCTCCGAAGATTATTACAATGGCAATTAACCCAGATAAAATTCGTGATGTTATTGGACCAAGTGGTAAACAAATCAATAAAATCATTGAAGAAACTGGCGTTAAAATTGACATCGAGCAAGATGGTACAGTATTCATTTCATCAATTAATCAAGAGATGAATGAAAAAGCGAAGAAAATTATCGAAGATATCGTTCGCGAAGTACAAGTAGGCGAAATCTACTTAGGAAAAGTTAAACGCGTTGAAAAATTCGGTGCGTTCGTTGAATTATTTAGCGGTAAAGATGGACTTGTTCACATTTCTGAACTTGCACTTGAGCGTGTAGGTAAGGTAGAAGACGTTGTGAAAATCGGTGATGAGATTTCAGTTAAAGTTATCGAGATTGACAAACAAGGTCGTGTAAACTTATCTAGAAAAGTATTGCTAAAAGAAGAGCAAGAAAAAGAAGCAGCTAAAGAAGAAGCAGCTAAAGAAGAAGCAGCTAAAGAAGAAAACGCACAAGAGCAACAATAAGTGAAAGCCAGTTTAGCTGGCTTTTTTTGTTATGTAAAAAATGTGATTTATTTAGATTTTTATGTGAGTATAGGTATAGTTTTCATCATAACGCTCAAATTAACAAAGATAAGAAGAAAATGGTTTCTTTTTTATAGTTAATGGGAGGGTTTATATGAAAGCTCGTATATTAGCGTACATATTTATATTTTCTTTATATATGGGTTGTGGCTTTTATTCCGTTTTTGCGCAGGATAACTTGCATGAAGAGATTCAAAAGCATGTAAAACAGTACGAGATTATGCCGCAAAATGCGATGATTGATAAGATTTGGAAGGCGACGCCTGGGTATAATGGAAAACAAGTGGATATAGAAGCGTCCTATAATAATATGAAGAAAATCAAGAAGTTTGATCAAAAACAACTTGAATTTAAGGAAGTATCACCGAGTGTTCACTTAGAAGATTTACCACCAGCTCCCATTTATCGAGGACATCCAAATAAAAAGATGGTGGGATTAACAATTAATGTGGCCTGGGGTAATGAGTATTTGCCACGTATATTAGAGATATTGAAAAAACATGATGTGAAGGCGACTTTCTTTTTAGAAGGACGCTGGGTGAAAGAAAACTTACGATTTGCTAAAATGATTGTCGATGCAAATCAAGAAGTAGGAAATCATTCTTACACACACCCTAATATGAAAACGCTGTCTACAGATGAAATACGAGATCAATTACAAAAAACGAATCGAATGATAGAAGCAGCTACAAATCAGAAAGTGAGATGGTTTGCTCCGCCAAGTGGAAGCTTTCGGGATGAGGTAGTAAAAATAGCGGATGATTTCCAAATGGGGACGATTATGTGGACTGTAGATACAATTGATTGGAAGCGGCCAGAACCGGGTGTACTATTGCAGAGAGTAATGCGAAAAATACATCCAGGTGCTATTGTGCTAATGCATCCTACTTCATCTACAACAGAAGCGCTAGATACTATGATTAAAAATTTAAAGGAACAAGGATATAAAGTGGGGAATATTACAGAATTACTAGATGAAAAACGTGTGGATTAAATACATTTGCATGACATTCATCTCTAAACTTGTTATCATTAAATAATAGCAATTATTTAGAGAAACTGGCATTAGGAGGAAAGTTTTTGATTAAAAAATATACGTGTAAAAATGGTGTAAGAATTGTTATGGAGAATATACCAACTGTACGCTCGGTTGCGATTGGTATATGGATCCACGCAGGTTCAAGAAATGAAAATGAAAAAAATAATGGGGTTTCGCACTTTTTGGAACATATGTTCTTTAAAGGGACAGAAACGCGAAGTGCAAGAGAGATTGCAGAATCATTTGATAGCATTGGTGGACAAGTAAATGCTTTTACTTCAAAAGAATATACATGTTACTATGCGAAAGTGCTAGATGAGCATGCTAAATATGCATTAGATGTTTTAGCAGATATGTTCTTTAATTCAACATTTGATGAGGAAGAACTGAAAAAAGAGAAGAATGTTGTATGTGAAGAAATAAAAATGTACGAAGATGCGCCAGATGATATTGTGCATGATATGTTAACGAAAGCAACATATGAAACGCATCCGCTTGGATATCCTATTTTAGGAACAGAAGAAACGCTTGAAACATTTACAGGTGATACGTTACGTCAATATATGAAAGATCATTACACACCTGAAAATGTTGTTGTATCAATTGCAGGGAATATTGATGAAGCATTTTTACAAACTGTAGAGCAATATTTCGGTAGTTACGAAGGGACAACAAATCGTGAACAAGTACATAGCCCAATTTTCCATTTCAATAAAGTAGCACGTAAGAAGGAAACAGAACAAGCTCATTTATGTTTAGGATATAAAGGTTTGCAAATGGGACACGAAGATATTTATAACTTAATTGTATTAAATAATGTTTTAGGCGGTAGTATGAGTAGCCGTTTATTCCAAGAAGTACGTGAGCAACGCGGGTTAGCGTACTCAGTGTTCTCTTATCACTCTTCTTATGAAGATACAGGAATGTTAACACTTTACGGTGGAACAGGTAGTAAACAATTAGATACACTGTATGAAACAATGCAAGAAACGTTAAATACGTTGAAAAATACAGGTATTACAGAAAAAGAGCTTGTTAACAGTAAAGAACAATTAAAAGGAAACTTAATGTTAAGTTTAGAAAGTACGAATAGTCGTATGAGCCGTAATGGTAAAAACGAATTGCTCCTTCGTAAACATCGTTCTCTTGATGAGATTATTGAAAGTGTAAACACTGTAACAAAGCAAAATGTAGACGAGTTAATTCGCAATATGTTTACCGATGAATTCTCTGCGGCACTTATTAGTCCAGATGGAAAACTGCCAAAAGGAATGAAACTTTAATCGATCTTGTAATTCATTCGCTTTCGGAAATAACCGTATCTCTTTTATATGAGATACGGTTATTTTTTTTATATATGCAGAATAGGTACTTATTATAGGATAACCTTCATAAAAAGTAGGATAGGGGGAGATTTAATGCGTTTAAGTGAATTAAGTGGCAAAGAGATTGTGGATTTAGAAAGAGCAGAAAAAATGGGAGTTTTAGGTCATGCAGATTTAGAAATTGATGAGAGAGATGGAAAAATACAAGCGCTTATTATACCTGCTGGGAAATGGGGAGGTTTTAAAAGAGAACAGCAAGAAGTGAGAGTAGAATGGAGCAAAATAAAGAAGGTTGGAAATGATATGATACTTTGCGATCTTACGAACCATTCAAGATCATAGTGAAAGATGACCATTTTGGTTGTCTTTTTTTATCTTTATATAAAGAAGATAAATCACGTGTGCTTTTTGTTTTTCAATCACCTCAAACTCGTACATTACATATGATGTGGAGGAAAAAGAAAAAGTAGGCATTTTTCTTATAAATGAAAGAAAAAGAAGGTGAATTAGGGAATGTTGACTGAGATGCATATTGCTGTCATAGGAGGAGATGCACGGCAGCTAGAAGTAATTCGCAAGCTAGTCGAACTGGACGCGAAACTTTCATTAATAGGGTTTGAACAGTTAGATCATGGCTTCACAGGGGCAGCAAAGGAAAGTATACAAGATTTAAATTTCACTTCTTTAGATGCAATTATTTTGCCGGTTGCAGGGACGAATGCCAGAGGAGAAGTAGATACTATTTTTTCAAATGAAAAAGTTTCCATAACGAAAGAACAAATTGAAAAGACGCCAGAAAACTTCACTATATATTCAGGTATTGGTACACCTTACTTGGAAAATCTCGTAGCTACTACAAATCGCAAACTTGTAAAATTATTTGATCGTGATGATGTTGCAATCTATAACTCTATTCCGACCGTAGAAGGTACACTAATGATGGTTATTCAACATACTGATTACACAATTCATGGATCGAATGTAATGGTTTTAGGATTTGGTAGAACTGGTATGAGTGTTGCAAGAGCCTTTCAATCATTAGGAGCACATGTCAAAGTTGGAGCGAGACGTTCGGAACATATTGCTCGTATTACAGAAATGATGTTTTCTCCTTTTCATATGCAAGACATAGAGAAAGAAGTAGGTAATATCGATATTGTTATTAATACAATTCCGCATCTCGTTGTGACAGCGAATGTTCTTTCAAAAATGCCAGCTCATACGCTAGTTATTGATTTAGCTTCTAAGCCAGGTGGCACGGACTTTCGCTATGCAGAGAAGCGTGGAGTGAAGGCACTATTAGCACCTGGTCTTCCTGGGATTGTTGCACCGAAAACAGCAGGACAAATATTAGCGAATGTTCTTTCTCAGTTATTAATAGCGGATGCAATCGCAAAGGAGGATGATGAGAAATGAGTTTGAAGGGAAAACGAATTGGTTTCGGATTTACAGGGTCACATTGTACGTATGAAGAAGTTATGCCACATTTAGAGAAGTTAATTGCAGAAGGTGCAGAAGTACGTCCCGTTGTTTCTTATACTGTCCAATCAACAAATACTAGATTTGGCGAAGGGGAAGAATGGATTAAAAAGATCGAAGAAATAACCGGTTTTAAGGCAATTAATTCAATCGTTGGCGCAGAGCCACTAGGACCGAAAATTCCACTAGATTGCATGGTGATTGCACCACTAACAGGGAATTCGATGAGTAAATTTGCAAATGCAATGACAGACTCTCCAGTATTAATGGCAGCAAAAGCGACGCTTAGAAATGGAAAGCCTGTTGTGTTAGCTGTTTCGACGAATGATGCGTTGGGGCTTAATGGAGTAAACCTCATGCGCCTAATGGCTACAAAAGACATCTACTTCGTACCATTTGGCCAAGATGCACCAGAGAAAAAACCGAACTCAATGGTAGCTCGTATGGAATTACTTGAAGATACAGTATTGGAAGCACTACAAGGAAAACAATTACAACCTGTTGTTGTAGAAAAATTCAGATATATGAATTAAAAAACGAAAAAAACGTACAATTTTTGTTGAAACCATCATTCTTACTGTAGAATATGATAAAATTAACGTTATTAAGATTAGAGGGGGCATTGTAAGCTCCTTCTAATTCTAAGTTATAGAAGGATTGGTATCTAGAAAGGGGCATAGTGATGGAAAAGCAAAAAACTTTTCATGTCGCTGTAGTTGGAGCAACCGGCGCAGTTGGTGAACAAATGTTAAATACTTTAGAGAAACGAGAATTTCCAATTGGGAAGTTAACGTTACTTTCATCTAAACGATCTGCAGGTAAGAAACTTGTATTTAAAGGCGAAGAATTTACAGTTCAAGAGGCAACTCCTGAAAGTTTTGAAGGAGTAGATATTGCACTATTTAGTGCAGGTGGATCTGTATCGAAACAATTAGCGCCAGAAGCAGCAAAGCGCGGTGCAATTGTTGTTGATAATACAAGTGCATTCCGTATGACAGAAAACGTGCCACTTGTTGTACCTGAAGTAAATGAAAATGATTTAAAAGAACATAATGGTATTATTGCAAATCCAAACTGTTCTACAATTCAAATGGTAGTAGCTCTTGAGCCAGTTCGCCAGCAATATGGTTTAAAACGAGTAATCGTTTCCACATATCAAGCTGTATCAGGTGCTGGTGCGGCAGCTATTGAAGAACTTCATGAACAATCACAAGCAATCTTAAATGGCGAAGAAGTAAAGGCGAATGTTTTACCTGTATCAGGTGACGAAAAGCATTTCCAAATCGCTTTTAATGCTATTCCACAGATTGATAAATTCCAAGATAATGGATTTACATTCGAAGAAATGAAAATGATTAATGAAACGAAAAAAATTATGCATATGCCTGAATTAGAAGTAGCTGCGACATGTGTACGTTTACCAGTTGTATCGGGTCATTCCGAGTCTGTATACATTGAAGTAGATAAAAAAGGCGTAACAGTAGAAGAAATGAAAAACTTACTTGCAAATGCAGAAGGTATTGTACTGCAAGATAATCCAGCAGAGCAGTTATATCCAATGCCAGCTACTGCAGTAGGTAAAAATGAAGTATTCGTTGGAAGAATCCGTAAAGATTTAAATAATGATAAAGGATTCCACCTTTGGGTCGTATCTGATAACTTATTAAAAGGCGCTGCATGGAATTCTGTTCAAATTGCAGAGCGCTTAGTAAAATTACAATTAGTGTAAACGGCTAAGAGAAGGTGCAAAATATGAAAATTATTGTTCAAAAATTTGGTGGTACATCAGTACGTGATGACAATGGGCGCAAGCATGCGCTTCACCATATAAAAAAATCGTTAGCTGCTGGTTATAAAGTAGTTACTGTTGTATCAGCAATGGGCCGTAAAGGTGAACCGTATGCAACTGATACGTTATTAAGTCTTGTAAATCAAGAGGAACCTAATATTTCTAAACGTGAGCAAGATTTATTATTATCATGCGGAGAATTAATCTCAGCAATTGTTTTCTCTAACATGTTGAATGAGAATGGTATAAAAGCAGCAGCATTAAATGGTGCGCAAGCTGGTTTTGTAACGAATAATGACTTTACGAATGCTAAGATTATTGAAATGAATTGCGATCGTATACATGAAGAGTTACAAAATGTAGATGTTATCGTCGTGACTGGATTCCAAGGTCAAACGAAAAATGGAGATACGACAACACTTGGACGCGGAGGTAGTGATACCTCAGCTTCAGCATTAGGTGTTGCGCTTCATGCTGAATATATCGATATCTTCACAGATGTTGAAGGTGTTATGACTGCGGATCCTCGTATCGTAAAAGATGCACGTCATCTTCAAACTGTAACATATAACGAGATTTGTAACATGGCTTATCAGGGTGCGAAAGTTGTTCATCCGCGTGCGGTTGAAATTGCGATGCATGCAAAAGTACCACTTCGTGTACGTTCTACGTATTCTGATAGTGAAGGTACGCTTATTGCGGCATATGATGGTGCTACAAAAGGGCAGGATGTAGAAGAACGTCCTGTTACAGGGATTGCCCATGTGTCAAACGTAACGCAAATTAAAGTGCTTGCAAAAGAAACTGCATATGATTTACAACAACACGTGTTTAAAGAAATGGCTAATGAAGGGATTAGTGTGGACTTAATTAACATTTCTCCTACTGGTGTAGCTTACACAGTAAAGGATAGTGTATCAGCGCGTGCAGTTGAGGTTTTAAAGCAACTTGGATATGATCCAGTGGTGACAGAGCATTGTGCGAAGGTTTCTATCGTTGGTGCTGGAATGGCAGGTATTCCAGGGGTTACAGCGAAAATTGTCACAGCTTTAGCGGAAAAAGGTATTCAAATTCTGCAATCAGCAGATAGTCATACGACAATTTGGGTTCTTGTAAAAGAAGCCGATTTAGTGGAGGCTGTGAATGCATTACATAGTGCATTTGAGCTTTCAAAAGAAAAGCAACTGGAACAATAAGGAGTGAGATCATGATAGATTTTGGGACAATTGCAACCGCGATGGTAACACCGTTTGATAAAAATGGTAATATCGATTTTGCAAAGACAACGAAATTGGTAAATTATTTAATTGATAACGGTACAACAGCAATCGTGGTAGGAGGGACGACTGGAGAATCTCCTACATTAACATCAGAAGAAAAAGTAGCGTTATATCGCCATGTCGTATCTGTTGTCGATAAAAGGGTGCCCGTCATCGCTGGAACAGGTAGCAATAATACGCATGCTTCTGTCGATTTAACAAAAAAGGCAACTGAAGTTGGTGTTGATGCAGTTATGCTAGTGGCACCGTATTATAATAAACCGAGTCAAGAAGGGATGTACCAGCACTTTAAAACAATCGCTGAAAGCACTCCGCTTCCGGTAATGCTATATAATGTTCCAGGACGATCTATTGTACAAATCTCCGTTGATACAGTTGTTCGTTTATCAGAAATAGAAAACATTGTTGCGATTAAAGATGCAGGCGGCGATGTATTAACAATGACAGAAATCATTGAAAAAACAGCGGACGACTTTGCAGTATACAGCGGTGATGATGGTTTAACATTACCAGCTATGGCAATTGGAGCAAAAGGTATTGTTTCTGTAGCATCTCATGTTATCGGGAATGAAATGCAAGAAATGATTGCTGCATTCCAAGCTGGAGAGTTTAAAAAAG
The DNA here is from genome assembly GCF_016650565.1 of Bacillus sp. TH50. Lineage (NCBI taxonomy): Bacteria > Bacillati > Bacillota > Bacilli > Caryophanales > Bacillaceae > Bacillus > Bacillus sp. TH50. Next base: position 1,339,931 of record NZ_JAEKFM010000003.1, on the reverse strand, counting down.
CGCAGAAATTACATCAATTACTAGTAAAAGTAACGGATGCACTATTTATGGCGCCGAGCCCAACACCAGTAAAAACAGCATTACAAATGGTGGGATTAGATGTAGGTTCTGTACGTTTGCCACTTCTTCCATTAACGGAAGAAGAAAGAATAACGTTACAATCCGTAATGCAATCTATTCCTCGTTAATAAAAATGACCTAGTGTGAAACTAGGTCATTTTTATTTTGACTAACTATATGTAAGTGATGAAAATTAGCTATAGTTAATAGGCTGTAATAAGAAGGGGGTGGCAGGGGGGAGAATTAGTAAGAAACTGATTACAGAGATAAGATTTTTTTAGTGAATATCGTTTCATGTTTATGTAAAGAATTTACATGAATATTTTTCCATCAAACTCTTATTACGTAGGGAAAATAGTAAAACTGATATGAATTTTGCCCTCTTAAATTATAATCTCATTTTAATGTCTTCTCTTGTCTTTCGCATAATTTAACTTGTGTTCTATTTCTTGTATCAGTTATAATATGGCTAAGTAGCTTAGTACGGGTATGCTTAGCAAAATTGGTAAAAATTAAGATTTAATGAAATTTTCATATCATATCGAATAAGATATTTGATTTATATAATGAAAGAGAGGTGAAACCTGGTTTAAAAAATTAACAAGGACATGATATCGCATAACGGTAAGGACATTCGTCTTGGACGGTGAATATATGGTGGTTGTAGAGTTTCCCCTGGTGTCTCTGCAATTTTAGTGAAATCAGTGTTTGCAAGATTTTTAAACCAGGCAACAACATGAAGAGAAAAGAGAATGAGTCTGTTAAAGTATTTGCTCTTGGCGGAGTAGGTGAAATCGGAAAAAACATGTACTGTGTTGAAATTGATTCTGAAATCTTTATTGTAGATGCCGGATTGATGTTCCCGGGAGATGAAATGTTTGGGATTGATATTGTTATTCCTGACATTACATATTTAGTAGAAAATCAAGAGCGAGTAAAAGGACTATTTATTACCCATGGTCATGAAGATCATATTGGTGGAATTGTTTATGTGCTTCGTAAATTATCTATTCCAGTATATGCGACGAAATTAACGGTAGGACTTATACAAGAAAAGCTTGGCGAAGCAGGAATGTTAGGCCGTGTAGACTTAAAAACAATTGACTCGAATTCAACAGTAGAGTTTAATTCAACAAATGTGTCATTCTTCGGAACGACACATAGTATTCCGGATTCTGTGGGTGTTTGTTTCCATACATCAAAAGGTGCTGTAGTATATACAGGAGACTTTAAATTTGATCAAACTCCAATCGGAAATAGTGGAGCAGATATTGGGAAAATGGCACAAATTGGAAATGAAGGCGTACTTTGCTTGTTATCTGATAGTACAAACGCTGAACGTCCTGGTTATACAGGTTCGGAAAAAGAAGTTGGTATAGAGATTTCTAAAGTATTCTATAGTTCAGAAGGACGTATTATTGTTGCTTCATTTGCCTCCAATGTACACCGTATTCAACAAGTGTTTGATGCAGCTGCTGAAACTGGAAGGAAAGTAGCGGTAGTAGGACGTAGCATGGTGAAAGTGGTAGATATTGCAAGACGTCTTGGTTATTTAGATGTTCCAGAAGGTATGGTTATTTCATTACAAGAAATAGACAATTTCCCGGAAAAAAAGGTAGCTATCTTAACGACTGGTAGTCAAGGGGAACCGATGGCAGCCCTTTCTAGAATGGCGAAACAAGCTCATAAACAAATTTCAATTCGTAAAGGTGATACTGTTATTATTGCAGCTTCTCCAATTCCAGGAAATGAAGTATCTGTATCAAAAATTATTGACTTGTTATTTAGATCTGGTGCTGAGGTTATTTATTACGGTGAAAGAAAAGTTCACGTTTCAGGTCATGGTAGCCAAGAAGAATTAAAGCTGATGATAAATTTAATGAAGCCGAAGTATTTTGTACCCGTACATGGTGAGTTCCGTATGCAAAAAGCACATGCGTATTTAGCGGAAGATGTAGGTATTAAGAGAGAAAATATCTTTATCGTAGAAAAAGGCGATGTAATTGCTTTTGGTGACGATGAAGCAAAATTAGCTGGTAAAGTGCAAGCTGGTAATGTTTTAATTGATGGATTAGGTGTAGGTGACGTCGGTAACATCGTTCTTCGAGATAGAAAGATGTTATCTCAAGATGGAATTTTAGTTGTTGTTGTAACACTTGGTAAGGATGAAAAGAAAATAATCTCTGGTCCAGAAATTATTTCACGCGGCTTTGTATATGTTCGTGAATCGGAAGCATTAATCGAACGATCCACAGATATTGTACGTATGATTGTTGAACAATCAATTAAAGAATATACAATTGAATGGTCTATGTTGAAACAAAATATTCGTGAATTATTAGGGCAGTTCTTGTACGAAGAAACGAAGAGAAAGCCAATGATTTTACCGATTATTATGGAAGTATAAAGAAGGTCACCTTTACAGGTGATCTTTTTCTTTTTTAACCCTATCGAATGAAATTCATAACTTAAGAAATAATAGTTATATACGAGTGAAAGGGGATGCGATATGACAGAACGTGATCGTTATACAAATGAAGAAAAAGAAGCTGAGCCGAAAGAAGTTCCAAAAGAGGCTTCTATAGTGGAGAAAATTCAGCAACTTGGACAGACAAATGTACCACAAATGAATGAATCGCGTATTCATTGCTTAACAATTGTTGGGCAGGTGGAAGGTCATATTCAGTTGCCACCACAAAATAAAACAACAAAATATGAACACATCATTCCGCAAATTGTCGCGATTGAACAAAATCCAAAAATTGAAGGTTTACTGTTAATATTAAATACAGTTGGGGGTGACGTTGAAGCTGGATTAGCGATTTCTGAAATGGTGGCTTCGCTTTCAAAACCAACTGTATCTCTTGTTTTAGGAGGAGGGCATTCAATCGGTGTACCGATTGCGGTCTCAACTGATTATTCATTTATTGCCGAAACAGCGACGATGACAATTCATCCGATTCGTTTAACAGGTCTTGTTATAGGTGTGCCACAAACATTTGAGTATTTGGATAAAATGCAAGAAAGAGTCATTCGATTTGTGACAAAGCATTCGAAAGTAACGGAAGATCGTTTTAAAGAGCTTATGTTTGCAAAAGGGAATTTGACGCGAGATATTGGGACGAATGTAATAGGTGGAGATGCAGTGAAGTATGGTCTTATAGATGGTGTCGGTGGTATTGGTAGCGCACTTCGAAAATTAAACGAATTAATTGATGAACGCAAGGATAATAGTACAGAAGGGACAATGCTACAATGATTTTATATACAATTATGCCAGAGCAACTTGTGTATCCGGCCGATTATTCACAATGCGAAAGTCAAAAAGTTGTGAATATAAATGGCGTGGAATTAGTGGTTTCTGAGGAGGATAATCAATGTTACTCTATTGTACGTGTATTAAGTACGAATCCGTCTCACTACCTAGAGTTTGAGCCTGGACAGAAAATTACCTTTTAGCAAAAAGAAGGATTTTGTTTAGGAGCTATGGTATAATATAAAAAACAAGACGGTTGAGCAGCCATGAGTAGGCTGCTTTCTTCTGTTTATTTAACATTTTACAAGAAGTGTAAAAATAGAAGATATAAAGACCTGAAAAATAGAGAGAAAGACATGTAAGTAGAGCTTTTTTATAAGAAAGTTGTACTTAATTTTTAGAACACGAGGTGAAGAAATGGCAAAACAAAAGCAAAGAGGGACGAAGGCTAAGGCAAGACGTACGATAAAGCCAACTTTGTATTATGAAATCGTCGGGTTGACTCTTTTTGCACTTTCGATTATTACGATTTTACAGCTAGGTGTTGTAGGGAAATCGTTTGTGTTATTTTTTCGCTTCTTCTTTGGTGAGTGGTACATAATTGGTGTGTTAGGTGTAATAGCTTTATCTGTTGCGTTTGTAATAAAGCGGGGATGGCCCAACCTTTTAAATAAACGGCTAATAGGTGTTTATTTAATTGTACTAGCAATATTAATGTTTAGTCATATTACATTATTTAACCTGCTTACGAAAGATGGAGCTGTACAAAATACTTCTGTAATTGTTAGTACAAAAGATTACTTCTTCCTTGAAATGAAAAAGGGCCCGGATAGTGTTCATTTAGGTGGTGGTATGTTCGGTGCATTGATGTTCGCAACGTGCTACTTCTTATTTGACGAAGTAGGGGCATATATCATTGGAATTATTTTAGTTATTCTTGGAATACTTTGTATAACAAATAAACATATTGGAGAAGTACTTGCTCCGGTAGGGAGAATTCTTAGAAGTCAGTTTCAAGTAATGCAAGGGGATTATAAAGATTGGAAATCTCAAAGGGTTGCCGAGCAAACTGAAAAGAAAAAAACAACAAGAAGCAAGAGGCGTGAACGTGTTGCTGAACAAGAAGAAGCTATTGAGCCAGTAGAAGAAATAGAAATTGGTCCACCAATTATTTCGAATTTTACTGAGAATTATCCAGTACGTGAAGAGACGGAAAAGCAGCTAGAAGAAAATGATTTAATCACTCCTCCGTTTATTGAAGAGGCAGTTCCGCCTGCGCCAGAAGAACAACCTCACAAGAAACGAGGAGAAAAAATCGTTGAATCGCTAGAAGGTGAAACGAAAGCACCTCCTATGCAATTTTCTAATGTGGAAAATAAAGATTATAAGCTTCCTTCGCTTGATATATTAAAGTTTCCCCAAAATAAGCAAGTTACAAATGAAAATGCGGAAATTTATGAAAATGCTCGTAAATTGGAACGTACATTCCAAAGTTTTGGTGTGAAAGCGAAAGTAACAAAAGTACATAGAGGTCCTGCAGTTACGAAATATGAAGTGTATCCTGATATGGGAGTAAAGGTAAGTAAAATTGTTAGTTTAAGTGATGATTTAGCGCTTGCTTTAGCAGCGAAAGACATTCGTATTGAAGCACCTATTCCCGGGAAATCAGCTGTAGGGATTGAGGTTCCGAATTCAGAAGTTTCTATGGTAACGCTGAGAGAAGTTCTTGATTCAAAGGCGAATAACCACCCAGAAGAGAAGTTATTAATCGGTCTTGGACGTGATGTTACAGGAGAGGCTGTATTGGCACGTTTAAATAAAATGCCCCATTTATTAGTAGCTGGTGCGACTGGTAGTGGAAAGAGTGTATGTATTAATGGAATTATTGTAAGTATTTTAATGCGTGCAAAACCGCATGAAGTAAAATTAATGATGATTGATCCGAAAATGGTAGAGTTAAATGTATATAACGGTGTTCCGCACTTATTAACACCAGTCGTAACTGATCCGAAAAAAGCATCACAGGCTTTGAAGAAAGTTGTGAGTGAAATGGAGCGTCGTTATGAATTATTTGCGCATAGCGGTACGCGTAACATTGAAGGATATAATGATTATATTAAAGAACATAATAGCCAATCGGAAGCGAAACAACCTGAATTACCATATATTGTAGTAATTGTGGACGAGTTAGCTGATTTAATGATGGTTGCTTCTTCGGATGTAGAAGATGCGATTATGCGTTTAGCGCAAATGGCACGTGCTGCTGGTATTCATTTAATTATTGCGACTCAGCGCCCGTCAGTTGATGTTATCACAGGTGTTATTAAAGCGAATATTCCATCGCGTATTGCATTTGCTGTATCTTCCCAAATAGATTCTCGAACGATTCTTGACGGTGGTGGTGCAGAAAAGTTGCTAGGTCGTGGAGATATGTTATTCATACCAATTGGTGCATCGAAACCTGTTCGTGTACAAGGGGCATTTTTATCAGATGATGAAGTTGAGAGAGTCGTAGAATCTGTTATTGCGCAGCAAAAAGCGCAATATCAAGAGGATATGATTCCACAAGATGTTCCTGAAACAAAGCAGGAAGTAGAAGATGAATTATACGATGAAGCGGTTCAGCTTGTAGTAGAAATGCAAACAGCATCTGTTTCTATGTTACAACGTAGATTTAGAGTAGGATATACGCGAGCAGCTCGTTTAATTGATGCCATGGAAATGAATGGTGTAGTAGGTCCTTATGAAGGTAGTAAACCAAGGGGAGTACTCATTAAAGATGTGCAAGAAAAAAGTTCTTAAAAAAAGCCTAATTGTTTTTACAATTAGGCTTTTTTATATGCTGTTTTTGTTATATACTATAGTCATCGACTAAGAAAGGGCTTACATTTTTAAGGGTCCTTTAGAATACGAATGCTTATCGTTTTGGTTTTCAAAACGTTCGATATTTAATGTAGAAAAATGTTGAAATCTGTTGACACATATGGGAGCAAGTGGTAAGATTACTTCGAAAAGAATCACTGCCTCATATAATCTTGGAGATAAGGTCCATAAGTTTCTACCTGGCAACCATGAATTGCTAGACTATGAGGGGAAAAGTGTGTAACAAAGGATGTAAGGAATCTTTGTGCCGAACTTTTTCTCTATATGAGAAATGTTTATGGTACAAAGTTTTTTTTATGGAATAAAGTGTGAAAATTTCATCTTGAAAAATTATTAATATTTGTTCGATAATTACGCTTATTTTTAGTATTTAGTAATTTATACTATGTTGTAAGTTGAAAAAAGAGAAAAGAAGTCTTACATCAGAGGTCGAATAATTGAAATGCGGGGGAGTCTTATGTCAGTAAAATCCGATAGTCGTCACCTATATTTGCGGGTGATTGATCACATCAAAGGAAAAATTAAAGATGGGGCTTACAAAGAAAAACAAAAGTTACCTTCAGAGTTTGATCTAGCGAAAGAACTTGGTGTAAGTAGGGCAACTTTAAGGGAAGCACTACGTATTTTAGAAGAAGAAAATGTTGTTATTCGTAGACATGGTGTAGGGACATTTGTAAATGCGAAGCCGTTATTTTCTTCCGGAATAGAGCAACTTTCTAGTATTACAGATATGATTTCTAGTGTGGGGAAAACACCAGGAACAATCTTTTTATCATCATCTACAACAACTTTAACAGAAGAAGAAAAAGAGAAATTTAATTGTGAAGATGCTTTTAGCGCAGTAATGATTGAACGTGTTCGTACAGCGGATGGGGAACCAGTTGTATATTGCATTGATAAACTGGCAAAAGAGATATTACCAGATTTATCGGGATACAATGAGGAATCGCTGCTTACAGTAATACATAATAATACGCACAAGCGTATCACATACGCAGTTGCTCACATTGAACCGATTGGTTATCACCCGAAAATTTCACCGATTTTAGAATGTGAACCTGAAACGGCACTGCTAGTTTTAAAACAAATGCACTATGATCAAAATGATGAGCCAATCTTATATTCTATTAATTACTTTAGAGCTGATAAGTTTAGCTTCCACGTATTAAGAAAACGTATGTAGGGAAGTTCCTTTTTAGGGAGGTGACAGCAAGAAGTAAGGGACAGCAGCGTATGAATCATTAGACAAAACATTTCAGGAGGGGTTTCTAGTATGAAGAAAAAAACAGGTCTTTTATTATCGTTAACGTTAGCAGCAAGTACAGTGTTAGGTGCATGTGGTAACTCGGATAAAGCGGATAGTGACAAAAAAGGGGATAAAGAGTTTAAGGTTGGTATGGTTACAGATGTTGGGGGCGTTGATGACAAATCATTTAACCAATCAGCTTGGGAAGGTTTAACGAAATTTGGTAAAGACAACGATTTAAAGAAAAATGAAGGATATCGTTACCTTCAATCAAGTAAAGATGCTGATTACATTCCGAATTTAACGAAATTTGCGAAAGATCATTATAACACAACATTTGGTATCGGCTACTTAATGGAGAAATCAATTGAAAAGGTGGCTGAACAGTATCCAAAAGAGCAATTTGCGATTGTAGATACAGTTGTAAAGAAGCCGAACGTAACAAGTATTACATTTAAAGACCATGAAGGTTCATTCCTAGTTGGAGCTGTAGCAGCGATGACAACAAAATCAAATAAAGTTGGTTTTGTTGGTGGTGTGAAGAGTCCGTTAATTACAAAATTCGAATCAGGTTTTAAAGCTGGTGCAAAAGCAGTAAATCCAAATATCGAAATTGTATCACAATATGCTGATGCATTTGATAAGCCAGAAAAAGGATCTGTATTAGCTTCAGCAATGTACGGTCAAGGCGTTGACGTAATTTACCATGCTTCAGGTGCAACTGGTAACGGTGTATTCACAGAAGCGAAAAACCGTAAGAAAAAAGGTGAAAATGTTTGGGTAATCGGTGTTGACCGTGACCAAAATCAAGAAGGCATGCCTGAAAACGTAACTTTAACTTCAATGGTAAAACGTGTTGATGTTGCAGTAGCAAAAGTAGCGCAAGAAGCGAAAGATGGTAAGTTAAAAGGCGGTAAAGTAGAAGAGTTCGGCTTAAAAGATGATGGCGTTGGTATTGCGAAAACAACTGATAATGTGAAAAAAGTAAACCCAGAAATTTTAACAAAAATAGAAGAGTTTGAGAAGAAAATCACTGCTGGTGAAATTAAAGTACCTGCGACTGATGATGAATATAAAGCATACGAAGCTGCTCTAAAGAAATAATGATAGAGCAATAGCAAAGGTTAGTTCTTAGAACTAACCTTTGCATATATAAAAATACTTTTAATAGAGTGTAATTAGGGAGTGTTCCCTGCTAGAAGGAGGAACAAAATGGAATACGTAATTGAGATGAACAATATTACAAAAGTATTCCCAGGCATTGTAGCGAATGATGATATTACGCTGCAAGTAAAACAGGGAGAGATACACGCTTTACTTGGAGAAAATGGTGCAGGGAAATCAACGTTGATGAATGTACTGTTCGGTTTGTATCAACCAGAACAGGGCGAAATTAAAATTAAAGGAAACCCTGTAAAAATTACAAATCCGAATATAGCAAATGACCTTGGAATTGGGATGGTCCATCAGCACTTTATGCTTGTTCATAATTTTACAGTTACAGAGAATATCATTCTTGGAAATGAGCCGAAGAGAAAAGGGAAAATAGCTGTTGAAGAGGCTGCAAAAGAAATTAAACAATTATCTGAACAGTACGGTTTAGCTGTTGATCCAAATGCAAAGATTGAAGATATTTCGGTTGGGATGCAGCAAAGGGTTGAAATATTAAAGACGCTTTATCGTGGTGCGGAGATTTTAATATTCGATGAACCGACTGCAGTGTTAACTCCTCAAGAAATTCATGAGTTGATTCAAATTATGAAAAAGCTTGTGCAAGAAGGAAAATCTATCATTCTTATTACACATAAATTAAAAGAAATTATGGAAGTTTGCGATCGTTGCACAATTATTCGTAAAGGTAAAGGAATTGGTACAGTTGACGTTGCGAAAATGGATGAACATAAACTTGCAGAATTAATGGTCGGACGTCAAGTGAATTTTAAAACAGAAAAAATAGGGGCCAAACCGAAAGAGGAGGTTCTGTCTGTTGCGAATCTTGTCGTTCATGATGCACGCCAATTACCTGCTGTAAAAGGCCTTGACTTAACTGTTCGTGCAGGAGAAATCGTTGGTATTGCAGGGATTGATGGAAATGGTCAAAGTGAATTAATAGAGGCGATTACTGGTTTACGAAAAGTTGAGTCAGGTTCTATTGCAATTAAAGGAAAAGAAATAACGAATTGGCCTGTTCGAAGAATTACAGAGGAAGGAATTGGTCATATTCCAGAAGACCGTCATAAACACGGGCTAGTTCTTGATTTTTCTGTTAAAGACAATATAGTTTTGCAAACATACTATAAAAATCCATTTTCAAAGAAGGGGATTTTAAACTTTAGCAAAATCACAGAGAAAGCAAAGGCGCTTATTGAACAGTTTGATGTACGTACGCCTAGCGAACAAACATTAGCGCGTGCTCTATCAGGTGGAAATCAGCAGAAAGCTATCATTGCACGTGAAGTAGATCGTAATCCAGATTTATTAATTGCAGCACAACCAACACGTGGTTTAGATGTAGGTGCGATTGAATTTATTCATAAAAAATTAATCGAGCAGAGAGATAATGGGAAAGCAGTATTACTTCTATCGCTAGAACTGGATGAAATTTTAAATGTAAGTGATCGAGTTGCTGTTATATATGAAGGTAAAATTGTAGCAATTGTCGATGCGAAAGAAACAAATGAACAACAGCTTGGTTTGTTGATGGCTGGCGGAACGGAGAAAGAGAAGGTGAATACAAATGGCTAAAAAATTTTTAACGGAGCGAACAATTAACATTTTAGTTCCTGTATTATCCGTTATTTTTGGTTTACTTGTTGGTGCCATTGTAATGTTAGTTAGTGGATATGATCCAATTGTTGGGTATGCAGCGCTTTGGGAAGGAATGGTTGGAAATCCGCAGGCTATCGGTGAGACGCTACGTACGATGATTCCACTCGTGTTAGCTGGTCTGTCTGTTGCATTTGCGTTTCGTACAGGTCTCTTTAACATTGGGGTAGAAGGACAATTATTAGTTGGATGGCTTGCCGCTGTCTGGTTTGGATATGCAGTATCGTTACCAGCATTTTTGCATATTCCGTTATCTATTTTAGTAGCCGCGATTGCCGGTGGTTTATGGGGATTTATACCTGGTTATTTAAAAGGAAAGCTTAAAGTAAATGAAGTAATTGTCACAATTATGATGAACTACATTGCACTTTATGTTACGTATGATCTTATTAAACGTTTTATACATGAAGGTAATGAGAAATCTTATGATGTACAAGCGAGTGCTTCATTAGCTTCTGATTGGCTATCTTCATTGACAGATGGATCTCGTTTGCACTGGGGAATTGTTGTAGCTATTTTAATTGCTATTGTAATGTGGTTCGTATTAGATAGAACTACGTTAGGATATGAGTTGAAATCGGTTGGTTTTAACCAAAATGCATCGCAATATGCAGGGATGAAAGTCTCTCGTAATGTTGTATTATCAATGACAATTGCTGGCGCTTTTGCTGGAATTGGTGGGGCAATGGAAGGTCTAGGAACATTCCAAAGTATGACGGCAATGACATCGTTTACTGGTATTGGATTCGATGGGATTGCGGTAGCTCTTCTTGGAGGAAATAATCCGTTTGGTATATTATTATCGGCTTTACTGTTCGGTGGTTTGAAAAGTGCAGCCCCGCAAATGAATTTTGAAGCAGATGTACCTTCTGAGTTAATTAATGTTATTATCGCATGTATTATTTTCTTTGTTGCTTGCAGTTATGTTTTACGCTGGGCACTTACACGCATGAGCAAGGAGGGGAAATAAATGAGCTTTATAGATATTTTAGCCATTCTTGTGACTGGTACTTTATATACGGCAGCGCCACTTATTTTTACGGCGTTAGGTGGAGTGTTCAGTGAACGTTCTGGGGTTGTAAATATAGCCTTAGAAGGTTTAATGTTATTTGGTGCATTTACTGGTATCGTTACAACGTTATTAATGGGTGATACGTGGGGAGCAATGACTCCTTGGATTGCACTATTATTTGCAGCTATTGGTAGTGGGTTATTTGCACTTCTTCACGCAGTAGCGTCCATTACATTCCGCGCGGATCAAGTAGTAAGTGGGGTAGCGATTAACTTTTTGGCTCTCGGTTTAACAGTATTTGCGATTAAGAAAATCTTTGGTAAAGGACAGACTGATTTTATTCAATACCGTATTGAAAAAATCGATGTCCCAGGTCTATCAGATATTCCAGTTATCGGAAAAATATTTTTCTCAAACGTACCGTTAACATCGTATATTGCCATTATTTTAGCATTTGTTGTTTGGTACATTATTTATAAAACACCGTTCGGTCTTCGTCTACGTGCTGTTGGTGAACATCCAATGGCAGCAGATACGATGGGGATTAATGTATATAAAATGCGTTATATTGCAGTTTGTATATCTGGAATGTTTGCAGGAGTGGGTGGTGCGGTCTTCGCAATGTCGATTTCTGGTAACTTCTCAGGTGCTACAATTACTGGACAAGGTTTCTTAGCACTAGCAGCTATGATCTTTGGTAAATGGAATCCACTTGGTGCTCTTGGAGCCGCACTGTTCTTCGGATTTGCGCAATCACTTGGGATAACAGGTGGTACAATTCCTGTATTGAAAGAAATTCCAAGTGTATTCTTAACGATATTACCGTATGTATTTACAATATTAGCACTTGTTGGTTTTGTAGGCCGATCTGAAGCTCCGAAAGCATTAGGAACGCCTTATGAAAAAGGAAAACGATGAGTATTTAGAAAGTATAAAAAAAGCTCGCACATTAGTGCGGGCTTTTTTACATAGAATATATTTAATACGGAATTTTACTATGTTCCTTACATATTAAAGTTTTTAGAAAGACTCAAATGTAAGCATAATAAGGAAGAAAAGTTGATTTTTTATTCCTAAAAACTGTATATTGAAGAGGAATATTCCTACATACGTAAAGGAGGGCTATTAATGAAACTAATGGAACAGCAACTGCATGAATTAGGTGGCTTGCGAGTACATATTATTCCGACTGATAAATTTAAAACAAATACCTTTGTATTTCGTTTTAAAGCACCTTTAAATGAGGAGACGGTGACAGAGCGTGCCCTATTGCCGTACGTATTGCAAAGTGCGACAGAAAAACTGCCTTCTGTAATTCGTCTTCGTCAATATTTAGAAGAATTATATGGATCTTCTTTAGCGGTAGATGTAAGTAAAAAAGGGGAAGACCATATCATCTCTATTTATGTAGACATTGCAAATGAAACATATTTACGCGATGCACCACCGTTATTTGAAAAAGCGCTTTCTATGTTATCTGATATTGTTTTACATCCAGCAACAGAAGGGGACGGTTTTCTATCTTCTATTGTAGAAAGTGAGAAACGAGCACTCTTGCAACGAATTGAAGCTACTTATGATGATAAAATGCGTTATGCAAATGAGCGTTTAATTGCAGAAATGTGCAAAGTAGAACCATATCGCTTAAGTGCAAATGGAAAAAAAGAAAGTGTTGCTTCTATTACAAATGAAAGTTTGTATCAATATTATCAAAAAGTGTTAGCTGAAGATGAAATGGATTTATATATCATTGGTGATATTTCAGAAGATGCTGTGGGGCTTGTAAATAAGTATTTTTCGATTTCACCTCGCGCTATGAAAGAGAGAAATGTACTTCTTCATAAACGAAATAATGAAGAAAAAGAAATTGTTGAAAAACAAGAACTAAAGCAAAGTAAATTAAATATCGGCTATCGCACATTCATTACGTATAAAGATGAAGATTATTTTGCATTACAATTGTTTAACGGATTATTTGGAGGGTTTTCTCATTCGAAGTTATTCGTAAATGTCCGTGAAAAAAATAGTTTAGCGTACTATGCAGCATCGAGATTTGAAAGTCATAAAGGTTTGCTCTTCGTTATGTCTGGAATTGAAGCGAAGAACTTTGAAAAAGCTGTTGAAATTATTAAAGAACAGATGAAAGCAATGCAAAGCGGTGATTTTTCAGAGGAAGAGATTCAGCAAACGAAAAGTGTAATTCAAAATCAAATCTTAGAGGCAATTGATACACCACGTGGTTTTGTTGAAATGCTTTATCACGGGGTGATTTCAGAGCGTACGCGTCCAGTTGAAGAATGGCTAACGGGCATAGAAAGCGTGACGAAAGAAGAGATTGTGAAAGTTGCTAATAATATTGAACTAGATACAATTTACTTTTTACATGGAACGGAGGGAGAATAAATGGAGAAAATTGTGTATGAGCAATTAAAAGAGACGCTATATTATGAAAAACTTCCGAATGGATTAGACGTATATATCTTACCGAAACAAGGCTTCAATAAAACATTTGCAACATTTACGACGAAGTACGGTTCTGTTGATAATACATTTGTACCGCTTGGAAAAGAAGACATGACTCGTGTACCAGATGGAATTGCTCATTTCCTTGAGCATAAATTGTTTGAAAAAGAGGACCATGACGCGTTTCAATTGTTTAGTAAACAAGGTGCTTCAGCGAACGCTTTTACATCTTTTACAAGAACCGCTTATCTCTTTTCCTGTACATCAAATGTAGAGAGAAATTTAAATACACTGTTAGACTTTGTACAAGAACCGTATTTCTCTGAAAAAACGGTTGAAAAAGAAAAAGGTATTATCGGTCAAGAAATTCAAATGTACCAAGATAACCCAGACTGGCGTTTATACTTTGGATTAATCGATAGTTTGTTTGTAAAACATCCAATTAAAATTGATATTGCAGGGACGATTGAGTCTATTAGTAAGATTACAAAAGACCTACTGTATGAATGTTATGAGACTTTTTACCATCCGAGCAACATGTTATTATTTGTTGTTGGAGCGATTGATCCTGAAAAAACAATGGATTTAGTTCGTGAAAATCAAGCGAAAAAAGATTACGAAAATCAACCAGAAATCGTTCGCTCTTTTGAAGAGGAACCAGAAGAAGTAAATGAAAAGAAAAAGATTATTTCAATGCCTGTTCAAACTCCAAAATGTTTAGTTGGTATTAAGGCAACGAATTTAAAAGAAAAAGGGCAAGCTCTGTTAAAACAAGAAATTGCGCTTACATTACTTTTAGATTATTTATTTGGAAAAGGGTCAGTTCATTACGAATCTTTATATAATGAAGGTCTTATTGATGATTCGTTCTCGTATGATTATACAGAAGAAAATAACTTCGGTTTTGCAATGGTTGGTGGAGATACGAAGCACCCTGATGAATTGGCAGAGCGATTAAAAGGTATTTTACTACAAACGAATTATGATCAGTTAGATGAGACTGCGCTGGAACGGGTGAAGAAAAAGAAAATTGGTGGATTTTTACGATCGTTGAATTCACCTGAATATATTGCAAATCAGTTTACACGATATGCGTTTAATGAATCTAGTTTATTTGATGCTCTTACAGTGTTAGAAGGATTAACTGTTCAAGACCTACAACAAGCAGCAAAAACATTATTAGTTGAAGAGAAAATGAGTGTCTGCCAAGTGTTACCAAAAAAATGAAGTAATATGTGAATAAAAAACGCAGTATCTATATCCCTCATCTAACGTTTGGTTATTGCCAAATGGTAAGATGAGGGTATTATTTATTTATACATAAAAAGATAAGAGAGGGAATTTATGAAAAAGTATGCATTAGTAACTGGAGGAAGCGGAGGGATTGGCTCTGCTATTTCGAAGCAGTTAATCGAGGATGGTTATACAGTCTATATTCATTACAATAAAAACGAAGAGAAGATAAGGGGGTTACAAAAGGAGTTTGATGCAGTGATTCCTGTGCAAGCAAATTTAGCTTCTATCGATGGAGCAGAGAAATTGTGGGGACAAATCGAACATCCTATTGATGTTATTGTATACGCAGCTGGAAAGAGTATATTTGGATTAGTAACGGATGTTACGAATGAAGAATTAGATTATATGGTGGAGCTTCAAGTGAAGAGTGTATATAGACTTTTATCGATGGCGCTTCCACCGATGATCGGGCGGAGAAGTGGTAATGTTGTTGTTATTTCATCCATTTGGGGGCAAATAGGAGCGTCTTGTGAGGTGCTGTACTCAATGGTGAAAGGTGCACAAAATTCATATGTGAAGGCTTTAGCGAAAGAAGTTTCTCTAAGTGGATTGCGCGTTAATGCGGTAGCGCCAGGTGCGATCGAAACAGAAATGTTAAATGTATTTTCAGAAGATGATAAAAATGAAATTGCTGAAGATATTCCATTAGGTAGAATAGGACTACCCGAAGAGGTAGCAAAAACAGTCTCCTTCCTCGTTTCGCCAGGAGCTTCTTATATTACGGGGCAAATTATCGGAGTGAATGGCGGTTGGCATTGCTAAAAAATTCTTACATAAAAAACAAGAAATTGTACAAATTAAGCATGATTCTATTACTAAAATAGTGAGGTGCTTAAACATGTCAGTGTTAGATAATTTTGATCAGTGGAAGAGCTTTTTAGGAGAACGTTTAGAACAAGCGGGGGGGAAAGGGCTTGATGGTGGTGCCGTATCAGATATGGCATTTCGTGTTGGTGATTATTTAGCAAATGAAGTAGAAGCGCGCAACGATCAAGAAAAATTATTGTCTGAGCTTTGGAAAGTTGCTGATGAACAAGAGCAACATACAATTGCAAATTTAATGGTGAAGTTTGTACAACATAAGTAAAAGTAGAGAGGAGCTTCTCCTCTCTACTTTTTTTGTATAGTAATTAGGAGGAATAGATTATACATTTAGCTTCCCTATTAAGGTGAAATCATATAATATAGTACGTAGGTGTAAAGTAAGCGTAGGGGAGTGATCTTGGATGATTGAATGGTATTTTGAATATGAAATACATAAAAACCGACCTGGCTTACTTGGTGACGTTTCTTCGTTAATCGGTATGCTTGGCATCAATATTGTCACAATTAATGGTGTAGATAATGCACGACGTGGACTTTTGCTTATGTGTGATAATCAAGAACAAATCTCTAGACTTGAATCAATTTTAAATACGATGGATAATATAACGGTAACGAAATATCGTCCGCCAAAGCTTAGAGATAAGCTAGCAGTTAGACATGGTAGGTACATACAACGAGATGCAGATGATAAGAAAACATTTCGATTTGTGCGTGATGAATTAGGATTGCTTGTAGACTTTATGGCGGAGATAATGAAAAAAGAAGGTCATAAATTAATTGGGATACGAGGAATGCCTCGTGTCGGAAAAACAGAATCTATTGTTGCCGCAAGTGTTTGTGCAAATAAGAGATGGTTATTCGTATCATCTACTCTCATTAAGCAAACTGTTCGTAGCCAATTGATTGAAGATGAGTATAGCGACGATAATATTTTCATACTAGATGGAATTGTGTCGACAAAGCGTGCAAATGAAAGACACTGGCAGCTCGTTCGTGAAATCATGAGATTGCCTGCAACGAAAGTTGTGGAACATCCGGATGTGTTTGTGAGTCAGTCAGAATACACATTGGATGATTTTGATTATATTATCGAATTGCGTAACGATTATGATGAAGAAATTCAATATAATTTAGTAGATGAAATTGAGCAAGGTACGCAAAACAATTTCTCTATGTTCGACTTTTAAAGAAATATTGAGGTGTTAGTAGTGACGGAATTAGGACAAAAGCTGACAGAAGCAAGAGAAGCGAAAGGCTTATCTATTGATCAGCTGCATGAGATTACAAAAATTCAAAAACGCCATTTAGTAGCGATTGAAGAAGGCAATTATGATGTGTTGCCAGGAGCTTTTTATGCGCGTGCATTCATTAAACAATATGCAGATGCTGTTGGATTAAATGGAGAGGAACTGCTTGTGGAATATCAGAGTACGATACCACAGTCTGAAAAACGTGAAGTTCCACAAGTATCAACTGGACAAAAAACACAAGAAACAATGCAAAAATCTTCATCATGGCCAATTGCGGATCATATGCCCAAAATTTTGATTGCGTTGTTAGTAATCGCATTTGGAGTGGTAGTCTGGTTTGTTATTCAAGCGTTAACTGGAAAAGATGATAGGCAAGTTCAAAATGCTCAAAGTGAGAAAATTGAGGTTCAAAAAGCAAAAAATTCTCCGTTAGATACGAAGAAAGATGAAGCGAAAGCGGAAGAACCAAAAAAAGAAGAACCAAAGAAAGAAGAACCAAAGAAAGAAGAGCAACCAGCGCAACCAACTGGACAACAAGAAGTGAAGGTAGTTGGAACGAGTGGTAAGGTATCTACTTTGGAAATTCATAATAATAAAACATTAGAACTGGAAATTTCAGCGAAGGGTGCAAGCTATGTAGATGTTAAAGATGATGCGGGTAACGAAATTCTAAACACTACAGTACAAAGTGGTCAAACAGAAAAACGTGATTTATCAACAGTAAAAGAAGTGCGGCTTAATATTGGAAGTGCACCGAATGTTGAAATTAAACTGAATGGCCAAGTGGTTACTTTCCCATTAGATCCAGCAAAAGAATATCACCAAAGATTGGTGATAAAAAACCAAGGGATAGGGCAAGCTGCGCAATAACAGTCATCGCTTCGATGACTTTTTTCAATGAACAAATGTTTTTGACATAATGGAGGAATAGCTGTGAATTTACCAAATAAAATTACAATATCTAGAATCTTCTTAATTCCAATTTTTATGGTAATTATGTTAGCGCCCTTTGAGTGGGGCTCATTTATAATTGGTGATGTAGAGTTACCAATTCAACATTTAGTAGGGGCACTTATCTTTATTATTGCTTCGGCTACAGATTGGATTGATGGACATTATGCAAGAAAGTATAATCTTGTAACGAATTTAGGGAAATTCCTTGACCCGTTAGCAGATAAATTACTTGTTTCGGCAGCACTTATCACATTGGTAGAAATGCAATATGTACCTGCTTGGATCGTTATTGTAATTATAAGCCGTGAGTTTGCAGTAACAGGTTTACGCCTTGTACTTGCTGGGACAGGGGAAGTAGTTGCAGCAAATCAGCTAGGGAAAATTAAGACATGGACACAAATTATTGCGATTGCAGCATACTTATTACATGATGTACCGTTAAATCTACTTCATATTCCAGTTGCAGATATTTTCATATGGATTGCATTATTCTTTACCGTTATTTCAGGATGGGATTATTTCTGGAAAAATAAAGATGCTTTTGTAAACTCAAAATAGAAGTTTATGGGGGAATTGGGATGAATGCTGAAATTATTGCGGTTGGAACGGAATTATTACTTGGACAAATTGCAAATACAAATGCCCAGTTTTTATCTGAAAAGTTAGCTTCAATCGGAATTAACGTGTACTACCATACTGTTGTTGGGGATAATAACAAGCGATTACAGAAGGCAATTGAATTGGCTGAAGAACGAGCTGATATGCTCATTTTTACAGGTGGATTAGGACCGACAAAAGATGATTTAACGAAAGAAACAATAGCGTCTAGTTTAGATGAAGAGCTTGTGTATGATGAAAAGGCATTAACATCGATAAGCGATTATTTTAAGCGTACAGGCCGTGAATTTACGGAGAATAATAAAAAGCAGGCGCTCGTTTTAAATGGATCGACTGTATTTGCGAATGATCACGGTATGGCGCCTGGTATGGGATTAAATACGAACGGAAAAGTTTATATTTTATTACCAGGACCACCAAAAGAAATGAAGCCGATGTATATAAGTTACGTAGAGCCTTTTTTATGTAAGTTTACAACGGGGGAAAATATTTATTCTCGTGTTCTTCGTTTTTTTGGTATTGGGGAATCTCAATTAGAGGTGAAAGTTCAAGATTTAATTGATGGACAAACGAACCCAACCATTGCACCACTTGCAAATGATGGAGAAGTGACATTACGTTTAACTGCCAAACATCATGATGCTGATGAGGCGGAGAAACTGATTCAGCATGTGGAAGATTTGATTTTAGAAAGAGTAGGAGAATTTTTCTACGGATATGACCAAGATTTCCTTCATTACAAGGCAATAAGGCTATTGAAGGAAAAAGGGTTAACTTTAGCGTGTGCAGAAAGTTTAACAGGTGGTCTTTTTGGAAATCAAGTAACAGAAAATGCTGGTGTTTCATCTGTATTTAAAGGCGGTGTCATTTGTTATCAAAATGATGTGAAGCAACAAATTTTACATGTACCTGAAGAAGTGTTACGTACTGATGGCGCGGTTAGTAAACAGTGTGCTCGCTATCTTGCTGAAAATGTAAAGGAACTGTTAAAAGCAGATATCGGAATTAGTTTCACTGGGGTGGCAGGACCGGATGCTTCAGAGCATAAAGAACCAGGAACAGTATTTATTGGATTGGTGATTAAAGATGAACCAGCTGTAGTCTTCTCGCTTAATTTAAGTGGAAGTCGTCAACAAATTAGAGAACGCTCTACAAAATATGGATTTTATCATTTATTTAAAAAGCTAGAAGAGATATAAATTTCTTCTAGTTTTTTTTGTTGGAAAACCTAGTTTTATTCGATATAAAATAAAAAAACGAATAAATGTTCGATTTTTGTTGGCAAATTGAATTGAAAATAGGTATAATAAGATTAGCAATTTAGTTAAGGAGGAATTTTGAATGAGCGATCGTCAAGCGGCATTAGATATGGCGTTAAAACAAATAGAGAAGCAATTCGGTAAAGGTTCAATTATGAAATTAGGAGAACAAGCGGAGCGTAGAATTTCTACAATTTCAAGTGGTTCTTTAGCACTTGATGTGGCACTAGGGGTAGGCGGATACCCACGTGGCCGTGTTATTGAAATTTATGGACCTGAAAGTTCAGGTAAAACAACAGTTTCATTACACGCAATCGCGGAAGTACAGCGTCAAGGTGGACAAGCAGCGTTCATTGATGCGGAGCATGCAATGGATCCTGTATATGCACAAAAATTAGGTGTTAACATAGATGAATTACTATTATCACAGCCTGATACAGGGGAGCAAGGACTAGAAATCGCAGAAGCACTTGTACGAAGTGGAGCGGTTGATATTATCGTAATTGACTCTGTGGCAGCTCTTGTACCGAAAGCTGAGATCGAAGGGGACATGGGTGACTCTCACGTTGGTTTACAAGCTCGTTTAATGTCACAAGCACTTCGTAAACTTTCAGGTGCAATCAACAAATCAAAAACAATCGCAATCTTTATCAACCAAATTCGTGAAAAAGTTGGGGTTATGTTCGGGAACCCAGAAACAACTCCAGGTGGTCGTGCGTTGAAATTCTATTCAACTGTCCGTCTTGAAGTACGTCGTGCTGAGCAGTTAAAGCAAGGTAACGATATTGTTGGTAATAAAACGAAAGTAAAAGTAGTTAAAAATAAAGTAGCACCGCCATTCCGTGTTGCTGAAGTTGATATTATGTACGGAGAAGGTATTTCAAGAGAAGGTGAAATCTTAGATATGGCTTCTGAACTTGATATCGTTCAAAAGAGCGGTGCTTGGTACTCTTATAATGAAGAACGCTTAGGACAAGGTCGTGAAAATTCGAAGCAATTCTTAAAAGAGAATACGGATTTAAGAGAAGAAATTGCCTTCTTTGTTCGTGAACATCACGGAATTGGTGAAAACTCTGGTGTTGAAGACACGGAAGATTCAACTCGTCAAGATTAAAAAATAAAAGACACGGTCCCGTGTCTTTTATTTTTTAATCCACTATGAAAGCGTTGTATATAGCTGGAGATAAAATATTTATTCTATCCAAAAGGCTATGTGTAAAGGGGAATATTCATATATTTTAAGTGAATGAATTGGGATTTTCTAAGGTTTTCCAGGATAATATGCCGTCTGTTTTTTTAATCCATATAAGATTCAGGGCTGAAGGTAAAGAAAGTAAAAGTAGACAACGCTTGACAATGAAAATTGCGATAGATACAATGAGAATGTATATTTTTTCTTATATACGATATACTCTTCTCAAGAAGAGAAGTAATATTCGGAGTAAGACTTAAATCTTGCCGAAATAATAATATGACATTTTAATTGTGAAATGAAGAAAGTCCCTTAAAAAAGCGGGACGACGGTCTTTGCTGTACGTTGTAATTCAATGTACATGCCGACAGTCTTTTTTCATTCATAGCAAGGGGAGGTGAAATCATGAGTAGTAGTACAGTTTGGATACTCATCTCCATTTTGCTTGCAACAGTCGGTGCAGTTGTTGGCTTTTTTGTTCGAAAGTCTATTGCTGAAGCGAAGATTAATGGTGCAGCTAATGAAGCAAAACGTATTCTAGACGAAGCGAATCGTGATGCTGAAGCACTTAAGAAAGAAGCGCTTTTAGAAGCAAAGGATGAAATTCATACACTTCGTACAGAAGCTGAATTAGAAATTCGTGACCGTAGAAGCGAATTACAAAAACAAGAAAATCGTTTAATGCAAAAAGAAGAGAACCTTGATCGTAAAGACGAAACGCTCGATAACCGCGAGCGACAGTTAGAAAAGAAAGAGGAATCTCTTGTAGCGAAACAACAACAGATTGAAGAGTTGGAAAGCAAAGTGGGAGAGTTAGTTCAAAAGCAACAAACAGAATTAGAGCGCATTTCCAATCTGACCCGCGAACAAGCGAAAGCAATTATTCTTGGTAAAGTGGAAAGTGAAGTTTCTCATGAAATTGCCGTTATGGTAAAAGAAAGTGAAGTTCGCGCGAAAGAAGAAGCGGATAAGAAGGCAAAAGAGATTTTATCTCTTGCAATGCAAAGATGTGCAGCTGATCATGTTGCTGAAACAACCGTTTCGGTTGTAAATCTTCCAAATGACGAAATGAAGGGACGTATTATCGGACGTGAAGGTCGTAACATTCGTACGTTAGAAACGTTAACAGGTATTGACCTTATTATCGATGATACACCAGAAGCTGTAATTCTATCAGGATTTGACCCGATTCGTCGTGAAACAGCTCGTATCGCTCTTGATAAACTAGTACAGGACGGACGTATTCACCCAGCGCGTATTGAAGAGATGGTCGAAAAATCAAGACGTGAAGTGGACGAGTATATTCGTGAAGTCGGAGAGCAAACAACGTTTGAAGTGGGTGTTCATGGCTTACATCCAGATTTAATTAAAATTTTAGGTCGTTTAAAATACCGTACAAGTTACGGACAAAACGTCTTAAAACACTCTATGGAAGTTGCATACTTAACTGGACTTATGGCAGCGGAGCTTGGTGAGGATGAAAAACTAGCAAGACGTGCTGGTCTATTACATGATATCGGAAAAGCAATCGATCATGAAGTAGAAGGTAGCCACGTTGAAATTGGTGTTGAACTCGCAACGAAATATAAAGAGCATCCTGTTGTAATAAACAGTATCGCATCTCACCATGGTGACACAGAACCAACTTCTATCATTGCAGTTCTAGTTGCTGCAGCAGATGCATTATCAGCTGCAAGACCGGGAGCTCGTAGTGAAACGCTTGAGAATTACATTCGTCGTCTTGAAAAGTTAGAAGAAATTTCAGAGTCTTATGAAGGCGTAGAAAAATCTTTCGCAATTCAAGCAGGACGTGAAGTTCGTATTCTGGTAAAACCAGATACAATTGATGATTTAGAAGCTCATCGTTTAGCTCGTGATATTCGAAAACGTATTGAAAATGAACTGGATTATCCAGGACATATTAAAGTAACTGTTATTCGTGAAACACGTGCAGTGGAATACGCAAAATAAAGTGGTGAAACACCACTTTATTTTTTTGTGTTGGAATTGGGTAAAATAAAGAAAATTATTTATGAGCAGTATGCAAGTGAAAGAAACTTATAATAGATAAATTGTAACGGTTGTAAGGAAATAGCTTTAAGGTTATAGTATGGTAATAAAAAATGTAGTACATAGAAAGGGTAAGACATATGAGAATATTATTTGTTGGGGATGTAGTAGGATCTCCTGGTAGAGACATGATTCAACAGTACGTACCGGCATTAAAGAAGAAATATACACCGACAGTAACAATTATTAATGGAGAAAATGCTGCGGGTGGACGTGGAATTACGGAAAAAATATATCGAAACTTTTTAGAGTGCGGGGCACAAGCGGTTACGCTTGGAAACCACGCTTGGGATAACCGTGAAGTATTTGAATTTATCGATGATGCAAAATATCTTGCAAGACCAGCTAACTTCCCAGAAGGAACGCCGGGAAAAGGGCTTATCTTTGTAAATTGTAATGGAACAGAAGTTGCAGTTATTAACTTACAAGGACGTACTTTCCTTCCTCCAATTGATTGTCCATTCCGTAAAGTGGATGAGTTAATCAGTATTGCAAAAAAACGTACAAACATTATCTTTGTTGATTTTCATGCTGAAACAACAAGTGAGAAGCAGGCGTTAGGTTGGTATGTAGACGGTCGTGCTACAGCGGTAGTAGGTACACATACACACGTTCCTACAGCTGATAATCGTATTTTACCAAGTGGAACAGCTTATATTACAGATGTTGGTATGACAGGCCCATATGATGGGATTTTAGGTATGGATCGCGAAGCGGTATTGAAGAAGTTTTTAACGAACTTACCAGTGCGTTTTGAAGTGACGAATGGTAGAACACAATTAAGTGCAGTGTTAATTGATGTGGATCCTAATACAGGGAAAGCAAAGAAAATTGAGCGCATTTTAATTAATGATGACCAGCCATTTTTTGACTGATTTTTAACAAAAAGTTAGAGAATTCGTTATATTTTAATTTTTTAGAAAAATTACAGAAATTTAGCAGGAATACGTGCCATTCCTCGTGAATATAAGTTAAAGTGAAATAATTGCTATTACTTTTTATAGAAACGAGGAGGAAACGCGGAATGGAAATATTAAAAGTTAAAGCAACGTCGGTCCCTAATTCTGTAGCTGGTGCACTTGCAGGTGTTATTCGCGAACGCGGAACAGCAGAAATTCAAGCTATTGGTGCAGGTGCATTAAACCAAGCGGTAAAGGCAGTAGCAATTGCAAGAGGATTTGTAGCGCCTAGCGGTTTGGACTTGATTTGTATCCCAGCGTTTACAGATATTATGATTGATGGTGAAGAGCGTACAGCGATAAAATTAATTGTAGAACCTCGTTAAGTTGAAACAACCTGTTTGCATGTATGCAAACAGGTTGTTTTTGTAATGGAGGAATGAAAATGAAAATTTTTGATGCACATTGCGATGTACTCTTTCAGTTATGGAGTGCAAAGGGAAAAAAAGACTTTCAAAACGATTCACAATTACATATTACATTTGAACAATTAATGAAAAGAAAAGGAAGTATACAATGCTTTGCTATATATATACCAGAAACAGTAGCGTATGAAAAGCGTTTTGAAGTTGCGCTGCAAATGATAGATATTTTTCATAATGAAATTCTATCGCTACCAGGAATGAAGTTTATTCAGACAAAAAACGATATTAACATGCTAAAACAGGACGAGATTGGAGCATTATTAACATTAGAAGGATGCGAAGCAATTGGAAAAGAAGCGATGAAATTACGTTTGTTTTATCGCTTAGGTGTACGTTCCTTTGGATTGACATGGAACTATGCCAATCTGTTAGCTGATGGAGCGCTAGAGGCACGTGGAGCAGGTTTAACTACATTTGGTAGACAAGTTGTACAAGAACTTAATACGTTACATTTATGGACCGATGTGTCTCACTTAAATGAAAGAAGCTTTTGGGATGTTATTGAAATTGCTAAAAACCCAATTGCATCTCATTCAAACTGTTATCAACTTTGTGGGCATCCACGCAATTTAACCGATGAACAAATAAGAGCCCTTATAAAGAAAAATAGCATTATTGGTATTACTTTCGTACCGCAGTTTTTAACGAATGAAAGACAAGCGAATATAGCAGATATATTAAGGCATGTGGAATATATTTGTTCATTAGGTGGAGAAAAAAATATAGGATTCGGTTCTGATTTTGATGGGATTTTAGAAACTGTTGTAGGTGTAGAAGTATATAGGGATTATGAAAATATAATGAATCAACTGTGTAAAAAGTATAATGAATCAACTGTAGAGCGATTTTTGTATAAAAATTTTGTTGACTGTATAACGTTCTAAAAATTATATTTTAATAATTCGGAAAAGTTAAAATAAATTCACTTGAATTTATTGATTTTTTTAAGACCTAATACTAGAATGGTAAACGAAATAGCATTATACTAAAGATTCAGGGAAAACAGAAGAGGCATAATTTGCGTCCATTGTAGTTTATTTGCATAAAAAATGCTAAACTAATACTGTAAAAAAATACACTACAATGAATGCAGCCAAAAGGGGTGTAGGAGATGATTAGTCAACTTTCATGGAAAGTTGGAGGCCAACAAGGTGAAGGAATTGAAAGTACAGGGGAAATCTTCTGTATTGCATTAAACCGATTAGGATATTACCTATACGGTTACCGCCACTTCTCATCACGTATTAAAGGCGGCCATACAAATAATAAAATTCGTGTAAGTACAACAGAAGTACGCGCGATCTCAGATGATTTAGATATTTTAATTGCTTTTGATCAAGAAACAATTGATTTTAACTTCCACGAACTACGTCCGGGCGGAATTGTAGTTGCGGATGCGAAATTTAATCCGACAATACCTGATAATACAGATGTAAATCTATATGTGATACCGTTTACAGATATCGCTTCAGAATTAGGCACATCTTTAATGAAAAATATGGTTGCTGTTGGGGCATCTAGTGCGGTATTAGGATTAGACGAAACAGCTTATTTAGAGGTTGTTGAAGAAATCTTTGGTCGTAAAGGAGAGCAAGTCGTTCAAAAGAATATGGAAGCAATTAAACGCGGCTCTCAATACATGAAAGAATTGCTTGGTGAGAAAGTAAACATGATGCAGCTTGAAAAAGCTGACGGTAAGAAACGCATGTTTATGATTGGAAACGACGCAATCGCATTTGGTGCGGTAACTGGTGGCGCTCGCTTTATGTCTGCATATCCAATCACACCTGCATCTGAAATTATGGAATATTTAATTAAAAAGTTACCGAAAGTCGGCGGAACAGTAATCCAAACTGAGGATGAAATCGCAGCTTGTACAATGGCGATCGGTGCAAACTACGCTGGTGTTCGTACATTAACAGCATCTGCTGGTCCTGGTCTTTCTTTAATGATGGAAGCAATTGGTTTAGCAGGTATTACTGAAACACCGCTAGTTATCATTGATACACAACGCGGTGGTCCAAGTACGGGCTTACCAACAAAACAAGAGCAGTCTGACTTAATGGCTATGATTTACGGAACACATGGTGAAATTCCAAAAATCGTAATGGCGCCAAGTACAGTTGAAGAAGCTTTCTATGATATTGTAGAAGCGTTTAACTTAGCAGAAGAATATCAAGTGCCTGTTATTTTCTTAACAGATTTACAGCTTTCTTTAGGAAAGCAAACAGTAGAACCACTTAAGTTAGATAAAGTGGAAATTCGCCGTGGTAAGCTTGATTTAGAAGTAGAATTACCAGAACGTGAAAATAAAGCATACTTCAAGCGTTATGAAGTAACAGAAGATGGAATTTCACCACGTGTTTTACCTGGTATGAAAAATGGTATTCACCATGTTACAGGTGTAGAACATGATGAAACGGGTAAACCATCTGAATCAGCGTTAAATCGTAAAGATCAAATGGACAAACGTTTCCGTAAAATGGCGAATTTACAGTTTAATACCCCTATTTACAAAAATGCTAAGCATGACGACGCAGACGTATTGTTAGTAGGCTTTAACTCAACTCGTGGTGCGATCGAAGAGGCAATGCAGCGTTTAGAACAAGAAGGAATGAAAGTAAACCATGCCCATGTACGTTTAATTCATCCGTTCCCAACAGCTGAAATCGATCCACTTGTGAAAAAAGCGAAGCGTGTTGTAGTAGTAGAAAACAATGCAACTGGTCAGCTTGCTAACATTATGAAAATGAATCTTGGCAATGGCGAGAAAATTTCTAGTCTTTTAAAATACGATGGAAATCCATTCTTGCCGAAAGAGATTTACAACGAATGTAAAAAAGGGGTTGTATTAAATGGCAACATTTAAGGACTTTCGTAACAGTGTAAAACCAAACTGGTGCCCAGGTTGCGGAGACTTCTCGGTGCAGGCTGCGATTCAGCGTGCGGCAGCTAACGTTGGTTTAAATCCAGATGAGCTAGCTGTTATTTCTGGTATCGGCTGTTCCGGTCGTATTTCAGGGTATATTAATTCATATGGTTTGCATAGTATTCACGGACGTGCTCTTCCAATTGCACAAGGTGTGAAAATGGCAAATCGTGATTTAACAGTTATTGCATCCGGTGGTGACGGTGATGGTTTTGCGATTGGTATGGGACATACAATCCATTCTATTCGTCGTAACATTGATATTACGTACATCGTAATGGATAACCAAATTTACGGATTAACAAAAGGTCAAACTTCACCACGTAGTGAAGCTGGATTTAAAACGAAAAGTACACCACAAGGTTCAATTGAACCATCACTAAATGTTATGGAAATGGCTTTAACAGCTGGTGCGACATTTGTGGCGCAAAGCTTTTCAAGTGATTTAAAAGAATTAACGCAAATTATTGAAGCTGGTATTAACCATAAAGGCTTTTCATTAATTAATGTATTTAGTCCATGTGTTACTTATAATAAAGTAAATACTTATGATTGGTTTAAAGAGAATTTAACGAAACTAAGTACAGTAGAAGGATATGATCCATCTAACCGCATGATGGCTATGCAAACATTAATGGAAAAGAACGGGTTAGTAACAGGTTTAATTTATCAAAACACAAAGCAGCCTTCTTACCAAGAGCTTGTAAAAGATTATAGTGAAAAACCTTTAGTGCAAGCTGATTTGAATATGGATCAGAAAATGTTTGATGAGCTTGTTGCTGAATTTATGTAATGATCGGAAAGAAGGTTGCCGCTTGGTAACCTTCTTTTTGAGTGAATAAAAATAATTAATAGATTTGTTTACTTAGAAAATTCAGAATGATAAAATAATATATAAATCGTTGTATAAAAATAGCATGTTCATTAACTGTGAAATGAAATATAGGATAAGAAGCCTTCTTCGTTAAAGTTGGCTAAAGGCTCTATACTATGATAATGTGTATAGGGATAAAGCAATATACTTTTGGGTAGGACAAGATGAAATAAAAAAAGGGAATGTCTATTTGTGTGGGGAAGACTTCATTCTTACGGATGATTAGATCGATTACTCAAGTTTCAAAGGGCAAGTTATCTCTCATGCTATCTAACATCATTGAGATGGGTCTAAGCGCATTAAAATGGACTACAGAGTGTGTGTATAGTTAAGGGTGAAAGGAGATTACCGATGAACGAGCAACAACGATTAGCAAGTCGACAAGCAAATTCCTCTACGAAAAAAGAAGAGAAAGATTATAGTAAATACTTTGAAAGTGTATACCAACCACCTTCCTTGAAATTGGCGAAAAAGCGTGGGAAAGAAGAAGTTAAAATTGAAAGAGATTTTGGCCTACCTAAAGAGTTTCGCGATTTTGGCGCAGGAAGAAAGTTTTACATTCGTACATATGGCTGTCAAATGAATGAGCATGATACAGAAGTAATGGCTGGGATTTTTACAACACTTGGATATGAGGCAACCTTTTCAACTGAAGAGGCAGATGTAATTTTATTAAATACTTGTGCAATTCGTGAAAATGCTGAAAATAAAGTGTTCGGTGAACTTGGTCATTTAAAATCATTAAAGCGAAGAAATCCGGATCTTATAATTGGTGTATGTGGTTGTATGTCTCAAGAGGAATCTGTTGTAAATAAAATTATGCAAAAAAATCAGCATGTAGATATGGTGTTTGGTACACACAATATTCATAGATTACCGTATATCTTAAAGGACGCAATGTTCTCAAAAGAGACGGTAGTTGAAGTTTGGTCAAAAGAAGGGGATGTAATTGAAAACCTTCCGAAAGTACGTCGTGGTGATATTAAAGCTTGGGTAAATATTATGTATGGTTGTGATAAGTTTTGTACATATTGTATTGTACCGTATACACGCGGAAAAGAGCGCAGCAGACGTCCAGAAGATATTATTAAAGAAATTCGCCATTTAGCTGCGAACGGTTATAGAGAAATTACGTTACTTGGACAAAACGTAAACGCATACGGTAAAGACTTTGAAGATATACAATATGGTCTTGGCGATTTAATGGATGAACTTCGTAAAATCGATATCGCGCGTATTCGTTTTACAACAAGCCATCCACGTGATTTTGACAATCATTTAATTGATGTTCTTGGAAAAGGTGGTAACCTAGTAGAACATATCCACTTACCGGTTCAATCTGGTAGTACAGATATGCTTAAAATTATGGCGCGTAAATATTCGCGAGAACACTATTTAGAGCTTGTACGAAAAATTAAAGAAACAATTCCGAATGCAGTGCTAACGACTGATATTATCGTTGGTTTCCCAAATGAAACGGATGAGCAGTTTGAAGAGACGATGTCGTTATATCGTGAAGTAGGATTTGATACGGCATTTACATTTATTTATTCTCCGCGTGAAGGTACACCAGCTGCAAAAATGCAAGATAATGTTCCGATGGAAGTGAAGAAAGAGCGATTACAACGCTTAAATACACTAGTGAATGAATATGCAATTAATAAGAATAAGCGTTATATAGGTCAAATTGTAGAAGTATTAGTTGAGGGAGAAAGTAAGAATAATCCTGAAGTACTTGCGGGATATACACGTACGAATAAACTTGTAAACTTTGTTGCTTCAAAATCTTTAATTGGTCAGCTTGTGAAAGTAAAAATAACGGAAGCAAAAACTTGGTCTCTTAACGGGGAATTGGTTAAGGAGCCGATTGAGGTGAAATAATAGATGAAAGTATATACGAAAGATGAAATTGTTGAGCAAGCGAAAGAATTAGCAAAAATGATCTCTGAAACAGAAGAAGTCGATTTCTTTAAGCGAGCAGAAGCACAAATTCATAAAAATGAAAATGTAAAGCGAGCAATTGATGAAATAAAAGCTTTGCAAAAACAAGCAGTAAACTTGCAACATTATGGGAAATGGGAAGCTTTGAAAAAAGTAGAAGCTGAAATTGATGCACTTCAAGATAAGTTAGATAATATCCCAGTTGTACAGGAGTTTAAATCTTCACAAACGTATGTAAATGACTTACTACAGCTAGTTGCTAGTACCATTTCTAACAATGTAACAGATGAAATATTAGTTTCAACTGGCGGCGATGTGTTGAAGGGCGAAACTGGTGCAGCAGTAGAAAGTAAAAAAGGAAATTGTGGTTGTTAAAGAGATGTCTTATTGACATCTCTTTTTTTAGTGGGTTATATCGGAAATTCTTCTCAAAAAAAAGAATGACACATTCCGCTATTGTCACGCATATGATTAAGTGAATAGTGATTGAGGAGGGTTACGAATGTCCGAATTTAGAGAGATTATTACAAAAGCAGTGGTTGGAAAAGGACGTAAGTATACAAAGTCAACGCATACATGTGAATCGAATAATGAGCCAACGAGTATTTTAGGGTGCTGGGTAATTAACCATTCGTACGAAGCGAGAAAGAATGGAAAACATGTGGAAATTGAAGGTTTCTATGATGTAAACACTTGGTATTCATTTGATGGAAACACAAAGACTGAAGTTGTAACAGAACGTGTTAACTACAATGATGAAGTAAGTATTGGGTATCGTGATAAAAACTTCTCTGGTGACGATTTAGAAATTATCGCTCGTGTAATTCAGCCGCCAAATTGTTTAGAAGCTCTTGTATCGCCAAATGGTAATAAAATTGTTGTGACGGTAGAACGTGAATTTGTAACAGAAGTAGTCGGGGAAACGAAAATTTGTGTAAGTGTAAATCCTGAAGGTTGCGTAGAATCAGACGAGGATTTCCAAGTCGATGATGATGAGTTTGAAGAATTAGATCCGAACTTTATCGTCGATGCAGAAGAAGAGTAAGAGAAAGCTAGGGAGAAGTTCTTCCTAGCTTTTTACAGTACATAAGTGGTTCTGCATGAACATGATTCCTTATGAAATGTGCTATAATGAGGAGAGACTCCTGGAATAGGAGATATGGATGTCCGTGAAGTGTGACATATATGAATATAGATTATTATGTAAGAATTATGGAGGAAAGACATGACGCAATATACGCCTATGATACAGCAATACTTAAAGGTTAAGGCAGACTATCAAGATGCCTTTTTATTTTTCCGATTAGGTGATTTTTATGAAATGTTCTTTGAAGATGCGGTTAAAGCAGCTCATGAACTTGAAATTACATTAACGAGCCGAGATGGTGGTAGTAGTGAACGTATACCGATGTGTGGTGTACCGCATCATGCAGCTAAAAATTATATTGAACAACTTGTTGAAAAAGGATATAAAGTAGCTGTTTGTGAGCAAGTGGAAGACCCAAAAACAGCTAAAGGTGTAGTACGTCGTGAAGTAGTACAACTAATTACGCCAGGAACGATGATGGAAGGGCGTACAATAGACGAGAAGGAGAATAACTTCTTAGCAGCATTAACACATTTCGAAGATGGATCTTATGCGCTAGCTTGTAATGACTTAACGACTGGACAAAATACAGTGACGTTATTAACTGGTTCAGTAGAAGATATTTTATTAGAAGTGTATGCGACTGGTTCAAAAGAAATTGTTGTAGATTCTACATTTTCAAAAGATGAATTAAATAAGTTAACTGAAACATTAAAAATGACGATTTCGTATGAAGATGCAACAACTATTCCAGAAGGATTAGAACATCTTGTGAAAAGTGTTTCCCAAGCAAAATTAATTAAAGCAATTGGACGCTTATTTAACTATGTGATAAGAACACAAAAACGTTCGTTAGATCACTTGCAACCAGTAGAAATTTATTACACGAATCAATTTATGAAAATTGATGTGCATTCAAAACGTAATTTAGAGTTAACAGAGACTCTTCGCACGAAGGAAAAGACAGGCTCATTATTATGGCTATTAGACAAAACAAAAACGGCTATGGGTGGGCGTATGTTAAAACAGTGGATGGAACGTCCGCTTATCCAGAAAGAAAAAGTTGAAGAGCGTTTAGAAATGGTTGAAACGTTTGTAAATGATTACTTCTTACGTGAAGATTTAAAAGAAAAGTTAAAAGAAGTATATGATTTAGAGCGTTTAGCAGGGAAAGTTGCATTTGGTAATGTAAATGCACGGGACTTATTACAATTAAGACGTTCTTTACTGCAAGTACCAGCTATTTTAGAAGCGATTAGTCTTTTAGATAATGCTTATGCAGCAAGGTTAATTCAAGGTGCAGATCCATGTGAGAGCTTAACTGAATTACTAGGAAGAAGTATTCAAGAAAACCCACCGCTTTCTATTAAAGATGGAGATATTATTAAAGATGGCTATAATGATAAGCTTGATCAATATCGTTACGTTAGTAAAAACGGAAAAACGTGGATTGCTGAGCTTGAAAAACGAGAGCGTGATATTACAGGGGTTAAATCATTAAAAATTGGGTACAACCGTATTTTCGGCTACTATATTGAAGTGACGAAGGCTAATCTTGCAGCACTTCCAGAAGGGCGCTATGAGCGTAAACAAACACTTGCAAATGCAGAGCGTTTCATAACAGATGAGCTAAAAGAAAAAGAAACATTAATCTTAGAAGCAGAAGAGAAAATTGTACAATTAGAATACGATTTATTTACAGCACTTCGCGAAGAAGTAAAAGTATTCATTCCGAAATTACAGCATTTAGCGAAAGTAATTAGTGAACTAGACGTACTGCAAAGCTTTGCGACAGTTAGTGAAGAAGAGCAGTTTGTAAAACCTGTTTTAACAAATAAGCGCGAAATCTTTATTAAAGATGGTCGTCATCCTGTCGTTGAAAAAGTATTGAACGGGAAATTGTATGTACCGAATGATTGTATTATGCCGGAGAAGATGGATGTCTTTTTAATTACAGGACCGAACATGTCTGGTAAAAGTACGTATATGAGACAATTAGCACTTGTTACTGTTATGTCACAAATTGGTTGTTTTGTACCAGCGACAGAAGCAGTATTACCTGTCTTCGATCAAATCTTTACGAGAATTGGTGCAGCGGATGATTTAATCTCAGGTCAAAGTACATTTATGGTTGAAATGTTAGAAGCGAAAAATGCAATTGCAAATGCATCAGAGAGAAGTTTAATTTTATTCGATGAAATTGGACGCGGTACATCTACGTATGATGGTATGGCACTTGCGCAAGCAATCATTGAACATATTCATGACCAAATTGGTGCGAAAACATTATTCTCTACACATTATCATGAATTAACAGTGTTAGAAGAAAGTTTAGACCAACTAAAGAATGTACATGTTTCAGCAATTGAAGAGAATGGAAAAGTAGTTTTCCTTCATAAAATTCAAGATGGAGCGGCTGATAAAAGTTACGGAATTCACGTTGCTCAACTTGCCGAGCTTCCAGAGAGCTTAATCGCTCGCGCGAAAGAAGTGTTAGCACAACTAGAAGGACAGGAAGAAATTGTTATTCCGAAACGAGTAGAAGTGAAAGTACCAGAAGTCGCTCCAAAACCAGTTGTTGTAAAAGAAGAACCGGCAGAAATACAAGAAAAGAAAGAAGAGACTGAAGAAGATTCACAACTATCTTTCTTTGGAGGAGAACAGTCTTCGGAAAATCAAGACAAGCCTGTGCTAAATCCAAAAGAAACGGCAGTACTTGCACAAATTAAAAAGATTGATTTACTCGATATGACGCCTTTAGAAGCGATGAATGAGCTGTATCGTTTACAGAAAAAGTTAAAGAAAGGATGAGTAAGTAGATGGGGAAAATTCGCAAACTCGATGATCAACTCTCTAACTTAATTGCGGCAGGGGAAGTAGTAGAGCGCCCTGCCTCAGTTGTAAAAGAACTCGTGGAAAATTCCATCGATGCGAATAGTACATCTATTGAAATCCACTTAGAAGAAGCTGGATTATCGAAGATTCGCATCATCGATAATGGAGATGGTATTGCTGAAGAAGATTGTATCGTTGCATTTGAACGACACGCAACGAGTAAAATTAAAGATGAAAATGATTTATTTCGTATAAGAACGCTCGGTTTCCGCGGAGAGGCCCTGCCGAGTATTGCCTCAGTGAGTGAATTAGAATTAATTACGAGCACAGGTGATGCGCCTGGTACACACCTTAGTATTAAAGGTGGAGACATTATAAAACAAGAGAAAACGGCAAGCCGAAAAGGAACAGATATTACAGTACAAAACTTATTCTTTAATACACCAGCGCGTCTTAAATATATGAAAACTATTCATACAGAGCTTGGGAACATTACAGATATCGTGTATCGTATTGCAATGTCTCACCCAGAAGTATCGTTAAAACTGTTTCATAATGAAAAGAAATTGCTTCATACATCAGGAAACGGTGATGTAAGACAAGTACTTGCATCGATTTACAGCATTCAAGTTGCGAAGAAGCTTATTCCGATTGAAGCTGAATCTCTAGACTTTACAATTAAAGGATATGTAACATTACCAGAAGTAACGAGAGCGTCGCGTAACTATATGTCAACGATTGTAAATGGCCGTTACGTTCGAAATTTCGTATTAATGAAAGCAATTCAGCAAGGATATCATACGTTATTGCCAATCGGACGATACCCAATCGGCTTCTTATCAATTGAAATGGATCCAATGCTTGTTGATGTCAACGTACATCCAGCAAAATTAGAAGTACGCTTTAGTAAAGAACAAGAATTGCTAAAGCTTATCGAAGAAACATTGCAATCGGCATTCAAAAAAATACAACTCATTCCAGATGCTGGTGTAACAACGAAGAAAAAAGAAAAAGATGAAAGTGTGCAAGAACAGTTCAAGTTTGAGCATACAAAACCGAGAGAATCATCTATGCCTAATATCGTTTTACCAACAGGAATGGATGAGAAACAAGAAGAAACAACGACTGTAAAACAACCAGCACAACTGTGGCAACCGCCGAAGCAAGAATGGCAACCACCACAGTCACTCGTAAGAGAAGAGCAAAGCTGGCAGCCATCCTCTAAGCCGGTAATAGAAGAAACGGTTCGAGAGGAAAAGGAATGGACTAGCAACGATGACGATTTTGAACTAGAGGAATTGGAAGAAGAAGTCGGGGAGATAGAAGAGATTGAAATGAACGGTAATGACTTACCGCCGCTTTATCCAATTGGACAGATGCATGGAACATATATTTTCGCTCAAAATGATAACGGGCTATATATGATTGATCAGCATGCTGCGCAGGAGCGCATCAATTATGAATATTTCCGTGATAAAGTGGGACGAGTTACGCAAGAAGTACAAGAATTACTTGTACCGTACCGCATAGATTTATCTCTTACCGAATTTTTACGTGTCGAAGAGCAGTTAGAAGAACTAAAAAAAGTCGGACTATTTTTAGAGCAGTTTGGCCATCAATCCTTTATCGTTCGTTCGCATCCAACGTGGTTCCCGAAAGGACAAGAAACAGAAATCATTGATGAGATGATGGAGCAAGTCGTCAAACTAAAAAAAGTTGATATTAAAAAATTACGTGAAGAAGCAGCTATTATGATGAGCTGTAAAGCATCGATTAAAGCAAATCAATATTTAACGAACGATCAAATATTCGCTTTACTTGAAGAACTTCGTACAACAACAAACCCATATACATGTCCGCATGGAAGACCGATTCTGGTGCATCATTCTACTTATGAGTTGGAGAAGATGTTTAAGAGGGTTATGTAGGGATAATAAAATTAGATGTAAGAGGGGAGCAACATATTAATGTTGCTCCCTTTTAATATGTAGAATTAATTGTTAAACGAGAATAGGGTGGAGTGATTTTACAGTTTATTCAAATTTGAGCAATCATACTTAAGGTTGTAAGGTAGTTTATTTCTAGGATAAGACAGCTTTAATTTATCTATGTATAAAAAAGCGCTGTATATCAGCACTTTTTAAAAGGTGCGTGAATTGTATAATGAAGATTTACACATTGTTAAAAACGTAACTATGCATGGCCAAATATTGATTTTTATTTGGTTAATTGTTATAAGGATCTATACAATTATTTATTTTTATTTTTATTTTTATTATTAATTTTTTCAGTATATAGCACCTGTTCTTTGTAGTGTTTCTTAATTGGGAAATTATGTGTATCTGTGCCGTTCTTGAATTTTTTATCAATGGGGTTCTCTAGAGGAACTGTTGTAGTTTCTGTAAATTCATATGGGTAATTTATTTTAGATTTATCTTCAAACATGAAAATGCCTCCTTTTTAGGATTTCCTAAATTCTTTACTATAACATGATATGCATATATATTTTTTTGGACTAGTTATTTATATAGGTTAATGGAATTTAATTACATAAATACTGAAATATTTTAAAGAAAAACAATTTGAGAAAGATATTGTATTGATAGCTGCTAACTAATAGTACTGTTTTTAAGTTATCGTGATGTAGTATCTTGGTTCATCTAACAACCATTATTTGGTGGGTTATTTTATTTATCAGCGAAGTAAACTGTGGATATATATTCAGTATAGATTGTTTTTATAATGTACTTTATATTCGGTGTTCCTAATAATTTGATGTAGGGTATTATAGTCGTATTAAGCTATTAGGAACATTTAATGTTGTTTCACAACTGAAAGGGAATTGCAAAAAAACTGAAACTTTTCTCATAAAAATTCAATCTTACTTGAAAAATGAAAGGAAAATGAAATTTTTCAAAAGGAATTCTTTGTTAAGATAAAAAGCATACATACAAAAAAGTATTGACATATCTCAAAAAATGTAATTTGAGATATAGTGGGGGAAAAGATGAGATTAGAAAAACAATTAATAAAAAAGATGTATTATGAAACATTCCTAATGGAGAATGAAACACATCCACCTCTTCAAGTACTTGGAGAAGCTTATGTAAACGAAGAAAAAAATGAGATTTCTGATGGATCTAATATTCGTTTTGCACAAGGTGAATTTTATTATCACCATCAAGATTTTGAAGCAGCTATTTTTAAATGGGAGAAAGTTAGTAATGAATTAGCGCCATGGGCACAAAAAAATATTGCGGATGCTTACTTCGAACTTAACCAATTATCAGTTGCTGAAAACGTGTATACTTCTATTAATACTGATAACAAAATACTGATGACCGAAATTGTACTGCAACTACTGTCTCTTTATATCGAGCAAAATAATTTTGATGCAGCTTTCGCTGCTATTAAAGAAGCAGTTTCTTTAAATCCTGATTATCCAAACGTCACAATAATTGCCCGTTCCTTTTATGAAGAACAGCAAGATTTTGATAGTGCAGTAGAGCTTGCTGTGAACGAGTTAATTCGAACAGAATCTTATCCGTGGTTTGAGGTTCTAAAAGAATATATCGATAAAGGATTTACTAAAAATATTTCACCAGACTATTTTTATAAAGTATTAGTTACATTAAATAATGTAGATCAAGTACAATTTACGCAAATTGTTTCATCACTTTGGCACAGCTATAAAGATGAACAAAATTACTTATTATGGCTCAACACAATAAATGAATTTTTCATACATATCGAAATACATTCGTCCGATATATGGGACGAAATTTCTTCTCTTTACGAAGAAACATACTTTGAATTAATTCAAGGTCAATATATGCTTAGACAATTACACGATATCATTCCAAACCTGTTAACAAATTGGTTAAAGGTAGTCAATCCCTCTCATGCTGTATTTCCATCTGCAGCAGTATTGGCATGGGATGAGATTTTTCCTTCTAAAATAGATTCAGCGGATATAAAAGATGCAGAAGACCTACTGTCATATTCTATTAATCATGTGAATGGCTTAGAGTATAGTTTACATCTTTTTGAATCTATTACACACTGGGCACAAGAACATGATTTAGAAATGGGTCACCGATTTAGCTGGTTAGTTGGTGAGCTTGCAGATTTAAGAACAAATCGCCTATTAGTAACTGGAACTTCAGGGAACGGAAAAGCTTCATTTATTAACTCTATTTTAGGAGAAAATATATTAGAAAACTCAATCTCAAATGTAGTTGTTTTTAAAAATGACGCTTATACAGAAATTAACGCTATAACAGATTCGGAAATTACAACAACTGAGAATTTCTCTGATTTCCATAACATGATGGCAGTGCACCGTCAAACATATAGAGATAGAGCATGTGTTGAATTTAAATTACCATGCAGGTTTTTAAGTAAAAATAAACTTACATTCGTTGTTACACCTAGCTTTAATAGGAACAATGACGCGAGAGATGAGGTGTTTGAATATTTAAACTCTGTAGATGAATTATTATTCGTATTGAATACGGATTCACCTTTTACTGACAAAGAACGTGACATTCTATTAAGTATCCAAGAACATACACCAAATCTACAAGTTCATTTCTTATTAAATAAAATCGATAACATTTACAATGAAGCAGAAGCAAAAAGAGTTATACAAGATACGCAAGTGAGAATAAATACATATTTCCCTAATGCAAGAGTTCTCCCTTATTCTTCGTTATATACAAATAGTAAACAACTAAACGATTTAACTGAGTTTATTCATTTTAACTTTAACCATAAAAATATCGATGCAGAACGTACTGAAAAGCTATTGTTTTTCATTCGAAAAACAATTACATATCTTTTGGATAAACGTGTCGAGAGGGAAAATAATCTAGTGGATTCTATTAATTGGAATGAAGATATGTTAGTTAAACTAAATGCTTGTATTAATAACCTTACTGCTTTTGAGAAGGAAAAAATTCATTTAATTACAGAAGCATATCGTACAATGAAAAACGAAATTACTAATGATCTTACAGAACATATTCCGAAACTATTGCAGAGTTGTTCCGATTTAATTAGTGAAGAAAGTGATTTTAGTCACATTGATATTGAACTAAATACAGCGATGAATGAAAGGGTGCAACAATATCTAGAACAAACTGTATTACCTAATCTTGCTCGCTCTATGCAAAATTGGATTGCGACTTCTAATAACGAGCTCCTTCAAAGTCAATTGTACTTAGCAGAAACCAGTGAAGGACTTAATTCTTTATTTGGAGAAAATCGAATACAGTTAGAATGTGACTTTAAAGTAATTGATGACTGGCGCAGAGATACTGATAGAATGACAACTAGAATACAAATGGAAGAAGTAAATATTTTACGCCGATTTACGCCAGCACAATTTTTACTGAAAAGTGCCGGAAAATTATTTGGAGTTATTCCTAAAAATAAAGCTATGCTATATAACAAATACAAACAGTATTTAGAAAATGAAGATTATACCGATGTAACGGCTTCTATTATGAAGAAATTTTTCTTGCAGTTTGAGCTATTTGAAAACACACAAGAGCGGGATATTAATATGTTCTTTAGAAATCCATTTGGCTCGTTGGAACAAGCTGTAAAAAACACTCATTTAGAAATAAAAGAAAAACAAGATAAACTGCATAAAATGAAATCAAACCCTGAATTTTATCATGATCCTATAACGCTCTTTGAATTAAGATTACGTCAATGTGAAGTAATCTTGAATATAGGTGAGGATAATTCCTATACAGATTTACCTTTAGAAACAATCGTAGAATAAAAGTAAAATATATCAGGTTTTTTATATAAAATTGCACCATGTGTTATAAGAAAGTAAAAAGGGAGCAACTTTTAATAAGTTACTCCTTTGCCATATAGATTATTTTTCAGTTTCTTTAATTTTAGTTTTTACTTCTCCAGTTTTAATTTTATTACTTTCTGAGAAACGTAATAAATCGCCTTCAATAATTTTGTCAGACATTCGTAATTCATTTTGTGCACGGTTAATCATTTCTTGAGCTTCTTTTTTTGGTAAATCTACAACCTCACCTGTTTCTCGATTATAAAAAGCATGATTTGTATATGCATACTTGTCTGTAATAAAGCTACCATCACGTAAAACAACAAAACCGGCATATTCATCTGAAAACATATCATGGCCAAAACGGATATCGTTAGTAGTATCAATCCCTAATAAATTTAGAATAGTAGGTTTCATATCGATTTGTCCCGTAGGCTTTGAAATAGTTTGACCTTCTGTTTGGCCAGGGATATGAATATATAAAGGTGTGCGTTGTAAATTTAAAGTATCAAATTCTGTTATTTGATCTTTTTCTAAAAAATGTGCCATTGCGCGATTATGTTTTTCAGAAATGCCATAATGATCACCGTATAACACAATAATAGAATCATCATACATTCCCTCGGCTTTTAAACGCTCAATAAATTTTTTAATTGATTCGTCTAAGTAACGTGCTGTTACGATGTAACGATCAAATACGCCATTACCAGAGTTGTATGGTTCAATGAATTTTGTATCTTCATCATACGTAAATGGATAATGGTTTGTTAAAGTAAGGAAACGAGCGTAAAATGGTTGATCAACAGTTTTTAATATATCTACTGATTGATCAAAGTATTCGATATCTTTTAATCCCCAATTTAAATTTGTTTCTGGCGTGATTTTGTAATCAAGTTCATTATAGTAACGATCATAACCAAGAGCAGAGTACATAATATTACGATTCCAAAATGTTGCGTTATTCGCATGGAATACAGAAGTGAAATAGCCTTGCTGACGTAAAATTTCTGGAGTCGCAGTATAATCGTTGTTACCGTGCGTGAAAAATACAGCTCCTCGATTTAATGGATACAACGATGTATCTATTAGAAATTCAGAATCTGATGTTTTTCCTTGACCAGTTTGGTGGAAAAAGTTATCAAAGTAATAGCTTTCATTTATGAATTCATTCAAGAACGGTGTAACTTCTTGACCATTGACGGATGCACCTATTAAAAAGGTTTGCAAGGATTCAAGAGTAACGACAATTACGTTTTT
Organism: Bacillus sp. TH50; assembly: GCF_016650565.1. Lineage (NCBI taxonomy): Bacteria > Bacillati > Bacillota > Bacilli > Caryophanales > Bacillaceae > Bacillus > Bacillus sp. TH50. The sequence goes on along the minus strand of NZ_JAEKFM010000003.1, from coordinate 1,298,602 downwards.
TCCTTTCGCTGCACCAAACATATTAGGATTTGGTTCACTTTGGTTTGATTTTACGTAGTTTTCAGTTTCTTGTAATTTACTACTATCTGCAAGTGCCTTTTGGGATCCAGCTTTTACTTGTAGTGTTAAATCATATACTTGATGAGTGTATAGTCCTAAATTTTTCACAAGCATTACGCGGTCGAAGGATCTCGTTAATAATTCAGGTCGTTCTTTTTCTGCAAGCTGTAGATTTGCAAAAAATACACCAATTGTTAAAAGAAAATATAATAAGCGTGCAGAATGAGTTACACGTTCTGTTTTAAAGACTATTGCTTTCTTTTTTAATAAAATAAAGAAGAAAATAATGTCTACGAATGCGAGTATAATTTTGTAGTTCAATATTTCTATAATACTGCCGCCTAATTGGCCGAAGTTTGATGTTTGTCCAAGTACTGGTAACGTAACGAAATCATTATAAAAATCATAGAACATTACATTCCCAACAAGTACGATTGTTAATAAGAGATTAATACATAGCGCTATATAATTTCTCTTTTCACCGGTTGCAAATAATGCTAATCCAACAAATGCTAACGATGCAGCGAGAGGGCTAATAAACAAAATAAGTTCTTGTGTAGAAGACTCAATTTTTAAATCAAAACTGAATCGCGTAATAAGATATGTTTTTAACCATACTGCTAAAGCAATTATTATAATAAAGCTTATATTTTGCAGTTGTAAATTTATATTATTCTTCATTTTTACACCTTCTTTATAGAATTTATTTAACTAATGTTATATATTATATTTTTATAACTATCAGAGTGTGGTGAACTATTTAGATTATCTTTTTCTAAAGGTAATAATTTGAAGTATTCATATACATATAATGGAGAATTTTAAAGCGAAGTAACATAAATCTAATTTTTTTAGAAACGGAGCAGAAAAAGTCATAGTTGTAGTAAAAAATACTTATAGACATCCTAACATATTAAACACTACGGCGATGTTACAAAATATCAAACAAATAAAAGTGAAAATGAATAGAGACTTGTAAAACTATTGACATTCAATTTGTTAGAATTGAATGTCAATAGTTTTACATACATGGTTATATTAAATATGTATCATGTAAAATCCCGATTCTTTGTGGGTTAATCAGTAGCACGGGAAGGATTTCATTCCTGCTATTACTACATAAGTAAAGTACTGGTGAAACTCAAAATGTTTGATTGGTATCTAAATTATAGCAATTAAATGTCAGACAAGTATTTTCCAACATACAGGCCACTTGCAGCTGCTTGAGATAATGAATGAGTGACGCCTGAACAATCTCCAATTAAAAATAGCCCATTCATACTTGTTTCAAAATGGTTATTGATTTTTATTGTAGGAGCGTAGAACTTCCCATCAATTCCATATAATAAAGTATCTTGATCGATAGGTTCTTGGATAAATTGTTCTAAACGTAATAAAAATTTTTTGAGTCCTTCAATATATAGTGGAGGAATTTCTTTATTCAAGTCTCCATAATCTCCGTGTAGTGTAGGCTGTATACGATTATGTTTCATGGTGTTCTCCGCTGTAGGTTGTTTCTTTATTAAGTCCTCTAAACGTTGTATAACAATCCGATCTCGTCCTTGGTTAATGTTTTTAATAATTGAACTTGCGTATACATTTGCTTCTTTGAGAGTTGGAAAATAGCGCGGGATAAATAAAGTGAAATTTAAGTTAGAAGTGCCAGTTTCTTGCTCTCGGAAATTTTGACCGTCAGGCATAATCAAGCCGTCTTCGTACTTTCGAATAATGCGTCCTTTTGGATTCATACAGTAAGTAGTAGCTGTGAAAAGTTCATGCTCATAAGAAAGTTTCGTCTCAAATGTATCTTTTAATATAGAACGTAATTGATGTTCTTTCATCTCTACCCTAATACCTAAATCTACACGAGTTTGCTCCTGAGAAATATTTTGAGAAGTGCACATTTCTTTTAACCAATCCGCCCCGGAACGACCGGTTGCAAATACTAATTTCTTAGAATGGACAGTTTTTTGATTTGTATATATTTTAAAATGGTCTTTCTGCTTAACGATATTTTGTACATCTATATGAAATTGGATATCTATTTTGGTAAGTAAAAATTCATAGAGCTGCTGAAAAATATTACTTGAAAGTGTAGTACCCAGATGCCTTACTTCTGTTGTTAGCATTTGTAAACCACATGTCTCAGCCTTCTTAGTGAGAGTTGGATTTTCTGTAGAATATTTTGAAACTGAACTTCCACCAAACTGACACAGAATTTCATCTACTTCCGCCATGAGTTGCATAAATCCTTCTTTACCTACTTTTTGCTCGAGTTCGCCTCCAAATCCGTTTGTATAATTAAATTTCCCTTCTGATTTTCCTAAACCACCAAAACCGAAATACTTATCACATGAATTACAGTTACATGTTTTCCCTTGGTCTAAAGGACAATTTCGATGTTCTAACGGTTTACCTTTATCAAGAATTAAAACCTTTTTGTTGCTTTTGGCTAATGTATAAGCCATAAAAATGCTACTCACCCCAGCACCGATAATTGTAATATCATACATTTTTTTTCACCTGCTAACGAATAGTTTGTTTACTATTTTCCTAGTGTATAACACTTTTATGAAGTTAAGAAATAGCTTTCATGAATAAAGAGAAAGTTTTTGGACTTTATACTTTTTCAATTTCTCTGAGTGGTGGATGAAATACAAATGTTTTTATTTGAAAGGAGATATAGTTTTAAATAATCACTTTGTCATATGATTCATAAAAGCCTACATATAAAAAGAACAGACCTTTTCAGTAAAAAGGTCTGTTAATCATTTGAAAAAGTTGTTAAGTGCATAAATCAGAAGGGAATTATAGTTTTATTTAGCGAAGGCATGGTTACCGATTACAGCTACTGTTTGACGTGTCGTAATCCATTTGTCTGTTGATGTTTTTGGGTTGTAGAAATAAAGCCAATCAGAATGTATTCCATTTGTGGAGATAGCCTCTTCTACAGCCATTTTTGCTTCAGCGCTTGCAGGCTGATTAATTCTTCCATCTGTAACAGGGGTAAATGCATATCCGTATTTAATAGGTTCATAAATAACACCTGTTATTGTATTTGGAAATCCTTTTGCATTTACTCGATTTAGGATAACTTTTGCTACAGCTACTTTTCCTTTATATGATTCGCCACCTGCTTCAGCGGTAACTAAGCGTGCCATTAAGTTTTTTTCCTTTTTGGAAATACTGGAATTAATTTTCAAATGTTGTCCTGTATAAAGCTTGTTACCGACTGTGTTGTTAATTTGTTTTATAGATTGAACGGTTACGTTGTAGCGCTTTGCTATCGTTTCTAATGAATCTCCCGGTTGTACTTGGTAAATAATTTGTCCAGAAGTGTTCGTAGTTTTTTCGTTTTGATGAACTGTAACCTCATTTGATTTCATAGATCCTGGAATATGTAACTGTTCTCCAATAAAAGCTTGATCGTTTCCTTTATTATTCGCTTGTTTAATGGCTTGAATGGAAACGCCATATTGCTTACTGATGCCCCAAAGTGTATCATTCTTTTTTACTGTATGTATGGTGGAAGCTTCAGCTGTACTTTGATTACATACGAATGTAAGTGCTACTGCAGATAAAGGAATTATATGTTTTAGTTTTAATAATTTCATTGTAAATCCTCCTAAAAAAGTAAGGTGTAACTGTTGAGTAATGTAATTCAGAATATGCAAATGTAAATATTTTAATGTAAGTATATTAGCACATATAAAATAAATAATCATTATAAGTTTTTTATTTACACCTATATAGGATGTAAATATGAAATATTGCATATGAAAGCCCATTGAAGTTTATGTTGTTGATTACTATAATTTATCTAGTAGAAAGGAACTTTAAATTTTCCTAATGCATTGAGAATATGTGAATGATTTTTTAATTTTACTTCTAAATAATATTTCATATTTATGAAATATTATTTATTTTTTATTAAGTAGCTTATATTATATTCAATAAGTTTGATATAAAACAGAAAAAGAGAGGGATAAAAATGAGCAATAAGAAGTTTATTTTGAAATTATTCATATGTAGTACTATACTTAGCACATTTGTATTTGCTTTCAATGATAAGCAAGCAGTTGCTGCTAGCGCTGATAATGGGCTTGAAAACTGGTCAAAATGGATGCAACCTATACCCGATAACGTACCGTTAGCACGAATTTCAATTCCAGGAACACATGATAGTGGAACGTTCAAGTTGCAAAATCCGATAAAGCAAGTATGGGGAATGACGCAAGAATATGATTTTCGTTACCAAATGGATCATGGAGCACGAATTTTTGATATTAGAGGGCGTTTAACAGATGATAATACGATAGTTCTTCATCATGGGCCATTATATCTTTATTTAACATTGCATGAATTTATAAATGAAGCGAAACAATTTTTAAAAGATAATCCAAGTGAAACGATTATTATGTCTTTAAAAAAAGAGTATGAGGATATGAAAGGGGCAGAAGATTCATTTAGTAGTACGTTTGAAAAAAATTATTTTCTTGATCCTATCTTTTTAAAAACAGAAGGGAATATAAAACTAGGAGATGCTCGAGGAAAAATTGTGCTACTAAAAAGATACAGTGGTAGTAATGAATCTGGAGGATATAATAATTTTTATTGGCCAGATAATGAGACGTTTACGACAACTGCAAATCAAAATGTAAATGTAACAGTACAAGATAAATATAAAGTGAGTTATGATGAGAAAGTAAAATCTATTAAAGATACGATAAATGAAACGATTAACAACAGTGAAGATTGTAATCATCTATATATTAATTTTACAAGCTTGTCTTCTGGTGGTACAGCATGGAATAGTCCATATTATTATGCCTCTTATATAAATCCCGAAATTGCGGCATATATTAAACAAGAGGATCCAAAAAGAGTTGGTTGGGTTATTCAAGATTATGTTAGTGATAAGTGGTCACCGATTCTCTATCAAGAAGTTATAAGAACTAATAAGTCACTTTAATTTTCACCATAATTGCATAGAAACAATGTAACTCTATTAAAAGTCTTGTGGAATTCCCATAAGACTTTTTAATATTTGATATTATAAGAATCAAAGTTCTTTGAATAGATTTATATAGTTAATATAATTATAAGATTGATACAAAAAAATGTCGATAAATGCCGATTGTTGTTGTAATATAAAACGTATAAACATAATATATAGATGAAATGAATTTATTGTCTTTTATTAAAAATAGTAAAATTGGAACGAAATTAAATGTGTTAGTCATTATATCAAGTTTGGCGTGTATCATGTTATCTTCACTGGGTTTTTTAGGGCTTCAAAAAGGTGAAAAAGCATCTTCTAGTATGTATGACGAAAGGCTATTACCAGTTGAATGGATAGGAATTGTAGAATCAAATTTTTACCATGTGAATATGAATTTTATGGAGATTATGATATCGAAAGATGAAAAAAGAATGAAAGAACTAATAATAGAAATGGATAAGACTAGGAAAGAAACTGATGAGTTATTAAAACAATTTGAAACTAGAATTAGTTCTCATAAAGAAAAGGACTTATATAATGCGTTTCAAAGTCAGTTCAAAGATTTAAGAATACAAATGGAGAAAGCACAGGAATTGGGACTGACTAATAATGAAGAAGCGTATAGCTATTATTTAAAAGAAATTGACCCTAATATGGAAAAAACAATTCAGTCTATTCGTGAACTTATTTTATATAATAATACCGCTGCTGAACAACTACAAAAAGAGAATGTTAATAGTGTAAAAAATACAATAATAACATTTGTAATTATTTCATTTGTAGGAATCATAATAATCATTTTTATTGGTTATTTAACAAAAAATGCTATAAAAAAACCAATCGTATTATTACAAAAAGATATGGAACGAGTATCTGCTGGAGATTTAACAATACGAACTTCTTATAAATCCGAGAACGAATTAGGCCTTATTGTACAATCCTTTAATAGTATGTTAGATAACTTGCAACAATTAGTCGGTCAGGTGAAGGTTACAGCGAAAGAAGTGATTACTTCAACTGAAAATATGCTGCAAGAGACGAAAACGGCAGCACATATATCAAACGAGGTTGTTCGAACTACTTCTGAAATAAATAAAGAAATAGAGGGACAAGTGACTAGTATTCAAGAAAGTTCAACTTCGATGGAAGAAATTGCAACTGGAGTTCAAACAGTAGCTGAATCTTCAGCGATGGTTGCTGAAGTTGCTGTTGCAACAATAGACCAAGCAAATTCTGGTAGTGAAGTTATAAAACAATCTATTCATCAAATGAATAGTGTGAATGAAGTTGTCGAAGAAACTTCTAAGGTCATTGATAGACTTGTTACGCGGACACAACAAATTGAAGAAGCGCTGGATGTTATTACTAATATTGCGGAACAAACGAATTTACTCGCCTTAAATGCTGCAATTGAGGCAGCACGCGCTGGAGAAAATGGAAAAGGATTTGCAGTAGTTGCAGCTGAAGTAAGAGGTCTGGCTGAGAAATCTAAAACATCTGTAAATGATATAAATAATTTAATACGTTTTATACATCAAGATACACAGGATACAGTTCATGTAATGAAAAAAGGTCAACAACAGGCTAGCGGTGGTAAGGAAGCAGCACATAAGGCAGAACTCGCATTTTCATCTATTATGCAAGATATTAATAGAATAACGTCCCAAATTCAAGAAGTGTCTGCTGCTACAGAAGAAATGTCTGCTGGGACAGAAGAAGTGAATGCTTCTTTATCAATAGTTTCTGAAACTGCAACACAAGTCGCACAAGAAACGAATCGAACGGTACAATCAATTCAAGCACAAGCCACATTGATTCAAGAAATAACGAAGAAATCTAATGAAATGAAAAAGAAAGCCGAAAATTTAGAAATGCTCATTTCACAATTCATTATTGGAGAATAAGTCTGTTAAAACCTATCATTAGTATAAACTTTAAGATACTCAACATAGTGCTGCGTTGCACAATTTGAAAAAGGACCTTTATAGGTTCTTTTTTTATAAATAGTGTGAATGATATGTTTAATTATAGTGAAAAACAGAAACTTATTATATAATAAATTTGTACCTATAAATTTTATATGTAATAATGAATTTGATTTATGCTAATGAAACGGAGGTATAGACTATGAAGTTTCCACATGATTTTTTATTCGGGGCTGCTTCAGCTTCTTATCAAGTAGAAGGTGCATGGAATGAAGATGGAAAAGGTGTTACGAATTGGGATGAGTTTTCAAAAATTCCTGGCAAAACATACAATGGGACAAATGGTGATGTAGCTGTTGATCATTATCATCGATATAAGGAAGATGTTCGCTTAATGGCTGAGATGGGATTAGAATCGTATCGTTTTTCTATTTCTTGGGCGAGAATTTTGCCGACTGGAGATGGAGGGGTAAATGAAAAAGGAATAGCATTTTATAACAGCCTAATTGATGAATGTTTAAAATACGGGATTGTACCGTTTGTAACTTTATATCATTGGGATCTACCATTAACTTTAGAAAAAGACGGTGGATGGACGAATAAACGAACAGCAGAAGCTTTCGTAAAGTACGCAGAGATTTGCTTTAAGGCATTTGGTGATAGAGTGAAACATTGGATTACTTTTAATGAAACAGTGATGTTTTGTGGATTAGGGTACTTAAAAGGTGCACATCCACCTGGAATACAAAATGATGTTCCAAAGTATTTTCAAGCGACTCATTATGTATTTTATGCACATGCAAAAACAGTTGCAGTGTACAAGCAGTTGAAACAATATGGAGAGATTGGTATCACGCATGTTTTCTTACCTGCTTATAGTGTGGATGATCAAAAAGAAAATATACTAGCAGCAAATCATGCGAATGAATATGAAACGTATTGGTACTATGATCCAGTTTTAAAAGGTGAGTATCCATCTTATGTTTTACAACAATTAAAGGAAAAAGGATGGACTCCTAATTGGACGGTTGAAGAATTAGAAATTATTAAACAAAATGCCGAAAAAAATGATTTTATTGGCTTGAATTATTATCAACCGATACGAGTGGAAAGATACGATATGGATATAAAGAATGAGGAACATTCTCGAGAAAGCTCAACACTTGCTCCAGGTAGTCCTTCTTTTGATGGTTTTTATCGAACAGTTAAAATGGATGATAAAACATATACAAAATGGGGATGGGAAATATCTCCCGAAGGTTTCTTAGATGGATTGCATATGTTGAAAGCACGCTACGGTGACATAAAAATGTATGTAACGGAAAATGGACTTGGTGATGAAGATTCAATCATTGACGGAGAAATTGTAGATGTTCCGAGAATTAAATTTATTGAAGAGCATTTAAAAGTAATGAAGTGTGCAATTCAAGAGGGAATTAATTTAAAAGGTTATTATGCATGGTCAGTTATTGATTTGTTAAGTTGGTTAAATGGATATAAAAAGCAATATGGCTTTATTTTTGTCGATCATAATGATAACTTAAAACGTAAGAAGAAACTTTCGTTTCATTGGTATAAACATGTGATCGAAACGAGAGGAGAAGAGTTATAACAGATAAAAGAGTATTTTAGGAGAAAGTGTATGAGTGCAAAGTATAAACAAATTGCAGATGTGTTAGAGCAAAACATTCGAGATGGGCTTTTTAATGAAACGAAAAAATTACCTACAGAAGAAGCGTTGATGAATCGATTTGAAGTAAGCCGTAATACGATACGTAAAGTAATTAGTCAACTTGTGAATAGATGTTATATTTTTCAAGTGCAAGGTAGTGGTATGTTTTTACGTGAAACTTCTGTAACAGATTACATTAATTTAGGAAGTTTACGTGGATTAACGAAAAATCTCGTTTCACAAAATATTGAAACGAAAGTGCTAGAGATTGAAGTAATAGAGGCAAATGAAGAGATAGTAGAACGGATGCAATGTGAGATTGGAACTAGACTATATTTTTTGAAGCGTTTAAGAATTGTAGACGGTAAACCATTCTCTATTGAAGTAAGTTATTTCAAAAAAGATATCATTCCTTATTTGAATGAAGAAATAGCATTAAGTTCTGTATACAGTTATTTCATTGAGGATTTACGATTAAATATTGGCTTTGCCGATAAAGTTATTAGTTGTGAAAAAATAAATAAAGAAAATGCAAAGCTTTTAGAACTAAATGAAGGTGATCCAGCGCTGCTTATTGAAAATACAGTTTATCTTGTAAATGGAACAATTTTCGAGCTATCTCAATCAATGTTTCATTATGAAAAGACCAAACTTTTAAATCGAATTAATTTTAATTGAAAATGAATATAAGTAGCCTTGTAAAAAAGCAACTGGTCCTAAGTGAGCAGTTGCTTTTTATTTTTAAAGTGGATGAGCAAAAAAACACAAAAGTGGTTGGTCCGTTTTTTACAAACTTCTATTATGATAAGAGAAGAAAGGTAGTATTTTATTCATGCTTTAAAATAGACTGGCCTTAGAGAGGTGGAAGACAATGAGTTTTGCGATTTCACTAGTTGTTATTATTGTAGTTGTATCACTATTTGGGACCGTACTAGTCGCACGAAATGTAGAAGAGAATTACGGTAAGTCTACAAAGAGGAATGTGAAAAACTTATCCGCTATCTATGTCATTCTTCTTTTAGTGCTTCTTGTAGGAGTTACTTGGTATGCGGTCGTTATTTTATAAAGTTTGTATATGTTGAAGGAGTTAATGCATTGATGAAAAATGAGCGCCACGTTTTAGTTGTTTTCCCGCATCCAGATGATGAGTCGTATTGCGTGGCTGGCACAATTTTGGCTTATACTGAGCAGAAAGTCCCTCTTACTTATGTTTGCTTAACACTTGGTGAAATGGGGAGAGCGATGGGGAATCCACCTTTTGCAACTCGTGAATCTTTATATGCAATTAGAGAGAAAGAGTTAAAGCGAGCTACAAATATTTTAGGGATTGAAAATTTACGTATGATGGGATATCGTGATAAAACTCTTGAATTTGAAGAGCCTGGAAAATTAAGAAGCTTGATTCAAAACTGTATTGAAGAATTGGATCCTTCTGTAGTTATTTCTTTCTATCCTGGGTATGCAGTTCATCCGGATCACGATGCAACAGGGGAAGCAGTAGTAGAGGCCTTAGCTAATATTTCGGAAAGTAAACGACCAGCCTTTTATGCTGTAGCTTTTTCGAAAAATCATGAAGACGAAATAGGACCTCCAGATTTTAAAAATGAAGTGAAAAAATATGTTTCGAAAAAATTGGAAGCATTACGAGCACATGCATCACAATTTACAACTAAAGTGGATGAGCTGGAAAGGGAGTATGAAGACGGTATTTCAGGCACAGTTGAGTGGTTAGAAAGAGAACCGTTTTGGATATATTCATTCAATGATAAAAATATGTGATGCTACATCTGAAGGTGATGAATATGTATTTTGAATATAAGAATCGAAAGATTTTTTACAATATAGAAGGATCGGGTCCTGTCATATTGTTTTTACACGGTCTTGGAGGAAATTCGAATAATTGGTTATATCAAAGAAAATACTTCAAGAAGACATGGACCGTAATCTCACTCGATTTACCTGGGCATGGGAAATCCGAAGGGATGGAAATTAATTTTAAAGAATATTCAAATATTTTATATGAGTTATGTAATCATTTAAAGCTAAAATCAGTAACAATTTGTGGTCTTTCAAAAGGAGCTAGAGTGGGTATCGATTTTGCTATTCAATATCCACGTTTTGTTTCTAGCTTAATTGTTGTAAATGCATTTCCTTATTTGGAACCAGAAGATCGTCAAGAACGACTTAAAATATATGACTTACTTAGCGTAAATGATAACGGGAAAACTTGGGCGAATACGTTATTGAGAGCAATGGGAGTAGAAGATGATGATGCAATTGTCCGAGGGTTTCATCAATCCCTACAAACTATTAATCCAATGCATATTCAAAGGCTATTCGCTGAATTAGTTGATTACGATCAAAGACCATACCTCTCTAACATTGCATGTCCTGCATTAATAATACGAGGAGAGAATGATTATTTTGTTCCGGAAAAGTATGTGAGAGAATTTGAAAAACACCTGAGAAACGTGACTTTCATTGAGTTGGAAAATAGTGGACACTTGCCTTATTTAGAACAGCCTACTAGCTTTAATGTGACGGTAGAGGCATTTTTAAATCATGCGCTTGATTAATACCATTTTTGCAGTGAATACTGTTATTAATGAGTTCAGGACACCAGCTTGGAGAGGAGGGAACTAAATGGAATGGCAACCGAATCGTGAAGATAAGATACCAGTTTATAAACAAATTGCTGATTACATTGAAAGAGGCATTTCTACCGGTGAATTCCCTTCTGATAGAAAATTACCTTCTGAGCGTATGTTAGCACAGAAGTTACAAGTGAACCGGAGTACAGTAGTAGCTGCTTATGAGGAATTAAAATCACTTGGGGTAGTAGACCGGCAAAAAGGAAGCGGCACCCGGGTGAATACAGACATATGGGGTGTGTCACATAAACGAATACCGAACTGGGGTAGGTACGTTGAGGATGGATCGTTCTTGCCTAATGTGCCACTTGTTCAACAAATTCGAACGGAAACACAAAAAGATGATTTAATCAATTTAGCGAGTGGTGAATTGTCACCAGAATTAATTCCGAGTGATAGATTTCGAACAATTTTGTCGGAGAAAACATTTATGGGAAATCTCGGTTATGACCATCCGCTTGGAAATGAAATGTTGCGAAAAACCATTGCGGCACATGTCGAGCAATATAAACAAATAGAAGCAGATTCAAGCTCTATTCTTATTACATCTGGAGCTCAGCAAGCACTTAATCTTATCGTTCAATGTTTGTTAAAGCCTGGAGATGCGATTGCAATTGAGGATCCCTCCTATTGTTATTCACTTCCGATGTTTAAATCAGCAGGTTTAAAAATATTCCGTTTACCAGTTGATCAGCATGGTATGAATCCAGATGACTTAATCGATTTGCACAAAAAGCATCGCATTCGTATGGTGTTTTTAAATCCGGATTATCAAAATCCAACTGGAACGGTACTTTCATTGGCAAGACGTAAAAAGGTTTTAGAACTATCTTCTGAATTTGGTATACCGATTGTAGAAGATGATCCGTATAGTTTGACTTCTTTTAATGGAGAAGTGAATCCAACATTGAAATCGATGGATCAAAATGGGAATGTTCTTTATGTGAGCTCATTATCAAAAATTGTTGCATCAGGATTACGTATTGGTTGGGTAATTGGCCCCACGCGCGTAATTGAGAGATTGGCAGATGCGAAGCAGCAAGTTGATTTCGGTCATAGTGTATTTACACAGTGGGTAGCGAACCAATTTTTAGAATCTGAGGATTTTCATACGCATATTACGTTGCTTCGTGGACAACTGAAACAAAGAAGAGATGAGTTAATTAGAAAGCTTGAAGAAATATTAGGGGATCAGATTGAATTTTTTGTTCCTGAGGGCGGAATACATTTATGGTGCAAAGTGCAAGGAACGTTTGATGAATATCATTTACTAGGTGAATCTATACAAAATGGTGTAGCATTTGTCCCAGGAAGCGTCCTAGGTTCGAAAAGTGAATATATCCGATTTACTTTTGGCAGAGCGAATGTAGAACAAATTCAGCTTGGAGTTACAAGGTTTGCGGAAACATTAAATGAGATTTCATAATAGCGAAGCGTAATATGGAAATGAGGGAAAGAAATGAAGTACGTGACGCTTTTACTTCAAGTAGGCGTGCTATATGTGTTTAGCTTAGCTGGTACGTGGATTCAAGGAGTATTCCATCTGTCGATGCCAGGAAGTTTAATAGGGATGTTAATATTGTTTCTACTCCTTTCTACTCGTATTTTTCCATTAAAGTGGTTTGAGGTAGGGGCAGAAAAGTTAATAGTATTTTTACCGTTATTTCTAATTCCTTCGACAACAGGATTAATGGAATATGGATCTTTTCTTTTAAGTAAGGGGAGTGTTATATTCCTTTTAGTAATTGCAAGTACGGTAGTAACATTGATTGTTTCAGGGTATGTAAGTCAATTATTAGTAACATCAAAAAAATAAAATCGACAAGGTGCACGATTCAAATGGTCTTAATTATTATTACTGTAGTAATTTATTTATTGGCGACAAAGTTATATAAAAAATTTACGTTTCCATTTACGTTACCGGTATTAACAGTTACAGCAATTATGATTTGCTTATTTTTGATATTTGGTATTTCTCATCATGAGTATAAGGAAAATGGGGGAGACATTCTTTCAGGTTTTTTGAGTCCTGCAATTGTAGCGTTAGCCATACCTCTATTTAAAGAGCGAAAGATACTTATGAAAAACTTTTTAGCGATACTAATCGGCGTAGTGATAGGTATAGTGGCTTTAACGAGTATGAATATAGTGATTGGTGGAATTTTAAATATAGATAAGGAACTTATATTAACAACTTTACCACAATTAGCGACAATGCCTATTGCCATTTCATTAGCGGATCAAATTGGTGGCATTCCATCTATGACTTCTAGTTTTGTAGTTGTTGCAGGAATAACAGGTGCTATTATCGGACCGACAGTACTTAAGTTTTTCCGTATAACAAGTACGATTGGAAAAGGAGTGGGGATGGGCTGCGCATCACATATTATTGGTGTGAGCCGTCTAGTGAAAGAAGGAGAGAAAGAGGCAACTATCGGTTCGGTAACGATGATTGTAACAGGGATACTTATTAGTATATTAGTACCTTATGGAGTGAAATTTTTATTTTGAAAATTAATGAATCGTAATAAGGAGTATAACACTACTCATTTTAGAGCGTAATGGAGATGATTAAAATGACAACATGGTTTATAGTTACATTATTTATTTTTGGTGCTCTTAAAGTACTAGTTTCTAGTATGCCAACTTCTGTTGTAGAATCAATTATTAGTAGATTTGAGTTACACCAAAAACTTGATGAGGAAAATACTACTGTAACGGTAGATGGGGAAAGTATAGAAGGAGAAATGAAACTTCAAGTTATTCATGAATTTAACGAGGCTTTATTTTTAGATAAACATTATTTTCCGCCGCAAGGGAATGGTACACCGATAGTCATGGAGACGAAGAAAGGAAAAAGAGAGATTAGATTTTCTATATATAGCTACGAGGAACACGTTGATGTAGTAAAGCAATATAAGAAGAAAGTAGTTGCATATCGTTTGCGATCAAAAAGCCTTCAAAGTCGTTCAGTAGCAGTAACTGAAGATTATGCTTAAGGAGAGACCGTTATTATAACGGTCTCTTTATTTTTGCATCCAAGTATATAATTTCCAAATAAGAGAAAAGAAAATGATATATCCAAATAAAGAATAAGCATGATGCCAATTCACGTTATGTACAAATAAACCTAACCTCTCAGCAACTTGTTCAAAAATACTAGCACAAAGCCCTATTAAAATAATAAATAGAGTTCTAGAAACTGCTAGATAATGTTTTTGAAATTTGTATGAAAATGATTGTTAAAATTGGTAGCACAAACAACGTAAAGCCTATGTTAGCTGAAAATATAGATGAGAAAGGTCTAACTGGAAAGGAATATATTTGTGTATGCACAAAGAAAGCATCTAAGCAAGTTCCAATAATAGAAGAAAGTAAGACTGTAACTAATAATGCTAAAAAATCATTCTTCTTCTCGAAGGAGGACATTTTTCTTTGCGAGAATTGCGAGTTCAATTTTTTCGAGTGTTTTGCAGTAGTCTTCTGTAATTTGTCCATTTATATTTTCCTCCTTATCAACTAAATAATTTACAACTTGCCAATCGTTAAACCAATCTTCATTTTCAACTTCTTCATGTTTCATATCCCGCCATGCATAGATGAGTGCAGGGCTGTATATACGATACGCGTCACTACGTAACTGGCATTTCTTTATTCGGCGTTTATAAAACTCACGCGAAAAAGATTCATTTACACTAGAAAATAAATGAGGCCAGTAATCTTTTCTTGAGCCTGTATGTGGATGGTGATGGACCCAGTTTATTATTTGAGATAAAATATGTGTATCCCGAAATAACAATGAATACAACCGTTTTCCAAGTGAAATTCGTTCATGCAAAGAAGTGAAATGTTTCATTGTATCACCAAATAGTAATACTTTTTGCTTTTTATCATTTTCGTAAAATGGGAAAAGGATATGATTAAACTGAAAAAAATCAAAGAGTTTAAATCCAATACTATTTAATACAGTCTTTTTAAAGTGTGCATTTTGAATAACTCTTTTTTCTAAGTAGTTTTGTTCATTAATAATAGTTGCGATCGCTAATGTTTTTTTGTTACCTGTTTTCCAAAAATCGTTCCACATTGTTTCCATAAATGTAGAAACATTTAAATGAGTGAGAAGGTGAAATAGCTTTTTTGATTTTTTTACACTTTGCTCGTATAGTAAAAATTGAGGATATACATCTTGGAAAATGAGCCAATTTCCTCTTTCTAAAAAAGAGAAAAATGTAATTTGATCTTTCTCGGATAAAAGCCTCGTATATAAATCTCCCTTTAAATCTGTCATATTCCAGCCACCGTTACGTGATACGATATGCCCAAGTAGTGCCCAATGTATTTCTGGATATTGAATGTAAAATTGGTAGTATGCACGTGTTCTTGTGACGTTATTTTTATTTAGTTCTTTTGTCTGAGCTTTAATTTTATCGATGATAAGTTGCTCTTCTTTCGTTAATTTATATATGGTAACAGAAGAGATGAGATCGTTTTTTTGTTGTAACTCGTTTTTTACGTCGAATAGGGAGAGAGGGAGTGCTTTTGAGAA
Organism: Bacillus sp. TH50; assembly: GCF_016650565.1. Taxonomy (NCBI): domain Bacteria; kingdom Bacillati; phylum Bacillota; class Bacilli; order Caryophanales; family Bacillaceae; genus Bacillus; species Bacillus sp. TH50. The sequence continues at coordinate 1,282,746 of NZ_JAEKFM010000003.1, read as the reverse complement.
TTCTTTAGACGTATTGTTTGAATTGCTTTGGTACATTCCATTACCTCCCTTTTCTATGAGTTTAAATGTGGTATTGGTTATGAATCATTCCATTTATCCCGCTATTAACGAGCAGTAAGACTCCCATCTCAAAAGTTGGCTAAAGCAAAGAAGTTAGGTGAGGGTGGGGCTGCTCGTAAAAGCCCGATTGATTCAACTAATAATCAGTGGGGGATGGACAAAATTCCCCACTAATTAAAGTTTCACTTTATTTTATTACGAGTATAAGAAATAAATGAGCGGTGTTTTTTAAACCAGTAATATAGTTATCATTCAAACAGTATAAAGAAAATCTAATTGCTAAGAAGTGAAATGAAAAACAGAAACTATTAAAAAATAGTTTCTCAGAGTGTTGGGAAACCCTTTAGGGTTCCCAACACTCTGGAATCTTTTTTGATTTTAGCGAAAGAAAACAACAAAAAATAGTAGAATTTAGAAAAATAGCCCTCCACCAACCCCTTTTTGGTTAGATGGAGGGCTATTTTTTTCATGTTTTGACAAGCGGCGGTGAGGTAAGCCTGCATTTGGACAGATTTCAGCCCTCGAAACCGAGCATATCGATAGCCATGTAGTTCTTTTGCATCCGCAAAGCTTCGCTCTATAGTTGAACATCGTACTTTATACAACTTTTTCCCTGTAGCTGTTAGTTTGTTTTTTCTAGCGATATCTTTATATTTCTCCCATATATGATGGGTGATAACTTTTTGTTTTTGTTTCTTTGAAAAGCATACCTCACGTAGCGGACAAACAGCGCAGTCTTCTGGATTCGATTTATATTGACGATATCCTTCGCGATCCGTTGTCGCATATTCTAAAATACATCCCATCGGACAAGCAAATGCATTCATTTCTTCTACATATTTAAATTGGCTTTTCGGTACTTCTTTATTTCTCTTTCCAAATCGGCGATACCCCATCACCATAAATATATTTCTTTCTGATAACTTCTTACAGATATATCCTGTAAAATAGCCTGCATCAAGAGCTACAGCTTCCACTTCAAATCCGAATTTATCAACTTGAGCTTGTAGACGTGCTAAATACGGCTCGGAATCTGCCATATTTCCAGCCGTTATATAGGTATCTGTAATAATATTGTACTTCGCATCAGTCGTACGATGATCTAAAAAATGAAAACCGTTCGGTTTTCCATCTCTCATTAAAAATCCACTATCTGGATCCGTTGTACTTATCCGAGTTTTTTTAGTAGGGGTATCACTTTCCTTTCTAGGTTTTAATTCTTTTTTCCGTGCGCCTCACGATCTTCGATTACCGCAGCTTCTAGTTCATCTATATAGAACTTTGCCTTTTCTTTTTTATATTTATGTACAAATTTATTTTTATTGGCATTGGCCTTAATGTGTGTGGAATCTGTCATCAACGCACGTCCTCCTACCATACGGCGCTCCGTCGCTTGTCTCACAATCTCATCAAAAATTTCTTCGAAAATATTTGTATGAACGAAACGAGTACGGCGATTCCAACTGATTGTAGAATGATCTGGAATTGTATCTGATAGAGAGAACCCTAAAAACCAACGGTAGGCAATGTTCGTTTTAATCTCCTTTTCCAATTGACGCTCAGAACGAATACCATAAAAATATCCAATAAACATCATCTTAAATAAAACGATAGGATGGATTGACGGACGGCCATTGTTTTCACAATAATAAGGGCGTAACTTCTCCTCAATAAAATCAAAACTAATTGTCGCTTCAATCGCACGAAGGAAATGATCTTGTGGAACCAATTCTTCTACAGAAACAGATACACGCTCGTCGCGATGATTTTTTAAAGCACCCATCATAAGAAATCTCTCCTTTTCCTCTTTTTTATCAGTGTTGACACATAAAAAGAGGTTCAGACACAAAAATAGGCTGTGGAGAAGGCTTTCTCCACAGCCTGAGAAACTATTAAAAAATAGTTTCTGTTTTTTTATTTTGTCAATAAAATGTAACAAACGACGATTATGATTTGAATCAATTGAAAATAATTCAATAACCTTAATAAATACAATTTGAATTGAAATGTATGGTAGGAGGAAAAGGAATGCTTAATAAAATAATTTTAATTACTGGTGGTACAGGTTCGTGGGGACATGAACTTATAAAACAACTATTAGAAAAATCACCGAAAGAAATTAGAGTTTTTTCAAGGAATGAAACGGTTCAGTTTGAAATGCAGCAACAGTTTATAAATGAAGAGAGACTGAAATTTATTATTGGAGATATTCGTGATAAAGAGCAACTGGTATATGCTTGCCAAGGTGTACATTATATATTTCATCTTGCAGCTTTAAAGCATGTTCCAGTATGTGAATATTATCCTTATGAAGCTATAAAAACAAATATACATGGTACGCAAAATGTAATTGAAGCATCTATCCAGAATCAAGTTGAGAAAGTTATATATGTTTCAACTGATAAAGCGGCCGATCCATCAAATACGTATGGGATGACAAAAGCAATTGGTGAAAAATTAATGGTTCATGCGAATGTGCAAACGAAGAAAACAAAATTCATTTGTGTTCGTGGCGGAAATGTTTTAGGAACGAGTGGAAGTGTGGTACCGCTTTTTAAAAAGCAAATTAAGCAATCTTCAAAAGTAGGGATTACCGATGCAAATATGACTAGATTTTTCTTAACCATTGAAGATGCTGTTGGATTGTTATTTAAAGCAGCATCTGAAGGAAGAGGAGGAGAAATCTTTGTTATGAAAATGCCAGCATGTAAAATAACGGATTTAGCAAGAGTATTGATTGAAGATTCGAAAAAAGAAAACGTGAAGATAAAAGAGGTAGGGATAAGACCTGGTGAAAAATTAAGTGAAATGCTTTTATCTGAGGTAGAGAGTAAAACAAGTATTAGTTTTGATCAACATTATTTTGTGGTGCTACCGACTATTCCTATAGAAGGACTTCAAGAATATTATGCTAGTTATCCGCTTGTGGATGTGAAGAGTTTTAGTTCTCAACAAGACTTACTTACAAAACATGAGGTGAAACAAATGTTAGAAAAAGGAGGGTTTTTACGATGAAAAGAAATGCGAGCCTTTTAATAACTGGTGCAAATGGCTTCACAGGACGTCATGCTTGCCAATATTTTTTAGAGCAGGGCTTTCATGTAATTCCTATGTTTCAAAATCGTTCACATAGAGAAAAAATCGAAAATGGTATTACTTGTGATTTAACAAATAAGAGTGAAGTAATGAAGGTAATTAAACAAATAAAACCAGACTATGTATTGCATTTAGCAGGAAGAAACTCAGTTAATGAGTCTTGGACAGCTTCTCTGGAATATATAGAGATTAACGTAATAGGGACTTTATATTTATTAGAAGCCATTAAGCAGGAAGCCTCGCATTGTAAAACACTAGTTATAGGATCTGCATTGCAAGCAGATAGTATGAAAAACATAAAAGTTTCAAATCCATATAGTTTAAGTAAAACTATGCAAGTCATTATTGCGGAGGCTTGGGGCGGATTAATGGATTCAAATATTATCATTGCAAAGCCCTCAAATTTAATTGGTCCAGGAGTATCGAATGGTGTTTGTTCAATTCTCGCAAAAAAAATGATAGATATAGAATCGGGTAGAAGTAAAGCGATTATTGAAGTAAACAGTTTGAAAGATAGTAGAGACTTTCTAGATGTACGTGATGCAGTTAAAGCGTATCATGTGTTATTACGTGATGGTATAAATGGAAAACAATATAATATTGGATCAGGGGTAAAACGCTCTTTATTAGATGTATTGGAACAATATAAAGGATTAATACAGTTGAATTTTACTATAAAAGAAACAGAGGATAGTGAGAGCGGCTCAAATGAAAGTTTAGTATTAGAGGATATAAAAAAGTTAGGTTGGGTTCCAGAAATCCCATTTCAGCAATCATTAAAAGATGTACTTGAGTATGCGAAGTGTAGTGACATCTGCATTTAATGAAAAATATAAAAGGATGTAAGAAATATATGAATTGTTATGAGACTATAAATAATCAAAATATGCTATCGCTTTCGATTGTTGATACGCTGGATTGGAAAGATGAAGAAGAACATGTTTTGCGCATCTATGAGGCGATAAATACATGTCGAGCATATGTGGAAAAGGTTAATCGAAACCCCAAAACAATATATACAGGAACTAGTCCTGTAATCCAAGTCTTTACTCAGTATGAATGTAGTGAATATGGAAATGATTTTTATGAACTCATCAAAGATCTTTTGCAAGACATAGGTCTGGAGTTAAAGATTTATATAAATCATAGTAAGTTAATGTACATTTGAAAGATTACTATAAAGCTAGACTTTTAATGATAAAGGTGGGATATAAGCTATGAATAAAACGATTCTCTTTACTGGGGGCGGTACAGCCGGACACGTAATGATTAATATGGTATTGATTCCTAAATTTATAGAAAAAGGATGGGGAGTTGAGTATATTGGATCTCAAAATGGAATTGAAAAATTATTAGTTCAAAATGTTAAGTACAATAGTATTTCAACGGGGAAGCTCCGGAGATATTGGGATTGGGAGAACTTTAAAGATCCTTTTAAAATTATAAAAGGCAGCTTACAAAGTTATAAATTAATTAAGAAAATAAAGCCTGACGTTATCTTTTCTGCAGGAGGATTTGTTTCAGTTCCTGTAGTTGTAGGGGCATGGTTAAATAGTGTCCCTATCGTAATACGTGAACCAGATAGCACGTTAGGACTTGCAAATAAAATAGCATTACCTTTTGCTACAAAACTATGCACAACATTTCCTCATACAGGGGATAATGTAAGTAACGAGAAGAAGGTTTATGTAGGACCAATTGTAAGGGAAGAAATTGAGAGAGGTAACGTATTACGAGGAAGAAGGTATTGTGAATTTCAGCAAGATAAGCCAGTATTGTTAATAATGGGTGGGAGTCAAGGTGCTAAGTGGATAAATGATATGGTAAGGAAAAGTTTAGATACATTATTATTAAGTTTTAATATTGTTCATATGTGTGGTAAAGGGAAGATGGATCCTTCTATCGGAATGGAAGGTTATATGCAATTTGAATATATAGGAGAAGAGTTGCCACATATACTGAATATGGCAAGTGTTGTAGTTTCCAGGGCTGGTTCTACTGCTATTTCTGAATTGTTATTTTTGAAGAAACCGATGTTGCTTATTCCGTTAACTAATGGTTCCAGTAGAGGGGATCAAGTTTTAAATGCTGACTATTTTTCTAGGCAAGGGTATGCGGAAGTATTACTTCAAGATAGAATAAGCACCAGTACATTTACAGATGCGGTAAATAAGTTGTATGTAAATAAGGAGAGATATATTCAAAACATGAATGGATTTAAGAAAACAAATGAGGAGGGAATTCATCAATTAATAGATTTAATAAATGAAGTAGTTAAATAATAAAAAAAGGAAAGAAATTATTTTCTTTCCTTTTTACTATAGTTGTTCAAATTTATTATTACCTATAACGATTACAATCCGTATAGAGTTATAGGCATTTTGATTTACTATGGACGAATACCGTTTTCTAACAGCTTAGTAAATGCATTGGTATAAATAGGTTTACTGTAATAGTAACCTTGAATAAACTGACATTTATTTTTTTGAAGGAAATTTACGTGTTCTTTCGTTTCTACGCCTTCAGCAATGACAGACATTCCTAATGTATGTGCTAATGTGATGATCGTTTTAATGATTTCCATTCCATCTTCACACGTTTCAGACATTGTAAGAAATTCTCTCGGGATTTTTAACGTATCGATGGGATATAAAGGTAAGTAGGCTAGGGAAGAATAGCCTGTACCAAAGTCGTCGATTGAAATGTGAATCCCTAAACTTTTTAGTGTACGCAGTTTTATCAATGTTTCTCTCTCATCCATCATTGCAATTCGTTCTGTTAATTCTAGATCAAGGGAACTTGCTGGTAAGCCTGTAGTTGCTAAAGTAGAAGAAATAGATTTTACAAAGCCTTCTTGTTCAAATTCTTTAGCAGATAAATTTACCCCTATTTTTAAATGCGAATATCCGAGTGCGTGCCAACGTTTCATTTGCTCACAAGCCTGCTGTAATGTCCATTTTCCTATTGGAATAATTTGTAGTGTTTCTTCTGCAATCGGAATAAACTCGTATGGAGAAATAACACCTAATTCAGGATGATTCCACCTGATTAAAGCTTCTGCACCGATAATTTTATTAGATTCACTATCAACTTGAGGTTGATACAAAAGGAACAATTCTTCATTTTGTATTGCGTTTGGTAAATCTTTTTCTAATCGTAATCGTCTTTCGATTTTTTTAGCGATTACATCGTCATAAATAGAGACAGAGTTAAGCTCTTTTGCCTTTGCATCATACATTGCAACATTAGCGTTTTTTAAGAGTGTAGCGGTATCGATTCCACCAGATGGATATATAGCGATCCCGATACTAAGTGATAAAGTTAATTTATGCTCATGTATGACAAACGGCTTTTCCATGCTTTCAAATAATTGATTACATAACTCGAATAAGGAATCTTCGTCAGTATAGTTTTCGATTAAAATTGTAAACTCATCACCACCGATTCTTGACAGATGAGTATGTGATGGAAGACATGATTGGAATCGCTTTGCTACTTCTTCTAATATGTAATCACCTGACGAATGTCCAAGTGTATCGTTAATTACTTTAAAGCGATCTAAATCTAAATATAATAATGCAAACTCACTTTGTGTTGTTTGAGCATTTTTTATAAATTTTCTTAACTTCCTATGGAAAAAGGATCGGTTCCCAATTTTCGTTACAGTATCGTGGAATGCTAAATATTTTATTTCTTCTTGTTGTTTTTTTAGTGCGGTAATATCCTTTACCATAATATAGCTTCCTGAAATTTGTCCATCTATCATAATAGGAACGATGGTAACGTATAAAAAATAAGTAAAGCCATCTTTATATTGAGAACTAAGTTGTAAGGATGCGGATTCTTGTTGTTTAACTTTTTCTAATGCAGATATCAGTTTATGTTTATCTGCATCTAAAATGATAGAAAAACATGTCTCACCAAGTAACTCGTTCGTTGGTGCTCCAAGTAGTATACTTCCTGCTTTATTTACATTTAAGAATATTCCATTTAAATCAATCGTAAAAATGGGATCAGGATGATATTCATATAATGATTTGAATTTTTGTTGTTTCTGAGATAGGGCCTCTGATTTATGGACTAAATCAGAAGTTCTTAAAGTAACTTTTTCTTCTAGTTGAGCATTAAATACTTGTAAACGTTTTGTTAGGCTGTCGTTTTGCATACGCACAATAGAATGGCGAATAAGTACGAAAACAAAAGCGATACAATTCCCTGTAATGAGAGTTGAAGATGATGTTTGTTCTTTTAATGTAAACCCGATTAGTATTGCAACAGCAAGATAGGGAAATACGACTAAAACTTTCTTTCCTAGTATAGGGTTTACAATGAAATAATTTTTATGGCTATTATCATCTTCTGAAATAGACCCAGCTATTGCGATAAGCAATAGAGGTATTCTATATAAAAGACGTAAAAATGTTATAGTGTCAGTTGATAAATGGGTATTTAAGTAAAAATAAATATAGTTAAAAGTTGCAGAACTAATTAATACAAAAATAAAGATATAAATTTTCCGCTTGGACTTAAAAATTGTTGGGCGGAAAAAGAGACTAACACCTAGTAGAAGAAATAATAGATCTGCAATTGGATATAGAAATGAAAGGAAAATATCTCCGAGTGAAAGTGAGAATATATTTAAATTTGGCTGATTAAATAAATACCATTCTAATGTGAATATGGAAGTAAGTACTATACATATATCACAAATAAAGAAAGCTTTTTCCCATTTATTGCATTCTTTTAAGATCTTATAGCAAAAAGCGATAAGGCAGAAGAATAGAAAAAACATGTAAAATACATCAGAAATAGTAAAATGGTGTATTGGAAGTTCGAAAAAGGTATCTTGATACGTATATACTACTTTTCCTAATAAAAAACTACCAATTGCAATTGTAATACATATCCAAAAAGGATTTGAACTAACTTTTTTAGAGTATATAGAGTAAATTAGCGATATAAATGTAATGACTTCAACGATGAGTGAAGCGAAGCGTACATTGAAATTTGAAAAATTAGTAGGGAACAGAAAGAAAAACATAAAATAGATTGAATAGCATATTAATGTTGTGATTAATATACATAGCTGTAAATTTTTATTTAATTTCAAAAAAATCACCTTCTTTAAGTATGTACTATATTCGTAATATCTATACATAATAATATTACTTAAGGATTGTATCAGATTTCCTTATAAAAAGCATGCTTATAAGGAAAAAAACAAGAGTGCAATAATTCTTGAAAATGAAAAAACACTGCATTTAATGATTTTTAGTATATCAAGATTTTAGATGGGAATTGTATATTTAGTCATCCAGTATATTTTAAAGGTTTTTTAGTGCTTTGCAAGTGGAGATGCAAATTTGCATATAAAATGATGGGGTTTTCTTTCTAGGTGAGTTTTTGATTGCTATAGGCTAGTAAGTAACACCTTTGTATGTATCTATTTTCATACTAATGAGGGATTTCAAAAATGTTTTAAGTATATACAATAAAATATAGTCATTCATTACGTTTTTAGTATGGGAGGAAAAGCATGAAAAATTGGGTGAAGTTTCGAATAGCACGTCCAACAGATAAGTTTGAAGAGGTTATAGCATTCTATGAAAAAGGATTAGGTTTAAAGCGTATAGGTGAATTTTACGGTCATGAAGGTTACGATGGCGTCATGTTTGGACTACCAGATGAAGAATATCATTTAGAATTTACAAGATATATAGATGGGAGCCCATGTCCAGCTCCAACAAAAGATAATTTACTTGTATTTTATATTAAAGAATGTAATGAAATAGAAAAAGTGAGTAAAAGGCTGCACGCAATGGGATACGATGAAGTAGATCCAGAAAATCCATATTGGAAAGAAAAGGGGATTACTATAGAGGACCCAGATGGTTGGAGAATTGTATTGATGCAAATAGAAGAATGAGGCTAGAGAAGTTTCGAATTTTGATAGAGTAAAAGAAAATATAAAAAAGTTTCCTTGGAGGAGATACACTCATAGGGAAGCTTTTTTATATTTGTAATCTGAAAATTAAGATTTGAAATCAACTTCTGAAAAGATATAAAATGAGAACGTGTATTCTTTTGAGTTTGAGAGGGTTGTTTTTAAAGGTGAATATAAAAATAGGGAGGTTTTTTATGATATGCAAGATTAGGGATGCAGAAGTATACTATGAAATCATTGGAGAAGGAAAGCCAGTACTTATCATACATGGGTGTTCTCCTGACCATAGATTAATGAAGAAATGTATGGAAACAGTGTTTCAGAAGTCTAAAGGATATCAACGAATTTATATTGATTTACCTGGAATGGGAAAATTGAATGCCCCAGATTGGATAAATAGTTCAGATTGTATATTAGAACTGTTAACTGCATTTATTGAGAAAATCATCCCAACTAAAGATTTTTTACTAGTAGGAGAGTCTTACGGGGGATATTTAGCTAGCGGGATACTTTCAAAGATGTTTGATAGAGTTAATGGATTATTGTTAGTATGTCCTGTTGTTGTAGCGCAACGAGAAAAAAGGCTTCTTCCAGATAAACAGGTAATTGTAAGAGATGAAGAATTTTTAAACGCGCTTACTTCAACCGAAAGGGAAGAATTTTGTGAATTAGCAGTGGTTGCGAATGAGTATACATATAAGCGTTTCAAAGAAGAAATTAAGCCTGGGCTAGATATTGCTAATGATGGGTTTATTGAAAGATTACAAAAGAATTACTCTCTTACTTTGGACTTCCAGCATAAAAAATATGAGAAACCCGTTCTTTTTTTAGCTGGAAGACAAGATATATCGGTAGGTTATCAAGATATTGTAGGAATCATTGAAGATTATCCAAGAGCAACATTAGCGGTATTAGATATGGCGGGACATAATTTGCAAATTGAACAACCTGAATTATTTGAGAGTTTAGTTTCGGAGTGGGTTAGACGAACTGCTCAGCAAAGTTCATAAAAGAAGAATAAATTAATATTTTGATTGTGTTCAAGTTTTGATACGGAAAAGATTAAAGTAAGTAATTAACTTATAAATATTTTCAAGGAGGAATTATGAATACATATATCTATATGGTTAGGCATGGTGAATCGCCAAAATTAGAAGGAAATGAAAGAACACGTGGATTAACTGAGAAGGGAATTTTAGATGCTCATAGAGTAACTGAGATATTAGAAACAGAGGGAATTGATACTTTCATTTCAAGTCCGTATAAGAGGGCTATGTTAACGATAGAAAAGTCAGCTAATTACCATGAAAAAGAAATAGTAGTATATGAAAATCTCAAAGAGTGTAGGTTTTTAAGTGAGGATAAGATTATATCAGATAAGGAAGTGTATCCACTCGTAAAGAAGATGTTCTCTAATCCAGATTTCACACTAACTGGAGGAGAAACGTATGTGGATTGTCAGAGAAGAGTAGTGAAAATATTAAAAGAAATATTAATGGATTTTCAAGGACATAAAATTGTAGTTGGTACACATGGGCTTGTAATGACATTGATGATGAACTATTTTGATAACCAATATGGGCTTGAATTTTTAATGAATACATCAAAACCAGACGTATATAAGCTAGAATTTAAAGACGAGCAATTAATAAATGTAGAGAGATTATGGAGAGAAGCATGAAATGGAGTATATGGAGTGTGTTTTAAAAGTTACTTTTGAAACACACTCTTTTTTTTTGAAGAGAAAGCATCTTTATCAACTATTTTTAGAATGTTAAATCAATAAGTAATTATTCAGTTTTTGAATAGTTTATTGAGAAATTGGTTTAGGAAAACAACTTTAAATGTGACAAAACTCCAAACGCTGGATTTATATTCAATAGGAGAAAAAGATGTAGAATTTTGTCTTGTTGTACATGTTTACTTTTCATTTCGTTACATATAGGCTTTGTGGTGTAAGGGGGGAGAAATCGCCTTTACACTAAATTTATAAGGGGGTCATTGTGATGAAAAAAATGAAAAAATTTGCAGGAGTAGCTCTAGCGGGTTCAATTGGATTAAGTGGACTACTATTTTTAGAACCAAGTGTAAGTACTGCAGAAACACCACAAGCGAAAGAGGAGAAGTTCAATGCTATTAATATAGCGATGAATCAAAGTGAATCTTATTTATTGAGTGGTAGAAGTATTGATATTCTTTCAGGAGATAAAGAAGCGGTACAATTAAGTAATTATACAGTTCAGTTCAATAAACCAGGTAAGTATGTTATTAGAGTAAATGGTTGTATTTATAATGATGTATATACTTTTATTGTGAATGAGTAGTATATGCTTTTGATGTTTAATTAAATATATATTATTGGATGAAAAAAGAAACACCCTATTTGCGGTGGGAATCGTAAATAGGGTGAATTATTTGTAAGAAAGTTAATGAAAAGAGTAATTGGTATTAAGTTATGTTTTATATATTTTCATTAATTTGCTCTTTGTTTTTGTTATGTAAAATATGTAAGAGTGCTTGAAATACCTTAAATGAATGCTGGAATATTGGACTTTGAATAAAAGTGTATAGAAAAGTTACGATAAAAACAGGACCTCCTAGCATGAATCCAATGACTAGTACAAAGCATTCTACAATAATTCGAGCACGGCTAATAGATAACCCAGTTTTGTCAGAAATGGTAAGCATAAATCCATCGCGGGGTCCAGCACCAATGCCAGCCGCAACGTACATGCCGCCCCCAATGCCTGTAATTGCAATACCAGAAAATAAAATGAGTAAGTTTATCCATAAATAATCACTAGCGTTTGGAAGGATTTTTGATTGTAAGAAAAAGTCCATAATAGGACCGATAAGTAGTGCATTTAAAAATGTGCCCACGTTTATATATTTTCGATCTACTAGTAAAGAGATAAGAACGAGACATAATCCACATATGACACTCCAAGTGCCAATTGTCCACCCAAATCGTTGGTAGAGAGCCATATTTAAAACTTCCCAAGGGTGTAAACCGAGGAATTTAACTTTGACTGCGAGAGCATTTCCAAGTCCAAAAAAAATTAATCCTAGGAAAAAAAGAAAATAGCGAAAGAGAGTTAGCCTCATCTTTAAAACCTCCCAATATATAATGATGTATATTACATGTTTGAATTTAAATGTACAAATGTTATGTCTTTTTATGATTTATTAAAAATGTAAATGGATATATATTTTCACAGTCAAAAAAGTTAAAATATTTCGTTATAAGGATTATAATAGAGAGAGAACTATAAAAGGAGTGAACGAATTTGAAACAAGAACTTATTGAAAGATTTACGAGATATGTAAAGATTGATACACAATCAAATGAAGAAAGTCATACAGTGCCTACAACACCAGGGCAAATTGAGTTTGGTAAGTTATTAGTGGAAGAGTTGAAAGAGATTGGGTTATCAGAAGTGACGATGGATGAAAATGGTTACGTAATGGCAACACTGCCTGCTAATACAGATAAGGATGTTCCTGTAATCGGCTTTTTAGCTCATTTAGACACAGCAACAGATTTTACAGGGGAAAACGTAAAACCACAAATTCATGAAAATTTTGATGGTAATGCGATTACGTTAAATGAAGAATTAAATGTTGTGTTAACACCTGAACAGTTCCCGGAATTACCATCATATAAAGGACATACAATTATTACAACTGATGGTACAACACTTCTTGGAGCAGATGATAAAGCTGGTCTTACAGAAATCATGGTCGCAATGAATTATTTAATACATAATCCGCAAATTAAGCATGGAAAAATAAGAGTAGCATTTACACCAGATGAAGAAATTGGCCGTGGACCATCGCATTTTGATGTAGAAGCGTTTGGTGCATCGTTTGCTTATACGATGGACGGAGGTCCATTAGGTGGTTTAGAATATGAGAGTTTTAACGCTGCAAGCGCCAAATTAACTTTTAGAGGGACAAATACACATCCTGGAACAGCGAAAAACAAAATGCGTAATGCAAGTAAACTCGCTATGGAATTCGATAGACAGTTGCCAGTAGAAGAGGCGCCAGAATATACTGAAGGATATGAAGGGTTTTATCATTTACTCTCTTTAAATGGTGATGTCGAGCAAAGTAAAGCTTACTATATTATTCGAGATTTTGATCGTAATCATTTTGAAGCGCGTAAAAATAACATTAAAGATATTGTGAAAAACATGCAAGAGAAGTACGGCGAAGATGCAATCGTTTTAGAGATGAATGATCAGTATTATAATATGCTTGAAAAAATTGAACCGGTGAGAGAAATTGTTGATATTGCGTATGAGGCAATGAAAAGTTTAAATATTGAACCGAATATTCATCCAATTCGCGGTGGAACAGATGGATCGCAATTATCATATATGGGATTACCAACGCCAAATATTTTCACTGGTGGTGAAAACTATCACGGTAAATTTGAGTATGTTTCGGTAGATACTATGGAAAAAGCTGTTCAAGTAATTGTAGAAATTGCAAGACGATTTGAAGAACAAGCTTAAAAAGAGAACCAAGTAGTAATGAAGTGCTACTTGGTTCTTTTCTATAGTAAAAAATGCAAAGTGAAACTTGTTACAAGACGTTTGTAAAAGGGGGAAATGTTATGAGTGAAAATCAGTTTCATGGTTATATAGGGACATATACAAAAGCAGAGAGTAAGGGGATTTATAAATTTATACTTGATACGAACATCGGAGAACTTAAAGGGATTGAATTAGCAGCTCATATAGGAAGTCCGACATATGTAACGATTAGTCATAACAACGAGTACCTTTATTCTGTTGCGAAAGATAATGGGTTAGGTGGAATTGCTAGTTTTTCTATTCATAATAAATCCGGTAATCTAAATTCGATTAGCATGCAAGTTTTAGAAGGGGTATCGCCGTGCTATGTAAGTGTGAATCGGGAGAATAGTATAGTAGTAGCAGCTAATTATCATAAAGGAACAGTAGAGTCCTATTTAGTGAAAAAGGATAATGGAAGTTTAAATGCTGCTACGGTAATTGTAGAACATAAAGGGTCAGGACCAAATAAGGAAAGGCAAGAAAAGGCACATGCTCATTATGTGGATTTTACTCCTGATGAAAAATATGTAGTAGCAGTGGATTTAGGAATAGACAAGGTGATTACATATAAAGAAAGTGATGGAGAACTAATAGAAGTTACACGGTTATCTGTAAAACATGGTAGTGGTCCAAGGCATCTTATATTTCATCCAAGTGCGCAGTATGCATATGTTATGACAGAATTAAGTTCAGAGATTATTGTACTTCAATATGATGCAAAGAGTGGCAGTTTTAAAGAAAAACAATACATTTCTACATTACCTGAAGATTTTAGAAAAGATAGTTACGGAAGTGCAATTCACATTTCTTCTGATGGCAAGTTTGTTTACGCAGCAAATAGGGGACATAATAGTATCGCGGTTTTCCGAGTGAATGAGCACAATGGAGAGCTCGCTTTTATTGAAACAGTATCGACAGAAGGGGATTGGCCACGTGATTTTTCTTTAGATCCGGATGGAAAATTTTTAATTGCAGCGAATGAAAGATCTAATACTTTGACTTTATTTGCTAGGGATGAAATGACAGGGGAGCTAACGCTTGTACAGACGGACGTAAATGTTCCAGAGCCAGTATGTGTGAAGTTTTTACATGTGAAAAAATAGATAGGTTTCCCTATCTATTTTTTATTAGGAAATTTTAATATAGCACCCGCCACAAATAAAAAGTCGCGTAAGACTCCCAATTTGTCCAATTTGATGCAAATTCTTTTATTTCATTTTTAGTCGGTTTCTTTTCGGAACCTGTTATAAATTTAATTGCATTATGCAAACCAACATCATCAATTGGAAAAGCTGAAGGGAATCGTAAACAACGCATCAAAACATAGTGAGCTGTCCATGGCCCTATACCACGAATGCTAGTTAATTGTTTTTCAGCTTGCTTCACATCTTGTATTTGTAATAGAGATTCTTTTGATAATTTACCTTCTGTAATGAGCTGCGCGACGTCAATTAAGTATTCGCACTTTCTTGTAGTCATTTTTAATGTTGCGAGATCTTCTACATCTAAATTTGCTATTACTTCAGGTGATGGGAATATCCAATGTTTTCTACCGTTCCAATCTACATAATCGCCAAAATTTTCGACTAATCTTCTTTTTAGAGTATAGGCATATGTGAGGTTGATTTGTTGACCTAGAATCCCCCAGCATAGTGCTTCAAATAAATCCGGAATTCGCAAAGTACGAAGACCGTAAAATTCTTTAATGGGTTTTTGAAGGAGTGGGTCGTGTTTAGCTAATTTATAGAAGGGAGCTAAATCAGTAGTTAAATCAAACCACTCTTTTACATAGTTAGATACGGCATCGTGTGCCCATTTTTCAGAGACATATGATTCTCCTAAAAAACGTATTTGAATATTACTATCGGCATTCAAACCAATTTCAACTAATGGATTTATGTTTTGAACAGGAATGACTTTATAGATTTTATTATTTTCAATATGAAACATACATTCATTTTTAGAACGCGATAGATAGCGTAAGTTTTCTTGAAAACTAAATTCTTTTGGAACGACTAAAGTCAATGCGCTATTATATTCTGCTGTCATATGAATTCCACCGGTAACTTTTCTAATGTAAGCAATTCTTTCTTCATTTCTAATCCGCCTCTAAAACCAGTTAGTTTTCCATCTTTTCCTATAACGCGATGGCAAGGAATTGTAATAAGAAGTGGGTTGGCAGCAATAGCAGAAGCAACGGCACGTACAGCTGTAGGTTTTTGAATTCTTTCTGCAATTTCTGAATAAGAATATGTTTTTCCATAAGGAATTTCACGTACCGTATTCCAAACAGATAATTGAAATTCAGTTCCGTAAGCATCAATAGGGAATGTAAAAGTT
This sequence comes from Bacillus sp. TH50, assembly GCF_016650565.1. Lineage (NCBI taxonomy): Bacteria > Bacillati > Bacillota > Bacilli > Caryophanales > Bacillaceae > Bacillus > Bacillus sp. TH50. Next base: position 1,266,723 of record NZ_JAEKFM010000003.1, on the reverse strand, counting down.
TCTCGCTTGTTTTCTAAATACTCGATAACTTCTTTCGTATATGTTAGCAGGTAATCTGGATTGTGAGTCAATATATGCTGTGGCAGTTTTTTTCTAGCCCACAAATTTAGTTCTTCAAAGTTTTCGTCTTGAGATCCAATGAAACATAGTCCATTTTCAGTTGCAGCAATATGCAAGCACCAATTTTTATGTGTAATTAGCGCCCAATATATAGATTTATTTTTATAGGAATTCATTATTGTATCCCTCTTTCATTTCGTTCTTTTTTCGATATTCAGTAGGAGTAAATCCGGTTTTCTTTTTAAATAAAGTCGCGAAATACTCCGGATTTTCTATCCCGACATCAGTACTAATTTCCATAATGGATTGATTTGTATGTGAAAGGTATTCTGCCGCTTTTTTAATTCTGAATTGCTGTATATATTCTATTGGACTAATCCCTACAATTTTTTTGAAAGTGCGTTGTAGATGATAAGGGCTACCATGGCATATTTCTGCGAGTAAGTCGAGGGTTAGCACGTCACAATAATGTTTTTGGATATATTCTTTAATTTGCTCTACCCATTCTTCATTAGGTAAAGTTAGCCCGTTTGGTTTACAACGTTTACACGGACGAAAATTTTCATGTAATGCTTGCTCTGCCTTAAGAAAAATACGTACATTGTTTTTATTCGGTATTCTCGATTTACATGATGGTCGGCAAAAAATACCGGTTGATTTTACAGCGTAAAAGAATTTGTCATCATATGTGGAGTCATTATGAATAATTGCTTGCCAATACTCATTTGTTACTGTGAACTCTTCATTATGCACAGAACATCACCTCTGGCATTAGTATAACCTGAATAAAGTACGTATGTACGTATTTACGAATGTAAGAGCAAGATTACAAAGATGAAACTATGATAGGGTATCTATTTTGTGTTAGCATGAAAATTGAAAATGCACATCAAGAGGAGGAACATAGATGAAGTTGATTTCATGGAATGTAAATGGTTTGCGAGCAGTTATTGCAAAAGGTGGATTTCTAGAATATCTAGAAGAATCTAATGCAGATATATTTTGTTTACAGGAAATTAAATTACAAAGTGGACAAATTCATTTAAATCCCGAGGGATATTATACATATTGGAATTATGCTGTGAAAAAAGGCTACTCAGGAACGGCTATTTTCACGAAAAAAGAACCGATTTCTGTTACATATGGTTTAGGGATTGAAGAGCATGATCAAGAAGGACGAGTTATTACGTTAGAATTTGAAGATTTTTATATGATAACGTTATATACACCAAACTCCAAACGTGGATTAGAACGCTTAGATTACAGAATGAAATGGGAAGATGATTTCAGGGCCTATATTAAACGATTAAATGAAAAGAAATCAGTTGTTTTTTGCGGAGATTTAAACGTCGCACATAAAGAAATAGATTTAAAAAATCCAAAAAGTAACCGTAAAAACCCTGGATTCTCTGATGAGGAGAGGGAGAAGTTTACACGTACTTTAGAAGAAGGATTTGTTGATACGTATCGCTACCTTTATCCTGATCAGGAAGGAGCATATTCGTGGTGGTCGTATCGTATGGGAGCGAGAGCAAAAAATATTGGATGGCGTTTAGATTATTTTGTTGTCTCGGAAAGAATGAAAGACAAAATAACAGAGGCGAAAATTAACAGTGAAATAATGGGATCAGACCATTGTCCAGTTGAATTACATATAAATTTCTAAAAAAGAAGTATCTCGCTAATAATAGGCGGATACTTCTTTTTAATTCAGTTTGTTAAAATTTTTCAAATCATTCTTGAAATAATTGCATATTAAATATATACTTAGTAACGATAATCATTATCATTGAAAAAGGTTATCGATGGATGAAGTGTAAAAGAATTATAGTTTAGGGGAAGTGAATGAGAATGAGTTCCGGATAAAATTATTAATCTAATGAAATATATGTTTGGGACAAGTTTCATGTAGTTAAGTTTTCATATAAAAATAATCTATTTACAAGTTTTGAGAGGAGATATATAAAGATGAACAAGAAGTTATTTACATTAGGGATGGTTACAGTTTTAAGTGTAGGTTTAGCAGCATGTAATAGTACGGACAAAACTTCTGGGGAACAAAAACAACAGACAAAGGCTACGGAAACGAAAAAAGACGAAAAGCGAAAGATTACATATTTAGGTAAAGAATATACAGTACCAGCAAAAGTAGATAAAATTGCGACAGCTAGTTTAGAGTCAATGGAAGATGCGGCAGTACTTGGAATTAAACCGGTAGGTGCAATTACGGTTGGTGGGAAATTACCAGGGAACGTTGCAAAAGATTTAGAAGGTGCGAAATCTGTCGGTGAGAAAATGGAACCCAACTTTGAAACATTACTTCAATTAAAACCTGATGTTATTACATCAAGTACGAAATTCCCAGCAGAAGCGGCTGAGAAATTTACGAAGGTAGCTCCAACAATCCCAATATCACATGTTTCTACAGATTGGGAAGAAAACTTGAAATTAATGGGAGAACTATCTGGTAAAAAAGACAAAGCAGAAAAAATTATTAAGGATTATAAAGCAGACGCTGAAAAAGCGAAAGCAAAAATTGGAGATAAGTTAAAAGATAAAAAGGTACTTGTAATAAGATTAAGAGCGAATACATTATTCGTTTATCCAGAAGGAGTATACTTCAACCCTGTAATTTATAAAGACCTTGGATTAACTGCTCCAGAACAACTTAAAAATGTAAAAGCGCAAGAGAAACTCTCTTTAGAACAACTGGCTCAAATAAATCCAGATTACGTATTTTTACAATATGAAGCAAGTGAAAATAATAAACCAAAAGTACTAGAAGAAATAGAAAGTAATCCAATTTGGCAAAGTGTAAATGCTGTAAAAGAGAAGAAAGTATTTGTAAATACTGTAGATCCTATTGCGCAAGGTGGTACTGCTTGGAGCAAAACAGTATTTTTAAAAGAAGCAGTGAAAAATTTGACTAAATAATAAAATTAGTAAGGTGCGTTGAATGATATGCGGAAAATAAATTCACTTCCAATGATAATTTTATGCTTAGCACCCATATGTATTTTACTTACTGTTATATTATCTATCTTATATGGGACAAAAAATATCGATTTTGAAACGACGTGGAATGCATTGTTTCATTTTGATTCGAGTAATGTAAATCATAATATTATTGTTACATCTCGTTTACCAAGGGTAATTGGAGCTCTTTTAGTTGGAGCTTTTCTAGCCATATCAGGAGCACTTATGCAGGGGATGACAAGGAATTATCTTGCATCCCCTTCTATTATGGGTGTGACGGATGGTTCTGCTTTTGTTATTACAATGTGTATGGTATTCCTTCCGGGAATGTCTTCAGTCAACATGATTTTATGTTCTATGCTGGGTTCAGCATTAGGTGCGGGAATTGTTTTTGGATTTGGTTCACTGCTTAGAAACGGATTGTCACCTGTAAGATTAGCAATTATAGGAACCGTGATAGGGACATTCTTAAGTAGTCTTTCTGCCGCAATTGCTTCTTATTTTCAAGTCTCTCAAAATATTAGTTTTTGGTACAACGCGAAATTAGATCAAGTAGATCCCAATATACTTAAATTAGCAATTCCTTTTGGTATAGTTGGTATTATTTTAGCACTTCTCATTTCAAAATCTATTACAATCCTTTCACTGGGAGAAGAAGTGTCTATTAATTTAGGGCAGCGTACGAAAATTATAAAAGTGACTGCAATTTTATCTGTTGTATTTCTGACTGGTACAGCAGTTGCTTTAGTAGGGAAAATAGGTTTTGTAGGACTAATTATTCCTCATATTACTCGCTTTTTAATCGGTGTAGATTATAAATGGATTGTGCCTTGTGCTGGAGTAATTGGTGGTGTGTTTCTTGCTTTATGTGATGTGTTAAGCAGATTTGTAAACTATCCATTTGAAACACCAATAGGCGTTGTTACGTCTCTAATTGGAATTCCTTTCTTCCTTTATTTAATTCGTACAAGAGGGGGAGAGAGACATGCTTAAAGGCTCAAGTCAGCGTTTTGTAATGACTATGGGGACTATTATACTTTTAATTTTATGTACCATTTATATTAGCTTAACGAATGGTACATTTGATATTACAATTATGGACGTCTTTCGAACAATTTTTCGGATTGATCCAGTCCCAGAACATGATTTAGTTATATTTGATTTTAGACTGCCGCGAATCATAATTGCTGGCCTAGTAGGATTAGGTCTAGGGATAGCTGGCGCTGTTATTCAAGGGATTACGAGAAATGGTTTAGCAGATCCGGGTATTTTAGGAGTAAATGCTGGTGCAGGAACTGCAATCGTAATTTTTATGTTCTTTTTCCAAGGACAAATAAAGAGTACGGATTGGATTTCTATAATGATGATGCCGATGTTTGGCTTAGTTGGAGGGTTAGGCGCGGCTATATTAATTTATATATTTTCTTGGCGAAATGGAAAGTTAGATTCACAGCGTCTGTTACTAACAGGGATCGCAATAGGGTCAGGTTTCGGAGCGTTTTCTATGTATTTATCATTGAAAATGAAAGCAACTGACTTTGAAATGGCAGCTGTCTGGGTTTCAGGTAGCATATATAATGCAAACTGGAAATACATTATTGCAATGTTGCCATGGCTTATTATATTAATTCCAATTATAAAAAAGAAAGCTTATTTGCTAGATTTATTTCAATTGGAAGAAACGAGTATTACAAGTCTAGGTGTTTCAGTAGAAAGAGAGAAGTCTATTCTATTATTAAGCAGTATTGGACTTGTAAGTGCATGTGTTGCTGTTTCAGGAAGTATTGGATTTATTGGTCTAATGGCGCCACATATAGCCAAAAGACTTGTTGGCATTCAACATAAATATGTAATTCCTACATGCGGAGTAATTGGGATGCTACTTGTAATTGCTTCAGATTTTATCGCAAAAACAATTTTTATGCCTGCAGAATTGCCTGTAGGGATTGTTATTGCTATTGTCGGTGTACCGTATTTCTTATATTTACTTTATAAGGCGAAAGCGTAAGAGGAGGAAACACAAGTGAATATTTTAAGTGCAAAAAACTTGGAAGCAAATTATGAAAAACTTACAGTGTTTCGCGATTTAAATGTGGAAATACAAAAGGGAAAAGTAACGACAATTATAGGTCCAAATGGATGCGGAAAATCGACATTATTAAAAACGATGGGAAGAATTTTAAAACAAAAAAGTGGTAAAGTATATTTACAAGGACAAGATTTAAATACGATTTCAACGAAAGAAATCGCGAAACAGTTAGCTTTGCTTCCGCAAAATCCGATTGCCCCGGGAGAGATTAAGGTAGAAGAGTTGGTTTCTTATGGGCGTTATCCACATCGTAATAACGTGAATAAGTTAACTTCAAAAGATAAAGAAATGATTGATTGGGCATTAGATATTACCAAAACATCAGCGTTTCGAACGAGACAAATTGCGAATTTATCAGGTGGACAAAGACAAAAAGTATGGCTAGCAATGGCCTTAGCGCAAGAGACGGAAGTTTTATTATTAGATGAGCCAACGACATACCTTGATATGTCACACCAATTAGATGTACTGCAAATCGTTGAGAAACTGAATAAAGAACATAATTGTACGGTCGTAATGGTATTACATGATATTAACCACGCAGCTAGATTTTCAGATGAAATTATCGCAATGAAAGAAGGAAACATTATTACAACTGGTAGTCCTATAGAAATTATTACAAACGAGGTGCTAAAAGAGGTATTTCATATCGATGCGCGTGTCATGATAGATCCATATAACGGAGCTCCCGTTTGCTTCGGTTATGATAGTGTATTTCAAGAAGAAAAAGTAGAGATGTATGTAACGAGTTAAGGGGGGATGTGCATAATGAATACTGCTATTGAAAAACAACAAATTATTGTATCTAATACCGAACAGTGGAAAATGTATTCGAAATTAGAGAATCGTGAGTATCAAATTCATATTTCAAAACCGAAGCAGCCAGCACCGGATTCTGGTTATCCTATTATATATGTATTAGATGGGAACGCCTTTTTCCAAACGTTCCATGAAGCTATTAAAATACAATCGGTAAGAGCAGAAAAAACAGGTGTGTCACCAGCAATTATAGTAGGTATTGGTTATCCAATTGAAGGCGCATTTTCAGGAGAAGAAAGATGTTATGATCTTACACCTGTCGTAATTTCAAAAGATGCCCCGTTAAAACCGGACGGTAAACCGTGGCCTAAAACAGGGGGAGCACATAATTTCTTTACTTTTATTGAAGAAGAATTGAAACCACAAATTGAAAAAAAATTTGAGATTGATAAAGGAAAGCAAACGTTATTTGGACATTCTTTAGGTGGTCTATTTGCTTTACATATACTATTCACAAACGTAAATGCCTTTCAAAATTATTTTATAAGTAGTCCATCTATTTGGTGGAATAACCAATCGGTGCTTGAAAAAGAAAAGAATCTTATAAATGAATTAAACAATGCTAAAGTTGAAACGGGAGTATTCCTTACAGTTGGGTCATTGGAACGAGAGCATATGGTTGTAGGGGCAAACGAATTGTCAGAGCGCCTTCTCCAAGTAAAACATGATCAGTTTAGATTTATGTTTTATGAAGCTGAAGGGGAGAATCATGCATCTGTTGTGCCGACTTCTTTAAGTAAAGGATTGAGATTTATTAGTCAAGTGTAGAAGACGTATATGAAAAAAGGTAAGCAATTGCTTACCTTTTTTCATTATTGTTTTATTGCTACGTATCCATCAATTAAAAAGCTTGTGAAAAAGCGATTGATTTGAGTAAATCCACATTCCTCCATGACAGCTAGTAGATTCGTTTCGGAAATAGGAAATATTTTTGTTTCAAAAGAATTTTCAAATCGGTTCCAATCTTCTAATGGAATTTGATTTTGCATCATGTGGTTGCGCCAAGCATTCAATTGTGCAGAAAACATACTTGTATGGGGTACACCATTTATTGTAGAGAGAAAGAATGGAGCACCAGGTTTTAAGCGACTACTAATTTCATTAAGAAGCTCTTTTTTCTCCTTAATAGTTGGGATGAAATGAAGAACAAGCATACAAGTAGCAGCGTCAAATAATGGATTGGTTAATAATGAATGGACAGTTCCATGTACAAAGTGAATTTGATTTTGTATGCCTTCGCTTTCAATTCTTTTTTTAGCTAGCTGTAGCATGCTTTCAGATGGATCAACACCTGTAAAAGATAAGTTGCTATTTTGTTTGCCTATTGAGAGAATTTCTTGTCCACCACCAGCACCTATAACTAGAAAATTTGGATTCATATGTGTAGTAAACAAGAAATGATTCATCATTTCATATAGGTTGTAGTAGCCTGGGATTTTACATGGAATTCTTTGTTCATATGAATTTACGGTAGTATCATTCCAATTCATTTTTAACCTCCTAAGTATGTGTGTTATAGGTTTATTATGGAATGAAATTATGAAGGGCAACAATCCCGTAAATCTGGGGGGAAGAGGATGTATGAAAAAATAACGAAAGAAATTACAATGGAAGCGAATCGTATAAGTTCTATAAGGACATTTCAAGAGTCATTTCTCCACTTAATACGTAAAGTCATTGATTTTGACGCCGCTTGTTTTACAGCTATAGACCCAATTTCTTTTTTATCTACTGGGGCATTTACGGATGAAAGTGTTGAAAAGATTCATCCACAATTGTTTATGAATGAATTTCTAGAAGATGATTTTAATAAATTTAAATATTTATCAGAACACTATCCTCATGTTGCTTCTCTTAGTATGGTGACAAATGGTGAACAAAAGAAAAGCTCTAGATACCGAAATATTTTAAAACCAGCAAGTTTTGGAGATGAATTAAGGGGCGTTTGTATGAGTAAGGGGAACTGTTTTGGGCATCTTAGTTTATTTCGAGGGAGTACAAGTCCCGCTTTTCATATAGATGATTGTAAGTATTTGGCAACGGTAGTCCCGATTGCTGGAGAGGCTTTAAAAAAGGCATTTCCTAAACCTTTTTCAGAAGAGAAGGTAATAGGGACAGGCACGATTATATTAAGTGAGGATTTTAATTTATTATATTGGAATCAAGATGGCAGCGATTGGCTCTCAAATCTTAGAAAGTATGAACAGTTAAATATAAAAGAAATACCAAGGCCAATACGTGCGGTTTGTTCGAAAGTAAAGGCTAACGAATATAATGTAGGTTGTATGAATAGAGAAGAAAAAGTTTGTATACCTTTAGCCTATGGACATTTTTTAATCATTCGGGCCAGTAAGTTAGAACGTACAAGTAGTTTTCAGGGTGGTTATGTTGTTCTATTCGAAAGAGCAAGACCGGAAGAAATCTTTCCGCTTATTACGGAAGTGTATAGTTTTACAACACGTGAGAAGCAAGTAATACGTAAAATTCTTACAGGTATGTCGACAAAGGAATTAGCCCATGAACTTTGTATATCTATATACACGGTACAAGATCATTTAAAATCCATTTTTGAAAAGACTGGGGTAAGTAGTAGAAATGAACTTGTGTGGGAAGTTTTTTCAAGATTTTGTTTTGATGTCGATGAATAAAAATAAAATAACTCTACAAAAATCACATAAAGTACGGTGGATGAGTTGTAGAATAGGGCTGAAAAAAGGTTATGGATGAAACATTCCATACCCTTTTTTTATAAGTAGAATTGTCCTTTTTGAAAGTTTTGTTTCAACTTTTCGTCTAAATAGACAAAAAGTTGTCACAATTCGGTCACAATTAGCATAAACATAAAATAGACGAAATGAACTTATTTCCAAAAAGGCTTGATTCATTCCATTCATGATTAGTAGAGCTGAAAAAGCATGGATTAAAAGTTCACTATATTCTCAAGGAGGTAGATCGTATGAAAACTATTCTTGCTATCGCTGGGTTTATTTGGGTTTTATCACATGGCATTCCAATTTATGAAGGAGAACAAATTCGCAGTGCTCTGAATAAAAATTTTAATGAATACCATATCATTGATCGGCAAGATAATGTTGTGACAGTTCGTGTAAATGACTGTTTTCATACGGTAACCGTTGAAGGAACTTCAGTAGTGAATGATACAAAAGTATGTGATCAGCAATAATTATATATAGGAAGAAAAAGTCTCAATTTACACGTGTGAAAATTGAGACTTTTACATTTGTGGATGAATAATAAGCGGGGATGGACAATCCCCGCTTATTATTGTTTTTTTGAAAAAAAGAAAGGGTATCATATTAATTGAGACTGAGAAGCTAATGATGTGTTAAGAATAATCATAAAGCGAAAATATACTCATATGGGGTATCCTACATAGATATTTGATGATATAATTGGTATACTCATAAAAGCAATTGTTTTATTGGATGAAGAGAAACTTTAAGAAGGTGATAATATGGATCATAAGGACCATGAATCAGTAACACATAGATCAGAAAAAGAAAAAGAACAAATTATAAATAGATTAAAGAGAATTGAAGGCCAAGTCCGTGGTATTCAAAATATGATTGAAAATGATCGTTATTGCGTGGATATTTTAGTTCAAATTTCTGCGATTAATGCAGCGATGAAAAAAGTAGGAATGGGTGTCTTAAAAAATCATACGAGTCATTGTGTTTCAGGAGCTATTAAAAATGGTAATGGTGACGAAGCAATTGAAGAATTAATGACAGTATTTGAACGTTTTTCAAAAGCATAAAAGCCAAGCTAGTATTTGACTAGCTTGGCTTTTGTTTATATAGGAGAAGATATATAAATTCATAATTGGAGCAAAAAAATAAAGATTTTAGAAAAAAATAAAAATCATGATACAAAACCATTGATTACCTTAGGGGGGTATGGTAAGATGTAGTTGTGATTAATAAACAATGAATAAACAAGAGGAGGATTTTAAATGGAACAGTTAACATTAAAAGTTGAGGGTATGTCTTGTGGGCATTGTGTAAATTCTATTGAAAGTAATGTGAAAGAACTAAACGGCGTTGAACAAGTAAAAGTTCAATTAGCAGAAGGAACTGTTGAAGTTACTATCGACTCATCAGTTGTAACGTTAAAAGATATCGTTGCTGTAATTGAAGATCAAGGCTATGAAATTCAATAATAATTTTTAATATAGAAATAAATCGTACTTTATATGGAGTACGATTTATTTTGCTAAAAATTATACCTTATAAGGGTATATAGAGGTGAGAGACATGAATGAACAAAAAGAGGCCAATCTCCAAATATCAGGCATGACATGTGCAGCCTGTGCAAATAGAATTGAAAAAGGCCTGAAAAAAGTAGAAGGTGTTCATGATGCAAATGTAAATTTTGCACTTGAAAAAACAAAAATAATGTATGATCCCCATAAAACAAATCCACAACAATTTAAGGGAAAAGTTGAGTCGCTAGGATATGGAATTGTAAGTGATAAAGCTGAGTTTACTGTTTCAGGGATGACATGCGCAGCATGTGCGAATAGAGTAGAAAAGCGTTTAAATAAGTTAGAAGGTGTGAACGGAGCGACAGTAAATTTCGCTTTGGAATCAGCTACAGTAGATTTTAATCCTGATGAAATTAATGTAAATGAAATGAAGAGTGCAATCACGAAATTAGGATATAAATTGGAAGTGAAATCAGATGAGCAAGATGGATCAACTGATCATCGCTTACAAGAAATTGAACGACAAAAGAAGAAATTTATCATTTCGTTTATTTTATCATTCCCGTTACTGTGGGCAATGGTAAGTCATTTCTCATTTACATCATTTATTTATTTACCTGATATGCTTATGAACCCTTGGGTGCAGCTAGCTCTTGCAACTCCAGTACAGTTTATAATTGGAGGCCAGTTTTATGTTGGGGCTTATAAAGCGTTACGTAATAAAAGTGCAAACATGGATGTTCTTGTGGCACTTGGAACGTCCGCAGCTTATTTCTATAGTGTGTATTTAAGTATTAGGTCGATTGGTTCTTCAGAACATATGATAGATTTATATTTTGAAACGAGTGCGGTACTTATTACTTTAATTATTTTAGGTAAATTATTTGAGGCGAGAGCAAAAGGGCGTTCATCAGAAGCTATTAAAAAGTTGATGGGACTACAAGCGAAAACTGCCACAGTTGTGCGAGATGGAACAGAGATGAAAATTTTAATCGAAGAAGTGGTAGCTGGTGATGTTGTCTATGTTAAACCTGGTGAAAAAATCCCAGTAGATGGAGAAATTGTAGAAGGAAAATCAGCGATAGATGAATCGATGTTAACAGGCGAGAGTATTCCTGTTGATAAAACAATTGGGGATGTAGTAATTGGCTCTACAATGAATAAAAATGGATTTTTAAAAGTTAAAGCAACTAAGGTAGGAAGAGATACTGCATTAGCTCAAATTATTAAAGTAGTAGAAGAAGCTCAAGGATCGAAAGCGCCTATTCAAAGGGTAGCTGATCAAATTTCTGGTATTTTCGTACCAGTTGTAGTTGTAATTGCTATTATCACATTTGCAGTGTGGATGCTATTTGTTACACCGGGTGATTTTGGCGGAGCACTTGAGAAAATGATAGCAGTACTTGTTATCGCTTGTCCGTGTGCATTAGGTCTTGCGACACCTACATCTATTATGGCGGGATCAGGAAGGTCAGCTGAGTATGGTATTTTATTTAAAGGCGGGGAGCATTTAGAAGCAACGCACCGATTAGATACAGTTATTCTAGATAAAACAGGTACTGTGACAAACGGGAAGCCTGTTTTAACAGATGTAATTGTAGCAGATGGATTCCATGAAGAAGAAATACTACGTTTAGTAGGTGCGGCAGAAAAAAATTCTGAACATCCACTTGCAGAAGCGATTGTAGAAGGAATTAAAGAAAAGAAAATTGATATCCCAAGTTCAGAAACGTTTGAAGCGATTCCAGGATTCGGTATCGAATCAGTCGTAGAAGGGAAACAATTATTAATTGGTACACGTCGATTAATGAAGAAATTCGATATTGATATTGAAGAAGTTTCTAAATCGATGGAAGAGCTAGAACGAGAAGGAAAAACAGCAATGCTTATTGCGATAGATAAGGAATATGCTGGAATTGTTGCTGTTGCAGATACTGTAAAAGATACTTCAAAAGCAGCTATCGCAAGACTTAAGAAAATGGGTCTAGACGTTGTTATGATTACAGGAGATAATACACAAACTGCTCAGGCAATCGCTAAGCAAGTTGGTATTGATCACGTAATTGCAGAAGTATTACCAGAAGGAAAAGCAGAAGAAGTGAAAAAACTGCAAGCGCAAGGTAAGAAAGTAGCAATGGTTGGAGATGGAATAAATGATGCTCCTGCACTGGCTACGGCGGATATCGGTATGGCAATTGGAACCGGAACGGATGTAGCGATGGAAGCGGCAGATATTACGTTAATCCGTGGTGATTTAAATAGTATTGCTGATGCAATTTTTATGAGTAAAATGACGATTAGAAATATTAAGCAAAATCTATTCTGGGCGTTAGCTTATAACGGCCTAGGAATTCCAATTGCGGCGCTCGGTTTCTTAGCACCTTGGGTTGCAGGTGCAGCAATGGCATTTAGCTCTGTATCAGTCGTATTAAATGCATTAAGATTACAAAGAGTTAAATTGAAATCTTAAACATTTTCAGCTATAAAGCGAATTTAATATGCTTTTTTACAATAAACAATACTTTGTATAAGTATTGTTTATTGTTCGTTTAGAAGGAAAAGTCGATATAATATAGAAAGAGCAGAAGTAGAATCATATATAGTGGAAGAAACTGTTTCGAAAATAAACACGAAATAATTATCCGAATAACCGAAATAAAAGAGTTAGTTTGATAAGGAGTTTTACATATGTTTAAAGATATTAAAATTAGAACATTCCAGAAAGAGGATTTAGAGCAAGTATTACAATTATTCTATGAAACGGTTCATACGGTGAATGCAAAAGATTATAACGAGTTACAGCTACAGGCGTGGGCCCCAGAGCGACTAGATAGAGAGAGATGGCTACAGTCTTTAGAAAAGAATATTTGTTACGTTGCTGATTATAAAGGTGTGATAGTGGGATTTGGGGATTATAATGATGATCATTACGTAGATCGCTTATTTACGCATAAAGATTATCAAGGAAAAAGGATAGCATCATACATACTACAGAAGTTAGAAAAAGAAGCAGTGAACTTGCAGCATAGGGATATATATACAGAGGCGAGTATTACAGCAAAACCTTTCTTTGAAAGCAAAGGTTTTATTTGCATAAAGGAACAAAATAAGCAACATAATGGTCAGATTTTTATTAATTATGTCATGAAAAAAATAGCCTTCTCATAAATGAGAAGGCTATTTTTCATTATTTTACAGCTTCTTTTAGTTCTTTACCAGCTTTAAAAGCAGGTACTTTAGAAGCTGCGATTTGCATTTCTTCACCCGTTTGTGGGTTACGACCTGTACGAGCAGCTCTTTCACGAACTTCGAATGTACCGAATCCGATAAGTTGTACTTTTTCGCCAGCAGCTAAAGAGTTAGTGATTGATTCTACTACAGTTTGTAAAACTACAGTAGCTTCTTTTTGAGAAATCTCAGCGTTTTGTGCTACGTTTTTAATTAATTCTGTCTTATTCATGTTTTTCACCTCATATGTAAATAATGCTATTTAAGTTGTTATTATAACGTATAAAACATTCGAGAACAAGTGTACGTACATATATTCGCAAAAAAAATGAAATTTGTAATATTTTTTAGGACCAATTTATAGACATTCAATTTAAGCGGATACAGATTTTTTCTTTAATGCAGTTTGCTCTTTATTGGAAGGTAGTTTCTTATTATAAGATATGAAATAAGGTAATGCTACAAATAACATACCCCCTACTAAGTTTCCGAAGAAAACAAAAATGAAGTTTGGAAAATATTCAACCCAAGTTAAATGACCAGAAAAAATTGCAGCTGGGATGACAAACATATTGGCTACAACGTGTTGAAATCCAATCGCAACAAAAGTCATAACAGGGAACCAAATACCGACAATCTTTCCGATAAATTCTTTACTTCCCATACTGAGCCAAACAGCTAAACAAACGAGCCAATTACACCCGATTGCAGAAATGAAGGCTTGCAGTGGTGTATCTTGTAGTTTAGCTTGTGCAATAGTAACTGTTTTTGCTAAAAAAGCTCCCTCCGTTAAGCCGACGATATGACCAAAAAAATAAGCGACGAATATAGCACCTATGAAGTTGCTAAACGTAACAATAACTAAATTTCGTATGAAGTGAAATAAGTCGATTTTTTTGTGAAGCCATGCCATTGAAACGGTCATCATGTTGCCAGTTACTAATTCACCGCCTGCAAGGATAACGAGTATAAGACCGATAGGGAATACGGCAGCACCTAAAAAGCTAGTAAATGATCCCAAAGATTTTGGCATTGTTCCGATAACATGGATATCAAGTAAATATCCTAATGCTATGAAAGCACCACCAAAAAAACCGAGAATTAGCATAGGGAGCAATGATAAATGAGCTTTTTTTCTTCCAGAATTAGCAGCAAGTTCCGTAATTTCTTCTGGTGTAAATACAGACATGAATAACCTCTCCTTAATAGAATGATGGAATGAATAGAAGAAACATTTTAAAGAATCTATGTATGATAAAAATATGATATGATTTCTGTATAAATTTGTCAAAGTGAGTGGGGCTGAAATTGGATATAACGAACATTGTTCATGTTGTCACATTAATGTAACAATAAGGATTTAAAGTGATTTTAGAGGTGAAAACATGAATACGCATCATGTAAAAAAAGAACGAAAAAAATCAATCGTAAAGATATTTATTATTAGTTTCATAAGTATATTAATGATACCAGTAAGTTTGTATTTCTATGCGACTGAAATAGAAAGAAGACTAGTAACAGTTACGTGGAATGAAATAGAAGCTCCTACAATTCCTAAAGAGTTTAATAATAAAAAAATATTGCAGTTCTCAGATTTACATTTAGGACCAGATTTTACATTGAAACAACTAGAAAATTTGGTGGAGAAGATGAATGAATTACATCCAGATATAGTAGTTTTTACAGGAGATTTAATAGATAAGTTTGGATCCTATAGTGCGGAAAGAGAAGAAGCAAAGGTTATTTTGCAGAAAATTAAAGCTCCCCTAGGAAAATATGCTGTGTTTGGGAATCATGATAGAGGTGGGGGCGGTAGTTTATTTTACAAAAAGTATATGGAGGAAGCTGGTTTTTCTGTGTTAGTAAATGAAGTGCAGAAAATTAAAGCGGAAAACGGCAAGTATATTACAATATCAGGTTTGGATGATTTTTTATTAGGGAAGCCACAAATAGACTCGACTTTAAAAAACTTAAGACAACAAGATTTCAATATGCTATTAATACATGAGCCGGATGTTGTAGATAAAGTATCTCGTTATCCAGTCGATTTTCAAATGTCAGGACATAGTCACGGAGGACAAGTTCAAATTCCTTTTGTAGGTCCTTTAATTACTACAAAACTAGCTGAGAGTCATGTTGAAGGTATGTATGAATTAGAAGGGAAGAGTAAGCTGTTACATTTATACGTAAATCGTGGTATTGGGACAACCCGAATGCCTGTTAGATTTTTGAGTGTACCGGAACTTTCACTGTTTGTATTGAAGAAAAGTAGTGACTGAAGTAGAACGTTTAATATTTTGAAGAATTAAGAGTACTTTTAAAGAAAGTTCTCTTTTTTTATTGATTAAATACATAATATTATGTATTTTTTATTTAAACTGTTAAAAAGAAAGGGGAATTTCTATGATAGAAACATGGCATAAAGAATTGGAAAGTTTATATAATCAAATGGTTTCGTGGCGAAGAGATTTTCATCAATACCCAGAGCTATCGTTTCAAGAAATAGAAACACCGAAAAAAATAGCTGAAATTTTAAAAAGTTTTCATATTGATGTGAAAACAGATGTCGGGGGAAGAGGGGTAATCGGCGTAATTGAAGGTGGAATACCTGGGAAGACGATGGCGCTACGTGCTGATTTTGATGCACTACCTATTCAAGATGAAAAGAAAGTTTCATATAAATCAAAGGTTCCTGGTGTAATGCACGCTTGTGGCCATGATGGACATACAGCAACACTTTTAGGAGTTGCAAAAATATTAAGTGATAACAGAGACCAACTTTCAGGAAAAATAGTCCTTATTCATCAACATGCAGAAGAGAAAGAGCCTGGCGGAGCAATTGCCATGATTGAGGATGGTTGTTTAGAAGGAGTAGATGTTATTTTTGGTACACATTTATCTTCTCAGATGCCTTTAGGAATTGTTGGAACGAAAGCTGGAGCAATGATGGCGGCAGCTGATACTTTTGAAGTGAAGATTCAAGGGCGAGGCGGTCACGGCGGTATGCCACATCATACTGTAGATGCTATTATCGTTGCAACACAAGTTATTAATCAGTTGCAACTTTTAGTGAGTAGAAAAGTCGATCCACTTCAATCAGCAGTTTTAACAGTTGGTACATTCCATGCCGGGCAAGCCGATAATATTATTGCGGATACTGCTACGTTTACAGGAACCATTCGAACGTTAGATCCTGAAGTGAGAGAATATATGGAGAAGGAATTTAGACGAGTTGTTGAGGGGATTTGTCAGTCCCTTCATGCTGAAGTTAATATTCAATATAAACGAGGATATCCAATATTAATAAATCATGTAGCTGAAACACGTCATTTTATGACGGTTGCGGAACACGATCTTGGCAAAGAAAGGGTCATGGAAGTACCACCTATTATGGGCGGAGAAGATTTTGCATACTACTTAGAACATGTTCCAGGAGCATTTTTCTTCACAGGTGCCGGTAATGAAGAAATAGGGGCAACATATCCACACCATCATCCTCAATTCGATTTTGATGAACGTGCGATGTTGGTTGGTGGGAAGTTGCTTTTAAGTCTTGTGAATAGTTATTCAAGAGATGGAAAAGAATTTCTTCATCATGTAGAAGTGAAAAAGTAATTTACATAAATAAAAAACAACAATAGGTCATATAAAACCTAGTGTTGTTTTTTATTATTTTTGCAAGGAAAGACTATCAAAATATGTTCTATAGTTATTAGAGAATTCAAAGTTGTTTTTTGCATCCCAATTAATAGACCAAGACATTAGGCCACGGAATGCAGGATAGCCACTCTGATTTGAAAGTTTATACTTTCCTCCGAAAGGAATTCCTTTAATGATATAATCTAAAGCTTTTTTCATTTCAGTTGGAGAAATATATCCGCCACTTGGAGCGGCCGCTGGTGCTGCAGGAAGTCCAATCATGACTTGATCCGAACGAAGAGGCGGGAAAATGTTATTTGCATTACCACCTACAGGAAAACCATGTAAGAGCATATCTGCCATAGCGACTTCGTAGTCTGCAGTACCTTGATTGTAGTTATTACCGTCCATTCCAATCCCGCTACCAGCGTTGTAGTGTTGAACGTGAATGTATGTTAGTTTGTCTTTCACTCCGTAAATAATCGGTAAATATGCACCCCAGATGCTTCCATATGCGCTATAGCCGCCTTGAACATAAGCTGTTTCAGGAGCCATGCTTAATAGGAAATCTGGACCGTAATGGTCTGAAATCGTTCGAATTGCTGAGATAAGATTCACGATTTGAGGAGTTGTTGGGTTTTTAAAATTAGTGTCATTACCGTTTAAGTAAATACCTGATTCAAGGTCAATATCTATTCCATCAAAACCGTATTTATCGATTAGAGATTGTATGGAATTAATAAAACGTTGTTTAGCAGCATTGTCTGGAAGTAAAACGACCCCATTTTGTCCACCTATTGAAAGAACTACTTTTTTTCCTTTACTTTTTAAATAGGAAATATCAGATTTGAATTCTGCATCTGTACCATACACAGGGGAAAATTCAACAGTGGAACGATCACCACCAGTTTCACCGAAAGATACATTTATTACATCCCATTTTGGTGAAACATCTTTTAATTTAATAATGCCAGTACCGTTATCAAAGTTATGCCAATATCCAACGAGTAATTTTGACCCTAAATTGTTTGCTGCTTGTGCTTGAAAGGGAGCTAGCGGTAGCAGTAAGAAAATTACTAAAGTACAACAAATGAATTTAAACTTGTTTAACATATCAACACTCCTATACAAAAAGTTGTCTAGATGTATAATCTTGTTTATTTAATGATATCTGAAAATTCATTCTTTTGTAAGGTGACTATAATTTTCTCAACAATTGTGTATGGGAAATTATTAAACCTAATGAAATAATTTTTGAAGGAGGTCGAATTACGATTGTTAAATTCAGAATATTTTGATATGTTTTAAAGTATAGGATAAGATTTTTCAAATAATACTCTTACGTAAATTTCAAAATTAAGTTTGGAAGGGGATGTACAAGAGTTGGATAAAAATCTTAAGAAAGACCTCAAAATACGCCACATTACAATGATTTCCATTGGTGGCGTAATAGGAGCTGGTTTGTTTGTTGGAAGTGGTGCGGTTGTGCATTCAGCAGGTCCAGGTTCTATCGTTTCATATGCATTAGCAGGACTTCTAGTTATTTTCGTTATGAGAATGCTAGGAGAAATGGCAGCTATTAATCCGACAAGTGGTTCATTTGCAACATATGCAAGAGAGGCAATTGGTCCATGGGCAGGTTATACAATTGGGTGGCTATATTGGTTTTTCTGGGTAATTGTTATTGCAATAGAAGCTACAGCAGGTGCTGGTATTATTCAATACTGGATTCCAGAAATCCCACTCTGGTTATTAAGCTTAATATTAACGATTTTATTAACGTTGACGAATGTTTTCTCGGTGAAATCATTTGGAGAATTTGAATATTGGTTTTCATTTATTAAAGTAATAAGTATTGTTTTGTTCCTTTGTCTTGGACTAGCTGTTATTTTAGGATTTGTACCAGGAACGGAAGCACCTGGCACTTCGAATTTGGTAGGTCAAGGAGGATTTATGCCAAATGGTATAAGTTCGGTGTTACTTGGAATCACCGTCGTTATATTTTCATTTATGGGATCTGAGATTGTTGCAGTGGCCGCTGGAGAGTCTGCCGAACCTGTAAAGGCAGTCAAAACAGCAACAAATAGTGTAATTTGGCGTATTCTCGTATTTTTCATTGGATCGATCGCTGTAGTTGTTACACTCCTTCCGTGGAATTCGGCGAACATACTAAAAAGCCCATTTGTGGCGGTACTGGAACATATAGGGATACCAGCGGCAGCGCAAATTATGAATTTTATCGTTTTAACAGCTGTACTTTCTTGTTTAAATTCGGGTTTATATACGAACTCAAGAATGCTTTTTTCAATGGCAGAAAGAGGAGATGCGCCAAAGGCATTTTTGAAATTGAATAGTAGTGGTGTTCCAGTTCGGGCGGTTTTATTTGGAACTTTCTTTGCTTACATTGGAGTTGTTTTTAGTTACATATCTCCAGATAAAGTATTTTTATTTTTAGTGAATGCATCTGGCGGGATTGCGTTACTCGTTTATCTCGTTATAGCAGTTTCACATTTCAAGATACGTAAAAAAATGGGGAAAGCGGAACAACAAAATTTGAAAGTGAAAATGTGGCTTTTTCCATATGTAACATATGTTACAATTGCTGCGATTATAGCAGTTTTAGTTGCCATGCTCGCAATTGAATCTTTACGTTCACAAGCGCTTTTAACGATGCTTGTTACTGTTCTTATAATAATTTCTTATTTTATTTTTAATAGAAATAAAAATAGTACATTGTTGAATCCTAAAAGTAAGAATGAGGAATCTGTTCGATTCTAATTTCTTGTTTTAGAAGAGAGTTACACCCAATCATTGCTATAAAAGAATCATATATAATCATAGAAACAAGTAATTACTATTGTCATAGTGAATATAAACTTTTTTCTTGACTTTTTATATGAAGGCGAGCAAAATGGTAAAAAAGGAAGGGGGGATGAAGATGGAAGAGTACGTATTAGAGCTGTATAACTTTTTATATACGACAGAATGGCAAGATATTGTTTCATTTCTAGGAATAATGTTTTGTATGAAAATTGTAATTGTATATATGGAAGAGCAAGGTATGTTCTATTCCTTCTCATCTCCGTTCGATGTGCAGCGCGAGCCGTTGCCAAACTATGCCAAGGTAAATTATGAACAATTTCCTTTTGTAATTTTCTTTATGATTCGATTTATAACAGCAATTGTAAAGAAAAAGGAAAGTGACGATGAAGAGTGCCACTCAACTTGTAATATAGCGACTGCTTTTTAAGCTAAATACAAGGAGGAGATTTATATGTGGTTTCGATTTCTTATGATTGGTTTCTTTTCATTAACAGCAATTTCATTAATGGGATATCAAGTGTCTGAAATATATCAAGCGTATAGCAGTACGTTTTTTAACAAAAACTAATCGCATTGCTATTTGAATAATAAAGCGATAAAATCCTTCTTAAGAAGTATTGTTAAGAAGGATTTTTTCTTTGCCCTGTCTTACTGTGTCAAACTATTGTCACATTTACACTGTGAATAATATGTTAAAATAGTGAGGTTACGTATACATATTTGAAGGAAGAGGAGTGACCATTTTGGTGGATCAATCAACGAATCAGAAAAGCTATGCTCCTATTGTGATAACGCTTTCTGTAATTGTAAATGCGATTATTTTATTTTTGTTCTTTGGACCTGTTGGCTATGAAGGAGAAGTACATTTTGATGTAACAATTTTACCAATGTTAAATGCAATTTTTAATAGCTTTACGTTCGTATTCTTATTAGCAGCTTTATACTCTATTATTAAGAAGAATGTGAAAATGCACCGTGGTTTCATCCTAGCAGCATTTACAACGACGTTGCTATTTTGTGTTTCTTATTTATCGTATCATTACTTGGCGCCAGCAACACATTTTGGCGGAGAAGGATTCATTAAATATGTGTATTTCATCATTTTAATTACACATATTATCCTTGCAGCAATTATTGTACCGCTTGCATTGTTTGCACTTGTGTTTGGTTTTACGAACCAATTAACACGTCACCGTAAAATTGTACGTTGGACGATGCCGATTTGGTTATATGTAAGTTTATCTGGTGTTATTGTTTACTTAATGATCTCACCTTATTATCAATAAAAAAAATCTCAGCCTGTAGGCTGGGATTTTTTTATTAGGCAAATATTTTTGTGAAATGAAAAAATTGTGGTATACAAAAGTATAGTTGCTTTTTATATAGAAGGGATGGTAAAGATATATGCAAAATTTTGTATTTCGTAATCCGACAAAACTTATTTTTGGTAAAGGACAGTTAGAGCAGTTAAAAACGGAAATTCCACAGTTCGGTAAAAAAGTTCTTCTCGTGTATGGAGGAGGCAGTATTAAAAGAAATGGTATTTATGATAATGTGATTTCTATTTTAAAGGATATAAATGCGGAAGTATTTGAGTTGACAGGAGTTGAACCGAATCCTCGTTTATCAACAGTAAAGAAAGGGATTCAAATTTGTAAAGACAATGGAGTCGAATTTATTTTAGCGGTTGGCGGAGGAAGTGTAATCGACTGTACGAAGGCGATTGCTGCTGGTAGTAAATATGATGGAGATGTATGGGATATTGTAACGAAAAAATCATTTGCTAGCAAGGCGTTACCGTTCGGTACTGTACTCACTCTTGCGGCAACAGGTTCTGAAATGAATGCAGGATCTGTAATTACAAACTGGGAAACGAATGAAAAGTACGGCTGGGGCAGTCCAGTTACATTCCCTCAGTTTTCAATTTTAGATCCACTACATACTTCGTCTGTGCCGAGAGATCAAACGATTTATGGTATGGTCGATATTATGTCGCACGTATTAGAGCAATATTTCCATCACGGCATGAATACAGAATTACAAGATCGTTATTGTGAATCTGTTTTAAGAACAGTAATTGAAACAGCTCCTAAGCTTTTAAGTGATCTAGAAAATTATGAGCATAGGGAGACCATTTTATATTGTGGTACTATGGCGTTAAACGGCATTTTAGCGATGGGAGTAAAAGGAGACTGGGCAACTCATAATATTGAGCATGCAGTTTCTGCTGTTCATGACATACCGCATGGGGGCGGACTCGCGATTCTATTCCCGAACTGGATGAAGCATGTTATAGATGAAAATGTGAGTCGCTTTAAACAGTTCGCTATTCGTGTATTCGATGTAGAAACAGAAGGGAAGACAGATAAAGAGGTTGCATTAGAGGGAATTGAGGCGTTACGTCAATTTTGGACTTCAATTGAAGCTCCAGTAACATTAGCTGATTACGCTATTAGAGAAAATGAAATTGACTTAATGGCGGATAAAGCGATGGCTTATGGTGAATTCGGTAACTTTAAAAAATTAAATAAAGATGATGTTCTTGCAATTTATAAAGCTTCTTTATAAGTGAAGCGAGAGAAGAAACCTATTTGATTGTTGTATCAAATAGGTTTCTTTTTTTGTTTATAACCGGTTTTGATTGATAGTGATTATTTTTGACTGTTTATGGTTGATTTTTGTGATCGTTTTCATTATACTGTAATCAAAGAAGAGGTGAAGAAAATGTTAACTCCTGAACGTCATCAAATGATATTGCAACTTGTAAAAGAACAAAAAGTTGTTAAATTGCAGCAATTAGTTGAAAGAACAGAAAGCTCTGAATCGACAATTCGTCGTGATTTAGCACAATTAGAAAAACAAAGGTTATTAAAAAGAGTTCATGGTGGTGCCTCTGTTTTAACAGGAAAAGGACAGGAGCCAACGATGATTGAAAAATCATCCAAAAACATTCAAATAAAACAACAAATTGCCAAGTATGCGGCTAGTATTGTTGAACAAGGGGATTGCGTTTATTTAGATGCAGGAAGTACAACATTTGAAATGATCCCATTTTTAATAAATAAAGATGTTACAGTCGTTACGAATGGACTTATGCATATTGAAGCTTTAGTTGAAAATAATATTCGTGCGTATTTACTGGGCGGGATGATGAAGAGTAGGACGAAAGCTTTAATTGGTGCTATGGCACAGGAAAGTATGCAAAAGTACCGTTTTGATAAATGTTTCTTAGGAGCAAATGGTGTACATGAACAGCTTGGTTTTACAACTCCAGATCCAGAAGAGGCACTTTTAAAACAAATGGCATTAACATTTGCGAACGAAGGATATTTCTTAATTGATGAAAGTAAGTTCTCAGAAGTTGCATTTGCGAAAATTGCCAATGTTGAAGAAGCGAATATTATTACAAACCATTTAGAAATTGATTTAGAAAAATATAAAAGACAAACCAATGTAATTGAGGCTGATAAACAATGATCTATACAGTTACTTTAAACCCATCTATTGATTATGTAGTACAAGTTAATTCTTTCGATTTAGGCGCGGTAAATCGAGCAGAGAAAGATATGAAATTTCCTGGAGGGAAAGGCATTAACGTTTCTCGTGTTCTTCATCGTTTAGGTGTTGAAAATGTAGCGCTTGGATTTACTGGTGGATTTACCGGTCGATTTATTAAAGATGTATTACAGGCGGAAGGTGTAACAACAAACTTCGTCCAAGTAGACGGTGATTCACGAATTAATGTGAAAATAAAAGGGCAAGAAGAGACAGAATTAAATGGGCAAGGTCCTAATGTGACAAATGAACAATTTGAACAATTAATGAAACAAATCGAAAGTATGAGGCAGGGAGATTGTGTTGTACTAGCTGGAAGTGTACCGGCGTCTATCTCAACTACTTTTTATGAATCAATCGCAGCGCTCGGAGCTGAGAAAGGTATTCGCGTAGTAGTCGATGCAAGTGGAAGTGCGCTGCAGCATGTAATTAAAAATAAACCATTTTTAATAAAGCCTAATCATCATGAACTTGGTGAGTTATTTGGAGTAGAGATTTCAACAGTAGAAGATGTTTTACCGTTTGGAAGAAAATTAGTTGAACAAGGTGTAGAGCATGTTATCGTATCAATGGCTGGAGATGGGGCTTTATTATTTACGGCACAAGGTATATATGAAGCAACTGTTCCAAAAGGTGTTGTAATTAATTCGGTTGGGGCCGGAGATTCTCTTGTTGCAGGATTTGTAGGTAAATATGAACAGACAAAAGATATTGAAAAGGCATTTCAATATGGCGTTGCAACAGGAAGTGCAACAGCATTCTCGGCGGATTTATGTACAAAGGAAAAGGTAGAAGAATTATTGTCGCAAGTAATTGTAGCTAAGCGATAGGGGGAAGCAACATATGAAAATTACAGAACTATTAAAAAGGGATACAGTCATTATGAATTTGACAGCTTCAAATAAAGAAGCTGTCATAGATGAATTAGTTGAAAAATTAAACGGGGCAAATCGTTTAAATAGTAAAACTGAATTTAAAGAAGCTATTTTAAAGCGGGAGTCACAAAGTACAACTGGAATTGGTGAAGGTATTGCTATACCTCATGCGAAGACGAATGCCGTTAAACAACCATCGATTTGTTTCGGTAGAAGTGTAAGCGGTATCAACTATGAGTCGCTTGATGGACAGCCTACACATCTGTTTTTTATGATTGCTGCGAGTGAAGGGGCGAATAATACTCATTTAGAAACGTTATCTCGTCTCTCTACGTTATTGATGGATGAAGGGTTCCGCAAGCAATTATTAGAAGCAAAGGATGAGGATGAGCTTCTCCGTTTATTTGATGAAAAAGAGAATGAAAAAGAAGACGAAGAAGTTGAAGTAGCAAAGCCGGAAGGGAATGAGCCATACGTATTAGCTGTTACAGCTTGTCCGACTGGTATCGCTCACACATATATGGCTGCGGATAGTTTGAAAGCAAAAGCAGCAGAGTTAGGAATAGCGATTAAAGTTGAAACGAATGGATCAACAGGTGTAAAGAACGGTTTAACGAAAGAGGATATTGAACGCGCAACAGCGATTATCGTTGCGGCAGATAAACAGGTAGAAATGAACCGTTTCGCTGGGAAGTATGTCATTCAAGTGCCAGTAGCTGATGGTATTAGAAAAACTGAAGTCCTTCTTAATAGAGCTGTAAAACAAGATGCACCAATCTTTAAAGGTGTCAAAGAGAATGGGAAGGCAGAAAATGTAGAGAAAGAAAAAGGGCTAGGAATTTATAAGCATTTAATGAGCGGTGTAAGTAATATGCTTCCGTTCGTTGTTGGTGGCGGAATTTTAATTGCATTAGCATTTATGTTCGGTGGAATTAAGGCGGAAGGTCCTATTGCTGAAATATTAATGAATATTGGCGGTGGAGAAAAAGGAGCCTTTTTATTCCTTGTACCTATTTTAGCTGGATTTATTGCAAGTTCTATTGCTGATCGACCTGGTTTTATGCCTGGCGTTGTCGGTGGGTTTTTAGCAGCACAAGCGAATGCGGGATTTTTAGGTGGATTAATTGCTGGTTTCTTAGCTGGATATGTTGTTTTAGGATTGAAAAGATTATTTTCAGGATTACCAGTACAGTTAGAAGGAATTAAACCTGTTTTGTTATATCCAGTCTTTGGATTGTTGATTACAGGAGTTGTTATGCAAAAAGTAGTAAATCCGCCTGTAGTAGCATTAAATGAAATGTTAACAGGATGGTTAAATGGTTTGAACGGTACGAATGCTATATTATTAGGTCTTATTTTGGGCGGTATGATGGCAATTGATATGGGTGGTCCAATTAATAAAGCGGCATTTACATTTGGTATTGCTGCAATAGAAGCACAGAATTTTGGAGTGCACTCAGCAGTTATGGCTGGTGGTATGGTACCGCCACTTGCGATTGCATTCGCAACCACATTCTTTAAAACAAAATTTACAGAAGCAGAACGTAAATCTGGTTTAACAAATTATATTATGGGAGCATCGTTTATTACAGAAGGTGCGATTCCATTTGCAGCTGCCGATCCGGTTCGAGTAATAGTAAGCTGTGTTGTTGGTTCAAGTATCGCGGGTGCCTTATCTATGTTATTCCAAATTACATTGCCGGCACCGCATGGTGGATTGTTTGTTATCGCATTAGTGAATAAACCGTTGCTATACATTTTCTCTATATTAATTGGGACGATTGTTTCAGCTATTATGATAGGTGTTTGGAAGAAGAAAGTTAAATAAAAGATAAAAAGGGACAGCTAATAGGAGTTGTTCCTTTTTCGTTACAAAAAGTAATTTAATAATTGGATTATGATGGATTTTGGTAAAAGATGTAATGAAAAGTGATTTTTTTGTAACAAAAAAGTAATACTGTAATTTTTTCTGGAAAAAATTCTTATACTGATTTGTGAGAAATATATGAAAACTATTGCTAATTTTGGTAGAAATACAATTCTTTAATATGGAAATTTATGTTACAAATCATTAATCGTTTATTACGAATGCTTTGTAATTGTGTGATTTTCGAAATTCTACCAAAAACTGTTGCTATAATGAGAACACGAAAACAAAGCAAATGGAGGCTATTCATGAAAAAATTATTAGGTATAGCAACAGCAGCAGTTTTTGGTCTTGGGATTTTTGCAGGTTCTGCTAAAGCGGAAACGATTGTAACAACAGATGTATTAAACGTTAGAGAAAACCCAACTGTAGAATCAAAACTTGTAGGTAAAATGTTAAGTGGAAATAAATTAGATGTTATAAATACAGAAAACGGATGGTCCAAAATTAAATTAGATGGTAAAGAAGCTTTTGTAAGTGCTGAGTTTACGAAAAGTTCTTATTATGTAACAGCAAACGTATTAAACATTCGTGCTGGAGCGAATACTGATTCAGAGATTCTTGGCACGCTTAAAAAAGATGACTTGATTGAAACGACAAATCAAGTACAAAACGAATGGTTACAATTCGAATATGGCGGGAAAGCGGCGTATGTTCACATACCATTTTTAACAGGTACAGCACCTGTTATTGAAAGAAAAGAAGTTCCAGCTCAAGATGAAGCGCCAACTAAGGTGAAAACGGCGGTTAAAAATGATACATCAGTTAAGGTGAAAGCGCCGGCTAAAAATGATACGGCAGTTAACGGAAAGGAAGCAGTTAAAAGTGGAGCATCAAGTAAACCAGTAGCGCAAGCGAAGCCGGCAACTAAGCCAGTGGCGAAATCTACTGAAACAAGTGAACCTGCTGGTCGTGAAATAACAGTAGAAGCGACAGCTTACACAGCTCACCCGAGTGAAAATGGCACATATGGTGGTCGTGTGTTAACTGCGATGGGGCATGATTTAACAGCGAATCCAAATATGAAAGTTATTGCTGTTGATCCGAAAGTAATTCCTCTCGGATCAAAAGTGTGGGTGGAAGGATATGGAGAAGCAATTGCTGGAGATACTGGTGGCGCGATTAAAGGAAACCGTATTGATGTTTTAGTTGGTTCAGATAGCACTGCTGATAGTTGGGGTCGTAAATCCGTTAAAGTGAAAGTTATAAAATAATTTATTAAAATAAAAAACGGCTGCTTGAAAATGTCTAAGCGGCCGCTTTTTTTATATAAGAATTATTGAAAAGGGTAAATTGTTTTACCTGTAATAATTTTATACGCGGTGCAAAATTGAGTTTGCATATACTCTGTATTTTTATTTTCTGGATGTAATGTTGTTTCTTGAAGAGTAGAATGAAAGGAACGTAGTAAACAATTTAGTGCGAAGTATAATTCTTCTTGTGAACAATTTTGTTCTTTTGTAGCAGTAGCTAAAATAAGGTCTTTTATTAATAATGGAAAATCGATAGTCGCTTGTTTCATAGTCATTGCACCCTCTCCGAGCTATTTTTTATCATGTATATGCAGAATTGGACAAGCTATGCTCTTTTTTTTGTGTAATTTCATGTACTGGATTCAAAGAACTTGCAATCATGCCGTTAAAATTGGTAAGATTGGGTATAATCAATAGATGGAGTATATTACATAAAGAGAGTTGAATGATATGGGAGAAGTGCAACGTGAAAAAGTTGCTGTCATCATTGGGCCAACTGCTGTCGGAAAGACGAAATTAAGTATCGATCTTGCAAAAGCGTTGAATGGTGAGGTTATTAGTGGTGATTCCATGCAAATTTATCGTACGATGGATATCGGGACTGCAAAGGTGACGACAGATGAGATGGACGGAATTCCACATTATATGATTGATATAAAAGATCCGGAAGATTCATTTTCTGTGGCGGAATTTCAAGAAAGTGTCCGTAAGTGCATTCGAGAAATTACAGAGCGCGGGAAATTACCAATTATTGTTGGTGGAACCGGTCTCTATATACAATCTGTTCTATTCGATTACCAGTTTACAGATGAGGCTGGGGACGCTACATACCGAGAACAGATGGAAAAGTTAGCATTAGAACACGGTGTGGAATATGTACATAAAAAGTTGCAAGAAGTAGATCCAGAAAGTGCGGAGCGTATTCATGCCAATAATGTAAGGCGTGTTATTCGGGCGTTAGAAATTTTTCACACGACGGGTGAAAAAATGAGTAACCAGCTCGAAAAACAAGAAAATGAGTTACTGTACGATGTTTCATTAATTGGCTTGACAATGGATCGAGAAATGCTATACGATCGCATTAACTTACGTGTTAACCTAATGATTGAACAAGGTTTATTAGAAGAAGTAAAAGGTTTACATGAAAGAGGAGTGCGAGATTGTCAATCTATTCAAGCGATTGGTTATAAAGAGATATATGATTATTTTGAGAATCGTGTATCTTTAGAAGAAGCGGTATCACAATTAAAGACGAATTCACGCCGTTATGCAAAACGTCAATTAACGTGGTTCCGTAATAAGATGGATGTCACGTGGTTCGATGTTACTGATGGTGAAAAAACGTCAGAAATTTTACGATACATAGAAGGAAAGCTACAACTAAAGTCGAATAATAGTAAGTAGAGAAAAAGAGGAGGATTCGACATGAAGCAATCAATCAATATTCAAGATCAGTTTTTAAATCAACTCCGTAAAGAGAATACGTTCGTTACGCTGTACTTATTAAATGGTTTCCAGCTTCGTGGATTAATTAAAGGATTTGATAATTTTACAGTCCTGCTGGAAACAGAAGGTAAGCAACAGCTTATTTATAAACATGCAATTTCTACATTTGTACCACAAAAAAATGTTTCAATTGAATTAGAGTAGTAATGAATTATTGTACATAACAAAAAAAGAGCGAGTTTGAAGTGACCCCTAAAAGTTAGACACGGTTATTTCATTAGGCTACTTGATCCAAATGAGTCCGGTATTGTACCGGGCTCATTTTTAATTTTGCCTTAATCCGTTTCTTATTATAATAATCTATATATTTTTCTAATTCTATTTTAAAATGCTCTATGCATTCAAATTCTTTTATATAGAGGAACTCCGACTTCATAATCCCAAAGAAATTCTCTATTACTGCGTTGTCGTAACAGTTTCCTTTTCGAGACATACTCTGTACGATAGCTCTTGATTCAAGTGTACGGACGTACTGTCTCATTTGATAATGCCATCCTTGATCCGAATGCATCAGTAGCTGGTGGTTTTCAGGTAAACGTTCTAATGCTTTCTCTAACATCTCTGAAACAAGTGAATACGCCGGTCTAGAACCAATTGTATAGGTAATAATCTCACCATTATACAAGTCTAATACAGGTGATACATACAGTTTTTCTCCAAATAATTTAAACTCTGTGATGTCTGTTACCCATTTTTGATTCGGTGCATCTGCATAAAAATTACGCTCTAAAATATTGGGTGCAATTTTACCGACTTTCCCTTTATAGGATTTATATTTCTTCATACGCACAACACACTTTAATCCAAGCTCTTTCATAATACGTTGCACCTTTTTGTGATTCACTTTCTGACCACGATTCGCTAACTCATCACGAATGCGACGGTAGCCATAACGACCTTCATTCTCCTCATAAATCACTTTAATCTCAGCTTTCAAATCGGCATCTACATCTGGGCGATTCATTTTCTTTACTAAATCATAATACGTGCTTCGTGGAATAGTAGCTAACTCCACGAGTGCCTTCACCGAATATTTATGCCTTAATTCATAGACTACTTGCGCTTTGTCTTGTTTAGTGACTTTTCCTTGTTTTGAACTAAGGCATTCAACTTTTTTAAGTACTCATTTTCCATTTCAAGCTGTTTAATACGTGCTTCAAGTGCTTCGACTGACCCTTCAGCTAAAGCTTGTTTTACTTGTTTATTTGACTCTTTTTTCATGGATGGACGCCCCTTTTTTTTAGATTGAAGGGCATCAATTCCTTGTGTTTCGAGTTGTTTTTTCCAAACAGAAATCGTTGAAGGGGCAGGAATGTTAAAGATAGCTGCCGTCTCAAATAAGGACATACCGTTTTCAATCATAAAGTTTAGTACGTCTAGTTTAAATTGTTGTGTGTAATTTGTACATCGTTTTAGAAAAGCTTCCACACCATTCTGCTTATATTGGTTTACCCAATTCAAAATGATTGTGCCACTTATACCGATCGCTCTACCCATTTCTCGATAACTTTCATTTCCGTTCAAATAACGTAGAACGATTTGTATTTTTTCATCAGCTGTAAATTTAGCCATAGAAAAACTGCACCTCCAATTGTTAGACTGTGTCTAACAATTGGGGTGCAGTTCAGTTTCTCGCTCTTTTTTTTATTTGTCATAAACAATAAATAGTGAAATTCAAGCGATTCTAAATACAGTAAGACGAATGTTAGTGTTTCCTGTTGCAGGGATCGTAATCTCGTTAAGAGTAGATTGGACAGAAATGTTTGCTCCGGCAGCTAATGTTTCGATTGTAGTAAATGAAAGTGAGTCGCCTATTAGATTTGAAGAGAAGTTGTCAGTAGCGACTGCTCCATTAATTGAAATTCCTACTCCAAGTGGAGCGCATCCTGGCGCAGTTGTAGAAATAGATACGCTAATTACATAAATACCAGCGTTAATAACAGTAACTGTATTTGTGCCGTTAAAGATAATATTGTTTACGTTAATTGCAGTACTAAAAATAAAGTTATTAAATTGGATTACTGTTTGTTGGATGTTGTTTGTTACAACGATTGTTGCTACTGGGAAGCTAGGTCCAGTAGGTCCGGTAGCACCCGTGTTACCTTGAGGTCCAGTAGGTCCAGGAGGCCCACCAGAAGGTCCGGTAGGTCCGGTAACTCCTATACCAGTCGCACCTGTGTTACCTTGAGCACCTTGAGGTCCGGTCGCACCCGTGTTACCTTGAGCACCTTGAGGTCCGGTAGCACCCGTGTTACCTTGAGCGCCTTGAGATCCGGTAGCACCTGTGTTACCTTGAGCGCCTTGAGGTCCGGTAGCACCCGTGTTACCTTGAGGTCCGGTAGCACCCGTGTTACCTTGCGCACCTTGAGGTCCGGTAGCACCCGTGTTACCTTGCGCACCTTGAGGTCCAGTGGCACCCGTGTTACCTTGAACACCTTGAGGTCCAGTGGCACCCGTGTTACCTTGAACACCTTGAGGTCCAGTGGCACCCGTGTTACCTTGCGCACCTTGAGGTCCAGTGGCACCCGTGTTACCTTGAACACCTTGAGGTCCGGTAGCACCCGTGTTACCTTGAGGTCCAGTAGGTCCAGGAGGCCCACCAGAAGGTCCAGTAGGTCCGGTAACTCCTATACCAGTGGCACCCGTGTTACCTTGCGCACCTTGAGGTCCGGTAGCACCCGTGTTACCTTGAGCGCCTTGAGGTCCGGTAGCACCCGTGTTACCTTGAGCGCCTTGAGGTCCGGTAGCACCTGTGTTACCTTGAGCGCCTTGAGGTCCGGTAGCACCTGTGTTACCTTGAGCGCCTTGAGGTCCGGTAGCACCTGTGTTACCTTGAGCGCCTTGAGGTCCGGTAGCACCCGTGTTACCTTGAGCGCCTTGAGGTCCAGTAGCACCTGTGTTACCTTGAATGCCTTGAGGTCCAGTAGCACCTGTGTTACCTTGCGCACCTTGAGGTCCAGTGGAACCAGTAGCACCGGTAGCACCTGTGTTACCTTGAACGCCTTGAGGTCCAGTGGAACCAGTAGCACCTGTGTTACCTTGAGCGCCTTGAGGTCCGGTAGCACCCGTGTTACCTTGAGCGCCTTGAGGTCCAGTAGCACCTGTGTTACCTTGAATGCCTTGAGGTCCAGTAGCACCTGTGTTACCTTGCGCACCTTGAGGTCCAGTGGAACCAGTAGCACCTGTGTTACCTTGAACGCCTTGAGGTCCAGTGGAACCAGTAGCACCTGTGTTACCTTGAGCGCCTTGAGGTCCAGTAGCACCCGTATTACCTTGAGCACCTTGAGGTCCGGTAGCACCCGTGTTACCTTGAATACCTTGAGGTCCAGTGGCACCTGTATTACCTTGAATACCTTGAGGTCCAGTGGAACCAGTAGCACCTGTGTTACCTTGAATACCTTGAGGTCCAGTGGCACCTGTATTACCTTGAATACCTTGAGGTCCAGTAGCACCCGTGTTACCTTGAGCGCCTTGAGGTCCAGTGGAACCAGTAGCACCTGTGTTACCTTGAGCGCCTTGAGGTCCAGTAGCACCCGTGTTACCTTGAGCACCTTGAGGTCCGGTAGCACCCGTGTTACCTTGAATACCTTGAGGTCCAGTGGCACCTGTATTACCTTGAATACCTTGAGGTCCAGTGGAACCAGTAGCACCTGTGTTACCTTGAACGCCTTGAGGTCCAGTAGCACCCGTGTTACCTTGCGCACCTTGAGGTCCAGTGGCACCTGTGTTACCTTGAGCGCCTTGAGATCCAGTAGCACCCGTGTTACCTTGCGCACCTTGAGGTCCAGTGGCACCTGTGTTACCTTGAGCGCCTTGAGATCCAGTAGCACCTGTGTTACCTTGCGCACCTTGAGGTCCAGTGGAACCAGTAGCACCTGTGTTACCTTGCGCACCTTGAGGTCCAGTAGCACCCGTGTTACCTTGAATACCTTGAGGTCCAGTGGAACCAGTAGCACCCGTAGCACCTGTGTTACCTTGAACGCCTTGAGGTCCAGTAGCACCTGTGTTACCTTGAGCACCTTGAGGTCCAGTGGAACCAGTAGCACCGGTAGCACCCGTGTTACCTTGAACGCCTTGAGGTCCAGTGGAACCAGTAGCACCTGTGTTACCTTGCGCACCTTGAGGTCCAGTAGCACCCGTGTTACCTTGAGCACCTTGAGGTCCAGTAGCACCCGTGTTACCTTGAATACCTTGAGGTCCAGTAGCACCTGTGTTACCTTGCGCACCTTGAGGTCCAGTAGCACCTGTGTTACCTTGAATACCTTGAGGTCCAGTAGCACCCGTGTTACCTTGAATACCTTGAGGTCCAGTAGCACCCGTGTTACCTTGAATACCTTGAGGTCCAGTGGAACCAGTAGCACCCGTAGCACCTGTGTTACCTTGAACGCCTTGAGGTCCAGTAGCACCTGTGTTACCTTGAGCACCTTGAGGGCCAGTGGAACCAGTAGCACCGGTAGCACCCGTGTTACCTTGAACGCCTTGAGGTCCAGTAGCACCTGTGTTACCTTGCGCACCTTGAGGTCCAGTAGCACCCGTGTTACCTTGAGCACCTTGAGGTCCAGTAGCACCCGTGTTACCTTGAATACCTTGAGGTCCAGTGGAACCAGTAGCACCGGTAGCACCCGTGTTACCTTGAACGCCTTGAGGTCCAGTAGCACCCGTGTTACCTCTAGGTCCGGTCGCACCAGTCACGCCCGTGTTACCTTGAGGTCCAGTAGGTCCTCTGCCGAACGAAGCTGAATTAACTAGAGTAGTTTGTAACTCTGCAATTAATTTAAGGAGTTCTTGGAGTGTACAAGGATCAATTCGGAATAACTTTGTAATGTAAAGTAAATAATTAATTAAAATTTGAAGTTCAACAAATACAGCACTTGCTACGAAGGTTGGATTTTTTAATATAGTTATTAAGTTTTTAATGATGGCTAATCCTTGTGCTTTCAGAGCGGAAGTAGTGTCTAGTGAACAGATGAATTTGCTTAGTAGGTGCAATGTATCTATTAGATCCTCAATGTTTTTGGGAGATGGATTGGCGAAAAGTTTAGGGATTATTTTTATTAAATCGTTAATGATTGCACGGAATGTTCTAATTTGCGCTTTAGTAATTGGAATCGTTGGGGTAGTTGGAATTCGTCCAGCGCTAGTTGGAAAGCATGGATTGGAGTATTTATTTTGATTGTCGTTAAAGCGAGACATTAAATCTCTCCTTTCTAATAAGAATGTGAACGCAACTCATCATAGTAGATGCAGAGAGTAGTTAAATGGTCATAGTGAAATGGATTCTTTCGAGAAAAAAATAAAAAAACGCCTTATTATAGGGCGTTTTTTTTATTTTCAGCATATTGATAATATCGCTTTAGTGAAATTTTTGATTTGAAGCCAACTAATTTTATGATTTCTGGCTCTGGGGTTTGTTTTTTTATTAGGCGTAAAATAAATGTGTTCCGGAAATGTTGTCCAGAAATGCCTTTACGTAAATTCGCTCTTGCTACTTCAAGTCGGATCATTTTTTGGATAGCGATTTCTGTTAGTGCTTTTGGTGCATCGTTTTCGTATACCCATCTGTATGTTCCGCGGTTAAAATCGAATGCAACAAACAACGGGTCATTACTATGGTATTTAGGACGAACTGGTTCTGGAATACTTTTATAATATGTGTACAGTTGTTTTTTGTCTTCGATTGCTAATGTGATTGTTCTTTCTACTCCTGCGGTTGCTGGAATAGAAAGTGTATTAGTTTCAAAATGAACGTGATGCATAGTTAATGCTGTAAGCTCTTGTAAGGATAGTCCGTAGTCGATTAATATACTTAAAATGGCGATATTACGATCCATTAATAATGGACGAACGGGACGTTGTTTTTCTGAAAGTCCTTCTAATGAAGTGACTATATGCTTTAATCTTTTTTCTTCATCGGATGAAATGAAATCTTCATTACGCAATGCACGGTTTGGTTGAATAGTAATTTCCATATCATTCAATGGATTTGGAATGTTAAGAAAATGATGCATTCTATTTAATACAATAAATACACGATGCATTGTTTTCTCAGAGTAGTGTCGATTCTTTTTTAAGTCTGAAAAGTAATCTTCATAGTCTTTTGTACAAAGTGTTGCCCATATATTACTGGAAGGGAGCTTTTTGTTTTTTTCTAACCAATGTCCAAAATCTTCAATGTCATAAACATAACGTTTAATGGTTGAAGACTTTCGGCCTTTATTCAATAAAAAAATAGAAAAGGCTTGTATTGTATCATGGAATTCCGTTGTTTCCATAGTCCCACCACCTTGATTATTTCTTATATTATAGCAAACTTTTCTGAAAATAGGCATTTGCAAGAGGGACTGGAATAATAATATTTGGTGAGTGGATAAAATGAGGTGATTGTATGGAACAATCGATGCGTAAGAAAAATAACAATCAAATTAATATTGTATTAAACCATCGAAAGAAAATTTCGTTACCGGCATCAGAAAATAAAACGGTAATTTCAAGTGAAACCACTACTAAACATGAGATGTTGCAGAGAATTGAAGAAGAGATGGGAAAGCTTGTTGGGATGGATGAAATAAAAAAGATAATAAAAGAAATTTATGCTTGGATTTATGTAAATAAAAAAAGACAAGAGATGGGGTTGAAATCTGAGAAGCAAGTGCTTCACATGTTATTTAGGGGGAATCCCGGTACTGGGAAGACAACCGTTGCTAGAATGATAGGGAAATTGTTGTTTGAGATGAATATTTTATCGAAGGGGCATTTAGTTGAAGCAGAACGTGCTGATCTTGTGGGGGAGTATATCGGTCATACAGCGCAAAAGACGAGAGATTTAATAAAAAAGGCCATGGGAGGTATTTTGTTTATTGATGAGGCGTATTCTTTAGCGCGGGGGGGAGAGAAGGATTTTGGGAAGGAAGCTATTGATACACTTGTGAAGCATATGGAAGATAAGCAGCACGGTTTTGTATTAATTTTAGCTGGATATTCAAGAGAGATGAATCATTTTCTTTCATTAAATCCAGGGTTACAATCTCGTTTTCCATTTATTATTGAATTTGCGGATTACTCGGTAAATCAGCTGTTGGAAATTGGAAAGAGAATGTATGAGGAGCGTGAATATCAGTTATCTAAAGAAGCGGAGTGGAAATTTCGAGATCATTTACATGCGGTAAAGTATTCGTCGCAAATTACATCGTTTAGTAATGGGCGATACGTACGGAATATTGTTGAAAAATCGATTCGTACACAAGCTATGCGATTGTTACAAGAGGATACGTATGATAAATATGATTTAATTGGGATATCAAGTATGGATTTAATGCTTGAAGAGGAGACGCACAGTACGTAGACTGTGCGTCTGTTTTTATGCATAAGTTCGTTTACTCTTTTTTTGCTTTTTCTTGGTGAGTTTTATGAAGACGTTCCATTTTAGCGCTCTTTTCGTGCGCTGAATTTGGATCATGTCCAAATTGGTTTACTGAGCTTTTTTGAGCTCCTTTATTAACATGGTTTGTCATTTGCATTCACCTCGCTTTAAAAATTAGTATAAACATTATGTAAAGAAAAACTCGTTAGAAAAGAAAAACCTCTTTACGATATGTAAAGAGGTTAGATTGCTATTTATGCATTGAGCGCTCCTTTGTATCGATGCGTCTATGCGGTAAATGCCATTTGTAATGAATAGAAACCATGCGGAAGCAAACAATTAAAATGAATAAGGTGTATAGAGCCCAATCGCTAACGATGACTTTAGCGCCAATCAAAAAGCCGGCTAAAATCGTCCAAAACGCATATACATCAGCTCGAAGGACGAGAGGTTTTCTACGTGCTAAAAGATCACGAATAATACCGCCGCCAATGCCAGTTAAAACAGCAGCTACAATTGTAGCGCTAATTGGTAAATTTAATTTTTGGGCGTATAGAGCTCCTTGTACGGCGAACGCTGATAAGCCGATGGCATCTGTGATGTTTTCCCACTTTTTCCAATGCTTAATTAATTTATTAGGAAAAAGAAAAATGATCGTCATTGATAATAGTGCGATTTGGAATAACATGTCTTGTTGCCAAAACGCGACGATTGGATAACCGATTAATAAATTACGAAGGGCACCTCCCCCAAATGCGGTTGCCATTCCTAAAATATATACCCCGAAAATATCATAATCCTCTTCCATTGCAACAATGGCTCCGCTTAGTGCGAAAGCGATTGTGCCTATGATGCTAAAAATCTCCCATGCCATGAATTTTCTCCCCCGCTAACTAGATGAAATGTGCTTCCTCTGCTATTATATTAGAAGGTTTAAATTTCGAAAAGGATGAGTGAACATATTTGATGGAAGAAAAAGAAAAAATCATATTAGTTGGCTGTCAATTGCCACAAGATGATGATGAAAAATTTATGCATTCCATGAAAGAGCTTGCATCGCTAGCGAAAACTGCGCGAGCGGAAGTGTTAGTATCAACGACGCAAAAGCGCCCGAAGTTTCATCCGGCGACTTATATAGGAAAAGGTAAACTAGAAGAGCTTGCAGCGTTGACGGAAGAATTAGAACCAGCTGTTATTGTTTTTAATAATGAGTTAACACCAAGT
Source organism: Bacillus sp. TH50 (assembly GCF_016650565.1). NCBI lineage: Bacteria > Bacillati > Bacillota > Bacilli > Caryophanales > Bacillaceae > Bacillus > Bacillus sp. TH50. The sequence goes on along the minus strand of NZ_JAEKFM010000003.1, from coordinate 1,229,164 downwards.
CAAATTCGGAATTTATCTTCAGTATTAGATGCGAGAGTGATTGACCGAACGCAGTTAATACTAGATATTTTTGCGCAACGTGCGAAATCGAGAGAGGGTAAGCTTCAAGTAGAATTAGCTCAATTGCAATATACAATGCCGCGCCTTATGGGACAAGGTCTTGCTTTATCACGTCTTGGTGGTGGAATTGGTACAAGGGGACCAGGAGAGACGAAGCTTGAGACAGATCGTCGTCATATTCGATCTCGTATTGATGAAATAAAGAGACAACTTGCGGTTGTTGTGGAGCATCGAAAGAGATATCGTGAGAGAAGAAAAGATAATAAAGTGTTTCAAGTTGCGTTAATTGGGTATACAAATGCAGGAAAATCTACGTTGTTTAATAGATTAACGGAAGCTGATACCTTTGAAGAAAACTTATTGTTTGCAACGCTAGATCCGACGACAAGAAAGATGCCGTTACCTTCTGGTTATACAGTGCTTTTGACTGATACGGTTGGTTTTATACAAGATTTACCTACGTCACTAATTGCTGCTTTTCGATCTACGTTAGAAGAAGCTGGGGAAGCGGATGTTATTTTACATGTTGTTGATTCTGCAGATCCTAATTATGTAGGGCATGAGCAGACAGTAAAACAATTATTGTCGGACCTTGAAATTAATCGTATTCCTATTATTACGTTATATAATAAAAAAGATAAATTGCATCAAAACTTCATTCCATTTCCGAAAAGTGATTTCTTAATGACTAGTGCTTTTGAAGAAAGTGATTTATTGCGTATAAAAGAAGCGCTAGAAACGAAGATGAAGGAAGAAATGGATGATTATCAAGTGGAAATCCCTCCGAGTGAAGGTAGGTTATTAACGCTTTTAAAGACAGAAACAATATTAACTAAAATGGAGTTTCTAGAAGATAAATTTGTATATGATTGTACAGGGTATATATTTGCTCATTCATCGCTTAAGGGGCAATTAAAGAGATTTTTAGTGGAAGAAGGAGAAAATAATGTTTGATCGTTTGAAAAATGGAGAAAAAATTGCTCCAATCGTAAAAGAAGTAGAAAGTCAAATTATAGAAGTACATAAACATGTGGATGAAGTGATTGAGAGTAACCAATTTCGTGTATTAGAAAGTTTTCGTAAACACAAAATTAGCGATTCGCATTTTATTCCGACGACAGGTTATGGTTATGATGATATTGGTCGTGACACGTTAGAAAAAGTGTATGCTGATGTATTTGGGGCAGAAGCGGGTCTTGTTCGTCCGCAAATTATTTCAGGTACTCACGCAATTTCGACAGCTCTATTCGGTATTTTACGTCCAGGAGATGAACTGCTATACATAACAGGAAAACCATATGATACGTTAGAAGAAATCGTTGGTGTACGCGGAAAAGGTGTAGGCTCATTTAAAGAATATAATATTGGTTATAACGCAGTTCCGTTAACTGAAGAGGGATTTGTGGACTTTGAAGCTGTTGCAGCTGCGATCCATAGTAATACGAAGATGATTGGTATTCAGCGTTCAAAAGGATATGCTACTCGTCCGTCGTTTACTGTTTCACAAATTAAAGAGATGATTGTGTTTGTGAAAGAGATTAAACCTGATGTTGTTGTATTTGTAGATAACTGCTATGGCGAATTTATTGAAGAAGAAGAGCCATGTCATGTTGGTGCGGACTTAATGGCAGGCTCTCTTATTAAGAATCCTGGCGGTGGAATTGTTAAAACTGGTGGTTACATTGTTGGTAAAGAGCAGTATGTTGAAGCGTGTGCATATCGTCTAACATCTCCAGGAATCGGTGCGGAAGCAGGGGCATCTTTATACAGTTTGCAAGAAATGTATCAAGGTTTCTTCTTAGCGCCGCATGTAGCGGGACAAGCGCTAAAAGGTGCGATTTTTACAGCTGCATTTTTAGAAAAGTTAGGGATGAATACATCACCAGCTTGGAATGCACCAAGAACAGATTTAATTCAGTCTGTTCAATTTGATGATAAAGATCGTATGATTGCGTTCTGTCAAGCGATTCAATATGCATCTCCAATTAATTCTCATTTCACTCCATATGCAAACTATATGCCGGGTTATGAAGATGATGTAATTATGGCTGCGGGGACGTTTATTCAAGGTGCAAGTATTGAGCTGTCGGCTGATGGTCCGATTCGTCCGCCTTATGTTGCTTACGTGCAAGGTGGGTTAACTTATTCGCATGTAAAGATTGCGATTTGTTCTGCGATTGATGCGTTAATTGAAAAAAAATTATTAACAATTTCTTAAAGGAAAGCTGTCGATTTCGGCAGCTTTTTTCGTGTGAAAGTAATGATTTGTGCCATTAGAAAAAAAATGAAAAAATTCACAAAAAAATCATGTAAGAAAAGCTAACATCTATTGACACTAAACATAACATGGTATAAAATGAGAAACAGTTAAGGCGAAGGAGGAACTGAAACAATGAAAGAAGATAGACGTTCTGCTCCGCTGTTTCCAATTGGTATTGTAATGGATTTAACACAATTATCTGCACGTCAAATTCGCTACTATGAAGAGCATAATCTTATTTTTCCAACCCGTACAAAAGGGAATCGTAGATTATTTTCATTTAACGATGTAGATAAATTGTTGGAAATTAAAGATTTGTTAGATCAAGGCTTAAATATGGCCGGAATTAAACAAGTATTGCAAATGAAAGAAAATCAAACAGAAGCAGTGAAAGTAAAAGAAGAAACGAAAGAAATTTCAAAATCCGAGCTTCGCAAAATTCTTCGAGATGAACTGCAACATACAGGTAGATTTAATCGGACTTCATTGCGACAAGGTGACATTTCAAGGTTTTTTCACTAAAGATAACTGATTCTGAAGGTGTTTAGAGGGACTAAGGAGGAATTTATAATGGCTAGGTACACAAAAGAAGATATTTTCCGTTTGGCGAAAGAAGAGAATGTAAAGTATATCCGTCTGCAATTTACGGACCTTTTAGGGGTAATTAAAAACGTAGAAATTCCAGTGAGCCAATTAACAAAAGCTCTTGATAACAAAATGATGTTTGATGGATCTTCTATTGAAGGTTTCGTACGTATTGAAGAATCTGATATGTATTTATATCCGGATTTAGATACTTGGGTAATTTTCCCTTGGACAGCTGAAAAAGGTAAAGTAGCTCGTTTAATCTGTGATATTTACAATGCTGATGGTACTCCATTTGATGGCGACCCACGTAACAACTTAAAGCGTGTGTTAAAAGAAATGGAAGCATTAGGATTCTCAGATTTCAATCTTGGACCAGAGCCAGAATTCTTCCTATTTAAAGTTGATGAAAAAGGAAATCCAACATTAGAGTTAAACGATAACGGTGGATACTTCGACCTTGCGCCGATGGATCTAGGGGAAAACTGTCGTCGTGATATCGTTCTTGAACTTGAAGAAATGGGCTTTGAAATTGAAGCATCTCACCATGAGGTTGCGCCAGGTCAACATGAAATTGACTTTAAATATGCAAATGCAATTCGCTCATGTGATGACATTCAAACATTCAAGCTTGTTGTAAGAACGATTGCTCGTAAACATGGTTTACACGCAACATTTATGCCGAAACCATTATACGGTGTGAACGGTTCAGGTATGCACTGTAACTTATCACTATTTAAAAATGGTGAGAACGTATTCTTCGACCAAAACGGTGATTTACAATTAAGTGATGATGCTCGTCACTTCATCGCAGGTATTTTAAAACATGCACCAGCATTTACAGCGGTAGCAAACCCAACTGTAAACTCTTACAAGCGTTTAGTACCTGGATATGAAGCTCCATGTTACGTAGCATGGTCTGCACAAAATCGTAGTCCATTAGTGCGTATCCCTGCATCTCGTGGTATTAGTACACGCGTAGAAGTACGTAGTGTTGACCCAGCTGCAAACCCATATTTAGTAATGGCTACATTATTAGCAGCAGGTCTTGACGGAATTAAAAACAAATTAACTCCGCCAGCTGCAGTAGATCGTAACATCTATGTAATGACAAAAGAAGAGCGCGAAGAAGCAGGTATCGTTGACTTGCCAGCAACATTAGCGCAAGCGTTAGTTATTTTACAATCTAATGAAATCGTATGTGGCGCATTAGGTGATCATTTACTTGAGCACTTCATTGAAGCAAAAGAAATTGAGTGGGATATTTTCCGCACGCAAGTTCACCAATGGGAACGCGATCAATATATGTCTCTATACTAAGAGAGAAAAAAACCCTAATACTACGGTATTAGGGTTTTTTCGTCATTTATCTACAGTGAAAAAACACGAATATTGTCGCAATTTTTTTAGTGTCATCAGGAAGTAATTTAGTGAAAATAATTTGTGTTGACTCGTTCTGTATAAAGAACTAAAATGGCATTAACTAGAAATGTTTGTATATTAAAAAGAATGAAAATATTGTTTTTTTCTTAAGTTTTCGATGTCAATTTCAAGTTGAAGCTCATTGGTTTTAAATGAGGAGGGAAGTTATGGATAAGGAAATAAATTTGAAAAATCTATTTACTATTATACGGAAAAGAATTTGGATCATTCTATTATTTACAACTCTCACAACAGTAGCAGGAGCGATGTATACTATATATGTAAAAACACCATTATATGCCTCTTCAGCAAGGGTTATTGTTCAAGCTAATGCTGAAACGATGAATACATTGAAAGCGATGGTAAATGAGCCTGTAATATTAGAAAAAGTGGCTGCTGAATTGAATATTAACAGATCTGCAGGTGCATTAAGTGGACAAATAAGTACAGAAAGTGTGCAAGGGTCCCAGATTATGAGAATAAATGTAGTGGATATAGATCCTATGCTTGCTCATAAAATTGCAAATACTACAGCCGCTGTTTATAAGAAAGAAGTAGCGAATATACTGAATTTTAATAATGTGAGTATATTACCAGAAGACCCAGTTCAAAAAAAATCTATGCCTATAAATATAAATCACTTTAAGACGATACTAATTGCATTCTCTATAGGTATGGTGCTCAGTATTGGATTCATTTTTTTATTGGATTCACTTGATGAGAGAATCAAATCGGAACGGCGAATTGAACAATTGTTAGATGTCCCTGTTTTGGGCGGAATATCTAAAATGAATAGAAAAAATGTGAAAGACAAATTCAGTAAAAAAAATACGGTATTATTGGGGGAGGGAACGGAGTGGCTTACAAAAATAGACGAAAAACAAATAAAGTTAAAGGAGAAAGTATAATTGTACATACCGCTCCAAGATCGAAAATTTCGGAGCAGTATCGTTCGCTTCGAACAAACCTTCAATTATCTTCATCTATTCATAAAAGCAGAACTATAGTCATTACTTCTCCGAGGTATGGTGAAGGAAAATCAACGATTACAGTTAATTTAGCAGTCTCAATAGCACAAAAAGGTGAAAAAGTATTGGTAATAGATGCAAATTTACGAACACCAACGATTCATGAAATGTTTGGAGTAGAAAATACAGTTGGATTAATTGATATATTGAACGGAAAAACAACTTTAGAGGGCGCCGTGAAAAAAACAGAGATGGAAAGTCTGGATGTATTAACTAGCGGACCGGTACCATTCAATCCATCCGAAGTACTTAGTTCGAGTGCAATGGATATGTTAGTTCAAAATGCAATGGAACGATATGATATTATATTATTTGATTCTTCTCCTGTACTAGAAGTAACGGATACAAGTGTATTGGCTGATAAGTGTGAAGGTGTATTATTGGTGATACGTTATAATCATACTGTGAATGAAGATGCGCTTGAAACGAAAAGGGCGTTAAGTTTTACGAAAAGTAGGATATTAGGTGCGATTTTGAATGGAAAAGTATAAATAACATAAATGTACTTTTTTAAAAAAATATCCTTATATTAATATGTTCTTTATAAAGAATTTTTTTAAAGAGCTACGATGTGGTGATGTCTCCTTACCGCTATCAACGGAGGCACTCGATTATGCTGTGGGTTGTGAAAACAACCTTAGATGCGAGTCATCAAGAGTGTAATGTGAGGGAGGGTTAGATGCCCCTATTTTATTAAAGTTTCTAACTATGTGTTTTTAATAAAGAGAATATAGTTAGCAACTTTAAATTTGAAAGAGTTAAGTATGGAATTGATTAAAGGAGGAAGTTACATGACGTATCGACGGAGGATATCGTTATTGCTTTTAATGGATTCAATGATTGTGTTAAGTGCTATTTTCTTTAGTTATTTCTTTGTAAATGCTAGCTTTAGTGTTATCACTTTATCATCAATTATTAGCTCTATCACTCTATTAGTCAGTCATCATTTATTTGCTTTAATATATAAGTTGTATAATAAAGATTGGGAATATGCAAGTATAGGAGAATTACTCATTATATGCAAAGTTGTTACATTTTCTATAATTGCTACAGCAGTTGTGCAGCAACTAATCATGCAAAAAATGTATTTTCGGCTGTTAGTTGTAACTTGGATGATTCATATTTTATTAATTGGTGGTTCACGTTTTATATGGAGAATGTACAGAGATATTTATTATGTAAAAAAGGGTGATAAAAAAAGAACGTTAATTGTTGGTGCGGGATCTGCTGGGACAATGGTTGCAAGGCAGTTGTTAAAGAATAGTGCTGCCGAATTAATGCCAGTCGCATTTATTGATGATAATGTAAAAAAACATAACCTTGATATTTGGGGTATTCCAGTAATTGGTGGTAAGAATCAAATTGAGTACGTTGTTAAAAAAATGAATATTGAAATAATAATTTTAGCAATTCCTTCATTAAACAAAAGAGAGCAAAATGTTATTTTGAAAAGATGTTTAAAAACAGAAGTGAAAACTCAAATTCTTCCGATGTTAGAAGACTTAGTAACGGGTAAAGTATCGGTGAACGAATTCAGAGATGTTCAAGTAGAAGATTTATTAGGGCGCGATCTTGTAGAACTTGATGTGGATGTTATTTCAGATTATATAACTAACAAAGTTATTTTAGTTACTGGTGCAGGAGGTTCAATTGGTTCGGAAATTTGTAGACAAATTGCAAAATTTAGGCCGAAAAGGTTGATTTTACTAGGGCATGGGGAGAACAGTATTTATTCTATAGAAATGGAATTAAACAGAAAATATGGAGATATGAAAGGCACGTTTATTCCTGAAATCGCAGATATACAAGATGAAAAAAGATGAATTTAATAATGAATAAACATCTTCCAAATGTTGTATATCATGCAGCTGCACATAAACATGTACCACTAATGGAGAATAATCCTGAAGAGGCTGTTAAAAATAATTTGATTGGAACTATGAATGTATCAGAGGCAGCGAGAGCACATGGAGTAGGAACGTTTGTTATGATTTCCTCTGATAAAGCTGTGAATCCGACGAGTGTTATGGGAGCAACAAAGAAATTAGCTGAGATGGTAATTCAACATAAAGATAAAATAAGTCATACAAAGTTTGTTACTGTACGCTTTGGGAATGTCTTAGGAAGTAGAGGGAGTGTTATACCTTTATTTAAGAAGCAAATTCAAAATGGTGGACCAGTTACAGTTACTCATCCTGATATGGTTCGGTATTTTATGACAATCCCGGAAGCATCAAGACTCGTAGTGCAAGCTGGTGCTTTAGCTAAAGGTGGAGAGATTTTTGTATTGGACATGGGAGAACCAGTGAAAATAGTCGACCTTGCCAAAAATCTTATTCGATTATCAGGAAATTCTGTGGATGAAATAGGAATAGAATTTACTGGTATACGCCCAGGGGAGAAACTTTTTGAAGAATTACTAAAAGAAGATGAAATGAATGAAAAGCAAATTTATCCGAGGATTTACGTAGGACAAGAAATGAATGTTCGTATAGAAGAAATTGAAGAGTTTATTTCAAGTTATACAGATTTAAACGAAGTAGAATTAAGAAAACGATTGTTAAAGTTAGTAAATCAGCGTAAAACTTTAAAACTGTTAATACCTGTATCAGGTTAATAGAAAAAATTTATATAAGACGGGTGCGTGGGATGGTGTCTAAAAAAGTTCTGTTTTGTGCAACTGTAGATTATCATTTTAAGGCTTTTCATTTACCGTATTTGAAATGGTTTTCAGAACAAGGATGGGAAGTACATGTTGCAGCGAATGGGAATATACATCTTCCGTACGTAACTCGAAAATATAATATTCCTATTCAAAGATCACCTCTTAGTATACAAAACCTCCACGCATATAAAAAACTAAAATCAATTATTGATCAAAATAAATATCATATCATTCATTGTCATACGCCTATGGGAGGAGTAATTGCTCGGTTAGCTGCTCAGAAAGCCAGGCGGCAAGGAACGAAAGTCGTATATACAGCACATGGATTTCACTTTTGTAAAGGATCACCGTATATGAATTGGTTGCTTTATTATCCAATTGAAAGAATTCTAGCTTCTCATACGGATTGTCTAATAACAATTAACCAAGAAGATTATGATTTAGCAGTTAAACATTGCTTTCCAGTGAGAGATATTAAGCTAGTTCACGGTGTAGGAATAGATGTACAACGGTTTACTCCTGTAACTGAAATTGAGAAACGAGAATTAAAGCTACAATGTGGCTATAAATCACAAGATTTTTTAATGTTTTATGCTGCTGAATTTAATAAGAATAAAAATCAAAACTTTTTAATCCATGTATTAGCACAATTGAAAAATGAAATGCCACATGCGAAGCTTTTGCTTGCTGGCGAAGGACCGTTAATGGAAGAGTGTAAAAAAATAGCTACTCAACTAGGAGTGACTAACATGGTTCATTTTCTCGGTTACAGAAATGATATAGCTTCCTTACTACAGATGTCTGATCTTGCAGTTGCATCTAGTTACAGGGAAGGTTTGCCAGTTAATATTATGGAAGCCATGGCTTGTGGACTTCCGGTTGTAGCTACTGATAACCGGGGACATAGGGAATTGATTATTAATAATAAAAATGGTTGGATTGTAGATCGTAATGATATAAAAGCAATGGCTGACAGGATAAAGGGTATTTCTATAAATCCTAAAGTATTAGCTCAGATGGGGCAGTATGGATGTACTAGTATTAAAAATCAATATTCAGTAAATGAAGTGTTAAAGGAGAAACAAGAAATCTATACAACATTTATGGGTGAAATGGAGGATTTAAATTGGGTACTCCATTAAGAGTATTACATGTAGTCGTAAATATGAATAGAGGCGGAGCAGAAACTTTAATTATGAATTTATATCGCAATATAGATCGTTCCAAAGTTCAATTTGATTTTTTAACATGTAAAGAAGGAGTGTTTGATGAAGAAATAGTAAAGTTAGGCGGAAAAGTTCATAGAATTTCATATGTTACGGATGTTGGTCATAGAGGCTATATAAAGGCATTAAATACCTTCTTTAGCTCTCATCCACAATATAAAATCGTTCATTCACATATGGATAAAATGAGTGGATTAGTACTTCGTTCAGCTAAAAAAGCAAGGGTACCAGTTAGGATTGCGCATAGTCACAATACTAGTAGTGAAGGTGGTGCTACTGCAAAAATCTATAAATGGTATGCAGGAAAATCTATAGGTACATGTGCAACGCATTTGTTAGCATGCTCAAATGCAGCTGCGAGATGGTTATTTGCAGATAAAGCTGATACAGCCAAAATCTTAAAAAATGGAATTGATTGTGATAGATTTTTGTTCCGTCCTGAAATAAGAAAACAAGTAAGAAAGGAATTACAAATTGAACAGGAAGCTTTTGTTATAGGTCATGTCGGAAGATTCGCTTATCAAAAAAATCATACCTATCTTATAGATTTATTTGCTCAGTTAACTCAATTTCGGCCAAATTCAATACTTTTATTAGCTGGAGAAGGGCCGCTTCGTTTGGAAATGGAAAAAAAGGTAAAAGATTTGAACATGGAGAATCACATAAGGTTTCTGGGGGTACGAAGTGATATAGAAAGGATACTTCAAGCATTTGATGTATTTGTTTTTCCGTCTATTCATGAGGGATTACCAGTCATACTTGTAGAGGCGCAAGGGGTTGGTTTACCTTGTATCATATCGGATGCTATTACGAAAGAAGTGGATTTGGGAATGAATCTAGTTGAACATGTTCCTCTAGCAGATAAAATGGCTTGGATAGAAAAAATGAAAAATATAGAAATTAGTAATTTTCCGAGGGAAATACCAGCTCAAGTATTTTGGGAGAAAGGCTACGATATAAAACATACGGCAGAATTAACTCAAGACTATTATTCCGTACGTTCGAGGTGAGTAATTTGGAAAATTTAACAATTTTCACCCCTACTTATAATAGAGCATATTGTCTTCAAAATTGTTATGAGAGTTTAAAACGTCAAACATGCAAGAACTTTGTATGGCTCATTATAGATGATGGATCTAGTGATCACACGAAAGAGTTGGTGAATAATTGGATTTTCGAGGGACATATAAAAATAAGGTATCATTGGCAACCAAATCAAGGGATGCATGGTGCTCATAATACAGCATATGGGTTAATTGAAACGGAGTTAAATGTTTGTATTGATTCTGATGATTATATGCCAGATGATGCCGTAGAGAAAATTATTTCTTTTTGGAATAGCTATGGAAGTGATGAAGTTAGTGGGATAATCGGACTAGATTTGTATATAGATGGACAAATAATTGGCTCGGAGTTACCAGAAAACCTTAAATATTCCACGTTGTTTAATCTTTACAATAAACATGGTGTCACAGGTGATAAAAAATTGGTCTATCGCACAGAATTGACTAAGAAATATCCATACCCAATTTTTAAAAATGAAAAATATGTTGGATTAGCATATAAATATTATATGTTAGATCAGCAGTATGAGATGTTACTGATGAACGAACCTCTTTGCTATGTTGAATACATGCCTGACGGTTCATCAATGAATATGCTAAATCAATATCGTAAAAATCCAAGAGGTTTTGCTTTTTATCGTAAGGAACTTATGAAATTACCATTTACTAATCGAGTATTCAAGTATAGGCAAGCTGTACATTATGTATCTAGTAGTTTTATAGCGAAAAATAAAAGATTTATGCAAGAGTCGCCATGCAAAGGTCTTACGATTTGCGCATTGCCATTTGGAGTTATTCTTTATAGTTACATTACAATGAAAACAAGAATGGAAGTAAATATATAGGGATTTACTTAGTAAGTAAATGAGAGGACATAATAATGACTATACTTTGGATGAATCTTTTTATCGTATTCATACTCGCATTTTTTGCAAGGTATTTTGCTGTGCCTGTGACTACGGGGACTACATTGATAAAACCGAATCAGTTTCTAATTTTGATAGCCGTTTTATCCCTTGTATTGGTATCTGGTCTTCGAAATAATATTGGGGATACTTATTTTTATATGCATGCATATAAGGTGGCTGAATTCAATTGGGAATATATCCAAAATAATAAGGACATGGGATTCAATATTTTTCAAATGATTTTAAAGGGATACACTAATGATCCTCAAGCTATGGTTTTTATTACAGCACTAATAACAAATTTATTAATTGTATTAACTTTATATAAATATTCAAGATTAATTGAGATAAGTCTATATGTATACATAACATCTGGGATGTATTTAGTCTCCATGAATGGAATAAGGCAGTATTTGGCTGCAGCTATTGTCTTTGCAGCAACAAAATATATTTTTGATGGTAACTGGAAAATGTATGTATTAATTGTACTTTTTGCTTCAACTTTTCATCAAAGTGCACTAGTGCTTATTCCTGTGTATTTTTTAATAAGAAGGAGAGCGTGGTCAGGGATAACTTTTTTACTTCTTTTTTTAGCAGTACTTATAGTTATAGGATTCAATCAATTTACAGAGGTTTTATTTAAAGCAATAGAAGACACTCAATATAGTCAATATAAAGAATTTCATGAAGGTGGTGCCAATATACTAAGGGTTGCTGTGGATTCGACACCGCTTATTCTGGCGTATATTGGTAAGGATAGACTGAGAGAGATTTTTCCTGAATGTGATGTTATCGTAAATATGGCTTTGCTTGGCACGGTATTTATGTTTATTTCAACACAAAATTGGATTTTTGCAAGATTTTCTATTTATTTCGGATTATATCAACTGATATTAATTGCATGGGTAATAAAGTTATTTACAAAAAAGGATCGAAAATTAATTTATTATAGCATCTTGTTATGCTATTTTATTTATTTTGTTTATGAACATATTATTACTTTGGGAGTTATTTATAAGAGTAATTATTTTTGAGCTAATGTTAAAAGGGGATTAAGTGAGTGGAGGGAGTAATTTGGAAAATATACGGGAGAAGATTCCTCGTAAAATACATTATTGCTGGTTTGGAGGAAAAGAAAAGCCTAGTATAGTAGAAAAATGTATAAATAGCTGGAAGAAGCATTTACCAGAGTTTGACATAATAGAGTGGAATGAAAATAATTTCGATATTAATTGTAATATATATACTAGGGAAGCCTATGAAAAGGGGAAATATGCATTTGTAAGTGATTATGTAAGAGTTCATGTGTTGTATTACTATGGTGGAATTTATTTAGATACTGATGTCGAAGTGTTTAAATCTTTTGATGATTTATTACATCACCATTCTTTTTGGGGATTCGAACAAGAAAATTATATAGCTACTAGTACGATAGGTGCAAGAAAAGGAAATCAGCTTATTAAAGTGTTTTTAGATTCTTATACAGATAAAAAGTTTATAAAACAAGATGGAACGTATGATGATTTGACAAATGTAGCAATTGTAACAGAAATTCTACAGAATTTAGAATTAAAGCTAAATGGAGAATATCAAGAAATAAAAGGGGCAGGAGTTTTTTATCCTCAAACATATTTTTCTCCATATGATTATATTAATTGTAGAAAATTTATTACTAAAGATACGTATGCAATGCATTATTTTTATAAAAGTTGGTTGCCGCTGAATGTAAGAATGAAGGTAAATTTAAAAGTTATTTTGTCTAAAATAATAGGTGGAGATAATATTTCGAAAGTAAGGAAAGTCTTTTCTAAATAATGGAGGGCTAATTATGAATTTAAATGTTGTGTATTCAAGTGATGATAATTATGCGCAGCATGTAGGGGTATCGTTGCTATCGCTGTTGCAGAATAATCAGCATTTTAATAACATTAATATTTTTCTTATTGAAAATAATCTTTCATCATATAATAAAAAAAATTAAACTCAGTTTGTAAAAAATATAACAAAACTATTCAATACATAAATTTTAATGTTTTGTTAGATCGATTGAAACTTAATATTGATGATTCAATTGCAATAAATTCGTATGCTAGATTATTTTTAGCAAGTATCATTCAAGAAGAGGTGGATAAAATTATCTATCTAGACTGTGATTCAATAATCAATAGTAGTTTAAGTGATTTATGGAATATTGATATTACGGAATATTTTGTGGCAGGTGTTTGTGATACGGTTAGTAATCAAACTAAATTAAGAATAGATATGGATAAAAGTGATAGATATATAAACGCTGGTATGCTCTTAATAAATCTTAAGAAGTGGAGAGAAGAAAATATTGAAAAAAATTTATGGAATTCATAAAGAAGAAAAATGGTAACGTATTCCACCATGATCAAGGAACTATTAATGGTGTGTTAAAAGATAAGGTTTTATATCTTCATCCAAAGTTTAATGCAATGACTCCTTTTTTCACTATGAATAGGAAAGAAATCATGAGTTATTATGAGCTAGAGAATTATTATAACGAGATTGAAATAGATGAAGCAGTAAAAAATCCTGTGTTTATTCATTATACTCCTGCATTTGTAAATAGACCTTGGATAGAAGGGTGTAAACATCCATTAACATCGCTGTATAAGAGCTATTTAGATATGACCCCTTGGAAGGGTACTGATTTATGGAAAGATAGAAGGGGGAAAGTGGAAAAGGTTATTGCTTTATTATATACTAGATTGCCATTTCGTATTGCACACCATATAAGAAATTCAATTTTTAAGTAGATATTGATTTAGGGTAGGGGATGTAAGTGCGAAAAAAAATATTAATAAGTATGTATTCATTAAATATAGGTGGTGTAGAAAGAAGTTTAATAGGATTGTTAGAAACATTGGACTATAAAAATTATGATATTGATTTATTTTTATATAGGCAAGAAGGGGATTTTATTAATTTTATTCCTAAAGAAGTCAATGTATTACCAGTAATAAAACAGTATACAACGTTTGAAAGGCCTATAAAAAATATCATTAAAGAAGGTCATATGTATTTAGGAACTATGAGGATTCTTGCTAAATTAAAGGCGAAAATTAAGAATAAGGGGCAGAATATAGAGCAAGGGACATACAAGCAGATGCAATATACATGGCGCTATTCACTTCCAGTATTACCTAAATTGAAAAAAGAGTATGATGTAGCAATAAGTTTTTTGGGCCCACATGATTTTATTCTTGAAAAAGTAAATGCAGATATAAAAATAGGCTGGAATCATACAGACTATTTTACAGTAGTGAACCCAGATAAGTCATTAGATGAAAAAATGTGGAATAAGCTCAATTACATTGTTAATGTATCTAAGGAATGTCAAGAATCTTTTTTGAAGGTATTTCCTACTCTTAAGCAAAAAGCAATTGTTATTGAAAATATTTTATCTCCTAACTTTGTAATAAATCAATCAAAAAAAAGTGTGGAGAATGAGATGGATAGTGCTGGAGTTATAAAGATTTGTTCAGTGGGGCGATTAAGCAATGCGAAAGGTTTTGATCAGGCGGTATTGGCTTGTAAAAAGTTGGTTGAATTAGGATATGATGTGAAGTGGTATGTTGTAGGGTATGGGGGAGAGGAAACATATATAAAACAATTAATAAAAGAGAACGAGATGGCTGAAAGGTTTGTATTGTTAGGTAAAAAAATCAATCCATATCCGTATATTTTAAGTTGTGATATTTATTGTCAACCATCGAGATACGAAGGGAAAGCAGTGACGGTGAGAGAAGCGCAAATTCTAGGGAAAGCAGTAGTAATAACAAATTTTCCTACAGCGAAAGGGCAGCTTTGTCATAGCTTTGATGGATGGATAACTCCAATGGGAGTAGAAGGAATAGTCGAGGGAATAAAAATGTTAATTGAGGATACGGAATTGAAAACGAGGTTAATTAGTAATACGATGCAGGTAGACTATGGAAATAGTAGTGAAATTGAAAAATTATATGAGATTTTTAATCAATAACACAAATAGTTATAAGTGGCATAAAAAGCATCTGGTTATTTGGTGTAAATATGTGAGAGATTACATAGATTAAGCTAATTCAGAAGGGAGAGGAGGATGTGGAAGCGAAGGTAAGTATTATAGTACCAGTTTATAATTCTGAAAAATTCATTTCTAAATGTTTAGAGAGTATAATTCGACAAACGTATAGAAATATTGAAATACTAATTATAAATGATGGATCAAGTGATGAAAGTGAAACGATAATTAATGTATATAGAGAAATAGATAATAGAATAACATATTACTATCAAAATAATAGTGGTCCCTCTAAAGCTCGAAATAAAGGGATTTTAAATGCAACAGGAGAGTATGTAATTTTTCTTGATTCGGATGATACTGTTGATGAAAATTATGTTATGTATTTATTAAATGAAATGATTAATTCCAATTCTGATTTAGTTTGTTGTGGCTATAAAGATATTTCTAAATATGGTGTGTTGAATTGTTCAGATTTTAATTTTGAAAGTAGTATTTCTGTAAATTCCTTCATGGAGATGGTTTGTAAGGGAACTGGGGGGTGTTATGGGGGAAAATATACAAAAGGGAGATAATTTCTAAATCCAACTTAAAGATGGATGAAGAGATATTTATGTGTGAGGACTTAGTTTTTGTATTGCAATACGCATCTCACTGTAAAAGGTTCAAGTATATAGAAGTCTATTTATATAATTACAATAGGTTAAATCAATATAGTATAAGTACCAATATTTCAATACATTATATGCAAAATTATATATTGGTTTGTAAGAGAATTGAGGAGATATTTAAATCAGTGGAGTTAGATGAAAATCAGATACATGAGATAATTACAAGGAGAATCCAAGATAATGTATTGAATTTAATCGAACAACAATGTATAAATATAAAATCAATAGGTATAAAAGCTTCTATATTAAATACAAAGAAAATTTTGTCTATTAAATACGTTAGAAAATATATTAATTCATTTTCGTCAGAAACTAAAGTTTACCAATTATATATATATATTATTAGAAGTAGATTTATAATGTTAAGTATTATATACGGAATATATTTAAATAAATTAAGAAATATTAAAGGGAAATTAAGAGGAGGGAGGTAAATAGATATATGAAAAAAATATCCTCTTTGTTATTGATTCGCTAACCATTGGCGGAGCAGAAAAAAGTTTGATTTCTTTATTAAATTTAATTGATCCTTCAAAGTATGCAATTGATGTTATGCTCTTTAAAAAAGGAGGAGAGCTCGAGACTTATATACCTAATTATGTGAATATTTTGAAATCACCTTCTTATTTTCGTTATATAAATAATGAGAAGTTTCCTAAAAGTAAAAGGTTTACATATCTTTCTTATAGAATAAAAACCTCTCTCAACCTAAGACTAAATAATTATAGAAAATCTGCTTTACATAGTGAACAAGTGGTCTTTCGAAGTTTAAATAAAATCATTATGCCGATACAGAAAAAGTACGATGTAGCGATTGCTTATAGCCAGGGAATGCCTACATATTTTGTTGCTAATAAAGTTTCGGCATTACAAAAAATAGCATGGATAAATACTGACTATGCAAATACATTGTATGATAAAGATGTTGATTTTAAATCGTATAAGAAGATGGATAAAATAATTGCGGTTTCTGAAAATACTAGAAATTCAGTATGTAAAATCAGGAAAGAATATTATGAAAAGGTTGATATTCTATTAGATATTGTGTGTCCCAGTATGATTCATAGATTAGCTCAGGAATATGAAGTCGAGGAGTTTGATAAAACGATTATAAATATTTTAACAGTTGGAAGATTGGTTACTGCAAAAGCGTATAGTAAGGCTATAGAAGTAGCAAAATTATTAAAAGCATCAGGTTATAAATTTAAATGGTTTGCAATTGGAGAGGGACCAGAAAAAATCATACTTCAAGAATTAATAGATAGATATGAATTGAATGGTTATTTTGTATTACTAGGAAAAAAGTTAAACCCCTACCCATATATGGAAAACTGCGATATATATGTACAAACATCTTTAAAGGAAGGGTTTGGACTTACAGTAAGTGAAGCAAAAATATTGAAAAAAACTATTGTGTGTACTAACTTTGCTACGGCAAAAGAAATTATTAATCATAATACAGATGGTTTAATAGTAGAACATGATATAGAGAGTATATACAATGGCGTGAGAAGATATATAGATGATAATGATTTTAGAGAAAAAATATTCAAAGAATTAAACTCTATAGAACCTTATAATTCGGTAAATCAATTGGAGAAATTCTATGATTTAATAGAAAATTGATGGGTGTTGATAATAAAATGAAAAAAGTGTTTGTTGACATTTATTTGATGTTTAATTTTGGAGATGATTTATTTTTAGATATCCTTGTAAAAAAATATCCAAATTGTTATTTTACAGTGAATCATTTAGGTTCAAATTATGATCAATTTATTTCTCAATATAATAATGTAAGCAGAAGAAAATATACACTGCTGAATAAAATTGGACAACGTCTAAAATTATCAGATAATATAACTAACTATGAAAAAATAGCAGAAGAACATGATGCATTACTATTTATAGGAGGATCTATTTTTAGAGAAGAAGCGTACCATAGCTCTTTATATCGAGATAGAATGAAAATGGTTATGGAATTTAAGAGAAGAAAAAAATTAGTATTTATAATAGGAGCGAATTTTGGTCCTTTTAAAACGGAAGAATTTCTTGATGACTATAGAAAGTTTTTTGAGTTATGTGATGATGTTTGTTTTAGAGATGTATATTCATATCAACTATTTGAAGATTTACCGCAGGTTAGGTGTGCATCAGATATTGTTTTTCAGATGAATACAGATGAATATAGGTTAGATTTGTCTGAAGAAAGAATTGGATTTTCAATAATAGATGTCAGACATAAACAAGGGTTAACCCATTATTATAATGATTATATACGTAGTACTATAAAGACAATAGAATTATTAGTGAACAAAGGGAATAAATGTTATTTAATGTCGTTGTGTGAACAAGAGGGTGATTTGGATGTAATTAACACAATTCAATCACGTCTTTCCTCTAATGCATTAGATAATATAGTAATTTATAAGTATGGGGGCAATTTAAAAGAGGCTATCGAAACGATGGCCTCTTTTAAATTATTAATTGCAGCGAGATTTCATGCTAATATAGTAGCGTTATTATTAGGTATTGGAATTATTCCTATAATATATAGTCAGAAAACCATCAATCTCCTGAAAGATATTGATTTTAATAAGACTCTAATAGATATGGAAAACCTGCAATTACAATATGATGAAAAGGTTATAGATGCATCCATTGATTATAAGTTTAATTTAGAATCTACAATAATTAAGGCAAAGAAACAGTTTGAAAAATTAAATGATTTTTTAGGTAGTGAGGCAGTGAAATCGGAGGGAATATGAAAAAAAATATTATCTTTATGATCATTAATATGAATGTAGGGGGAACCGAAAAGGCATTACTTAATATGTTATCTGAAATTCCAAAAGATAAGTATAGTATAACTATTTTAATGTTAGAGAAATACGGTGGTTTTTTAAATTCTATTCCTAGAGAAGTTCACATTAAATATTTCGAAGAGTATGAAGAGATAAAAGATATATTAAATGAGCCGCCTCACATAATTTTTTTGAATTTGCTAAGAGAAGGAAAAATAATTAGAGGTTCAAGAATAATGCTTTTACATCTTTTAACGAAATTTATAAAAGATAGAAGCCTTTTTTTTAAATATGTACTGCGAGAGTATCCTATAGTGGAAGGTGAATATGATATTGCAGTAGCTTATGCTGGTCCAATGGATTTCATAAGTTATTTTGTTATTAATAACATAAAGGCGAAAAAGAAATTTCAATGGATTCATTTTGATGTAACAAAAATCACATTTAATCAAATATTTTCAGATAAGCTATACAAAAAATTTGATCATATATTTGTTGTATCTAATGAAGCAAAATATAAGCTGCTTAGTATCATTCCTTCTATAAAAAAGAAAACAGAGGTATGTCCTAATATAGTTTCTGCAAAATTAATACAAAATGAAGCAAAAGAGGGGAAGAGATTTAACGATAATTTTTTGGGAATAAGAATATTAACAGTTGGTAGATTAACAAATGAAAAAGGACAAGATCTTGCTATTAAAGTACTGGCAAGATTAATCAATGAGGGATATAAAGTTAGATGGTATTGTGTGGGAGAAGGTGGGGCTAGAAAAGAATACGAAAAATTAATAACAGAATATGGTTTAGAAAGAGATTTTATTTTGCTGGGAGAGTTATCAAATCCATATGGCTATATGGCAACTTGTGATATATATGTGCAACCATCCAGATATGAAGGGTTTTGTATAACGCTTGCTGAAGCAAAGTGTTTACACAAAGCGATTGTAACCACAAATTTTACTGGGGCAAAAGAACAAATTAAGAATAGGGAAACAGGAATGATTGTAAATATTAGTGAAAGTGATATTTATGAAGGGGTAAAAAGTTTGATAGATAATCGCAGTCTATGTGAAGTTTTTTCTGGAAATTTGGCAAATGAAAATTTTGATAAAACATTAGAATTGAAAAGAAATTATGAATTTTTTTAAAGATAAAACATTTAATTTTGCAAGGATAGTAATAAGATGGAAGTTTAATATGAGAGGGAAATTTTCAAATGAAAAGTCAAATTAAAGCAGGAGCAATATTATCATATGCGGCTCTAGTTATTAATAGTTCTATTTCACTTTTATATACCCCTATTATGTTAAAGTTACTTGGTCAATCGGAATATGGTTTATACAGTTTAGCTACGTCAGTTGCAGGGTATGTAGGAGTATTAAATTTTGGCTTAGGAAATGCAGTAATTAGATATACGGCGAAGTATAGAGCACTTAAAGATGAAGAGAATTGTTCACGCCTGTATGGAATGTTTAGTATTATGTATGGGGTATTGGGAGGAATAGCATTAATTACAGGTATTATATTAACATTAACTGCAGATAGTATATTTTCAAGTTCATTAAATGTGGATGAAATAAATAAACTCAAAACGTTAATGGTGATAATGGTAATAAATATATCTATAGGAATAGGCTTTGGCTTTTTTAGTGTTGTAGTATTAGCCTATGAAAGGTTTATTTTCCAAAAAATTCTGGGTATTATTGGGGCTATAGTAGTGCCTCTTATAATGTTACCGCTTCTTATAAAGGGCTACGGATCAGTGTCTATAGCGATAGTAACGACATCAATAAATTTTATAATAATTGCAATTAATATGTATTACTGTTTTAAAGTGTTAAGGATAAAAATAGTATTTAAAAAAATAGAAATTGGGTTATTGAAGGAAATCTTAGGATTTTCATCTTTAATATTTTTAAATTTAATAATAGATAAGATATATTGGTCCACAGATCAAGTTATCTTAGGAATATATAGTGGAGCAGCAGCAATTTCCATATATACTATAGGAGCATCTTTTACAGGTTATTTCTCTGGGCTTGCTGCAGCTATATCGAATGTTTTTTTGAGCAGAATTACAGGGATGGTTACAAAAAAGGCATCTGATAAAGAAATATCAGATTTATTTATCAAGATAGGTAGGATTCAATATATTATTTTATCATTTGTTTTAAGTGGCTTTATCGTTTTCGGTCAAGAATTTATTCATTTATGGGTTGGAAAAGAATATAATGAGGCCTTTATTATAGCTATTATAATCTTAGTTCCGATGATTGTATCATTAGTACAAAGTATTGGTGGAATTATACTACAGGCAAAAAATATGCAAGGGTTTAAATCGATTACATATGTCGTAACATCTTTTGTTAACGTAGTTATAAGTATAATATTTGTTCAATGGTGGGGGGCAATTGGTAGTGCTTTAGGTACAGCTGTAGCATTTACTATCGGGAATATAATCATTATGAATATTTATTATTGGAAGAAAATCAATATAGATATACCAAGGTTTTGGACAAATATTACTTGTATGAGCTTTGCTTTTGGGGCAAGTTTAGTGTTTGGAATGACATTAAATAGATGGATACTTGCAGACAAATGGCAGGAATTATTTGTGAAGATTATTTTATTTTCAATCGTATATATTTGTTTGATGTGGCTTACGGGAATGAATAAATATGAAAAGGATACGTTTAGGCAGGTTATTCAAAATATACTATACCGATTTAAAAGAAAGAAAGTCATACAAGATACTTCAAGTAATACGGACTGACAAAAAATATTTAGGTTATCATGATTGTTAGGAAGAAAGTTCAGTCCAGTGTTAATAATACACATGAATCTAGAATGTACATGCTTTATAAATATGAGATGGGAACATTTAAGATATTTGTAGCACATTACAATTAACATGTTGTGAGTAATTGAGGAGAATTTTAACTATAAATTAACTTGGAAAGAATATGATAGATATCTATACCGTTATCGAGTTAAATGAATATACTTCTATTAAGAATGGAGGTATGTTTTAAATCATGAGAAAAAATCAAGTTATCAGTAAAATACGAGAAGAATTAAATGTATTAAGCCGAAATGAACTTGTGCCTTCAATTGATAATAGTGAATTGTTTGTGCGTATATTTAATGGTTTTACAAAATTTAATCTAAATACAAATGTTGATTTTTGTAATCGTGTATGTAAGCCAGTGAAGATAGGTGAAATAATTGACTATTTATACAGTTGAACTTGCACGTTGGGGAATAAATAATGACGGTACAGCCGCTGTGAAGACGACACAGGGATTAAATGATGCACTTTTATGGGCGAATAAAGAAGGTTTTCAAATAGTGGTTTTACCAAAAGGAAAGTACCTTATAGAGAAAACTTCTTCTGTGAAACTTTGTAGTAATACGACGTATAGATTTTATGAATGTGTATTTGAGAAAGAAGCTAATAATCTTATAAAATATAACATATTGCTATGTGATGGAATAAAAAATGTAGAAATAATAGGTGCAATAGTTAAAGGAGATAGGGAAAATCATGATTATTCAAGTGGAGGTACACATGAGTGGGGGCATGGAATTGAATGTAAAAACTCATGTTATAATATCTCTGCAAAAAACTGTGAAGTAAGTGAGTGTACTGGGGATGGATTGGTAACATCTATGGATTTTTCAGCGATAGGTGGAATGTCACATCCGGATCACTTTGCAAAAGGTGACATTGATAGCAAAGGAAATTTGGACATTACTAAAGTTAATTATACAACAGTAGTTAAATTTTTTGATATTACTGGAGACATAGTGAAATCTGTTGGGTATTTTTACTATTCAGGGGATGGTTATGGTGGATATGGAAGTGGATGTAATTTAAATAAAGTTACTATAAAAGTACATTTTTATGCGGGTAATGGTTCATATTTAGGGTATAGAAATTCTAGATCTTATGAATTTATATATTTAGATTCATTGCCGACTGGTACTACAAAAGTAAGGTTTTCGTTCTTGCAAAATTTCGACTTAATGAATAGTAATTTGCACTATGTAATGTGCGCTAAAATTCCACAATATGTATATTTTTCGGGTTGTAAATCTTATAAAAATAGAAGACTTGGAGCTTCAATAAATGGTGGGAGATTTATCACTTTTGATGGGTGTGAAATTTTCAATAATAGTAATGCAATGAATCAATCAATAGGTTGTAATCCTGGTTATGGGATAGATATTGAAGATGGGTATATGAATAATCAAAAAATAACGATTAGAAATTCTGATATATATGACAATAGAGCTGGAGCTTTTGTGTGTATTAGTACTAGAGGTGTCTATTTAGAAAGTAATAAAATGAAAGGGAATGTCTATCTATCCGGTAGTGGAGATGACTATTTTTCCATAAATAATATGTATTATGGTGCAATTACGGGGAGATCTATAACTAGTGGAATTGAAGCTGATGGAACATTTTGTACATTTAGGAATGATACAATATTCGGTCAGAGTTGCGGGATTGTTGGAGGGAATACAACTTTAGAAAATTGCGTTTTTTCAAAAAGTACAATTGCTCTAAGTGGTGAGACAGTAAAAATAATCAATTGTAAATTTACTTTTGATGATCCTGATAAGGATGGAATTATTGATTTCAGGAGTAAGTATTTGGAGATACGAAATTCCTTGTTTGATATAAGAAGGGCAAAAAGTATAGCGACAACTGGCTATGGTCAAACGGAAACTGCTATATTTTCTTCTGTAAAGTTTTTGACAAATGAATGTAATGGTGGACATTATATAGGAGCAAAGAATTTAATTGTAGAGGATTGCGAGTTTATTCATAGTGGTAGAACTGCAAATTATAGTCGAATGATGGCTGCTGAATCTATGAGAGTTGAGAAAACTATTTTTAAAAATCAATCTTTTAGGTTTGATGGTGGTGATATTTATGGTATCGAGAGCTTGGCGAAAGACAAAGGGTATATTACACATGTTTTTAGTAGAAATCAAATTATTTGGGATGCTCCTTATGGCTTAGCGGTTCATGAAGCAAGGGGAGCGGGAGTTGCATTTATTTATATACCTAGAATAGAGATTACGGATAATAAGTTTGAAGTGAATGGGAAGGGTGTTTCTCTCGGTTCATTGCATACCATTAGGGTTTTTGTAGAAAATTATTTGAAGCTCTGTGACAATACGATTATCACAAAAAATGATAACGGTATAAATACAACAGGGAATATTACAATTGAAGGTGTGTATCGAAAGCAAAACTCAACACTTCCTGTGCCAAGAACTACTATACTAGTACAGGATAACAAGAAAATTAATTCTAATATAACATTTACAAATAATGTGAACAACCAATTAGAAAAGAATATATTAGGTAATCTTCCACAATCTTCTTTAGTATCATCAGAACCTATCTTTGGAACGTATAGCCGTGGTGAATTGCTGTACAATGATACCCCAACAGTAGGTGGATATATTGGTTGGGTCTGTATAACTGCTGGTACAGCAAATGAAAATTTTTGGGTAGCTGAAAAAGAATATCAGATAAATAGTTTTATAAATGCCAATGGTAATGTTTATAAATCTGTAGTGGCAGGTACTAGTGGTAAAACTGCTCCTTCGCATACAAGTGGTACTAGTAAAGATGGAAATATAGTATGGGAATACGTGGATGTCTTAGCTGTGTTTAAACGCTTTGGGTTAATCTCTAACTAGAATAGTTTTTATATTCTAGTTTTTTTTATTGGAAAAGAACTAAATTAATTACCAGTAGAAAATAGTTTGTCCAGGTATTTTAAACAAAATGTGAGGAGTATGATTGTGAATGAAGAGACTTTTTGATGTGTGCGTATCCTTATTGTTATTATTATTATTTTCAATTGTTATATGCATAGTAGCTATATTAGTAAGAATAAAATTAGGCTCTCCCATTTTATTTAAACAAGAGCGTCCGGGAATGAATGGAATTCCTTTTTATTTATATAAGTTTCGCACAATGACTAATGAAATAAATGGAGATGGGAATTGGCTTCCAGATGAAATCAGATTAACTGCTTTTGGGAAAACGCTTAGAAAATATAGTATAGATGAGTTACCTCAACTTATAAATGTTATAAAAGGCGACTTAAGTTTAGTAGGTCCACGACCATTATTAATGGAATACCTACCCTTATATTCTAGTAAACAGGCTAAAAGGCATGATGTAAAACCAGGAATTACGGGATGGGCACAAATAAATGGGAGAAATTCGATTACTTGGGAAGAAAAGTTTGAATTAGATGTATGGTATGTAGAGAATCGTTCTTTTTTATTCGATTTGAAAATAATTGTACTTACAATAACAAAAGTATTTAAAACAGAAGGGATAAATCATGTTGGGCATGTAACAATGGGGCGATTTACTGGTGGGAAAATAGAAATAAAGGGGGAGGGGAAATGAAAATTTTAATAATTGGGCATGGTGGACATAGTAAGGTAGTGAAGGATATCATCTTATCAAATGAAGGATATGAAATAGTTGGCTATTTAGATGATTTATATACAGATAAAACTATTATTGATAACCTTTATTTTGGGGCAATTAAAGATGCATGGGAAATTATCAACAATTTTAATGATATAAAGCTTGTTATTGCCATAGGGAATAATAAAGTCAGAAAAATAATTTTCGGAATATTAAATCAACCGATTGAGATGTATGCTACATTAATTCATAAAACAGCAATTATAAGTCCTTATGCTCATGTAGGGAACGGAACAGTAATTATGCCGAATGTGGTTGTTAATGCTGATACTAATATTGGTAATCATACTATTATTAATACAGGTTCAATAATTGAACATGACAATATAATTGATGATTTTGTTCATATTTCACCACATGCTACACTTTCAGGTTCTATCATTATAGAAGAAGGGGCACATATAGGTGTCTCAGCTACTATGATCCCAGGTGTTAAAATTGGAAAGTGGTCTATCGTCGGAGCTGGTTCTGTTGTCATAAATGATTTTCCATCTAATTGTACTGCTGCTGGTATTCCGGCAAAGGTTATTAATGTAGTAAATTAAGAAGGGGATGAAGAATGATGATAAAAAATAAGGAGAAAATTTACCTTTCCTCTCCGCACATGAGTGGAAATGAACAGAAATATATAAAAGATGCCTTTGATTCCAATTGGATTGCACCTCTTGGTCCAAATGTAGATGAATTTGAAAGAGAGCTTGCTTCTTTTGTAGGAGTTAAAGGTGGAGCTGCGGTTAGTTCAGGTACCGCGGCCATTCATTTAGCTTTACGATTATTAAACGTTCAAGAGGGCGATACAGTATTTTGTTCAAGTTTCACTTTTGTAGCGAGTGCAAATCCAATTGTTTATTTGGGAGCTGAACCAGTATTTATTGACTCAGAACCGGAAACATGGAATATGTCACCGGATGCATTGGCACATGCATTATATGAAGCTGATAAAGCAGGGAAATTACCAAAGGCTATCATTCTTGTTCATTTATATGGTCAGAGTGCTAAACTAGATGAAATTCTTGCAATTTGTAATCAATACAATGTTCCTATAGTCGAGGATGCAGCAGAATCTCTTGGATCTACATATAAAGGAAAAGCAAGCGGTACATTTGGGAGGTTTGGGGTTTATTCATTTAACGGAAATAAAATCATTACAACTTCAGGTGGTGGAATGCTAGTTTCTAATGATGTAGAAGCATTAGAAAGAGCGAGGTTTTTAGCGACACAAGCAAAGGATCCAGCTCCACATTATGAGCATAGTGAGATAGGATATAATTATCGAATGAGTAATATTTTAGCTGGTATTGGTAGAGGACAATTAGAAGTGTTAGAAGATAGGGTGAGAGCTAGAAGATTTATATATAAACGGTATTATGAAGCACTATCTCACATGCCAGGATTTTATTTTATGCCTGAATTAGAAAATACTCGCTCTAATCGTTGGCTTACTACATTGACAATTGATGAAAAGGAATCCGGGATCTCTATTGGGAAATTGTTGAGAACTTTAGCAGAAGAGAATATTGAAGCGCGTCCTATGTGGAAGCCACTTCATATGCAGTCGCTCTTTAAAGAGAAGAAGTATTATCCGCATAGCAAAAATGAAGATGTGTCGCAGTACCTATTTCAAAGTGGGATTTGTTTGCCTTCAGGATCTAATATGTTAGCTGAAGATCAACAAAGGGTAATTCAAGGCATTTTAAAAGCTGTAGAATGGAAGAATTAAAAGTAAGTAAAAGTGGAATTAGATTTGTATACGTACCACTATTTGTTCTTTATAATGAATTTTTAAGGTAATTGTTTGGGGACATTCAGTTTCAATTGACATAAAAAAGGGATAATTATAGGCTTTTAATATCTATATCTTGGTCTGAAAGTAAATTTAAGCATGTAATTGAGAAAGTAATAAAACAAATAATTTCGTTCGTTAAAAAGAATGATAAAGAGGTATGTTTAACGAATTTAATATGTAAATAGTATTTGTAGTAACTTTTCATATATTAGGAGGAAGAAATGAGCGCTATAGCTGGCATTATTCACTTTACTAATGAGCCTGTATCAATTGAGCACGGAAGAGAAGTAATGAGTCGTTTATACAAATATCCTGCCGATGATATTCAAATATGGCACAAAGAAAATGCTTTTCTAGGATGTCATGCACAATGGATTACACCAGAGTCAGTTGGTGAACAATTACCCTTTTATAATTATGAAAAGCAACTGGCAATTACAGCAGATGCTATTATTGATAATCGTAATGAGTTATTTGAAAAATTACAAGTGGATTATGCAGATAGAAAAAACATGACAGATAGTGAGTTGATTTTACTCTCTTATCAGAAATGGGGGGAAGCGGCTCCGAAATATTTGGTAGGCGATTTTGCCTTTATGATTTGGGATGAGAAAAAACAAACCCTTTTTGGAGCCAGAGATTTTTCGGGAAGCCGAACCCTTTATTTTTATCGTGGTGAGGAAAAGTTTGCTTTTTGTACTATTATAAATCCGTTATTTTCTCTACCATATGTTGAGAAGAAATTGAATAAGCAGTGGATTGCTGAATTTCTAGCTATACCTGTAAATTTCGAATCGGTAGATCCACAGTTAACAGTTTACAAATATATAGAACAAGTGCCTCCATCACACACTATTTTGGTAAAGGAAGGCGAAGTGAAGTTTTCGCGATACTATACACCAACTGTAGGGGAAATGCTTAATTTAAAATCAAATGAAGAGTATGAAGAGGCGTTTCGAGAGGTGTATCAAAGTGCAGTGAAGGCACGTTTACGAACACATCACCAAGTAGGAGCTCATTTGAGCGGAGGGCTAGACTCAGGTTCTGTCGTTAGTTTTGCTGCTAAGGATTTACGTGCTGAAAATAAAAAATTACATACGTACAGTTATGTTCCAGTAGAAGGATTTGAAGATTGGACACACAAAGGTAGAATAGCTGACGAAAGACCATTTATTCAATCGACTGTCGAGCATGTAGGGAATATACAGGATTATTATTTAGAATTGCCGGAGAGAAGCCCACTATCGGAAATTGATGATTGGCTGGAAACAATGGAGATGCCATATAAATTTTTTGAGAATACTTTTTGGTTGAGTGGAGTTTATGAAAAAGCATCTCAGAATGGAATAGGAGTACTTCTTAGTGGTCAAAGAGGTAATTGGACAGTATCGTGGGGACCTATTTTAGATTACCAGGCAATGTTATTGAAAAAGCTACATTGGATTCGTTTTTATCGTGAACTACATTTATATAGTAGAAATATAGGAGTGAAAAAATCACGTGTTTTTGAAGTGGTAAGACGAAAGGCATTTCCATTTTTGCATCAGTTACTTTTTTCAGGGAAACAAGATGCAAATTCCACAATAATTAATCCGGAATTTGCAAGGGAAATGAATGTTTTTGACAGACTCAGAGAACAAGACATCGACATAACAGGCACCTCTATCTCTAATGCATATGACATGAAAAGAGAACAGTTTGAAAAACCATATTATTGGAGCATAAATGGAACGTATGAAACGAAATTATCATTACGTTATGCTTTATGGGATCGTGATCCCACAAATGACTTACGATTGATTCAATTTTGTTTGTCAGTTCCAGAAGAACAGTATGTTCAAAATGGTTTGGATCGAGCTCTGATCCGGAGAGCCACAAAGAATTTCCTTCCTGATAAAGTACGATTGAATCAACGGGTTCGAGGTATTCAAGGTGCAGATGGTGTTTACCGTATGGCTCCTTTTTGGAATGAATTTATTGAGGAAGTTGAAGAACTTAGTGTAGATCCAGTAATTTCTGAATTTCTAAATGTCGAGGTAATTAAGAAAGCTATCTCAAAAATTTGTAAAGAACCTCGACCAGAATATGCATTTGATTTAGATTTTAGAATTTTAATGCGTAGCTTAATCTTCTATCGATTTATAAAAAAAGCAATGTGAAAGGAGGTGATACGTATGAAAAAGGAATGGAAACAACCTGTATTAGAAGTACTTAATATTAATATGACTATGGCGGGGCCTGGGCATAAATATCCAGATGCTGTTCAACCTGACCCAGATGATCCAGTGAAGTACAGTTAAGTCATTGGAAAAATAAAGCTCTTATATAGCTTTATTATATAAGAGCTTTCAAAAAATTGACAATGTGGGGGGATAGGATGTTTGATTCTATGGGGAATGTGTTATATCAAGCCTTCGGGTTAAAAATAGTAAGTGAAATCCCATTACCTGAATTGTCTCAGCTGAATGAAAAAAAAGAGATGGCGGATGTTCAAGTTGAAATAACTGATTTGTCAGAACAGTGGGGAGAATATAGCGCAGAAAAGCAAAAAACAATAGTAGTGGAGGATGATATAGTTATGTTTCATGTTCCTCAAACTGCAATATTCGCTATACAATCAGGTGAGAAAATCACCTTTTCACCTATGGCAAATGCAGAAGAAGATAAAATTCGACTATATATTTTGGGAACTTGTATGGGGGCGCTTTTAATGCAACGTAAAATACTCCCATTGCATGGGAGTGTAATTGCCATAGATGGGAAAGCATATGCATTAATTGGTGATTCAGGAGCTGGAAAATCAACGTTAGCCTCGGCTTTTTTGAATAAAGGATATAAGCTTTTAAGTGATGATGTAGTTGCTGTGTCTCTTTTGAATAAAAATACTGCAATAGTTCATCCTTCTTACGCACAACAAAAATTATGGCAAGAGAGCATAAATGAGTTAGGAATGGAAGTAGCGCAATTTAGCCCTTTATTTGAAAGGGAAACGAAGTATGCTGTTCCTGTGAATTCTCAATTCTTTCCTGATCCATTACCTCTTGCTGGTGTTATTGAATTAGTAAAAACGCAGGGAGAAGATATCGAGATGACCCGTATAGAAGGGCTCGCACGCTTGTATAAATTATACCGACATACCTTTAGGAGTTCTTTGATTTCTAAATTAGGATTGATGGAATGGCATTTTGAAACTTCATCTAATATTGCAAGTGGAATGGAAATGTTTCAAGTAAGCCGCCCGGCTTCAAGATTTACAGCGCATGAGCTTGTGGAAGTTATTTTAAATACTATACAGAAAGGGAGTATGGTTGATGGTTGTCCACTCGAGGAAAATATCATTAGAACATAACGTTGTCCAAAGTAAGGGTAATATAGTAAGCGATATGGATGGAGAAAAAGTTATGTTAAATGTCCAGAAAGGAAATTACTATAACTTAGGTGAAATAGGCGGAGAAATATGGGAGCTTATTGAAAAGCCAATAATAATTAATCAGCTTGTTACTATGCTAGTATCTAACTATGATATTGAACGAAAAGATTGTGAAGAGCAAGTTCTTTCCTTTTTAGAGTGTTTGTTTCAAGAAGGGTTAATTCAAATAAAAGATCAGCCTAATAGATAGATTCGTAATTTCAAAAGAACTGTTAGGAAGGGATTAATAAATATTGTGAAAAGGTTAAGGATGTTTTTATCACTGAACATGAAAACAAAGCTCTTATTTTTAGAGGCTTTTATTTTTTTAGGATGGGCACGTGTACTAAAAAATATTACATTTTCCAAAGTTGCATCTTCTTTAGGAGATTACATGTGTGAAACGTCAAGTACTCATATTCAACCGCACGGAGATACGCTAAAAAAGGTGTCCGAAGCAATTTCTATTATGAGTCGTTATACTTTTTGGGAAAGTCAATGCCTTGTTAAAGCTATAGCTGGGATGAAAATGCTCGAAAAACGTCACATTGAGAGTACTCTTTATTTAGGAACTTCTAAGGATAGTCATGGTGAATTAATTGCGCACGCATGGTTACGGAGCGGTTCTTTTTATGTTACTGGATCAGAAGGAATGGAGAAATTTACTGTCGTTGGATCATTTGCAAAGAGGTTAAGTGAGGACACTATTAAAGGAGAATAAAATGGAGAAAGATTTTGGTCTTAATGTAGAGTTCATGTCTAAGGAATTGAAACTTCTTTTTACAATTTTGAAGTTACAAGATGACGAAACACTGCAAACTTATAGTAGTGAATGGTTCACAGATATTGATTGGGAGGTTTTTCTTGAGCAAGCCGTGCACCATCGTGTTTATCCGGTGATTTATCAAAAACTTAAACAGGTAGATGAGGAACGAATTCCTTCACATATTGTACAATCCTTGAATAGAAAATATAAAAAAAATACATTTCAAATGCTGTATTTAAGTGCTGAAATGGAACGAATAAATAAACTATGTAATGAAAACGAGATTCGTATGATTTTTCTAAAAGGGCCTGTACTATCTCAGGATTTATATGGAGATATTTCTTTACGAACATCTTGTGATTTGGACGTTCTCATTCCTATTCAAAATTTAGAAAAAGTAGAAAAACTACTTTTAGAGCAAGGATATGTAAAAGATGATTATATTCAAACGATATTAAATGATTGGAAATGGAGGCATCATCATATAACATTTTTTCATCCAACAAAGCAGATTAAGCTTGAGATTCATTGGAGGTTAAATCCCGGACCTGGTAAGGAACCTGGGTTTGAAGAGCTTTGGAAGCGAAAGAGAAAAAGTACCCTTACGAGTAATCCTGTATATATGTTAGGGAAGGAAGATTTATTTTTATTTCTTGTATCTCATGGTGCTAGGCATGGTTGGTCCAGATTACGCTGGTTAGTAGATATAAAAAAAATTGTCGATCAAGATCTTAATTGGAGTGAGATTCATAAATTAATGAGAAAATATCAAATGCTTCATTTAGGAGGACAAGCGTTAATTTTGGCATCTCAATTGCTAGGTGTACAACTAGATGAAAGAATGATGGAATTAGTAACTAAAAAACATTCAAAGCAGTTAGCTCAAGAAGCGCTGTTTTATTTCAAGCAAATGATAAACTTGCATACCGATCCTGTTCCTGAAGAAGTACTTGCTTATCATAGTAGGCATTTATTTTCACTGATGTCTAATCAGCAAAAAATTTTATTTATTATGAGCCAACTCTATCCTTATCCAATTGATGCAAAAACATTACCTTTACCTAGATCTCTTCATTTTTTATATTTTCCTTTACGTCCGTTTCTATGTCTTTGGAGGAAAACAAAGGAGCTTGCTTTGTTATAGGGGGAACATCGATGAATCATATTATATATTTTATGAAGAAATTATATTCTTCTGCAGGGAAAATTCTGTATGTGAATTTGTTTGGTATGGTTGTAATAAGTTTACTTGAAGGGATAGGTATTATTTTATTAATTCCTATGATAAGTATGACTGGAATAATCAATGTAGGTGAGGAGACTGCTTTTATTGCACCTGTCTATAGGTTTTTACAGGATTTCCCTAAAATAACAAGTCTAATTTCTATTTTAGGTATATATATACTAATAGTGTTAGGTCAAAATCTACTACAAAGAAACATAACGCTAAGGGATGCGAGAACGCAACAAGCTTTTGTACGAGAATTAAGAATTGAAACATATAGTATGATTCTAAAAGCGAAGTGGAGTTTTTTTTTAGAGAAAAGGAAAACAAATCTAATAAATATATTAACTACAGAATTAGCTCGCGTAAGTTATGGGGTTAATTTAATTTTACAATTGTTTGCTGCTATTTTGTTTACATTTATACAGGTGGGGATTGCGTTTTTATTATCACCCCAAATAACTATATTTGTTTTGGTCTTCGGCTTATTATTCTTGGTAGCTTCTCGTGTTTTTATAAAAAAAGCACGAATACTAGGCGGTAAGACCTCAATATTAGCACAAGGCTATCTTTCTGGTATAACAGATCATTTTAATGGAATTAAAGATATAAAGAGTAATACTTTGGAAGCATCACGTTTAGATTGGTTACAATCTATAACAGGAAAGATGAGTAACGAACAAATGGAGTATATGAGAATAAGATCGAACTCTCAATTGTTTTATAAAGTTTCAATGGCTATTTTAATTGCATTTTTTATATTATTATCAGTAAGTATATTTAAAGCTCAACCGGCCCAATTACTATTAATCATACTCATCTTTTCAAGACTATGGCCACGATTTATGACAATTCAGTCTAATTTAGAACAGCTTGCTGCAAGTATTCCTGCTTTTAAATCTTTATGGGAATTACAAGAAGAGTGTAATGAAGCAGTTGAAATGCAGGATATACATCAGCAAAAACATATAAAGCCGATTTGTATAGAACAGGGTATTGAATGTAAGGATATTTATTTTCGGTATAATAAGAAGGAGCATTTGTATGCACTTCAAAATATTAATGTGAAAATACCGATCAATAGTATGACGGCTATTGTGGGACATTCGGGAGCTGGGAAGAGTACATTAATCGATGTTTTAATGGGATTGATTCAGCCAGAGAAAGGTCAAGTATTAATAGATGGAACTCCTCTTACAAGTGAAAATTTATTGTCATTGAGACGGGCTATTAGTTATGTGCCACAAGATCCTTTTTTATTTAATGCAAGCATAAGAGAAAACTTATTGATGATTGATCCGAATGCGAGTGAAGAACAAATTTGGACTGCATTAGATTTTGCGGCGGCAGCTGAATTTGTACGAATGCTTCCAAAAGGGCTTGATACTCTCATTGGAGATCGTGGAGTGAGACTTTCAGGTGGTGAACGTCAACGACTTGTACTAGCTCGAGCTATTTTAAGACAACCATCCATTTTAGTATTAGATGAAGCTACGAGTGCACTAGATACTGAAAATGAAGTAAAGATCCAATCAGCAATAGAAAAGTTGAAAGGAACGATGACTATTGTTGTTATTGCGCATCGGTTATCTACGATTCGGAATGCAGATCAAGTTATTGTTTTAGGAAAAGGTGAAATTGTTCAAAAAGGTGAATTTAATCAATTGGCTAAAGAGAGAAAAGGTGTATTTCGAAATTTATTAGGGTCACAAATGGAAGTAGGTTCATAGAGGAGAAAGATTGAATGAAATCTTGTATTATTGTAATTAGAGTTGAATGATAGCCCGGATAATGGTCAGTTACAACAGATCTTATTCGGGCTTTTATATTTGTGTTTTGTAAATTTAGGGAATAAATATAATTCAGTACCTTGCAATAAATAATACCGAGTGGTATATTATGGATAAAACAGGTACCGTGTATTGAACAGTACTAAAATGAGAAAGGGGGATTGTCCTTGAACGTTCAGTTTAAAAAAGGTGTGTTAGAACTGTGTGTATTGGCACTTGTAAAACGTAAGGATTGTTATGGATATGAACTTGTTCAGCAAATCTCTAATAAATTTTTAATATCGGAAGGTTCTGTATATCCGTTATTACGTCGTTTAACGAAAGAGGGATATTTTCAAACGTATTTAAAAGAATCCACGGAAGGACCGCCCCGTAAATATTATCAACTAACAGAGCAAGGAGAGATGCAACTTACTTTATTAGTAGCAGAGTGGCGTGATTTTGCTAAAGGTGTTCAAGAAATTATTGAAGGGGTGGAATGGGATGAGTAAAGAACGGTTTCTTAAAGAATTATCAAGTCATCTTAGAAAGTTACCAGAAGAAGAGCGACAAGATATTTTATTTGATTATGAAGAGCACTTTCAGTTTGGGATGGAAGAGGGGAAAACTGAATCAGAAATAATAAAGGGACTTGGCTCTCCGAAAGTAATTGCGAAAGACTTGCTTGCTCTGTATCGCTTTGATGAGATGAAAAAGGATCCATCGACTTCTAATATAACAAGAGCTGTCATGGCAGCGGTTGGACTTAGTTTGTTTAATTTCATTATTGTGTTAGGCCCATTAATTGCAATTATCGGTTTTATATTTTCTTTTTGGGTCGGTGGGATTGCTAGTGTAGTGACACCATTTTTCGTTATTGTAAAAGTATTTATGGGCACTTTTATATGGTTGGATCTTTTCGTTAGTATAACGTTTGTCGGAGTAGGTTTGTTGTTATGTATTGTAGCTTATTGTAGTACGAAGTGGTTTAAAAGATTATGTGTACGCTATGTAGTCTGGAACTTCAAAATGATAAAAGGGGAGTAGATGATGAAAAAGATATTATTAGTAGCTATCGCTTGTATCATTATTGGAGTAATAGGGATTTCACAAACATATGAAAAAGCAGTACAAACTGCAGAAAAAGGAGATAAAGAGGACGTAATTAAAAATGAAACGCTAAAAAATGTAGAAGTTAAGTTAGATGCTGGAGATATTGTTGTCCAAAAATCTCCTGATTCCTCTTTTTATGTAAAGCAAAAAGGAGACGTAAGTAAACAGGAGATTCGTATTGCTGAAGATGGTGATACATTAAAAATCATAGGGGAAATAGAAAAAGGTGTTTCATTTGATTTTTCATTTTACAATTTCGGATTTCAAACGCCTACATTGACTATATTAGTACCTGAACGTTCTTATCAAGAGATAAAAGTAAATTCATCCGCTGGACAAATAGAAATAAGTAATGTGAAAAGTGACCGCGTAAGTGTTGAAACACTCGCCGGAGAAGTGGATTTGAAACATGTAACAGCAAAGAGTGTGGAGGGGTCTACAAAAGCTGGTGAGGTGAATTTTAAAAAAGTAATAGGGAAAGTAACAGCAAAAACAGCTAGTGGGGATATAGATATTATTGATCATGATTCTAAATATGATTTAGAGGTAAGTTCAACTGCTGGAGATGTAGATATTACTTTATTGGAAAAGCCACAAGATGCAGTTATAACTGGGCAAACTGCTGCTGGAGACGTGACAATTTTTAATGAAGACAATAAAAATATAACGATTGGTAATGGTAGTAAAAAGATTAGCGGTAAAACCGCTGCTGGAGATGTTACTATTGAAACGCGTTAATAATTAATGAAACGCATTCTTTTGAATGAACGGAAATCTATCAAAATATAAAAAGAAGATAATTACCTATATAAATAAGGGAATTATCTTCTTTTTATTATTTTTAATGTAAATCACGATATACGCCAATTACTTTTCCAATAACTGACACTTGTTTTAAAATAATAGGTTCTAGTGAAGAGTTTTCCGGTTGTAGACGGAAATGATCTTTTTCTTTATAGAAACGTTTAACAGTTGCTTCGTTATCTTCTGTTAAAGCAACTACAATTTCACCGTTGTATGCAGACTGTTGTTGGCGAACAACAACTAAATCACCATCAAAGATACCGGCTTCAATCATGCTATCTCCAGAAATGCGTAACATAAACACTTGATCTGCTCCAGCAACGATACTAGCTGGAAGTGGGAAGTGATCTTCTACACTTTCGACTGCTGTAATCGGTAAACCGGCAGTAACTTTTCCGACGATTGGAACTTGAATAACAGATTGTGTTTCCGTTCGGTTGTCACCTAAAATTTCAATTGCGCGTGGTTTTGTTGGATCGCGTCGAATATATCCCTTTTCTTCTAGTCGTGATAAATGTCCGTGCACTGTAGAACTAGAAGCAAGGCCAACTGCTTGACCGATTTCACGTACGGAAGGTGGATATCCTTTTTCTTGTACTTTTAGCTTAATAAAGTCGAGAATGTCTTGCTGGCGTTTCGTTAACTTTTCCATGTTTTCTAACACCTCGTTTTCTTTCATTTTTCTTATTATTAAGTATAACATGCGAAAAAACATTCTACAAACATAAGTTCGAACGAAAGGCAAATTTATGATACACTATAAGGAAAATATAGTGAGAAAGAAGGGTTCAAAATGAATGCAATTATTTATGCACGTGTGAGCACAACAAAAGAAGAACAGGAAACATCATTATTGCGTCAAAAAGATGAATTATTGCATTTAGCTGAGCGCTATCAAATGGATGTTACAAAGGTAATTGAGGAGCAGGCTAGCGGTTATACAATTGAACGTAATGGCATATTAGAAGTGCTAGATACAATTCGAGATGAACAAGTTGATGTACTACTTATACAAGATGAAACGCGTCTTGGTAGAGGAAATGCAAAGATTGCATTAATGCATTGTTTACATAAAGAGGGGATAAAAGTTTATACGCACACGCATAGTGGTGAATTACAGCTTTCAGATTCTGATTCGATGGTGCTAAATATAATTGGGATCGTTGAAGAGTATCAAAGAAAGATCCACAATTTAAAAATTAAACGTGGCATGCAAAGAGCAGTGGAGAAAGGATTTCGTCCAGAAAATAATTTGAAAAATCGTCATTTAAGCGTAGGACGTGAGAAAAAAGAAGTGCCAATTGAGGAAATTGTACGTTTGCGCCGGAATGAATTAACTTTTGAAGAAATTGCAGCAACACTTCGTGGTTTTGGTCATGATGTTTCAAAAGCAACTGTACATCGAAGGTATGTAGAATATACAAAGCAATTGCTTGATAAAGAGGAATAACTATTGTATGATAATAATCAGTTTTGAGTAGAAGGGGGATTCGAGATGCCAAGTCAAGAACTCATTGAACGCATTAACTTCTTAGCGAAAAAAGCAAAAGCTGAAGGCTTAACTGAAGAAGAACAACGTGAGCGCCAATCGCTTCGTGAACAATATTTAAAAGGATTTCGTCAAAATATGTTAAACGAATTAAAAGGAATTAAAGTCGTTAACGAAGAAGGCACGGACGTTACACCGGCGAAATTAAAAGCTTTAAAAAAGCAGGATAATGCAAAATTAAATTAAAAGATGGGCATAGCCCATCTTTTTTTATTTGTTAAAATTGTTATTTAATAACTTTCCAGTTTTCATTTTTCGTTGCTTCTATCCTTTTATGCTTCAATATATAGTTAGCGATAAGTTCAGACATATCTGTTGGTATGTCTTTTACTACTAGCTTATTTTGAAACATAAAGAAGTTCCCGCCACCGCTTGCACGATAATTATTCATAACAACGTCATATTCTTCATTCATATTAAGAGGAGCGCCTTTATACTGCAAAGACTCTACTCTCTCTCCAATTGGTTTTGAAATGTTTAATACATACGAAATCCCTTCCCACATATCGTAATTATAGTGTTGTGGTTTTGGTTCTATATAGGTAGGGTTTACGATGATGGTTCCATCTGCTTTTAATGTGAAATAAGAAGCAGAGAGTTCGAGAGCATCTTTTATATCCGCTCCGGTTATTCTAATTACTTTTAATGTATTTGGATAAATATAATTAGAAACGATGTCACGCATTGTTACATGTTTCGGGAAACCTGGAGATGTATTATGAAACAAACTTGTACAAGAAATTGAAACATTAGCTATATCCATCTGTATTTTATTTATGAATTCAATAAAAGGATGGGCTTGCAAACGTGTTTGCATAGCATCGGAAATTTGCATATCCCCATAAATTATTCCGATAGGTTTATCAAGCCAATTTTGTGTTTTCTCTTCATAATTGGCAACCAAGGAAAGAACATCTTGGTCTGCCGCAATTCCTTGTACGGGCAATAACTCTGAATAACTCTCTTTTTTCACCCATTTTTGTTCTGCTTTTTCGAATGTTACTGTTACTTTTCCAACTGAGTGTCCATTGCATCCGGTCTGTAAAATTGTTACACCATTAATCACGGTGTGAGCGATTTCTCGGTGTTGGTGGCCTGTTAGTAAAATATCTATGCCTTCAATTTCATGGCACATTGCATATCCTTGGTTTTCACCTGTTAAAACTTCAGTCGGTACTCCGGTTTGTAAATCACGTTCAAATCCCCCGTGATAGGCTACGACTAGTAAATCTGGTTTTTCATGTTTACGGATGTAAGAAACCCATTTTTTTGTTGTTTCAAATGCATCTTCAAATTGTAAATCTTTAATATGATGTGCTTGTTCCCAATGGGGGATGTAATGCGTTGTCACCCCTAAAATAGCAATTTTTATATTTGATTCAATATGTTTTATTATATATGGTTTCCCGAAATAAGGTTCTTTTCTGTTTTTATCTAAAATGTTTGCTGATAGATAAGGGGAATTTGCAGTAGCCACAGCATTATTTAATATATCCATTCCATAATTAAATTCATGATTTCCGATAATTACAATGTCATACTCTAAGTAGTTGGCTAATAAGGACATTGGGTTTTCCATATCTTTTTCGTATGTAGCGTAATGATAAGTAAATGGTGTTCCTTGAATGAAGTCCCCGTTATCAATCAGAAGAACGTTTGCATTTTGAGAACGTTCTTTTTTTATGAGAGTAGAAATTTTAGCTAAACCAATTTCTGCTTTGGAGTTATCTTGGTAGTGAATTGGATACACAGTACCATGTACATCGCTTGTTAATAAAATATTTAAAGTTACAATTTGATTTTGATTCAACGCCATTCACCTTTTCTATAGTTATCTTTCAATCAATCATATCAAATATATGAAAAGAATTTTAATGTGAATGTATAGAATGTGTAAAGATTCTGTAAATAAGCAATTATTTGTAAAAATATGTGATATATTTCTTCATGTTTATGGAAGGTTATTTTATAACAACGAAAAATGGAGGCATTAACATGTTGAAAAAAGTTTTTGCAATGAGCACAACAGTTGTACTAGCAGCGGGATTATTAAGTGGATGTGGAACGAAGGAATCAAGTGCAAGTAAAAATGAAGATACGAAAAAAGGTTATGTACCGAAGACACTAAATGTTCAATTTGTTCCTTCTCAAAATGCAGATACGTTAGAGGCGAAGGCAAAACCATTGGAAAAGCTATTAAGTGATAAATTAAACATTCCGGTAAAAGTTAGTATTTCAACGAATTACAATACAATTGTAGAAGCGATGGCATCTAAGCAAGTAGATGTAGGCTTTTTACCTCCAACAGCGTATGTGTTAGCGCATGAGAAAAAGGCTGCAAACGTAATTTTACAGGCGCAACGTTTTGGGGTAGATGATGAAACTGGAGCTCCCACAAAGGATTTAGTAGATGTTTATAAATCAGAGTTTGTTGTTAAGAAAGATTCTAATATTAATAGTGTAAAAGATTTAAAAGGTAAAAAAATTGGCTATCAAGATGTAACATCATCAGCGGGTTATGTATGGCCTGCGGCTGTATTGTTAAAAGAGGGAATCGATCCGCTAAAGGATGTGAAACCTGTTACATTAAAAGGTCATGATCAGTCACTTATTGCTCTTTTAAATGGTGATGTAGATGCAGCTGTTGTATTCCAAGATGCTCGCAATATTGTAAAAAAAGATTATCCGAATATATTCGATCAAACGAAAATAGTGAAATTTACGGAGAAAATTCCAAACGATACGATTTCTGTACGTTCTGATTTAGATGCAGAGTGGAGCAAGAAATTACAGGATGCTTTCATTGAAATAGGAAAGAATGAGGAAGGGCACAAAATCATTAAAGAAGTATACTCACATGAAGGATACGTTAAATCTGATGATAGTAAATTTGATATCGTTCGTGAATATGGAAAGAAAGTGAAAACGCAATAATACATATGGAAATGGCGACTAACTGGAAAGTGTGTGATTTCAGTTAGTTTGCCGTTTTTCAGTTATTGATAATACATAGAAGGTAGGTAAGATGTGTGATAGAGTTTCGAAATGTTTCCAAAGTGTATCCGAATGGTACAAAAGGATTGAATAATATAAACTTGAAAATTCAAAAAGGTGAGTTTGTTGTAATGGTCGGGCTATCCGGGGCTGGAAAATCTACACTTCTCAGATCGGTAAATCGCCTTCATGAGATCACAGAAGGAGAAATCATTATTGAAGGGGAGTCTATTACTGCTGCAAAAGGAAAAGGATTACGACGCATGCGCCGAGATATTGGTATGATTTTTCAAAGTTTTAACCTTGTGAAGCGATCAACGGTACTGAAGAATGTATTAGCTGGGCGGGTTGGATATCATTCTACATTGCGTACAACGTTAGGTCTGTTTCCGAAAGAGGATGTGGAGCTTGCATTCCAGGCGCTGAATAGAGTGAATATCTCAGAAAAGGCATATGCACGAGCTGATGAATTATCAGGGGGACAACAGCAACGTGTATCAATTGCTAGAGCATTGGCACAAGAAGCGAAAATCATATTGGCAGATGAGCCTGTTGCTTCGTTAGATCCTCTGACAACAAAGCAAGTAATGGATGATTTGAAGAAAATTAATGAAGATTTTGGAATTACGACAATTGTAAACTTACATTCTATTGATTTAGCGAGGCAATATGCTACTCGTATTATTGGATTACATGCTGGTGAAATTGTTTTTGATGGATTAGTAGAAGAGGCAACGGATGAAAAATTCGCTGAAATTTATGGGGACGTAGCTCAGAAAAGCGCATTATTAGAGGTGGCAGCTAAATGAATGAAGTGACGATATATTCGAAATCGATACCGAAGCCGCCGAGTAAATTGAAACATATGTTAACGGTTATTTTAGTTATTTTACTGTTGTGGGGTAGTAGTGTACAGGTCGACGCATCATTTTCAAAACTAGTAGTTGGTTTTCCAAATATGATGGATTTATTGAAGGAAATGGTGCCACCAGACTGGAGTTATTTTCAAATTATTACAACAGCAATGTTAGATACAATACGTATGGCGATTATTGGAACGACTTTAGGGGCGATTTTAGCCATTCCACTTGCACTATTTGCGGCAAGTAATGTATTTACTAGTGTATTTTTGTACAGTCCAGCTCGATTGATTTTAAATTTTATACGAACAATACCAGATTTATTATTAGCGGCTATTTTTGTAGCGATTTTTGGAATAGGACCACTTCCAGGTATTTTGGCTCTTACTTGTTTCTCCGTTGGACTCGTAGCGAAATTATTGTATGAGTCAATTGAATCAATTGATCCAGGTCCATTAGAAGCGATGACAGCTGTAGGAGCGAATAAGGTGCAATGGATAGTTTATGGGGTCATTCCGCAAGTGAAAGCGCACTTCGTCTCCTATGTACTTTATACATTTGAGGTGAATGTACGTGCAGCAGCTGTTCTAGGTTTAGTAGGAGCAGGTGGGATTGGATTATATTATGATCGTACACTTGGATTTTTACAATATCAACAAACTGCTTCTATTATTATTTATACCCTTGTTGTTGTATTGCTAATTGATTATATAAGTACAGTGTTGCGGGGGAAATTATAATGAGTAAAACGACAATAATCGTACCAAAACCGAAGAAACCGAGTATATATCGCTGGATTATTTTTATAGCACTTACAGTTGTATATGTATGGGCCTTTTCAGGAGTCCCGTTAGAGGGAATAAAGAATACGGCGGGAGAAATTACAAAAGCAATTATGACAGGCGTATTGAACCCAGATTGGTCGTATGTATCTTTGCCAGATGGTGAAGATTTATTACACGGTTTAATTGATACGTTGGCAATTGCGATATTAGGTACATTTATTTCTGCTTTTTTATCTGTTCCATTTGCTTTTTGGGCGGCAACGAATATGAGTAGTGGAAAATTAACTTCAGGAACTGGGAAATTTGTACTTAGTTTTGTTCGTACATTTCCTGAATTAGTTATGGCTCTTTTATTTATAAAAGCTGTTGGTCCAGGCTCTTTTGCCGGAGTTCTAGCTTTAGGGTTACACTCTATCGGAATGTTAGGGAAACTATATTCGGAAGGAATTGAAAATATAGATAAGGG
The DNA here is from genome assembly GCF_016650565.1 of Bacillus sp. TH50. NCBI lineage: Bacteria > Bacillati > Bacillota > Bacilli > Caryophanales > Bacillaceae > Bacillus > Bacillus sp. TH50. The sequence goes on along the minus strand of NZ_JAEKFM010000003.1, from coordinate 1,186,398 downwards.
ACCGACGGAAGCGTTAATAGCAACGGGTGCAAATCGATTTCAAATACTTTGGTATGCCGTATTACCACAAGTTTTACCGGATTTTCTATCGTATACGTTATACAGGTTTGAAATTAATGTACGATCCGCTACGATTTTAGGTGTTATTGGAGCAGGTGGTATTGGTACGCCATTAATTTTTGCACTTAGTTCACGTAATTGGTCTCGTGTGGGAATTATTTTATTAGGTATCATTTTAATGGTAATTATAATTGATTTTATTTCAAGTTCTATTCGTAAGCGGATTATTTAATTTGTTTTAAAAGCATCTAATTCAGATGCTTTTTTGTATTTTTAAAGGTTATCAAAAAGGAGATATATCAGAAATTAGTATATTTGTATAAAAATACAGATAATTATATTTATTTTTAAAATAAAAACAATTAAAAAGTATGTCATATTGAATGCCCATACATTCCCTGAATCACTGTATTTTTTATGAAAAATCAAAAAAACATCAACATATTTGTCGATACATGTTGTATAATCTTGCGTGGGAAGCTATCATATAAATGTATAAAACGTTTACTAACATACGCGAAGGGAAGAATAGCATGTCACATTCAATCGAACAACTTTCTATCAACACGATTCGCACATTATCCATTGATGCGATTGAAAAAGCAAACTCTGGTCACCCAGGAATGCCAATGGGTGCAGCACCAATGGCTTATACATTATGGACTCAATTTATGAAACACAATCCAAATAACCCAACGTGGTTTAACCGCGATCGTTTCGTATTATCTGCAGGTCATGGCTCAATGTTACTATACAGTCTACTTCATCTATCTGGTTATGACTTAACAATGGATGATTTAAAGAACTTCCGTCAATGGGGAAGCAAAACTCCAGGACATCCTGAGTATGGTCACACAGCAGGTGTAGACTCAACAACTGGTCCACTTGGACAAGGTATTGCAACTGCTGTAGGTATGGCAATGGCTGAAAGACATTTAGCGGCTAAATACAACCGTGATGCGTATAATGTAGTAGATCATCATACATACGCTATTTGTGGTGATGGAGATTTAATGGAAGGCGTTTCTGCTGAAGCATCTTCATTAGCGGCTCATTTACAATTAGGTCGTCTTGTTGTACTTTACGATTCAAACGATATTTCATTAGATGGCGATTTAAATCGTTCATTCTCTGAAAGTGTAGAAGATCGTTACAAAGCATACGGATGGCAAGTAATCCGTGTTGAGGATGGAAATGATATTGAAGCAATCGCAAAAGCAATTGAAGAAGCGAAAGCTGACGAAAAACGTCCAACGCTAATTGAAGTAAGAACGACAATTGGTTTCGGTTCTCCAAACAAATCAGGAAAATCAGCTTCACATGGTTCTCCACTTGGTGTAGACGAAACAAAATTAACGAAAGAAGCATACGCTTGGACTGCTGAACAAGACTTCCATGTAGCAGAAGAAGTATATGACAACTTCCGTAAAACAGTACAAGATGTTGGTGAAACGACGCAAGCTGCGTGGAACACGATGCTCGGTGAATATGCACAAGCATATCCAGAATTAGCAAACGAACTGCAAGCAGCAATGAACGGTCTTCTTCCAGAAGGTTGGGAACAAAGCTTACCAACTTATGAATTAGGATCAAAAGCAGCAACACGTAATTCTTCAGGTGCTGTAATTAATGCAATTGCAGAGTCTGTACCATCATTCTTCGGTGGATCTGCTGACCTTGCTGGTTCTAACAAAACATACATGAATAACGAAAAAGACTTTACAAGAGCTGATTACAGCGGAAAAAACATTTGGTACGGTGTACGTGAGTTCGCAATGGGTGCAGCAATGAACGGTATCGCACTTCATGGCGGTTTAAAAACTTACGGTGGTACGTTCTTCGTATTCTCTGACTACTTACGTCCAGCAATTCGTCTTGCAGCATTAATGCAATTGCCTGTAACGTATGTATTTACACATGACAGTATTGCTGTTGGTGAAGATGGTCCAACACATGAACCAGTTGAACAATTAGCAGCGCTTCGTGCAATGCCAAATGTATCTGTTATTCGTCCAGCAGACGGTAACGAATCAGTTGCAGCTTGGAGACTAGCTCTAGAATCTACAAAAACACCAACTGCATTAGTGTTAACTCGTCAAGATCTTCCAACATTAGAAGGTGCAAAAGACGATACTTATGAAAAAGTAGCAAAAGGTGCATATGTAGTTTCTGCAAGCAAGAAAGAAACTGCTGATGTAATCTTAATTGCAACTGGATCTGAAGTAAGCTTAGCGATCGAAGCGCAAAAAGCTCTAGCAGCAGACGGCGTTGATGCAGCTGTTGTTAGCATGCCATCTATGGATCGCTTTGAAGCTCAAACTGCTGAGTACAAAGAATCTGTACTACCAAAAGCAGTAACGAAACGTTTCGCAATTGAAATGGGTGCTACAATGGGATGGCACCGTTATGTAGGGCTTGATGGAGATGTACTAGGTATTGACACATTCGGTGCTTCTGCTCCTGGTGAGAAGATTATGGAAGAGTATGGATTTACTGTAGAGAACGTTGTTCGTAAAGTAAAAGAAATGCTTTAATGATTTTAGAAAAATCTCTCCAGCATGGGGAGATTTTTCTATGTAATTGAGTTTTTTCGACAGGAAAAGTTTTTTCTCTCTCCGTAGTCAGACAATCATTGCAAATCTTCTCTTATATAATGTAGGGAAAAGGTTGTCCAGATCGGGAGGGGAAAAATGAAAACGTATGAATTGTATTTAATTCAAGAGGATATTGCGAAAGCTTACTTTGGTCGTGAATATTTGTTTTTTGATTTATTTGCTCGATTTTCAGAATCTGGGTTCCTTTCGGAGAAGAAAGTATTATATAAACAAATGACGTATATTACGATGCCGTTACAAGTAATGAAAATTCATCATAAATTAGAACAAGCTTTGCGTGTTCTTGGTAAATATGAAAGAACAAATCATACTCATACGCTTTATACAGGAGCCGAATACGGAGAAATAATGGTGAAACCACAATATATTCGAATAAATACTTCTGGAAATGTATCCATGGAAACAACTTTCTTTGAGGTGCTTAGAAAGTGTGAGTTAACATTTTTAGCGATGGATTATGAAAATAAAAAGTACGGTTGGTTAAATCCTCTCAAACAAGTACGAACATATGTGTAAAAAATGTCGAATAGTATCTTGTCTTATTGAAAAGGTTTTAGTACACTGTAAGGTAGACAACATGAAGGAGGAAAAGATATGCCAATGTGGTTAGGTATTCTAGTGGGCGTAGTAGCACTAGTAGCAGGCGTGGCGTTAGGATTTTTCATTGCCCGCAAATACATGATGAATTACTTACAAAAAAATCCACCAATTAACGAACAAATGTTAAAAATGATGATGATGCAAATGGGACAAAAACCTTCCCAAAAGAAAATCAATCAAATGATGAGCGCGATGAACAAGCAACAAACAAAATAAGCGCAAAAGGGCACTCTTACCGAGTGCCCTTTTCTTTTGGTTATAAAATATATTTAAAACTTTTAAATATTCTGCATTTTTGTTACACTGAAAACATCGCTCATTTTAAGGGAGGAGGATAAATATGAAAGTGTTTTTTAATTTGGCTTGGTTTTTTAAGCAAGAAAAACGAGCGTACATAATCGGAATTATTATGTTATTTGGTGTCGCGCTTCTTGAACTTGTAGCGCCAAGAGTACTAGGGATTGTAGTAGATGAAATTAATAGTGGAACATTAACGTCTGAAAAATTGTTGAACTGGGTTATTCTATTAGTAGTTGTAGGAATTATGATGTATATATTACGTTACTTATGGCGTATTATGATTTTTGGATCTTCTTTAAAACTAGCTCGTCAACTGCGAAAGAATCTATATGAACATTTTACTAAGATGAGCCCATCCTTTTATCAATCACGTCGCACAGGCGATTTGATGGCACATGCGACAAATGATATTCAGGCGATTCAGCAAACTGCGGGGGCAGGTGTTTTAACACTCGTTGATTCATTAGCTGTTGGAGGATGTGTACTCGTAGCGATGGGATTTACAATTAGTTGGAAGTTAACGTTATTAAGTTTAATTCCGATGCCAATTGTAGCTATTTCTACAAATTATTATGGAACTTTATTGCATAGAAGATTTCATAAGGCACAGCAATCGTTTTCTGAAATCAATGATAAAGTACAAGAAAGTATGAGTGGGATGAAGGTAATTCGCTCACTTGGACAAGAGAAAGAGGATTTACAAGCGTTTCGGAAAAAATCTGAAGATGTCGTACATAAAAATATGCTAGTTGCACGTATTGACTCGTTATTCGATCCAACGATTTCCCTAATTGTCGGATTTTCATTTTTGATCGCAATTTGTTACGGATCATTATTAGTCGTACGAGGTGAATTAACTGTAGGGGAATTAGTAACATTTACAACGTACTTAGGGACACTTGTATGGCCAATGTTAGCTTTTGGATGGCTATTTAATATTATGGAGCGTGGACGTGCTTCGTATGATCGTGTGGAGAAAATATTTTCACAAACTTCAGATGTAGTGAATAAAGAAAATGCTATACATGCTATAGCAAGTGGTGATGTTTCGTTTGCTGTTGATTCGTTTTCTTATAAAAAGAATGAACTATTAAACTTAAAAGATATTTACTTTAACTTAAGAAAAGGTGAAACGTTAGGAGTTGTAGGGCGTACCGGTGCAGGGAAGACGACGTTATTAAAATGTTTAATTCGAGAGTATGATCATTTTAATGGTGAATTAAAAGTTGGGGAGCGGGATATTCGAGATTTAACACTTCACGGTGTGCGTTCTGCAATTTCATATGTACCGCAAGATCACTTTTTATTTTCAGCGAGTATTGGGGAGAACATTGCTTTTGGAAAGGTCGATGCTACATATAAAGAAATTAGCCGAGCTGCTGATATTGCTTGTATTCATAATGATATATTTCAATTTCCAGAAGGGTATGACACTGTAGTAGGTGAAAGGGGCGTTTCACTATCAGGAGGTCAAAAACAGAGAATCTCTATTGCGCGTGCATTATTAACAAATGCTGAAATTTTAATATTAGATGATTGTTTATCAGCCGTAGATGCAAAAACAGAAGAAACTATTTTAACTGCATTGAAACGAGAAAGGGCAGAGAAAACGACGATTATTACTGCCCATCGTTTAAGTGCTATTCAGCATGCAAATCTTATTCTTGTTATTGATGAAGGTAGGGTTATGCAGCGAGGGACACATGAGCAATTAATGAAAGAAAATGGTTGGTATAAAGAAATGTACGAAAGCCAGCAGTTAGAGGCGTTAGTAGAGAAAGGAGGCGTATGATGGCTGAGAAAAAACGGAGTGATTTAAGAAGGTTGCTTTCTTATATGAGGCCCTATAAAGGGTTATTGGCGTTAGCATTTTTATTTCTAGTTGGTGCAACTGTAACTGAAATGATGGGTCCTTTTTTAATTAAACAATTTCTTGATGAACACTTAGTGCCAGGTAACTTTGAACAATCAGCACTTGTAACCCTATTTGTAGTGTATATTATTGCTCATTTATTAAAAGTATTATTTACTTATTTAGACTTATTGTATTTTCAAAATATCGCTTTTAAGATTGTCCAAGATATGCGAGTTGAAGTGTATGAACATGTTCAAAAATTGTCATTAAGCTTCTTTGATCGTACGCCGATTGGTACGCTCGTATCTCGCATAACGAATGATACAGAAGCGATTAAGGATTTTTATGTTAGTGTACTATCAACATTCGTGAAAAATGTAGTCTTTTTAGTAGGGATTTTAGTAGCAATGTTTTTATTAGATGTAAAATTAGCGCTATTTTCGCTCATATTAATTCCGGTAATGTTTGCAATTATGGTGTTGTATCAACGGAAAAGTGCAGCTTTTTATTTAGAGGTACGTAATCAGCTGAGTATATTAAATGCAAAGTTAAATGAGTCCATTCAAGGTATGAATATTGTTCAGGTGTTCCGGCAAGAAAAGCGGATGAGAAAAGAATTTGAAGAAGTGAACAATAAACATTTTAGTGCTGGACGTCGTACATTGAAATTAGATGCATTACTTTTACGTCCAGCAACAGATCTTGTTCATATTGTAGCAATTGCGTTAGTACTTGGTTTATTCGGAATCGATGCTTTAAAGAGTCCTGTTGAAGTAGGGGTTTTATATGCTTTCGTTAACTATATTCATCGTTTCTTCCAACCGGTAAATGAGATGATGATGAAACTATCTTTCTTCCAGCAAGCGCTTGTTTCATCATCGCGTGTATTTCATTTAATGGATGATAAAGATTTAGCTCCTGTTCAAATGGGGAGTGAACAGCCACGAGTAGCTAACGGGGAAATTCAGTTTAAAGATGTTACTTTTTCATATGATGGAAAGCGTGATGTTTTAAAAAATGTATCTTTTCATGTAAAGCCAGGGCAAACGGTTGCTTTCGTAGGGCATACTGGTAGCGGAAAGAGTACGATTATGAATTTATTAATGAGATTTTACAATATTAAATCAGGAAATATTGTAATAGACGGAGTAGATTTAGAGCAGTTTGAAGAACAAGAAATTCGAAAGAAAATTGGTCTTGTGCTGCAAGATGCATTTTTATTTGCTGGAAATGTAAAGCAAAATATTCGTATGTATAATGAAGAGATTACGGATGAAGAGATAGAGGAAGCGGCAAAGTTTGTGCAAGCGAATACGTTTATTGAAAAATTACCAGAGCAGTATGATACAGAAGTTGTCGAAAGAGGAGCTGCATTTTCTAGTGGTCAAAGGCAATTAATTGCTTTTGCTAGAACGATAGCAACCAATCCGAAAGTATTAGTGTTAGATGAAGCGACGGCAAATATTGATACAGAAACAGAGGAGGCTATCCAAACGGCATTGCAGCAAATGCGAAAAGGTAGAACAACGATAGCGATTGCGCACAGATTGTCTACAATCCAAGATGCGGATCAAATATTTGTTATGCATGAAGGGGAAATTGTAGAAAGCGGAACACATCAAGAGTTACTTAGTAAACAAGGACTTTACTACAATATGTACTTGCTACAAAATAAAGGGAGTTTGCAACAGGCCTTGTAGAATTACAAGGTCTTTTTTCTATTCTCTCAGATATTAAAATGTAATAAAATTTTCGAAATATGTGAGAGGTTTGTCGTGTCCTTTAACTAGAGTTGTACATATTGTATATAGAATAACAAAATTTGATAGGAGCTTTTATATGCAAAATAGATCCAGTTCAAATATTACGTTTATTGATGTGTCTCATTGGGAAGGAAACATTAATTGGAATGCTGTGAAGTCATCTGGCATTCCAGCGGCGTATGCAAAAGCGACGGAAGGTGTGAACTATATTGACCCCACTTTCGTTCAAAATGTACAAGCTGCGAGAAATGCGAATGTATTAATTGGTGCATATCATTTTGCTCATCCAGAACAAAATGATGCAATTTCAGAAGCGAAATATTTTGTGAGTATATTACAGAGTAATCAGACGGACTTAATTCCTGTTTTAGATTTAGAATCGCCAACGGATACTAGCAATAGTAGTTTAACGGGTGCGACTATATCGAATTGGGCAAGAAGTTTCGTAAATTATGTGAAACAAGCTACTGGGAAAGATGTAATGTTATATACAGGAATTTGGTATATTAATGAATTTGGAATTAGCGGGTTAAGTGACATTCCACTTTGGATTTCCAGATATTCTAGTATACCGCCTGCTGATGCTGGTGGATGGACAGAGTGGACAGCATGGCAGTACACAGATTCTGGGCAAATTTCAGGTGTAGGAAATTGTGACGTATCAGCAGCTGTTTCATTAGAAGCTTTACAAGGAAATGGAGCAAGTGGTGGAGGGAATGTCTCCACGCCTAATAATGCGACTCCAGTATACGGAGTTGCTGTAATTAATGGAGATAATGTGAATTTACGAAGTGGACCATCTTTACAGTCTAGTGTAATTCGCCAATTGAATCGTGGCGAATCATATGAAGTTTGGGGAGAACAAAATGGATGGCTCTGCTTAGGGACAAATCAGTGGGTATATAATGATCCAAGTTATATTCAGTATAAACATTATGTAGCAACTATTACTGGCGATAATGTGAATCTGCGAGATGCTCCATCATTAAACGGGAATGTTATAAGACAGTTACATCATGGTGAATCATATCGAGTATGGAGTAAGCTAGATGGATGGCTTTGCTTAGGGACAAATCAATGGGTATACTATGATTCAAGTTATATTCAGTATGGTGTACAATAAAGTGAACTTAAAAGGTATCTCGACTGAGGTGCCTTTTATTAAAAATATATAATTTTTACAAAGTATATATTGATAGCATAGTATAATGTAATTGATATATGTTTAAAAATAATCGGAAATGAAATAAAGGAGTAATAATATGGAGTATGTGCTAATAGGTGGGATTTTAATATTATTAGCTGTAGTGTTTGTACTGTTTTATAAAAATAAACAGTTAGAATCAGAGAGTCAGCAAGTAGAGTTTGAAAAGAAACAAGCGATTGAAACGTATGAAAATGAGATTGCAGCTACGATTACAGGGCATAAAGAACAACAGGATACTTTAAAGAATATGGAACAGAAAAAATATAATGATTTACAAGTGAATACAGCTAGAGAACTTGAAAATATGCGTATGATGAAAAATCAATTGGCTGTTCAACATAGTAAAGAACGTAGTGAAATGCAAGATAAGCATAGTAGTGAAATACATATGTTTCAAAATTTAATTGCGGATTTACGAGAATATACCAAAAATGGTGCTGAAGTGAATGCGCATGAAATATTACATTATATGAAGCGAGGTTTCGTTGAGCAAGGAATAATACTAGAAGAAGAGTTTCATATTATACCGAACATTTTTATGATACGCAATAAATATAGAGATAAACGTGACATAAATAATAATCGAATTCATCACCTTATCTTATGTAAAACTGGTATTTATCTACTTGAGACGAAAGAATGGACAGGGAAATTAATCCATGGCTTAACGAAAGAAAATGCGGGTATATATTCATTTATGATTGAGGAAATTGGTAAGTATCAACATGAAATTGAAAAAGAAGAGACATTTGAATTTATTACGGATGGAACTTCATTAACTTTGCAAGTAAGAAATGAAGGGAATCCAGCGTATAAAGCGAAAATGCTATCTCAAACTTTATATAATTGTTTGGAAGAAATGCAAGTAGATATTGTAAAGGAAAAAGTAAAACCAATTGTATATTTTGAAAATGAGAGTGGAAAAGAAGTTATTGATCTTTCTAATGAAGAATTGCCGAGATTTAAAGATAGAGAGCAAATTGTAATATTTTTCAGAAATGAAGTTTTAACAAGTAAAGTAATATATACAGCACGAGAACTACAAAAGATTAGAGATATGATTGGCCAGATGAATTATGTTGCGAAGTGAAAAATAAAGTAAAACTTTAATTAGTGGGGGTTTATGGGCAACACGACTTCTACCCTTTACAGCCGAATTTTGAGGTGGGAGTCTAACTGCCCGCAAATAGCGGGATAAAGTAGGTGTTATTTGGGTGGAAAAAGGTAAAAGCGCTATATTGTGGGGAATGTTGTACATTTATTTTTGTTTGTATATATTAATGTACATTGCGTTTATTTTCGTTATTGATATGGTTCATGTGTCATTGAGTGTAATGAGTATTTTGGTGGTAGTAATGCCTTTTATTTTATTAGTTATTATTCAAAAGTCTATCTTACATGTTTCGGCAAGACGTGATAAAGGTAAGAAACAACTGTTCACTATAATGATGGTAGGTCTCATTCCATTGCTAGTATGCACCGTACAATTAAGTATAAATAAATACACTTCAAATTTTAATCAGGATCGGTGGTTAAATTATGAAGAAAAACGAGTACATATGGTAGATGACCTATTACAGGAGCATAAATTGATAGGGAAATCAAACGAGGAAATTACAAAATTGTTAGGGACCCCTATGAAAACGAGAAGTTGGGCAGAGGGAATTACTACTTTGTACTATCTTGGGAATGAACGTGGTTTCATTCCTATAGATAGTGAATGTCTTGTTTTGCAATTTGATAAAGATGGTAGAGTTATAGAGTATAAGGTACAACGAGATTGAAATAGTGAGAGGAGAAGCTATATCTTTTATAGCTTCTTTTCTATATTCCAATATAGAAAAAGTAGGCAAATAGTAGTCATTCCTATCTATACGAATGAGATAGAGTTTGTTATATTGTAAAGGGTTATTTAGTTTAGAAGTCTGCTAGATAGCCTTAAATATTTTAGATTAGGGAGGGAAGTTAACACGAATTAAGATATAAACGTGTTAAATAATTAGTATGAAAAAAGAATTTTATAATGTTTTAGCTGCATCAATTGTATTTAGTATGGTAACGATTCCAAGTTTTTCCTATGCAGACACAGTAGAAAAGACTGTAACAATTTCAACAGACGAGCAAGCATTAAAAAGTATTGAAAGCCATATGAAAGATGAAGATGGACGTGGAGAGAGCAAAGGAATAACAAATGAAGTACAAGGAGATTTTTTTGTACATATAATAGGTTCAGCATCTTTATTTGATTCTGCTGAGTTACAAAAAGCGACAGGTGTTCAGCTTTCTAATCAAGTAGTGAAAGCCGAAAAACAAAAAGGGAACGCTTACTATGTACAAACAGAATCTGGAGCTGGGTGGATACAAAGTAGTGAAGGAAATGTAGAGGTTAAGGAAGTTTATCACTTGGCAAACGAAAAATTAGTAATTAATGAAGAGACAGCTACATATTCCGCACCATTTAATTCATATAAAGACGAGAAAGTGTTACAACCGCAAACAATTATTGCAATTGGACAAGTTGGAGAGTGGTTCCAAGTCCAAATAGATAATGAGGTGAAATGGATTTATGCACCTTCAGCAAAATTTGAGGGTACAAAAGCATCTCTTATTCAAAGTACAACTCCAACGCGTACGAAACGTGAAGCGGTTATGTATGCAGCGCCATCAGCAGAGAAAACAACGGATATTTACGGTGTACCATTAAAGGAAATGATTGTACCAACAGGAAATGAAAATATTCGTCCAGGTTATGCGATGAAACCAAAATACATTACAATTCATGAGACGGATAATTATAGTGTTGGAGCAAATGCTAGAAACCATGCACAATATTTATACAGCCAAGCAACAGGAACGACTGATCGTTCAGCATCTTGGCATTTTACAGTAGATGATAAAGAAATTTATCAACATCTACCATTAAATGAAAATGCTTGGCATGCTGGAGATGGAGCAGAAGGAACTGGTAACAGAGAATCAATTGCAATTGAAATTGCTGTCAACCAAGATGGTGATTATAATAAAGCTGTGGAAAATGCTCGCAAACTAGCAGCCTATTTAATGGGGGAATTAAATATTCCTTTAGAAAATGTGAAAAAACATCAATTTTGGAGCGGAAAGAATTGTCCGGCCATTATGATAAGGAATAATGCGTGGGAGCCATTTTTACAGGGAACGAAAGCTTATTATGATGCGAATCATAAAGATGATATAACTGGCGGTTGGTATGAAGCAGATATTCGTGAATTAGATAAAAGAGGTATTATGGTTGGAGACGGGAAGGGTTCTTACTGGCCAGAACGTCTTGTAACACGTGGTGAATTTGCGAATTTAGTTTCAAGATCATTGCAATTACCGGAGGGGAAATCGAATTTCAAAGATTTAAGCACAGCCCATCCATCGTTAGTAGATGGTATTAATCGTGCAGCTAGTGCTGGGATTATAAGTGGACGAGGAAATGATATATTTGCTCCGAATGATACGATTAAACGTGATGAAGCTGTTATTATGATTGATCGTGCATTGCAATACAAAAATATAAAAGGTAATTTAGTTTCATTACCATTTACGGATCAAAATTTAGCGTATGATAAACAGGCGGTTCAACGTGTTTATGGGTTAGGTATTGTAAAAGGGAATGAGAATAATGAGTTTATGCCAAAAGGTTCTGCAACACGTGGGGAATCGGCAGCATTTATTAATAGAATGTTAAAAGTAATAGAGAGTAAATAATGGAAAGGCATTCGCTTTGGCGAGTGCTTTTTTATTTTTCAATATGTTATAGAAAGGGGATGTGAATTTTGACTGGAATAAGGAATGAAAGCGGAGGTGATGCATATATTTAGATGCATTGGGTAGTTTTTTGTAATTTTGTATAAAATGAAAAGGAGGTAGGACGGTGAAATCAATACCGACTGAAGTCCTGAGTAAGGAATTGATGGAAAGAGAAGGGGTTATATCTATTACAGTGATGGAATTTGAAAAGATAGAAGTGGCCGGAGTAGTTGTTTCTGGTCCAGCTGTTATTTTAATTAATCAAGATTAAGTACATATTATCAATAAAGAAAAGTAGTCAGAGCATCCGCTTAGGGTGCTTTTTGTTTGTATAGAAGTGTGTATATGATAGATAATTGGGATATTGGAGGGGAATTATGTGGCAATTATTATAACAATGTTATTAATGGGAGTTTTATTAGGATTTGTCGGAGCAGGGGGAGCAGGATTTATCATCGCGATACTCACTCTAGTATTCCATATCCCTATTCATGTTGCTCTTGCAACATCTTTAACTGCGATGGCATTTACGACATTATCTGGAGTAGTAAGTCATTACCGAGAAGGGAATGTTGTACTTGTAATAGGCGGAGTTGTTGGGGGATTTGGCGCAATTGGTTCCTTTATTGGTTCAAAGTTTGGTTCGTTAATACCAGCACATCTGTTGCATTGGTTTACAGCTGGTATGTTATTTTTATCGGCAATTTTTATGTTTATTCGGTTGATTATGTTTCAAAAAAGATCACAGTCGTCTTTAAAAGGGCATAAAGAACTTTCGAAAGATAACGTGATTAAATGTATATTCCTCGGATTGGTGACTGGAATTTTAGCAGGTGCATTTGGTATTGGCTCAGCACCTTTTATCCAACTCGGATTAATGGTTCTATTAGGTTTAACAATCCGTCAATCTGTAGGGACGACAATGCTCGTTATATTACCAATCGCAATTGGAGGTGGGTTTGGATATAGTTCGGAAGGGTATTTAGATTATGTATTATTAGTACAAGTTTTAATCGGGACAATGTTAGGAGCATATATAGGAGCTAAGTTTACAAATTATGCACCTCGCATGCTTCTAAGATTTTCGATGATTATGACACCAATATTAGCTGGATGTATGTTGTTAGTAGATTAAAGAGAATATATAGAAATCTATTAATATATTTTACGAATGAATTATGTAAGTAATTCATATTTCTCATATAAAAGGATTTGCTTTAATATAATGAGTATAAAGTTCGAGTATTCGAAGTATTACTTGAATTATATCCCTATCCCTTTTCTAAAAATGCGAACAAGTTTTGCCCTATTCTATTCAATAGTTTATTGTATAGAAATATATTGTTCGATGACCATTATGGAACGCACATAATGGGTAAATCCCGATCCTTAAAGAGGATGCCCCTAATCTTCATGTGAAAATATGATCGGATAAGAAAGCTGGCCAATTTATGGTCAGCTTTCTTTTTGTTCAATGAGTAAGTCTTCTTTAATTTCTGTTTGCAATAATAAAGTTTTTCCGAAGCGACGTTTACATTCAGCTCGTACTTTTTGAATGGCTAGTAGCTGAGAAGTAGCAGGCACTGTGACAATGGCTTGCCGAGGTTTTCGGTTTTCTTCACAAAAAACACATTCCACAACATATTTAGAAATCATAATTTCATCCTTCCGGTTTGAATTTCTAAGAAGGGACTGCTCATGAAGTTGATGTAAACTTTCGGCATCTTTTTACTTATTTCCTCTTTTTTTCAAAGGGGAAATAAAAAAGAAGGTGAATTTTAGTAGGGGAGGGATGTATATGGAGAGATGGATAGGTACGGCAGCTATTTGTATGAATGAAAGAAATGAAATTTTAATGGTATTGCAAGGAAAAGAAGGGGAAGAAAAAAGGTGGTCTGTCCCAAGTGGAGGACTTGAAAAGGGAGAAACACTAGAAGAATGTTGTATCAGGGAAGTTTGGGAGGAAACAGGCTACAATGTGGAGGTTGTAAATAAAATATACGAAAAAGAAGGTATTACATACGGGATTCCGGTGTATGTTCATTATTACTTTGTTAAAAAAATAGGCGGTAATATGAAAATCCAAGATCCGGATGAGTTAATACATGAGATTGATTGGAAAGGGATACATGAAGTTGGAAAATTATCATTAGCTTTTCCAGAGGATTACGAGCTAATATACCGATATGTAAATAAAAAAGCAAGTGTGTAAATACTTGCTTTTTTAGTGTATCCAAGATAAGAAAAGTGGAACGATAACTAAACTAGCTCCAGCTGTTAAAAGCATTGATAAACTTGCAATTGTACCTTCTACAGGACCGATTTCAAATGCTTTTGATGTTCCAGTCCCATTCGCGCTAGTACCTAGCATTATACCTTTTGCGAGCGCTGTTTTAATACGGCATATGCGTATGAGTGTAGGACCGAATAACGCTCCAGTTAAGGCAGTTAATACAACGAAAACTGCTGTTAATTGTGACATGCCGCCAATCATTTCTGAAATAGCCATTGCAATAGGTGTTGTTACAATGTGCGGTGCTAAACTTTGTTCTATTGTAGAGTCAATTTGAAAAAAATTAGCTAGTAGTGCGGAAGTAGTAACAGATAGAAAAGAACCGACAATGACATTAATTAAAATAGCAGTGCCATGTTTTTTTAATAGATCAAAATATTTATAGATTGGCCATGCGAAAGCAACTGTTGCAGGTTTTAATAATTCTGTTAGCCAATGACTACCAGATTCGTAGGTTTCGTATGGTGTATCTAATCCAAGTAATAAAGCGATTAAAATGATTGGGCATACAAGAAGGGGAGAAAGCAAACTCCAATTCCAGCGTTGATACATTTTTTTAGATACCCAATATGCGAATAGTGTTAATAGTAAACAAAGAAAGCCGATCATTGTGTTGATCCTTTCCGCTTTAATAGCAATTCTGTTAAAAGTCCTGTTACGAGAGTGACACAAAGTGTACTAATCACGATAATTAAAATGAGATCGATTCCATACTGTGATAATGTATCTTTGTAACGAATGACAGCGACTGCAGAAGGGATGAAAAATAAAATAAGTTCTTTTAATAAAAAGTCTGCACCGTCTTGTATCCATTCTTTTTTCACTATATTAAATTTTAATGAGATTAATAATAAAAAAATACCGATTATACTTCCTGGAACTGGGAGGTGTGCCTGTTTTGCAATCCATTCACCTGTCCAAGCGAAACAAAATAATAATAAAATTTGTCCGCTTAACTTCCACCATTTCATACAGTAACCACCTCTTTGTTTTTTACATAAAAATTGTAAAAAAGAATTAACAATTTCTACTATACGTTCATTCGAAATATTTGTCTAATATATAAATTGTATGTTATTAATATATTAGATGTATTAATCGAAAGTGAAAAGGGTGTCCAAAATGGAATTACGGCATTTGCAATATTTTGTTGTAGTGGCAGAGGAATTACACTTTGGACGAGCAGCTGCTCGTTTACAAATGACACAACCACCGCTTAGTCAACAAATTCAGCAATTAGAAAAAGAAATGGGAGTTATGTTATTTTCAAGAACGAAGAGAAAGGTTGAATTAACAGAAGCAGGAGAAATGTTTTTAAAAGAAGTAAAAAAAGCGTTTGAACAAATTGAAAAAGCAGTAGAAGTTGCACAAAGTGCTCAAAGGGGAGAAGTTGGATCACTTTCAATTGGTTTTGTAGGTGCGGCGATATATGATATTTTACCGTCAATCGTCAGAGAGTACAGAAAGAAATTTCCGAGAGTGTCTGTAGCATTACATGAATTGTCCACACCGGATCAGGTGCATGCACTTCATGATAATCGAATTGATATTGGATTTTTACGTCCGCCAATTCCAACGCAATTACTTGAGTTAGAACCAATTCAAAAACTTTCATGTACGTTATGTTTACCGAAGGCACATCCTCTTGCTGAAAAGGACGAAATACATATCGAAGATTTAAGGGATGAACCGTTCGTATTTATTACGAGACCAGTATGGCCAGCGTTATATGATACAATTTTATCGCTTTGCCGTGATGTAGGTTTTAGTCCGCACATTGTACAAGAAGCAACGGAGTATCAAACTGTTATGGGGCTTGTAGCGGCAGGTATTGGAATTACGGTAATACCTGTATCCGCAAATAAATTGTATAGAACAGAAGTTGTATATAAAGAGTTATGTGATTCTAATTTTGTCGCAGAAATGTCAGTGGCTTATAAAAAAATGAATAACAATCCAGAGTTGTTAGAGTTTTTGAAAATTGCAAGAGAGAAAAAAAGGATTGAAGTGGAAGATGCGAAGGCTGAATAGTTGATGAAGTTACAGGATAGTCATGATAATTAAGTTATATAAAGATTCACCTCGTTAAACAAAAAACGGAAATGTAACTAAAGTGCATTTCCGTTTTTTGTTTTTTATTCAATGCTAAAGAGGTAAATATGCTTGGTTTCTAGGACTAAAGGCTTAGTAAAGATTCCGATTGAAGTGCGATGTTTAAAATGTCATATTCTTATACACTAGTAGTATAGAATGCGTATGTTATGAAGTAAGGTAGGGGGAAATTATGTCTTTATTTCGGTTAGCGAGAAAAAACATACAAATATTTGCTACCAGAAGGTTAAAACAATTTATGTGGATTGCTATGAATACAATGATTTGTTTTTTTATGATATCATTCCGATTCAATGAAGCTGTAATAAGTAAAGCGGAATATACACCTATATTTGTAAAGTGGTTTTATGCTATGTTTCTATTTATAGTTTTTGTGTGTATTTTCGTTACATATAAAATGACAACCTCTCTTTTACGGGTAAGAAGAGAGGAGTTTAAATCGTATGAAGTAGTGAAGATGACAAGAAAAGAAATGTTATGTTTATTATGTCAGGAGCAATTATTAACTTACGGAGGAGCTTTTGTTTTCGGATTAATTCATGGTATGTTATTTTTGAAATTATTTATTATTATTTTTATGAAAGCAGTAGGAATCCAAGGGATAACCAATGCACCGATTACGATGTATGCGGTAGTGATAACAGCAGTTGTTATGATAACTGTCATTATAATATCAATGTGGCAATGTTGTAGGTTTACACAAAGGTTAAAGGGTGAAAAGTCATATGAAACGAGGAGAAAGGCATGAGAAATCATGGCTTTTTCTTCATTTTACACATGTTATTAATCATGATACAGTGGGAAGAACTGAAAAAAAGAGTTAAGAAGAAAGGTTGTATGGAATGATAAATGAGCAAGCGATCGTAAAAGTTGATCGATTAAAAAAGCGAATTGGTTCAAAGACGTTAGTAGAAAATATTAGTTTTGAAGTGAAAAAAGGTGAAGTAGTTGGCTTATTAGGACCAAATGGTGCTGGAAAAACGACATTAATGCGAATGATGGTCGGAATGATTCGTATGACAGAAGGAGAAGTATGGATTGATGGTCAATCTGTAAAACAGCAATTTGAAAAAACTGCTGCGAAAATTGGTGCTGTAATTGAGACACCAGAATTTTATCCTTTCTTAAGCGGCTATGAAAATTTAACATATTTCGGACGAATGAATGGAAATGTGACTGAAGGGCGTATCGATGAAGTAGTGCAATTGTTAGGAATGGGACAAGTAATTGACCGTAAAGTAAAAGCATATTCACTCGGTATGAGACAGCGTTTAGGAATTGCTCAGGCGCTTATACATAATCCAGATGTATTAATACTAGACGAACCGACGAACGGATTAGATCCTAGTGGTATACATGAAATGCGGATGTACATAAAGAAAATTGCGCATGAACAAGGAAAAGCTGTTCTTGTTTCTAGTCACTTACTCTCAGAAGTTGAATTAATGTGTGACAGGGTTATTATTATTCAGCATGGAGAATATGTCGCAACACAAAATATTCACAGTGATAAAAAGGAAGAAACAGAAGAAATACATATACGTGTAGATGATGCGAATAAAGCGGCAGAGGTTTTAGAATACGATGTTTTAGTAAAAGAAAACGAATTAATTATAAACGTGAAAGATGAAGAAGTTCCAAATATTCTTCGTACATTGATGGAGAAAAACATTCAAGTTTATCGTGTATATGAAGAAAGAAAAACGCTAGAAGAGCAGTTTTTAGAATTAACAGGAGGAAAAGATATTGTTTAATTTAGTTTATAACGAGCTGTATAAAATATTTAAGCGAAAGCGAACGATTATTCCTTTTGCAGTTATTGCGGTATTAATTATTGGATTAGGATGGGTTACGGTAAAATATTTAGAGCCAGAAACAAAAGGGTGGAAAGCGGATTATACAGAACGCACTGTAGAAATTGAGAAAAAGCTCGGCATGAAAAAAGAGGATATTTTAACAGAAAAGTCAGGAGACGAGCTTGTAAAGGAATACCAGCTTAAAATGAAGCATTTAGATACGAATACAGCGCCAGCAAGTAGTTCTCCGCTTTCATTTATGAGAGATACAGGCTTTATCGTATTTCCAATTTTACTTCCATTTATTCTCGTATATGCGAGTACGATTTTTGCGAATGAATATAGCTGGGGAACATATAAATTTTTAACAATTCGTCCAGCGAGCCGATTTAAAATTTTAACATCCAAGTTTTTGGCAATCGTTATATTTGCGGCATTATTATTTATATTTAATATGATTTTTTCCGTATTATGCGGGTTGATTATTTATAAATTCCAACAACCAGCTTGGGCTGAATTTGTCGTTCAAAATGGAAATATAATAAAACAAAATATTTTCGTAGAAGCAAGTAAATATTATATTTTATCTTGGTTACCAACTCTTGTGTATGCTGCATTTGCCTTTATGATTTCCGTTTTAACGAGATCGAGCGGAGGTGCAATCGGGATTTCTTTATTTCTTGCATTATCAGGGGGAATAGCGCTAATTCCGGCAGCAAGATATGAATGGGCGAAATATTTATTACCAGCGAATACAGATTTATATGGGCTTTTAAAGGGTGGAAGCTTTATTGATGGAGTAACATTCCCATTTGCTTCTTGTATGCTTCTTCTATACTTAGCTGTATTTTTAGGGGTTTCCTATACTGTATTTATAAAACGAGATTTAACAGCATAAGCAAAAGCCGTTAAGGGTAACTTAACGGCTTTTTGTTTGTAATAATTGATGAATAGCTTCTTCGGCTAATAGGGCGAAATACTCTGCGCTAATAGGCAATGCTTTTTCATCTACTGTAAAAGCTGGATGATGCCATTCATGTGTACCACTTGTTCCCATAAAGACGAATGAACCTGGTATTTCTTGTTGGTAAAAAGAAAAGTCTTCTCCTGCCATTGATGGTGTAGGAGAGATAACGTTTAGATTCATTTTCTCTGCAATATGAATAGAAAAATCAGTGAGTACTTTATCGTTTTGAACAGCAGGAGGACCTGGATAAAATCGGAATTCTGTTTTTACACCTAATGCATCAGAAACGCCTTTAATGATACGTTCCATTAATGCCGGAATCTTTTCACGTGTTTCAGCTTGGAATGTACGAACAGTTCCTTCTAATGTAGCTTTTTCAGGAATAACGTTCCATGTATTCCCTGAATGAATGTTTGTTACACTTACGACAGCGTTATGAGAAGAACTAATATTTCGGCTTACAATTGTTTGAAGTGCCATAACGATTTGAGATGATGCAACGATAGGATCGACGCCGGCATCAGGCACAGCTGCATGTGTCCCAACACCATGAATTTCAATTTCAAATCGATCTACTCCAGCCATTAGTGGACCGTCTTTAATACCGATTGTACCTACTGGTAAATCGGGCTTATTATGCATACCAAACACGGCTTGTACATTCTTTAAATGTCCAGCTTCAACAACTTTATATGCTCCGTTTCCACTTTCTTCAGCAGCTTGGAATATAAAGCGAACAGTTCCGTTAAGAGAAGCTTCTTTTTCTTTTAATAAGTAAGCCGCACCCAATATAGCAGCTGTATGAAAATCATGCCCACAAGCATGCATTTTACCTTGTATTTTTGAAGTGTATGGAAGGTCTGTTTCTTCCTGGATAGGAAGGGCATCGATATCAGCACGAAGCGCTACAACCGGTCCGTTTTTATTACCAGAAATTTCAGCGATAACTCCTGTTTCTAAATTGGAATCAATAATAGTAATATTAGCTTCTTCTAACCAATTTTTTATTGCTTTTGTCGTTTCAAATTCTTCGTACGATAGTTCTGGATATTCGTGTAAATGCCGACGAATGGAAATAAGTTTTTCTGTTAATTGATTTGGAATGGATGCCACTTATTATCCCCCTCTTTCTTAAGTGAAGTATTTGTATTCATTATATAACACAATAATAAAAGAGAGGATTTTCAAATGAAAATCCTCTCTCGTTTATCCCGCATTAACGGGCAGTAAAACTCCCACCTCAAAATTCGGCTGAAGCAAAGAAGTTAAGTGGGAGATCAACTGCCCATAAATGCCCGATTGGTGAAGGCTAATAATCAGTGGGGATGAACAAAACCCCCACTGATTAAAGTTTCACTTTATGCTGCAACTTTTTTATGAGTATGCTGTTTTTTATAACGTCCACGCATTGCATATTCAATTTGCGGGATTGCAATACCGATTAAAATAAGTGATACACCGACCCATTGTGAAGATAGTACAGCTTCTTTTAAAACGAATACAGACATAATTGTTGTAACTGGCAGTTCTGCTGCGCCAAGAATGGTTGCTAAGCCAGACCCGATTTTTGGAATACCGATTGTAAAGGCAATGGACGGAATAACGATACTAAATATTCCTAATCCTAAGCCGTATTTCCAAAGGCCTTGAGAAATCACTCCGTTAAAAATAAATGTTGGCGGGAATACGATCATGACTAAAGTTAAAGCGCCAGCCATTAAAAGGACACCGCGTTGTAAAGAAGGTACTTCAACGGCAACTTTACCACTTACGAAAATGTATGTTGCAAATGTAACAGCAGATAATAAGCCTAAAATGATTCCAGTCGTATCGAAATCACCAGCTGATGTTTCTAATAACCCACTTGATAAAAATGTACCTGCAAGTAAGAAAATTACTGAAATAACTTTTTCTCTTGAAGGTAATGTTTTCGTTGTAATTGCTTCAATGATAATCCCAACCCAAACGAACTGGAATAAAAGTATAATTGCAATAGAAGCTGGTACAGTTTTTAAAGAAGCGTAGTAAAAAATTCCGGTAAAACTTGCAGACGTTCCTGCGACGAATAAAATTAACATTTGTTTTAGTGGAACACGATGTCTAGAAAATAGAAGTGTAATAGCAAGTAAAATAATCCAACCGAACAAATACTGGCTACCAATTACCTCTCCAAGTGAAAATCCTTCTGCATATGCAAGTTTAACAAAAATAGCTAAAACCCCATAACTACACGCTCCTAATAAAACTAAAAGAGAATAACGAAGCATGAAAAATTCCTCCCATCTATATGAAATTGTTCCGTAACGGACATATATAACTAGAGGGAGTATACAAAATTAAAAATGAAGGGTCAAATGAAAGAAAAGTGCAAAATTTTATAGAATAATAATAAAAGTATGATATTTATGCATAATCTTGAAATTAGTAATAATAGAAGTATTGTAAAATCAGCTTTGTATTGTATAAAGACAGCATTTGAAAAAAATATTTTTTAAGCAATATGTAAATAGACGTACTAGTAATATGCTAATCATTTGAGAAACTATGTTATCTTTGTTATGTTAATAACATTAGAGAGGTTTTGTAGTCTAATTGAGATTTTTCTATATAATAGAAGGAAATGAAAACGTTATTTTAGAAACTGTTTGAAAGGGTAGTTTTTCTTATTGTCACGTTGCTAAAGTGATTTCACGAATTGTTCATAGTATTTTTATATGTTTTTGCTACAATATTTAGGGAGAGGAGGAAACAACGGTAAGTGAAAACATAGGTAAACGTGGACATACGTAGTAAAACATAAGCTTGATGACTGCATGGAGAGAAATGTTTCAACCATCGTCATCACACACAAAGATAGGTTTGTTCGTTTTGGTTATGACTGGTTTGAGGGATTTCTTCATAAGATGGGAGTCAAAGTTATCATTGTTACTAATGAAAAGTTGTCTCCACAAGAAGAACTTGCTCAGTATTTGATATCTATCATTCATGTATGTAGTTGTAGGGTATATGGATTGAGGAAATACAAAAGAAAATGTCGGAGGATGAAGAGCTATGAAAAAAGCATATCTAATAGAAATTCATCCAACAAAAGAACAAATAACCCGAATAAATCAGACTATTGGTGTGTGTAGATATGTTTACAACATGTATATCTCTAAAAACAAAGAGTTGTATGAAGCCGAAGGAAAGTTTCTAGGTGGGTATGACTTTTCAAAATGGTTGAACAATGTCTATACAAAAGAATGTGACCAGTGGATAAAAGAAGTGTCGAGTAAAGCTGTAAAACAAGCCATTATGAATGGAGATAAAGCTTTTAAGCGGTTTTTTAAGGGTTTATCTAAGTTTCCACGATATAAGAAAAAGAAGAAGCAAGATGTGAAGTGCTATTTTCCGAAAAATAACAAAACAGATTGGACAGTAGAAAGACATAGAGTAAAAGTTCCAACGATTGGTTGGATGAGGTTAAAAGAATATGGGTATATCCCCAAAAATGCGATTGTAAAAAGTGGAACGATAGGTAAAAGAGCAGGAAGATATTTTGTATCTGTGCTTTGCGAATGGAAAGAAGCAGAAACGAAGCCAATACTCAATCAAACAGGTTTAGGTATTGATTTAGGGGTGAAGGATTTCGCTATACGTAGCGATGGTATCGTTCATGAAAACATCAACAAAACAATATAAGTAAAAAAGATAGAAAAACGGTTAAGACGTGAGCAACGTTCTTTATCACGTAAATTTGAAAATATAAAAAAGAGAGGTGAACAATCTGTTACTAACAAAAGAGCGAATATAGAGAAAAACATTCTTAGGGTGCAAAAACTACATGCCCGGCTCGCAAATATTCGATTAGCGTATGTAAAGTCTATTGTAAATGATGTGGTGAAAACCAAGCCAACGTTTATTACAGTGGAGGATTTGAATGTGAAAGGTATGATGAAGAACAAACATCTATCTAAAGCAGTTGCCAAGCAGTGCTTTTATACATTTAAAACATGGTTATTGACGAAATGTGAGGAATATGGAATCGAACTACGTCAAGTAGATACATTCTATCCCTCGTCAAAGTTATGCTCATGTTGCGGTCAAAAGAAAGTAGACTTAAAGCTGTCCGACCGAGTATACGAATGTGACTGTGGAAATGTAATAGATAGAGATTTGAACGCGTCAATCAACCTTTTACAAGCAAAAAAATATACAATACTAACGTAAATAGATTGTATATATGTACGGTGGGCTACATCGGAATTTACGCCTGTGGAGTGTTACAGCAAACTGTAGTAGCGAATTAGTGGCGAGACAGGACACGCAGAAGCAGGAATACTCTAAGAATGTACATTTGTCTATATTTTTAGTAGCAGTGGAATAATGCAAGATATTAGTATTTTTTTAGCATTTGGAGCTGGGTTCTTATCATTTATATCCCCATGTTGCTTACCGCTTTATCCGGCATTTTTATCATACATAACAGGTATGTCGGTTTCTGAATTGAAAGAAGAAAATGCAATGCTTCGCAAAAGAAGTATGATACATACAGCGTTTTTCTTACTTGGGTTTTCTATTATATTTATCGCAATTGGATTTGGTACAAGTTTTATCGGAGGAGTTTTTACGGATTATAAAGATTTAATTAGACAGTTAGGTGGTATATTTATCATCGTATTCGGTCTTATTATTGTCGGTGTATTTAAGCCGAAGTTTTTAATGCAAGATCGTAAATTTGCTTTTAAAAACCGTCCGAGTGGTTATTTTGGTTCAGTTTTAATTGGATTGGCATTTGCTGCTGGATGGACACCTTGTACTGGGCCTATATTAGTGTCTGTAATTGGATTAGCGGCAACAAATCCAGAATCGGCAATGATTTATATGATTGCTTACATACTTGGATTTGCGATTCCCTTTTTCGTACTTTCATTCTTTATTACGAAAATGTCTTGGATTAAAAGAAATAGTATGGCGTTCATGAAAGTCGGAGGATACATTATGATTGTCATGGGAATCTTCCTATACTTTAATTGGATGACGAAAATCATCGTATATTTCTCAAGTTTATTTGGTGGATTTACCGGTTTTTAGTATTATTCTGTGAAAATGTTGGAAATACTAACGGAAAAGCATATAATGAAATTATATTTTTCATATAGCCACAAAAAAGGATGAGAAAATATGAACATAGTTCTGTTATCAAGTATCGTTGCTGTTTGTATGGCTGTCGGTGCGATGTTTATTCGTTTAAAAGCAGCTAAGAAACCTGCAACATTGAAAAAATTATACTCCCACCGTTTTTTATGAGCACGGGAGCATTGATGTATGTTTTTCCAGAGTTTCGATTAACTCCAGCAGAAATGTTAGAAGCGATTGTCGTTGGTCTATTTTTCTCCATTTTTCTTATTAAAACATCTAAATTTGAAATACGCGGACAAGAGATTTATTTGAAGCGTTCAAAAGCATTTGTATTTATTTTAATTGGATTACTTGTAGTGCGTATCGTGTTTAAAACATACTTAAGTCAATCTCTTGATTTAGGACAACTTAGTGGTATGTTCTTCTTACTTGCGTTTGCAATGATTGTTTCATGGAGAATTGCGATGTACCGTTCCTTTACGAAATTACAGAAGGAAATGGAAAAAGAAGATGGTTTTTATAATGAGAAAGATATGAAATTAACGTGAAAATTGTATATGGATAAAATAAAAAATACAGCGTCAAAGACGCTGTATTTTTTATTGGTATTGTTAGCACCTTCTGTCCCAACCACGACGTATAAAACGTTTACCATTGATGTTAACTTGTTGAAAATAGGAAAAAAATGAAGATTATTTTGCAAGCAAAGTTTTATAATTCGAATAATCAATCTTTTTTTCTTGCAATTTTTTAACTAAAAATTTATGATCACGCTTTGGTGTGGCAATAATATATCCTTTAATAATTAAATCTTGTGTTATTTGAGAGGCATTGTCTTGTAGTGCAAGTTCCCCAATTTTCCCAGCAATTTTTGATTTAGCAACATCGCGAAATAATTCCGGAACGGGACTTACGAGCTCTTCTAACAATTGTTTTTGCCCGTCATCCCATAAGTGTCTCGTTTTATTTATATAGTGTTCTTCCCAATCTAAAATAGACATGCCGTCTTCTTTTGGTAATCGTTTTAGGAATTTTCTGAACATAAAATATCCACCGATAGACATAAGTCCTAATAATACAACAGTCCAAACGACTATAAACCAACTAAACCATCCTTCAAGCAATTGTATGCCCTCCTTTAACGAAAGCAATATTTTGTATTTTATTTATATTATAAGCAATGAGATTCATAGAAAGCAAGAACGCTTGATCATTTTGACCAAGCGCTGTGATTTAAACGAAGTATAGTTGTTCAACACATAAAATATCATTGTCATTTTCTACATATTCAATGATGAGTGTGCCAACTTTACGATCTTTATCTTCAGTTGTGAAAATAGAGTAAGAAGTAAAACGTGTTGTTGATAGGCCGCTTATATGTGTAGGTAAAGGAATGTAGTCGTTATCGCGGAAGAATTCCATTAGTTCAATATCTTCAAATTCTTTTCGGTCAACTTGTTTGTTTGTATAGCGGCGTTGAAGTTGTTTTAAAGATGCATTCCAAGAAATTGCTTTTGTGTCGTATACCATTGTTCTATCTCCTTACTGTATGTAATCATTAAGAACGTACGTTCTAAATTAGTATACTCTTTTTATAAGAAAAGGGAAAGCAAAAAATAATGTAAGCTTGGATTTCCAAGCTTACATTATTGATGCGTCAGTCATAATCTCTATTTTTTATTATAAGTTACATAAGAATAAGAAACAAGATGCTATATATTATGTTGTTAGTTTTCAAAATTCTGTATATTATCAATGTATTATAAGAAAAGGGAGTGAGAGGGATGGTATACGTAATTTCACTTCAAGGACCGATGGCAAGTGGAAAAACAACATTGGCCAAAAGCTTAGAGCGATGTGGGCTTTCAGTTATATATGAAAATCCTTATCCAATTGTAGAAAAGCGAAAAAAATTAAATTTGGATATGTGTACAAAAGAGGGGTTTATTACAAATCAAAAAATGTTTATTGAAGCAAAAATAAAAGAGTTTCAAAATGTGAAAAGTTCAGTCGTGATTTTTGATCGTGGGCCAGAAGATATTGAATTTTATACACTCTTTTATTCGAAAGTGATAGGGAAAGAGTGGGGTATAGAAACAGAATTAAAAGATGAATTGTATAAATTAAGAGAATGCCGTTCGGATGCAATTTTTTATTTAGATGTTTCGAAAGAGAGTTTGTATGATAGGAGAAATAATGATAGGACAAGAAATCGAAGTACATTTGAGGAACAATTTAAATTAGTAGAAGTTGAAAAAGAATGGTATAAACAATTTCCCGTAACTTATGTGGACACTAATATATTATCAGTGGACGAATTAGAGGCATATTTTATAGGGTGGCTAAGGGAGAAAAGGCTATGAAAAAAATATTATTATTCGTATACCCGACATTTGCAGAGTTTGAAATAACGGTAGCAACAGCATTGCTGAAAAAGAAATATGAAATCATTACAGCGGGTTTAACAAAAGAAATGATTATAAGTGAAACAGGCTTACAAGTACAGCCGCATATAGAATTAAGTGAAGTGCGTGTAGAAGAATATGAGGGGATTATCATTCCGGGCGGAGATGAAATACATATGAAAGAGGCGAAACTGCTTTTTTCAGTTATTCGTCAATTTTCTGAGCAAGGAAAATTAGTGGCAGCGATTTGTGCTGGACCGTATGCGTTAGCAAAAGCAGGTTTATTTAAAGAAATCTCTTATACAGTGACCATAGATTATCAAAAATTAGATTGTTTTCCAGTAGAAAATTTTGTTTATACAGAAGTTGTACAGCACGCAAATATTATTACAGCACAAGGACATGCATTTGTGCCATTTGGACTAGCGATTGCCTCCTATTTTGGAGTAGTGAATGAACATAATACAAATTTTTATAGTGGAAAGGGCAATATAATGATGGAGAATCTTTTACCGGAAAACGTGTAAAAGCTAGCGAATGCTAGCTCTTTTCTTTTTTACATCGATAAATCACTAACGTTTTCGGGTCGCGCCATATACCGTTGTGAAGTGATAAATCATTTTCTATTTCTTCTTTTAGCCATTCCTTCATTTCGGTGTGAAGGGACATATTATCAGGTATATTCAGCGACGGGAACATGCTAGAAATATAGTTAACGATTGGAGTGGCATGATGAAAAACGAGTGCATTATGAATAATTGTTTCTTCAACAGTTGAAAAAATAGATTGTAGTATCTCTTTACCATTTTCTAAACAAAATGGAGCTACTGCTGGTGATGTTTTTGGTAAGTCAAATGCGTCTAGCATACTGTTACACATTTCAACTATACGAGGCATTGAAACTTTAGAATTTGTTGTAGCTAAAAGTGAGCCACCGGGACGAATTACTTTATGGAATCCTTGAATAGTTTTTTCGACATCTTTCATGTGGTATAACATATGCCTTGCGATTATCAGGTCATAGCAATTAGCTTCGAAAGGAAGTTTACTAGCGTCACCGAGTTTCCATTCAATCATATTATTCGTTATAGCAGCTTCAGAAAGCATAGTTTCGGATTGATCAAAACCAGTTAGATGTCCTTTATGACCATTAGTTTGCAAAAGGGAAAGAAATTTTCCGTTAGCACACCCGACCTCTAATATTTTTTCTTCACCTTGGAGTTGTAAATGTTCAATGACGACTTCATCTACATTCACTTGTTTTTCTTCGTAATGTTTATGCGTATCGATACGTGTTTGTAAATGGTTACTTACGTTGTATTGGCGTTTTACATCATTCATTTTTTCACATTCCACCTTTATGCAAAATTGCTGAATCGCATGTGTTAATACATCTGTTTTATTTAAACCTTCGTAATGGAGTGCGTCTTCAAACCTTGTAAGTAATTTTTCTTCAATTCGAAAATGAATATCTTTTCGCTTCGCCACTGAAATTTCGCCCCTTTGCATCTGTTAGTGAGACTATAGCACGTCTGAAAAAAATCTGTAAATAAATTGTGTACACAAGTACAAGTATGAGAGGGATAAAAAATTGCTTGAATAATATTTTAAACTATTGACGATTTAACCGTTTTCATATATTCTTAAATTAAGTAATATTCAAATAATTCAAAAGAAATGAGAGAGTCACATGCTTCTTCAAGGAACACATCGAATTGGTCGTATGGCCATGCTGTTGGCACTTGCGGATGAGAATGAAAGTCCCGTATTATCTATTCCGAAAGGTTGGAAATATTGTACTGGGAAAGTTGGTTCTATGAATTCGCAAAAAGTAGTAGCAGCAATGGAAACAGCGGCTAAGAGTAACCGAGTTATTGAAACAGATGTTTACAGAGAAACACATGCACTTTATCATGCAATTATGGAAGCTTTGTACGGAGTGACGAGAGGTCAAATTCAGTTAGCAGACGTTCTTCGTACAGTAGGACTTCGCTTTGCGATTGTGCGCGGTACACCATACGACGGAAAAAAAGAAGGCGAATGGGTTGCTGTTGCACTTTATGGAACGATTGGTGCACCTGTAAAAGGATCTGAGCATGAGGCGATTGGTTTAGGAATTAATCACATATGATTTGCCCATAGTCTATTAGTTAGAAGGGGGCCTTATTTTTTAGGACAGAAGTCTGTCTTAAAAAGATAAGGCCCCCTTTTGCCTTTATAAGGAGGAAAAAGAATGATTACGTTAACAGGACACACATTGACAGTTGAAGAAATGAAGAGGTTGTTACTTGAAGGTGAAGGTGTAACAGCTTGCCCAACTAGTATGCAAAAAGTGGCAGAGTGCCGCGAAGTTGTCGAGAAAATTGTAGAGGACGGAAAAGTCGTTTACGGTATTACAACTGGATTTGGAAAGTTTAGTGATGTACTTATTCAAAAAGATGATGTAAAAGCACTTCAACACAACTTAATTCAGTCACATGCGTGCGGAATAGGCGATCCATTCCCTGAAGAAGTATCACGCGGTATGTTGATTTTACGAGCTAATACGATGTTAAAAGGAGTATCGGGTGTTAGACCACTTGTTGTAAACATGCTTCTTGAGTTTGTAAATCGTAAAATTCATCCAGTCGTTCCGCAACAAGGATCACTAGGAGCGAGCGGTGATTTAGCACCTTTATCTCATCTTGCTCTCGTTTTATTAGGTGAAGGTGAAGTGTTCTACAAAGGAAAACGAGTTCATGCGATGGTTGCTCTTACAGAAGAAGGACTTGAACCTATTGAACTTGAAGCAAAAGAAGGTCTTGCGTTAATCAATGGTACGCAGGCAATGACAGCGCAAGGGGTTCTTTCTTATATAGAAGCTGAAGCAAGTGCTTATCAATCAGAATTAATTGCATCGATGACAATGGAAGGATTACGCGGCATTATTGATGCATTCGATGAAAATGTTCATAAAGCGCGTGGTTATAAAGAGCAAGTCGAAGTGGCAAGCAGAATTCGTGATATTCTTCATGATAGTAAACTTGTGACAAAACAAGGAGAACTTCGTGTACAAGATGCATATTCACTTCGTTGTATCCCGCAAGTTCACGGTGCTTCTTGGCAAGTTTTAAATTATGTGAAAGAAAAATTAGAAATTGAAATGAATGCAGCAACAGATAATCCACTTATTTTTGATGGCGGTGAAAAAGTAATCTCTGGTGGTAATTTCCACGGACAACCAATTGCATTTGCAATGGACTTCTTAAAAGTAGGGATGGCGGAGCTTGCAAATATTTCAGAGCGCCGTATTGAACGCCTAGTAAATCCGCAATTAAATGACTTACCACCATTTTTAAGTCCAGAACCAGGACTTCAATCAGGTGCCATGATTATGCAATATGCAGCGGCTTCACTCGTTTCAGAAAATAAAACGTTAGCTCATCCAGCGAGTGTAGATTCAATTCCGTCTTCAGCTAACCAAGAAGATCACGTAAGTATGGGAACAATAGCTTCACGTCATGCGCATCAAATTATTCAAAATGCAAGACGCGTTCTTGCAATTGAGATGATCTGTGCGATGCAAGCAGCAGAATATCGCGGAATTGAAAACATGAGTACAGTTACAAAAACGTTCTATCATCAAGGTCGTCAGCAAGTGCCATCTATTACAAATGACCGTATATTCTCAACGGATATTGAAAATATCGCGCATTGGTTAAAAACGAATTATTCAATAAAGGAAAGATTGGATGTAAATGCAGCACTATAAAACGAGAAAAGGGAGAGATTGAAATGGAAAAAGTACAACAAACAATTCGTGCGGCAAGAGGTACTGAGTTACAAACGAAAGGATGGGTTCAAGAAGCTGCACTTCGAATGTTAATGAACAATTTAGATCCTGAAGTAGCTGAAAAACCAGAAGAATTAGTTGTATATGGCGGAATTGGCCGTGCAGCTCGTAACTGGGAAAGCTACCATGCAATTGTTGATTCATTAAAAACGTTAGAAAACGATGAAACGTTACTTGTTCAATCAGGAAAACCAGTTGCAATTTTTAAATCACATGAAGATGCGCCTCGCGTTCTTTTAGCGAACTCAAACTTAGTACCGAAGTGGGCGAACTGGGATCACTTCCGTGAATTAGAGAAAAAAGGTCTTATGATGTACGGACAAATGACAGCAGGTAGCTGGATTTACATTGGGACACAAGGGATTTTACAAGGAACATATGAAACATTTGGTGAAGCGGCACGTCAACATTTCGATGGTTCATTAAAAGGTACAGTAACACTTACTGCTGGTTTAGGTGGTATGGGTGGTGCACAACCGCTTGCTGTAACGATGAACGGCGGTGTTGTAATTGCTATTGATGTAGATAAGCGTAGTATCGATCGTCGTATTGAAAAGAGATATTGTGATCTGTATACAGAGTCTTTAGAAGAAGCGTTAACTATTGCGAACGAGTATAAAGAGAAGAAAGAACCGATTTCAATTGGATTGCTAGGAAATGCGGCAGAGATTTTACCAGAGCTAGTGAAGCGTAATATTACGCCAGATTTAGTTACGGATCAAACATCTGCTCATGATCCATTAAACGGTTATATTCCAGTAGGTTACACAGTAGAAGAAGCAGCGAAGCTTCGTGAAGAAGATCCAGAACGTTACGTACAATTATCAAAAGAAAGTATGAAAAAACATGTAGAAGCAATGCTTGCAATGCAAGAAAAAGGCGCGATTACATTTGATTACGGAAATAACATTCGCCAAGTTGCTTTCGATGAAGGATTAAAAAATGCTTTCGATTTCCCGGGATTCGTTCCAGCATTTATCCGTCCATTATTCTGTGAAGGAAAAGGACCATTCCGCTGGGTAGCACTTTCCGGTGATCCAGAAGATATTTATAAAACAGACGAAGTTATTTTACGCGAGTTCGCGGATAATGAGCATTTATGTAATTGGATTCGTATGGCACGTCAGCAAGTTGAGTTCCAAGGTCTTCCATCACGTATTTGTTGGCTTGGTTATGGCGAGCGTGCGAAATTTGGCCGAATTATTAATGAAATGGTGGCTAATGGTGAATTATCAGCACCGATCGTTATCGGCCGTGACCATTTAGATTGTGGATCAGTAGCATCTCCAAACCGTGAAACAGAATCTATGAAAGACGGTAGTGATGCAGTAGCAGACTGGCCAATTTTAAATGCATTAATTAACAGTGTAAACGGTGCAAGCTGGGTATCTGTTCACCACGGTGGTGGCGTTGGTATGGGGTATTCACTTCACGCTGGAATGGTTATCGTTGCAGATGGAACAGAAGCAGCGGCAAAACGTATTGAACGCGTATTAACTTCTGACCCTGGTATGGGTGTTGTTCGTCACGTTGATGCTGGCTATGACTTAGCGGTTCAAACTGCGAAAGAAAAAGGCGTTAACATTCCAATGATGAAATAAGGAGGAAGAAACATGCTGGACACTTTACTAATAAATATCGGTCAATTACTAACAATGGATCAAGAAGATGGCTTGTTAAGACGGGAAGCGATGAATACGCTTCCTGTTATTGAAAACGGTGCGGTTGGAATTGAAAATGGTGTAATTACTTTCGTTGGAACAGCGGAAGAAGCTAAAGGATTACAAGCGAAAGAGGTTATTGATTGCGGCGGGAAAATGGTGTCTCCTGGTCTTGTTGATCCGCATACTCATCTTGTATTTGGTGGATCTCGTGAAAATGAAGTCGCGCTAAAACTACAAGGAGTTCCGTACTTGGAAATTTTAGAACAAGGCGGAGGTATTCTTTCAACTGTAAATGCAACGAAACAAGCGTCAAAAGAAGAACTTGTTCAAAAAGCTAAATTCCATTTAGACCGTATGCTATCTTTCGGAGTTACAACTGTAGAAGCGAAGAGTGGTTACGGATTGGATGATGAGACAGAATGGAAACAATTAGAGGCAACTGCACAATTACAAAAAGAGCATCCAATTGATTTAGTTTCAACATTTTTAGGTGCTCATGCAGTTCCGAAAGAATATAAAGGAAGATCGAAAGAATTTTTACAATGGATGCTAGATCTATTACCAGAAATGAAAGAGAAGCAATTAGCTGAGTTCGTTGATATTTTCTGTGAAACAGGTGTGTTCTCTGTAGAAGAATCAAAAGAATTTTTATTAAAAGCGAAAGAGCTTGGCTTTGATGTGAAAATTCATGCAGATGAAATCGACCCTCTTGGTGGTGCGGAAGCAGCGGCTGAAATTGGTGCAGCATCAGCGGACCATTTAGTTGGCGCTTCTGATAAAGGAATTGAAATGCTTGCAAACTCTAATACAGTAGCGACTTTATTACCAGGAACAACTTTCTATTTAAATAAAGAAAGTTTCGCACGCGGCCGCAAAATGATTGATGAAGGTGTTGCAGTTGCTTTAGCTACAGACTTTAACCCAGGTAGCTGTCCAACTGAAAACATTCAGCTTATTATGAGCATTGCGATGCTGAAACTGAAAATGACACCAGAAGAAGTTTGGAATGCGGTAACAGTGAACTCATCTTATGCCATTAATCGAGGCGATGTAGCTGGGAAAATTAGAGTTGGTCGTAAGGCGGATTTAGTTTTATGGGATGCTTATAATTACGCTTACGTACCGTACCATTACGGCGTAAGTCATGTAAATACAGTATGGAAGAATGGGAATATCGCATATACAAGAGGTGAACAATCGTGGAGCACGGCCACTATTTAAAGAAAAATGCAAAGTTTATCGATCGGGAAGTGACGAAATGGAGCGAAATGATTAAAGATTGGGAGGAAGGCGTAGAAATATTCGGTGCTGCCTTAATTGGAGCACCCCTTTCTAAACCATCTATTAGTCATTCAGGAGCATGTTTTGCACCAAAAACAATTCGTTCAATGTTGGATGCATATAGCACGTACGCAATTACAGAAGAACACGATATGAAAGAAAGTGTTCTTCATGATTGTGGTGATATTACGATGCATGTGACAGATATAAAAGAGAGTCATAACCGAATTGCGAAAACAGTTGGTCACTTGACGAAAGTAAATCCGAAAATGATACCAATCGTTCTTGGTGGTGACCACTCGATTAGTTTTCCGAGTATAACTGGTTTTGCAAATAGTAAAGGGAAGGTCGGTATTATTCAATTTGATGCCCATCATGATTTACGTAATTTAGATGATGGTGGTCCATCAAATGGTACACCGTTCCGTAGTTTGCTAGAAAATGATGTGATTACAGGAAAACAACTCGTTCAAATTGGGATTCGTAATTTTTCAAATGCACGAGCGTACCATGAATATGCAAAAGAGCATGGCGTGACAGTGTATACAATGAAAGATGTAAGAGAGCGAAAAATAAAAGATCTTATTTCAGAAAGTATTGAAGTATTAAGAAAACAAGATGTGACTTCTATTTATATTTCTCTTGATATGGACGTACTAGACCAAGCGTTTGCGCCGGGCTGTCCAGCAATTGGCCCTGGTGGGATGGATAGTACAACTTTACTTGATGCAATTGAATTCCTTGGTAAAGAGCCACTCGTTCAAGGGATGGATATAGTAGAAATTGATCCAACTCTTGATTTTAGGGATATGACGAGTAGAGTAGCTGCGCAAGTGATTATGAGTTTTCTTTTAGCGCGAGAAACGATTAGTAAACAGGTTAGTATATAAGCGAAGGATCGTGTGTGAAGTTTTGAAGCAACCGTTTTTGTCATTATATAAAAATACATCGCTACTTATATGTAGTGATGTGTTTTTTTTGTTTTACAAGGTATATAAAATTAGAGAAAATGGGTGTAGAAATGTAACAAAATCGCGGGTTTTTTAGTGTTTCTGTACAGCTTGAATTTTTATGTGTAAATAAATTGACATAGAAAATAATTTTGTGATATTATAAAAATTTTGCTAAAAAAATAAATGTATGTTAAGATTGAGAAGGTTACCATATATGGAGGTGGATTATTTGTTTCAAATTGGCGATAACATCGTTTATCCAATGCACGGAGCAGGTATAATTAAAGCCATAGAAGAAAAGGAAATCTCAGGAGAAAAAAGACAGTATTATGTTATAAAAATGTCGGCTAGTAATATGGAAGTAATGATTCCTATGGGGAAAATATTGAGTTCAAATATACGACCAGTTACAGATATAAAGGCACTAACAAACATAATAGATATTTTTCAGCATGGGGAATCAGATAGATTACTTACGTGGAAACAAAGGTATAAATTGAACACTGATAAAATAAAAACGGGTAAAATACAAGAAGGTGCTGAAGTTGTACGTGATTTATTACGTATGCAGAAAGAAAAAGCACTTAATGCAAGCGAAAAGAAAATGTTAGATAACGCACATGAATTTTTGGTTAGTGAGCTGGGATTAATTGAAGGTATCACAGAAAATCAAATAAAAAGCTTTTGTTAAGATTCATTGTAGATAATGTATTACATCCCAAAAAAGATCTTGAATTTTTTGGGAATATAATTATAGAAAATCAATCATTTCAAAGACATTCAACTCTTTCAAACCACTTTTAGAGCATTAACCTCTTTTGTTATTACTACAATTTAATCCATTTTTATTTTTTAATTTCTTTTACGAATGTTCGAAGTTTAATTAAATAACTCGATAAAATAGTTACTTGATTTTTGCAATCCTGATTCACACTGGCACGGACGAGGAGCCGTAAGGATGAAAGAGAGGTAGGGCTTTCATTGTTTTAGGTATATAAGTTATTATTTTTAGAAGAATACTGAACCACTCCCACTTCTATTGTTAAGAGATTTTCCATATGTGAGGAGATAATAATTGTTTATTTTCTTTATTTAAAAGAGATAAACGAATTGTTAGCCTTATATGGTCAACTAAAAAAGGTTTCCTACTTAGGAAACCTTTTTAATTTTTGTTTTTATCATTCTATTTGTTTAATATTCGAATCTTTAATGGTAAAGACGTATAAATTGACGTTACTATCTAAAAGTAAGTATGATGCGATTATAGTTAGATTTTTTTAGGGGGAAGAAAAATGACAAGTTCAAATAATAAAGCGGCAAGTATTTATGAAGGAACAAATATAAACGCTTGGGGGTCTTTTGAAAATATTGAAGAAACGAAGTTATTTCATCCGATTCAAATTGGATCTTGGTCTCTTCGTAATCGCATAGCGATGGCACCGATGACGAGATGTTTTGCAAATAATGAGACTGGGGTAGTTGGTACTGATGTAGTAGAGTATTATCAAAAACGTGCTGCTGATGGGATTGGATTAATTATTACAGAAGGAATTGTCATTAGCCCGAGAGCAAAAGGGAATCCGGGAGTACCAGGTATTTATACACAAGTGCAAATTGATTCTTGGAAACCTGTTACAGAGGCAGTACATAAAGAAGGCGGAACGATTATTGCTCAAATATGGCATGTTGGACGTATGAGTCATCA
Organism: Bacillus sp. TH50; assembly: GCF_016650565.1. Lineage (NCBI taxonomy): Bacteria > Bacillati > Bacillota > Bacilli > Caryophanales > Bacillaceae > Bacillus > Bacillus sp. TH50. Next base: position 1,150,095 of record NZ_JAEKFM010000003.1, on the reverse strand, counting down.
CGAAATAATTGGTGGTCAAATGCCGCAAGCACCGTCTGCTATTGCTGCGGAGGGTAATGTTCCGCGTTTTCGTAAACCATTTGATACACCAGAAGCAATGACAATAGAAGAAATAAAAGAAGTTGTCAATCAATATGCACAGGCTGCAAAAAACGCAATCGAAGCTGGATTTGATGGTGTAGAAATTCACGGTGCACACGGATATTTAATTGACCAATTTACTTATGAATTTGCGAATAAGCGTACTGATAAATACGGCGGGGACTTAAAACAAAGGTTAACGTTTATGAAAGAAGTTGTTCAGGCTGTAATTGAAGCAGTTGGAGCTGATAAAACGCTTCTTCGCTTCTCTGCCTTTAAAGGTGATAATCCTACTTATATGTGGGAACATCCTGAACTTGCAATTGAAACGTTTGTAAATATGTTTAAAGAAGTTGGATTAACGATGATTCACCCTTCAACGATGAATTATACGCAAGTTATTGCTGACGGTAAGAATTTTCATCAATTAGTAAGAAAGTATTGGGATAGTACTATCGTAGGAGTAGGTAATTTGAATCCGAAAGAGGCAGAAGAAGCACTGCAAGAAGGAACAATTGATGTAGCGGCGTTCGGAAGACCATTAATCGCTAATCCAGATTTTGTGCAGCGAATTAAAAATGCTGAAAGTTTGGTTGAATATGACGCGAAAGGGCATCTTGCTACATTAATTTGAATAAAGATAAAAGGAGAACACATCAGGTGTTCTCCTTTTATTATGGATTTTCATAGGAGGAAGCGGGATGAGTGAAACGCTACTCGTTATTATTAGTATATTGCTCTTATTGATGTTACTATTAATCATTTTTTTTATTATTACATTTTTTATTAAAAAACGGACGCATCATTCTATATTAAAGTTACATCCATACTTAGGAAGGATGCGTTATTTACTTGAAAAGATAGGACCGGAATTTAGGCAATATTGGTTTGATCATGATACGGATGGAAAGCCCTTTTCACGTTATGATTTTCAAAGTGTAATGTTTCTAGCAAAATACCGTTCAGAAATACTCGGTTTTGGATCAAAACGAGATTTTGATGCATCTGGATATTATATCGCTAATACATTATTTCCGAAATTAACAGATGAATTAAGTGTGAATGTAACGAAAGAACGTGAAGGGAAAAAGTATGTGATTCATAAAGAAGGGTTATTTTCACGAAGAGAAAAATTGACAGCGGATACAACGAATCTTTGGTTATATGAAGAAGACGATGCAATTATCGTCGGTGAAAACCGCAAATATCCGTGGAAACTGTATGGCATGTTTGGCGCATCAGCAACTTCTTACGGTGCGATTGGAGAAAATTATATTTTATCAGCTGGGTTTGGTGCAAAAATGGCAGGTGGTTCGTGGATTAATACTGGGGAAGGGGGCGTCATTCCAGAACATTTACATACGGGTGCAAATATCGTTGCCCAAATTGGTCCGGGATTATTTGGATACCGTGACGAGGACGGGAATTTTTCGATGAAGGAATTTATGGAGAAGGCGAAAGAAAGTAATATTAAAGCGTTTGAATTGAAATTTGGGCAAGGAGCAAAAATACGTGGTGGTCATTTAGAAGGACAGAAGGTAAATGAGAAAATCGCTTCCGTTCGGAAAGTACGAGAAGGAGAAACGATTAATTCGCCAAATCGTTTTTCATTTATTAGTAGTGCCGCAGAGGCTTTATATTTTATTCAAGATTTACAAGAAAACGGTGGTAAACCAGTGGGCATGAAAATTGTAATTGGTCAACAGAAGCCTTTGGAAGATTTATTAAAAGCAATGAAAGAATTAAACATCTATCCAGATTTTATTACAATCGACGGTTCAGAAGGTGGATCAGGGGCAACATATAAATCGATGGCAGATAGTATGGGGCTTCCGCTTATACCGGCATTACTTACATTTATTGATACAGCAAATCATTACGGTGTCAGGGATAAATTAAAGGTGTTTGCCTCCGGAAAATTAATCACGCCAGATAAAGTGGCGATTGCTTTAGCTATCGGTGCAGATGCCGTAAATTCAGCACGCGGATTTATGATGGCAAGCGGTTGTATTATGGCACTTCAATGTAATTCAGGGCAATGCCCATCTGGGGTTGCAACCACGAATCCACACTACCAAAAAGCATTAGATCCGTATGAGAAAAAATGGCGAGTAATGAACTATGTTATTAGTATGAGATATAGTTTGTTTTCATTAGCGGCAGCAGCGGGGGTAAAGAGCCCGCGTCATTTAACGAGAGAGCATATTGTGTTTAAAGATGAGATGGGGAAAGTAGTTCCACTTTCGGAATTGTTTCCTTCCGTAATTGGGAAGTAAATATGTAGCTGAACAAAAAATAATCAAAAAAGTCATACATTTGTATGGCTTTTTTGGTTATGGGAAAAGTAGAAATTTATTACATGAATGTTCCCGCTTTTCGGTTGCTCTTTTTCAAACAAATTATTTGATGGAGATGAGTTATCAGAATATTGTTTTTGATGAAAAAATGAAACGATATCTGCATTGACAATAAAAACTAATTAGACTATAATAAATCTCGAATTCAAGATATTTTTTGAAGGATAGTCAAAATCATAAAATCAATATTTAAAATATAATCATAAGAACTGTAGTTTTTTTGTCGATTATCTCGAATTCGAGATAATTTTTGAACTAAATGAAATGTGTTAGTTTTTTAGAGAGATACCTCAATTTTGTAAAAGATAGTATTGCGGATTGAACTTTATCATATGGACAAAATGAATAATGAATTTTAGCGTATAAACGTTTTTTGTAATGAAATAAAAAAAGGGGTGGAGAAAGTGGAAAAGAAAACGATGGGAATTCATCACATTACAGCAATCGTAGGTCACCCACAAGAAAATGTAGATTTTTATGCAGGTGTATTAGGATTGCGTTTAGTAAAACAAACAGTGAATTTTGATGATCCAGGTACGTATCATCTTTATTTTGGTAATACAGGAGGAAAGCCTGGAACAATTATTACGTTTTTTCCATGGGCAGGTGCTCGTCAAGGTATTATTGGGGACGGTCAAGTAGGCATTACGTCTTATGTCGTACCAAAAGGTACAATGGAGTTTTGGGAAAATAGATTAGAAAAATTCGACGTACCGTATACAAAAATGACTCGGTTTGGAGAACAGTATATAGAATTTGATGATCCACATGGTTTGCATATAGAATTAGTTGAAAGAGAAGAGGGCGAATTAAATAATTGGACTTTTGGGGAAGTTACGCCAGAAGTAGCAATTAAAGGATTTGGCGGTGCTGTTCTTTTATCTGCACAACCTCAAAAAACTGCTGAATTGTTAGAGCATGTTATGGGTCTTGAGAAAGTAGGAGAAGAGGGAGAGTTTATGCGGTTCCGTTCTTCTGCTGATATTGGAAATATTATCGATTTGAGATTATCAACAATTGGACGTGGGCAAATGGGTGTTGGTACAGTTCATCATATTGCTTGGAGAGCGAGTGATGATGCTGATCAATTAGACTGGAAAGAGCATGTGTCTCGCTTTGGATATGGTGTAACCCCTGTACAAGACCGAAACTATTTTAACGCAATTTATTTTAGAGAACACGGCGAAATCTTATTTGAAATTGCAACAGACCCTCCTGGTTTTGCCCATGACGAATCTTTAGAGACGATGGGTGAGGAGTTAAAATTACCGGACCGATACGAACAACATAGAAAACAAATTGAACAGACACTCTTACCATTTGAAGTGAGAAATCTAGATTAAAGTGATTGAAAGGGGAAAAGGAATATGATGAAACATGTTTTTCAAAAAGGAAAAGATACATCAAAACCAGTATTGTTATTGCTTCATGGTACAGGAGGAAATGAATTAGATTTATTACCGCTTGCAGAAAGAATTGATCGGGAAGCTTCTGTATTAAGTGTTCGTGGAAATGTATTAGAAAATGGGATGCCTCGTTTCTTCCGCCGATTAGCAGAAGGTATTTTTGATGAAGAGGATCTTGTTTTCCGTACGAAGGAATTAAATGAATTTTTAAATGAAGCAGCAAAAACATATGAATTTGATAGAGATAATATCGTAGCTGTTGGGTATTCAAATGGAGCAAATATTGCGGCGAGCTTATTATTCCATTACGAAAATGCATTAAAAGGTGCAGTCCTTCATCACCCAATGGTGCCTAGAAGAGGAATAGAGTTACCTAATTTAGCAGAGAAATTCGTATTTATCGCTGCTGGAACAAATGATCCAATTTGTTCACCTTCTGAGTCAGAGGAATTGAAGATGCTATTAGAAAATGTAGATGTTAATGTAACAATGCATTGGGAAAATAGAGGACATCAATTAACGATGAATGAAGTAGAGAAGGCAACAGAATGGTATGAAAAAATATTTTCACATGCATAAATAGTAGACTAAATCGAGTGTAAAATCATAAAGATTTTATACTCGATTTTTTTGTTGCAATTTAAGGGGTTAAAAGAGAATAGGAAAGTTATGTTAAAATATAAAGAAAATGTAGAATAATGGAGGGGAACTATTAGATGTCAAACTACGAAAATGAAGAAATGCTAACGGGAGGGAATGTCTCAAACGTATATCGTTCGGAAGATACTGTTCGACGAGAATTAAAGCAAGGCAGTACCAAAATTCATAAGCTATTAAATCATTTGGAAAACAAAGGTTTTAGTTATGCACCAAAGTTTTTAGGTATTGATGATAAAGATAGAGAGATATTATCATTTATTGAAGGAGAAGCTGGTAATTACCCTTTAAAAGAGTACATGTGGTCTAATGAGGTTTTAAAAGAAATAGCGAAGATGCTCCGTCTTTATCATGATGCTGTGAGTGATTTCCCGTTATCAGATGATTGGAAACCGATGGATAATACTCCAAATACAATAGAGGTTGTATGCCACAATGATTTTGCAATATACAACATTATTTTTAATAACGAAAAACCAGTAGGTATTATTGATTTTGATGTTGCTGGTCCTGGACCCAGACTTTGGGACATAGCCTATACTCTTTACACTTGTGTCCCATTAAGTAGAGTTTATTATAAGGAAACAGGTGCGGCGGTTTATTATAATTCATTACAGCATGCAGACCGCATAAAACAAAGAGTTAAATTGTTTTTTGAGTCCTATAAAAGTGATGGCATCGCCGAGGATTATTTGGAGATGGTACTTCTACGATTAGAAGGATTATGTAAATACATGAAAAGAAAAGCACTAGAAGGCGATATGAACTTCCAAAAGATGATAGATGAAGGGCATCTTGAACATTATGAAAATGATATTCAGTTTATTCGTAAACATGGAAAAGAGTGGATTTAATAAAATAAATCGTATACAAAAATAAAGCTCAGAGTCATATAGGGACTTTGAGCTTTTTAACGTATTAGTGTAGATGTTTTCCACAATAACTCGACTACTTATAACAGATGTCTTTTACTATATTAATGTAGCATAGTTAAGAGTTTGTTACAGGCTGAGCTGTAGCAATCGGTAATTGGATATCGACAGTTGTTCCTATGTTTAATTCACTGGAAATGAATAATTTTCCGTGGTGCTCTTGAATGATTTTATAGCACATCATTAAGCCGAGGCCAGTTCCTTTTTCTTTCAAGCTATAAAAAGGTTCGCCAAGACGAGCCATGCGCTCTTCAGGAATCCCACAACCTTCATCCATAATGCGTATTGAAACAAAATCATTTTCTAACGAAGTTGTTTGAATGAATATGTTACCACCATCAGGCATCGCCTCGATTGCATTTTTTAATATGTTAATCAAAACTTGTTTTAATTGATTACTATCACATTGAATGTCAGAAATATAATCGAAATGATCCATGATGATATGAACGCTATGCATAATTGCTGTTGGTAAAATAAAAGTTACAACTTCTTCAATTAATGTTTGTACGTTGCATGTATGAATAGATAACACTTGTGGTTTAGACATCGCCATAAATTGGCTTGTTATAGATTCCATTTGTGAAATTTCACTCAACATAACGTCCACATACCATTTATTTTCCTCATTTATTTCTGGATGTAATAACGTTAAAAATCCTTTTAATGAAGTGAGCGGGTTTCTAATTTCATGGGCAATTCCAGCTGTCAGTTGTCCTACTACTGCAAGTTTTTCGGATTTCCGTAATAACTTTTCAGTTTCTTTTAGTTCGGTAACGTCTCTTCCCATCACTATAAGACCTTTGCGTGAGCCATCAGGATGGAAGAGTGGGACTTTTGAAATGCTTAAAACTAGGTCGAAATCATTTCTATGTATAATAAATTCCTCTCCGTGAAGAATTTGTCCTTTTTGCCATGTTAGTTCATCGACTTCTTCACAATGCAAAAAAGATTCGCGGTATGCTTCGTTATATTGAATGAGTTCATTATCTCTTTTTCCATGATAAGGAACGTTATGGAAATTGAAACAAGAAAGCGCATAGTCATTCGCTTCAAGCCAGCGTCCTTCATGATCCTTAAAAATAACAAATGCAGGCATTGAATTCATTAATGTGCGTAATCGTTTCTCACTCTCTTGTAATACTTTCTCAATTCTTTCTGATTTTTCAAGGGGTTTCATAATGGCGTATACACCTGTTAAACGGTTTTTAACAAAAATAGGAACTAATTTTGTTACGGCATCTAGTAAATATCCGTCTTTATGATAAATAGAGACGATATACTCTTTTTGATTGTCAGCTGCAGCATTTTTTATGTATTGTAGCACTTGATCAGAAATATGTGCTTCTAAAATAGAAGTGATTGTTTTTCGCTCTAATTCGTTAGAAGTATAACCTAATATTCTTTCCGCAGAGGGGTTAATATGTAAAATAACTCCTTCTAAATTCAATGAAATAATACTATCAGGGTTATGTTCAAAAAGAGATGCATACATTTCTGCTAAAGAACGATTTTGTATATGGTTTCGCAAGCGCTCCGATACGTTTGGGTGACGCTTTTTTTGAGTAGATGAATGTTTTTTACGACTCATAATATTTCCTCCGTACAACTAGCATCTAAAAAAGATGAATCTAGTACTAACTATAATATAGGTGCAATGTGTATTTCTATAAAAAATGGAAATTATATAATAAATTTTCTTTTTTATTTTTAGTGGAAGGTAAAAAAGGGTAGTAATAAGAGAATCTTATATTGCTTTATTAATATTTTCTAAGTTACATGAATGTATTTTCGTTATAACATTAGAATAGAAGAGGGGGAAGGAATATGAAAAATTATATTCAAGGAATTGATCATGTACAAGTAGCGGCGCCAGTAGGATGTGAAGAAGAAGCACGAGAATTTTATGGTAATAAAATTGGTATGGTGGAAATCCCAAAGCCAGAGGAATTAAAGAAGCGTGGTGGGTGTTGGTTTAAGTGTGGAAATCAAGAGATTCATATCGGAGTTGAGCAAAATTTTAATCCAGCTAAAAAAGCGCATCCAGCTTTTTATGTTTTGAAAATTAATGAATTTAAACAAAGGTTAATAAAGCAAGGTATTGAAGTAATAGATGATCATGCGCGACCAGATGTAATCAGATTTTACGTGTCAGATCCGTTTGGAAATCGAATTGAATTTATGGAAAATAAAAACTAGGTGAAGGTCCACCTAGTTTTTTACACTTTTCTAAACAATCCTAATACTTCAACAGTCTCCGTAATATTAACGAATGCATGAGGATCAATTTCCGAAATCGTTAGTTTCATACTTGCTAATTCTTCACGTGAAACGACTGTCATAAGTACACGTTTTTTCTCGTTTGAATAAGCACCTTCACCATCAAGTAACGTAATTCCACGTACTACAGTTGAAAGAAGCTTTTTTTTCATTTCTTCTGCTTGATTTGTTACAATCATAAGTGTAACTTTACGATGTTTCGTATGAACGGCATCAATTACTTTACCAGTTACATAAATTGAAAGTAAGCTTGTAAGGGCAACATCCCAAGTGAAGAAAAATCCTGCAATGACAACAACAACAGTATTTAATGCGATAAGGAATCCACCAAGTTTAATATCTCGCTTACGAGATAACAACATACCGATAATATCAAATCCACCAGTTGAACCATGGCAGTTAAAGACAAGACCAATACCAGCTCCGGCGATGACACCGCCAAATACAGATGATAAAAGTGGATCTGTTGCTACGACTTTTACTGGAACATAGTATAATGCAACAGATAATACAATTACAGAAACAACCGTGTTAAAAATTACTTTTTTTCCAAGACCTATGTATCCTAAAATAAGGATAGGTAAGTTCAATACAAAGTTAATAATACCTGTGTTTACAGGGGTTACAATCCCTAAAATAATAGCAATTCCGCCAATTCCACTACTTAAAATTTTATGGGGGATAAGGAAAAGATTAAAGGCAATTGCGATAATAATAGAACCAAAAATAACACCAAGAAATCTGACCATCTCTTTCCCGTCCTTCACTAAATAATCATATTATTTCAAGATTATATATGAAATTGAAAGTTTTTGGGGAAAACAGTTTATTTTGGAAAATTAGATTAATCTAAATAGTTCGAGTGTTTGATAAATTGGGAGGGGATACAGATATGAAGATAACAACATATCAACAGAAAAGTCCTTTAAAACAAGAGTGTGAGGATTCATTTTTTTGTAATGAAGATAAAATGATTTACGGTGTATGTGATGGAGCAACTCCGCTCGTCCCGTTTTGTGATGAAGAAGGACATAATGGAGCATACATCGCTTCGCATTTATTTGCAAGTCATTTTACTTCGTTACGGGAGATTAATAGTTTACAAGGTGAAGTTGCAAAGGCGAATGAATTATTGCAAAACAAGATGCTAGAGTACAAGGTTGATACGAGAAAAAAAGACCATCTTTGGTGTACATGTATTGCAGCAGTTCAAATAGAAGGCGAAAAACTTGAATATGCACAGTTAGGTGATTGTATGATCGTTGCAATACTTCAAAATGGAGCGATGAGAGTATTAACGAAAGATACGGTTCAAGGAATTAGTAAACGTGCAAAAAAGAAGAGAGAGGAAGATAGAGAAAAGGGATTACCTATACCTGAGGAACACGTTTTTCAAGATGTTCGGGAGCAGTTAAAATACAATCGCTATCTTGCAAATATGCCAAACGGCTACTCAGTTGCAAATGGGATGAAAGAAGCTATGGATTATTTACAATATGGTGAATTACAGGTAGCTGAAGTAAGTGGGCTTTTTATTTGTTCAGACGGATTGTTTCACCCTGAGTGGTCGTTAGAACAAACTGTAGCATATATAAGAAAAAATAGTATAAAAGAATATGTAGCAATCATTGAAAGGTTAGAAGGAGAAAATAGAATAAGACCAGATGATAAAACAGTTATTATGATCGATTTGTAAGAGGAGGATGTTCATATGGAAATTAAATGTGCAAATTTAACATTTCAAAATGAGTTAGTTCCTTTAGAAAAAGTAAATAAACTGATCATCCACCATACGTCAGAAGATGGCTGGGATGTGTATAAAACTCACGAATTTCATCAAAAGGTAAGAGGATGGAGCGGGATTGGTTACAATTATTTTATTGAAGAAGATGGAACTGTAGTCGAAGGGCGAGGTTTACATATTGGAGCACATGCGAAAGATAATAATAGTGATACAATTGGAATATGTATGACGGGGAATTTTGATAAATATGATCCAACTACTGCACAAATGAATTCATTATATTCTTTATGTAAAATGTTTATGAAGCAGTTTGCCATAGAGAAAGGAAATATACTCGGCCATAGGGAGTTAGAAGGGGTTACAAAAACTTGTCCAGGAAATCGCTTTTCTATGGTAGAGTTAAGAAAAGTATTATCTTAAATATAGAGGAGTAACGAATGATGATGAACATAAAAATACCGACTGATAAAAAAGAAGAGCTTGTAGCACAAATTCAGCAATTTTTCGTTGAAGAAGATTTAGATGAGATTGGACGTTTCCAAGCAGAACGTTTAATAGAAGAAATGATAAAGTTAGTAGGACCATTTGCATACAATCAAGCAATTGGAGATGCAAGAAAACTTGTAAGTGAGAAATTAACGAATATTGAAGAAGATTTGTATGTGTTAGAGAAGAATGAGGGTAAATAAAAAGAGCTATTTTGGTCGTCTTCCGTCAATTATAAAATAAGTATATGCCACGGCTTTTTTCCGATGTTTTGTTTGGAAAAGGCCGTGAAATTGTTTTTGGACATATAAAATAAACCTCTTTTTTTCCAAAAGGGACCCTAGAATTAAAAAAACGTTATTCTTTCTTAACAAGCTACATGAGAAAGAATAACGTTTTTTTGATTGAGATTAAAAATATATTATCTTAATTTTATCTTTTTTTAATAATTTATTTATGGGCAATTTATAGTTGCTATTTATAATTTCTATATATAACAGCTATGGATACTACGAAAAAGAACTTTGGAGGTGTAACCAATTAGCTGTAATCAAAATTTAAAACATGAATTGCTCACATAGAATCTTCTTTTGGAAGATAAGGGGGTGTAATTCTTTGTTAAATGAAGGAAGGGATTGGGAAGCTATGAATAAAACAATTTTAAAAACATGTATCATATCAGCAGTTTTAGGTGGAAGCCTATTAAGTGAAAAAAATGGAGAGGTGAAAGCAGAGGAGGTTACACCACAAACGAATCATACTGTTGTATTCAAAGATGTTCCAAAGGGGCACTGGTCATATGAGGCGATTCATCAATTAACAGGTGAGAAAATTATTTTCGGCTATGATGATGGAAGATTTGGTTTTGGAGATAACGTAACACGCGAACAAGTTGCAGCTTTAATGTATCGTTATTTTAATATGGCAGAAAACAAAAATTATCAGAACCTATATGGGGACGTAAGCGAAGATTCGACAAGCTATATAAAGGAAATCTTGTCTTTAACAGAAATGGGTGTTTTTAAGGGTGATGAGTATGGGAACTTTAGACCGAAGGCATCCTTAACACGTGCAGAAATGGCACAGGTTCTTACAAATGCTTTTCATTTAAAGGCAAAGAGTGATCATACTTTTAATGACGTTTCAACGAACTCATGGGCAAGAAATGCAATTAGTGCTGTTCAAACAAATAATATTGCAAAAGGAGTAGGAGGAGGGGAATTCGCTCCAAGTATGGATGTGACGCGTGAACAGTATGCACAATTTTTATACAATGCAATACAAGAAACTCAACAAACGAAAGGGCAGCTACTAGCTAGTATACTTGGTGAAACAAACTGGAAAGGGACAAAAGTCTATGACAAAGATCATAATGATTTAACGAAAGAAAATCAAAATTTCATCGGGCTTGCAAAATATGATGCTAAAACTGCAAGGTATGAATTTTTTAATGCAAATACAGGAGAGAGTCGTAATGATAGCGGTACCTTTTTTATAACCAACGATGGAAAGAAAAGAGTGTTAATTTCTGAAACGCAAAATTATCAAGCAGTTGTTGAATTAACGCAATTAGACAAGGAGAAATTTACATATAAAAGAATGGGGAAAGATGCAAAAGGGAACGATGTAGAAGTATTTGTTGAGCATGTTCCTTATCAAGAAAAAGAGCTTTCTTTTACCCGACCTGATAAAAATTTAGAAAGCTCGACGGGGAAAATAGTTACAGACGTTGATGGAGATGAAATCTTATCTAGTACTCTATGGAACGGAACAGTGGTATTAGATGAACAGGGTAATAATGTAACAAACTACAACTCTAACTTAATCAGTCTAGCAAAATATGATAAAAATACAAATAAATATGAGTTTTTCAATATGAATACAGGGATAAGTCGTGGGGATTATGGTTTCTTCGATGTTGTACATGACAATAAAATAAGAGCTCACGTTTCGTTAGGAAATAATAAATATGGTGCGGTCCTTGAACTTACAGAGTTAAATAAAGATAAATTTACGTATACAAGAATAGGGAAAGATGCGAATGGAAAAGATATAAAAATCTTTGTTGAGCATGAACCGTATACAGGTGACCTAAAACCAAATTTCACAAAGTAAGATGTAAAAGTAATCTTATACTCTAGCAAAGGCATTATGTTAGAAAATGTTAGTAAGGAAAAACCTGAGTGATTAGGATTAGGTAATTATACAATAGAAGTAAAATAGTTCTTTATAGACAAATAGATGCCTTGAGGCATCTATTTGTCATTTTAAAATGATCTTATGGGTAAATGTAAAATACAAACTCTCTTACTTTCTCGGTTGTATTTTCATTTTTGAGTAGCTGACAATCTTCTCAGATCTAGTAACTTACTACTTGCACGACCATACATCGTGGCTCTTTTTTATTTGTTCTCTTTATATTCATGTATTTTCTCTTTTACATTACCGACAGTATCTTTAGCAGTGCCTTTCACCTTATCCCATTTTCCCTCGGCTTGTAATTTTTTATTGTCAGTTACTTTCCCGACAACTTCCTTTACTTCACCCTTTACCTTATCAATGACACCTTCTACTTTTTCTTTTAAACCATGATCATGTTTAGTCATACATTTCTCCTCCTTGTAGTTTGAGTAGAATTCTCTTTTCATATTGCAAGTTGAATGATGTATCTAGTAATAGCGTAACAAATTTAGTTTGAATATTCAAATGAGTAACAGGATAGAAAGGTAATTGTCATAAAATGTATACATTCGTAATGGAAAGAAAAAGAAAGTTAATTATATGTCTTTCGCAGTCCATATTGATTTTGTATAAGCAATTTTCATATGGGCACGTTCCATATTATTTTGACTGCCGCTACCGAATCTTGCTTGTCCAACTATTAAATTGCAATTGGATGCAACAGCGGTCTCGATTCGTTTTTGAATTAATGCGGTATGACAACCTTTACGTTGAAATTCTGGCAAAGTAGCAGAAGCAGCTAATGAAGCAACACCTTTATTTATATAAAGTACCCCTATACTAGCAGGTGTGTTTTGAACTTCGGCTATGAAAAAATGCCAGCCGGATTTATTGTAGAGAATTTCGTTATTTTGGTGCACACCATATTTTGTAAAGGATGGCATGTTAAATCCACGTACATATATGTCTGCAAAAATATCAAATTCATTTTCTTTTAGTTGGCGTACTGAAATGTTAGAAGGCAGCAGCGATGAGTCTTCTCTTGGTAAACTATATAAAGCGGTATGGAAGTTAGATTGATAAAAATCTTTTTGAGATAAGTATTGAAATAATTCAGTTGCACCTTGCGCTGGTGTAATTTCAAAACGGCAAGGGATTTGTAGTGATTGATAATAAGCGATGATTTCATCTATCTCATCTGTATTTGTAAAGGTAACGCCTTTTACTGTGTTAAAAGCAGGACCAGCAATTATTTTTGATGAAAAGGCAGTGGCACTCCCGAACTTTTTCGTTTGTACTTGCATTGGGTTGCCGCTTATTGTTTGTAGTGCCTCTAATCTAGAAGAAAGCATCTGTATTTCTGCGTTTTCAATTTCTTGTGCTGTATTGACTGTCATAATTGTACTCATACGATTCCTCCGTCAATTAATATAGTTCATAGTACATATACGATTTTTCTTCTGAAATTCCTGTTGAAATGTAAGAGAATAAGAGGTTTTTTGGAAGGGAAATGGAAGCGAACTGTCGAAGGGAGTGGAAACAGATTAAAGGTGGTGCTCTCATGAAACAGAAAGACGTGCAGACATGCTCTCATTGCGGTTCTCAAAACATAGGAGAAGGTGAGTTTATCGGTTATGCACAAATACGGAAAAAGGAAACGATGTTCACATCTTCACCAGTGGATGCTTATATTTGTACAGATTGCGGGAATATCCTTTCATTAAAGGTACGGAATTATGAAAGGTTTAAGCAGAAGCCGTTATGATTGTTAAGAAGTGGTAATATAAAACGTCGTATACGAAAGATCTTACATTAAGTTAATTTAATATAAGTGACATTTTACATATATATGAGTACGCCTTAAAAAAGAGATAAAAACATATACTGTATGAGATGCTCATCATTCATTACATGAAACAGAAAAATATATAGAAGAAAAAGTAGTCATCTTAGAATGGTTCATAACGAAAACTCCTTTAAATGAATATAGGAGTTTTTTTGGTTTTTTTATAACAATAATTCCCTTTAATTGTTATAATTGGTCATTGAGAGTAATTATTTTATTAACGCCATAATTATAGAAGAAAAACAGCTAAATCGTATACAAAACCGCTATATAACACAATCGCAACCGTAAGTTGACAAAGTGCAACCGTAGGAAGATAGAGATAGGAGCAATGTTTTACGTATAATTTAGTTAAGAAAACAAAGGGGGACACACATATGGGATTTGGTGAGAAACTTTTTAAATTAAGAAAAGAAAAAGGCCTTTCTCAAGAAGCGTTAGCTGAGAAATTAAACACAACAAGACAAGCGGTTAGTAAATGGGAAAATGGTCAAGGTTTTCCTGAAACCGAAAAACTAATAATGATTGGAAATGTATTTGAAGTATCTCTTGATTACTTATTAAAAGAAACTGCTGAGCAAAGTAATGAAAAGGAACATGGTTATTATGTAAGTAAGGAAATGGCAGAAGGGTATATAGTATATGGGCAAAAAATTTCTAAATATATCGCATTAGGGTTTAGTTTGCTTATTTTATCTACAATACCGTATTTATTATTTAAAGAAAATGCAACAATGTCTACATTCCTTGTCATTATCATTGCTGTCCTTGGAATTGGAGCGATGATGGTACCTGTAACGATAGAAGAGAGTCGATACAATGTATTAAAAAAAGAAGAATTACTATTTGATCAAAACTTTCTAAAAGAATTGACAAAAAGATATGAAGTAATTAAGAAGAAGTATGCTGCAGTAATGATCGTTGGATTTTGTTTTATAGCAGCAGGAGCCATACCATTTTTATTTGAGAAAAAGCATATCACTTCAGGAGAATTAGTGCAGTATTATCCGTACTGTGTTGTACTTATTGCTATTGGAGTCTATCTTTTTGTTCGTGTTGTAGGAGTGTGGGAGATGTATCGAATTTTAGTAGAAAATAAGGAATACAGTAATCGTTTTATTTTTAAAATGAAAAAGAAAGTAAGAAAAAAGGTAGATAGTTTATAAAAAATAAAAAACATGTTTCGAATCAATGTATTCAAAACATGTTTTTTATCGTTCTGAATTATTTCCAAAGAAATAATTCAGAAAATACAGAAAAATATCGTAATTATTTGTAGGAGTCTGTTATAATATACAGAAATGAAAACGCTTTAAAGGGAGGCTATAAACAATATGATGATGAATGTACCGCTAACAATTAGTTCTATGATGGAAAGAGCAGAGAAACTGTTTTCGAAGAAAGAAATTGTTTCACGGACACATGATACAGTTACGACGTTAACGTATAAGCAGTTAGGTGAAAGGACGAGAAGACTTTCAAGTGCGCTAAAAAAATTAGGAATTAAAGAAGGCGAGCGTATAGGAACGTTAGCGTGGAATCATCATCGACATGTGGAGGCGTATTTTGCTATTCCAGGTATTGCTTCCGTTTTACACACAATTAATATTCGTTTATCTCCTCAACATATTTCATACATTATTCAGCACGCAGAAGATCGAATTCTACTTATAGATGAAGATCTCGTACCACTTGTTGAAAATATTCAATCACAATTATCAACTGTACAAGCCTACATTATTATGACTGATAAAGATGAACTTCCCAATACTACGCTAGAACCTGTATATCATTATGAAAAGCTATTAGAAGAAGGCGATCCAACTTTCCAATTTGTAAAAGATATTGATGAAAATACACCTGCTGGTATGTGTTATACGTCAGCGACTACAGGAAACCCAAAAGGTGTTGTATATACGCATCGTAGTACTGTATTGCATTGTATGGCACTCGGTTTAGCGGATACAGCTGCTTTATCGGAAAGTGATGCGGCGATGGCAATTGTACCGATGTTCCATGTGAACGCTTGGGGGCTTCCTTTTGCAGCTACTTGGTTTGGAACTAAACAAGTTCTGCCAGGACCAATGTTTACTCCAAAAATTTTATTAGAGATGATTCAAGCTGAAAAAGTAACGATAGCAGCAGGTGTGCCGACAATTTGGCTCGGTGTATTACAAGAGTTAGAAAATAATAGTTACGATTTATCTAGTATAACGAGAATATTATGCGGTGGTGCAGCTGCACCGAAAAGCGTTATTAAAGCATTTGAGCAAAAATATAATGTTCCTTTCGTACATGCATATGGTATGACTGAAACAAGCCCACTCGTAACACTTGCACGTTTAAAAAGTTATGAAATAGAATTATCATATGAAGAGCAATTAGAAATCCGCTCAAAACAAGGATATCTTGTCCCTGGTGTAGAGATGAAAGTAGTCGGTACAAATGGTGAAGTGAAGTGGGATGGTACTGAGATGGGAGAGTTATGTTTACGAGCACCTTGGATCGCTGAAAGCTATTATAACGATGATCGTACTGTCGAAGGATTCCGAGACGGTTGGTTATATACTGGTGATGTTGTTACAGTTGATGAGGAAGGCTGCGTGAAAATTGTTGATCGTACGAAAGATGTTATTAAAAGCGGGGGAGAATGGATTTCTTCAGTGGATCTTGAAAATGCTTTAATGGCACATGATGCTATATTTGAAGCGGCTGTCGTTGCAATTCCTCATCCGCAGTGGCAAGAACGCCCAGTTGCCTGCGTTGTTCAAAAGAAAAATAGTACGGTTACAAAAGAAGAAATATATGAGTTTTTAAAACCGCAGTTTGCGAAGTGGTGGTTACCAGATGATATTGTATTTATGGAAGAAATACCGAAAACATCTGTTGGGAAGTTTTTAAAACAGGCACTTCGAAAAGAACTTGAGCATTTGCATAAAGAGAAATAATTGAATTTATATTTGTAAACCAATGTTAAAAATAAGTTGACAAAAAGCTAGTGAAAAGATAATATAACTCCTATAATATGTTACCTAAAAATCATTTTAAGTTTACAAATAGGAGAAGCAAATATGAATACAAAAAACTTAGTTTTCGTCGCTTTATTTAGTTCTATTATGGGAGTGTTAGGGTTAATACCTCCAATTGCTCTTGCTATTACACCAGTTCCGATTACATTACAATCACTTGGTGTTATGCTTGCTGGCGGGTTGTTAGGCTCACGCCTTGGCGCATTAAGTCAGCTTATTTTCTTACTAATAGTTGGAGTTGGAGCACCATTACTTGCTGGTGGACGCGGTGGTCCAGGCGTATTTGTTGGACCGAGTGCAGGATATTTACTTGGTTATATCGTTGGAGCGTTTGTCATTGGTTATTTAATTGAGCGTTTACGTGAAGTTTCTATTATAAAGGTATTATGTATTAATATAATTGGTGGTATTTTCGTAGTTTATGTATTTGGTATTATTGTACAAGCTTTCTTTATGGATGTTTCTATATGGCAGACGATGAAAGTAAGTGTTGTATTTTTACCAGGTGATTGCATAAAGGCGATTATAGCAGCATTTCTTGTAACGAAATTACATCGTTCATTGAAACATATTATTACGCCTGCTTTGAAGAATAAAAAAATTACAAATGCAGGGTAAGAAAAAGGAGAAACACGTTACTTGCGTGTTTCTTTTTATTATTTTGTAAAGAAAGGACGTCTCATATGGGGATTACAAAAGAATATAAAAAGTATGCCTCTTTACAACCAAATAAAATAGCGATTAAAGAAAATGATAGAGTATTAACATATAAAGGTTGGTTTGAGTCAGTATGTAAAGTAGAAAACTGGTTGAATGAAAAAGAATCGCAGAATAAAACGATAGCAATTGTATTAGAAAATAGTATGGAGTTTTTACAACTATTTGCGGGTTCCGCGATGGCTGGATGGGTTTGTGTGCCGTTAGATATAAAGTGGAAAGAGGATGAGCTCAAAGAAAGAATTGCAATTAGTAATCCGGATGTGATTGTGACAGAGCGATATAAGGTAAATGATCTACCGGATGAAGAAGGAAGAGTAATTGAAATTGATGAGTGGAAAAGAATGATAGAGAACTATCTTCCTACATATAATCCTGTAGAAAGTGTACAAAACGCTCCTTTTTATATGGGATTCACATCAGGATCGACTGGAAAAGCAAAAGCGTTTTTACGTGCTCAACAGTCGTGGGTACATAGTTTTGATTGTAATGTACATGACTTTCATATGAAAAAGGAAAATTCTATTTTAATAGCTGGGACGCTCGTTCATTCTCTTTTCTTATACGGGGCAGTAAGTGCATTGTTTTTAGGGCAAACGGTACACATAATGAGAAAGTTTGTACCAGTTCAAGTGCTATCTAGTATAAGGATAGAGAATATTTCTGTAATGTATACAGTTCCTACAATGCTTGAGTCTTTGTATAAAGAAAATAAAGTAATTGAAAGTGAAATGAAAATTATTTCGTCAGGAGCCAAATGGGAAGCTGAAGCAAAAGAGAAGATGAAGAATGTGTTTCCTTATGCAAAAAGATATGAGTTTTATGGTGCGTCTGAGCTAAGCTTTGTAACGGCATTGGTTGATGAAGAGAGTGAAAGAAAACCGAATTCAGTAGGGAAACCTTGTCATAATGTACAAGTTCGAATATGTAATGAAGCAGGAGAAGAAGTACAGACAGGTGAGATAGGAACTGTGTATGTGAAAAGTGATCAATTTTTTATGGGCTATGTATCGGATGGAGCTATAATCCCGCAATTGTCCGAAGGTGGCTGGATGACAGTGCAGGATGTGGGCTACCAAGATGAAGAAGGCTTTATATATATAGTGGGTAGAGAGAAGAATATGATTTTATTTGGAGGAATTAATATTTTCCCAGAAGAAATAGAAAGTGTATTACATGAACATACAGCTGTTGATGAAATAGTTGTAGTTGGTGTGAAAGATAGTTATTGGGGTGAAAAACCTGTCGCCATCGTAAAAGGAAGTGCTACGAAGCAACAATTAAAAAGTTTTTGCTTACAACGATTATCCTCGTTTAAAATACCGAAAGAATGGCATTTTGTAAATGAAATACCGTATACAAATAGCGGGAAAATCGCTCGTATTGCAGCAAAAAATATGATTGAAAACCTGGAGGGAATATATGAATAGAGCGGTTATTGTAGAAGCGAAAAGGACACCTATTGGTAAGAAGAATGGGATGTTGAAAGATTATGAAGTTCAGCAATTAGTAACGCCGCTTCTTACGTTTTTAAGTAAAGGAATTGAGAGAGAAATAGACGATGTTATATTAGGGAATGTTGTTGGACCGGGAGGTAATGTTGCAAGATTATCTGCTTTAGAAGCTGGGCTTGGTTATCATATACCTGGTGTAACGATTGAACGGCAATGCGGAGCTGGATTGGAAGCAATTCGTACTGCGTGTCATTTTATTCAAGGGGATGCAGGTAATTGTTATATTGCTGGGGGCGTAGAGAGTACAAGTACGTCACCTTTTCAAAATAGAGCGCGGTTTTCACCTGAAACAATTGGGGATCCAGATATGGGATTGGCGGCTGAGTATGTTGCAGAGCAATATAACATAACAAAAGAGATGCAAGATGAATATGCTTGTCTTAGCTATAAAAGAACGCTGCAAGCATTAGAAAAAGGATATATACAAGAAGAGATATTACCTCATTATTTTAATGGATTATTAGATGAATCTATAAAACGAGAAATGAATTATGAAAGAATGATTAAAAGAACAAAGCCCGCATTTTTGAAAAATGGTACAGTAACGGCAGGTAATTCGTGCGGTGTAAATGATGGAGCATGTGCTGTTCTTGTAATGGAAGAGGGGCAAGCCCGAAAATTAGGATACAAGCCTGTACTTCGTTTCGTTCGTAGTGCTGTAGTTGGCGTGGATCCCAATCTTCCAGGGACTGGTCCGATATTTGCGGTGAACAAATTATTAAACGAAATGAATATGAAAGTAGAGGACATCGATTATTTTGAAATAAATGAAGCATTTGCTTCAAAAATTGTTGCTTGTGCAAAGGAGTTACAAATTCCTTTTGGAAAATTAAATGTAAATGGTGGAGCAATTGCGCTCGGTCATCCGTACGGTGCATCTGGAGCTATGCTTGTGACACGTTTGTTTTATCAAGCACAAAGAGAGCATATGAAATATGGAATTACGACGTTAGGAATTGGTGGTGGAATAGGGCTTGCGCTATTATTTGAGAAAGTAGAAAACTAGAAAGGGACTAGTTTTCTACTTTTTGAGGAATATAAGCATTACTACCAGGTTTTGCTTTTATTTCATTCCAAGCAGCGATAGCATCAGCTTTTGATTTCCCTTTGTTATTTGGATCTTCGAAAAAGTCGCGAGTGAAACGATTGTATTCAAACTGCGCGCTGATAGTTGTTTTGTATGTAGGATCTTTTTTTCGTTCGTTTTCTTCATACCAAAACGTTATCGCGTCTTCATATGTTTTTCCAACATTCTCTTTAAAAAATTTTTGAAGAGCTACTGTAAAGCGGAAGTTTGCTCCGATTTTTTCTTTGAAAAAAGAACGAACATCTTCGCTACAGCGGTGATTGTTAGTAATAATCGTTTGAAGAGAAAGTTCTTTATAAGAGAGGGAAGCTTTACTCACCTTTTGACTAGAGCTGTTTTTTAATATTTTACCAGTATGTAAATAATGTGAGATACGCTCGGTTATTTCAATCTTAGAGCCACTAGCTGACAAACCATGCTCACGACAAAATGTTTGGAGTTCTGCTTTTAACCAATAAAAGTTTTGGAAATCTTCAAGTGATATAGACTTTGTTAAAGGTGGACGCATAGATGTAACAACTTCTTTCTTCCATAATTTTCTTTAATTATAAAACATATGTTCTTTTTGTGGAAGGATTAATTTGTAAATATAACGGGAAGAGGAGATTACATATGGAAAGTGTAATGCAAGTTCGTGTTACGGGAATTTTAATTGAAGATGAAAAAGTATTGCTAGTAAAGCAAAAAGTTGCTAATCGCAATTGGTCTTTACCTGGGGGAAGGGTAGAGAATGGTGAAACGTTAGAAGCAGCGATGATTCGAGAAATGAGAGAAGAAACCGGATTAGAAGTTAAAATTAAGAGACTACTCTATGTTTGTGATAAACCAGATGCTAGTCCATCTTTATTACATATTACGTAAAGAATTGAGTAGATATGGTTTTTCTGAGAAGTTCATTAAACTTGCATCTGAAAAGTTCTTGAACGCAGGAAGTTATCAAGGGTTAAAACAAAATATTGGTTTGTAAACATAAGAGGAGGCTGTTATTTTAGAACAGCCTCCTCTTACTCTATAAGTTGTGTTTATTGTCGTATTTTGTTGGGAAATCGATATTTTTTATAGAATCGTTCATATAATTTCATTTACTGTACTACTGTACTACTGTACTACTGTACTACTGTGCACGAAGCAGAAAAGAGAAGTGGATGTCACACAGTTCAATGACATCCACTTTATAAAATAATCTACACTTCTGACTGTAAAGAAGAAACAAGTTGATTTAAAAATTCGTTCCCACTCATAATTGCTTTCCCACCACCACGAGCACTCTTTTTATTGCCTCCGCCTTTGCCTTCAATTGTAGGAAGGGAATCTTTTAAAAGTGTATTCATATCGAGTGTCACTGCTTTACCACAAGCGAGAATACATTGTAATTTCTCCTCATTTTCAATAACGAAATATGTAATTGCGTGTTCTTGTTGTTCCGTAATAATAGCAGCTAGTTTTGCGACTTCTTGCATAGAGCGATTTGTAAATGCTCGAGAGATAAGTGTTCCAGCATATATTTCTGCAGGTTGTTGTAATAGTTCATTTGCTTCTACAAATAATAGTTTTTCATTCATTGCTTGTACTGCCTTTTCGTTTTCTTTTTGAGAGGTAAGAAGTTGTGCTACTTTTGCTGGAATATCAGTGTCGCTACTGTTCAATTGTTTAGAAACATCTTTCATAATTTGTTGATGTTGTCCCATTAATTTAAGAGAGCGCCAACCAGCGATAAATGTTAAGCGTATACCACCTTTATTGCGCTCCCATCCTAGTACTTGAATAGGGCCTACTTCACCTGTATGTTTCGGGTGTGTTCCACCACAACCGTTGTAGTCATAGTTTTCGATGATAACAACCCGTATATTTTCTGTCATAGTTGGCTCTTTGCGAAGGGGTAATGCTTTGGCCTCTTCTAAGTTCATCCATTTAATACGAATAGGGTGGTTTTCAAAAACAATTTGATTAGCAATTTGTGCGGCCTTCTCAACAGTTTCTGTAGAAAGATTGGCAGTTTCTAAATCAATGGTTATAGTTTCTTTTCCAAGATGGAACCCGATTGTCGGTATGTTAAAGTGATCCCAAAAAGCAGCGGATAAAATGTGCTGAGCTGTATGTTGTTGCATATGGTCAAAACGGCGCTCCCAATCTATTTTACCTTCTACTTCTTCTGTATGTAATTGTTCTATTATGAAATGACGAATTTCTCCATTTACTTCTTCAACGTTAATTACCGGAATACCATTTAAAGTTCCAGTGTCATGTGGTTGTCCGCCGCCTGTTGGATAAAATGCAGTTTCATTTAAGACAACATATAAGTTTCCTTCTGTATCATGCTCTTGTTTTATAACTTTAGTAGTAAAGTCTTTCTTATAAGCGTCGATGTAATATAATTTTTTCTCCAATTTTCTTTCCCCTTTCGTGTTAGCTAGTTTCATTGTAAAGCAATTGAAATTAGTTTCCTAATATTTCAGAAGAAAGAAACTTTTTTTAGAATTTTCTTGCTATAATAAGAAGAAAATGCGGGGGGAATGAAAATGCCATATGAAAACGGCGTAGATAAGTTGCTTAGTTTAAGCAGAAATATTTCCGAATTATATCGAGAATTAAATGAGATGACCCGGATTTTAACGGATTGTAATCGAGAAAGTGTGAAATTTGATCGGTTATATGTAAAGGAGTTACTTTGGAAAAAAGAAGATGTCATAGAGAAGTATGAACAATTACTCGTCCAGCTTTGTATTAATGAATGCTTTGATTTAAAAAGTGTAATTACTGGCGAATATAAGTATACATATGAAGAAGTAGAAAGCATTGTTTTAGAATTTAATGAAAAGTATAATGTAGCTATTTTAATTAAAGATGTTTGTAAAGAACTACAGTTTACATACGGAATTGATATGGAAATAACGAGAACAGCTCGGGTATAAACATCTCAAGTGTAGAAAAAGGAAAAAGAAAGCAGATCCTTTGCTTTCTTTTTTTATGTAAGAAAAGGGAGAGTAGGTTTAAAGATGAAGGGGAAGTTACAAAATATTCATCCACTTGGAATGAGTATCATTATAGGGACATTATTTGCTAGGTTTGCAACTTCAATGAGCATTCCTTTTTTAGCGATTTATTTAACGACTGTTAAAGACGTATCGGCTGGAATGACCGGTGCTATCATTGGAACGAGTGCGCTTGTTGGAGTGTTTGCTAGTTTTATTGGAGGCAATTTATCGGATCGATTTGGTCGAAAGATGATTATAATATGGTCCATGATTGTTTGGGTGTTTGTATTTATAGGATTTTCAGTTGCAGATCATGTTTTGAGTTTCTTTCTATTAAACGCTTTGAATGGATTATGTCGTTCTTTTTTTGAACCGACATCAAGAGCTTTATTATCAGATTTAACGAAACCAGAGTATCGTTTACTCGTATATAATTTGCGTTACGGTGCAATAAATGTTGGAGTAGCGATGGGTCCACTTGTTGGATTACAGATTGGAAGTGCAAAATCAACGATTCCTTTTTTAGTAGCCGCTGGAGTGTACATTTTATATACAGTTATATTAGCGTTTCAATTTAAGAAATATCCACTTGATAAAAAGAAAGTAACTACAGAAAATCCGGTCACAATGTTAAGTGCGGTTCGGATTTTGCGAAAAGACATAGTATTTTTAGTTGCTTTAGTCGGAATCATTTTGAGTAATAGTGGTTTTTCACATTTAACGACGACACTATCTCAATATTTTGCAAACGCACATATATTTCAAGATGGAGTAAAGTTGTTCTCATATATGCTAACTTTAAATGCGGTTACAGTAGTAGTTATTCAATACCCTGTTATTCAAATGTGTAAAAAGTATACGCCGTTAGCATCTATTATGGTTGGAACGTTATTTGTGAGCGGGGGATTGTTTGGATTTGGACTAGTAGAATCTATGTTAGGGGCTGCTATATGTACAATTATTTTTACATTCGGAGAAGTATTAATGTTTTCAATGACAGATGTATTTATTGATGAGATAGCTGTTTCACATTTGAAAGGGACATATTTTGGAGCTATGGGCTTTTCAGGAATTGGAGTAGTAATTGGTCCTTGGTTTGGCGGGATACTTCTCGATCATTATGGATATCAAAATGGCTTTATAGTATTTTTAACATTAGCTATATTTTCAAGCATAGCGTTCCCAGTTCTTTTAGTGACAAAAGGTTTAATGAAAAAAAGATATATTAGAAATTCTAAAATAGAAATACATGCGAAATAACATGAGCCCGAGCAAACTAAAATGTTGCTCGGGCTTATATTTATATCAATCGTTAATTCGAAAAAAGACTTTCTCTTCATGCTTATTGGCAACTTCGTTTTTGGAAATATGAATGGCTAAATATCCATTCTCTAAACAGGCTAGCATCTTGTTATAAATGATATTAGTAGGTAAAGGAACAATCCGCTGTAAAGAAGTGTTTTTATAAAGTATACAAATGTTTAGGCCTGTCTCCATCTTTTTAATGAGTACATTTTGTGCAGTTGCATTTGGTACATCTGTTTCCAAAATGTATTCTTGCTCTGTTTCACAAAGGTCAATATGAATTTGATTTGGAAAACTAAAGTTACTACAAGAATCAGAACAAAATTGATCCATCCATTCTTCGAAACCATCAACATGAAAAAGACAATCCTTCTTTTTCTTGCCCATGAAAGACACCCTCCGTAAAATCTCAATTCATACTATGTTATGCATGAATGAAATGGAGGTGAAGAACAAATAGAAAAATATAAACATTTTATGTGAAAGATACAGTGTGTGTGAATACTTTTGCTTTACATATCATGATGTGCATGATTTTTTTGACGTGAATGATTACGATTTTTAACTTTGTGAGATCCACTTAAAGGTTCGGGCTGTCCAGAAGATTGCCCTTTTTTCTCGTTTTGACGATTAGATTGATTATTGTTTTTACCCATTGTATTTTACACCTCCTCTCCCTATTTAGAATGAGAGAAGTTTGCGAATTTATACGAGAATGTTTTTTGAGAAACGGGTAAAGATAAGTAGGACTAACTCATATAGGAAGGGGAAAGTGTTATGCCATATCATAAAGATAAGCAACAGGCTTTTCAGGCTGCGCAGCAAGGGGTTGTTCAAGCGGAAAATATATTCAATAATATTGTGAAAAATGACCCGAATTACGGCCATGATTTAAAAGAGTTACGCCAAGAAGTGCAAGAGGCGTACGAACAGATTCAAAATGCACTTGAAGTAGCATCAGAAACGCAGCGTCCACAACTTGAGCAATATGAAAGTAATCTCCAAAATATTATGCGAAATGTAGATCAAATAGAAAAGTGAAAAAGGTTGTTGTGAATTCAACAACCTCATTACTTTTAGTGCTACTATGCTGAAACGAAAAATTATTCTATCAATTTTTTCTTTAATTTGTGCAGTACATATATTTCAAGTGGACAAAGTGGAAGCTAAAATGTTGTTAAGAAAAGAGCTAGAGCCAACTGGCTATGTAACATGGGAAGTGCCAAATAATGAAAAAATTATCGCAATTACATTTGATGATGGACCGGACCCAACTTATACACCGCAAGTATTAGAGTTATTACGTCAATATAAAGCGGAAGCGACTTTTTTTATGATTGGCTTTCGAGTTCAGCGTAATCCGTACTTAGTAAAGCAAGTGTTGAAAGAAGGGCATGAAATCGGAAATCATACGATGAATCATTTGTATGCGAGTAATTCATCAGATGAAAAGTTAGAACATGATATTTTAAATGGAAAGCAATATTTTGAAAAATGGGTGAAAGAACCTTTATTGTTCCGTCCACCAGGTGGATATATTAATGATGCTGTATTTACTACGGCAAAAAGAGCTGGGTATCAAATTGTTCTATGGTCATGGCATCAAGACCCTCGTGATTGGGCGAATCCAGGTACAGAATCCATAGTCAATCATGTTGTGAAAAATGCTAAAAGTGGAGATATTGTACTGTTGCACGATGGAGGAAGTGATCGTAGTCAAACAGTGGCGGCATTAGCAAAAATTTTACCTGAGCTGAAAAAGCAGGGTTATCGATTTGTAACAGTTTCGGATTTGTTACGTTATAAACATTAGAGAAAATCCCAAAAGGTATACCTTTTGGGATTTTTCGTTACTGATTCTTTTTTCGTTTTTTATTATTTTGTCGCTCTGCCGGAGTTAAAGGTTCATTTGCGAACTCTTCATTATAGCCAGTTCCTTGCCCTTGGGCGGATGCAGCATTCATTCCTGAAATAATATGATTGGCTTTTCTTTTACCCATTTTTCTCACCTCTATAATGTTTTTTATAGACGAACCATGAGTCGTTCATAGCATATATGAACGTAAAGTAAAACGCTGAAAGAGTGCTTTACTTTATAGTAATAGTATTAATAAAGAGCATGGACACTATTCAAATTTAGAAAGATAAAGAAAACTTATGATAATCCATAAGTTTCTTATTATTTACTTATTTAGAAAGTTGTAATAAGATATTATCGTAAGGTATTGAAAAGTTTGTCTACATTTTATATTCAGACAAATTAGTCACGTTTAACAGGGGGGAAACATAATGGTCAAACATAATCCATTTCAATCACGTGCAACTTTTGAACTAGATGGAAAGACGTATCATTATTATCAATTGAAAGCGCTTGAAAACGCAGGGGTTGGCAACGTATCTCAATTACCATATTCCGTGAAAGTTTTACTTGAATCTGTACTTCGTCAAGTAGACGGACGCGTAATTACAGAAGAACATGTTACAAATTTAGCGAAATGGGGAACGAAAGATGTTCAAGATATCGATGTTCCGTTTAAACCATCTCGCGTAATCTTACAAGACTTCACAGGTGTTCCAGCTGTTGTAGATTTGGCTTCGCTTCGTAAAGCAATGGCAGATATGGGCGGAGATCCTGATAAAATTAATCCAGAAATTACTGTAGACCTTGTAATTGACCACTCTGTACAGGTTGATAGAGCGGGTACAGCGGACTCGCTTGCATTCAACATGGACTTAGAGTTTAAACGTAATGAAGAACGTTATAAATTTTTAAGCTGGGCACAGAAATCATTTGATAACTACCGTGCAGTTCCACCAGCAACAGGTATTGTACACCAAGTAAATCTTGAATATTTAGCACCGGTTGTTCATGCGGTGAAAAATGCTGAAGGTGACTTAGTTGCATACCCAGATTCATTAGTTGGAACTGATTCACATACAACAATGATTAATGGTATTGGTGTTCTTGGATGGGGCGTTGGTGGTATTGAAGCAGAAGCAGGAATGCTTGGACAGCCTTCATATTTCCCAGTACCTGAAGTAATCGGTGTGAAATTAACTGGTACACTTCCAAGTGGTACAACAGCAACCGATGTTGCATTAAAAGTAACACAAGTGTTACGTCAAAAAGGTGTAGTTGGTAAATTTGTTGAGTTCTTCGGTAGTGGACTAAAGAGCATGCCTTTAGCTGACCGTGCAACAATTTCAAATATGGCACCAGAATACGGTGCAACTTGTGGATTCTTCCCAATCGACGATATTTCATTAGAATACTTACGTTTAACAGGTAGAGATGAAGAGCAAATTCGCATTGTTGAAGAATATTGTAAAGCAAACGGTTTATTCTATACAGCAGATAGTAAAGATCCAATCTATACTGATCTTGTTGAAATTGATTTAAATACAATCGAATCTAACCTTTCTGGACCGAAACGTCCGCAAGATTTAATCCCGCTTTCAAATATGAAAGAGGAGTTCCATAAAGCTGTTGTAGCACCAGTTGGAACACAAGGACTTGGATTCAATGAGCAAGAGTTTGATAAAGAAGTGAAAGTTACATTGAAAGATCAAGAAGTAACGATGAAAACAGGTGGAATTGCAATCGCTGCAATTACAAGCTGTACAAATACGTCAAATCCGTACGTGTTAATTGGAGCAGGGTTAGTTGCGAAGAAAGCAATTGAAAAAGGACTTAAAGTACCTGGTTACGTAAAAACATCGTTAGCACCAGGATCTAAAGTTGTTACAGAGTACTTAGATAAGTCTGGTTTAACAACGTATTTAGATCAATTAGGTTTCCAAACAGTTGGTTACGGCTGTACGACTTGTATCGGTAACTCTGGTCCATTAGCAGAGGAATTAGAAGAAGCAATCGCAGCAAATGATTTATTAGTAACATCTGTTTTATCTGGTAACCGTAACTTTGAAGGTCGTATTCATCCACTTGTAAAAGCAAACTACTTAGCATCACCACCACTTGTTGTGGCATATGCACTTGCAGGTACTGTTGATATTGACCTGAAAAATGATGAAATCGGTAAAGATGTAAATGGTAATGCTGTTTACTTTAATGATATTTGGCCAGCAGCTAAAGAAATTGAAGATGTAGTTCAAAGTGTTGTTACATCTGAATTGTTCAAAAAAGAATATGCGCAAGTATTTAACAGCAATGAGCGCTGGAATGAAATCCAAACTTCAAATGAAGCTTTATATACTTGGGATAATGATTCAACATACATTCAAAACCCACCGTTCTTCGAAGGATTATCTAAAGAGCCGGGTGAAGTTGAAACGTTATCAGGTTTACGCATAGTTGGTAAATTTGGTGATTCTGTAACGACAGACCACATTTCACCAGCAGGTTCAATTGGTAAGCACACGCCAGCTGGACGTTATTTACTAGAAAACGGCGTACAACCAGTCGACTTTAACTCTTACGGTTCTCGTCGTGGTAACCATGAAGTTATGATGCGTGGTACATTTGCAAACATCCGTATTAAAAACCAAATCGCACCAGGAACAGAAGGCGGATATACAACATATTGGCCAACTGGTGAAGTAACATCTATCTATGATGCTGCTATGAAGTATAAAGAAGATGGCACAGGCCTTCTAGTTATTGCTGGTAAAGACTACGGTATGGGAAGTTCTCGTGACTGGGCTGCGAAAGGTACAAACTTATTAGGTATTAAAGCAGTAATCGCAGAAAGCTTCGAGCGTATTCACCGCAGTAACTTAGTATTAATGGGCGTATTACCATTACAATTTAAAGATGGCGACAGTGCTGAAACATTAGGTCTTGTTGGTGACGAGTCATTTGAAATTCAAATTGACAAAACGGTTAGACCACGCGATCTTGTAAAAGTAGTTGCAATCGATGCAGAAGGAAAAGAGAAGCAATTTGAAGTAGTAGCTCGTTTCGATAGTGAAGTTGAAATTGACTACTACCGTCACGGTGGTATCTTGCAAATGGTTCTTCGTTCGAAAATCGAAGAGTCTAAAGTGTCAAACTAAAAGGATTCAACAATATTTGTTGAATGTATATTTTAAAGAGGGATGAGATTTTCTCATCCCTCTTTAGTATGAAAAAACATCGGCATATTTAAAGACCTCTAAGTGGAAAACTTATTGTCAGTTAATGTGGGATGGATTAAAGTGTTTTGTAAAATTAAGGGAGAATTAAAGTTGCATATCCTATGTTAATGGTAAAATTAAATGAAAGAAATATTCAGATGATAAAAAAATTAAAATGCTAGTTACTGTAAAAGAGGTGGAATATGCCAAAAAGATATTGGGGAGTCATAATTACTTACATACTGTTTTACTTGTCCATTTATTTATTCGAACCGATTTTTATAACTTTATTTAATTTAACAACGGAAGCGGCCAATGCCTATGGTAGAATCTTAGGTTATTTTTTAGCTTTCATAGTAATTTTAATATTAATGAAACCAGATATTGAAAGAGGTTCTTCTGATGCTTATCCGCCAAAAAAACTGTATTATGGTGTATCTATGGTGTTCTTATTTATTTTTTAGTTCAAGCTATTTATGGATTAATAGCTATTGTTGTATTTAATATGGATCCTAACTCAGAACACTCAGAAATGATAAAAAATAATGTTATATCTTTCCCATTTAGAATAGTGAATATTGCAATTTTGGGACCTATAATGGAAGAGATTCTAACAAAAAAATCATTCTTGATACGTTACGTAAACGAACAAATATCTACATTGCTTGCTTAATTACGTCTCTTGTATTTGCATTACTTCATATGGAGTTAGCAAGTGTTATTCCTTATACTTTAGCGGGATTGGTGTATGCTTTTTTATATGTAAAAACGAATAGATTAATTGTTCCTATCGTTGTTCATATGACAATAAATACACTTGCTATTTTAATGAAACTTATATAGTAATACATATCGGCATTTAATAGGTCGTTGGCAGAAGAATATCCCTAGATAAAGTAGTGATTTTTATTTTATGTTTTGGAACTTAGGTTTTTAAAAGAACATGAGTAAACAAAGAGGAAAGGGATGAAACCATTTGGTTTCATCCCTTTCAGAGTGTTGGGAAACCCTTTAGGGTTCCCAACACTCTGGAATCTTTTTTGATTTTAGCGAAAGAAAACAACAAAAAATAGTAGAATTTAGAAAAATAGCCCTCCACCAACCCCTTTTTGGTTAGATGGAGGGCTATTTTTTTCATGTTTTGACAAGCGGCGGTGAGGTAAGCCTGCATTTGGACAGATTTCAGCCCTCGAAACCGAGCATATCGATAGCCATGTAGTTCTTTTGCATCCGCAAAGCTTCGCTCTATAGTTGAACATCGTACTTTATACAACTTTTTCCCTGTAGCTGTTAGTTTGTTTTTTCTAGCGATATCTTTATATTTCTCCCATATATGATGGGTGATAACTTTTTGTTTTTGTTTCTTTGAAAAGCATACCTCACGTAGCGGACAAACAGCGCAGTCTTCTGGATTCGATTTATATTGACGATATCCTTCGCGATCCGTTGTCGCATATTCTAAAATACATCCCATCGGACAAGCAAATGCATTCATTTCTTCTACATATTTAAATTGGCTTTTCGGTACTTCTTTATTTCTCTTTCCAAATCGGCGATACCCCATCACCATAAATATATTTCTTTCTGATAACTTCTTACAGATATATCCTGTAAAATAGCCTGCATCAAGAGCTACAGCTTCCACTTCAAATCCGAATTTATCAACTTGAGCTTGTAGACGTGCTAAATACGGCTCGGAATCTGCCATATTTCCAGCCGTTATATAGGTATCTGTAATAATATTGTACTTCGCATCAGTCGTACGATGATCTAAAAAATGAAAACCGTTCGGTTTTCCATCTCTCATTAAAAATCCACTATCTGGATCCGTTGTACTTATCCGAGTTTTTTTAGTAGGGGTATCACTTTCCTTTCTAGGTTTTAATTCTTTTTTCCGTGCGCCTCACGATCTTCGATTACCGCAGCTTCTAGTTCATCTATATAGAACTTTGCCTTTTCTTTTTTATATTTATGTACAAATTTATTTTTATTGGCATTGGCCTTAATGTGTGTGGAATCTGTCATCAACGCACGTCCTCCTACCATACGGCGCTCCGTCGCTTGTCTCACAATCTCATCAAAAATTTCTTCGAAAATATTTGTATGAACGAAACGAGTACGGCGATTCCAACTGATTGTAGAATGATCTGGAATTGTATCTGATAGAGAGAACCCTAAAAACCAACGGTAGGCAATGTTCGTTTTAATCTCCTTTTCCAATTGACGCTCAGAACGAATACCATAAAAATATCCAATAAACATCATCTTAAATAAAACGATAGGATGGATTGACGGACGGCCATTGTTTTCACAATAATAAGGGCGTAACTTCTCCTCAATAAAATCAAAACTAATTGTCGCTTCAATCGCACGAAGGAAATGATCTTGTGGAACCAATTCTTCTACAGAAACAGATACACGCTCGTCGCGATGATTTTTTAAAGCACCCATCATAAGAAATCTCTCCTTTTCCTCTTTTTTATCAGTGTTGACACATAAAAAGAGGTTCAGACACAAAAATAGGCTGTGGAGAAGGCTTTCTCCACAGCCTGAAAGGGATGAAACCATTTGGTTTCATCCCTTTCCTTTTATTATGCAAAATTGGGGGAATGACAATGAATGAGTATAGAAGAATAATGTTGCCGCTGTTGCAAGAAAAGCTATTGCTAATTAGTGCGATTTGTAGCGGAATAGTAGCTGCCATTTTAAATTTATCCCGTCCGCTATTTATGGGGCTAATTGTAGATAACCTTATTCAGCGGGAGTTAAAAGGTACGTATGTATATATTGCTTTGTTTGCGCCATGGCTTTGCTTGGCATATTGGTACAACTCTGGATTGAACTTACCGTTCCTCGCCACCGTTGTACGTGCTGCGGCTTTACATTTACATATGATTATGGACTTGGGTTAATTCGTTCTTCCACGGCTTCATTTCGCCGTGAAATTGTGTGTCGTTGTCATTGGCGCACCTTGTCAGATGTGGCACGAGAATATGGTGTTCCTTATACGACATTAGAACGCTGGTTTTATTTCTATGCGCCCGAACAACTTGTTGAAGAAGAGGCGCAACACATTTGTGTAGATGAGTTTGCGATACGTAAAGGGCATTCTTATGCGACAAGCGTGTTAAATGCAGAAACTGGACGTATTTTGGCGATTGCCTCGGTCTTATCGAAGGTAACAGGAAACATCAAAGCGGTGGTTAGTGATTTTGCACCAGCCGTGGCGAATGCAATTCAATCCGTTTTTCAAAAAGCGGTTCACGTACTGGATCGCTTGCATTTAATCCAGTTTTTCACTGAAGCATTACGTAGACGCAGACGTTATTTAAATGAAGCGAAAAAGCATCACAAAGTACGTTTTATCGATCGTTGCCTTGCACGTCGTCCGCGTAATTTAACCGAGGAAGAAAGAGGATTTATCGTGCAATGTGGTGTTGTTTCAAAAATCGTTAAAACCTTGATTGCACGTGAAAAAGCATTACTTGATACGATTCTTTCACCACTTTCAAATGGCATTATGGAAGGCACAAATAATGAAATTAAACTAATCAAAAGACGTGGTTTTGGTTATAGAAATGATAGTCATTTCTTCCTACGTCTTCGCTTGGAAACGGGCGTTGATTTTGTCACCCACAACTTTCGGTGATGAACTAATTATGTGATAAAAAGGGAAATATTTCATCTGCACTATAAATATTCTAACTATTTCGACTGTGAATATTTCCAAGCTTGTCCGTATAAGCTAAAATAAGGTATATAGCATTTTGGTGATTATGTAATAAAAAGATAAACACGTAAGGGTGATATAATATGTGGCGGAAGCTTACCATTATTGTAGTGTTACTTTGTTTAGCGGGATATGCAGCTTATGAACAGTTTGGTAAAGAGGATCAAGTAATGCAAGAAAAGCCTGCCAAAAGTGAAGCTGCTATGAAAGAGA
Organism: Bacillus sp. TH50; assembly: GCF_016650565.1. Taxonomy (NCBI): domain Bacteria; kingdom Bacillati; phylum Bacillota; class Bacilli; order Caryophanales; family Bacillaceae; genus Bacillus; species Bacillus sp. TH50. The sequence goes on along the minus strand of NZ_JAEKFM010000003.1, from coordinate 1,116,482 downwards.
TTTTCGCAAGGAACGGTATTGAAATTGGAAAGAGCGCACCAGATTTTGAATTAGCAAAGATAGATGGAACGAATGTAAAGTTATCCGATTTAAAAGGAAAGAAAGTTATTTTAAACTTTTGGGCAACGTGGTGTGGGCCTTGTCAGCAAGAAATGCCTGATATGGAGGCCTTTTATAAAGAACATAAAGAAAACGTAGAAATTTTAGCTATAAACTATACTCCTTCAGAAAAAGGAGGGGGAGAAGAAAAGGTAAGGAACTTCGCTAAAGAAAAAGGAATTACTTTTCCTATTTTATTGGACAAGAACATTGATGTGACAACAGCGTATAAAGTAATTACCATTCCAACTTCTTATTTTATTGATACAGAAGGCGTTATTCAAGATAAGTTTATTGGACCGATGACGCAAAAAGAGATGGAGAAACGGATTGCTAAATTAAAATAACGGTGAAAAGGTGGAGATGGAATATAATCATTTCTGCCTTTTCTTTTTCAAGTAGTGAAAGCTTCGTGATATGATAAAAGAAATATAAATGTTTAGAGATAAAGGAGTGTCTGGAGTGGGGAATGTATCCTTACCGTTAGATTATGTTGTAATTGATTTTGAAACAACAGGATTTAACCCTTATAATGATAAAATTATTCAAGTTGCAGCAGTGAAATATCATAATCATGAACTAGTAGATCAATTTGTTTCCTATGTGAATCCGGAGCGTTCAATTCCGGACCGAATTACGAGTTTAACAGGTATTACGAATTATCGTGTTTCAGACGCACCAACAATTGCAGAAGTATTGCCTTTGTTTTTGGCATTTCTAGATACAAATATTATCGTGGCACATAATGCTTCTTTTGATATGCGTTTTTTAAAGAGTAATGTAAATATGCTTGGACTACCTGAGCCTAAAAATAACGTTATTGATACTGTGTTTTTAGCGAAAAAATATATGAAGCATGCGCCTAATCACAAACTTGAAACGTTAAAACGAATGCTTGGAATTCGCTTAAGTTCTCATAATGCATTTGACGACTGTATTACGTGTGCGGCTGTTTATCAAAAATGTGCAGCCGTTGAAGAAGAAGGAAAAAGAAAAGCGAATAAGGAAGTACTTGATGAAACAGCGGTATTTGAAGCGGTAAAAGAAATGCTTGTACGAAATAAACGTGATATTGAGTGGATTCGTTGTATGAATGTTGGGAGTTATTTAGATATAAAAGCTTTTTACCCAATTATAAGGTTAAAGGTCAAAGGGCGAAAGAAATATGTGTTAACAGAAAAAATGGAAGACGATGTAAGAGAAATTTGTACGAGCTTAACATACGAGGCAGCATTGAAAAGTGAGATTGGCAACACGAGAATTATGATTGACAGTGTAGAAGACATTTTGAAGCTAGAGAGCTACATTGTAGCAGAATACGATTCTGTATTACGAACGTTGGATGAATATAGAGCAAATAAAGTAAATGCGGATGAAGAAATTAAAAAATATTTAAATACGATGGTGTAAAAAATCCCATGTGCAATATATGCGCATGGGATTTTTTATCAAAACATAAAATTTTCTTGCAAATCTGATTAAAGAGTTTTTCATTTGCTCATACTATGTAATAAGAAAGCGTAGAAGAAAGGGTGAGCAACATGAGAAGAAGTCGCCGTAGATCGTTTGAAGAACTTGTAAATGAAAATAAACAACAATTATTAAGCGATCGTGATGCAATGGATCGAATTGAAAAACGAATTGAAAAACGTTATGAAATGAAACTTTTTAAGCAGGCTGAATAATTCTTAACACTAGTACGATACTAGTGTTAAGGAGGCGATAGTAATGGGTAATCCGAAAAAGAATTCAAAAGACTTTGCACCAAATCAAATTGGAACACAATCGAAAAAAGCTGGTGGCAATAAAGGGAAGCAAATGCAAGACCAAACTGGCAAACAACCAATTGTTGATAACGGTTAAAAAAAGGAGAATGTCATCATTCTCCTTTTTGTGTGTTTGGATAATATTATAAAAATATTTAAAAAGCTGACTTTCGTCAGCCTTTTTTCGTAATTGTAAAGTTTTCAACGAGTAAACGCCAATTTTGTGGGAATGGTAGACCAATCTTCCAGTAACTAATACCACCAATGCCTTGTTCTTTCATTAAATTGAATTTACTTTGAATAGACCTCGAATCTTCAAACCAAACCTCGTGTTGTACGCCGTTTTCATCAAAGTAATTAAAATGTGGAGCTTGGGCTGTGAAATCATAGCGGATAGGAACATTGTATTTACGAGCAAGTGCAACAGCTGCGACAGAGCTAACTGCTTTTGCGGGTGGATTCCCTTGTTTGAAAGGAAGTTTCCAATCAAATCCATATAAATTTTGCCCCATCATAATTTTTTGTGGGGGCATTTGAGATTTTGCATATTGAAGTACTTCTTTTACAGGACCAATAGGGGAAATCGCCATCGGTGGTCCACCTTGCCAACCCCAGTCGTATGTCATAATGACGACGAAATCAACAATTTGTCCTTGTGCTTTATAATCGTGAGCCTCAAAAAATTTCCCTTTTTGATTTGAGCTCGTTTTCGGTACAAGTGTTGTACTTAATGTGTACCCGCTAGGTAAGCGTGTTTTCACATTTCGTAAAAACCGATTATACGCTTCGCGATCTTCAGGTGCCACACTCTCGAAATCGAAATGAATGTCTCGCATGCCATATTTTTCAGCTGTTTGCAAAATGTTAGTAATAAACTTGTTTTGAATTGTTGCATCGCGTAAAATAGCCGAGGTCAGATCGGCACTGAAATTTCCATTTTCAATATTTGTAATAACGAGCATAGGGATGGTGTTACCTTGCGTTGCAATATTAGCGATTTTCGCTGTTTCCGTCGGTTCTTTTAAAGTGCCGTCTCTTTTTGCTTCAAAGCTGAAGTAGGCTAAATATGTTAAAAATGGATTAATAGCACGTGTAGCATTTACTAAACTTTCTTTTATCGGTATTGTTGAAGGCTGTAAATAAGCAATGGATTCTACTGCTCGTTTTGTTCCTTTCGGTATATATAATTGCTGTCCGACATGGAGAATAGATTTTAATGAAAGGTTATTAACTTTAGCTAAACTGGCGAGAGGGACGTTATACGTTTGAGAAATTCGATAAAGGCTGTCACCTGGCTGTACATAATAATTATTGCCTTTTGTATTAACGATAAGTGCCTGACCAACAACGAGTGTTTCAGCTGGATTTAGTCCATTGTCTTTTACAATTTCTTCAGGTGTAGATCCGTACTTTGATGCTAAACCATAAACACTATCACCGCTACGAACAGTTACAATTTGGATCATGTGCTTGCCCCTTTCGGTAAAAGATTCACTGTTTTTATTTTATTTTTGATTCCACTGTATTATGATTAAATGTATGCAAGGTAGCAGAAGTGAAAGAAGGCGAATAGAAATGTTTGTAGCAGAACATGAAGTTGAAATCCGCTATGCGGAAACAGACCAGATGGGTGTTGTTTACCATTCAAACTATTTAGTGTGGCTGGAACTTGGGCGCACTAAACTTATACAAGAATTAGGATTTTCATATGTTGAAATGGAGAAAGAGGGAATTATTTCTCCTGTATTAGACTTGCAAATTTCATATCGTAAAGCGATGCGTTACGGAGAAAAAGCTATTGTGAAAACGTGGGTTGATACTGTGAGCCCGCTCCGCGTTGTATATGGATATGAAATTTATAATGGTGATGGCGAACTTTGTATTACTGCAAGCACGACGAATATTTGTGCGAAAAAAGAAGGGTTCCGCCCTGTATCATTTAAAAAATTATATCCTGAGTGGTATGCGAAATATGAGGAAATTAAAAAGAAATAAAGTGAAACTTTAATCAGTGGGGGTCTTACTACCCGCAAATAGCGGGATAAAAAAAGCGTGGCAGAAGCCACGCTTTTTTATTTTTCATAATTAAATTGAGGGAAATCATCACCGTCGTTAAGTGTAACTAATAAATTATGTCCATCGAAGAACCACTCATCATCGCCTTCAATAAAGAAGTTAATACCTTCTTCTTGAGTTTGAACAGCAGGGTGCGCAGGGTCATCTTTACGAATACCTAAAGAAAGTCCTTTTTGCACAGTACTGCAACCGCCGTATTGTACGAAAAGACGTATTGTTTCACCCGATTGTAAGTTTAATTCGTTTTTATACCATTGTGCTGCTTCTTTTGTTACGGAAAGATTCATGTATAGTTCCTCCAAGTTATGTTGCTTTTTCTTTTAGTATAAAAAATAACGCAAAAAGACGCTATTAATATGCTTCACGTTTTCTTTTTGCGTTATGTGGGTTACGATCTTATTTTTGCTTTTTTGAAAAGTTTGCTTTTGGTTCAGTTTTATTTATAATTCGTCCGATATTTGCACGGTGTTTATAAATAACCATACCTGCTAATAAACACATCGCAATAATGAAGATTTTATCCCCGCTAACAATGGATGCAATAACAGCAACGACAGCTGTTATCATAGAAGAAAGTGATACGTATCTTGTTGTAAATAAAAGGCTGAAAAAGACAACAGCTAATATTGCAAAAACAACTGGTGAATAGCATAATAGCACCCCAGCAGAAGTTGCAACTGCTTTCCCCCCGCGGAATTTTGCGAAGATCGGATAGACATGTCCAAGAACAGCGGCTAATCCAAACCATAGTGGGTGAATATCTGACCCGAAAATAATCGGTAGACCTGTTGCTAATGTACCTTTTAAAATGTCAGCAATTGTTACGATAAAACCTGCTTTTTTCCCTAATGTACGGAATGTATTTGTTCCGCCTAGATTACCGCTTCCATGCTCACGAATGTCGATTCCATAACCAATTTTTCCAACGACTAATGCAAATGGAATCGAACCGAGTAGATAGGCAACGATAAATAAAAGATATGTAATAACCATGAGTTCAGTCTCCTTTATACAAATGTGTTGATAAAGGGTAAAAAGAGTTTTTCCCATTTATTGTACCATACATTTGTAAAGAGCACATTTCTTTTTTATAAATGAAAAAGTCATTAATTTTTAAAAAAACTTTCACAGGAATGTTACATTTTTCACAGGAACAGAAGAACTATATGTTGTATGATTTTAATCAAAAGACAACAACATGTTGGTGGAGGGTTATGAATGTTGAAACAAAATGTACGTGGAGAAGAATTAATGAAAGTATTTGAGACAATTATCCACGGTAATGAACAAGATTTAATGCAGGAAAATGCAAATGTAGATGGTCGATCTCCAATGGGAGTAATGGGAACGTTCGCATCTGAGAGCGCAAAGTATTATGCAGTAGAAAAATTATTATCAGATCAAGTGAAAAAAGCGATAGATCAAAATATATTATATCCACATGATTTAGATTTTTATGCAACAGGAACGACGACTTGTTCGCAAATTCCGTTAGCGCAAATGCTAGCTAACGGTTTTCATACTGGACATGGACATATGAGACAACCGCAAGACATTAAAAGTGCGTTGGCGCTTTCTTCAATTATTTTTCAGGCGAATCAAAATATGCAGCACGGTGGTCAATCGTTTGCACTCTTTGATATTGATTTAGCTCCATATGTGAGAAAAACAGTAAAGAGACATAAAAAACGACTACAGTCATATCCGCTTACGAAAGAACAAATAGAGGAATTTGCATGGAAAGAGACAGAAAATGATACGTATCAGGCGTGTGAGGCTTTCGTTCATAATTCAAATAGTATGCATAGTAGGGGCGGGGGACAAGTACCATTTATTTCTATTAACTACGGAACAGACACATCGAAAGAGGGAAGACTTTTAATTAAGCAACTTTTAAAAGCGACGCAAGCTGGACTTGGTAAAGGGGAAACACCGATTTTTCCTATTCAAATTTTCAAAATGAAAAAAGGCGTGAACTTTGAAGAGTGTGATCCGAACTATGATTTATTTGAATTAGCGTTAGAAACGACCGCTGAGCGATTATTCCCTAACTTTTCGTTTTTAGATGCTCCGTTTAATGCTGTGCATTATGATGGTCGACCGGAAAGTGAAGTATGTTATATGGGGTGCCGTACTCGTGTTATGTCTAATATACATGGGGAAGAAACAGCAATTGGAAGAGGGAATTTATCGTTTACTTCTATTAATTTAGTGAAATTAGCGCTAATTAGTGGTTCAAAAGAAGCGTTTTTTGAAGCGCTAAGTTATTATTTAGATTTAGGCGTTAAGCAATTATTAGAGAGATTTGCTTATCAATGTACAAAGAGAGCAAGAGATTTTCAGTTCTTATATTCACAAGGTGTATGGCGTGGTGGAGAGACGTTACAACCTGAAGATGCTGTGGAACCGATTTTAAAACAAGGGACGTTAAGTCTTGGTTTTATCGGTCTTGCAGAATGTTTAGTAGCGTTAACTGGAAAGCATCATGGAGAAAATGAAGAATCGTGGAAGCTTGGATATGAAATTATTTCCTTTATGAGAGAGAGCATGGATAAGGCGATGGAAGAACATCAACTCAATTTCTCTGTAATTGCAACGCCTGCAGAAGGTTTATCAGGTAAGTTTGTGAAAAAAGATAGAGAAAAATTTGGTGAGATTAGCGGTATAACGAACCATAATTACTATACGAATTCATTCCATATTCCAGTTTATTATAACATTCAAGCGATAAATAAAATTCGTTTAGAAGGACCTTTCCATGCCCTATGTAACGGGGGACATATTACGTATATTGAACTAGACGGAGCAGCTATGCATAACAAAAAGGCATTAAAGCAAATTGTGCAAGCGATGGCAGAGAATGGCGTTGGGTACGGTTCAATAAATCATCCTGTTGATCGTTGTAAGTGCTGTAGTTATCACGGAGTTATTGGGAATGAATGTCCAAGCTGTGGAAATGAAGATGAGACTAATATAGAAAGAATTCGCCGTATAACGGGCTATCTTGTAGGAGATATGTCGAAGTGGAATAGTGCGAAACGTAGTGAAGAGATGGATCGGGTGAAGCATAAATGAAAGTTATGAATATCATTCATGATAGTGTAGTGGATGGAGAAGGGTTGCGGACAGTCGTGTTTTTTGCGGGCTGTCCGCATCGTTGTTTCGGGTGCCATAACCCGAAATCTTGGAATGTTTGCAATGGAACTGAAATGACGGTAGAAGAAATTGTGAAAGAGATTGAAAGTAATTCATTAACAGATGTAACATTTTCAGGTGGAGATCCATTCTTCCAAGCTGCTGAAGTGAAAAAAGTAGCAAAAGCTGTGAAAGATTTGAAAAAAAATCTATGGATGTATACAGGTTATACGTTAGAAGAGATACAGAGTTCTCGAAATAATGATATGATAGAGTTGTTACAGTATGGGGATGTTTTAGTCGATGGAAGATTTGAAATCGAGAAAAAAGATTTAACACTTCCATTTCGCGGAAGCTCCAATCAACGTATTATTCGATTGAAAGAGTAAAAAGGCGGGATAGATTATATGAATAAAACAGTATTACTTGTTGAAGATGAAAGAAGATTACGTGAAATTGTTAGTGATTATTTTCGTAATGAAGGCTTTGAAGTAATCGAAGCAGAAGACGGGAAAAAAGCGTTAGAATTATTTGCAGAGCATGAAATTGATTTAATTATGTTAGATATTATGTTACCAGAAATAGATGGATGGTCTGTTTGTAGACGAATTAGAAAAGAATCAGCAGTACCAATTATTATGCTGACAGCACGTTCGGATGAGGATGATACATTACTAGGTTTTGAATTAGGTGCAGATGAGTATGTAACGAAACCATTTAGCCCGAAAGTGTTAGTAGCTCGCGCGAAGACGTTATTGAAACGTGCGGATGGAGCGGTAGGAGTATCAGAAGAAAATACTATGTCTTTAGCTGGAATAGAAGTGAATCGACTATCTAGAACAGTTTTAGTAGATGGTGAAGAAATTATATTGACACATAAGGAGTTTGAACTTCTTGTTTATTTAATGGAGAACAAAGGAATTGTGTTGTCACGTCAACATTTATTAGATCAGTTATGGGGATATGATTACTACGGTGATGACCGAACGGTTGATACACATATTAAAAAACTGCGAAATAAGCTAGGAGATAAGGCGAAGCATATCGGCACTGTTATTCGAGTAGGTTACAAATTCGAAGAATAACCTTTAAGTTACTATGCATCTCGGCTTTGGGATATAGCAAATTTACACTCTCCTTTGTAGGTGGAATGTACAAAAAATACTTTTCTTGTCTACAATGGTAGATAGGAGTATTTTTTTAATTGGATTTCACGATGAGTTCACAAGAAGGACACAAAATGTGACTATACTGAAAGTACGAATTCACCAGGGAGGGGAAATAAAACATGGGATATTACGACGGACCGAATTTGAATGAAGAGCATAGTGAAACGAGAGAAGTGAAAAAATCAGGTAGTAAAAAAGGATATTTTTTCACAGGTTTAGTTGGAGCTGTAGTCGGGGCGGTTTCGATTAGTTTTGCAGCACCGTACATGCCATGGGTGCAAAATAATGATGCAGCTGTTTCGTCATTCAATTCTAATAAACAAGTAGAAGGAACTGTAGTTCCAGTTGTAAATAAAGCGAAAAATGAAACTGATTTACCGGGAATGATCGAAGGCGCGAAGGATGTTGTTGTAGGTGTTATTAATATGCAACAAAGTGTTGATCCATTTGCGATGCAACCGACAGGCCAAGAGCAACAAGCTGGCTCAGGATCAGGTGTTATTTATAAAAAAGCAGGAAATAAAGCGTATATTGTAACGAACAACCATGTAGTAGATGGAGCAAATAAACTTGCTGTAAAACTAAGTGATGGTAAAAAGGTAGATGCAAAGCTTGTAGGGAAAGACCCTTGGTTAGATTTAGCGGTTGTAGAAATTGATGGATCTAATGTAAATAAAGTTGCCACTTTAGGTGATTCAAGTAAACTTCGTGCGGGTGAAAAAGCGATTGCAATCGGTAACCCACTAGGGTTTGATGGAAGTGTAACAGAAGGTATTATTAGTAGCAAAGAACGTGAAATTCCAGTAGATATTGATGGCGATAAGCGTGCAGATTGGAATGCTCAAGTTATTCAAACAGATGCAGCGATTAACCCAGGTAATAGTGGTGGTGCGTTATTTAATCAAAACGGTGAAATAATTGGGATTAATTCAAGTAAAATTGCACAACAAGAAGTTGAAGGAATTGGATTTGCTATTCCAATTAATATTGCAAAGCCAGTTATTGAATCCCTTGAAAAAGAAGGAGTGGTGAAACGTCCAGCACTAGGAGTAGGTGTCGTTTCATTAGAAGATGTGCAAGCTTATGCAGTAAATCAATTGAAAGTACCGAAAGAAGTAACAAACGGCGTTGTATTAGGTAAAATTTATCCAATATCACCTGCAGAAAAAGCTGGTTTAGAGCAATATGATATAGTAGTAGCGTTAGATGATCAAAAAGTAGAGAATTCACTTCAATTCCGTAAATATTTATATGAAAAGAAAAAAGTAGGCGAGAAAGTAGAAGTTACATTCTATCGCAATGGCCAAAAAATGACGAAAACAGCTACATTAGCAGATAATTCAGCTACAAAGAATCAATAATCGGAATAAAAGAAAGTCTCTTTCATGTTGAAAGAGACTTTCTTTATCGGATATACTAAAGGAATAGGAGGGATAAATTATGATAATTGAAAACCCAACTCGTACGGAAATTGGTGAAGTATTAAAGAAAAGTAAAACGATTGCAGTTGTTGGATTATCAGATAAGCCAGAACGCACATCGTATATGGTTTCAAAAGCAATGCAAGATGCTGGGTACCGCATTATTCCAGTAAATCCAACAGTAGATGAAGTACTCGGGGAAAAGGCGGTTTCTTCACTGACGGATATTAAAGAACATGTTGATATTGTAAATGTGTTTCGTCGCTCAGAATTTTTAAAGGATGTTGCGAAAGAGTTTGTAGAGATTGATGCAGATGTTTTCTGGGCACAATTAGGAGTACAAGATGAAGATACATATAAACTTTTACAAGAAAAAGGGTACACAGTAATAATGGATCGTTGCATTAAAGTAGAGCATGTAATGACAAAATAGTATAGATTTTAAAGATAGAAAGATTGATTCAGCCCTCGCTTTTTACATAAGTAGGGCGGATGAACGAGGTGTTCATCATGAGATTTTTTAAAGGCTGTTTTTGGGGATTGTTACTTGTTATCCCATTTTGGATATTGATCATTTGGATCATGATAAAGGTTTGGAATGTATAATGTTGGAATACATATCCATTTCTCGTTGACAAACGATTATTTTTCTGAAATAGTAGCCTAGAGGAATCCTTGTGAAAAAAACAAGGATTTTTCTATTGAAAATAGTATATAAAAGAGATAAGATAACTTGCCAAAACTATAGTCGAGGCGTTATTCTATAATAGAAACATATGTTCTGATTTGATTAGGAAAGGGGCAAGGAGTTTGGCGAAGCATCAGTTCCAATATAATGAAGATGCAATTCAAGTGTTAGAAGGACTTGAAGCCGTTCGAAAACGCCCGGGTATGTATATCGGGAGTACGGATAGCCGTGGATTGCATCATTTAGTATATGAAATAGTAGATAACTCCGTTGATGAAGCATTAGCGGGATTTGGCGACGAAATTTCTGTCGTAATACATAAAGATAATAGTATTAGCGTAATTGATAAAGGGCGAGGAATGCCTACGGGAATGCATAAGCTTGGAAAGCCGACACCTGAAGTTATTTTAACAGTACTTCATGCTGGTGGTAAGTTTGGCCAAGGAGGCTATAAAACGAGTGGTGGTTTACACGGTGTTGGGGCATCAGTTGTAAACGCCTTATCAGAATGGCTAGTAGTAACGATTAAGCGAGATGGTAGCATTTATGAACAACGCTTTGAAAATGGTGGTACTCCTGCAACGACGTTAGAGAAAATCGGGAAAACGAAAGAGTCTGGTACAACGATGCACTTCAAACCAGATACAACTATTTTCAGCACAACAAATTATAATTATGAAACATTATGTGAGAGATTACGTGAATCTGCATTCTTATTAAAAGGAATGAAAATCTCGATAAAAGATGAACGTAATGATTTAGAAGATGTGTTTCATTATGAAACAGGAATTGAGGCTTTCGTTTCATACTTAAACGAAGAGAAAGATTCGATTCATCCAGTTGTATATTTCTCGGGTGAGCAAAATGGAATTGAAGCAGAGTTAGCCTTTCAGTTTAATGATGGTTACTCAGAAAACATTCTTTCGTTTGTAAATAATGTACGTACAAAAGACGGTGGTACACACGAAGCTGGATTTAAAACAGCAATGACACGTGTGTTCAATGAGTATGCTCGTAAAGTTTCTTTATTAAAAGAAAAAGACAAAAATTTAGAGGGTACAGATATTCGAGAAGGATTAGCTTCGATTGTTTCTGTACGTGTACCAGAAGATGTACTCCAGTTTGAAGGGCAAACGAAAGGGAAACTAGGTACAAGTGAAGCTCGTTCTTCAATTGATGCAATTGTATCTGAGCATTTAGCTTACTTTTTAGAAGAAAACCCGGATGTAGCTACACTTCTTGTGAGAAAGGCAATTAAAGCAGCACAAGCACGTGAGGCTGCTCGTAAAGCGAGAGAAGAAGCACGTACTGGTAAGAAGAAGAAAAAATCAGAAGGTACTTTAAGCGGGAAGTTAACACCTGCACAATCACGTAATCCTCAGAAAAACGAATTGTATTTAGTAGAGGGTGACTCGGCTGGTGGTTCAGCAAAGCAAGGGCGAGATCGTCGTTTCCAAGCGGTGCTACCATTACGTGGTAAAGTAATTAACACAGAAAAAGCAAAGCTTGCTGATATTTTTAAGAACGAAGAGATCAATACGATTATTTACGCAATTGGCGGCGGCGTAGGGAATGAGTTCGCTGTTGAAGATATTAACTACGATAAAGTTGTTATTATGACCGATGCAGATACGGATGGAGCACATATTCAAGTGTTACTACTGACGTTCTTCTACCGTTATATGAAACCACTTATTGAAGCTGGTAAAGTATTTATCGCACTTCCACCTTTATATAAAGTAAGTAAAGGAAAAGGGAAAAGTGAAGTAATTGAATATGCATGGTCTGATGAAGAATTAGGTGGTGTAACGAAAAAGGTCGGTAAAGGCTACATGCTGCAGCGCTATAAAGGACTTGGCGAAATGAATGCCGATCAATTATGGGAAACAACGATGAACCCTGAAACACGTACGTTAATCCGTGTGAAAATTGACGATGCATCAAGAGCTGAGCGCCGAGTTACGACATTGATGGGGGATAAAGTAGAACCTCGCCGTAAATGGATTGAGCGTAATGTACAATTTGGTATGCAAGAAGAAGGAAATATTTTAGAAAATGAAATGATTATGGAGACGGAGGTGGAATAACATGCAGGCAGAGAAGTTTCATGACCTCCCGCTTGAAGACGTGTTAGGTGACCGCTTTGCACGTTATAGTAAATATATTATTCAAGACCGCGCGCTTCCAGATGCGCGTGACGGTTTAAAACCGGTACAAAGACGTATTTTATATTCTATGTATGTAGAAGGAAACGTGCATGATAAAGCGTTTCGTAAATCAGCTAAAACAGTAGGTAATGTTATCGGTAATTATCATCCACATGGTGATTCCTCTGTATATGAGGCGATGGTCCGTTTAAGTCAAACTTGGAAAGTACGTAATGTTTTAGTTGAAATGCACGGAAATAACGGTAGTGTTGATGGGGATCCAGCAGCGGCAATGCGTTATACGGAAGCACGTTTATCACCAATCGCATCTGAGTTATTACGTGATCTTGATAAAGAAACAGTAGAATTCGTGTCAAACTTTGATGATACGAGTGAAGAACCTATTGTATTACCGGCAATGTTCCCGAACTTATTAGTGAACGGATCTACAGGGATTTCCGCTGGTTATGCAACAGAAATTCCACCGCATCATCTTGGAGAAGTAATTGATGCTACAATTATGCGTATCGATCAACCGAATAGTTCTGTGGAGGACTTGTTAACAGTTATTAAAGGACCAGATTTCCCTACAGGTGGTATTATACAAGGGATAGATGGCATTAAAAAAGCGTATGAAACAGGTAAAGGTAAAATTATTATTCGCGGAAAAGCAGAGGTTGAAACGATTCGTGGCGGGAAGCAACAAATCGTTATTACAGAAATTCCGTACGAAGTAAATAAAGCGAATCTTGTTAAGAAAATGGATGAATTACGTATAGATAAAAAGCTAGATGGAATTGCTGAAGTACGTGATGAGACAGATCGTACAGGTCTTCGTATCGTTGTAGAATTAAAAAAGAAGCGAATGCTGAAGGTATTTTAAATTATTTATATAAAAATACAGATTTACAAATTCCATACAACTTTAATATGGTAGCGATAAATAATCGTCGTCCGACACTTATGACATTACCTAAGATTTTGGATGCATATATTGGACATCAGAAAGAAGTTGTTACAAGACGCTCACAATATGAATTAAGAAAAGCAGAAAATCGTCAGCATATTGTAGAAGGTTTAAAGAAAGCATTATCAATTTTAGATGAAGTGATTGAAACGATCCGTGGGTCTAAAGATAAGCGTAATGCGAAAGATAATTTAAGTGCGAAATTTGGATTTACAGAGGCGCAGTCAGAAGCAATTGTTTCACTGCAATTATATCGTTTAACAAATACAGATATTACAGCGCTAGAGCAAGAAGCAGCGGAACTTAGTAAGAAAATTATAGAGTTACAGTCAATTTTACAAAGTGAAAAAAGACTTTTTCAAGTTATTAAAACAGATTTGAAGAGAGTAAAGAAAACATATAGTGATAATCGCCGTGCGATAATTGAAGAGGAAATTGAAGAAATTAAAATCGATGTGGAAGTTATGATTCCGCAAGAAGATGTCATCGTTACTGTAACGAAAGAAGGCTATGTGAAACGAACAGGTTGGCGTTCGCATAATGCATCGAACGGGAAATACTTCGGTATGAAAGAGGGTGACATCTTACTTGAGCGTTTCGATACAAACACGACAGAAACCGTTCTTTTATTTACGAACAAAGGAAATTATATTTATCTTCCTGTGTATGAAATGCCAGAAATTCGTTGGAAAGATTTAGGTCAACACGTTGCGAATCTTGTTTCACTCGAGCGAGATGAATCGTTAATTTGGGCAACAGTCGTACCGAATTTTGAAGAAGAAAAACGATTTATCGTATTTGTTACACGAAACGGTATGATTAAGAAAACAGAATTAAACCAATATAAAGTGCAGCGTTATTCACGGGCATTCGTTGCTGTAAACTTGAAAAAAGATGATGAAGTTGTTGATATATTTGCGACAGATGGGACAAGTGATATTGTTCTTGCAACACATGGTGCATATGCACTTGTATTCAATGAAGAAGAAGTAAGTCCAGTTGGTGTCAGAGCAGCTGGTGTGAAAGCAATTAATTTAAAAGAAGATGACTATGTTGCTTCTGGTAAACCGTTAAATGGTGAAAAAGATCAACTTATTCTCGTTACGCAGCGAGGTGCTGTGAAACGTATAAAGGCATCGGAAATTGAGAAATCAACGAGGGCGAAGCGAGGCCTTGTAATTTTTAAAGAGTTAAAACGTAATCCGTACCGCATTGTCGGTATTGAAATTGTTCGAGATGATGAATTAGTTTACATGAAGACAGAGAAACACATTGTAGAAGAAATTGATCCGAAAGCGTTTCGAAATAAAGACCGGTATAGTAATGGTAGTTTAGTACTAGATGTTAATGATACTGGTGAAGTAATTGAAACGTGGACAAAGAAAAGAACGGAATAAAGTGAAACTTTAATCAGTGGTTTTTTTCCATCTCCCACTGATTATTAGCCTTCACCAATCGGGCTTTTACGGGCAGTTGGTCTCCCGCCTAACTTCCCTCGCATTCGCCGTATTTTGAGGTGGGAGTCTTACTGCGCGTTAATGCGGGATAAAGGGAGCATCTTGCTATGAATGATAGCAAGATGCTTTTTTCTAAGCAAATCATTATGTATATAAAAATAATCTTGTTATAATAATGAAATGAAATCGTTCTCACAAAGTGAAACTTTAATCAGTGGGAATTTTCTTTATCCCCACTGATTATTAGTTGAATCAATCGGGCTTTTACGAGCAGTTGATTCCTCACCTAATTTCTTTGCTTTCGCTGAATTTTGAGTTAGGAATCTTACTGCCCGTTAAAGCGGGACAAATGGAGGGGCAACATGAAAAAAATAGGTGTAGGGATTGTAGGATTTGGATTTTCTAGTACAACATTTCACATCCCGTTATTACAAACGATAGAAGAATACGATATTCGTGCTATTTTATCATCAAAAGAAGAAGTAGTGAAACAAGCATTACCAAATGCTGAAGTTGTTGGTACAATTGATGAATTAGTAAATCGAGCTGATATTGACTTAGTGGTCATTACTTCGCCGAATACAACCCATTTTCCATATGTAAAAGAAGCAATTGTACACGGTAAGCATGTTGTTGTGGAAAAACCATTCGTTGTTTCAATTGAAGAAGGAGAAGAACTTATTTCATTAGCGAACCGACATAATGTCGTTTTAAGTGTGTATCATAATCGCCGTTTGGATAATGATTTCTTAACGATAAAGAAATTATTACAAGAAAAAAGAATAGGGAATGTATACGCATATGAAGCGCATTTCGATCGTTTCCGCCCACATGTACGCGATCGCTGGAGAGAAAAGAACTTACCAGGATCAGGTATATTATATGATTTAGGATCGCATTTAATTGACCAAGCATTATCATTATTTGGGAAACCAGATGCGATAAGCGCAGATGTAATAAAACAACGACCAGGTGCAGAAGTGGATGATTACTTCCATGTTGTACTTCACTATGGAGTGAAGCGCGTTATTTTACATAGTAGCAGTTACGTAAAGCAAGCTGGACCACATTTTACACTGCATGGAGATAAAGGTTCTATCGTGAAGTATGGTATGGATTCACAGGAAGAACAATTAAAGACTGGAATGAAGCCAGGGGATAATGGTTATGGATCAGACTCTGAAGAGAATTTTGCTACTTTAGAAACAGAAGAAAGCTTAGAGCGTATTCCAACAGAAGTCGGCTGCTATGACATGTATTATAAAGGCGTGCGAGATAGCATATTAAATGGTGAAAAACTACCTGTAACTGCTCAAGAAGGTTTAGACGTTATTAAATTGATTCAATTGGCGACTGAGAGTAGTGAAACGGGTAGAGTCATTGCGGTAAAATAAAAAAGACACGAATTTTGTGTCTTTTTTTATTAGGAATATGCGAATATGACTCATTATTTATTTTAGTCGTTTGTCATACATTAATTGGATTTGTATGCCGTAAGGATCTTCAATAATACCATATGCTTCACTAAATATATTTTTTTCTAGTGGAGAGATTATTTTCACATGCTTATCGGAAATTAAATTATTATAAAATCTTTGTATTTCTTCTAAATTAGCACTTTGAATGCAAAGTGACATGTTATTTCCAACGCTATAACGTTCAGTAGGGTTCATTGTATCTTCGGCTATCATTAGCTTTGTATTCCCAATTTGTAAAACAGAGTGGGCAATATGATCTTTATTTTCACTTGTAATTTCAAAAGAACTATCTCTTTTGGCCAGTTCTTCATACGTAACAATCATTAACTTCTTGGCCTCTAAATTACGTGTATAAAAATTAATTGCCTCCTTTGCTTGCCCATTCATTGAAAGAAAAATAGCTATTTCTAATGTCATAAATATATAACTCCTTTATTAGTTAATAATTATAATATAGACTAAAAAGGTTTCAATACATGACACCTTTTATGGAGGGAAATATGAAAAAAACTGAACGAATAAATGATATGCTTATTTTCTTAAATAATAAAAGATATTTTAATTTAAAAGATTTAATGGTTAGATATGATATTTCTAAAAGTACCGCGTTGCGAGATATTCAATCATTAGAAGAAATAGGTGTACCAATATATTCTGAACTAGGTAGAAATGGGAGTTATAAAATTATAGAAAATAGTGTGTTATCACCAATATATTTTAGTGTGGATGAAATGTATGCGTTATACTTTTCGATGCTTACATTAAATGGATACAAAACAAAGCCATTTAATATAGAAAGTATTGCGCTTGAAAATAAATTTAAACATGTATTACCTGATAATGTGAGTAAAAATATTTCAATCATGGAACGAACGCTTTCCTTTGAAGTAACAAATCATAGTAACTTTAGTCCGTTCTTAAAAGAACTTTTACAGGGGATTTTTGCTGAGCGAGTTTATCATTTAACATATTTTAAAAAAGATGAGGAGAAAGTATTGGTCGCCCAATTTATTCGAATAGAATCTAAATTTGGCCAGTGGTATGCTAAAATCTTTAATTTTGAGACAAATCATGTTCAAATAATTAGATGTGATAAAATTCTTTCTATTGTGGAAACAAGCAATACTAATTCAAAAAATCTTGAAGAATTGTTAAGTTATCTTACTAATTTTCATAGAAGGCCTGATGCAACTGATTTTATTGTCGTTGTTAATCAAAAAGGAAAAGACATTTTTGATAAAGAGAATTATCCTTCCATGAAGATACAAAAAGAAAACGAAAATTACATTATAACAGGCTATTTTAATAAACAAGAAGTTGATTTTATCTCGAACTATTTTCTGAATTTCGGAGAAACGATTATCTCAATTCAGCCTGTTATGCTAAAAGAGTTAATCTATAATAAGGTATTATCTATAAAGCAGCATTTAACTTCGTTAAGAGAAAACTAGTATTAATAATTTTTTTAGCACCAAAAAGCCCTTGAGATTTAAATATCCAAAGGGCTTTTTTTGTGATGGTATTTGTTCTTTAGAAACATTATTTTTCTGGGACGGACAGTCCATAAAAGAACATCGTAACGATATCTTGTATATGTTTTTCGCGATCTCCTTCAAGAAGCTGAGCCCCGAAATCATCACCTAGTTTAGTGAACATTTGAATGTATAGTAACATCATTTCTTTAGTAAGGTGAGGGTTAATTTCATTTTTTTGCTGTGCTTGTTCTAGTATTTCTAAATACCAAGGCAAGATTTTTTCGTTTTGATAACTATAAATAAACTTTCGGAGCTCTTCATCTCTTTGCATCATTTGTAGTAACATATCCGGCTGAAATAACCCACCAGTATTCATTTTTCTTACAATCATTTTTTGCATTATCTCATGAAAAGGTAATTTTTCCTCTGCAAGTTTTTTATAATATTGAAATTCAGATGTTATAAATTCTTGTATAAGCTCTCTAAATAATGCTTCTTTACTTCCGAAATGATTATAAATTGTCACTTGAGAAACGTTTGCTTTTTTTGCAATATGTTCTATTTTCACTTCATTAAATCCACGTTCTGAAAATAATGTAAAGGCCGCATCTTTAATGGCACGTTTTTTCTTTTCTTTCACTTTTTCAAAGCCGTTCAATACAATCACCTCATTTAAAATATACAAGAAAAAATAATTGAAAACAATATTTTTGAAATATGGACATATAAATATTTCAAAAAGTTGTTGCGAATATGAAAGATGAGGAGTACAATAATTTTGAAATATCACATGTTAAATATTTCAAAAAATGAGGTGGGTTTATGATTTCAGTTCAAAATGTTACAAAACAGTTTTCAAATGGAAAAGGCTTGTTTGATATTACATTTGAAGTGAAAGAAGGAGAAGTTTTTGGCTACTTAGGACCAAATGGTGCTGGGAAATCAACAACGATTCGTAATTTAATGGGATTTATAAAACCGACGGCTGGTAAAGCGACAATTTTCGGATTAAATTGTTGGGAAGATGCTGCGAAAATTCAAAGAGAAGTTGGCTATTTACCAGGAGAAATTTCTTTTATTGAAGGAATGAATGGATTAGAATTTTTAAATTTGATGCAAGGAATGCGTGGGTTAAAAAATATAAAAAGACGAGATGAATTGATAGAACGTTTGCAGTTCGATGTGAAAACACCAATTCGAAAAATGTCTAAAGGAATGAAACAAAAAGTAGGTATAGTTGCGGCATTTATGCATGATCCAGAAGTGTTAATTTTAGATGAACCGACATCAGGACTCGATCCACTTATGCAACAAGTATTTATAGATTTAATATTAGAGGAAAAGCAAAGAGGAAAAACAATCCTTATGTCATCACATATTTTCACTGAAATTGAGAGAACTTGTGACAGAGTAGCTATTATTAAAGATGGTTGTCTTGTAACCGTTGAAAACATTCATGATTTACAAGGCATGAGAAGACAGGTGATAGATGTAACAGTATCATCTCAAGAAGAAATCGAATCTCTTAAACAATGTGATTTGCAATTTGAAGGAATGAAAGGTAGAGAGGCGTCAATTATTGTGCAAGGAAACTATCAAACTGTTTTACAAATACTTTCAAACTATAATGTAACTGCACTTCAAACGAGAGCGACGGATTTAGAACATTTATTTATGCATTATTACGAGAAGAAAGAAGGGGTAAAGCATGAATAAACAACTATTTTTAGCTAGTTTGAAAGAAACGAAAAAAAGTATATTGAGCTATGCTACTGGTGCAGCTCTTTATTTATGGTTATTAATTTGGATATTCCCATCGATGGTTTCAGCGAAAGGGTTAAATGAATTAATAAGTGCCATGCCTGATAGTGTAAAAAAAATCGTTGGAATGGAAAGCCCAATTCAAAATGTAATGGATTTTTTAGCTGGTGAATATTATAGTCTGTTGTTTATTATCATTTTAACAATTTTTTGCGTCACGGTTGCAACGCATTTAATTGCTCGTCATGTAGATAAAGGGGCGATGGCATATTTATTAGCAACACCTGTATCCAGGGTGCAAATTGCAATTACACAAGCTGCTGTTCTCATATTGGGGCTACTAATAATTGTAATTGTTACTTATGTAGCTGGTATATTAGGTGCAGAATGGTTTTTAAAAGATAATAACTTAAATAAAGAATTATTTTTGAAAATAAATGTAGTTGGAGGGCTTATATTTTTAGTAGTTAGTGCCTATTCATTTTTCTTTTCTTGTATATGTAATGATGAAAGAAAAGCACTTAGCTACTCAGCCAGTTTAACAATCTTATTTTTCGTATTAGATATGGTAGGGAAATTAAGTGATAAGTTAGAGTGGATGAGAAATATATCTTTATTTACATTGTTTCGTCCGAAAGAAATTGCTGAAGGAACATATAATATATGGCCAGTAAGTATAGGGTTAACTGCTGGAGCGCTTTGTATCTTCATAGTAGCAATTGTAGTGTTTAGGAAGAGGGATTTACCGTTGTAAATTAGAAAGTCCACTGAGAAAGTGGGCTTTTTTTGTTTTTGTAGGAAAGAAGTTTCTGAAAATATACATTATTTATTAACAATAATCTACAGTCTATTTATTGGGAAGTATCATTAACACTATTAAATTAGTGTATATGTAACGATAAAAAACGATGTTAAAAAAACTATATGGAATTTTTATGAATATTACTGTAAGAAAATAATTTTTTAATAATTTTCAATAATAACACTTTACAAATTTAAAAAAATTAGTAGAATAAGAAGTAGTAAGAATCGTCTGATAAATATATAAAGAAAAACAGAATTATCAGAAAATTCTTAAATAGCTATCGTTTAGAATTAGGGAGGGTACAAAAATGAAAAAGAAAAAAATGAAAAAACTAACAGCAGTTGTAGTACCGGTTTTAGCAATGAGCATGGCATTAACAGCATGTTCTACATCAGGCGGAGATAAGAAGACAAGTACAAACTCAAGTGGAGATAGCAAGTCAGAGGGGAAATTAGCGGCAAAACAAGTGTTAAATAGAACAGAAACAAATGAAATTCCAACGATGGATACTTCGAAAAATACGGATACACTTGGTTCGCAAATTTTAGGAAATACAATGGAAGGTTTATATCGCCTAGATAAAGATAATAAGCCAACTCCAGCTGCCGCGGAATCTAGTACGAAAAGTGAAGATGGTAAAAAATATACATTTAAACTACGTAAAGATGCAAAATGGTCAAATGGTGACCCAGTAACTGCGAAAGATTTCGTATATGCATGGCAACGTCTATTAGATCCGAAAACAACTGCTGAGTATGCGTTTATCGCATTCCCACTAAAAAATGCAGAAGCGGTTAATAAAGGAGAAAAACCTGTAACTGAATTAGGAGCGAAAGCGGTAGATGATTATACGCTTGAAGTTGAATTAGAGCAAGCAGTGCCGTACTTCTTAAACTTAGTAGCATTTCCATCGTATTATCCACTAAATGAAAAATTCGTAAAAGAAAAAGGGGATAAATACGGTTTAGAATCTGATACAGTAGTTTATAATGGACCGTTCGTTCTTACTGACTGGAAACATGAGCAAGGTTGGAAGTTGAAGAAAAATGATCAATATTGGGATAAAAAGACTGTAAAATTAGATGAAATTAACTATAGCGTTGTAAAAGAGCAAGCAACTCGTGTGAATTTATATGATAGCGGTCAAGTTGACTTTGCTTTACTAAATGGTGAGTTTGTTGATAAATATAGAAATAAGAAAGATGAGTTTGGAACATATTCACAAGTGAGTACGTATTTCATCCGTCTGAACCAAAAACGTGGTGGACAAGATACACCATTAAAGAGCAAAAAATTACGTGAAGCAATTGCGTTATCAATTGATAAAAAGAATTTATCAACTGTTATTTTAAATGATGGCTCACAGCCAGCTGATTTCTTAGTACCAAAAGGTTTAGCGACTGGACCGGATGGAAAAGACTTTCAGGAAACATTTAAAAATGGTTTGAAACAAGACCCTAAAAAGGCAGCGGCAGCATGGGAAGAAGCGAAAAAAGAGCTTGGCAAAGATCAAGTTACGATTGAATTTTTAAACTATGATACTGGTAATGCGAAAAAAGTTGGAGAATATATAAAAGATCAAATTGAGAAAAATTTAAAAGGTGTAACAGTAAATATTAAACTTCAGCCATTCAAGCAAAAACTAAAATTAGAAACTGAGCAAGATTATGATATTTCGTTTGCTGGCTGGGGACCTGACTATGCAGATCCAATGACATTCTTAGATATGTTTGATTCTAAGCATTCTCATAACCAAATGAGCTTCTCTGATCCGAAATATGATGAAATGATCAAAAAAGCGGGCGGTGAATTAACGAATGATGCGAAAAAACGTTGGGAAGAACTAGGAAAAGCAGAGAAATTATTACTTGAAGAGGATGTAGCGCTTGTACCTATATACCAACGTGGAGATGCTTACGTTTTACAACCGAATATAAAAGGCATTGTTCACCATAATATTAGTCCAGAGTATAGCTTTAAATGGGCTTATGTAACTGAGAAAGACGGAAAATAATAGCTTTTAAAAAAGCATTACAAAAGTAGCTAATCTACTTTTGTAATGCTTTTTTTATTGTAATTAAATAGAGAAGAATAAGGCGTATAGTACGTACATATAGTAGATGGGGGATAAATCATACTAAATTATGAAGATTAAAATCAGAATATTTAAAATAAAACTATTTACAAATGCGAAAAAAAGAGTAGAATAATATTAGTTGTAATTTTCAGAAAATTAATTGTTAGCAAGGGGTCTCTCAAGGGTTGGTAATGTACATATAATTAGGGAGGGTACAAAAATGAAGAGAAAAAAGATGAAAAAGTTAACAGCGGTTGTAGTACCAGTTTTAGCGATGAGTGTTGCATTGACAGGGTGCTCTGGATCAGGTGGGGAGAAGAAAACGACTACTACATCTAATAGTGGGGAAGAAAAAAAATCTGATATTAAATATGCAGCGAAGCAAGTATTAAATCGTACAGAAAATCAAGAAATTCCGACGATGGACACTTCTAAATCTACTGATACGTTAGGCGCACAAATTTTAGGGAACACGATGGAAGGATTATATCGTCTTGATAAAGATAATAAGCCTATTCCAGCTGCTGCAGAATCAAGTAAGAAAAGCGAAGATGGTAAAAAATATACGTTTAAACTGCGTAAAGATGCGAAATGGTCAAATGGAGAGCCTGTAACAGCGAAAGATTTCGTATATGGATGGCAGCGCTTACTTGATAAAAACACAGCGGCAGAATATGCGTTTATTGCCTACTATATTAAAAATGCAGAGGCAATTAATAAAGGTGAAAAACCTGCAACGGAATTAGGTGCAAAAGCGGTAGATGATTATACACTTGAAGTAGAATTAGACAAACCAGTACCATATTTCTTAAACTTATTAGCATTCCCGTCATACTATCCATTAAATGAAAAGTTTGTAAAAGAAAAAGGAGAGAAATTCGGTTTAGAAGCAGATACAACATTGTATAACGGGCCATTTGTAATGGCATCGTGGAAACATGAACAAGGTTGGCAGCTGAAGAAAAATGATAAATATTGGGATAATAAGACTGTGAAATTAGAAGAAATTAATTATAGTGTAGTAAAAGAAGTTGCTACGAAAGTAAATTTATATGATACAGGATCAATTGATTTCACACTACTATCAGGAGAATTCGTAGATAAATATAAATCGAACAAAGATGAATATGGTGAGTATTCAGAAGCAAGTACGTACTTCTTACGTTTAAATCAAAAGCGTAACGGACAAGATACACCGTTAAAGAGTAAAAAGCTTCGTGAAGCAATCGCATTATCCATTGATAAAAAAGGTTTAGCAAACGTTATATTAAATAATGGATCAAAAGCAACGGATCAATTGGTTCCAAAAGGGCTTGCGACGGGACCGGATGGTAAAGATTATCAAGATACATTTAAAAATGGTCTGAAATATGATGTGAAAAAAGGCGCAGCAGCTTGGGAAGAGGCGAAAAAGGAACTCGGAAAAGATCAAGTTACAATTGAATTACTAAGCTATGATGATGGAACTGCGAAAAAGATTGCCGATTATTTTAAAGATCAAATTGAGAAAAACTTAAAAGGTGTAACAGTTAACACGAAAATTCAGCCATTTAAACAAAAATTAAAATTAGAGTCAGCGCAAGATTATGAAGTTTCGTTTGCAGGTTGGAGCCCGGATTATTCGGATCCAATGACATTTATTGATATGTTTGAATCGAAGAGTCCATATAACCAAATGAGTTATTCAAATCCGAAATACGATGAAATGGTACAAAAAGCAGGTAATGAATTATTGTCTGATCCGAAGAAGCGCTGGGAAACATTAGGGAAAGCAGAAAAAATATTCCTTGAAGAAGATGCAGGATTAGTTCCTTTATATCAAACAGGAAGATCATATGTAATGAAACCGAATGTAAAAGGAATTGTGAAACACAACATTAGTCCAGAATATAGCTTTAAGTGGGCGTATGTAACTGAGGATGGCGGAAAGAAATAATATGAAAGCATTTCAAAAGCGGCTAATCTGCTTTTGAAATGCTTTTTTGTATGGATAGGAGAATAAGGAGCATGGAAATTTTGAGTTCACTTTTAAAATTTTACTGTAGGAATAGTAGAAGGGATTCAATAAGATAGTTAGAGATTTCATTTTTATAAGAAAAATATAGAACTTAGCAATAGAGAAGAATAAGAGGGGATATGTTTACATATAGTAGACGGGGGATAATTCATATAGTAATTAAAACAACAAGTTACTATAATAAAAAAATAAATATTTAGAAAATTTACAAAAATACTTTACAAAACTCGAAAAGATAGTAGAATATTAATTAATAAGAATTTTCTGATAACGAAAGTTAATAGAGAATCTCTAAATGTTAATATCGTACATATAATTGGGGAGGGTACAAAAAAATGAAGAGAAAAAAGATGACAAAATTAACAGCGGTTGTAGCACCAGTTCTAGTAATGAGTATGGCATTAACAGCTTGCTCTGGATCAGGGGAAAAAGATAAGGCAAGCACAACACCAAAAAGCGGTGAAAAAGAAGGTGGAAAATTAGCAGCGAAGCAAGTGTTGAATTTAACAGAGAGCCAAGAGATTCCATCTATGGATTCTGCTAAAGCGACAGACCAAGTATCGTTTCTTGCTTTAAACAACGTAATGGAAGGTTTATATCGACTGGATAAAGATAATAAAGCAACACCAGGGGTTGCTGAATCATATAAAAAGAGTGATGATGGTAAAAAATATACATTTACATTAAATAAAAATGCAAAATGGTCAAATGGAGAGCCTGTAACAGCGAAAGATTTCGTATTCTCTTGGAAACGTGCGGTAGATAAAAATACAGCAGCGGAATATGCATACATTATGTTTGATGTGAAAAATGCAAAAGCAATTAATGAAGGAAAAGCAGAGCTTGATACGCTAGGCGTAAAAGCTGTAGATGACTACACATTAGAAGTAGAATTAGAAAATCCAGTTCCTTACTTTGTTGAATTAACTTCATTCGGAACATTCTATCCGTTAAATGAAAAATTCGTAAAAGAAAAAGGGGAAAAGTATGGTTTGGAATCAGATACAACGTTATACAACGGACCATTTACATTAACAGACTGGAAACATGAAGAAGGTTGGAAATTAAAGAAAAATGCACAATACTGGGATAATAAAACAGTTAAGTTAGAAGAAATCAACTTTAACGTAGTAAAAGATAGCGGTACACGTGTAAACTTATATGAAAGTGGACAAATTGATCGTTCAGGACTTACATCTGAATTTGTTGACAAATATAAATCAAATCCTGATTTCTTTACACAAAAAACACCGTCAACTTACTTCTTACGTTTAAACCAAAAACGTGGTGGGCAAGATACAGTGTTAAAGAGTAAAGATTTACGTTTAGCGATTGCAAAGGCGTATGATAAAAAAGGTTTAACGAATGTTATTTTAAATGACGGGTCTACACCGGCAGATTACTTAGTACCAAAAGAATTTGCGAAGAGTCCAGATGGAAAAGACTTCCGTAAAGAAAATGGAGATATTTTAAAAACAGATTTGAAAAAGGCCAAAGAGCATTGGGAAAAAGCGAAAAAAGAGCTTGGAAAAGATCAAGTAACAGTAGAATTATTAAATTATGATGGTGATGGTGCGAAAAAAGTAGGAGAATTCTTAAAAGGAGAACTTGAGAAGAATTTACCAGGATTAACAGTGAATTTGAAAAATCAGCCGTTTAAACAAAAATTAAAATTAGAATCAGATCTAGATTATGATTTATCTTACGCTGGTTGGGGGCCTGACTACTTAGATCCAATGACATTCATTGATATGTTCGTTACAAACGGACCTCATAACCAAACTGGATATTCAAATCCGAAATATGATGAAATTGTAGAAAAAGGTAAAGGCGAGCTATTAACGAAAACGAAAGAGCGTTGGGATAGCTTACTGAAAGCTGAGAAAATGTTACTTGAAGATGCAGCAATTGCACCATTATATCAACGTGGTGATGCTATCGTTCAAAGAGCAAAAGTAAAAGGTATTGTTCACCACCCAGTTGGTGGAGATTATAGCTACAAATGGGCATATATTGGTGAAGATAAGTAAGAGAGAGGGCGCGCGATGCGCCCTTTTTTTATGCACTTTTCTTCCTTCCTGGAATATATAAAATAAAAAAGGGAGAATCGTATGAAACGGAATACTTACATCGACTTCTTAGCTTATTACGGAATAGGGAGTGCTCATCCTGGGGGTTTTACGTTAACGAAGCAATTGCTATCTCAATTGCCACTTAGACACGGAGCGAATGTTCTTGAGATAGGTTGCGGCACTGGGAAAACAGCGGCGTATATGACAAGAGAATTGGGTTATAAAGTGACAGCGGTTGAAAAGAATGAAATTATGATTCAAAAAGCGAAAGATAGATGGTTGTTTGATGGCTTAAATATACAATTGATTCAAGGCGATGTAGAAGGGTTACCGTGTTTAAATGATTCTTTTGAGCTTGTACTTGGAGAATCTATACTCGCTTTTACAAATAAAGAAAAGGTTATTTCGGAATGTTATCGTGTATTACAAAAGGATGGAAAGCTTGTTGTCATTGAAATGATTACCGAAAAACATATTGAGAAGAAAGAGGAGGAAAAGATTGGACAGTTATACGGTATGAAAGAATTATTAACTGAGAATGAGTGGATTCATTTATTTCAAGCAGCAAATTTTAAAAGAATTACAATTGCGGGTGGCGGAACTATTGCAGAAACAGTTGCAGGACATGTGGAAGAGCCAGAGTGGAATGTATCACCGTTTATTCCAGAAGAATTGTATGAGGCGTGGGTGAAACACGAACAAGTACTGCTTATGTATCAACATATTTTAGGGCATCGGATTTTTATATGTGAAAAATAGAAAAAGAGTTGGCTAAAGATAGTCAACTCTTTACCATGTTAGATGAAAAATAATGCAGCCAAAGTAATTCCAAAAATAAAGCCAAATCCGAGTTCAAGGCCCCAGCCACCGCCAAAGCCACAACCGCCGCAACCACGACGGCCACATCCGCAGCCACCGAATCCACCACCGAATCCACCACCACATCCAAATCCACAGTTATCACATCTGCTAAGACCGCCGCAAATATCACATCCGCCGTTTGAATATGCGCCATGGTATCCAAATCCTGTATCAAAAGATGAGCGCTGTTGCATTGGTTCAATCCAAACAGAATCGTTTGTTACATCGATTATTTTGCCTAAGTGAATGCGACCATCCCGATCTTCAATTCGAACAACTTTACCGAAATAACGTTGGCATGTATCATAACATCTTTTTCTATGCATGTTCTTTCCTCCTTCCGTATTACCGTAATACGATATGTAAGCAGGACAAGTGCGGCTTGTACGAATGACCTATCTCTCATAATTGTTATACGAAAGGGGAAATATACGAACAGGATACATAACGAGGAGGAAGAGAAATGAAATTTACAGACCAATTTCAGACGTATGAAGTCCCTTGGGAAGAATTTATTGAAGCATTGCGAGGGGAAATGAAGAAACAAGTAGGGGCGGATATTATTGATACGGTCGTATGTAATTTGAAAGATGGTTTTGAAGTGTATACATATGTGCAGGGTGATTTGGATTTCGAGTATACAGAAGCTCTTGAACGAAAATATGGGAGTGACGGAAAAATCCCTAATTTGTTAACAGTTATGCTGGTAGCTAGCATTTATAATACGGGTGAAGAGAATATACGTTTACATGCAGATCAAAAGGAAAATCCGATTGTCGAAGTGTATGTGAAGAAGTAAAGAGTGCGCTAATTATAGCGTGCTCTTTATTTTTTGTATTGAAAAGAAAATCAAACTTTAATGGTGGAATTTATAGCGGGAAAAGTATGAAAGCTATGCGTTATTTCAGATATATAATAAGGAAAAAACTCGAAATAAAATATGAGAGTAGTTCATTTTTGTTTACATAATGTAATTGTTGTGAACTGTTGTCCTAAAATACAAGTCATATATCTTGTTTCCCCTCATAAATTTAAACATAGGAATTTGTCTACAAAGGTGGCGAAGCCTCATCATGAAAATTCGAATTTGTGCCACGTTCATGTTGTTTCTATTTATATGTTTACCTTTTTCAGTTTTTGCAAAAGGAGAGGAGGCAAAGGAAAGGGTCGTTTCACTTGTATATGATGATTCGGGCAGCATGAGAAATAACGATCGCTGGAAGTATGCCAATTACGCCTTGCAAAGTTTAGTTGCGCTATTAGATGAGAAAGATAAATTTTCTTACGTTCCAATGAGTAAGCCGAATGCTCCATTAAACATTTCGTTAACAAAGGATCAAAGGCAAACAGAAATTAATGGAATCGGCGCGTGGAAAACATATTTAAATACTCCATTTAGCGCAGTAGAAACGGCGATGCAATCTATAAAGAAGGAAGCAGATATAGATGGGAAACGTGAATTTTGGCTTATTGTATTAACTGACGGGGCATTTAATGATTTGGAGAAAGATAAGGTTGGCGGAAAAGAACAAATTACACAGAAGTTAGCACAGTTTAAGAAAGAGATGGATTCTAAAAAGATCTCTTTGCACCCAGTCTTAATCACGATGGAAGAGGATTTAGGGCAGCAAGAAAAAGAGCAGTTAAATACGTTTAAAGAGATTTGGAAAACAGAAATGAATGGAGTTGTCATGCCGTCTAGCGGTGAGGATGGTATTGTACAAAGTGTGAATCAAGTGGCAGCATTAGTTGCAAATCGTGATCCATTTTCTTCTGTTGAATCGATTGTCAAAACGAAAATAGTAGGGAAAAAAGTAGAGATTACAACACCGTTTCCATTAAAGCGTATGACGCTTGTACGACAATCACCTTCTTTGTCTAATTATAAAGTTATGCAACTTTCCAAACCGTTACAATTGCAGTCTTCTTTTTCCATACATGCACCAGGAGAAGCTAAATTATTCGGAAATATAGTGCATGTAAGTACAGCGAATCAGGAAGTGATTAAGCCAGGGACATATACGATAGAAGTGGATCAGGACATTGAGAAAGAGGGATTGCAAGTACTTGTTGAACCAGCGCTTAACTATACTGTTTCTACGTATGACAAAGATGATAAAGATAGAAAAAATGTTGAGAAAATGTATGAAGGTGTGACAGCTGTTATTGAAGCGAAACCTACTGAATTACCAATTCAAACTTCTTATTTTGAAGCAGAAGTAGAAATAGACGGAAAGCAGTATCCGATGAAGTGGGATGATAAAAGACATGTGTTTTATTACGAGACAAAAGTTGGTAAAGAGTTAGTACGCGGGAAAGTCCATATGAATATAAAGGGATTTTATAGACAGACGAAAGAATTCAAGATTGAAGCAGCTGAAAAACCAAAATTAACACTTCAAGCTGTTACGAAAGATTATGAAGAAAAGGTAACAAATTTAGAAAATAGTAAACCATTTATTTTACAGCCACAGTTAAATGGTAAACCGATGACAGAAGAGGCTGTAAAGAAACTATTAAAATCTACTGGTGTCACATCGAATCAATCGATCAACTATGAATTAAAACAGCATGGTAGTCAAGTTTATGTTTATCCTCGACCTTATTACTCCGACACATTCAATTTTACAGATACCGGCACCGTAGAGGCTACCATCACGATCAATGATTCAACATTACAAGAAGTAAAGGAAAAGATCGTACTGCACATTGAAAATGCGCCTTTTTTTGAGAAGTATGCGCTCGTTTTTAAATTTGTAATTCCTATCACTTTATTACTTTTAATAGTAGGAATTATTATTTTAGGATGGATTGTTCGTCCGAGATTTCATAGGAAAGCATTACTATATTACGAATGGGATCAAGAAGTAGCGAAAGATTGGCTTTATCAATCTGAACCAGAGTTACTTAAAAATAAATGGTGGAAGCACTATTTTGGCATTCCATTCCGAGCAGAAAGAAAGACTGTGCAATCTGTAACATTAATAGCGAAAAAGGGATCGAAATCTATATTTGTAGCAAAAGAATCGCAAGTGGTTGGGATGATTATTGATGGGATGTTTATAACAGAGGAAGAGGTAGGAATGGAGCATAAGACGTTGTATCCAAATGAACTTTTAGTAATTGATAGAGGATATGGTAAGGAGATTTACCGGTACGAATGTGAATAGTAGATAGGGTGTAAGAGGGGCGGAGGAGGCCCGGCTCTCTTTATTCTTCTTTTCAAACAAGCAAGAATAGGAAGGTGGTTCACATGACATTACAAGTTCCAACAATTTTAATTGGCTTAGGTGGAATCGGTAGTACTGTCACACATCAAATATATGAAAGATTACCTGAGGAGCGTCGTAAAAAGGTAGCGATGCATGTATTTGATACAGATGTGAATACATTGAGTAAATTTGATCATATTCGGAAGTTTAAGACGCAAACGAGCTCGAGTAAAACACCGAGAGAGTATATTGCGGGAGATCCAACGATTCCAGAGTGGTTTCCGATGGACCCGACTATACTTGATAAACCGTTAACAGAAGGGGCCGGACAGTTACGCGTCATTTCACGGTTAGCGTTACGTGCTGCGATGAAAGAAGATAAACTCACATCGTTTTGGCAAGAAATCGAGAAGATTTTTCCAGTTACAAGTGATCAGACCGAATATGGTGTACGTGTCATTATTGTAACATCACTAGCTGGCGGAACAGGCTCAGGGATGTTTTTACAAATCGCATTATATTTGCGTGAAATGCTCCGGAAAAAATTGCAGCATCATAACATTTTAATTCGCGGTGCGTTTTTAATGCCAGATGTTTTAGTTAAGACGAGAACGGTTAGTGCGAAAGAGTTTGAAACTGTGCAAGCGAATGGTTATGCATCGTTAAAAGAGTTGCACGCTATTACGCTTGGGTCGACTGGGGAATTATCAAAACGAGGCGGCGTAACGATTGAATTAGAATATCGTCCTGATCAAGTGGATGAAGATGGAAGAACAAATCATACGATAAAGCAGCATCATTTACCGTACAATTATTGTTTCTTATATGATTATGAAAATTTACATGGGCACCATTTGCACAATTTATCGGATTATATGGAGCAAATGGCAAATACGATTTATTTACAGTTATTTAGTCCAATGTCTGCAAATCATTTTGCCCAAGAAGATAATCAAATTCAGCAATTGGCAGAATCGAGTGGGAAAGGGAGATATTGCGGAGCAGGGACGGCAAAACTTATTTATCCGTATGAGCACGTTTTGAAATACTGTGCTTTAAAATGGGCGGTGCAAGGTTTAGATGAATCTTGGCTTCATTTAGATCAACTGTTTCAAGAAAAAAAGCAAAGATACGACCAAGATGTCAAACGTGGTATGCAGCGTGAAAAGCCAGAGCGCGGGAAAAGTTATTTAGAAGACTTAGAGCATCTTGCTACTCGGCCAGAACAAGCTCATATTTTTTATAGACAAATGTACCATGAAACACGTGAAGGGGCAGAGGGTGGTAAGCTCGGTGTTGCAAAATCAAAATTGTTTTTAGATGCTGTAGAGAGTTACGTACACCGTACAGTGCAAAAAGATGAGGAATTAAACCGCCTGCAGCATGAGTGCAAAATATCGGCTGCGAAGCTTAAAATGATGGAACAAATGAAGGGGGAAGTAGCGAGAGTTGATCATGCGGTTCGTTTATATGCTTATGCCATTCCGAGCCGTGTACATGAGCATGTTACTACCCTTTTATATGACATGATCGAATCAGACCGCTTTACACCGAGTGGCTCAGAAGGACAGTCTTACCAATTAAATACATGGTTTTTAAAGAAAACGGATCCAGTTCATCCAGTTGCAGCACGTTTTATGCTGTATGAAATTCGTAAGCAGTTAGTAGAGAAGATGAATCGACTACATGAAAATAATGAACAAAAGCGTAATTTAATTCAAAACTATGATAAGAAATTTAATGTGAGTAATATTGATGGAACTGTAACGGCTGTTCGCCGCGTTGAAATTGCGCAGCAACAAGGCTGGTTTGGAAAAATGATTAATAATCAGCAGCGTTTGTTTAAAAAAGAATTTGAAGATATTGTAACGCAGTACGTACACAAATTAAGTGAGTATCGTAAAGAAATGTTGTTAGAACTCGTGTATCAATCGCTATACCAAGCAGTTGATAAAATGATTCAATATTGGGAAAGATTCTTTGATAATTTATACGAAACACGTGAAAATTTATTGTTTGAAATCCAAAAGCGAAGCAAGGAATTTGAGGGGAAAACGAACCCGACGAATGTATACGTATTAGCTGAAGAGAAATTGCAAGAAAAGATTTGGCAAGATATGCAGCAACATTTAAATTTAGGTGTATTACCGAAAGATATATCGTCCGAAATTTATATGAGCTTGTACGGGGAATATTGTCGTGATGCGAAAGCCGAAGAAATTCAGTCGAAAAAGGTGGAAGACTTCTATCGTGAACATATATTGAGTTATTGTTATGACGAACTTCAAGTGCGCTATCGTGACAAATTAGAGCTTAATATCGTTGAAGCATTGCGAAAAGAAGCAGATTTCAAGAAGCGTGATCGTGATGAATACGTTCGTGAAAAAATTGAAGATCTTTTCCATTTAGCAAGTCCGTTCGTTCCGAAAGTTTCTCATCATAGAGAATTACAATATTGGGGCGTACATCCTTCTTTAAAACAAGAATTGCAAGAAGAGTTATTGCAAGAAATGTTTAAAGAAAAAGATACGGTAAACGAGGCGTTTTCACCATTTGAAGTGATTTGTTATCGTGCTCATTACGGATTATCGCTACAAGATTTTCCTAAGCTTTCATCTGGACATATTGCGAATGGTTTTATGAACGATAAAGGTGATTATTTTCAATCGTATTATCGCCGCGTGAACAAATTAAATAGTAAAAAATCTAGTTTGACGCCGCATTTAGATAAATATTGGCACTTACCAGCCTTTATGCCAGACTTGAATGCAACGCAAACGAAGTTAGATTACGACAAATGTAATCGTGCTCTTCTATACGCGTATATGTATCGCTGGATTAGCTTAGTTGCTGTTGATGGACAATTCGTGTATCAATATAATGGTGTTGGCCGTAGCTTTTTAATTCAGTCGATGGGGAAAAATATTTCAAGTGAAAGTTATAAGTTGCACAGAGCATTGCTTCATAATCCGTTTATTTATGAAAACATCTTGTCACGATTTGAAGAAGAACAAGAAAAGGCAATGATACAAGGTGGACATTTATATACACATGCATTTGTATTAGGCGCTCAAGATATAAGATGGCTCCGTAAAGAGCATGTTCATAATATTTTAGATATGATTTTAATGTATGACCGTGAGGCAAAATATGACCCGACGTTAGAAGAAACATCTGACGATTTGTTAAGGCTATTCCTTGATGAAATTGAGCTGTATTTCCAAAACTATTACGGAACAGGTGCAGATATGGTTGCGAAGAAAGAGAAAGAGATGTTTATGAAACAATTGTGGGATCGTTCATATGCGAAAGGGTATGTGGATCCAAATAGTGCGCCTTATAAAAAATGGCAAAATATATTACATGTTCCCGATGAAGAAGAAGTGCCAAAAACGAATGTATAATGAGTGAAAAGGGAATCCTTAAGAATGACAATACAACTTTAGAAATGAGGGATTCCGATGCCATTTTTAGGAAGTGTATATCAAATATTTGGATTATATCCAGAAATTTATTATGGAATGATTTCAGCGGAAATCGCTGAACAACAAATGGAAGAACAGAAAGAACAAGAAAATCAAGAGACTGAATTATAAAACCATGCAGGCTACTCGCCTGCGTGGTTTTTTCGTGTTACAATAAAGCGAATTTTTTAAGGGAGAAAATAAGATGAAATGGATATACTTTATTATTATTAACGTTATAGCATTTAGTATGATGGGGCTTGATAAGCGAAAAGCAAAGAAAAAGCAGTGGAGAACGCCAGAAAGTACGTTGTTTTTATCAGCTGCAGCTGGAGGAGCGGTTGGCGCTTGGATTGGTATGTATATGTTTCATCATAAGACACATAAAAGTAAATTTGTCTTCGGTATTCCAGTGCTCGTTATTATAACAGTAGGAGTGTTTTTATACATATAAAGGATTTGCAAGAGGAATGTCGAAAGAAATGCAGATTGAATATTGGTAAAGTAAGCATGTGAGACTTTATAATGAAGAAAAAAAGAGAAGAGGAGAAAAAGGAAGATGGGGAGTCAAACAGCAGAGCAAAAGCAGGGGATTATATATGCAGCAGGTGCGTATACGATGTGGGGAGTCCTTCCGATTTATTGGAAATGGGTGGAGGAAGTACCGGCAGATGAAATATTAGCGCATCGCATCGTTTGGGCATTTGTTTTTATGTTGTTAGTTTTAGGAGTAACGAAGAGGTTTCGTCAGTTTGGTGGGGAGTTAGTGGCCCTTTTTAAACGACCTAAATTATTAATGTCATTAACAATCGCTTCGGTACTTATTAGTGGAAACTGGTTTGTATACATATGGGCCGTAAATCATAACCATGTAATCGAAGCAAGTCTTGGGTATTATATTAATCCACTTATAAGTATTTTACTTGGTACAGTTGTTTTAAAAGAGAAGCTTAATTTTTGGCAATATATTGCGGTTGGTTTAGCTGGATTGGGCGTTGTTATTTTAACGATACGTTTCGGATCAATTCCATGGGTTTCTCTTTCACTTGCTTTTTCATTTGGATTATATGGATTAACGAAAAAATTATTAAATTATGATGCAACAATTGGGCTTACGATGGAAACGATGTTAGTGACGCCATTTGCACTTATATATTTGTTTATGACAGGAGTTCATGGCTTTGGTTCGTTCGGTTCTATTTCGGCAATATCAACGTTTCTTTTAATAGGGGCAGGTATTGTTACAGCGTTACCACTCTTTTATTTTGCTAAAGGGGCACAACTTATTCCGCTTTATATGATAGGATTTTTACAATACATCGCGCCGACTATTAGTTTAATTTTAGGTGTGTTCGTTTTTGGTGAACATTTCACATCTACTCATATGATTGCGTTTTTCTGTATATGGATTGCTTTATTTGTCTTTTCAATGGCGAAAACAAAGTTTCTACTACAGAAGCAACCAAAATTTATTAAAAATAAATCAGCAAAAGTATCATAATGCGTAGTATTTTCTACGCATTTTTCTTTATACTTATATTATATAGAAATTCCATTATAGTCAGTGAGGAGCTGAAAAACATGGAAACAATTTTACATAATGATCCACTTATAGCAGCTATAATTTCTTGGTTTTTAGCACAGTTAACGAAAGTCGTTTTTAAATTAATAAAAACAGGCGAGTTTGATTTTGCTAAGTTCTTTGCTTCAGGTGGAATGCCAAGTTCGCATGCTTCGACTGTTACTGCACTTGCTACAGGTGTCGGAGTGGTGGAAGGTGTCGAGAGTCCAATATTTGCGGTTGCCGCTATTTTTGCCATTATTGTTATGTACGATGCTTCAGGAGTAAGGCTTGCGGTAAGTAAGCAAGCGAAAATATTGAATGATTTTTTTCATGGTAGACAAACAGAATATAAAAAGTTAAATGAGCTCGTTGGACATACACCGTATCAAGTTGTTGTTGGTGCACTATTAGGAATTGTTGTCGGGGTTGGGTATTGTTTGTAAGCAGAATGTGTGTAATACACGTTCTGCTTTTCTTTGTTTTCATACATATTTAGATGAGTTTTCGAATATCGTATACGGACTTAGAAAGGGTGGGTGAGCGGTGTGCTACTATATGACAAAGTGCATGAGGAGATAGAGCGGAGAACGACTGCACTTCAAACGATGCAAAGGCAAGACGGAACGTGGCAATTTTGTTTTGAAGGAGCTTTGCTAACGGATTGTCACATGATTTTTTTACTCAAATTATTAGGGCGAAATGACGAAATAGAACCGTTTGTGAAAAGGTTAGTATCTCTTCAAACAAATGAAGGGACTTGGAAATTATACGAAGATGAAAAGGGAGGGAATTTATCCGCGACGATTCAAGCATATGCTGCTTTACTTGCTTCGGAAAGATATTCGAAAGAAGCTATGAATATGAGGCGAGCTGAAATGTTTATTAAGGAACACGGGGGAGTTTCTCGTGCCCATTTTATGACGAAATTTTTACTAGCAATTCATGGAGAATATGAATTTCCTGCGCTTTTTCACTTTCCAACACCAATATTATTTTTACAAGATGACTCCCCCCTCAGTATATTTGGGCTAAGCAGCTCAGCGCGTATACATTTAATTCCGATGATGATTTGTATGAATAAGAGATTCCGTGTAGAGAAAAAGTTATTGCCAAATTTAAATCATATTGCAGGCAGGGGTGGGCAATGGTTTCGAGAGGAGCGGTCTCCGCTGTTTCAATCGTTTTTAGGTGATGTGAAAAAGGTAATATCTTATCCATTATCGTTACATCATAAAGGATACGAAGAAGTAGAGCGCTTTATGAAGGAGCGTATAGATGAAAATGGAACATTATATAGTTACGCGAGTGCTACGTTTTATATGATTTATGCTTTGCTTGCATTAGGGCACTCTATTCAGTCTCCAATTATTGAGAAAGCTGTGACAGGATTAAAATCTTATATATGGAAGATGGACAGAGGAAGTCATTTGCAAAATTCTCCTTCTACCGTATGGGATACCGCTTTACTTAGCTATTCATTGCAAGAAGCTAAAGTTACAAATGAAAATAAGATGATTCAAAGGGCGACGGAGTATTTATTGCAAAAACAACAAACTAAAAAGGTAGATTGGAGCGTACATGCATCATCACTTGTAGCTGGCGGTTGGGGATTTTCAGATGTTAATACGACGATCCCTGATATAGACGATACTACAGCTGCCCTTAGAGCGTTAGCGCGAAGTAGAGGGAATGATAGAGTAGATGATGCGTGGGGAAGAGGCGTGGAATGGGTGAAAGGATTGCAAAACAATGATGGAGGCTGGGGAGCTTTTGAACGAGGGGTAACGAGCAAGTTACTATCGAATTTGCCGATTGAAAATGCGAGTGATATGATAACCGATCCGTCCACACCAGATATTACAGGTAGGGTGTTAGAATTATTTGGAACGTATGCACCGAATGAATTGCTTGAAGAGCAAAAAAAGAAAGCTATCAAATGGTTAATGGATGTACAGGAACAGAATGGATCATGGTATGGAAAATGGGGGATATGTTATATATATGGGACATGGGCAACGATGACAGGCTTACGTGCATTAGGAGTGCCTTCTACTCATCCATCGTTGAAAAAAGCAGCTTCATGGCTCGAACATTTGCAGCATGAAGACGGAGGGTGGGGAGAATCCTGTCAAAGTAGTGTAGAGAAAAAATTTATTTCTTTACCTTTTAGTACGCCGTCACAAACAGCGTGGGCACTTGATGCACTCATTTCTTACTACGATCAAGAAACACCGATTATTCGAAAAGGAATTTCATATTTGCTCGCGCAGTCTACTATGAATGAAAAATATCCTACTGGTACAGGGTTACCGGGGGGCTTTTATATTCGCTATCATAGTTATGGGCATATATATCCGTTACTTGCTTTAGCGCACTACGTAAAGAAATATAGAAAATAAACCGAGAGATACTCTCGGTTTATTTTGATGGGTAGTAGGTCCCTGTTGAAAAGAATAAGGAACGTTGTAGTTCCTTATTTTTCTGTTGATTGGCGTTTTTGACGTGCATCAGCGGCATTTGCACGTGCGTTTGCTTCTAAGTCATTGTGGTCAGCGAGTTCGCGAGCGAACTCAACATCAATGCCATCGGCAGCTTTGTTTCGATTTACATTCTTTTTTTTCATTCGACACAATCTCCTTGTGTTTTATGCGGCGTTGCAAAGTTAGTTTGACACAAATAGACTTTTTTATACAAAGAGGATTTGGAAAGCATAGAGCCGAAATATACAATATAACTAATAGAAATGGGGGATAGAGATGGAGTTGTTGAATGGGAAAACAGCTGTTGTAACGGGTGCTGCGCAGGGGATTGGAAAAGAAATCGCACGAGTTTTTGCAAAACTAGGGGCTAAAGTATTAATTAGTGATGTAAATGAAGAGAAGCTACAAGAAACGACACGTGAATTATCAGATGAAGGGTATGATGTGAGTTTATATCGATGTGATGTGAGTAATCAAAATGAAGCGAAGTCGTTAATTGAATATGCGGTGCAAAAATTTGGTACATTACATATTTTAGTGAATAACGCTGGGATTACAAAAGATGCAATGTTACATAAGATGGAGAAATCAGCTTGGGAACAAGTATTACAAGTGAACTTAACTGGCGTTTTTTACTGTATGCAGCCAGCGCTTCTTTATATGAGGCAACAAGGGTATGGGCGGATTATTAATATTTCTTCTATTAGTAGGGAAGGAAATATTGGACAAGCAAATTATGCGGCTACAAAAGCAGGGGTTGTAGGCTTAACAAAAACAGCAGCGAAAGAGGTTGGAAGTTTTGGTATTACGTGTAATGCGATTTGTCCAGGATTTATGGATACTGATATGACAAAAACAATACCGGATAAAGTAAAAGAGAAAATGGTTGGAGCGATTCCAGTTGGAAGAATCGGAACGCCGGAAGATATTGCAAACGCAGCTGCCTTTTTAGCATCAGAGTATGCGTCTTACATTACAGGAGAGGTATTAAATGTGAGCGGTGGGTTGCAAGTGTAAATGAATACATAATGAAAAGAACCTGACCGAGTAGGTCAGGTTCTTTCTCGTTAATTTAAGTTAATCCAAACGCTCTTCACTTCTGTATAGTTGTTCAGCGCGTAAGATCCCATTTCGCGGCCAAGACCGGATTGTTTAAATCCTCCAAATGGAGATGCTGCATCAAAGACGTTATAACAGTTTACCCATACAGTACCAGCACGTACTTTACTTGCAACATAGTGTGCTGTTTTAACATTTTCTGTCCACACACCAGCCGCTAAGCCGAATTGTGATTTATTTGCACGTTCAATCACTTCATCAATATCGTTAAAAGGTATTGCAGAAATAACTGGACCGAAAATTTCTTCTTTTGCGATCGTCATTTCGTCATTTACGTCAGCGAATACTGTAGGAGAAACGAAGTAGCCTTGATCGAATGGATTACTTCCTCCGCAAAGTACTTCAGCGCCTTCTTCAATCCCTTTTTCAATGTAGCTCATTACACGTTTTTGTTGTTCTTCGGAAACGAGAGGACCGATTGTTGTTTCAGGGTTAAGACCGGCACCTTGATTTAGTTTTTTAGAATAGAGGACGAGATCAGCCATGACATTATCATACATTTTCTTTGGGATAAATAGGCGTGATCCAGCAGAGCATACTTGTCCTTGGTTAAACATAACACCAGAAAGTGCACCAGGAATCGCGCGAGATAAGTCGGCGTCTGGTAAAATAATGTTCGGTGATTTACCGCCAAGCTCTAAAGTAACACGTTTCAATGATTCAGATGCTTGTCGCATAATTTGTTTACCGACTGGAGTAGAACCAGTAAATGCAATTTTATCAACGAGTGGATGATTAACAAGTGCTTGTCCAGCTGATTCACCGAATCCAGGAACGATATTAATAACACCTTTCGGGAATCCAGCTTCTTCAATTAATTCAGCTAAATATAGAGCGGATAGTGGAGTTTGTTCTGCAGGTTTTAAAACGATTGTACATCCTGTAGCAAGCGCAGCTCCCATTTTCCACATTGCCATAAGAAGTGGGAAGTTCCAAGGGATAATTTGACCGACGACACCAACAGCCTCATGGCGTGTATAGTTAAAGTAATCACCGGAAACAGGAATTGTTTGACCAACAATTTTCGTCGCCCAGCCAGCATAATAGCGCATATGCTCAATTGCAAGTGGTATGTCTGCCGCCATTGTTTCACGGATTGGCTTTCCATTATCTAACGTTTCGAGCTGTGCGAGCTCTTCTTTATGCTCTTCCATTAAATCAGCGAGCTTGTACATAAGACGGCTGCGTTCAGCGGTGCTCATGCGTGACCAAGGACCTTCATCGAAAGCCATTCGAGCAGCTACCACAGCTTTATGAATGTCTTCGCGACCAGCTTCAGCAACGATAGCGAGTGTTTCACCAGTTGCTGGGTTAGGCGTTTTAAATGTTTTTCCGGAAGCGCTTTCAATGAACGCTCCGTTCACATATAGTTTCTTTGTTCCTTGAAGAAATTTCTCTACCTTTTCATGAAGATTTACAGCTAGTTGACTCATTGTATAACCCCCTTGAAAATATAATTTAAACGCAGTACGAGACGGCGTTTATTCTGAAATCAAGGATGTGGGAACTAGATGAAAAGCCTCTACTTAAAATCATAAATAAAAAACGCTGAAAATTCAAATTTCATTTTTGTTACAATTGTAAAAAATATGTAATGAAACATTGTATTCTATATAATTACAAAAAATCCTGCGCGTTTTTATTTTCTAGTAGGAAAAACTAGAAAAACAGTGGTACAATTATACATCGTGAGAGGAGGGGGAAAATGAAGAATTATCATGATGATCCGCGCTTTCGAGTTGCCCATAGAGAAGCGTTAATTGGTCTTGGATTAGCTATTATTAATTTTATAATATGGTATGGATTTGCCTATGGGCTTGGAAGTAAGGATCCGAGTGAATATACATATGTATTAGGTTTTCCAGCATGGTTTTTTTATAGCTGTATTGTTGGATTTATCGTAATGGTTATTTTGCTTATTTTAGTTGTTCGTTTTTTATTTCAAGATATTTCACTCGATGAGGAAGAAAAAAGTGAGGAATGATAGATGAATTGGTATGTAATAATCCCAATGATAATTTCTTTTATCGTTGTGTTTTTAATTGGTGTATATGCATCAAGACGTGTACAAGCAACCGCTAATAATAAATTTTTACAAGAATATTTTCTTGGTGGGCGTGAACTTGGTGGCTTATTATTAGCTATGACGATGATTGCTACGTACGGTAGTGCAAGTAGCTTTATCGGCGGGCCTGGTATTGCTTACAATATGGGTCTTGGATGGGTGCTGTTATCAGCGATTCAAGTTGTAACAGGATATATCGTTTTAACGGTTATTGGTAAAAAGTTTGCTATTATCGCTAGAAAGATGGAAGCAATTACGCTTATTGATTATTTAAAGGGCAGATACAATAATAAAGCGGTAGTTGTTCTTTCTGCGTTATGTATTATAATCTTTTTGTTCTCAGCAACAGTAGCCCAGTGGGTTGGCGGTGGACGATTAATTGAGTCGCTAACAGGACTTTCCTACACAACGGCACTATTTTTATTTACATTTTCTGTACTTGTGTATGTGTTAATTGGTGGATTTCGTGCAGTCGCTTTATCAGATACGTTATTAGGAATCATTATGTTAGTCGGAACAACAATCATTTTAATTGCTACTGTCATTGCTGGTGGCGGAGTTGAAAAGATTATGCAGGAACTTATTCAAATTAATCCGAATCTAATAACACCGTTCGGAGCGGATGGAAGTTTAACGAAATCATATGTCACATCATTTTGGATTTTAATTGGGATTGGTGTCGTTGGATTACCGCAAATTAGTGTGCGTGCTATGTCTTATAAAAATTCAAAAGCTATGCACCAAGCATTAATCATTGGAACGGTTGTCGTCGGTACAATTATGATTGGTATGCATTTAACAGGTGTGTTTGCAAGAGTAGTCCTTCCAGGCATAACGGTACCAGATAAAGTAATGCCGCTACTCGCGATGGAAGTGTTGCCACCTTGGTTAGCTGGAGTTTTCTTAGCTGCACCAATGGCAGCGATAATGTCTACTGTGAACTCATTATTATTACTTGTAAGTTCGTCAATTATTAAAGATATATATGTGAACTACATAAATAAAGATGCCGCGGATAGTACGATAAAGAAAGGTAGCCTATTGATTACTGGTATCGTAGGATTACTCGTATATGCTGCCGCTATTAAGCCACCAGACTTTTTAATTTGGTTAAATTTATTTTCTTTCGGTGGTTTAGAAGCAGCGTTCATTTGGCCGATTGTGTTAGGTTTATATTGGAAAAAAGGAAATGCAACTGGAGCTCTCGCATCTATTTTAGTTGGAGTAGGTTCCTATATGTTTATTCACCTTTGCTACCCTAATCCATTCGGTATACATACAGTTGTTTTCCCGATTTGCTTTGCATTTATCTCTTATATAATTGGTAGTATGGTTACGATGAAAAAGGTAGCATAAAAATATAGAAAAACGTAGGAACTTCTAATATGAAGTTCCTACGTTTTTTGTTTATACAAAATTTATCTTTTTCATTCTGTATTCCGTCATGTATTCATAAAGTAATAACAATTGATGGGATGGAGTTGAGGTCTATGAAAAAAATATTATTTTTAGGAGACCCAGGAATTGATGACTCTTTAGCAATTATGTATGGATTATTGCATCCTGATATTGATATTGTTGGAGTAGTAACAGGATATGGGAATGTAACGCAGGAAAAGGCGACGAGTAATGCGGCGTATTTATTGCAAATGGCGGGCCGGGAAGATATACCTGTTATTAATGGAGCGAAAATTCCTTTATCTGGGGAGTTTGTAACATATTATCCGGAAATTCATGGGGTAGACGGTTTGGGACCTATTAAGCCTCCTAAAACTTTTTCTCCCAATATTAAACCTTTTTGTGCATTTTTCGATATCATTGAAAAATATAAAGGAGAACTAATCATTGTTGATGCCGGCAGATCAACAACATTAGCGACGGCATTTATTTTAGAAAAACCAATGATGAAGTATGTGAAAGAATATTATATAATGGGCGGAGCTTTTTTAATGCCCGGAAATGTTACACCAGTCGCGGAAGCCAATTTTCATGGTGACCCAATTGCATCACAATT
This sequence comes from Bacillus sp. TH50, assembly GCF_016650565.1. Taxonomy (NCBI): domain Bacteria; kingdom Bacillati; phylum Bacillota; class Bacilli; order Caryophanales; family Bacillaceae; genus Bacillus; species Bacillus sp. TH50. The sequence continues at coordinate 1,073,093 of NZ_JAEKFM010000003.1, read as the reverse complement.
AGTTATGCAAAATGCAAAAAATGTGACATTAATACCGCTTAACGTTACATCAGAAGCGATTATTACAACGGAGATGGTGAAATACATTACGAAAAACTCTAAAACAAGTTTTAATAAGTTAATCGAACCGATATTTACGTATTATTATAAAGCTTATAAAAAGTTAAATCCCAAAATAACAGGTAGTCCAGTACATGACGTTGTTACAATGATGGTAGCGGCAAATCCATCTCTTTTAGATTACGTGTATCGTCGTGTTGATGTAGATACGGTTGGAGTTGCGAAAGGGGAAAGTATCGCTGATTTTCGCCCGCAACCTGAAGCAAAAGCGTTGAAAAATTGGGTTAAAATTGGCTGGTCTTTACATTATAAAAAGTTTCTAGAGGATTTTGTGAAAATTATGACGTAGACATAATAGTAGCATACAAGTTAAAATAATGGAGATGATTATTTAAACAATCATCTCCATTATTTTGTTTTTAAGAGATAAATAGAGAAGAGTTACACAATAGGAGAGGAATTTTACTTGAAAAAAACTATAGTATGCGCAGTGATTGTGGGTATTTTTGTTTTGCTGATATCAGGTAACTTTTTAGTGAAAAAAGTGTGGAGTTCAAATAATGATGATGCGCAGTACATAGCATCCTTTATTGAAGAACATAAAGATGAAAAGAATAGTGCACTTTTAATAAAAAGAAATGATAAAGTCGTGTATTCTGTAAATCCGGATGTTGTATTGCCAGTTGCTAGTACGATGAAGTTAATTGTGGCGCTTGAATATACGAAACAAGTTACAGAGGGGAAAATCGATCGGTCTAGTTTCGTTTCAATTAATGATGTGAATCGTTATTATGTGCCGGGTACAGATGGTGGTGCACAAGATAGATGGCAAAATTATTTGCAAAAAAAAGAAAAGATAACTGAAGGAGCGGTTTCTTTAGAAGAAGTTGCAAAAGGAATGGTTAAGTTTAGTTCTAATGCAAATACTGAATATTTAATGGGGGTATTAGGATTAGACAATATTAATCGGAATTTACAAAGTTTAGCACTTCCTGCACATCAACCGCTATTTCCGATTGTTTCATCTTTATACATTCCGGGATATTTGCATAAAGAATTACATGTTCCAAAATATAAAATAGAGAAAAAGTTAAAAGAAATGTCTCAAGAGCAATATCGTGAATATGCTATGATTATTCATGAACGCTTAAAAAAGAAGGGACCATTATTACAGAAGGAAATTCCTCTGTATTTAGAGGAACGTTACGACAAAATTTGGTCGGATAGATTGCCGGCTGCTTCCGCTAACGATTATATGGTACTGCTTCAAAAGGCAAATCATCAAGGTGGTCTTACAGAAGCGGAAGAAAAAGTGTGGGCGAATATCGTTGAAACAGATATGAGCGCAAAGAAATATCGTAAAACATTCAGGCATGCTGGACAAAAGAATGGTTATACACCATGGACGGTAACAAAAGCAGTTTATGCAATGGATAAACGCGGAAACTGTACAGAAATTGTTTTCTTGGCAAATAATTTAAATGAAGATGACAGTGCTGAAATACGTAAACATTTAGCAAATCTACACTTTCAAGTGTTGCAAAGTGATAAGTATGATGCGACTTTTATTAAATAAACTCGGTGCTATGAGCGCCGAGTTTATTTTTATGTACAAGCACTTTTTCACCATCCTTGGGTATGATGGGTAGTAACACTTAGGCGAAAGGGGAAAAGGTGATGAAACAGAGTAAAGAAGAGTTTATTAAGAATGAAGGCGCTGATTTCCCTGGGAAAACATATGTAGATTGTGTATTACAGCACGTATTTAATTTTCAGCGTAATTATTTATTAAAAGATATGTTTCAAGTGCATAGGGCACATATTGCTATGTTAACTGAAGAGAAGTTAATGAAAAGAGAAGAAGCGAAAGTTATATTAATCGCACTTAAAAAAGTAGAGGGGATTCCAAAGGAGAAGTTGCTATATACAGAGCAACATGAAGATCTTTTTTTCTTAGTTGAACATTTGCTTTCTCAAGAAGCAAAGTGTGAATTTGTAAGTAATATGCATATCGGTAGAAGTAGAAATGATATGGGTGTAACGATGTATCGCATGAGTTTACGGCAATTTGTATTGCGGTTAATGGAACATCATTTATTGCTGCAAGAAAGTATGCTGGAGCTCGCCGGTGAACATATGGAAACAATTATGCCCGCGTATACACATACACAACCGGCGCAGCCGACAACATTTGGTCATTATATTTTGGCAATTTATGATACGATGCAACGAGATTTAGAAAGAATGAAAAAAGCGTATCATCTTTTAAATCATTCTCCAATGGGGGCAGCTGCCCTTTCTACAACAAGCTTCCCAATTAAGAGAAAACGAGTGGCACAGTTACTTGGGTTTACAAATGTAATTGAGAACTCATATGATGCTGTTGCTGGAGCAGATTATTTATTAGAAGTTAGCTCGTTACTAATGGTTATTATGACGAATACGAGTAGATGGATTCATGATTTTTTACTATTAGCGACGAAAGAATATGATGGGATTACTGTAGCGAAGCCATATGTGCAAATAAGTAGTATTATGCCGCAAAAACGAAATCCTGTTTCAATAGAACATGCCCGTGCTATTACGAGTAGTGCTTTAGGGGAAGCATTTACTGTATTTCAAATGATTCATAATACACCATTTGGCGATATTGTCGATACGGAGGATGACTTGCAGCCGTATTTATATAAAGGAATCGAAAAGGCGATTCGTGTTTTTTGTATGATGAACGCAGTTATTCGAACGATGAAAGTAGAAGAGGAAACGTTAAAAAGTCGTTCATATAAACACGCGATTACGATTACAGATTTCGCAGATGTTTTAACAAAAAACTATGAAATACCATTTCGGCATGCACATCATGCAGCAAGTGCGATTGCAAATATGTCATTGGAGCAGAAAAAGGAGTTACATGAATTAAATTTCAAAGACATAAATGTATACTTACAAGAAAATTTGAAAGTAAATTTATTAGAAGAAGAGTGGAAAGAAATTATATCACCAGAAGCTTTTATTCAAAAAAGAAATGTATATGGTGGACCGAGTAAAAAAGAGATGGAGCGTATGATTAAAAATCGAAAAGAGTCATTTCAAAAAGAAGAAGAGGTATTTGAAAAGGAAAAACAAAGAATTTTACAAGCTGAAAATGATTTGAATACGTTAGCTTCGAACATTATTGAATCGTAAAAGAAGGATTTAATGAATTAATCGCCAATACTTAATTTAAATATAAATCGAGGGAAGAGATTGTCGATGATTCAATTACATGTATATGAAGAGATTCTTAATTTTACAGAAGAGGTTACACCATTTTTAGAGAAGAATGAGCAGGAAAATAATCTCATATTAGGTGTATTACAAATGGTCCAAGAACCGATATTTATAGGAGTAGCAAAACAAGAGGAAGAAATTGCAGCTGTATTTCTTCAAACAGAAGAAAAGAAACAAATAATTGTTGCTACGTTTGAGATTTCGGCAGTAGCTATTAAGGAACTTGCAAAAGAGTTAACGAAAGTATATCCAAATATTCCTGGATTGATTGGTAATAAAAAAATCGTACAGAAATTAGCGGAAGAGATTGCAGTGTTAGAGAATAAGAAAACTAATGTTGCAATGGAGCAAGGTATATATGAATTAAAACAAGTAAAGAAAAAATGGAACGGAGATGGAATCTTTCGAGAAGTAAGTAGTGATGAGCTAACATTAATAGAGCAGTGGATATATCAATTTTGCGAAGATGTGAAGCTTCCTACTACGAAAGAAGAAGCGAAACAAACTGCTCATACATTAATTACTAATCATCGTCTATTTGGTTTAGAAGTAGACGGGAAGATTGTTTCTGTAGCTGCAAAAACGAGACCGACTACAAACAATATAACAGTTAATTTCGTATATACACCGAAAGAAGCTCGGAAAAAAGGGTACGCATCTAGTTGTGTCGCTGCACTTAGTCAACGTATGTTAGATGAAGGCTACAAAACAACGACATTATATACGGACCTGGCAAATCCAACATCAAATAAAATTTATCAAGAGATTGGTTATGAGAAGATGATGGAGTCTGTACTCATATTTTTAGAGAAATAGAATGAAAAGGCACGCTATTATAGCGTGCCTCTTTGTTATTCATCAATTCGAATTACTTCACCCTGCGGGAAGTCCTCCGTTTCTAGTAAGTTACGAATAGCTTTCGCAACATATTCAGGTGATAATAGCTTTCCTTCTTCTTTTAATGAGATGAAGCGGTCTAAATTTGTGAAGTCTTCTTTATTTGTTTCACGAATTTGTGTTTGCATATTTGTATCAACAACACCTGGTGCAAAAGAAACGATTTTTACAGGGTATTCTTTTTCTACTTCTTCAGTAGCTACGCACTGCGTAAACATATTTACACCGGCTTTCGTTGTACAATAAGCGCCCCATCCAAAATAAGGGTTTTTCCCTGCTCCAGACGAAATATTTATAACTCGTTTATCTATTTTCCAGTTTTTCGTATGTTTCATGAAAGTAGATGTAAGAATTATAGGTGCAAGTAAATTAATGTGAACGTTCGTAATGAATTGTTCGCTTTCTGCTTTTTCAATTGGCATCATTGGTGCGACTGTGCCTGCATTATTAATTAAATGAATAGATGAAACTTTGTCTTCTTCTATAGATGAAACGACTTCGCTAAAACGAGTTTCTAAATTATGTACATCTTGAAGATCTACGGAATGGAAAATACAAGTACTGTTTTTTTGCTCTGCGAGTTTAGTAAGCTCTTTATTTTCTCTTCTAGAAATAGAGATGATGGTTGTGTTTTCTTCTAACAATTGTGCGGCGATTGCCTCACCTAAACCTTGTGAAGTTCCTGTTACGATAACGTAGCGCATAGTTTTATAAACTCCTCTCGTATGTGCGGAATTTTTTTGGACAACGTACACTCTATAGTTTGTCTACATTTTATAGTATAGAGCACTTTTTACTATAAATGAAATGAGATGATTACGTGCCTTTTTTGAATCGCTTTACAACAACAGTAACTGGTGCCGTCACGTTCACTGGGAATACGTTGGGACTTAGTCCTACATCGCCTGCGCCAGGTAATATTTTTGGTACACTTGCTGTATTTACGACAGTAAATACGTCGTTACAAGTACCAGGATTCCCAGCAGGAACAACGGATGACTGGCAATTGAATTCTTCAAGTGCAATTTTAAACCTTCCGGCAGGGAGTAGTATTTTGTATGCAGAGTTGGTTTGGGCTGGTACTTTCCGGACTGATACGGAAGATGTATTACCATTTTTAAATGATAATATTACATTTACAACACCAGCAGGAACATTTTCAGTTACGCCAGACCCTGCTACCGCGCAGCAAGGTTCGGTAGGAAACCAGTTTTATTATGCTCGCTCTGCTAATGTAACGAATCTTGTAAGTGCAGGTGGGGCAGGCACATATACAACAGGTGCCGTGCCAGCTGCAAGAACTTCAGCTGATCCAACAATCAGTCGTTCAGCTGGCTGGACGCTTGAGGTAGTTTATCAAAATGCAAGTTTACCACTTCGGAATTTGTCAGTATATGCAGGTCAAGAAATTATCGATGCTTCATCCCCGCCAGTTGATGCTACTATTTCAGGATTTGCTACTCCAGCAACAGGAGCTGTTACAGGAAGAGTGCTCGTAACTGCTCAAGAAGGTGATTCTAACATTGTTGGAGATCAGCTTCGCTTTGGACCGAATGCAAATGCTACAGTCGCATTATTCGGACCGAGAAACCCCGCGAATAATTTCTTTCAATCACAAATTTGTAATGATAGTGGCAATCTAGATACGAGCGGCACATTTGGAGATTTGAATCAGCCGTTAGGAATCGCTTTAGCAGTCCGAAGACAAGGGTGGGATATTACGAATGTAGACGCCTCATCTTCTTTAGTAAACAATCAGACGTCAGCAACTGTTCGCTTTGTCACAAATGGAGATGGATACGCTGCAGCTGGTTTTGGTGTTCAAATTGATGCGACAGGTCCAATCATTAATCCTGTTAAATCGGTTAATAGAACAGTTGCAGGGGTAGGGGATACTCTCACCTATACGATTACGTTCCCGAACACAGGAACAGGAAGTGCAGAAAACGTTGTATTACAAGATAGTATTCCGAACGGAACGACATTTGTAGTAGGTAGTGTAACGGTAGGTGGAGTAACACAACCGAGTGCGAATCCAGCGAATGGAATTAATTTAGGTACAATCCCAAATAACACGCAAAGAATTGTTACATTTCAAGTTCGAATAACATCGTTCCCGAACCCAAACCCTATTCCAAATCGTGCAATGGTGTCATATCAATTCCGTCCTTTTGTCGGTAGTCCCCCTATTACAAGTACGTCTTCTTCAAATACAGTACAAACGACAGTGAATCAAGCAACTATAAGTATGCAAAAATCTGTAGACCTACAGACGGCAACGCTTAATGACGTATTAACGTACACAGTTAATGTCACGAATAATGGGAATGTTGCTGCAAACAATGTTATTTTTGTTGATAGTATCCCTGCAGGAACAACATTTGTCGCAAATAGTGTTACGGTAAATGGAGTAGCACGTCCAGGAGCGAATCCATCAAGTAGTATTAATCTTGGAAGTATTAATGCTTCACAAACGACTGTAGTGCGCTTTCAAGTTCGAGTAACATCTAATCCTCTTGTAAATCCAATTCCGAACCGTGCAAGTGTAACATTTAACTTTACTCCAGTGCCTGGCCAACAACCAATTTCAGGTCAAGCGACAAGTAATACTGTATTTACTACTATTAATATAGCTGATATAAGAACGAGAAAAACAGTGGATAGAGCTTTTGCGACAGTTAATGACGTTCTTACGTACACCGTTACAATTGAAAATACAGGAAATGTACTTGCGACAAATGTTATTTTTCAAGATCCGATTCCAACTGGAACGACTTTTATTCCAAATAGTGTGACTGTAGATGGGGTTTCACAGCCTGGAGCAAATCCTGCGACTGGGTTTACGGTAGCGAATATATCTCCAGGTGGAAGTAGGACAGTGACTTTTCAAGTACAAGTCACATCTACGCCATCAGGAGGGACGATTGCGAATCGTGGAAATGTATCGGCTAATTTCGTCGTTATTCCGAATCAGCCGCCAGTAACGATTAATAGACAAACGAATACAGTTGTAACACAAGTTAATACAGGTGGTTTAAATGTAATAAAGGAAGTGAATACAACGCAAGCGGCAGTAGGGGACACTTTAACATACACGATTGCCGTCCAAAATACAGGAAACGTTCCGTTAACAAATGTGTTTTTCCAAGACACTATTTCTTCCGCTGTTTCATTTGTTGCGAATACTGTAACGATTAATGGAGTACCGCAAAGTGGATTGAATCCGAATACAGGATTTTCTCTTCCAAATATTCCTGCGGCTCAAACCGTTGTAGTCACATTTGACGTATTAATTGTACAGGATCCAGAAAATGAAGATATTTTAAATCAAGCAAATGTAACAGCAAGTTTTCAAGTGAATCCGAGCGAACCGCCAGTAACAATTAATGTTCCTAGTAACATTGTGAATACAACTGTACAATCAGGGAATTTTGAAGTTGTGAAAGCAGTGAATACGGATGTTGCAACGGTAGGGGATGTTTTAGTATATACAATCGAAGTCATAAATGCAGGTAGTGTACCAGCTACAAATGTATTTTTCCAAGATTCAATTCCACAAGGGACATTATTTATTGAAAACAGTGTATTTGTTAATGGTGTTTTACAAGAAGGGGCAGATCCAGAACTTGGATTCCCATTAAATAATTTGCCTACTGGCGCGAGTGTAATTGTTACGTTTGAAGTATTAATTGATGAAATTCCCCAAGGAAATAATGTCGTAAATAATGCGAATGTAACTGGAGATTTCCTTGTAAATCCAACAGAGCCACCGATTACTGTAACAGTACCAAGTAATACTGTTATGACAGTCGTGAATTCTTCAGGGTTAAATGTAATGAAGAGCGTAAGCGCTACTGAAGCAGGAGTAGGAGATACGTTAACGTATACAGTTCGTATACAAAATAGTGGAACAGTAGCAGCGACAAATGTATCATTCCTTGATCCAATTCCATCTGGAACAACGTTTGTAGCAAATAGTGTAACAATAAACGGGATATCTCAACCCGGTTTAAACCCAACAACTGGATTTCCACTTGCTAATATTCCAGTAGGAGGGATGGTAACAGTTACTTTTCAAGTGACGATCACGAGTGTACCACCAAATAGAGTTCTTCCGAATAATGCGAATGTAACTGCGGATTTCCAAGTAAGTCCTCTCCAGCCACCAATTACAATTGTAACGATTAGTAATATTGTTGTGACGCGAGTGAATGTAGGATCAATTAATGTAATAAAGAGTGTAAACACACCGCAAGCAGGTGTAGGAGATACGTTAACGTATACGATTCTTATTCAAAATACAGGAACTGTTCCTGCAACAAATATTATTTTTCAAGATCCGATTCCTGTTGGAACTGCGTTTGTAGCGAATAGTGTCACGATAAATGGAGTTGTTCAGCAAGGTGCAGACCCTGTGGTAGGTTTTCCAGTTCCGAATATTCCAGTTGGGCAAACCGTTACAGTTACGTTTCAAGTTATAGTGACGAGTGTCCCGAGTGGTGGAAATATTAGAAACCAATCAAACGTTACTGCAAGTTTTCTTATAAATCCAGCTAATCCTCCAATAACGACTGTTACGAATAGCAATTTCGTCGTGACGCAAGTAAACACAGCACAGTTAAATATACAAAAATCTTCATCTGTACAACAAGCGGCACTTGGAGAAATTTACACGTATTCTGTTGTCATTAGAAATAATGGAACGGTAACAGCAACGAATGTCTCTTTCATTGATCCAATTGCTCCAGAAACAACATTTGTAGCAAATAGTGTAACGATAAATGGAACTCCTCAACCTGGATTTGATCCAAATATAGGTTTTACGCTTCCTAATATAGCTGCTGGCACATCATTGACTGTAGCGTTCCAAGTAACAGTAGTTGCGCCATCCACGCGTGGAGCCGTACTAAACACGGCAGCTGCTACGGCCACTTTTTTATTAAATCCTTTACAGCCCCCTGTAACAACGACAAATTCAAGTAATACGACAGTAGTTACGATACCGTTACCTCCTCCTGGTGAAGTAACAGCAACCAAAACAGTTGACGTTGCAACTGGAGCGGTTGGGGATGTATTAACGTATACCGTGCTAATTTCAAACGTAGGAATTATACCTGTTACAGATGTGTTCTTCCAAGATGTCATACCAGAAGGAACGACATTTGTAGAAGATAGTGTAACGATAGGTGGGGTGCAGCAACTTGGTTTAAATCCAGAAATAGGATTTACAGTTACTCCATTATTAATTAATGGTGGAAGTATTGAGGTAACGTTCCGAGTGACGATTACAGAAATTCCAGATAATGAAGTCATATTAAATGATGCAGACGTTACATTTACTTCACAACCAAATCCGCAGGAACCACCGATTACGGAAACGATATTAACAAATTTAGTCGTTACGACAATTAATATAGCGTTTATTTTTCCGTTAAAACTAGTAGATAAAGAAGTAGCGACTGTAGGAGAAATTTTAACGTATGATGTATTGATTTTTAATTTTGGAACAGTGGCAGCGACGAATGTTCAATTTATAGATACTACTTCCGCGGGTGTAGCATTTGTACCAGGAAGTGTGAGCATAAACGGGGTACCAGCACCAGGATTAGATCCTTTTATCGGTTTTACAGTTCCAGATATACCTGTAGATGATTTTGTACTTGTCACATATCAAGAGATGGTAACGAGCATACCAGAAGGTGGAACAGTTGTTAACTTTGTAGATGTTACGGCTACATTTGCTGTAAGTGAAACAGAGCCGCCTATTACTGAAACAACGACAAGTAACACGACATTAACCGAAATAAATGAACCTGGTTTGAATGTTTTAAAATCAGTAAGTGAGCCAATTGTTGCAGTAGGCGATACAATCACATATACGACAGTAGTTCAAAATACAGGGACAGTGACAGCGACGAATATTCAATATAGTGATGTATTACCTTCCTCTATAGCATTCGTGCCGAATAGTGTAACGATAGGTGGTGTGATACAACCTGGGTTCAATCCTAATAATGGATTCCCACTTCCAGATATAAATTCAGGGGGAAGTGTAGAAGTCACGTTCCAAGTAACCGTTGTTAGTGTTCCATCAAACGGAACAATTGCCAATACGGCAAATGTTACTGGAAGCTTTATATTAGTACCAGGAGAACCACCAGTTATAGTAAATCAGCCAAGTAACACAACGCTCACAACTGTAAATAGAGGACGCTTTAATGTTATTAAACAAGTCAATAGAGCTGCTACCTTAGTTGGAGATGTATTAACGTATACAGTGCAAATAACGAATACAGGAACAGTAACAGCTAACGATGTTCAGTTTATTGATACGATTTCAGCAGGAGCGTCATTTGTACCAAATAGTGTAACGGTAAATGGAACTCCGCAACCTGGTTTGAATCCGATTACTGGGTTTGGAATTGGCGATATACTTGTTGGCAATACGACTATAGTGACGTTCCAAGCGATAGTGACAAATATTCCATCTTCAGGAACGATAACGAATGTTGCAAATATAACAGGAAGTTTTACTTTAGTACCAGGAGAACCACCAGTTGTAGTAACAGAGCCGAGTAATACGACAATAACAAGGGTAAATAGAGGGCGATTCAATGTTATAAAAACTGTCAACAAACAGGCGACACGATTAGGAGATACGTTAACGTATAGTGTGCAAGTTACAAATACAGGAACGGTAACAGCGACAAATGTGCAATTTATTGACGTTCCATCACCTAGTTTAGAATTCGTTCCAGGGAGTGTACAGATAAATGGGATTCCACAAGTAGGTTTAGATCCTTTTGTAGGCTTTTCATTACCGGATCTTGCAGTAGGAGATAGCATACTAATCACATTTGAAGTAAATGTAATCGTAATTCCGCCTTCTAGTAGCATTATGAATACAGCGAGAGTAACTGGTGATTTCGAATTGATTCCAGGAGAACCACCGTTTACAATTACGAATTCCAGTAATACGACAGTCACACCAGTAAATAGAGGCAGTTTAGATATGCTGAAAGAAGTAGATCATTCAATTGTTGGAGTAGGAGAAACGGTAACGTACCGTGTTCGCATATTAAATACTGGTACGGCTGATGCAATGAATGTTCAATTTATTGATGTGTTATCTCCGGAAGCGGCTTTTGTACCAAATAGTGTAACGGTAAATGGAGTAGCACGTCCAGGAGTAAATCCGCAGGTTGGATTTACGATTTTAGACATTCCAGTCGGTGAGACGGCGATTGTAACATATGAAGCTACAATTACAAGTTTTCCAGATGGTGGTACAGTGGTGAACGTTGCTGGGGCATCGGCAGAATATATTTTAGTACCAGGGGAACCGCCAGTTACAGTGATGGACACGAGTAATACAGTTATTGTAACGGTAAATACTGCAATCTTATTTGTTGCAAAAGGAGCAAACTTTGAAGTAGCAATGGTAGGAGATGTTGTCACTTACGGAATTGCTGTTATAAATGATAGTACAGTTCCTGTGACGAATATTATTTTAACAGACATCATTGACCCAAATACGTTATTTATAAATGGCACGGTAACGGTAAATGATGTACCTTTTCCATTTGCCAATCCGAATACCGGTATCCTTTTAGGTGATTTTCAGCCGAATGATGCAGCAATTATTAATTTCCAAGTTGTAATAACAGGAGGGCAAATAAATAACTTAGTAACAAATACAGCTATAGCGAATGGGCTTGCAACTGTAAATCCTAATGAGCCGCCAGTAGTAGTTGAAGGCGATAGTAATACAGTTGTTATCCCGTTTATTCCTCAAAATGTTTCAACAACAGTCGTAAAAACGGCAGATCTTCAATCAGCAACGATAGGCGATGTTATTACGTTTACGACAGTTATTACGAATACGGGGGATACAGCGATACAAAATATTCGTTTTCAAGATATGTTAGATAGTAGTTTTCGATTTGTTCCTGGAAGTGTAACTGTTGATAATACGCCAGTGCCAAATGTAAGCCCAGTATCAGGGTTTCTTATAGGAAGTTTAAATCCAGGTGAAGCACGGACAGTTTCGTTCCAAGTAACAGTTCAGAGTGCACCAAGTGGTTCAGGAAATTATATTAATCAAGCGAGTATTCGCTTCGAACATCAAGTAGGCACAGTATTGCCACCTGTTACACAAATAATAGATAGTAACATAGTTGTCATTCCATTTGTTCCAACGATAGAACAAATTTGTGAAACAAACTTTAATTGTTTAGACAAAATTCCATTTCACTGTTCTCCGTGTAATCAGTTGCGAATAAATAAAAAATAAACACAAAAAGAGCATCCTGAAAGAGTAGGATGCTCTTTTTGTTTAGATCAAGTAGCTTCTTCTTCGGGAGAAGTGAAAAATTCGTTGACTTTGTTGGAGAGTAGAAATGGAATAGCTCCTTTTATAACGGAAATGTCCCAGTCCCACCATGCAAGGTTTTCTAGTTTTTCAATGATTTCTTGCGGGAAACGATATCGAACTAGTTTGGCAGGATTACCAGCGACGATTGCATATGGAGGTACGTCTTTTGTAACAACACTCTTGGCCCCGATAATGGCCCCGTTACCAATTGTAACACCAGATAAAATGCAGGATTGATAACCAATCCATACATCATTGCCGACTACGATATCACCTTTTGAAGAAGGATGACCAGTAATGTGTGCTCCTTCTTCGAAGAGGACATTAAATGGATAAGTTGTTATCCAATCAGCACGATGTTCACCGCCAAGTACGAAAACGACTTCTTCTCCTAATGAACAAAACTTACCTATTTTTAATTTTGTTTCATCATTCCAAGAAAAAATAATAGGGCCTACTTTACTGTAAGTATAATCACCGATATCATATTTATTATATTCAGGTTTTTGATTTAAATATAACATACGAATTTTAGCATCCTCTCTAAAGAAAGTAATGGATATGGAACATTATATGCAAGGTGAAGTAAGGCGAACTATGTTGTATGAAATGGTAATGTGCAAAAATGTTAGTAGGTAAGATGAATAAAAGGGAGTGAAATGTATGAGATACGAAATGGGATTATATAATAAACCTTTTCAGTCGATTCAATTAGGAAAAAAAGTATATGAAGTACGCTTATACGATAGAAAACGTCAACTTATAAAACAAGACGATGAAATTGTATTTACGAACCTTACGACAGCAGAAACGATGGTTGTAAAAGTAACGGAGATAAAACGATACGAAAGCTTTAAAGCAATGTACGAACAAATTGATAAAAAATTATTTGATTGTGAAGAACTTAGTATAAAAGAAATGTTAGAAAGTACATACGGAATATATACGAAAGAACAAGAAAAAGAATGGGGAACAGTTGCGATTGGTGTTGAGGTAATAAAGTGAGAAGAAATCGCGGTGCAGCTATAATTATACAAGGTGGTAAAATCGCTCTTATAAAACGTATTCGAGAAGGTGAGCTGTATTTTGTTTTTCCAGGCGGGGGAATTGAAGAAGGAGAAACGCCTGAAGAAGCAACGAAGCGAGAGGTTTATGAAGAATTAGGGGTACATATACAAGTGGAGCATCGGATTGCAAAGGTGGAGTATAAAGGTACGGAGTATTATTATAATGCCCATATTATAGGTGGAGTTTTCGGAAGTGGTAAAGGCGAGGAGTTCGAGCTGAAAGATAGAGGGAGTTATATTCCTTTATGGATGCCGGTAAATGAGTTGCCAAATTTAAATGTAAAACCTTATGATGTGGCCAAATGTGTATTTGATTATTATGGAATATAAGGTCTGACAACATACAAAAAAAACCATTGACATAGCCTTCTGATTTAAGTATTGTATTCGAGTATGTTTATAATCAGGAGGTTTATATGAGCAATCAAACTACTACACATCATGTGAAAATGACAACAGCAGATCCATCTGGAATCGGTCTATTTGGATTAGCGATGGTAACACTTGTAGCATCATCTCAAAAGTTAGGCTTAACAGATGGCGTTTCACTTGTATTACCATGGGCAATCTTTTTAGGAGGATTTGCACAAATCTTTGCATGCATTCACGATGCAAAGCACAACAATACGTTCGGTACAACAGCATTTGGTGCGTACGGCCTATTTTGGTTAGGTGTTGGAATGACTTGGTTAATTCAACTTGGAGTATTTGGTGAAAAATTAGCCCAAACTGCAGATTCAAAACAGCTCGGTGTAGCCTTTATCGGATACTTGATTTTCACGATCTTTATGACAATTGGTGCAATGGAAACACATAAAGTATTATTTATGATTTTCGTCCTTATTGATTTCTTATTTATCGGTCTTTCATTAAGTACTTTAGGTGTTATGCCGCACGCAATGCATAATTTAGCAGCGTATTCTGAACTATGTATTTCATTATTATCTTTCTATGGTTCAGCAGCAGCTGTGTTAAATACACACTTCGGAAAAGTTGTATTACCAGTTGGAAACCCCTTTGGTATTTTTAAAAAGTAATAAAAAAGAACAGATGATTGTATAGTCATCTGTTCTTTTTTTATGGAATAAAATAAAATAGCAAAAAATATAATTGAAATTGATTCTCATTATTAATATAATGAGAATGAGAATCAATTATTGTAAGAGGGGGATGCCGAAGTGGCGAAAATTTTAATAGCGTATGCAAGTATGTCAGGGAATACAGAGAGTATTGCTGATTTAATTAAAGTAAGTTTAGATGCCTTTGATCATGAAGTAGTATTACAAGAGATGGAAGGTATGGATGCTGAAGAATTATTAGCTTATGATGGAATCATTTTAGGATCTTATACGTGGGGTGATGGTGAATTACCATTTGAAGCGGAAGATTTCCATGATGAGTTAGAAAATATAGATTTGACGGGTAAAAAAGTGGCTGTTTTTGGATCAGGTGATACGGCGTATGAACTGTTTTGTGAAGCGGTAACGATATTTGAAGAACGTCTTGTAAAATGTGGGGCAGAACTTGTACAAGAAGGATTGAAAATTGAATTAGCTCCAGAAGATAAAGAAGACGTTGAAAAATGCAGTGATTTTGCAATTGCTTTTGCCGAGAAGTTCTAGGAACGGGAGTGTCAACGTGGAAACAATGTTAAGTGCAACTGCTATTACAAAGTTAAGAGATGGAAAGCTTTTGTTAGCTACTACATATAATGGTTTATTCATTGAAAAAGATGGAGAATGGAAACAGGCTTTAACTGGTTTCCAAAAACGAATTCGAGATTTACATAGTGAAGGTAACGTAGTTTACGGAGTAGGAGACGAAGGAGTTTTTATTCGTAGTATGAATGGTGGAGAAACGTGGACGATCCAGCGCTTTCCAACGAAAGCAACGAGCTGGAATGTATGTAGTAATGAGAATGGAACAGTAATTGCTCATGGAGATAAAACACTGTATCATTCTAATAATTTTGGTTCCACATGGGAGACTATTCAGCCATTTCTTAATTACGGTAGTGAGGCACCATCTATTCGATCATTATTTTTATATAAACATTACTTATTTATCGGTACGAAAATACATACTAAATATGGTGGTGTTTGGCTTTTTGATTTAGAGACACGTAAATTAAAAAGGATTAAAATAGCGATGAATCAGATGATTTCTGCGTTGACTATACATAATTCCTATTTAGTAGCGGCAAGTGGATCGTGTAAGGGGATTAGCGGAAATATTTCTTTTTGCAGAATAAATGAGAGTATCGAAAGTGATAAAATAGGTTGGCATACATGTCAAAGTGAACAAAAAGCGAGTAGTTATTTAGATTTAAGTGTGGATCAACATGTGTTATATACAACGTCAACGCAAAATAAGGCGGGAATTAGCACTGTTTGCCGTGTGCTTCTTGAAGAAGGAATTGTTACAGTATGTGATTCGGTTAAAGGGCATGGTTGGCGCATTGTTAATGAAAAAGAAGGCTATGTTGTAGCTGGATCAGGTGAATTAAAAACGATGCAGTGGAAAAAAAAAGCTGTATAACTTTAAAAAAACTTTACTTTTATTATATTGGTATGATATAGTTACTTTAAACCATTTTACTTTTAATAATATAGAGATTTAAATGAGCTGTAACTTCCGAGGAGGATAGCAATGTTAAATCTCCTCTGGGGTTGCAGTTTTTTAATATATGATGTATTATTGTAAAGTGGTTGAAAATGAATATGTACATATAGGTACATTGTAGGAGGATTTTTTAAATGCAAAACGGTAAAGTAAAATGGTTTAACGCAGAAAAAGGTTTCGGTTTCATCGAGGTTGAAGGCGGAGAAGACGTATTCGTTCATTTCTCAGCTATCCAAGGCGACGGCTTCAAATCTTTAGAAGAAGGTCAAGAAGTTACTTTCGAAGTAGAACAAGGTAACCGTGGACCTCAAGCTACAAACGTAAACAAGAAGTAATTATGAAAAAAAGAAGGGCTTGCCCTTCTTTTTTTTTGCGTTTTTATTGAATATCCTCCTATGTACATGTAATAATAAGACTGAATTTTTGATTTTTATGCGAAGTTTTTCATGCATAAAGTGCATTAATAAATAAATACTGAAAATAAAGTATGTGTGTGAAAAGGAATTTAGAAAGAGGTAAATAAATTGAAAAACGCTACACACTTCATTGTGTTTGATATTGAAAGGAATTTTAGGCCGTATAAATCAGAAGATCCGTCAGAAATAGTTGATATTGGAGCTGCAAAAATAGATGTGAGTACAATGAAAGTTATTGGAGAATTTTCAGAGTTAGTAAAACCAAGTGCCCCATTAACTCGTCATACAACAAAATTAACTGGAATTACAAAGAAAGATTTAATAGGTGTAGGGAATTTCCCTCAAATTATAGAGAAATTTATTCAGTTCATCGGAGAAGATTCAATATTTGTTTCATGGGGAAAAGAAGATTACCGTTTTCTATCTCAAGATTGTACATTATACGGTGTAGAATGCCCATGTATGGAAAAAGAGAGTAGATTTGATGTGCAAAAATTTGTTTTTCAGGCGTATGAAGAATTATTTGAGCATACACCAAGTTTACAATTAGCAGTGGATCAGCTCGGCTTAACGTGGGAAGGGAAGCAGCACCGGGCTTTAGCAGATGCTGAGAATACAGCAAATATCTTTCTGAAAGTATATGGCGAGAGAGATATTAACAAGCGATACAAGAGACATGGTGAGCTTGAACTTGTAAAGAACGGAAAACTAACAGAAAAAGCGAAAAAAAGGATGCGGAAATGGGTATTTAAAGAACTGAGAAAAAATATAGAGCGTCCTTTTGTATGGAGTGCATTTGAAAGTAGTGACACGTGGGAAAGTATAACGGAAAGATATTATATAAGTGAATCAGCAGTAGAACTTCTGAAAAAACACTTTCCTACTGCGGTGAGAAAAGCGGAGCGGCAGCTTAGGTATTTGGCTGAGATGGAGAAAGTAGTAGAAGAAAGTTAGTAATAAAATTTATTTTATTCATATGTACAACTAGACTTCAGGATTAAGTTGCTGAAGTTTAGTTGGAAAATTCACGGCTTGTCCTGTATTGTTAATGGAATATTTTGTTGTTTTTAGTACGGATATACATAGAAAAGAGTGTAGTTTAATGGAAGCAATCTTTAACATTTTAACCGTTTTAGTTTTTTTGATAATATTTACCACACTATTTGCACTAATTACACTTCCTTTCATAGCAAAGAAGAAGAATTGGAAAAAGCTTAATATATCTTTAGCTCGTGGTGTATTAAAGATTAAAATCGAAGAGTAAGGTAAGAGTCTTATACAAGGGAGGTGTGATAGTGATAGACTTGGAAATCAAAGATGTCACCGTACAGATGGAATTAAATGGTATCTTTTGGAATGAGGATGGAATTGCTGAAATGATGGTGACTACAAAAGCGGAGCATTCTCTTATTCTTCGTCTAGTAGTTGACTTAGAAAGTAAAACGATTCGTGCGATGAATGCCGAGATAGTGGGTGGGTTCTGTCCTCTATGTAAACAGAAAAGGAACGAATGTAGTGAACTTAATGACGTGCAAAATAAAATGGGTATTTTAGAAGGAGCCTACGATTGGGTGAGAGAGCATCCGGAATATCGTTTTCAATTATCTTTTTACGAGTACAATAAATTTGAGGTAGTAAAGTGAAATTTTCATTTTAACAACATACATAATGACTAAAAGGAAAAACACCAAAAACTTATAGAAGGACTTGGTCAACTAGGAATATTGAAGTAGATGTCTCTCATGGAAATACGCTTGTACAACAAGGAAGGAATCTGCTTGATGCTACAAGAAATGTCATCTTGGAGCAAAAATATTTTTAAAAATAAGCATATTTGTTATAAAGAAGAAAAACCGATTCTTAGTAGAATCGGTTTTTAGTATAAATGTCAACTATGTCCCAAATAAAAGAGCGCTTGTTAATAGAGCTCAGTAAAAATAGGTATATGGAAGCATTTATTCGATCCCATTCGAATCATAAGAATACTGCTGTTTATTCTCAATCCGCTCAATTACGTCCTGTAATTCATCCGGCTTCAAAAACTCAATGGGAGAGAAGCCTTTCTCAAACGTAAGTGTATCAGCCTCAATCATTAATACATATCGGTCGTTTACCTTTGCAATATGTATTAGGTCTCCGAAATCAGCAAGCAAAGCCTTCACAGAGATATGATCTGCTTTTAGCTTTAATTCCACTTCAGGGGCGTGCTCGACGATTTGAGCGGTAGCTTCCATTACTTCTTCTGTTGAAAATTGTTCCATAATTTCGCGTTTCGGACTGGCAGCCCATACTTCCATCGCTTGGTCGAACTGTTCACGTTCTTCAGTACCTTCTTCAAATACATCTTCAATTTGGTCGTATACCATGTCCATTACTTGTGTTTTCATAATTTCAGGCATAGAGCGTTCGTATTCGACGAATTTTAAGAAGTCTTCAAAGTAGCGGGCGTGTGATGCTTGGTGTATTTTTAGTTCGCCAGGCTCCACCATACCTTCTTCAGGCATGTATGGGTACTGGATAGATTTCATATTCTTTGTTGTGATGGCCATTTCAACGTTACGAATAAGTGTTGATTCATCAGAAATGGAAGCAACCTTTGGTTCGAAGTCACATTTCATTACGAATACGAATGGATCATCAAAGTATTTGCGTAGTTTTGCTTGAGCGATTAAAAACACACCACCACGTACAGCGCTTGTGTCAAGGTATGTATAAACGAGAGGTTCGCTCATATCTTTGAAGTTTTCTTTTGTTTCTGCAAAGCGAATACGATTAAATAAGTTGTAATGAGGGTTTGAATCGAGTTCATGCCCTTCTTCTACAATAAAGCGACCGATCTTCGTTGGGGCTTGTTCTGTTTTTGCGTGACGTTCTACTTTTCGCTTTGAAATTTTTAATAATTCACCATTCAAAAATTCTTTTAAAGAGCTATCTTCATACTCTTCAGCGTCTAATGTTTGAAAATGTTTATAGCGCTTATCAACTGCTTCACCTTTTCCTTCTACTTGTACTACATAAAAAGAAAGAAAATTTATTTCAAAATCCATATTTATCACCTTGTTTCATTTCATTAACTCTTATCAGTATAGAGATGGAAAAAACTTTCGTCAATTTATATAAGGAAGGGGGAGCCCCTTCCTTATATATTTGTTATTTTCGAAATTAAAATCCGTCTTCTAATGCTGAAAATGGAATATTTAGCCTATTTTCTACTGTACGTAAACGCTGATTTAAGCGGTTTAATCTACGCGTATGACGCTCAACTGTGTTTTCTAGTTGACGTACTCTTTGCTCAAGCTCATTTACTCGTCTTTCTAATTGACGGTTTCCAGTACCAGGGAAAGAGATTGGAAGTTGAAATTGTCGATTTTGATCATATGGATTAACTTGTTCTGTTTGATCTATATATTGTTGGTATTGTGCCTGTAAATCATACTGAGGTTGGTAACCATATTGGTTATATGGATCATAAGGATTGTAGGGATACATAAAAACATCCTCCATTTCTTTATAATAGGTTAAATTCATCATAATGTATGTGCAAAAGCGGAGTAGTGGCACGGCAAATACCTATATACCTGAAGTGAATGATTGTTTTTACCGATAAAAGCTCAGTTTAAGTTGTTAATAATGATCACATATGAGAAAGCGGTATTGCGGTTTCTGAAGCATGCAGGTGAATAGAGAGGTGAAATGAAAGGGTGTTACATTTGTATTTCATCTGTTGGATGGTATATACTGGATGGAGATAGGTTGCATAAAAGTTACAATTTTATCAAACTCGAAAATTTATATAAATATGTATAGACATTTACAAAAGAAAAGAGTAATTTTAATAGAGTAAAAAACAAATTGTAACATTTTCTAAATATATTGTAAAATGATTGTAACAAAAGATACATAAAAATGAAATAATACATAAGAAATAATGTTGGGGAAAAGGAGAGAGTATATTGTTCCGAAAAATAAAGGGTATATTAGTAGGGGTGCTATGCGTAGCTGTAGTAAGTGGTTGTGGTACAAAAGTAAGTGATGTGGCATTAGTAAGTGATTTTGGTGGGAATGTTGTAGAGGCTAAGGCTGATGTACAGGATTCAATTAGCTTAGTGGATGGGCGTACTGGTACTGAAGTGAAAAAAATAGACTTATCGAGTTTAGGTTATTTTGAAGATGAGGCGAAATTCAAAAAATCTGTAACGAAGGTTGCAGGTGAAGTCGGGAAAAGTGTTGACAAAAAGATGGTCCCTTCACGTATAGCATCTGATGGATCATGGCAAGAAGGAAAGCCTTCTTATGAATTAATGGAAAAAGAATTAGTAGACAAATTATTAAATGTAGGTATGTGGGATTCTTCTTATCAGTTACCTATCGTTGAGAAAAAGCCTACCGCAACATTAAGTGATGCGCAAGGAAGTGGCACGGTAATTGGTAGATATGAAACGAATTTAGGTGGATCAGCAGGTGGCCGTATTGAGAATATTCGTTTGTCGGCAGCGAGTATAAATGGAGTTGTATTAGCAAAAGGAGACAGTTTCTCTTTCAATGCATTAATCGGTGATACAACGCCAGATAAAGGATATCAATTAGGTAAAGAAATTGTAGATGGTAAATTAGTAGATGGTTATGGTGGTGGCGTTTGTCAAACATCATCAACGCTATACAATGCAGCAGATCAAGCTGGTTTGAAAATGGTAGAGAGAACTACACATTCTAAAACAGTAGGTTATGTCCCTCAGGGAAGAGATGCTACAATTGCTTATCCATATTTAGACTTAGTATTTGAAAATACGAATGATGCTCCTGTTAAGCTTTATATGGGCATTCAAGGCGGAAAGTTAGTTGCTGAAGTACATAAGATGAAATAAATATGTAGTTAAAGGATAAGAAAGTAAAATATTTATAGTTTCTATAATTGAAGCCATCTCTTCTGAATTTCAGAGGAGATGGCTTTTTGTGTACAGTTTATTAAGAATAGTAAATTGATGTATTACTAGTATGTTCGAAAAAGGGTTGAGTTTAATTCTCAGTTTTCCTATTGACATTGTTTAATTTTAACTGTATTCTTCATAATAACAACTAAATAAATGGAAAAATTTATTAGTTTTCTTATCAAGAGAGATGGAGGGACTGGCCCGGTGAAATCTCAGCAACAGGCTAAAAAAGCACTGTGCTAATTCCAGCAAACGTAAAAGGCGTTTGGAAGATGAAGGGAAATGGATTAACATTCAACTCTTCTTATATGTGTAAGAAGAGTTTTTTGTTTAGAGAGGGGGGATAGAGTGAAATTTGATGTAGCGTATTTTTTAGAAAGTTTTCCGCAATTATTTAAGTATGTATACATAACTTTAGGGATTACTGTAGTTTCAATGATTATTTCTTTCTTTATAGGGATTGGCTTGGCGATCATTACAAAAAACAAAACGAAATTTTTATATCCAATTGCAAGGGTGTATATCTCTTTCTTTAGAGGGACACCGTTATTAGTTCAATTGTTTGTGTTGTATTTCGGATTGCCACAAATATCTCCGGCTTTTACAGTACTTACAGCTATGCAAGCAACTTTAATTGGTCTCAGTTTAAATAATGCTGCTTATTTGTCAGAGATAATTCGAGGTTCATTAAATGCTGTGGAATCAGGGCAAATGGATGCTTGTTTATCAGTTGGAATGACAAAAGCACAAGCGATGCGACAAATTATCTTTCCGCAGGCTATTCGTGTAGCGGTGCCGTCACTTGGAAATAATTTTGTTGGATTGTTAAAAGAATCTTCGTTATCTTTTGCACTTGGAGTGGCTGAAATATTGGCACAAGCGAAAATGCTGGCGGCACAATCGTATCGTTATATGGAAAGCTATTTAGCGGTAGCGATTGTGTATTGGATTATTACAATCGTAATCAGCTGGGGACAGAAAAGGTTGGAGAAGAAACTTGATGCACCGTATTTATAAGAGAAATGAGGTGATATATGTGATTGAGTTGAAAAATTTGTATAAATCTTACAAACATAATGAAGTGCTGAAAGGAATCTCACTTACTGTCAAAAAAGGGGAAGTGGTAGTAATTATTGGACCTTCTGGTTCAGGGAAATCGACATTACTACGATGTTTAAATTTATTAGAACAACCGGATGATGGCAGTATTAGAATTGAAGATTTAGAGATTCATACGAAGAAACTTTATCAAAAAGAAATCATAAAATTACGTCAAAAAACAGCTATGGTTTTTCAAAACTATAATTTATTTAAAAATAAAACAGCATTGCAAAATATTACAATAGCATTAACGGTTGTACAGAAAAAAAGTGAAGAAGAGGCAAATGGAATAGCGAGAGAAATATTAAAACAAGTAGGCTTAGCTGATAAAGAAGATTTTTATCCGACGATGTTATCAGGTGGACAACAGCAAAGGGTAGGGATTGCTAGGGCAATGGCTTTAAATCCAGCTGTATTATTGTTTGATGAACCCACTTCAGCACTTGATCCAGAATTAGTTAATGAGGTATTACAAGTTATTAAAGACTTGGCAAGACAACATATAACGATGGTTATTGTTACACATGAAATGAATTTTGCAAAAGAGGTGGCTGATCGCGTTATTTTTATGGCTGATGGAATTATCGTAGAGCAGGGAACGCCAGAAGAGATTTTTCGAAACCCACAAAATGAACGTACGAAAAAGTTTTTACGGCAATTAAATGCATCTGAAGAAGGAAATCATTTCGTTATTTAGGAGGAAGAGTTATGAGAAAATCGTCATTATTACTAACATTAGCATTAACACTATCAGTTGGAGCTTTGTCTGCATGCGGTTCTAATGCAGCAAGTAAAAAGACAGATGAAAAAGTAGTGAAAGTTGGGACTTCTGCAGGTCGTAGCCCATTTATATTTAAAGAAGGTGAGAAAGTAAAAGGTTTTGATGCTGAAATTATTGAAGCGGCTGCTAAAAAAGCTGGATATAAAGTAGAATGGAATGTTTCTGATTTTGAAGGATTATTCGGTTTATTAGATTCAGGCCGTATTGATACGATTGCAAATGAATTATCCGTTTCTCCGGAAAGAAAAAAGAAATATGACTTTTCGATACCGTATGTGTATTCAGGTTCTGTTTTTGCGGTGAAGAAAAATAATAATACAATTAAATCGCTAGAGGATTTAAAAGGAAAGACTGTAGGTGTTGGACTTGGTACAGCAGGAGAGCAAGAGTTAAAAGCTTTAAATAAAAATAATGCTTTTACGATTAAAACGTACTCAGAGGACCCAACGGCGGAATTGAACGAAGTAGGGTTTGGACGCGTCGATGCTTATTATAATGATAAAGTTCAAGTGGAAACAACAATAACAAAGGCGAAACTAGACAATGTCAAAGTTGGATTTGGTCCACTTGAATGGGGAGAGATTGCATTTCCATTTGCAAAAAAGAGTGAAAAGTTAGAAGATATAAACAAGGCGTTAAAAGAATTAGAGCAAGATGGAACATTAAGTGACATATCGAAAAAATGGCTGAAAGTTGATGCTACAAAAAAATAAAATTAAGGTGTATTCGTTGAATGGGCCTATTGCCTATCAACTTACATAAAAAAACTAAAGGGAACTGGAGAGGACGTTATTCATGGTACAAATTCATCCGAAAACACGTATTGGTCATGTTGCATTTAAAGTAAAAGATCTAGAGCGTCAAATTGCTTTTTATGAGAATGTAGTAGGGTTAGAGGTAAGTAAGCAAGAGGGGAATAAAGCATATTTAACAGGAAAAGGTGGTAAGAATACGTTACTTGTTCTTGAGCAGTTGGAAGATGCAGCGCTACAAGAACCGCGTACGACGGGTATATATCACGTAGCCTTTTTAGTTCCGACTCGTGAAGCTTTTGCTTCGGCACTATTTGGTGTTATTCGCAATAAAAAGGTAATTGATAGTCCGGCTGAGCAAGAAGGGCGTTATACATATTCAAATGAAATTTTGCCAATTTCAAGATTTAATAGTGCAAGTGATCATACGTATAGTGAGGCGTTTTATTTACAAGATTTAGAGGGGAATGGTATCGAGATTTATGCAGATCGCCCTCGAGGTCAATGGGGAGAAGGGCCAGGGGGAAGTACGCCACTAGATTTAAAAGAACTGGCAACGCTCGTTAATTATGAGCTTGATGGATTACCTGCTGACACTGTCGTTGGGCACGTCCATTTACGAATAGCTGATGTAGAAAAGTCACATGAGTTTTATGTAGAAACAGTAGGCTTTGAAGTGCAGCAGCGTGAAGATGATTGCTTATTTATTTCGGCAGGAGGGTATCATCACCATATCGGTGCAAATACGTGGAACGGAGTAAATAATCCGTATCCACCAGCACATGCAACTGGACTAAAAGTGTATACGATAGTACTACCGCATAAAGAAGCGTTAGATGAAGTAAAAGAAAGATTAATAGAAAAACAACATGAAATAAATGAAACTAAAAATGGATTTACTGTAGTAGATCCAAGTGGTATTACAGTGCAGTTTGAAATAGAAGCAGTATAAAGTGAAACTTTAATCAGTGGGGGCTTTGTTCATCCCCCACTGATTATTAGCCTTCACCAATCGGGCGTTTATGGGCAGTTAATCTCCCACCTAACTTCTTTGTTCCAGCTGAATTTTGAGGTGGGAGTTGTACTGCCCGTTAACGCGGGATAAAAGGAGCCAGAAAGCGTCTAATCACTTTCTGGCTTGTTTTTGATTATTTAGAGCTCAATCCAATACCTTCTCACAACATTCCCATCTTCTTCAGTGAAATCATCATCACGGAGACCGCCGTTATGTAAAATCGTTTTTTCTGAAGCAGTATTCACTTCGTCGCAAACGACAAGTGCTTTCGTGATGTTTAATTCTTTCGTTTTTTCTAATGATAACTCTAGTAACTTTGTAGCATAACCTTTTCTTCTTTCAGAAGGGCGAATACCATAACCGATATGGCCTCCAGCATTAAATAAATGCTCCGTCAAACTATGACGAATATTAACAACTCCTACAACTCTATTTTCATCTGTCACGAGCCAATAAGTAGAATCTGGTACCCAAGTTTCAGGAATATTTATTCCGTTATGTGCGTCGTGTAATTCTTGAATCATTGCCGTGAAATTAGAAGGATTTTTTGAAATAACCCATGGAATCATCGTTTCACCGCTATCTTTCCATTCGTTATAAAAATCTAAGTATTCTTCTTGTAAATCAGTAGTAGGTGTAAGTAAAGAGACGTTCATTGTTAGTAAGCTCCTTTTATTTATGTTTTATTTCACAAAAATTATGATATAAAATGAAAGCGTTCCCTGACTTTCTCAACCTCATTTCATGCAACTCATATGCCATTTTTAACTGAAAATAAGTTAGACGTTGAACTTTAAAGTTTTTTTGTATGAGAAGTAGGTTGTTTTATTTATGTTAATATTTAAAATATTAACATAAAATCACTGGGATATTAAATGTATTTTAATAAAATGCTTTTATATCGATGGGTAGATGCATGTGATAATTTTTGTTTTATCTCTCTATAATGAATAAAAGGGGGAAGTGCTCGTGAGCTTACATATTGATTTTATTATACGAATCGGTGTTGCTGGTTTGTTAGGGGCGATAATCGGTATTGAAAGGGAAATTCGCTCAAAAGAAGCTGGATTAAAAACACATTTCCTAGTAGCCGTAGGGAGTGCTTTAATAATGGTCGTTTCGAAATATGCTTTTTCGGATATTGTGTTTGAAGAACATATGGCTCTTGATCCGAGCCGGATTGCAGCGCAAGTTGTTAGTGGAGTTGGATTTTTAGGTGCAGGTACAATCATTATTCAAAAGCAGGCAGTGAAAGGATTAACGACAGCGGCTGGTTTATGGGCTACAGCAGGAATAGGGCTAGCAATTGGAGCAGGTATGTATGTTGTAGGGATTGGAGCGATGATTCTCGTTTTGATTGGTTTAGAGATTGTAAGTCGTATTTTTAAGGTGCAATTTTTATTTCCGCAAAATATAACGGTGCAAATGTGTATAAATAAACATGAGGCGGTACAGCAAATATTAGAAATGCTTCAAGTGAAAGGCATTCCAATACTTTCATATGAAGTGGAAACTTCACAGCAAGAAACAGAAATAGTTTATAAGGTAGGGATGCAATTGAAAAATATATCGTCAGAAGAAAAGAATGCATTTATTCAGCATATGCAAACATTGCCGGAAATTACGTTTATAAAGTTAAAATCATAGTGTTGAAATAGAGGATAGATGTAGCAGGAATTTCGCTATTATCTATCCTTTTTTGACATAAATCACATGTGAAGTCAAGTGTTAACTTCATTTTGAATGGATACATGTGTGAACGTTCCCTTCTTTTTTCTCAATACAGAATAAATAGTCAGAATAGTAAAATAATGGAGCGGGACACTAAAAAATGTAA
Source organism: Bacillus sp. TH50 (assembly GCF_016650565.1). Lineage (NCBI taxonomy): Bacteria > Bacillati > Bacillota > Bacilli > Caryophanales > Bacillaceae > Bacillus > Bacillus sp. TH50. Next base: position 1,045,970 of record NZ_JAEKFM010000003.1, on the reverse strand, counting down.
GGTAGGGGAGAGCATGAAAGGCTATTCAAAAAAAGTTTTAGTAGGGGTAAGTTTTGCTAGTTTAATGTTAGGGAGTTTTCAAGGAAGCATATTGGCGGAAGATACTAAGGGAGAGCAAGTTTCATATCGAAATGTGCTAAAAATGGAGCCGGTTGGTGTACAACTGCCCGTGGAAGAATTAGCTCATTCATCGAAAGTATTAGAAAGCAAGTCTTTTGAGAAAAGGCTACAATTTGCTGATTTATCGCAAAGACCGCCTGAAGTAAAAAAGGAAAGTAAGCAATTGGCTGTAGCGAAAACTTATACAATTGCTGAATTAAATCAATTAAGCAATCAACAATTAGTAGATTTACTTGTAACAATCGATTGGGAGCAAATTACGGGGCTATTTCAGTTTAATAAGGACAGCCTTGCATTCTATCAAAATGATAGTAGGATGCAGGCAATTATTGATAAATTGAAGCAGCAAGGACAAGCTTATACGAAGGATGATTCAAAAGGGATTGAGACATTAGTAGAGGTATTGCGCTCTGGATTTTATTTAGGTTTTTATAATGCAGAATTAAGTAAACTTAATGAGCGGAGCTATCATGACAAGTGCTTGCCGGCGTTAAAAACGATTGCGAACAATCCAAATTTCAAACTCGGTACGTTAGAACAAAATAAAGTTGTATCATCATACGGAAAATTAATAGGAAATGCTTCGAGTGATGTGGAAACGATAACATCGGCTGCAAAGATTTTTAAGCAATATAATGATAATTTTTCTACATTGGTAGATAATCTTTCAGCTGGAAATGCGATTTACGATATTATGCAAGGTGTTGATTACGATATTCAATCGTATTTGTACGATACGAGAAAAGCACCGAAAGATACAGTATGGTATCAGAGAATAGATAGTTATATTAATGAGTTAAGTAGATTTGCGTTAATGGGAACGATTACAGAGAAAAACGGATGGCTTATTAATAATGGCATTTATTATACAGGTAGACTCGGCACATTCCATAGTACAGGGACAAAAGGATTACAAGTTGTAACAGATGCGATGAAAATCTATCCTTATTTAGGTGAGCAATATTTCGTAGCAGCTGAGCAAATTACGACGAATTATGGCGGGAAAGATGCAAACGGTAACGTTGTTAATTTAGATCAAATACGAGAAGATGGGAAGAAAAAGTATTTGCCGAAAACGTATACGTTTGATGATGGTGCAATTGTTTTAAAAGCGGGAGATAAAGTGACTGAGGAGAAAGTTAAACGTTTATATTGGGCAGCAAAAGAAGTAAAGGCACAATTCCATCGTACGGTTGAAAGTGACCAACCGTTAGAAAAAGGAAATCCAGATGATGTATTAACGATGGTTATTTATAATAGCCCGGCTGAATATCAATTTAATCGTCAATTGTACGGGTATGAAACGAATAACGGCGGTCTTTATATAGAAGGAACAGGTACGTTCTTTACTTATGAACGTACGCCAGAAGAAAGTATTTATAGTTTAGAAGAATTGTTCCGACATGAGTTCACGCATTATTTACAAGGTAGATATGAAGTGCCAGGACTTTGGGGGCAAGGTAAGATGTATGAGAATGAGAGATTATCTTGGTTTGAAGAAGGGAATGCTGAGTTTTTTGCAGGTGCAACGAGAACGGACAACGTCGTTCCAAGAAAGAGTATTATAGGAGGACTATCTTCGAATCCAGCAGAACGTTATACGGCAGAGCGAACGTTAAATGCAAAGTATGGAACGTGGGATTTCTACAATTATTCCTTTGCTTTACAATCGTATATGTACAATAAGAGATACGATATGTTTGATAAAGTTCATGATCTTATTAGGAAAAATGATGTAACAGCATATAATGCATACCGCTCTGCTTTAAGTAAAGATGCGAATTTAAATAAAGAGTATCAAGACTATATGCAAATGTTAGTAGACAACCGTGAGAAATATAATGTTCCGTTAGTGTCAGATGATTATTTAGCAACTCATGCACCGAAACCAGTTTCAGATATTGCCGCAGAAATTACAGCGGAAGCAAAATTAAGTAATGTATCAGTAAAGAAAAATAAATCACAATTCTTTAATACATTTACACTGCAAGGAACATATACAGGAACTTCTGCAAAAGGAGAATATGAAGACTGGAAAACAATTACGCAAAATGTAAATGATACGTTAAAACGTTTAAGTGCAAAAGAATGGACAGGCTATAAAACAGTAACAGCTTACTTCGTGAATTACCGTGTAAATGCATCAGGGCAATTTGAATATGATGTTGTGTTCCACGGTATTAATACAGAAGAAGGTGCTGTGAATAAAGCGCCGGTCGCGGTTATAAATGGTCCGTATAGCGGACATACGAATGAAGCAATCTCGTTTAAAAGCGATGGATCAAAAGATGAAGATGGGAAAATTGCTTCTTATAACTGGGAGTTCGGTGATGGTGCGGTAAGTAATGAGCAAAATCCAACTCACGTATATACAAAAGAAGGAACGTATACGGCGAAATTAACAGTATCAGACGATAAAGGATTAACTAATACTGCTACAACGAGCGTAACGGTTCAAAAGAAAGAAGATAACAGTGTAGAAAAAGAGCTAAATAATTCATTCCAAACGGCAAATAAACTGCAGTTAAATCAAGTTTTACGTGCTAGTTTAGGAAACGGTGATACGAGTGATTACTTTGAAATAAATATAGAAACTGCGAAAAACCTTCAAATTAATGTAACGAAGGAAAATAATATCGGAGTAAACTGGGTTCTTTATTCAGAAGCAGATTTAAATAATTATGTTACGTATGCACAGCAACAAGGAAATAAATTAGTAGGTAGTTACTATACGTATCCAGGGAAGTACTATTTACATGTATACCAGTATGGTGGTGGAACAGGGAATTATACGGTAGAAGTGAAGTGAAAAAAAGGGTCGCCATGAATGGCGACCCTTTTTTGTTATGCGTTATACCCGAATAATTTTAGATCTTCTCCTGAGTCTGAAATTATTTTTTCGAATCGCAATCCTACTTTTTCTAACAGCGTGCCTGAAGCAACATTATCTATAGAAGTAATTGCTACAATTCGTTTGAGTCCGAGCTTTTGTACACCGTATTCGATTACTGCAGCAGCTGATTCATAGCCGTACCCTTTTGAACGGAATTTTTCTAAAAAAGCAAAGCCGATATCAACATCTTCTAATGAATCTCTTTTAATAAGGCCGCACATACCAAGTGGAGTGAGATCTTCTTTTCGTTCAACTAAGTAAAGACCAAAGCCCATTTTATTGTACATATCGACGGGTCCGTTTAAGATGTATTTTTTTGCATCTTCTAAGTTTTTAATGCCTTTATCACCAATAAATTGAATCCATGCAGGATCATTTACTAATTCAAGAATAAACGGAGCATCTTTTACATCGAGCCAGCGAAGAGTGAGTCTTTCAGTTTCAAGAACTATCAATCTATTGCACCACCTTTAAAAGTTATAACAATTAGTATGGATTGTGCGAAATAAAAGTGCAAGTTATTTTAATTGAGAGTTACTGTTCACATAAAGTTCGATTGTTTTGTATAAAAGGATATTTTATAATTAGGATTGATTGTAAAGAGTGAGATACTTATACAATGACTCCTAGGAAACTAGGAGTTTTTACTATATAACTATCATTATTACTAAATATGACACACTACACATTCTACTTAAGGAGGTACATAATGAAGAAATTATATAATGCATCGTTTACTTATTTGATTATCGGTTTATTGTCAGGAATATTTGCTAGGGAGTATGGGAAATATAAAGGGATTTTAGGCTCTACTTTATTAAATCTTTTGCATACGCATACGTTAGTACTTGGCTTTTTCTTCTTTTTAATTGCTTTAGGATTAGCGAAAGTATTCGCGTTTCATGAAGTGAAAGGATTTAATAACTGGTTTATTTTACATAATATCGCATTAACTTTAATGTTAGGATCGCTAGCAGCGAGAGGACTTCTTCAACTAAATGGAGCGGACTTTAAAGGGTTAACTTATATTGTAGGGTTCTCTCATTCTATGATGGCATTTACTTTAGTTTGGTTTATGATTTTATTGAAAAAATCGTCTAAAATATAGTTTTAAAAAAGAACTTGTAGGGAATACTGCAAGTTCTTTTTTTATATAAAACCTCAGGAATCTAACTATTCTGATTATTATGTATAAAAATGGTATAATTAATGCAGAGTAAATAATATAAAAGGAGAGTGCGTAATGGAAATAACAATTGAGCGATTAGTAAATGAATTAAAGGATGTACTTCCTGAAGATCAAGTAGTGATTAATAAGACAGTAAGAGAGTTACATAGTAAAGATGAATCTTACCATAATAGTAGTTTACCTGATGTAGTTGTTTTTCCAAAAACGATGGAAGAGGTTAGAGCAATAATGAAAGTAGCGAGTGAGCATAAAAAACCTGTCATTCCATTTGGAGTAGGTTCTAGTTTAGAAGGTCATATAATTCCTTATGAAAAGGGGATTACAGTTGATTTTTCATTAATGAACAAAATACTTGAAATAAGAGAGAAAGATTTTCTTGTGAAAGTACAACCAGGAGTGACTCGTTCTCAGCTCAATAAAGAATTGAAAAAGTACGGTTTGTTTTTTAGTGTAGATCCAGGTGCAGATGCAACGTTAGGAGGCATGGCTGCTACGAATGCGAGCGGAACGACAGCGGTTAAGTATGGCGTAATGCGTGATCAAGTTCGTGATTTAGAAGTGGTGCTTGCTGATGGGCAAGTGATACATACTGGCAATTTAGCGGCGAAGTCATCATCAGGTTATCATTTAAATGGTATTTTCGTAGGATCAGAGGGTACGCTTGGATGCTTTACAGAGCTAACATTAAAAGTATACGGCATACCAGAACATGTTATGGCTGCGAGAGCATCGTTTCCAACTATAAATGATGCAGTAGAAGCTGTTATTAACATACTACAAGCTGGTATTCCAATTGCGAGAATAGAACTTGTTGATGAATTATCTATGAAACAAGTAAATCATTACAATGAAACAAATTACAGAGAAGAACCAACACTGTTTTTAGAGTTTCACGGAAATGAAGCAGGGCTAACGCAAGATATCGAGTTTACGAAGGAAATTGTTTTTGATCATAAATGTAAAGAAGTTGCTTTTGAAACTGAAACTGCGGCAAGAAATAAATTATGGGATGCAAGACATAACTTAGCTTATTCTTACGTTCATAGTTATCCTGGTAAAAAGCTAATGAGTACAGATGTTTGTGTGCCAATTTCAGAGTTAACTGGCGCGATTCAAAATGCGAAAGAGACGTTAGATAAGGTGGGCCTTGTTGGTGGTATTCTTGGCCATGTAGGAGACGGGAATTTTCACGTGCTCTTAATGATTGATCCAAATGATAAAGATGAAGTGAAAAAAGCGGACGGAATAAATGAAAGTATTGTACTGTATGCTCTTAAGCGTGGCGGAACTTGTACAGGAGAGCATGGCGTTGGAATAGGAAAGCAGAAGTATCAAGAAGAAGAACATGGTGCGGCATTATTGGTAATGGAGAAAATAAAGAAAGCTCTTGATCCGCAAAATATTTTAAATCCGAATAAAATTTTCAAGCTAACAGATAAGGAATGATGAATTTTGGAGAAACGAATTATACACTTTGAAGGATTGGTCGTCTTATTAGCTGCGATTTATATATATGCATTATGTGGATTTAGTTGGTTATTATTTATCGTATTACTTTTTGTACCTGATTTAGCAATGGTGGCGTACGCTATTAACAAACGTGTTGGTGCACAAATTTATAATCTATTTCACACATATATCATATCAATATTACTTGTTTTAATAGGGGTCTATTTAAAGATGGATACGATTTTAATGATTGGTTTAATATGGACAGCATATATTGGAATGGATCGAATGCTTGGGTATGGATTGAAGTATGAAACTGATTTTAAGGATACGCATATTCAGAGGTTATAGCTTAGGTAAAACGGAATTTATTGAATATGTATTAGAAAAAGCTATGAAGGATAGTTGAATAGAAGAGTTTGTATCAATACGAAAATAGACTAAGGTGGCAGAAATCATATAATGCCACCTATTGTTTTTGAAGAAGAGGTTTTACTATATGAACTGACCTTATAAAACAATTACAATCTGCCCCTGCCAAATAATAAATCTCGTAAATATAATGGGAAATAAGAAGATAAGAAAAGAAAAGAGGGAGCTTATGTACATACCAAAACATTTCACTATACAAGATGAAGAGACGAAGTACGAAATGATTGAACAAAATAGCTTTGCAACTTTATTTTCTCAACATAACGGAGCACCGTACGCAACACATTTGCCTTTATTGTTAAATAAGGCAACACTTACTTTATATGGTCATTTTGCACGTCCAAATGAGCAATGGAAAGATAGTGGAAATCAACAAGTGTTAGCTGTTTTTCAAGGACCACATAGTTACATCTCTCCGTCATGGTATGAAACAAATAAAGCAGTACCAACATGGAACTATGTTGCGGTCCATGTATATGGAGAGTTAGAAATTGTTGAAGATGAACAGGAATTAATAGATTCTCTTCAAGATTTAGTACATAAATATGAAAACTCAAAGAGCACCTACTCACTGAAGGATGTAGATCCGAATTATATGGAAGGATTAAGTAGGGGAATAGTTGGGTTCAAAATAAAGATAAATAATATAGAAGGAAAAGCGAAGTTAAGTCAAAATCATTCTGGGCAAAGACGGAAATTAGTTGTGGAGGAACTTGAGAAAGTTGGTAGTGAGGGGAGTAGGGGGATTGCTGATTTGATGAAAGAAATAGAGTGATTTCATATGAAGTAAAGGGATATTTCTATTTTTGTAGAAATATCTTTTACTTGAAAGAAAAACTGCCTCCGTAGCTCTAGAAGGGAAGAGCGCCGGAAAACAGTGTAGAACCGGGTCGCAAGGCGAAGGTTTCAGAAGCACCGAAAAGCAAATAAGCTGAGACAGGTGAAACTCCTGTCGGTGAAATTCCGTAGGGAAGCGTGTTCCCCTTAGCCTATGCTTACGAAAGGAGTACGGGTTCGAATCCCGTCGGAGGCATATAGAAAACCGTATATTAAGAAATAGTTTGTCTTTGTTATACTCATTTAATGGTAAAATTAAAGTTAGGATATTTTATAGTGGGAAACAAAATGGAAGTGTTTTTAGTAGCCATCTTTTCAGCGACTATCATAATGATGACTGTTTTTGTTATAACAAAGGCTTGTTTTACGGGGTATAAGAGGAATGATATATCATTTCGGAAATTTATTCTTTTATCAAGTGTTTCAATTGTGATAGGCCGTTTATTGTCATTTGTACTACCATTTGGCTATGAAAAAATATTCGATTACATTAACTAAATAAACGTATTTAAAAAGACCTTCTTAATTGAAGGCCTTTCATTTTTTAAAGTGCTTTTTCAGCTGTTGTTGTGTTGTAGTCTTTGCTTACGTCAACGGATTGAACAAAGTCAGGTTTTTGTGGAGCAGGGAAATGCTCATGTCCAGCTTGGTTTGTCAGATTTGCATTTAACCCAAAAGCAGCGATTCCAGCAAAAGCAATACCTAAAGCGATTTTACCAATTGTTTTCCTCATTTTCATAACCTTCTTTCATTCTTTTTGTTTGCTTCAATACTCTTGAGGAAATACTCACTAGCCTTTTCAAACTGTAGCTTCTTGTGATATGTAGTTGCTATTTTCTCACAATACTCTGAAGTGTAACTGAATAAAGATTCTGCATTAAAATAGTGAATTCCTGCTTGTACAATTTTATCTAACTGTTCTAATTCAAATTCATTAATATTAGCTTCTAAAATAGAAAAATGATGTTTATACTCCTCGTTGTCCAGTTGTAAAACAATCTCTTTTCCGGTCTGGATATACTTATTTGCTAATTCTATATTGCCTAATTTTCCATTTTCTTGTGCAAGTAAAAATAATGCTTTGTAGTGCTTTGGCATTTTTTCTATCACTTCTGATAATTGGCGAATGGCTTGTTCTGATAAATCTTGATTTGCGTACAGTGTACCTAGATTATTTCGTACATGAAGAAGTAAAGGTTCTTCGTTTAATTTTTGTAAGATATCAATTGCTTTATAGTATAATTCTTCAGCTTTTTCATAGTGTCCAACTGCTACATAGGCTCCACCAAGCACGCTTAAACATGATGTTACGTTTCGTTCGCAATCGTTTATTGTTTGGAAAATGTCTAATGCTTTAGTTGCATTTACTATAGCTTGGCTTGGTTGTTGCATTTGAAAATGATAAACTGCATATCGATAATAAAAATCAGCTTGCTCCACATTAGTAAGACTAGTTAATGATGATTTTGCTTTCTCAAAATAATCATCAGCTTTATCGAATTTGTTTAATGCAGTGTAGTAAATTGCATTGTAATAGTGATATAAGTAGGATAGTTGTAAATCAGATGGTATAGCATAAGCGTTAATTGATTCAAAACTATCTTTTGTAATTGATAGCCCTTCAGTGAATACTGCATAGCGGAATTTTAATAAATCAAAAAATAATTGGTAGGATGCATTTTCTGTATTTCCTTGTAAAAGCATTTCTTTTTTTTCTTTTGCTGCTGCATGATAGCAGTCGTGGGATACTACGACATTTTGAGTTAAAATTGCGTGATACCACGCTTCTAGATGTTTGGTTGCGTATGTACTACCGGTTAATAAAGTGTTCATAAGGTCCCCCCTCATAATATTCTATTGAGTTGTATCTATAATGGTAACACGAATTATCGGAATATTATGTAAAAATAACTTGATAAATAAAATTCTTGTAAATAAGAAAATTAGATCGTTTTTAGTTGTATATTTGTATATTTTATTCAATATTTGTTATTTTTTAGATGGTAAATGCTATGGGGGGTTCAAAATATGAATATTTTATTTCAAACCAAGAAAAAGTTGAGAAAGTAAATAAAAATAATAAATTTAAAAAATCCCCTTCATAATTGAAGGGGGATTTTTAAATGTGCTCACCATGATTTTCTAATTTAGGAGCAGGGAAATCAGCATGACCTTCTTGCTTAGGGGCAGGGAAATCAGCATGACCTTCTTGCTTAGGAGCAGGGAGATCAGCATGACTGTCTTGCTTAGGAGCAGGGAGATCAGCATGACTGTCTTGCTTAGGAGCAGGGAAATCAGCATGGCTATCCTGTTTAGAAACTGGAGGTCTTCCATGATCATAAGTGGGAGCCAAAGTATCACCTTTATTGAAAGCAGGAGCCCCTCCGTAGTCACCATGATTTTCTAATTTAGGCGCTGGAACATCTCCATGTTCAGCTTTTACAACTCCGCCATCCCCGATGCTTACACCAAAAATACCAAAACCAAGTACTGATAATCCTACAACAACTGTACCAATTTTTCTTTTCAAATCTTATCTCTCCTTATAGTTATTTATTTGTGTTATTCGTTTGTGAAATTAGACAGAATAACACAAATCGTAATAGGGGAATTCCCCCCCTAATTTACGATACTACATAATTCTGTGTAATATTTTGTAAAACCTTCTTGTATTTTGAAAATCAAGAAAAATAAATTCGACAAAAACACCACTCTCTCAAGTGGTGTAAGGAAATAAGTGTATGAATAATAAATTTAAAGGTTAAAGATAAACAATCACGTCCCGCAAAAAGTCCTATAAGGACGATTCGACGGCGCTGGAGGCGTGCAGTAATCCGCTTGTTCTTGAGAATATTCATAAGGATTTGCTAAAGCTTGAAGAAGTTTCTCCATTACGCTATAGTCTCCATTTTTAACAGCTGCTTCTAGTGCTTCTTCTACTCTGTGGTTCCTGGGGATGATTACTGGGTTGTTATTTTTCATTAATTTGTATGCATCATCTTTCGATTCTTTTTGTCTTTCTAACCGAGATTGCCATAGCTCGTACCATTCTTTAAATTCAGGACTTTCAAATAAAGGTGCATTTTCTAATATATTGTCAGTTAATGCACGGAATGTATTTGTATAATCTGCTTTATATTTTTCCATTGCTTTTAAAAGTTTCTCAATAAGTGATTGATCTTGCTCTTCATTGCTAAATAGTCCTAATTTCTTCTTCGTTCCGAGGAACCAATTGTTTTCGTACTGCACACTGAACTTTGAAATTTCATCTTGTGCAATTTTTAGTGCTTCTTTTTCATCTTCATGTAGTATCGGTATTAAAGATTCAGCTAAACGTGCGAGGTCCCATGCAGCCATATATGGTTGATTTCCGTATGCATAACGGCCTTGTGTGTCAATAGAGCTAAATACTGTTCCTTGATTATAACTATCCATAAAGGCACATGGACCGTAATCAATCGTTTCACCGCTAATCGTTATATTGTCAGTGTTCATTACGCCGTGAATGAAGCCAACGAGTTGCCATTTTGCGATAAGGCTTGCTTGTCTCTTAATGACTTCTTGTAGTAGTGCGACATATGGATTTTCAGTAGATTCAACCTCTGGATAATGTCTTTTTATCGTATAATCAGCTAAAGCTTTGAGATCTTCGATTGAGCCTCGAGCTGCGGCGTATTGGAATGTTCCAACGCGTATATGACTGCTTGCAACTCTAGTTAAAATAGCTCCAGGTAACTTCGTTTCGCGATAGATTGGTTCGCCAGTTGAGACTACTGCTAAACTGCGAGTAGTTGGAATATCAAGCGCGTACATCGCTTCACTAATAATATACTCACGTAGCATTGGACCGAGTGCAGCGCGACCATCACCACGGCGCGAATATGGAGTTGGACCGGAACCTTTCAATTGAATATCAAACCGTTCGCCTGAAGGAGTAATTTGTTCTCCAATTAAAAGGGCACGACCATCTCCTAACATGTTGAAATGACCAAATTGGTGCCCAGCATACGCTTGAGCTAGTGGATGAGCTCCTTCTGGAATAGTATTACCAGCTAAAATGGCGATTTCAGCGTCCTTTTTTAGTTCCTCAGGATTAAAGCCAAGAGATATTGCTAAAGAATTATTTAGTTTAATTAACTCCTGTGAGTGTACAGGAGTTGGGGGGATTTCTGTATAAAATGATTGTGGTAAAGTCGTATAACTATTATCTAAATTCCAACCTGCTTCATTATTTTTAGTCATTTTATCTCCTCCTTGTTTATTTTTTTATTATGTATTTGTACGTATGTATTCTTTGTAAAATTAGCTAAAAGTATAATATGATATTTCCCCTTGAAATCTATTGTAAGGACTTCATTACACTATGTCTATTTAACAGCAAATAATAAAACTCCATTTTAAAAAAATGGAGTTTTATTATTATTTGATTTTTACAATTATCTTTCCTTTTGCTCTTCCAGACTCTGAATATTCCATTGCTTTTTGAGTATCTTCAAAAGGGAAAATGCGATCGATTATAGGTTTGATTTGTCCAGATTCAATATACTTTGTAATTATACGTAATTGATCTCCGCTTGGTTTCATAAACAAAAACGAATATTGAGCATTATGCTTTTTTTCAAGTGCAGTAAGTTTTTTGCTTGCTAATGAAAATAAGAGTGTTTTGAAAAATCCTGAACCAAATTCTTTACCGAAGCGAGCATTCGGCATTCCTGAAACGGAAACAATGTTCCCTTCGCTTTTTATAATATCGAATGATTTTTCAAGTGCTGTACCGCCAAGTGTATCAAATACCGCATCATAATTTTTCAGTATATCTTCAAACTTTTCTTTTTTGTAATTAATAATTTCATCTGCGCCAAGAGACTTTACTAAATTTTCACCAGCTTCACTAGCAGTTGTTGCAACAGTGGCACCCATTATTTTTGCTAACTGAATTGCGAAAGTACCAACACCGCCGGATCCAGCGTGAATCAAAATCTTTTGTCCTTTTTGTAATTGCATGATGTCATTTAATGCTTGATATGATGTTAAGCCAACGAGTGGAATCGACGCCGCTTCCTCAAAAGTTAAATTTTTCGGTTTTAAGGCTATATCATCTTCATGAATGGCTATATATTCCGCAAAAGTACCGATCTTATCTTTTCTTGGACGTGCATATATTTCATCACCAACTTTAAATCGAGTCACCTTTGTTCCGACTTTTACAATGACACCAGAAAAGTCATTACCAAGAATAAGGGGCATTTTATATTTAAGTAACAACTTCACTTTTCCATCGCGTATTTTAAAATCAATTGGGTTAATGCTAGCTGCATGAATTTCTGCGAGCACCTCATACTCATTTATTTCAGGGGTGGGCATCTCAGTCATACGCATTGGAACTTTCCCGTACTTATCAATCACCATTGCTCTCATTTCTTATACCTCCAAAGTTCAATAAAAGTTTTGCAGTAGCTTCTCAATATCTAATACAAGATTTTTTAATAATCCTAATTTTGTACGTATGTCAATATAATAAAAGTTCTTTGTACCTTCTTTACGCATCAAAATAATACCAGCTTCTCGTAAAATCTTAAGGTGATGTGATACTGCTGGTCGAGAAAGGTGTGTTTGTTTAGTGATTTCGCCAACACGTAATCCAGTTTGACATTCTGTTTTCATTAGAACTAACAAAATAGCTTGACGTGTTTCGTCACCAATTGCCACTAATACTTTTTGACAATTAATAAAATCTTCTTTAATAACATTTAATTGTTCTTGTTTATTCATTTCAATCACTATACCTCCAATAATTAGTCGAAAGGTTTAAGATGATGAACCATTACATTGATACGGTAATGCTACATGAATGTTGTATGAGCTGCAATATTGAGAAAGAAAATCGAGACGAATCAATTTGTACGTATAGAAAATAATGGAGTTGAACGGTAGGAAATGATTTAACAATGCGTTGTCTGCCGAGGATAAAGGGTAGCCATTTAACAATAAAATAAGCGGTCGTAACCTTGTATAATTTACAAGGTTACGACCGCTTATAATGTTTTTATTATTTTTGATGTCTATATCAGAGAATAGTTCAAAGTAAAGTAGGGCCTTCTTTTTTATTCTTTCATACACACACAAATTAAGTGACTTGTAGATGTATGAAAGGATAAAAGTAATTTGGGTCGTAATCTATCTATATGATAATTCAAAATGAAATATAAGTCTATATTTTTGTTGGTTTTTTGATTATATTTATGTCACTGAGCTCAGAAGAATATATGTGGAGGGAAAATGTATGGAATCGAAACATGTACCAGTTTTAATTGTTGGAGGGGGATTATCAGGATTATCGTCTGCATTATTTCTTGCGAAACATAACATTGATTATGTACTTATTGAAAGGCATCCGTCTACTGCGATTCATCCGAAAGCGGGTGGAATTACATTTCGCACAATGGAATTATTCCGAGAATTGGGTCTAGAAAAAGGAATTAGATTAGCTGGTAAAGCATTAGAGAATTGTCACGGGAGAATTGCAGTTCAAACAATAGCTGAGGTAAAGCATGAAGAGTTGGAACAAATAAGGGCGGCGCAGTATGAAAATAACGAAAATTTATTTCGTAAAGTGGAAGAGATTAGCCCATCAAAACAAACTGCTTGTTATCAAATTACTTTAGAGGAGATGATGTTACAAGAAGCACAGAGATTAGGCGGGAAGCTATCTTTTTATCATGAACTAGTTTCTTATGAGCAAAATGGAAACGGAGTAATAGCAACGATTCGAAATCGTAAAACGAAAGAAGAGAGCATGATTCATTGTGATTATGTAATTGCAGCAGATGGAGCGAAAAGTAAAATACGTGAACAGTTAGGTATTTTAACCGAGGGCCGTGGTACAATCGGTGGTTATTATATGAACATATATTTTGAAGCGGATTTGAGTGAATTTATTAAAGGAGACGCATTCGGTTTTACTATGATACTTCATCCAGAAGTAATTGGTGCGCTTATTCCAGTCGATAACGAAAGTAAATGGATTTATCATGTAGCTTATGATCCAGTAAAAGGGGAGCGACCAGAGGATTTCTCTATAGAACGCTGTAAACAAATTATTCAAACTGCAATTGGAAGTACGGATATTAAGCCAGAAATAGTAAGTGTTTTGCCGTGGGAAGCGAGTGAAAGTACAGCGGTAAAATTTCAGGACAATCGCATCTTTTTAGTTGGTGACTCGGCGCATATTATGCCGCCAACAGGAGGATTCGGTTCAAATACAGGAATACAAGATGCACATAATTTAGCTTGGAAATTAGCGGCTGTTATAAAAGGGAAAGCAAATCCAAAATTGTTAGAAACCTATCATGACGAGAGATATCCTGTTGCAAAATTAACGACGGACTATGCGAGTAGTATATTATTTCGTGCTGCGAATCGAGAGGAAGGTAATTTGAGTAATATGGATAGTTTAGCTGTCACTGCTGGTTATCAGTATTGCTCAGAAGCAATTATAGACGAATGTAACACACCGCATAGAATGAATATAGTTGATTTGAACGGACGCCCGGGAACGCGTGCGCCACATTTTTTGGGAACTTATGAAGGAAAAGAAGTTTCTATACTTGATCTATTTGGTAGCAACTTTGTGTTACTTACTGGAGCAGAGCCTAGTACTTGGACTGAAGCTGCAAATGTTGTTTCATCTGGATTAGGAGTAAAGATAAAAGTGTATCAGGTAGGTTTAACTGGTGATTTTATCCATCAAGGTAACTTTTTTAGAAAACTATACGGGATAGAAAATGGAGGAGCGGTAGTAATAAGACCAGATGGATTTATTGGATGGCGTACGGAAAATGAGGTAGTAAAGCCGGGTATATTACTTGAAGAGATAATGAATCGTTTATTATGTAATTAAATATAAAAACAACGCTTGTATTTCAAAAGCAGAAGAACCACTGAATTATGGTGGCTTTCATATAACAACTATTACTTCTCAAAAGAGTAAGCATCTTTTAAGTTACACGAATATGATGCCAGTATACGCTAATAAACTACCTCATAAGGATGAGGCAGAGAAAATAGCGATGGATGTAATGGAAAAGGTTGATCGACAATATGCAAAGGGCCTAACTTTACTTCGTATAGAAAAACAAACTAGACATTATGTTGACGGGGGACAAACTGTGGAGTTTCCTGTTCTATGGATAAAGATGATGCATAATAACGGAAGTTTTAACTGGGTGACAATTGGTGGTGACGGACAAATCATTGAATTTGAGCGAGAAGTACGCTGGGATTATATGATGAGTCGTCGCCAAACAGAAATGTGGTATTACGATGATTGGGTATTGGCACGCACCGGGGAAGGACCACAATTATTGCCGCCAGCTGCGTTGGCTTAATATGTTAAACAATATGTGTACAATGGTAGGCGTCTATGTGGGGGAATGAAAAAGGAAAAGTAATTTTAGTGTTATTTATGCATCATTAGAATATTCGGGAAGCCTTTATATTGGCTTCCCGATATTTTTTTATGTTGAAAAAATATTATGCAAGATGTTGGTAATATACTACGTATTTTTCTAATCCTTCAATCTCTTTCTCAGGAGGTTCAATTCCACCTTTTCGGCCGTAGCAAACATTTCTCAAGTATTCGCCGAAAATCATAGAGCGACTTTTCTCATTTTCCATCCAATTATATCTATTAATTATAAAATCACCATCAAAACTTGTATCAAATGTATATGGAATACAAGTTATATGTTTTGGTAAATGTTTTTTTAATACTCTATATTGCCGGCCTGCTCCTAAGCTTTTACATACAAATAGTAAACTGTTAATTGTTGTAAAATCAAAGATCTTCTTAGCTTCAATTACATTTGCGATAGAATGGAGAGAGTTTTTCTCGAAAATGATAGCATCTTCCGGTACACCGTGTTCAATTAACTTGTTAACAATTACTTCTGATTCTGATAAATCTCCATAATTCCAGTTTGGATGTTTCATTCCATGTAAACTAGTACCACCTGTGACGATAATTTGTGCACCTAAACCTTGTTGATAAGCATGTAAAGGAGCTTGCCAATTACCAGGATGGGAACCACCGAAAACGAAAATTGCATCACACTGTTGTGGTGTTGATACTTTTAGGAAAGCGATTTCGGTTATTTCTTCAATTTGTTTTTTCATAAGATGTGGGACTTCAGGGTATTTAGGGATTACCATATGAAAACCTCCTATATAGTGAAATGTTAAATTCATTATATAGCGATGTTGTTTAGTGGAAAAAGGGAAGTTTTTCATTTGACAGTTCCCCTTTTATGATAACTCTCCTATAAACAAAAGTTCTCCTTCATCATTAAATCCATCTTCATCCTTGATTATCTCTTGGAAATGCAATGTTTGGACACTGTTAGAAATTGATATTTTCCATTCATGCCCGAAGTCGGAAGCATTGGAGAGGGGAATCCATTTTTGAAATTCGTTATCTCTATTGAAAAAATTTTGAAAGTAGTCATCGTTTTTAAATATGATGATTTGTGAGTTCCATAAGCTTGCTATTTTAATCATAACAACGACTCGATATGTATTTGTATCGTTCGGTTTCATTGTCATTAATTGATTCGCTTGATTTAACAGGGTTTGAATGCACAATCGCTTTACTTTCCTAGGTGTTGTACTAGAATCGATAAAAGCTTGAGAGCCTGGTAAAGGCATATGCCAGTATTCATCGTTATAGAAAGTAGATGGAAATGCTTTAGTGGCGTCTTCAATTCTTTTTATAAGAGTTTTTGTTTTTCGTTTCATTCCGCGTATTTTCTGTTCACGCATTGTTGATCATCTCCATAAATTTTTGCAAGGCAGCTGAGTGAAAAATGTCTTTTCGAGTAATAAAGGTAGTAGGAACCTTTTTAAAGTGATTTGGTAATGTATTTAAAGATACACCATGTTCATAATCTGGAATAATGGATTTCATCATAATAGCCGCGCCCATACCTGATTTTACACATGCAAGTATTGCTTCAATTGTTCCGAACTCTAGTATTCTTTTAGGTGAAATCCCTTCTTCTTGAAGCCAGTTTTCTAATAGTTTTCTGTAATAACAACCTTGACTAAAAGCGAGTAAATTCAGTTCTTCTATTGTTTTAAAGGAAGCTAGAGGAGTCTTGCTAATGAGAACGAGTTCTTCTTCTCGAAATGAAAGTGTATGAAGTTCAGTATGCTGAATATTTCCAGCGATAAGAGCCCCGTCTAGTTTTCGCTCTAAAACGAGCTGAGTTAATTGGTCTGTCGTGTTTGTTTCTAGAATCAATTCAACTTCTGGATACTTTTCATAATAGGTCGTTAATATGGGCGGGAGACGAACGGCTGTTGTCGATTCTGTACATCCGATTTTTAACGTGCCTTTTGGCTCGGTTCCGTTACTTTGGACAGCTTGAATGGATTGATCGATTAAGTGGATGATTTGTTTTGCATATGTTAATAAAATTTCTCCGTTAGAAGTTAAAGTAACGCCTTTTCCATTTCGATAAAATAAAGGCACACCTAACTCAATTTCTAGTTGTTTTATACGCATCGTTACACCTGATTGTACATAGTTTAAGTTTTTAGCAGCATGAGATATATTTCCTACTGTCGCAACTTCGTAAAAAACCGTTAAATCTTTTATATCCATTTATTATCACCCCGAAAAAGGTATCAATTTTTTTGATGGATTCTATTATTAACACTTATTTTACATGATATCAGAACCTTCATACAATGAAAGGGATATGGGGGAGATAACGTTGATAAGTGAAGAAAAAATTGAAAAGTACAGTAGTTCTAATAAATGGATCATGTTAACTTTGGCAACGGTAGCACAGGCAAGTGCAACACTTATAACATATGGAGTAGGGGTACTCGCTTTATTTTGGAAACAGAAATATGTACTTTCGAATATGCAGGTTGGGTTGTTAATAAGTGCTGTAAATATTGGTCCGCTGTTTTGTATGCTTTTTGCCGGAAGGTTACTTGATCGATATAACGAAAGAATATTAATTGGATCGAGCACTGTATTACTTGGCGGGGCACTTTTACTTGCTCATATGGCAAGGGGATTTATTGGGCTATTATTTGTCCTTCTTTTAATAGGAACTTTTTATAGCGTATCCCAGCCAGGGGGAAGTAAAGTAATCTTGAAATGGTTTCCGAAAGAAATGCGCGGATTAGCTATGGGAATACGGCAAGCTGGTATACCTATTGGCGGGGCGTTAGCAGGAGTAACGATCCCTTTGCTTACACTTAAATTTAGTTTATCTTATACGATAAATGTTATTGCAACTATATGTATAGTAGGTGGGTTATTGTTTTTCATATTTTATAAGGAATCGAACGCCCGAGAACACACTAGCCGAGAAGATGTAAGGCTTTCTTTTTGGATGCAATTAAAAGAGGTGATATGTAAAAAAGAGCTGTATCCAATTTTTATTACAGGTATTTGTATGATTTCTTTACAAATGATATTAGTCGGACATTTTATGAAATTTTTAGCTGTTGAAAAATCGATAACACCTATTGTAGCAGGGAAAGTATTTTCAGTTATGCTAGTTGCAGGAATGATTGGGCGAATTATATTAACTACAATAAGTGATACATATTACAAAGGTGATCGTCGTAAACCTTTATTAATAACTGTATGTATATCTTTTTGCTTAATTTTAGTTGTTGTAATGAGTATAAACACAATGACACTTGAGGCATTGTTTGTGATGAGCGGACTGCTAGGGTTCTTTGCGATCGGTTGGTTTAGTCTTTTTATGGTTGAAGTTGCTGAGTCTGCAAGTGAGGAATTGGTAGGCCTAACAGTGAGTTTTGCGCTTACACTTAATCAAATTGCTATTATCTTTGCACCTGCTTTGTTTGGTTATATAGTAGATGGAAAAGGCTACACATATGCATGGATAGGTATAGCTGCATTACTAAGCGTTTCAGCGGTGAATTTATGTAACAGTAAAAGAATATTAAAAATGTAAATCTTTTATGAAGAAAATCTAAAGAAATGTCGTGAGAGTGACATTTCTTTTTTTATATGCTGTATAATCAATTTAGAAATGAGATTCGTTTTCATTAACGCTCATTTCCTCTTTTGAAATTACCTGTAATTTTAGCCATAATAAGCTGTTTTTCTTTTTCGTTACTTGCCCGATTTATTTTGTTTAAAAATTTTTCAGCATCATTTCCTTTTAAAATTATAATCCGTTTTCCGTAATATTCAATTGAAACTATATTGTTTTTTGTTACTCGATAATGAAACATCATATCATCTAAACGATTGCGCTTATCGGTCTTTTTCAAATTAACGCCTCCATTCTTGTTAATGTGTAACGAATGTTACATAAAAAATTTAAATTAAAGTTGGATGTATCCGATTGTAAGGTGGAAATTTTGTAAAAAAGAACTACAATAGAGAGTAGTTAAAATTTGAACGTTAGAAAAAGGAATCTAGTTTGCTATGAGAAATAATAGAGTAGATAGATTATAAGATATTTAAAAACTAAAAGATATAGAATAGAATGGAAAAGTATAAAGTGAAACTAGATAAAAGAGGGTTCCCATATGTTTAAGAAATGGTTAATTGCTTTCTTTGTTTTTGCTATTTTTTGTGGGAGTGTCGCTGCACTCATACATGCAAATAAAGAAAAGAAATACAGTTTGAAGGCATTTTCAAAATTTGAGGATAAAGTTGGAAATGTTCAATCGAAAGTTGATGCGAATCAGCAAAAACGTTATGATATTGCAGCAACGAAACTCGATCAATATTTAAAAGATAAAGGATTTAACGGAACGGTTCTCGTAATGGATAAAAATAATGTGGTTTTACGAAAAGGCTACGGGTATGCGAATATAAAAGATAAAGTTTTAACAACGCCAAGAACAAAATATCGCATCGGTTCCATAACGAAAACAGTAGTTGCAATATCTATATTACAGCTAAGAGAAAAAGGGAAATTGAATATTGAAGACAATGTAAATAAGTATATTCCATCGTTTCCAGCAGATAAAAAAATTACGTTACGAAATTTGTTAACACATACGTCTGGGTTACCAGATCAGGGACAAGGTAGTGTTGATGCGGCATCACGTTTAAAGTTAGTAACGTGGATTGGAGCGCAAAAGTTGCAATTTCCTGCAGGGACAGGATGGAAATATACAGATTATAATTATATGGTACTTGCGTATATTGTAGAAAAGATATCGAATAAACCGCTTGCTGAATATGTGAAAGAAAACATTTTTACTCCTGTTGAAATGAATGAATCTGGTATGGGTGCAACTCTCCCTGAAGATATTTTCTTAGCAGAAGGTTACACGAAAAAAGATAATGAGTTAATAGCTACACCCCGCTTAAAAATGAACTGGCTGTATGGTTGTGGTGAAATGTATACGACCGTTGAAGATATGAAAAGATTAGATGAGGCTATTATGGATGGAAAGCTGATTTCTAAACAAAGCTTATCAGATATGTTTACAGTATCACCTGCGAGAAAATATGGATTTAGCTTCTATATTTACCCAGATTATTATCATAACCACGGTGTATTAGCTGGCTGGAACACTTTTAATAATTTTAACTGGGATAAAAGAACGTTTGTAATATTATTCTCTAACGTACAAAATGGTATGAATGATACATTTAATCAAGAGTTTAGGAAATTAGCGAATGATTTAATAGAAGGAAAATAATTATTTAAAAATCGGTATTGATATAAAATTATCAATACCGATTTTTTTATTTAGTGAACAAGCATGTATGAGAGGGGATTAGTATTAGAATAAATTTATGAAGGAAGTTAAATGATATGGATGTTAAATATAGGAAGTGTATTTTGTGAATGTCATCTATTTGTATTGAAATTATGTGATTATCATGCGGAAGAATAATTGGTAATTTTTACATTGATGAAAAAGCTTGAGCTTCACACTATGTTAAGCCTTACAGTATTGTAGACATGAACAGGAGGTTGAAAAATGAAAAAAATAGTCAAGTTTTGTTTAATAGCTACATTATCTACAACGATTATTAGTGGATGTTCTTTTGAAGGGAATAATGAAAATGCCAAAGGGAAAGAGGATAAAAAAGTAGAGGTACAGAAAAACGCTGGAAAATATACGATGCCGGATGAAAAAGATAAACATGAAGGTACATGGCTACAATGGCCTCATGAATACACATATGGTCAAGAGTATAAACACGAAGTTGAACCTATTTGGATTAAGATGGCAAGTGCTTTAACTGAGGGTGAAAAAGTCCACATTGTTGCATATGATGAGGAAGAGAAAGAGCGAATCAATAAGCTTTTAATAGATAAAGGGCTGAATATGGATAAAGTTGATTTCTTTATCGCTCCTACTGATGATGTGTGGGCAAGAGATAGTGGACCGATTTTTGTTTATGACAATAATAAAAATCTAAAAATATTAGATCCAGCATTTAATGGTTGGGGAAAGAAAACTCCATATAAAAATGATGCCCGTATACGTGAGAATGTTAGTAAACAATTAGGGATTGAAAGAATTGATTGGGGGAAATTTGTCCTTGAAGGTGGCGCAATTGAATTAGACAGCAATGGGACTGCTTTATTAACTCGAAGCGCAGTAACGAATAAAAATAGAAATCCTGATTTATCAGAAGCGGAAATTGAAAAATATATAAGTGACCTTGGGGTGACAAACTTTATTTGGTTAGATGGAGTGCCTAATTTAGATATTACTGATTTTCATATTGATGGATTTGCTAAATTCCATGATAAATCTACAATCGTAACGATGGCAGAAGATGACTTGGCTGAATGGGGCTTGTCAAACAAAGATATGGATAAATTGTTAGATGCAAAAAATGCTTCAGGACAGAAATATAAGTACGAATACTTACCGCTTAGTAAAGATAAAGTTACTTTAGAAGGTGGAAAAACTCTAGATTATAAGGGGTCGTATATCAATTATTATGTTGGGAATACAGTTATATTGGTGCCTAACTATAATGATCCAAATGACAAAATCGCAAACGATACGATTCAGAAATTATACCCGGATCGTAAAGTAGTGGGAATTGATGTGAGAGAGCTTTATAAAAATGGCGGAATGATCCATTGTGTGACACAGCAACAACCGATTCAATTGAAGTAATTGATTATAGTTTTGTTATGCTGCTTTATAGACAAAATAGGTGAAATGCTATCCTTACTTATTTTGTCTTGTTTTAACATCTGTAACAAGAGTGGAATGTATAATTTTAATATAACTATAATCAAATTAAATTATATTGTCATTATTGTTTTATATGGAAAAAGAGAAAAATGTTTGTGTTAAAGAATTTAAAAAGAGTATTTTCGTTTTTCCCTATCGTTCTACAGTACATTATAAATGTAGCTTTGATCTGTTTGGGAATTGTTTTAAGTGTGTTTCTTATGAAAGAAGTTATTCAATTTATACAAGAACTTAAATTAAATAGTGAGGAATCTAGTTATCATTTAATTGATAGCATTGTCGTATTCTTTTTATATTTTGAATTCATCGTAATGATTATAAAGTATTTTCAAATGAACTTTCATTTTCCATTGCGTTATTTTATATATATAGGTATTACGGCTATTGTTCGTCTAATTATTATAGACCATGATAGTCCAATGGATTCATTGATATATGCTTGCGCGATTCTTGTATTAATTAGTGCTTTATTCATTGCAAATTCTAAAATAATGCGTCGTGATTTAGAAGAGTGAACGTTTGTTGTTTAAATCAAAAAAGATGTTTTATCTTTTGGTAAAAAGGAGTAACAGTATTGAAAGAAATAATCTTAACCAGTTTTATAATAATAGGGTTTATGATTCTACTATTTAATTGTATACTTTCATAATTTAAAAGAATAAAAGGTTAATAAGGAAAGAGGTTTTTGTAAATATGGTTCATTACAATAATCAAAATAGTTTACATCAAATATTTACATTAAAGGGAACAGTTATAAGAGATATTTTCCCGCAAATTTTATTATATATATGTATTTCAACGATAGTTACTGTGATTAATTATTATTATGTAGAAATAAAAATTAATCAAACTCCTTGGGTAATTGTTGGAGGAGCTTTAGGTCTACTGTTAGTTTTTCGTACTAACACTGCCTATATAGGTATTGGGAAGGTAGAAAGTTATTTGGCACGGTTGGTGCTTGTACTAGAAATTTGGCAGTTAGTTTTTTATGTTATTGGGAGTCTAAGGGGAAAAAGAAGGATCAGGAAAAATTAAAATTTTTACATTTGTTAATTGCTTTTCCAAAGATAGCGAAAGGACATTTGAGAGACGAAAAAGATTTATCCGAAATAAAAGCATTGTTTGATATTTGTTCTGAGAAGGAAAAAGAAATGTTGGCTGAGTCTATTCATTTACCGATTAGTATAGTGTTTATGTTAAAAACTATACTATCAAAAGGTTTGAAAACGGGTCAAATTCACCCAAATGCAATAATTAATATGGAAGCTGATTTGAATACTCTGCTTACGGCTGTGGGTGGATGTGATCGGATCAAAACAACGCCTATTCCTTTTGCTTATTTTGCTCATATTAAAATTTTACTGCTCATATTTTGCGGGACTTTATCGATTGGTCTTGTTGATAGTCTTGGATGGTTTACAGTACTTGCAACTACGTTTATAAGTTTTGCATTTATAGGGATTGAAGCAATAGGGGTTGAAATTGAGGATCCATTTGGTCAGGATCCAAACGATCTTCCGCTAGAAGGGATTTGCATAGGGGTAGAAACACATTTAGTGAATTTATATAATCAAAACGCCCTGTTAGAAGTAGTGGATTTGAATCTTGATAAAAAAATCATCTAATCCTTCATTGTGTACGACGATTAAAATTTAAAAATCTTGTCAAGAGTCAGTTTACGGCTTAACGACGTCTTTATATTTTTTATATAAATATATAATATTTCTCCGTGCTATAATCCATTCATGAAATGTGCACGTTTCAAAAATTGTAATGAAAAGAGAAATGAATTGGGGAATAGTTGGCTTATTGAAAACAGTTATTCAATCATTATTAAAAAGCGAGGTAAGTAATATGGAACAAAAACATAGTGGCATTATTTTTACTGCAATACCAGATGAATCGAATGAATATTATCGACCATTTTATGAAGACATTATTTATTTTAATGAATACTTAAATGAAAATAAAGCATTTACCGATCAACTTATATCTTTATCTGTTGAAGAGCAAGACTTTCATACAAACTTTTTTGAGTATGATGATATTTGGCTAAGAGATGTTGCACCAGTTGTAACAAATCATCTAGTTAAATTCAAATATCAACCGAATTATTTACCGAAAGATCAAGGACGATATTTAGATCAACAATTTAATAAATGGTTGAAAAAAAACGACTTTGAATATGTGACATCTCCATTGATATTAGACGGTGGAAATCTTATTTGGAATAAAAAAGATACCGTTATATTAACGGAACGCATATTTGATGATAATTATGATTGGACGGAAGAAGAAATTATAGAGCAACTGGAATGGGATTTAGATGTGAGTCGGGTTATTATTATTCCTGCTGAAGAGGGAGATGTACTTGCACACGCAGACGGGATGGTTAAATTTATTGATGAACATACAATGTTTATTAGTGATTTTTTAGGGGATCATGAATTTAGATATAAGGTTCAAGAGATTATTCAAGAGCAAATGCCAGAGGCTGAATTTATAGTTGTTCCCTCGTCATATACAGAGAAGGGTCAATACGATGAAGAGATAGCGTCAGCAAAAGGTTTATATATAAATATGTTAGAAACATGTGATACGCTTTACGTTCCTAAGTTTGGATTAGCTAAAGATGAGGAAGTTTTACGATATATTCAACAGCATACTGAGAAACAAGTTATTCAAAGTCATGTAGGAGAAATATCGACAATGGGAGGCGCGATGAATTGTTTAACGTGGTATTGTCCTAGTCATTTGTTACCTTCAAAAATGAAAAGGGTGAACGATCAGAATGAAGGTTCTTCAATCAGAAAAATATTTGATTGGTTTTAATAAATAAGCTTATATATAAGAAAATGTATTCAAGGGGTATTTATATGTATACAATTACTGAGTTTTCGCGGATTTGTAAAATGAGTACACGGATGCTAAGGCATTATGACAAAGAGGATATATTAAAACCAGCATATGTGAATCCGGTAAATGGATATAGATATTATGAGCAAGGGCAGCTTGAAATAGCGCTGAAAATTAAAAAGCTAAGGGAGTATAAGTTTCCTTTACCGAAAATTAAAATAATTCTTCAATCATCAGATCAAGATTCATTTATTAAACATATGCAAGCACAAATTATAGAGTTGTCTCATGAGGTGAAACAAAATTTACAGGTTATTTCAGAAATGAATGAAATGGTAAATATGAATCATGCTTTAAATACTGCTTGTCATAGAAATTACGATATATTTATTGGAATGAGAAATGAAATAACAGTAATTGCTCAAAGACTGCAAATAAATATAGATGATATGGATGATTATTTTTATGACTTATATGAAAAAGTACAAAAGCATAACTTACAAATGGTCGGTTCGCCCTCTACGGTCTTTTATGATGAAGAGTATATTCCAAATGAAAGTGATGTTGAATTAAGGATTCCGGTCATGCATGGGAACAATAAAGATGTAGTACAAGAATATGAAATAAAAAAATTAAATCCACATCAAATCGTTACTACTATGCATTATGGAAGTTATGACTATATAGGCTACGCTTATATTGCGTTAGAAAAATGGATTGAAAGAAATGGTTATGTAATAGATGGTTCACCATATGAGGTCTACATAAAGGGACCTGAATGTGATTGTTTAGTAGAGGAGTATGTGACACAAATTTGTTTTTTAGTTATGAAAATAGACTGAGAATAAGGATTGACATTAACATTATGTCAATCCTTATTCTATTTATGTAAGTAATTCATCATAATAAAAAGGAGAAAGAATATGAAAAGAACAATCATGATTATTTTTCTGATTCTAAGTATGACATGGTTTTCAGCGTGTACTCCTGGAGTAGGAGAAGGTGAGAATGGTAGCTTCGTTCTACCAAATCAGTTGCCAAAAAATGTAGTGTTTAAAAATGGTACAATCTATACTTCAAATGACAAGCAAGACATTGTAGAGGCTGTAGCCGTTAAAGAAGGGAAAATTACATTTGTTGGTTCAAACAAAGATGTAGAAGGATTTATAAATGAAGATACGAAAGTGGTGGATTTACAAGGGCGTTTTATTCTTCCTGGTTTTGTGGACAATCACAATCATATATTTGAGGCGAAATCACCAGCAGCAGGGAATTGTAGTGTTTCACCGGATGCTGCGCTGCAAGAACAACGCTCGTATTTAAAGGCTTGTAAAAAAGATGTGAAAGATGGCGAATGGATAAGCGGAACAGGATTTAGTTTGGAAGAGCTGTTAAAAGATATGGACGAAAAATCAGAACAACAAACTCCTTTACAAGTTCTTGATGAGTTATTTCCTAGTAATCCAGTGTTAATTATGGAAAGAACCTCTCATTCTGTATGGGTTAATTCGAAAGCATTGGAGTTAGCAGGAATAAATAAAGAGACGAAAGATCCGCAAGGCGGAAGAATAATTCGGGATCCAGAGACAGGAGAACCTTTTGGGCTTCTGTATGATACAGCAGGGGATATCGTGATGGAAAAAGCATGGAATTCCCAGTCAAACCTCTTTGAAAAAAACTATGAAGGTTTGTTAGACGGTTTAGATGAGGTTGCGAAGAATGGTATTACTACAGTCGGCGATGGACGTCTCTATTGGAAACGAGGCTGGTTAGATGTTTGGAATAAAGTAAATGATGAGAAAAAGTTAACATCGCGAGTAGTACTTCGTCCGTGGGTATATCCGAACTTAAATGAAGCAGAACAAATGGAGTATTTCAAAAAAATTAAGCGTGATGATGTATCATCTCGAATGCTTATTAATCAAGTGAAAATGTATAGTGATGGAATTAGTATTAATAGTACAGCTAAAATACTAGAAAAATATAAATTTGAGTGGTTTAAAGGAACCCCGTACGGTTTGAACTATATTCCAGAAGAAAAAATGAAATGGTGGTTAACGGAACTTAATAAACTTGGTTACGGTGCACTCATTCATACAATTGGGGATGGCGGGGTAAGAGAGAGTTTAAATGCAATTGAAGCAGCGAAAAAAGAAGGTGCAAATCAGCCTTATACGCTCACACATGTTGAGATGGTAGAAGATAGTGATATAAATCGTTTTGCTAAGTTAGGTATTAGCGCTGATTTCCAAGTAGGCCATGATTTTGCGGAAGATCCTAAACAAAGCTGGGCAAGTACGTATTTTACAGATCAACAGATGAAACGAATTATGCCGTTAGGGCGAATTTGGAAAACAGGAGCAAATGTATCGCTTAGTAGTGATTGGGATGTAAATGAACTAAATCCACTTGTGACGATTTCGAATGCATTAAGTATTGATGAGAAAGGCTTATCCGATGTACATGCAGCTATTGATGCTTATACAATTAAGCCAGCCAAAGCATTAGGTCTTGATAAAATTACTGGATCGATTGAAGTAGGTAAATCAGCCGATATAGTAGTATTAAACGAAGATATTACTAAAATGAGTGCCGATAAGATTCCGAATGCGAAAGTTTTAATGACAGTTTTACAAGGAGAAGTAGTGTATCACAAGGGAGAATAAAGAATCCGCGTATGAAGTAGTTACAAGTAAATGAAGATATTTCTGTTGACCTTAACACGATGTCAAAGTTTAGACTGAACTTACATTCGACGAAGGGGTGAACATGTATGAGAAATATGGGAAATAGTTTATATTATATGCCTGCTGAGTGGGAAAAACATGAGGGAACATGGCTCCAATGGCCTCATGATAAGGCTCATAGAGGCGAAGGTTACAGATCTAAGCTAGATGATATTTGGGTAACGATGGCAAAGGAGCTTCATTACGGAGAGAATGTTCATATTGTTGTATTTGATGAGGAAGAAAAAGTACATGTACAATCGAAGTTAATTGAAGCGAATGTAGATATGGATAAAATTGATTTTTTAATTGAAGAAACGGATGATGTTTGGATAAGAGATAATGGACCGATCTTTGTAAAAGATAAGGAAGGCAATCTCTGTTTAACACACTGGGTATTTAATGGTTGGGGGGATAAATATCCGTATGAAAATGATGCTGTTATTCCGGAAAAAATAAGTGAAATGTATAGCATTCCAAAAGTTAAATCTAGTGTCTGTATAGAAGGTGGAGGAATAGAGATAAATGGAAATGGCACCTTAATGGCGGCAAAAACTTCTATTATAAATGAAAATCGAAATCCTACACTAAATCAGGAAGAGATTGAAATAGAGTTAACGAAGTATTTGGGAGTAACGAATTTTATATGGATAACTGGTATTCGCGGAGAGGATAATTATGATGAAGATACAGATTACCATATTGATGGGGCAGCGCGTTTTGTAACTGAAAATACAATTCTTTATGAATATGATCCTTTCGGGGAAGGAGAGTCGTACCTTTTGGAGGCGTACGAAAAGCATTATCAAGAATTGAGACAAGCAAGAAATATAGATGGAAAGCCATTTCAGCTCATCCCAGTACCTGTAACAAGAAAAGTGGTAAAAGAGGCAGACTGTAAGGGCTCGTATTTGAACTTTTATATTGGAAATGAAGTTGTATTGGTTCCTATATACGGTGATGAACATGATAAGTTAGGACTTCAAATCATTGAAGGACAGTTTCCAGGAAGAAGAATTGTCGGTGTTTATGTAAATGAACTGTATGCGTATGGTGGTATGATTCACTGTGTGACGCAGCAACAAGTGAATAAATAAAATGTATATTTTATATGAAAAAGCATGCAGATTCTATAATCTGCATGCTTTTTTCTATAATGCTGAAAACTCTTCAACAAGTTGGGTGAATCGATTTAATGCACTTTCAATCGGTTCTGGTGTAGTTAAATCGACGCCAGCTTTTTTCAGTAGGTTTAATGGATAGTCAGAACTTCCGCCTTTAAGGAATTCAATATAGTTTTTCTGAGCATTTGGATCACCGCTTAATAATTTATCGGCGATTTGAATGGCAGAAGCGAATCCAGTTGCGTATTTGTATACGTAAAATGGACGGTAGAAATGAGGGATTCTAGACCAGCCATATTTTACTTCTTCGTCAAATACGATGGAGTCGCCATTATATTCTCTAAATAAGTTTTCGTAAATTTCACTAAAGACTTTGGCATTTAATGGTTTACCTTGTTCGGCCATTTCATGTGTGATTTTTTCAAATTCTGCAAACATGATTTGTGTAAAGAAAGTACCTTTAAAGCTATCGATAAAGTAGTTAATTAAATGATTACGTACGTTCGTTTCTTTTGCTTCTTTTAATAAATAATGAATTAATAACACTTCATTTACTGTAGAAGCGACTTCTGCAACAAAGATAGTATAGTGTGCAGAAATTCTTGGTTGGTATCCGTGTGAGTAATGCGTATGCATACCGTGCCCGCATTCATGAGTAAGGGTGAAAAGGCTATTTAAATCATCATGATGATTTAAAAGAATGAAAGGATGAACACCGTATACACCAAAGTTATAAGCGCCAGAACGTTTTCCTGGTGTTTCTCTCACGTCTATATAGCGTTTATCTTTAAAGTTTTTTAATGTTTCGATATATTCTTTACCTAAAGGAGCTAGTGAAGCGATCATTATATCAAACGCTTCGTCGTATGGAATGTCTTGTTTTACACCTTTTACTAAATCAACACTCAAGTCGTATTGTCGTAGTTCATCTACATTTAATTTTTCTTTTCTAAGTTCATTATACGTATGTAATGATTGAATGTTTTTTTTCGTTGTCTCAATTAAATTTTCATATACTTCTTTCGGAACCATGTCGCCAAATAATGATTTTTCTAAAGCTGATGGATATTTTCGTAGCTTTGAGACAGTAACATTGTTTTTAATAGCTGCGGACAAAGTAGAAGCGATAGAGTTTTTTAACTGAACATATGGCTTGTAATAAGCTTTATAGGCTTCTTCACGATTCTCACGATTCTCATCTTCTATTAGCTTTGAATACATTCCACGTGTTAAGTTTACTTTTTCTCCATCATCAGTAGTCACTTCACCAAAAATTATATCTGCATTATTTAACATGCCAAATGTATGCTGTGGGGAGGAGAGTGCTTCACCCATTTGTGATAAAATCTCTTCTTGGTCTTTATTCAAAACGTGTTTTTTATAACGGTATAACTCAAATAAGTCTTCTTTATAATAGTGTAAGCCTTCGGTTTCTTCTATGTAAGAATGTAATGTGTTTTCATCTACGCTAAGTAAGAATGGAGAAAAGAAAGATTTAGCCGCACTTACTTTCACGTGTAATTGTGATACTTTATCGACAAGGGATTGAGCGTCAGTATCGCGTGTATCAAGATCAGATTGTAATCGTGCATAAGCGAACATTAAAGATATTATGCTAGATATTTCTTCGCTCTTTGTTAAATAAGCTAATAAACTATTGCCATCGTGAATATTTCCATTAAACTTGTGTAATTCATTCGTTAATACTTCAATTTTATGAAAATCGCTTTCCCAATCTTCAATTGTATGATAAATATCCGTTAAATCCCATTTTTCTTTATCAGCTACTTGTAGTCGATCTTTAAGTTCAGTCATAATCATTTCCTTTCTAAATATGTAGTTATATTCCTATATAACTATGAAATACAACAAATTGCAAAAAATCCCTGCTGGAAAATAAAAAGCCTTGCCGAGAATGGCGAGGCTTTAAAAGTTATAATGTAATGCCGAACGTTGAATGAAGGAGGTTTGTATATTGCTCTTTTGTAATGGTTTCTTTTGTTTTATTTCTATTTTTCGTTACTGTAAGGCTATCTTTTGTTAATGATGCGTGCCCGTCATGAGTAAGTTTTACAACAAGAGGTACTTTGTTAAATGGTGAGCCTTCATGTTCAACAATAATTTTTTGTGCTGCATTTGCTTTCGTTTCATCCACTTCTTCCAAGTAAAATGCATAACCTACTGTCCAATCATCAGTAGAAGATTAATCTAGAAACTCATTGCTTTTACGCATTTCTAAAATATAATTACCTTTTTCAGTCGTTTCTTTACGAATACGATAGTCGCCTGTTACAGAATGAACGATCTCACCTGAGAAAGGAACAGGGGAAAGGGGTAAATATGATCCGAAACCTACTTCAATTAAGTAAAGTTCATTATGATGTTGTAAAACAGTTGCGATATGCCCTGAATCTACAGCCCATATAGAATTTGCAGCGTTATAAACTGTTCCTGAAACGAGATGGACATCGAATTTAGAGTCTTTAAGGAAGTAATACATAGCCGGATTCAATTCATAACAAAGGCCGCCACGGTTGTTTATTAAAATTTTTTCTTTTAGATTTTCTTTTGATATTTCTTTAAAGTTGTTTTCGAGAATATTTAAGTTTTCAAAAGGGACAGTTTGTGCCATTGCGTACATAATGTTAGGTAAATCTTCAAATGAAACTTTGTGTTTTTCTTCTATATTTAATCTTGCAAAAAATTGTTTTTGAAAGTCGGTCATAGAAATCCCTCCGTTATGCTTTTATAGATAAATTGTAAACAATTTTGAATCCGATGTGAATTTTAAACTATATGGGGTACTTGTGGAATAGTTGAATTCATATTTTGAAAAATAATGTGAGAGATTAAAAGATTGTTACTTTACTAACTGTAGAACGAATATTATAATAAATTTAACAAATTATGCAAACGTTTTCTTGAAGGGGATGGTGTAAATATGTTGAAAAGGATTACGGTAGTCTGTTTATTGTTTATTTTGCTTTTTCCTAATATATATGAGGGAAATAAGGCAGAAGCAGAAACAGTGAACAATGGAACATTAATGCAGTATTTTGAGTGGTACGCTCCGAATGATGGGAATCATTGGAATCGTTTGCGTTCCGATGCTGAAAGTTTAGCTCATAAAGGAATCACATCTGTATGGATACCACCTGCATATAAAGGGACTTCGCAAAATGATGTAGGGTATGGGGCCTATGATTTATATGATTTAGGGGAGTTCAATCAAAAAGGAACGGTGCGGACGAAATATGGGACAAAAGCACAGTTGAAATCTGCAATTGACGCTTTACATAAGCAAAACATCGACGTATACGGTGATGTAGTTATGAATCATAAAGGTGGGGCTGATTATACTGAAACCGTAACAGCTGTTGAGGTAGACCGTAACAATCGAAATATTGAAGTATCAGGTGATTATCAAATTAGTGCATGGACGGGGTTTAATTTTCCAGGGCGCGGAGATGCTTATTCTAATTTCAAATGGAAATGGTATCATTTTGACGGAACGGATTGGGATGAGGGAAGGAAATTAAGTCGAATTTATAAATTTAGGGGTGTAGATAAAGCGTGGGATTGGGAAGTGTCTAGCGAAAATGGAAATTATGATTATTTGATGTATGCAGATCTTGATTTTGATCATCCTGATGTTGCGAATGAGATGAAAAATTGGGGAACATGGTATGCGAATGAATTAAATTTAGATGGCTTTCGTTTGGACGCTGTTAAACATATTGATCATGAATATTTACGCGATTGGGTAAATCATGCCAGACAGCAAACGGGGAAAGAAATGTTTACAGTAGCTGAATATTGGCAAAATGATGTTCAGGCTTTAAACAATTATTTAGCGAAAGTCAATTATAATCAATCTGTGTTTGATGCACCGCTTCATTACAATTTTCATTATGCTTCAACAGGAAATGGGAATTATGATATGAGAAATATTTTAAATGGAACAGTAATGAAAAATCACCCTGCACTCGCAGTTACTCTCGTTGAGAATCATGATTCTCAGCCTGGGCAGTCATTGGAATCTGTAGTAAGTCCGTGGTTTAAGCCGCTGGCATATGCATTTATTTTAACTCGTGCAGAGGGCTATCCTTCAGTTTTCTATGGTGATTACTATGGGACAAGCGGAAATAGTAGTTATGAAATTCCAGCGTTAAAAGATAAAATTGATCCAATTTTGACGGTACGAAAAAACTTTGCATATGGTACGCAGCGTGATTATTTAGACCATCCAGATGTGATTGGCTGGACAAGAGAAGGCGATGGTGTACATGCTAATTCTGGTTTAGCGACATTACTCTCGGACGGACCAGGAGGATCAAAGTGGATGGATGTTGGAAAGAATAACGCTGGGGAAGTATGGTACGATATTACGGGTAATCAAACAAATACTGTAACAATTAATAAGGACGGGTGGGGGCAGTTCCATGTAAATGGAGGCTCAGTTTCCATATATGTTCAGCAGTAAATTTGTGATGAAAAGAAGAGGTAGACTGAAATATAAGTTTCCTCTTCTTTTTACATTGTTATCATTCCTAAATCTTTATTTTAATAAATGAACTAGTCGACTTTTGAAACAACAAGAGATGCATTGGAATAAATAATGTCACCCGTGGCTTCTCTTATTCGTACTCGAAGGACATCTCCTTGGTTTAAAGGTAATAGATCAATTCTAGCGGATGTAGTTCTTACCCCAGAACCACCACCAACTCGTGTTTCAATGGCGAATTGAATGGAATCATTTATTGTAAGGTTTAATATACTAGACGAAATAGCTTGTATCACAAATACAATTGAAAAGGATACAGAGTACACACCAGTGGTATCAATTGTAATGGAGTTGTCTACTGGGGTTAGAGTAGTTCCACTAACAGGTCCTGGAATTGTCAAATTAACATTTGTATTAACTACTGCTGAAAAACCGATACCTACTTCAGAAGTTATTGTTCCAAATACCGGGAGAATTCCTAAACCGGTCGCTCCAGTGGGACCGGTTATTCCGATTCCTGTCGCGCCGGTAGGTCCAGTTATTCCGATTCCAGTAATTCCTGTAACACCAGTAGGACCAGTTATCCCAATTCCAGTAGGTCCTGTAATCCCAGTGGGACCAGTTATTCCAATTCCAGTAAAACCTGTCGCACCGGTAGGTCCTGTGATTCCAGTAGGTCCAGTTGGGAATGTAAATGGTGGAATTGGTGGGAGTGTGGGGCCAATTAAATTTGGTTCAAGAGCAGGTCCATGTAAAATAATATTTTCTTTGCTCATATAGTAACCTCCTATGATTGCTTGTCATAATTATTAAATGTATTAGGGTAAGTAAATGACATTCGCAATAGCGGAGGCGCTTATTTAATTATTCTACAACGAAATTAAAGTTGCTACTTTAAAATTGGATACGATAAAAACCGTACTGTGATTGCTATAGAACTAAATATTAGTATGTTTTTAACGTGATTTTAATAGATGTTATATTTGCTTTACGATAAAATGATTATAGTGTAAAAATACACTATAAGTGTAAAGTAATAACAAATGGGTGTTTTTACACTTTTGGTTATTAGTTCTTTCTAAAGCAAGATGATGAGTTTTTATTATTCAAGTCAGCGAAGACAATTTGATGTAGCAGTTATTAGAGGAAGTTCTTTATATAAATCGTAATTTAAAATTTTTAAGGGTATTTCTGTATAGGAAGTAGTAGCAAAAGGAGAGGCGATATGAAAAAAACAAAAATGAAATATAGCATATTTTTTAGTTTATTACTATTAACATCATGTGATATATCGGATGAAGAAATTGAACAAAAAGCACAAAATTATACAAAAGCGGAGTATGGTATTTCGGTCAAACTAAACCAAGTTGAAACACTGGATAACGGAAAGGATTTTCTTGGTCCAAAGTGGCGGATAGTTTCTGTGCAGCAAGTCGATGAACCGTATTTGCAATTTCAACTTTCTTTAGATGGACAAATCTCTCCAGAAGTAAATAATGATAACTATAAAATAAAAAAAGAAGCGAATGATTTACAAGAAAAATTTAATACATATTATGGAGAGAAAGGGAATAACACTATACTTACTTTTGATCAAATGCAGACTGGGGATAATGTTTCCGATAAGAATGCTGAGAAAGAAATAGTGAAGAGAAATTTGAAGCAGTATTATACGGCAGTTTTTAGAAGTAATACTGTTTTAGATGTAAACAATCCTGTACATATGGAAACATTAGCGGAGGCTGCTAGAAGTATTCAGGAATTTAATAAAATTATTGAAAATAGTAAGGGTAACGTGGAAGATATAACGATTCAGCTGCCAAATACTAATAAAGATGTATTACAAAATATTGCTGTAGATTATATAGTAACGGCTGAAGATGCGAAAAAGACCCTTGAGAAAAAGGCTAATTATATGAAAGTTTTACAGTCTACAAAATGAAAAAAGCATTATCCGAAAAAATTGACCTTCCTCAGGTGTGAAAGGCAATAGTCTGACACCTTTACTTATTACAAAACATATAGTATGATGATTTCAATAAATTAGATTTCAATGAACATAAAATATAAATTAATGAGAGGTGCTTTTTGTGAGTGCGGTAGGTACTAAATAGGAAAAATTTAATGAAATAAATCGGATAAGACCAGGGGATTTTTATGTATATCATACCCCTAATTTTGTCATGCATTTATTTCGAAACCTATGAAGATACCTACAATACTTTATAAAGCGTGTAATAAGGGGAGTGCCATCTGTTTTTATGGCTTATTTTCTCATATGTTATTACACATGCCTTGTAAATGTAAAAGCTGCGGTATCCCCGCAGCTTTTTTGTATATATTTATGATGTATAAAAATGGTAATTGAATAATGTAGAACTCATTGGAATCTAATGAGTAGGTATCTTCATTTATGATATAAATCAATCATAGTGAGGAGAAACAAAATGAATATGATGACTTTTGAAAAGTTACAATATAACGAATTAAAGGATATAGTGAAATCTTATTGTGTAAGTGGATTAGGTAAGGAATTATTAAATAAATTAGAGCCGAGTACGAGTATAAAAGTAGTGAGAAATCGCTTAAATGAAACGACAGAAGCACGAGCTATAGTAGATGCAGAAGGGCATGTGCCTTTCTTCGGAATTTCTAATATCGCTAGTACAATTCAAAAATTAGAAAAAGGGATGATTTTAGATCCAGCAGAGTTAGTGAGTGTTTCAGACTTTTTACGTGGATGTAGAAAGATTAAAAAATTTATGTTAGATAAAGAATTTTTTGCACCAGTATTAGCTTCTTATGCGAATTCGATGACTGAATTTAAAAGTATTGAAGAGGAAATTAACTTTTCAATTAAAGGAAATAGCATTGATGCAGCGGCTAGTAAAGAGTTAAAACGAATTCGAAATAACATTGATTCTGTAGACGGAAAAATAAAAGAACGTTTAACGAAGTTTTTAAATAGTAGTGCAAATAAGAAATATATTCAGGAATTCTTTATTAGTAAGAAGGACGATAGGTATACGATTCCAATTAAATCTTCTTATAAAAATCAAGTTGCGGGAAGTATAGTTGAAGCTTCCGCTAAAGGTTCAACTGTATTTATAGAACCGCATACGGTTACAAAGTTAAATGCGGAACTCGCAAGTTGGAAAGCAGAAGAAGCGATGGAAGAGTATCAAATTTTAGCGACTTTATCAGGAATGGTATTAGAAAATATTTATCATATAAAAATTAATATGGAACTAATTAGCCAATATGATATGGTATTTGCGAAAGCGAAGTTTAGTAAATCAATCGATGGAATAGAGCCGAAATTAAACGATCATGGCTACATTCATTTAGTAAATTGTAAGCATCCGCTTTTAAGTGGAAAAGTAGTACCATTAAACTTTGAAATCGGTCAAGAATACCGTAGTTTAATTATTACTGGGCCGAATGCAGGCGGGAAAACAATTGTGCTAAAAACAATTGGATTGTTAACATTAGCGACAATGTCAGGCCTTCACATCGCTGGAGATAAAGAAACGGAAATTGCTATTTTCGAAAATATATTTGTAGACATTGGTGATAACCAAAGTATCGAAAATGCACTAAGTACATTTTCATCTCATATGAAAAATCTTTCTGAAATTATGAGGATGTCAAATAATAATACGTTACTGTTATTTGACGAAATAGGAAGCGGTACAGAACCGAATGAAGGTGCGGCGCTTGCGCTATCTATTTTAGAAGAATTTTACCTTGCGGGATGTATTACAATTGCGAGTACGCATTACGGTGAAATTAAACGCTTTTCAGAAATGCACGATGATTTTATGAACGCAGCAATGCAATTTAATAGTGAAACACTAGAGCCACTTTATAAATTAGTGATCGGTAAATCTGGTGAAAGCAATGCACTTTGGATTGCAAATAAAATGAATGTAAAAGAACATGTACTGCAAAGAGCGAAAGAGTATATGGGAAATAAAGAATACGCTATAGAAAAAGTGAATGAAAGTAAAATTAGAAAACCGAAATTCGTGCAAGAAAAAAGAGAAAATGACTATGAATATAAAATTGGCGACCGTGTGAATTTGTTAGATCATAACGATTTCGGGATTGTATATAAGGAAAAAGATAATTTCTATAATGTTGTTGTATATTATAACGGTGAATTCGTTGAAGTGAATGTAAAACGTATTACTTTAGAGGTAGCGGCGAAAGAATTATACCCAGAAGGATATGATTTAAATACACTATTTGTCGATTATAAAGAAAGAAAAATGCAGCATGATATTGAGCGCGGATCGAAAAAAGCGCTTCGTAAAATTGAAAAAGAAATAAGAAAGAATAGAGGATAATATAGAATGGTAACGATTAGACAAGAACAAAAAAATGATTATAGTAAGACAGAAGAAGTTGTACAACAAGCATTTTTAAATGAAGAATTTAGCGATAAAAAGGAACATGAACTTGTAAAACGTATTAGAGAATGTGACGCATTTATTCCAGAGTTATCAATTGTTGCGGTAGATGAGGAAATCGTTGGTCACATTATGTTATCGAAAATTACAATAGAAAAAGATGGGGCTTCTGTAGATTCATTAGCGCTTGCTCCAGTATCAGTTTCTCCAAGCTATCAGAAAAAAGGAATCGGCGGAAAACTAATCGCTTCTGCTTTAGAAAAGGCGGAAGAACTTGGATACGGATCAGTTGTTGTGTTAGGGCATCAAGAGTATTATCCAAAGTTTGGATTTAAGAAAGCAAGTGAGTGGAATATAAAAGCACCATTTGAAGTACCTGAAGAAGTGTTTATGGTAATGGAATTAACAGAAAATGCTCTTGAAGGTGTAGAAGGAATTGTACAATATTCGAGTGCTTTTACTGAGTAGGAGTATCGGTTAAGAAATGTAATCATAAAAGATGCTATCTTTTTGTAGGGATATACAGAAAGATAGCTTTTTTTATTAAGCAGATCTACTTACGTATATTTTGCTCAATGAATAATTGAGATGGTAAAATTGATATAGAAATGTAAAGGGAGAGAATAGAATGAAGAAGCGAGAAACAGATAGCAATGAGAATGTAGTTACGTTATATGTTACAAGACATGGAAAAACAATATTAAATACGAATCAGCGCGCGCAAGGTTGGGCAGATTCTCCGTTAGTAGAAAAAGGTGTGGAAGTTGCCTCTAATTTAGGAACAGGATTAAAAGATGTTCATTTTGCGAATGCGTATAGTAGTGATAGCGGTCGAGCAATTGAAACTGCTAATTTAGTATTAAAATATAGTGAGCAATCAAAATTGAAACTTGAGAAAAGAAAAGATTTACGAGAATTAAATTTTGGTATTTTTGAAGGTGAAAAACTTGAAAATATGTGGGATGTGGTTGGAAAAGCTGCGGGCGTTGCATCACCAGAAGAACTCATGAAGTTTTCTATTCAAGAGGTGATTAATCTTATTAGAGCAGCAGATCCTACGAAACAGGCGGAAGATTGGGAATTATTTTCTAC
This sequence comes from Bacillus sp. TH50, assembly GCF_016650565.1. NCBI lineage: Bacteria > Bacillati > Bacillota > Bacilli > Caryophanales > Bacillaceae > Bacillus > Bacillus sp. TH50. Next base: position 1,007,102 of record NZ_JAEKFM010000003.1, on the reverse strand, counting down.
TCGTATAAAAGCAGAGATTGATAAAATTAGTGAAGAAGCTGCTAAAAATGGTGGAGGTAACGTTTTAGTTGTAGTTCATGGGCTTTTGATTACTGCCTTAATAGAAATGTTAGACAGTAGTAAAACAAAACTGGGAGTGGAAAATGCTAGTGTGACGAAAATTGCATATCAAGATGGGAAGTACACAGTCGAATCAGTTGGGGATATGAGTTATGTTGCAAAAGGGAAAGAAAGTGTGGAAATTTAACAGGGTGTATTACGATTCCTTTTAGATTTTCAAAATGGGGGGAATAATGGATTTTCAAGATTTGATGGAATTTAAAGGATATATATATTTAAACAAATTGTTTGAACCTGAAGAAAATTCACTGAGGGTACTTATTGATAGGTGTAAAGTTAACAAAACTAAGGGACCCGCGAAAATTACAGATGAGGTTGAAATAGAAGCATCATCCATTGATGTTGATGACAATCTGCCAATTGTACAATTGGATTTTGAATCGTATGTTGCTTACTCCGTTACTAATGAATCGTTTACTGTAATGGATGACTACGAAATTTCAGAAGGTAGAATTTTTAGAGTTTACTCAAAATCAAGATATTTGGATTTCGTTAAAACAGGAACAATTGCTGAATTTATATTTCCTGAAGAGCAGTTCGTTCACTATCAAATTCCTTGTTTGAACCATATCATCGACATTATTTCATATGATGAGCCGAAAATTACTGGAATAAAAAGAAACTAATAAAATTCCATACTAAAAGAGCATCGGAATCGATGCTCTTTTAGTATGCTTATCTTTCCTTTTTAAAGTGGAACGATTACGGAATTAATAAAATCTTCCCAGTACTTTTATGGCTCTCTAATAATTCATGTGCAAGAGCACCATCTTGTAAAGCGAATGTAGTTGGACTCGCGATATTTAATTCTCCTGCAGTGATCCAATCAAATAATTGAGTAGAGCGTTGCTTGCGTTCTTCATACGTAGTAAGAACGTTCCAAAGGTCTCCACCTGTTAAAGTCTTTGAAGTATCCATAAGCATACGTGGATCTACAGGTATAGGATTACCGCCGGCCATTCCGTAAAATACGACAGTACCGCCAATTTTAGTAGCGTTAAAACTTTCCACGAGTGTAGAACCTACTGATTCATACACAACATTTACTCCGGCACCATTAGTCACCTCAAGTACTTTCGTATGCCACGCTTCAGTATATAAAAATACGTGATCAGCACCAGCTAACGTAGCTACTTGTGCTTTTTCTTTTGATGATGTAAGACCGATTACTGTTCCGCCCAGTAGTTTAATCATTTGAACGAGAAGTTGACCAACGCCACCAGCTGCGGCATGTACTAAAGCCATATCACCCTGTTTTATTTGATAGCTATCTTTCGTTAAATAATGTGCTGTTAATCCTTGTAATAAGACAGAAGCGGCTGTTTCAAAAGAAATAGAATCTGGAAGCGTAATTGCTTTTTCAGATGGAACGGCAACTAATTCTGCATTTGAGAATGGAACGTCAGCAAATGCAATGTGGTCTCCGGGATTGATAGTAGTAACGTTAGCTCCTACTTTTTCAACAATACCAGCGCCTTCATAACCTAATATATAAGGCGGATTGCCAGCGAGATGATAATCACCGCGGCGTCTATAAATATCAGCGAAATTTAAACCGATTGCTTGCATGCGAACAAGAACTTCATTTGGATTTATGATTGGATCATGTATTTCTTTATATTGTAGTACATCTGGACTTCCAAACTGTTCGAAACAAAGTGCTTTCATATGGAATACCTCCATTTTATTGTTTGTCGATGCTATTTATCATACAATACAAATATCAATAGACAAAGAGGATTATTTCGATGAAATCAATCGGAAATACCGATTGGAAAGGGGGATGATAAATGGAGATAAAACAATTAATTACATTTAAAGTAGCAGCGGACACTTTGAACTTTACGCAAACTGCGAAGAAACTGAACTTTGCTCAATCGAGTGTAACGGCGCAAATTAAAACGTTAGAGGCTGAGCTAGGCACGCCATTATTTGAAAGGTTAGGAAAACGTCTTTTCTTAACTGAAGCAGGCAGGAAGTTTCAACTATATGCTGATAAGATGATTGCACTCAGTAACGAAGCGAAAATGGCTGTGAAAGATGATGAGGAAATAGCGGGTACGTTAATAATCGGTGCACAAGAAAGTCAATGTACATATAGGCTTCCATCTATATTAAAGAAATTTAAAGCACAATTTCCCCAAATAAAGCTTATATTTAAACCTGCACATTCCAATAAAGATGCGAAGGAACAATTGATGGAGGGGAAAGTAGATCTTGTATTTATTTTGGACGAATGTAAAACAGAGGATGTTTTACATGTGGAGCCACTTATGAAAGAAGAATTAAAAGTAGTAGCTGCTCCTACGCATCGTTTACTTGAACAACCTTCCGTTTCTACAAAAGATTTAGAAAGCGAAACACTTTTACTAACAGAACTCGGTTGCTCGTATCGAACTTTATTTGAAGAGCTATTTCGTACAGAAGATGTGTATCCAGCAAATAAGATTGAGTTCGTTAGTGTCGAGGCAATTAAACAATGTGTTATTGCAGATTTAGGTATAGCCGTTTTACCCGCGATAGTAGTAGAAAAAGATATACGAGAGGGAACGATAAAAGAGTTACATTTAGAAAATGCAATTTCACCGATTTATACACAAATTGCTTGGCATAAAGATAAATGGATGACTGTACCACTGCAGCAATTTATTGATGTGACGAGGGAGTCATTTAATTAACAGTTGTTATAGGTGAACCAGTAATATAGTAAACGATTAAGTTATTTAAATAGATAAAGAGCATATTTTGAAAAAGATTAATCAAAACGTGCTCTTTATTTTTGTGTGCATTAAGTTCAGTTGTAGTAATTAACTAAGATCTGTATCAGGAGGCGTGTATCCGAGGTGACGAGCCATTGATACAAGTTGACCTTTATGATGAAATTCATGTGTTTCCGCATGAGTTAAAAGCCATAGCGGAGTTGTGCTCCAAGGTTCTTTTTGCCATTTCACTTCATTTGCTATATTTTCGAGCCAACGGTCATTGTATTCATCTAAAAAACGCATTACAACCTCATCGACTAACTTAAATCTAGCACGAACTTTCTCGACATCTGCATGCTCAATTTCATAATCACTAGCGAATGAAAAATCTGCTCGTTTTTGCTTGAATGCGAATGATCCAAGCCAGTATCGGTAGCAATCAGCTACATGAATATGGGTTTTTAAAATGCTGCCACTTCCGAAATTAGGAACTGTGCTGTGCAATTTTTCTAGTGGGATTTCTTCTAAAAACGAAAATAGAGTTTCTCTTGTAGAGCTAATAAGATTATATTGCTGTTTTAAAACATGTAACATGCAACTACACTCCTCTTTTATTTACTAAACTATTTGTGTAGTAAGTAATTCTATATTTACGAGGGGTGAACCTTTTTATTATTTTTACTAAGCATATTAGATGTTTTTCTTAATTGTTTCTGATAGATTAAACAAGGTGAAACTTTAATAAGTTTAACATCCTTAGTTCATAATAAATTGTACATAAAAAAGGAGACGATAAAATGAATAGAATAATTGGTTTAAAACAATTTGAAATAACGCGTGGGGCATTACTTCAATTTATGGAAACGTTAGATGATAAAACTGCGGATACGCAGCCGGAGGGCTTTAACAATACAATTCGCTGGCATATTGGTCACGTGTTAACGGCAGCAGAAGTTTTCATGTTTGGAAAAGAATTTAAACAATTACCAACTGAATATCCAGGTATGTTTGGATATGGTTCAAGACCATCTAAATGGAAAACAGAAGGGCCATCATTAGAAGTGTTAACGGTTCAATTAAAAGAACAAGCGAAGCGCATTCAAGAAATTCCAGCAGAAGCATTTGAAAATAAACTTCCAGAGCCATTTTTAGGGTTGGAAACAGTTGGAGAGCTTTACGGTATGATGCTTTATCATGAAGCAGACCATATTGGGCAAATGAAGGCGATGGAACGTATTATTAAGGCTCTTTAGTTTTGGGTAAAGTTAAATAATATATAGACAAAAAAAGGGTAGATAATTTATTATCTATCCTTTTTTGTTGTTGAACTTCTTGAAGGATTAAGGATTATGAACGCTAATCATCGTGATGCTGATGAAGAAGGAAAGAAAACCAACCAATTAGGATAAAGAAACACCCTAAATTTTATGGTAGTTATTATTTTTTTGTATTACTTAATAGAAAAATATTGAAAATAATACAGAAGAAAGTATAAGGTTGCAAAATCTGTATGAAATAGGGTATTCCTAAATATGGAATATACGTATAATAAAAGAGAGGAACTAGAAAATGGGGGAATACTATGATTACATTGGAACAAAAGTTGGAGCAATACACACATACATATGCACAGTTAAAGGGAGAACTAAAATGGAAAACGAGTGATTCTCGAACAGGTATGATGATTGCTGCTATGTATGCAGGTAGTGATAAACTGTTTGATCTCGGACGTTTTTTAGAAATTAGTAGTTATATTAAGAATCAGGTAGGGATGTTTTCATACTTAAAGTCTTATCATCGCTTTGTGGTGTCCGCAACATTAGATATTCACTTTACAGATTACAAGGAAGCTTTTCAGAGGTTTTTAGATTTATATGAGCAATTGGTCGCTGGTGGCTTTAGCCGGAGTATATTTACTTATCTCGCAGCAGCTGTGCTTTTAACAGAAGAAAATGAACAGCATGGCACGCACATTCAGCGTTCGATACAAGTATATAAACGCATGAAAAAGGATCATCTCTTTCTTACAGGTACAAATGATTATCCACTCGCGGTTTTACTAGCAGGACAATCAGAGAATGTAGAAACACTTATGGACCGAGTAGAACGTCTTTATCAGAAACTAGCGAAAGCTGGTTTGCGTAAAGGGAATGATCTTCAGTTTTTAAGTCATATCCTCTCACTAAAGAAGGATGTCCGTGAAGAAATGTTAGTTGCAAAATGCACAAACATATGGAAGTTGTTAAAACAAGAAAAGGTAAAAGTGAAACAGATGCATTATCCAGCTATCGGGCTACTAGCGTTACTTGAGGATGGAGAAAAAGAGATTCATTCTATTAAAGCGTTGATTGAAAAATTGCAGGGGGAGAAATTTTTCCGTTGGCATACAGATACGAATATTCTTATTGCTATTCAACTGTTTGTAAGTCAGAAAGGTGAGGAGAGTAAAGCTACCAACACAGGTTTACAAACTATGATAGAAGTCCTCATACAAGCACAACAGGCAGCTATGATGGCAACGATTGCCGCTTCATCTGCAGCAACCTCTTCTGCTAGTACTAGTTCATAATGTGCAACTGCTTATGCTCTCGTAAATTATGATGAACCTATAATGCCTTTGATGAGGATGGTTTAAAAAAGGCCCATCACTCTCTAATGAGTGATGGGCTAACTGTTTTTACATAATCAGCATTATCTTTTCGACTGCTTCAAATGTTTGAGTTGTGTAACAATCATAATGCTAATAACAACGAGTAAAAACCATGAGCTAATTTTGCTTAAGTGAACGAGGCTCCATGTTTCCCGTTGATTTGGATATTGCCATGCTCCGAAGAAGGTAGCGATGTTTTCTGCAATCCAAATAAAGAATCCGATAAGGAAAAATGAGAGTACGAGCGGCATTTTATATGTAACGCCTCGTAATGAAAATTCCACAAATGTGCGAAAGAAAACAATGAATAAAATTAAAGTTAATACCCATCTAAAGTCATATAGAAAATGATGTGTAAAAAAATTAAAGTAAATCATTGCTCCTAGAGGTATTGCAAAAATAGCTTTCGGCCAATGATGCATTTGTAAATGCAATCTTCTCCACGCTTGGCATATGTAACTTGCGACACTCGCATACATAAAACCGCTGTAAAGCGGAACTCCGAAAACTTTTGAATACGCCTCTTCAGGATAACTCCATGAACCGAAATGTACTTTATATATTTCTAGTAAAAGGCCGATGAGGTGGAAGACAGTAATTACTTTTAGTTCATCTTTTGTTTCAAGACCTGTTTTGTACATAATCCACTGCATAAGAAGACATACGATGAGTATGAAATCATATCGGTACAGCCCTGGAATCGAAATGATTTTTGAAAGAGCAAGTGTTAAAAAAATAATGACAGGGAACAAACAGGATAATGCTTGTTCATAAGTAAAATAGAGTAGTTGTTTTACATAAAACATGTTTTCACCTTCAGGATTATTATTTGAAAAATCAAAATAATAACTTAGTATACTACAAATTTGAAAATAAAACAGTACGTCATTTTGCATGTATTTGGAAGTTTTAGAAGGGAGTTGTAATAAGTATTTTGATAGTTTAACAAAGTAAAAAAAAGTTTGCTATTTAAAAAAAGTGGGGATATAATATCTAATTGAAAATGATAATTATTATCAATAATGATTATAAATACAAAATAATTATAAAAAAGAACTGAATATAAAGGATGAAATGAAACATGTTACATAAGTCTACTGTACATGCTGGCAATAATCGCTGGATACATATTAAGTTCATATGTTTCATGAGCTTAACAATTATATGTTTAATTGGAGCTATATTTTTAGCCGTTGCATTTGGTGCAAAGGATATCCATTTGCAAACTGTGTGGGCAGCGGTTTTTGATTATAATCCGAAATTAACACAGCATCAAATTATTTATGAATTAAGGCTCCCAAGGGTAATTGGCGCAGCAGTTGTAGGAGCTGCTTTTGCAGTCGCTGGAGCTGTTATGCAAGGGGTAACACGAAATCCTTTAGCTGATGCAGGTGTACTTGGAATAAATACAGGTGCGATGTTTGTAGTAGCACTTAGCTTTGCTTTTTTCCCGCATATGCCGTATTCCTATTTAATGATTGTCTCCTTTATTGGAGCAGTTTTAAGTACAGTACTCATTTTTATTATTGGATCAGCAACATCAGGCGGGCTAACGCCGATGAGGTTAACGATTGCAGGGGCAGTTATGGCCGCGCTTTTACATTCGTTAAGTTCAGGTGTCGCGATTTATTATGACTTAAGCCAAGATTTAGCGTTTTGGTATGCTGGTGGTGTTGCGGGGGTTAAGTGGGAACACTTGAAATTTTTAGTGCCTATTATTCTCATAACAATTGTTTTTGCGACAGCGCTAGGGCGATCTATTTCACTCATATCCATGGGGGATGATGTCGCTACAAATTTAGGTGTAAAAACGAACCGAACGAGAATACTCGGGATGATTACGGTAGTGATTCTAGCAGGTGTTTCTGTTTCAGCTGTTGGTTCCATTGGATTTGTAGGATTGGTCATCCCGCACATTGCTAGAAAATTAGTAGGTGTTAATTATCAACTTATTATTCCTATGTCAGCATTATTAGGAGCTATTTTATTAGTTTTAGCTGATTTAGGAGCAAGAACAGTAAATCCTCCTAAAGAACTTGCGATAGGAATTATGGTAGCTCTTGTTGGAGTTCCGTTCTTCCTTTATATAGCACGTAAAGTTGGGAGGGAGTTATAAGTGAAGGATCTTTTTAGCACGGATAAAAAGAGAGCTATTACTGTAACTACAATTTTCGGATGTATAAGTATCGCTGTAATTTTGATTAGCTTAAATACGGGAACGCTGAGCATCGCACCGCTCAAAGTAATTCAAACGCTTTTTGGCTATGGTGATTTTGAGAGTGCAACCGTGCTATACGATTATCGTATGCCAAGAATTATAATCACAATGTTAGCAGGTATTGGCCTTGGGGTTTCCGGTGCGATTTTGCAAGGATTATCTCGTAATGCACTCGCAGATCCCGGGATTCTTGGATTGCATTCAGGTGCATCTTTCGGGATTATTATATTCGTTACTCTCTTTCATTCTATTAACGAGAGTGCATCGATTTTAATACCGTTATTTACATTTGGCGGAGGAGTGTTAGCTGCATTTCTTATTGTTTTGCTTGCGAGTGATCGGTCAAAAGGTTTACTTCCCATTAGACTTATTCTTGTTGGTATTGCAGTTTCAGCTGGTTTTAGTGCACTTTCGTTATTTTTCTCGCTCAAGTTAAATGATGAGACGTATACATTCGCTTCTAGGTGGTTAGTTGGTAACGTGTGGGGAAGAGATTGGATTCATGTCCTAGCATTATTACCTTGGATTTTGATACTAACTCCGTACGCATGGCTGAAATCCAAAACGTTAAATGCACTGTCACTAGGTGATAGTGTAGCAGCAGGACTTGGTGTATCTGTTCAAAAAGAACGGTTACTGCTTTTAGCTACAGCGGTAGGATTGTCTTGTGCAAGTGTATCAATGGCAGGGGGAATTGGCTTTATCGGCTTAGTTTCTCCGCATATCGCAAGAAAGTTAGTAGGTAGTACATATCAACATTTCCTTCCGTTAGCTGGCATAATTGGAATGATTATTTTAGTACTCGCGGATAGGATAGGGCGATCTTTATTTGAGCCAAACTCTATTCCAGCTGGCGTAGTAGTAGCGGCTTTAGGTGCGCCATATTTTCTTTATTTACTTACAAAAACAAAATAAATACTTCAAAGAGGAGAACATATGAAAAAGAAACTTACTATTTTATTTAGCATTATGTTTATTTTAGTATTATCAGCATGTGGTCAAACGAAATCTAGTGAAGAGGCAACTAAAAAAACTGAAAAAAGTAATGATCCAAAAATTGCTTCTATGTCTATTCATTTAACGAATAACTTACTTGCATTAGGAATTACACCGGTAGGTTCTGTAATTGGTGGAGATTTAAAAGATTTCTTACCTCACGTGAAAGAACAGTTGAAAGATACGAAGAAACTGGGCGTTGTAACAGATCCGAATATGGAAGCATTACTACAATTAAAGCCATCTGAAATTTATGTGGATGAAAAATATGCTGGCAAAGATTTAGCGAAATACGAAAAAATTGCAAAAACACATACTTTTAATTTAGATGAAGGTACGTGGAGAGATCATTTAAAAGAAGTAGGTAAACTTGTAAACCGTGAGAAAGAAGCAGATAAATATATTCAAGACTATGAAGAACAATCAAAACGAGTAAAAAGTTTAATAGATAAAGAGTTAGGTAATAACGAAAAAGTAATGGCAATTCGCGTTACCGCAAAAGAATTACGTGTATTTAGTACGAAAAGACCGATGGGACCAATTCTATTCCAAGACTTAGGATTACAACCTGCAAATGGTGTAGAGAAAATTGATGGAAACCGTCCTTTCGAAGTAATTTCACAAGAAGTATTACCTGACTTTGATGCGGATGCTATTTTCGTTGTCGTAAACAGAGACGATAAAGCAAAAGCAGCATTTAAACAACTGCAAGAAACACCAATTTGGAAAGACTTAAAAGCTGTTAAGGGTAAGCACGTATACATTATTAATGATCAACCATGGCTTGACTATTCTGCTTTAGGTAACAAAATGGCAATGGATGAAGCAGAGAAAATGTTTACGAAATAATACAGTTTTGCTATTAGGAAAGGCCCTCTAAATTTGGAGGGTCTTTTTATTGTTGTTATTGTTAGAATAAATGAAAAATTATACAATGAAGTTAATTCAATGCAAGGGAGATGTGCCAATGTCAGCACTTATTGTAAGTATCCCGTTAAAAAAACAGTTTATGGAACAAGGGGATAAAGTGAAACTTTAATCAGTGGGGGTTTTGTTCATCCCCCACTGATTATTAGCCTTCACCAATCGGGCGTTTACGGGCAGCCCGACTCCCACCTAACTTCTTCGCTCCAGCTGAATTTTGAGGTGGGAGTCTTACTGCCCGTTAATGCGGGATAAATAGGCTAGAATTATTGTCCCCGCTATTTAAAAAAGGGGGAGTTTTAGATGACGATGAATCTTTTTCAAAATAAAACTATTAAATTATCAGCTATTAGAGAAGCGGATGCTGAAGTAATGGCTATGTGGCAAGAGGATAGTGAGTACTTAAGAAATGTAGATACAGACTTGGCATTCCCGCAATCGTTACATGAAATAGCGAGTGATGGGCTATTAAAGGGACGGAGATCGAATAGTGTTTCTTTCATGTTAAGAACAGTTCAAGATGATCGCTTAATTGGTTTTGTTGCAATTCACGGCATAGAGTGGAATAACAGAACAGGTCTATTAGCAATTGGTATAGGAGAGGCAAATGATAGAGGAAAAGGGTTTGGGAGAGAAGCAGTGCATCTTATTTTAAAGTATGCGTTCTATGAAATGAATCTACACCGCGTCGGTCTCGATGTTATTTCTTATAATAAAGCAGCCATTGTACTGTATAAAAAGATGGGATTTCAGATGGAAGGATGTATGAGGGAAGCAGTTCAAAGAGATGGAAAGTGTTTTGATCGTATGATTATGGGGATATTGCGTGATGAATGGATAGAGCTGCAGAACTAGCAAAAACATACAGAATAATTGTGTAGTGTAGAGTGAAAAGTTGTAATATTTGGGTAATGATGAGCGGAGGAGTGTACTAATGGAAGGTTTATCTTCATTAAGAGAGTGTTTATATCAGCTAGAGGAACGATTACTTAAACCAGGGGTTCGCACATCTCAAAAGGAGCTTAAAAAGATACTTGCCGCTGATTTTTTTGAGTTTGGGAGTTCTGGTAAAGTTTTATATAAAAATGAGGATATCGATAAAAATGGAATTGGTGTGGTAAAAATGACTTTGAGTGATTTTGAAGTACATCCATTATCCAAAGATGTAGCATTAACTACTTATCAAATATTCAATGAAATGAATAATCAACACTCTTTACGTAGTTCGATATGGAAATTTAGAGAAGGAAGATGGCAAATGTATTTTCATCAAGGTACACCTGCTAAATTTTAGTGAAGCTTTTTGTATGAAAAAGAAACTATAAAGAATAGAATTGTTGAATATATTAGTCCTTTATATATATAAAGAACTAATGAAAGTTGTCTTTCTAAAATATCTAAATTTATTCTTAAAAGGGTCTTGTTAATAAAGGTACATTCCATATTATATATGTAGTATGCAGGAGATATAACGATAATTGGCGAAATTTTACAGTGAACGGATTGAATTTATAAGGAGTTATGCGAGATGAACTTAGAAAAAAGTAAGCCAGTAAATGAAGAGGTCGCTGAATTAAAAGAACTAATTAAAGAACTACACGGAAGTGTACATCAACTTCAAAGTGAAGTGCAGCAACTAAGGCACGAAAGACCAGTTGTTGAAGTGAGAAAAGGTGTTCAACTATCACCAACAATCATCGGACAAATTGGTGGTATGATTTTAGGTGGATTGGCAATTATAGGTATATTTTGGTGATGAAAAAAGGTTTGTAGCATAGTGCTGCAAACCTTTTTTATTTGACGACATAATTTCATGCAATACAACTTCTACATTAAATAACGTAAATAAATGTAAGCATGTGATAACAATAGCGCAATGATCGTTAAGGGGAAACCGATTTTTAAGAAGTCCATATAAGAGAACCCATGTCCTTCACGTTTTGCAATACCAGCAACGACTACGTTTGCTGATGCTCCAATTAATGTTCCGTTGCCTCCTAGGCAAGCTCCAAGTGATAACGCCCACCATAGTACTTCAATTTGCGGAGAATCGACAGCTAGTCCGAGTCCTGTAGCTAAATCTTGAATAAGTGGAATCATCGTTGCGACAAATGGGATGTTATCAATTGTCGCAGATGCGATGCCAGATACCCATAAGATAAGTATAGCAGCGAAACCGATATCGCCATTTGTTACGTCGAGTACTTCTTTTGCGAGTGAAGAAATAAGTCCGATATCAATTAATCCGCCAACGAGAACGAATAGTCCAGCGAAGAAGAAAATTGTTACCCATTCAACGTGGGCAAATACATCTTCAATATCATGTTCTTTCACACCGATTAACATAAGAAGTGTAGCACCTGTCATCGCAATAAGGGCAGCGTCTACATGAATAATAGAATGAAGTATAAAGCCTAAAATAGTTAGTCCTAAAATCGTAATGGATTTTAAAAGGAGGCTCTGATCTTTAATATAATCTTTTTCATTTAATGCCATTAGCTTTTCGATTTGCTCAGGCGTTGTTTTTAGTTTGTTGCGATACATGAAGTAAATAATGCCAAGTGTAACGATAGAAATAATGATTACGATTGGAGCTAAGTTTAGTAAAAAGGCATTAAAGTCTAAATGCTTATTAGCTGATCCAATCATAATGTTAGGCGGGTCACCAATTAATGTTGCTGTTCCGCCTATATTTGAAAATAGTACTTCTGAAATTAAATAAGGAACAGGATTTACTTTTAAAATACGTGTAATGGATAGTGTAACAGGTACGATTAATAATACGGTTGTTACGTTGTCCAAAAATGCAGAACCGACAGCAGTTAATAGGGATAGTAATAATAAAATGCGGATTGGTTTTCCGCCAGCTGCTTTTGCTGCTTTTATGGCTACAAATTCAAATACGCCTGATTGACTCGTAATATGTACGAGAATCATCATCCCAATTAAAAGGGTAATCGTTTCCCATTGAATATGCGATGTGAAAGCAGTATGTAAATCTACAATTCCAAAAATAATCATAATAGCAGCACCGAATAGTGCGATTACAGCACGATTCAATTTCTCAGAAATAATAAAACCGTACGTGACTAAAAATACGGCAATTGTAAAATAATATTGCCAATTTGCTACTTCATGTGCTGATTGTTCCAATCATGTCACCTTCTTTAAAGTATGTATTCAATTGTCGAAATGTATCTCGCTGTATTAATACGGGATAAAATATATTGTAGCAAATTCAAAAAAGAAAGAAAACTATTTAACAAAGTGAAGGAAAAAATGTGATTTTTACATATCATATAAAGTGAAACTTTAATCAGTGGGGGTTTTTGTTCATCCCCCACTGATTATTAGCCCTCACCAATCGGGCATTTACGGATAGTTGATTTCCCACCTAGCTGACGTGTGTTCGCTGGATTTTGGGGTGGGAATCTTACTATCCGTTAATGCGGGATAAAAAATATAAAAAACACAGTGCAAATTATTAGGAAAAGTGGGCGTTGTCCTCTAATATAGAGATAGCAATTTACATTATTTTTGCGTAAAATGGTTTAAAGAGGTGAATTCCGATGGAAATAGTAAAAGATAGTTCTCTTATTCAAAATGAAATTGAACGTTTTGTAAATAAAGATGTATATATTCATTTAGAAACGACGAATGGAGCGTATGCGTCACACTTTAATGAAAAGATGATGACAGTAGGAGCATTCATTCGAAATGCAATTATTCGCTTTGAGCGTGGGAAAATAACTGGAACAAACCCATACCGAGTTGGTTTGAAAATGGATCATGGCTGGGTATATGCAGAAGGCATTACGCACTGGGAAGTAGACGATAAAGAGCGTTTATTACTAGCAGGGCATGATAACCAAGGCCGCTTAGCGGTAGCGCTTGAGCTAAGCTTAACGCCATTTAAGTAAGAAGGAGGGAAACTTATGGAGAGACATGTACTTGTTGTATTTCCGCATCCAGATGATGAAGCATTTGCTGCGGGAGGAACAATTCGCTTATTAACAGATCAAGGAGTACCTGTAACGTACGCATGTGGTACTCTTGGACAAATGGGACGTAACATGGGGAAAAACGTATTCGCTAACCGTGAAACGATTCCAAATATACGTGAAAAAGAATTAAAAGATGCATGTGAAGCGATGGGGATTCAAGATTTAAGAATGCTCGGTTTCCATGATAAAACGTTAGAATTTGAAGATGTTGATTTTGTTGCCGATAAAATCGAAGCGATTATTCAAGAAGTAAATCCATCTCGAATTATTACATTTTATCCAGAACACGGCGTACATCCGGATCATGATGCATTTGGTCGCGCTGTAGTTCGCGCTGTATCACGTATGCCTAAAGAAGAACGTCCAGCCATTCATGCGGTTGCGATTACGAGAAATCGCGAAGCAGTACTCGGTGAACCGGATGTTGTAAATAATATTAGTGAAGTATTTGAACATAAATTAGCTGCACTAGGCGCGCATCGTTCACAAACGGAAGCGATGCTAGAAGAAACGCATGCAAAAATAAAAAACAAAGACGCAGCAACATTAAAATGGCTGCAACTTGAACAGTTTTGGACTTATAAATGGGAGTAGGCTAGAAGGGTACCTTCTAGTAGCTCTTACATAGAAAAAGCGCCGTCACTTGTGATGGCGCTTTTTGTATTAAAGACTATATATTTCTTAGAGCCGTACTTCAAATTTTAAAATTAGCGTGCAGTATAGCCTCCATCAACAAGAAGTGTTGTACCATTAACAAAGCTAGCATCATCACTTGCTAAAAATAAGACAGCTTTGGCTATTTCTTTTGGTGTTCCAAGTCTGCCTTGTGGATGAAGTGAAGCTAAATATTCTTTCTGTTGAGGATTAACACTACCAAGTAAAGGGGTGTCAATATAGCCAGGGCACACCGCATTAATACGTATTCCATATTTAGCGTAGGCAGTACATAAATTTTGAGTTAATAGTTTCACACCACCTTTTGCAGAGGAGTATGCTGTTGGGGTAGGTAATGAAACAAAACTATGAATCGAACCAGCGTTAACGATGACACCGCCTGTACCTTGTTTAAGAAATTGTTCAATCGAATATTTATCAGAAAGGAATACCCCAGACAAGTTAATATCAATGGTTCTTTTCCATTTTTCATAGGACAGTTCGTTTGCCGGTGCATCATCAGCAACGCCGGCATTGGCATACATAATATCTAATTTACCGTATTTACTTACTGTCTCATGGATTAGCTGTTTAATATCTGCTTCTTTTGTTACATCAGTTTTAATAAATAATGTATTATATCCATGTGCATTCAATTCATCTGATAGGCCTTTTCCACGTTCAGAAAAGTCAGCAATAACTACTTTTGCACCTTCTTCAATAAAAAGGCGAACAGTGGATTCACCAATTCCACTTGCACCACCAGTTATGATTGCTACTTTGTCTTTTAATTTCATATAAACCTCTCCATTCATCAATGAATTTAAGTCAAATTTTTTAGTCTGGTTATATCACTATTAACCTTAAATAATAAGTAGATAGAAGAAAAAATTAGAGTTTACTTAATTGTGAGAGTACTAATTTTTTTCTTTATTTTCTTTATTTACTTTCTTTCTTTCTTTCTTTCTTTTTTGCACTTAATCCTTTTAGAAATGATATTTAGTAATAGTGTATAAGAAGCGTATATTTTGAATTACTTAATAGATTGATATATATTTATATTGATTAAATGATTTTAGTTTGTTAAAAATGGGGAAATCGATATGAAGATTAAATTTGCTGTAATAAAAGATGAAAATTTTGATTTTAGTCTATTAGAAACAAAATTATTGAAAACCTTTAAGGAAGTGGATAGTAAAGCTGATATTGTAAAAGTTGAGGATGAAATTTTTGAAAACAATGCTATTCAAACACATTTAGTGGCAATCAGCATTAATGTTCATGGGAAAAATATCGGATATAGATCTGCTTCAGCTAGTATATTTCTTGTACTAGAGAGTTTATCAATACAGCTAGTTCATATTAATATTAGTATACATTAAGTAGCTAAAAAAGCTGATTTTTAAGAAGAGAATACTGACTATATTGAGTTTTAAATGTGAGAATGGTGATTTAAATAATAGTAATTATCGTAGGTGCTACCGCATGTTGGATTGCATCTTGTTTGTTGTTAAAAAATAAAAAAGGCTTTAAATATGCTACAGGTCTTTATGAAACGGCATATAAAGAGTACTTAGAATACATTATTAAAGTGGAATAATGAGATTTCTTTTTATAGCACATATTATCTAAACGAAGACTTATATATAGGAGAATGGAAACGTGTAAGTAATTCAATTAGATTGTACAAATAATTTGGTGTGCGGATATACGGAATGTATTCACAGGTAAGAGGGTTGTCTCATAATATATATATAGTTTTTTCTATTGAGATGAACAGATGGTGTGAATATATGGAAGATGTTTACGCTAAAATTGACAGTCTCAAGGCGGAGCAAAAAGAAATTATGAGAGACATTCGTAATTTAGAAACGCGTACCACTATTAATGAGAAAGACATAGCAACAATCAATAAGCAATTGGAAAAAATAAGTACAAACATAACTTGGATTTTGCGAATTATTATAAGTGCAATAGTAATGTCAGTTTTGGGGTTGATATTAAAAGGGATGATTTAATCTTGTGAAATAGGACGATATAAAAGAAAGAGGGGAGCGTCCCCTTTCTTTTATGTAAATGAGAAGCTATAAATTTTCCGTTTCTTTTTTATCTGCATATTTTTCCTCTAAGGAAATTAATAGAGGAATTGATATAGTTACAAGAATGATTAAAGTGGTTATAAAAGATTTAGAAAGAGAAAAAGAACCTTCGATTAAAGGTGATAAAAACTTGAATGAAAGTATACTTGTTATTAAGGAAACTACTAAAAAGCTAAAAAGAGACACATTTTTATTTTTGATATATGTTTCTATAAAATCTTTAAGACAGCTTATGACGACAAATATAGTTAATATAATAAGAGAAATAAAATAATGTGTTAAATTTGTCATACTAATAGTAGAGTCGTCTATTATGTAAGCAAGTAACTTAGATACTAACATACCTCCAAACAATAAAATAATAAAAGCAAGTAATCCTTCTGATATATAAGTGCTGAAATTATCTTTCTTGTTAAATAGTTTATAGTTTAGAGTAGATTGGATTATTTGAATTAGGAATAGGGTAATAATCCACACATAATATACAATTGTTAATTCTCCTGAGAATAGAGAAATTAGGAAGTTTACTATGGTCCTTAAAATTTCAATCATTACAAAAGTCCTCCTGTTTGTAAGCTTTGCGACATTAAAAAATGCTAGTCTATCGTTTGATAATTAAATCCATTAATTCAAACCATTCCTAATTATTCCGTAAAAAGGTGATGGTATCAAGTTATCCTTCTAACAAATCCTCCAAGGCTCAACACTAGAAAAAGAAATGTAATATGTAATATAATTGAAAAAGCATATATTAAAATCAATGTTAATATTACCCTCCTATATGTATTAACATGCGTAATTGAGGTGTTTTCTTTGTTGTTTTATGATCGAATTTCTATAATGGCCCCTCCTGTTCCGTAGCTAAGGAAAGTCTATTCATTTCTGAGATTTTCAAAGTTATAGGAGGGTATTAAAAATGAAAAAAGTCTCAGTACCATCACTTTGGTTAATGATTATTCTTGTGGCATTTCCGCAAATTAGTGAAACGATTTACACACCGTCTTTACCGGATATTTCAAAGGCGTTGCACGTAAGTAATAATGAGGTACTGTTAACGCTTAGTGTTTATTTTGCTGGATTTGCTTTAGGTGTATTTTTTATTGGATGGTTATCAGATATAATTGGTCGTCGCCCAGCAATGTTATTTGGAATTGTAGTATATGGCGCTGGAAGTTTCTTATGCTATATTGCAAATTCTATTGAATTTTTATTGTTTAGTCGTTTTATTCAAGCATTTGGAGCAAGTGCTGGTTCAGTTGTGACACAAACGATTCTTCGTGAAAGTGTAGAGGGGCATAAACGTCATGTTATGTTTGCTCAAATTTCGGCAGTCATTGCTTTTACACCAGCGATAGGTCCACTAATTGGGGGCTTTCTTGATCAAATGTTTGGATTTAAAATAGTATTTTTAAGTTTAGTTGTTATGAGTGTTGGGATTTTGTTATATACGTTTGTTTCGCTTCCGGAAACAAAAACGGACGCAATAACGGGTAAAATAAATGTATTTTCTGTATTAAAACGGTTGATTACAAATCCGAAAGTAGTAACGTATGGATTATTAATTGGAGGAGCGAATGGTGTTTTATTTAGCTACTATGCAGAAGCGCCGTTTATCTTTATTGAATACTTTCAGTTATCGCCTAGTATGTACGGATTTCTAGGAATTGTTGTTGCTTCCGCTTCTATTATTGGAGCGAAAGTTTCAAAGCGGTTACTGCCTATTTATAAACCGGAGAAAATCATATATATAGGTTGTATTGTAATGACAGTGGGAGCAGTCATTTTATCTGTTATTACGTTTGTTGGATCAAATCCAAACGTAATATATATGATTGGATTTTTAGTAGCGATGTTTATATTGCTATTAGGAATGGGGGTAGCGTTACCGAATTGTCTTAGCTTAGCATTAGTAAATTTTCAAGATGTCATTGGTACAGCAGGTGCATTGTTTAGCTTAGGCTACTATGTAATTGTAACGATGACAATTTGGGGAATGAGTCAGCTTCATACGGGCTCGTTAATGGTGATGCCGCTTTATTTTCTGGCTATAGTAGTTATCATGTCAGTGTTTACTAGGGTGTTTATTTTTAGTAAGAAAGTTGAAAAAGCAGTTTAATTATGTAATAGGAAAAGAGTCTCATTGGAAAATGAGACTCTTTTGTATTATTTGTTAACTGATTGTTCGGATAATGATAAAATTTAACTAACTCAAAAAAGGAGGTAAGTACAATATGAACGGTCTAAATGTTAAAGTAACTACACAAGAATATTTACAACAAATTTTAAAACTATGTACAATTTATGATCAAGCTATGTACGGTGAAATTGATACAACGGTAGAGGACATTACTAACTCATGGAAAGGTATTGATATTAGTAAAAGTTCTTATGTTGTTATGAATGAAGATGAAATAATCGCTTATGGAATTTTGACAGGGAATGAAGGGCAGTTTCCATCTGCCGTATTTGTAAACCCTGATTATTTGAATCAAGAAATTGAACATGTAATCTGGTCAAAACTTGAAGAGCGTGCTACGGAGCTTGTTAGTAATTCGTCTTGTTTGAATTGCACGATTGTAACACAAGCAAATAATTTCTATGAGGAAAAAGTGTTAGGAGAAGCTGGTTTTATTCCAACTCGTATTTGGTGGGGGATGGGGATTGAATTGCATGGAAATGTTTCATCACCAATATGGCCAAATGGTGTTACGGTGCGCCATTACATACAGGATTTGGATGATGAGAGGTTACATAAAGCTTTTAATGAAGCCTTTGCAGACCACTGGAATTCGCAACCTTCAACTTTAGAAGAGTTTTTGCAGCGTACTGAAAGAGAGGGATTTCATCCTACATTATGGTCACTAGCAATGGTTGAAGATGAAGTAGTGGGTTTTATCTTTAGTAAAAAAGGTACTGATAATAAAGCTGAAATTACTCACCTAGGTGTAAGGTGTTCTAATCGGAAACAAGGCTTGGCATTAGCGCTATTACATCATGCATTTGGCCTACTTTACGAAGAAGGGATTTCAAAAGTGCAATTAAATGTAGACTCCGAGAATATTACAGGTGCACCTCGCGTATATGAAGCAGCTGGAATGGAAGTAAAGAGTAAATTCGTTCGCTTTGATAAGGAAATCCGTGCGAAGGATGTATATGATATGTAATTTTACTGATATATTATATTTCCAGGTGAGATGTTAATAGAGCGTTTAGAAAGCATGAAAATATATTTTTAAAATGGTAGTAGAAATGGAAATGAAATTCTTTTAAAGTACGTTATCAACTATAAATATTGAGGTATATGATATATGAAACCGAGGTAGATAGGATCTCCTCGGTTATTTATATTGTAATAATATTTATACCGGAATCATATTGAATAGATGTATTTTATTGTTAATTTAGTTAAAGATTAATCAAACTAATATATAATAATTTACTGAAAAAATAATTGAACTTTTCAGATAAATGAATTAATATGAAGTGAGCAATTTTAAATTTTATAGAAAATAGGAAGATGAGGGGTTTTGGAAATTTTATAAGAGGCAAAATGAGATTTTAGGATAGCTTTAAAGTTAGTCTAAAATGACGTTTGTTTCATCATTTTCAGGGCCAAACAGGAATTAGGGTACACCATCTTACTTTAAATGCGGCTATGAATCATCTAAGAGGGGGAAATGAAGTGGCAAACAAAGAATTGAAACGAGGTTTAGAAGCACGTCATATTCAAATGATTGCTTTAGGCGGAACAATTGGTGTTGGTTTGTTTATGGGGTCAGCCAGCACGATTAAATGGACAGGTCCGTCAGTAATGCTTGCATATGCAATCGCAGGTGTTTTCATCTTCTTCATTATGCGTGCCATGGGAGAAATGTTGTATATGGAGCCAAGCACAGGTTCATTTGCGACATTTGGTCACAAATATATTCATCCGTTAGCTGGTTATATGACAGCGTGGAGTAACTGGTTCCAGTGGGTTATTGTTGGGATGTCAGAGATTATCGCAGTTGGAGCGTATATGAAATATTGGTTCCCGGATTTACCGGCTTGGATACCTGGTATTATCGCGATGGTTATTCTTGGTGCGGCTAACTTAATTTCGGTTAAGTCATTTGGTGAATTTGAATTTTGGTTTGCGATGATTAAAATCGTTACGATTTTATTAATGATTATTGCCGGATTCGGCCTCATTTTCTTCGGAATTGGGAATGGAGGAGAAGCAATCGGCATATCTAACCTCTGGGTAAATGGCGGTTTCTTTACAGGTGGTTTTTCAGGATTCTTCTTTGCATTATCACTTGTAGTTGGAGCGTATCAAGGTGTGGAATTAATTGGGATTACTGCTGGTGAAGCGAAAAATCCGAAGAAGACACTTACTAGAGCAATTCAAAGTACAATTTGGCGTATTTTAATTTTCTATATTGGTGCTATTTTCGTTATTGTAACTGTTTATCCTTGGGATCAATTAAGTTCAATTGGTAGTCCGTTCGTAGCAACTTTTGCGAAAGTTGGTATTACGGCAGCTGCGGGACTTATTAACTTCGTTGTTATTACAGCCGCAATGTCTGGTTGTAACAGTGGTATTTATAGTGCTGGACGTATGCTTTATACACTAGGTGTAAATGGACAAGCACCGAAATACTTTACGAAGATCTCTAATAACGGTGTACCTTTATTCGGTACAGTTGGTGTAATTATCGGTTTAGCGGTTGGTGTTGTTTTAAGTTATATTGCACCGAAAAACTTATTCGTATATGTATATAGTGCGAGTGTACTTCCTGGTATGGTGCCATGGTTTGTTATTTTAATTAGTCAAATTAATTTTAGAAAAGAAAAAGGAGCAGAGATGAAAGATCATCCATTCAAAATGCCATTTGCTCCTGTTACAAACTATTTAACAATTGCCTTTTTAATTATGGTATTAATCGGAATGTGGTTTAACGATGATACGCGTATTTCATTAGTTGTAGGTATTGTTTTCTTAGCTATCGTCACAATTAGTTTCTATGCTTTCGGAATAGGGAAACGACCTCCGTTAGACGTTCAAAATGATCAAGAGATTTCAAGTAAATAAAGATAGTAAAAAGTCCGATTTCTCGTTTAGAAATCGGACTTTTTATTATTAAAATTTCTCTACAACGATCTTTCCAATTGTACGCCCACTTTCAAGTTGTGCATGTGCTTTCTTTATGTTTTCAGCGTTAATTGGTGTGAATGTTTCATTTAATGTAGTCTTTAAAATGCCTTCATCTAATAGCTCGCTTACTTTATTTAATAGTTCGTGCTGCGTACTCATATCACCAGTTTCATACATCGCTTTTGTAAACATAAACTCCCAAACGAATGTGGCACTTTTATTTTTTAAAATCCCCATCTCAAGAGGGTGCTCATTTTCTACGATAGAGCAAATTTTCCCTTGTGGTTTAATGATGTCACCCATCGCATGCCAATGCTGATCAGTATTGTTTAAGCAGAAGATATAATCTACATCTTTTAGCCCAAATTCTAATATTTGATCTTTTAAAGGTTGGTGATGATTAACTATATAATCGGCACCGAATTTTTCCACCCAGTGTATAGTTTCGTTGCGGGATGCGGTTGTGATTACGTTTAGTCCAGCCCATTTAGCTAACTGAATAGCAATCGAGCCAACGCCACCAGCTCCGCCGATAATTAAAATGTTTTTAAATGAATTTTCATCTTTCTTATTATAATCAATCCCTAAACGTTCAAACAAACCTTCCCATGCGGTAATGGCTGTTAAAGGAAGTGCTGCAGATTCAGCATCACTTAACGTTTTTGGTTTTTTACCAACAATTCTTTCATCAACTAAATGGTATTCACTGTATGTACCTTGCCTTGTAATGCTTCCAGCGTAAAACACTTCATCGCCTTCTTTAAATAACGTACAACCATCGCCAGTTTGCACGACAACACCACTAGCATCCCAGCCAAGTATTTTTGCTATATCTTCTTTTTTATCTTTCGGAGATCGAACTTTTGTATCAACTGGATTAACGGAAATAGCGTTAATCTTTACAAGTATATCTCTTCCTGTGGCAACCGGTCTTTCAACTTCAATATCAATTAAACTGTTTTCTTCTTCAATAGGTAAGTATTCATGTAAACCAATTGCTTTCATTTTTATTCCCTCCATTAAAGTAAGAGTCTTTTTCTCTTTTATTATAGTAGGTAAAGTGTCATTATGTAAAAAAGTTGAGTCCTTTCCATTTTGTTAAAGGCTTGTTTCAGCCTCATTTAGAACTTTGTAAATGGAGAGGAGCCATCGTTTTGATTTTATAAGCGTCGGATGAAAGGTATACTTATTTTTCCAGTGTACCTTGCAATGAACAATACCAAGTGTTATATTATACTTGTAATTACTTATTATAAAACAGTACTAAACAATAAACAATAGTAGATGCCAATTAGAATAGGGTGAATGAATATTGAATGTACAATTTAAAAAAGGAGTTTTAGAACTTTGTGTTCTTGTCTTACTTGATAAGCAAGACCGTTATGGGTATGAATTAGTTCGGAGTATTTCCAATCAAATTGAAATATCAGAAGGGTCTGTTTATCCTCTACTTCGTAGATTAACTAAAGAAGAATATTTTACAACGTATTTACAGGAGTCTTCAGAAGGGCCTTCAAGGAAGTATTATAAACTGACGGATAAAGGTAGAACGTATTTGTATCAACTTTTGGAGGAATGGAATGAGTTTTCACAAGGTGTCAATCAATTAATAAAAGAAGGTGTACGTAATGACGAAAAATAAATTTTTACAACAATTAAATGCATCTCTAAAAAGATTATCTGAAAAAGAGCGTGCAGATATTTTAAAAGATTATGAAGAACATTTTACTTTCGGATTAGAGGAAGGGAAAAGTGAAGAAGAAATTGTAGCTTCATTAGGTTCTCCAGCTCAAATCGCCAAAGAGTTATTAGCAGATTATCATATTGAGAAAGTAACAGCAAGTGCAACAACAGGAAATGTTTTTCGGGCAATTTGGGCAGTAATTGGATTAGGTTTTTTCAATTTGTTAATCGTGCTTGGACCTGCAATTACATTAGCGGCATTGATTTTTTCAGGATGGGTTCTAGGAATCTCATTTTTAGGTTCACCATTACTTGTTCTAGTTGATACTATTATACATCCAAATACATTCTTGCTATTTAATCTTTTCGTTTCTTTAGCACTTTGTGGACTTGGATATTTCATTGTAATTGCTATGTTATTTTTAACGAAGTTAGCAAAGAATGGATTTGTTCGTTATTTAAAGTTCAATATAGCACTAGTAAAAGGTGGTTTTAAGCATGATAAATAAAAAGAAACTTTCAATCATTGCAGGTATTATTTTCATTATTGGGATTGTGGGAAGTCTATTCACTTATCGTTCAATTGCCACAGTACCAATTTCAGAAGAAAAGGTCATTAACAATAATGATGTGTCAAGCGTCATTATCGATACGAATAACGTGCGTGTTAACATCAATCCTACAACAGAAAGTAACATGAAAGTAACATTAGATGGGGAAGTTAATCCTAACATAAAAAGAACATTAGCTACGGATGAAAAAGGTTCAACGCTTCTCATTTCTTACAAAGAAAAACAACAGAGTTGGTTCAACTTCAACATTTCTGAAGTATTGGTCCCATTAACATTAAATGTCTATCTGCCTGAAAAACAATATGATTCATTAAAAATTTCCAATAACAATGGTTACGTTTCTGCAAAACAACAAAATACAACGCATTTTGATATCAATACAAGCAATGGGCGTGTTGAATTAAGAGAGATCAATTCGCAAAAAATTAATGCGGAAACAAATAATGGAAGTATGGACTTTAAAGATATAACGGCGCAAAATATTCATGTGAAATCGAATAATGGACGAATAATGCTAGATCATGTTGAAGGTGAACTAGAAGGGCAATCTAAAAACGGAAGTCTTTCTCTTAAAACAAATGAACTTGATCGAAATCTCAATTTTACGACTCACAATGGCAAGATTAATATTGAAACTGAAAAAGAACCAACTAATGTTCAATTTAATGTCTCTGTCGACAATGGAAAAGCGAATATCCTGAATAAATATAATGGAAATGCCGTTATTGGGAAGGGAGAAAATCAAATTAAATTAAACACACATAACGGAAGTATTTCAGTGAAAAAGCATGGAAACTAAAGTAGCATATTACTCTTGAAAATTTTCGCTCATCACATATAAAGAGCATGCAAATCAATAATAAATAAGCAAAATAGCCGACTCCTTTTTTAAAACATGTAGGTAGTCGGTTATTTTATGTCCAAAATTCGTTTTAACGTCTTGGTTTCGACGACTCGATCAATTCTCTGAAAATATAAAATATATTCTGTTTTCAGGGAATTGTAGTGTTATTATAAGAAAAAGTGATACTTTTATCTTATATACTTAAAGGAGGATTGGATTTCTGCATAGGCTTTCCAGTATCACTGGATTTGGAATGAAAAGTTGTGAACAATTGAAAAGATAATAGTTGAAATAATGAAAGGTGAGAAGGAGTTTATTTCTCATAAGCGAAATATAGTATTGTTTTATCCTAAATTATTTGTAAAGGTGGATACATAATGACAGTAAAGAAGCTTTATTTCGTCCCAGCAGGTCGTTGTATGTTGGATCATTCGTCTGTTAACAGTACATTAACACCAGGGAAATTATTAGACTTACCGGTTTGGTGTTATCTTTTGGAGACTGAAGAAGGACCTATTTTAGTAGATACAGGTATGCCAGAAAGTGCGGTTAATAATGAAGGCCTTTTTAACGGTACATTTGTTGAAGGACAGATTTTACCGAAAATGACTGAAGAAGATAGAATCGTAAATATTTTAAAGCGTGCAGGGTATGAGCCAGAAGACCTTCTGTATATTATTAGTTCTCACTTACATTTTGATCATGCAGGAGGAAATGGTGCTTTTACAAATACACCGATTATTGTGCAGCGTACTGAATATGAGGCGGCACAACATAGTGAAGAATATATGAAAGAATGTATCTTGCTAAATTTAAACTACAAAATCATTGAAGGGGATTATGAAGTCGTACCAGGAGTTCAATTATTGTATACACCAGGACATACTCCGGGGCATCAGTCACTATTCATTGAGACAGAGAACTCTGGCCCAGTGTTATTAACGATAGATGCATCGTATAGGAAAGAAAATTTTGAAGATGAAGTGCCGTTCGCTGGATTTGATTCGGAATTAGCTTTATCTTCAATTAAGCGTTTAAAAGAAGTTGTTAGGAAAGAGAACCCAATTGTTTTCTTTGGACATGATATAGAGCAGGAAAAGAGTTGTAAAGTGTTCCCTGAATATATATAAATAGAAAAAGTCATGGGCCTAGTAGCTCATGACTTTTTCTATTAAATAACCTTTTTAAATAAGTTATATACTTTTTTTGAATTACCTTCATTTAATTGATAATAAGTAAGGTCTACGTCATCAGGAGTGTTTTGATGGGCAATCATAACTTCACTACTGTTGTTATCTACTATCCAAATTAAATATTGTTTATAAGTTCCATCTTGGAAAGTAATCCACATGTTACAATCTACTAAATCAGAACCTTCTTCATCTAGCGTTAAATCGCCTTTTTTTGCTGTATCCATACTGTTAATGAATGTTTTTAATTCATCTGTTTTTGTAAGGAAGATAGATTTTTTTGTCTTAAGCGACTCTACATGTATATCTTTTATTTCCTGCTTTCCTAAAAAAACAGGAGGTGCATTTGGGTCTCTTTGAGTTGAAATAATAGTAGCTTTCTTCTTTGGTTTACTTGCTGTATAGAGATCTTGAATAGATTTTCCAGAGTTTAAAAACCATACGGTTCCAAAAACAATCAATGCGCTACCTATCAATAAAATGATTTTCTTAATAGGGTATTCTCCTCTCTATGGCTTCATGTGAAGAGCTTTTCTATTAATATATGATAGGTAAGCGTAAAGTATTATAGTTGAACGTGGTTATGCTTCACGGTTTTTATAGGGCGATCAACGAGTAAATTGTAAGTGAGCCCTATTAATACGAGAATTCCACCGATAATTTTTCCGGTTGATAGTTCGTGTGACAGGAAGAAATCGATGATAGTCCCCGTAAACAATTGTCCGATAAAGATGAGTAATGTTAAATAAAATGCTGATATTTTAGGAGTAATATAGTTTGATAATGAGATGACGATAACGCCTACTAATCCGCCTAAGTATACAGCGATAGGTATGGATTGTAACGTATGACTAGAAATATACAACGAATCTGAACTGAAAATTAAAAATAACATGGAGAAAAATAATCCAGTAATATAATTGAAAAATGTGCCTTCCCAATTTCCAATTTCCTTTGCTAAATTCGCGTTAATAATTCTAGCAACAACGATAGAAACACCAGCTAAAATAGCGATACAAATATATAACATTTTCTTACCTCCATTAATAAATTGTCATGACTATAATTCCAGAAGAGATGAATACTAATCCAATTAATTTTTTCTTATCAAACTTCGAAACTTTCATTCCTAATAAACCGAAATGATCAATAACTATGGAAGCGATGGATTGACCAAGTAAGCTTAATGCAATCGTAATAGAGGCACCAAGAGCAGAGAAACTTATATTATTAAAAAGAACAGTGAATACTCCAATTGCCCCAGCGCTATATAAAAAAAGTGGAATACCTTTATCAAAATGGATTTTATTTTTGTTAAGGATTAAAACGAAAATAACTGCTATTAAACCGACAAGATGAATGACAACACTCGCTGTATAATTACCGATTATTTCAGATAAAATCCCATTCAATGGGAGCATAATGGCAATAAGCACACCAATAAAGACAGAAAGAAAGTTATACAATGTAATATCCCCTTTTTATATTTCATATTTGTAATGACTGTATCATGCTGAAATTGTGTATTACTATGACATATGTCATAGTGAAAGAAGAAAATTTTGTTTACAATTGGGATGAGTTGTAAAGGTGGGGGACTATGAAGAAAGTATGTAATTCTAATAAATTAGCAGAGTATATGAAACAAAATAATATTGATTCATTTTTTAGTAGTGATATGAAACCATATATGGAACTTATATTTTTTAAAAAGAATGAGTTCATTTGCAGAGAAAACGAAGAGATAGATTATTTATATTTCTTTGTTGAAGGAAAAGCGAAAGCGTTTAACACATTAAGTAACGGGAAATCTGTATTATTATGTTTTTATGACAGTTTGCAGTTGCTAGGAGATGTAGAGTTAATTCACTCTCAAAGAATCACCTCAAACGTACAAGTTATGGCAGACTCATATTGTGTTGGCCTGCCTTTAGGGAAAGTGAGAAACCAATTATTTCATGATGCGAAATTTTTAAGATGTATTTGCGGTTCTTTAGCCCATAAATTAAATCGACTTTCAAAAAATAGTACAATTAATTTACTGTATCCACTTGAAAATCGACTTGCGAGTTACATGTTAGCAGCAGGGGAACGGGCGGTTCAGCACGGAAATAGAATTGTGTTTAGTGGGAATTTAACGGAAATAGCTGAATTGTTAGGGACGAGTTATCGGCATTTATTACGTACATTAAATGTTTTTTGTGATAAAGAAATTATAAAGAAAAATAATGGTTGCTTTGAAGTGATGAATGTAGATGTTTTGCGGGAATTGGCGGCGGATGTTTATAAATAGGAGGGTATTATAAATGATTACACCTATATTTAGAATTTTTGATATTGAAAAGGCTCAGTTATTTTACTTGAATTTTTTAGGGTTTAAACTGGATTGGGAACATCGGTATGAGGAAAATATGCCATTATATATGCAAATTTCGTTAAATGATACTGTAATACATCTATCTGAACATCATGGGGATGCTTCACCAGGCGGTGCAATTCGTGTGAAAATAGAGGATTTAAAAAGTTATTATGCTGTTTTATCAAGTAAAGATTATGCGTATTCGAAACCTGATATAGAGAGAACACCTTGGGATACAATTGAATTAACTGTGATTGATCCGTTCTCAAATAGAATTACATTTTATGAGGAAAGGGTTTAAAAATTGAGGTGTTATAAATAATTTATCAAAGTAGGGGTTACAATGAAGAGAAAAATAGCGATGATTTCAGATATTAATGGGAATAGTCACGCTTTAAAGGCGGTATTAAAAGATATTCGAAATGATAATAAATTTAGGTGATAGTGTGTATGGGCCGTTAGATCCTTTGGGGACAATTGAAATATTAATGAGTAACGAGATGATACATATTAAGGGGAGTTTACTTTATAGTGAACTGCTCTTTTTTATTTTGGATAGATATTGAATTATAAAAAAATAAAATGTTATGATTATGGAAACGTATGAACATATGAACATGTATTCATGTGTTTGTGAGAAGGAGGAATTGGAATGAAAGATATAATTATCGTTGGAGCTGGTCAAGCTGGATTAACAATGGGATACTACTTGAAGCAGGAAGGATATAGTTTCTTATTACTTGAGGCGGGAAACCGAATTGGCGATTCTTGGAGAGACCGCTATGATTCTTTGCAGCTCTTCACACCAAGGGAATATAGTAGTTTACCAGGTATGATATTAAAAGGAGAAGGGAGTGGATTTCCATGTAAAGATGAAATTGCAATTTATTTAGAAGAATATGCAAGGTATTTTCAATTGCCGGTACAATTACAGACTCAAGTTTTAAAAATAAGAAAAGAGAAAGAAATATTTGAATTACACACTCCTACAGAAATTTTACAATCGAAAAAAGTTATTATCGCATCAGGTGGTTTTCAGCAACCATTCATCCCCTCATTTTCACAACATCTTTCATCACATATTTTTCAAATACATTCATCACAATATAAATCACCATTACAAATTCCAAAGGGAAAAGTACTTGTAGTAGGTGGTGGGAATTCAAGCATGCAAATAGCAGTAGAACTTGCAAAAACTCATGAAGTTACAATGGCTATAAGTCATCCGTTAACCTTTTTACCGTTATATCTTTTTAGAAAAAGCATTTTTAATTGGTTAGAAAAAATGGGTTTATTGTATGCCGAAATACATACAAAGAGAGGAAGGTGGTTTCAGAAGCGAAAGGATCCCATTTTTGGTTTTGAAGGTAAGGAACTTATTCGTAGTGGAGCAATAAAACTACAGGGAAAAGTGGTAAGTGCATCAGGAAATAATATTATGTTTCAGAATGGTGGCACGTATAGTGCACAAAGTATTATATGGTCAACTGGTTTTGTTCAAGATTATAAATGGATTGAAATAGAAAAGGCAGTGAGTATGAATGGATTTCCTAATCATACAAAGGGAATGAGTCCAGTAAGAGGATTGTATTATATTGGACTGCCGTGGCAATCTCAAAGGGGTTCTGCGCTTATTTGTGGTGTAGGAAAGGATGCGGTGTATTTGCTTTCTGAAATCAAAAAATAGATCAGTAGCAACAGCTACTGATCATCCATATGTACATGAATTAGGAGAGGTCAAACATTTCAAACGTTTATTAGCTTTAGTATAATAGATTTTCATGAAATAAAAAACTGAAAATTATAATTTTTTTGTTGAGAAAGTTTTTTGTATCGAAATATATAAAAAAACGGGGATTTCTATTGAAAGAAAATATGATATTTATATTTTAGTAAATTATGATATAGTCTATATAAGATTCTTTTCCTTAAATTAGGTTTTTTGTATAGTAATTACATTCGCAGTTGGAAAGGGGAAAAAATTGTGAAGTTTGATGATCAACGTCTACTAGGAATACGATTAGGTTCTGTACTCATAACAGAAGAAAATCAATATTTAGTAATTAAGAAGAAAGATCATTATGCACTATTAAACATACATAATTTAGAATGCACACATGTCGAAGTGCAGTTAGAGCATATTGAAGAACTGCTGCATGAAGATTTCCAAGAAAGTATAACTGAAATTATCGCACCAGAACATATTAAAATTGTGGTGAAAAATGTTATATAAAGAAAGAAGCTGGGAGAATCAGCTTCTTTCTTTGTTTTACTTCGTTAATTATAAGGATAACATTTTTAAAATCTCACCAATAATCCCATCCTTTTGATGAACACCTAAATCCGAGTTCGTCATAATAACAGCGCCATTACCTCGGTATGGATTACATACCATCATACATTGAAATCCAACACCCCAGCCAAGTGAATGAATTTGTAAGTCTTCATTAGAATACTCTAGAAAAACACCTAACCCAGTCCATTTGGTGCATCCTTGAGGAGAAATCATATCTTGTACTGTTTTTTGAGAAAGTTCCAGTTTGCTATTTCCCTGTAAGGACTGAATGATTTCAATAATTAAAGTTGATAAGTCAGTTGGTGTTGTCCAAATGCCTGAAGCTGCTGCGAATGGATAAAATGGATACTTCTCATTTGTAACGGTGCCATCTTTATTATGTCCACAAGCAAATGTATCTAATTTATTTATATCTTCAGTAGGGAATACCGTACTATTCTTCAGTTGAAGTGGCTGAAAAATAAATTCTTCAAGTAAAAGGTTGAACGATTTTCCAGTAATATCTTCAAGTAGTTGTTCGATAATACAAAAATTTGCGTCAGAGTAGTGGAATTGGCTTTCTGGTGCATAAGTTACTTCTATAGGTACTGGGCAATATAATGTTTTACCAGCAAGGAGCTTAGGGATTTTAGGTATTCCTTGCACTAGCTTATAATGTTCAAAACTATTGGGAGGATCAATAATTCCAGATTGGTGACTTAATAAGTTTCGCAGCGTGACTTTTTTCTGTGAAGTAAATAGATTGGTAGGGATGTTCCAAGATGTGAGTCTATCATTTGCGTCTTCATCTAAATGTACGATTCCTTGATCTGATAACGTTAGTACAAGCATTGAAGTGATGAATTTGCTAATAGAACAAGAATTGAATATGGAATCCGTAGTGACAGTTCTAGTTGTTCCAGATTCAAGTGTTCCGAAAGCAGTAGCTTCATCAAGTTTACCGTCACGTATAATGGCAAAGCTTAACCCTGAAACAGAATATTGGTTCATTTTCTCATATATATTGTTACTTTTTAAGTTCATAGTGACTCCTTTCTTTTGAAAATAGAATATTAAATTTATTATACAGTAGTAAATAGAGAGAAAAGGAAAACACTTCATCTTTTATCGATGAAGTGTTTTCATAGTTTAAGTTAATTCGAAGTAAATGCTTTAAAAAATTTATCTCTGTACATGTACATAAGCCATGAGGTTGTTAGTAAGGGAATAATGATTTGTTTGTTTTTAATTGGTGCATTGAAAACAAGCCAGCCAACGATATCAAATAATAAATGTAGTGCAATTGAAAGAACTACAAATTGTAGTAACGTATTTAAAAATCTTTTCATAAAGTATCCCCCTAAAATAAAAGGTTTTATCCCGTATTAACGGGCAGTAAAACTCCCACTGATTAAAGTTTCACTTTTTCAACAGTGTTGTATATTACTATTATACATTAAATGTTTCCTGTGGTAAAATTTACATAAGTTACTTAAATAAAACATATGAAAGCTAGTGAGGAGGAATAGTCATGGAATTTTGGATGATCATACCGATAGCGGTCTTTGGGTTTATTTATATCGTTGAAAAATTAAATAAAATCGAAAAGAAAACGGATGCGCGTTTAAAGCGGATGGAAGATAGATTACAGCTAATTACGAAAGAAATGGGAATTATAGATAGAGAACCCGAAATTAATAAAGAGTTGCGGCAGCTTATGGAAGAAGGAAAAACAGTTACGGCAGTTAAGAGAGTAAGAGAGGCTTTTGGGTTTTCCTTACTAGAAGCGAAGCAATATGTTGATAAATTATAAAAAAGATCATCCATTTGGGTGATCTTTTTTCACTGCACCATACGTGTATTTACATAAGCAGCTATTATAACGTGGCCAATTATAATGATAGGAAATACGATTTTTGCATTAGGGGTAGTGAAGACACTACCAATTGTGGCGATAACACCAGCGGTTAAATTATAAAGACCAACTATCTTCGATAACTTAAATTTATCTGACACACGGCGTTCATTGAAACCTGATAAGAGCCAAGTGTATTGTTTTACTCCGATGAAATAAGCTAGTGCAAATGAAATGATGGCTAGTATGAATAATGATGGCGAAGCGAAGAGAGTCATTGAGAACACCTCCGTTAAAGGGCTATAAATAAATTATAGTATGAATGTTATAATTTAACAAAATACATTTTTGATTTTAAGTTTATTAAAAATGAGATATTTACGATGAAGGGAGATTACATATGAATATTTCGGAATTCCAGCAATATGTATCGAGTTTCAGTAAAGAAAAAGGATTTCAAGATACAACAATTGAAGAACGTACGATGTATGCGATGGCGGAATTAGGTGAATTAGCGGAAGTTATATTAAAGCGTGATAAAATACAAGATTCGAAAAGAGAGATTGGTTTAGAAATGTTTGATGCAATTTGGAATGTATGTGATTTAGCAAACAAGTTAGAAATTGATTTAGAGAAGGCGTTTGAAGAAAAAATGATAATTAATAAAAAACGTGAATGGTAAAAGGAAGGTTAAAAAGCGCACAAAATTTTGTGCGCTTTTTATTAATGGTATGAAAAATATGTAAAAAAAGAGGGAACAAACATTTGAGACGAATTGTCTAATATAGGTAATAACTATTTAGTTTGAAAGAAAGGGTGGAGAAAATGAAAAAGAATACATTATTAAAAGTAGGGGTATGTGTTAGTTTACTAGGAACGATTCAATTTGTTAGCACAATTTCTTCTGTGAAAGCGGAACAAAAGCTAGAGCAAAAAGTAATAAAGAATGAGACAGGAACTATTTCAATTTCTCAGTTAAACAAAAATGTATGGGTTCATACTGAGTTAGGTTATTTTAATGGAGTAGCAGTTCCTTCGAACGGTCTAGTTCTTAACACTTCTAAAGGGTTAGTGCTTGTCGATTCTTCTTGGGATGATAAGTTAACGAAGGAATTAATAGAGATGGTAGAAAAGAAATTTAAGAAGCGCGTAACGGATGTTATTATTACACATGCGCATGCTGATCGAATTGGCGGGATAAAAACGTTGAAAGAAAGAGGCATTAAAGCGCATAGTACAGCATTAACTGCGGAACTAGCAAAGAAAAATGGATATGAAGAGCCACTTGGAGACTTACAAACAATTACGAATATGAAGTTTGGAAATATAAAAGTAGAAACGCTCTATCCAGGGAAAGGGCATACAGAAGATAATATTGTCGTATGGTTACCGCAATACAACATTTTAGCTGGAGGCTGTTTAGTGAAATCTGCGGAAGCTAAAGATTTAGGGAATGTTGCTGATGCATATGTAAATGAATGGTCGATATCGATTGAGAATGTGTTGAACCGATATGGAAATATGAACTTAGTAGTGCCTGGTCATGGAGAAGTAGGGGACAGAGGATTACTTTTACATACATTGGATTTGTTGAAATAAGAAACTGTGGGAATATAAAAGCGAGGAGAAACAATTTTCTCCTCGCTTTCTTCTAACTATATTTAAATGCGAAGCTATCAATTATGCCTGCATACGTTACTGAGATTTTAATTCCAAGTATACAAATACCAGTACCGTCATAATTGCTATAACAACGTAAGTAACATCAAGCATTATAAGTGTCTTTAATGTTTCAGTCATCCTAATTCACCCCTGTTATAAAAATATAACATGACCTCTTATCAATTAAATAAGAGATCATAAAGATAACAATGTACATGAAATTTCTTAAGTAGTTTCTATATAAATATATCATATAAATAATGTAAAAAATGTTAAGATGGTGTAAATGTATTGTAAATAAAGAGGTTTCCTATAAAATCTTTAATCAAAAAATTGATAGTTCTTCAAAATGAAAAAACGCTATTCTTTCTGTTGAATGATAGAAAGAATAGTGTTGTTGTATGCTTATTAGTTGCTAATAGTTCTCTAAATCAATTATCTAGCTATTTGAAGGCATCAACAAAGGTGTCCATTTTTCTGTATGTTTTTTAGTGTCAGTAAAAATATTATGTCAACAATATGAACTGTCACAAATTTATATATATTATTGTGATTGATATCACATCCTTTTTTCCTAATGGGTATTATGCTTAATTTGTAATGAATGATTGGGAGAGGGTGGGATGATATGTTTTGTTATCAATGTGAACAAACGCCAACAGGCGGATGTAAAGTGATGGGTGTTTGTGGTAAGAATGAAACAATTGCAAGTTTACAAGATACGATTGTGTTTGGATTAAAAGGAATAGCGGCTTATCGTACGCATGCTGCGCAGCTAGGGTATACAGATGCATTTGTAGATGCTACAACTCAAGAAGCGCTATATATGACGTTAACAAATTCTAACTTTAATGAACAAGAACAT
Source organism: Bacillus sp. TH50 (assembly GCF_016650565.1). Classification (NCBI taxonomy): domain Bacteria; kingdom Bacillati; phylum Bacillota; class Bacilli; order Caryophanales; family Bacillaceae; genus Bacillus; species Bacillus sp. TH50. The sequence goes on along the minus strand of NZ_JAEKFM010000003.1, from coordinate 972,293 downwards.
ATTGATATGGCTATGAAAGTAGGGAAATCGGCTTTACGAGTAATGGAGTTATTAGATGAGGCACATACGAATCACTTTGGTGTTCCGGAGCCTGTTCAAATTACGCAGAACCATGTAGAAGGTAAGGCAATTGTAGTTACTGGTCATAATTTATTTGCATTAGAAGAGTTATTAAAGCAAACAGAAGGAAAAGAAATTAATATTTATACGCATTCTGAAATGCTACCAGCACACGGATATCCACAACTGAAAAAATATAAACATTTAAAAGGAAACATCGGTAAGGCATGGTATGATCAACGACGCCTTTTCGAAAAATTTACAGGTGCCATATTAGCTACAACGAACTGTGTTATGCCAATTAAAGGATCATACTCTGATCGATTCTTTTCATATGATATTGCAGGTTTAGAGGGTGTACAAAAAATTGAAAATGATGATTTTGCACCATTGATTCAAAAAGCGCTTGAACTTCCAGAAGTACATATGGAGTCGGATGAGCAGTTAGTAACAGGGTTTCATCATAATACAGTATTATCATTAGCTCCGGAAATTATTAATGCAGTAAAAGAAGGAAAGATTAAGCGTTTCTTTGTCATCGCAGGTTGTGATGCTCCGGGAAAAGGCGGAGAATATTATCGTGAATTAGCAACGTCGCTTCCGCCAGAAACGGTTATTTTAACAACTTCTTGCGGGAAATTCCGTTTTAATGATGTGAGTTATGGTGTTGTACCTGGTACGGAGATTCCGCGTTACATTGATTTAGGACAATGCAATAATTCAATTTCTACAGTGAAAATAGCGGCCGCTTTAGCAGATGCTTTCCAATGTGAAGTGAATGAATTGCCAGTAAGTATTGTCTTATCATGGTTTGAACAAAAAGCGGTTGCTATTTTACTTGGGCTATTTAGTCTTGGAATTCAAGATATTCGCATTGGTCCAAAGGCGCCTGAATTTATTTCACCTGGTGTGCTTGATGTATTACAAGAGACATTCGGTTTAAAACTAATTACAACCGCAGCAGAAGATATGAATATGATGTTATCGTAACAAAAAGGATGTCCTATATGTAGAGTTGACTTTATAAAGAGTTTGTATGTATTCGCAAGCTCATGTATTAGATGCACAGGTGCATTAGTAGAAGAACAAAAAAAATGATCCGTCTTTTTAATAAGGAGAGCTATCTACATTCATTAACTTCGGAATATTATAACGCCCAAAATAAAAATGCGGAATTTTTGTTTTGGGTATTTCCTTTTCTTAGCTGGATAGGTATGTGGTGAGGTTTCTTAAGAAAAAAATAGGCAGTATCCAATAGATAATAGCGGATTTAAGAAAAAATTTAAAAATCGAGTTGACATTCCATCTACTTAGTCATACAATGTAGTTGTAATAAGTAATACTGAATAGTGAGGTTTCTCAAAAGCTATTCAGTAAAAATTAGCCTTAGTACTCTGTGATACTGAATATAAGTCAGACAGAATAGGGGGTAAAGGAGGATCAGAATATGGAAAATTTAACTGAAATGCTGAAAGGTTCGCTGGAAGGATGTGTTCTGGAAATCATTAGCCGCCGTGAAACTTATGGCTATGAGATTACCCGCCACCTTAATGAGCTTGGGTTTACTGAAGTCGTGGAAGGAACGGTCTATACCATCCTTGTGCGATTAGAGAAGAAAAAACTTGTGAATATTGAAAAGAAACCGTCAGACATGGGGCCGCCTCGCAAGTTTTATTCACTAAATGAGGATGGCCGTCAGGAGCTTGAATTGTTTTGGAGAAAATGGGATTTTGTATCATCAAAAATTAACGTCTTGAAGTCAAACTAGCCTCATAAGATTAAATATTCGGCCGATATTTTGGGAGTTTCTTGTTCTGCTTTATAAAAAAGGAGGAAAAATAATATGTTGGAAATGTTCAAAAAATTAATTGGTGATAAAAAAGAGTACAAAATGATGATGGCACGGGTTGGAGCTCTGCCAGAGGACTATCAGTTTGTGTTTAAGAAAATTCAAAACTACATGTGGAATTTCTCAGCTGGTAACGGGATGGATATGCTACACATACAGTATGAATTAATCGATTTGTTTGAAGCCGGTGCGGCGGAAGGCAGACAAGTGCTTGAAATCACTGGGGAGGACGTGGCATCCTTTGCTGACGAACTAGTGGCAAATGCTAAAACTTATGTTTCCAAGTATCGTGAAGATTTGAATGAAAGTATCATGAAACAATTGAGAAAAAAATAAATGCAACAGGTAATACCGACTGATTAGCTGGTTACAAATGTGAATTGACGCCATTGCTATTCAGTTATATTTTTAAATCAGTACTAAGTAATACAGATTATCAGTAATACTAAATAGAGGGTGTAGGCAGTCTATCTTTACAAAACATTTTTTAAGGAGGAAAAAAGTATGACCAATACAGCGATTTCTGTAAAAGGATTAAAAAAATCCTTTAAAGATAAGGAAGTGTTAAAAGGGGTAGATTTTGAAGTGCAGCGTGGCGAAATTTTCGCACTGCTGGGCTCAAATGGAGCGGGCAAGACGACGATAGTCAATATCCTCTCGACGCTGATGAAGCAAGATGGCGGCGAAGTAGGTATTTGTGGTTTTGACGTTCAGCGTCAACCGGATCATGTTCGTCAAAGTATCAGTCTGACAGGGCAGTTTGCAGCTTTAGACGGTATGCTCACGGGGAGAGAAAACTTGATAATGATTGCCAATTTGCGTGGAGTTTCTAGTCCTGCTCAAGTCGCTGATAATTTGCTTGCAAGATTCAGCCTGACTGATGCAGCCAACCAGAGGACAGACCAGTACTCAGGTGGGATGAAGCGCCGGCTTGATATCGCCATGAGCTTGATTGGGACGCCGGCAGTCATTTTTCTCGATGAACCGACGACAGGGCTTGACCCCGAAGCGCGGATTGAAGTGTGGGATACCGTCAAGGAACTTGCCGGCGGCGGCACAACCATCTTGCTCACGACCCAGTACCTCGAGGAAGCCGAACAACTGGCGGACCGTATCGCTATCTTGCATGGCGGAAAAATTATTAAGACTGGTACTCTTACAGAACTTAAAGAGATGTTCCCGCCAACAAAAGTGGAGTATATCGAAAAGCAGCCGACATTGGAAGAAATTTTCCTTGCGATCATTGGCAAAAAGGAGGAGATGTAAATGAAGAGCAAAACAGGGGTATTATTAGGGCGCTTAATGCGCAACATCATGCGCAGTCCAGATACAATTATTACGGTAGCGATTACGCCGATTATGATGATGCTGTTGTTTGTCTACGTATTTGGCGGCGCCATAAAGACAGGAACGGATAACTACGTCAATTATTTATTGCCGGGAATCTTGCTGATGGCTATCGCATCCGGTGTCGCTTACACTTCCGTACGGTTGTTTACGGATGTAAAGAGCGGGCTGATGGCACGTTTCATTACTATGCCTATCAAGCGTTCGTCGGTATTATGGGCTCACGTATTAACATCACTTGTTGCTAATGTGCTTACTATCGTGGTAGTTATTCTTGTTGCGCTCTTAATGGGCTTCCGTTCCAGTGCTAATATTCTGGATTGGCTCGCGGTAGCTGGAATACTCGGGATGTTTACGCTGGCGCTGACATGGTTGGCTATCATTCCTGGGTTGACAGCGAAGTCTATGGAAGGGGCGACAGCCTACTCGTACCCACTAATTTTTCTGCCCTTTATTAGTTCGGCCTTTGTTCCTACCGAAACTATGCCAAAAATTGTTCGTGCGTTCGCTGAAAACCAGCCTGTGACTTCAATCGTGAATGCGATTCGTGCCCTCTTATATGAAGGGGCTGTTGGCAACGATATTTGGATTGCACTTGCTTGGTGTGTGGGCATTATGGTTATCGCTTACTTCTTCGCCGGCAAAGCATTTAAACGTCAGTTAGGGTAACACCACCAGTTAATGGCAACTAAATCTTCTGGAATAATATATATATGGGAAAATGGATTTAAATCACATTAATCTTAGTTATTGCTATAATTGTTAGTATTCTTACTGGTTATGTAGTTGGTACGTAAGTAGGCTCAGACGTTGAGAAAAAGCAGACTGAGAGAGTTAAAAGGGAAGAGGTAATATTTTGATCTCAATTCTAATTGCCATATAATAAATGCAATTTTTATACATGAAAAGCCCACCTGTTTCCGTAGGTGGGCTATATCTTTATTACACAATTCGAAAGTATACTCTCTTTTTCTAAATATGTAATTATGCATATTTAGAAAAAACTACACTTAATAAATATTACATATAGTAAATGGAAACTTATGGTGTAATTCTTTTAACAGGCTTAACATGATAACCATTATATAAGGTGCGTAGGCTCCTTTGGAAAAGTTCTTCTTTTCTGAAAAGTGAATGTTAATTCGTTATATGTAATAAAAATTCATGAGAATAATTTTATGTTTTCTAAATTTATTCCTTTACATCAATGTGTATTATTTATTACAACAGCTTCATGTCAAAGATAAGATGTGAAAGCAAAGGTAAATATAAGTATCTTTATAACGAGTTCCTAATATAATCAATGTGTTAATGAAAGGAACTCTGTATTATGTTTACTTTTCTATTAACTAATACAGCTTCAAAAAATAGACACAATTGCTACATACCAATTGTAATTTATTATCTATTCATAATTCTGTTTATTCTGTCTTTCTAAAAATAAAAAAATATTAGACTCGCAAATATAAACGTTATAATGAGGGCGTCGAGAGGTAACCGATTACCTACGAAGAAAATATCAAACATTTTAAAATTGGACAGACTGAAACGATTACTTACAGAAAGGTGTGTGACCAGAAGGGGAATTTCTTCAAAATAGTTTAGCAGCAGCGGACATCGTATTAGCTGGTGTAAACAATATCATCAATGGTAAGTATAGGGTTGGAGGATAAATGCCTCGCACATTAAGAGAGACAGCTTTAGGTGGAATCGTTTACAATATGGCGCATCTAGTAAGCGGTTCATTTTTTAAGAATGGTCTATATTCTTAAGCCTAAAAAGAGACGTAAGAATAGGATACAAGGGGGATTTATTATATGAATGGGAATACTGCAAAAAAAATAGAATTTCAAGCTGAAAACACTGCAGTGAAAAATGAGAAATATCTAGATCCTAAAAAGTGGCATAAACAAGATACTACCTGGGCATTGAGCCTTTTTGGAACAGCAATTGGAGCAGGAGTACTCTTTTTACCTATTAATGCCGGTTCAGGTGGTTTATTATCATTACTGTTAATTACGATACTTGCATTTCCTGTTATGTATTACTCACATAGGGCACTTGCTAAAATGATATACGCTTCCAATTCTGCTGATGAGGGGATTACAGGCACAATAAGAGAGTATTTTGGCAATAAGGCAAGTATAATTTTTAACATAGTATATTTCGTCTCAATTTATACGATCGTACTGATGTATTCGGTTGCACTTACAAATACTGCAAGTAGTTTTATCGTGCATCAATTGCACATGCCGGAGCCTCCAAGGGCCATTTTATCACTTGTATTAGTACTCGGTCTTATCGCTATACTAAATTTCGGTCAAGATATCACTGTAAAGATAATGAGCATGCTAGTATATCCTTTCATAGCTTCTTTACTGTTTATCTCAATATCTTTAATTCCACAGTGGAATACGTCAATGCTTAGTTTCTCAAGTGCGTCTACTGCTTCAACAGGAACAGGGTATTTTGGAGTGATATTGATGATACTACCAATCATCGTATTCTCGTTCAATCATTCTCCTATGATTTCGTCATTCGTTATGAAACAGAGAGCTACGTATGGAATAGAAGCTACTGATGCCAAGTGTGCTCAAATACAAAAAGTTTGCTATATCATGACATTCGCTGTTGTTATGTTCTTTGTTTGGAGCAGTACTTTAAGTTTGACTCCAGATGATCTTAAGATGGCAAAAGAACAGAACTTGTCAATCCTATCATATCTTGCTAATGAGCTTAATTCACCTGTAATCACTATTGCAGCTCCTATCATTGCTTTTGTGGCTATTACAAAGTCTTTCCTTGGCCATTATGTAGGAGCGTATGAGGTAATGCGTGACATGATTATGAAGTCCGGTAAAAAACGCGGGAAAGATATAGGAGAAAAAACAGTTCAGACAATGATTCTTACTTTTGTCGTATTAACATGCTGGTATGTTGCTTATGCAAATCCAAGTATTCTTGGAATCATTGATGCTCTTAGCGGTCCATTAGTTGCTGCGATCTTATGTCTATTACCAATGTATGCGATTCGTAAAGTACCAGTACTGGCTAAATACAGAGGGAAAATGAGCAATGTGTTTGTCATTGTTGTAGGTATACTTACTGTCCTAGCAAGTATTAAGTCATTATTCTAATTCGCTATTGTTAGTTCAAGTGCTAAAATAGTGGGATATGAAAAAAGAATGAAAGAGATTATGGATAAGATACGTCCATATTCGAATTTTAAACAAGCTGTTTTATGAGGGTTAAACTCTAATATAAAAAGACATGAACAAAGATTAGTTCATGTCTTTTTTTTGTGTTGGCGTTATTCTTAGAAGAGCGTTTCAAGTAGCGGTAGCGAATAAAATGTTTTTACTAGGTATTTAAATAGAGGTAACTGGCATCTAGTCAAACTCAATATTATTTTGGGTTTAACTGGCCACTGCTTATGGGCAGTATAAACATAATCTCTCTTTTAAACCTTCTAACACTTCTTCAGGAACTTCCCTGATTTTGATATCTTTACCTAGGAAAAGTAGCCAATTTGTTATTTCTATCAATTCATCGAGATTGTTAACATTGATAAAAGTTTTTAGAATGGCTGTGGATTGGTAAGGATTTGTATAGGAAATAGAAATTTTTATAGGATGATATTTTTTGAACTGGGTAATCGCTTTTGGACCAAGTTCAAGTACAAGGTTGATTGCTTCGTCCCTCTTACTTAGTTTTTCTGAAATTTTTTTCTTACTTAATCTGTTTTTCGGCGTATAGGTTTCGACATTAATGAGATGATCAACGAGAAACATCTTCTTTTTTTCTTCTTTTATGTCAAAGCCTTCAATTATCCAATGGCTTTTTTCTTGATAAAGGTGCAGTAGATAAATTGGATAAAACTTGGTTTCCTCCTCTTCATTTATTGTAATCAATAAATGGCTATCTAAAAGAAGGGTTTGGATGAGTTTTTCTAACATAGGATGGGGGAGGTCAGAAAGCTCAAGTAGGTCAGGATTATGAGGGTTAGTCCCTTCAAAAAGCAAGATTTGATTTAAAAGAACAAGGTCATCCTGCTGGATTTCTGAGATGAGTCCTAGTAGTTTTTCGGCTAAAGACTGACGACTCTTTAGATAGGGAAGTTGTTGATTTCTTGTGGCCATAAAGGCAATAAAAAGAGCTTTGACCTCATTATCAGTAAAGCGAACAACGGGCAAGATAGAGTTATGCATGACAAAATATCCTCCATCCCTGCCAACTTCAGCGACGAGCGGCATCCCCATGGCTTCAATTTCTCTAATGTCTCTAATAGCTGTCGATCGTGAGATGTTAAATTCTCGTATGATTTCAGAAATTGTAAAGTGGGAGCGGTTGTTAATATAGCGCATGATCGTATTAATCCGTTCAACTTTTTTCATGGTGGTCTCCTAAACAGTATCATTTTTTGACATGATTTAAAGATATTATAAACTCATCAAGTGAAAAGATAAATCGTTTGATTAATTTAAAAGTGAGGAAGGTTTTAAATATGAAAAATTATACAATAGAAGAAAAAGATAGCTTTATCGTGTTAGGTATTGGAACTGAACTTAAGAGCCACTATACAGACTTTGCGGGCATAAACAAGGAAAAGGCAGACTTTTGGCTGGCCGTCGAACAAGATGGAAGGTTGGACACTTTAAAAGCTTTAGCTACAAATGATTACATTTTTTCTGTGAGTGAAGCGGTGAATAACAAGATGATGTATTACGCTGGTGTCATGACAGAGGCAACGATACAAGAAGAATCTAGAGTTATCCAGTTTCCGAGGGGAGAATACCTAGTAGTTAAAGGGGAAGGCAATACAGCTGAGGAGCTAAGTAATAAGCTTACTGGTATTGCATTTGGTCAAGCATTAGCAGAAGTAAAAGATTTTGCCTATGTTGGTGGGCCAAATACAACAGTTGAGATGGGGCAGCGAAACGGCTTAGTATTTGGTGAAATATGGATTCCAGTTGTTAGGAAGTAAAGTGTTAAAAGGAGAGATGGAATTGTCCAATATAGTTGATTTTAAAAACGTAACTACAGCTGGCATGGAGTCTTCACCTGTAGCGGAAGCACTTGCTGGTTTACGTGCCCATGAAGCACGTTACTTTATGAATAAATACAAGCATGAATTTACGGTTGTACCAGCTAGTGAAAGCGGGGAGACTCTTGATTATGTGAACAGCATCTTGAAAGAAGAACGTGATATTGAGTTTGCGGCAAAACCTTTAGAAACATCGTGTTTTCAAGTGGAAAATATTAAATTTGCCTATGTCTTCTATGAGGATGGTCTTGCAGTCAACGTCATGTATACGTTGGATAACCCAAAGAAGCGGGCCGTTGGATTTAAGCTTTCTGAGGGAATGGAGATACCAACGGAGTTAGTAGAGAAGTTTAAGTTTGCTAGACAGAAGTCTAAACTTGCTGGAACAATTCGAGGTTCGTTTTTTGTAATTAAAGGAGAATATATTGCAAGTTGAAGAATCAGTCATTTGTTGTATTGAGTTATTCTTTTAAAAGGCGCGATTAAGGCTAACAATCTTGAATTGTTAGCCTTTTTTTACATAAGTATAATATTCATAGTCTGCTACACACTACGTTCAGATAAAATAAAACGAAAGGAAATTACTGTAGAGTGGTGGTGGCGTGAGCAAAAATAGGCTAATTGAGTTATTCTTAGTAACTTTTGCTTCACTATTCCTTCATGTAAGCACATTTACTAATGAAAAATTGAATGATAAATTTGGTAACTTTACCTTCTTTGTTGTATTTCTCATGTTTTATATCAACGTTGCATTTATAAAGCGGTATTTTGATGATATACAAAAGTGGATTCGAAATATCATATTTCTTCTTGCCCTGTTAGTAGTAACTTTAATATCACTATGGATAGGTTACTTTTAAAGCTTTGTGATTAAGGAAATTTTGTTTTGTTATCTTTCCTTAACAACAAACAGGACGCCAACCGGATCATGGTAGCGCCTACTATAATTACTATTGGTTTAATCATTAACAAGTATATCTGGACCTTTTTTCAACATATACGAGAAACCCGAAATAAATACGATACTAAATATAATAATAGAAGACCACATATTAAAATGAAATTCTTTACCTACAACTAAATAGTAGATGTTATGGACCAAGAAATTAGCACCTATGATAATCCCACCTAACATTGAACTAATTACAAGACTGAGTAAATAAAATTTGAGCTTCTGAAACATTTCCTCTCTACTCCTTTTCTAAAATCAACTTTATTCAGGATGTTTTAGGAAATTATCCCATTTATTTTTCTAATATTCTTAAATCTATAATATATTTAAGGTTATTTTAAGAGAAGAAGAATTGCCTACCAAAATGTCCATTTCGAGGTTTCACCAATATGCCCATCAAGCTAATGAAACTAGTACCCCAAAAACAAAAAATGTATATTTTTATCTGGAGATGCCAATTTTCTCGTTTTAGGGATACTATAAAATTTTAGGTTGATAGCCATGTGGTCCCGCCACATTGCCATCAAGTTAAGAAACTCATTGTTCCCCCAAAATGAAAAAATGAACTACAATTGTTTACTGAGAAATTCCCCCGACATATGTCATCACATATCTTGGATAAATTAGCTAGAGAAATAGGATTTGTTCAACAGGAAAATAAATATTAGCATCTTTCTTCCAAGAACAAATAAAAGAAAGCGTTGATTCTTATCTTCATTATCCAGGAATATACTCAGGCGGCCAAGAAAATATTTAGTGCAATAGTTACTCGAAAGAATAACTGAAAAATAACATACGAGGAGATGGAAGAAATGAAAAACGAAAGAATTCAACAATTACAAGAAAATTGGGAGTTAGATAAACGTTGGAAAGGGGTAAAACGCCCGTATTGTGCCGAAGATGTTATTCGTCTTCGAGGATCTATCGATATTGAACATACACTAGCACGCCACGGTGCAGAGAAACTTTGGCAATCGCTTCATATAGAAGACTACATCAATGCGCTTGGTGCATTAACAGGAAATCAAGCAATGCAGCAAGTGAAAGCAGGCTTAAAAGCAATTTGTGTAAGTGGTTGGCAAGTAGCTGCTGATGCCAATTTATCTGGACATATGTATCCAGACCAAAGTTTATATCCAGTGAATAGTGTGCCCTCTGTTGTAAAAAGAATCAATCAAACGTTGCAACGTGCTGATCAAATTCAGCATATGGAAGGTGGCAGTGATATAGATTATTTCGTACCAATTGTTGCAGATGCAGAAGCTGGTTTTGGTGGGCAATTAAACGTATTTGAATTAATGAAAGGAATGATTGAAGCAGGTGCAGCAGGTGTACATTTTGAAGATCAGTTGTCTTCAGAAAAGAAATGCGGACATTTAGGTGGAAAAGTATTATTACCGACACAAACGGCGGTACGTAATTTAATTTCTGCTCGTTTAGCTGCGGATGTTATGGGCGTGCCGACAGTAATCGTGGCAAGAACAGATGCAGATGCAGCAGATTTAATTACGAGCGACATTGATCCAATTGATCAAGAATTTATTACAGGAGAAAGAACAACGGAAGGTTTTTATCGTACAAAAGCGGGGCTCAATCAAGCAATTGCACGTGGCCTAGCATATGCACCGTACGCAGATCTTATTTGGTGTGAAACGTCTGAACCAAATTTAGAAGATGCGAAGCTTTTTGCAGAAGCAATTCATGAGAGATACCCAGGAAAGTTACTCGCATATAACTGTTCACCGTCGTTTAATTGGAAACAAAAATTAGATCAAAAAACAATTGAAAACTTTCAAAAAGAAATGGCATCATATGGTTACAAACTCCAATTTGTAACACTTGCAGGATTCCATTCGTTAAACCACAGTATGTTCGAATTAGCACGCGGCTATAAAGAACGTGGTATGGCAGCGTATTCTGAATTACAACAGGCCGAATTTGCAGCAGAAGAGCATGGTTATTCTGCTATGCGTCATCAACGAGAAGTCGGAACAGGTTACTTTGACGAAGTAGCACAAGTGATTACGGGTGGAACTTCATCTACGACAGCGCTGAAAGGTTCTACGGAAGAATTGCAGTTTAAAGATAATTAATTCAGTTATTGTGGAGAAAGTCCTAAATAACATTGGCATTTTGAACAAAAATTGCATGAGAAACACATATATATAATATTCAATTTATTTCGAATTTTATCAATATGGTTGTTGCATTTTTAAATTATAATATAAGTAACTCTTTTTATTGCTATATATCTGTCATTTCTTGTTACAGAATCCTTATACTATTATCAAGACCTAATATTAAAAAAACATGAAAATAAGCTGTTTAACATATTAGTCATGTACAATATGTTGAACAGCTTATTTTAAACGCAATTCAATAACTTAGTTATCTATTCTTTTTTTAATATGCTTTTTACAAAATTCTCCTTGTGTTCGGTATATTTATTTATCCCTGTAGAATGCCTCTTTAAATAATCCAATTTTATGTTTATATATTCTTTACGTGCATTTTCATTTGTATTTAAATAATCTCTAAAAAAAATTAAGTTTTTCCATTGCTCTTTTTCAAATTCTACAAGGTGAATATAATGCGTTTTTTTTTCATAAGTGTTATCTGTAAATTTCGCAAATATAATTTCATTAGGTCTTTCTACTCTTAAACGAAGGAATCCAATACTCTTTAGCCCCTTTATAATGGACGGATTTAATGTACATAAATCATCTACTGCTACTAATATGTCCAAAATGGGTTTTGCTAGCATATCTTTGATTGCTGTACTACCGATATGTTCAATACGATTTTTACTAATATTTGTACATTGGTGTATTTCCTTTTTTACTTTTAAAAATTCTGTACCCCAATCAGCAGTGTATGGAACTACTTTTACTTCATCTTTTTGTAATCCTAATTCCATTCTTTTCTCCTTCCAACATTAGAGATTATTAAATTAATTCTATGATTCACGGTTTAATCCTCCTCAAACTAACTAGCACCCTTTAGTTGAATAAATCTGGATATGACGTTCTCTTATAAAATAGTTTATATTTTTTTATAAACTTCTGAGTAGACCACTTTTAACTGTTCTCGTAATTCCTTTTTTTCCCCTTCCAACTTCTTAATGCGACGTTTTAAAGAAGCGATGATTGCATCTTTGTTATTGTCGTCTATCTCACGCTTAATTTGTTTTGGTGTACGAGCGTGCACCTGTTGTTGCCGCAGAGTTTCAATTCGTTCGCGCAACTCTTGATTGTTGTACAACGTCGTTTTCGCCACGCCAGCCTCACTCGCCACGCTGTTGAAATTGATGTTCTCATTGGCTCGCACGAGCCTTTGGATAGCTTCATCAACTTTTTGAGAAGTGATTGCCTTCCTGAATGCGTGGATTGATTTCAATTGTTCTTTGCGATCATAATTAGTCATCTCCCACACCTTACTTTCGTTTTATTCGCTCATGTCTACCAAAAATAATATTATCCTCGCGAATATTGTTTAAAATACTATGATAACGTTTTAGATTTCTTTCTTGTTTTTCCACCACATCATGTCGACCATGCTGTTTTGCAATCTCAATGGATTTCGATGTTGTTTTTACGTGGAGTTCATACTTCTGTATATCATATTCTGAAAATCCGATTGCTAAGTCCCTACATGGACTTCCGCTGTTACACGTAAGACAAGGAGGGGCTTCCATGTAAGGGCAATCTCCTTTTAATCGCGCATGGCACGTCCCGTACGGGTTATCCATCGCATTTAATTTATGGTCTTGCCAAAGAACTTGTAGGATGTCCCCTGGGATGTCTTCGCCAGCCTTAATTTCTTGCACCTCACCATTCAAATCGAAGCTAAATACGCCTTGGTTGATGACAGATTCAAATGCCTTCCGCTTTGTATCGTCCAACAGTTTGGCATACCGCAAGGTCATTTCTGGGGTAGCGTGGGCTAACAGTTCCTGTACAGTCAAAATATCTGCACCACCATTCAACATTTTTACCGCATAGGTGTGACGGAATTGATGAGTTTTAAAATGAAAAATATCCCCGTTTTCATCTGTGATATTTTTTTGTATTGCTAATGTGTTTAATCGTTCTTGAATCCATTTTTGGCTAAAAGGTCTTCCTTTACGAGAACCACGATAGCGAATAAAAATAAACCCTTCGGGATTATTATCTTCATTGCTATTTTCCTTAGATTCCTGAATGAGAACCGCCAGGATGTTTGCCAATTCGTCGTCAATCGGAATACGATGTCCTTGAACGTAAGTTTTCTCAATATCCGTGACAATGGAGTATTTCCCGTTCACCTGTTTTCAGTTTCGCGCCGGTCTCTAATTCACCACGATCCGTCAGGCGAATGCGATGCCCGTTTCTATGATCAAAATTGAAATCCTCTAAAAATAAAGAAAGAGCTTCTCCAATCCGTAAACCTGTCTCGAACAGGAGTTGGATGAGGAAGGTATCTCGTATATTAGTTGTTGCTGCCAAGACTAGGTGTACCTGTTCCTTTGTGAGCGTTTGTATCCTCTTACGACGTTCTTTTACCTTCAGCACATTTCGCACAGAAGGCTTATCCTTGTTGATGTGATAAAGGAAGCTCTTGTACCGTTTTCTGCCTTTTGTGAATACCTGGCGCATAAGTTTTTCATTCATATCAAGTAACAACTCTTCATTACGGTATAAGTAGTCATAGAAATTAGTGACGGCAGTGACCGTCAGGTTCACTGTTTTCTCTGATTTCTTTGCCTGTACAGGCTGAAGGGATGCCACTTTTGTACTTTCATACGGATTCTGTAACCATCCCATAAACTCCACTAAGTCCTCTAACCTTATACGTTTATAATCTTTCCCAGTCTTCTGTAAATACAGGAAATAGTGTTTTAACCCATAACAGTACGTTTTCTGAGTGTTGCTGCTTTTCCCTGTAACATCTAAATGCTTGAGGTACTTCATCACAGGAGTCACAGGAATGCCTTCTGAATCTACTAATATGTATCTCTTACCTTCCTCTAGTATCACCTCTTGTACACGCATAACTTCCCACCTCCAAAACTTTTTTACGCTCGGTCTATCGACCTCAATACGCCTCCAGCTACGAGCTTTGTTAATAACATTATGTACATAATAGACAATATTTTGAATGTCTGATTATTCCTTCTGTTTTGTATAAAAAAAGAAGATTTATGCTCTATATTGAACATAATATCCTCTTTTAATTATAGTATGTTTAATATTACAAGGATTCTGTTTTTTTACATTAAATTTCTACAAACAAAAAAGATAAGGTCGGAGAATTCAATCTTATCTTTAGTACAAGGAGTAAACATAAGGGATAATCATCATATTTTTATCACGCTTTATAGTTTGAATTTTGAATATTTAAACTATAAATAACAAGTATATCTATATTGAGAAATTTATTGCAAATTTAGTTGTAAATGTTTCAAATTAGAAAAGGTTAGCTCCTCACTTCACCCCAGCCAAAAACCTTACACCCAAAAACGAAGGGTAACTCAATTATCAAACTCATATTAAGTTTCAATCTTGCCTAAGCACCCATTAGGATATACAACTGATCATCTATTTTTCTTTACATAATCTCCAGATACAGTCCATATCAACTATAGATTCTTGTCTTATGCTAAATGTAGTTCCAAACAAAACAAGGAGGTAATGAAAAATGATTAAAACATTATTAGCAGGAGCACTTTTAAGTACAGGATTGGTAGCGGGGGGTGCAGTAGGTGCAGATGATGCGAAAATGGACAATTTAAAATCAAATGAAGATAGTTCAAATCAAGTAATTACACGGAGTGCAGATGGAACAACGTCTTTCTCACAAAACTTTGATGTACCTAAAGATGCAGTGCCAGCAACTCCTAAAGGAGATGCAAAAACTGTTGAAAGAACAGAAGGTACAGGTTCTCAAGAAGGAAAAATGGTACCAACAAAAGAAGGAAATTAAATACTATATAGTTATAACGAAGAGCATCCAAAAAGTGGTGCTCTTTTTATATTATAGGGATCAACTGGTTTTATTCAATATAGAACTGTAGGAGGAATTGAGGCTAGAATATGGGTTACTGTCTCTTCAAATCAGGGTGTTTGAAGCACTAGTTTTGATGGTAACATTACAACATAAACATTTTATTAGAGATTTTTTAAATTTACATACACTCTAGATAAACTACATATCAACTTCAGATACTTGTTTTATGATACAAGTAATCAAACAAAAGGAGGGCAATACAAAATGATTAAACAGTATTAACAGGGCACTCTTTTAAGTACAGGAGATTATTAACAGGTGGAGAAAATGTTGAAGATGTACAGACAGATAAACATATTCCATATGAACAAAATGAATTGTAACAAACTCTAGAAAAGTACGATTCGAAGAAATTTGAGTTATAAAAAGAAAATAGATAAATATAGTGAAAATAGATAAATTGACAAGAGAAAAGCACTTTGTGTATATCACAGGTGCTTTTTATTTTCATTTTAATATAGGGCTTGCATTAAATTTTTACACTAAAATATATACGGCAAAAAGGGGGAGTTCATTGCACAAAGTTATTTATGGAATATTAATTTTAATTTATACTTTGTATTCATTTTTTGTAAGTGATGGAAGTGAAGTAGGGTTTATTATGGTGTTAACTATAGTACTTATCTTTTCTGTGGTTTTAGAAAAAGGAAATGCAAACAAAACGACTGATTAAAGGTCTTTTTGTTTGCATTTTTTTAATTGGCTATTACAGTCCAGATGTTTTAGGGATAGCACCAAATCGCCATCAAGCTTAAAGAACGATTTATCCCCCAACAATAAATACGAGCAACATGCATAAAATTTTCGTTCTGGAGGTGGTATGAGATTTTGAGTTGATGGGCATGTGGTGCTCCCCCATACCCATCAACTTAAAAATTCAGAATTACCCCGAAATGAAAAAATGAGCATTTTTGTCACAAGTTAGCACAAAATTTCGTTCTGGGGGTACTATAAAATTGTAGCTTGATGGAGATTTGACGTTACCCCTATAAAGGTATGGTTTTCGTACTTTTAAATACAATTATGTCACTTAAGTAATGTGAGCGTCGCTGCTATTACATTGTCGACAAATGAACGTTGGGGGCGAGATTTCATCATAACTGTTAGACCGATTAACGATACAATCAGTGCCTGTGCCAAAGACTTTGCATCTGTGTTGGCTTCCAGCTCACCTGATTGGATTCCTCGTTCGATCGTCTCCTGAAAAATGACGGCGAGGTACATTTGATGTTCTCTGGTCAAAATTTCAAATCTCTCATCATGAGGTGCTAGTTCAACCATTGTATTGATACAAAAACAACCTTTACTAAGATCCCCTGCGTATTCTTCATTGACGACATCGGCAATGAAAATAGAAAATGCCTCTTTTACAGAGGAGTGACTTTGAAGCCTATTTCGTATATCAGAGGCCCGAGACATTGTATACCTGCGAAGTGCGGCTTCAAACAATTCTTTCTTATCTCCAAAAGTCGAATAAATACTAGGGCGTTGAATGCCCATTCTAGAAGTAAGATCACTTAATGAGGTAGCCTCATATCCCTTCTCCCAAAATAACTGCATTGCTGCATCTAAAACTTGATCCTCATCAAATTCACGGGTTCTTGCCATTAAGAATTCTCCTCCTCAAACTTTGATTTTATTAATTGTTTTAGGATAGGTGTGTAGGTAATTACAATTGTTGTTTTTATTACCAAACAGTATGTAATTATTATATAATTAGCCATTCTTCCTGTCAAATCAAGCTCCATTCATTTAATGGAATATTAACTTTAGTGCAAAAAAACGTTGACATCATGAATAAGGCTAAGTTATATTTACCAGTAATCATATTGTACTGAACGGTATGTTATGATTAAAAATCTAATGTGATTGGAGGTTAAGGTATGTGCAAAACAGAGACAAATATAGAAGATGATCCACTCTACACTAAGATAAGTCATAAATCTTCCATAACAAAACCTAATTTGAATCAACAGCCATCCATGTCTCACGCTTTGGCATTATTGTTTGCGACTGCCTGTGGAATGTCTGTTGCCAATATTTACTTTGCACAGCCGTTGCTTGATCAACTATCTAATGAGTTTGGTATTAACCATTCCATTATTGGTGTTGTTATTACCATTACACAAATTTTTTATGGATTGGGCTTACTGCTACTCGTACCGCTTGGAGATTTGCTAAACCAGCGACGTCTAATTGTCGGTCAGATGCTATTATCTACAACAGCTCTGGTTATAGTTGGTACTGCTTCCTCCAGCATGGTACTTTTCGCAGGTATGGCTTTGGTGGGTCTGCTTGCAGTTGTGACACAGACTCTCGTGGCGTTTGCAGCGACCATCGCTTCCCCTACAGAAAGAGGACGTGTCGTTGGCATTGTAACAAGTGGGATAGTTATTGGCATACTTCTCGCACGTACTTTTGCTGGTATATTAACAGATGTTGCGGGATGGCGTTCTGTATATCTATTTTCTGCAGCGCTCATGCTTTTGATGGTTTTTATGTTTATAAAGATGTTGCCCAATGTTGAACGCGAGGTAAAATCGCTATCTTACCCTCAGTTGATTAGATCGGTGCTTGCTTTGTTTATTCAAGAACGAACGTTACGCGTTCGCTCCGTTCTAGCCATGCTGATTTTTGCTGATTTCAGCATTTTGTGGACTTCACTAGTACTGCCACTTAGTACACCGCCAATTGCTCTATCTCATAGTGCAATTGGCGCATTCGGTCTTGTAGGTGTGGCTGGAGCCTTGGCTGCGGCACGGGCAGGGAAATTGGCCGATCAAGGTTACGGACAACGAACGACAGGCATTGCTTTAGCTCTATTATTGATTTCATGGTTGTTCATCAGCTATATAGAGCAGTCATTAATCGCATTAGTGATAGGGATAGTTTTACTTGATTTGGCCGTACAAGCAATACATGTCACGAATCAAACCATGATCCTTCCATTGCATACAGAAGCACGGAGTCGACTTACTGCTGGATATATGGTGTTTTATTCTATCGGCAGTGCTGGTGGTTCAATTGCGTCGACTCAAATATACGTACACTTTGGCTGGGGAGGGGTTTCCTTACTCGGAGCCTCTGTCAGTGTTTTAGCTCTTCTTTTTTGGGCTATGACCAGACGAGTTAAGATTTTATGAAATAAACGTGTGTTAGCCAATATGAGAAACACGTTACTACCATAAAGGAAATGATTAATTTTTTTGACTTAAATCTAATTGGACTAGGAGAGATAACAAATGGAAATAGGTATTACGTCTTTTGTAGAAACGAAACCAGATGTTCATAGTGGTGAAGTGATAAGTCACGCACAGCGATTACGTGAAGTTGTTGAAGAAATCGTTCTTGCTGATCAAGTAGGACTTGATGTGTTTGGTGTTGGTGAGCATCATAGGAAGGATTATGCAGCATCCTCTCCAGCGATGGTTCTATCAGCGGCGGCACCACAAACGAAAAAGATACGGCTCGCGAGTGCAGTAACCGTGCTTTCTTCAGCTGATCCTGTGCGCGTTTTTCAGGATTTTTCTACACTGGATGGCATTTCAAATGGACGCGCAGAGATTATGGCGGGTCGTGGCTCCTTTATCGAATCTTTTCCATTGTTTGGCTATAACTTGAAAGACTATGAAGAACTGTTTGAAGAACATTTGGACCTACTGCTCAAAATACGTCAGTCCGAAAAAGTGACTTGGGAAGGCGGACATAGACCAGCAATCAATAATTTAGGTGTATATCCAAGACCTGTTCAAGATCCTTTACCGATATGGGTTGGTAGCGGTGGGAATCAGGAATCTGCTATCCGTGCTGGTTTTCTGGGATTACCACTTATGCTGGCGATTATTGGTGGTAGCCCAATGCACTTTGCACGAATTGTACAGCTATATAAGAAAGCAGCGGCTCACGCTGGTCATGATGTATCAAAGCTTCAGGTGGGATCTCATTCAATTGGATTTGTTGGAGAGAATACGGAATCGGCAGCAGATACATTTTTCCCTTCCACTCAGGCAGGCATGAATAAACTTGGTAAAGAGCGGGGGTGGCCTTATTATGATCGTTCCAGCTTTGATGCTGCACGAAGTTTTGAAGGGGCGTTGTATGTTGGTGATCCAGATACAGTCGCCGAAAAAATCATTCATCTTCGTAAGCATGTAGGGATTACACGCTTTATGATGTATGTACCATTAAGTACCATGCCACATGATCAAGTCATGCGTGCCATAGAATTGCTTGGAACAGAAGTTGCCCCTCGTGTAAGAGAGGAAATTGCCAAATGGGAAGCTGAAGGAGAACAGGAGACACATCTATTCCGTTAATTATTCCATAAGGATTGCATCAAGTTTCATTATTTAATTGGAGGAATTTATATGAAAATTGACAGTCGAGTATTACCAGAATTAAAACAGGCTTTCTCACAATTTCCAGGCTTTCAATTAGAGGAGGATTTAGAGGCGAGTCGAAGTCTCTTGTCGAATCCACATTTGGAAAAATCAGAGCTTGTAAACATGACCAAGCGAATGATTCCTGGCGCAGCCGGCGATATGTTAGTTAAAATTTACGAACCCGTTGAGAAAAATCTTGATAAACTTCCAGCTATGCTGTGGATTCACGGTGGTGGATACGTAATGGGCCACCCTGATATGGACGATGTTTTGTGTGAACGATTTGTTCAGACTGCTGAATGCGTTGTTGTGTCTGTCGATTATCGACTTGCACCCGAACATCCTTATCCAGCGGCTATTGAAGATTGTTATGCATGCTTGGTTTGGATGACAAATGAGGCAGACTCGCTTGGAATTGATGTGAATCGAGTTGCGATCGCCGGTGCAAGTGGAGGTGGTGGACTAACAGCAGCGCTTGCGTTAATGGCTCGTGATAAAGGAGGTCCATCTATTATTTTTCAGATGCCGCTGTATCCGATGCTTGATAGCCACAACATAACACCATCAAGCTATGAGATTATAGAAGACAATGCAACATGGAATAGATCAAACAATTTAACGGCTTGGAATATGTACTTGGGAAAGAAGAACGATACTAACGAACCATCTCCCTATGCCGTACCTTCGAGAGCAGACAACTTAGCGGGACTACCGCCAACTTATACATGTGTAGGTCAACTCGATTTATTCCGAGATGAAATTATTGAATATGTAACACGACTTGCACAAGCAGGAGTAGATGTTGAATTTCATCTCTACCCCGGCTGCTTCCATTGCTTTGAAGTGCTTGTGCCTGAAGCCGAAGTGAGTCAGCGTGCCAGTCAGAATTATTTTGATGCGATGGCACGGGCGCTTCATCCATAACTTATCTTAGTTCAGTCATCGGGGTGTTCAACTGAAGGCATGAGTGATAGCTCTAAATTTATTCGATGAGTAGAGATTACAGAAAGAAGTACAAATAGTGTCACCATATACTTTAAATTTTGGCCCTTACTCATTGATTAAAAACAGGAAATACTTCAAAGTTGGAATAGTTAACCGAGTTTTCGAAATAGTGTGCTAGAAATTCAACTTTTTTACTGCGGTTACGATGATAAGCGCAATCAACACTTTGGAGCGTTTTTTTCGTAAGTCGAGTTACTTTTTTAATCGCATTCATACTAAACAGCAGCAGGAAAGGGCGCCAATTGAACATTGGCACCGTTTATAAGAAGCGATAGACTGCATCCTTAGCTGGATCTTCATTTCAAGCTCGGAAAAAATAGAATTAAGTTCTTTTGGTAGTTGATGATATTGGTTATTTTGAGCTATTGTAGTTAAGCACCTCTTCTGTGGTAGTGATTTCTAGGTAATCTCACTATACCAAGGATCGAGGTGTTTTTCATTTTACTCAAGTTGTACAGTACACAATTGATAGACTCTAAATTCAATATAGCTAAATCGCCCCGCTTATTTTATAGGTGCGAAAGTTGAGTTATTTGATTCCCATCTTATTGAAGGTCTTTTAAATGAAAATAACCTAAATCTCGGATACATAAATCATTCGCTGTCACAGTTGGGGCACACAGAGAGCCGTAAGTGCGATCATGTTGTTTACCTGGACCTGTATGAATATGAAGGAACTGTCCACTTAACAAATCATACTCAAGTTGAATTTTCATCCCAGCTGTATGGATGCAGCCTCCTGCACCTGGATAAACCGATGAAAATACATCCGGGAGTTGAAATGCAGTTGAATCTAAAATACGAATACGCTTGAAAACAGAAGTGTATGGAGAAGAAATCGGCATAGATGCGGCCAATTTTTTGCTTAGTAGTTCGGCTAGTAGGTGTTGTAAAAGTTGGACGGCCGCCTTATTAAATCGTTGATTCAGTCCCTCAGGACTGATGAGCACTGCTGTTGATGCTTCTAAACAGCTAGATAACTGAGTTAAAGAAGTCATAGCTACATTTTGGCTCACCCATACACATAAAGTGACTAAATCTTTTGCTTGGTACTTACTGGTTCGTTGTACAAAACCAACATCTCTAGCAAGATCCCGTAAGGTATTTGGAGATAAAAAACTTTGAATCTCTTGAGCAAATAGTTGTAATTCGTCAGACACAGAAACAGACATAAAAAACGCCATCCTTTCCTATGATTCTACAGAAAGAATAGCGCATTTTTTCATTTTAGGGGCATTTCTTTTTATTAGCTTGATAGCGATGGGGTATCGCCACATTTCTATCAAGCTCCTTATAGAAGCAACGGGGGAACTTTAATATAATAAGAATTAAAGATAGTATAAAGGACCAAAAATTAAATATATTAAAGGTGGAAAATGACATGGAAAGAAAGTACCGATTATATCAAATTGATTCATTTACGAAGAAAAAATTATCAGGTAATCCGGCTGGTGTAATAACAAATGCAGATGGTTTATCCTCGGGTGAGATGCAGAGGATTGCTAGAGAGCTTAACAATTCGGAAACGGCATTTATCTTTAAATCAGACAATAACGAATCTGATGTACATATTCGTTTTTTTACGCCTACTCATGAGGTCCCTATCTGTGGACATGCGACGATTGCTGCCCACTATGCTCGTGCAGTTGAAAATAGTTTAAATACAGTTAAAGTTTATCATAAAACTGGTGCCGGCATTTTACCAGTCGATGTGATTAATGAAGATAATGATTACAAAATTATTATGACGCAGGGTAGTATAAGTTTTGAAACTGTGATTGAAGGTGTAGCTTTAGAGAATATATTTACAGCTTTCAATATTAGTGAAAATGATTTATTAGAAGATTGTCCAGTACAAATCGTTTCAACCGGGCATTCTAAGGTGATGATTGGAATTAAAAATTCGGAACTTCTTAAACAATTAAACCCTAATATGGATTTACTCACAAAAGTCAGTGGATTAATTAATTGCAATGGTTTCTATGTGTTTACGATGAATGCTCCCGACTCTGATATTTTAATTCATGGAAGAATGTTTGCTCCTGCAATCGGTATTAACGAAGACCCTGTTACAGGTAATGCGAACGGTCCTTTAGGCGCATACTTGATACATCATAGACTTGTCAAACATGATAATACTTTATTTAGTTTTAAAGCAGTGCAGGGCGAAGCTATAAAACGGGCGGGTATCATTGATGTTCAAGTGAAAATTTGTAATCAGGAGCCAGAGGAAGTAAGAATTGCAGGAAATGCTGTAATCGTATTTAAGTCCGATTTATTACTTGATTAGCAATTCATATGCAAAGTTCGAATCGTAAATGGAGGTCTTTATTAATATAAATTTCAGTCATTGTAAACTGTAAATCATAATAAAGTTATTTCTATGACGGGGAATTTGTGAAATAATACATTCAAACAAAAAGGTGCTTTTGTTAAATAGAATAAATAAGAAAAGTAAACACCCCCAAAACAAAAAAATGAGCTGACCTCTCAAAATAACTAACTGTAGAGAAAGAAAATTTTCATTTAGGGGGTACTTCAAAATCTTAGCTTGATGGCGATGTGGTGCTACCCCATTATGTTGAAAAGGAAAAGAACATCTGTGGAACTAGTGGTGACAATAGAGTTGTTCCACAAATGAGACAGAAGAATAGTGTGCCCTATCTGAGAAAATTGGAATATTTATGATTATAGAAACTGTAGCTATTGAAAATAGAACAAATAAAAGCTAAATAACAATAATATAATCTCTTTTCTAGATATGCCTTTATCAAGAATCAAAGAACTTAATACCACTTAGTACAAAAGCATCAGAACTTGGGCTATAACCAACTAACTTTCTTGTTCCTTCAATATCAATTCGTTTAAACCTGTTGTTAGATACACCATGTAAAATTGAAAATGGAGGTAAGTTCTTTGCCGTCATCGACTTTAAGAGAAGGTCCATAAAATCTTCTGGGCTTAAGTATGCACTCATATCTCTAGCTGTTAGTGGTTTACCATATGGATTATAATCATCATATGCACCTATACGAATAGCAAGACTTTGTAACCCTTCTTCATAAGCAAAGTAAGAAGCAACAGCCTCTGCGAAACACTTACTTACCCCGTACATATTTTTGGGTCTCGTGGGTGAATAAGCATGTGGTTGATAATCCAAAGGATAGCCTTCAATTGTTTGAGCACTGGAAGCAACTATCACTTTGGATACATTATTATCACTAGCAGCTCTAAAAATATTATAGGTTCCCTTTATATGATTTTCTAATAAGGAGCCATAAAAATCAGCATTTGGCGAAGGGTTACCTGCCAAGTGTATAACTATATCTATACCTTTCGTAAATTCTTGACAAGCAGCTAAATCAGAAACATCTAAATATACGATTTCATGATTTGTATCTTTAAAAGTTTCTAAAGCAGATAAGTTAATATCTGCTAGCCGTAACTGGTAATTCCCTTGCTTATCTAGGAATCTTGTAACATCTTGGCCAATCTTACCTGCGGCACCTGTAACTAAAATTTTTTGCATTTCACTTCATCCTTCCATAAAAAATACATCCCTTGTCAAGGGTCATATAAT
Source organism: Bacillus sp. TH50 (assembly GCF_016650565.1). NCBI lineage: Bacteria > Bacillati > Bacillota > Bacilli > Caryophanales > Bacillaceae > Bacillus > Bacillus sp. TH50. Next base: position 948,029 of record NZ_JAEKFM010000003.1, on the reverse strand, counting down.
AGAGCATGCACTTATTGTATGTTGGTAATGGCATTAAATAAAACGAAGAAATATAATGGAGACATGAATAAAATTCATGAGGAGGACCATAGTGACTTTAACAAAATATGAAATATTTAACAAGGTGGCAGAACTCAATAGTTTTACAAAAGCTGCAGAAGTGTTAGGTTTCACCCAATCTGCTGTAAGTCATGCAATTAGCAGTTTGGAAAAAGAGTTTTCCTTTCCTTTATTTATTCGTAATCACTCTACTTTAACATTGACCAAAAATGCAGAGGAGCTTTTAATTACCGTTCGGAAAATTTTATACTATAACAACATGCTGAAGCAGGAAGTAGCCGCTATCAATGGGTTCCAAAAAGGAACAGTAAGAGTGGGGGTTTTTTCGAGTATTTCTAAAAACTGGATTCCTGGTATTCTTAAAAAAATGGAGGAAAAGTTTCCAAATATTGAAATCGAATTACTGGAAGGAAACTATGCTGAGGTTGAGAATTGGTTACAAAACGGGAGATTAGATTGTGGATTTATTAATAATGATACTTACTTTGAATCATTTGAAAAATCCTTTGAAATCGTACAATTGAAGAGGGATCGACTTTTATGTGTTGTATCTAACCAATCCCCATTATGTAAGGAAAACCAAGTATCAATGCAACAAATAGAAAATGTACCTTTTATTATGCCAACATATCAGTGTTATGATGATATTCAAAAAATATTTAGGGAGAATAAAGTTAGCCCCAATATTCGATTCGAAAATATGAATGAATACTCAGTGATCTCCATGGTGGAGAATAATCTAGGAATTAGTATATTGCCAGAAATGATTATACCGACATCAAAAATTTCTTTTGCAGCCATTCCACTTGAAAGTGATAGCTATCGAACTATTGGATTAGCTATAAGAAAACCAACCTCACTCGCGACTAAGAAATTTTCTGAGATTACTAAAAGGTGGGTATCATTTGAATCAATTTAATTTTGTCAAAATCTGAGTTATTTAAACTGATATGGTTCTTCTTGAACGGAGCAGATTAATTCAATAAGCAATGAGAAAAAGTTATATATTATGTGTCGATGTAGAACTATAATATACAAAAATCAGGAGGTGATTATATAGTAATATATAAATTGTACGACAGAACACCCTAATAACTTTGACTAATTACTAAACCTATATGAATCTTTATGATGGAATTCACTTAAATTAACAAGTAATGATTTGGAACGAATGTGCAATCAAAGTTGATACGCCATACACATTTGATGAAAAATAATTAGTGGGTATGGGACGTGTTATTTCAGATGGTGTAATTACTGGAGTAGTTTGGGGAATATGCGTTCTATCAATCTATCTGTCCGAAGGAATCGCCGCCATGTACAAATCGCGCTGGGCAATTGAATCATTTTTCCGCTGGATTTAGCTGAATTTGAACGTTCCCGTATTGTTTGGCACAACATCCAATGCGTTGTTCAATCAGTTATTCACAGCTATAATTGCCTATGCTTTGCTGAAATTTCTTCGTGCACAGGGCCAAAAGACAAAATAAACGCTTGTCATTTGCAGGTTTCACATGCCTGTTTCTTTGTGAAGCCTTGTCAATTGAGTGGCAAATTAGTTTGAAAGAAACACTTGAATTCTACAGGTCGATAAATCAAGAAACTGTATTACTTTGGTTAATCAACATACGTGTTAATTTATAGTATAATGATTGCTTAAAATAATGCGGTGGAAAACAGGGAAAAGAGGGAACCGATGCCTACTATACTAGTTGCTGACGACGATGCGAACATTCGCGAACTCGTCTGTTTATTTCTACGCAACGACGGATTCGCAACAGCTGAAGCAGCGGACGGCAAGGAAGCACTGGCCGTCTACATCTCAACGAATGTCGATCTTGTCGTACTTGACATTATGATGCCGATTATGGATGGTTGGACGTTAAGCAAGGAGCTCCGAAGAGCCAATCCTGATCTACCTTTACTTATGCTGACTGCGAGAGGAGAAACATGGGAGAAAGTGAAAGGTTTCGAACTTGGGACGGACGATTATTTAACCAAACCATTCGATCCGTTAGAGTTGACGGTTCGTGTTAGGGCACTACTCAAACGATACAAGATTGGCTCCACGCAGAAGATCCATTTCGGGAACGTCATCCTTGATCGACAGACCTATAAGGTGATGAACGGGACGGAGTCGCTTAAGTTGCCGCTAAAGGAGTTCGAATTGCTGTATAAGCTCGCTGGAACACCCGGACAAGTCTATACGCGCGTGCAGTTGATCGATCAGATTTGGGGTATCGATTACGCCGGAGATGATCGAACGGTAGACGTACATATTAAACGGCTGCGTGAACGGTTCGCGACAACACCCGATTTTCGGATCGAAACGGTGCGCGGGCTCGGGTATCGGCTTGAGGTTTATGAATGATCAGATCCTTATATATACGTGTTGTCCTGACATTTTTAGTCTCCATCATCGGGGGCACGATCATTTCTTTTTTTGTGTCAACTTGGATATTCGAAGATAAATTGAACGAAAACGCTCAAATCAACTCACGTAACTTTGGCCAAGACATCGTCCGGATTTACAAGACCTTTCCGTTACGTGAAGCGGACTTGTTCGTAAGTGAAATGAAGCAGCTCGATTCTTATTATATTCGAATTTACGAAGCAACGGGTCAGTTCAAGTCTTACGGTAAAATTCACGGACACAAACCTGCGCCTGTGACGATGGAGCAACTAAAGAAAGTATTAGATGGAGGTGTTGTTCAGGACACTCCTAATGGTATTGCCACGGTCCTCTTAGGGTTGCCATTGAAAACAGAAATGGGAACGAAAGCGATATTTTTGGAAGCGCTCGCCCCTCCTTCAGCCTCTTTTGTCACAAAGTGGGCATTGGTCTTTGCAACATGTTCGTTGATTGCAGGAAGCTTATTGATTCTAGTTGCCTCTGTATTCCTGGTAAGACCGATAAAAAAGCTGACAAAAGCGACCAGGCGGATAGCATCTGGAGATTTCAACGTCAAGTTGAATATTAAGCAAACGAGTGAGCTGGGTACTTTGGCTCGCAGCTTCGAAGAAATGATGCACGATCTGCAGCAACTTGAGCAGATGCGCAGGGAATTCGTAACGAACGTGTCGCACGAGGTTCAGTCTCCGCTCACTTCGATATCCGGTTATGCTCTAGTGCTTAAGCAAGTTGACCTTTCAGAATACGAACGAAGCCGTTATCTTGATATTATCATCGCTGAAGCGAAAAGGATGTCCAAAATGAGCGATAACCTGTTAAAGCTGAGTTTTCTTGAATCGCAGTCAAAGCAACTGCGGCTCGTCACGCTCAGCCTCGATGAACAAATCCGACGGATAATTGTGGCGCTCCAGCCACAATGGTCTGCTCGCGATATACATTTCGAGCTTGATTTACAGACAGTTAAAGTAACGGCTGATCATGACCTGTTAAATCAGGTATGGACGAATATCCTTAGAAATAGCATCAAATTTTCCGAGGATACCGGCGTGATTAACGTAAGCATCAAACAAGATATCAAAAACGTCACAATCCTAATATCCGACACTGGTATTGGTATTAACCTTGACGACCAGAAGCGTATATTCGAGCGTTTTTTTAAGGCCGATCGTTCCCACAGTCGTAAGTATGATGGAAGTGGTATGGGACTCGCTATCGTTAAACAGATCGTGTCGCTTCATCAAGGTGACATCCGAGTGAAAAGTGAACTTGGTCAAGGAACGACCTTCATTGTCACCTTGCCAATCACTACACCAACAGATTAGTTAGATTCATTCTCTATGCTACGACTCATATGCAAGCTTACTTGTATATAAGAGCCGTAGCATTTTTTTTGGCAGTTCATATTCAGTTCATATTGTCGTCATGGTGAGTACATCTTCATTGGTTAAGTTTTCATTACAGGCACATGAAGGAAGGCAAACAGATCAGGACAGGAGAAGATGACAGTGACACAACAAGAGGAAAAGAAAACGCTGAGCGGAATGAAAATAAAGAAAGTGCGAAACATCTTACTTAAAATCATAGGAGCAATCGTTCTAGCCATTGTACTTTTTTTAGGTATTGTTTATATCGTAAATGTGATGAGTAGTCATTCGGAGCAAAAACGAATAGTGCCCTACGGGCAGCACGTATCTGTAGACGGGAAAAACATGAATGTGTTAATTCAAGGCGAGGGCGAGGAAACGATCGTGCTCCTGCCTGGTTATGGAACAGCTACTCCAGGGCTTGATTTTAAGCTTCTTATCGATGAATTATCTCCATTTTACAAAGTTGTTGTGGTAGAGCCTTTCGGTTATGGATTAAGTGATGAAACTGTAAAAGAGCGAACCACGGAGAATATGGTAAGTGAAGTTCATGAAGCTCTACAGCAGCTTAATATTAACAGATACATCCTCATGGGCCACTCCATTACAGGTATTTATGGAATTGATTATGTGAACAAATATCCAAACGAGGTGACTGCATTTGTCGGAATCGATAGCAGTGTTGCAACACAACCGGGTATGGATATCAATTTCCCATTAAAAACGTTTGCATATCTCAAAAAATCAGGCCTCTTAAGATTGGCTATGAAAATCAGTGCTGACCCCTATGCTGGACTGGCATTTGATGAAAAAACCGTAGAGCAAATGAAAATGATTTCGAATAAAAACATGTATAATGACACAACCTTGAATGAGATGGACCATATTTCGTCTAATTTTAAAGGGGCTCAAGGTTTAATCTTCCCTAAATATCTTCCACTTCTTCTCTTTGTACAAGCGAATAGTGAAGATGTAGCAGGATGGATACCTCTGCATGAAGGGCAGATCAAAGACTCGGTACATGGAAAAGTAGTAACCATGGATGGATCACATTATTTACACCATACCAAATTCAAAGAAATCGCTGAAAACGTTAGACTATTTATGAAAGAAGTAAAGTAAGTGTTCAGAGAAATGTTCATCCGTTATTTTATGCATTTGTCTACAGTCTGCAAGACCATCATTTCGATGGTCTTTTTTATGTCCAAACAGTTGTATATTTCCAAACCAAGATTATACTTTCGCCTGAAAGACATTGGGTTTCATTTTCATATTAACTAACGAGGCAGGTGTGCGGCCAAGCCTAGGTCGTATCATATAACGGGTGGGATTCCCGTCGAGTAAGAACTAGCCATTCGCTCGTAGCGAGTCTTGGAGGGCTAAAGGTAACTTTAGTCTTTAAGCGTAGACAGTTAGGTGGCGGATTTGCTTTACTGATCGTTCTATTCATCCTGTTAATCATTATAGGATGTAGTTGTTGGGGCGGCGGTAGCGGCGGATTCGGTTACTAAAAAAAGGGGCACTCATAAGAGTGTCTTTTTTCTCAATATAAGAACTCTAAGAATATGATATTATTTTAATGCAAATTCCCTTTTGTGCAATGAGATAGTAATGCCCAACAAAAAACCCACCTATTTCCGTAGGTGGGCCTTATCTTTATTACACAATATCAAAGTATACTCTCTTTTTCTCGTAAATTTTATGTAATTATACATATTTGTAAAAATTACATAAAATAAATATTACATGTAGTAAAATATAAATTGTGGACACGTTCTATAAAGCTGATTCTCCGATTAGAAGGCGTAACACATCTCAACCATATAGGTGTGGTGTGGCGTTGCTTTAATCTAGCCAAACAAACGATCTCGATTCTCTTGTATTTGTACACTAACAATCTGTTGAAAATAAATGATTCTGTTTTATAGGACGTGTTTACTTAATGTCCAATACATATTATTAAATTAAAGTGGTTCAAGTCGGAGGAAGGCACCTTAGGGTGTCTTTTCTTTATGGGGTCTCACCACATCGGTATCTGACTTATTTTTTATGTTTATCATGCAATTTTTTGTTGTTGCATTTATTGAGGAAATCTTTTTTCGTGGATTTATGCTCAAAATGTTGTTTTCAAAGGGGATAAAAAAATCAGTTTTGATTTCAAGTTTTTTGTTTGGTATCACCCATTTATTACAACTAATTGGTGGGCAGTCTATTAAAGATACCATTTTACAAATCATATATGCATTTTTAGTTGGACTTGTTCTGTCCTTACTTATCGTAAATAAGCAATCAATTATTATCACCATTCCTTTCCACGCTTTTAATAATTTCTTTAATTTTATGGGGAATGTTCAAGTCTCGTCGCTTTTTGCATATGTTATTATTGCAATTTTATTCTTCTACACCATATATTTATGGAAACGTGCTAATAAAAAAGAGTGTATTCGATAGGAAATAAATATAGCAGTTTGAGTTGTGATATTACCTTTTCAGTATAGAGGGCAGCCTGGTACCACAATATTACCTTTAAAGGGGCTTGCTGCATGCTCATCAACTTAAGAGATTAATTATTCCCCTAAAATGAAAAAAATACGGTATTCTTTCTGTAGAATCATAGGAAAGGATGGCGTTTTTTTCATTCTAGGGGGCATTTCTTTTTTATTAGCTTGATAGCGATGTGGCGGTACCCCATTAATAGAAAACTACTGCAAGAGTTATAGTTTTATGTTTTCATTTCCCTTTTGGCATTTATCTTTTAATCAGATGAATGCTTTTTTTAGTACATAATAAAAAAATAACCAGAAAAACTGTCACAAAATCCGTTTTTCTGGTTTCTCTATAATACAGGCATCAAATTGAAAGGGAGGTTTAAACTAACATGTTAACCATAGAAAATGAAGAAAGTCATGCTTCTGATATACCTTTTGAAGATTTATTTAAGCAGTACTATGCTTATGCTGTGAAGCAGATTATATGGATTGTTAAAGATCAATCTATCGCTGAAGAGTTAGCACAAGAAGTGTTTTTACAATTATATCGTAGCGACTGGAAAGTAATTGAAAACATACCTGGATGGTTGATTAAATCTTCTACTTATGTAGCTTATAACCATTTGCGATCTGAAAAAAGGCAACAAGCGAAGATTGATAAAGAAATACAATACCATGAAGTACAAAATGTTTCATCATTAGACGATGATTGGATAAGAAAAGAAGAAATTACAAAGGTACAAACGATACTAAATAAAATGAATGATCGAGAACGAACCCTTTTACTAATGAAATTCTCTGGTTTTCAATATAAAGAAATTGCAGAAATACTTCAAATTGAAATATCTTCTATTGGAACATTATTGGTCCGAGCCAAAATGAAATTTCGCAAGATTTATAAACAAATGGAGGAGGCATAACAAATGAAATGTTATGATATCGGATTTATTCAAACATATATTGATGGAGAAATTTCTCATGATATAAGAAAGGAATTCACAAAGCACCTAGATACATGTGAAGCATGCCAAGATTTATTAGTAGAAATTAGTAAATTAAATCAATGGGAAAACGTAATGCTAGATGAAGAATCTGCAAGTTCACCACAAGAAATTAAAATTGATATAGAACAAGCATGGAAAACATTTGAAAGTCGTTCCAAGCTAGACAATGTTTCTAATATAAATCACAAAAAACAACAGAAGAAGGGACTCTTTACAAACATGAGTAAAAAATCAAAACGTTTCATGTATACAGCAGTAGCTGCAGCAGCACTGTTCACAACAGCAATGATTCCACAAGTACAAGTAGCGGCTACAAATGTTGCCTCATATTTTTCTGATGCAATTACAAATGATAAAGTTGTAAATGAAGGAATACAAGATGAAAATGGTGTCACACAAGATATGATGAAGAATGGTGAATATATTCCTATTGATGAAAAAATTACAGATCAAGGTATTACTGTACATTTCAAAGAATTATATATCGCAGATTCACGTATATCAGTTCATTATAGAATGGAAAAAGCTGACGGAAGTTTAGTACCATTTGAATTTGATACATCAGGATTAGAGCTCGAAAGTGATGGTAAAATTAATGGGCAACAAGAGGAAAACCCTGAGATTAAACATGAAGGGAGACTATCATTTATCCATGATTCAGATGACCGTCTTCCTTTTGAACTTATGGCAGCAGGTAAAAAATTAAATGATATAGGTATTCGTGATAATGATAAACCCGAAGGTGTTGCTACATTTGTTATAGTTTCTGAGGGAAAAGACGATTTTAAACAGCCCCTTACTTTAGATGTAAATATAAATAGAATTGGAAAAGTAATTGGATCTTGGAAAGGTGAAATTCAAATTGATACTTCACATCTGAAAAATAATACTAATTAAAATGAAAAAAAGAATAGAACAATATGTATCTAATGCTCAGTTTATATGTTTTCTTGTTTTCGTTACATTTATTTCTTATATAGTTTTTACTCTATCTTTTATTTATGATTTAAGTTTACAACCTTAAATCAATCATTTAAGACCATTACAAGTAAAAAGTAGGAAAATAAATAACCGGTCCCTTAACGTATAAGGGATCGGTTATTTTGTATCTGAAATGTGTCTAAACTTACAATTTTCTTTTTTGATATGGTGCCCCATGCCCATCAACTTAAGGGGGAAATAAACGAACCTTCATTCAGCCAGGTTAAAACATTCTTAAAATCTTCTACTTTAATAATTATTAATTCTTAATAACCTACATTCTAGCTCTATATTTACCTTTAACAGTGCAATTTTTTTGTTTGGGGGATACTTCAAAATGTTAAGTTGATGGGCATGTATGGTGATCCCTATTTGGTGATAACCGGCTTACTTCTGCATTGGTGGACCGTTTGGTCCATCATGCTCATATCATTGCATTCACAGGTGAAAATTATCGTTTGCGAAATGCTTTATCTTCTGGAAATACCAAAATTAACATTTAAAAAAATAGCTGCGCGCCTCTAGAATTTTTTCTGCATTTTTCAGGGATTGTTGCTTGCACAAAACAGCGGTACCCGATTACTATCAAGCTAAGATAAATTTTTATCCATATGATGGGTGTTTTTATCAAATGGAAAAAAAGTAAGAGTAGAAATGATGAGGAACCAGGATTATCCTACCATTATGCTAGAAATATATATGTTATATTTTCTTTTCCACTACCTTTGCACCAAAACCAAAAAATACGCTATTCTTTCTGTAGAATCATAGGAAAGGATGGCGTTTTTGTATGTATCTATCAATTTCTGACGAATTACAATTATTTGCTGAAGAATTATATGAACATCTTACCCCTTCATTTTTGGAAAATCTCGCTAGAGAGCTAGGTTTTGTAAAACGAAAACGTAAATTTTCAGGGTATGATTTAGCTACTATATGTGTCTGGATTAGTCAACGAGTAGCGAGTGATTCATTAGTCCGATTGTGTAGTCAGCTACATGCATCAACAGGAACTCTTATGAGTCCTGAAGGACTAAATAAGCGCTTTAATAAAAAGGCAGTGTTCTTTTTGAAACATATTTTCTCCACATTATTAAAAAATAAAGTTTGTGGAAAGTCAGCAATTCCAAGTGCTTCACTTACCTATTTTCAGCGAATTCGTATTTTAGATGCAACCATTTTTCACGTACCAAAACACTTGGCCAATGTATATCCTGGATCAGGTGGTTGTGCACAAACAGCGGGTATAAAAATCCAGTTAGAATATGATTTACATAGTGGTCAGTTTTTAAATTTCCAAGTGGAACCAGGGAAAAATAATGATAAAACCTTTGGAACAGAGTGTTTATCAACATTACGCCCTGGTGACCTATGTATTCGGGATTTAGGCTATTATTCACTGGATGATTTAGATCAAATGGATCAACGTGGTGTGTACTATATATCGCGACTCAAATTAAACAATAGGGTATATGTCAAAAATGAATTTCCTGAATACTTTCGAAACGGAACAATAAAAAAACAATCTCAGTACATCAAAGTTGATTTAGAGCACATCATGGATACCTTAAAACCAGGACAGTCCTATGAAATAAAAGAAGCTTATATTGGAAAGGATAAAAAACTATTTACTCGGGTGATTATGTATCGATTAACAGAAAAACAACTTCGTGAGCGTATGAAAAAACAAGTGTACACAGAAAGTAAAAAAGGGATTACATATTCGGAAAAAAGCAAACGATTAGCTGGCATGAACCTATATGTTACCAATACACCTTGGGAGATTGCTCCGATGGAACAAATCCATAATTTTTACTCTCTCCGCTGGCAAATTGAAATCATTTTTAAAACTTGGAAATCCTTATTTCAAATTCATCATTGGCAACATATTAAACAAGAGCGATTAGAATGCCATGTTTATGGAAAACTCATTGCCATTTTTCTATGTTCTTCTACTATGTTTAAGATGCGACAATTAATTTTACAAAAGAAGAAACAAGAATTAAGTGAATATAAAGCAATTGGAATGATTCAAGATCACTTATCGAGTTTGTATCAAGCCATACAACAAAACATCCAAGAAATAACAAAGATCCTAATCAGCCTGTTCCACCTCCTACAGAAGAACGGAAGAAAATCTCATCGATATGAGAAGAAGACTGTTTTTGATATTATGGGTGTTGTTTATGAGTATAATGGGTTGAAAAAACAAAAGAAAGTTGCATAATTTAAAAAAGGAAACCCGTTAGGGTTTATTTGGTATGCATATTATTAAGAGTATGCTTCTATTTTAGGAATGCTTTACCTCCACAAAATGAAAGTACACTTTGTTTTCATTTTTAAGTTGATGGGCATGATATGGTGCCCCTATAGAGAAAGAATTTTTTCATTTAGGGGCTACTTCAAAACCTTAACTTGATGGCGATGGGGTCCCGCCAACATAACGCGAATTTCGTACGCTAAGGAACTTTTTATTTAAAAAACTTGGTTTTCCGTACATTAAGAGTGTTCCATAAACGGTATCTGATGTTTGATATAAAACTTTGTTTTTGGTAATGAGTTTTTGAACTGAATTTTAAACATATTTCATTCAGTTTTGATAGATATAAATAAAGTTCCTTAAACGACCGTTTTAGGGACTATTTGGACTGGTTCGTCAACATGTGATACCGCCAGCATTTCGAAAAAAAACACGCTAAGCAAATTAAATAAGAAATAAGCAGGTTTTTATCACGTTAAGAGTAAACCTATTTATGAAAAATAAAATTCTTAAAAAATGGAGAGCCGATACCATAAACCTGCATTATTAATGTAGAATTTTGATGTTGGTTCTTTATTTACTAAAATAGCAAGTTAGTGAATAAATTGTTCATATTTTTTCGAGAGGAGGTTAAGCAATGAGAGCGCCGTATCAAGTATTGATATTTCCTTATATAAAAACTGATGATTCCATTCAATATGGCATTTTTAATCGAAGTGATTATGGTTATTGGCAAGGAATAGCTGGTGGTGGAGAAGCTAGTGAGACTCCTATTGAATCAGCAAAACGGGAAGCGTTTGAAGAGGCTGGTATTATAAGAGAATGTCCACATATAAAACTAGATTCTGTGTCTTCACTACCAGTAGAGGATGTAGTTGGTGAATTTCTTTGGGGAGAAGATGTTTATGTAATAAAAGAATTTTCTTTTGGAGTTAAAGTTCCTACAAAAAATATTAAATTATCTAAAGAACACTTCAAGTATAAATGGTTGTGCTTTGAGGAAGCCGTAACGCTTTTAAAATGGGATAGTAACAAAACAGCTTTGTGGGAATTAAACAAAAGGCTGTTAAAATAATTTAAGTGTTAGTTAACAAAGCCGATAATAGAAATCACACATTAAACATATATTTATACGCGTTGTTACTACACGCTAAGGAATAGTAATAAAAAGATGATGCCGATAAAACTATATAAAAACCAAAAGAATCCTAAGATGGGGAATGTTTTATGAAAATTAAGCATAGTAAACCTTCTTGGGTATATAAAGGATTATAATACATCGTTGGTCTATTTAGAATACTAACCATGAATTAGATGGCATTAGGCATGGTTAAACTAATAGAAATGATACATTAAACGTATTTAATGAGTCTGCTAGGTATAAAGATAATTGATAATCATATAATGATATGGAAGGGCCTTTTCTAACGTGTTAGTTACCTCAACGTATATGTATCTCTTGGCGCCTGGGCGAGGGTGCTTTTTTATTGCACATTTATAATATGGACAAGCATAATATTATGTAACAGGACGAGTTCTTCGTGTCCTATTCAATGCTCAGGATAAACCCCAATTCACATTGAGCGCACCAATAGCGAGGGTGCTCTCTTTTTATTGAATTTACATTTATTTTTATGCCTAATGAATTCGCTAAGTGGATACTATTTCATGTAAAATGGTGATTTTATTTATATTCTGGATAGATTTTTTGCGAAATATGTAACTAGAGCCGTATTTAAATTGAAATATGATACGATAGTTGTATATATACATTTAGATGGTAAGAGGGGATAAAAGTTGATGAAAAACCATATAAAAGTAAATGGAAAACTCCTTCAAACAAATATATACAATTTTAATTTTTTTGGAGGCGTTCTTCAATAAGTTTTGCTTTTTCATTCACTTTTGTTGTATATGTGAAATCACCGTAACAATATGGATATCTAAAATTTTGTTTATTTCCACCACAAGTGTATGTAGCTGGATTCTGATCAACTTTCAACTTAGAAAACTGTTTAGCTGTATCTTCCGAGTGTTGTTTAGCTTCTTGATTGGCAATAAAATCAATATAGCCTGGCCCCATATTATAGCTTTGAATAATTGTATCCATGCTAACACCTTTTTCTTCTCCATATCTATACATTTGAACAAAGTGTTTTACCCCTTGTTTAATGCTCAAGTTTATCTCTTGGATTTCATTTGGCTTTAATCCAAGTGATTCGGAAGATTGCATAGGGTCGTTGCCCTCACCCCTACTCTCGTGGTACATAATTCCTAGTAAAATTGCTGTTTTTTCTCCCAAATTATATTTTTCTAATTCTTTTTTCATGATGGGCTCATATTGCAATAAACGTTCCTCGGTAGCAAACGCTTTATTTTTTTGAGTATTGGTTTTGTCATTAAAATATAGTATCCCGATTATTGTTCCTAACCCTAAAATACTAATAAAGAATAATATAATAGTTTGTACTTTTCTCTTATTCTTCAAATATTACTCCTCCTTTTACAAGAAACCCTATTTTCAATGGTGACTGGTTATTAAAAAAATTCAATAATTCTCTATTTCCCAGCTTTTTTAGACTCGAAAATTTTTTTCTAAATGCTAAGTTTAATAGAAAAATTTAAAGATAAGGTAAAGATAAGATAAAGATAAAATAAAGTCCATTTTTTAGGGTATCCATTATGTGTTCTAAAGGCTCCAGATTCAAGAGATATATTATCTACATAACCCATAAGAGAGAAGGAGGTAAGCAAAATGTCACTTGAAACAGACATAATTCTTTCTTTATTAGATATAAAACTGTGGATGGCCCATCATTCGGAAATTAGTCGCTTAAAAATAAAAAAAATTAAAATCAGAACCGTACCTCAATAAGTCTTCAAGTGTTAATAAAAGAAAACTATATAAGGTGAGGGAATAAAGATTCAACACCAATGATTATCAATAATTGAAGTGCTAATGATTATAATAAAAAAGAACCTTCAATAGGTTCTTTTTTATAGTTGGTAAATATGTTATCAACAATAGATGGTAATAAAGATAGAAATTTAGACACTTTTTATTAATGGGCTAAGTTTTCTTAGGAAGAAATCTATTTCTCATGACTGATCGTTAGATATAACAGGATATATCATTTATTAATTTGGGTGGGTGATTTAGCTTTTTGAGTTTACCACACTAAAATTTAAATTTTGTTTAGGGACAAAATGTTAAAGTGTTACATTCTGAATTAACAGAAAATTAAAGTGGTAAAAATCCTATTAAATCTTTTATCAGGTAACTCATATTTCTTTGGCCTTATTTTCATGGTATTACCGAACGTTTATATGTCTCTAAGGGAAAGAAATACTTTAAGTTTTATTACCATCTAATGTTTGATTAAGATGGTAACATGAAAATAAAACGTTTACAACTAGAAAATAAAGAAAAAATATAAAAATTCGACTTTTTTCGACATTACGACTATGAGAGAAAGAATCTAAATTAAGTAAATCTTATATTTAGAGGGGATATTTACCTTATACATAACGGTTAAAACATTTGCAAATGTTTCACGAGTAATTAAAAACGTCGAATATAAAATTATATTGTGACAATTTTAAACGAACATACTTTATAATTCATACTTAGACTAATAAATTAATTACTAATAAATTAAATACGCTATATTTAATAGAGTATAATATGGAATATTTAACTTTAATATTCCATATTATATATAATTATGAATCATTTAACATATTTGTTGCGGGAAATTTTGACATAAGATATTTTAAATATTAAGCACAGAAACATTTCAAAGAAAAAGAGCTATTTTAAAATGTACCCTAAAAACGTTTTTCCTAAAAGTAGTAAGATTTTGCAAAACGTTTCTGTGCCTAATTAGATGAAAATAATATGATAAATTGTTTAAAAGAGATAAAAATAAGTTGCTTTTATGGAGAAATATACATCCCATACTATTAGAATTATGTCAAATTGTAGTTTGCAAATTACATTTCAAAGTATAAAAGGGGCATTTATTGCAGCTCGAATATCTATTACTGATTTATTGCATAAAAAAGTAGCTGTACAAAATAAAATGTACCCTATAGAATAGACACTGAAAAAAGTCTATTCTATAGGGTATTTCTTGTATAATGAGAGAAAATTGGGATCGGAGAAAGTTCAAAATGACAAAAAAGCTATTTACAGAAAGAGACATTCAAATTCTATCAAATAACCCCTACATAAAATCTGTAAGTCAGAAAGGTATCACTTATACAGATGAATTTAAGCGTATTTTTATTGAGGAAAATGAGAAAGGAAAACTACCTCGAAATATTTTTGAAGAATGTGGTTTTGATATAGATATGATTGGAATGAAACGAATTATGTCATCAGGAAGTAGATGGCGTGCTGCTTACAGAAAAAATGGTGTATTTGGTTTGCGAGATACACGCCAAAACGCGGGAAGAACTCTTGAGAGAGAGCTTACGTTAGAAGAGAAGTATGCTCGTTTAGAAGCCGAACGGAACTTACTAAAGGCAGAAAATGAATTGTTAAAAAAGATCAAACTTATGGAAGGGAGGATGAGAAGGAAATAACTTTATCACCTAGTCAGAAATATATCCTGATTCGTTCTGTCATCATAAAATATAACTTAAGAAATATGGTGAGTTATTTGTGTAAAGTAGCTGGTGTATCCCGTTCGGGATACTATAATTATTTTTCCATTTCATCTCAAGAACAACGGAAACAAAAGAACAATCAAGATGAAATCGTGAAAGAAATCATATTAAAAGCACTTCGATTTAGAAATCGAAAGAAAGGGGCTCGTCAAATAAAAATGACATTGGTGGGTCATTTTCAAGTTGTCTACAATTTAAAGCGTATCCGTAGAATCATGAAAAAATATGAGATTGTCTGTCCGATTCGGAAAGCAAATCCTTATAAAAGAATGCTGAAAGCTTCAAAAGAACATCGAGTAGTGCCGAATCAATTAAATCGAGAATTTAAACAAAACACCCCAGGAAAAACGCTTCTTACAGATATCACTTATTTAGTTTACGGTAAGAATAAAAGAGCTTATTTATCTACAATTTTAGACGGCTCAACCAATGAAATTTTAGCTTACCATGTTTCAGAACAGATGACATTAGACCTCGTAACAACAACTCTTCATAAACTAAAACGGAATAAGAGGATTCGATTGACTGAAGGTGCATATATTCATTCAAATCAAGGAGCCCACTACACAAGCCCTACCTACCAAAAATTAGTCAAAAAGCTAAAGCTCGGACAATCTATGTCAAGAAGAGGGAACTGTTGGGATAACGCTCCACAAGAATCATTTTTTGGTCATCTGAAAGATGAAGCACATATAAAACCTTGCGAGTCTTTTACTGAGTTGAAACAAGAGATTAAGAAATATATGACGTACTATAATCACTATAGATATCAATGGAATTTAAAAAAGATGACTCCTGTTGGATAATATGATCCCCTTATAGTAGACAGTTGAAAGAAAGTTACTTTACTGTTTATTATGGAGGGGATTTTTTATGGGGAAAATTAGAAGAACTTTTTCAATTGATTTTAAAATGAAAGCTATTGAATTGTACTTACATAGAGGAATTGGAAGCAAGCTAATCGGAAAGGAATTAGGAGTTACATATTCAGTTGTAGATAGATGGATTAAAAAATATAAAAATGAAGGTATTCTGGGCCTACAAGAAAAACGGGGAAGATCTAAACAAACAAATGAAATAAGTCAAGATGCTAGAATACAACGATTAGAAGCGGAAAATGCATACTTAAAAAAGCTATTAGATACGAAAAGGGGGATGAGATCAAAAAAAGTAAATCAGTAGAATATGAGGTCATTTATACCTTAAAACAGAATTTTTCAATTGTATTGCTTTGTGAAATTGCAGGTGTTTCAAGAAGTGGATATTATAAGTGGGAAAAAAGAATCAACAATCCCTCTGAAAAGATGAAAGAGGACCAATTTATCATGTCTAAAATAGGAGAATGCGAACGAGATCCAGATATAAATGGTAGCTATGGTTACCGAAGAATTTGTATATGGCTCAAAAAGTATTATGGTTTACAGGTAAATCACAAAAGAGTATATCGTTTAATGAGGAGAATGGGGGTACAAGCTAAGATTCGAAAGAAAAAGTGGCGGCATTTTGGTTTGAAAGAACAATGCATCGTGTCGGAAAATCTGTTAAACAGAGAGTTTTCAACTACAAGGCCAAATGAAAAATGGGTTACAGATATAACCTATCTTACCTTTAATAATAAGCGCATATATCTTTCAGTGATACTAGACCTTTACAATAACGAAGTTGTGGCCTACCGAATGAGCGAATACAACAATTTGAAATTAGTTACAGATACAGTCAATAAAGCCTTAAGAAAAAGAAAAGCCCACGAAACAGTATTACATAGCGACCGAGGTTATCAGTATACATCAAAAAAATATAACCAATTACTTAAAAAGCACAAAATAACTGTGAGTATGTCTAGGAAGGGAAATTGTTACGATAATGCATGTATAGAGAGCTTTTTTAGTCATTTTAAGGCAGAATGCTTTTATAGACATACCTTTTATGAAAAGACAGAAGTCTTTAAGGCTACTAAAAGATATATAAGCTATTACAATAACAAAAGATTCCAAAAAAGATTAAACAACCCTAGTCCTATTGAATTTGGAACTAAGGCTGCTTAATGAAAAGGCACCTAATCTATTACTGTCTACTTGACAGGGGTAAGACCAGGATACAGAAATCATCTTCTTGATGTTGCCTAACTTTTTTCAAGATGTCCTTTACAAAGGGTACAGATTAAAAGTACAGCTACTTTTTTCTTGAAAACATTATTATGCAAATAGCATACTTAACGTAAACTTGCGCTTAACGGTACTTGTGAATAAATTGTGAAATTGCTACCATAAGTACCGTGTCTAGAGAATGAAGAAGAAATTGAACTGTTCCAACTTTTGTAGGTAGATCCAGACATATCTGCTCTTAGTAGCACGTTTGAAAAGCTAGATTGGCTAAAAGAATTACGTCCAGTGTCCTCCACACCCTGAACCATTTTTACTGGTTCATATTGAGAAAATGTACCATATACAGGCTGATTTGCGTATCTAGGGCTTCCATTTACATACATAGTAACCGTACCATTTCCGTTATTAACTAATTTAAGATTTACTCGATCACCATCTTTAATTGATGTATCATACCGTGTATTCCAATACTTACTGTTTTGACCTGATTCATTATATCCTGAATTAAGAAATACTTTATATCCACTTGGTGTTTTTGAAATACCCCCTTCAACTTTAGATGATCCAATACCTAAATACCAATTTACATATCCATCCTTAACAACAACTGACTTTGGTAGATTTATATCTGCTGCAATCCCGGTATAATTACTATTTGTAACACTTTTTACAGCACCTTCTGTAGCTGCAAAGCTTGTAGTTGAAAACATTGATAGAGAAATTAGAAGTGAACCAACTAGATACATCATTTTTTTCTTACTTTTCTTTAATGCTTGATTCATTTTAGGTCCTCCTTACTTTTTATTGTTAAATTGCATTGAAAGTTGGCCAACTAACTATAACTTACAAAGCAAAGATACATCAGGTTTTATTGAATGTATATATTTTCCTGTTATAAGTCATTGAAATGTCAAATATATTAGGTGTTTCATATTTATCAATATAGATGGAGTTGACAGTTTAAAGTGGCATGTCTATTTAAATTCAAGAAGATTTTGTTAAAAATACTATTAAGAACTATAAATGTGTTGGATATAATATGTACTACGATTTATTTGCGAGAGATAAATATGGAATGAATACAGAGAGGATTTTTCAAAGAATATATCTGGAATTTTTAGATATAGAATAACGATAAATGAAATAAATAAACAGTTTTTGTTAAGGAGTTTATTGGTTCGTAGGTGGAAGGAAATATTTGATTTAAAAGGCGTGGATTTCCTATATGAAGAGAAGAAGGGAGGTCCAGCTATGGAAAATATAAATACAAAATCAAAGTTAAATATTGAAGTAGAGGCATTACAAGAAGAAAATGCACGTTTACGTATGAATATTGATTATTTAAAAAAGTTAAAGGCCTTAGTTCAAAAAGAGAAGAAATTACAGAACAAGACAAGGCGAATGTAAGTTATCTTAAAGAATTTGAAGTATGGAACATTATAAGATGGAATCAGATAACTATATAGATTTTTATAATCACAAAAGAATTAAAGCAAAGTTAAAAGGAATGAGTCCAGTACAATACCGGACTCACATTCAAATAGCCGCTTAATTTTTTGTCTAAATTTTGGAACCAGTTCATAATAGGTGGCCGGTTGTTTGTTACGCTTAGCGATTGTTAGTTTTTAACTCATTTCATATTGCGTTTAGTTTAAGTATTGAGAGTAAAAGAATAGGAATAGAAAAACTAATGTTTTGCCAAATAATCTGTTAAAGAAACTTAAAGGAATAACAAGTTCTCCTATTGTAAGGATTTTAAGTTTATTACTATTTGGTTTTTTTATTAATTCTTTAAATGTTTCGAAGTTTATTCTATTAATGAAAGACCAACTTGGCACAGCTTTTGTATCTGAACCTATTTTGAAAATGATATGAATACTATGTGCATGAAAACCGCTTTTATAATTAAAATAAGCAAAAATCCTAAGATAATAAACCAAGTCATTTTTCAGCACCTCCTTGCAGTATTTAATATTAAAACTGCCGAGAAAGTGTGCTATTGTCCATGGAAAATATGGAGAAATTGTTGAGGGAACGTTGAGAATGTTGCAATGCTATTGATTG
The DNA here is from genome assembly GCF_016650565.1 of Bacillus sp. TH50. Taxonomy (NCBI): domain Bacteria; kingdom Bacillati; phylum Bacillota; class Bacilli; order Caryophanales; family Bacillaceae; genus Bacillus; species Bacillus sp. TH50. The sequence goes on along the minus strand of NZ_JAEKFM010000003.1, from coordinate 928,618 downwards.
TTGAGGATTTAATTATACTTTTTCATTTTATATTTAAAAAAAGAAAATAAAAAAGAGAACAGCTGCGTAGACTGTTCTCCTAAGGAGCGGAAGTGCTGAACATTTTCAATGACAATGATTCAAGCATTCCGTTAATAGCATGTGCATATATTTGCAGTTCATACAAGAAGGTAGCTAAAAAATAGCTACCTTGCCTCAGGGAAAATTCAAGAAAATCAGAGATTCATTATGGATACAGATTGGCTGTTACCAATCTATTCTTATTATCGGAAAGGATTCCATAAATTATTCATAAGTTAAAATCTTACTTCATTATAGGGTCAGTGGCTGGCAAAGTAAAAAGAGAACTTTTGTAAAGTGCTCTTTTTAAGATGTGCATTAGGACTTGAAAGAGGCACCAATGACAATTTAAAAGGAGATATTTCTATACAACATATGGAGGTGCAATGGAAAGGTGACGATAAAAAGAAAAAGAGCAGTTAGAATAAACTAACTGCTCAGCTCCAGGGGGATTTGAGACTTGGTTATTTATAGTTTTGCCAGAACTTTGGGGTAGTATTTAATAGTAGATGTAAATGATACATTTTTAGAAAAAATCAAAAGGTATACGTAAATTTTGAAGTGTACCAGAAATATTTTTTATACCTTTTGAAAAGGGGATTTTAGTAGCTTAGTTATACTCCCAAAAAGTGTACCTTTTGAAGTGTTAGAATACTCCGGAAGAAATAAATAATTCTAATCATAAAGGGTAGTTAATATTAATTTGTTTTTGGCAGAGGTTTTGATAATTATAAATTCAACTTTTCTATTTTTGGGACGTTTCATTTACAGAAGATAGATAATAACATAATTTTCTCAATAAGGAATTTTCTGCTTTTAATATAATTTTTTCACAATTCATGGTATATCTGTATTAAGGGGACCTTTTCGGTTGATTAGGGAGAAAGATTATAAAAATGATATGGGAGGAACAAAAAATGTCATTGAAAAAGAAATTAGGTGTTGGAGTGGTTTCAGCCGCTCTTGGCTTATCTTTAATTGGTGGGGGAACATATGCATATTTTAGCGATCAAGTGGTGACAAATAATTCATTTGCTACAGGTACGTTGGATTTAGCTATGCAACCAACTACTTCACTTAACTTAGAAAATTTAAAACCTGGGGACAAAATATTAAAGAAATTCAATTTAACAAATAGTGGTACATTAGATATTAAAGATATCATGATGAAAATAGACTATACTGTAAACGATTTAAAACAAAATAACACTACAGAAGATTTAGGTAAACATATTAAAGTACAATTTCTTTGGGATTGGGATCCTGCAAAAAGCCCTGTATACGAAACAACTCTTGCAGAACTAAAATCACAAAGCCCAGAGATTGCCTCCAAAAAAGTATTTCATTCTAAGTGGACTGAAACAGGAGGATTAAAACCTAGGAAAATGGATTGGTTTTGGATAAAGTTTATATTTGAAGACAACGGAACAGATCAAAACGTGTTCCAAGGGGATAGTATTGCGCTAAAAATGGAGTTCCAAGCCAATCAAACAGATGGACAAGAAAGATAAATTTAAGAGCATAATACTGGTAAAAAGTAAAACTGAGCTTATGCCTTTTAATAATTTAAAAGAATGATTACAACATATCTATACCAAAAGCCATTGATATCAGCATTTGCGCATGATATTAATGGCTTTTGTAAGTTTAACATTTTGAATGTTTTGTAAAACTAACATTTAATTTATAAATAGAAGAAAAAAATAGCCAAAAGTCGTAGAACGTTTAAGAGAGTAAATAACGACTCTCTTTTTTTGGTTTTGTATTTTTAAGGGTATCCATATACATCGAATAAGGAAATCCCCACGCTGCAATCAAGCTAAGAAAAGCATAAATCCCCAAATAGTAAAATTGAGATCCCAAGAGTAAAAATCATTGTTTCTCGGTAGCATAAAACCTTAGTATGTTAGCGATGTGATGCTAACCCAAATTTGAACCCTATTCCTCAATGAATCAAACAATTTAACATGGTAAAAGTATATTTGGATGAGAGTCCAATACTTACTATTGAAATTGTGAGGGTTCATGTTGGAAGAAGGCACTTTAGGGTGTCTTTTCTTTATGAAAAAAATCCCCGCACAATGTACAGGGATAAAAAATTATAAGTCATGGTGGGACAGTTCCTGTTTTAGTTAATCAGATAGTTTCTATTAAAAATAAAAACAAGATGTAATGCTTTGAAAAAAACTATGTACTAGAACTGGTACTCTGTCGGTAAGCCATGAAAGAGGTACTTATATTATTTGTTTTGTAAATTATCTTGAATTTGTTGTTCCATATTTACTAGTGATGTTTTTAGGGAATTACTAAGCTTTTTAACAAATTTAAGAACAAGAAGCCAGTTTTTAATAATAGAATTCTAAAAGCGTTAGGGTAGAAATTTATTGTTTTTGTTAAAAAAGAATTGACTTCTACTATAGTTGTAACTGATACGGTTACATAATGTTGTAGTTGAATTAGTTACAACTTATGACTATTTAAAATGAAAATAAGGTTTATATATTCAATTAAGGATGGTAGTCCACATGTTATCGCCCGGTGTAGAAAGTTACTAACATATTTAAATCAAGATATATTCCGAATTTTAGTATCTTCTATTTTGGAGCAATGATGTGCAGCGCTATCTTTCATTAGAAATCTTATCTAATCTTTTTGGGAAGGGTTAGTTTTGAAAAATATAGTAAGGTAACTCAAAAAAGAACAAGATATAAAAAAAGACGTACTTATATAAACCAGAAAGTTAGCTGAGAATTTTAAGTGGTAGCTGAGCTGGATACTAAAAATAAAGGTAGGAGATATAAATGGAGACGAAACAAGATAACCTTATTTATGTATGGGACGCTTATTGTGGATGGTGCTATGGCTTTTCAGAAAGTATTAAAGGATTTTACAAAAATCACACTGAAGTGCCGTTAACGGTTTTATGTGGAGGGTTATTTTTAAATAATTTACCAATGAAAAACTTCTCATATATAGAAGAGGGAAATAAAAGAATTAATCAACTTACAGGTGCAGAATTTGGTCCTTCATATCAAAAATTGGTGGAAGAAGGGACTTTTAAAATGAATTCGAAAGATGCTGCAATTGGCTTTTCAGCTTTACGCTCATTAGCACCAGACCGTTTGTTAGAATTCACTTCGGCTATGCAAAAAGCGTTTTATTATGAGGGCCAAAGTCTGAGTGATCCTGAAACATATCGTAAGATTGCAATCGAGCATGGTTTGGACCCTGAACAAGTATTAGAACGATTAAACGCTCAAGAAACAATAATAGATGTCCAAAACGATTTCAATAAAGTGCGACAGCTTGGTGTTAATAGTTATCCTTCATTACTTTTACAAAAGGATAATCAAATTATCCCTATTGGTGGTGGGGTAATGACGCCAGATAAAATTGAAGCGCGTTTTAAAAATTTATATTAATGGATTTTAAGTTACAGTATATAACATTTAACGTTTTAAAAAAGACTAGAATTGGATGGACTTAAACCTTTTTATAACAGTCGGTTTCAATTTGTTTTTAAAAAGAGTCCAATTTTAATTTTACTATCAGCTATAGTAGCAAACATGTTAGCTTAAGCCAACGGACATTCATCTTTCGCCTATTTGCTGGTGCTATCACACTTTCAGGTAAATTGAAAAGGGTGCTTCTGTCGGAACAAGATAAAAATATGTTAACTAGTTAATAACTTTAACAAAAGGAGAATAACATTCTATGTTTAAAACAATTGATACAAATCAAAAAGATGTAAAATTGACAGTGTTTAGTTCAGACGAAAAAAGTTTCATGGTCACTGCAACCTTAGTTGAGAAAGCGGGACATGCATTTTTAATAAACTCAAAATTTACTCAATCTGATTCGAAAGAAATTGTTGAGTATCTGAAAAAAACGACTTATCTTTAGATAAAATCTTTATTATTCATGGGGATCCTGATTACTACTTTGGATTAGAAAGTATTAAGGCTGCTTACCCAGAAGCTATAGCGTATGCTACAGAGTCTACTGTTGAACATATTGCTCATTCTATCTTAGGTAAATTAAAAGTTTGGAAAGGCGCCCTAGGAGAAAACGCACCAAGCAACGTAGTATTACCTCAAGTGTTTAAAGAAAAAACGATTGATTTTCAGGGATTAACATTTGAACTAGTAGGCTTAGATCATTACAGAACTAGCTTATTTAATAAAGAGCTAAAATTATTAATTGGTGGTATTGATGTATTTAACGAAATACATGTATTCTTAGCGGATACTAGCTCAAAAGCGGCTATGGAGGCATGGATTGAGAACTTGAAAGTATTACAAGCATTAAATGCTGACATAATTGTACCTAGCCATGGATCAATTGAAAAATCCTTAAATAATCAGGCACTTACTGCAACTATGGATTACCTAAGAACTGCGGTTCAAGCTTCTGAGGAAAGTAAGACTTCAAAAGATTTTGTAGCGAAACTTGAAGCAGCATATCCAGGCTATGCAAATAAAGGTGTATTAGAATTAAGTGCAAAAGTTGTAACAAAAGAAATGCCTTGGGGTTAATGCTATGAATAAATATCAGAAACTATTACATGAAACGTATGTGTTAACTGGCGAAGGAAAATTGGATGCTTTCAAAACGTATTTAAGTGAAAATGTATCATGGACAGAAGCTGCTGGGTTTCCATATGCAGGTACTTATATAGGCCCAGATGAAGTAGTGAAAAATGTACATGAACGTCTTGCCACGGAATGGGATAACTATTGCGCAAAAGATGAAATTTATGCGTTTAATAATAATACTGTTATCGTGTATGGAAAATATAGAGGAACATATAAAGCAACAGGGAAATCATTTGTAGCAGATTTCTGTCATCTGTATGAGTTTGATGAGAACGATAAGGTTAAGAAGTTTATTCAAATTGTGGATAGTGCAACTGTTAATGAGGTATTAAGTTAGAGTTAATAGCTTCTAACATACCCCAGACATTACATATTGGGGAAGGTTTCTACAAGCGTGTTATGGAATATAATTTATATGATTAGAAGAGGTAGGTATATATGAAATTAGAGAAAAATTTAACGAATTCCCCGGAAAAATTCTCTTTCCTCAAACGTGTGAAGGGCGTAGCCCAACGGTAGGTGGGAGATGAATTTCGGTTTGGCGAGCCAAAAGGTTTTCTTTGTTATTTTGTCTCAGATATAATCAGTCTTTTAAATTATAAAGGTTGGTATATTAATGAAATTAGATAGTAATAATCATTCAGTATTCTCGTTGTATTATCACCTTGTGTTGGTCGTGAAATACAGAAGAAATGTGTTTGATGATGATATGTCAGACTATGCAAAAGATATGTTTTGGTCAAGAAGTTTTTGTTTACTAACTACTGGTGGTTCACCAATAGACGCAGTAAAAAAATATATTGAAAATTAAGATGAAAAGTGAGGTGAAATGATATGACAAAGCATAATAAAGCATATAAATTCCGTTTGTATCCAACAGAAGACCAAGCACATCTTATGCGTAAAACCTTCGGCTGTGTACGTTTCGTGTATAACAGAATGTTAGCTGAACGGAAAGAAGCCTATGAAAAACACAAAGATGATAAGGAACAACTAAAGAAACAAAAGCTTCCCACTCCTGCGAAATACAAATCAGAATTTGAGTGGTTAAAAGAAGTTGATTCATTAGCTTTGGCAAATGCTCAACTAAACTTGCAAACTGCCTATAAGAATTTCTTTAGTGGTCAAAATGACTTCCCAACATTCAAAAGCAAAAAAGACAGAAAGTCTTATACAACGAATGTAGTGAACGGAAATATTATGTTGCTTAACGGTCATATCAAATTACCAAAACTGAAAATGGTACATATCAAACAGCATAGAGAAATACCACAAGACCATATAATCAAGTCATGTACGATTTCTATGACACCTACTGGTAAATACTATGTGTCCATTTTGACTGAATACGAAAAGAGATTGTACAAAAAGAAGTAGAAACAGTTGTTGGATTAGACTTTGCGATGGATGGATTATACGTCAGTTCTGAGGATAAGAAAGCCAATTATCCTAAGTTCTACCGTGAAATGTTAGACCGATTAGCAAAAGCACAACGAGTATTATCAAGAAGAACAAAAGGTTCTATTCGTTGGAATAAACAACGTATCCGTGTAGCTAAGTTACATGAAAAAGTAGCAAACCAACGTAAGAACTTCCTTCATCATAAGTCTAAAGAGTTAGCTACTCATTTTGATATTGTAGCTATTGAAGATCTAAATATGAAAGGAATGTCGCAAGCACTTCATTTTGGAAAAAATGTCGCTGATAATGGTTGGGGTATGTTCACTTCTTTCTTAGCTTATAAACTAAATGAACAAGGAAAACAGCTTGTGAAAATAGACAAGTGGTTTCCTTCCACAAAAGCATGTAGCAGTTGTGGAAATGTGAAAAAAATGTCATTGTCTGAGAGAGTATATTCTTGTATATGCGGTGTAAATCTCGATAGAGATTATAACGCAGCTATCAATATCAAAAATGAAGCAATACGCCTATTAGCGTTAGCATAGATAGCAATAAAATAACCCTTGGAACAAGGGAGTTAGCTCGGCTGTCTTAGGACGAATTCGTTAGCTATCAAAAGTAACGACTAACTGAGAAGCCCCCACTTCAAACAGTCCATTAGGAGGTAAAGTGGTGGGTAGTTCACCAAACATAATATCGATATTATCCCTAAATATGTAAGCGAAGATTATCAGCAACATAATCCTTTTGTTGCTGATGGATGAAAAGCCTTCATAGATTTCTTTAAGGAGGATTATGTTAAAAATCCTAATTCCTCTGCAGAGATCAAACGTGTAGTAGTAGTAGTAGTAGGAGATACAGTTGCTCTTCATGTATATTCTCGTACGAATTCCGAAGATAAGGGAGTTGCAATAGTGGATATATTTCGTATAAAAGATGGTAAGATTGTCGAACACTGGGATGTAATTCAAGAGATTCCAAATGAGGCAGCTAATGATAATACGATGTTTTAGGTAGAATAAATATTTAATTGTTAGAGATGTATAGAATCTAGATATTATAAAATGAAGGGGATGTCCTAGGTATACTACTAAGACATCTCTTTTTGTTTTAACAAGATTTAATTTATTATAATTTGTAGAGTGCTTACTTCATATGTCTTCTGATAACTTACCCCTGAAATTGCACCATGTTAATATTAGATTAACGTATTAATTTGTAAGAAAGGTATTTTATATTGAGCAAGAAAAAGTATTCAAGTATAGATTTTGAAGAAGTACCAAGTATGATTGAACCTTTAATAATTTTTTCTCTTCTTCAGCCGCCGCAAGTTGAGCCTCTTTTTTCGACTTAAATCCACGTCTTGATTTTTCTTTGTATTTTTGAGTATAAGGGTCTTTAAATCTTACCAGGAATTCCTAAAAATCTCCTAATTTCCTGAAACTAGCCAAGATGAATTCCTCCTATAAAAAAGAAGGGGAGAGAGCCCCCTTACTTTAAAATTTATTAAAAAATAACTTAATTCATTGATGAAATATTATTGAATTGGTGCACAACTCCAAATGTATTTTCCAACTACTTTTATTTCTGGACAATTTTCTATATCTGTACAATCAAACATTAATGGATGTATACTAGGATTAAAAGAATCTGGTTCAAGGATAATTCTATTATTGGTTTTGTAAATTCTTTTAAAGTGGCGTCATATCCGTTGATGAGTACAGCGGCTATGTCGCCATTATTTATATTTGTTGTCCTCTCAAGTACAGCTATATGTCCATCATGTACAATTCTATTCATGCTGTCTCCGTTTATACGAAGTGCTAATAGTTTTTCAAATCCATATTTATCTAAAATAATATCAGGTACCTGTATATCACCAATTACATTTTCTATAGCTTCAATTGGTTTACCAGCTGCGATTGTACCATAAATGGGAATATCCCGTTTGGTAATTGCGTGATCTTCAGGACAATAGGATTCATTTTCATCAATAAAGTAGGTTGCAGGGACATTTAACATCTTAGCGATTTGTGATATTTTTGACATTTTAGGGCTTCTTTCACCATTTCTCCACCGTAAAACAGTAGTTCTACTAACAGATAATAATTCAGCTAATCGTTCGTCTGTCATACTATTTTTCTTCATCAATTGAGATAATTTTAAACCGAATGATTTCATGACTTTTTGTCACCTCCGTCTTTGATTGATTATATAATTGGTGTGACAAAAATGCAACTTTCTTCGTTATTTGGTAAAAAAAATCTTGACTGTTTTGTCACGTAGTACTATATTTGAATTTGAAAAGAGGTGACAAAAATGCACAAGATGATATTTTTAGAAAGAAAATTAAAGAGAAAAACTATTGAAGAAGTTGCTGATTTTCTTAATGTTTCTCCACGTACATATTGGGCAAAAGAACATAATAAAAGTGAATTCACTCTGAAAGAGGCACATATGTTATCGTGCTATTTAGAGAAATCTATAGAAGAGTTATTCCCTGATCTTTTTTTAAATAATTTGTGACAAAAATGCACGTACTTATGTTTGGATTATAGGATGTTTTTGGGAGTTATTTTAAAATAAGTATCTAATAATCCTACTATTAAAGATGCTTTATATATTGATTTGCACTTAGAAAAGAAGGAAAGAGATTCATAAAATGAAACGCTAAAGTGTATTTGGAATATAAAAATTGAGGTGAAGTATAGAATGTTGAAATATTCAAATAGATGAAAGAGCGATCAGAAGATTATATTTAGAAAAATTTAAAGAAGTGGATGCAGAATTTGTATTTTGGGATACAAGCGAATTAAAAAAAAGAACGTGCATGTCGTGGACTACTATTCAAAAAGAATTCTTTTTTGATCAGCGTTTTCAAAAATTTAAAGTGGGCGGGAAATGGTATTTTCCGGCTAAAGAAAAGAAGGCATTTTTATTAAATTGGCTAACAGAGAATGAGATGTAAAAAAAGAAAGACTATCGTCTTAAAAAACAAACCTTATAGGAAAGTCTATTGTAGGGAGGCGGATTAATCATGGTTTTTAAAGTGACAAAAAAACAAGGATATGTCAGCAAGAGTATAAATGAAGAATTTAGTAATACTAGTTGTTTTGAATCAGAAAAACTTTCGAATAAACAGTTAAAAATGATCTATGCCAAAGTTCATATAATAGCATTGAAATATGATGGAGTAATATCAAAAGAGGAAATCAAAAATAAATTAAAAGAAAAACTTAAAATTCAATCACTGAGTGATCTTACAAGGAAGCAAGCTAATCAAGCTATAAAAGTATTAATAGGTTGGGAAATTTAAAGGTTTTGGAGAATAAAACCTTTAATACATAAGAAATTTAATATATAGATTTTAAAAAAGTTCTGGAGGAAGATCAAATGAGTAGTTTGCTAATACAGGATGAGCCACTATTAGTATTACCTCGATTAGCAAGTAAGATTGGGTTGAACGAGGCAATTTTTCTTCAACAAATACATTATTGGCTCAAGCGCTCGAAACATTATTATGATGATCGTTATTGGGTCTATAATAGCATTACAAATTGGCATAAACAATTCCCATTTTGGAATGAAAGAACGTTGAAACGTATTGTTAAAAATCTAGAAGAGTTTAATTTATTGATAAGTGGTAACTATAACAAATTAAAGTTTGATAAAACAAAATGGTATTCAATAAATTATAACAGACTAGTTGAATTAGAAATAGATAACGATTGTGACAAATTGTCTCAACGAAAAGAACATATTGTCATGATGGAAAATGATAATATGTCTCAACCAATACCAGAGACTACACAAAAGATTAACTCAGAGAATACCACTCAAAAAGATATAGTAGAGATAATTAATTATCTCAACAGTGTATGTAATACAAGTTATCGTATTTCAACTAAAAAGACACAAATGTTAATTAAATCTAGACTACAAGAGGGATTTAATATAAATGAATTTAAAGAAGTTATTGAGACGAAGGCGAAAGAATGGCTTTATACAGAACAGGCAAAATATTTAAGACCAGAAACCTTATTTGGAACTAAATTTGAGGGATATTTGCAGCAGAGAAAGATGGTGAAATCAAATGGCTTTAACAAAGGTAACAGATATAGTACAAAGTCTTTCGAAGAGAATGAACTTCCTTTCTGATACATGTCTGATATGTAAGCAGGAGAGGAAGCGAATGGTAAGATTGATGGAGATTCAGGGTGAAACGATTTGTCCAGTATGTCGTTTAGAAGAAGAAAATAGAAGGTTAGAAAAAGAAATGAATGTTTTTCGTTATGAAAAAGAGGAAAGAAAACGTAAAAGTATATTTTATGATCATAGTCTTATTAAAGATGAAACTGTTAAATTAGCTAGATTTTCGACATTTATATCAGAGTGTGAAGAGGATGAAAACAATTTAATTTTAGCTAAAAAGGCTCTTACAGACTATTTAAATGATATTCGATTTAATTTGATTCTCGTGGGTAAAGTTGGAGCTGGAAAAAGTCATATTGCATACTCTATAGCGCATGAAATGAATGAACAAAGTTCGGATAAAGTTATGTATGTTACAAGTTCAGAACTCTTTGATTTCATACGTTCGACATTTAATACGCAATCTTGTGAAACAGAGCATAGCATAACAAATATGCTAATTTCTATGGATTTATTAGTCATTGATGATCTAGGAGCAGAGCTAGGCGATATGGAAATTAATGATTTAAAAGCAACAGCATTTGTAAATCGTGTGTTATTTAAACTATTTGATGGACGACAAGGGAAAAAAACAATTATCACAACGAATTTAACAGGTGAGGCAATTATAAAAGCGTACGATGAAAGAGTTACATCTCGTATGTTTAATACATATCGACACATAGAATTTAAAAAAACAAGAGATAAGCGTAAGAGAAAATTACCTTTTTAAGAAAAGAATATATATTGTGTAGGAAATATAGATGTAGATGAAAACATATTGTTCAAGAAATTTGTACTGTATGAATTAGTTCTTTTAATTAGCGAGTAAGTGAAGTGATTCGGAAGTTAAGAAAGAATATGAGGAATGGAAACAGCATTTGATCAGAAATTCCACGTATGTACATTGAAAGCAGTTTTTAAGTTTATTTAATATGTTTTAAATAATTAAATGGAGGCATCTTGAAAATGAGAACATATAAAGGATTTGAAGTAATTAAACGAATGAAAACAAATTGGATTACAACAGTACAAGAGACACCGATGTGTTGGAAAATAGAAGGGGAAAGAGTGATTGCTGATTATTTAGGTAAAAAAGAAAGTTATCAACAAATTAATTTCTTTTTTGAGAATGAATTTATAGATTGTAGAGAAACTATTCGAAAAGGAGAACTATTGTATATTGAAAATGAAAAAAATGAAAAATTCATCGCTGAATATTGTAAAGAAAACGAAAAAGAAATAAAGCATGGTAGTTGGTTCTGGATTAATGGAGAGGAGTTCTCTAATAATTATGGTCATTTTGAAAGGCGTACGAAATTAAAAATTAGGAAAGCTGAAAAAAGTGAAAAATTATTATTTGAACGGGCAAAATTATTCGCTATCAAAGGGCGTAAAATAGATGAGTTTAGACTTGGTGATGTAGTTGAAAGAGATAATAAATTGTATAAAGTGGCTATTGTAAAAAGTGGAAGTGAATCTCAAATTGTAGTAGGATGTGTTCCGATTAATGGGGGAGAAATTTCTTATTATAATTCAAAAGATATTGAGATTCAATTTTTCGTTGAAGATATGGTGGTGTAGCAAGATGAAGTTATTTTTAATTAATCAACTTATTGAAAATGGAATTTACAAATATAAGGATAAACAATTGTACGAATTAAATAGTGATGAGTTAATAAAATTAATCAAAAATCATAATGATAAGAAAATAAATGTTAGCAATACAATGTATGAAATAATACATAAAGAATGTAAGCCTTAATAGCAAATTAATATATGAAATTTAAATTATGATTAAGGATAAATGATAAGAAAGGGGCTTAACATGTTAAATATAGAATTACCAGTATTAAATAAAGAAGCTACAAAAGAAAATGTACTGAAAGCTATAAAGAAATACAGATTATTTATGAAGTGTAATTATCTTAACGAAACAATACTCTCGAAAGAAAAAATATTAAAAGAAAATGCGAAAGAAGAGCGGATCAATTATATTATTGCGATGAACAAAGGGTTAGAAAAGCTAGATATTGAAAGTGATAGAATAATTATTCAAATATATTTGTTAAAAAATCGAGTTAATAGATATGAGATTATGAAAGAGTTGAATTTATCCGAGGGAGATTATTATAGAAAAAGGAATACTGCTTTTTACAACTATGCATATGCATTAGGGATTGAGGTTGAGGAGTGTAAAGATTACTAATAATGAATAAGTTTTTAATATGGATTATAACCACCTGTGTAAACAAGCAGGTGGTTATTTTTATGTAAAAAAATGATGAAAAAGAGATAAAAACGAATCGTTATATACGTATATCATATAAGTACAAAGTAGCAAAGATAAATAGTATTAAGCAAGAGTTTTTTAATAATTTTAGTTTTTTGGTGAGAAAAAATAAATGGAAATTAAATGTAGATTTAGATGGTCTCTATTTTTAACAATTTTGCTTTGTTATAAGGGTGGGAATAGTATATGCGAGATTTAATTATCCAATATAAGGAAACGTTATGTAAGTTAGAGCGTGCCAAAATAAGTGCAAAAGAAGAAGAAATTAAAATATTAACGAGTATGATTAGTGATGTCACATATGCTTTGGAGTGGATGAAGAATGCAAAGATGCCGGGTAATCGTCGGGGAATAGAACGTAGAGCTGCTTACCAACGAGAAAAATCATATGATTCCTTGTTAATGCAAAGGTATTTTCGTAGTACTGATACAACATATGAATGGGATGATGAAAACAAGGAAAGTATCATTTCAGAATGGGAAAGAATAAAACTAGAAGATGCGCTCTCTACTTTGACAAAATATGAAAGAGAAATATATATCATGTCTAGAGGAAGAGGCATTACACAAGAGAAAATTGCTAAATATTTAAATGTTTCAAGAAGTACAATTAAAACGATTCTATATAGATCTGAAATAAAAATTGCTAAACAAGTAAGAGAAAGTCTTTTCTGCGAAAGTAGTTAAGGCTTTTTCTTATTTACAAACACATTCTTGTCACCATAGTGCCACCTATAAATAGATAGTAATAAAATAAGTTCAAATGAAATATAAAAAATGAAGAATGGATACTAGCAAAAAGAATGAGTAACTCGCAGAATATCTATAAATTAATCATGTCAAGAGGAAGAGGCATTACACAAGAGAAAATTGCTAAATATTTAAATGTTTCAAGAAGTACAATTAAAACGATTCTATATAGATCTGAAATAAAAATTGCTAAACAAGTAAGAGAAAGTCTTTTCTGCGAAAGTAGTTAAGGCTTTTTTTATTTGCAAATACATTCTTGTCACCATAGTGCCACCTATAAATAGATAGTAATTAAATAAGTTTAAATGAAATATAAAAAATGAAGAATGGATACTAGCAAAAAGAATGAGTAATTCGAAGGGTATCTATAAATTAAATGAGAAATTTTAAAAATGACGGCATCTTTTTATTTACTACAAAATAGGCAGTAGTACATGAAAAACTAAAGAAGGATGCGATTAGATGTTAGAACAAGATATAGATACAATGCCAATATGTTCAATTTGCCTTGAAAAATGTTTATGGGTTTTGAAATTTCCAATCACAATTCAGTATTGTGAACAAATGTTAATTCGTGAGGTAGTTGACGACAATATAACAACAATATGTATTGAGTGTTTAGAAAAAGAAGTACAAATGATGAGTTAAAATGGGAGGGACTGCTAGTGGCGCGACCAATGAAATTGAATGATGAGCTGATAAATAGGTTGACTCAATATATTAAAGTAGGGAATTATATTGAAACCGCATGTGCGTTAGTTGGAATTAGTAGAAGTATAGTTTATGTTTGGTTAAAACAAGGGCGTAGAGCAATTGAAACAAGTGAAAAGACAGGTGAAGTAGTACCGAGAAAAGATAAGATTTATGTAAAGTTAGTCATGGAAATTGATCAGGCATTAGCATTTAGTGAAGCGAGAGACGTTGAAACAATTGGGGAGCATGCAAAATCTAATTGGAAAGCTGCAGCATGGAGATTAGAAAGAAAATTCCCAACTAAATGGGGAAGAAAAGATCAATTGCAAGCAAACGTAAATCATTCAGGAGAAATGAAAGTAGAGCATAATAAAATGGCTATGAAAATTGGGTGTGATGAGGAAATGCTTGATTTAGCTATGAAATTATTTGAGAAAGTTCAAGGAGGAGAATTACAATCATGACACGGATGAATGTGCACAAGTTAATAGATGAAAATACATTTAAGGAATTGGCAAAAGTGAACTACCCCTTTCTATGTTCAGTATACACATAAGGGATTCTATAAACATGCAAAGCACACAAAATTAATAACAAAGATTTGCCAAGATTTAATTGAAGAGAAATTATCGACTAATAGATTAATGGTGTTTATGCCACCTAGGCATTCAAAATCACAGTCTATAACAGAAACATTGCCAAGTTGGTATTTAGGAAATTACCCAAATAGGAGAGTTATAGAGGTATCTTATGCATCAAGTTTAGCTGAAAAGTTTGGTAGAAGAAATCGTACTAAAATTGAAGAGTTTGGTAAAGAAATATTTAACATTAGAATTGATGAGCGGCAAGGTTCCGTAACAGATTGGGCACTACATAACCACTCTGGTGGAATGTTGTCTGTAGGAGTTGGTGGTTCGATTACAGGGGAAGGAGCAGATTTATTAATTATTGATGACCCTATTAAAAATCGCCAAGAGGCCGAATCAATTACATACCGAAATAGACTATGGGATGAATGGGAAGATACTTTATCTACACGTTTACAAAAAGGTGCAAAGGTAATTCTAATTTTGACGCGATGGCATGAGGACGATTTAGCTGGTAGATTGTTAGAGAAAGAACAGGAGAAATGGACTGTGTTATCAATTCCTGCTATAGCAGAGTCAAGGGATGATCCATTGAACAGAGAAATAGGAAGAGGCTTATGGGTTGAACACTATGGCCAAAATTATTATGAAGATAAAAAGAAGTTTTCCTCTGCACGCTCATGGTTATCTTTATGGCAACAAAAACCATCAAGTGATATAGGGAATATTTTCAAAAGGCACTGGTTTCAATATTATGATGTATTACCAAATTGGGAACAATTTGATCAAATTATTACTTCCTGGGATATGGCTTTTGATAACACTACAAATAAAAGTTCCTTTGTGGTTGGGCAGATTTGGGGGAAAATAGATGGGGACAAATATTTAATTGATCAAGTGAGGGCGCAAATGAATTTCCTAGAAACAAAGAAAGCATTTGTTGTTTTTCATAATAAATATGAGTCAATTCTTCGGAATTCTGGGTTTAAAAAGTCCATTCCGAAATTAGTTGAAAAAAAAGCAAATGGTCCAGCTATTATTAGTTCATTGAAGAATGAAATAAGTGGAATTATTCCTATAAATCCACAGGGTTCAAAAGAAACACGTGCTGAGGCGATATCCCCTGAATTTCAATCTGGGAATGTATATATACCTAATCCTAAAATACAATCCTGGGTATATGATTATATAGATGAATTAGCTTCTTTCCCATCTGGTAAGCATAATGATCAAGTAGATACAACGTCACAAGCCTTAGAATACTTTTTTACTAAGCAAAAAAAAATAATGGGTGGAAAAATAAAAAGAGTTTAGCTGAACATGTATTGTTCAGCTTTTTTGTATTGGTAAAGTTTTTATGAAATACATTGAATAAATGATTTGTATATGAAAGGGGGCGTAGGTTTTATGGCTGAGAAGAAAGCAATTAAGAATGTGAAAGTACTTAAATTACAAAATCGTGAGATGAATTTACGGAATGAGGAACTGCAAAGTAAACAAATGACAATTGATCCATTTGCACAAGTGTACGGTGACAAAGAACTAGTAAAGCCTCCATATGATATGCAAGTATTATTAAATTTGAGAGAAAGTAACCCTATTCACTCGGCATGTATTAGTGCAAAAGTAAATGATATTGCTGGTATAGGATTTGACTTTGCACCGCTAGATGAAGTGACAGAGGCAAATCAAGAACAATATAAAGAATTAAAGCGTTTTATGAGATATTGCAACAATGAAATGACAAGTAGCGAAATACTTAGGGCAGTTTGGGAGGATTATGAAACTGTAGGTTGGGGAATTATAGAAGTTGTTCGTAATTTGAAAGGAGAACCAGCGCAGCTTCATCATATTCCAGCACATACGGTACGTGCGCACAAAGATAAGATTCGATTTGCACAGATTGTAAATAATGAGGAGAGATGGTTTAAAAGATTTAGTTATCCATATGATTTTAGGTTGATAGATGGAGAAATGATTAGTGATAGCTTAGATGAAAACTCGTTATTAGACACTGAAGAAAAAGCTGGTGAAGTTATTGTAATTCGTAAATTTGGTTCTAGATCATCATACTATGGTATTCCGGATTATGTGAGTTCAATTGGTTCCATTGTAGGATCACAAGCTGTAAGAGATTACAATATTAATTATTTTACTGGTAAAACAATTCCAGATGCTGTTTTGTTTGTTGAGGGTGTTGATGAAATAGATGATTCAGTTGAAAGAGAATTAAAAACTTTTTTCTCTGTCGAAACAAAAGGAGAACATCATAAGTTAGCAGTTGTTCCTGTTCCTGAAGGAGCAAAAGCTCGCTTAGAGAAATTAGGGCCAGATGTCAAAGAAGCGAGCTTTCGTTTATATCGTCAAGATAATGCCATGGAAATTTGTATAGCTCATCGGGTGCCACCATATAGGATTGGTTGGGCTATGACAGGATCACTTGGGCAGACGACAGCAAAAGAAATGAATGAAATGTATAAACGATCAATTATTGAACCAGGTCAACAAATTTTAGAACATCGATTAAATACACAATTATTTAAAGAGTTTACAGGAACATTAGGGGAATTGGACTGGCAGTTTCAATTAAATGAAATTGATACGGATGATCGAGCGAGTGATATGCAATATGCAATAGATGGATACGACAAGAGTATATTAACAAGAAATGAATGCCGAAAAGTCATTGGATACGAACCAGTTCTAGAAGGAGATAAATTTTTAAATGAAGATTCAAATTCGATTTAGTAGTCTTGCTAGAAAGTAGGAATATATTATGCCAAATGAATTGAAAAATGTAGAAATTAATTATGTTTCATTAGTAACAAAAGGGGCTAACGGTAGGCCATTTGCAATTATGAAGGGTATGAACATGAATGGCTCTAATGTTTTGAAAAATGTTCCTATTTTAAAGAGGGAAGATGAAAAACAACTTGTAACAGGGGTTGTTTATGAACCCAATATAGAAGATGCACATGGTGATATCATGACGGCTGAAGAAATTGAAAGAGCGGCTTATAATTTTTTAGAAAAATATAGATACATAGATAAAAACCATGACGAGTTGGCAGGAAAAGGAACAGTAGTAGAAAGCTGGATTACTAAAAATAATACGGTTGTTGGAAAACAAAATATTAAAAAAGGAACATGGCTTATGACTGTTCGAGTAGACGATAGTGAAACATGGAAAGAAATTAAAAAAGGGAAAATCACAGGCTTTTCGATGGGAGGGGTTGGAGAAAGAATGCAGATGCCACAAATGGATGAGTTTACACAAGATGAGAAAGGTGTAATTCGTAAGATGTTTAGTTTTTTTAAGTCACATTGTGACGAGGAACAAACTCAGGAGATGGATAATCAGTCATTAAATAATAAACATAACTCTAAGATGCAAAAGGTATTTAATTTGTTTGAAGATGTATTTTATGTTGGGATTTGGGAGGGAAATGTAGATATTAAGCGTATGGTTTCCACCTTAGATGAAATGAAGGACATTTTAAATACAATGAAGGGTGGTGATACAGATTTCTCACCGGAAGATATTACAATTAATTCCATAAATGAAGCGGGCACAATCTTATATAAGAAAAATGATAAAAAATTTGATGAAATGATTTCTTTGATGAACCAAATTAAAGAAAATAAGCTGCAAAAAAACATAGACCAAAATTTAGATGAAATTAAAGACATTGTAAAGAGAGAAATGGGTCCTTTTCTCGAGAGGTTACAGGAGTTGGAAGAACAGTTAAATAAAGAACTTGAGTCAACTCATGATACTAATGAATTAGGAAATGACAGAGAATCTAAAAAGACTAGTGAATTTATTCAGAAGGTAATAGATCCCATTTCAAAGAGACTTGAAGTAATTGAGCAATCAGCACAGGTTCGTAAAAGTCTTGGGGCCGATGCCAAACCAACAAATGAGATGAGAAAACCAGTAAATAAATGGGTAGGATTAGATCTATAAAGATAAGGAGAAATGAATCTATGAATAATAAAGAATTATTAGCACGTATTGAACGAATTGAAAAGAGTACAATGACAACGGGAGGAATGAAAGCGGGGCTATTATATCCGGAACAAAGTAAAGAATTTTTCCGAATGGTATTTGATGCAACTCCATTTTCTCAATTGCATCGCAAAGAGATTCGTAAAGCGAAAAAAGGTGAATTAGATAAAATTGCAATCGGTGGTCGAATTTTACGTAGGAAAATGGAAAATAGTGATGATGGCTATCGAGCAGGTGTAGAAACGTCGAAAGTTGAATATGATACAGTTTCTATTCGTTTACCATGGGAGATAACGGAGGAGCTACTTCGAGAAAATATCGAAGGTGAAGGATATGAAGATACTGTTATGACATTAATGTCAACTCAGTTAGGTATTGACCTTGAAGATCTGCATTGGAATGGGGATGTAACTTCAGAGGACCCATTTCTTCAAATTAATGATGGCTGGTTAAAACTAATTAAACAATCAAGTAAATCTCATATTGTCGATCATTTTAAATTAGTGACGGGAACGGGAGATGCTGAAGCTAGCGCCGGGTTTAGTAAAGACTCAATCTTTAATTTATCTAAGGCGATGCCTAATAAATATAAAAATGAAGGTTTAAAGTGGATTATGTCACCTGCTCGTAGAGAGAAGTGGATTGAATATTTAACAACTCGTTCAACTGGCTTAGGCGATGCTGCATTATTAGGTGCAGGGGATCAAGTTAATAAGCCGTTGGGGTATGAGATTGTCACAGTTCCTTCTCTTCAAGATGATGTAATTATTTTTGCAGATCCTAAAAACTTTATTGCGGTAAATACGTATGACACGCGAGTTCGTAAGACTGTAGAAGGTAAATCTGCTGTTATGGAAGATAAGCGATTCTATGTAATTCATTTGGATGATGATGCAGTTATTCAAGAAATGGACGCAGTAGCAATTCTTACTAATATACCTGATAAATTTGGGAATTAAGTAAGGTAATTTGCATATGAAGATTATAGAATTAAAATTAGGCGGTACATATACTGCATATGGCTATACTTTTTTTAACGGAGTAAAGGAAAAGGTTGCAAATGAAAAAGCAAACTATTTACTGAGTACAGGACATTTTAAGTTAATAGATAGTATAGAGGTTAAAAAGAAAGAGAAGTAAAAGAGGTGGAAGGATGGAAATTACTGTACAGGACATAAAGAACAGGGTGAATGTTCAACGAATGCCCGATACGGTAATCCAGGAGCTCATTAGTCAATATGAATTGATTACTAAAAACTATTTGAGGAGTAAGCCAAGTAACCCAATGAAAGAGAAAGTTAGAACAAGTAAATTGGCTTGGCTTTCTTTTCGAGCAGAAAATTTGAACAAGGTAATCCATATTGGTTCTGGAGAAGAAGTTACCAATTCAGTTTTTTCTGATGGTTGCACTGTATATGGTTTAAGTGAGAATCAATTATATGAATTTGAGTATACAATACAAGATTATGATGGGCTTTTGACTTTAATGAAAAAATGCATCATCGATATGACGTGCTATGCGGTAATTCGAACAAATCTACAATATGAAAATATGAAAAAATCAGCAAATATCGGAGATTATTCATATGAAATAAATATTGAATCGCTAGATGAGGAAACTGTTAATAAAAAGGTTTTAAAAGTATTAAAAAAATACCGAAGTAGAAACCCTTTAATAGCATTATGAATGAAAGAATAGGCTGTGAACATTAGATATGGAAGAATTATATATACATGAAGTAACTGTGAAAAGGAATCAAAAGGTAAAACAGCCGGCAGGAAATTTTAAAGAAGAGCCTGTCATTGTTTATGAAAGAATGAAGTGTCGTGTAACAACACACACAGCGGTAGATAATGAAAGGTTAAAAAGAAATAAACAAAATTTTGAGCCGAATTTTAAAATTTATACTTCTGCAGAACATAACATCCATACAAATGATGTAATCTATTTTCATGATTATGTATTTGAGGTAAGAGGAGAACCAAGAAATCCATCATTTTTAAATCACCATATTGAATTGTATTGTGAGTTGTTGGAGTAAAATGACGAATACATCGGAATTCATGGTTACACGTAATGTAGAACAGGTTAAAGAACAACTTGATAAAATAATGGTAGAAAGAATTATAAGTGCTTGTAATCAACTTCAACGAGAAATGAAACAAACAGTATCAGGTAGTCACAATGGTGTGAAGTATAAAATTCCACGATCGAGTCGCACATATATTGCTTCAAAACCAGGAGAGACATTTGCTTCTAGAACGGGAGAATTACAAGATTCCATTAAATATGGCTTACATATTACAGATACTGAAGTAGTAGGAACGATTGGAAGTCAATTAAAAAGAGCGGTGTATGTCGAAAATGGTACAAGTACTGTAGAAGCCCGACCTTTTTTCTTAAAAACGTTTGAAAAAGAGCGTGGGGAATTAAAAAGGACATTGGGAGGAGAACAATGACGACAAAAGCGATTGCAACAATCAGAAATATTATTGAAAAAGATACAATTGTGCAAAGTAACCTATCGAAATATGAAGGAGAGCCCGCTCTTACATTTCAAACTGCACAAAAAGATATGAAAATGCCTTATGCGGTAATGAGAATTGAATCTAATAATCCGGATGATATAGAGGTAATTGATCGGATGATCCTCACTTTTGATATATATTGTGGCCAAGGTGATTATGAAAAAGCGGATGTAATTTCAAGGCGAATAGAACATTTGTTAGACAGAGAAGCGGGATTGTTAAGAGATTCTGGTATTATTACAATTCATCGAGCAGGCAGTGTTGCAGTTCCGGATGAAGATCCATCAATTATTCATATTAGTATTAAGTTTCTTGTACGGGTAGGAAGAATGGAATTATATTAAGGAGGGGAAAAAAATGAGTTGGAAGCTTATTAATGGTGTACGTGAGGGTACAACTGATAATTTTGTTATTGGACCGGGTGTAATGTATAAAGGTTTTAAAAGTGTAAAAGACCTAGGTGAGATGTTAGGAGCTACTACAGGTGGCTGTAAAGTGGGGTTTACTAGAGAATACTATGATGCTGATATTGATGGTGTTTTAGGAAAACTAGTTCGCGGAAAATGGCTATTAAAAGATGAACCACATATGGAGGTTACACTTGTAGAATTTACGAAAGAAAATTTAGAGTTAGCTCTACCAGGCGTAGATGTAGATAGTACGACTGATAACGATTATAACATTGTAAAACCAA
Organism: Bacillus sp. TH50; assembly: GCF_016650565.1. Taxonomy (NCBI): domain Bacteria; kingdom Bacillati; phylum Bacillota; class Bacilli; order Caryophanales; family Bacillaceae; genus Bacillus; species Bacillus sp. TH50. The sequence goes on along the minus strand of NZ_JAEKFM010000003.1, from coordinate 906,816 downwards.
CCAATGAAATTAAAGACACAAGTTATAGTGATATTGCAATAGTAGGTGTAGTTTCAGGAAGTGATATTCCGGTTATTTTTGTTATCCGAAATGCAATGGTTGTTTCTTCTGTAGAAATTGATTTAAAAGATGGTAAAGGAACTGTAGGACTTAAATGCAAATTTATTGGTCATTATAGCGAAAGTTCGCCTAATACACCCCCTTATGAAATTTATTTACCAAAGAAAAAAGCACCTAAATTACCTACAACAAGTAAATAAGTTGTAGGTTTTATTTTTAGGTCATAAAAGGAGATATTAAATATGACAACAATGCTAGAAAAAATGATGCATAATAGTACAGAAATTACAATTTCAGGTCAGAAGATGAAGATGAGACGTTTAAATGTAAAAGATGTTTGGCGTTTTACTAAGATTATTTCTAAAGTTGGTCGTCATGCAATGACTGATTTTATGGAGTTTGGGAAAGAAAAGAATGAAATCGATGAAAAAATCCAATTGGCCCAAATGAATGAAGAGCAACAAGAACAGTTAAATGAAATTGAAAAACAAAAAAAAGAAAAGGGTTTAGAGTTTGTCTTTCAATTATTGTCTATGATTCCGGAATGTGAAGATGAGTTTTCGGAATTTTTCTCTAGTCTATTACAGATTAAGCGTGAAGAATTCGATCAGTTACCACCAGAAGCCATGGTAGCAGTTATTGAAGGATTATTAGAAAGTGAAGATTTAATGTCTTTTTTCAATCAGGTCAAAGGTCTAATCAAATCTCAAAGTCTCAAATGGAACAAACAAGAAATGTAGAAAATGACTCTGATAAATACATAGAAGAAACAGAGCAAAATATGCTAAGGGCTTTTGATAAAGTCCAAAAACGGTATGGATGGACAGATGATTATGTCTTATCCATACCATATTCTCGTTTAATGGACTTATTTTCTTTTATTAGTCAGGAAGAGCAGCAAGAAGAATTAAATGAATGGAAAAAGATGGCCTTTATCGGATTTCAAACAAGGCAATTAGAAGAAGGAACAACTTTTCATGACTATTTGCAAGCTTTTGGACTTACGGAATCTACGTCGGATAGGGAAGAAAATGAGACTATGGAAGTTTGGTCCAAAGAGGAATGTATCGACCATGCAAATAAGCTGATTTCAGAGTTTCAGTTTGAAGACGATAAGGAATAAAAAACTTCCTAGTTAGAAAGGGGGGAGTGAATGTTTACAGAAGTATTCCAGTTGTTCGGTACAATTGGAATTAAAGCAGATGAAGCTTATAAGGATTTAGCAAAGTTTGAGGAAAGTTTACAAAAGGCTTCTAAGAACATACAAGAAAAATTTCAAAAACCAGCAGAAGTACTTAATCAAATAAATGGCCAAATTCAAAAATTTGGTAGCGGGGCGACCAATGTTTTTGGGAAGATTGGTAACAAAGCGGATCAGGCATATAAAGGTGTAGAAAAGTTTGAAGAGAGAGTGCAAAAAGCCTCTAATACAATGCAAGAAAAAATCCAAAAATCAGCAGATTCTCTTGGGAATATTAGCAAGCAAATGCAAACGTTTGGTGACACTATTTCAAATAAAGTCACAAAACCGATAGAACAAGTCAATAGCAAAGCTTTACAATTTGCTAACGATTTGGAAGGTTCTCAAAAAAAACTACAGGATATGCTTGGGTTAACTGAAAAAGATGCAAAGAGTTTGGCTGGAACTATTCAACCTATCGCTCAACAAGTCGTGAAGATTTCCAATATAGTAATACCATCGTTGAAGCAAACGGTTGAGTTAATCAAATCTGTTTCTAGTCTTATATCTAAGGCGAGTGAAATCATTGGTGGCCTTGTAAATATAGTTAAAACATTGATGCAAATACCGGGTGCAATTACGGCGATTATTAAAGATGCCTTAAAACTTATTAAAGTCTTTAGTGAGTTCGCACAGATATTGACTGGTCTTGGAAAATCAATGTTTTCATTAGTATTAAGCCCATGGGGCATTGCAATAATTGCAATGGTTGCTTTAGTATATGTGCTGTATAAAAATTGGGATTCAATTGTGAAATATACAAAGCAGGCAGTGCAATGGATCAGTGATATTTGTTCTAAAGCCTGGGATGCTATCGTTAAAGTTGCGAAGTCAGTATGGGATAGCTTGTCAAAGTTTTTCTCAAGTTTTTGGGAAGGAACAAAAAAAGTATTCCAATCTGCGGTATCGTTTATAGATAAAATACTTAGCGGGGCATGGAAAATAATTACTACTGTAATTACAATGTATATCAACATATGGAAAAAGACATTTGAAATTGGTTGGAATTTAATTAAAACGATATTTAATACAGTGCTAAATGTAATAAAAAGTGTTGTTAAGTTTGCTTTAGAATTTATTAAAAGCTATATTTCTACTGCTATTAAAATATGGCAAAGTATTTTTAAAACTGGCTGGGATATTATAAAAACAGTTTTTACGACGGTGCTAAACTTTTTGAAATCATTTATAAGTGGTGCATTTCAAGCAATTCGCAGCATAATTACGACTGTGATGAATGGAATAAAAACCGTCATTTCTACAGTGTGGAATGGAATAAAGGTAATTTTTACGACTGTATTAAACTTCTTAAAATCAGTTGTAAGTAGTGTGTTTCAAACAATTCATAGCATAATTACGACTGTAATGAATGGAATAAAAACGGTTGTTTCTACGATTTGGAATGTAATTAAAACAATTTTTATAACTGTATTAGAGTCCATAAAGAATTTTGTGGTTACAGCATTTCATTTTATAAAAAACACAATTACGACTGTAATGGATATCGTAAAGTCTATTATTGTAACCGCATGGAATTTTATTAAAGATACAATAATAGGTGCTGTTCGGACATTTGTTAACTTTGTGGTCGATAACTTTAATAAGATAAAAAACACAATATTTAGTGTTGTTGGTGCTATTAAAGATTTCATAGTAAGTAACTTTGCAGCAATTAAAAAAGCTATCTTCGGAGCGTTTGACGGCATTGTTGATACAGTAAAGGATGTATTTGGTAAAGTTGGTTCTATAGTTAAGGGGATAGCAAACGACGCTGTAAGCTGGGGGAAAGATATTATTGCTGGTATTGGTAAAGGTATGACATCTATGGCTGGCTGGGTTGTTGATAAAGCTAAAGGCGTTGTAGACGGAATACCAAAAGCAGTTAAAAGTTTCTTTGGTATAAAATCTCCTTCTCGTCTAATGATGGAGTACGGCGGATATATTACAGAAGGTCTTGGTGTAGGGATGGAAAAAATGATCCCGGCTGTGGACAAGGCTTCTGGATTGTTAAATAAAGCGGTTGTTCCACCGAAACCGATGCAACTAGTAACGGATGTATCTACCCGAATTGGACAAATGGGGGCATATTCTGCTGATATGATTGGAAAAGCTGCACATCCATTTGCTGGGCACTCTTCTGTTGAAAAGAAAACAGATAAAGGTGTTACAATTCAAAATGCTACATTCAAAGTTGCTGTTGAAAAATTGCAAACCGCAGAGGATTTTGTGAAAATGAGAAAATTACTACAAAACGTAGTTGCTGACGATCTAATGGGAATGGCGGTGCGTAATGTATGAGTATATTAAAAACATTGCATAGAAGAGCTGGTTCATATCATCTCTTTTGGGATGCTACAGAATTAAAAAGTACAATTAAATATACTATTAATTTTTCATGGCCTGGGACATATAATTTTTCTTTTATGTCCCAAGTTCCTATTGGTTCTGATGGTATGTTACCAGATAAATACTTTATTGTTCGAGTAAATGGTATTGAAAAATTTAGAGCAAGAGGTGCTTATGCCTGGGAAGCAAGAGAAATTTTCGTTGGTTCAGGGCCACAAACAATTGAGTTTACAACAAGTGGTTACAATTCCTCAGATGTTGCGTATATACGTGATGTTCATTATTATGCATTTGGCCATGTTCCTAACATTGCGATGATTGAGCAAACGAAAATGCCTAAATCCTTAGACGGATTAAAAACTCACAATGTTATGCATGGATATCCTCGTTACCAAAGTGCGGGGAATAAAGGATGTGAAGTAGAATTTACTGCTTTATTCAATGATATCAGTTATTGGCGTGAATTCATGAGGGAAATATATCGCCCTCATATTATTACAGGTGATTACGGTACCTACGGTGGTATAATACCGCCTAATGAAGTTGATGCAATACGTAAAGGAACGCTAGTAATAGCAAAGTGTAAATTAATATCTATGTCACAAGCAGGTATTGGAGTTGATGGAATGTGAGAGAAGGATCTATTTCTTTAATCAGAATGTTGGGGAGCTATTTCCAAGTGGGGAATAATGCTCCTAATTTAATTGTTTATATGAAAAAAAGAGAATCTTCTTCTTATGTACAAATACAACATCGTGTAATGAGCCTGGAAGTGCAAGAAAACGCAGATCAGTTCGCAAGTACATTTTCTATTACCTTTGCTAATGAATATGGACAAATGGCACCTGATAACTGGTATGGTAAGTTTTCTTCCATTCAAGAATGGTTTTACAACAGTGAAGTAACAAACACAAACCAACTATATCCGCAGACTGAGTTTAAGGTTTCTATCGGTTATGGTGAAGAAGCTTTACCGTATATACATGGTTTTGTATCTGACGTAAAGGTGAATGCCGAAAGCGGCACAATATCAGTTACCTGCACAACATCTTATAAAAAGGTTCTACAAAAATCAGTAATTCCAACGCCGGGATCAGATGAAATTGTTGCACCGACTGGAAATGTATATGATGTAGTGAAATTCTTCCTTGAAAAAGCAGGAGTTACATTACACGGAAGTAGGGTAAACATTCCTGGGACCAATGAAAGTTGGATTGTTGAAGGGGCAACTGGAAAGAGGTTTCAAAAGTGGGATGAAATTGTACGGGATATTATAGATACAACATTCCACTACATTAAACATGAACCAGATGGAAGTTGTACATTTATGAAAATGCCAGACTACGAAATTAACGAACTTGCCAAATTTAGTTTTAGAGAAGGGGAAAACCTTATCTCTTTAGATATGCAATTAACAGATCAGGACATTAGTAATAGTATTGTTATTAAATGTGGAGATTATGCTAATGGTTTTATTAATTCATTCTTACTTAAAAATGTCTCTTTAGGGGATTTGCGAGAGGAAATGATAGAAGTACCCTGGGCAACAACATTCTTTGCAAGAAGGGCAGTTGCTGCAGCTTATCATTTAAAAGCAATCCAGAAGTTCAGAACATTAACAGTAGCAGTCATTGGAGATCCAAGGATTCAATTATTCGATGTAATTTCTGTTTACAATAGAGATTCTGGGCAACAATGGAACTACTTTGTTAAAGGAATTAATACAATGATATCTGCAGATGATGGATTCTATCAAACTTTAGATTTATCTGTTAACTATGGGTATGAACCAGCTCCATATACAGATATAACTGGTATTACAGTAAATGTAGATACATTACGTTTAAAACTTTGGGATTGGGATGTAGAGGATGGCGATTTATTAAATATTTACTGTAATGATAAATTGATTGAAGAAAATTATTTCATCCGAAACAATCCGACGTATGTTGATATTCCGCTTGAATATGGCGTGAATATTATCGTATTTGAAGCAGTTCGGAACCCTAAAGGAATTCTTACAGGACGTTTGCAAGTACTAGATAAGCAAAATAATATCTTGTTTGATTATGGTTCGTTACCAGATTTATCATTTCCTCGGGTAAATCAAAACAAAGATCACTATTATATCCAACGACCAGCAAAAACTTGGTCTGTTACGAGGGTAAATTAGGGGTGATTCAATGATAATGCAAAAGAACTTATATGATCCTATTATGTATTTAATGAAAGGGTTAATTGATAGGGAATTTTACAGCGGTGGAAAACCGATGCCTGGTAACGATCCAAATGATGTTTTTAAAGAGGGTATGACCGAGGGGTATACACTGGTTCGTGATGGTGCTCGGTTATCGGCAGTTGATGGAGATAAATATCTGCACTACGATTTGGTTTTTAATGGACAAGCACTGCTTGAAAAGGTCCTTATATCCCATAAGATAACGGGTAAAAAGATGGAGATGCAACTAATTTATAACGCAAACAAACAATTAGATCGAGTACAACCAAGGCTTATTAATAAAGGTAGCGGTATGTTATCTGATTTACCAATTCCCGATGTGTCGTAATGATGCATGGGGATTTTTTAATACAATAAAAAGGGTGATTACCTTTGTTTGAAACAACTTATATAGCTGGTGGTCGATTAGATGCGCCATTTTATCCAACAAAAACCTTTCCGTATATGAAAGGTTTTATAATGGATTCTAAAGCATGGACAGAAGATAAGATGGAATACGTATTACCAATTGACATGGAGTTTTATGCCATTAGTGTGAGTAGTTCTATGTATGAAATCGATGATAAATGGTCGCTTATTGTAAATGACGGTATTGTCTGTGAGGATATTTATACAAAAAAAATACCAGAAGGTATAAGTCTTATGTCCTATATGCAATTAAAGGTTGGAGATAAAATTATTTTTAAATTTCATAACCAAGGAATTAATAATAAGCAAGTATGGATTGCTTTACAGTTTTTGAAGTAATTGGAGGGAGATTATGAGTTTTGCTGTAAATTATATGGCTGGTGGCCGATTAGATGCTCCATACTTTCCAACCAAAACGATTCCTTTTATAAAAGGAAGAAGGATAGGTGTTTATGAAAATATTCATCATAATGAATTTATAGCACCAGTTGATATGGAAATGATTGCATTTTCCATTGGTGCATCAAAATATAACGATAATGACTATTGGAATTTATATATTAATAATGAAAAAATAGCAGATGAAATTTATATGAAAGATGTTCCCGAAGGGTTTAATTTTTCTGTTGTTAAACAAATTCCTGCGAAAGCAATTATCCGTTTTGAATATATAAATAAATCTTTAGAGAAAAAAGCTATTTGGCTTAATTATCAATTTTTAAAAGATTAGGAGTGAAGTAAAGTGGCGTTTATTGAAAAGGTATTTCAAGAAGGAAGTTTTTTAGATGATCTTGTAAATCTAGCAACTAGTAACGGATGGACAAAGGTTAAAAAGTTTCAAAAGGCGGGGTATCCTTCAGAATTGTTAAGGAATTCGGGTAGTAGTGACGCATTATACCGATTTGGAATTGCGGAACATACAATTATTAAAAATGCAGAAGGGACTATGTATGGATTAGTCCAAATCGCATCTTGGGATATTGCTAAAAAGGATATTTCGTATAAATTTAATACGGAAGAGGATAAAGCGGAGTTTATTAAGGATGCAAAATTAAGATATAGTAGAAATCTTGATCGTTCCTGTTTTTATGTTTATATGATTGAAAAAGAACCTGTATTTAAAGATGGGACAGCGACAGTAGTAGCATTTGATTATTTCCTAAAAATGTTAATAGATGTAGAAGTGAGTAAAACAGATGTTGTTATAAAAAATGGCTCTACAATTATAGAATATACTGATGCTAATACGGATGTTATGATGTCACCGTTTGTAAAAATTACATTACGTAACCCGAATTTAGAAGGGGTTGATGTGAAAACAAATTGGTGGCCTGATTCATTAGTTAGAGTGACTGGCCAAGTAGATAAGGATCGTGTAGTTTTATTAATTCAAGCAGATAATACACCTGCATTTGAAAATAATGTAGTTCCGGTTACACCTTTATACATGGGCAAAATTGAAAGCTATGCGAAAGATGATCAAATTGGTGACGCACTTTGGGCTGGGACAGCATTTGATACAGGTACAGAAAATAGCTCACATGCATTTGATTTTAATGATAAGAAACCATATAGAAATGTGAATGATAGCTTGCCAATTTTAAAAACGTATCCTAAATCACCAGGTAATGGTATTGATAACGTTATTATTAAGCGTTCGCGATTAGGGGCTAGATATCAAGCTCATTATATTGCTTGGAATGTTGCTCCAAATGAGATGCCGCCTGATAGAAAAGGAGTAAATGGTGGTCAATATCCACTAGCTTGGCAGTCTCATGATAATGATGAATATAAGTATCAATTTAATCCTTCGGTATATAGTGGTCGTGTTCATACATCTCGTGCTTATATTGTTCATCCAGATGAAGGTGTGCGAGGTTTCTTACCTCATATGGTTTTACTATCTCCTTTAGGATTATTGAATGGGGATAAGTTAAAAGTGCGAAAGAATACTTGTCCAGATACATTTGATATTTATCGTTTTTATAATGTTGATGCGATTTCGCCAATTACAAAAAGACCAGCGACACCATATCGTCCAGCTGGATTAGGAATTTATGAGAAGTCAATGTAAAGGGGAGAGAAAAACATGTGGTTTGATAAAGTAGCTTATTTACAAACATTACCAGTTGAATTAGAGAAAATGATTACAGAGCGAGGATGGAGTCGAAAGTTATACTTTAAAATTAGAAGTGGTATCAATAAATTTATTGATGTGCGATTATTTGAATCGTTAGGTAGCGATGGAGAATGGCGCAGATTTGGAGTGGCAAATGCTTATGATACGAGCGATTCTGATTTCACAGATGGTAGATTTATTCCTGTGGATTCTCCATTAGGAAAGCTAGGTATGGGAGATGGAGTGAAAAAGGAATTTCAAATTCCGACATTTCCTGTAGTTGAAAGTTCTTTATTAGTGTATGTAAATAGCATTTTACTAGAAAAGGATAAATATAAAGTTGATGCTAAAGCGGGGAAAGTTATTTTTAATCAAGCGATTGCAAAAGGAGATAAAATCACCTGTGAGTATCGATTAACAAATGATGCATACGAACCGAATAATGATATGATTTTCTTTACGTTTAACCAGTATTTTATTGAGAAGGAAGTAAAGTTATCAGATGCTGAAAGTGATTTAGGAAACGGTACCGGTTCGAAAAAAACATTTAATTTGCCATTTTCAAATTTTGATGAAAATCGTTTTATGGTTTATAGAAATAATCAGATGGTTGATCCGGGGGAATATACAATTTCAGATACAGCAATTGAATTTCAAACTGCCCCAAAAAGTTCCGAGAACATTAAATTTTCTGGAGTGTATTTTCTAGCACCAAAGGCAGACGGAACGTTAGATACTTTAGTAGCGAAGACATCATTTGACGTGCAAAAAATGGAAAGTATTATGGCTGAAGTATATTCTACAGTTAATTTTGTAAACCCTTCGCCTTATACACCAATTAGTTTTACACCAGACGCTCGTTTTACAAAAGATTGGAAACGTGATTCTGTCGTTTATATGTATGGAAATGCAAACAAAGACCGTATTGTTATGTTTATGCGTGTAGATCCAACACCAAGTCCTGTTCGGGCATTATTTGTACCGTTATATATTGGAAGAATGTACGCATTTGATAATGCACCGCGTAAAAACACTGTAATTATTGGTGGTTGTCGTAACGGAGATCAATATAATTATGCGCCTAATAAAAAAATTGGAAATGCAAATTTAGACTACGGAGAAAATACAGGTAATGGAAATGATTCTGTATTATTAGCTCAATCATACACAGGTGCAATGTATCAAAAACATTATTTATCATTTATTACTCACGATATGGATATTGATAGTGGACAAGGTCGATTTAATCCATCTGTCTATAGTGGGAAATATCATTTATCACAGATTTATATTGTTCATCCTAATGATGGATATGTTGGGAAATTAGATGATGTCTATGCTGTTCACCCAAAAAATATTCAACAGGCCGATGAATTGGAAATTGAAAAGGAAGTTACAAGTGAATCTTTAGGAAAAGGAAATGGAATGAGAAAAGTTTTCCATTTAGAGCATAAACCGAAAGCAGGAACACTTAAGTTGTTCAATGCATGTACTCTAGTTCCTAATACTGACTTTATTTTAAATGAAGATGATAAAACAGTGACGTTTAAAGAAATCCCAATTAACGGGGTAGAGATTACAGCAAGTTATGAATTTGCACAATTATATCGTTATACGTTGCCGACTACCGCAGTCTCTCCGATGACACAAGCGAAAGCAACGCCATTTAATCCGATTGGTCTAGCTATTTATAAAGAAGATATTTAATCATTAATCATATAAGGGGGAATGCAGAGAGTGAGTGAGAAAATTTATTCTATTGCTTCCCCTTCTTTATGTACGAAAAAGAAGAGTCATGTTGTTTCGATTCCTTTGGGATCAACAATGAAGAAAACGTATAGTCTCTCGCTTTCTGTTTTAAATCCTTTTGTAAAAAATGCGAATAATTTTCCAGTCAGTTTGCCGCCATATTCAAGATTCAAAGCTGTTAAGGAAGAAGATGCTGGGGTATTTGCAACCAAAATAGTAAAGGGAAAAGGTATATTAACAGACCTTGTTGTAGAGGCAATAAGGCAAGTTGAGGTGACTGCTAATATTGCTAAAGTGGATATTGCAAACCTAATGCGGAGTATCAACATGGAACTGTTAAGCATACAGGATTCTAAACCGCTTAAAGAAATTCTTGCAGATGTTCATTATTATCAGAGAGCAATGCAACATGACCGAACTTTTGATATGGAACATATGGAAGGGAACAATGGAAGCAGATTAGATACAAAGTATGCAGATGTAACAGAAATGTCTAGTACAAATCGTAAGATATATAAAGCAGGTAATATGCTTCCAATTGAGCAAGAGAGAGTAAAACAGAAATTACGAGAATTTGCAACCAATGTAGATGAAATACCGCGATGGGTACAAGTTGCACGTATTTTATATGGCGAAGGATTTTATGAAACAATATTGACTGAAAGAAGAGAAAAAGAAATATGTAGTACTTTAGTTAGAAATGTGGATCATGTAGAGATTAGCCAAAAAGAATTACCTGTACAAGATATAAGTGATTTTGAGCTTTATAATAACATGCCAAGAGAAGTAACTACTTCATATGAGGAATTTGATTTATTTACTGATACAGGGATTCCGGTTTATATGCCAGATTATGATTTGTTTGCTCGTAAACAAAGAGAAATACAGACTCGTAATATAAATTACAATACAGCGAATAGAAATGCCATTCAGCGAAATGGTGAAATGAATTATTTTGAATTTGTAAATAGAAAAGCGCTGAAGATAGATGGAAGATTTATTAATATAGAAGATTTAGAACGTAAAAAGTTAGAACTTCAAACTAATGAATATGATGTGTCATTTGCGGACCGCATAATGGAAGACATATATACATATGGTGGCCATGTATATAATAACGCTCAAAAACTATTAATAGAATATGATACATCTCACATAGAAATGAATGACATGAATCATATAACGCATGAATATGAAAGTAAATTCATAAGTGGATATGAGCTATTGGAAAGACAGTACCATTCTAATGAGGTAAATTTAGTAGAAACATTGATGGTATCAAGTCAAGATAATTTGTACATGGATTATAATCTTCCAGAAATGATACACAGTGATGTGCTCACAAAAGAAGTAGAAGTAAAATTAGCTGAAGACGAACAAGTTAATAAGAAAACGAAACATGTATGGACTGAATATATACACCATGAGGAAATGGACCTAATACATAAACAATTATTTGGGACTATTCAAGATAACTATGAATTTGCTAGTAGACAAATCAAAAAATTGACCGGATTTTATGAGGAATTTGATCTGTTTAATAGTTTAGGAATCCCAGTTTATATGCCAGACTATGATTTATTTGCTCGTGTACAGAGAGAACTACAAGCGAAACAAATAACAGTTGATTCAGCTAAAAGAGACATACGTTCAGTATATGGTAATGTTCGTGATACGGATCTAGCAGATAGAAGAATGCAAGAGAAAGAGGGAGTCTTTTTTGATGTAGCTGCTATAGATAGAAAAGTATTACAAATGGAAGTGAATGTACCTTCTTATGAGTTTTCTAATCGAGTTATAGATGAGCAAGAAGCAATAGGTATATATGGATATGAACGTTTTAATCGAGTAAATGGACAGTATCATACTGCTCAAGCGGATATATCTTCCATGGATCGGATTCTAGATGAAATAGAAACTCCATGTACAATTGTCTATGAATTAGCAAAGCGCAACCTTCACGAGTTGTTAGTGGAGGATGATAGAGTAGCGGATTCTGTATTGTATGATCGATTGTTTATAAGTGAAGAAAGTAATGAACCAATAACAAGTGAAAGAGTTAAAGTCGATATTGTAACAGAATGTATTAGTCCTGTAGAGTTTACAAAGCAAGAACAATTGATAGCACATAATGAAGAAGGATATGACATTGTTAATAGACACGTAAAAGAACAGGATTCTCGTTACGAAGAATTTGATCTTTTTGATTTAATAGGAACTCCAGTTTACTTACCGGAGTATGATTTGTTCGCAAGGATTCAAAGGGAATTACTAACGAATATAGAGACAGCTGAAATAGCAAATAGAGAAAATAATATAGAAGCAGAAATTAATACGGTTGATTCGATTGGTAATCTAGTGAAAGAAGTAGCAACTAATATAATTGATAGTAATGATATAGGACATATTGAGAAAGAGTTACAAACTAGTATTGAACAATATGAAACCGCAACGAATGATAAGAATTGGTATGCAGAAAGTATTATATTTGATCCGATGGCAAAGCGTGTGCCAGAAATAGATACGCATATAATCGCTACTGATCAACTCGAGAGAATAATAAAAGAACGTAATACAAATGTAATCAAGGATGAAGAGCTAGAACGACTTACGAAACAACTCATAATGAAAATTAAGCATTTTGATGATATGCGACAAATTAATAATGAGTACGAGTCAAATATTTTTGAAACAGACGAATGGCAAAGAAAATTAGATAATAAAGCATCAATACACGAATATGATGTAAGTGAATTTGAAAGAGAACTAGCTAGTGAAGAAATCCGTACAACTTTAACGAATAAGTACAATACTTTTAATACTACTATTGGTCACATAGAACAATCCAGCCGAACAGTAGACAGCGAAAGTATACTAGTTGAAAGTGATACTTTTGTATTAGAAAACGAGCTAGAAGCATCGTATGAAGAGTTTGATCTATTCGAAGGATTAGGGATTACGGTTTATTTACCAGATTATGATTTGTTTGCAAGGATCCAAAGAGAATTACAAACAAATATAGATACGTATGAAATAATGAATAAAGAAAATGAAACAAGAGCAGAAATTAGTTCATTCTATCAGTTTGGTAATGTCATGCAAGAAGTTGATGCGACTGTTGCAACGATAGATAATGTAAAAGTCGTAAGAGAATTAGCTGCAAAAATGATTGATAAAGAGAATTTTAAAATCATTGACAGAGAGTTACAGATTAGTATTGAACAATATGAAACCGCAATGAATGATCGAAACTGGTATGTAAAGAATATTACATCTGCCCCAATGGAAAAGCTTATGAAAGAGGCAGAGGCAAATATAGTAGTCACGGAGCAATTTCATAAAGGTGTAAGAGAATTTAATACAGATGTAGTGAAGAATGAAGAATTAGATCGTACAGTACGAAATGTAATGATGAATATTGTGGAATTGAAGGATATGCATCGGAATTCAGTTGAAGAGGCTTCAAATATTCATGAGCTATATGAATGGGAAAGAAAATCAAATCATAAAGCATCCATAAATACATACGGTGTGTTTGAAAATGTAAGAGAATTATCTAGTATAGAGATCCAAACAACTCCAGTGAATAGAAGAGATCTCGTTCATACGAATATAGATGAAATAGAACAATTTAATCACATTTTAGACAACGAAAGTATACTTGTTGAAAACGATACGTTTAAATTAGAAAATATCTATCAGGCAGAAGAACCGGTTGAATTTGAGGAAAGCGATATATTAATCGAAGAAGAACCAAAAATATGGTTAAAACATAGCCGGGAATCTTGGTGGAATAATTGGAATTGGAAGAAAACGAGATAATAAAGTAGAGTGCTAGATTAGCTTTTATTTAATTATATTATATCGAATATTCGTATTTTAAATGTCTTTTAATAAGTAAATTAGTTCCTTTCTGTTATGCATGAAATATTTAAATTTATTGATCCATCAAGCTGTTAGTACAAATAGTTAGGGCATAGTAATTGCTACTGATGGAGCAATTGAAATTATTTTAAGATAAAAATGGAGAGGTGATATGATGGTGAGAGTATTAACTCAGCCCGAACCAGGGTGGCAGCGTATTGATGATAGTGATAGGAATATTATCTTTGAAGGAGAAAATTGGCTTAGTGGATACTCTAAATATTCTGATGATTATTCGAAAACATTCCACTATAAAGAGTCTAGTCACCCATCAAACCTAGTATATATTAAATTTTCTTTTGTAGGTACTAAACTTCGCATTATTGGGCTTGCCAATAATGGTGGTTATGATAGCTATGCAACAATCACTATTGATGGTAATCCTGAGAGATTAGATTACTATGCATGGGAGGGAAAAAGGCAAGCTGTTATATATGAGAAAATAAATCTTAATAAAGGGCCGCATACAGTAACGATTCGAGGTATATACTTAAATCTTGATGCAATTGATATCGATTCAGATGGTTATGTGTTTACACCAAAAAAAGTAGGGGAGATATTAGATAAACCTGATCCTGGTTGGAATCGTTTCGACGATGCTAATCCATTAATTAAGTATGGTGATGGTGCTTGGAATAGAGTAACTGATGATAGGTACTATAATAGTACAGTGGTATATTCCGTTACCAAATCAGTTGTAGAATTTTCATTTAAGGGTACAGGTGTCAGACTTGTTTCTAAAAGTGTTAATTTAGGTTATGGACCTGTAGATATAACAATCGATGGTGCCAAAGAATCGTATAATCCAGTACTAGGTTCAGATAACTGGAAAGTTCTACTTTACAATAAAGAAGGTCTAAAAAATGAATTTCATTCAGTTAAACTTGAGGGTCCTGAAGGAATTATAATGGATGCTATTGACGTTCTTGATGGAGAATTAGTGAAAACTGCTAAAGTAGGTGACGTTCTGCTTCAACCTGAAATTGGTTGGAAACGAATTGATGATACTGATGTTAATATTAAGTATTCAGGTAATTGGACGTTAATAGACAATCTTCCTGACTACCACAATTCTACCGCTCGATTTAAGCATGCAAAGCAAAGTTCGGTTGACAATAGTGCTATGTCTGCAACATTCAAGTTTAAAGGAACTAAACTTCGAGTTATCGGTGTTTCTAATAACACTTACGATAGAGATGCTCAAATAATAATTGATGGTAAACCTGAAACAATTAGCTTTTATGCTGATAGAGATGTTTCACCGACTAGAGTACTATTATTTGATAAGCAAGGTTTAACTGATGAAATTCATACTGTTGAGTTAAAGGGTGTATTCATGCACCTAGATGCTATTGATATTGATGAAAATGGGTCAATGGTACCACCTGCTAAAGTAGGGGATGTTTTACTTCAACCGGAAAGTAGATGGACTCGATTCGATGATAGACATTCATTGATTAAATATGGTTCAGGTACATGGGAGCTAGCAACGGATTCTAGGTACTACGATTCAACAAATACATTTTCTAGAGTTAGTTGTGACATAGAATTTAGCTTTAAAGGAACTGGTTTGCGAATTGTTTCTAAAATGATTACTACTACTTCCGGTTATGGTCCTGTAGATGTATTAATTGATGGGGTTACTGAGAAATACAGTATTACAGGTTCTTCAGACCAATGGCAAACACTTCTATATGAGAAACAAGGATTACCAGACGCAGTGCACTCAGTTAAGGTAGTAGCCCCTAACGGTATCATAATGGATGCTATTGACGTTCTAGGTGGAGAATTAGTGAAACCACCTGCTAAAGTAGGAGATCAGTTACCTGAACCTGAAAGTGGTTGGAAACGATATAAACACCAAGATGAAAATTTTGTATATACGGGTGTTTGGGGACTATCCGGTGGTTCTGCAGAAGAGCTATTCCATTATGCAAATCCAAATAAACCTGAATATTCAGTTGAGTTTGTGTTTGTAGGAGAATCATTAAGAATTATATGTCCTAACAGATCAATCGATAACGATTCTATGGTTATCTCAATTGATGGTAATGAGGAAACGTATTCATTAAGAGGAACAGACCGAAATTTCGTATTGGTTTATGAGAAGCAAAACTTAGAAGTTAAAACACATACAGTTGTTATTAAATCAGCTAAGCCTGAAATTGTTTCATTCTGGGGTATTGATATTGACAGCGAAGGATACTTAGTGAAAACTGCTAAAGTAGGTGACGTACTAAAACAACCAGAACCTGGTTGGAAACGCATTGACGATACGGACAATTCTTTTAAATATGTTGGTGATTGGTGGAAGGCAGGTATTACTACTCCTGAATGGTTTAACGATACATTCCACTATGTTGATGGAGGTTCAGGGGAAGTACAATACCAATTTTCAGGAACCAAACTTAGAGTTATCGGTTGTGTACATGAGGCTCAGCATCGAAGTAACGATATTAAGATTATAATCGATGGTAAAGAGGAAGTTTACAGTGAGCAAGCTAATAAAGTTGGTTATCAAACATTGGTTTATGAGAAACTCGGTTTAGCAGAAGGTGTTCACAATGTGGTTATTAAATCTGGAACTAATTCGCCTTTTCCGTTAACTTTTGATGCTATCGATATAGATGAAAAAGGTTCAATTAGTAAACCTACTGCTAAAGTAGGTGACATTCTGTTACAACCAGAATCCGGATGGAAACGAATAGATGATACTGATAGCAATATCAAGTACACTGGACCATGGCAAGGTGCAGGTTCAACAAGTAGCGGTTACTATAATAATACAATGAGATACAAAAATGCATCATCTGGTTCAGGACCTGTTTCGTGTGAGTTTACATTTACAGGAACTAGCATTCGAGTAATCGGTGCTATTATGAATAGTTCTCAATACTATAAAGGTCCAATAACTATCACTATTGATGGTATAGCTGAAACATACACAATGAATGACCCTAACCGAAATGACCGTCAAGTTCTATTATACGAAAAACTAAATTTATCACATGGAAACCATGTTGTTAAAATCGAAGCACAAGAAAATCTTATTGACGCTTTTGATATAGATGCGAATGGTTCAATTGGAAAACCACCAGTTACCGTAGGAGACGAACTGTTACAACCAGAAGAAGGCTGGAAACGAATTGACGACAATGATACAAATATTAAATATGCTGGTAACTGGCAACTCTTTTCTGATAGCTCTAATTATTATAATAGCACCATTCATTTCAAAAACAGTTCTCACGGTACTGAAGTTGCAACCGCTGAATTTGAGTTCATAGGTACTAAACTTAGACTAATCAGTTCAATTCAAGCAGCTTATGACAAAGAGGTAACCATTACAATTGATGGAGTTACTGAGAAATTTAGTTTGTATAAATCAACAACTCAATTACAGACATTGGTTTACGAGAAATTAAATTTACCTTCAGGTACACACAAAGTAAAAATTGAAGGTGTAACTGTCATGCTTGATGCTATTGACATTAATGCAAATGGTTCAATGGTGAAACCGACTATTAAAGTAGGCGACGAACTAAAACAACCCGAATCAGGCTGGAAACGAATTGACGATACCGACCCATCATTTAAATATCGAGGTAAGTGGGAAAATGGAGCACATACCAGTCATTATAATAATAGTTGGCATTATGTACCAGCCACAGAATCAAATGGTTTGATTGAATTCAATTTCTACGGAACTCGACTACGTATTATTTCACTATTAGATGTGGATGTTGCTAATGACATGTCAATTACAATTGATGGTGTCACTGAACAGTATAGTGGGGAATCGTCTGTTAGGATATATCAAGGTCTTGCTTACGAAAAGTTAGGTTTAACTAAAGAGTTGCATACAGTTAGAATTCAGTGTGGAACGAAGAGTGTGTTTTATCGACTTTTCTTAGATGCAATTGATATTGATAGTGACGGATATATTGAAAAACCGCCTGTTAAAGTAGGAGACCAATTGTCACAACCGGAAGCTGGTTGGAAGAGGCTTGACAATACCGAACCTAACTTTAAATACCGAGGTACATGGTACCAAGGTGCATCTGCTCAGTGGTATAATAGTACTTATCACTATGTGAAAGATAATGATTCTTTAGGTGCAGTTGAATTCGATTTCTACGGAACTCAACTTAGAATTATTTCTTGCTTTGATGTATCAGCATATCGTTCAGACGATGTTTCAATCACGATTGACGGAGTTACTGAAAAATATAGTGAAATAGCATCAGCTAATATAGGTCAAGTATTAGCTTATGAGAAGTTAGGCTTAACTAAAGGGAAGCATAGAGTTAGAATTCAATGTGGGTCAAAGGGTACTTATCGTCTTAACTTTGATGCAATTGATATCGACCTAGATGGTTATATTGAATGGCCACCTTATAAGATTGATGATATCGTAACATCTCCTGAACCTGGTTGGAAACGATTCGATGACAATACATCTGAAATCTTATATGATGCTAACTGGGACAAGAATGTTGCGTATCCAGGTGCTTACGGTGGGAAGAGTACACGTGCTCATAAAGGTAAAAATTCAAGTTTTCGATTTAAATTCAAGGGTACTAAATTTAGATTGATTGTTGGTTGTTCTACTACAGAATTTTATTCAGATAAAATATCGGTAAGAATTGACGACTTACCTCTTGAATTCTTTGATGCTAATGCACCTGCTGATACTAACCAAGTCTTGAAATATGAAAAGTTTGGTTTAGAAGATAAAGAGCATGAGGTTAAGGTTAAAGTTGAAACAAGCCGACCTGGTGCTTTATCTTATGACTATCGTTTTGATGCATTAGACATTGATGATACAGGAAGTCTTATCAAGATTAATACAATAGGAAATGTGTTAACTGAACCGGAAAAAGGTTGGAAACGAATTGATGATAATGACCCTTTAATTCGATATATCGGTAACTGGAAACTAACCACGGGTAATGATAAGCACTACAACAAGACAACTCATTACAATCTCGACAAGACACTTGACACGAGTTTCGAATTTGAGTTCGTAGGTACTAAACTTAGACTTCTAGCTTATGGCGACAGTGGTTACGATGCAACTTCTAAAGTACTTATTGATGGTAAAGAAGAAACTATGGTTTACAATAGTCCTTCAGGTAACCAGGTAATACGTTACGAGAAAATAGGTTTAGACCGTGGCAAGCATACTGTAAAAGTGATTGGTAAAGCTATGTCATTAGATTCCATTGACATTGACGCTGACGGATACTTACTTGCTAGATTAGGTGACAAGTTAGTTGAGCCTGAACCTGGTTGGGTACGTTTCGATGATACTCATAAGAATATTGAATACAACGGTTTCTGGAAAACAACTGAAGCTGATGTTAGTTGCTACAATAATACTCATCATTGGAAGAGTAAGGAAGACAATAACGATAGCACTATATCAGCTAGATTTTTATTCAAGGGTACTAAGTTCCGATTAATTAGTATGACAAGTCCATCTTATCCGGAAGACATTGAATTGAAAATTGATGGCCAAAAGGAAATCCTTAAACTTTCAGGAGAAGATATGCAATACCAAACACTTGCATATGAGAAGAAAAACCTTGAAGATATGATTCACGTTATTGAGTTATCAGGGAAATACATCAGTATCGATGCTATTGACTTAGAAGAAGGTGCAACACTATTAAAACTACCTGATGAGAAATTAAAACCATATCAAATAAGAAGTGGTTTAATCTTTAAGGATGATTTTGATACGTTCGATTCCAGATGGATTGCATCTCCTGTCGGTAGCTATTCTTTAATTGATCGAAAAGGATATTTTAGAATGCTACACAATGTTTCGCGTGACACATTATTACTTGCAGATCTTCCAAATGAGAAAGAATTTGCATTTGAAGTATCTGCTGATTATACGCCAACCCATGAAGATGACAAAGGCGGTATTATCGTTTGGAAAAACGGTGAGGAGAATATCGAGTTCTTAGAAACAGAAGATGGTACTCGAGAAACAACTGAATTGAAGTGGATGGCGTGCAAAGATAATGAAGATTGGACGTTTTTTTCTGATTATGGCGAAGGTTTTAATTTTTACGACTCAGATAGAATGAACTGTAGTAAGTTTGGTGTTGTATTAAAAAAAGGATCGAATTCAAAATTTGTAAATCTTGATATTGATTCCATTATTGCTACAAGAGGAAGAAAGTTAACCATTGCTAATATAGCGCCGAATATAAGTGTGCAGATGGAAGATGAATTTGGGGGAATTATTTTCAATGGAAATACAGGGTATAACACTGGTATTCAAATTACTCTCCCGTCACTAGAATTTACAGGTAAAGTTATTTTGACAAATGTAGAAGGTAAAGAATTAGGTGTTATTAAGACTACATTTTATGGTGGAGATGTATATGGATTCGGATCTAATTTAGAAATTAAATTTTCAGGTGAGGAGCTTTCAACATTAGCACAAACTCGATTGCCAGATATGATATCAGGGAAATCAGAAATTATGCTAGAACTTGTGAATCCTTCAGTTGCACGAGCGAATAATGTGAATTTAAGTATTGCTCAATATGAAGATAAATTTGGATGGTCATGGGCGGATCTTGCGTTAGACAGTAATGGTAAACCAGGTCAATATCAAGATAGTATCAAGATTCCTTATGTAGATCCGGAAAATACAATGAAGTTTTGGTTAAAAGTAACAAAGGGAACAGATTATGTTGGGCTTGCTCCATTACAATTTCAAATACATCTTGAACATGAGTAGTTGGAGGTGAAGAGATGGGAACATCAATGGTCGTAAATCGATATTATAAGCAAGAAGAACAAACAGAAAATATTTTTCCAAAGCTTATCGAAAAAAAAGTAAAGGTTGAGATTAATAGTAATGAAAAGAAGTATATACCTATTGAACTAGGTATATACAAGTATGAACTTAGGACAATCTTTATTGAAAATACAGCAAATAATGATTATGAGTGTACAATTTTTGATAAACAAAAAGATGGGCAAATTCAGTACAGCAGTATTAAAGAAAAAAGAACATACGATATAATCAATATTCCTTGTGATGATAAAGATCAAACAAAGTCTTGTCACCTATTTATTGAAAATTTTAGTAATGTTCCTTCTTTGTATACTGTGGTATTAAAAGTAACGACATTAATTTAGAGGTGAAATTAAATGACTAAGGCTATTTTTACTAAAGGTATGTGTAAACGGTTTGAATTATTTGATACGTTTATACAAGTAGCTTTAAATGCAGGTTGGAGACTACGTGAAGGAGCGGATTTAACAAATAGGTTAGTTGAAATATATACTGATGGCTATAATGGTGATAAACACTTGGCCGTACAGCTAAATGCTTTTGATGGTGATTGGGGTGAAGTTTCTGATTGTAGAAAAACAGATTACGCAGACGCAACTATGAGAATGGGAGTATTGAATTCTCCAACAACCTTTTATTCCGTAGATGGATTTGATACTTTTTGTTTTTTTCCCGGAAGACAATATGATAGCAATAATTATACTGGGGCTAGAAAATATAATAGATTATGGGAAATGGAATATTTTTACTATGCTGATAAAGAGGTTATTATTTTTTTAGTTAAACCTTTTAGATACACGGGTCTAGGTAATACCCTTATATATTTAGGTTTTCCAGAACAATCGTTTATTGAAGAAAGCAAGAGAAATGAGCGTAAACCATATTCAGGTGCTATTTATGCTAATAGTGGCCATTCTGGAAGATTTACAGGGCAGAATAAGTGTAAGGTGTCAGATAATCCCAAGAATTTACTAGAGGTGGAAAATGCGATAACTATTGCACAACCAACGATGAGCATAATTTCACCATTATCACCTAATGTTGATAATAAATTTGTACTAAGTGAAGTGTTTTATGGTGACAGCAATACTGGAACTAGGGGGAGATTAGGTAGAGTGTATTTTTTACAGCCAGGTGGTATGCTGGATGGTGATATAATTCACATTGAAGTAAATAATGAGATTCAAAAGTACAGATATACAACATTGGGAGGTTCTAGTAATAATTACACGTCTTTTCCTACTCAAGCAGTAGCATTAAGAATAGAATGAGGTGATATAAAGTGAGTATCATTTATAAAAGAGAAACATGTTTAAGGAAGGATTTATTTGATTCATTTATAAAAATGTTTGTAGAAGCTGGATGGGAAGTTCTTGAGGATAATGGTACAGAGAAAGACTATCGAATTGTAATACATTCTAAAGGAAGCAATGGAAGATCACCAATGTATTTAGCTTTTTATCCTTATTCAGGACAAGATGCACTTGGAAAACCGAGTTATGATATTAGAAAAAATAATTCAACGGATGGACTTTTTAAGTGGATTAGGGAATGGGATTATGAAAATAAAAAAGAAATAAGTATTTATGGGAATTGGAATAGGTTGAATTTCTTTTATCGAAGCCCCAAGCTAACTTATGGTGGTGAACTAACATTGAGCCAAGATCTGGAAATGGAATACTATTGTTATGCTGATTTAGATAGAGTTGTTTTTATAGCTATACCAAATGAGACGATTTTAAAGCAGCAAAAACCAGGTCAAGCTGTGCAACCAATAGTACACTTTTTTGGTATACCTGAAGAAACATATGTTGAAGAAAAAAATGAACCATCCTATTCCTGCGCGATACATGCAAGTAGTAGCACGTCGTATATTGGTATGGATTATGCTTTCCTTACATGTAATACACCTAAAAGGCTTTTAGATAATTTTGCATATCAAAATAGTTTTACGTATTTAACGTGTTATCCTGCACCTGCAGAAGGTGGGTCAAATAATGGGACAATTATGTTATGGGACTTATATATAGCAGAGGAGAATGTTGGTTTAAGGGCTAAATTGGGATTTTTACAATGCTTTAAACCTAATGGCAAGATTATAACTGATGGAAGAAGTGGAGATACAATTGAAATTGAAACTGAGAATGGTATTGAAGTTTATTTACCATTTTGGGCAAATTATTTTTCATACAGTAGTGAATCCAATTACAAAACTACTTCTTCATTTGGTAGGGATATAACATATCTGGCTATAAGAATAAGATGAGGGATATGAATGATGGCTACTTATAGAGGAATAAAATTAACTGTCAGTCACCAAGGTAATAAAACAGGAATTCGAATTAATGATAAAACAATGGGAAAGATAGTACCTGAAGTTAATATGAAGGAACAGGGCAAACGGATAATTACAAAAACAAGTGGTAAAGTGTTACCTCAGATTATAGTGAAAAATTATGGGGAACGTGAAGTTAGAAAGACTGCTGGACAAGAAATTTCGAATCCGATATACGTAATTAAAGGAAGTCGTGTAAAAACAAAAGTAATGAGTACTTTTCTTCCTATCCCATTTTTAACAGGGGGGGTTCGAGTTCCGAATGGGACATTTGAAGGTTTTTTTCAGCAAAATCAGTATATATCTGAGGAACAAATTCGTAATCAAGCACTACCAAGAAAAGAACCATTAGAATCACCATGGAAAAAGCGAACATATAGCAAAAATAATTACAAATTAAAACAATAGCGTGCCAAAGCAGGCTTTTTTATTTTGCTTTGAAATGTAAAAGGGGGGTGAAAGTTTGGAACGGATTCATGAACTTGTCAAAACGTTAAATGTACTGGATGTTATTAATACCACCCAATTTAAAGTTGCTTCTGTAATTAGTGGGGGATTGGGCACTATATTTAATTTTTTATATGGTAAATCTAATTTAATTTGGATTATTATTTTGGTATGGATAGTTGTATTAGATTGGATAACTGGTAGTAAGGCTTCAAAATTAGATGGTACGTATTCATCACAATATGGAATTGAGGGCATTGCACGAACTGTGGTGCTTTTTTTATTACCTTCTTTAGCGTATTTATTTGATATTGCATTTAAACTACCAGAGTTTTTCTTTTTTATGGTAATTGGTGGTTTAATTTATCATATTTTTAATAGCTTTACAGCCAATTGTGTACGGATTAGCTGGGATAAATGGATTCCTACTTGATTGTTAGAAAGTGTATCTTCTGAAATTGAGGCGAAAATTAGAAGATCAAAATCTAGAAAAGAAAAAAATTAAATAAATACAGATTGATTCAGTAGCTGCACAAAGTATGCGAGATTTTTGGGTAAAGGTTGTGAAGGATACAAATGTCCTAGCATTTGAACCAATTTATTTTAATGTTCATCTAAAACATAATTGAGATGAATACAATATGGGAACTGCAATGAAATTATATAGATATACATACGAAAGTGAGATTACACCATCAATCCTTATTGAGAGGAATGTACAAATTACAATTGAACCAGGGAAAGTTTTATATACGTCACTGGATGTAGGGTGTAACAAATACGATATTCGTACGATTCAAGTTACAAATGATTCAAACGTTGAAGCAATGTTATTTATGTACGATCAAAAAGAGAATGGAAATCAGATTTATAAAAGCTTATCAGAAAAAAGAATATATGATATTTTGGCTATTCCTTGTGAGGATAAAGATCATACAAACAAGGTAAATCTTTATATAGAAAATAGGGGCGTAGCAAACTCTACTTTTAATGTTTCTATGAAAGCAATACGTTTAAATTAGGGAGGAACATATAAAATGACAAATAAAATTTGTAAGTTACACAGACTAGAGCGCAGAGAAGTCTTTATGAAGATTATCGATGAAATGAAAAAGGCTGGATGGCAGCAATTAAAT
Organism: Bacillus sp. TH50; assembly: GCF_016650565.1. Lineage (NCBI taxonomy): Bacteria > Bacillati > Bacillota > Bacilli > Caryophanales > Bacillaceae > Bacillus > Bacillus sp. TH50. The sequence continues at coordinate 881,993 of NZ_JAEKFM010000003.1, read as the reverse complement.
GCTGACAAACCGGATAAGAATAATATTTTTGTTATGTATTCTACAGGTAATGATGGAACCAAAAACAATTATATTGAGCTGCGTCCTTATGATAATCTTGCAAAAAATTCTTCATTATCAAGTCAGTATGACATAAGAGAACCGAATGTGAAATATACAGATGGTAGTTACAGACTAATCAGAGGTTACGATAAAGAGGGTGGGAGTGGAACTGGAGAAGAAGCTTGGTTCCCTTTAGTATTCCATCAGGGGAAAGCAAATTATTCTAGTGGGGCAATTGCTTTAAATTATGAAAAATATATGGTTGACCTATATCTATACGTCGATAAAGATACTGTTATTTATTGTGTATATGCAAATGATGATGAAATCCCATCTCACAAAGGAAAGACAGTGATTGGTTTTATAGGCCTTCCAGACGAATACTATCAACCGGAATTATTTTCACCGTATTCTTGCCCGTTCAGTGTTATGTTTAGCTGCGGTTCTCGCGGTCAAACAGCTACACATATAACTGATAGAAGTAAATTTTCAGGTTCCGTTCCATATTCTGATACAAACTCTACATTTTATTGGGATAAAGTCCTTCTAAAGGCACCCTCTAATGAAGGAAAGATAGTTTTCACTCCTTTATACATGGGAGATAGTCGTGAAGGATTTAGAGGGAAGTACGATGGCTTTTACATCTATAAAGGTAGCGGTTTTATTTATGGTGATATTACAGAGATTGTTGAAAATGGGGAAATTCATAAGTACAAATTATTTTACACGTCGGCCCCTATAGCTAATCAATTTAATTCATTTAGTGATTACTATGTAGCTTTACGGATTGAATAAGTAGGAGGTAAGTATATGGCAGTACTTCAAGGTATGATCATATCTCCAACAAATCTATACCGTACGGGAACACGCGAAATTAATACGCATCAGGGTATAATCATATCTCCAACAACGCTATATCATGATGGAATACGTGAAATCAATACACATCGTCAAGGGGTTATTGTTAATCCAATCGATTTTTCACATACAGGCGTTAGGCAACTCCTAACACATCAAGGGGGTATTTTAAATCCCGATGATTGGATACGAACAGGTATTAGGCAGATTTCCACCCGTCAAGGTGTTATGCACAATTTATCACAAGGTAAGAAAGGAACTACTGAAAAAGAAGTAATGAAGCCACCACGAACTGAACCACTAGAGTATGCGTGGAAGAAAATGAACATATAACTTTATCAAAATCGAGCGTGCCAAAGCAGGCTTTTTTATTTTGCTTTGAAATGTAAAAAAGGGGGTGAAAGTTTGGAACGGATTCATGAGCTTGTAAAAACATTAAATGTACTGGATGTTATTAATAACACCCAATTTAAAGTTGCTTCTGTAATTAGTGGGGGATTGGGCACCATATTTAATTTTTTATATGGTCAATCTAATTTAATTTGGATTATTATTTTGGTATGGGTAGTTGTATTAGATTGGATCACTGGTAGTAAAGCTTCAAAATTAGATGGTACGTATTCATCACAATATGGAATTGAGGGCATTGCACGAACTGTGGTGCTTTTTTTATTACCTTCTTTAGCGCATTTATTTGATATTGCATTTAAACTACCAGAGTTTTTCTTTTTTATGGTAACTGGTGGTTTAATTTATCATATTTTTAATAGCTTTACAGCCAATTGTGTACGGATTAGCTGGGATAAATGGATTCCTACTTGGTTGTTAGAAAGTGTATCTTCTGAAATTGAGGCGAAAATTAGAAGATCAAAATCTAGAAAAGAAAAAAATTAAATAAAGACAAATATAAAAAATGATAGCAAAAGGAGCAGTCTCAATTGAGGTGCTCTTTTTGTTTATGCAAATATTAAAGGGGAAAATACGAAATGAAAAAATTAATGAAACAATGTAGCGCGTTATTTATCATGTGTATTATTTTATTTTCTTCTTCTGCAAGTGCTTTTGCAGATAGAAAAATGATTATTCCAGATTTACCTAAGCAAGGATATAGATATGGTGTTGGTGCATATGAGGGAGTAGTAGCACATTCCACAGCGACACCAGAAGCACCTGCTATCAATATTAGAAATTATGAAGCTAGAACATGGAGAAATGCATTCGTTCATTATGCAACGGATTGGGATGAAATAATTCAAATCGCTTCTACTAAATATCGTGCATGGGGTGCAGGTCCAGCGGCAAATGCTAGATTTGTACATGTAGAACTTTCTGAGACTAGTGACCCAATTAAATTCAAAAAATCGTATGAAAGATATGTAAAGTTACTTGCGAAAATTTTAAAAGATAGAAATATCCATCCGAGTGTTGGACTATGGACTCATAAAGATATCACATACAAATTAGGCGGTACAGATCATGAGGATCCACAGGGGTATCTTGCTTCACATGGTGTATCAGAAGCTCAATTCCGTTCTGATGTTTTAAAAGCGTATAATGGTCATTCTGTCACTGTGGAAGTAAAACCACAACAACCATCTGAAAGTGTAACGGATGCAACAGGAGTAGCTTATATCGATGGTTTAAATGTAAACCTTCGATCTGGACCATCCACAAGCAATGATGTCATTCGTAAGTTACAAAAGGGTGAATCATATAAAGTCTGGGGTAAAGTAGGAAACTGGTTGAATCTTGGAGGGAATCAATGGGTTTATAACGATTCATCATACATTCGCTATAAAGAAGAATCTTCATCTGTGGAAGGTAAACGTGTAGTCTCTAAAGTGAATGACTTACGATACTATTCAAAAGCTTCCTGGGCAGATAGAGATGTTGTAGGAACTGTCGGTGAAGGTTTAGGGTTCACTATTGTTGATAAAGTATCTGTAAATGGTTCACCACAATATAAAGTGAAGAATAGTAGAGGTAATGTGTTCTATATTACAGCTAGTTCTTATTATGTATATGTGAAGTAGTGAGTAATGGAAAAGAAGGATTTAATAGGAGTATTGAATCCTTCTTTTTAAGATCTAGTTAAAAAGTTCCTGCAGTACGTTCTGTTAAATACTTAGTATCTAAATAACCTAGGTCTTGAACATGTTGATGTAACTTCTGAAGTAAATGCCCATCTTTACATAAAATACTAATATCAAAACCATCAACTATACTCAATAAAAATTCACAATCACTAGTATTAAAATCTGATGCTGTTCTTATCCATGTGGTCTTATCCCTGTCAAGTAGACAATATTAAAAAGACTAAGCAGCCATCGAGATTCGATATTCTATCGGAGCTCGGTGGTTGAGTCGTTTTTGGAACCGTTTATAGTTATAAAAATAAATATACTCTTCAATTGCTTGTATTAAATCTGCTTCTGTTTTAAAATGATTCAAATACAACATTTCCGATTTAAAATGGGAGAAAAATGACTCAATACAGGCATTATCATGGCAGTTTCCTTTGCGAGAGTGGCTGCCAATGATACCTAAACCTAAAAGTCGTTTGTTGTAGGCGTGAGATGTGTACTGGAATCCCTGATCTGAATGGAGAATGGTTCCACGCACATCTCTTTTTTGTGCCAACATTTCAATTGTATCTAATACAAGTTCATTATCGTTGCGCTTGGATATTTTCCAAGAAACAACTTCGTTATTATAAATATCTTGTACAACAGAAAGATACCGAAATCCCTCTTGGAATCGTAGGTAAGTAATATCTGTAACAAGCGCTTCATTTTGTTGGCGATCTTTGAATTCACGGTTTAAAACATTCGGAAAAACATTGGAATAGTTCCCTTTAAAGAAGCGACGCTTCTTTCGAATAATAGATTGAATGTTGAGCTCGCTCATTAAGCGATATACTTTTTTGTGATTTATAAAGTATCCCTCTTCCTGTAAAGCGATTTTCATACGTGGATAACCATATTCCTTGTGCCTTACATGAATAGATTGTATTACTTTTTTTAATCGTTTCTCGGATTCTAGTCGTATGTTTTTCATACTTTTTGTATGAATCCACTTATAGTAACTTGAACGATGTACACCCGCAAATTTCGTAAGCCATATAACTGGATATTTCCCCTTTAATGATTCAATGATATGATATCTCACCGTATATTTTAGTGCACCTCCATTTACAGATTCGGATACTGCTTTTTTAAATATTCAACCTGTGCCTTATAGTAGTCACGTTCCTCTTCAATCGTCTTAAAATGAACGCGTTTGCCTTTTAGAGGATTTGATATACCTTTCATTCCACCATTTTTTCCACGAGTATCTGTAATTTCACCAGATTCTTTATATTTTTTCACCCAATTTTTTAGTTGTGTAGAGCTTCTAATCTGATATTTTTCTTTTATCATATTATAACTTCCTTCTCCGTTTAAATAACTTTGAACAGCCGTTAACTTTAATTCTTCTGAATATGTAATAAATGTTGAACCTTTTTTAGTCATGAAAAATCCCCTCCAAGTAATAGTGTAACATCCATGTATGTATGTACATGGTCTTTTTACACCGTCTAATTAAAGGGGATAATATCATAGTTACGTCTTCTTTTTATATGGTTATATTAGCTACAAAATAATATCATTTAAATAAGTCTTCTATTATATTAGCAGGGGATAGTGATAGAAAAGTGTGTTCCTTTTCCTAGTTCACTTTCTATCTCTATATCTCCGTTTAATTCTTTAATAATACTGTACGCAATCATAGTACCAAGCCCAGTACCTTTTTCTGTTGTTGAATAAAATGGCAAGGCAATACGTTTTATTTGTTGGGAAGACATTCCTATTCCTGTATCAATAATATCAATTACAATATTATCTTTTATTTTTTGTATATTTATTTGTAATACGCCACCATTTTTCATAGCCTCAATTCCATTTTGTATGATGTTGGTTAGACATATTTTTAATTTTTCAGTATTAGCATTTATGTAAAGGGAATCTGTTGTAATATGCTGTTTTATTTCAACATTATATGAAAGAGCGAGTGGTGAAATATTATCTTTCACTTGATTTAATATGTAATTAATATCTAGTTCCTCTTTTATAATGTTTTGTGGTTTGGTTAAAGATAAATAGTTATTAATAGTAGATTGTATTTGCTGCATTTCAAGTAACATAATTTCTAAGTACTTATCTTGAGACATCTTAGCACTCTCATCTTCATTTAGTAATTGAGTGAATCCACTGTACCGTGGTCAGTGGATTATGAATTTCATGCGCGATAGATGCAGCTAGTTCGCTAGCTATATAAAATTTTTCTGCTCTTTGCATTCTTTCTTTTATTTTATATTTCTCGATCATTCCTTCTATTAAATAAACTGATAATAATAATGTGAAAATATTTATGACTATATAATTGAATGAAAATTCGATGAGAGTAGAGTCAATTTTACCACCTGTATTTATTTGCGTTACAATACCGCAGATAGAAAGGGAAGTTGTACATATCAAAATAAGTAGAATGCTTAATAATATCTTCTTTTCCTTGAAATAAGTAGGTGATAAGTAACGAAACATGATTGTAATAACAGAAATAATAGTAAAGATAATAAATGATGGGAAAACTCCGCTTCCACCTAAGTAAAATCTATAAGAAAGATATAAAACTCCAATACAAATAATGCTCTTTGTATTTCCATATAGAAAAACTAATATAATGGGAATAAAACGTAAATCATAAATGAACCCAGCGTGTAAATGAAAAGGAAAAGTCATACAAAAACTAATTGCAATGGAGGAAAGTACAGAAATTAATATATTATTACATGCCATTTTTTCTTTATGTTCTAGCCAAAATACTTGGTAACTAAGGATACAAATAATAATAATAAATGTATTTAATAATAGTGTAGGAATTCCCATAGTTTATACCTCTCTGAGAGTTTGTAAGTAGGATTATGTATGTGTTTAATCTAGGTGTTTGATTTTATTAGATTTTCTATCTTTAAAAAAGAAAAGGAAGGGCACTTGAAAAAGTGCTTTTTTACCATTTATATTAAAATCGATGAGGAAGATAGAAATAAAAAGTTACTTTTACTTATACAAAAAAATTGAAAGTAGCCCTTGTATAGGTAAAAGATGAAGCAAATTACTGAAATAGTTACGTTTCTCTGGAGTGAATATTCCGAAAAAACATTGTGTATGGCGAAATCCATTTTATAACCTTCGCCATATTAACATGCAACTTATTAAATTACAAAGAAAAAATTAAAAATTATTATTTTTTTGTTATTTTAATTTATTTAAAAACGTAAAAGTATTCAAGAGGTTACCATTGAGATGCTAGGGTACTTAGACCAATATTCGAACTTTGTAATAAAGTTGTTCCTTTTTTACTAATATTCTTAATACTAATTTTAGTATAATTTATTATCTGAAAGTTCTAATAATTATCTACGTAAACCTCCTTTTTTATATCATTTTATATTAAATACAATGATATTTATTGTCACATAATAATGTAAATTTTCAGTAAACTAATAGAAAAAATCCTATAAAAACATAATTTACTATCTTTTGATATAAACATTGCAGGTGTAAATGCAATAAAAATTCATTATTAATCCTTATATTCAAGCAAAAAATATCTGTTTACATATTAAATAACTAAATGTTTTTTCGGAATTTTTAGTTAGGATGCGATTGTTTTTATAGTATTATTCTTTAAAAAGTTCATTTGAAGAAAAGAGCTTTGAAGGGTACTTCATAGGTGGTCAGGAGCTAATTTTGTAGATTTAGAAGAAGAATGGTTACTAAACCATTAAGATTTTGGAAATGAAATTATTGAATTTATGTTTGGGAAAATGAGTGATGTTGTTTCATTTGTTGTTAAGTGTGTGTGAACTATATCCCTCTCTTAAAATATCTTTGTAGTAGTCTTTCATACCCAGAATCGTTTCCGTACTTCAACTACTGTTATTCTAGTATTTTACCCAGCTTCTAATTTTGTTAAGGTATCCCGAATATTGTTGCTTTTATTAAATTATATATTTTAATATCATAATTTATAATGGGTGTTGAGAAAATAAATAATTTGTAAAAATAATATAATATTTGTAACTTTATGTCTTATAATATGAAATATCTTCGTTGTGATTATTTTAAATATTTGAATAATACATCAGGTTCATTTTATCTAGGGAGGTTTTAAAATTGGGGAAAAGAGTTGTTAAAAGAATTTTTGCATTATTATCAGTACTAGCATTATTCTTTAATGTGTTTCTACCGAAGGCAAATGCGGAGGTTATGACGCATGAAAAGTATTCAATGAACTGGAGTTATAGCAACAGTTTAGGAAAGGATATCCGAACTGAAATTATCAAAAATTCAAGCGGTCAAATTGCTTATTGTTTAACTCTTGGCTTAAAATCACCAAATGGTGAAGATCTTCCTGAAATGGGGAAAACAGATAATGTAGTATATAGGGTTCTATTAAATGGTTTCCCACAAAAAAGTATAGAACAACTGGGAGTAGCTAATAAGAATGAAGCACATTATGCAACTCAGCTTGCGGTTTGGAATGCATTAGGTCAACTTGATGTAAATGAATTAAAGCATGAAAATAAAAATGTTGAAAAAGCGGCTAAGACAATTATTAATGCTGCAAATACAAGTGAAGATACTCAAGATATTTTTATGAATGTGATTCCTGCTGAAAAGCAAAAGGCAGAATTAAAGGGTGAGTTTTTTGAAACAAACCTATACACAGTACAAACAAATGCTAAGAGTGGTTCTTATAAAGTAGTAGCGAAAAATGCACCTAATGGAGTTAAAATTGTTAGTGAAAATGGAGAAGTGAAAGATCAGCTTTCACTTGGGGAAAAATTCCGTATCCAAATTCCTAAAGATACAAAAACAGGTGAATTTAATCTAAGTGTTGCTGCAAATTTAACTAAAGTTCAAGCAATTGCTTATCGCGGTACTGATACTGTTCAGAATGCTACAGTGCTACTAGAAAGAAATGAGGAAAAGCTTAGTAGTGACCTTGCAGTAAATTGGGAAGCTGCTGGTTCTTTAAAAATTAAAAAGGTTGGGGAAAATGGAGAAATATTAGCTGGTGCAGTATTTGAAGTCTTTAATGCAAATAATGAATCAGTTGGAAAAATCACGACGGGTGCTGATGGTACTGCAGAATTAAATAACCTACCAATTGGTACCTACACAGTAAAAGAAATTAAAGCACCAACAGGTTATGTTTCAGGTGATAAACCACAAACTATTGAAGTTAAGACAGGGGAAATAGGAGCTGTTCAAGTAGTAAACAACAAAGTAAAAGGTAACATCGAAATAAAAAAACTTAGTGATTCAGGTAAGATGTTGCCTAATGTTGAATTCACGGTCTTTACTGAAGATGGAAAAGAAGTGAAAAAAGTAGTAACAAAAGAAAATGGAATTGCAAATGTTGATGGTCTTACGTATGGTAAATATTATTTCTTAGAGACAAAAACACCTAATGGATATATTGGAAATAAAACAAAGTATCCTTTTGAAATTAAAGAGCACAATAAAACACTTACTTTTACAGTGGAAAATACAGAAGTGAAAGGTAGTGTGAAATTACTAAAAGTAGATAATGAAGATATCAGTAAAAAATTAGAAGGTGCAGTATTCGAGCTAAAAGATGCAAGCGGGAAAGTAATTGGGGAATATAAGACAGATAAAACTGGTGAAGTTAACGTCAAAGATTTAGCGTATGGTAAATATTCATTTGTAGAAAAGGCTTCTCCAAATGGTTACGTTCTTATTACAGAACCAATTGTGTTCGAAATAAAGGAACACGGGAAAATTATTGAGCTATTAGCAGTTAATCATCTTATCAAAGGTGATCTAGAAATTACAAAAGTTGATGTAGCTGATGGAAACAATAAGCTTCCGAATGCAGAGTTTACTATTTATAATGAAGCAGGAAAAGAAGTAGTTAAAGGGAAAACAGACGATAAAGGTATCGCGAAGTTTGAAAAGTTACCATTTGGAAAATACACATATAAAGAAACTGTTGCACCAAAAGGTTATGTATTGAATGAAGAAATATTCTCTTTTGAGATCAAAGAGAATGGTCAAATCATTAAACATATTGTCAAAGATGAAAAGATTCCATCAGTAAAAACAACAGCTACTGATAAAACCGATGGTACAAAAGAAATGCACACTTCTAAGTCTGTAACAATCCAAGATAAAGTGGAATACAAAGACCTACAAGTAGGTAAAGAGTACACTTTAAAAGGTAAATTAATGGATAAAGAGACTAATAAACCATTAGTTGTAAATGGTAAAGAAGTAACTGCTGAAACTAAGTTTACACCAAAAGAAGCAAACGGTTCTATTACACTAGATTTCACTTTTGATGCAACTGGTTTAGAAGAAAAAGAAGTAGTAGTATTCGAAGAGTTACTGAAAGACGGAAAAGTTGTTACTACACATGCTGATATCAATGATAAAGGTCAAACAGTTAAGTTCGTTAAGCCATCAGTAAAAACAACAGCTACAAACAAAGCTGATGGTGGAAAAGAGATTCATTCAAAGGATTCTATCACTATTCAAGATAAAGTAGAGTATACTAACTTAGTTGTTGGTAAAGAGTACACTGTAAAAGGTAAATTAATGAACAAAGCTATTAATGAACCATTATTAATTGATGGTAAAGAAGTAACAGCTGAGACTAAATTCACTGCAAAAGAAAAGAATGGTTTTGTAACATTAGACTTTACTTTCGTTGGTGCTGAACAGCAAGGAAGAGAAGTAGTTGTATTTGAAGATTTGTTACATGAAGGTCAAGTAATTGCAACACATGCTGATATTAACGACAAAGGTCAAACAGTTCGATTTGTAGAACCTTCCATTAAAACAACAGCTACAAATAAGGTTGATGGTTCTAAAGAGTTAGACACTTCTAAATCTGTAACAATCCAAGATAAAGTGGAATACAAAGACTTAATCGTGGGTAAAGAGTACGTTGTAAAAGGCAAACTAATGGATAAAGCAACAAAAAAACCATTATTAGTTGATGATAAAGAAGTAACAGTAGAATCTAAGTTTACTGCAAAAGAAAAAAATGGTTCTATCACACTAGATTTCACATTTAATGCTTCTGCATTACAAGGTAAAGAAGTAGTAGTATTTGAAGAACTGTATCAAGATAATATCTTAGTAGCTATTCACGCTGAATTTGAAGATAAGGGACAAACAGTGAAATTCAAAGAGGTAAAACCGGAACAACCTAAACCAGAACAGCCGAATCAAGATAAAAATACTCCAACATCAGAGCAACCTAAAGAGCAAGTAAAAGAGCAACCACAACCTAAGAAAGAAATTCAATCTAAAATTGGATGGTTACCGCAAACAGGCGCTGATCTTACAAGTTGGATCTCTATGGCTGCAGGCGCATTACTGTTAATTGTTGGTGGAGTTATTTTCTTAAAACGTAAAAACGCATAAAAATTAAAAAATAAGCACATCTGTTTTTACAGGATGTGCTTATTTTTATGTTAGTAATTTAGTTCTATTTACAGTATTTTAATCTATTTGATTATTTTTGAGTTGTTGTAATAATTCCAGGGCAGCAAAACAGTCAGCTGCTGCTCGGTGTTTAATCGTTAATTCCGTTGCATCACTTAATGAAATCCATCTTTTTGAATCTACATAATCGGCGTACATTTCCATGAAGGTACATCATTAAATGCAGAAATTGTAGGTAGGCATGTAGAGAAGGAATTCATGTTTACACACCCAACATTAGTAGTTGAGGTAGACGGCAAAAAGCATAATGTATGGGTAAGTGAAGAGACATATAACGGAGCAGAGTGGTTAGGTAGACTTAAAAGTCATCAAAACAAAAGATGGTAATGTCGAGAAAGATCCTAGATATGAGGGCGAAGACTTAATCACGAGTTATTAAGCAGTATATTTTTAATATTCGCTTCTCAACTTAAACAACATTATTATTTGCAAAGATCGAATCTATTAAAATCAATTTTAAATAACTTTAATAAGGGGTACCGTCACATCGCTATCAAGCTAAGCTTATGCAAAGTTAATTTTAGGCGAGATTGTTTCTTTTTCTAAAGGGCAAGTGTAGATGATTGAAATATTTGTATACGAAATAAACCCTAATGGGTTTCACTTTTTTGAATTAAGCGGCTTGATTATCAGACATGGTACAATTGTAAACGACACCTAATATATCAAAGACCGTTTTTTTCTCATATCGATGAGATTTCCGCCCGTTTTGCTGTAGGAGATTGAACAGGCGAAGTAACACCTTTGATAGCTCTTGGGTGTTTTTCTTACGATTAGTCAAATGTTTTTTAGAGTTATAATTGATTAAATGCCAGAGATTTTAAGCCAATTAGAATGCAAGCCAAATACCCCTAATATGTGTCCATTTTTTACTAGGGGGAAGATATGGTACGATGGATGAAACTATGGTTTTAGGCGGCTAGCCGATAATCATAGTGCATATTATGTGTAATGAGATAGAAGAGAAGCTTCAATAATTTATTTACACATGCAATGGACGCAACTTTATGACACTTGTTATAAGGTTGCGTTTTTAATTTATCGTAATACTCAACAATATGATTTTGTCCGTAACGTCGTTGTTTAATCATGTTCTGGATGATGAGGAAAAGGAGCTTCCGCAAATGTTTATTTCCACGTTTATTGATTTTATCTTTAAAAAAGGTTTTACCTGATTGAAAACGGCGTATATCAATACCAGCAAATGCATTGAGTTGCTTGTTATTGTTAAAACGAGTAATATCTCCTATTTCAGCCATCAAGCGTACGGCAGTATTCGGTCCAATCCCAGGGAGACTGCGAATGATATCGTATTCTGCGCGTTGCTCAGCTACATACACCATCTTGCTAATACAGATTTCTTTTTGGTGAAGAAGCTCTTGATAGCGCCTTGCGTATAATTTGAGCTGGTCACACAGAACATCGTTCTGAGAAACAGCAGGATAGCAAATTTTCGCTATTTCAAGTATCTGAATCGCTTTTTTCTCCGCCGTAATATTTGATATTTTTTTATTGGTATTGGCACGAATACGATTTTTTATAATGGTTTTAGAAAGACCTAAAACACAATCTGGGTGGGGAAATAGTTGAACAAAATTTAAAAACAAATCAGATTTACTAGTAAATATTCTTTCCAATTCTGGAAATGTTAATTGGATTACTTTATGCATACGGCCGCGAATTATTGATAATTCATCATCCAGTTCACTATATAATCTAGAAAGAGATTTTAACTGATAGAATAAATTATCAGTTCCGGTAGATACCCTTCGGGTAACTGTAAAATGAGTGAGAGCTAATCGGTGTGCGTCGCTTCGGTCTGTCTTATGAATCCGCAAGGAATCACATTGTATTTTGGCTTCTAATGGGTTTAATAAACAATATGTATACTGGTTATTTTGCATAAATCGTTCTAGCTGTCTGGAATAGATCCCTGTTGCTTCGAACACAATTTCAGGTGATTCGCCGGTTTCATCTGTAAGCTTATGTATCTTTTCTTGTAGCTTTTTAAAATCAGGCTTAGAATGCTTGATTTCACTTTCGAATACGCATTGTTTTTGTGCATTATAAATTACCATATAACTTTTACCCATACTGATATCAAATGCAATAACGTGTTTCATATAGCGCCTCCTCAGGTGGAATTGAAGTCTTCAACTTACACTTATCGATTCTCATTTCTTATACACGATCTCGAAGACCAACATACTAAAAACTGATTCAAATAAGGTAAGTGAAGAAGGTCAGTTTTGTATACGGATTCAGGATCCCAAAACACCCACGACCTCCTCTTCACTTCTACTATATAAAAAATAGTAGTGCGAACCAATGCCTTGGTCTGCACTACTAATCTTAGTATGTTTTGTATAGTTTGGAATAGAAGAAGAAAATAGTCTTTAATTATATATATGGCTTTATACTCACTAAGCTCTCGTTTTTTCTTTATGAGGAGTAATTGGCGCATTTGAAACATGATAGAAGAACAGAGTAGAATGGCAATCAATTGACCATATAAATGGCACTCCAATCGTTCTGGTTTTATCTTTTTACAATGATGAATGTGGAAGAATGACTTCCACGTTTTAAATAAAATTTCGATTTGCCAACGCAAAGAATACCAGTCATGTACCTGTCCCATCGGGACAATATCTGTAGGGGTGTTTGTCATATATACATTGATACCACTGAGTCGTTTACTACGAGGAGAATACTTCATTCCTTTCTTTTTTTCTCTTACAGCTTGATCTTGTAATCGTTTTTGTTGCTGTTGTTTTGTTAATCGATGAACAATTACACGAGCTGGCACTTTATCAATCATTCCTACATAAGCATCAGCTATTTCACATGTTTGTCCTGGTTGAAGGGAGTTCATTAACGTCTCCATATCTATCTGTATATACTCCGTACCTTTCTTAATTCTTCCATCTTGAAAATAATCAGGGTTAGGATTTTTTTGATAAATACGTGTATTCGACTTGATACGAGAGATATAGTAGGCCTCTTTATCTTGTATATATTGAAGGTCTTTTAAATGAAAATAGCCTAAATCTCGGATACATAAATCATTCGCTGTCACAGTTGGGGCACACAGAGAGCCGTAAGTGCGATCATGTTGTTTACCTGGACCTGTATGAATATGTAGGAACTGTCCACTTAACAAATCATACTCAAGTTGAATTTTTATCCCAGCTGTATGGCTGCATCCACCTGCACCTGGATAAACCGATGAAAATACATCCGGGAGTTGAAATGCGGTTGAATCTAAAATACGAATACGCTTGAAAACAGAAGTGTATGGAGAAGAAATCGGCATAGATGCGGCCAATTTTTTGTTTAGTAGTTCGGCTAGTAGGTGTTGTAAAAGTTGGACGGCCGCCTTATTAAACCGTTGATTCAGTCCCTCAGGACTGATGAGTACTTCTGTTGATGCTTCTAAACAGCTAGATAACTGAGTTAAAGAAGTCATAGCTACATTTTGGCTCACCCATACACATAAAGCTACTAAATCTTTTGCTTGATACTTACTGGTTCGTTGTACAAAACCAACATCTCTAGCAAGATCCCGTAAGGTATTTGGAGATAAAAAGCTTTGGATCTCTTGAGCAAATAGTTGTAATTCGTCAGACACAGAAACAGACATAAAAAACGCCATCCTTTCCTATGATTCTACAGAAAGAATAGCGTATTTTTTCATTTTAGGGTGACATTTCTTTTTATTAGCTTGATAGCGATAGGATAGCACCACATTGCTGTCAAGCTATGCTTTTAAAGTACTCCCAAAACGAAAAATTGTACATATGGGTTCAAAATAAAGTCACGATGTTTTAAATATGGATGCAATGTTTCTATTAATAACTGACTGAATCTGATTCAATAACGCTTGACTGAATTAAGTTCAGTCGTTTATCATTGAATCAGATTCAGTCGTGAAAATAATACGGTAGGAGATAAATTATGAAAAGAATATCAAAAGAACCTGATATAAGGCGTCAAGAGTTAATGGATATAGGTTTTGAACTTTATATGAAAAACGGTATGGGAGGATTTAGCATAAAGGATGTCGTTAATCATGCAGGTGTAGCGACAGGTTTATTTTATTATTACTTTAAATCTAAAGAAGATTTTGTTGATGAGATTTTAAATGATTTTATTGTGAAAAATATAGAAATAATTCAGCAAATACTTACTTCGAATGAATTGCTCGTTATGCAAAAAATGAAAAATTCTCTAGATATATTTTGGACATTTGTTGAAAAACTAGCACCATACAAAGATGCGAGTTCATTTCAGACAGAACAACATTACCTACTTGAGCAAAAATTATTCATGCAATTACGCCCACTAATTCAGCAGGTAATTGAAGACGGGGTGAAAGTGGGGATTTTCCACACCGACAACTCATTTTTAACTTCTGGATTTATTTTATATGGTCTTAGTAGTATTGCACATTCGGAGATAAATTTAAATCTTGATACGAAGAAAGAGATGATTAATCTAATATTAACAACATTAAAGTACGATCAAAAAGAAGATATCTAAAATAGCACCATGGAAATTCTATTCCTAGATATGTTTTAAAGAAATACTTTGGTTTTATTCAGTAAACTGACTAACAATAAGTTTGAAAAACGATTATTGGAAAAACAATTGATTAAGAATACAGGAGAATTAATATGAAAATTTATATTGAAGGAAAAAATATTTCCAATGAACAACTTACAAAATGGAAAAGAAAACGTATTAAAAAGACTTTTCGTATACTGGGGCATAAAGAGCCACAAATAAAAGATACGGACGAATTAGTAAAAAAACTAACTGAACTAAAGATGCATTATTCCTATAATGAAATGTACGATAAGTTAAAATCTAAACTTAGTCTAGGCGAAATGATTATGCGTCTCTGTGTTGCTTTTTCTGGAAAGAGACGAAAATTTTCCAAAACAGATTTCCACTTAGATGGAATTACAGCAGAGGACATTTTACGTGAATTTGATAATCTTATGCTAAAGCAATCACCAGAAAATGATCTAGTAAATTTATCTGCTTGCCCAGATCATTATGTATTAAGACCTATAGGAGAAAATGGACAAGAGGTCATTGAATTTACTGGTAATTCTCCATTTCCTGTTCAATTCTTCATTGTTTATGGTGACGAAACAGGATTAAAAACACCTAGAGACAACTCTTATCAGTACCAATCTGCAGGTGTTGCACTTACGAAAGACGGTACTGTTATTGGTGGAGTTCGACACCAATTCAAAAATACTAACAAGGGTGTTGAAGTAAGAGCTAGTGTTGAATTTCCAGCACTTTGTCCTAATAGCCTTATTAAATCTCATCAAATGCATTTAGCATGTGAGTTTTCTTATTGGCTACAATGGATAAAAGATCAAAAAAATTAATAATGACAGAGCCTTCTTGAAATAAAAAACATAAGTTTTTTAAATGTAATTAATCCTGAACGTATTGTATTCATTACATGTGACGACGACTGTGAAATAATTAATGTCGTCGTTTTAATTTTTTTTAAAGAGAATGTTTCAGTGGAAAAGACTGAATTTTAATTCGATAAAATAGGGGGGATTTCTATGTTTGCAATACTTCTAGCTATAAGTTTCGGAGCTATTTTTGCTGTGCAAACAGCCATTAATGCCCAATTAAGAAAATTCGTGATTTCTCCGTTTTTAGCTTCAATGATCTCATTTGGTGTAGGACTAATCTTCTTACTTATCACACTATTAATTAGTGGTTCACCATTAGTTATTCCATTAGACTTATTCCTGAGTCAACCAATCTTTATATGGCTGGGGGGAATTGGTGGTGCAGTTGCTTTAACGACCAATATACTTTTATTTCCTAAATTAGGTAGTGTACAAACAGCGATAATGCCCATATTGGGAATGACTTTAATGAGTATGTTAATAGATAATTACGGTTGGTTTAATTCAATACAGTATTCTTTTGGATTAAACCGAATCTTCGGTGTGGTATTAGTTTTAATAGGGGTCTTTTTAGCTGTAGCTATACAAGAGGCGAAAAATAAAAAACAACCTTCTCAAACAGACAGGGAAAGCATGTTAAATCAATGGATTTGGCGTATAGTAGGTATAATAGCTGGAATGTTACTGGCTATACAAATTGCTATCAATGGTCAATTAGGAAAGGTTCTTCATTCTTCTTCACAAGCAGCCTTTGTTTCATTCTTTGTAGGCACCATTACCTTAATTATAATTGCCGGGATAATGGATCGCTCTTACACAAATATTAAAGAACCTATTAAGCAGTCAGCTCCATGGTGGATATGGATTGGAGGGATATTAGGTGGGGCTTATGTTCTAATAAATGTATACCTCGTTAATCAAATTGGAAATGGACAAACTGTAATCCTTACTTTATTTGGTCAAATCACTGGTAGTTTGCTGGTAGAACAATTTGGCCTGCTTAATTCTTCGAAAAATCGAGTCAAACCAATACAAATTTTCGGTTTAATTGTTATGATAGCTGGTGTTTCTTTAATCCGGGTATTTTAAAGCATTCATCAATATCTTCTTTTGGGAGTAACGAATAAGTTCAGTAGTTTTTTATATTTTTATTAGTGCCCCACGGCAATCAAGCTAAATTTTAATGTACCCCCACAATGAAAATTTTCTTTCATTACAGTTAATTACTTTGAGAAATCAGCGTTTTTTCATTTTAGGGGTACTTTGTTTTGTTAGCTTGATAGCGATGGGGTACCGTCAGGAAAATGCGGATTTATAACGTTAAGAAAATTTAATGTGAAAAAGCCGGATTCCAATAACTATGGAATCCGGCTTTCATGACGGCTTTTAATAAAGCTCGTTATTCAACTATCGCGTGTTCGATAGCTTAAGGTACTTTTGCGATATGAGTAAACGAGGTCATTATTTACTTTTATTTAAAGGAACGACTAATTCTAATTCCTTTATTTCTTCACTAAATCCTTCACTATTTGTTCGACTTGGCTTGAGTGTAAATGATTTTGGTATCGTATCCATTGGAGGCAAAGTCAGTACCATATGATGACCATAGTTCCCAACAGCCATGCCTGCTTGTAGTTTCAGTTTATCATATACATGACCCTTATCATCGACTACAGAGAAATCAAACTTTTTTGCTTTTTTCACTAATTTTACAATATCCATTTTTGTTCTCCTCTCCGTTACACAATAAAGTCGAATGAGGAAGTAAATCGCTTGCAAAATAATTAAATGTATTAAAATTGTTATCCATTATCTTTTTCCATTTCCTTTAGCCTACGATAAAATGCCGCCTGACTGATTCCTGTAATCTACTATCGCAATTTTAGAGATGATGAATGAGGATTTTGGGGAAATCCATAAATTAATGCTACTAAAATATAGCATAATGGTTTTAGATAAAGCGAATCAGGATTCAGGTAATATTATTCAACAAATTCAAGAAGGCAAATATTTGGTATAGCAGGACAAAGCTAACCTTCAAAACTATGTGAATGGTTTAACGGATTATAAAAATAATATGACATCCTACAAAAAACAAATGGTGGAATGGTATGCAGATGCTTTGACTGCTGTAACTGAACTCACGATAGCGCTGATTGACCAAACGAATTTTTACTGGCTTACAATCAATGATACATTTGTTGAACCAGCAGAAAAATGGGTTGGCACATTACCAAAAGGTGAAATCAGTAAATTTGCAGATGGTGTTCGCGACTATGGACAGCAATTTACTGCCATGCAGGAAGGATTCAAAAACAGACTACCTGAATATAAACAAATGGCCAGTGATTTACGCGTAGTAAATCAAAGTTTCCATAAGTTTGGAGATTCCGTACAAAAAGCTGGGGCATCACTTCATAAACAAGCAGTAATGGCTGATGGACTAATTAATAGTGTCTCAACGCATGTTGCAGAAGCTCAACAAGCATTCCCAACCTTGCATACAGATATCATGTCTGGATTAGATGCTGCCAATAACATTATGGACTCTGCTAATAAGATTTCAGGCTATAAAATAGATACGTCTAATATAGCTAAAAATGTTGGAAACATGGATGGTTTATCTACTCGCCTCAAAGATTTTGGTGTACCACCTGAAAAAATGGAAGAGTTTTTGGCAGAACAGAAGCGTACAAATGAACTTGGATCGATGTCACTTGATTTCATGCCAGTTATTGGGCAAATCAAACAAGGGCTACAACTCATTAACGGCAAAGAATATTTCACTGATAGAGAGTATGACAAAAATGACTATGTATGGGGAACCGTTTCTACTGTTTTTGGTGGGGCTCCTAAAGTTATTGGACGTGTATTCGGTAAATATGGTGAGTTAGAACAAAAAGCGAAGGATTTAGGAAAAGTATCAAAGGTAACTGAAGAGATTGGATGGAGTATGCCAAGAGGCGGAGGGGTCATTGATGGGCGTAAGTATACTGAACATGCGCTTGAAAGAATGGCACCTGATACAATTCAGGTTCGGGCAGAACTTACGAAGCGTGCACGTGAGAGAGCTGAAAGAAAAGGATATCCATTCGGTTCAGAAGAGTATGTAAATGAATTAAAAGGAGTTGACCCGAGAGGAATGACTCCAAATGTGGTTGAAGATATTATAAAAACAGGTTCTCGTCAACCAGGAGACAAACCTGGTACTTGGAAGTATGTTAGAGAAGAGGGTTACGTAGTTTTAAATGACAAAGGTGATGTTGTCACAGTTGTACCTACAAAGAAAAAAGAATAAAATGAATAACGTAGTTAAATTATTCTAGAACAAAGAAGGTTAGGAATATTGGATATAAAATATGATAAATATGAGTTATTAGAAATATTCGAGGATGAACCAGAAGATTATTATATTTCAGGTGCAGGTGTATATAAATATAGCAAAACAGATAGTTTAGGTTTTAGACTGTTAATGTATATGTCAGTTTATGAAAATACTGTTGAATTAAACCTGTTATTAAAAGAGAAAAGTATTTTTGATACGAATATAGTATCTGTAGAAAGAGTCTATACCCGTGAGGACACTCTTTACATTCAATGTTCAGGAGAAAATAAAATTATCCAAATTAAATTCAAACCACATTTTACAGTTACAATAAATGAATTTTAAAAACTTGAAATATAAAAAAGGCACCCATGTGGGTGTCTTTTCTACTTCTTAAAATGACTTAAACTAGTTTAGAAAGCGTTAATAGAAGGAATTTAGTCATGAATGAATTAATAAAAAAAGCAATACAATATCAATTCTATGACTTTGCACCTTTTTATTTCACTTGAACTTTGTTTAAGCGCGTTTATCTACTCATTGTTACGCGTGAATTGCGTTTAAAATCGACACTTTATTCGTAGTAAATAATACATAATTTTGTTTTACAGTTCTAATTAATATACGATCAGTTGTCCCATATGCTGTTCCAATACGGATTGCACTTGGTTCTTCAACACCCGCATAGGTAGCATCTTCGGTAACCTCAATCACATCACGTAATGGAATCGTGACCTCCGCAAATTGCCATGAAATAATTAACTCTTCTTTTGTTTTTTTGACATCAATACCTAGCATTATAACAAGACCTTTCTATAATAGAATGCTACACTTCTTTTCTGATTATACAAATTTTTAGATTATTTTTCTGCATGTATGAATAGAGCTGATATTTTAAGGGTGCCAAAAGAAAGGGAAGATATACTATCAATCTATTAAGGAATACGTTATGAAGAAAAGTTCACAGGGAATTAATATGGATTTGATATGGTTGAAGTATGATGAATGAGTAACAGTAGGAGTTGCAGGAAGGAAATGAATGATGAGACTTAAATTAGTAGGAACCTTAACTTGTATAGTAGTAATGTTAGGTATCTTTATCATTTACACCAATATATCTATTGGTAAAGAACCATATAAGACAAACCATGAAACTAGTGAAAACTCCATAAATAAAGAAAAAAATAGTAAGCAAAATGGGGCCTCAAATAAGATAGCAAGTTCCTTTGCTAGTATACAGGCTGTAGTAAATAAGGAATATGGTTTACCCGAAGACTATATGCCAGAGGATTTAGTTGTACCAAATGTACCGTTCTCATTTAGTGGAACAGTAGAAAAGAGTCATCTTCGTAAAGAAGCAGCAGAAGCGTTAGAAAAACTATTCCTTTTAGCTAAGCAAGATGGGATCCAGTTGAATGCTGTTTCAGGATTTCGTTCCTATGAGTATCAAAAAGGCCTGTATGCCAACAATGTTAAAAAGAAAGGGCAAGAGCATACGGATCGCTTCTCTGCAAAGCCAGGGCATAGCGAACATCAAACAGGGTTAACGATGGATGTTTCTTCTAAAAGTGCGAACAATGAACTAGAGCTATCCTTTGCGAATACGAAGGAAGGAAAATGGCTGAAAGAAAACGCGCATCGTGCAGGGTTTATCATTCGTTATCCTAAGGGGAAGGAAAGTATTACGGGTTATGCATATGAACCTTGGCATATTCGCTATGTAGGAGATATTGCTGAAAATATATATAAGGAAAAACTGACTTTAGAAGAATATATGAATCTGTGAAAATAGAATTGAAGAGTTAAACTGTATTCATTGTTTATGAATGCTACTTTTTCTATTAAAAAGCCTAATTTCTCAATGTTTTGTAGAGAAATTAGGTATTTTTCATCACTTCATTAGAGTTTTTTAGGCTTCGTTCGTTGGTATACTTCACACAATATTATAAAGGAAATAGAACTTACTGAAGATAACATATGAATGTTTTATAAATGTATCAAAAAAGTGAACAAAATCGTTATTTTGCACAACAAGGTAGTCAGCGTAATGAAATAACTGCTTGTAAAAAAAGAAGCCCTATAGGAAATATTACAGGGATTCACCAAGTTGAGTTATGTCGTATTCACATGGGATTTTAACATGATATTTGTGTTGAATAAACTGGTAAATGTGTCCAAGTAATTTGGAGCTATTTTATAAAAAAAGAGAAGCGCTTAATCAGGACGCTCCTCTTAATGCCAATACACAATAACTATTCTATTATACTGTATAAGCGTAAAATATTTAACAATTACCTTCATGGTAAATATTTCATTTTGTCTTAGTACCTTTAAATCACGAAAAAAGGTTCTGCTGTTTCCAACAGAACCTTTCCTAAAATGGCAAAGAGTAACTCTTACCTTACTCTTTGTTCATATACTACAGGAGTTTTAATGAAAATCCAAGGCTCCTTATATTGAGAAATAAAGAAGAATCATTATAAAAATTTTTATCTTTTTTCATAAATAAAAGAGCAGCTAGCAAAAACTAACTGCTCAATACAAGGAGATACAGAGAAAACTAAATGGATTTTGGCATACAGCCTATCAACATTATGGACATAATATTGATTTTTATTCGAAGGAATTCATGTTTTACAAATCAGATTATGATAGTCGATATTCTCCATATTGACCAGAAAAGAACCAAGAATTCTAGTGAAATTCCAAGTGTTTTTTTCCTAGTTTTTTGAAATTCTTTTACTAAATAGCCAATAGCGCTAATTGCTAGAAGAATGAAAAGAATAAGTTCTAGTGTAACTGGCATTTGATCTACTCCTAATCTATTATTTTAATTTAGTATATAACGATTATAAGATATTTTTTTGTGGTTAGTGGTGAGAAATTAAACAAAACCATCTCTTTACGAAAAAAGGTCCTGTTGTTTCCAACAGAACCTTTCCTAAAATGGCAAAGAGTAACTCTTACCTTACTCTTTGTTCATATACTACAGGAGTTTTAATGAAAATCCAAGGCTCCTTATATTGAGAAATAAAGAAGAATCATTCTAAAGAATCTTATCTTTGTTATAAATATAAGAGCAGTTAGCAAAAACTAACTGCTCATCTCCAAGGGGGAACAAGGAGAAAAATCTAATGTCATCTATATTATTGACGGAATATTGAGTTTTACTCATAAAAAACTACGTTTAACTTAATGCATAACCCACAATCAAAGTTAGTGTTAAAAACACTGATAATAACAATGTTAGTAAGACTGTTGCTACACTCCTAAGCATCGCAATCCAATTATTCATCTTAGAAAATCCTATAATGCCAGCAAAAAAAGTTCCTATTGTTAAAACTAGTAATATAAATAAAGGGTGAATGTGTAATGAATCCGTGAAAAATTTGAATAATTCAAGTGGAATTTCAAAATATAAACGGAATAGTCCAACGCAAATCAAAGAGCATATAAAGGACCATAGATTGAGGTTATGCTTCATAGCTTTCTCCTATGTTTTCGAAATAGTTTTACTCAATTTTAATGGGAAATGAAGGAAAAAGATAGAGGTTATAAATTAGAATCAATTTTTTAACAAAATAATCCTTTTAATAGAAAGCGAGGAATAACAATGGGACTCGGAAACCGTGGGATGGCATTTGAAATGCTTATCAATCTAGCGAATGAAATGTATCATAGAAACAATTAAAGAAAAAGGCGCTTCTATTAAGTCGTTAAAAGACAATTGGCTTGATACTACAAGCGATAATCCATACAGCACTTTCCTACTCACTGTAATGGCTGGTGTTAATCAGTTAGAACGTGACCTAATTCGAATGCGGCAACGAGAAGGTATTGAACTAGCTAAAGAGCGTGGTGTTTATAAAGGGCGCCCTAAGAAGTACGATGATGATAGTCCTAATATGGAACATGCTTTAGATCTGCTTGCAAACCGAAAGGAAAACAAGTTTACAGTAAAGAAGATATGTGAAGTTACAGGTGTAAGCCGCACGGTTCTTTATGAGAGAGCAAAAGAAAAGGGAGTTATGTAGATTTTAAAGCAGCGAATCCGCTGCTTTTTTATTTTATCAAATAAATTGTTTTTGAGTAGAAATGAAAATAGGGGTTTGCCTTAAACATTTATTATTAATCAAGAATATGAGTATAGAAACAGGCTTGAATTTTGTAATGGTGGAGGGGATTGTTGTGGACATAACTCAAAGTGTGGTAAGAATAGTGGTTAATGGGAAAGACCTTCCGTTCAAACCTCTGCATGGAATCATGGACCTGTAAATGATTTAATCGTTTCGACGAATCAGAGAGTGAATGAGCTTTATCAATTCATGTGGTCACAAGTACCAGTTACGATCTCGGTGTATTTTCTTCAAGGGGCGGACTTAATGAGATTCGCTAGGATCGCTGGAATTAATGAACGTGTAACGGGAGAATATATATATATCATTTCATTTGGGGATAAGAAGAATTCAAAGTAGCTTAACAGCTGCTTTTTTATTTTGCATAGAAAAAGGAACCATAATAGGCTCCTTAATTTGATTCAGAAGTTGTGTAGTTTTCTTGATGATATCTTTTATGTTGATAATTAAGGATATAAGGAATCCAGCAGCTAGGATACCGTTTACCCAGTAATATGTATTCCCGGATGTAAATTTATTATAAAAGGAATCGATATTATAATACACTAAGCCTGCTGAAATGACGGTAGAGATTACTAACGTACCAAAACTTTTCATGACGCTGCCCTCTGATTCTGAAATTTTAGACTTTTAATACAATTATACATTTAAATAAAAAGGTTTACAAAGGAATTACCATAAGGAGGAGTTATAACGAGTTTCTTCCAATTGATGGTTTTTATTTTTGAAAAAATAACTATTTTATAAAAAATATTTTTTTGACCCCCATAAAATTATTTGTTCCTTCGAATATATATAAGTAGAAGAAAATAAATGAAAGAAAAAGCTAAAATTACCAAAAATATAGCGAAGAGTTATTCAAAGATTGCAGCTAAAATAGAAAAGAGCAAGAAGAACAAGTGGTATTGCAAAAGAAAACAAGAAAGTAGTAAAAGTGGAAAAAATAGTCATATAAAAAGTCGGCCTCGAAAAATATGAGCACCAGCAAGAAGACAAGCCCAAAGAAAAGTACTAAGAAAATGTGGTTAAATGGTCACTTGTTTAGTGGCCATTTTGCTATTTGAAGCAGAAGGAGGCAGGGAGATTACTAGTGTTGAGTTTAGTAATGAAAATCTTAAAAAAAACGAAAATAGAAGATATCGTATTTAACATACAAAACAACGGAGGAGATAAGGAAGCTTTTATCGTACAGTATCAGCCGTTTATTAGAAAATCAATCTCGTCTGTCTGCCGCAGGTACATTACAGAACAGGATGATGAATATAGTATTGGATTGTTTGCGTTTAACGAAGCAATTGAACAGTATTCATATAAAAAAGGAAAATCTTTTCTGGCGTTTGCTGATCTTCTTATAAAAAGAGATGTAATTGACTATATACGCAAGGAGTCTAAGCATAATCTTGTCTTTTTAAAAGAAGATAAGCAAGAGGAAATATTAGAAATACAAGTATCGCTTACGGAGTATATGAAAGAGATGGAAAATAGTAACCGTAAGGAGGAAATTCTTCATTTTCAAAGTGTGCTAGCTGAGTTTAAAATCACATTTTCAGAGCTTGCTAAGGAATCCCCTAAGCATCGTGATACGCGTGAGCACTTAATAGAAATTGTAAAGATTATTATAAAAGACGAGAAAATGATGGAAGAGCTGTTCCGAAAGAAAAAGTTACCCCTTAAACATATTGAACCACGTGTTAGGGTAAGTCGTAAAACGTTGGAGCGACATCGAAAATACATTATTGCGATGTGTATTATCTTTGCAAACAACTATACATATATTCTGGATTATATAAGAGGGGAGAAGCATGATGAATAAAGGAATTGTGATGGATATAAAGAAACATAACGTAGTTGTTTTAACTCCAAATGGAGAGTTTATTACGTTTAAAAGAAAAGTACACTCTTACATGATCGGAGAGGAAATCTCGTTTAACGAACAAGAGCAAAGAGCACCGCGTTTTTCAATGCCACCTTTCTTAAAGCCTACAACAGTAATTGTTGCTGGTTTTCTATGCGTATTGCTGTTTTTCTACAATCAACCGGAAGAAAAAGTGTTTGCTTATGTCTCAGTTGATATAAATCCAAGTTTAGAGGCGAGCGTAACGGAAGATCTTCGTGTTATAGATTTGCGGGCTTGTAATGATGATGGAAGGCGTATTTTAAAAGAAATGAAAGGGTGGGAAAATAAGCATCTGCAAGACGTAATACGTACTATTATAAAGCAGAGTCAAAAGGATAAGTACTTAACGAATGATAAGCAAGTTATGCTAACAGCTGTTACAAAGGACAATTCGCTAGAACCACAGTTGGAAAAGGTTATGCAGGAATTAAAGAAAGAGTATGAGATAAAACATATTACAGTTGAATATCAAAGCAGTACGATGCAAATGCGGGGGGATGCCAAGAAAGCAGGGGTTGGAACGGGCGTTTATATAAAGCAAGAGAATGAGAAGCAAAAATCGCTTACTCCACCTGCACCTCCGTCTAATCAAGAACAACAAAAGTCATCTTCTGATGCATCATCGGACGCATCTCCTGTAAAAGAAGAAAGCAACGAGAAGAAAGAGCATATAGAACAAAAGCAATCTAATGAACAACAACCGAAGCAAATAAAAGAAAATAATGGGAATCAGCAAGAGAACAACGGAAGAGGATCACAAGGAAATAATGGAAATGGGCAAGGAAACCACGGCAGAGGGTCACAAGGAAATAATGGAAATGGGCAAGGAAACCAGGGTAGAGGGTCACAGGGAAATAATGGAAATGGGCAAGGGAACAACGGAAGAGAGTCACAAGGAAATAATGGAAATGGGCAAGGAAACCACGGCAGAGGGTCACAAGGGAATAATGGAAACCAGCAAGGGAACAACAGAAGAGAATCGCAAGGGAATAATGGAAATGGTCAAGGGAATAACGGAAGAGAATCGCAAGGGAATAATGGGAATGGTCAAGGGAACAACGGAAGAGAATTGCAAGGGAATAATGGGAATGGGCAAGGGAACAACGGAAGAGAATCGCAAGGGAATAATGGGAATCAGCAAGGGAACAACGGAAGAGGATCACAAGGAAATAGTGGGAATCAGCAAGAGAACAACGGTAGAGGATCACAAGGAAATAATGGGAATCAGCAAGGGAACAATGGTAGAGGGTCTCAGTAAGGAAAGCTCCTACCACATAATATCGAGTGAAAGAAAAATCTATAGAATATTGAACAGAGGGATTCCTGCCATCTGAAGGAATTTCTTAATATTTTTTAAAATGACGGACATAAAATCGTATATCCTTTCGAATTATATATATGGATATCATTAATAGTTATATAAAAGGGGAGAAAAAATATGAAAGAAATGTATGAAGAAATCACTGAAGTATTAAAGGTATTGGCGCATCCTGTCCGCTTATCATTAGTAAAAATAATGCTTGCAAAAGGTCCTATTAACGTAACGACAATGTATGAAACATTACAAATGCCTCAAAGTACAATTAGTCAACATTTATCTAAACTAAAAGCTACAAAGGTCGTTACAGGTACTCGGAAAGGATTAGAAATTTATTATGAGGTAACAGATAATCGTACAAAAGCGATATTATTAAGCTTGGCTTAAAGGGTAACTGTTTAGATTTCAAAATTAAGTAAGCAATTCAGCGACTATAATTTTCTTATTAACATTAGTCGTATGTGTTGTTGTTTTTAATTTGTTTAATACATTTCTTTATTAGGGTCTTGCCGTATCACTATCAAGCTAAAGTTTAAATGGATTATAAAAATGAAAGTTTCTTATTAGGGTCTTTTTGTTAGCTTGATAGTGATGTGCCATTCCCACTAGTATGTAAAGAATTTGGTAGTTTTTTTAGTCATGTAATCTTTTGATCTGATGGTCTTTTCCCCATTCAAATAGTTCATCCATAATTTGCATTAAAGATTTTCCATGTTCGCTAATTGTGTACTCAACCTTTGGTGGTACTTCTTGATATACAGTACGATGGATAATCCCATCAGCCTCAAGTTGCCGAAGTTGCTGTGTGAGAACTTTTTGTGTAATGTTTGGAATTTCTCGTTTTATTTCATTTGTTCGCATTTTTCCATCCGCCAAAACACATAAAATATGAATTTTCCATTTTCCACCGATCACGTCGAGTGTCGTTGCGATTGGGTAATTATCATTTTGATTCATATAACACCTCCAAAGGTACTTTAAAGTTCCTATAGCACTTTAAAGTACGTACTTTTCAATTATATGTGACTCATTCATACTAATACTAAAGCGTTTGAATTATTTATAAGGGGGAAGAAAATATATGAAAACACTTGTAATTGTAGCACATCCTGATATTGAAAAGTCTCGAATTAATAAAAGATGGGTAGAAGAACTTGAGAAATATCCAGATGAAATAACGGTGCATGAATTATATAAAGTGGCACCAAATTGGGAATTTAATATTGAAGAAGAACAAAAGCTGTTAGTAGAGCACGACCGATATATATTCCAATTTCCACTCTACTGGTATAGCTCACCACCATTATTAAAAAAATGGTTCGATGATGTATTAACATATGGATTTGCGTACGGATCAAAAGGGGATAAAGTGAAGGGGAAAGAATTTGGTGTAGCTATTTCTATAGGTGGGTTAGAAAAAGACTATAAAAATAGCGGAATTACAATGGATGAATTAACGAAACCATTCCACGCTACGAGCTTATATACAGGAATGGAATTTATACCATCATTTTATTTATATGGTGCGGAATATGAAATCAGTGATGAAGAGATTGACAAAAGTGCACCTGAGTATGTGAAATATGTGATGAATAAGGAGTTTTCTAATATATAAGGAGAAATAGCCATTTACTTGTTAAGTAGATGGCTATTTTTGTTTATCCCGCATTAACCGCCTGTAAGGTGTGGACTAATAATCAGTGGAGATGAACACCCCACATCGACTAAAGATTCACTTCATTTAAATTCACTAAGTTTAATCTTTAGTAAATTAATAATTAATCTGATAAAATAAAAATCCTAACATATATAAAGGGGAGTTTTACTTGAGAACGATGCGACAATTATTACAAAAAAGAGCAATGCAGTCACCAAATTTGGAAGCGCTTATCGGTGGAGAGAAAAGGTATTCGTTTCAGCAGTATAATGAACGAGTAAACCAGCTTGCACATTATTTGTTACATACCGGTGTGAAAAGAGGGGATCGTATAGGAATTCTATGCAAAAATAATCATCCGTTTCCAAGCGTTATGATGGCAAGCTTAAAAATTGGAGCGGTATTTATTCCGCTTAATCATCAGCTTACTGCTTATGAATTAGAATCGATTGTAAAAGAAGCGAGATTAAAAGTATTAGTTATTGATGATGAATTTAGTGAAGTTGTATTAAAGATTAATGGAGTTAAAGAAATTCCTTATGTAATTGAGACGACAAAAGAAGGATTTGGCTTATTTGAATTAAAATTAAAGGAACAGCCAATAACAGAGCCGAATGTGGAAGTTCATGAAGATGATGATGCCATTTACTTATTTACTTCAGGAACGACTGGACAGGCAAAAGCATGTGTAATTGGTCATAAAAACTTACACCATTATTTTACTGAAATTGCGGGGCAAAGAGAAATTCCAGCAGGTGAACGCTTTTTATCAGTGCACCCATTGTTTCATATGAGTGGCGTGCTTTCTATTTTAAATTGTATTTATCATGGCGTTACGATGGTCTTTTTAGCTGATTCGAATCCTACTCTTATTTGGGATAAGATTGAAGAAGAGAAAATTACTACGATGCTTGCGTTCCCAGCTGTTTATAGTTACATGCTTGATGAATTAGATAAAAAAGAGCGCAACATTTCGGCCTTTAAAGTAGCGCAAAGTGGTGGTACAAAAGTGCCAGAAACACTCATTCAAAAATATATGGAAAAAGGCATTTATATGGTGCAAGGTTATGGGAGTACAGAAGGTTGGGTAGTAACTTCTTGGCATCCAAATATGGGAAAAGAAAAAATGTCTTCTGTAGGGAAAACTTTGAAACATGTAGAGCTGAAAATTGTTCATCCAGAAACAGGTGATGAGCTAACAACAAATAAAGTTGGAGAGATTCACGTGAAAAGCCCGTACATGTTTAAAGGATATTGGAATAATGAAGAGGCAACAAAGAAGGTAGTAAAAGATAATTGGTTTAACATGGGTGATGCCGGTATGATAGATGATGATGGATTTCTACATATTATGGGAAGATATAAAGACGTTATCGTACGCGGTGGTGACAACGTATATCCAGATCAAGTAGAAGATGTAATTCATGAAATAAATGGCGTTTTAGAAGTTGCAGTAGTTGGGATTCCAAATGACTTTTGGGGGGAGGTTCCAACAGCTTACATTGTAAAGGACATTCAAACGTCTTTAACAGAAGAAGAGATTATTCAGCATTGTAAAGAAAAACTAGCAAGCTATAAAATACCAGAAGTTGTATTTATGGACGAATTACCGAAAAACGCTTTAGGGAAAGTGTTGAAGAGGGAATTAAGGGATGTTTTTCTTGTAAAATAAAAGGTTATTAAATAATGAAGAATCCAGTTATGTATAAACCATAACTGGATTTTTGTTTATAAAAAACATAATAATTTACTAGATTTTGTATTTTGTGTAAGATGATAAAGAATATTCAATTAATAATTAAAGGAAGAGATATAAATGAAGCTGCCACTATTACAAGTAGAGACAGAGAGACTGAGTATCCGTCCATTTCAAAAAGAGGATTATGAAAGTTGGTTAGACGGATTCAATAAGAGGTTACCATCTCAATATAAATACGATGATGGCTATCATGACATGTCGTCTTCAACGAAAGAATGGTTTACGGAATGGATAAGAGGATTTGATGAGGCGGCAAGACGGGATGAAATGTACGTTCTAGGTATTTTTCAAAAAGAAGATGGCGCCAATATTGGAAAGCTAGAACTTATAAAAATTTTACGTATGGACTATCAATGGGCGATGATGGGTTACTCTATTCATAATCAACATTGGAAAAATGGATACGGAGCAGAAAGTGTAATAGCTGCGCTGCCGTTATTTTTTAATGGCCTTCAATTTCATAGAATCGAATTACATATACATATCGATAATGAGCCATCGTTCGTCTTGCAGAAAGAGCTGGTTTTTCATTTGAATGTACGAGAGAGGCATTTTCTATGGGGAATGATAAGTGGGTAGATTTTCTTATTTATTATAAAAATAAGGAGATGGATATATGAGGGTACTTATTACAGGTGGAAATCGTGGATTAGGGTTACAGCTAGTGAAAGTGTTTCATGAAAATGGACATATTGTTTATCCGCTAGTTAGAACTGAGGTTGCGGTAACGCAATTGAAGAAAATGTTTAGTTCTAGATGTTTTCCTATATTAGCAGACTTATCGATTGATGAGAGTACGGAGCAAATTAAGAACCAGCTGGAGGAATATACAAAGTATATTGATCTAGTTATAAATAACGCTGGAATTACTGGTAAGGAAACCGAGATTTTACGTACAAATTCTGAAGAGTTAATGGAACTATTTAATGTTCATTGCTTAGGAGTTATTCGAGCTGTAAAAGGTACATATGTGGCTTTAACTAAGTCGAATCAACCAAGAATAATAAATGTATCCTCTCGTTTAGGTTCATTGCATAAAATGGCCGGAAAAGAATTTCCACAAGGGCAGTTCTCATATTCATATCGGATCGCAAAAGCTGCACAGAATATGTTAACGCTCTGCTTACAACAGGAGTTTGAGAATGAAGGAATTGGTGTAACCGCAATTCATCCTGGGAAGTTAAAGACTGACATTGGTGCTTTTGATGCGAATATGACTCCTGCTGAAGGAGCACAAAATATATATGATTGGGTAATAGATTCAAATGAGGATGTGTCAGGGAAGTTTATTGAGCCGGGCGTAGGGGAGTTGAAGTGGTAATGTACGATCTTACAACCATTCAAAATATATTTGGACCTTCAAAAAAATTTAAAAAGAGGATTAGGGGATATGAGAATGAAAAAAGTAAGCGTAGTCCATTATGATGCATTTAGTAATAAACCGGATATGGGAAATCCAGCAGGTATTGTATTAGAAGGAGATGGATTAGCGGAAGAGGAAATGCAACTCATTGCTGAAAAGGTTGGATTTAACGAAACAGCTTTTGTTCTTTCTTCAGAAGTAGCAGATGTAAGAATTCGCTATTTTACGCCTGGTCATGAAAATGATTTATGTGGTCATGCGACAGTAGGGACTATATATGCACTTCATGAAAGAGGATTATTAGAAGGGAAACACAATTTAACAATTGAAACGAAGGCAGGGGTTTTGCCAATACATATAGGTGCGAATAAAAGCGGGGAAACTTTTATTAAAATGAGACAAGCAACACCGCGGTTTCAAAATTTTACAGGTCCCAAAGAGGCATTAGCTTACAGTATTGGTCTTGAAGTAAATGATTTAGATGAAAAATTACCGATTGTATATGGAAGTACTGGTATTTGGACTTTAATTGTACCTATTAAAAAACTTGAAGCATGTGAAAGGATGAAACCTAATAATAGTGAATTTCCATCTGTATTAAAAGAAATGCCAAAGGTTGCTATTCATCCACTTTGCTTGGAAACATATGATGCAGAAGCAAAAATGCACGGTCGTCATTTCTCATCACCTTATTCTGGAACAATAGAAGATGCTGTGACAGGAACAGCATCAGGTATAATGGGAGCGTATTATGCGACGTATTTGGAGAAAGATTTTGACCATGAACTGGAGTTAATCGTTGAGCAAGGACAGGAGATAAATAAAGATGGTCGTGTAACGGTTTATGTAACGAAAGATGTAGAAAATGAGAAGTTACAAATAGATATTGCGGGAACAGCGGTGTATGTGAAGGAGTTTGAAGTTTTAATTTAAAAGAGAAAAGCCGGTCGTATAGCCGGCTTCCTTATCTGTTCAACACTTCAATATACGAAGCATCCCCAGCTGTTCTAATAGTAGAACGGAAATTGTTATGTTCTAAAGTTTCAGCAACTTGTTGTAATTGCTGTGCATCATCGTGATGAATGAGTAAACTATCTGCACCACTTTCTTCTATATGAATATGCTCAACATTTCCGATCGCTTCATGTATAGCTTTTAAAAATTCAGGTTTCATATTGTCCTCCTATATGTATGTAACGTCGTTAAATAGTATTTCCTTATTTTTGAAATATAAAAGTAGAAGAAAGGATAAATGAAAATGAATATAACGCAGTTTAAAGAACATATTACATCTCTTTTTGAAGAGCATCTTAATAAATACGGTGATGACGAGTATGGCTTCACTCACATTAGTAAAGAGGAATTTCACAAAATAGGTTACACGACAAATTTGACGTTAGAGACAATTGAAGAAGCATATCAAAATGGGGTAGATATGATAGTTACACATCATGCACCGTGGAGTTTTTTATTCGGTATGGAAGAGGCTTGTATTGAGAAATTAAAAGAATATGAAATGAATCATTTTTGGATTCATTTGCCGTTAGATTTTGTAAAGTTTGGCACGTGTACGTCGTTATTTAACGAAATTGAGATACATAAAATACTGGAATATTCTACGTATGAGGAAGAAGAGCTACCGGGAATAGGAGAATATAAAGAAGCGATTCCCTTTTCAAACTTAGTTGAAAAACTTGAAGAGAGAATGGAAGAGAAAGTGAAGAGCTGGAAAAATCATGACAGACCAGTGAAACGGATTGCGATTTTAACAGGTGCAGGAAATAATACGAACCTTATTGAGCGTGCGCTAGAAAAGGGTTGTGATACGTACATAACAGGAGAAAAAACATTATATACAGTACAACATGCGGAATTTAAAGGCATCAATTTGATTGTAGGAAGCCACACATTTACAGAAGTATTTGGTGTAGAAAGTTTGGCTCGTAAGTTAAAAGAAAGAGATCGTGCAATAGAGATTACTAGATTAAATGAAGATCATTTGGAGTGAGGGAAATGGTAACTATATACGCAAATTATGGGGAATCAAAAGTGAGGTTAACGTGGAAAAAAGATTGTATATTGCCAGAATACGAAAGAATCACCAGTGTTCACGGTTTTTGTTTTCGTAATAATAAGGTTTTACTGATAGACCATGAGCAGCGTGGTTGGGACTTTCCTGGTGGGCATATAGAAGAAGGGGAACTACCAGAAGAATGTTTTAAAAGAGAAGCGTGGGAAGAAGGTTATGTAAAAGGAGAATGTACTTTATTTGGATATATTATCGTTGACCATAGTGATAATCCAAATTGGAATGAAAATAGTCCATATCCAAAAGTAGGGTATCAGCCGTTCTACCGGATGGAGATTAATGAAGTGCATAAGTTTGACGGTGAGTATGAATCCGATAAAAGGATGTTTGTTAGAGTAGAAGAGAGTGCAGCGTATCATTATAAATGGAATGAATTATATGATGAAATCTTGAAGGAAGCCGTTTTAATAAAATAAAAATTAATTTCTGTTATATTAAGATATTGGAAGGAATTTCTCATTGATTTGTCAAATAATAGTAAAGTTATCTTTTTAATTGAAGGAATCTTCAGATATAAGGGTGAGGGAATGGACATTTCAATAATTGCTGCACAACTAGTTAAGGAGAAAGTTATTTCAAATTATCCAAATAGCGTAAAAGCGTTGAACGGAGGAACGACAAGTACTGTATATTTGTTGGACGAAAAATATGTAGTAAAGTTGAATGAAGCGGAAGTAATACGTGAAGAAGCTAATTTTCTCTCATTTTATGAGGAGAATAGTTTATTTTCAAAGCTTTTGTATAAGGAACCTTTACATACATATTTCGTGTATTCTTTCCTTGAAGGTAATACTTCGTGTAAACAAGGATATAAACGAAGTACGCTTCGTACACTTGTAAAAGAAGTTATCAATAAGTATAAAATGGTTCCAGAGGCAGAAGGCTGGGGATGGAAAGAAAGTCCGGTTCAATGTTGGAATGAATTTTTAACGGCAAATGTGATGGAAGCTTATGAAAATGTAAGACGTTACATAAGTGAGGAAGATTATAGAATTGTTCTTAAACTAGCAAATAGGGATGCCGGAGTAAATCAGCCATTTTTATTACATGGTGATTTCGGATTTCATAATTTTATATTTCGGCAGAATAGGTTACATGGGGTAATTGATCCGTTACCTATTTTAGGAGATCCTTTATATGATTTAATTTATGCGTTCTGTTCAACTCCGGAAGATGTAACGAAAGAAACGATTGATTATGTGATGAAGCAATGTGTATTTCATAAAACAGAACGAGATTTATACGAAGAAATAGTAATAGGATTATATTTGCGTATAGATACATGTGTAAGACACCACCCGAAAGATTTAGAAGATTACTTAATAGCTTGGCGTTATTGGATGGGCGAAATTGAGCCGGCTTTATAGTACAAATAGTTTGGGGGAGATAGTGAAATGAACATAGCAGAAGCAAAACGAGATTTAGCACAAAGAACGAAAAAAGGATTTCCAGTTATAATAGCTGGTATTTTATTTTGGGTTGTAGCGAGTATAACGGGTGTTCTTCTTTCAGAAAAGCAAGTTGTGTGGGTGTATTTAATTGGTATGGGGTGTGTGTTTCCTTGCGGCCTAATGATAGCTGCCATATTAAAAATTGATATGTTTGCGAAAGGAAATCCGCTCGGGACTTTAGCAGGAGTAATTGGCGGGATAAATGTATTAAATATTCCGTTTGTGTTACTTGCCTATTTTCAATTTCCAGAGTGGTTACCTTTTGTAGTAGCGATGTTAATAGGTGTTCATTTTGTACCGTACGTATGGATTTATGAAAGTAAAAGTTATGGTTTACTGTCAGTAGGGACCGTATTCGTAACGTCAGTTTGCGGGATTCTTTTTGCTGACAATGGATTTACTGTAATTCCATTGTCAGTTACAGCTGTCTACTTACTAACTCTAATAGGTTTATTAATTGAAAATAAAAAAATAGATCATTATCAACAAAAATCAGCTTAATAAAAATATATGGATAGGGGGAATTATTATGAAAAATTTCGTTTGTACAACGTGCGGCGTACAGTATGCAGCGAGTGTGGAAGAACCGGTAAGTTGTGTTATTTGTGATGAGGAGAGACAATATGTGAATCCGAAAGGGCAGTCTTGGACGACTTTAGAAAACTTGCGAACGAGTGATACATATAAAAATGAAATAATAGAAGAAGAGCATAGACTTTATAGCATTACGACAAAACCTAAATTTGCGATCGGTCAAACAGCATTTGTCATAAAAACAGATTCCTATCGTTTATTATGGGATTGTATTACTTATTTAGATGAAACGACAATTGGGAAGATAAAAGAGTGGGGCGGGTTAGATGCGATTGCACTATCTCATCCTCATTATTATTCGATACAAGTAGAATGGGCAGAAACGTTTGATGTACCAATTTATATACATGAAGACGATAAAGAGTGGGTAGTACGCCCGAGTAGTCGTATTATTTATTGGTCTGGTGAGTCTTTACAATTAGCGGACGGAATTACTATTCATCGTCTCGGAGGACATTTTAGCGGCGGTTCTGTATTACATTGGGAAGAAGGAAATGATGGGAAAGGTATTTTATTAACAGGTGATATTATTCAAGTCGTAGCGGATCAGCAGTGGGTGAGTTTCATGTACAGCTATCCAAACTTAATTCCATTGCCAGCGAGAAAAGTGGAGGAAATGGCGAATCGAGTGAAGCCATTACAGTTTAATCGTTTATATAATGCTTTTCACGGAGTAGTGAAAGAGGATGCAAATGAGGCAGTGGAACGTTCTGCTGAAAGATATATTAAGGCGGTAGAAGGAAAGTTATTTCGTACGTGAAAGGAGAATTAGCTCTATGAAAACGTTAGTATGCTTCGGTGATAGTATTACAGCTGATGAAACGTTTTTTGATGGAACGCCAAGGTTAACACCGCGTCTGCAAGAGATGTTTCCAAATTGGAAGGTGGTAAATGCGGGGGGTCCGGGCGATAATACGTTCGATGCGTTACATAGGGTTGAAGATGATGTACTATCACATAAACCAGACTTTGTAACAGTTTTTCTTGGTACGAATGATTCGGTGTTATTTGATCCAGTGCCATTACAATCTTACAAAGAAAATTTAGAGAAAATTGTAAGTGCGATTTCATCAGAAAAAGTATTACTTATTAGTCCTGCACCAGTTGATGAAGCAAGGCAACATAATAGAACGAATGAAGTACTCGGTCAATATGCAAATGTGGTTGAGGAAGTGGCGAAAGAAACAGGAAGTCATTTTCTAAATTTGTACGCTGAAATGATTCAAGAAAAGGATTATAAGAGATTTGTAGAAGATGATGAAAAGGACGGTTTACACTTCGGACCACAAGGTTATGAATATTTAGCGAAGTTAATTTGTGAAAAGTTAAAAGGGATTTTGTAGGAAGCAAAGCGTGGGCGCTTTGCTTTTTTGTTCGCGTATTTCCTCCTACAATGCAGTAGCTTTTATTATGCTAATTATATTTCATAGTAGCACATGTAAGAATGAAATGAATAAAGTGAAATATAATTAGACCTTACCAATTGGGTTATTAAGGGGAGCCCGACTTCGACCTAACTTTTTTGCTCTTGCCAAATTTTGAGGCGGTGCACTCAAATAGCGGGATAAAATGTACTTTAAAGAGGTGGTTAGCCGTAACACTATGAGACATTCGTACAAAAGAAAATGATTTGTTCCGCTAATGGAATGTATCCAAGACTTAACAGTTGATTAATTGAACTGTAAAGTTTAAAATTACAGTATAGTTTTTAGAAGTGAGTTGCTATTTTTTGTGAAAAACAGATAAATTAAATATTCTCGAATGAATAATATAACGTGTATTTCATTCTGAACTGTAATTTTTTTAATACATTTCAATAATCTATATAATAATTTAAAAAGAAAAGGAGTGTGTAAAATATGGTGATTTTATATACGACAGCAAGCTGTAGTTCATGCCGAAAAGCAAAAGCATGGCTTGAAGAACATCAAATTGATTATACCGAAAAAAATATCGTATCAAATTCTCTTACAGTCGATGAACTTAAATCCATTCTTCGTTTAACTGAAGATGGTGCCACTGAAATTATTTCAACTAGATCTAAAACTTTTCAGGAATTAAATATAAATATTGAGGCGCTTTCGCTTAATGAGTTTTATAAATTAATAATTGAGTATCCTCAAATGTTACGTCGTCCAATTATGCTGGATGAAAAAAGATTACAGGTTGGTTTTAATGAGGAAGAAATTCGCAAATTTTTACCGCGTAGCGTTCGAACATTTTTGAATATAGAATTGCAAAAAATGGCTAATTAATAAGTAATATTTTGAAAGGAGGAAACAGAAGTGATTGAAGTATGTGTTACAGTTAATTATAAAGATAGAAACTATCACACAAATGTTATTGTGAGTAAAGATACGATTTGGACAAAAATTAAACAATTGGCAGAAGAACAAGTTAAGAAACAGTGGACTGTTTAAATTTATTTGCAACTTAAAAAGCTAAATGAAGTTAGGAGATATAGGGGAGTTCTGATAGAATATAAAGGAATTTATTTTTTCATGCTAAGCATGCTTCTTATATATTTTAACGTTTGACTAACCTATCTGTAATATTTATGACTACAGTATGTTACTAAACGAGAAATCATATTTTTTATCGTAGGAGGACAACAATGAACAGCGACTTTACCTTGGCCATTCACAGTTTAACTTATTTAGCTTTACAGCCAGATCGGATGTCAACAAGTAATGCTATTTCCGAAAGTGCAGGTGTTCATCCAGTACGCATTCGCAAAGTGCTAAGTTTGTTAAAAAAACATAAGTTTATACAATCAAAAGAGGGAACGGGTGGAGGTTTTATTTTTGCCCGTGATTTAAGTGAAATTAATCTTTGGAATATGTATCAAATAACCTCTGAAGGGGCATTGCAGCCGAAGTGTCCAGAATCAAATGATCAGTGTATTGTAGGTTCGAACATGCGGAAAGTTCTTTTTGCTATTTTCTTAGGTGCGGAAGAACATCTAGGTGAATATTTAAAGAATTATACAATGAAAGAAGTTGTTGATCTTATTAATCAAGAACGTTAAGCGGCTTAATTATTATGTAGCCGTGAGTTCTTAAAAAATAAATGTAATAAAAAACATTACAGTTTAAATTGGTTTTTATATATTTTTTATCGTTACAAAAAATATTTATAAGCAGGTGAAAAAGTATGATGTCAAATAATAATCATGTTTTAAAAGTGGGAGATTGGGTTCGTGGAATATCAAATGAGGGTGAATTCATAGTGGGTTACATTGTATCACTTGATGAAGTGGAAGGTGTAGTTACAGTTAGCATTGTGAAACGTGACGACAAGTACACAATGAACGAAGCGATTTTACTCTTTAGTAAACATGTTAACAAACTCCCTGAATCAAAGGTAATAAATAAGGAGCAAATCCTTTATCTTATAGACCTTGCATTATTAACAGGGGATGAAGAATGGTTTATTGAGCTCTCTGCAAAATTAAACTTGATAAAAGAGCTAGTTAATGAGGGGTTTTAAAGATTACATTATTCGTTTTTAATAGGTTGGATCGTGCAATAAGCAATAATATCATCTAAAAGGAAATGAAATAAAACCCATTCAATACAAACATAGAAATATCCCTGAAGAAGAGTTGAAAAAACTAAAATTAAGATGACATTGAAGTGATTCGTTTGCCCACTCCTAACAATGATAATGATGTAAATAAGCTGTCCATATGGGCAGCTTATTTTATTTTTTCGTTTAGCGAAGATTTTTGCAAAATGTTAGCGGTTCTCTTATTGTCATCAAGTTAAAATATGTATTTTCCTAAAAATGTATATGAATGCAATATTGATAATATATAACCTAAAAATTGGTTTATGTATTTAAAAAGAAATTTCTTTTTAACCACGTTAATTATTTATTAGAATATCTTTTTTAAGTCAAAATAAAATTTTTAGATAAAGAAGAATATAAATATTTTTAAAATGAGTAGCTTGAATAAACAATATTTTACTGTGTTTTTTGCTGATTAATTCCGTTATAAGCGATAGGAACAAGGGTTGCATGCTAACTGTAAATTATTATCCATGTAAAATTATATCCATTAGATATTTCTGGAAATATAAAAATATTAATTTTATAAATATACACGTTATAATGAGGGCGTCGAGAGAAATTTTATGATCTCTGGAGAAAATATAAAAAATGCGATTAATAGAAAGAAAGGCGTGTGATTAGAGGCGAAATGTATGTAAAGTGCTTCAGTGGCTTGTGTAATCAATACTATAAATGCTGCCGAAGTTATGAAAGTGATGTATAGAATTGAGAAAGAAATGCCTCATAAATGAAGAGAGGCCGGTTTATCTAAAATTACTGTTACAAGTAAGTAAGAGAAACCATTAAAGTAACACACTGTTATTAGAAATGTTGCAACGTATTTATGAAGTCTATTCAATATTGTTCTCTTAAGCGGTCTTTATATAAAGAGCGGATAGTACGAGTAAACTTTTTTGTGAACGCTAACATTTATGTTAGGACGCTAACTAGCGAATGTTTCAATTTGGATTCATTATGATGAAGGACATACAATGTGGGGCAACTTGTAAGGAATTTATTTTCCGAAAAAAGGGAATGTTCGTTAGCTATAAAGAGATACGCAAGAATAGGATACAAGGGGGAGTTATTATATGAACGGGAATACTGCAAAGAAAATAGAAGTTCAAGCTGAAAATATCGCACTAGAAAATGAGCAATATGCAGATCCGAAAAAGTGGCATAAGCAGGATACTACATGGGCATTGAGCCTATTTGGAAATGCAATTGGAGCAGGGGTGCTCTTTTTACCGATTAATGCAGGTTCAGGTGGTTTATTATCATTACTACTAATTACATTGCTTGCATATCCAGTTATGTATTACTCACATAGGGCACTTGCTAAAATGATATACGCTTCTAATTCTGCTGATGAGGGGATCACAGGTACAATTAGAGAGTATTTCGGAAATAAAGCAAGTATCATTTTTAACATCGTATATTTCGGTTCAATTTATACAATCGTGCTAATGTATTCGGTTGCGCTCAAATACTGCAAGTAGTTTTATCGTGCATCAATTGCACATGCCAGAGCCTCTAAGGGCTATTTTATCACTTGTATTAGTTCTTGGTCTTATCGCTATACTGAATTTTGGTCAAGATATTACTGTAAAGATCATGAGTATGCTAGTGTATCCTTTCATAGCTTCTCTACTTTTTATCGCAATATCTTTAATTCCACAGTGGAATACGTCAATGCTTAGCTTTTCAACTGTTTCTACTGCTTCAACAGGAACAGGATATTTTGGAACGATACTGTTGATTCTACCAATCATCGTATTCTCATTTAATCATTCACCTATGATTTCATCATTTGTTGTAAAACAGAGAGCTACGTATGGAATAGAAGCTACTGATGCTAAATGTGCGCAAATACAAAAAGTTTGTTATATCATGACATTCGTTGTAGTTATGTTCTTCGTTTGGAGTAGTACACTGAGTTTGACTCCAGAGGATTTAAAAATGGCAAAAGAGCAAAACTTATCAATCCTTTCATATCTTGCTAATGAGCTTAATTCACCTGTAATCACGATTGCAGCTCCAATCATTGCTTTTGTGGCTATTACAAAATCTTTCCTTGGCCATTATATCGGAGCATTTGAAGTAATGCGTGACATGATTGTTAAGTTCGGTAAATCACGTGGGAAAGTTATTGAAGAAAAAACAATTAAGACAATCGTCCTTACTTTTGTTGTATTGTCATGCTGGTTTGTGGCTTATACAAATCCAAGTATTCTTGGACTTATTGATTCTCTAAGCGGTCCATTAGTTGCTGCTATCTTATGTCTATTACCGATGTATGCAATCAATAAAGTACCAGTACTAGCTAAATACAAAGGGAAAATGAGTAACGTATTTGTTATTATTGTAGGTGTACTTACTGTTTTAGCAAGTATTAAATCATTATTCTAATTCACGATTGTTAGTTCTAATGCAAAATAAAATAGAACGATTTTGGGACAGACTTCTCCGTTTGGAGAGTTTGTCCTTTTTTAATGCGTAACAATTTTATCTTATTGATTTTATGAGATATTTCCGCATAATTGTAACTAAGGGAGATGATTCCAAGTTGAGTAAGCTGAATATAAGCACAACAGTTTCAGGAGATATAATTGTTACCCATCTTATTGGCAAGATTAAAACAGATGATGTTTATGAATGGTTTAATGGCTTCGAGCAGGTTTGTCAGCAATTCATTTCCGAGGGTCGGAAATACAAATTGCTGGTAGATAGAAAAGGGTACACGCCAGATCATTTTTCTGTTCAAAAAGCATGGAAAGATAAGTTTTTCAATGAAACGATTTTGAATCACAGTAAGGCAATTGCTTTTCTCCTTGAAGAAGGGGAGATACTGAATTATTTACAACAGTCCAATACAAAAGAATCTGTGAAATTTTTTGATGATTATGAACAAGCATTAGTTTGGTTGAATGGATATCCCATATGAAATTGTTAGCGAACCAGTTGCCTAAGTAACTGGTTTTTTTATGCTTGTAAGAAATATCCGGAAGAAAACTTCTATACGAGATGTTTAGTACGAAAGGACATACTTTTTTAAGGCGTTAAATATAATTCATAATAGCACCAAGAAGAAAAGAATACGCTTTACGGTATTAGTTATATGGAAAGGCCGTACGATAGAGTCACAGAAATTCAAAAATATCAATGTGGCATAAAGTGAGTAAGGGGGATAAACATATGAGCGCTTCAAATTTGAATGAAATAAGTAAGCAAATTTTAATAGAGGAGGAAACACTTCAATTTTCCTCTTTTACAAATGAAGATGCACTGCAAATAGGTTTATTTATCGTTGAAACGGCGAGGCAAGAAGGGAAATTGATTGCTGTTGATATAGCGAAAAATGGTGTGCAACTATTTCATTTCAAGATGACAGGGACAACTGCGGAAAATACGCAATGGATTGAGCGTAAAAAACGAGTTGTTTCTTTGCATAATCATAGCTCGTATTATATGCAGATACAAAGTGAAATAACGGGCGTTCCATATAATGAAAAGTATCTTTTAGATAGGTCGGATTATGCTGCGTTTGGTGGCTGTGTTCCTGTCCAAATAAAAGATGTAGGAGTTATTGGAATGATAACAGTTTCAGGATTACCACCAGAAGAGGATCATGAATTAGTTATAAGGGCAGTTAAAAATCATTTGAAACAATAGTAAAAAGGCAAAATCGAACAAGAATATGTTCGGTCTTGCCTTTTTATTATTCAGTTCATGAACATATTTCTAATAAGATGTTACGGAATTAAAATTTTTAATTCGAGACACTTTTCTTGACGATTATAATCTATGTAGTTAATATGATAGACGTAACGTAATTAAATTACTAAAAGTAATTAAGTTATTTTATATAAGTTAAAATAAGTAAGTAGCATGTGGTAAAAATGCTTTGAATTGCCACTATTAATATTGGGGACAATTAGAAAGCGACAAATATAAAAAATTAGAAGTTAAGAAGTAAGGTTGGATCAAAAATAATAGTAGCTTCTGTACAATGCATTTTTACTAAGGTGACAATGACTATACATCACGAGGGGGACTGAAATTGGAATCAATGACCTTTGTTTTATTTGGAGCAACAGGAGATTTAGCTAAAAGAAAAATTTACCCCGCGCTATATAACTTATATAGAGATCAAAAGATTCCAAAGCCAATATCCGTTATTGGGCTTGGAAGACGTGAAGTATCTCATTTAGATTTTCAAAAAAGAGTAAAAGAATCCATAGACACTTTTTCTCGTCGCAAAGATGAAGGTACTCCGAAAATAGAAGATTTTTTAGAGTATTTTCGTTATTGTCCCTTAGATGTGAATAAGCCAGAAGATTATAAAAGGTTATTACAAGTAGTTCGTGAAAGGGAAGAAGAACAAAATATACAAGGGAATAGAATGTTCTACCTTTCAGTTACTCCTGACTTCTTTGAGACCATTGCTTTAAATATTAAGGAAAGTGGACTCGATGGAACGGATGGATGGAAGCGCCTGATGATTGAGAAACCGTTTGGTCATGATCTTACATCTGCCCGAGAGCTGAATGATAAGCTTAGTCGAACGTTTGAAGAAGACGAAATATACCGTATTGATCATTATTTAGGTAAACCGATGATTCAAAACATTGAAGCACTTGAATTTGCAAATCCTGTTCTCCAATCGATTTGGAATAAAGAACATATAGCGAATGTACAAATAACAGCTAGTGAAACGGTTGGGGTAGAAGAAAGGGCAGCATATTATGATCATGCAGGAGCCATTCGCGATATGGTTCAAAATCATATGTTGCAAATATTAATGATGACTGCTATGAATCTGCCAGAAAAGATAAATGCATGTGAAATTCGTGAGGAAAAACGAAAGGTAATGGAAACTCTTCGTAAAGTGAAAAAAGAAGACGT
The DNA here is from genome assembly GCF_016650565.1 of Bacillus sp. TH50. Lineage (NCBI taxonomy): Bacteria > Bacillati > Bacillota > Bacilli > Caryophanales > Bacillaceae > Bacillus > Bacillus sp. TH50. Next base: position 838,025 of record NZ_JAEKFM010000003.1, on the reverse strand, counting down.
TCAGAACCATATCATTCGCGGACAGTATGCTTCAGGAGAGATAAAAGGACAACAAGTTGTAGCGTATAGAGAGGAACCAGGAGTAAATCCTTCTTCTCAAACAGATACATATGTTGCGGCTCGCTTATGGATTGATAACCCATTTTGGACTGATGTTCCTTTTTACATACGAACAGGAAAAAGAATGAAAGAAAAGTCTACTCGTATTGTAATTGAGTTTAAAAATACATTAAAACAGCAATATCAAGATAGTAATCCAAATGCAGAGCCTAATTTGTTAATCATTGAAATTAGCCCAAATGAAAATGTTTCACTCCAATTAAATAGTAAAAATCCATTGAACAATGGAGAGCTAGAACCGATCCGTATTCATTTTACTTGTGAGCAAACAGGAGTGGGAATACCTGAAGCCTACGAAAGGCTTATCTATGATGTTGTATGTGGAGATTCTACATTCTTTGCACACTGGAGAGAGGTTGAATTGTCATGGGAATGGGTGCAGCCAATCCTTGAAGCGTTCGAAGAAAACTTGTTACCTTTTCATGAATATGAGTCTGGCTCGTATGGTCCGGATGCTGCTCATGCTCTATTACAAGAAAGTGAATTTAAATGGTGGTTAGATGAGGGATTGAAAAAATAAGTACATTCTTATAAGTAAAGCAATATGACAAAAGATATTCATCATTTTATTAACATGTATTTATGATGAAAGGTAATTCAAGGAGGAATTGTATTATGAGAGTAGGATTAATTGGTTTAGGTAAAATGGGATTAAATTTAGGGAAGAATTTAATTGATCATAAACATGAAGTAGCTGCATTCGATTTAAATACGAGTGCAGTGGAAGAAATGAAAGCGTATGGGGCTACAGGTACGTCTAGTTTAAACGAACTTGTTCAATCATTAGAATCACCAAGAATTCTATGGGTTATGGTTCCGCACGCTGTTGTTGATTCTGTTATTAATGAGGTTACACCGCTGTTATCAAAAGGAGATATTTTAATTGAAGCTGGGAATTCACACTATAAAGAGTCTATTCGCCGATATGAGCAACTAAAGACAGATGGCATTCACTTTATGGATGCAGGAACTTCTGGCGGAATGGAAGGTGCTCGTAATGGTGCTTGTTACATGATCGGAGGAGATCAAGAAGCTTGGGACATCGTTGAACCTATTTTCCGAGATACAGCTGTAGAAAATGGATTCTTATATGCAGGAAAAGCTGGTAGTGGTCACTTTTTAAAAATGATTCACAACGGAATTGAATACGGAATGATGGCTGCCATTGGTGAAGGATTTGAGGTTTTAGAGAAGAGTGAATTTGACTACGATTATGAAAAAGTATCAAGAGTATGGAACAACGGTTCAGTCATTCGTTCATGGTTAATGGAATTAACTGAAAATGCATTTTCTAAAGATGCAAAACTGGATGAAATTAAGGGCGTTATGCATTCTTCTGGTGAAGGAAAATGGACAGTAGAAACAGCATTAGACCTTCAAACAGCAACTCCTGTTATCGCAATGTCTCTATTAATGCGCTACCGCTCATTAGACAATGATACATTTACAGGAAAAGTTGTAGCAGCACTGCGCAATGAATTTGGCGGACATGCAGTAGAAAAGAAATAAAAATTTTAAAATTATAACTCGTTAGCGTTTAAAAAATGGAGGGAATGAATCATGAAGTTTTTTATTGATACTGCAAATCTTGAGGACATAAAAAAGGCATATAAACTAGGGGTTTTAGCTGGCGTTACAACGAATCCTTCTTTAGTAGCGAAAGAGGGCATTAAGTTTGAAGACCGTATTGCAGAAATTTGTCAGGCAGTACCTAACGTTGAATCTGTTTCGGCAGAAGTAACTCCAGATGTTGTTGCAGCTGAAGAAATGATTTCTCAAGCAGAAGAACTAATTAAAATTAACGGTGGTGATAAAAACATCACGATAAAACTTCCGATGACACTAGCAGGATTAGAAGCTTGCCGCTACCTTACTGAAAAAGGTGTGAAAACGAACGTTACACTTATTTTCACTGTGAACCAAGCTCTTTTAGCTGCTCGAGCAGGTGCAACGTACGTCTCTCCATTTTTAGGACGCTTAGATGATATTTCTGAAGATGGCGTATTATTAGTTGCTAAAATTGCTGAATTATTCGATGTTCATCAATTAGATACACAAATTATTGCGGCTTCTGTCAGACACCCAGACCATGTCACTCGTGTAGCGATGGCAGGTGCTCACATTGCAACAATTCCTTATAAAGTCATTGAACAACTTGCTATGCACCCATTAACAGATCAAGGTATTGAAAAGTTTGCTGCGGATTGGGCGAAAGCGCCTAAGTTATAATGAAATGAAGATTTCACTTTTCAAAATAGCACTATAGTTATGAAAAGGACCTCCTTATGAGAGAGAAGTTTATTAAAACGTAGCTCTCATAAGGGAGCGTCTTTTTTGTATACATCATGGTGCTCTTTTGTTATAGGAATAATTTGAAAGGGGTTACATAGTGAGCTCGAAATATATGATTGGTGTAGATATTGGGACAACTAGTACAAAATCAGTTTTGTTTTCGATTGATGGATCAGTTATTGCAAGTCATGGGATTGAATATCCTTTATATTCTCCCGCACCAGAAACAGCAGAACAAGATCCAGAAGAGATTTTTCAAGCGGTCATACATACGATTAAAGAAACTATACAATCAAGTAATGTGCAGCCAGTTGATATTCTTTGTGTTTCTTTTAGTTCGGCAATGCATAGTGTCATTGCTGTAGACGAAGCAGGGAAGCCGTTAACGAGATGTATCACTTGGGCAGATAATAGAAGCGCAAGCTGGGCAGAAAAAATAAAGAATGATATGAATGGTCATGAAATTTACCTTCGTACTGGAACACCAATCCATCCTATGTCACCACTTTCGAAATTAGTTTGGCTTAAGAATGAACATGATGAGTTGTTTGCAAAAAGCTATAAATTCATCTCTATTAAAGAGTATGTTTTATATAAGTTATTTAAGGAATATGTAATTGATTATTCTATTGCATCAGCAACAGGAATGTTCAATTTGAAATTTTTAAAATGGGATGAGGCAGCTCTTCGTGTCGCAGGAATTACCGATAAAAAGCTATCTACAGTTGTTCCAACGACGCACAGTTTAATAGGGATAAATGAAGAACTTGCAAGAGAGATGAATGTACTTGTTACTACTCCTTTTATAATCGGTGCGAGTGATGGGGTACTATCGAATTTAGGTGTAAATGCAATAGAACCTGGAGTAGTTGCTATTACAATTGGTACGAGCGGTGCAGTGCGAGTTGTCACAAATCATCCTGTAACGGATCCGAAAGGTAGGACTTTTTGTTATGCGTTAACTGAGGACCTTTGGGTAATTGGTGGACCGGTTAATAATGGTGGTATGATTTTTAGGTGGGTTCGCGACCAATTATGTACGTTAGAAGTTGAGCATGGGAAGCGTTTAGGAAAAGATCCATATGAAGTGCTTACGGAAATAGCGGCAAAAGTGAATCCTGGATCTGATGGTTTATTATTTCATCCGTATTTAGCAGGCGAAAGAGCTCCTTTATGGAATGCAAATGCGCGGGGATCTTTCTTTGGGCTTGGACTACATCATAAGAAAGAGCATCTTATACGTGCTGTTTTAGAGGGAATCATTTATAACTTGTATACAGTTCTTCTTGCGTTAAAAGAACTAATTGGCGAACCGAAAAAAATTCAAGCGACAGGTGGTTTTGCAAGGTCAGAACTTTGGAGACAGATGATGGCAGATATTTTTCATCAAGACGTATACGTTCCTGAAAGTTTCGAAAGCTCTTGCCTAGGAGCGGCAATCCTCGGTTTATATAGCTTAGGTGAAGTAGATACATTACATGTAGTTTCTAATATGGTAGGTGCCAATTTTTATCATGAGCCAAACATGAAAAGTGTGGAGAAATATAAAGATTTAACACCGATCTATATTCGTTTGGCCCGTCACTTGGAAGAAGAATATGAAAGTATAGCAGCTTTTCAGAAAAAGTGGGTTTAGGGGCTATTTGGCAGAAAAATATGGTAGCGTATAAAGAGGTACTCCGATTTTTTAGGATATTCTTTCAATGAATAATAGTTTTAGGTTGCTTAGTAAGAAGTGTGATGAACAAAAACTATAGGGAGAGGGTTATGAAAATGACGGATAACAAAGAGTTTATTGGATATGTTGGAACTTACACGAAAGAAAATAGTGAAGGAATATATACTTTTACTTTACATACGGAAGCGCAAAAAGTTAGTAATGTAACACTTGCGGCTAAGCTGGATAACCCTACATATGTAACGATTAGCAAAAATAATCAATATCTCTATTCTGTTGTAAAAGAAGGAGAAGCTGGTGGTGTAGCTGCTTATTTGATTAATAGTCATACTGGAGAGCTAGAGGAACAAAATAGACAAGTAGTAGAAGGGGCTTCTCCTTGTCATATTAGTGTGGATAGTGGAAATCAAACGGTAGTTACAGCGAATTACCATAAAGGAACGATTGAGTCTTTTGAAGTAGATGAAGAAAATGGAACTGTAAATCCTGCTTCATCTATTATGGCACATGAAGGTTCAGGTCCAAATAAAGAAAGACAAGAAAAACCACATGCACATTACGCGGGATATACTCCTGATGAAAAATATGTGGTAGGTGTTGATTTAGGGATTGATAAAATAATTACATATGGAATAAAAGATAGTACATTAAAAGAAGTGAATAGCTTGTCTGTGAACCCAGGAAGCGGTCCGAGACATATTGCTTTTCATCCAAATGGAAAGTACGCTTATGTGATGACTGAACTTAGTTCGGAAGTCATTGTGTTAACATATTATCCGGAAGAAGGATCCTTTACAGAGTTGCAGTATATTTCTACAGTTCCAAAAGAATTTGATGGAAATAGTCAAGGAAGTGCTATTCATATTTCTTCTGATGGCCGTTTTGTATATGCGGCGAATCGTGGGTATAATAGTATCGCTGTTTTCAGTGTAAATCAAAACTCAGGTGAACTTACATTTGTTGCACATACATCTACAGAAGGAAATTGGCCGAGGGACTTTGTGTTAGATCCTACTGGAAAATTTCTTATTGCTACAAATGAAAAGTCACATAATCTTGTGCTATTTTCAAGAAATGAAACGACAGGGAAGTTAACACTGTTACAATCTGATGTTGTTGTACCAGAGCCTGTTTGTGTTAAGTTTTTAAATGTTTAATTTGTGATTGGTAGAATTTCTATATACCCCAGAAACAGAAAAAAGCAAAGCGATATCGCTTTGCTTTTTTCTATTTCTTCTTCGGTCTACGTACTAACTCGCCGCCACAATTTGGGCAAACGTTTTGTCTTTCCTCTGTACATGGTGCACAAAATGTACATTCATACACGCATATGTATGCTTCAGAATCAGGCTGAAGGGAATGGTCGCAAATTTGACAGTTTGTTTTCATTTCTAATGCCATCGTAATCCTCCTCGTTATTTGAAAGTTCTTAATTTAATTATAATTAATATTGTAGTGGGTGTCCTTTTTAAATGAAAAGAAATAGACGGATTATGTTGTTGTTTGAAATGAAATAGGTCCATTTGTTTTAAAATTGATTATTTAGTGCAGTTGGAATATTATGAAATAGTCAAAAGACAACAGGGGGTATATATTTTGACTAATCATAACGACTATTTTCGTGTAGAAGAGGATGTAAATTACAATAGTTTAAAAGCGGATTGTGAAAAATGTTTTGGATTATGTTGTGTAGCATTACCGTTTGCAGCATCAATAGATTTTGCGGTGAATAAAGATGGTGGTAAACCTTGTACAAAATTACAATCAGATTATAAATGTAGTATACATAGAGATCTTAGAGGAAAAGGGTATAAAGGTTGTACAGTATTTGAATGTTTCGGCGCTGGACAAAAAATTTCTCAAGTTACGTTTAAAGGAATTGATTGGCGGAAAGATGCTGAGCATGCGAGAGAAATGTATAATGTTTTTCCAGTAATGCATCAACTTCATGAAATGCTGTGGTATTTGAATGAGGCTATTCTATTAAAGTCGACGCAGACAATTCATAAAGAGCTGAAGGAAGCAATTGAAGAGACAGAGCGTCTTTCTAATTTAAGTCCAGATGAGTTAATGGAAGTAAATGTGCCATTACACCGTGCAGAAGTGAACATTCTCCTTTTAGAGACGAGTGAATTAGTATGGAAGGAAATGAATGTTGCACGTAAAAAACGAATCAGTCACCGCGGAGCAGATCTTATGGGAGCAAATCTGAAAAAGAAAAATTTACAAGGGGCGAATTTAAGAGGAGCGTATTTAATTGCGGCTAACTTAAATGGAGCAGATTTAAGAGGAGCAGATCTCATCGGAGCAGATTTAAGAGATGCAGATATTCGCGGAGCAGACTTTACAAATAGTATTTTTCTTACGCAAGTTCAAATTAATGCGGCGAAAGGGGACAAACATACGAAATTACCGAAAGTGTTGTCTCGTCCAGCGCATTGGAGTGCGTAAAGTGTAGGGAGTTGTAATAGTGTGGATATTTTTCAGTATTTAGAGGAAATACAGGAAGATGTATTTTTGTTATCAGTATCTCAAATAGAATTGAAGTATTATGATATTTGTCGCACACTAGCGTCAAGTGAGGATGCGGAGCGCATTAAACTGATTCCATTAGATTCATACAAGGAAAGTATGAGGATAGGTTTGAAAGAAGCATTAAAAGTCGCTGAAAGTGAAGAAGCGAAGGCAATTTATTTTGAATATGATCTTGATAATGAGTGGGATAGTCAGTTCTATGTTTGTGACGATTACATGTTTCTTGAAGAAGAAGATGAGGATTGGGCAAGTGATTGGACGGATGAAATAGAAGGACCATCTTTAGGAGAGTTAGCTGATATTTATGGTGAAAATGGCTTTGATTCAGATAAAAAGGCTGTAGGTATTACTTTATATTTAATCGCAAGAACGGTGTGTAGTTTTATAAGTGCATGCAGTGGATTACAAAGTAGTATACCAATTTGCATCGGTTTTCACGACCAAGACCCAATTATGCGAACAGGCAGAGACTAAGTCTCTGCCTGTTTTTTTATACTATTTTTGCTTTTCAAAAGTAGTAATTATAACACTACATATAATAAGGATACCACCAATGAAAAAGTTACTACTTAACGTCTCATTTAATAGGAGCCAGCCAAGTATTGAACCGACGATAGGTTGGAAGAAGAAAAATAATGAACCGATGCTAGCATCCATTAATTCTAACCCTTTATTCCAAAGAAAAAATGCACCTGCGGTTGAGACGATTCCTAAATAGAGTACGCCTAATACTACATACATGTTCATATGTTCAATAGGATTTGTTTGGAATTCCCATACCATAAAAGGTGTAATGAAAAAGAGTGAAAAAAATATTGCGTACGTTGTAATAATTAAAGATGAAAATCGAGCGGAAGCGATTTTTACATAAATGGATAGTAAAGCCCACGTAATAGCGGCTCCAACTAAAATGATTGTACCGATAAAATAGGAGCCGATTTCAATATCCCATCCGATAACGATAATGACACCGATTGTCGCTATTATAGTTGATAAAAGTCTACGAGCAGTTAGTTTCTCTTTTAAAAGGAGCGCTGCAAATATAACCATAAATGCAGGTGTAGCTGATGTCACTAAGGAGCCTGTATGAGCATCGGATAATTTCGTTCCGATAAATTGACATGTGATCGAAATGAAATACCCGATGAATCCAATCCAAGCGAATAATAGCCAATCTTTTTTGTGTATGGTTACTTTTTTCTTTTGCTTTTTTTCAGTTGTTTTCAAAATCGCATATAAAACAACAAAAGCGATAATAAAGCGTAGCCAAACGAGTGTAAGTGGCGGAATAAAGTCGAGTACGTATTTACTAACGACGTACATACCGCCCCAAATACTTGCTGCTAGTGATAAACATATAGCTCCTAAAATGGTTTGTTTCATTTGAATGACCTCCGTCTATTTTTAGGGTTATGATTTATTCCCTAAGACGAGGCATGGTGCACTTGTTATATGAATGCCCGTCTTAGATTATAGACGGCCTACAGGTTGATCGTTTTCGAATGAAGTGTTGTAGTACATGAGCGCATTCCTCCTTCATAATTTTATAATGATATTATAACTTAATTTTCAGTTTATTGGGATGTTAATTGTACGGAGTTGATTCTTTAGAAAATGGTGGTTGTCGAAGAAAGCATAGTATATGGTAGAAAAACATATTTTAAAAATAAAAGAAACCAATTACATAACTGATAAGTATATTAAGAGTAGGATGAAAAAGTAGATTAATAGAGAAAGAGGAGGAGATTATTATAACTACAACCGTTATTTCTCATTTTTACAATGAAGAGTATTTATTACCGTGGTGGCTTATGCATCATACGAAACTGTTTGATCATGGTATTTTAATTAATAAAGGTTCTACAGATCGCTCTGTGGAAATTTGCAAAAAGTTCGCACCGCATTGGGAAGTGCGAGATTCTGAAAATCCAGAATTTGATGCACTAGCAACAGATCGTGAAGTAATGGGGGTTGAACAAGAGGTAGAAGGGTGGAAAATAATTTTAAATACGACTGAGTTTTTTTGTGTACAAGATAAAGAGCAGTTCTGGAAATCACTAAAAGACTTAGGAGGGAGGATGTACGGGTTAGAAGGCCTTATAATGGTAGAAAATCCAAACTATAATTATCCAAAACTTAGGTATAGTATTTCTCTAATGAAACAGCGATTTCACGGTTACTTGCCTGAAGATTGGGAGCTGTGGAGAAGAGGGAGGTTCATTCACAATCACGAATATGGAAGTTATACGGCTGGAAGACATTTAACTATGCATGAGTCTATGAATTACCCACCTCTTGCATGTATTGTATGGTTTGGATTTAGTCCGTGGAATGATGCGATCAAAAGGCGCAAATTACAAATCGGGCCAACTCTTTCTCAAGGTAGTATACATGCGGGAATGGGGACGCATCATATTATTACACCTGATAGATTAGAAGCATGGTATAGAGAACTAGCGGGAGGAACAAAGGATCTGCGTTTCAGTGATGCATATCGTTATGCTTTTTTATAAATGATTCCCACCATAAAATTGTATCTTCAATTCCAGTGTTCAAATCGTATTTTGGTTTCCAGTTCACTTCGCTTTTTAAACGTTCCACATTAACACCAACAAATAAAGGTTCATCTTTAGGGAAAGGGATAGCACCTAGTTTAATTAAGTTTTCCTTTCCTATCTTTTTAGCAATGATAGAAGCTAATTCTTTAATTTGTACAGATTGACCAGAGGCGATATTTATTGTGCCTGTAACGTTGCAACTTAATAATGTTACAAGAGCGTCAGCGACGTCACCCACATGGAGGAAATCTCTTGATTGTTTTCCATGTGTACATAGTGCTTCTTCGTTTTTTAATAAGGAAGTGATAATGTTAGAAACGAGTCGACTGCCATGTTCGTAAGGGCCATACATATGAAAAATTCGTCCCCAACAAATGCTAAGGTTGGTTTGTTGTGCGTACGATTGTAGCCAGGAGTGCAGTGCGTTTTTACATAATGAATACGGGGTTTTATAGGAAAGAAGCGGTGAACCTTCAAATAATACACCGTTAAACCACTCATACTCTGCGCCGGTACCTGCAACAACGACCCGCTTTCCACCACATGTTGTGAAGTGTTGAATCAATGAGATGCTAGACTGAAGCCAATAGTAATTATTAATAGATATATAACATGCTGGCGGCACTGCTTCCCAAGCTAAATGAATGAGATGACTAGGCTTCATGTCGTAAATGAGTTTTTTTACTTCTTCATCGCAAAGTAAGTTTACTTTATGCCAATGGCAGGAAAGGTGAGAAGGTTTATTTTTATTGTAGGTGGCGTGCACTTCATAGCCCTTTTGTATAAGGGAATGTAAAATATATTTACCGATCCATCCACTACCACCTGTTACAAGGATCTTCTTCATGGCTCAATCACCTCAACTTCCGGAATCGTCACTAAAAATTTCCCACCCCATTCACGAATGAAAGAGCATTCTTTCATAATTTCATCTTTCAAATTCCAAGGAAGTATGAGAATGTAATCAGGTTTTGTACGTTTAATTTCTTCTGGAGATTTTATTGGAATACGGGTTCCTGGTAGAAGGAGGTTTTGTTTATGAGGGTTTTTATCTACTGTATAAGCTAGAAATTCTTTTCCTATCCCGCAATAATTTAAAAGGGTGTTTCCTTTAGCCGGAGCACCGTAACCGATAATTTGTTTGTTTAAAGCTTTTGCTTCAACCAAAAACTTTAAAATATTTATTTTCAATTGTTCTACGCATTTAGAAAAAAGGAGGTAGCAATCTAATGTGTCTAGTCCGTGATCCACTTCTTTTTTTATTAAATTTGTAACATTGGAATGGATAGTTGATTGGGCGCTTAGATGATTTATAAAAATACGCAATGAACCACCGTGCGTTGAAAGTTCTTCCACATCGACAATTTGTAAATGATGCTGAGCTAAAATTTTTTGAAGACTTATAAGTGAGAAGTAAGAGAAGTGCTCATGATAGATTGTGTCAAACTGTTTAAAAGATATGAGATTTAATAGGTGCGGGAATTCAATTGTAATAGTGCCATCTCGTTTTAATAATGTTTTTAAGCCGGCGACAAAATCATGTAAGTTTGGAACGTGGGCTAATACGTTGTTTGCAATAATTAAATCAGCTTGTGGACTACTGCTTATTAATTCTTTTGCTAAGTCGTTACTGAAAAAATTTATATTAGTAGGAACGCCTTTTTGTATAGCGATTTCTGCTACATTTTTCGCTGGTTCAATTCCAGTAGTATTGATGTTTTCTTTTTGGAAGTATTGTAATAAGTAACCATCGTTACTTGCGATTTCAATAACCTTTGAATGTTTCGTTAGGTTGAAACGCTTAATTGCCATTTCTACGTATTGTTTAGCGTGCAATAGCCAACTCGAGGAGTAAGAGCTGAAGTATAAATAGTCATGAAAAATATTTTGTGGGGATTCAAATTCATCTAATTGTACAAGTAAACAAGAGTTACAAACAAATGTATGCAGTGGATAAAAAGGTTCCATTTTATATGAGTTTTCTGGAGCTACAAATGAGTTAGCGAGAGGGGAAACACCTAAATCTATAAAAGTATCTTTTAACAATGAGTGGCAAAAACGGCATTTTTTTTGTTCCATTTTATAGCCTCCTTATAAATTTTTGAATGCATCGATTTGTTGTCGTGTGAATGATTCTATATTTTCACCGGATGCATATTTTTCGTACCATTCAACGGTCCAAGCGATAGCATTTTCTGTGGATAGCTTAGGAGTCCAGTCCAGTTTATTTACTGCTTTTGTACTATCGAGTGTTAAAATAGGTGATTCATAAGGAGTATTTATAGTGGGAGAAAGTATTGTTAATGGTTTATTCCATAATTTTATTACAGATTGAATGACATCATGGACGGTTCTGTTAGCCTCGTTAATTGGTCCGAAATTCCATGCTTCTGCATACTCTTTATGCTTCCAAAGTTTCTCAGCTAAAAGGATATATCCATGTAAAGGATCCAAAACATGTTGCCACGATCGGATAGCATTTTTGTTTCGAATACTTAAAGGACGGTCTTGTAAATATGAACGAATGATATCTGGGAATAAGCGATTTTCTGCCCAATCACCACCACCGATGACATTGCCTGCTCTTACTGAGGCGAGTGAAAGGGTGTTCGTGTGAAAAAAAGATTTTTGATATGATGTTGCAACTAATTCAGCGCAAGCTTTACTAGCACTGTATGGATCGTAGCCCCCTAAACGGTCGGATTCTACAAATGCTCGATTACCGCTCCCATCATTCGCATAACATTTATCACTCGTAACATTAATAATGAGACGTACGCTTTCGACGTACTTTGCTGCTTCTAATACGTGAACAGTGCCTAAGACGTTTGTTTTAAATGTATCAATAGGATCTTTGTATGAAGTGGTGACGATTGGTTGAGCTGCTAAATGAAATATCATATCAGGTTTGTGCTGTTTTATGGCATGGAATAAAGAATCGTAATCTGTAATGTCTCCTTCAATTGTAATGCACTCTTTTGCTGCGTTACATTGTTCAAAAAGGTTAGGAGTTGAGGGAGGGTGAGAAGAGTAGCCGATTACTTCTACGCCTAAAGAAGTTAAAAAAAGGGTGAGCCATGAGCCTTTAAAGCCAGTATGTCCTGTAATAAATACTTTTTTCTTATTCCAAAAAGATGATGAAGTCATATTACCAGACCTTCCATGGAGCGTCATTATTTTCCCATAGCTCGACTAATTTATTTTTATCGCGCAATGTATCCATCGGATGCCAAAAACCAGTATGCTGAAATGCTGCCAGTTCATTTTTGTTTACTAACTGAACTAAAGTTTCGGTTTCAAAAACAGACTTATCTCCACTAATGTAATTGAAAATATCATGATTTAAAACAAAAAATCCACCGTTAACCCATCCACCATCACCTAGTGGTTTTTCTTGAAAGGATGTGACAGATTGTTTATCTAAAACGAGAGAACCAAATCTACCAGGAGGTTGTACGGCTGTAACAGTAGCCATTTTTCCGTGTTTTTTATGAAATGCAATAAGTTCTTTTATATTTACATTACTTAATCCATCACCATAAGTGAGACAGAAAGGTTCGTCTCCAACATGATTTTTTATCTTTTTAACTCGTCCACCTGTTTCGGTATTTAGACCAGTATCAATTAATGTAACTTTCCATGGTTCTATAGGATGAGAATGGCTAGTAATTGTGTTATCGCTTAAATGTATTGTGAAATCTGACATGTGTAAGTTGTAATTTAGAAAAAACTCTTTAATTGCATATCCTTTATAGCCTAAGCAAATAATAAACTCAGTGATCCTATAATGGCTAAACAAACTCATAATGTGCCATAGAATAGGTTTTGTTCCAATCTCAATCATAGGTTTTGGTTTTAAATGTGTTTCTTCCCCAATTCTTGTACCGTATCCACCAGCAAGAATAACAGCTTTCATTTTTTCCTCCTAAAATAAAAATTTATAATATATACAGTATTCATATTTTATGCAAATGAGATTGTTTTTGATTAAGCGGATGAAATGGTGTGAGGTGATGACCATGCAAAAAACACTATGGTTTAAACTTTGGAAATAATTCTTGATATTCAGGATTATTACGGAGGTCTTGAGTTACGTTACTAAGCTCTAAAAAACGTGTTTCCAGTTCTTCAGGAGATTGACCGTAATGTGTTTGGAGTCCCATTTGAACACCTATTTTTGAAAGGGTAGGTGTAATTTGTAATTTTCTTGCCTTTGACTGTTCATTCCAAGGGCTAAAATAAAATTTTAAAATAAATGAAGGATAGTCATAAACTATATTCCCGTGCCGCGAATAATGTCTACCAGGTAAATATGCACCATCTAGATGATTGTGAATAAATCTCCAGGCACATCCGGCTTTTGGGTTATAAGGGAAGACGCCGTGGTATCGTTGTTCTACTAATGGGATAGAGTATCTTGGCTTTGAATAATTGTACTTATGGCTATCTATCATTAAAATCATTCTAATCGCATACATATTTTGTCCTAGTGCATGAAGAGATGAGAAAAACTCTTCTGTATTATTACAACAAAAGAATTCAGTAGTATTTAAAACGATTTTCCAACCTGAAATTTCTCTTTCAATTCCCATCACTTCAATATCAGTATTTGTTGGATCAAACTCAAGAAATCTGGAATCTCGCACTTCCCAGTGGGGTGCGAATAATTTACAAATCTCTACGGAACGATCAGTAGAACCTCTATTAATTAATATGCCGTGATCAAATATTTTTGTATGATGCATAAGCCACCATGGAAGTAGGTATTCTTCATTATAAAAATGAGAAATGATAGTTTTTTTAATATTAATCTCCTCCTATACAAGCAATCGTTATTAGTAAGGTATGCTGTTAAATAAGAAAGGTTGAAAGGAAAAAGCTGTATAGTTATAGATTAATTGTTTTTATTAATAAAGGATGAAATTTAGAAATTTGTATAATTTGTAAATGATAACCATCACGTTTGACTGTACAGTTTATGTACTGTATGATAGTAGTAATATAAACAAGGGGGGAAGATCGTTGGGAAGGTGTATCGAATCGGACAGTTGGCTCTCATGGCTCACGTGTCGAAACGAACGATTGATTATTATACGAATCTAGGTATCTTAAAAGCGGAGCGATCTCAATCTAATTATCGCTATTACGACGAAACAGCATTTGAGACATTACAATTTATTGAGAAGTGCAAAGAAATGCATATGCCGCTTTGTGAGATTAAAGAGAAGATCGAGGAGAAGAAGAAGCTGCTCGGTATCAATGAACACGTTTCGAAACATGTGAATGAAGTGACAGACCATATTCATAGATTAGAAGCAGAACTAACAGAGTTAAAGCCTCTTTTAGATGAATTGACTGATTCACAACGTGAAAAAATATCGAAATCTTTATCTGGTCAAACGACAGCTTTAATACAGACACTTGCTCTATTATTATAGAATAAGTGAAATCCGACCTCTTTAATTTTTGTATCGGGCTATGTTTTCTAACGAACAAATAAGAAAACATTATAGTATACAGGAGGTGGACACCTTAGTTTTTTAACTAAGGGGATTCATTGGAAATATTTAATTTAGTCATGGTTGCGATTTTAATCGCATTTACTGGATTTTTCGTAGCAGCAGAGTTTGCGATTGTAAAAGTACGTTCAAGTCGTATTGATCAGCTTGTTGCGGAAGGGAAACGCGGTGCTTTAGCAGCGAAAAAGGTAACAACAAATTTAGATGAATATTTATCTGCTTGTCAATTAGGTATTACAGTTACAGCGATGGGATTAGGTTGGTTAGGTGAACCGACAATCGAAAAGTTATTACACCCGTTATTTGAGAAATGGAACATAAATCCTTCTATTTCATCAGTATTAACTTTTGGTCTTGCTTTTATGCTAATGACATATTTACACGTTGTAGTAGGGGAATTAGCTCCGAAAACGCTGGCAATTCAAAAGGCTGAAAAAGTAACGTTGTTATTGGCAACTCCGTTAATGATGTTCTATAAAATCATGTATCCATTTATTTGGGTATTGAACGGTTCAGCTCGTGTTATAACTGGTTTATTCGGTTTGAAACCAGCTTCTGAACATGAAGTAGCTCATACAGAAGAAGAATTACGTCTTATTCTTTCAGATAGCTATGAAAGTGGCGAAATTAATCAAGCTGAATACAAGTATGTAAATAATATCTTTGAATTTGATAATCGCATCGCGAAAGAGATAATGGTACCGCGTACAGAAATCGTTGGTTTCTATCTTGAAGATTCAGTAGAAGAACACATGAAAGTAATCCAAAATGAACGATACACACGTTATCCGATTTTTGGAGAAGATAAAGATGATATTATCGGTATGGTCAACGTAAAAGATTTCTTTATTCGATATATGAACAACGATCAAGAAGATTTATCATCGATTCGCACGTATATGCGTCCGATTATTGAAGTTATGGAAACGACTCCAATTCATGATTTATTACTGCAAATGCAGAAGAAGCGAATTCCAATGGCTGTTTTATATGATGAGTACGGAGGAACAGCTGGAATTGTAACGCTTGAAGATATATTGGAGGAAATCGTCGGCGAAATTCGTGATGAATATGATGAAGATGAAGCACCACCAATTCAACATGTGAACGAGTATCATAAAATTGTTGATGGAAAAGTGCTTATCTCAGAAGTAAAAGATTTGTTTGGATTACACATTGAAGAAGACGATGTGGATACAATCGGTGGATGGATTATGATGCAAAATCATGAAATCGAAGAAGGACAATACGTTGAAGCAGAAGGCTATGAATTTAAAGTGTTAGAAAAAGATGCTTATCAAATTAAACGTGTTGAAATTCAAAAAATGGAACAAGAACAAGAGAAAGCAGCAACTGTGTAAGTTGCTGCTTTTCTTCTGACACATAATAAAATGTGAAATTAGGAGCGGATATTTTGATTCAAGTAGCCTTACGTGTATATCGATTACAATTGTATACGATCTTTAGTGGTTTACTACTAATGTGGGCGGTTACTCCGTTTGGGAAACAAGTGACAGGGTTCGGTATCGGTTTAGCAGTTAGCGCATATTGTCTTTGGCTATTAGCTCGCAGAGTGGAGAAATTAGGAAGAAGTATCGTGATGAAAGAAAAGGCTCCTGGATTAGGAGTTCTAAACCGATTTGCAGCCGCAATATTAGGGGCTATCATTATGTTTGAAATTGAGCATGAAATGGAAATGTGGGCATTTGGTACTGGAATATTGGGTGGACACTTTTTAATGATTGCGAATTTAGCCTATGCAAATATGCAGCTAGTAAAAGAAGAAGAGAAGCAAAAGGAAAATGCTTCGAAAAACATAGAGCTCTGATGAAAGGGACCTAATCAGGTTCCTTTTTTGCGTTTAAAAATAAATGATATAATACGAATGATTTACTGGTACTTATCGAATTTACGCCAAACATAATACGCTTATTTTGGGGGCATTTCAATAGTATGAAAAAAAATTAAAAAAAATTAAAAAACCCATCGATTTCTAAAGCTTATGTATGTTATCATGACAAAAGAATTTGCGAAAGAGGTGGATACCAATGTTACAAGCTTTACTTATTTTTGTGCTTCAAATTATTTACGTTCCAACTTTAACAATCCGTACGATTTTGCTTGTAAAGAATCAAACAAGATCCGCTGCAGGTGTAGGATTGTTAGAAGGAGCAATTTATATTGTCAGTTTAGGTATTGTGTTTCAAGATTTATCAAATTGGATGAACATTGTTGCCTATGTCATCGGCTTTAGTGCGGGACTATTATTAGGCGGTTATATAGAAAATAAATTAGCAATTGGATATATTACGTATCAAGTTAGTTTACTAGACCGTTGTAATGAATTAGTAAATGAATTACGCCATTTTGGATTTGGCGTTACAGTATTTGAGGGTGAAGGAATAAATTCTATACGTTATCGCTTAGATATCGTTGCAAAGCGTTCTAGAGAAAAAGAACTGTTAGAAATTATTAATGAAATTGCACCGAAAGCGTTTATGTCTTCTTATGAAATCCGTTCGTTTAAAGGTGGATATTTAACGAAGGCGATGAAAAAGAGAGCATTGTTGAAGAAGAAGAAAGATGAACATGCATTGTAAAGAAAAGGGAGTAGTGCAGCTTTAAAAGCACGGCATAATCCCCATAGAAAAAAGAGAGGAATCTATATTGAAAAAGATTCCTCTCTTTTTTTGCGTTATTTTTTTCTGCTTTTTCTCAGATTAACAATTAACCATACAACTTGAATAATTAGTGGTGATATAAATGCAATTAATAAAACGATGAATGCCACTAATTTAAGCTCTGGTGTTTGAGTAACACCAGCACCATCAACCTCTCTTAGCCAAATGATAGCTGCCAATATCCCAAAAGTGGTAATCCAAAATATGTTACCAATCCCCCAAAAAATCCATCGTCTTTTCATATTAGCACCTCTTATATTTACCCTCTGTTAAAAGTATATTTTCGGTTGTTATATTTAAATGAAATAACTATAAAACTACTTTTTTTTAACTGTATATCTAACTTGTTTAAAGGTTGCCAAGTCTCCATCTTCGTTATCATCTTTCGTTTGCAAAAGTTGAACTTTTGGCTTGTAGTCTGTCCTATGAGCGTGCTCGATATCTTTAATGTTAAGTTTGTAGGATTCACCATTATTTATTTTTTGTTCCAATACTTTTTTATTGGCAACATAAATAAAAGTTACTTTATTTTCATCAATACCTTCAGTCTTAATTTCTAATTCATTATCTTTTGTTGTAATCGTTGGTGTTAATAATTCAATACTGCCGCCTCCGGTTTCTAAAGACTGTTCTACTATAGTTGAACATCCGGATGAAATGATTAGGATGAATAGAAGAAGGCTAAATCCTTTTATCTTTTTCACAAGATCCCCCCTGATTTAAAAACCTTTTGATTTGTCATTCCTAGACCGTTAGTGTGGAACATAGATAAATAGCTATTAATCTGACAATATTATACCATAATATGTAAAATGTAACAGGTGTATATTTACTTTAAGGGATAGCTTCAGGATTTTATGTTTTTTATCGTATTGAAAGATACGTTTATTATTGTAAATTCGCATTTCCTAATTTTTGAAAATTGTAATTTTTTTAAAGGTGTTTCGTATCTTTACATAGGGATTCATGTTCTTTAGAAATAAGTTTTTTAGTATATAAAATATGTAATGCAATAAAGCAGATAAGTCCAAATGTACCGAAAATAAGCCAAGGTGTATACATTCCGTTTAAGTTCGATGTAAACGATGTACCGGTATAATTACCAACGATAAAACCAAATGCGAGTGATAGTTGATAAAATCCTAAATAAGTAGCTGTATACGATTCGTTACTGTAATTTGCAATAGCGATATCAGCGTTAGGTAATACGAGCGTTTCACCGATTGTAAATAAAATTACACAAATAAATAGCCAATATGGATATTGGAATAAAGGAATGAGTAAAAAGGAAATACCCATTAATAAAACACCGTATTTAATAATAGAAAGTGTGTTGTATTTATGGAAGAGTTTCCGGAATAATACCATAAATATGACGCCTGTTATTGCATTTATCGTAATAACTAGTGTAGCGAGCTGGTTGCTATTACTAATGTTTTTCATATGAAGTGGAAGTGCGACAGTTAGCTGAGTAAACATAATATAGAAGAAAATCATAATAAATGAAAACAAAAGGAAAGATTTGTTTTGTAAGATAGACTGTATCCCTAATGTAATAGACGTGTTTTCAGTAGTGACTTGGAAGTGATTTTTAAGTAAGTAAAAGATAAAAGCGAATAACAGCATAAGAGATCCTGTTAGAGAAAAAGCATAGATTGGATCGAGTAAGAGTAAGAACCCTCCTGCAATTGGTCCGATTATTGCACCGCAATTAAAACTAAGGTTTAAATATGTAAATAAATTTTTTCTCATATGAGCTGGTTGTGAGCCGAATATGGCGCGCGCAGCAGGTTCGTAAAATGCAGTTCCGAAGCCAATAAGTGCAGAAGAAATAGAAATTGTATAGAAATCAGAGCATATTCCTAAAGCGATAAATCCGATTCCTCTTAAAAATAATCCGGCTATCATCATAATGATATAGCCTATTTTGTCAGCGATTAATCCTGAGAATAATGGGGTAACTCGTGATGTGATTGTCATAACCGTCAACACTGTTCCTACTTGAACAGCAGAAAAATGAAGAAAGCTTAATAGATAAATAGCTAAAAATGCGTATACTGCAAAATACCCAAAAGACATAAAAAATGAAGAAATAAGCATGAAACGTATCGGTATTGAGAAACTTTTCATAGAACTCCTCCTAATGTTGTAACCGGTAAAATTGTTTGATGGTTAACTATTTTATATTATAATTATACATAAAGTCAGAAAAAAGTAAATTTTAAGAAGAAGGTGGATGG
The DNA here is from genome assembly GCF_016650565.1 of Bacillus sp. TH50. Taxonomy (NCBI): domain Bacteria; kingdom Bacillati; phylum Bacillota; class Bacilli; order Caryophanales; family Bacillaceae; genus Bacillus; species Bacillus sp. TH50. The sequence goes on along the minus strand of NZ_JAEKFM010000003.1, from coordinate 818,402 downwards.
AATTGAATCAAAACGCACCAAATGAATTAGAATATATTCGGGGATTTTTAAATACATGGAGAATACCAAATGATACGAGAGAGCCAATTGATTTGTTGCAAACAGAAGGTGATATAAAGCAATTTATGAAAAAACATTTTCATAAAGAGTTTCTTTTTCATACGATAGATGAATTGAAACGTTTTCGAGAAGACATTCGGCTAACAATTGAAGGGGAAGGATCGTTGCAAAAGTGGTTAGAAAAATACCCATTTCAAGTACATGTAAAGGAAGATATGAAAGGTATTACATATGAACCAATACACGAAGAGAATGTGTATACAAAAATATTAAGCGTTGTTTTAATAGCGATTCAAGAAAATTTGTGGGGAAGGTTAAAAGCATGTCCGGATTGCCACTGGGTCTTTTACGACCATTCGCGTAATGGAAGTAAAAGATGGTGTGGTATGTATGCTGGAGACGAAGGAGGAAGAGCGTGCGGTACAATTGCGAAAGTGAAAAATTACAGAGCGAAGAGAAAAGGGAAATCGGGTTATAATGTGTAATCCCTATTACGTTTGAAACATTTAAAGGAGAAAATGTACAAGCAACATTATATAAGAGAAAAATAAGTACATACATAAATGAGTTAAATAGAACTGGATTTACAGTTGAAAGAATAGAAGAACCTGAACCATCTCGTGTATTTGATCAAGAACTAACTGAGCCTTCTACGAAATATTATTCTTTATATAAAGCTAGAATGGTGCCGACAACTTTTATTATTAAGGCGAGGAAATAAAGTGTTTTATAAAAAGAAGCCTATCATTTCAAACAAATGAAATGATAGGCTTCTTTATTTTTTAAAAAATGAGGTCAAATATGTACTTTTAATGTAAAAATGCATTTTATATAAAAAGTGTAATTATTTTTGGGAAGGGGGATTGTTGTGCGTCATCATAGAAATTGCAAAAAATTCGGAGTGGCACTGCCTCTTCCGCTTATAGGAGCAACTGGCCCTGTTGGTAACAGTGGCTCAACTGGTCCAACTGAAGGGCATGAAGGTCCAGTCGGGCCACAAGGAATCACCGGACCTAGAGGAGCAACGGGTCCACAAGGTCCTCAAGGGATACAAGGAATCCAAGGAGAGAGAGGGACGATAGGAGCTCAAGGGTTACAAGGAGCTATTGGTGATACTGGAGAGTCAGGGGTTACTGGTCAAATTGGCTTACAAGGTCCTCAAGGATTAATTGGAAATCAAGGTCCAATTGGTGATATTGGAGTACAAGGATCCCAAGGAATACAAGGAGCTACAGGCCCTATTGGTAGTCAAGGTATACAAGGCCCACAAGGAATACAAGGAGAAATAGGGGAGCGAGGACAAACAGGAGCACAAGGAATGCAAGGAGAGGTGGGGGAAACCGGCATCTCAGGTGTAACGGGTCCCCAAGGTTCCCAAGGGGGGCAAGGAATACAAGGGGAGCAAGGAGGTACTGGTATACAGGGAGACGAAGGGACCCAAGGGATACAAGGAATTACTGGAGAGCAGGGTCCCCAAGGCTCACAAGGAATACAAGGTATAGCTGGAACAACAGGGTCTACAGGGATACAAGGCTCTCAAGGTATAAGTGGAACTCAGGGAATAACAGGTGTAATAGGTATACAAGGTCCACAAGGTGTGCAAGGAATACAAGGTATAGCTGGAACAACAGGTTTTCAAGGCATAAAGGGAATAAGCGGTATAACGGGAGCGACGGGTAGCGTTGGTATTCAAGGTTCAGAAGGACCACCGGGTGGTCCGACGGGAACAACAGGTCCAATTGGTCCATCTAGTGGAGTGACTGGTCCATCTGGTCCCCCTGGCCCACCAGGTGGACCAACCGGTGTAACGGGTGAAACTGGTGCACATGGAGGAACAGGGGGAACTGGTGTAATAGGCATGCAAGGGTTAGAAGGGATAACAGGTCCAACTGGACCTCAAGGTGTTAGAGGAGCACAAGGTTCCCAAGGTGTAGTTGGAGCAGTTGGAGTACAAGGGGCGCAAGGTTCTCAAGGTAACCGAGGTATAACAGGAGCAACTGGTGCAGAAGGTCCACAAGGAATACAAGGTCCGCAGGGAGAAATCGGTCCAACTGGTGCAGAAGGTCATAAAGGTATTCAAGGTATTCAAGGAATAATCGGTCCAACAGGTGCACAAGGATTGCAAGGGATACAAGGTATAGCCGGTCCAATAGGTGCAACAGGGGCGGCAGGAGTACAAGGTCCACAAGGAATTCGAGGAGTAACAGGTCAAGTTGGAGCACAAGGGATACAAGGAGTGCAAGGAATTCAAGGAGAAACAGGAGCAGCAGGAGTACAAGGAGCACAAGGAGTGCAAGGAATTCAAGGAGTAATTGGGTTGACTGGTGCTCAAGGTGCTCAAGGTCTTCAAGGAGTCCAAGGAATAACAGGCCCAACAGGAGCTATTGGTTTGCAAGGTTCTCAAGGGGTCCAAGGAATAACAGGCCCAGCAGGAGCTCAAGGTGTTCAAGGTCTTCAAGGAATACAAGGGATAACAGGTCCAACAGGTGCGCAAGGAATTAGGGGTCCTCAAGGAAATGTAGGGGAAGACGGTATAACAGGCCCGCAAGGAATACAAGGAGTGCAAGGTAGTCAGGGCCCCGAAGGACCTCAAGGAAGCGTTGGAATTACTGGTGAAACAGGAGAAATAGGCCAGGCGGGTGAAACAGGAGCGACTGGATTACAAGGGTTGCAAGGTGTTCAAGGGATTATGGGGATACAAGGAATTACGGGAATGACAGGTAATACAGGAGAAACGGGAGTAATCGGAATTCAAGGTATCCAAGGTATTCAAGGTATACAAGGCCCAACAGGAGTAAGTGGAATGACAGGGGTTAGTGGTAGTATTGGCCCAGTTGGAGCACAAGGAAGTCAGGGACCAATTGGAGCGGTGGGACTTACAGGAGCAACTGGTAGTATAGGATCTATAGGTTTCTCGGGAATAGTAGGAGCGACAGGAGCAACTGGTTTACCTAGTGGGGGCGGTTATTTCTTTTCTACTGCAACGAGTGCTATTGCAGCCAATGCGTTAATACCAATAAATTCTGGTTCTGCGATTTTTGGGGTAGGAGTTAGTTTAACAAATGCAACAACTATAACGTTAAGTGCGCCGGGGATATATTTAATAAGTTATTATTTTCAAGGGGATCCAAGTTTAGGAAATGAAACCATTTCGGTAAGGCTTGTGTTAAACGGAACGCAAGTCGCAGGGAGTTTTATTCTTTATGTTACAAAAGGTAATTTTATATTAGAACCATCGATTTCGAATACGATGGTTATTGAAGTTACTTCTCCAAATTCCACCTTGTCATTACAAAATGGTCCATTAAGTATAGGACATGTAACGACATTAGCAGGAGTAATAACAGCTAGTTTAAATATATTGAAATTAGTTTGATACACCATATATACATGGGAGGAGATGCTTGTGAAGAATCAAGATAAGTGTAGTAAGTTTCAAGCACCTATTCCTTTTCTTCCGTCAGGTATTACGGGGCCAACTGGGCCAACTGGTCCGTCAGGTCCCTTAGGCGGACCGACTGGACCGCAAGGAATACAAGGGGTACAAGGGCCGATTGGCCCGACAGGTCCGACAGGAATTCAAGGAATCCAAGGAGTGCAGGGGGCGATTGGTCCAACAGGTCCAACAGGTTTAACTGGACCAAGAGGCTCTCAAGGGAGTCAAGGACCAATGGGCTCTCAAGGTCCAATGGGAATTCAAGGTGTTCAAGGGATTCAAGGAGAAAGGGGCCCAACGGGTCCAACAGGAATACAAGGTATCCAAGGAATACCTGGTCCAATGGGAGGAACAGGTCCAACAGGAATACAAGGTATCCAAGGAATACAAGGTGAAATTGGTCCAACAGGTCCAGCAGGAATACAAGGTATACAAGGAGTACAAGGTGAAATTGGTCCGACTGGCCCAACCGGAAATACTGGCATACAAGGTATTCAAGGGAATTTAGGAAGTAGTGGTTTACAAGGTGTAACGGGTATACAAGGAATACAGGGGCCAATTGGTTCATCTGGCCCAATTGGTTCTCAAGGAATTCAAGGGACCCAGGGTTCGATGGGATTGCAGGGGGAAACCGGTGTTCAAGGTTTACAAGGTCCACAAGGTGATATGGGGTCAACAGGTCCTACTGGCTCTCAAGGAATCCAAGGAGTGCAAGGTGTAATAGGTCCGACGGGAGCAACAGGTTTGCAAGGGGATCCCGGTCCAACCGGCCCGACGGGCTCGACGGGAGTAACTGGCCCAACAGGTTCTTCAACCGGTCCGACGGGAGTGACGGGCCCAACAGGTCCACCAGGAGGTCCAACCGGAGCAACTGGACCAGCTGGATCTCCTGGTGGACCGACCGGAGCAACCGGAGCAACTGGTGCTACAGGAGCGACGGGAGCGACGGGAACAACTGGTTTACAAGGGGTGCAAGGTGTAATAGGTCCAACTGGAGCAACTGGTTTAACAGGTTTACAAGGAGTACAGGGACCGATGGGAGCAACAGGCCCAACGGGTGATCAAGGCATTCAAGGTCCCCAAGGACCGATGGGAGCAACAGGTCCAACTGGTTTACAGGGTTTACAAGGAGTACAGGGGCCGATAGGAGCAACAGGCCAGGCAGGTCCTCAAGGAGTGCAAGGGGCCCAGGGGCCAATCGGTCCAACAGGTCCTCAAGGAATACAAGGAATCCAAGGTGAGCAAGGAGTAAGAGGAGCAACCGGTCCAACAGGCCTACAGGGTCTACAAGGAATCCAAGGTCCAATTGGCCCAACAGGTCTTCAAGGAGTGCAAGGAGTGCAAGGGGCAAGTGGTATAACAGGTCCAACCGGTTCACAAGGAATTCAAGGAATACAGGGGCCACAAGGAGGTATAGGTCCAACCGGCGCGACTGGAATTCAAGGCGTGCAAGGTCCAGGGGGCCCAACAGGTCCAACTGGAGCAACGGGCCCGCAAGGAATTCAAGGAACGCAGGGTATTCAAGGCCCGACTGGCCCACAGGGAATTCAGGGAATACAAGGAATCCAAGGTCCAATTGGTCCAACCGGCCCAACTGGACCTCAAGGGATACAAGGAATAACCGGTTCAACAGGCCCGACTGGTCCAACCGGGGTAACTGGAACGACGGGAGAAACGGGTCCTCAAGGCCCTCAAGGAATCCAAGGCCCTCAAGGTGCCACTGGCCCAACGGGAGCAACAGGAGAAACAGGAGAAACGGGTCCCCAAGGTTCCCAAGGTATTCAAGGCCCCCAAGGAGAAACGGGTCCGACGGGAGCAACCGGCCCAATGGGAACAACCGGCCCTCAAGGCGCGCAAGGAATCCAAGGTCCCCAAGGTGTAACGGGTCCAACAGGAGCAACCGGCTCGACCGGAGTGACAGGTGCGACTGGTCCGACAGGAATACAAGGAATAGGAGGAGCAACCGGTGCAACGGGAGCAACAGGAGTAACTGGTGCGACGGGAGCAACGGGAGCAACCGGCTCAACTGGACCAACTGGATCATTCGCTATATCAACAGGTGGTGGATACTTCTTTTCTACATCAACAAGTACAATTGCAGCAAATGCCAATATTCCAATTAATTCGGGATCCACTTTATATGGAACTGGTGTATCTTTAACTAGTGCTACGACTGTCACAGTATCCACCCCAGGCATATATTTAGTAAGCTACTATTTCCAAGGAGACGCAAATGGTGGAAATGAAGTAGTATCTGTAAGATTACTATTGAATGGAACACAAGTAACAGGGAGCTTTATACAAAATGTAACGACAGTAACTGTAATACTGGAACCATCCATTTCAAATACGCTTCTTGTAAATGTAACGAGTGCGAATTCGACGTTAATATTACAAAACGGACCATTAAGTATCGGGCATGTGACTACTATAGCGGGTACAATAACAGCAAGTTTAAATGTAGTGAGAATATTATAAAGAAAGCACAGGAAATATAAAAAACACAAGGAATGTCTTTTTAGACATTCCTTGTGTTTTTAATTTTAAATAAACATTTTTTTATCTTTTCGGCTGAAAAATATGCTGAAAGAAGTATTTGTGATGTAAGTTATCTACAATTTTATTTGCTTGATATGTGCGGTGTTGTTCGAGTCGAAGTCTTTGCTCCATCATTTTTATTGCGTGATCTGATAAACGTAACATTGTACCAGTCTCCTTTTCTATAAATATAGTTTTCTGATTGATATCGATTCCATATTTATAACTAAGGAGGCAAAGTGTGTAACATAGGCAAAAAGCACCTTCCTCTCCCATTACGCTTACGAGGTTAGCTGTCGGACTCGGGAAGTGAGAGTTTCCCTACTTAACAAAGATTCGCCCCAAGTAGCATAGCTACAAAAATGGTTCCCCCGCTCCAAAAAATGGACTCAGCAAAAGGTTGTATAAAGTAAAAAATAACATAAATAAATAATTAAGTCAAATTATTTTGTGTTTTCTGTCTTTTGAGTTGCGTAAGGATCATGCCATCAGGTAGTGTTGTATCTGTTACTTCAATGAAGCTGTGTTTTTTATATAATGCGAGAGCTGGAGTATTCGCTTTACCTGTTTGTACAATGTATGTCATTGAAGACGAGAACATGTTAAATATATAAAGTAGCAGTTTCGTTGCGATTCCTTTTTGAAAAAAATCGGGCGATACAACTAATCTGTGGATATCGATTAGTTCTTCTTCTTGTATAAAAGAAATAAAGCCGACGAGTTTATTTTCAGAGAAATATCCATAGAATGTTTCATCACAATTTTGAATATCGTTTACAGTATCATATAAACGAGGTATTGCAGTACTGTTTAAAAAGTCTGCTTCAATTTTATAAGCTGGAATTTGAACATTTAGAATGGATAATGCTACTTCATAAGAAGTGGGAAGTAATTTATGAATCATAGATAATAACACCTCCTTTAAATATGATATATTAATATAATTGATTTGTGGGTAAGTTTGACAATTTTTTTCTTTTTTGCATATAATATATGTATCTCCATACATAAAATGTTCGTAGGTATATTTCTATAGTAGGATATGGTTAGCGTAGATAAATACGTAATCTTATATAAGAGTTTAGCTACTCTTGTATTTGATAATACAAACTATAATAGAAATGAGGGACTAAAAATGGGATGGATTATTACATTAATAGTTGGTGCTATTATAGGTATAATTGCTAGTTCTATAACGGGTAAAAATTTTCCAGCTGGTATGTTTGGAAATATAATTGCTGGTTTACTAGGAGCTTGGTTAGGTAGTAGATTATTTGGATCTTTTGGGCCATCATTTGGTGGGATTCATGTCGTGCCAGCATTATTAGGTGCAATTGTGTTAATTCTTATTGTATCATTTGTAGTAAAAGCTGCAAGAAAATAAAGGCTATTACTGATTGTTTTATAAAGCCCTTTTAGGGCTTTTCCTAATTAGAGAGGTGGTACACTTGGAGAAAGTAAATATAAGAAAAAGAGATAAGTTGAAAAAGTTTTTTAAAGAACAAAATTATTTAGCTGTACTACTTGGATTCGCGTTGCTGTTTGTAAATATATTATTACTTACAAAAATATCATTCGTTTTTACACCGTTCGTCGTATTTTTAAAAACAATCTTTTTCCCAGTATTATTAGCGGGAGTACTATTTTATATATTGCATCCATTCGTTTCTCTTTTAGAGAGAAAAGGTGTGTCGAGAATTGTGTCAATTGCCTCGATATATATAATTGTTCTTGGATTATTTGTTTTTCTTGCGGTCACGGTTATTCCAATTATTAAAGATCAAGTAAATGCTTTAATAGATAACTTGCCATATTTCGGGCATGAAATCGAAAGGGCAGCACGTAAATTTGGAGAAAGTAATGTAATTGGTAGAATGCAGGAAAGTTTAAATATTGATTTTGCTAATATCGTAAAAGATTCTACAATGAACTTTACAAAATCATTATCATCAGTAACAGGAAATGTAACTGGATTTTTAAGTACAATTACTGAAGTTGTTTTAACATTTGTAATGGTTCCATTTATTTTGTTCTATCTTTTAAAAGATGGTGAGCAATTACCGAATCATTTTTTAAAGTTTATATCTGAGCAAAGACAACCAGCTGCGAAGAGAATACTAGATGATATGCATTATGCGATTAGTTCGTATATTAGAGGACAAATTATTGTTAGTTTATTTATCGGTATTATGCTATTAATCGGTTATCTTATTATTGGTATTAAATATGCGGTACTACTCGCTATTTTAGCGATGATTGTAAATATCGTTCCGTACGTAGGACCAATCATTGCAATTACACCAGCTTTAATTATCGCATTTATCGACTCGCCATCAATGGTGTTAAAAGTAATTATCGTTATGATGATTGTACAATTAGCAGAAGGTAAATTTATTTCTCCGCAAGTCATGGGGAAAAAGTTAGATATTCACCCGATTACTATTATATTTATCATTTTAACTGCTGGAAATTTATTTGGAATTATGGGGATTATTTTAGCAATTCCAGGATATGCGATATTAAAAGTGTTAGTTACGCATAGTTATAGATTTGTTAAGTTGAATACGTAAAAAAGAGCTAAAACAGTTTTATCTGTTTTGAACTGCACCCCAATTGTTAGACACAGTCTAACAATTGGAGGTGCAGTTTTTCTATGGCTAAATTTACAGCTGATGAAAAAATACAAATCGTTCTACGTTATTTGAACGGAAATGAAAGTTATCGAGAAATGGGTAGAGCGATCGGTATAAGTGGCACAATCATTCTGAATTGGGTAAACCAATATAAGCAGAATGGTGTGGAAGCTTTTCTAAAACGATGTACAAATTACACACAACAATTTAAACTAGACGTACTAAACTTTATGATTGAAAACGGTATGTCCTTATTTGAGACGGCAGCTATCTTTAACATTCCTGCCCCTTCAACGATTTCTGTTTGGAAAAAACAACTCGAAACACAAGGAATTGATGCCCTTCAATCTAAAAAAAAGGGGCGTCCATCTATGAAAAAAGAGTCAAATAAACAAGTAAAACAAGCTTTAGCTGAAGGGTCAGTCGAAGCACTTGAAGCACGTATTAAACAGCTTGAAATGGAAAATGAGTACTTAAAAAAGTTGAATGCCTTAGTTCAAAACAAGGAAAAGTCACTAAACAAGACAAAGCGCAAGTAGTCTATGAATTAAGGCATAAATATTCGGTGAAGGCACTCGTGGAGTTAGCTACTATTCCACGAAGCACGTATTATGATTTAGTAAAGAAAATGAATCGCCCAGATGTAGATGCCGATTTGAAAGCTGAGATTAAAGTGATTTATGAGGAGAATGAAGGTCGTTATGGCTACCGTCGCATTCGTGATGAGTTAGCGAATCGTGGTCAGAAAGTGAATCACAAAAAGGTGCAACGTATTATGAAAGAGCTTGGATTAAAGTGTGTTGTGCGTATGAAGAAATATAAATCCTATAAAGGGAAAGTCGGTAAAATTGCACCCAATATTTTAGAGCGTAATTTTTATGCAGATGCACCGAATCAAAAATGGGTAACAGACATCACAGAGTTTAAATTATTTAGAGAAAAACTGTATGTATCACCTGTATTAGACTTGTATAATGGTGAGATTATTACCTATACAATTGGTTCTAGACCGGCGTATTCACTTGTTTCAGAGATGTTAGAGAAAGCATTAGAACGTTTACCTGAAAACCACCAGCTACTGATGCATTCGGATCAAGGATGGCATTATCAAATGAGACAGTACGTCCGTACACTTGAATCAAGAGCTATCGTACAGAGTATGTCTCGAAAAGGAAACTGTTACGACAACGCAGTAATAGAGAATTTCTTTGGGATTATGAAGTCGGAGTTCCTCTATATAAAAGAATTTGAATGCATAGAGCATTTTAAAATAGAATTAGAAAAATATATAGATTATTATAATAAGAAACGGATTAAGGCAAAATTAAAAATGAGCCCGGTACAATACCGGACTCATTTGGATCAAGTAGCCTAATGAAATAACCGTGTCTAACTTTTAGGGGTCACTTCATTTTAGCTCTTTTTTATTAATAATTGATTTGCGTATTGGCGTGCCCATTGATCAGCTTCTAATATATCATCGAGTGAAGGATCTTTTACGTTATGATGAGCTTCAACTGTATTGTAAATTGTTTTTTCGATATCGAAAAATGCAATTTCATTTTTAAGAAATAGTGCATTTGCAATTTCGTTCGCTGCATTTAATACGGCCGGAGTTGTACCGCCAATTTTTCCACATTCAAATGCATATTGTAGACAGGGGAACTTCTCTAAATTTGGTTTTTCAAAATGCAAACTACCAATTTCTAATAAATTTAATTTTTCATAGGATGAAGGTAGTCGAGTAGGGTAGTGAAACGCATATTGAATCGGCATTCTCATATCAGGAGCACCGAGCTGTGCCATGACTGATCCATCAATAAATTCCACTAAAGAGTGAATGATACTTTCTTTATGAATCATAACATCAATTTTTTCATAAGGAATATCGAATAGCCACTTAGCTTCCATCACTTCAAACCCTTTATTCATTAACGTGGCAGAATCTATCGTTAGTTTTGCGCCCATTAACCAGTTTGGGTGTTTTAAAGCATCCTTCGCTTGTAATATTTTCATTTCTTCACGTGTTTTATCACGAAAAGCGCCGCCAGAAGCTGTAACAATTAATTTTTCGATTTCCTTATTATTTTCCCCATTTAAACATTGGAAAATGGCTGAATGTTCACTATCAACTGGAATTAGGCGGCATCCGTTTTGTTTCGCTAGTTCGGTGACGATATGTCCAGCTGCAACTAAAGTTTCTTTGTTAGCGATAGCGATATCTTTCTTCGCCTTTAATGCTTCAATTGTTGGGAGTAAACCTGAAACACCGACAACTGAACTTAATACAAGATTTGTATCAGGATGGGTAGATACTTCAAGTAAACCATCAGTTCCATATGTAATTTTTGTATTTGTTGAAATACGAGAACGTAATGTATCCGCTAATTCTTTTGTCACTACGCTTACAATACGAGGCTGAAACGATTCGATTTGTTTTTCGAGAAGATCGATATTATAATTCGCGGTTAAACCGACGATTTTAAAATGTTCAGGATGAGCGGAAACGACATCTAATGCAGATGTGCCAATGGATCCTGTTGAACCTAAAATGGATATATATTTTACCATGAAAAAACCTCCAAAGTTGTTTCGAGTATTTCTGCAAACCTATATACTATTAGACAATTAAGGTGGAAATTCCTGCTATATAAAACGGAAAATTTAGGTTTATTTGAAAGGTAAATGTGATAAACTGTAAAAAATAACTAAAAAGCAATGAAAGAGAAGAGTACATATTCAAAACTTTTCAGAGAGCTGATATTTGGTGGGAATCAGTAAGTGATGAATATGGAATGGGCTCTGGAGCTTCTAGCTGAAATGAGTAGGCGAAGACGGTTACTTCACGTTAAGAAGTTGAAGTGAGCTATAATATAGCTAATTAAGGTGGTACCGCGGGAGTCTCTCGTCCTTTTTTTAGGATGAGGGGCTCTTTTTATTTTGAGAAAGGAGGAGTTAGGATGAGCGAGAAAATTATGTTAACAGGAATTAAGCCGACAGGTTATCCGCATTTAGGAAATTATATTGGTGCGATTAAACCTGCATTACAAATGTCAAAAAACAAAGAAGGAAAAGCATTGTACTTTATAGCTGATTATCATGCGTTAAATGCAGTGCATGATCCAGAGAAGTTCAGTAGTTATACGAAAGAGGTAGCTGCTACTTGGTTATCACTTGGACTTAGCGAAGATGTTATTTTTTATCGACAAACGGAAGTGCCGGAAATTCTAGAATTAGCTTGGATATTAGCTTGTCTAACTCCGAAAGGGCTTATGAACCGTGCCCATGCGTATAAGGCGAAGGTAGAGCAAAATAAAGAAGCGGGATTAGAAATTGATGCAGGTGTGAATATGGGATTATATACGTATCCGATTTTAATGGCAGCTGACATATTACTATTTCAAGCTACTCATGTACCAGTTGGAAAAGACCAAATTCAGCATATTGAAATTGCGCGTGATATTGCGACGTATTTTAATCATACATTCGGCACGACATTTACACTTCCGGAGTATGTCATACAAGAAGAAGGTGCAATATTACCTGGTCTTGATGGAAGAAAAATGAGTAAAAGTTACGGAAATGTGATCCCGTTATTTGCAGAGCAAGAAAAGCTACGAAAGTTAATATTTAAAATCAAAACCGATTCTTCACTTCCAAATGAACCGAAAGAACTAGAAACATTATTTATGATATATAAAGAATTTGCGGCAGAAGATGAAATGCAGTCGATGCGTGAAAAGTATGAGACTGGAATCGGATGGGGCGATGTGAAAAAAGAGCTATTCCGCGTTGTAGACCGCGAATTAGCTGGACCTCGTGAGAAATATGAGATGTATATGAATAAGCCGAATTTATTATATGAGGCGTTAGAAAAAGGTGCCGAGCGGGCAAGAGAAATCGCAAAGGTAAATTTAGCAGAAATTAAAAAACGAATTGGATTTGAGAGGGGACGTTAAGCGTTCCCTTATTTTTTTATAAAAAAATCGAACGAAATTTAAATTTGTTACCAATATAGATTGAGGGAGGGATAGAAATGGTCACAATTCTCGAATTAAAAATGTTGTTATTTCAAATAGGAACAGAAATTGTACCACCTAGTAATCTAAAAGAAAAAATTTTAATTCAAGTTAATCTGATGGAGGAAATAACATTTTGGTTGCATATATTAAAAAATATGCTAATATAGGGATACTTATTAAATATGTTTAATAAGTATAATTAAAGTCACTTATTAAAGTTGTTTAATAAGTGTAATTCATTCTATAACGAGGAGATGATTGGATGAAAACAGAGAAAGAAAAGATGTTAGCGGGAGAAATGTATATTGCGGATGACGAAGAATTAGTGGCTGATAGGGTGGAGGCAAAACGTTTAACACGCCTTTATAACGAGGCGATAGAGACAGGAGATGAACAACATTTTACGTTGTTAAATCAGATTTTAGGTTCTTCAGCTGACGGGAAATCTCACATTAATCCTGATTTTCGTTGTGATTACGGCTACAATATCCATGTTGGAAAGAGCTTTTTCGCAAATTTTAATTGTGTGATTTTGGATGTTTGTGAGGTGCGAATTGGTGATAATTGTATGTTTGCACCTGGTGTTCACATTTATACTGCTACGCATCCGTTGCATCCGGTAGAGCGGAACTCTGGCAAAGAATATGGAAAGCCGGTAAAGATAGGTAACAATGTTTGGGTTGGCGGGGGCGCTATTATTAACCCTGGTATTTCAATTGGTGATAATGCTGTAATTGCCTCAGGGGCAGTTGTGACAAAAGATGTACCTCATAATGTAGTAGTTGGTGGTAATCCAGCTAAAGTTATTAAAACGATAGACGAATAAAGGGCGTTTTCACTAGTTCGTAAATTATCGTATAGACAATGTGAAAGGTGTTTCATATGGAGAAATATAGTGCGGACAATCATACAAAGACATTACGTGCCTCTCGAAATGCTCTTTTTCTCTTATTTGCTTTGCCAGGTGTCGCGTTTGCTACATGGATTTCAAGAACAGCAGCTACTCGAGATATGTTAGCAGTGTCAAATGCAGAAATGGGCTGGATTTTATTCGGACTATCTGTCGGTTCAATAATTGGTTTACTGAGTGCAAGCCGCTTCATTGACTGTAAGGGAGCTAGAGACGTTATTATAGGCAGTATGTTTTTTATGATTGTTGGATTGATTTGTTTAGGTATAAATATTTATTTTGTTTCTAGTATGGGGGCTTTTAGTAGCTTACTAGTATTTGGAGTAGGCTACGGATTGGCGGAAGTCGCATTGAATGTAGAAGGTTCTTCCATTGAGCAGAAATTAGGAACAACTCTTCTTCCGAAATTCCATGGCTTTTTTAGTGTAGGAACTTTAGTAGGCGCGCTCAGTGGTACTGCCGCAGCGTCGCTTCACATCCCAATTCTGTATCAGTTTCTTACGATTTCGGTCGTGTTTGTATTACTTGTATGTATGTTGTATCGTTTTCTTCCGCATGGAACAGGAAAGAAGGAGAAATCGGGGAACAAAAGGAGAGAGAAGCATACGACCTTACGTATGGAAAAAAAGGTGCTTTTAATTGGTCTTTTTGTACTCGGAATGGCATTTGCAGAAGGTAGTGCAAATGATTGGCTACCTATCGTGATGGTAGATGGACACGAGCAAAGTATAGTGGCAGGTTCTATTATGTACACAATTTTTGTATTAACAATGACGTTAACTCGTATGTGTAGCAGCTATTTCCTTGATCGATTCGGTCGTGTCGCTGTCGTACGTGCTACTATTATAATGGCGGTCATAGGAATTTCAATCGTAATATTTGGGAGTAATTCGTATTTTTTAGCATTTGGTGTAGTACTGTGGGGGATTGGTGCAGCGCTAGGGTTCCCAATTGGTCTGTCAGCTGCTGGAGATGACCGTGAAAATGCGACTTCTAATGTTGCGGCAGTTTCTATCATTGGTTATACAGCCTTTTTAGTCGGACCACCATTTTTAGGGATACTTGGAGAAGCATTCGGAATACGCAATGCCTTGCTAGCGGTTTTATTATTTGTTCTTTTGTCTGGAATTGTATCATCTGTTACGAGAGAGAATACAGCGAGCTAAATAACAATTGCATGCATCCTAAATATATCATCTCTATTGCTTTAGAAAATGATGTATGATATATTGTCAACGCAACTTATTAAAAGAGTTTAATAAGTATGTTGAATAAGGTGGTGAGCGATTTGAGTGAACAATTTGTTACTCAAAAATCGATTAAAGAGACGATCCTTCGCGGCATTCGTACAGCTCTTCTAGAGCAAGGAAGTGCGACGAAAGTTGAGCTTAGTAATACATTAGAAATTAGTTTTCCAACGATAAGTAAATTTATAGAAAATATGAAACAAGATGGTGAAGTCACTTTAGTCGGTTTAGATGATTCAAGTGGCGGAAGAAGAGCGAAACGATATGCGTATAATCCGGAATATATGTTAGGTTTAGCGATATTTTTAGAAAAAAATGAGACAAACTATACAATTTTCAACTGTTTAGGGGAAGTAAAAGAACAAGGAAGTACTTCAAGTGTATTGATGGATACGGGCGTACATTTATTAACAGAACATATAGAAAGTCTTATAGCTACATTTCCGAAAATCAGCTCTATATCAATTGGTGTGCCTGGTTCGGTTGATAATGGTCGTATTTTCTATATTCCTGGTTATGAAAAGTTCCAAAACTTTAATTTAAAAAGTCACTTGGAGGATCTGTTTTCAATACCTGTAGTAATAGAAAACGATATGAATGCAGCAGTGCTTGGTTATTATAAAAGCACTGGAAATAACGACAATTCATCTCTTGTGTATTTGTATTCAGGTCAAAATGGCCCAGGGGCAGGGATTATGATAAATGGAGATGTAGTACGAGGAAGCACCTTTTTCTCAGGAGAGGTATCTTTCGTTCCGCAGTACGATAATAAAAATTTCTTACAAGCTTTAAGAAGTGGAGACGAAGTTAACGATGCAAATAATCCAGAGAAATATAATATAGATGCTATTACCCGTTTAATAGCTACATGTATAGCTATTATTAACCCTCATACCTTTATCTTCTGTGATGATGAAGTGAACCAATTTGTAATAGATCAAATTGTAAAAACTTGTCCGCAGTACATTCCGGTAGAACATATACCTCAAATAACAGTGAGCGATTGGAAAGAAGATTATTTATATGGACTAAAAAGTCTTGGACTTGATCTTATGATAACAAGAACAAGTAAAGAAAATTAAATATCAAAATGTTGGTTGAATACTGTAAAAGAAAAGGTGTCGATTATGAAAATTGAACATGTAGCAATTTGGGTGAATGATTTAGAAGGAATGCGTGATTTCTATAAACAGTACTTCGGTGGTGAAGAAAATAGCTTATATCACAATCCGAAAAAGCAGTTTGAATCTTATTTTATAACTTTTGAAGGTGGAGCACGTCTAGAACTTATGAGGCAAGTAGGGATAGACGATAATACACAAACACAAACAATAGGATATGCGCATATTGCTTTTTCTGTAGGTAGTAAAGAAAAAGTGAATGAATTAACTAATACATTAAGAGAAGCAGGATACCCTGTGTTAAACGGCCCACGTACTACAGGGGATGGTTACTATGAAAGTGTAGTAAGTGATCCTGAAGGAAACCAGATTGAGATAACAATCTAACATTATATTTATTAATAACTGATAAAAAATAAAACTTTGTTGTTCCCCAAAATGTTTACGAGAAACCTATTATTTCTTCAGAAAGGGGGACATAACAGTGAGTGAATTCATTTTTATTTTCTGTATATATCCATTGCTTATTTGTATTTTTTCAATAGCTGGGACATATAAATTAGGTGCATTTTATGTGATGCCAATGGTAATATTTCTTATTTTTCTTATGTTAAATGTTACATTGTATGATCCATCATTTTTCTTTTGGGTGGGCATGTATACTATTTTTTCATTCATTACTTCTTATATAACACTCTTATTTGTAAGGGGATATACAGCTGTAGAAAGTGAACGTTAATATCATTTGGTTATTTTTGGGGGAATAGGGATTTATGCTGAACGATAACAACCTCATTTCCCGTTATCATGACGGGAAATGAGGTTGTTTTATTTCTATATACAATATGTAATGTTTTTTAATTGGAGTGCTGAAACTCCCTAATAATACGTTCAATAACTGGATGAAGAGTAATAGGTAATTCATCAAGTGAAAAGAAGCGCAGTTCTTTCGATTCCGTTTGATCGCATACAAGCTCACCTTGAAATTCACGGCAAATATAAACAACGAGTACACCATGTACTTGATCACCGTTTGGATAGATTTGAAAGAAATCAGGTCCTGAGTATGTACGGAATAGTTCTGGATTTTTAATGATAAGTCCAGTTTCTTCATATACTTCTCGTTGTAAAGCGTCTTCTAACGTTTCGTTATATTCTAAGGCGCCACCAATAATACCCCAGCGGTTAAAATCTGTACGGAGCTGCAATAATATTTCATTTTTCTCATTTAATATAATGGCGTGTGATCCGATTAAAATGAGTGGATGATTTCCTACTAGATTTCTCATGTCTTCAATATAGCCCATAATTCTTCTCCTTATATTTAATAATAATTAGGCAGTTCTTTTAACATTTTTTCTGTTTTACGTGCTGTAAATGCTAAGTTATGATCATCTTTTGTTCTAAAAAATAATGTGCGTAAAAAGATTTTAATGTTTGCGCACAAAATACAATACTCATTAAGAGAAAGGCGTTTTCTAATTTGAGGAAGCCTTTTTTATTTTTTTATAAATAATTGAAATTAACTCATCTTGCGGAAAGTCATGATATAGCATAGATAGTAACGGTGTAACAATGCGTTCATCTTCATTATTATGAAAAAGATCCGATGGGATAAAAATTTTATTTAATAAACAATGAATTAATTCCTCGTACCACTCAAAAGTCGTATAGGAATTGTGAACAATTTCAGTAAAGGCATCAGATACGTGGGCAAGACAATGAGCCCATCCTTTATTTTCAATATAGCCTCGAAAATCCATTTCTAAGTTTGTGTATGTAATGAGTTTGTTTTTTATTTCTTCGATATCCTCCTCTGTAAAAAAATAGTGCGAGTTAGCGAATTGTAGTATTAACGCAAGTAACGAAACAGTGTAAGAACGTGTGAAAACCCCATCTGTAAGTGGGGAGTAAATGTCACAATATAAATACTCATCACTTAAACAAGTTTGTAGAAGTAATTTCAGTTGATCATCCATAAGGAATTCATGATGAATGAAATGTGCAAAACATTTATATATAAGTTGGTAACGAACGTAACTATCAGTTGTTCCGATATACTGAAGCATATTGAGCGTTAACTCATTAATATCTATATGTTGCAGTTGCGTATAGTCATTTTGTTGTATAAGCTCTAACTGTTGTTGCAGCGCTGTAATATTCAATGGAGAACCTCCTCCGCACTTTAAAGATGCAATGTTTTCTAGTATTCTATATATTCAAGGACAATCCTGCTCATGCAAGGAGAACGAGTAGAAATTCGAGTATGACATAGATGAGGGAAGTATATGATGACTATAGAACAGTTAGAAAAACATTTTAAAATAAGAAGAAATACTTCTTCTATAATGATAAAAGAAAATGATGCAGAGCATTTTACAGAAGAGCAATTAAAGGAAATGATGCAATATTGCGTTGCTGAGGCTGAAAAAGAGGGAATAGAAAACTTACATTTTGAGATTTCTTCAAAAAGCCCAAATTATGATGTGTATAAAAAATGCTTCGAAACGTATTCATTTGAATATGTTACTGAAAACATGATTGTATTTAAGGATATATATGAAGTAGAAGATCTAGAAAGTGAAATTGATTTTAAGCTTATTGAAGAGATAGGCGAAGCCGCTTTTTATTCACTGTGGAATGAAGTGACGGGAGAACAAGTTAATTACGATCAATTTGTACATATGATGCTACAAGAAATTGGTGAACAATGGAAGGAACATTGTTTAACAGCGAGTATCGATGAAGAGCCGATAGGAATTGTAATCCCGCATATTGAAAGAGGTACGTTAGAAGAAGGGAAACTAATGTATTTCGCAGTTGCTCCAAATATGCGAAAGAAAGGGTATGAAGCAGCGTTCTTTACAGGGGCAATGTTTGTCTTAAAAGAAATAGGCGCATCTTATTATATTGGCGAGACAAATGTACAAAATGAGTGGATGAAGGATGTTTTTGAAAAGAATGGATGTCAGTTGCTGAGTTCTACTGAGCGATATGTGAGGAAGTTTTAGGGGTACTCTCTTGAACTCATTTAGCGGGAATCCGTGTGCAAATTTTGAACAAGTAAAAGAACTTTTTGCATGTTTGTAAGATAAAAAGAAAAATCGAAACGACAAAGTATGCTTTCCTATAATACAATAGAGAAGGATTAGACTATATAAAGAAAGCGTTGGTGAAAGTATGAAGCAGCAAAGAAATTGGCTACAAGAAACTGTAGAACGAAATGAAGATAATACGTTACATATAAAGTGGGAAAATAATATAGAAGAAGTTCGTATTTATTGGAGTACTTCACCAGATCATATTGAGGAAAATGGAGAATTACTTGTAACAGTAAGTGGGGATTCAGCATGTACAATTGAAAACCCGAGTGAAAATGAGCGTCCATATTTTAGGTTAGTAGGAAGTAATGGACAAGCAGTCACAGTAGCTGAGCGTAGATTACCATTGCAAGGTGCGTTTAACTTCCGTGATATGGGAGGATATGAAACGACTGAAGGCCGTAAAGTAAAATGGGGTAAATTGTATCGTTCTGAAGAATTAGCAGGATTAACAGAATGGGATATCGAGTATTTACAGAAGTCGGGCTTAAAGTTAATTTGTGATTACCGTACAGATTTTGAAGTGAAACATAAGCCAAATCCAGATATTACAGGCGCTCGCCAAGTATGCTTACCAGTTATGCAAGACTTAGCGAAAGATTTAAATATAAATGAATTTTTCCAAGTTGGTGACCTTTCTATGTTAGGGAAACCAGGCGAGTATCTTGTGAAAATGAATCAAGATTTCGTAAGTGGTAATGAAGCATTCGTGAGCTTCTTAAACCTAGCGCAAAACCCGGAAAACTTACCGTTAGTAAACCACTGTACAGCTGGAAAAGACCGTACTGGATTTGGTTCCGCATTATTATTACTTCTATTAGGTGTATCAGAAGAAACGGTAATGCAAGACTATTTATTAAGTAACGGTTTCCGTGAGAAGTTAAACGAAAAAATGATGGCATTTTTAGGCGCAAAATTACAAAACGATGAAAGTAGAGCAATATTAGGTGCGATGTTTGAAGCTCGTGCTGAATATTTACAAGCTGCAATGAATGAAATCCAAAAGCAATACGGATCAGTGGAAGCATACGCTGAAAAAGCTCTTGGCTTTACGAAAGAATCGTTAGAGGAAATGAAAGTGTTATTGCTAGAAGATAAAGTGAAACTTTAATCAGTGAGGGGGCATCCCCACTGATTATTAGCCTTCACCAATCGGACTGCCCGTTAATGCGTGATAAATAATGAGGAGGGAGGCTGATTGGATTAGCCTCCTTTTATTATTGTTGCTATAATTAAGCTATGAGAATATAGGAATTGAGGCGAACATCATGAAATACAAAGTAATACTATTCGACGTAGACGATACATTATTAGATTTCCCTGAAACAGAAAGAAACGCATTACATAACGCATTTGTACAATTTGGCATGCCTACAGGGTATAATGATTATCTTGCAAGTTATAAAGAGATTAGTAATGGATTATGGAGAGATTTAGAGAATAAAATGATTACGCTAAGTGAATTAGCGGTAGATCGATTTAGACAATTATTTGCTCTTCATACTCTAGAAGTAGACGCGCAGCATTTTAGTGATGTATACCTTGAAAACTTAGGAAAAGAAGTACATCTTATAGATGGTGCAGTGCAATTATGTGAGAATCTTCAAGATTGCAAGTTAGGTATCATTACGAATGGATATACAAAAGTGCAACAATCTAGAATTGGAAATTCGCCTTTATGTAACTTCTTTGATCATATTATTATTTCTGAAGAAGTCGGCCATCAAAAACCAGCGCGTGAGATTTTTGATTATGCGTTTGAAAAGCTTGGGATTACTGATAAATCAAGTGTACTAATGGTTGGAGACTCGCTAACTTCTGATATGAAAGGTGGAGAAGATTACGGTATTGATACGTGTTGGTATAATCCGAGTCTGAAAGAAAACAAGACAAGTGTTAAGCCGACCTATGAAGTGGAGAACCTGCTACAAATTTTAGAAATTGCGGAAGTGGCGGAAGAAAAGGTAGCTTCATTTTAATAGAGTTAAGATTTTTCGATTAGTTGATATATATTAAGTTACGGTAGATATATTTGAAAAATCGTTCATATACTATGATATGGAACAAAAAAAGATGGTACCAAGTCAAAATAATTTTACTGAAAGAAAACAGAAATAACACTAAATAATATATTTAGCTGTTTGTAATTGGTCATTACAAACAGCTAAAAAAACGATTGCCTCTTAGGATCCAAGCAATCGTTTTTTTATTTTTTTCGGAGATGAAATTTGTATTTTTATACCCTATCTCCATCAAGTTTAAAAAATGTTTGTTCCCCAGTAATGAAAAAAATGAATTTAATTCTCATAAATAACTGTAAAGTGGTAAAAATTTCGTTTTGGGTGTAATTCAAAATCTTAAGTTAATGGGCATGAGGTGGAACCCTTTCCTTGTTTAGACCGGATATCCGCCTGTTGGCGGTGGCCAAGCACTAAATAATCTGCGAATCAGCACAATTTCTCCTAAATGGTAGGAGTTATGAGATGCAATATTCCGTAGAACACCGCCAGGGGTTTCATCAGGCCATTCCTCCAATGTTTTGTCCAATTGAACAGTTTGGGCGATCGTGCATGCCTGTTCAATCCCTTGAAGAAAATACTGAATAATCTGTTGCCACTCTTCCTCACTGCCAGGGCATTCTTCTTCAGGCCAGCTCTCTTTTACATGGGCAGGCAATGCAGGCTTCTTCCCCTGAGCGGATAATAAGAGAAAATCTTGCCAATAGGTCATGTGTTTCACTAATTGATAAATAGAATAAGGCAGTTCCTCTCTGCGTTTTCCCGCAAGCGCCACGTCTATATCCGACAAAGCATTCTTGATGGGAAGATGTCCTCGTTCCCCTCTTAACGATTTTACTAATGCCTGGCTAAACGCTTTATTTGATTGCTCCATAATAACTGACTCCCATCCTGTTTTATTTTCTAATTTGCTGATTTTATGATTCCGTCTTTTTTATATGTACTAAATAAATTATAGAAGCTTTACGACTATTAAGAGAAAGTAAAATAAGGCAAGAATCACTGACTTCTTAACGTACAGGAAATCGTAGGTTTTTATTTAATTAGTACCTTAATGTACAATTGTATTAACAGATAAATCAAAGGTTCGAATGACAACATTCAGGTCTGCGTTAATATCAGCCACTTTTGATTTTAGCTTTTCCGATCCCTCCTGAATTTTATCCAATTGATTTTATTGTGAATGAACTATGAGTTGATTATAATAATTAGAGTGAACTCTAAGTCAAGAAAAAAATAATAAAAGGATAGTTATTCTATTATGAGGGAGTTCGCGAAGCAAAAATAGCGCTACTATACTAAGGTCATTCACGTTTTATAATGCGATAATTAAATGTTTATATATACATAGTTTCTCAGAGTGATGCGATGTCATGTATGAGCTGTGTAACAACTAGAGGTGAGTGAAGGATGTTAATGTTTTTATTTGAGTTAGACAAGGCTATCCCGCAGAAGGATGAGCCACGGTATGCCGCTTATGCAAATGGCTTTATTGAAGGGGATTTAACGATTCGCGTGAGTGACAGCGTATTTTTTCAGAAGTCATGCATGAAGGTTGCAGAGCTTGGCATTTATTTAGGACAGTGGATGGAACAAGTGCAACATGGACAGAAAGAACAATTGAATTATGAAACGAGTGACCGTGAGGAAGTAATTCTCGGATTCGTATATGAAGAGGAAGATCAGTGGAGAGTTTTTTCCAGTTGGCAGCAATTTGAACTTCAAGAGCGTATATCAACTACAACATTAGTAGAGAGCGTTCAACGCTATTTATATGAGCTAAATAAGGAACTGCGCGCGATAGGATATCCTGTGACGTTTGATCAGTACTTAAGAGGAGAGCGAATGATGCAGCTTTCTTATAAACGACTGTGTGATAGTAAAGCGGATACGACTTCGATAGAGGTTTACAATGGAAGCGAAGGAGTAGGCGCAGTACGGGGCTATTATAAAAATACGTTGATGAAAGTGCTAGACTTCATTCCGAAAGTCGGTAGTAATATCATTTATGAAATAAAGGATAGTAAGAACAATATTCGCGTCATTGCAAAGGATGTAAGTAGGCAGCGTCAAAGAAGGATTTTAGTAACGTACATCGATAATAATGATGCAGAGCATGAAATACTTGTATGTGACGGAAAGTTATTAGATGCAAATTTCTTATTTACTTTTACATATAAGACAGAAGAATATGTTGTTCACAAAACTTCAATTGGGCTTGGAAAATTATTACGAAACGGCTATGTAATCGCAGATTGGAATATTCGTCTTGAGGAAGATATGTATTGTATCGAGATGGATGTATATGATGAGGATTATATAGAGGATCAATACTTACTGTTAGGTGTATTTCATGCGGTTTTGTATGGGTGATAAAGTGAAACTTTAATCAGTGGGGGTCTTATTGCCCGTAAATAGTGGGATAAATGAGAAGTACCGGTATTCTTCATGGAAAGAATACTGGTATTTTTTATGTTGTTCTGGAAAAAGTACGGTATTTTCGTTGCAACATACTGGTCGCTTTGATGAATGCAGTGATAAAAACCATAAAAAATAGGTGTATCAAGCAAAGTGTTGATACACCTTAAAACTACATTGTTAAACAACATGCGTCGTCTAGTATATATTTAATTACTTTAGATTCAGTATTATATATTAAACTTGGTGCCCTTTATTAATCCTCAAAAATAAAAACCTCATCAATCGTACTATGAAGTGCTCGCGCTATATCATGAGCAAGCTGTAAAGAAGGGTTATACTTTCCTTTTTCAAGGTGGCTAATCGTTTCACGACGTACACCAACGCTTTTCGCTAAATCTTCCTGCGTCATATGCACTTTGGCGCGGTATTCTTTTATCTTCGTTACGAACGCCATGGTGCATCTTCCATTTCATCAACTGGTTTATCGTAAAAGAAGGTAGAGAATCCGAATGTAAGAATGAGTGTACTGAAAATAAGAGCAATATCAATCTCTTGTAGTGTAGGATTCGGAAATAACATTTCAATAAAGATAATGATAGCGGTAGTTAATAACGTAATGATAAAGGCGTTGCGGCAAGATTTATTGACGATTTGTTCAAATAGTTCATCGTGTTGAACTTTTCTATACGTCGTGAAAAAGGAGAAGAAACAAAACATAGTAAATAATCCTTTTTCATAAAAAAATCCGAGAAACCCAAAAAAACCGAGAAATCCTAAATATTTTATCCAAGTCGTTTTCATGATAGATTCTCCTTCCGATGTTAGAAATAAAGTGAAACTTTAATCAGTGGGGGGTGTTCATCCCCCACTGATTATTAGCCTTCACCAATCGGGCGTTTACGGGCAGCAGGGCTCCCACCTAACTTCTTTGCTCCAGCCGAATTTTGAGGTGGGAGTCTTACTGCCAGTTAATGCGGGATAAATCACTATATGTTATAAATATATCACATATGGAAATTCATAGTAATAATAGTTTTGCGATTTATTTCATAATAATAGTAAAAAAGGTTAAATATTCTGTAAAATAAAAAGGGAAATATCGTAAAATGGATGTAAGGAGGGGGAGGACGAAATGTTAACTGGGATAATGATCGTTATATTACTTGTAGTTATTACTGTAATTGGAACGGTGTTAATTGGGCGAAATGGTGATGCGAATTATAGTAAAGCGACAAAAGGAAATATTAAACGACTTACGATGATTTATATAATACTAGCTGTTGTTTTAATTGTTGGATTAGGAGTTTATATTTATTTTAAAGGTTAAAAAAACTGAAAAATGTAAAAATCTATAAATATAAGTATGCTATAATGTTAATATAGTTAATTGGTAATTAAGGAAAGGATTGGATGTAATGATCGAAATTTTGAATGTGTCAAAAAGTTATAATGGATCTACCTATGCAGTAAAAGATTTAAGTTTATCTGTACCGAGCGGAGAAATCTTTGGGTTTTTAGGACCGAATGGTGCGGGTAAATCAACGACAATTAAGATGATTACTGGTATTCATGGGGTGGACAAAGGAACCATTACAATCAACGGTAAAGATATTATGAAAAATCCGATGGAAGCGAAGAAAACATTTGGCTATGTTCCAGATAGCCCGGATATGTTTTTACGATTAAAAGGGATTGAATATTTAAACTTTATGGCTGATATGTATGAAGTACCGAAGGAAGTAAGACAAGAACGAATAGAGTCATTAGCGAAGAAGTTTGATCTGTACAATGCTTTATCTGATCAAATTCAAAGTTATTCACACGGTATGAGACAAAAGATTGTTATTATCGGTGTGCTCGTACATGAACCAGATGTATGGATTTTAGATGAACCGTTAACAGGTCTTGATCCGAAATCTGCATATATTTTAAAAGAAATGATGAGAGAACATGCTGATAAAGGGAAGATTGTATTTTTCTCGACACACGTATTAGAAGTAGCTGAAAAAATATGTGACCGCGTCGCGATTATTAATAAGGGAAATCTTCAGTTTAAAGGGAATTTAAATGAAATGAGAGATCATTTTGAATCCAATGAATCACTTGAAAAAATGTTCTTGGAGATGACGGGAAATGAGTAAAATTTGGACGTTAACGAAAGTATTATTGAAATTAAATTATGCAGATTTCATAACAGATAAAAAGAAAAGGTGGGCGTATTTATTTTCATTTGCAGCCATTTTATTTGTAGGTTTTTTAATATTCGGTTCGATGACCCATGGAATATATGAAGGAATGATACACCTCGGACAGGATCCAGGAATTGTTATTGCGATGGGATTAGCAGTTGCTAGTATATGGGTATTTTTGATGAGTATTATGAACATTTTAACAGTGTTTTACTATAGTAATGATGTTGAAATGTTGCTACCGTTACCATTAAAACCAGCGCAAATTATTTCGGCAAAGTTCTTTACAGTGTTAATTACACAATACGTAATGAGCTCGTTTATTTTATTGCCTATCTTTATTACTTACGGTTTAAAGAGTGGTGCTTTCATTACATATTACATTTATATGATTGTCATTTACTTATTCTTCCCGATCATTCCGCTAGTTTTAGCTTCGTTAATTATGACAATTATTATGAGGTATACGAATATAGCGAAAAATAAAGATCGAGGAAGTATATTTATTGGAATCGTAAGTATACTATTTATCGTCGGAATCAATGTATTTATGCAATGGAGAAATAAAAGTGCAGTATCTGGAGCTGGAGATTCAGTTGCGAATTATCTTACAAATAATCAATCCTCCCTTTTCATACAAATGACAAATTATTTTCCGACTACATATTTTGGTGCAATGGGATTAGTAGAAAATGCATCGTGGAAGGGAATATTATACGTACTAATATACATTCTTATTTCTATCACATTTTTCGGTTTGTTTTATTACATTGCAGAGCGTACATATTTAAAAGGGGTTATTGGACTTTCAACGAGTACAGCAAAGAAAGAGGTAATTTCAGCAGAAGGTTTACAGAAATCAACAGTACAAAGTTCTCATTTAAAAGCATATGTGAAAAAAGAATTTAAAACGTTATTCCGTACACCACAATTTTTCTTAAATTGTATTGTGCAAACTTTCGTTATGCCAATTATGCTGTTCTTTGTTTTGTTTGTACAAGATGGAAATTTAAAATGGATTACAGGGTATATTGATAATCCAGAATCAGCAGGTTTCGCAATTGGTGTTGGCCTTTGTGCATCCTTATTTTTAATGGGGAGTAACGTTATTGCAACAACGTCATTCTCACGAGATGGAAGCTCTTGGTTTGTGAATCGTTACTTACCAGTAAAGGCTTCGGATATCTTTTTTGCGAAAGCGATAACGGCCTGGTTAATTAATGTAGTCATTTTAGCAGTATTCGGTATTACAATGGCAGTTGTAGCAGGTATTTCGCCAGTCTTCATGATACTTTGGTTCTTACTAAGTGCGAACGGTTTATTGTTAATTAATTTAATCGGTACACGCTGGGATGCACAAACTGCAGATATTCATTGGGATACAGAACAGAAATTATTTAAAAGTCGATATACAACTTTGTGGAATTTTTTAGCTAATATTTTAATAGCTTTAGTTATTGTAGCGGGTGTAAGTGTATTATACTTCTTCCTTCAAGTAGGACTTTGGATTATGTTTATCGTTTTATTTGTAATGTTTACGATTGTAAATTATATCTTTATTAAAATTTTAAAATTAGGCGCTGAGCGTATATTGTCAAATATTAATTAAAAAGGTAGATCCTCTGTATTCGTGCAGGGGATTTATCCATAGATGGAGGAGAAAAGGTGAAGAAAATAGCAATTGTAACAGGGGCAACTCGTCTGAATGGAATTGGTGCAGCTGTATGCAAGGTGCTTGCTCAAAATGGGATAGACATTTTTTTCACGTACTGGCCTCGGTACGATAAAGCGATGCCATGGGGAATGAATGATCAAGAGCCCTTTTTGTTGAAAAAGGAAATTGAAAGTTACGGCGTTCGATGTGAAATGGCAGAAATCAACTTATCGCAGTCTTATTCGCCTAATCGTGTATTGTATATGGTATCAGAACGTTTAGGGGATCCATCTATTCTTATTAATAATGCGGCGTATTCTACTCCTACGAAAATTGAAGAGTTAGATGTAGAACAGCTAGATAAACATTATACGGTCAATGTTCGTGCTCCTATGCTATTAAGTTCATTATTTATTAAACATTTTTCACTTAAAACGAGTGGAAGTATTATAAATCTTACTTCTGGGCAGTCATTAGGCCCGATGCCAGATGAACTAGCATACGTAGCAACGAAAGGAGCAATAGAAGCATTTACAAAGTCAGTTGCACCAGTAGCTATGGAGAAGGGGATTACAGTCAATGCTGTTAATCCAGGACCGACGAATACAGGATGGATTACAGAGGAATTACAGCATCATTTAGTATGGAAATTCCCGCAAGGTAGAGTTGGAGAATCGGTGGATGTGGCACGCTTAATTGCTTTTTTAGTAAGTGAAGAGGCGAAGTGGGTTACTGGGCAAGTCATTCATTCGAACGGTGGTTATTCATAAAAATATTATGTTAACAAGTGTTGAGAAATAAAAAAATTAGTAATTATTTTGTTTTTTGTATAAATAAAATGTCAAGAAAGATAAAAAATTGATAGGGGAGTATGTTGTCATTTGTAGATTGTAAATCTTCATGTGACAACATACTCTTTTTCTTTTGCTACAGAGGAGGAAAATGTAGTAGAAAAAACTCGAATATTAAAATAAATTTATCGTTTTTTGTACGTATTATTATGAAGATTACTGTCGGAAAGATGGTGATTCGTATGAAAAGGGATTTTTTAAGGGGAAATAGAATCGTAAAGAGAAGGATAAAATTGTAAACATAGGGGGATTTTTATGAAAATGAAAAAGGTCGCTATCGCATCAGTAGCAATTGGTACAATGCTTTCAATGGCAGCTTGTAGTACCTTCACAGATAAAGATGAAGCGAAGAAGGATCCAGCAACAGCGCAAAATGAAGAGCAATCAAAAACGACAAGTGCAGATGAAGCGTCAAAAACAACGAAAGATACTGAAAAAGACACAAATACTTCTTCGAATGAAAAAACAGATAAGGATGCAAAAAATACAAAGGAATCATCAGGAACAGAAAGTAACGGAAAAACAACAAAAGAAAAAGAAACAACAGGAAAAACGAATGATCAAACTACTAGCGGGAAAACAACAGATCAAAGTACAAGTACAAACAACAACGGAAAAACAACGAAAGATCCGAAGAAAAGCGTAGCTGTGAAAACAAATGTAAAAGAAGTCGTTACATTAATTGAAAGCTTAGACAAGCAATTAGCTGCAAATCCTAAATTAGAAACAGTTAATAAACTTGGAAAACAAATTAATGAGAAGTGGGATGTAATTGAAAAAGAGTTAGAAGCATCGCATCCGACTGAATATAAAACAATTGGCCAAAGTATGTATCCGCTAATTGTAGGAGCGGAGAAAGAAAAGATTGATGTTAATAAAATGAAGTCATTAACGACGAAAACGAAAAAAGATTTAAATCAATTATTAACGAAGCTTTCATAGTTTCAAAAGCCTACTCGTGTGAGTAGGCCTTTTTAGTTTGTTGTACATTCTCGTTGGGTGTTAAGAAATAAAGACTTCATTTGAAAGGAACATCACAATGATAAAAAAGAGTGATAACTATTAAAGATATTCTTTGATAGGAAGTCATATAAAATGCTCCCTTGTATTTGTATTTGCAATTTAGTAGTTTTTAAAGTTCATTATTTTCTACAAAAATTTTATTTTGTAGAAAAGGGGAATGGATTGATATGTACGATAAAGAGAAAATTTATGATGAGGAAATTGCACCGTTAATGCAGCAGATTCTTGAAATCTGTAAAAGAGAAGAACTTCCAATGGTAGCTCAGTTTTATCTCGCTGAAGAGTCGCCATATGATGAGGAGTCAGTTACACCATTATATTGCACATCAATTATTATTCCTGGTGATCGTAACGATGAGGAAGGTATCCAACAATTGCAGGATATTGACGAGGTAATGAAATATGGAAAGAATGGTCCTCCATACTTTATGGCAGCAACAATACGAAAAGAATAAAAGAGCAGCTAGCAAAAGCTAACTGCTCCAATCGGTAATATTATTCCAAAAGTACTATTTTTCAAACTCGTCTAGTGCTCTTGCAGCAATTTTGACTTTAGAAAATGCACCACTGTTATTTTTAAATACAATCTGGTATTTACCATTAGGAAGCCAATCAGACCACTCATTACTAAATTCATTAATAGTTTGTTGTCCAGGTGTTAACTTTCCGTTTGATAACCATCCACCTTTAGAATTATATAAATCATAACTGAAAGTTTCATTACCAATATTTTTAAGAAAAACTCTTAGATCCTTCCCGCCTTCATGGTGAAATTTGTAAATTCCTGAACCGTAAAAAGCGAACTCTTCATTAGCCTCTAAAGCATATTGAACTGGTGGAAGTTGCACTTGATTAGACTCAGTACTTGCAGGACTTACCTTTGTTTCTTCGGTTGCCGCGAATGTTGAATTTTGACCTAAGCCGATAAGAGATGCAGCAATTACAGGGATAGCTAAGAATTTTTTCAAGATAAACACTCCTTATGGTTTTTAATTGAGATTTGCTCTCAAATACATAATAACCAATTAAGATGAATAAATTAATAGATAAATATTGTGTTTTACAAAAGTAAGCAATAATTTACAAATAACGCAACATATTGACAAAAAGTTAAATAAAATAATCCTTTTACTCAAAAAAGATTGCCAGTATCCTAAGAGGCAATCTTTTTTGAGGTGTTTGTAATGGCTAATTACAGGTTTTAAAAACTATTTAGTGTTATTTCTACTTTCCAAAACCTGCTCCATATTATTAGTCGCCCATTCCATCATTAAAAGGATAATTGGACGTAATGACTCGCCAAGTTCAGTTAACGAATATTCTACTTTAGGGGGCACTTCACGATATACCTCCCGATGTACGATGCCATCTGCTTCAAGTTCTCTAAGTTGAAGTGTTAACATTCTTTGGGTGATATTAGGTTTTAATCTTTTTAATTCATTAAATCGTTTCTTACCATCTAATAAATGATAAAGAATAACACCTTTCCACTTTCCACCAATAACCTCGACGATAGCTTCTACTGGACAAGAATATTTATTTAAAAATGGATAATTTACATCATCTTCTTTTGAACTAATCATAAAAAGACTCTCCCTTAACAATAGTATCTTTTTTGATACTATAGCACATAAATGTGCGTACTTGTATCATTGTTACTTTAAAAATATAATTTGGTTAAATAATAATTTAATGAAAAGGGGATCTTTTATGACTAACACAAAACAAAATACAAAACAAAAAATTATTGAGGCTTTTAACTTTAGACATGCATGTAAAGAGTTTGACCCTATGAAGAAAATTTCAGAAGATGATTTTAAATTTATTTTAGAAACAGGAAGATTATCTCCTTCTTCTTTTGGATATGAGCCTTGGAAATTTATTGTGGTACAAAATAAAGAATTAAGAGAAAAACTATTACCATATTCATGGGGAGCAGGTGGGCAACTTTCAACAGCAAGTCATTTTGTCATTGTTCTTTCAAGAAACATTAAAGATATGCACTATGATGCAGAGTATATTCAGCACATGATGAAAGATATTATTGGATTGCCTGAAGAAGCTCAACAGATGAGATATGAATTCTTCAAAAAATTCCAAGAATCGGATTTTAAATTGTTAGACTCCGAACGAGCTGTATTTGATTGGTCATCAAAGCAATCTTATATTGCTTTAGCTAATATGATGACTAGTGCAGCTCAAATCGGTATTGATTCTTGTCCAATGGAAGGATTCGATAAAGAAAAAGTAGATTCTTTACTTCGTCAAGAAGGAATTTTAAAAGATGATAATCTTGAGGTATCAGTTATGGTTGCATTTGGATACCGTAAAGGAGAACCAAAATTTAATAAAACAAGACAAACTATGGATACTATTGTTGAATGGATTTAATAAGATAAATTTGTATCCATATAACGAAAAAAACGCTACCCTTTCTATAGAAAGGATAGCGTTTTTTTATGTTTGTTTTTAAATTTAGCGAGAATGCTTTGTGAATAGTTGAATTGCTTTTTCAGGGACATAGAATTTCCCGTGGCTTTCTACAACAACACTTCCTAATTCATAATCTTTTTCACCGATACAGATAATATTTTTATTAACAAACAATTTGGCCTCCGTATTATTGCGTTTTACTACAAGCACCGGGTTTCGTACATCTTTTTTGTCAATCGTTACAGTTGCACCAATTTGTTTAAAGGATGTTTCAGCATCTAAGAATAATTTCTTAGTTAATTCTTCTAATTGAAAGCCCATGGCTTTAGCCATTATTTTCGCAATGTCTGTATTTTGGACTAAACCGTATGGCTTTTGAGGACCGTAAGAGTATAAGAATACATCTTCACCCGTATGACCACCAGTTGTAAAACCGATGTTCGCACGGTTGGCCAATAATTTAGTAAAGATTGGACCTACATCAGTTTTCTTTTGTGCAGCTTTTAACAGCTCTTTTTCATTATCAGTTAGGTCGTCTAAACCGTAAAGTGCAGCGACCTCTTTTATATTAGATAAATCATCTTTTAGTTTATTTGTAGCACCTTCAAGTGTCATTTTCGCCTTTTTCAGTGGGGCAATGTAAGCTGATACTGGTGTGGTATCATATCCTTTTGTTGTATTACTGTTACCAATGGAAATACCGCTATTACCATGATCCGCTAAAGCAATGACCATAGTGTTACCGTCTTTCTTCGCAAATTCTAATGCTTCTGTAACTGCATCATCAAATGCCAATACATCGCTAATCATCCCGATTGGGTCATTTGCATGTGCTGCCCAATCTGCCTTACTACCTTCTACGAATAAGAAAAAACCATCTTTATCTTTTGATAATGCTTGAATTGCTTTTCTCGTCATCTGGGAAAGAGTTGGTTGCTTTAGATGGTTTGCTTTACGATCCATATCGAACGCAAGGGCAGTATTAGAGAAAGAACCCCAGATTTTATTTGATTTGGAGTTTAATAACGCATCTTTTGTTTCGACAAAGTCGTACCCTTTTCCTCGAATTACTTTTACTAAATCTTCGTTGTCTTTACGAATTCCGTTGCTTGTCGTAGGCTGAAGTGCTGCTTTTCCACCACCTAATACAACTTCTATATTTTGATACACTTGCTGTTCACCAAGTACTTCGAAATCTTTACGGTTAACGTGGTGGGCAGAGAAACTAGCCGGAGTAGCATGTTGAATTTCTGATGTAGCAATGATTCCTGTCGCGCGGCCGGAACGTTTTGCGCCTTCTAAGACGTTGGCAACTGGACGAAACTTGCATTCTTCTTTCACTGGTTCTAAGCCAGGTGAATTCACAACAGAAGGTAATACGCCCACGTAGCCTGAATTTGATTTATTTCCTGTCGCTAAAGCTGTGGCTGCTGGTGCAGAGTCCGTAATAGCCGATTCTGCTGAGTATGTACGAACACCTCCGGATACAATTTGATCTAGTGCAAGAGGTGAACCTTTATACCACCGGGCTAATGTTGTAGCAGAAGAACTTGTCCCATCTATAACCATAAAAATCACATTTTTAGGTTGCTTTCCTGCTTTTTTTACCTCAGCTTTTACCTCGTTATCGTTCATTATGATTCCTGTTGCTAATGTAAATAGTGCTACCGTTCCCGCTAATGTTAGTCCCATTATTTTTTTTCGAAGAGTAGTCATTGTGGTTCCTCCATAGGTCGTTTTCGATATCCCAATCTAACGTTCGTATGTAAACAAGATTTATTATTAGTAGTACCCCATTGCAACGAAACTAACAATAACGATTGAGTCAAAATGTTGGGCACAAAAAGTTAAATTCAAGCTATTTCTTCAGCAAAATATTCTCTTCACATAAAACCTCTTTGCACCCTTAGTTACACGGTCTTTCCTATAAAAAGAATCTTCTCTTTATTTTATGGGAAACATTTAAAAAAGGATGGTGGGGACATGACAATTGATCGAGTTTGTACAATTGGGCCAGCGAGTAATAATGAAGAAACGTTAGCTCAGTTAATAAACAATGGTATGAAAATTGTTCGGTTAAATTTATCACATGGTACGCATGAAAGTCATAAAGACATCATTCGTTTAGTAAAATCGTTAGACGATTCTATTAAAATTCTAGGGGATGTACAAGGTCCTAAAATAAGATTGGGTGAAATGAAAGAGGAACAAATTACACTTGAAGCAGGGGAGTTATTTACTTTACATACCAATCCAGTGCAAGGGAATAAAGAAGGAGCAAGTGTTGATTATGTAGGGATCGCGAATGACGTGAAAGTGGGAAGTAGAATTCTTATTAATGATGGAGAAGTTGAGTTAATCGTTGAAAAGATAAGTTCGGAAAAAATAGAAACGAGAATAAAAACAGGTGGCAATATTTCCTCTCATAAAGGGGTGAACTTACCAGGTGCAATTGTTAGTTTGCCAGCTATTACGGAGAAAGATAAAAAAGATATTCAATTTCTTCTAGAAGAGGAAGTTGATTTTATTGCGTGTTCTTTCGTTCGAAAACCTAGTCATATAAAGGAAATACGAAGTTTTATACATGAACATAAAGAAACTTCCCCAAATTTAATTGCAAAAATAGAAACGATGGAAGCAATCGAGAATTTTCAAGACATATGCAAAGAAGCGGATGGCATTATGATCGCAAGGGGAGATTTAGGTGTGGAATTGCCGTATCAATTTATTCCACTGTTACAAAAAATGATGATTCGTGAGTGCAATCGAACGAATACATATGTCATTACAGCGACACAAATGCTTCAATCTATGGTAGATCATTCTATTCCTACAAGAGCTGAGGTGACAGATGTATTTCAAGCTGTACTGGACGGAACGAATGCTGTTATGCTTTCTGCTGAAAGTGCGTCAGGAGAGCATCCAATCGAAAGTGTGAAAACGTTACGTCTCGTTTCGGAATTCGCTGAGCATGTAAAAAAAGACGGTCCTTTTGCGATGAAAGATGTATTGGAATTGCTGCATAAGTCTCTTTAGTTTATATAGAAGGATTTATCTCTCATCCTAAAAACGTACGGAAAGGAATCAGGATAGGAGGTGCTATTTTAGTATTTACTTACAGATTGAAAGGTGGCATTCCAGCTGCCTATATGAAAGAATCATTATGGAACATGGAGGTCTTTCGGAAATCTAAAGAAGGATTTTAAATTAATTAATCCAATTATCTCATTTAAAATATGTTCATTCCTATTCATAAATGATATCCTTATAGTTGAATACTTTTGCTGAATCAGCAAGAATTTGTTGTTCTTTCTGTATGAATTCAACTTTTTTATGGAAAGATATGTTAGTAAGTGTGCAATTTGAACGTTTTATTTTTTAGAGTATGATAGGAGGAGAATGAATATGGAAGCAATTGAAGTAGGCGAAATTTTTAGTCTTACCGATGAGAATAATGAAGAACAGGAAGTTGAAGTGCTTGGAGCGATGGATGTCGAAGGTGCAGAATACATTGCGGTTGCCTTTGTAGAAGACATTCAAACAGAAACTGAGGAAGACATTGATATCTTCTTTTTAAAAGTAGAAGAAGATAATGAATTCTCATACATAGAGAATGACGAGGAATTTGAAAAAGTATCTGCAGCGTTCGAGAAGATTATGGACGAGCAAGAACAAGAATAATAATAAAAAGAGTTAGACAAAAGAGGGAGATGCATATCTGCCCTCTTTTTTTGTATATGGTTGAAAAATATTTCCCTAATGTCTGTTTACAGTCCACAATCCACTATGAATCATAAACTTCGTTTGTGTTCGTGGAAGCCGCATCTAATAGAAGGAAAATCGACGCTATAATATGTATAGCGATTTGTATATAGGGAAAGAAAGCAACTAGAATAGCCAAGATTCCTATATAATTAGCATAGGCTTTCATGCCTTCCTTTTTAGCTAATAAAATTGTAATGATATGTAAAGTAATTACTATAAGTAGTGGTATCCCGTCTAAGTCAACTAGTCCTTGAAATAAATAACAAGGAATTAATAAAAGGTGGGAGATACCTGTAGTCCACTTTAGTGCTTTTATGGCTGCCTTCAAAGTTAATTCCTCCTAAATAATATGTACGTATGAATATGTTACCAAATATAGTGGGTGAATAGATATGTTTTTTGTGATTCAAATCAACAGTAATATATAATTTTGTTATGTAAACTAAATGTTATTTTATTTATTCACTAGAAAACCACCCAAATGAGGGTGGTTCTTTTTATAAATAATTACTTAAAGAAGAAAGGGGGATTTTTACTTCACTACCTTCCTTCATATTACGCAATACAACTGTTTCTGTAGATAGTTCCTCTTCACCAATTATTAGCACATACGGGATATTTTCTTTATTTGCATAATTAAGGGCACGTTTCAATTTACGTCCAGCTAGTTCAAGTTCGATTTTTAAGGAAGTAGTAGAACGCAATTGCTGGGCGATTTGTAAACATTGTAATTCTGTCCCGAGTGGAATGATAAAAAGATCTGCTGTAGATGTTGTTGCTTTCTGTGATAGAGCTGTATAAATGACATCTAATCCGAATGAAATACCGACTGTTGGATAGTTCATATTATCACCACGGAATGCTCCGATAATATTATCGTATCGACCACCGCTACCGATGCTAGATGTAATCGTGCCATCTTTTAGAAAGATTTCATACACAGTGCCTGTATACATCGTGAGTCCTCTTGCTAAAAACGGATTGAATATCGTATTTTCATTTATTCCGAGGGCGAGTAAGTATTGCTGTAGTTGTTGTAGTTCCTCTACTCCATCGTCAACAAGTGTATTATTGAAAGTATCTTTAAAGTCGGCAATAGTGAGCTTTAGGCAAGATAAAACAGTATTACATATTGTATCGGCCATTTCTACAGTAATCCCGCGCTCCAATACATCTTTTCGTACACCATCAATCCCAATCTTTTCGATTTTATCCAATGATAAAATTACGTCACTCGTTAATTCGGTAGGGTAACTAACTGTTACGATTTATTTAACCAATTATAACTAAAGTTAATTAAATATATCAGTAAGCCCTGCTAGTCAAGTGATTGGCTAGTAGTGAGGGTTAACTGCGGGCAATCCCTAAAGCTGATTGAACTACAACGTGGCTAGAAATAGCGAGCGTGAATGTTGCGAAAGCAGAAAAAATCAATCAGATCGTGCAAGGTTAAATCCTAAACACTAGAACAATGGGTCTTCCGCCTCGAATCATCTAAGTCAAAATGGATAAGATGAACGTTCAACGACTATCTCGTATAACTGACGAGAGTACATCACAAGCCTATGGTGATGGGAAAATCCTCTATCTCTAAAGAGATAAACATATAGTCTGCGCTCATGTGAAAACGTGAGAAGTTCATAAAAGAACTGGCCAAGGGATTGCGCCTTTAGTTGAACAAAATAAATTTAATCAAATCTCATTTAATCTATCGAACGTATGTGTTATTGTAAATCCAATGAGGTGAGAATAATGATGAAATTTTTACGAGTTAGTCAAGTGTCGGAATTAACAGGGTTGCACCCTAGTAGTCTTAGGAGAATGCACAAAAGCGGTGAATTAATACCTGAAAAGGTGACTGCTGGTGGAACACGCTACTATTCAGAAGAACAAATCTTTCATTATCTAAAAGGGGAGCGCCCAAATAATCGCATAGTAATTGGCTAAAGATCAAACAGATAAGTAAGGAGTTGACTTCTGATGATATTGGCGAAGAAAGTCAGACTGATTCCAACGCCTGAACAAGAAAAAGTGCTTAGAAATCATGCTGGAGCTTCAAGATTTGCTTATAACTATTGTAAAAGAATGAGTGATAGATACTATAAGCTATTCGGAAAATCTGTTTCACAGTTAGCTTTACAGAAACGATTTACAAAGATCAAGAAGCGAAAGCGATATGAGTGGTTAAAAGACATCAACGCACAAGTTCCCAAACAGGCTTCAAAAGATTTTGACAAGGCGAGAAAAAATTCGTTCGAAAAGTACAAAAATGGCTATCACACTTCTTATAAAACCAAAAAAGATTTAATCCAAGGATTTTATGCCAATTATGAAAGACTGATTATAGGAAAGAAAGTAGTTGATATTCAGTCCATTGGAGAAGTGAAAACAAGCCAACAACTACCAAGAAACAAAAAACCATCAAATCC
This sequence comes from Bacillus sp. TH50, assembly GCF_016650565.1. NCBI lineage: Bacteria > Bacillati > Bacillota > Bacilli > Caryophanales > Bacillaceae > Bacillus > Bacillus sp. TH50. The sequence goes on along the minus strand of NZ_JAEKFM010000003.1, from coordinate 780,551 downwards.
AAGAGTTACATTTGATGGTCGTCACTGGTGGATTAGTGTAGGGTTCGAAGAATCCTTTGAAGCACAAGAATTAACCGATGAGTCGATTGGTGTGGATGTTGGTTTAAAAGAGCTGTTTGTGGCTTCTAATGGTATGAAAAAACGAAATATAAACAAAGATGCCAAGGTTAAAAAACTTTTGAAAAGGAAAAAGTCAGCGCAAAGAGATATGTCTAGGAGATTTACAAAAGGTGTAAAAATTCAATCTGCCGGATATGAAAAAGCTAAAACTGAGCACCTTCGGTTATCTAGGAAAATTACGAATATCAGAAATAACCATATCCATCAAGCAACAGCTAAATTGGTGAAAACCAAACCAATGAGGATTGTTGTGGAAGACTTATCTGTCTCAAACCTATTAAAAAACAAAAAACTATCGAAAGCATTTTCATTTCAAAAATTAAACTTCTTCTTTCAATGTTTATCATACAAGTGTGAGAAGTATGGCATTGAATATATAAAAGCTGATAAATGGTTTGCCTCAAGTAAGATTTGCTCATGTTGTGGCGTTAAATACGACCATTCAGTTCAACCAGAAGGACAGTGGAGTTTAAAGATTCGTGAATGGAACTGTGTTCCATGCAATAGCCATCACGATAGGGATTTAAATGCTTCGATAAATTTATCAAGATGGGTAAAATAAATGCTTGATAATAGGAGGTAACGATACTGCCTCGTGTGGAGTGTTATACCCCTCGTCCCTTCGGGGTTGCGAGAACACTTTGAAGCACTAACTTGTGTAAATTTGATTGAATTGTATAGATTTAGTTAAGTTTATCGTATCGGATGTTAATAGACTGGAGAATACCATTTAATAATTTTCGATTATTATATTGAATCGTTACTTCTAAGTTTAACGTTCGGAACAGCTCAAACGCCATGCTCATGAGTTCAGCTTCCGCCATGACTGTTCTACACCTACTATATCAACGTCACATTGAATGAACTCACGGAATCTTCCTTGTTTAATTGGCCCATCTCGAAATACTTTCCCAATTTCATAGCGTTTAAAGGGTAGGCGGATGTTCGGATTCATCGCCACGACTTTTGCGAATGGAATTGTTAAATCATAACGTAAGGCAAGATCGCGTTTTCCTTGATCCTTAAGTGTATATATTTCTTTTAAAATTTCATCGCCACCACCGTACTTGTAAGACATAAGCTCGTACATATTTAACGTTGGTGTCTCTAACGGTTTACAGCCATAACGTTCAAACGTATCTTCACAAGCTCTTTTAATTTTATTTCGTAGTACTTGTTCCTCTGGTAAATAGTCTTTTGTCCCTTTTACATTTTTCATTTCCACCATAATCACTCCTCTTTTAAATTAAAAAAAGCTATGCGGGTATAAAATACCCACATAGCTTTATGAACGCTTCGTGGGTCAACAGGAAAAGCCCTGTACCCACGAAGAAAAATTTTTCTTCGGATACACGGCGTTACGTATGATGATGAAGTTGGAAAGACGTATTAAAAGTTCGCATTAAAAATCTCTCCTTAACATAAGTTTTTCCAAATTATATCAGATGAATTTGGGAAAATCAATATTTTCAGTTTTGAAGAATACGTGAAGTTATGTAGGAGAAATTGAAAAGAGTGTATAATAAAAGAAAATTTAATAATATGAAATAACTTTTTAAGGAGAACACTATGAAAAAAGATAAAACAAATGCGATGCGAATATTAGATAAAGAAAAAATTGAATATTCGATGATGTCATATGATCCGGACGATGGGAAAATTGATGGCGTATCAGTTGCTGGGAAAATTGGTAGAGAAGTGAGAGAAGTATATAAAACACTTGTCGCTCAAGGGAATAGTAAGGATTATCATGTGTTCATTATCCCAGTAGATGAGGAACTAAATTTAAAAGCAGCCGCAAAGGCGGTCGGTGAAAAGAAGATAGAAATGATTCCTGTTAAAGATATTACGAAAGTTTCAGGGTATATTCGCGGTGGTTGTTCACCAGTAGGAATGAAGAAATTATTTTCTACATGTATTGATGAAAGTGCCCAATCACTTGAAACAATCATTGTAAGTGGCGGGAAAATTGGAGTACAAATTGAGCTTAAAGTTGATGACTTGGCGAAAGTGACGAGAGCGCAGTTTGGTGAAATAACGAAATAAGTATACATAGGAAAAGAAGTTCTAATTTTATTAAATTTAGATAAAGATTTATAGGATAATTAGTCCATTATGAGGGCGGATTATCCTTTTTTATTTACATAATGAATGAAATGAAAAGAGAATGAATTTTTAGTTTAATCAGTATAATATGGATGTGTAATTTTAATCATTTGTTTGGCTTTAGGAGGAGTACAATGCCTCGTTGCAAGGACTTTAAATAAACAAGCAGAGTTACTTTTAAAGATAGACAAAGGACGGGAAAGTGTTTTAATGAGGGTTCAAGAAATACCCATAAGAAAGCACATATTGGGGGATGCCAGTATTTTGGAAAACCCCCACGCTAAGAGTATGCAAGATTTTATACAGTTTTTTGGCTAATCCAGTAACAAACAAGAACCCTAAAACCGTGCCAGGATAGGAATGTATAAAAAAATGTATAGATTCATAGAACTAAAAAAGAAGGTTCCCTTGTGAGTGCAGTGACCCCTGTCAAGTAGACAGTATTTAAAAAGCGCAACTAAGCAACCTGAGTTCTATATTTATATGGACTCAGGTTATTTAATTTCTTTTGAAATCTTTGATGATTATAAAAGTGCATATATTTACGCACGGCAAGTTTGACCTCATTCGCTTTACGGAAGGAGTATAAATGAAAACACTCTGCCTTAAAGTGACTGAAGAAGTTTTCCATACAAGCATTATCCCAACAGTTGCCTCTTCGAGACATACTTGCCTTCATCTGATATTTTTTAAGTAATTGATTATATTGACGAGATGTATACTGGGATCCTTGATCACTATGTAAGAGGATTCCCTTCACATTTCGTTTTTTCTTTGCCTTTTTAAGCGTATCTAACACAAGCTTTAAGTCGTTTCTACGACTGGTTTCATAGGCAACAATTTCATTATTGTATAAATCCTTAATAGCGGATAAGTACAAGCGCTGTCCATTGAAAATCAAATAGGTAATATCGGTTACCCATTTCTCATTCGGTTTTGAAGCCTGAAACTCCCTATTTAGATGGTTCTCTGAAATCACATAAGCTTCTTTTTTTCCGTAATAAGGTCGTTTTTTCCTAATTACGGCTTTGATACCTAGTTCACTCATCAATCTTTGGATGTGCTTATGGTTCAAATGAAGGTTATATGTGGCTTTCAGCCACACTTGTATTCTTCTATATCCATAAATTCCTCTTAATTTTTTATGACACTCCAATATCTTTTTCTTAATTTCGATATCCTCTGATTGTTTTTTAGAAGGCGTCGTATGCCGTTTTAGCCATTTGTAGTATCCACTTCTGGTTACACCAGCAATATCGCATAGAATGGTCACTGTATAACCTGTTTTTGTCATTTCATGGATGACTTCGAATTTTTTTATTTTGGATACGACTTTCATTCCTCCTTTTACATCCCTAAGAGCTTTTTTAACATTTCATTTTCCGCTTCTAATCGTCTGATCTTAGCTTCAGGATCTTCGGGTCTAACCCTTGGTCTACCTAAACCTGGTCCTTTCGCTTTACCGCGTTTTTCTTCTAGTCCTTTGATTCCTTCAGCTTCAAAGTGTTTCACCCAACGACTTACAACCGAGTGATGAATACCTAATTCTTTCGCAATGGTTTTATAGCTCATGCCTTCTTTTAAGTATAAATCTATAGCTTGTTTCTTAAATTCTACATCGTAAGTGACTCTAATTTTTCCCATGAAAAAATCCCCTCCATAGTAAACAGGTTAATGTGCTTTCTTTTTCCTGTCTACTATAAGGGGATCATATCAGAGAGTAGGGTTCTTCTTTTTCCTTGCTACCGATAATGAGACGTTATGTTAACTATACTTGTATGGAATATACAATCCAAAAAACACCGCACATCACTTTTTTGAAATGGTACAATAAGGAAAAAAGGTGGGGATTTCATCATGAAAAGACAGGTCAATCATTTATGGATGAGTATTTCATTTTTCATGCTAGCCGTGGCTTCTGGATAAGTTGCGTATGGACAATATGTAGAAGGTATAAGAAAAGCAATTACATGGGTACTCATAGCATTAAGTCTAAGCAATTTATTGATGGGTTCGTTACATCTGCGTAAGCATCGGAAAAATGTAAAATCACAAAACCTCTTAGAAAATAATTAGAGGTAACTGTAATGAAAAGAAAGGAGAACAAGAAAAATGGAAATGCTCATTACGCTTCTTCTAATAGGAGGGATGGCTGCCTTACGAGTAATAGCAATAAGTAAGATAGAACTTCAAACAAGTGAAAGTCGAGTGGTAACTTGTCCAAAATGCGGTAGGAAAATTAGGAGAGGAAATTTTGCCCCCTATTGTAATCATTGTAACGTAACATTTTGACTTCCGCTAACGAAAATTATGTAAATAAGCTGTTCACTAGATTCTCATAGAAAACTGTGGTGAAATGAAAATTTTGATTTTGAAGCACTTCAAAATCTTAGCTAGATGGCTATGTATCGGTACCCCACAATAAAAAGGCAGGAACATATCAAATATGTTCCTGCCTTTGATTTTATTAAGTTTAATATTTATGACCTAAATATAATAAAATTTGGAGCTTCTTTTATTTTAGAGAGATGTTTCCTAACAGTTGATTTTGTTAACGAAAGTCGACTTTAAATCTATATTTTGTGTGAAATAAAGTACATATAATAAAAGTATGAGGTGATACAGTGAGAGAAATTCATATTCATAAAATCATTGCGGATAAGAGAAAAGAAAAAGGAATTACACAGGAAGAGTTAGCGGCGTATATCGGTATTACGAAAGCATCTGTTTCCAAATGGGAGACTGGGCAGAGTTATCCGGATATTACATTTTTACCACTGTTAGCATCGTACTTTAACATAAGTATAGATGAATTAATCTGTTATACACTGCAAATGGAACAGGAAGATATTAAAAATTTATATCATAGACTAGCGGAAGCTGTTAGTGAAGAACCGTTTGATGAAGTAATGATGGAGTGCAGGGAAGTGACAAAAAAATATTATTCTTGTTTTCCATTATTAATTCAAATGGGGCTACTTTTTATTAATCACCACATGTTAACAGAGGATATGGATAGAAGAATTGAAATTTTAGAAGAGGCAATGTATCTCTTTAGCCGAGTGCAGGGAGAAAGTGAAGATGTATCTCTTGTGAAAGAGGCGATATCGTTTAAAGCAACTTGCTATCTTATACTCAATAGACCAAATGAGGTGCTTCAATTACTTGGCGAAACGATACGTCCTAACTTTCCAGAGGAAGATCTAATTGCGCAGGCGTATCAAATGCTTGGAAATGCTGAAAAGGCGAATGAAATGATGCAAATTAGTATGTATCAACATTTGATACAACTCGTTGCGACAATACCGAATTATGTAGTAGTAAATACCTCAAATGCTGAAAAGGTAGAGTAATTGTCTGTAAAAGATCGGTTGTTGTAGGTTAATCTAGTTTAGTATATGGGTTATGAGTTTTTTAGCGTCGTTATCCATTTAGAAATGATAAATCCTAACCATTTAAGTTATAAAAACGAACATTTTTATTATTTTTATTAAAAATGTTCACTTTTAGATTGCGTATACACTAAAAGTTTGTTATATTACCAATATAATAATTTTAAATAACATCACTCGTATATACTCGGTAATATGGTCCGAGCGTTTCTACCTAGTTCCCAATGAAAGAACTGGACTACGGGTTAAAGTATTCGGTCGTTCGGTGTATTGAGCCGCTACTGATCTATAATTTAGCATTGGCCTCATCTTTTGCTTAATTAACTTTGACTACCGTAGTTCTAGAAAGTAGAGATTTTTCTACAATTTCTAGAGCTTTTTTCTTTGGACCAAAACCTCGAGTATAGAAAACAACAAGAGAAAGAGGAGAGATTATTTATGAAGAAAAATCTGTTGAAAAAATATGGTGCCCTAGCAACTACTATCGCATTATCATTCTCAATACTTGCAGGATGTAATGTGACTCCAAAACAAGTTGAGGCAAAAAGTAATCAACAACCTATTTTAATTCAAGGGCCAATGCCGATAGAAGCTGAAAAGTTTGCAAAAAGGTTAAAAAATGTGAAAGAAGAAAAGTCTGGAACTTTCGTATTTTATAAAGGAACTGTAGACAATTATCCTGTAATCGTTGCGAAAACAGGTAAAGGAATGGAAAATACAGCAGCCGCTACAGCAGTGGCTATTGAAAAATATAAGCCTATAGCGATTATTAACCAAGGAACATCAGGTGGACATGATCCTAATTTAAATGTATTTGATATTGTGTTAGGAAAACAAGTCGCGAATATAGGTTCACTAAAAACAACAAATATGAATGAGAACCAAGGAATTGAACCGGAAAAATGGATATCTATGGACCTGATGGCTTCTGAAGGGAGTGCAGGAGAAGATCCAAATGCTGAGAAAATCCGATACTACGAGGGAGATAAGGATTTACTTGCAGCAGCTAATGCAGTGAAAGATAAATATACAAAAGGTAAAGTGGTGGAAGGTACTATAGGTTCAGCAGACGTTTGGAATAATGAAGTTGATAGAATTAAATGGTTCCATACAAAATACGGTACATCTGTAGAAGAAATGGAAGGTGCAGCAGCAGCGCAAATCGCAAAAGCTTATGACGTACCATTCTTAGGGATTCGAGTATTATCTAACAATAAAACAAACGGCGGAAAATACAACCCAAATACAGCGGCGGCAAATCAAGAATATGTATATGAAGTAGTTAAAAAGTATATAGATTCAATGCAAAATAAAGAGTAGTAGTTCTGTCCCAATATAAAAATGTAATCATTACTGCACAATGTGTTGTGAACTCAGAATTAACAAAGTTTCTTTAATTAAAATAGATTGGTGCCTTACATGGTATCCCATCTATTTTTGTACGTATTCTACAGAGGAAGAAGGGTTTTACACAAAAAATAAAGACAGTTATAGAAAAAAGAAAAGTCGAACGATTTATCAAATATGCATAATTGCATAAAAAAATTGAAATTTATAAGTTAACATTAAACTACTTTTTAATTGTAAAGAATATTTTAATAATCTTTACTAGAGAAGGATATTCCTTGTGAAAAGTAGATAAACAAAAAGTGTGGAAATAATACAGACTCAATAGAGTTTTGTATTAAATAAAAAGAAAAGGATGGGTATGGCTTTCTAAAAGTTTTTGGGGGCTAGAAAGCATTTTTTAGTTAATAGCTTCAAATTATATTTTAAAGGGGAAATGGGTATATGAAGTTTAGAAATACAAGGCTTGCTATGGTTACACTATCTTCGTTTTTTATTTTAGGTTCTGCATCTCTATCATTCACAGATATCATACACGGTGAAGTAGCTTCTGCATCACCACAAGAGATTATTGTAAAAAGCTATGACGATACATATTATAATAATGCAATAGGAAAAATGGGTTTAGAATTAAAGAAGGAACTTCATAATATTATTGATGATCATACAAAGTTATCATACAGTGCGGTTTGGGAAGCACTAAGAGATACTGATGAAGATCCAAATAATAAAAACAATGTGCTACTCTTATATACTGGGCGTTCGCAAGGGAAACTTACGAATGGTTCAGGAGTTGATAATTGGAACCGAGAGCATGTTTGGGCAAAATCACACGGTGATTTTGGAACGACTGCAGGAGCTGGAACAGATTTGCATCATTTAAGAGCGACGGATGTATCTGTAAATAGCTCACGTGGAAATCTGGATTTTGATAATGGTGGTGTGAATCATTCAGAAGCGACAGAATGTAAGTACGATAGTGATTCTTGGGAACCTCGTGATAGTGTAAAAGGAGATATCGCTAGAATGCTATTTTACATGGCTGTTCGTTATGAAGGAGACAACGGCGAAATAGACTTAGAACTAAATGAAAAGGTGAATAACAATAAAGATCCATACATGGGTAAACTATCCGTTTTACTAAAATGGAATGAACAAGACCCGGTAGATGATTTAGAGCGAAAGCGTAATGAAGTGATTTTTACGAAATATCAACATAATCGTAATCCTTTTATTGATCATCCGGAATGGGTAAATAAAATTTGGAACTAAGATTTTTAAAGAATTTTTAGTGACATTATACTTTGACAGAAGGGATTGATCATTATGATCAATCCCTTCTTATGTTTATGCTAGAATAAATGGTTTTCATAGGAGTGGAATAGATTATAATAAAGCTTTTTACTTAAAGCAATAGTTTCAAGTGGTAAGCTTTATTTTCCTTCATTTGTATATGACTTTCACCGCACATACAAATTCTTGCAACGTTAGACAGGGAAACGAAAATAATCCAAGAATATGTTATATAGAAAGAATAAGGAAAAGAGGGGAAAAAGATGTGGAAAACTACGGATCTATGTGATGAATTTGAAAAGGAATTACAAATATGTCGCCAGTCTTTTCGGTCTTTCGGGAAGAAAAAACAATTCTATGGGAAAATCGCAACGGTAAAAGTGAAGGATGATAATGTACTAGTAAAAGAGGGGTTACAAACACTGCCGGAAGGTACAGTATTAGTTGTTGATGGCGGAGCTTCTAAAAATTGTGCGTTACTCGGTGATAATTTGGCAGCTATTGCGGAAGAAAGAAACTTAGCAGGAATTATTGTAAATGGGTATGTTCGTGATTCTAGTGAATTAAAAAATATTAATATTGGTATTGTAGCGTTAGGGACAATGCCAAATAGAAGTGTAAAAGAAGGAAAAGGAGAGCGAAATATTTCATTGCAATTTGGTGAAGTCGAATGGAAACCGAATGAATATGTTTATGTAGATGAAGATGGAATTATAGTTAGTGATAAAAGCTTACATAGTGAGGGTAACTAACTGTTACGATTTATTTAACCAATTATAACTAAAGTTAATTAAATATATCAGTAAGCCCTGCTAGTCAAGTGTCGGAATTAACAGGGTTGCATCCTAGTAGTCAATGCAATAGCCATCACGATAGAGATTTGAATGCTTCGATAAATTTATCAAGATGGGTAAAATAATCGCTTGATAATAGGAGGTAACGATACTGCCTCGTGTGGAGTGTTAAACCCCTCGTCCCTTCGGGGTTGCGAGAACACTTTGAAGCACTAACTTGTGTAAATTTGATTGAATTGTATAGATTTAGTTAAGTTTATCGTATCGGATGACTTCTATTAATGGAAGGCTAATAAGCTATTATTCTTAGAAAATAAATCCGATAAAGCATGGACAAAATTCTTTGTCAATAGTAAAATAATACAGAATTTAAAAATTACAGAATGTATAAGTTTATCGATTTACGATAAAGTGAAACTTTAATCAGTGGGGATTTTGTTCATCCCCACTGATTATTAGCCTTCACCAATCGGGCATTTACGGGCAGTTGATCCCCACATAACTTCTTTGCTTTCGCTGAATTTGAGGTGGGGGTCTTACTGCTCGGCGAATAGCGGGATAACTTGAAAAGGAAGTAAATTTTTCCTAGAAAAGTGAATGTTATCACAATGGTGCGTTCATAAACGAAATTATTTTTCCTATACAAATATAGCCGCGAATAATGCGGGTAGGAGGTGTTGTACATTTTTGTTCGACACTTACAAAAAGAGAGTGTCAACCGCATACCCTTAAAGGGTCTTTTTTTGTGTGAATGTTAGTAAAGGGAGGGAATTTTGGGATGGCAATGTTAAAGAAATGGCTGCTTACATCATTAATGGCAGTGGCACTTGTATTTGTTTCTTTTGCGAATACAGTACATATTACGTTTGCTGAAGGAAAGACAGCGAAACTTGCAATTATTGGTGAATCACAAAAAGGAATTATGTTATGTCCGAAAGAAGTTTCCATTGAAGATGGAGAAACAGCTTTTAGTTTGCTACAAAAAGTTATGGGTGACAAAGTAACATCTGAAAGTATGTCATTTGGAACGTATATAAAGGGCATCGATGGATTAATGGCCGGAGCAACGAGCGGTTGGTTGTATGATGTAAATGATAAATCTGCAGAAGTTGGGGCGGATAGTTATAAATTAGAGTCTGGGGATGTTGTTGCATTTCGTTACGTTGCAGACTGGAGCAATATGAGTCAACAAACGTTGCAACAAACGTTAGATAAATTTGGCACTTGTAAAACTGTAGAAGAGCCAAAACCAGAGGAACCGAAAACAGAAAAACCAGATGGTAAACCAGAAGATAAAGTAACAGAACAACCAAAGGAAGAGAAAGTTGAAATTCCAGCAGCACAATTAAACGAAGCGATTTCTAAAACGTCAGAAAAGATGTTACAAGATGGAATTGGTAGTGATTGGGTTGCGATTGGACTTGCTCGTTCAGGTGTAAATGTTCCGCTTGAAACGAAAATAAACTATGTTAAGCCAGTAGCTGAAAAGGTTAAGAAGCGTTTAAATCGTTTTTCAGCAACAGATTTAGCTAGAACGATTATTATGATGAATGCAATGAATGTTGATCCTACAAAGGTAGAGGGACAAAATTTAGTACAAAATTTATTTGAATCAGATAAAGTGAATTCCGTTACAGGATACGCATTTACATTACTTGCATTAGATACAAAGAAATATGAGATTCCGGCCGAAGCAAAATGGAATCGAGCTGCTTTAGTACAAGCACTTTTACAAGCGCAGCATATAGACGGTGGCTGGACATATGATAGTTCAAGTAGTAAAGAAAGTGCTAGTAACGTTGATGTAACAAGTATGGTATTAGCAGCATTAGCTCCTTATCAAGATCAAGCAGATGTAAAGCCAGCTATTCAAAAAGCTGTTGATTATTTATACAAGCAGCAGCTAGGTAATGGTGGTTTTACCGCTGATGGACAAGAGAATTCTAATAGTACTGCACAAGCAATTATTGGACTATCGCTAGTTAAAGATGTAGATCACGATCGTCTTAATAAAGCAGTACAAAATTTAATGTCATACCAGCTTCCAAATGGTGAGTTTAAATGGTTACCAAGTGATCAAAAAGGTAGCGGAATGGCTACAGAGCAAGCATTTTTAGCGTTACTTCAGTTTAAAGATCTTGGAAAATCGATTTATGATTGGTCAAATGTAATAGAGAATGAAATTGATACGAAACCAATTGTAGAGCCAGAGACAACTGTAGAAGAAAAAGAAGTTGTAGAACAGCCGAAACAACAAGAAGAGTTACAAAAACAACCAAAAGATGAAAATCTAAAAGTTGTTGTAGATAACGAACGAGTTAATAAAGAAACAAACAAGAATAAGAATCAATTACCACAAACAGGAGCATCTTCTCATAGTGCACCTACACAAGTAGGTATGGGTGTATTATGTATCGCTTCTGCATATGTATTATGGAGACGTAAAGCAGCTTAACAAAAATTAGGAGCAATCATTTGCTCCTAATTTTATTATAAAAGTGAGGGCTAATAATGAGTGGGGATGAACAAAATCTCCACTCATTAAAGTTTCACTTTAATATGAAAGGTGAGGGACAGCATGAGTAAGATGAAATGGTTCATTTCTTTAGTTCTTTCATTGGGATTATTAGCCGGATGTGAAGAAACGGCTGTAAAACCTGAGAAGAAGGCAGAACCGAAGCAAGAAGAGCAAAAAGAAGTAGCGAAACAGGAAGAACAAAAAGATGTACCGAAACCGGAAGAGAAGCAAGCTGAACCGGAACAAAAACCACAAGAAGAGCAGAAAGATAAACAAGAACAAAAAGTAGAAGAGAAACTGAAAGAAGAAAAAGCGCAGGAACAACCTGAAGTAAAGAAAGAAGAGAAACCAAAGGAACAGCCTGCTGCAAATAAACAACCAGAGCAACAAAAAGTACAAGAAGAGAAACCACAGCAGCCGAAAGCACCAGAAGTAAAAGAAGAAGCAAAGGTTGTTAATCAGCCAAAAGAAACACCGAAGCAGGAGCAAAAGAAAAATCCAGAAGAGAACAATAGTGTACCAACTCCGCCACCACCGGTACCACCACTAAACCCAGTACCACCACCAGTACCACCAGAACCTAAAGCGAAACAAGTAACAATCTCAGTAAAAGGAAATGAAGGATACTTATTAGGTGCGAAAAAGGTTGATGTACAAGAAGGCGACACAGTTTACAGTGTGCTAACGGGCACAGGACTAGAGGTTGATGCAATGGGCTCTAAAGGTGATATTTATGTAAAAGGTATTAATGATTTATACGAGAAAGATATTACTACTACTAGTGGCTGGAAATATCGTGTGAACGGTGCTTTTCCAAACTATAGTGCTGGTGTAGTTAAAGTAAAACCAGGCGATACAATCGAGTGGGTGTTTGTATTAAAATAGGAAAGGATCTTCGGTAAAGGACTATGAAAATAAGCTTTTCTTCTTTACATCCTTTTGTTAATTTTTTCTATTATATTGGGGTGATGATACTATGTATGATGTGTCTTCATCCTCTTTTTTTAATTGGAGCGATTATACTAATAGTAATCTTAAATATAGTACAAGGAAATGGCGAGAAAATAAGAAACATGCTGCCAAGTACTATCGTATTCTTTCTAATGGTAATTTTATTTAATTCTTTATTAACGCATAGAGGGGCGACTACGTTATTTTGGTTAGGAGATAGCCGGATTAAGCTTGAGGCAGTTATGTTTGGGCTTGTTATGGGGTTATTATTAGTTGCGATTATGTTTACGTTTGCTTCTTATAACGATATTATTTCGAGTCATAAATTTTTATATTTATTTTCAAGAATTTCACCGAAAGTAGCATTGTTAACGATGATTACAGTGAGGTTTGTTCCTTTGTTTATTAGGCGGTTAAAGAAAATTACACTCGTCCAAAAAACGAAAGGTGTGCAATTAGATTCAGGTTCACTCATTGAGCGTATAAAAAATGGAATGAAATTACTGCAAGTGTTATTAGTTTGTTCGTTAGAAGATGCACTTCAAACGGCAGATTCTATGCAAGCTCGTGGGTTTGGTGTAACGAAGCGTACGACATATATTCGATATAGAATGGAAAGACGTGATTTGTATACGCTAAGTTATTTAGTTTTTCTATTAATAACTTCATTTATATTTAGTTATTATGGCGGAGGGAAATTGATTATCTATCCGAAAGTGGAATCAATACTGTTCCAGCAATATGATGGAATGATGTTTTTCCTATTTATGATGTTTATTAGTTTACCAATTATGATGGAAGGAAGGGAATCGATATGGTGGCGCATGCAGAAATAAAGAATTTATCATTTATATATGCTTATGAAAATGAAGAAGCGTTACAGCATATTTCTCTTTCTGTTCAAAAAGGAGAATTTATAGTACTTGCTGGCGGTTCAGGTTCTGGGAAGACAACTTTATTAAAACATTTTAAAAAGGAATTACTGCCAATTGGCACGCGTTCAGGAGAGATATTTTATGATGACGTTTTATTAGAGGAAGTACCTGATTTATTATCTGCACAAGACATTGGTATGGTATTTCAAAACCCAGAAAATCAGCTCGTAATGGATACAGTGATTCAAGAATTAGCATTTTCTTTAGAAAATATCGGGTTACCATCACATATTATTCAAAAAAGAATAGCGGAACTTATTAGCTTTTTAGGATTTCAAGATTTGTTACATCAATCTGTTCATACTTTATCTGGTGGTCAAAAACAACTAGTAAATTTAGCAGCAGTATTAGTCATGCAGCCGAAGTTATTATTACTGGATGAACCGACAGCGCAGCTAGATCCGATTGCTGCAAAAGAGTTTTTAGGATTATTAAAACGTATTAATGAAGAACTTGGAATTACGATCGTTTTAAGTGAACATCGTCTGGATGAAGTGATACCACTTGCAACACGCGTTATTTGTATGAATAACGGCCGAATCGTTTATGATGGTAGTCCTAAAACGGTTATAGCTAACATGTGGGAAGTTGAAAAGTTCCGTCCATTTATCCCGCAAATTCCAAGATTGTTTTTAGAGTGGAATGTAGAAGATATTCCGTTTACAGTGCGAGAAGCGCAAATGAAAATGAATGATTTTTCAGCGATATCATATAGGGATGGGCAAGTAGAACAGTGTGAAAAGCAAGAAGTGATCTTAAGTGCAGAACATATATCTTTTCAATATGAGAAAAATAGTCCCCTTATTTTACGAGATTTAACAGTGAACATCGAAAAAGGAAAATGGACAGCTCTAGTTGGGAAAAACGGAACCGGGAAGTCTACACTGTTAACGATTTTAGCAGGATTACAAAAAGCTAGAAGAGGGAAAGTAAAGTGGAGTGGAAAAGTGATACATAAAATTGATTCGAAAGAACGATTTAAAAGTATAGGATATGTATCGCAGCACCCATACTATCATTTTACATTTGATACAGTGTGGGAAGAAGTGTATGAACGTGCAAGTGAATTATACGGAGAACAAGGAAAAGAAATAGCAGAAAATATGCTAAAACAGTTTTGGTTATATTCGCTTAAAGAACGTCATCCGCATGATTGTAGCGGCGGGGAACAACAATTACTCGCATTATGTACAACGTTATTATCAAAGCCGACTTTATTATTGCTTGATGAACCGACAAAGGGTAACTAACTGTTACGATTTATTTAACCAATTATAACCAAAGTTAATTAAATATATCAGTAAGCCCTGCTAGTCAAGTGATTGGCTAGTAGTGAGGGTTAACTGCGGGCAATCCCTAAAGCTGATTGAACTACAACGTGGCTAGAAATAGCGAGCGTGAATGTTGCGAAAGCAGAAAAAATCAATCAGATCGTGCAAGGTTAAATCCTAAACACTAGAACAATGGGTCTTCCGCCTCGAATCATCTAAGTCAAAATGGATAAGATGAACGTTCAACGACTATCTCGTATAACTGACGAGAGTACACCACAAGCCTATGGTGGTGGAAAAATCCTCTATCCCTAAAGAGATAAACATATAGTCTGCGCTCATGTGAAAACATGAGAAGTTCATAAGAGAACTGGCTAAGGAATTGCGCCCTTAGTTGAACAAGATAAATTTTATTGAATCTATCAAACTTCATTGAAAGTATCGAACGTATGTGCTATGTTTGGTTCAATGAGGTGAGAATAATAATGAAATTTTCACGAGTTAGTCAAGTATCAGAATTAACAGGTTTGCATCCGAGTAATCTAAGGAGAATGCTGGTGGAACACGCTACTATTCAGAAGAACAAATCTTTCATTAAAGGAGTTAAATTCTGATGATATTGGCGAAGAAAGTCAGACTAATTCCAACGCCTGAACAAGAAAAAGTGCTTAGAAACCATGCTGGTGCTGCAAGATTTGCTTATAACTATTGTAAAAGAATGAGTGATAGATACTATAAGCTATTTGGAAAATCTGTTTCACAGTTAGCTTTACAGAAACGATTTACAAAGATCAAGAAGCGAAAGAGATATGAGTGGTTAAAAGACATTAATGCACAAGTGCCCAAACAGGCTTCAAAAGATTTTGATACGGCGAGAAAACATTCGTTCAAAAAGTACAAAAATGGTTATCACACTTCTTATAAATCCAAAAAAGATTTAATCCAAGGATTTTATGCCAATTATGAAAGACTGATTATAGGAAAGAAAGTAGTTGATATTCAGTCCATTGGAGAAGTGAAAACAAGCCAACAACTACCAAGAAACAAAAAACCATCAAATCCAAGAGTTACCTTTGATGGTCGTCACTGGTGGATTAGTGTAGGATTCCAAGAAGACTTTGAATTACAAGCACTAACCAATGAGTCGATTGGTGTGGATGTTGGTTTAAAAGAGCTGTTTGTAGCTTCTAATGGTATGAAAGAACGAAATATAAACAAAGATGCCAAGGTTAAAAAACTTTTGAAAAGGAAAAAGTCAGCACAAAGAGATATGTCTAGGAGATTTAAAAAAGGTGTAAAAATTCAATCTGCCGGATATGAAAAAGCTAAAACTGAGCACCTTCGGTTATCTAGGAAAATTACGAATATCCGAAATAACCATATCCATCAAGCAACAGCTAAATTGGTGAAAACCAAACCAATGAGGATTGTTGTGGAAGACTTACTTATCTCAAACCTGTTAAAAAACAAAAAACTATCGAAAGCATTTTCATTTCAAAAATTAAACTTCTTCTTTCAATGTTTATCATACAAGTGCGAGAAGTATGGCATTGAGTATGTAAAAGCTGATAAATGGTTCGCCTCAAGCAAGATTTGCTCAAGTTGTGGAGTAAAATACGACCATTCAGTTCAACCAGAAGGACAGTGGAGTTTAAAGATTCGTGAATGGGACTATGTTGGGTGCAATAGCCATCACGATAGGGATTTAAATGCGTCGATAAATTTATCAAGATGGGTAAAATAAATGCTTGATAATAGGAGGTAACGATACTGCCTCGTGTGGAGTGTTATACCCCTCGTCCCTTCGGGGTTGCGAGAACACGATGAAGCACTAACTTGTGTAAATTTGATTGAATTGTATAGATTTAGTTAAGTTTATCGTATCGGACTAGATCCATGGAAAAAGGAAAGAGTAGGAGAGCTATTTAAGCAGTTGCAAAAAGAAGGTACAACAATTGTAATGGCAACGCATGATATTGAGTTTGCAGCGAAATACGTTGATCAGTGCATGATGTTATTTGACGGGAAAGTCATTATGAATGATGCACCGAAAGAGTTCTTTAGTGGTAACTTCTTTTATACAACATCTATTAATCGATTCATCCGTAGAGAGTTGCCATTTGCATTAACGTGGGAGGATGTGTACGAAGCGTGTCCAAACGATATGTTGCATTCATAATATTTATTTTTGCTGTTGTAATATGTACACTACTCTTTACGACTCTTATTATGGACGGGTATTACATGGTAAGTAGTTTGTTTTTATTAGCTGTCATTATGTTACCTTTCTATATTCGTTTTGAAAGGAAGGCGTTTGTTTCACGTGAAATTGTTATCGTTGCTGTGTTAGCGGCGATTGCAGCGGTTAGCCGGGTACCATTTTCTATTTTACCAAGTGTACAACCGACTTCTTTTGTCATTATCGTTTCTGCAATTGTTTTTGGGAGTGAAACTGGCTTTATGATTGGGGCAACGGCGGCTATTGTATCTAACATTTTTTTAGGACAAGGTCCGTGGACGCCGTGGCAAATGTTCTCTTGGGGCATGATAGGGTTTATAGCTGGATTACTTCGAAATACATTTTTGATGAAAAAACTATGGGGACGACTCATATATGGATTTATCGTTGGATTTTTATTTGGCTGGATTATGAATTTTTGGGGACTTCTTGGTTTTATACAGGAAGCAACGTGGGAAACAATTATTGCCTACTATATCGCAAGTTTTTACTTTGATCTGAGTCACGCAATATCGAATGTTATTTTCCTTCTGTTATTTAGCACGTCATGGATTACGATCCTCACAAGATTTAAAAAGAAATACGGTATATTAGATGAGCATAACGTGACATAGAAAAGCATACTCATATAAGGTAGGGTCGCGACTTACATATTCGTTTGCCTCTTTCATGCTTCTTACATATTGTAAGGAGCATTTTTTATTGTCAAAAAATAGATCTAATATATATCCGTTATTATATGAAATTATTTGTATAATAGTAGGTGAGAACTATTTTCAAGAGGGAGGTGTATAGTTAATGAAGTTAGTTATTCCGAAGCAACATGGAGCATGGGCGATGCTTGTCATACCATTTCTATTAAGTGTATTACTTGGTAAACCTACTTTTTATCATATCCCATTGTTTTTAGCCTGGTTCTTTATCTATCTAGCCACGTATCCATTTCTCATGTACATAAGGCAAAGACGAAAAAAAGAATTTCTACACGCTACAATTGTTTATTTTATCATTGCATTTGTATTTGGGATGATTTCTTTATTATATGAATGGCGAATTCTTTTATTCGCAGTATTAATGATTCCATTGTTTATTGTAAATATGTATTACGCTCATCAAAAAAATGAACGAGCATTACTAAATGACATTTGCGCGATTATAGTGTTTTGTATAGGCGGCTTAATAAGTTATTATTTCTCCATGAAATTTATTGATAGAACAGCATTATTCATTGCGCTTATTTCATTTCTATATTTTTTAGGAAGTACCTTTTATGTGAAAACGATGATTCGTGAAAAAAATAATCCGAAGTATCGTTTTATATCTTGGGGATACCATATTGTATTAACGGTAATTGTATTTGCTATAAATCCATGGTGTTCACTCATATTTGTACCAAGTGTAATTCGGGCCATTATGTTGTATGGCAAAAAGATTTCTATATTAAAAGTAGGGATTTTAGAAATCGTTAATTCTGTATATTTTTTAATAATAACGGTAATAATGATGAAGTATGCCATTTGAAAAAAACTTCCCATCTTTTGATGGGAAGTTTTCATTCTTGTTCTAAAATGTGAACGGTGTAATCGCAACGTTGAAGAGCTTGCTCTACAGCGTAAAGTGATTGTTCAATACGTGCACGATTAAAATCTTCTTCAACAGTTTGTAATGCATCTTCTAAACAATGTTTCGCTTCTTGTAAGGAATGAAAAGAATCTTGTACGTATCCACGAGCATTCTTTTTCAAAGTAGTAGCCTCCTTTTGTACATCTTTTTGTAGTATGAACAATAAAGAAGAAAATATAATTATTTATATTTATTTGACAATTATAATAAAATTACGTATAGTTAAATTTAAAGTGAATATTTTCTTATCCAGAGAGGTGGAGGGACTGGCCCGATGAAACCCAGCAACCGCGATGCAGGTGCTAATTCCAGCAGAACATATTTGTTCTGGGAGATAAGACGAAGATATACGTAACTTCTTCTTATCGGAGAGGTTTTTTTGTTGCAAAAAAACCGATTACGAAAACATATAATAAGAAGAAAGGGGTTGCGAAGTACTGTGACACTCGAAAAATACGTAAAACTGCGTAGTACAGTTTATGAATATATGATAGAGCAAGATAAGCCAATATCATTGTTAGATATTCAAGAACATATCGTTTCGCATCATGAAGGAAAATTCACTAAAAAAATGTTACATCAATTTTATTTATCAAGACTATTAGATGAACTCAAACTGGATGGGAAAATTACTTTAGCTGATGATGAATATCGCTATGCTGAAAAAGGGGTATTTTATAAGGCGGGAAAAGGGAGCTAAGCTCTCTTTTTGTCTTGAAATAACGAAGTATGTAGCGTAAAAGACTGCTAAAGCAGCCTGATACAAGGGAATGGGTGTTGAGTGTGTAGTGTCAAAGATTGAATGTGCCTGAAAGAGGCACTTCATATCGGCTGCAAATGAAAAGAGACACCTTCGCCGAATAGGTGTCAGTCGTTTTGTCACGTAGACTCGCTACTTGACAGTTATTAGAATAACATGAAGGATTTTGGAAGTCAAAAGGGAATTAAAGGAAGAGGTGTTGTTATGTACGCATATTTATTAAAAGAACTACATAGGTATATTCCGAAATACATTGTTGATAGAGGATATGAATATTATGAAGAGGGACATGTAGAAGATGTTGAAATACACGACAAGAAAGTATTTGCTTTCGTTACTGGAAATGCAGGGAATTATGAAGTGATTATTGATCTTGAAGATTTTGCAGAAAGCAGCTGCGAGTGTCCTTATGAAAATTATTGTAAACATATGGCGGCAGTTGTGTATGAAATTCAAGGTGCTGGTGAGGGTACAGTTAAAGAGCAATTGAAAGGTTTAGAAAAACAAGAGTTACTAACAGTATTAAATCGTTTGTTACAAAGTTCGAAAAATGTGCAAATTGTAGAGAAGATGTTAAAGAAGGAGAAACTTTAACTAAAGAGGGAGTTGTTTTGTAGTGAACGTACTAATTATATACGCTCATCCTAATCCTTCAAGCTTTAATGGGGCAATTTTAGAGCATGTGCAAAAAGGACTTGAGGAAACAAATCATTCTGTTACGCTACTTGATTTATATAAAGAACAATTTGATCCAGTGCTTGTATTTAATGAAGAGAAGAAAAGACGTGATTTACTAAATGAAGA
Organism: Bacillus sp. TH50; assembly: GCF_016650565.1. Classification (NCBI taxonomy): domain Bacteria; kingdom Bacillati; phylum Bacillota; class Bacilli; order Caryophanales; family Bacillaceae; genus Bacillus; species Bacillus sp. TH50. Next base: position 760,398 of record NZ_JAEKFM010000003.1, on the reverse strand, counting down.
AGAGACGAAGCGATATAGAGAATTAGTGCAGAAAGCGGATATTCTTCTTTTCATATATCCGATATGGTGGTGGGGCATGCCTGCTATTTTTAAAGGATTTATCGATCGTATTTTTGTAGCTGGATTTGCTTATAAATATGAGGGGTCATTACCGAAAGGCTTATTTAAAGGAAAGAAAGCGTGGGTTATTAATACGTTAGACTCACCGTTATGGTACGTGGCCCTATTATATCGATCAGCGGATTGGATTATGATGAAAAGAGGGGTTTTACGTTTTTGTGGTATTCGCGATATAAAACGTTCTACTTTTCAATCTGTGAAAACGAGTAAACTAGAGAAGCGTGAAAAGTGGCTATTACAAATAGAAGAAGCGGCTCGTACATTATGAATGAAATCGATCGTATTATAAAGTGTTGCAATTGTGATGACGAACTTTTGCGTACGTATATTAATTGTTTAGTCCAATTGAAGAAATACAGCGAAACGTTTCAACAAATTCAAATACAATTAAGAAATGATTATTTAATAAGAGGGATTTGTGAAAGAGAAGTTGATGAGGTAATAAAGGGAAGTGAAGAATGCGAAACGTATGTTCTCCCTAAAGTATTGCAGTGGAATTTCCTTAAGAACAATCCTCATATGATTGAAAAAGTATGTGAAGATTTGTTTACATATGAAGCATTAAATCATGCAGAGGTAGAGTGGAGAAAGGTAATAAGCTGTATAGATAATGAATGATTTATTATATAAAAAAGCTAGTATAAAACTAGCTTTTCGTTTAAATAAATAAGAAACATAGACTAATGATAAATCCTGCATATAGTAAGTTAACAACACAAAATCCCATAATATCACGCGCGCTTAAACCAGCTATCGCTAATGCCGGTAATGCCCAGAAAGGTTGAATTAAATTTGTCCAAGCATCGCCCCATGCAATTGCCATCGCTGTTTTCGCGGCAGGTACACCAAGTTCAGCGCCAGCTGGAATCATAATTGGTGCTTGCACTGCCCATTGACCGCCTCCAGATGGAACGAAAATATTTACAATGCCAGCACTTAAAAATGTAAAGAGCGGGAATGTGGTTTCATTTGAAATACTAATAAAGAAAGTAGAAATAGCTCCTCCAAGCGAAAGACCTTCACTATTTACTCCAATCATCATCCCCATAATTCCAGCATAGAACGGAAACTGAAGTAAAATACCTGAAGCACTCTTAGTTGAGTCAGAGAAAGCGCGAATATATTGAATCGGAGTACGGTGGAAAATAAGACCGGCAATTAATAACATAAAAATAACGATATCAAGTGTAAGGTTAAAGCCTTTCGTACTAAAATAGTTAAAAATATAAATAAGACCTAATAATCCGATGCAAAGTGTAATAATCATACTATTTTCCATTTTTTCAGCGAACGTATTGTTCCCTACTTCTTGAGCGGCAGCTTCTTCATGGAATACGCTAGGATCTACAGTTATCGTATGTTTTTCATCTGGGTGCATGGCCCGGTTAATGAGAGGCATCGTAACGAGAAAAATAATAACTGGCACGAGTGCGTATGGTGAGAATAACGTTTCTGTTATTGGAATCGCTTCTTTAATACTCCCAGCGGTCGTTTTGATTAACGTTTCGCCTCCTGTTGCTAACGTAAGAGGGATAGAAGCAGAAAGGCCTGCATGCCAAATGAGAAATCCAGAGTAGGAAGAAGCAATTGCTAACCTATAATCTAATCCTTCTAACTGTCTGGCCACTTCTTTTGCATATAAAACAGATACAACAATACCAAATCCCCAGTTTATGTATGCTCCTAGTAAACTTACAATTGAAATTGCGATAATACCTTGGCCATTCGTTTTCGGTAGTTTCGCTGCTTTCGTTAATCCTTTTTTAATAAGAGGAGCGTTTGCTAATGCAGATCCTGTCACGAGTACAAGAGCCATTTGCATAGAAAAAGCGAGAAGTCCCCAAATTCCATTGCCCCAGTGATTAATCATTTCTACAGGTGTTTGGCTCGTTGCAAACATACCGAAGAAGATAACGAAAACAGTTAATAAAAATGATAAAATAAACGGTTCTGGTAAGAAACGCTGCACAAGAGCAACACATCCATTTGTAAATGAACGAAACAAAATAGCTCAACCTCCTTATGTATGTTTATTACAATGTTCGAGGTTGTTTGGGGGATAACCTTTAATGTGTAGAAAATTCAGATATCTAAGGCCACTTAATCTTGTGTGTGGGACAATATTTTTATACAATTTTTAGAAATAATAGGATGACTTTTTATGGTTCTGGTGCGGAAAATTCAAGATCCTTGCAAGTAATCTCTTAAGCTTGGACATATTGAAAGTATGACTCTAAAACAGGTGCGTGATCAGTATGGAAAAGGAAAATTTGTTTAAATGGAAGAAAGAGGGTTATCAATAGCTAACACACAGGAAAATGCGAATTTACAACACTAAGAAGTTTTAATCCATAAAAAAGTGCACCTCCGATTGTTAGACTGTATCTAATAATCGGAGGTGCACTTCAAAGGAATCAACTTTTTTTATTGAACTAAAGCATCCGTTAGCTGAATAGCAAATGATTAAAATTCACTATTTCTCCCAAAGCTCAATCAGTCGTCCTTCAGGATCTTTAATCCAAATAAACTTTCCAAATTCACTAATCTCTTCTTTCTTTTCAAGGGGTACACCAATTTGTTCAAGATGCTGAATAGTCTCGTTTAGATTATGTACTTGGAAATTTAACATCACTTGTTGTTCTGTAGGAAAATAACTGTCATTCTCGGCAAAGAAAGAAAAGATAGTCTCAGTTCCTAATTCGGGTTTAATCACAGTCCCATTCCAATTTTCTATTTCAATCTTCAACACTTCACTGTACCATTTTTTTATAACATCAAGATTGTTAGTTCTCCAAAATATTCCTCCGAAACCTTTTATCATCGTATCTAACTCCTGTCTGACTTTTAATTTTTAATGTGACGTAGTATGTATTTAATATATCAAAACAAAAGAGTAATAGTAAGGAAAATCAGCAACTTATGAACAGTAAACATAATTGCGGGTAATGTAGCATTTACTACATTAACGATACCGACATCATCCTTCTAATAGTATGGGGAAAATAGGGGAACTGTTCCTGGGAAAATGAATGAAGGAATGATAAAAAGGTAATAGAACAAGCGTCAATGATAAAAGACCGCATATGAAGTAAAAGCAATGTGCGGTCTTTTAAATATCGTACAGTATTAAGAAGTTTCGCTAATTTTAGTTTCTGTATGAGTGTTAGTAGCAATTCTTTTCTTTATCTTAAAGTGATAGTAGGTGTAGCAAAAGATGATAAATGGTACAGTGCAATAGATTCCTAGTCTTTGACTTGGGATAAAGATAAGACTTATTAATATAATGCCATACAATCCAAAACCAAGAATTGGTACAAGTGGATAAAGTGGAGTTTTAAATTTTAAGTCTTCTAATTTTCCACCTTCGGCTAAATAATGTTTACGGAAAAAGAATTGAGAAACACAAATTGACATCCAAACAATAATTGTAATGACTCCAGAAATTGAAATGAGCCATAAGTAAACTGTTTCAGCAGCTACAACGCTTGTCAAAAGAGAAAAAGCAGAAATAGCTATCGTCAAGATTAAAGCGTTTAGAGGTATCCCTCGTGATGATAATTTCTTTAAAAAGGCTGGAGCCATATCATTTTTTGATAATGACCAAAGCATTCGAGTTGCGGCGTACAGTCCTGAGTTTGCGACAGAAAGAACAGCAGTAAGAATAACAAAGTTCATAATATCAGCTGCATATGGAATACCTATATTATCAAATACAGCAACAAACGGACTCTTTGTTAATCCTGCCTCTTCCCAAGGAATTAAAGCCACGAGAACAAAGATTGCTAAGACGAAGAAAAACATCGTGCGCCATATTATATTTCTAATAGAACGAGGTAAAGTCTTTGCTGGATCTTCACTTTCACCTGCTGCGATTCCAACAAGTTCTGTACCTTGGAAGGAATAATTGACTGTAACCATTGTTAATAAGATAGCGGCAAGTCCATTTGGGAATAAACCACCATGATTTACGAAATTTGAAAGAAGCGGAGCGGGTTCGTTTCCTTTTAAATCAATAAAACCGAACATAGCGGCGCCGCCAAGAATAATGAAAGCAATAATGGCAGATACTTTTATACTTGAGAACCAAAATTCTGTTTCTGCATAACTACGAGCGGATAATGCGTTAATAGTGAATATTGTAACACCAAATATTAAACACCAAACCCAGACAGGAATATCAGGAAACCATCGCTGCATTGTAATACCAGCAGTGGTAAATTCAAGACCAGTCGTATTCGCCCAGCTTAGCCAATACAACCATCCGATGGTAAACCCAGTTGCGGGATTGATGAACTTAGTGGCATATTCCTGGAAGGAACCTGAAACTGGCATTGCTACAGCAAGCTCACCAAGACATAGCATAACGAGATACATTAATAATCCACCGGCCATAAAGGCAAGTACGGATCCACCAGGTCCAGCTTGACTTATAATAAAACCAGATCCGTTAAATAACCCCGTTCCAATCACACCACCGAGTGCAATCATGAATAAATGTCTACCTTTCATCGTGCGCTTTAATTCATTGTTTGTATTGTTTACTTGCGTCATTGTTTTCCTCACTTTCATAATTGGTAGTATGAAAATTGATGTTTTTCCGTATTATGGAATGTATTCCGTGATGTGAAATCTTGTTCTAATTTTCAGATAATTAAAAAGAAAAGTCAATATTTTTTTGTTTGCGTTTTCATTTTTTGATAGTGTTATATCTCTATTTTTAGAAAATTAAATAAATTAATTGATTTCAGTTTGAATTTTTGATAAATTGATAGGTAATTAGGCTAAACATACTACAAGTAAAGTTGAGGCGAGTTATGGTACAGTCCATTGATCGAGCGATAGGTATTATTAAGTTACTGAATTCTACAAATGAAAAAGAGTATTGGGCTATTTCTGATATAGCTGATAGAACACATCTCCCGGTTAGTACAGTACATAGGTTACTGAACTCTTTAATGGAGCATGGATTAGTTACGCAAATTTCAGAAACAAAACAGTACAAGATTGGACCAATGTGGATGGAAATAGGATTACGTCAATTGGAGAAGGTAGACTACAGATCTGTTGCAAGAGAAGTGATGAAGCGTGTGGCCTCTGAAGTTGAAGAAAGTGTTTATTTGAACATTCCAAATGGAACACATTCTATTATCATTGAAAGAATTGATAGCCCTTTAAAAATTCGAGTTATCGATAACTTAGGGGAACAGATTCCACTTTCGATTGGAGCCGCAAATAAAACGATGCTTGCCAATATGAACACGAATGAAATGGAACACATTGTAGAACATTTACTTTCTTCTTTACCAGAACAAAAGCAAATTCTTTTCGATCAAATAAAGCAGATCAGAAATGAAGGATATGCTGTGAGTTATGGTGAAAAAACAGAGGGGACAGCTTCAGTAGCTGCACCTATTATAGGATTTAATCATAAAGTAGTAGGAGCATTAAGTGTTGGGTTAATTAGTCATCGAATTAATGATAATCGACTATCTTTTCTTATTAGTAAGGTAAAACAAGCAGCTCATGAAATATCAGTAAAAATCGGCAGTACATCAGAATTATAATTTTGATAGCTGTCGTCATTTTTTATTCATATATTGGAATTGATTTTCATAATGCGGAAAAATAGGGGGGATTTATATGTCAAAGTGGCAATCTAAAGACCAATTGGTTCAATTATTAAGCAATCTTGTTGAAATTCCTAGTATTACAGGTTCAGAAGCTGAAGTTATATTGCCAGACTTTGTTGTAGAACAATTATCTGACTTACAGTATTTCAAACAAAATCCGCATCATTTACAAAAAAATCCGACGGGGGATGGACGATATTTTGTTACAGCCCTAGTAAAGAAAAGTGATAGTACGAAAAATACTGTAATTCTTGTTAGTCACTTTGATGTTGTAGATGTACAGGATTATGGAGTGTGGAAAGAAGATGCATTTAACCCTAAAAAATTAACATCTATGTTTTATTCTCATAAAGATGAGCTACCAGATCATGTACGTGAAGATATAGAACAAGGAGATTGGCTCTTTGGTAGAGGAACAATGGATATGAAATGTGGTCTAACTTTACAAATGGCGATGGTTGAGCAAGCTTGTGAAGGAAGATTTGATGGGAATGTTCTTTTATTGGCTGTTCCAGATGAAGAAGTGAACTCTGTAGGGATGAGAGCTGCTGTTCCAAGATTATTAGACTTAGCAAAAGAACATGACTTAGAGTATAAAACGGTCCTAAATTCAGAGCCTATGTTTTCAAGACATCCTGGTGACCAAAATAAGTACATTTATACTGGTTCTATTGGTAAGGTGTTACCTGGTTTCCTTTGCTATGGAAAAGAGACACATGTAGGCGAACCTTTTGCAGGATTAAATGGGAGCTATATGGCTGCATTATTAACAGCGGAATTAGAGTTGAATACGGACCTTTGTGATATTGTAGAAGGGGAAGCGAGTCCACCACCAACTAACTTGCTTCAAAGAGATTTAAAGGAGGATTATTCTGTACAAATTCCTCATCGTGCTGTCACATTATTTAATTTGTTTTTACTAGAAAAAACGATGACAGATGTAGTTTCATTGTTACGCCAAAAAGTAACGAAAGTAGCAGAGAAAATCGAAGAATCGTATGAGGAGCGAGCGTATCATTTTTCTAAGTATAATCCGTTCATACCGCCGAATCTTAAAGTAAATGTATTAACGTATGAAGAGCTTATCGCTTATGCAATTGAACAACATGGAAGAGAAAAAATAGATGAAATTCAATCCGATATTATAAAAAATAGAGAAGATAAAGATGATCGTGCAGTAACTATTGATTTAGTAGACAAATTATCTATCTTATGTAAAGAAAAGGCTCCAATGATTGTACTTTTCTTTGCGCCGCCATACTATCCAGCTGTGAGTTCACGCAACAATCCTTTAATTAAAGAGGTAGTTGTAGAAATGGAAAAGTATGCCCACTATAATCATAGCATTACATTTGAAAACCAAAATTATTTTGGAGGAATTTCAGATTTAAGCTATGTGGGCTTACAAAACCCATTGGATTCAATGAGTTCTCTTGTAGACAATATGCCATTATGGGATAAAGGTTATTCGATTCCACTAGAGGAATTAGAAGAGTTTGACGTTCCAGTATTAAATATGGGACCAGTAGGAAAAGATGCACATCAATGGACGGAGCGTCTGGACGTAAATTACGCATTTGAAACGTTATTAGATATGTTACCTATATGTATTGAAAAACTACTTGTTTCTAATAAAGTTACACAGTCATAGTGTTTGCAATAAGAGCGAGAAAAGGACCGTAGTGATACGGTCTTTTTTTCGTAATGAATAGTTTGAAACCTTAGATTTATGAAATTGTGATGTGAGAATTCTCCTTAAAATAGATTCGCAATAAACTATTTAGAGAGAGTAGATATGGCTTGTACACTTTTTGTAACGGTATTTGCTGAGTTTTTGTATAATATAATTATGTGAAGTTAACATAACTTATTGTATCAATAATATATATTTGCGTAGAATATCCATTTTAAGATTTTGAAGTACCCCCCTAAATGAAAAATTTATTTCGCTACAGTTAGTTACTTAGTGAAGTCTGCTCATTTTTTTCGTATTAGGGAAGAATGTACTTTTTAACTTAATGGGTATGGGGTAGTACCCCTTGTAGCAAAACCGGAGTGGGAATGATGAGTATAAATAGTTTTGTGAGATTGATAAAGGACGAATTATTAAAAGAGGTAAGCATAAGAAGTGAGGATGAATTCGAGCCTATAGTAGTTAAAGATATTCCTAGACTTTGGAAGTGTTTAGGGACAGGTAATTATGCCGCAGTATTTATGCACAAAGAATACAAAGATTGGGTAGTGAAAGTTTACGCGCGAGAAGGAGAAGGAATTGAAAAAGAGTCAGAAGTATACCGAAGAATCGGAAATCATCCTTCTTATTCGAATCTTATATATAAAGGAGAAAATTTCATAGTATTGAAACGTTTAAAAGAAATTACCTTATACGATGCTATCCATAAGGGGATTAAAATTCCTAAGCAGGTAATCCTTGATATCAATGAAGCTATAGAGTATGCAAGGGAGCAAGGATTAACTCCTTGTGATGTTCACGGAAAAAATGTGATGATGGAAAATGGAAGGGGATATGTAGTCGATGTATCTGATTTCTTAAAAACAAAAGAAGATAGTAAGTGGAGAGACTTAGAAAAGGCATATTTCACCTTTTACTTGCCTTTCATTTATAAATTGCCTTTCCCTGTTAAAATACCGTATTTCATGTTAAACATTGTTAGACGTTCATATAGAAAATATAAGAAGCTTACAAAGAAATTCAAATTGTAAAAGGACCACATACTTATCTTTAGGTTAGATAAGTGAACCACTAGTAAACAAAAGGACCGTACATTTTAGATATGTCTAATATGTACGGTCCTAATTTTATAACTTCATGAAGTAATTTATTTATAAAACGATTGTAACGATAGAATATACCCATTTCAGTACATTTCATTTTAAACATATTGATGTACTATAGTTCTAAACAAATCACAATAATGGATTAGAAGGGGAATAAACTATGTACACAGACGCAATTGAGTATTAAAATTTCAATCTAATTTACCTTTGCATAGATGCAGGTATCAGTTAGTTTTTTACTGTCAGCTGAAAGATCTTCATTACTTGACACTCCCACCCCTAAAGGGGCCAGCTGACTAACGTCAGTGGGATTCTTGCTACCAAAGGCGAAGTCCATTTCTGGTATCGCTGACGTGCAAGATTGCGGTGTGCCATCACCACTCCCACAACAGACCATATAGGTTCGTGGGCTACGGTACTGTGACCATACCGTACAGATTGTTCGTTCTCAACTGTTTTTACGTCTTTTGCATGACGACTTAATACATTTTACGGAGTAGAAGAATTGGCTACCCCAACCTCATATGTATTCTATTTTCAGAGAACAGTCGTTTTAGAGTCTTTTGCATGACTATGAATAAAGTATACCATGTTTTGCTATGCAAAAACGATGCTTTCATCCCATGTCTAAAGACGGACTAAAGTCCTGCGTGGGCTTTCCCGTATCGTAAATTCTGTAATATCCCTTCAAGCTCAAAACCTAGTTTTTCAGGGATCGCACGACTTTTAGTGTTATTAGATTCACAGCGTATTTCAATCCTTCTAAATTTGAGTAACTGAAATCCAAGATTTGTTAACTCACTTACTACCTCTGTCATATATCCATTGCCACTAAATTGCGTGTTAATCCAGTATCCAATTTCACATTTAGAAATTTTCCAATTAATTCCGTGAAGGCTAGCAGTTCCAATAAAATCATTAGTATCCTTATGATAGATAAGATAGCGAAAGCTTTCTCTTTTCAAAAAATCTATATGGGCATTTCTCAGGAGAATTTCCGTTTCTTCAACAGTAGGAATTGACTGAAATAAAAGCAACCATTGTTTTAACTCATTAATCGAATCCTTAATAGCTTGGTGTACGACATTCCCATCACCAGCTTGAAGTGGTGCTCGAAGAATTAGTCTGTCTGTTTCTATTTGTAACGGAACATCTAATAAAATAGAATTCATATCATTTCTCCTCTCGAAAACTTTAAATTATGACAGAATGAAACTTATATAATAAAAAAACTTTCACCCAAAAGAAATAATTCTTGAGGACGAGAGTTGCAATTTCGTGGTACCACCTCAGTTGGTTGATATGTCACCATATCAATCTCTTCGGGTACGTTATTATGATAAATAAATTAAAAAACACCCTATCTCACTAACAGGAGATCCCGTCACAGCAGCACTATAAGTTATTATAGAACCGTGCGAAGCTCCTAGTCTTTCTTCATTAAAAACTTGATATGTAGCAATACAGCAAAGCTTATCCCCCATAAAGGGACCTCCCAAAAATTAGTAAACAATAAATGTATATTCAATTAATCACTTAAAAATTCCTTTTCACATATTGAAAACCAAACTGCCAGTTGGTACAAAAAATGGCTACCGAAGCAGCCTTAGGTTGTTTAACTCATGCATGCGTTAGTTGAATAAGGAATTATTATTTTTCATCTATCAAATTCCAACCTTTGTCTTTTGCATAATGGGGTAGCACCACATTCCTATCAACTTAAGAAAAGTTAACACCCCACAAACAAAAAATGAGCTGACTTCTCAAAAAAACTAACTGTAGAGAAAGAAAATTTTCATTTAGGGGGTACTTCAAAACCTTAGCTTGATGGGCTTTTTTCTTTTTTCTAACGATCCAGTGTAAGTTCTTTAAATATTTTCATACCAGATAAACCCTATTGGGTTTTAATTTTTTGGATTACGCTACATGCTTGTGAGGCATAGAAAGGTTATATACGACGCCTAAGATATCAAAGACGGTTTCTTCTCATACCTATGGGATTTTCGTCCGTTTTTCTGTAAGAGATCAAACAGACGAAACAATATCTTTGTTAATTCTTTGGTGTCTTTTTGTAGAGATTCATAAATAAGTAGAAAATAATCTTTTATGATATAAATCGCTTTATATTCGCTTAATTCTCGTTTCTTCTTGATGAGAATTAATTGGCACATTTGAGACACAGAAGCTATTTTGAACGTAAGGGATTTGTAAGGAATAGGTAAGGAAAAAGAGATTTTCATTGTGTATGATGAAAATATAAAGAAGCATGAAAGGAGGAACAGATATAACTTATATATGAAAAACAAACCAGTTAATAAGAGTGTTTCATGGAAAAGAAATAATTTCTGAGGTTAACATACATGCAAAAAGAGGGATTTACCGTTTATTAGGACAGAATGGAGCTTGTAAAAATAATCATTATGAAGATGATTACGAATTCAATGTTGACTTTTTGTCATCGGTAGAGATGATAGCTGTGTGGTGAGTATGAAATATCAAGCAACCACCTATACAATATGAATAGAGGAGAGGAATGCCTTATGAAAACACGTAGTCAAATTACATGTGCAAGTCTTGCCCTTTTAATAGCTGGAAGTTCCCTGTTATATACAACACCAGCCTCAATTGTAAAAGCAGAGCCCACTCAAAATGTATCTAGTTCGTTACAAACAAGCACCCAACGAGATCGTACTTCCGTCAAGCAAGCAATGCGGGATACATTGCAACTTGGATACCCGGGGATACTTGCTAAAACTTCTGAGGGTGGAAAAACGTGGAGTTATGCCGCTGGGATAGCGGATCTGAGAACCAAGAAACCAATGAAAACAGATTTTCGCTTTCGCATTGGGAGTGTGACGAAGACGTTCACCGCAACAGTTGTACTTCAATTAGCTGGAGAGAATCGCCTGAATCTAGACGACTACATCGAAAAATGGTTGCCTGGTGTCATTCAAGGAAACGGATATGATGGTAACCAGATTACTATCCGGCAGATATTGAACCATACAAGTGGTATCGCTGAATACTCAAGGTCAAAAGACGCTGACTTTACGGATACAAAAAAATCGTATACGGCTGAAGAGTTAGTGAAGATGGGGATTTCTCTGCCCCCAGACTTTGCCCCAGGAAAGGGCTGGTCTTATTCAAACACAGGATACGTATTACTAGGTATTCTTATTGAAAAAGTAACCGGAAACAGCTATGCGGAAGAGATTGAAAGTCGGATTATTGAACCGCTTGAATTGTCGAATACATTCCTACCAGGCAATTCAAGCGTTATTCCAGGCACTAAGCATGCCCGTGGATATGTCCAACCAGACGGAGTAAGTGAGCTAAAAGACGTTACTTATTATAACCCAAGTGCAGGTAGCTCAGCTGGAGATATGATTTCTACTGCTGACGACTTAAATAAATTCTTCTCTTACTTGCTCGGGGGTAAATTACTGAAAGAACAGCAACTAAAACAAATGCTTACTACAGTTCCTACAGGAAAAGAAGGAATCGATGGATATGGTCTTGGAATCTATGAAACTAAGCTTCCAAGCGGTGTCTCGATATGGGGACACACAGGTGGCATTCTAGGGTTTACTACTCTTGTTGGAGGTAAACTTGGAGGCAAGCATACGTTGGTCGCCAATTGGAATAGTTTGGGTAGAGCTGACAGTCCTAATCCTTTTAAAAATATTTTACTTGCTGAATTTGGTAAGTAGGTAAAAAGGAAAAATTTTTTTCATAGTTTTCATAGTTAAAAATATACTTTTCTAGTTCAAAAGCCCCAACTTATTTTCAAAAAAATTTGGGGCTTTTTTTGTTTTGGTGGCGTTTATTCTTCTTAAATAGATAGATATGTATGGTGACTCCTATATGTAATATTGCATATAAGAATGTGTCGATGAAAATGAAAGCGATTACTATAATAGGGACATAAAGATAAATCACATCTTAGCAACAACAAAAGAGGAGGAAATAATATGGAAATCGCAATGGCAGTTTTGAAATTTTTAGGTGGAGTAATTCCATTAGTTCAAGAACTTTTAAAAGTATTTATGTAAGTTTATTATTCGGCAATTATTTATAAATAATTATCATACCTTAATACGAAAAACAGAAGGGGATATTTTTTTGGAAATTAAGAAAAACAACAAAGGAATAAAATTTCTAACATGTTTATTAGTTAGTTTATGCACTATTAATTATTCATCTATTTCCTTCGCGGAAACACAAACAGGTAATGCAAATGATGCAACAAAAAATGCTAGTGGCATTGATACTGGCATAGCAAGTTTAAAGTATGATAGTAGAGATATTTTAGCAGTAAATGGTGATAGAGTAGAGAGTTTTGTTCCGAAAGAAAGTATCAATTCAAATGGTAAATTTGTAGTAGTTGAACGTGAGAAAAAATCACTTACAACTTCACCAGTCGATATTTCGATTATTGATTCTGTGGCTAATCGTACTTATCCAGGAGCCGTACAACTTGCAAATAAAGCTTTTGCAGATAATCAACCTAGTTTAAGTACCTAAGAGAAAACCTTTGAATATTAGTATAGACTTACCTGGCATGAGAAAAGAAAATACAATAACCGTTCCAAATCCAACATATGGTAATGTGTCTGGAGCAGTAGATGATTTAGTATCTACTTGGAATGAAAAGTATTCAACAACACATACGTTACCTGCAAGAATGCAGTATGCAAAATCTATGGTTTATAGTAAATCACAAATAGCAAGTGCTCTTAATGTTAACGCTAAATATCTTGATAATGGGCTGAACATTGACTTTAATGCGATTGCAAATGGAGAGAAAAAAGTGATGGTTGCGGCATATAAGCAAATATTTTATACAGTAAGTGCTGAACTACCTAACAATCCATCAGATCTTTTTGATAATAGTGTTACTTTTAGTGAGTTAACTCGTAAAGGGGTAAGTAATGCGGCTCCCCCTGTTATGGTGTCAAATGTAGCTTATGGCAGAACAATTTATGTGAAGTTAGAAACAACATCTAAGAGCAAAGATGTACAAGTTGCCTTTAAAGCCTTACTTAAGAATAACAGCGTGGAAACGAGTGGACAGTACAAAGATATTTTTGAAGAAAGTACTTTTACCGCTGTAGTAGTAGGTGGAGATTCAAAAGAGCATAACAAGGTTATTACAAAAGATTTTAATGAAATACGAAATATCATTAAAGATAATGCAGAATTAAGTCTTAAAAATCCAGCATACCCAATTTCATATACAAGCACTTTCTTAAAAGATAATTCAACTGCGGCTGTTCATAACAATACAGATTATATTGAGACTACAACTACAGAATATTCAAGTGCTAAAATGACGCTTGATCATTACGGTGCATATGTTGCTCAATTTGATGTATCTTGGGATGAATTCTCATATGATCAAAATGGGAAAGAAGTACTAACACATAAAACTTGGGAAGGAAGCGGTAGAGACAAAACTGCTCATTTCGCTACAGTCATACTACTTCCACCGAATTCAAAAAATGTAAAAGTCGTAGCGAGAGAATGTACAGGTCTTGCATGGGAATGGTGGAGAACAATTATTAATGAACAAAATGTTCCGTTAACAAATGAAATAAAGGTTTCAATTGGAGGAACAACATTATACCCAACTGCTAATATTAATCATAATTAAAGGCAACGTATACGTCCGAAACGCCCTGTTTACAGGGCGCTTTTTTACTTAGTTGAAAGTATATCGGCGTTTTTCAAATATATCATAATCAATTCGCGAATCTTATAATCATATTTTTAATGGCTGCATGAATGTTTTCAATGATTTCATTCCTTATTATTAAATCTCCATAAATTTAAATTAGCCTATCTTTATTAATTTATTATGTATCAGCATTTGGATTTTTTATAAAGAAAAGGCACTATCATCAGAGTGCCTCTTCTTACTTAATCTACAATGGGATAGCAACACATCGCCATCCTTTCTGTATATTTCTACAAAAAGAATAACGTTCTCTGTGAATTATGGATATAAATTTATCTTAGGTTGATAGTGATGTATGATGCCTCCATATACATAAATACATTTTGTCGAAATTATTAAAAAGGGGAACTTTTCTATTTGAAGAACTAATAATTGATTGTCAATATGTATTAGAAATCTCAATCTAAACTAAAGGAGAACAAAATGGGACAAAACAATAAAGGCTTTTCTGAAACAGGATTGCGCAAAATGCGCAATGTACTGGCGCAGCATGTCGATTCTGGAAAGATTCCTGGGCTCGTCGCCTTAGTCAGCCGAAACGGGGAGACGCACGTCGAAGCGCTTGGAACAATGAGGCATGATGGTGGCGCACCAATGCGTCGGGACACGATCTTTCGATTGGCGTCCACTAGCAAGCCGATCGCAGTTTCACCAGTAATGGTTCTGCTCGACGAGTGCAAACTGCATTTAGACGACCCAGTAGACAAATGGCTGCCCGAACTCGCTGACCGGCAGGTGTTGAAACAGCCCGATGGTCCACTGGAAGAGACCGTCCCAGCACGGCGTCCTATCACTGTACGAGACCTGTTGACCTCCACATTCGGTCTCGGATTGGATCTCACGTTGATGGGTTCTCCGATCATGAACGCGTTCTTCGAGAGTGGGATATTCGACACGCCAGGGCAGGATATGCCCGATCCAGATGAGTTTATGTGTCGCCTAGGTGCACTTCCGCTAAGCTACCAGCCCGGAGAGCGGTGGCAGTATCATATCAGTATTGAAGTGCTCGGCATTCTTGTTGCCAGGGTCACGGGTCAGACATTCGAGTCGTTCCTGCGCGAACGCATATTCGATCCACTGGGAATGAAGGACACTGGTTTCTACGTGCCTGAGCTCAAGATTGACCGGCTTCCACCTGCCTTCAACCCAGATCCGCAGACAGGTGAGTTCATCGTGTGGGATGAGGGTACAGGCGGACGTTACAGCAAACCTCCAGCATTTCAAGCAGGCGGTGGTGGGCTGCTCGCAACCATCGACGATTATCACGCATATTTGCAGATGCTGTTGAACAAAGGGATGCACGGAACCAAACGGATTCTGTCTAGGCCCGCAGTCCAGCTGATGACCACCAACCGTCTTACTCCTGAACAACAAGCATACCGAGACGATTTGGCCAAAAACAACGTCCATTTGTCGTTTGGACAAGGGATACAAGGTGGCTGGGGCTTTGGGATGGGGGTGCGTACCTATCTTGGAGACTACGCGTCTATCGGTCAATTCGGCTGGGATGGCGGAACTGGCACTACAGCTTACGCTGATCCAGACAAACAGTTTATTGGAATTCTGTTCACCCAGGTTGGGATGTCCACTCCGGCCCCATCGCATCTTATCCAAGACTTCTGGACCACGGTCTACCAAGCAATCGAAGACTGAAACCGAACTTAGGTATTGTTTAAAGGAAAACTCCAAGACAAATTATACGCATGATGGCCACCATCAATACCATGGTTAAAAGCTATGGCAGGACGGGAAGTGTTGGAAGTACTACGAGAACAGTTTGGCATTATTAATAAGAGCCAAATAAAAAATCCTCTTGGATGCAAGAGGATTTTTTTTATTGGGAATAGTAAGGATGAGGGGAGGTGCATTACATATGGGAAAAGGTAGAAGTAACAATGCTGGTAAAAAGCAACCGAATTTCGATGATTCATCTAATTTCGCTAAACAAAGCCAACCGACAGAAAAGAAGAAGAAATAAGAAATGATATGATCCCCTTATAGTAGACAGGAAAAAGAAAGCACATTAACCTGTTTACTATGGAGGGGATTTTTTTATGGGAAAAATTAGAGTCACTTACGATGTAGAATTTAAGAAAAAAGCTATAGATTTATACTTAAAAGAAGGCATGAGCTATAAAACCATTGCGAAAGAATTGGGTATTCATCACTCGGTTGTAAGTCGTTGGGTGAAATACTTTGAAGCTGAAGGAATCAAAGGACTAGAAGAAAAACGCGGTAAAGCGAAAGGACCAGGTTTAGGTAGACCAAGGGTTAGACCCGAAGATCCTGAAGCTAAGATCAGACGATTAGAAGCGGAAAATGAAATGTTAAAAAAGCTCTTAGGAATGTAAAAGGAGGAATGAAAGTCGTATCCAAAACGAAAAAATTCGAAGTCATCCATGAAATGACAAAAACAGGTTATACAGTGACCATTCTATGCGATATTGCTGGTGTAACCAGAAGTGGGTACTACAAATGGATAAAACGGCATACGACGCCTTCAAAAAAACAATCAGAGGATATCGAAATTAAGAAAAAGATATTGGAGTGTCATAAAAAATTAAGAGGAATTTATGGATATAGAAGAATACAAGTGTGGCTGAAAGCCACATATAACCTTCATTTGAATCATAAACGCATCCAAAGATTGATGAGTGAACTAGGTATCAAAGCCGTAATTAGGAAAAAACGACCTTATTACGGAAAAAAAGAAGCTTATGTGATTTCAGAGAACCATCTAAATAGGGAGTTTCAAGCTTCAAAACCGAATGAGAAATGGGTAACCGATATTACCTATTTGATTTTCAATGGACAGCGCTTGTACTTATCCGCTATTAAGGATTTATACAATAATGAGATTGTTGCCTATGAAACCAGTCGTAGAAACGACTTAAAACTTGTGTTAGATACACTTAAAAAGGCAAAGAAAAAACGAAATATGAAGGGAATCCTCTTACATAGTGATCAAGGGTCCCAGTATACATCTCGTCAATATAATCAATTACTTAAAAAATATCAGATGAAGGCAAGTATGTCTCGAAGAGGCAACTGTTGGGATAATGCTTGTATGGAAAACTTCTTCAGTCACTTTAAGGCAGAGTGTTTTCATTTACACTCCTTCCATAAAGCGAATGAGGTCAAACTTGCCGTGCGTAAATATATGCACTTTTATAATCATCAAAGATTTCAAAAGAAATTAAATAACCTGAGTCCATATAAATATAGAACTCAGGTTGCTTAGTTGCGCTTTTTTAATACTGTCTACTTGACAGGGGTCACTGCACCCTAGGAGGCCCTTTTATTTTATATAACTACAAGAACTTGCAACGATGGTGTTTTACAATAATGTCGCTAAGATTGCAAGTAAGCATGATCCAGATCTTGCTACATTATTACGCCGCCTTGCCAAAGATGAGACCCTTCATTATGCTTTTTATCGAGACGTCATTTGAACACATTTGGAATTGGAACTTAACTATTGCTATCATATTGCCAATATAATTAGAAATTTTAAAATGCCAGGTGCTGTCATGCCTGATTTTGAAAATAGAATGGCTGTGATTGCAAAAGAAGCGAATTATGGACCATTACATCAAGTACTTGATGTAGTGGTTGATTATTGGGGTTTAAAAGACTTACGACCAATTGCACCTCTAGCTGAAAAAGCAAGAATTGAGATTATGGAGTACCACACAAGATTGAAAAAAATACGGGAGCGATTTGGTCGTTTTCAAGGGAAAACTGATCTATGTTAATGAGTAGAGATTTCAGAATATAAGCGGGGAAATTCCCCTTCCCTTTATGGGGAATCTGACACACTCCCTATTGTTTTGGGGGTGTTTTTTACTTAATTTAATTTTCATCAAAAAAGTAGTTGACTACAAAAAAGATTTTATGATATTATAAAATATTTGATAAAAAACAACATATATGTTAAGGTTAAGAAGGTTACCATATATGGAGGTGGATTATATGTTTCAAATTGGCGATAACATTGTTTATCCAATGCACGGAGCAGGTATAATTGAAGCCA
The DNA here is from genome assembly GCF_016650565.1 of Bacillus sp. TH50. NCBI lineage: Bacteria > Bacillati > Bacillota > Bacilli > Caryophanales > Bacillaceae > Bacillus > Bacillus sp. TH50. The sequence continues at coordinate 742,079 of NZ_JAEKFM010000003.1, read as the reverse complement.
TAGAAGAAAAAGAATTCTCAGGAAAAAAGCAACAGTATTATGTTATAAAAATGTCAATCAGTAATATGCAAGTCATGATTCCTATGGGGAAAATATTAAGTTCGAGTATACGCCCAGTTACTGATATAATTGCATTAAAACACATTATACACATTTTTCAGCATGGAGAATCAGATAGATTATTACCGTGGAAACAAAGGTATAAAGTGAACACGGACAAAATAAAAACGGGTGAAATACAAGAAGGTGCCGAAGTTGTACGTGATTTAATACGTATGAAGAAAGAAAAAGCACTGAATACAAGCGAAAAAAAAATGTTGGATAACGCACATGAATTTTTGATTAGTGAACTAGGATTAATTAAAGGGATCACTGAAAATCAAATAAAAAGTTTCTGTTAAGATTCATTATAGATAATGTATTACATACCCCGAAAATATCCTGAATTTTTCGGGAATATGATTATTATTAAAAGTAAATCATTTCAAAGACATTCAACTTCTTCAACTCACTTTTTGAGTAGAAACCTCTTTTGTTATTACTTCAATCTAATCCATTTTTATTTTTAAATTTCTTTTACGAGCGTTCGAAGTTTCATCAAATAACTCGATCAAATAGTCACTTGATTTTTGAAATCCTGATTCACACTGGCACGGACAAGGATCCGTAAGGATGAAAGAGAGGTAGGGCTTTCATTGTTTTAGGTAATATATTATCTAAGTCATTATTTCTAGAAGAAAATACAATCGATCTCACCGCTATCTCTTTAAGAGTTCCTTACATCTACTGAGACAGTGAATAGGTAATTGTTTATCTCTTCTTTACGTAAAATTGATAAACGAACTGGTAACACCATATGGTCAACTACAAAAAATGGTTTCCAGACCAGGAAACCATTTTTAATTTCATTTACATAACACTAATAAATTAAGCAGTAAGAAGGAGTGCACACATGAAAAAAATGTTAACAAAAGAATTAAGTAATGAATTAAAGAAGCGGGAAGGGGTCATTTCTATTACAGTTGAGCCTTATGAAAAAATCGAAGTTGGTGGAATTCGTGTAGATGGACCAGCTGTTATTCTAATTAATCAAGAATAGTTGAATGCATGAAGAAAAGGATCAGCCTTTAAAAGAAGGGAGGATCCTTTTTGTTTGCTACTTTTATCTGATGTGTTGGAGTTAAAACGGAAGGAGAGGGTCGGGATTATCATGGTGGAAAGCTTAATATTGGTAGGATTTCTTTTTACGTTATATAAATTAGTTGATAAAAAAACAAGCTAATTATTTAAAAAGATATATTGTTTCCCTTTTAAGGGCGAGATTTATTTGATAGTGAAATGGATAATGTAAAGGAGGAATTTAGATGGATGCAAGGAAAGAACGCATAAAATACGAGAAGATGTCAAAGAACTATGAACATATTTATTTAGTTTCGTTGCTCCTACTAATTGTACTTGTTTGTAGTAGTGTGGTTATCATAGGAGCTACAGGGGGAACATATGGAGTGTTTTTGTTGTTAGCAATTTTACTTAACGCACGTATTACGAAAGAATCTCAAAAAAAGTATGAGCACTATTCTAATAAAGGGCGTATTTAAAATGATACATAGCCTGAAAGGAACAACCTAGATGTACATGCAAAGTATCCCTATATCATTACCTATTAACTAGTAAAAAAGAATCGTATATAAATAATTATTTAGTAATTTAGGAATAGAAAACGTAACTTATTAAAATATTATTTTCGTTCATATAATGAATTATCCTTCTAGCATATTTATAGGATTTATATCATATAGTGAGAGAAAGAATGTAAGTTAGAAAGGAGTCTTATAGAATGAGTTGTTTGGAGGGAAATGACTTTAGTGAACAAAATATGGTAAGTGTACCTAATCCCTTAATTTGATTTATAATAGATTGGCGTCATAGACGACCAAATAAAAACACAGGGTTTTATCTCTGTGTTTCTTCAAATTTTCGTTTTTGAATATATGCTTGCGCATGAATAATTTCTTCCTGAAGCTCTTTTAATTCTTTCATAGATTCTGATTCAATAACCATGTAAGTAGTAACTAAACTGATCATCATATCCATCTTCTCTACTATATTTTGAATGACCTGTTCAGATTGCTCTTTTTTAGGGTGTTGTATTGCCTTTAATACATTTTCCATATAATTGTTTTTTCTTTGCTGGATATCATAAATAAACTGTTTTGTGTTTGAGTTCATTTGTTGTTCCTCCGTTTTGGATATACTTCTATTCTATCATATTTGAATAGAAAATATTGGATTCCCCTAAATTCACACCTGTCTCGTACATCTCCTCAAACAAACTTAGCTTGATGGCCATGGGGTACCGCCACATCGCTATCAAGCTAAGATTATACAACGTCAATTATAGTAGAGGTTGTTTCTTTTTTCTAAAGGCTACGTGTAGGGAACTTAAAGATTTGCATACGAAATAAACCCTAACGGGTTTCATTTTTTTGAATTAAGCCGCTTGATTATCAGACATGGCACAATTGTAAACGACACCTAATATATCAAAGACTGTTTTCTTCTCATATCGATGAGATTTTCGCCCGTTTTTCTGTAGGAGGATAAACAGGAAAAGCAGGATCACTTGAGTTGGAAGCTTTTGATACAATCCGATATAGGCTTCGTGAATTTCATGGGTTTGCCCTGGTTGTAGCTGGAATGGATTTGGAAATTTTTATAGAAAAAAGACCCGACATTCTTACAAATCTGGAAAATCGAAAATGGCTGTTTATGAAACTTTCTATATTTATACTTAAAGTTGGTGCTACTTCTTTATTGCATTAGATAGTAATGTAATTTATAATACGTTTAAATGATTAAATTCTTAAACGGAAGGTAATGTTAGCGAAATGAACTGTAATGATAAAGTAATGCATATTTTAGAAAATTTAAGACCATGTTTTCAGGGGTTGGGAGATCCAACTCGTCAGCAAATTGTATCACTTTTAATTGATAAAGATAGCTTGAATGTGACGCAAATTGCGGAGAATATTCCCATGTCAAGACCTACTGTATCTCATCATTTGAAAATATTGAAACAATCAGGGTTACTTCAAGTTCAGAAAAAAGGCACTGAAATGTATTATTGTCTTGAATTTAATGAAACAATAAATCTTTTAAAAGAACTTGTTTCTTTAGTTGAAGATGAATGTAAGAACTAGGTACTCATTTATAGTTTAGGGACACCTTTTGTCCCTTTTTTTAGCGATAATATGTTGAAAGGTTTAAGTTTTTAATCATTTAAACTTATAATCTCACACTAATTAAAATGGAGGTTTCAGATGAATAAAAAAACAGTATTAATTGTTGGTGGGTATGGAGTTGTTGGTAGTCAAATTGCTCGAATTTTACATGATCGACATCCTGATTTGGAAATTAGATTAGGAGGAAGAACCTTAGGGAAAGCGTTACCTTTTGAATCAGAGAGAGTAAAAATAGTCAAGGTAGACAACACAACAGATGATCCCTTAAGAAATTTGGATGATAATTTCACATTAGTTGTTAATGCGGTTAATGATCCTCAAGATAGACTACTCCTATCTGCAGTTCGAAAAAAAATTCCATTGGTTGACATTACTCGTTGGACTGAACGCTTTAAGAGTTCTATTGATGGATTAAAAAATGTTGAGGTGCAATCCCCTGTTGTATTAGCTTCAGGGTGGATGGGGGGGACAGCAGCCCTTTTTTCTAAAATTTATTCAAAAGATCTTCAAGAGGTTACGGTTGATATCAACGCACTATATTCTCTTCAAGACAAAGCAGGACCAAATTCAACAGCGTATATGGACCGGTTAACTATTCCGTTTGAAGTCAAAGCTCGAGAGGGAATGCGACAGGCTTATCCAATGACTAATCCAGTCAAAGTCCGCTTTCCCAACGGTTATATAACCAAATGTTATCGTTTGGATACTCCCGATCACGTAACCCTGCCAGAATCAATTCATGCTGTTTCGACTAACTTTCGTATTGCTTTTGATAGTAAAATTTCTACATATGGACTGGTTTCTCTGGTGAATACAGGGATTTGGAAAATGATTAGCGGAGAAAAATTTACCAATTTAAGGAAAAGTATTCTCTATAAACCCGGAAGGGGAAGTGCACATAACATAGTTATTCACCTTAAAGGTTATGATGCTACTGGTGTATTGCATAGACGATGTGTGAACATATCAGATCCGTTAGGACAGACACATCTTACTGCTTTAGGAGCAGCTGTCCAAGCAGAGAATATTCTACAAACATCTGATAGTGTGGTTCTGGATTCTAAAATTTACTTTCCAGAAAATCTATTAGATTTGGGTGTGAATGCATGTGCAATTTTAGACTTTTATAGAGAATATGGAGTTAATATTACGACAGAAAATATATAAAAGGTACCGTTCTATTCGTGTAACCCCTAGTACACATATGGCTATCAAGCTAAGAAATACAAATATATCCAAAAAGAGAGAATATGCATCTTCATGAGAAAATGTACATTCTCTCTTTTTGCGGTGTTATAAAATTCTTAAGTTGATGGGCATGGGGTAGCACCATCAAAACACAAATTTCATACGCTATGAAAATGTAACGGTTTTATGCTACCAGTAAAAAACTGATTAGTGAGAGCTCATAATCTGCGGGGGAGGGACACCCCCGCGAATTTAAGTTTCACTTTATAAAAAAGTAAGGGCCGGTACTGCTTGTTATTTGACTATTACTTTCCCATCCATTCCTTTCAAGTAGTGGAACCGACATATTAGTTCATATGTACCGGGAGTTTCAGGTTTTACGGTAATTGTTATTTCTTTTCCTGACGGGACTTCGGCGTCAATTCCGAGCTTTTTCACCGTAAAGGTGTGATCTCTATTTCCTTTGTTTTTCAATAGTAACGTCGTCGTTTTCCCAACCGGAACAGTGATGATACTCGGATTAAAGTAATCATCATTCAATTCAACCTCAATAGGCTGTCTCACAACGTCGGATTCGGCAAATACACGGAGCGAACCTAAAGTAGTCATAACTACAATCATCGCAAGTGAAATGATTAATCCAGTTAATAGCTTTTTCACAGACATTCACAATCCCTCCTTTCCTAAGCACTAGTGTTTTCAAATTACTAAAATATTATCAATATAAATGGGGTTTAGGTGTGGCTTAAATAGTAATTCTTTCGGCAACTCCTACTAACCAAGTACTAACTGGAATAGGATTTGGGTAAATAAAAAAAGCCTCCACTACTGTGGAAGCTTCTCCAAATGATGTGCAATATCAATATACATATCGGAATAAACCGAATGGATTTCATTACTAGGCGCAGCGTTAGAAGAGAAGTGGACGATTACCATACTTGCTTTCGGATCGATGTAAAGAGTTTGTCCGTAACTGCCTAACACTTCGAAAGCACCTTGTTCATTGTGCGGAATCCACCATTGATTATGATAAGAAATGGAAGCACCATGACCAATTGCGAGCGCACCTTCTTGTACATTTTTCACACTTTCTGTAATAGAAGAAGGGACGATTTGTTTTCCGCTATATTGACCATTATTTAATAGTAATTGTCCGAACCTCGCCATATCTCTAGCAGTTGCATTTAAGCCAGCGCTTGCTTGTTCTACTTTTGTTTCATCTGTAACGTAATAAGCGTCTTCTTCCATACCAATGTGAGACCAAATTCGTTCGCTTACATTTTCAGCTAACGATTTCCCTGTAATCCTTCGGATAATCCAAGCGAGTGTTTCAGTTGATCCGTTATTGTAAGAAAAAGCTGAACCAGGTGGTGCAGTTTCTTCTGCTTCTAGTAACATATCATAAATTTTCATAGGCCCCTCGTAATTTTTACCTCGGGGTAAAATATTACTAGCTAAATATAGTTGTGCATCTTGATTTTCTAGTCCTAGCTGCATATATCCGTGAGTAGGGTATTCAGCGGAAACTTGCATGTCCAGTAATTGCTGAAGTGTTGCTTTTCCAAACGGCGTATTTTTTAATTCTTTTATGTAAGTGTCAGCTGTTTTCTCTACATCAATAAGATTTTCTTCAGCGAGAGATTGTATGATTGCACCAGTAAACACCTTTGCTAATGATGCCATTCCATGAGGTTCACTCTCGTTATATCCATTGAAATATCGTTCATAAACAAGTTGACCATTATGTACAACGACAAAAGCATCTGTTTTGTTTTCGTCTAAAAGTTTTTTTAGAGGAGTCGTACTTCCAAATCTACGCTCCACAGCAAAATCGTCTAAGTTTTGTAACGCGGTAGGGAAGGGAGCAACTTGGTCAGGGATGTTTTTTACTTCATTTATTAAAGTGAATTCTTTCATATGTGTATACGACCAGCGTAAGTAAGGATCGTCCAACCAGTTTTCTTTTGTGACATTTGCTTTAGTGGGGGTCGCTTTATTATTTTTAAAAAAAGTAAACCCAAGCCCTGTAACTACGAATAGTAATACTAGTAACAGTAATAGCAGGGGAGATTTCTTTACATTCATATAGGTACCTCCTTTAGTTTCTATTATAAGTATACGCTCGTCTTAAAATAAATACAAAATAAGGAAAGTAAACGGGTAAGTTTACTTTCCTTATGAACGTTAAGCAGATATTTGTCCGTCTGTACTTTGTTTCTTGAATTTTTGTTTTCGTCCGTGTAATCCATAATATAGAAGTAAAGTGAACGCAACGATAATAGCTGCGATAAAATACATATTATGATAACTTGATTTGGCAGCGACTATACCTAAAATGAAAGAACCGAAGCCAATGCCACTATCAAAGAACGAGTAGTAAGTAGCTGTCGCAGAACCACGTCGATGGTTTGGAGCGGCAGAAATTGCAATCGTTTGGAAACTTGGAATTAATGTTCCGTATCCTAAACCGATTAACATACCTGCGCCAAGGAACCAAAATGAAGTTTGCGCTTGGCTTAAAATGAACATCCCAATTGTGAAAATAATAATAGCGGGATAGATAAGTACATTTTCACCGAAACGATCAAATATTTTCCCTGTAAATGGACGAGAAATGACCACAACAAGTGCGTATAAAATAAAGAAGTAACTTGCAATTTCGCTTAAACCGAGCTCTTTCGCATAAATAGGAATAAAGGATAAAATGCCACTATAAGAAAAGGCTAAAACAAATCCTGTCAGAGCGATTGGAATAGAAGATGGTTCAATTAAGTCTTTCCATTTCATTTTTTCTCGTTTTTGTTTGTTTACTGGTGCTTCATGCGGAATATTGACTAGTAATCCTAATAAAAATGCGAGTAATGAAAATACTGAACAAACGATAAATAGTACAGTAAATGAAAAATGAGAAATAATTGTTAAACCTAAAAAAGGACCAATTACCATCGGTAGACTCATAAATACGCCGTAATAAGCAAGTGCTTCGCCGCGTCTATGAGCTGGTGCTACATCAGTTACAATTGTTCCAGTTGCTGTTGTTGCCATTCCGAATCCAATACCATGTAAGAAGCGAAGGGCAAGTAATAAAAATAAACTTTGCGTACCGAAATACATAACGGTAGCGGCTAAAAATAGTGAAAGTGAAATAAATAATATTTTCTTTCTTCCTAAATCATCGAGCCATTTTCCTGTGAATGGTCTACATAAAACAGATGAAATAAGAAAAACAGTTGCAACTAAACCAATTTCCTCAGGTTTTCCTTTTAGGCTGTCTATAACATAGACAGGCAGAGTAGTCATAAGCATGTAAAATGTTAAAAAGAGAAACAGACTACTAAAACAAGTTCCGAGGAAATCCTTCGTCCAAAGTTTTTCACTTTGCATCGTCATCCCTCCATATTAATGATCTAAATTTTTGATAATTTGTTGTAACAATTGAAAAGCTTCATGTAAGTCTTCTTCTTTAATACCTTCTAGCGTCTTTTCTTCAAAGGAATCAACTTCTTCTTGCCATACTGGAATCATTTCTATTGCTGTTTCCGATAAGGAAATGAGCTTCTCACGGCGATCTTTTCCTTCCGTACGAATAATCCAGCCCATAGTTTCCATACGTGTTAACGTACGAGTCATCGTTGGTGATTCAACATTTAAATATTGACATAATTCTGTTTGGGTACAAGATCCAGTTTGATTAATGCGGAAAATAACAGCCCATTGCGCACTAAATAATCCTGTTGGAGATACACGTTCATTAAATTTCTTCGTAAACTTACGAGAAGTTTGACTGACAATGTGGAAAAAATGTTGTTTTTCGTCCATGTATTTTGATCCTTTCAAATTAGTTACCTAGCTAACTATATACTTTTTTATAATAATTGTCTAGTAATAGACATGTTGTTTTATGTGGAAATTTCGTATAGGCTTTATGTTGAGAACATACATTCTATATGTTATTCTTTAAGTAAGTAAAGAATTTTCTTTCTATTAAATAGAATGGGGGAACTTGTGATGATTAAGCCTGCAACAATGGAGTTTGTTTCACTATCGAACGGAGAAACGATTGCGTATCAGGAAGTTGGAAGGCAAAATACAGAAATTCTTGTACTCATTCACGGGAACATGACATCGTCACAACACTTTGATTTAGTTATTGAGAAACTACAAAAGCAATATCATATTTACGCAATTGATTTAAGAGGATTTGGACAATCAACGTATAATAAGGCGATAGATTCTTTACAAGACTTTGCAGAAGATGTGAAACTTTTTATAGATAAATTAAATTTGAAGAAATTTTCATTAATGGGCTGGTCAATGGGCGGTGGTGTTGCGATGCAATTTACAGCGAATCATCCAACATTTGTCGAAAAGTTGATTTTAGTAGAATCAGTGGGAATGAAGGGATATCCAATTTTTAAAAAAGATATTAACGGGCAACCGATCGTATCAAGTTTAGTAAAGACGAAAGAAGAAATCGCGCAAGATCCCGTACAAATTGCTCCAGTGCTAGATGCGATAAAAAATATGAATAAATTATATTACCGTACAGTATGGAATCTATTAATATATACACATAATCAACCTGAACCGGATCGTTATGAAAAGTATTTAGATGATATGTTAACGCAACGTAATTTCGTAGATGTGAATTATGCGCTCATTACATTTAATATTTCGGATGAACATAACGGGGTTGTAGAGGGAAATAAGCAAATTCATCATATTAAAGCTCCAACACTCGTCATACAAGGTGACAGAGATTACGTCGTACCGCAAGTAGTCGGTGAGGAATTAGCAAAACATTTGCCAAATGCAGAGTTGAAGATATTAGAAGATTGCGGACACTCACCGTTTATAGATTGTTTAGATGTATTTATAAAACATGTTGAGGATTGGTTAGACAATAAATAATTCCCGAAATATAAAACTTGCATATACTATAGCATTTGTATGTATAAGGGGAGAGAGTCAATGCATAATCCATTTTTAATGTATCATTCTCCATATAATGATCATCCATATATAAAAATGATTATAAATCCGATGTATATGCAAGTTTCACCAGCTGTAGTTCCTTTGCAAGTGCAGCAATCAATGGTCCATACACATCCGATTTTATTTGGGCCTTCATTTTATGAAAATCCATATTTTAAGCATTTTCATTACAATGTGAAAGCGCAAGTATGGGAAGGATAAGAAGCTAAAAGGTTCATTCTTTTAGCTTCTTTTTTATTATGAATATTCGTACACGCATTTGAAGAAACAGTTTATAATGAAAAGTGGAAAGCGTGAGAAGGAGAGGGAAAAGGATGTCGATGCGTTTTACTTTTTGGATTATGGTTGGAATTGTAGCAATCTCAGGTTTGTCACAAGGGATGCTCTTACCTGCCATTGCAATGATTTTTGAACAAGAAGGGGTTAGTTCAAGTATTAACGGTATTCATGCGACGGCATTATATATTGGGATATTAGTTATTTCACCGTTTCTTGAAAAACCGATGCAAAAGTTTGGAATGAAGCCAATTATCGTTATTGGTGGGTTTCTCGTTATTATTTCATTATTCTTTTTTACACAAACTTTTTCATTTTGGGTATGGTTCGTTCTTAGATTTCTAGTTGGAGTCGGAGATCATATGCTTCATGTCGGAACACAAACATGGATTACGACAACATCAGACCCGAGTAAAATAGGTAGACAAGTATCGATATACGGTGTATTCTTCGGAATTGGTTTCGCAGTTGGCCCGTATTTAGCAAGCACTGTTCAGTACGGTCTTGCAACACCATTTATCGTATCTACTATACTTTGCTTAATAGGATGGCTTTTACTACTACCAACGAAAAATGCATTTCCAGCACAAGATGAGGTAAAAACTGAAAGTGAATCATCCTTTTCTCGTTATAAACAAGTCGCTGGATTAGCTTGGATTGCGCTAATTGGTCCGCTCGCATACGGCGTACTTGAAGCGATGTTAAATAGTAACTTACCAGTATACGCACTTCGCAAAGGATGGTCTGTATCGGAAGTTTCCTTCTTATTACCAGCATTCGCAGTTGGGGGCATTATTACACAAATCCCGCTCGGTATATTAAGTGATAAATACGGAAGAGACCGTATTTTAACGTGGACGTTCAGCGTAAGTACGGGCATTTTCCTACTCGCAGCAGTATTTGATCAATATTACTGGATTGTCTTTGCATGTATGCTTATAGCAGGTATGGTCATTGGCTCGTGCTTCTCACTAGGTCTTGGATTTATGACAGATTTATTACCGAGACACTTACTACCAGCAGGTAATATATTATCCGGAATCGCCTTTAGTATAGGAAGTATTATGGGACCTGTATTAGGAGGCGTATTTATAGAAAAAATACAGTATACAAGCTTTTTTATTGCGGTTATGATTATAATGGGAATTCTCGCAATGGTATATATGGTCTACATGAAGAATCAATTCGCATCAAGAAAAATAGAAAGTAGGTTAGGGCATGACAAAACAACCTAATAAAAAGAAATTTGAAGTACTCGAAAACGAAACAATTACAGACTGCTTAGCGCGTATGGAACAAGAAGGATATGCACCGTCTCGTCGCATGGAAGAGCCAATCTTTCATGAAGTAAAGAAAGACGGAAAAACAGAAGTTGAACCGTGTGGTAGAAAAATTGTTTTTGAGGGGAAATTGAAGTAATCTCATAACAAATAGCCATCCAATTCATTTGAGTTGGATGGCTTGTTTTTTTACTGAACAATGAAAGGCTTAGCTAGAGATCTTTGTTAGTGAAGGTAGTATAGAGAGAAACTAACTACATGAAAATGTAAATTTAAGGATGCTTAATGTATTGAATTTTAGGATTGGGACATCAGTTATAGAGCTGGATACCTATACATTTGAAGGAAAGAACAATTATACAAAAGTAGGATGTTTAAAAATATATTAATTTGTATGATAAAAACAAAACATATTTTAAAAAAATTAGAAAGGAGGGAGAAATATATAATGATACAAAGCATATATGAAACTCATTTACATGTCAGAAATTTAGAAAAGGCAATAGATTTCTATCAAAATAAGTTAGGTTTAGCATTAGCAAAAAGACTATCGAAAAGACGAATTGCGTTCTTTTGGGTAGGAGAAAGTAAAGAGCAAATGCTCGGATTATGGGAAGTACATATAAATGAAGAATTTGAGACGAAACACTTCGCTTTTCGTGTAGATTTAGAGTTTTTAAATGCTTCAAAATTATGGTTAGAGAAGCGTGGAATAGAGGTAGTAGGGAGTCAAGGGAAAGGAAATCGAGAACCAATTGTCCAAAGGTGGATGCCAGCTGCAAGCGTATATTTTCTAGATTGTGATGGAAATAAATTAGAGTTTATTTCTATGTTATATGATGATCCAGATGAACTAGAATATGTAACGTATTTAAGTGAATGGAATGCGGAGCACTAAGAAAAATAAAGTGGAACTTTAATCAGTAGTAGTTTTACAGCTTTGTATTATGTTAAATAGATAGAAACAAAATAAAATCCCTCAAGAAAAGGCACGTTCTTGAAGGATTTTTTTATGCTTTATATATTTTATATTGCTTGTAACGTATTAATGATGTTCACTTTTAGATATTTCAGCGCGTTGAATATAACCATCAGAGAAGCTGAAATAAAGAGAATAGCTTCCCCGATTATATATAAAGCCTTCACTAGTCATATCCTCTCCAATTCCATCTGGCTCACCAAACCACTCTTTTAATTCATTGATAGTGATATCCATTTTTACCCATATATATCTAGCGTCCGAAGGGTACATATCAATATTATAATCTCCATATACCGCTGTAGTAGGTGCATCACATTCTGTACATGGTGCTTGCTTCCAAACATCAGGCACTCCAAATTCTTTTTTTACCTCAGATATATCTTTACCCAGTACATCTAATTTAAATGGACCAAACGTCCCATCCTGTAAAGCTGTTGTTAACATTTGTTTCATTTCTTCTTTTGTATTGATGTTGAAATTATAAGATCTGTTCTTTGCTATTGCATTATAGAAAAATTGTGCATACTGCTCACGTTTCACAAGCATGTTGCCATTAAAATTACCAGACTCGTCACCTTGGGATATCCGGTTACTACGCACTGCATTTACAGATTCATAGGCCCAATGACCTTTTGGTACATCTTTAAAGTTCTCTTGTCCTTTTGAGTTTAATTGAAATGCCTTTTGCAATACTACTGCCATCTCATACCGATTTAATGCGTCATCTGGACGAAATGCACCTGTTCCATCACCTGTCATAATTCCAGCTTGCGCAATGGCTTTGATATCCTTTTCAAACATATGATTTGTAATATCACTAAACATATTTCCCTGTTTATCATCTGCTATTAAACCTAAATGTCGATTGACTAAAGAAGCAACCTGTCCTCTAGTAATGTTGTCCCCAAAACCAAATTTTCCATTTCCATATCCCTTATAAATCCCTGCTGCTGCTAAGTAATCAATAGCAGTTTTTGACCAGTGGTCCTTTGGTACATCTGTAAATACAGTGTTCGCATTGCCAGCTACTTTATAGTTATTCGTAGTTGTTTGTGCGTTTGCTGTGCCTACCATCATTGTAGTTGCTAGTGCTGTGGTGATTACGAATCCCAAAAATTTTTTAGCTTTGCTTGTTTTCTTGCCCATTTGAGAAAGCCTCCCCAGTTTAATTTAACTTTATTAAATATACGTATTACACATATACATCTAATACAGCTAAATGTACACATCGTAATTATAACATGTAAATGATGATTATTTGTTATTAATTTACTTAATGTGGATTAAATTCCAATAATCTATATAAAACTATAATTTGTAGATGATAAATATTCATTGCTATTTAATTGAAGAAAAATGCGAAAGCTTTTTATAAAATATGGAAATGTTAAAATCCCTTTGATAAAATAGCGATATGCAAAAATAATTATTTATAAATTCTCAATGTAATGAATATTCATGTTTAAATATATGAATTTAACTACATAGTTATTGTAATAAAGGGGAGAAAGATGTTAGATGAATTGTACAATGCTTTTTTAAATGCATCGGGTTTTACAGAAAGCGCGAGGAAACGAGACCAGTATGATAAATTACATGATTATTTAAAAGATCAAGAAAGAGAATTAAAACGATTCATTCAAGATGCTGAATCAGCGAAGAGAGATTATGAGAGTAAAAGTAATGGCTTAGAAGCTAATAAAATTCCGGCAGTTGAATTTGAACAAAAACGTCATGAAAAGGATGAAGACTTAAATACAGTATTATCCTATTTTAAAAGTGCATTAAGCGATGTTGGATCTGCGATAGGTACAGCTTATGCAAAGTATTTGGAATATAAAGCGAAAGCAGAAGCGGAGAAAGCGTCAGCATACAATGCAGCGACCAAGGCTTTTGAAGAAAAGAAAAAAGAAATTGAAAATCTTATCCATTAAACATATAAAGAATGGGGGAACCCACATGAGTGGTAAAGAGGTTGAAATTATAGGAAGTAACACTGCAAGTGCCATTTCTTATGCGCAAAATATTGAAAATGGTATGAAGGATTCTTTAAACGAAGCGAAAAACTTAAAAGCATACGTTACATGTGCGAACTGGAATGGAAAAACGAGAGATGCCTTTTTAAGTTATCTAGATTTAATCATTCAATATAACTCAGAAATGGTAGAGGCATTTGAAGGACATACGAAAGCTTTGAAAGAGTTAGATAAAAGTATTCAAACGTACGGAGATAGACCGGAAGTAAGGGCGATAAAACAGTTGTGATGGAGAAATGAGGGATAAAAGAATGGGAAAAGAAATGAATTTTGCACCTGCTGAATTATATGTTCTCGCAGGTGCAGCTGGGGTTACGGATATATTTGGATTGCCAAACCGTGACGTAATTATTTTACTTGATGAAGAATGTGTCACGAAAGCAACTACGAGTTTAAAAGAAAAAGGCTTACTTACAAGCGAAAATGGAATTACCCCTGCAGCTTTTCAAATTATTGAGCTATTAAAGGAATATGAAAATTGTCATGAATACACGAGAATTAATAATGTATTAATTGGTTTTTTGAAACATGATAAAGATCGAGTGGCTGTATTAACAGAAGTAGAGCTAAATAAAAAATACGAGATCGACTACATACCAAAGCCAGACGTATATTTTTCATTATTAACACGCATTCCTTTCTTATTGAGAGAACCGAGGGAAATAGAAGATACATTTTTCTCAAAGAGAATGACAGAAACAGAACAACAAACATTTGAGGAAAAAGATTTATCAAATAAAGACGTTATAGCGATGGAAACGTATACGAGGCCTCGGAGTAATAGAGGAGGAAAATGGGAATGTTTCTTATATTTCACTGAAGGAGAAGATTTCGTTCAAATAGATGTAGAACGTAATCGATATGACTGGGTGAGCCTCTATGCGGTGAATAAGAAATTGTATGACGTGTTAAAAATGCCATATAAAAAGTTAATTGACCCGAGACAATTCTCGTTAGGAGGTATTCAATAATGCAAGTATCAATGGGAGATAGTGGTTCTGGTGGTGGAGAAGAAGTATTAGTTAATTTTCAAGAACTACTTGATATAGTAATGAAGTTAGAAAACATATATACAATCCATGTAGACGTCATTGGAACGAATATTGAGAGTTTACTAAGCTGTGATTTTTATCAAAAAGGTGAAGCGATGAGAGTAATTGAAAAATATCCTGATATATTACATAAAACACTTGAATTGGCTGAACACTATTCTAGATCGGCGAAAGTTGTAGGAAATGTATGTGTAGAAATGCTTGAAAAGGACGAACAATTACGTGAAAGATTAAGTAAGTTGTAGAAATCACCATACGGCTGGGGGATGAAAACGAAATGGATGTGAAATATAGACCTGAACCATGGCAAGACATGGGAGATGGTATGAATCGAATTACAAAAGATGCACTCATAAAATTACGGTACGCAAATGAATTATTAAAAAGAATTGATGGAAGAATACGAGATTTAGACTCAGATGGTAGTATACATTTTAACCCAAAAGATCAATCGCAAAAAATCGGGGAATTACTTGAAAGTTATACGACATTGCAAAAATATTGCGGAGAAGTAGGGCGAGTAGTCTCTGAACATATAGATAAACCTTTTTTAGTAGAAATGGATAAATTTGCTCAAAAAATGAGAGATACATCTATTCTCAGTTTTGAAACAAATAACCGAATTGGCTCTACAACAACGACAGTATTACCAGGTGCGCATGCAGGCTACGGAAGTGTACCACAAACAATACAGAAGAGGAAAGATAAAATAACAGTAGAAGATATTTTTAGAGATTCACCTGCATTTGATAACGTACTTAGGGCGGAATACAAAGAACTAAAAAAACAAAATCCAGATGCAAAACTAAATTATGAAGAATACAAGAAAGTAGTTCCATCCACACGAGGATTTGAATACAAATCGATAGAAGATGAACAGAAAAAACTAGAAATGATACGAGACATAGGAATAGGCGTAGGAATCATCATCACAACAATCCTTTGTCCACCACTCGGGGCCGCTGCCGCAGTAGTATACGGCGCTGTACAAATAAAAAGTGGTATTGACGGAGAAGACTGGGGAACACACAGGAAATTGAGTCAAGAAGAGCGGGTAGGAAACGTTATTTTTGGTGGATTAGATGCAATCCCAGTTGTTGGAGCTGTAGGAAAAGGAGTAAAAGCATTCAAGGGTACGAGTGAATTAGCTGATTTAGCGAAATTATTAAAATTCAAAGAAGGAATGCCTGGTTTCAATCCAAATTTGGGTAAAAATGTGGTACAATCGCTTAAGGAAAATAAGACTTTAAAGAATGCACTAGATGCTATGAAAAATACAAACATTCCAGTAGCAGTTAGGACGGTGGATACTGGAATAGGAATGAAGCTTCCTTATATAGAATATTCAACTGTTGGAGAAGTAGCTGGAAAGTTTTCAAAGGCAAGTACGGCAGCTAAGGATGACGCTTATCAACTTACTAAGGGTAGTGGTGACTCAGGAGTTAGTAAGGAAGGTAGTTTGGCTAAGGGTACGGGTAATCCTCCTAAGATAACGGAAATACAAGAGGGGGACCTTGGGAAGCACATTATTAAAGGGAAAAATGGAAGAAAAGAACTTGTACCAAACGTGCGTTATATTACTGAGGATGGTTATAAATATACAACAGATGAGTTTGGTAGAATAGTAGATGTTGAGGCAGGAGAATTAATACTTCAAAAAGGAAAACGAAACAAAGGAATGCAAGTGGCTGCAGGCCGTGAAGATAGGTTACCTGATGATGATGGTGGCCACTTGATAGGAACTCAATTCCATGGTTCTGGAGATATTGATAATTTGATTGCTCAAAATAGACAAATTAATCGCTCTGGTGGAGAGTGGTATAATATGGAGCAAGAGTGGGCTAATGCATTAGGTGGAAAGCCTCCTAAAAAAGTGTCAGTAAAGATTGAACCAGTATACTCAGGTTCATCGCTAAGACCAAACTTATTTAAAATAAAATACCAAATTGAAGGTCAACGTAAGGTAATACGTGAAATACTTAATAAAACAGGAGGTTGATGTAAAAGTGTTCGAATTAGAATTAAATAAAATCTATCAAAATATAGCTCAAAAAATAAATGATACAATTCCCGTAGAGTGGGATATCTTTTATTTTAATGCAGAGATTCATAACCAAGAGGGTGGGGTATTATTCTTTTTCAATACCCCAGATAGGTCGGATGAATATATATATTCCCATGATATACCAGATGTATTTAATGTGAGTGAAAAAGAATATGATAAGAAATATGATGAATTATTTCATTTAAGTGTAGAGTTACAAGAGATATTTACAAAAAATAATCAGGAACCTTGGTATTCTTTTGACATGATTGTGACATCTGAGGGTAAATTAAAAATCCATTATGGGTATACTAAATGGTATCAATCTACTTTTGGACCGAATGACCGAGTGGATTATTTTGAATATAAATATTTAGGGAAGAAACCTAGTAATGAAAATGAGCGAAGAAAATTCGAAGAGATGAAAGAATATGAAGAGCAAAATAAATCTTAAAATATTTTTTGTTAAATTAAGGAATGTATTATTAGCGAGTAAATATGTAAAATATTCAAATCAACTAGCTTTGGTTGGACTATTGGAAAAAGAATAGTGACGGATTAATGTTACTTATAAAATATATAAATTTAAAGCACTTGATTGTTATTTTTGACAACAAGTGCTTTTTTCATAGACATATTTAAACTTGATGAATAATGCGCGGTATATATTGATAAAAGAAAATAAATTGTTAATATTATATAATTGAAATTAAATTAGCAAAAGGTGTGGACTCCGTATCCCCAATCTTTAAAGGTGTAGAAATACTGCCAGATGGAAGTGTCGTTAGAACTGGAACGAACTATAGCGGAAAATTCCAAGAAGCCCATGATGCCTCAAAGGCGAGTATTCAGAGTAGGATCTCGAATTTGGAGAGTGGTGGGGTTAAGGGTACGGGTAATCCTGTTCATAGATCTGAAATTGACGAAGTAATTAAAAATAATTACGATAAAGACGGAAATTTGATTAATAGATCAATTGTGCCTAAGGGATATGATAGTGTTGAAGATTTCTTAAAACAAGTAGATGATACTACTATCAAAGAATTTGGGTATGATAGTGTTGAAGAGTTTAAAGAAGTCGTGGGACTAACAGAAACATATTTGAATACTAAAACGAAAAATAATATATTAAATAAGCCTTTAGCAGGAGGAACACATGTGAAAAAAGGAGTAGATTTTGATATTTTAGGATTCCCAATATTTAAAGGGGACGATGTTAAATTTACAATGAGACTAGATAAGAATTTACATATTAGTCCAGATGAGCCACAGTTTAAGGAATGTACAAGGAAATTAAAAGAAGCGATTGATTCAGGCAAGATTCCAAAAGAATTGTTTTCTCCAGATCAATTAGCTCAAATAAATGCTGGTAAGGCAAGAATAAAAGGATTAACTTGGCATCACCATCAAGTCCCTGGCAAGATGCAATTAGTTATTTCAAAAGTACATAAAGTAAATCACTTAGGTGGAAATAAATTATGGGGAGATGGAATTAGATGAGAAAAGTAGAGTGGCAATTTGCTGATGCAACTGTAAGTGAAGATTTTGTAGGGGAAATTGGTAATGAAATAGGTGTTAAATTTCCAAACGATTATATAAAATGTGTAGCTGTGAATAATGGTGCTAATGTGGAACCAGAAATATTTAATGTGAATAATCATGAGAGAGTTTTTGGGACTTTATTATCTTTTGATGAAAATAGTGACGAATATATAGTTGAAGTATATAATGACTTTAGTGATACATTACCTAAAGAATTAATTCCATTTGCATTTGACCCAGCAGGAAATTTAATTTGCTTTGATTATAAAAATCATGAAGAAAATCCAATTGTTGTTTTTTGGGAACATGAAGATGCATGGGAAAAGGAAGCGCTGATGGAAAGTGAAGGGATTACGGCAGAAGAAGCAGAGAAAATCGCAAGAGAAAATGTATTTTACATTGCAGATACATTTACTGATTTTTTAAGTAAATTACACGATTAAAAAATATAATGATGAATGAAAAATAAATTTTATGTGAAGTGGATAGAAAAAATAATAGGGTGTTTGAAAATAGATACTCCATGATGGTTGTACCATCATGGAGTACTGTGTGCAATGATAGAACAGAAAACGAAGTACGAGCTTAGGCGAAATGACATTTTACATGGCGGTGAATATAAACACATGGAATGGGCATGAAACTAACGAACTCGTACAAACTCGTAAGTTTTAACGTAGTAGTTGTCATGACATACAAAAGGTGTCATACTGTTACTACAAAACTTACAAATTTATGCTACTTAAAAACATATGAACTTAAAGCGCTTGATTGCCTATGAAAGGCAACAAGTGCTTTTTTTGCGTAGAAATTCAACAGAAAACTATAATTTTATTATGTAAACTTTTTCTGTTTTTTTTACATAGTGTATACAACTAACGAGGAGATAAATGTTCACTATTACCTTCATTCCTGTTATAAAAAATTCTACAATAGAAGACAGAACGTATATTTGGTATAATCAAAACATACTATATGAAATGATGTATATGAGTTTGAAATTCATGTAATAAGGTAAGTACTACATAACAATAACTAATATTTAAAGTTCTCGTACCTATAGGATTCAGTTCATGTTATACAAATCAGTTGTTAGAAAGGAAAAGATGTAATGAATCAAATTTCATTTGAAGATTTATTTGAAGAAGAAAAAGAGAAAGTGGAGGTAGCTGAGATCCCAGCACCTTTATCGCCCTTGCAAAAAGATATTTTGGGATTATTTAATTCTGAAGAAATAAGTGCACTTGAGCTATGCGAACAATTAATACGATCTGGTAAAATATCAGATGAAAGATTTACAACGAATAAGCCTAAAGCCTTTGGACAAGTATGCTTAATATTAGAAGGGTTTGTTACAGAAGGAAAGCTTACTTTTATCAAAAATGATGAGAAAAGAGATAGGGTTTATAAATTGAATGAAGAAATTTTTAACATATAAGCTGTCCAGAATTAAATGAATGTTTTCTACGGAGCTAGTTCAGTAACCAAAGTAAAAAGGGGTATCAATCAAGAAAGATTGATACCCCTTTTTGTTTTTTTACATCTTACATATTTACGTTTGAAACCGAGTCTTTCTCTATCAAGTTCTAAATGCATATTTTCGTAAGCATTTAGAAAACTGCTTTTTTCTTGTTACGTTTTACTTCAACTATACCAACTTCTTTTGCAGTCTCGACTGCCTTTTCATGTAGTGGCGCATATGAAATCCACACAGTGTTTAGAAGATTATTCATAGCGGATTTTGTTCGTTCTGGAGAATCCTGAATCGTATTTTTCACAATTTTATAGTTTTGTAAAAAAAGTATATTAAAAAATGCACTAATAAATTATTCTCCTTTTATTTAGGCGGTTTTCGTATAGATTGTTGCTCTCTATCAACGAGTAAAAAAGGGATATTCCACATACAACACGTTAATAACTTTCATCGCCGCTTGAAAAGATGGATGGAACGATTTCAAGGCGTTTGTACGTATTATTTGGATAGTCACCTCTACTGATATCGTTGGCTTGAGTTACATAAAAACTTAGCATTTGAAAATTGGATAGAGCAAATACTTATTTCAGCTTGCCAAAAATCTAAATATTTCACAGTTGAAGCATTAAGAAAAGATAAAAAGCATCATTAATCAGATGCTTTTTAGGTAGATTCAGTGGTTTATTGTTATTTAACTAATGGAGTAGTTTAGTTGAATAAGAAAAAAAGAGTAATGCGTATTTGACTTAAAATGCGATACAAAAATGAACTGTACAAGGATGACAATTCATTTAATAGGTAGGTATTATTTCACATTCTTTAGAGGAAAAATTACCTTGTTATAAAAAAATCTTTCCCATTTAGCTAACAAACCGTTCCCATTTTCACTACGTTGAATTTCAATTTCGTGTTTTTTATGAAATTCTGCTATTCGTTTATTATGCTCTTTGTGCAATTGATGGAGAGCTACTTGTTTCATTATTATCCCTCCTTTCGATTAACCATAATTATATATCCTGGGTTGATTATAGCAAAGTATTCTACACGTTTTGTAGATTAAATCTGCCTTTTAGTTTTAGCAGTAACAATCTTTGAGAAAACAGCCTTTATTTATGATGATCGTCGTAAGGTCATTGCCCAGAATAAAAGAGTGCAAGCACTAACGGATGCACCTAATATACAAACTCCGTTCCATCCGTAGCTTGCATAAATGTTTGTGGAAAGAATTGCACCTGTTGCACTGCCGATAGAATAAAAAATCATGTAACTAGCAGTGAGGCGACTTCTCGCTTCTGGACGCACTGTGAAAAGTATACTTTGATTGGTGACATGTACAGCTTGCATAGCTAAATCTAAAAGGATAACACCGATAACTAGTAGGAATAGAGAATGGTTCATTAATTTAATTAGGAGCCATGAAAGTAATAATAAGGATAAGGCTATGCCAGTAGTTCTCTCTCCGAATCCGCGATCAGCAAGTTGTCCGGCTTTAGTGGCAGCTAATGCACCAGCAACTCCAGCAAGACCAAATGCTCCGATAGCTGTATGTGATAGATTATATGGTGCAACACTTAGAGGTAAAACTAATGAAGTCCATAAAATACTGAATGAAGTAAAAATAAGCAATGCTAATATTCCGCGAATACGTAAGATCCTTTCTTCTACAAATAATAAGAGAACAGAACGTAATAATTTACGATAGGTCATAGCTGTTTTTTTATGTTCAAGACTAGGTAAATTACGATATAACAAACCAATTACGAAGAGCATAAGTACAGCAGAGGTGAGATAAACGGAACGCCATCCCGCTAGATCTGTTAATGTTCCGGCAAATGTACGTGCAAGTAGAATTCCTATTACGACACCACTCGTGACGAAACCTACTATTCGCCCACGGTCTTTTGGGTTAGCTAAAATGGATGCGTATGCGACGAGTGTCTGCGTAACAGTCGCAAGAATTCCGACTAAGGCCATACCTATAAAAAGTACGGTACTGGAAGGAGCGACTCCGACCACAATTAAAGCGAAAACGGATAAAAGCATTTGAACAATGATAAGTCTTTTTTGGTTTAACAAATCACCAAGTGGAACTAATAAAAGTAATCCGAGTGCATAACAAACTTGAGTAATCGTAATAACGACACCAATAGTTGAATGGTTGATCTTAAACGCATTTGATAAAGAATCAAGTAGAGGATGAGCGAAGTATATATTCGCCACAGCCATCCCGCAAGCTATTGAAAATAATAGAGTTATATAGCGGGGCATGATTGTATTGATAGGTGATTGGAACTGATCATTATTCTGTGTAAGAGCAGCTGTCATTTTTTCTTTAGTATCCATAATATCATCTCCTTTTGTTATTAAAATAATGTACCGAACGGTATGTTATTTCGTAAGTCAAATATAATCAGGGATAAGTTACTATGTCAAGTGAATTGTGAATTAAATTCAGTTTCTTTTGACATATCATTTATAATTTAATACGATATATAATATACTGATTAGTACATAAAAACGTGATTTATAATTTAGAAAACAGGTGAAAAAAGAGGAGGGGTTAAATGGCTCGACTACGTGAATTTGATAAAGAAAAAGCTTTGGATGCTGCTATGCAACTTTTTTGGGAGAAAGGATACGCTGCTACTTCATTAAGTGATCTAACTGCTAAAATGGAAATACAAAGACCGAGTTTATATGCAGCATTTGGTGATAAAGAAGGGCTATTTGAAGCTGCATTACGGAGATACACGAATATACACGCAGCTAGCATTCGAACAAAACTTCAAAAAGAACAATCTGTAAAAGAGGCCATTCGTATATTTTTTGAAAATATGGTGGAAGAGGAATATAAAAAAGAATCAAATAAAGGCTGTTTTTGTATTAATACAATGGCGGAACTTGCTCCTCATAATGAAAAATTTGAAGTGCTGACTAGAGAACATCAAATGTATCTTTCAGTTATATTTCAAGAATTAATTACTAAAGGAATTCAGTCTGGAGAACTGCAAAGTGATGTGAATGCTAAAGCATTGGCACAAACGCTAGTCACTTCATTAATTGGATTAACAGTGTTAATGAAATCTCGCCCAGAACGTTCAGTTGTAGATAATTCGGTATGTATCATATTATCGTTACTAAAATAAATGTAACAGAATTGTATTTCAATCAACTATGTCGATTATAGACACTTTTATTTATAAGCTTTTAACTTTAAGCACTGAATTGTCTACGAAGGCAACAAGTGCTTTTTATTTTCGTGTAAATATGAGCAGGTGAATCATAATGGTTGTCTGCAATATATGAAGATTGTTGGAGACATTTGTAATTAGGCATCGGATAAGAGAGAAATGAAAACACTATATAAGCCCCTTCAAAGCCCCTTATAAGCACCTACCAAGTAATAAATCACTAAGAAAAAACAAAACAAAAACAACTACAAGAACAAAACAAGCGCGAAAAAATAAAACCGGCGTTGTAGTAGTTAAAAAAATTTGGAATTCAAATGCAAAAATAAAGCCCTCATTCCTATATGTATATTGAAGGATTGAAATTTGCCTTTTTACGAATAAAAGGAGGTGGGAAACATATGGCGGTGTACCGTAATGTGCAGGTGAACTTTTGGCAAGATGAATTCATATTAGATTTAACGCCAGAGGAGCGTTATTTTTACATATATTTGTTAACTGGTACGAAAACGAAGCAATGTGGTATTTACATATTACCGAAGCGTTAGGCAGAGCTTGAAACTGGTTACAGTATGGAGACTGTTGAGAAGTTATTGAACCGGTTTGTGGAATACGGGAAGATTTTATATGATGCGGAAACGAAAGAGTTATTCATTATAAATTGGTTACACTATAATCCTATTTTTAATACGAACATAGAGAAATGTGTATTACGTGAGCTGAAAATGGTGAAAAGTAAAGAGTTCCTACATAAGTTTTTACGTAAATGTCTTGAAGAAGAATGCAAGATTCCGTTATTACTTCAGTATTTTGGTATGCCAGAGGAAGAGGTTGATAGTAATTCACAACAAGTAATTATTCAAGAGAAGGAAGAGGTAGAAAGAGTAGAGGATGTCACTCCGCATAGTGAAGTTTATAAATTTTACGAACAAAACATTAGTAGTCTATCTCCATATATCGCGAAGGAATTAAAGGAATGGATGCAAAGAGTTTCAGGAGATAAAGTACTAGAGGCACTTAAAATTGCGTTTGAAAATAATAAGGGGACACTTGCTTATGTAAAGGGGATTTTGAGGAATTGGTGTAAGAAAGGACGAGTAAGCTTTAATAAAGGAAAGGAAATAGTGCGTAAGAGAGAAGTATTCAGTTTGTATGATCCATAGCATGAGCAAGTAATGATTTCTTCTTTTCTAAAAGGTTCTTTCACAATAGAAGCGAATAGATTGAGAGAGGAGGGATTGTATGGAAGTCGTCATAAAAAAGAAACGAAATAGGGGAAAAAGAATTTTTATTTGGTCTAGTAGTATCGTTCTTTTTTTGTTTATTTGCGCTATGATTTTTTTGAACATATATACGCTGAGATCTATGCCAAAGATAGATGGAACGATAAAGCTAGAGGATATACAACATGCTGTTACGGTGAAGCGGGATGGTAAAGGTGTACCACATATTAAAGCGGAAAATGCGCATGATTTATATTTTTCGCAAGGGTATGTACAAGCGCAAGATCGTTTGTTTCAAATGGATTTAAGTAGAAGACAAGCTTCTGGTATGTTAAGTGAAGTTGTAGGGGAAGCAGCTGTTGATCGAGATAAATTGTTTCGAACGCTCGGTTTACGGCGAGCGGCAGAAGCATCTGTTAGTCAATATGATGGGGAAGCGAAATATGCCCTGCAGTCATTTGCTGATGGGGTGAATACTTTTATACGTGAAGCGAAGGCCGAAAAGAAATTGCCGGTTGAGTTTACTTTATTAGGCTATGAACCTGCTGAATGGTCAATTGTGGACTCTTTAACGATTGGAAAGTATATGGCGTTTGATTTAGGAGGACATTGGCATGGGCAGGCATTTCGATATTGGGCGTTGAAAAATCTTCCGGAAGAGCAAGCAAATAAGCTATTTCCTACATATCCGAAAGATGCACCTAGATTGCTAGCTGAATTGAAAAATACAAATGTGGACGTAGCACAAAGTTTTTCAAAGACAGTTATTCCACCAGAGTTTAACGGTAGTAATAACTGGGTTGTGAGTGGTGAAAAGAGTGTATCTGGTAAGCCAATTTTAGCGGATGATCCTCATTTATCTCTTGCGACACCTTCTATATGGCATCAAACTGCGTTAGAAACGAAAGATGTAAATGTGAGTGGAGTTATTTTTGCGGGTGTTCCTGGTGTTATGTTAGGGCATAATAAAGAGATTGCCTGGGGCGTTACGAATACAGGTCCTGATGTGCAAGATTTATATATTGAGAAGCGAAATCCTAATAATGAAAATGAATTTTTGTATAACGATAAGTGGGAAAAGGCTACGGTTGTTGATGAATCTATTAAAGTAAAAGGCGGGAAAACAATTCCGTATAACGTTACGGTTACGAGGCATGGTCCAGTCATTTCAGAGTTTGCGGATAAGGGGAAAGAGAAAACGAAAACAGTATTCGCTTTGAAATGGACTGCTTTAGAGCCTTCAGCTGAGTTAAAGGCTGTATTAAATATGAATAAGGCGAAAGATTGGAATGAGTTTGAGACAGCTCTTCAAGATTTTCACACACCGACTCAAAACTTTTTGTTTGCATCAAATGACGGCACAATTGCTTATAAAGCGAACGGAAATATACCAGTGCGTAAAAAAGGCGATGGTAGTTTGCCTGTACCTGGATGGACAGACGAATATGAATGGGAAGGGTATATTCCGTTTGATCAACTTCCAAAAGTAATAAATCCAAAACAAGGGTTTATTTCAACTGCAAATAATAAAATCGTTGATGATAATTATCCGTACCATATTAGTAATACGTGGGCGCAGCCATATAGGCAAATGCGTATTCAAGAGTTTTTACAAGAGAAGGAAAAGTATACGGTGAAAGATTTAGAAGATTTACAGATGGATCAAAAAAATTTATATGGGAAAGAGTTTACTCCTATATTGTTAAAAGAGTTAAATAAAGCATCTTTAAATGAAGTAGAGAAAGAGGGCGTAAAACAATTAACAAAGTGGAATTTTTACGATAGTAAAGATGAAGCGGCACCATTAATATTCCATTTGTTAATGAAAGAGATTTCGAATACGCTATTTTCAAAAGAAATACCGAAAGATGTGATGGAGTTATTTGAAGGGAAGTCACAAGTAGTTGATGAATTGATTCGAAAAGAAGTAGCAGGAGAAAATAGCGCTTGGTTTACGGAGTACGGAGGCTTCACAAAAGTTGTGCATACATCGTACGAGAATGTAATGAAAAAATTACAGAAGGAATATGGACCGAATGTTGCGGAGTGGAAGTGGGGCGATTACCATCAACTTGCTTTTACACATCCGATTTCGAGATCATCTAGTATGTTAGCATTACTTGCGTTTAATCGTGAGAAACCAGTTCCAATTGGCGGAAGCCAAGTTACCGTTCAAGCAGCGAGTTACGGAGATAACGGTATTGTAAATCATGGGGCTTCTTGGCGATTCGTTATTGATACGAAAGATATGTCAAACGGTTATCATATAGTGGGGCCGGGACAGTCAGGACATTTTAGAAGCGATTGGTATCATGATCAAATAGATGATTGGGTGAACGGTGAGTATCATACGACTACACTGAATACAGATGGGATAGAAGGGAAAGTGTTAAATTTAGTCCCTAAATAATGTGTAGATATTTTGAGATGGAATGGTTTGTAAAGGAGCGGGAGAACCGCTCTTTTTTTGAATTATTTTTCTTATGGAATATATGTGTAATGTTGTATAAAATAATCAAGAGAGCCAAAAAATACAGGGGGAAACTTGTGAAGAAAAGTAAGAGTTTAGTAAGTATTTTAGGAGTGTGTATCATGTTGTTTTCTTTTTGTTTCCAGGGAAATATACAGGCGGATGTAAATACTGTTCAATCTGGAAAAATAAAATCAGGAAACGTAACGGTATGGGAAGTAGGTAATGTAGCGAAAGTGTTAGCAGATGTAGAGCGCTTGAATTTAAATACGGTGAATGTACCTATTCAAGTAGATATTCCGGATGTGAATTCGGCTAATATGGTAATTAATCAGGCGCAAAAGAAACAAGCTATTATTTTAATTCAAGAATTATTAAAGCGTAATATACAAGTTATATTGGAGCCGTTTCCGTTTATTCAGCAAGGAAATATTGGAGAAACAGAGTGGAACCCTAGTAATATTAACGATTTCTTCTGGAATTGGAAAACGGTTGTTTTACAAGATATTTTTAATTCCATTACAAGTAAGTACAATATTTATGGGCTGAAAATCGCTTCTAATTTCGTGAATATGGAATATGCAGAAGGATATTGGAATGATACGATTAATTTTGTTCGCCGGCAGTATAAAGGAAATGTTTTGTATCAAATGAACTGGTGGTTAACTGCAAGCTTTGATCCTTCTTATGAGGCGAAATTTAAAGAGAAAATAAATCGCCCGTATTTAAAAAAGGTGGACATTGTAAGTATTGATAGTTGGTTTGAAGTTTCAGGAAAAAGAAATCCATCATACGAAGAAGTAAAACAAAGCTTATTTGCGACGACAGTATACAATCGGGGCCAAAATGTTGTTCAGCAACTTGAGACATTACATAAAACAACTGGAAAGCCAGTTTATTTTGGTGGATTTAATGTGCCAGCACGTGAACTTGGACTACAAAGCCCGTGGAACCCAGATGTTACGAATGTGTTTTCGAAAGATGTACAACTTAACGGGTGGCGTGCTTACCGAGATGTATTAGAAGCGAAGCCATATTTTAAAGGTTTTTCAATTTGGTTTATCGGATCTAATGATAGTAATCATTCATATCAAATACATAGTAAAGAAGCAGAGACAGTTATTAATGGCTGGTATCGAAAATAAATTTTATAAAATAGGTAAGTTTTAGAATCTATTACATATATTTTAGTGAAAGGCCTTTCACCATCTTATCACCTAGGGGGCAATCATAATGAAATTTTTGTCATACCTTACAGTAATTTTGGTGATTCTTGGCGGTTTGAATTGGTTGTTTGTGGCGTTAGATTATAATGTAGTTGAGAAATGGTTTGGTTCTATGCCGGCGCTTGTGGATACTATTTATTGGCTCTTTGGTCTTTCAGCTATTTATCAAATTTTCGATCGGTTCTTTACGAGTAAGTAGCTATTATACTTAATTACTAGAGTGTTAAGTACGATTATGTACTTAACACTTTTTTGTATGTTTATAAAAAGCAGGGTGCACATGCAAGCGATTCCATTGCGTCTTGCACCGTAATAACGGAAAACAAATTGACCGTGTATTGTATATAGGTTATAATTCAGAAAGTTTAAAAAATAATAAAAATGAGAAATAGGGAGGTTATCTGGGTGATGGAGAGAGTGTATAATTTTTCAGCAGGACCATCTATACTCCCTTTGCCAGTTTTAGAGAAAGTGCAAAAGGAGCTTGTAAATTATAACGGGACAGGCATGTCTGTTATGGAAATGAGCCATAGATCTTCTTATTTCCAAAGTATTATTGATGAAGCAAGTAGCTTACTTCGTGAATTAATGAACATTCCTGATGAGTATGAAGTTTTATTTTTACAGGGCGGTGCGTCATTACAATTTTCTATGATACCGTTAAATTTAATGAGTACGTATAAAAAAGCTGGGTACGTACTGACAGGTTCATGGTCTAAAAAGGCGCTGCAAGAAGCCGGAAAAGTAGGAGAAGTACAAGTGATTGCTTCTTCTGAAAAAGAGAAGTTTACTACAATTCCTAAAATGGATGATTTACCAAATGATGAAGAACTAGATTATGTACATATTACAACGAACAATACAATTGAGGGGACAAAATATGTGGATATTCCACAGTTAGAAAGAGTGCCGCTCGTTGCGGATATGTCCTCAAATATTTTATCAGAACAATATGATGTTACGAAGTTTGGTCTCATATATGCGGGTGCGCAAAAGAATTTAGGGCCAGCGGGTTTAACGATTGTAATTATAAAAAGAGATTTAGTTGGCAGTGCAAATAGTGCTTGTCCTACGATGTTAAACTATGAAACTTACAGTAAAAATAACTCCCTATATAATACACCGCCAACCTTTAGTATTTATGTAGCAAAACTTGTACTAGAGTGGTTGAAAGAACAAGGCGGGGTATCTGCGATTGAAGAACAAAATAGAATGAAATCTTCACTTCTTTACAATTTTTTAGATGAATCTAAATTGTTTACTTCACCAGTTGACCCTACGTATCGATCACTTATGAATATTCCGTTTACAACACCGTCAGAAGAGCTTAACAATCAGTTTTTACAAAAATCGAAAGAGCGCGGTTTCGTTACGCTAAAGGGACATCGTTCAGTCGGTGGTATGCGCGCTAGTATTTACAATGCGATGCCAACCCAAGGTGTACAAGAATTAGTAGACTATATGAAGGAATTTGAGCTTGAAAATAGATAGGGAGATGGGGATATGTTTCGTGTTCAGACGTTAAATCAAATTGCCGAAAAGGGTTTGCAAATTTTTGATGGGAATCGCTATGAAATTGGAGACAAAGTAGGTTATCCAGATGGTATTTTACTTCGCAGCTATTCTTTACATGAAGAAGAGTTTTCAGAAGATTTAAAGGCGATTGCAAGAGCTGGTGCCGGTGTAAATAATATTCCTGTTGAGCGTTGTACGGAAAAAGGGATTGTAGTATTTAATACGCCAGGGGCTAATGCGAATGCAGTGAAGGAACTTATTATCGCAAGCCTTATTATGTCTTCCCGTAATATTATAAATGGAGTGAGCTGGACGAAAGAGTTGGATGGAGAAGAAGTACCACAGCTTGTTGAAGCAGGGAAAAAGCAATTCGTTGGATCAGAAATTGCAGGGAAACGTTTAGGGGTTATCGGTCTTGGCGCAATCGGTGCTTTAGTTGCGAACGATGCGTTATCTTTAGGGATGGACGTTGTCGGATACGACCCGTATATATCAGTTGAAACAGCATGGCGTCTTTCTACGCAAGTACAAAGAGCGTTTAGCCTAGATGAAATCTTTGCAACGTGTGATTATATTACACTTCATATTCCTCTTACGAACCAAACGAAGGGGATTATTGGTGAACACGCTATAGAGACGATGAAAAAAGGAATGCGTCTATTCAATTTCTCAAGAGGAGAACTTGTAGATGAAACAGCTCTTCAAAAAGCGTTAGAAGAAGATATTATTACACATTACGTAACAGATTTCCCGAATGAAAATGTGATAAAGATGAAAAATGTAACAGCAACGCCTCATCTTGGTGCATCTACGTCTGAATCTGAAGAAAATTGTGCAATAATGGCTGCACGTCAATTACGTGAATATTTAGAGACAGGTAATATTCGTAATTCAGTAAACTATCCAAACGTAGAACTTCCGTACATCGGAAAAAAACGAATTACAATTATGCATCAAAACGTTCCGAACATGGTAGGACAAATTACAGGATGCTTAGCAGAACATCATATTAATATTGCGGATATGATTAATCGTAGTAAACATTCTTGGGCGTACACAATGATTGATATTGATAACGGAATTGATGATATAATGAAAGAGAATATTGTGGAAAATATAAGTAAAATCACAGGTGTTGTAGCTGTTCGAATGATTGTGTAAAGGAGAGAGAAACTTGGCAAAAATCCGACCGTTTCGTGCTATTCGTCCAGTAGAAGGAAAAGCAGCACAAGTAGCAGCTTTACCGTATGACGTATTAAATAGTGAAGAGGCAAGAGAAGTTGTAAAAGGGAATCCATATTCTTTCTTACACGTTGATAAAGCAGAAATTGATTTAGACCCGGCACTTTCACCGTACGATGATCGCGTATATGAAAAAGCGGGTGAAAATTTAAAGCAATTTATACAAGAAGAAGTGTTCGTTCAAGATGAGGAGCCAGCGCTTTACATTTATGAACTGACGATGCAAGGAAGAACGCAGTCAGGCCTTGTCGTTTGTACATCGATTGACGAGTATGAAGATGATACAATTAAAAAACATGAAAGAACGCGTCATGAAAAAGAACTTGATCGTATTCGCCACGTAGATGTGTGCGACGCAAATACGGGGCCAATCTTTTTAACGTATCGTACAAAAGAAGAAGTGAAACGTTTCATTGCAAGCTGGAAAGAAGAACATGCGCCAATCTTTACATTTACAGCAGAAGATGGTGTTAGGCATGTTGCGTGGAAGATTGCAGATGAAGAAGTAATTACGACTTTAGTAAATGCATTTGAAGACATTCCCAATCTTTACATTGCAGATGGACATCATCGCTCAGCATCAGCGGCAAAAGTTGGGCTAATGCGAAGAGAGCAATATCCGAATTACACAGGAGAAGAGGAATTCAATTTCTTCCTATCTGTTTTATTCCCTCATGATGAATTATCAATTTGGGACTATAACCGGGTTGTGAAAGATTTAAACGGTTTATCAGTCGAGCAGTTTTTAAAGCAAATTACGCAGTACTTTTATGTAGAAGAAGCAAATGGTTCTCCGTATAAACCAAATGAACCAAAATCATTTGGCATGTATGTAAACGAGAAGTGGTATAAGCTCACTGTGAAAGAGGAAACGTTTGATGCGAATGATCTCGTTAAAGGATTAGATGTATCTATTCTGCAAGATCATTTATTAAGCCAAGTACTTGAAATACATGATCCACGATCTGATTCACGCATTGATTTTGTCGGAGGAATCCGCGGATTAGAAGAATTAGAACGCCTTGTAAATAGCGGTGAATATAAAGCAGCGTTTTCATTATATCCGACATCAATGGAAGCTTTATTATCAATCGCAGACGCAGGGGAAGTTATGCCGCCAAAATCAACGTGGTTTGAACCGAAACTGCGCAGTGGGTTGTTTGTTCATTCGTTAAAATAAATATAGACTTCTTTAGATTGAAAAACCGAAATGATTATAGTTTCGGTTTTTCTTATGTTAAAAGTGTTTTTGAGGAGGGGTATCGATGAAATTACAAGTAGGCGAAAAAATCACCTTTGAGCGAACTTTTACAAAAGAAGATGTTGTTTTATTTACAGAAGTATCTAAAGATGAAGGTGTTCATCATGTTACACCAGATGAGCAGGGGAGATTTGTTGTACAAGGGCTGTTAACATCAACGCTGCCTACAAAAATTGGCGGTGACTATAACGTACTAGCTCGCAAGATGGATTTTGAATTTTTACGTCCTATTTTTAGCGGTGATACAATTCGTTGTGACGTAACTATTGAACAGTTTGAACCCGATGAAAAACATCGTACAAAAATTATTGCGATGTTTATATGTAGGAACCAACTTGAAAAAGAAGTTATGAAGGGGAGTTTTTCGGGAATTATTCTTTAGTAAGTAGGAAAAGTAATGAATAGGTGGGGGCCATGTCTCTCGGGCTTAGATTTTAATTCCCCCATAATTAAAATTTTACACATTGCTGAATACTGATAATAAGACGTTATGTAATATACTCTGTTCTTTTCTTAACTAATAGAAGAATAGTTGAATAAGCTCGTCAACAAAAAAAGGACATTCCTAGTATTACAAGAAATGTCCTTTCCACTAAATTATAGGGTATTTTGCTAAAATTCAAACTCTAAAATCAGTTTACTGGTTTGACCTGTAAACTGATAATTATAGGACCCTCTCAGATTTTTTAAGTTACCAGTAGCTTTAATAATTGTTCCTGGGGAATCTAGATTTCCTTTATCAAATATTCCTTGCTCTATAGCTGTAAATGTCCCTTGTTGCCCCTTATAAATTCCTTCAAAGTGTAAAAATCCAGAAATTTTAGCAGTAGCCAAGTGACCATCATTTATATTTGAGTCTAAATAATATAATAAGTATTCAACAAAAGCTTTTCCTTTTAATTCACCATCAATATCATATTCAACATGGGCAATATTAATAGGGAAATCTTTTCTAGTATCATCAATTAGTTTTTCATCCCATTTACTTACTGTAAATGTTACTTCCATAAACGTAATCTCCCTCCAATTATATACTTTTAAAAAGTATCAATTCACAGTCATATCTCATAGGAGTGATTTTATTTATTGGGGTCCTTTCATTTCGCTATCAAGCTAACCAAAATAAAATACTCTCTAAAATGAAAAAACACGCTATTTTTTCTGTAGGATCAGGAAAATTGCTATACTTATTTAAAGTTTTCCTTTATTCCACGCCACTCTCTAAAATAGAGAAAGACCCATTTTCACAATCAATTTCTGCCATCGCACCGTAAGGTAAAATAAACTTCGGCTCGGTATGGCCAAAATTTAAATTATAAAGAATCGGCAAATCTTCTAAGTTATGTTCTTTCATAACTTGCAGTATTTCATGTTTATATTCTTCATAATACATTTCGTCTTTTGGTTTACCAAAGATGATACCCTTTGCTTTTTGAAGAATGCCTTGCGCTGCGTAATTTCGTAACCAATACTTTATATAGCTTGGTTCTGGATGGTCTTCAGAAGTTTCAAAGAAAATGATGGTATTCTCCCAATGTTTTTTCTCAGGCCAAAGTTCCGTTCCTTTTGCAAATTCCAATACTTCTATACAGCCACCAATTAAGCGTCCTTGTACGGTAGTAGAGCCTTGAAGTAGTTCATAGCCATTGTTTTGTTGCATCGTACGCCTTGTATCTTTATTTACCTCTATCCATTCTAAACGCTCACTCGTCCATTCAGGAGCTGGTTGAATCTCGCCAATATTCTCATTTGAAAAGAGAGTCCGATTTACCATTTCAACTGTATATGGATCCATCTCTACATTTTCGGCAAAATCAGTTAAAATGGCTGGACCGTAAAAAGAGGAAACTCCTGCTTTATGACAAAACAAGTGTGAAACGGTAACGTCAGAGTACCCCATAAAAATTTTCGGATTTTCACGTATTACATTAAAATCTATATAAGGAAGTAAGCGGATGCTATCTTCACCGCCAATATTCGCAATAATTGCTTTCACGCGCGTATCTTTAAATGCTGTCATTAAATCTTCCGCACGAGCCTCTGGGTTGTTATAAATGAATTCGCTACCTTTTAAACTATTCGGCATTGGAACAACCGTAAGACCGAAAACTTCTTCTAATCTCTTTACTCCTTGTTCATAACGCCATCTTATCTCAGAATCGCCTGCGCCTCCCCATGAAGGACTTACTATTGCCACAATATCTCCTGCCTGTAATCTCTTTGGTTTCTTTAACATATTAACTCCGCTCCTACATAATGTAATGGACTACGATTATACAAACTGTAGCATTGAAAAAATATGATGCATCACATTAATTTCTTCGTTATCAATCCGTTTACCTGCTGGTATTCAAGAATTTAGCGCTCGTGTTGAATATAGGAATAATCGATTTATATTTGAAAATCACAGTATGCAACATTGCATAAGAAAGATGGTTGCTATTTTCTATAACCTGTAACTATAATAGTTACAGGTTGGTCGTATCCAATCAAAAAATAAGATTATCATGAATGGAGAGGTTACATATGGGTATGAAAAAAATAATTTTAGCAGGTGCTTTAGGGATCGCAGCATTATCAGGAACGAATTTACCAGGATTAGAACTATCAAAAGCGAGTGCCGCTTCTATTGAGTCGAATTTCTCGACGTTAGAAGGGCGAGTAATAGAAGTAGATAACGGTGTAATTGTCGTAAAATCTAAGCAATATGAGGAGCCTGTAAGTGTATATATAGATTCCCTTTCAAATGTGAAAGTAGGGGATGAGGTTAAAGCTACTGGATCTATGATGCGTAATTTTACGGAATATATGATTGCAAATACAGTTGAAAATACGTCAAATAAATTAGGTATGCACATGAAAGAAGACGGTTCTCCTGATTATGTAATTGGGGAAGTATCAAAAATAGGAACGATGGAATATGGGGGAGACGGTTCTACTAAATATGCCGTAGTTGAGTATCCATCGCTAAACGGAAAAAAAGATATTATTGATGTTTTCTTAACGAAGGGACAAGTATTTCATACAGGTGAGAAAGTAAAAATTGATATGAAGTATGTAGGATGGGGCGGAAGTTCTATTAACTGGAACACAACGGACAACATTGAAAAAGTTCATGAGGTAAAGAGCAACGCTGAAAATAATGATGATGATGTTTGGATTTGGTCTTAATTAGACGCTTGTAAATAACAAATGTATCATGCAGTACCCATCGAATCATCATATGTATGATAATTCGATGGGTACTTTTTTGTTTTATGTTTTTTTGAGAATAACGAATTTCCGATTAGAATATGATGTTAATACTGGAGCGAAGGTGAAAAAAACAATATGGAAAGAGGTGTTTAAGGGTGGAGCGAGATGAGGTTTATTTACGAGCTAAAAAAAGGGTAGAGAATTTACAAGCGTTTTATATTCATTTAACGGTTTATATACTAGTGAACTTAATGCTTTTTATTATAAATATAAGCTCTGATTCAAGTAAATTATGGTTTTTATATCCACTTGCAGGTTGGGGGATTGGTATCGTTATACACGGTTTGACAACTTTTCCATTTGGGATATTCGGAAAAGAGTGGGAAGAACGAAAGATTAAAGAATATATGGAGAAAGATAAGTAAATTTATTTCTGGAATGTATAAATATAAATCTCTGTGGTCAAATGTTTGATGCGAAGTCTATTATATAGCTTCGCCTATTTGCTTTGTATTCAAAGTTTGTGCGAGTGAGTGTTCCTATTCATTTTTTAGCGTGAATTGCATGTGAAATCAAAACTTTATTTGTAGCACATAATAAATACAGTTGTTTTACTTTTTAAATTACATGTGGGTATAGGATAAAGTTGTTTTATCATCCTATATTAAAATAAAAATAAACCACTGTTCGATTTGAATATTCCACGATATAATGGTGAGAGTTTATGACAGAATAAATATTTACATAAGAAGTGAGGTACTGTATGAAAAAAAGAACGACAGACATTATTTTTATTATTATTGGTGCATTTCTTTTTGCGTTAGGTGTCAATTTGTTTGTTATCCCGAACGAGTTTGGTGAGGGTGGAGTAACTGGTATCACGATTATTACGTATTATTTATTTGAATGGTCACCAGGCTTAGTTAACTTAATTTTAAATGCGATTTTGTTAATAGCTGGTTATAAATTTTTAAATAAGATTACAACAATTTATACGATTATCGCTGTAGTTACGAACTCGCTATTCCTTCATTTGACAGAAGGTTGGACGATTGCTTCGGATGAAATGCTCGTAAATGCCATTTTTGGAGGAATATTTATTGGGTGCGGGATTGGTCTTATTATTCGCGTTGGCGGAACAACAGCAGGTACTACCATCTTAGCAAGGATGACGCATAAATATTTAGGATGGAGCATTAGCTATGGTTTACTGTTCTTCGATTTAATTGTTGCGTTTTCATCTTATTTCATCATTGGTGCAGAAAAACTGATGATAACAATTATTATGCTATATGTAGCAACGAAAGTGATGGAGTTTGTAATTGAAGGTTTAAATCCGAAAAAGGCTATTACGATTATTTCTGATAACCCGAATGAAATTGCCGGGAAGGTGACTACCTTAATGGGCAGAGGGGTTACCGTGTACTCAGGTCATGGCTATTACACGAAAACGCCGAAGGAAATTCTTTATATTGTTATTAATAAGCAAGAAGTAGTGAAGCTAAAACGGATTGTTCAAACTACGGATCCGGTTGCGTTCATCGCTATACACGATGTTCGTGATGTGTTCGGAGAAGGATTTGTTGATATTTCTAAAGCTTAGTAAGAGTAGAAATTGTTTTTATTAAAATAATCTTAATACTAAAATAAAAGAATCTATTTTGAATAATTTTTTTCAAAATAGATTCTTTTTATTTATCTTAAAATGTTGGCTTGTAGCGTATTATGTATCAACTCTTATTCAAAAAAACTAATAGCAGTTTGTTTTTCTTTTTCTTGCAAAAAATCCAATTGTTTCTTAATGTAAGGATGTAGAAGGATGAACAAGAGAGGGTTTAATGAAGATGATACATATTTTATTAGCTGATGATGATAAACATATTAGAGAGTTATTGCATTACCATTTACAAAAAGAGGGGTTTAAAGTTTTTGAAGCGGAAGATGGAAAGGTAGCGCAAGGCGTTTTAGAGAAAGAAAATATTCATCTTGCGATAGTAGACATTATGATGCCGTTTGTTGATGGCTATACGTTATGCGAAGAAATCCGGAAGTATCATGATATACCTGTTATTTTATTAACTGCAAAAGATCAGCTAGTAGATAAAGAAAAAGGATTCATTTCTGGTACGGACGATTATATTGTAAAACCGTTTGAGCCAGCTGAAGTCATTTTCCGTATGAAAGCATTATTGCGTCGTTATCAAATGCTGAGTGCTGATATTATTACGCTGCACGGTACAACAATTGACCGAAAAGGGTTTGAAGTGAAGTGTAACGGTCAGACGATTTTGCTTCCATTAAAGGAATTTGAATTATTATCACAACTTGCTAGTTATCCTGGAAGAACATTCTCGAGAGAAGAATTAATTGAATTAGTATGGGGAATGGATTTTGAAGGAGATGAACGAACAGTTGACGTTCATGTGAAGAGGCTACGAGATCGTTTTTCAAAACGAACAGATGATTTTCAAATTACGACAGTACGCGGACTCGGTTATAAGTTGGAGTTGAAATAAAATGAAATCACTATATTCTAGATTTGTTTTTATGACAGTCGGTATTATGCTTCTTAGTAGTATTATCGGTTTTTTATTAACGAACGTATATTATCAAGTGAAGTTAAAACCGTACAATAGTGAAAAGATTTTAATGTATGCTAAAGAAGTAAAATCATTATACGAAAAGCAAAGTGAAGAGAATAAAGAGGCATACTTACAGTCTATTGCGAAGTTAGGGTATGAAATTTATATTGTAGATGACGAAAATCATGGAAAGCGTATTGGGAATGCGTTTCGTAAGATAACAATTAGTGATGATACCGTTCATAAAGTATTGCAAGGTGAGACGTTTAATGGCGTTTCCACATATCCAACGCGCCTCTTTATTACAGGATTTTTCGATAATGAATTAATTAATAGTGTCGGTGTACCGCTAAAACACGATGATAAACAGTACGCTTTATTCATTCGCCCTGATATTCAGCAACAATTTGGTGAAATGAGAATTTTTCTAGCGGTATTACTCGGTTTCATCGTTGTATTAAGTATCATTTTTATAGCGATCGCAGCAGGGTATATTGTTCGTCCTATTCGAACATTTACGAAAGCGACTCAAAAGATTGCAAGTGGTGAATATGATATCGAATTAGATGAAAATCGAAAAGATGAAATTGGTACACTAGCGACTAATTTTCAAAAGATGACAAAGAGCATTAAAGAATTAGACCAAATGAGACAAGAGTTCGTTTCTAACGTTTCTCATGAATTCCAATCTCCACTTTCTTCGATACAAGGTTTTTCGAAAACATTACAATCGGAGAATATGAGTGAAGAGGAAAGAAAACGTTACTTGAAAATTATTGAGGGTGAAAGTAAGCGGATGTCTAGTTTATGTAAACAGTTACTTACGCTTGCTTCTTTAGATAAAGAAGAGAAGGTTTTACAGATAAAAGAATTCAATCTGCAGAAGCAAATTAAAGACGTCATTTTTATGCTCGAATGGAAATGGCGTGAAAAAGATATAGCTGTTGAATTTGATGTACCGGACATATCTATAGAAGGTGATGAAAACCTACTACATCAAGTATGGAGTAATATTTTTACGAATAGCATTAAGTTTTCAAACGATGGCGGGACGATTGAATTTGTTGTAGAAGAATTAGAATCCGGTATTGTCATTTCTATATCAGATAACGGAATCGGTATGGAAAAAGAAGAAATGGATCGTATATTTGATCGTTTTTACAAAGTAGATACGGCAAGGGCAAGAAACATAGAAGGTAGTGGTTTAGGGTTATCGATTGTACAGAAAATTGTTGAACTTCATAATGGAAACGTTTCGGTATATAGCACGAAAGGGGAAGGGACTACTGTTCAGGTGGAGCTTCCGAAATAGATGGAAAGGAAGAGGCTGTTTTTAGAACAGCCTCTTCTTATTTTTGTCAATTGGTCAATATATTATCACTTACGTGTAAAGTGATAAAAAGTTGTTTGAAAAAATGCGAGTCATTCTATTTCACAATTGGGTCAGTTTGTGGAATAAGATTAGCAGGAAGTTTATTTAAAAATGTAGAATCTCTACAGAGTTATAAGGATTTTATTGAAACTTTAACTATTTAGGGAGGCGATTACTTTGAAACGAATTGACTTGTTATTAAACGTACTAGATTCCACATTCGATAAAGAGAGTTGGTATGCACCGTTTAAACATGCTATAGAAGGACTTACAGCCGAACAGGCTATCTGGAAACCATATGGAGAGGCAACTAAAACCATTTGGGAGAACGTTAATCATCTCATTTATTACAAAGAGAGACTTGCAGCAAACTTGGAAGGCCGTGAATGGATACATAATCTCGACGGTGATGAAACCTTTTATCTTACCAATCAATCTAATGATGATAAGGAATGGAAGAAAGTCGTTGAACGTTGTGAAAATGCCCAACGTAATTTAAGACAGGTATTGAGTGCAATTTCCGAAAAAGAGCTTGAGCAAAGTTCACTTGAGGGTAAATTACTAGACATCATGCTTCATGATGCTTATCATACAGGCCAAATTATGCAATTAAGAAAAATGCAGGGATCATGGCCATCAAATCGATAATTGAACGTTTTAGTTGGTGCTATTGTTATATTTTTAGTGAGGTATTTTACATTCAAAATTAAATAACTATAATTATAACCCCGTCTCAAATTTAGAACGGGGTTAAATTTGTTCCTGCTATAAAGCCGCACCTTTCCCGCGCTCTTCCTTAAACCGAAGCCCAAAAGTATCCGCTGTAATTTCATCAGCTTTCGGCAATGAACGTAATTTCGGATGAAGTAGCCATACGAGAGAAATGAATAAAATTCCGATGCTAGCGAGCGCGAAAATGAGTTGGCTACTAAATACATTTGCGGTGTATCCGCCAATTAAAGAGCCGAACGGCATAGCGATTGTACCCATGCTTCGTGTGACTGAATTGATGCGTCCAAGATATTGATTTGGAATTAAAGTTTGACTAATTGTCGCAAATAATATGTTGGTCGCACCAATTGGTATCCAAGCTAAGCCGAATAAAAAAATTGATAACCATTGAAACGGTACAAACGTAGAGAGAAACCAAAAGAAAGCGCTAGTCGCAAAGCTAATAATGGAGACATGGCTAATATTATGTTTACCAACCCATGAACTGAATAGTGCTCCAATTAAACTACCGGCGGATATAGCGGCTAAAAAGAAACCGTATAATTTAACCCCTCCTAAAGAATCGGCGAAAGAAGGGAGTATTGCCATCGTCATACCGATTGAAAAATTAGCGACAACTGAACCGATTAAGAAGATGCCCATTAATGAACGAAAGACGATTGAAAAGCCTTCTTTTAAATCAGAGAAATATTGCTTTGTTGAAAGTGATGTGCCTGTTTCGGTTTGTGTCGGCATTTTTAATGAAAGAAACAAAATCGCAGTAATTGCGAATGTGAAAGAGTCGATTATATATAAAGTGATTGCGCCAAGTAATGCTACTAATATTCCGGAAAGAGTTGTACAAACTAAATCAATGCCTTGATAAGCAAAGGAAAAGAGTGAGTTTCCCTTTAATAATTGTGTTTTATGCAGTAGAAGTGGTAAAGCTTTTGATTGTGCGGGATAGGCGAATTGTTCGATAAAGGCTACGATGGGCATAATGATGAGTAGTAGCTGAACTGTTAATAGATCGAAGTAGTGTGTAATAGGAATGATTAATATAAGAATGCATTGCAGGACTTGTGTGATTACAAGGGTGTTTTTGATTGACCATCTATCAACGAATGGACCGGTAAGAAATTGTAATGCAGAAGGTAATAATGTAAGGAAACCAGCCAATCCAGAATAAAAAGGATCACCACTCAGCTCATATACGAGCCACATCGCTGCTACATAATACAAACTATCTCCTATGTTTGTAAAAATTCTCCCTAAAAATAGTAAGAGGAAATTCTGGTTTTTTAATACGTCCACTTTATCTACTCCTTTATAAAAAAATTATTCGGTAAAATAAATTTGACCGTTTATGTAAAAAAATCGCATTACGATTTTTCTTCTTTTTTACAAATTGCTGCATTGTTCTCTCAGCGATTTGAAGTGCAGTAGTAGAAATATAATAAGGTTTACTATTCGGATCTTTATCTGCACCTTTTGTGATTTCGTTTAATTCAGCCATTAATTCATAAAACTTTTTTACCCACACTTGAAATTGTTCTGGCGTTGCATCAAATTCCCAGCAGGATGAAACGTAATTCCACTTAGCTGGATCTTCACTTGCATTTTGTAATGTAAAAGCTTCTTCTGGTGCAGAGAGAATTTGGCTTTTCGTTCTTTCTATCATTTTTAAAAAGATTTGGCGACCGGATTCGCTTAATATTTCTAAATGAGGTAATAGATCTGCGGCAGGGGTGAAGCCTTTAGCGACAGATTGATAAAACTTTTGAACAATCCCATTCTTTTCTTCTGTATAAACGATCTCTATAAGCCCATTCTTTTCTAATTCTTTTAAATGATAATGAATTTTCGCCCTTGAAATGCCGAATTTCTCAGATAGTAATTGTCCAGTATAAGGACGTTCGCATAGACGTATCATCATTTCGGCACGTAGTGGATCGCTTAATGCTTTTAGTTGGCTATAAGTAGTTAGTGTTAATACGGGCTTCAACATGATCAACTCCTTGAATTAAATTACTCGGTCAATATTATTTGACTGAATTGTATCAAGGATTCTATTTATTTTCAATACTTTCAGAAAATTTATTTTTTTGCTCTGTAATCTTCTGTTCATATTCCGTTCATATTTCTTTTTTATGATAAATGCATAGAAAGAAAGAGGAAGGAGCGAGCGAAATGTTTTTAGCTCTGCGGGAATTAAAACAATCAAAATTAAGATACGGATTAATCGGACTGATTATGGTGTTATTATCATTTTTAGTCCTTGTTATTTCAGGATTAGCAAATGGACTATCATATGATAATGCTTCATCGATTCAAAATATGGAGGCAAATAAGTTCGTTTTAGCAGATGATGCGGAAAATAAATTACTTCGTTCACAAATTAAGAAAGATGATGTAGATAACGTAGTAAATCAAGTAGGCGAGAAAGAGGCCGTTCCGTTTCGTGTGAAAGTTTCAACGTATGAAAAGAAAGATAGTTCGAAAAAAGTGGATGTTGCTATTTTCTCAAGTGAACGTGATTCATTTTTAGAACCGAACATTGTAAAAGGTGAGAAATTAGGTACAGCAAATAACGAAATGGTTGCTGATGAATCAATTAAAGAAAAAGGAATTGATATTGGGGATACAATTATTGATCCTGTTTCAAAGAAAGAATTTACAATCGTTGGATTTACGAAAGATCAAATGTTTAGCCATACACCAGTCGTTTATGTAAATGAAGACGTATGGGGTGCTATTTCACAACCAAACCAAAAAGATTATAGTGCAATTGCGCTTAATACAGATAAAGAAATTAAAAATGCACATGTTATCGACAAAAAAGAAGTACTGCAAAGTATTCCAGGATTTAAAGAAGAGCAAGGAACATTAACGATGATCATTGCATTCTTACTTGTTATCGCTGCGTTACTAATCGGTGTATTCTTCTACGTAATTACGTTGCAAAAAACACAGCAATTAGGTGTACTAAAAGCAATCGGTACGAAAAATTCTTATTTAGCAAATAGCTTAGTCGTGCAGGCGTTATTCTTATCAGTCGTTGCGATGATAATCAGTATAGTTCTTGTACAAGGATTAGAACAAATTTTACCAGCGGGTATGCCGTTCTTATTAACAACACCAATGATTGCACAATATGCAGCAATCTTTATCGTCATTAGTATTTTAGGAACACTTATTTCGTTATATCAAGTGTTAAAAGTTGATGCATTAGAAGCAATTGGAGGCGGGATGTAATGACTTCATTATTAAAATTAGACAA
The DNA here is from genome assembly GCF_016650565.1 of Bacillus sp. TH50. NCBI lineage: Bacteria > Bacillati > Bacillota > Bacilli > Caryophanales > Bacillaceae > Bacillus > Bacillus sp. TH50. The sequence continues at coordinate 698,703 of NZ_JAEKFM010000003.1, read as the reverse complement.
AGTAAGTAAAGTGTACGGAGAAGGGAATACGGAAGTAACAGCCCTTCATCCGATGTCGCTTGATGTGAAAGCTGGAGAATTTATCGGAATCGTCGGTCCTTCTGGATCAGGGAAAAGTACGTTATTATCAATTGCGGGTGCTTTATTATCACCGTCAAAAGGGGATATTTACATTCGTGAGCAAAATATTACGAAGTTATCAGAAAAGGAAATGACAGACATTCGTTTGAAAAAAATCGGCTTCATTTTCCAGTTCGCAAATCTTGTTCCATATTTAAATGTAAAAGAACAATTGCTTTACATTGCAAAGCTAAAAAAAGAAAACAAACAAGAATCTGAAAAGCGTGCGGATCACTTGCTAGCAGCATTTGGATTATCTGAAAGAAAAACTCATTATCCAAATCAACTATCGGGCGGGGAAAAACAAAGGGTAGCAATCACTCGTGCTTTCATGAACAACCCAGATTTAATATTAGCGGATGAACCAACTGCAAGCTTAGACTCAAAACGCGCACGTGAAGTCGTGGAAATGATGAAACGTGAAGTGAAAGAAAGTCAAAAAGCAGCAATTATGATTACACATGATGAAAGAATGCTTGATGTATGTGATCGTATATTGACGCTTAGAGACGGGCAGTTAATATAAAGAAAAAAGGCCAACCGTACATATATGTGCGGTTGGCCTTTGTATGATTATTTTAAAATAGTTATAATAGCTTTATTTTGAGAATAACGTTTTAATTTTATTTCGTGTTATTAATAAACCCCCGCCTAATACAGATAACATACCTAAAGCCATATTGTTTGATTGCTCACTACCAGCGTTAGGAAGTTCTCTAGCACTGTTTTTCGCTGGAACAGTAGTAGTTGTAGTGTTATTATTCAATGTCGTGTGTTTAGGTTGTGATACTTCATTAATTTTGTTATCTACATTTTGCTTTGTTGTATGTAACTCAGCTAATTTGTCATCAATTTTTTTCTCAGTATGTTTAAAATCGTTTATTTTAATATCTAAGTCTTGTTTTTTCTTTGTTAAATCGTCTGAAACAGTTTGTTTCGCTTGTTTCATTTCGTTTATTTTATTTAGTAAATCTTGTCTAGCTTCTTGTAACTCAGCTAATTTGTTTTTCACATCTTGTTTAGCTAGTTCTAAGTTAGATGAAAGACTATCTAAATTGCCTTTAATTTTCTTAAGTTCTTCTAATGTGTTACCTGTATTCGGTTTATTTTCTTTAATTTCAGCAAGTTTGTCCTCAGCAGTTTGTTTCGCTTTCTTTAACTCAGCTAATTTGTCATCTACCTGTTTTTTTACTTCCTTAAGCTCATTAACCTTTGCATCGATATTTTCTTTATGCTGCTTAATTTCATTCACTTTTTCATCAACAGTTTGTTTATGTTCTTTAATCTCATTAACCTTTTCATCAACAGTTTGCTTATGCTCTTTAATTTCAGCAACTTTTTCATCTACTTGCTTTTTATGCTCTTTAATTTCAGCGATTTTATCTTCGGCGATTTGTTTGTCTTGCTGAAGTTTTGCATCTAACTCTTGTTTATGTTGTTTCATCTCGCCAATTTTTTCATCTGCAACTTGTTTACGTTCATGTAGTTCATTCACCTTTGTATCAACATTTTCCTTAACTTGGTTAAGTTCATTTAATGTTTGATCCACATTTTCTTTGTGCTGCTGTAATTTCGCATCTAACTCTTGTCTATGTTGCTTAATTTCAGCTAAGCGATCTCCCGTACTTTGCTGGGGAGTAGCTTCGTTTACTTCTGCATGAGTAGGGGTAGATCCCGCAATCATTGCTAAAGCTAGTGTAGACGCAGCGATTGTTTGTTTTGTTTTCATATTTTTGTACCTCTTTTCTTTCATATGCATGAGCTGTTTTGTGTAAAATTGAGCATATAGAAGTAGATTATTTTATTATTATATACCATGTTCGGCGCCTAGAGGAAGTATTTGCATAATAATCTATGATTATGTGATTCTTATAGTCTCTTATTTTGGGATAGGGGACAAATCTTCAGCAAGATGAACAATTTCTTCTATAGTAGATTTTACATCTTTACTATCGCGAATAACAAACAAATAATCAGCCTCATTTTCTACAGGATCTACTACATCTTCATGTTGAGATTCAGCCTGTTGCCGAACGAGTACTTCTTTGAAACTGGAATAGTTACCTCTAAATATATTTATACTTCGCTTACTACGAGCTACTCTTTCATAAAGAATATCATCTGGAATGTCAAAACGAACGAGTATGCGTACATATTCCTCTTCCTTAAACAGCTCATTCAGCAAATAAATCCGGCCGTTTCGGCTTCTATTTGAGTTGCAAATGATAAGGTGTAAATTTGTATGTTCTTTTGCATAATCAACAATGAATTTCGAAAGAGCGTGCTTAAATGTATTAGGGCCTTCAGTTGGCTGTAATTTTTCATAATGCGTGTTAATAAATTCTGCTTGGTTATCTTGATCCATAACGAAAGAGTGGGGTAACTTTTTTTCTAGTTCTTTAGCAAATGTTGTTTTACCACTGTGGGTTTTTCCTACTGTAATAATGACTAATCGTTTCATAGTAGCCTCCATATGTATTGTTATAATCTGGAATGTTCGGTGTGAATCGACAATTTTCCTGCCGAAGAAAATACAAAGTGGCTGAGTAGTAATGGGCTGAAAATTTCACCAAAAAACTTATTTATCCAATAATTCCCTAATGTGAAAAGTGTGATGTTGTCCTAACTCAAATGAACTAAAAAATATTCTGTTTAGAAAGGGAGCGGCAATGCTATCGTTATTGAAATATATTATGAAAATGTTCCTGGTGAAAAGGAGGTTTAGAACAAATATTAATAATAAAAGGGTAGGAAACATATACCCTTTATAGTTAAGTACAGCCTTTCATAATCTATGTTGAATCAATTGGAAAATTCATGGAAAAGTGTTATGGTTTATTTGGGAGCTGCACATTATTTATGTTCAGTAAAAAAGGGGGATTAAAGTGGGGGCTAAAATTTTTAACGGCAGGCATATAGCCAATAGCAAGGATCAAGAATTTGTTGTTTTTATTATTGGTATGCGTATTAATAACCTATTAAAATTTTGGAAGTGGATACCAGTTTTTAATGCTATGGGACCTATGATTAAAGAATTGTATCAAAATCCACAATGGGGTTTCTTACATACAGAATTCTTATTTAGTTGGAGAAAAGTAATCCTAATTCAATACTGGAAGGGATTCGACGAATTAGTAAACTATGCTCACGGAAAAAATCATTCATATGCTTGGAAATCATACAATAATAAGATTAAAGATAATGGGAGTGTCGGTGTTTTTCACGAGACATATCAAATAGAAAAAGGTGCTTCTGAAGCAATCTATGTTAATATGCCAAAAACAGGTTTATCTAGAGCTACCGAACACATACCAGTATCTCAAGATACTAATACTGCTCAAAAAAGAATGGATAAATAATTCGGAAAGTTCCGTATATAGTTTCGGTTTTCCTGCCAGAGAATATACAAAGTGTCGGAGTGTTAGCAGGTTGGAAAATTGACAAAAAAACTTATTTATTCTATAATTTACCAATATAAAAATAAAGTGTATAATAGGGTTCTCCTGGCCAGGGGGACCCTATTTTTGTTGTGAAAATGAAGGAGAGTGTATGTGCGTGAAAAAAGGTGAAGCAAGTGTAACGTCGTTAGTATCAGCTTTCGGAAGGGCGTATCATAGTGAATTTGATAGTTCTAAAATCTTTGATGATTATGTAGCTAAAGATCTTATTTCACAAAAAGAACGTAATAATATTGAAAAGAACATGGTTCAAGGAATACATTTTTTCAATAAAGACATTGCACAGCAGTTTCAAGATAATCCAAAAGAAATATTAAATTGGATTACACAAGTTCAATTATCACCAACACCTTTGGCACGCGCGGCATATTGTGAAAGAGTATTACTACATGAAATTGCATTAGGCGCAAAACAATACGTCATACTCGGTGCCGGCTTAGACACATTTAGCTTTAGACACCGAGAGTTAGAGAATAAAATAGAAATATTTGAAGTGGATCATCCTTCTACGCAAGCGTTTAAAATACAAAGAGTGAAAGAAGTGGAGTTTGAAATTCCAAGCAATCTTCATTTTGTTTCAATGGATTTTACTAAAGATTTCTCGAAGCAAAAATTAGTAAATGCAGGATTTGAAAATAAAAAGACGTTCTTTAGCCTATTAGGTGTTACGTATTATTTAACGAAAGAGGAACTTTCCAGTTTAATAGAATATTTATTCGAGATAGTTCCAGAGGGAAGTTCTATCGTTTTCGATTATCCGGATGAAAACTTATTTACGGAAAAAGGATTATCCAATCGAGTTGAAAATATGATAAAGATGGCTGAGATAGGCGGAGAACCGATGAAATCGTGTTTTTCTTATACCGAAATGGAAGCACTGTTAGAGAAATCGGACTTACTCATTTATGAGCACTTATCACCAGAGGATATTCATACATTATATTTTGAAGGACGAAACGATTATTTAAAAGCTTTTGAGACGGTCCATTATGTGCATGCGGTGAAGAAGTAGCTGATTATTAGTGTGAATTTAAAATAAAGTCACGATGTTTTGAATAAAGTTTCGATTTTTCTGGAAGATATGAACCGAAATATCTTAATCATGAAGAGGTCTTGTTTTTTTGTACGCGCGGATCAGTTTACTTTAATAGTTAGATTAAAATAAACTGTGATATGATTAGTATTGGATTTATTAATAAGGGGGTTTTCAAATGACGCCAGAACAAATTGTTAGAAAATTTTTTGAAGAAGTACGTTCAGGGAAGAATCCTGACTATTCAAATCAATTGATGGCAGAAAAAGTATTGGCACATCAAATTGTATCTGAAGAAGAACAAACAGTTTGCAGAACACCTGAAGATTATGCTGAACATGTAAGAGAGATGATTGAAGTATATGGTGATTTTTCTTTAGAAATACAAGAGTTTTTAGTACAAGGAAGTAAAGTATATGTACGTTGGAAACAAGTAGGTATACACTTAGGAGAAATCGATGGATATCAACCTACAGGACTCCCAATAATTCAAATGGCAAGTGCTGTGTATAGAATAGAAGATGGAAAAATAGCAGAGTATTGGATTCAAATTGATAGGTCAGGAATTCAAAATCAATTTGAGTGCAATAAAAATATTCAGTAGTTAATTTTTAATAGTAGTAGAAAAATAAAAGCAAGAAACAACATCTTGTTAAGCGAAATGCTTCTGTTACATAAGGTGTACAAACCGATTAAACTTTTTTCGGAAGAATTATTAGAATTATCACAAAAATATCGTATTTTGATTGACCTTTTTTAATAATAGGCTCTTTTCTTTTATTTATTAAAGTTAATGGTATTATTTCAATTAAATTTTATTTTAAAGCTACAATTAGGCATGGGGAGAAATCTCTGTGTCTTTTTTTGTGGGAAAACAAGGGGGAATATTAATAGGAAGGGAAATTCGATAATTTAAAGAATATGAAGTATGAATGTAATAAATTAAGTAGCAATGATAAAGGAGAACGTAATGTACACAATTGGACAAGTCGCTAAATTTTTAGATGTATCTAGAGATACTTTGAAGTTTTATGAGGAAAAAGATTTGGTCAAGCCGAAGCAAAATATTGAGAATGGATATAGAAAATATAATCATTTTGATATATATGATATAACAACGGTCAATTTCTATAGGGAAATGGATATCGAAATAAAAAAAATTCAGGAATTAAGAAAAAGTAAGAGTATAGAGGGAATAAAATCATTGTTAGAAGAGAAAGAACAAGAAGTTTTAGAGGAGATAGAATATAAAAAACTTCTTTTAAAAAAGCTTCAAATTGTAAAAGAAGATTGCGAAAAAACAACGCAATTCTTAGGGAAATACGTAGTAAAAGAAATGAAGCCATTAGAAGTAAACGGAGAAATAGAGCATTTTACTGCGTATGATGAATATGAATCTTTGAAACAGAATACGGATAGTTTAAAGAAAGCAGTTACTTTAACATCTTTACGAAGAGTTATAAGTTTTAATAAAGAAGGTATTATAGAAGATAAATTTATAATCGTAAGAAAAGTAGAAGACTTTGATAAAGAATTAGAAGGGGAAATTCTATCGCATCCAAAATGTATTTATACAGTTATTGAAGATGGAAGATGGGCAACTGGTGGGAAAAGTATTGATCATAATGTGGAATCCAGTTTAAGAAAAGCAGCAATAGAACAAGGACATGAACTTTTGGGGCTAGTGTATATAAATATATTACTTACCACATATGAAGAGGAACTTGAGCGTATATTTTTAGAAATTTATGCACCTGTAAAATAATGCTGACATGTATTGACCTGTGAGTAACCCCCAGGTTTAAGCTGAAAGTATCTGTAAATATAACTACTATTATGTTTACGAAATACTTAGTTTGAAATGGGGATTGTGCATGAATAGGGAAAAGAAACTAAAAAAACCAGTAGCGAGTTTTATCGTACTAACCAATATCACTTTTCTACCACTTTTTTTGCTTGTAGGAGCTATAAGTATGCTAGGATTCCCAGCATGGGTTTTTGATGTAATGTTTTGTATATCGTCTTGGTCCTCAACTTTTGTTTTTGCTGTGCTATTTAAAAAAATCTATCCAGGGCAGAGTTTTATACAATTTGTAAAAGACAAGTTCAAGAATAAACTTAAAGTTTCTGTAATTCTTATTGTGAGTATGATTCAAACTTTCATATTTTTAATGATTTTGTTTATCGTGTCTAAAAATAGTGAAGTAGACTCTATTTTTACTGTCTCTTCATGGGGAATGCTAATCTATTTCTTTGTTAAAAACTTTCTTGCGGGGCCATTGGGAGAAGAAATAGGATGGAGAGGTTTTGCACAAATTGAACTCCAAAAGAGGCATTCACCATTAAAAGCTTCGCTAATTATAGGATTTTGGTGGGGGACGTGGCATCTACCTATATGGTTTACTACAGGATTTGTAGGAATTGATTTATTTAAATATATTTTATTTTTTATGATTTCTATCATATCCATTAAAATTGTCATGACAGCATTCTATAACTTAAATCAAAATTTAATCATTCCAATCATTATCCACCAATTCTTTAATTTTTTTATCGGCATCATAAACGGAAACTTAATCGATCTAATCATGTATAACGCGATTTTTTATTTAGTAGTTGCAGTTGTTTTAATTGTTGTGAACCCAAAGAGAGTTCTGTATGGAGCGGAAGATATAAATAGCAGGAATGGAAAGTATTAAGTACATTGCTATTGGAAGGCGGGGAATGGTGAAGAATTATATAGGGATAGTAGCTGCTATAAGTACCTTTATCCTTTCAATTGTTTTTCTATATTTCAATCCATATAGCGATCAAGAGCTTGATAAGGAAGTATATATCACTGTATTTTTTATGTTCTTATTTCCTTCTTTTCTAGCAGTAATTGCGGCAATGGCAAGGAAAAAGGTTTTTATGGTCGTTTGTTGCATGTGGATGTTACCAGGAACTCTTTATTTAGGTGTAGCAGCGATACCTAGTTTATGGAATACATACGTTATATTTTTCATAATGTATTGTTTAGCTATTGTTTGGACGGAGAGGAGAAATGCTTAAAGAAAGTAGTTCTCTTTTTTTATTAATATATTGAAATGGTAGTGAAGGGACGAGGGTGTAATGAAGCGAAAACTATCGAAATTAGCGGATATACTAGTCAATCATTCTACGAAAGTGCAGCCTGGCGATCAAGTGTTGATCCAAAGTGTTACTGAAATAGATCCCGCAGTAGTTCGTGAAATTATTAAGTCTGTGGAAAAAGCAGGGGGATATACGCATGTATCAATGCGCGATGTTTCTGTAACAAGGCAATTGATTCTATCAGGATCTGAAGAACAATTTAAGTTATTTGCAGATTGGGAATGTTATCGCTTAAGTAAGATGCAAGTATATATTAATCTCCGTAGCCCTAGAAATGCATATGAATTAGCAGATGTACCAGCAGAAAAAATGAAATTATATCAAAAGATATTTGGAAAAGCTCATAGTGAAGCAGTGTATAAAACGAGATGGGTGACAACTCGAATTCCGAATGCGGCGTCTGCGCAAGAAGCGAATATGAGTACTGAGGCTTATGAAAAATTTTATTATGATGTATGTACGTTAGATTACAATAAAATGTCGAAAGCAATGAATCCGTTAAAAGAATTAATGGAAAAGACAAAGCAAGTTAGGATTATTGGAGAAGGTACGGATTTGAAGTTTTCAATTGAAGGAATTGGCGTTTTAAAAGGAGAGGGAACGGATAATATACCTGATGGTGAAGTGTATACAGCACCTGTTAAAAATTCAGTAAATGGAGTAATAACATTTAACACGGTATCTGTTCAACGAGGTTATGCGTTTAAAAATATAAAGTTACATATTAAGCATGGAAAAATAATAGAGGTACACGCAAACGATACAGAGCGAATAAATCAAATTCTTAATACGGATGAGGGAGCAAGATATATTGGAGAATTTGCACTAGCCTTTAATCCTTATATACTACACCCGATGAATAATACGTTATTTGATGAAAAAATAAATGGTAGTTATCATCTAGCGATTGGAGATTCGTTACAAGGTGCAGATAATGGGAATAAATCAGCGATACATTGGGATTTAGTAAACATTCAAAGACCGGAGTATGGTGGGGGTGAAGTTTGGTTCGATGATGTACTAATTAGAAAAGATGGGCGTTTTATTTTACAAGAGTTGTTCGGATTAAATGAAGAGAATTTGAAGGGGTAAAGTGCTTTATTGAGATTATGTAAAATAGATTAAAACACAACGTATCAAACTACGAGATTAATCGTGTGATTTTACACTCATTTAATATTAATAGGTAAATAGAACAATTGGTGCCAATTGTTAAATGCGTAGTGTAAAAAAGACAAAATCTCTTAAAAAATACTTAAATTTTTACTCCATCTATCTTTACAATCCCTCCTTATAATGTGAATTGGGCAAGCATCTAAGAGAAAGTAGAACATGTTAGTTTATACATTTTATTATTAGGGGGAGAAATTGTATGAAAAAGGTAGTTGCTTCGTTAGCCGTTATGGCGGTATTATTACCGACATTTACAATGCACGCGGAAGAGAAAGAGCGAGTAAGAAAAACAGCGACGATGTTTAATGTTATTAGTGACATTCAAGGGGATTTATCAGATTTTGATCACGTATTAAAAGATATGAACAAAGTGACGCCGCTTTCTAGAGCGCTTATTATGAATGGGGATATAACGCCAACTGGACAGCAGTCACAATATGATGATGTGAAGCGTGTGTTAAACAAGAATAAGCATCCAGAAAATGTATGGTCAACTGTTGGGAATCATGAGTTTTATGCTGGGAAATGGAAAGCTGATGGGACGTTAGCTCAAAATACATGGCCAAATGGTGTAACGGAAGAAACACTATTCAACCGCTATTTGCAGTTTAGCGGGCAAGAAAAGGTATATCATAAAAAAGAATTAGACGGTTATCCGCTTTTATTTTTAGGAACTGAAAAATATATGAAATACCACGATTCAAAAATGTGGGACGAAGTATATATGAGTGATGAGCAATTAGGCTGGTTAAAACAAAATTTAGAAGACTACAGTCAAAAAGATAAGAATAAGCCAATTTTCATTTTCTCTCATCACGTTTTACCGGATACGGTATCTGGATCAAAACAAAATCCGTATTTACAAGACTATTTAAATGTTGATAAATTGTACGATATATTAAAAGACTATCCGCAAGTTGTTTTCTTCACGAGTCATACGCATTGGGATTTAAATTTACCAGATTGGGCTGGTAAAAAGAAAATTGCAGGCGGAGATGAAAAAGGATTTACGGTTGTAAATACGGGAGGTATTGAAACAGGCTGGATGTCAGCTGGACCAAATGGCGGAGAGAAGACTGCTCCAGATGGCTATTCATTTAAACAAGGATTACAAATAAAAGCATACGGTAACGATGTAATCGTAACAGCTTACGATTATAAACGGGATAAGGGCATAAAGAAATTATCAATTAGTGATGCGAAAATCGCACAAATGGCACCAGATGTCACGGCTGATGATAATAAAAATGTAATTGTCGGCGCAACAGAATATATGGAGTACTCTATAGAAGGAACGAACGAGTGGAATACGTATAATCCATCAAAACCTCAAAAGTTTGATGGCGACAAAATCGTATACGTACGTCACAAAGGAGAAATGAATTTAGAGCCAGGATTAACACAGCTTCTTCGTTTTTCGGTAAATAAGTGATTGGAGAGGGCTCACGCATTTAAATGTGTGGGCTCTTTTTGTTTTATCGGTTTTTGTCGGTAAGTCGATATATTTGAAAAATCGCCGATATAAATTGCATTTACCGAAAATCTAATACATTTTTAATTCAGAAAGGTGACTTCATCATTTTTACATGCAATAATAGTATCGTTACATACATTGTGAAAGAAGTACAAAAGGAGCGTTATTGATGAATTTAGCTAAATTTCCGAGAAAAAAATATACAGAATCATATACACCAATTGAAAAATTAAACAATTTTTCTGAAGTACTTGGTGGGCCAACTATTTATTTTAAACGAGATGATTTACTTGGTTTAACAGCTGGCGGTAATAAGACGAGAAAGTTAGAGTTTCTAGTTGCGGATGCACAGGCAAAGGGTGCAGATACGTTAATTACAGCTGGTGGTATTCAGTCAAACCATTGCCGTCTAACACTTGCAGCTGCGGTAAAAGAAAAAATGAAATGTATTCTTGTGTTAGAGGAAGGGCTTGAGCCAGAAGAAAAGCCAGACTTTAACGGAAACTATTTCTTATATCATTTATTAGGTGCTGAAAACGTAATTGTTGTGCCAAACGGAACAGACCTTATGGAAGAGATGCATAAAGTAGCGAAAGAAGTTAGTGAAAAAGGTAATACACCATATGTAATACCAGTTGGTGGATCAAATCCTACTGGCGCAATGGGATACATTGCTTGTGCGCAAGAAATTATGGCGCAATCATTCGAGCAAGGAATTGATTTCAGTTCAGTTGTTTGCGTAAGTGGTAGCGCTGGTATGCATGCTGGTTTAATTACTGGTTTTTCCGGAACACAAAGTAAAATTCCTGTAATCGGAATTAACGTAAGTAGAGGAAAAGCGGAGCAAGAAGAGAAAGTAGCAAAACTTGTAGATGAAACTTCAGCTCACGTTGGTATCCCAAACTCTATTTCACGCGAGGCAGTTACATGCTTTGATGAATATGTAGGACCAGGATACGCTTTACCAACACCAGAAATGGTTGAAGCAGTACAGTTACTTGCGAAAACAGAAGGTATTTTACTTGACCCAGTTTATACAGGTAAAGCAGTAGCAGGATTAATTGATTTAATTAGAAAAGGCAAATTTAATAAAGAAGACAACATTTTATTCGTACATTCAGGTGGTTCACCAGCTTTATATGCGAATACGTCTCTATTTGCGTAAGTGTAAAAAGCATTGGGTATCCAATGCTTTTTGTTTTGAATTAATGTTGAAATTTGATACAATTTCGTGAATATGCGATGATTTTTCAACATTCAACGGTAGACAACGATATATAAAGGAGATTGATGTATGACAGAATTTTGGGAAGCAAGTTTTATAGAAAATCAAATGATGTGGGGATTTGAAGCTGCAGATTCCGCAATTTTGACGAAGGATTTTTTCCTTGAAAAGAAAGTGAAGGATATATTGATTCCTGGTATTGGATATGGAAGAAATGCAAAGGTTTTTATTGATAACGAAATACAAGTAACAGGTATTGAAATTTCAAAAACAGCGATCGAATTGGCGAGGGAAAATGAAATTAATGCTAATTTATTCCATGGTTCAGTTACGGATATGCCTTTTGATAACAAACTGTATGATGGCATATTTTCTTATGCACTTATTCATTTGTTGAATAAGGATGAGAGAGAGAAGTTTATTAAAGATTGTTATAGTCAGTTAAAACCAAACGGATATATGATTTTTACTACTATTTCTAAAGATGCCCCAATGTTTGGGAAGGGGAAACAACTTGGTAAAGACTACTTCGAGATAATGGAAGGGGTAAAAATGTATTTTTATGATGTTGACTCGGTAAAACAAGACTTTGGAAAATATGGACTGATGGAAACTACGGAAATTGTGGAGCCACATAAAAATATGGCAAGTAAACCTCCATTTAAATTTATAATGATTAAATGTCAAAAAACACTATAATTACCATTGTGTAAAAATAGTGAAAGGTTACTTAATAAGCTGGTTGAGTAAGCTATTCACTCATTGTTCTTTAAAGGCGAAGTAAGGGGAGTCAAATGGCGTCCCTTACTTCGCTTAATTTATTTTAAAGCACGTTTTAAACTTTCAATGAATCATTTGTTATATAATGGAATTATTGGAACGTGGGAGGGGTGATTATATGAGTACAACATTAAGATGGATCATATACACGATACTCAGCATTTCTATAATACTAATACTTCTTTTAGGTTACGGATTATATTTGTATTTTAAGTGAAATGGTAACCGAACCAAAGGAAAGATAAAATAATTGCTGTATTAAATAACGTAAAGGTTAAACCGATAATAGATAAAATTTTCTTTTCGCTGCGACTACAAAATGAGATAACTGCTAATATAATTGCTATAACAGCGGAAGTTAATATGAAGTACGCGAAAGGAACCACATATTCTACTCCAACTCTGTCTAAAATAGGTGAGAAGAGAAAGAGATTAATAGTAACGAATATACTTATAATGAGAAACGTATAACTTTTCCAAGTGTATGTTTTCAGTTGCATGGAATGGCACTCCTTCCTTATTAGTTTTTATATGTCTAATTGCAAGGTGTTTACCTTTATTTTACAATCAGGGATGCTTTTTATTAAAAAGAGGAGGACTAATATGCGAATTAGAAAATTGACTTTAGTTTTTGTTTTTATGTGTATATTCATAGTAACCGGCTGTTCAAATATACTAGGAAATGAAGATCAAAGAATCGAAGTGCAAAAACGTGTTGGTGATGATAATTATGAGGATTTGAAAGTAGTTACAGACAATAATCAAGTGTTGCAAGTAAAGAAAATATTAAATGATATTCATTTTGAAAATAAAAAAGCGGAAATGTCGCGTTCAGCTGATTATCAGTTTATTTTTCAGTTTAAAAATCCGAAAATAGAGGCGAAATCTGTGTCATATCAAATTTGGATTAGTCCTAATAAAGATAAAGTAGAAGTAATGGCGGGGGATAATCGGTATGCTCAATTAGAAGGGAAAAATGCAGCCACCTTGTTTCAGATTGTTACCGGAGAGAAGTTAGTTAAATAAAAGTATATGGTACTTAACTTTTTGGTGTTTATTGTAATGATTTATTACTTGTAAGGGACTATTCAATGTGTTGTTCTATTAAAAAACTAAAGTTGATTAATTAAATGCGATAAAATCTTTTTAAAAATAATGAAATTTTAGGAAAAATAAGGTACACTAGTCAATGGTTTTAGTTTAAAATCGATTGACGTTAATGTATACGGGGGAAAGATTGATGAACAATAATCCAATAAATGAATCAGTTGAAGAAGTTGAGAGAAAACGAGTAAGATCAAGCAAACGTTTTACAAATTGGAAGCTTATTGCAGCGGGTGTTGGTGTAATTGTACTTCTCATTGGAGGAATGAGTTATTATCAGGCAACTCACTTCAATTCAAATGTTACGATTAATGACACAAAAGTCGGTGGTCTGAACGCTGATCAGGCAATACAGAAATTAAAAACATCTGGACTAGAAAACAAAGTCTATGTTGATCAACAACAAATTTTAGATGAAAAAGATACAAAAACGGAACTTACGGAAAAAGATTTTCCTCAAGTTAAGAAACTATTAAAAAGCCAGTGGACATTTTTCCCTTCCTCAAAGGAAAAAAATTATTCAGTGCTACCGGAAAAGGCGGATCAGTATCGTAGTGAAACGATGAAAAAACTTGTAGAAGAAAAGCTCATCTCTATGAATGAAAAATTAAAAGCGCCTCAAGATGCTATGGCGAAGCTTGAACAAGGAAAAGTTGTTATTTCGAAGAGCGTTGATGGAAAACAGTATGACGTTACTAGTCTACTGAAAGATTACGACAAGCAGAAGTATAAAAGTGAAATTCATCTGAAGTCTACATACATAAAGCCTATTAAAGAAGACGATCCGATTGTCAAAAAAGAGGAGAAAGCACTACAGAATCTTCTTGGGCAGTCTGTTGAGTATAAAGTGCAGAATGAAGTGTATCCTTTAAAAGCGAAAGATTTAATTCAGAATGCCTCTATGTCAAAGGATATGAAAGTTACAATCGATGCGAGCGACATTAAGAATAAGATTGCTGAAATTAATAATGCTAAATCAACATTAAATAAAAATTTCAGCTTTAAAACCCATTCCGGTTCGGTCATATCAGTAAAAGGACAAGGCTACGGCTGGGCACTAGATGTTGAAAAAGAAACAAAACAAGTTCAACAAGCTTTTGAAAAGGGTGAAAAATCGCTATCTGCTTCTAATATCCATGGAAATGGTTGGGAGAAGGAAGGTATCGGTTATGAAACAACATCGAATAATGGCATCGGAGACACGTATGCGGAAGTTTCAATTGCAGATCAACAAATTTGGATTTATAAAGATGGGAAATTAGTCGTCACAACAAATGTAGTAACTGGTAAACATAGCACGAGTGAAGATACATCACCAGGTGTGTGGTACGTTCTATATAAACGAACACCATACACGCTGAAAGGCAGCGCAGTAGGTAAAGCTGATTATGCAGTTAAGGTAGATTACTGGGTTCCATTCACAAATAGCGGCCAAGGATTCCATGATGCAGGCTGGCGAAAAGACTGGGCAAATAATGCTTATTTAACAGGGGGATCAGGCGGGTGTGTAAACCTTCTTCCTAATGTTGCAAAAACTGTATATGACAGTTTGAACACTAATGATCCAGTTATTGTGTACTAGAAAATAGCTACGTATCAAGAAATAAATAAAGCAGGAAATCTTATCTGATGGTACATGAAAAAACACCTCTTGAATTCGCATATTTAGTGTGCAAATTCAATGGAGGTGTTTTTTGTTTGAAAACAAGAGTTCATTGCCTATAAGAAACGAAGTAGAAAGAGATTGAGATGATAAATAGATATTCAAATAGTCAATAAAATTGACACTGAATATCATTTTCATTTATTATGAAATCGTCGCATGTAATTGGACATGATTTTTGTGAAAAAGTTTACTTTTTTATTAATATAATAGATTTCTATTAAGGTGTCCCATTTAAGAATTTAAGCGTAGGAAAGGGTAAAATAAAAATGAACTGGAAAAAAGGCGGATTATGGATTATTATTTTTTTCATTGTAAAAGGTACGATTTCTACACTTTTAATAGTTACAGGTGCTAAATATTTTGATTTATCATTTATGCAACTTTTCGTACTAATACTGATCTTATTACTGATTTCTCTCATAAGTCGAAAATTGCTGCATAGACATAAACAAAATAAAAAGCAAAAAGAGCTAAATATATAATGGAGCCCCAGAGACCTTTGGATTTCTGGGGTTTTACTATATATTTAGCTTCTTACTATTTGTGGAAAGTAAAACTCCCAGCTCAAAATTTAGGTGGGTACAGAAGTTTGTTGGGAGCTGATTAAAGTTTCACTTTATTCCATAGTGCATGATCTATGTTGATTAAAGGAAGTCACTGAATTTATTGCTACAATTATTAAACAAGGACTGAAGAGAGCTTTTTAATCAATCTGTATTCTAAAGCTAAAACCGAGCATACATTATGCTCGGTTTTCAATTGGTAGTTTAAATGTAAAAGTACTGCCTTCTCCTAATTCACTTTCAACGGTAATTTCTCCTCCGTGTAGTTCTATAATCCATTTTACCATCGACAATCCTAAACCTGTGTTTCCATTGTTTGAAGATGTTCGTGCTGCGTCAACTCGATAGAAGCGGTCCCATATTTTTACAATATGTTGCTCGCTGATGCCTATGCCATTATCGGAGACTTTACCTATTATGTTGGTTTCATCCCGGAACAGTTGGATATTCACAGTGCCGTTCGCTTTGCTATAAGCAATCGCATTCGTTAGTAAATTCATTAATAAACGCATCATCAATGTTTGATCTGCTTTAATAAACAGGTCTTCCTCTATATTTGTTGTTATATTAATCGAAGCTTCTTGAACCATTAATGAAAGCTCTTCTACAACGATTTCCGTTAATTCACTCATATTGATACATTCAAATTGAAAAGTATTATGCTTTTCTTGGTCAACTCGTGCTAATAATAAGAGTTGCGAGATTAACGTGGACATTTTACGCGATTGCCTTAAAATTACTTCTAACGATTCTTCCATTTCTTTCGGATTATTCCTCTGCGATAAAGCGTATTCGCATTGCGAAATAATAACAGATGTTGGTGTTCTTAATTCATGAGATGCGTCAGATGTAAATTGTTTTTCACTTTCGAATGATGTCTCCAATCGCTCAAACATTTTGTCAAAGGTTTGTGCTAAATGATACATTTCGTCTTTCGATGAACCTTGTAAATTAATTCTCTTCGAAAGGTCTTTACCATCACCAATTTCACTGGCTGAATCACTCATTTGTTGCACAGGTCGAAACGCTCTTTGCGTAATAAAATATCCTCCCGCTGCTGCAATGAGAATAAGTAATGGAAATGAGATGAGTGTTACCACAATAAGCGTATTCATGGTCGATGATAATTGATTCATGGTCATTATGCCACGAACCCAGACTTGCTCATCGCCGCCTACATTATGGAGAAAATCATATACTATCCATTCCTTATTACCGTCTTTAATGGTTTGTATTTCATCGGATTTAAGCGATACCTTTTTATTAAAGGTTGTTGGATTATGTCCTGCCAGCAGCTCACCTTGTTTACTATAAATGATGATATTTACTCCATCTTCTAAGGCTTCAAATTCATCGTCAATCTTTAACTGCCCATGCTTATATTCGATATCTTCAACACTTTCTTTTACTGTGCTCTTCAATTGATTTTTCATATTAAAAAGCAAAACTTTATCTGAAGAAGTTAAAATAAAAGCTAACACGAGTGCCATAATAATTACAACTAGCCCCGTATACCATAGGGTCACTCTCATTTTTATTGATAGTCTTTTCATGATTCTACTCGCAATACGTAACCAGTTCCTCGTACTGTATGAATTAACTTCGTTTCAAACTGGCTATCAATTTTTTTGCGAAGATAGCGGACGTAAACATCAATAATATTCGAGCCACCTTCATAGTCGTAATTCCACACATGTTGCTCAATTTTATCTCGTGTCAACACAACTTCTTTATTACGAATCATATATTCTAAAATAGCAAATTCTTTACTGGAAAGATTGATAACTTGATCTCCTCTTGTTACTTTATGCATATTGCAATCCACCACTAGGTCAGCGATTTCAAACACATTAGATATATTTCCTGTTTTTCTTCGCATCAACACTCGAATTCTTGCTAACAGCTCATCAAAAGCAAAGGGCTTTACTAAATAATCGTCCGCACCTAAGTCGAGTCCTGTTACGCGATCATCAATTGTATCTTTAGCTGTAAGAAGCAAGACAGGAGTTGTATTATTGTCCGAACGTAATCTTTGTAATACTTGTAAACCATCTATTCCGGGAATCATAATGTCAAGCACAATCAAATCGTAGGTAGCCATGCTTATATAATCCAAAGCATCTTCTCCATTCCCACATCCATCGACACTATAATATTCTGCATTTAATCGTTTTACTAATATATTTTGTAAGTCTTTTTCATCTTCGACAATAAGAACTCGCATTAACATTCTCCTTTTCTTCTTATTTATATGTATCACTATAATTTCAAAACATTAAAGAAAGATTAGAAACTATTTAATTATATCATTTTATTTTTTTGCACATTAATCTTCCTTTAATGTTTGTTCAGTAATATAAGGACATGGATAAGGTGCACATGTAAAGGGAGGAGAACATAATGGGAAAATGGATGATGATTGGAGCAATGTCTTGTTTATTCTTAACAGCTTGTTCTACTCAAGCTGATAACGATACAGAAATACAACAACTGAAAGTGGAAAATGATACATTGCAAAAAGAAAGTGCTCAACTACAACAAGAACCACACAAAACAGGGCCTGCTACGAATGATACGAAGCAAATACAAGATTTTAAAAACGAAGTCACATCTATTGTAGAAAAGGCAAATAACACGAAACCAGTTGGAGCTAAAGAAGAAAACTTAAATACGTACTTAGCAGCAAAAAAAGAAATTGATCAATTGGATGACAAGATAGATCTATCGGATAATCAGCTAGAAGCAGATTATCACGCCGGAACGATAACGATTGAACAATATAAAGCGCAAGAAAGAGAACACGATATACTGGAAGATCAATTAGAGCAAGCAGAAAATGTACTTGAAGCAAGATTTGGAATAGATGATTAATTATTAAGGAGTGGATGAAAATGTTAAAACATAAAAAGAAAATAATGATAAGCGTAATTGCTATTTTAGTAAGTGGTATTGCTATTGTTGGTGGATATTATGGTATGGGTTACAATTATGCAAAAAAGAATGAAAACTACACAGAGAAACAAGTTCGTGAAATTTCTTTAGCGCATACAAATGGAGAAATTATGAATGTGAAAAAAGAATTCGAATTAGAAGATGACAACTTAGCACAATCAAAATTTGAATATGAAGTGGAAATCAAGACACCTGATAATCTGTTAAATATTTTAAAGGTTAGTGCTAGAACAGGTACAATAGAAATCAATAGTGAAGATTAAAAAAATATCGCGTATTTGAAAAAATACAATAAGCTGCCCATATGGGCAGCTTATTTACATAATTCTTGTTATCGGTAGCGAAGAAAAAGACGAATCCCTACTCTCAAGGGAATCGTCTTTTTTGTTCTATGGATCTATGCGTTTTTTTATACATTCCTATCCTGGTGCGGTTTTAGGGTTCTTGTCTGTTTTTGGATTAACCGAAAAACTGTATAAAATCTTGTATACGCTTAGAGTAATTTTTTCCGAAATTCTGGCGGTACCCCATTGCCATCAACCTAAGCTTTTGAGATACCCCCATACCGAAATTTTCACCTTTTTACAGTTATTTATGAGAATTCAGCTCATTTTTTCGTTTTGGGGAACAATCAATTTCTTACGTTGATGGGTATGTGATAATGCTTCCATTTGAACAAAGGCTGCCGTCCAACTTTTACAACACCTACTAGCCGAACTACGTTTGTGGGGCTGGTTTTTGAAGTGATTTTATAGTATTACTGAAGATATTTCTTATATTTTTGTTCCGCAATCGGGCCAGATTATGAAGTAACAAAGAGAATATATAGTTTGATTCAACTAAAAAATGAGAAAAAGGGTTGCTTGAGGCAACCCTTTTTTATAGATCATAGTGGCACAAGATTTTAAGTCGTACCCCGTTATTTTTTATAGATGGTGTATGACCTTTGAATTAATTAAGATACTGTTTTAATATTTTTAACCCAACTTTTAACTCATCCAATGAATTTGTAGAAGAAAGTGCAATACGCAAATACTTATCCGGATTGGTCTGACCGCTTAGAAAACGGTTAGAATGAAAAACTCTAATACCGTGCCTTTTCAAATCCGCTTCCAACTGTAACGCATCGTTATGCCCTTCAATTGGAAGCCAACGATAAAAACTAAGAGGATGTTCAACATTCTTTTTTATAGGAAAATATTCCGAATAAATATCATTTGCAGACTGTGCAAGCTGTTTCTTTTGAGAAACAATTTCATGAGCCTTCCCCGATAAGATAAGCTCTGAGATAACCTCTGCATCAAAAGAAGAGGTTTTTACATTGATGTTAAAAATAGCATGCAAAATTTTCTCACTTAATGCATCCCCATAGACCATATAGGCAATTCTTAATCCAGAACATATTGACTTAGAGGTGCCACAAATATAAACACTCTGTTCTGGAAGTAAATTAAACATTGGCTGCTGGTAATCGGAGATTGTACCTGCCGTCAGAAATGCATGAATATCATCCTCAATCAAAATTAAACGATGCTTACGAATGACTGCCGCTAATTCTTTCTTTCGAAAATCCGAAATCATAACTGTGGTTGGATTATTGCAAGAGGGCATCAGAAAAATGCCGTGAATATTTATTTGCCGACACTGCTTTTCAAGTTCGTCTGGTAGCATTCCAAACTGGTCTCCAGGAATTGGGACTAACTGAATATGGAACATTTTTGCTAACTCGATAAAATTTGAATACGTGTATAAATCGGTTGCAATTCTATTACCAGGCTCAAACAAAGCAGCCAAGGCAATAGTCAAAGCATTTTGCGCGCCGGAAACAATCGCTATATGTTCTTGGTCTGCTTGAATACCGAAAGATTTCATCCAGTTTAGCCCTGCAGTCTTTTGATGTGGAATACCGGTTGGATCATTGTAATTTAGTAGCTGCTCCAAATAGCTTTTATCCACAACCTTTTGGATAACCTCTGCTACAATTCCATTAGATTGCTCAAAAGAGGCTACTAAGCCAAAATCAATACTGTTTGTGATTTTATCATTGGAAATGGTTATAGAACGAGCCGCATTTGGAGCTACAAAGGTTCCGCTTCCGGTTACTGCATAAATTAAGCCCTTTACCTCGCATATTTTGTAGGCACGAGTAATAGTCGTAAAGTTTAAGTCAAGAAAATCTGCCAATTCTCGTTGAGGGGGTAACTTTGTCCCGGGTGCTAAAAAGCCATTTATAATATCCTGTTCAAGTAGTGACGCTAGAGATTTATAAAAAGGGCGTTTTAAGGATTTCTTATCAGGTTTCCAAGCCATCGGGTAATTATCAAATGAATTTACTGGCATACTACACCTCTAATATCTTATTCTATACAATCATATCACTTTTTGTATGGAATTCTTAATAAAAGGGAACTAAATTCTTTATAAAGAAATGTAATGCATACAATTATTTTATTTTTTGTATGGATGCTCTATGTTAAATTAAAACAAAGTTAGCAATCAAGGATGTGAATCATATGAAAAAAAGAAATCAAATAAGAATTGCATTTCGTGCGGCTTTTCCATACACAGTCCCTATTTTTGCAGGATTTGTATTTTTGGGAATTGCTTATGGAATCTATATGAATTCATTAGGTTTCAATGTAATTTATACAAGCATGATGAGTCTAACAATATTTGCAGGATCAATGGAGTTTGTTGCAGCGAATTTATTGCTTGTCGCGTTTAATCCAATTAACGCCCTTTTTCTAACTTTAATGGTGAATGCACGACATTTGTTTTATGGCATTTCCATGCTGGATAAATATAGGGGAACCGGGAAGAAAAAGTTTTATCTGATTTACGGGCTATGTGATGAATCTTTTTCTATCAATGGTACCGTTGATGTTCCATTGGGTGTGGATAAGGGGTGGTTTATGTTCTTCGTGACACTGCTCAATCATTCCTATTGGGTCATAGGAGCAACAATTGGCGGCATTTTTGGACCTCTTGTACAGTTCGATACAGAAGGACTCGAATTTGTTATGACGGCTCTCTTTGTTGTAATTTTCATTGAACAGTGGATGAAAGAGAAACAGCACTATAGTGCTCTTGTAGGGATTGGGCTGTCAACTGTCTGTCTTATTATTTTTGGCGGAAACAATTTCATTATCCCTGCTATGGTTGCAATTCTGGTAATGCTCACCGTTCTTAGAAAGAAATTAGAGAAAGTTGAGGTCATCATATGACTATGAGTTTAGCGCAGCAAATTATCACAATTGCTATGGTTGTTTTAGGCACAATGCTTACAAGGTTTCTTCCATTCGCCATTTTCCCATCAGGTAAACCCACACCAAATTATGTTCAGTTTCTTGGCAAAGTGCTACCATTGGCTGTGGTAGGACTGTTGGTAATTTATAGTTTAAAGGATGTGAGCTTTCTGTCCGGCAGTCACGGCATCCCTGAATTTATTGCGGTATCGGTAGTTGTCCTGCTTCACTTTTGGAAGAAAAAGATGCTCCTCTCTATAGCAGGGGGAACGATTGTCTACATGATTTTGATCCAATTGGTTTTTTAATTGCATTAATAATATTAGCGTTTCTATCTCCTCTCATCCATAAGTATAAGAAATGATGAAGAAGGTAGGTTGAAAGTACAAAAAAACTATATATTAAATTTGTAGGAGGAATACAGATGAAAGCTGTTCAAATGTCAAATTTCGGTGGACCTGAAGTCTTGAAATGCACAGAAGTAGATGAACCAATCCCGGCTACAAATGAAGTACGTGTTAGACTTTTTGCTGCGGGTGTCAACCCTAATGAAACGTATATTCGTACTGGTACGTATTCTTTTTATATTCCTGAGTTGCCGTACACCCCCGGGTTTGATGGATCTGGAGTTATAGATGCAATAGGCGAGGGGGTAAAGCATCTCAAAATAGGAGACCGCGTTTTTGTAGCTGCATTGCTTGCAAAGCGGAATACCGGAACATATGCACAAAAAGTGGTTTGTGATGCGAATGTTGTCCATAAATTGCCTGAGTCAATATCATATCAGAAAGGTGCATCTCTCGGTATTCCAGCATTAACTGCTTATCGTGCATTGTTTCACAGAGCGAAGTTAAAACCAGGTGAGACAGTTTTGATTCACGGAGCAAGCGGTGGCGTTGGTTTGTTGGCAGTTCAGATGGCCAAAGGAATCGGAGCGACGGTGATTGGAACTGCAAGCACAGAAGAGGGGAAGTCTTTGGTGAAAGCTTCAGGAGCCACACATGTACTCGATCACATAACGGAGGATTCCATCAATAAAATAATTTCTTTGACAAATGATAAAGGACCAAATGTCATCATTGAGTTCTTGGCAAATGTGAATTTAGAGACTGATCTGAAGATAATAGCACAATATGGTCGTATCGTTGTAGTTGGTAGCCGGGGCAACCTGGAATTCAATCCGAGATTGGCGATGTATAAAGAAGCAGATATCTTAGGTTTGGCTCTTTGGAATGCAATACCCGATGAGTACAATGAGAGTTTACTTGCTGTTGAGGCTTTCCTGGAATCGGGTATTTTACATCCGGAAATCGGAGATGCATTAACCTTAGAAGATGCAGGAAAAGCGCATGAACAAATATTAAGTAAAAAAGCACATGGAAAAATAGTACTTTCCATTGATTAAATCTCCCCCCGATGCAATGTATATTCCTGTAAAACAATGAGGAAATGCTTTGTTTGTATCAGGACAAATTCTAGTTGTTAATGGGGCACTTGCTTATACAGGGAAAGTCGGTAATGAAAGAACATTAGAAGAAGCACATGAGGCAGCAAAAATCAGCACGATTAATATGTTGGCAGCAGTCAAGAATTACCTTGGTGATTTAGATCGTGTTGTAAATGTCATTAAACTTCAGTGATTTGTTAACAGTGAAGTTGGGTTTTTAGAACCACATACTGTTATTAATGGGGCATCACAATTATTATACGATGTGTTCGGTGAGGCAGGAAGACATGCACGTACGTCACTCAGTACGTATCAATCCACTGAATGCCACAGTTGAAATTGAAGCGATTTTTGAAATCGAGGTAAAAATAGAGCAAGCCTAAATAAAAAAGAGGGATTTGATTGGTATTATCCCCCCTAAGTAGACAGTGTATCATTTACTTAGAGGGGATTTTACTATGTCTAGGAAAAATAACAGCTATTCTTACGAGTTAAGAATACAATCAGTTCAAGGTTATTTAAATGGTGAGGAAGGTATGTCAAAGTTGCCCCAATGTATGGATTAAAAAGCAAAACCCAATTAGAAAATTGGGTAGAGAAATATCGTGAAACACCTAATCCACTCAATGGAAAGAAAATTCATTTCAAATGCGTTGAAGAAGAACGTGACTATTACAAGGTACAGGTTGAATATCTAAAAAAGCGTTAATACTCTAAAACCTATCCAAACGTATTAGAACGAAAATTTCAGAAGAGACAGCCAAACGAAGTACTCATAACGGATATCACCTATTATTGAAGGGTGGATTTCGTTATTTATTGGCCGAACAAGACCTTAATAACAATGTAGTTATTGCTTGGAGGCTGTCTTCACGGAATGATTTACAACTCGTGATGGATACATTAGATTTAGTAGCAGAAAAAAGAAATTTTTACAGAACCATTTTCCATTCGGATCAGGGGTTTCAGTACGCATCTCACGCCTATCATAATCATTTTGCACACCTAGGTGTTATTGGCAGCCACTCCCGTAAGGGACATTGCCATGATAATACTTGTATTGAATCATTCTTTTTGCATGTAAAATCAGAAGGTATTTATTTAAACCACTTTGAATCTGAAGAGGAACTACAAGCTGCCATTGAAGATTATATTTATTTTTATAACTATCAACGTTTCCAAAAACGACTCTGCCACCTTGCAGAATTGTTCGACTTTTTTAGGTTGCAATTTGCTTAGCGTAAGAAATTCGCGTTTTGTTGGTGCTACCCCATCGCTATCAAGCTAAGATAAATTTGTATCCATATAATCAAAAAAACGCTATTCTTTTTGTAGAAATATACAGAAAGGATGGCGTTTTTGATGAATCCTATCATTTCCAATGAACTGAATCTTTTCGCACAAGAGCTACAATACTTTTTATCTCCAATAGTCCTACAAGATATCGCCAAACAAGTTGGTTTTGTACAGCGATCTAGTAAGTATCAAGCAAACGAACTCATTGCCCTTTGCGTATGGCTCAGTCAAGAAATCGCTAGCACATCGCTTACACAATTGTGCAGTCAGTTAGAAGCCTCAACTGGGGTACTGATGAGCTCAGAAGGATTGAACCAACGCTTTAATCCAGCAGCTGTCGCATTTCTTCGAGAAGTCTTTACTTCTCTTCTCACACAAAAACTCTGTTCAAATCACTCGCTTTCTGCACACATGATCTCTACTTTCAATCGTATCCGTATTTTAGATGCGACAGTGTTTCAACTGCCTGATCATTTCGCCACTAACTATCAAGGTTCAGGCGGGAGTAGTAATACGGCAGGCGTGAAAATCCAATTGGAATATGATTTACTTAGTGGTCAATTTCTTAACGTGCAGCTTGGACCAGGAAAGAATAATGATAAAACATACGGTACCATCTGCCTTGAAACCGTAGAGGCGGGTGATTTGTGTTTACGTGATCTTGGTTACTTCGATTTAGGAGACTTACAAACTATTCATGATAAAGAGGCTTACTATATCTCGCGGTTGAAGCTGAATACACGCATTTATATCAAGAACCCTGAGCCAGAATACTTCAACAACGGCACGTTAAAAAAGCAAATAGAATACATCCAGCTTGATATGGCACAAATGATGTCGGGTCTAATCCCAGGTGAAACGATAGAAATCCCCGAGGCATACATTGGCCAAAATCAGAAGCTTCCAGCACGTGTCATTTTCCATCGTTTAACCGATGATCAAACGCAAACACGCCTGAAAAACCAAGCGATACGTGAAAAGAAAAAAGGCATCGTCATGAAGGAGAAAAGTAAACGTTTAATGGGTATGAATGTATATATCACGAACACGTCTCTAGAAGGAGTACCAACGAACTACGTGCACTCATTGTATTCACTTCGTTGGCAGATTGAAATTTTGTTTAAAACGTGGAAGTCATTTTTTGAAATTGATGAATGTAAAAATATTAAAAGAGAACGCCTAGAGTGCCATTTATATGGACAACTCATCGGCATTCTCCTCTGTTCTTCTACGATGTTTCAAATGCGACAGTTTCTGCTTGAAAAGACAAAGCAGGAGCTGAGTGAATACAAAGCGATTTATATGGTTAAAGATTACTTTCCGTTACTGTTTCAAGCGATAGCCGTTGGCACAGAAGAAATTTTAAAAATTCTGCATCGTCTTTATCTGTTGCTCAAAAAGAACGGTCGTAAATGTCATCGGTATAAGAAGATGACTGTCTTTGATATTCTAGGGATTGTGTATAAAACGACGGTGAAGTATAGACAATCTGCCTAGCGAAAAAATCACGTTTTATTAGGCTTCTTTAGCATGCCTACTTTTCTATCAATTGCTAGTTTTGAAACAAGGATCGTTTCTTATCTAGTAATTTACTTGGTTAGCTTGATGGGCATGGGGTACTGCCAAGATACATGTAATTTTGAGTCATAGGCTTACTTTTATTTTGAAACATAATCAAATCGGGGTTTTCTCTATAATTTTTAAACTTATTATCATACACCCTAATCATACAATTGAAACAAAGTATTTTCAGTAGCTAACTAATGAATGATTAAGGTTGCTTATGCTTTATTTGGATAGATACGAAATTTATATGCTTTATTGATCATCATTCCTTTCACACCCATTTTGATATGTACCTATTATACAACAAACGTACATTCGAATGATATTGAAGTAACAATGTAAGTATGTCGAACAATTAAGATGACTTCCTGCCATCCCTTGTCCGAAGCCAATTCATCTCCCACCTACTCACTTCACGTTCCTTGAGGAAGGAGTCTTCTTGGCTAAAATGATAAAATATAAAAACTACGCTACCTTTTCTGTGGAATCCTAGGAAAAGATGACGCTTTTATCTCCCAATAACTTAAAAACTTAAACTATAAGGGAAAAAAGAATGAAGTATTCTGATGGTAGTAAATGACTTAGCGGTTTCAATGTATATATGACAAATCCGCCTATAGCTATTTACTTTCTTGAATTTTACATAATATTAATTTTCTGTGAATTATTACTCTGTAATTAATTAGATTTAATGTATTATTCACACGAAATGACTTCCTTTGTGTAATTTATTTGATTTGTAAGACAGTTAGGAATACTAGATTAAAACATAAATAGACGTTTTTGATAGATATTTTATAAAGTTGTATTTATATGTGTCATAAAATAACATCTAAATATAATTATAAACAGAGTAAAGGGAGGGCTATGTAAAAAGTAATAAATACAAGTTCATGAACTGTTTTTGCACGTAAACACATGCTAAAGAAATGAAAACTTTTAAATTTATCAAGGAAATGAGAGGGAGATACTATGGGGAATAAATCAAAGCATAAAACCAAAAGAATACTTGTAGCTACTGCAACATTAACTATACTTGCTTCTGGAATGGCTTCTTCACCAGATGTCTTTGCAGAGGAAACGCAGCAGCAAAAAAATTTATCGACATCACTGCAAAGTGAAAATTCATTTAAATCAGAAAATAGAACGTATACAGTCCCAGGGAAAGGGGATGTCGAGGGACTGAAACAACAGGAAAGAAAAAATATGGCATTTAGCCCATATGAACCCACTGGTTTATATGCAAAACCAAATGAACAAATAACGATTAATGTAGAAGGTAATCAAGATATTCAGGTATATATTGGAACGTATTCGTATGATGCTTCTTGGAGAGAAGATTCTAAAATAAAATCATTTACATTAAAACCTGGTATAAACACGATTCAATCTCCAAATGGGGGGATGATTTATTTTTATAATAAACAACAAGGTGGCACCATTCGAACAACAGTCACAACAGGTGGAACGACTACGCCTTTCTTTGAATTAGGAAAGCATACGAAACAAGATCTAATAAACATGCTGGACCAATATCCTAATGCACATGCAGTGGAGTTAAAAGGAGAACGTGTATTAATTACAGCCAGTCCTGCACGTGTTAAGAAATATTTGTTGGGTTCTAATACAGATCCTGTACAACTCTTAAAAAAGATGGATGAAGCTACTCGAATTCAAGACAAAGTAGCTGGATTATCCGAAGAACAAGTAGATAAACATTATGTTCATTACGTAGAGGAAAATCATTCTCCGGATTATTATATGTATGCAACTTCTTATCGAACTGCATATGTAGGAGATGCAATCCAATACGTGTTAGATATTGATAAATTTGTAAAAGATGGCTGGGGTCCATGGCACGAGGCAGGACATTTGAGACAACAATCGCCCTGGAAGTTTTATAATATGACAGAAGTACAAAATAATATATACAGCCTTTCTGTAGAAAAAGCATTTAATCAACCATCCAATTTAGAGAAAAGTGGAATTTATCCAAAAGCGTTTCAATATCTAGAACAAACGAATAAAAATTATGATGAAATTAGTGATGTTTTTGTTAAGCTTGTTATGCTTTGGCAACTACAGTTAGCATATGGAGAGGATTTCTATCCTAAATTGCATCAGCTGTATAGAGACATGCCTTCAAATGAGATTCCACAAACTGATGAAACGAAAAAACAATTATTTATGATTTCAGCATCAAAGGCAGCAAACCAAAATTTAATTCCGTTTTTTGAGAAGTGGGGATTACGTCCAAATAACGATACCATCCAAAAAGTGGCTGCATTAGGATATCCAATTTTAACAGCAGAAATTTGGAAGGGTACGGATTCTAATCCAATTAAACCAGATATGCCTAATGGAAATAATATTTTAGAAGGAAAACAGTTTGCATGGTCACTAAAAGGAATTAGCGATTTTGAGTTTGCTAAAGTCAATTTCAATAAGTCGACAGAAGAAATGCAAATCGACTTAAAAGCAGGCATACCGCATCATTATTTTAATGAAACATACGCGAGTCTTAAAGTACAAAATACATCAGGAAAAGTAGTATACAATAAAGATATTTATGGAAACAAACAGCAAAATGCTGAATCGCAAAAGGTACCAGTCAAAGTAGGAGATTTTATCGAGTTAACACATTTAGAAGGTGTGCATAGAGCTACTTTTATGAATGTCGATAATAGTAAACAAGAGAGCTTTGGAAAAAAAGCCATATACGAAGTTACAAAGGATGGCCTGAAAAAAGTAAATCAAATTGTTAATCCGAAACCAGATACAGAGGCTCCGACACAGCCAC
Source organism: Bacillus sp. TH50 (assembly GCF_016650565.1). Lineage (NCBI taxonomy): Bacteria > Bacillati > Bacillota > Bacilli > Caryophanales > Bacillaceae > Bacillus > Bacillus sp. TH50. The sequence continues at coordinate 669,669 of NZ_JAEKFM010000003.1, read as the reverse complement.
AAGAATTATATGCAAGCAACCTAACTTCTAACAGTGTAGAGCTAAAATGGAACCCTTCTACAGATAATGTAGGTGTAAAAGAATATCAGGTAATACGCGATGGAAAATTGATTCAAACGGTACAAGGAACGACGTTTACTGATCAAAACTTAACAGCTAACAAGGAATATAAATATGCAGTGAAGGCTGTAGATGCAGCTGGAAATACATCAATTCAAAGTAACATTCTTCCGGTAAAAACAAAAGATCAAAATGCATCTTATGAGAAATGGGATCCAAAGAAGGCGTATACAAAGGGAGACAAAGTAGAACATCAAGGGAAAGTGTATGAAGCTGTTCAAAATCATCAAGGAAATGGTGACCAAAATTGGATATTTGCATTATCTTTATGGAAACCACTTACAATCAAGTAATATGTAAGAATCAGATGTGAAGATAGAACAACATAAATTGGGGCAGTATTTTAAAGAATTACTGGATGTTGCTTGAATTTTGATAGATTTATCTACTAAGTTATTATTCAATAATAAAAATTAGAAAAGGAAGTAGATTAGTGTGATTAGTCAGAAAACGAAGAAAAGTTTTAATAAAGTTATTATAATTACCGCAGCATGTAGCATGTTTTCTATGTTTGGAACGTCTATTTCGCACACTAGAGCCGAAACACATTCAGCTGCTCCAGCAGTTTATGTGAGTCCCAAAAATATACCTGCCTCAGATATTATTAGTATAGACTGGTCACCAGTTCAGACTGCACCTTATACGTATTGGGCTGTACACAACTGGAATGCAGGTGGTGAAGCTGGAGGATATGCTGGTTTTCAACAACAAAGTGGGTATGATGAAAATGGAAAACGTACATTACATTTTGCCTTATGGGATCCAATTTCCTCTAAAGAAGCAATAAAGGCCGAATACTTATCTCCGAATTCACAAGCTGGACCCTTTGGAGGAGAAGGAACAGGAATGAAGGTTCAAACAAATTATGGTTGGAAAGACTACAATTGGTACAGAATGACAATGCGTTCATGGCAAGAAGATGGTCATACTAAATTTGGACAATGGATGAAAGATGTAACAAAGAATAAATGGCACCTAATTGCAATTATGGACTTTCCGGTTGCTAATGTTGCATTTAATCATGGATTAGGAATGTTTCAGGAAGACTGGGCTGATAGTGGACAGAATGTTCGAGAAGCGCGCCTAAAAAATGGTTATAGCCGAAAGTTAGTAGATAAACAATGGAGTTCTTGGAATAATCAAAGTATTTCTGGAACGCATGATAATGCTTATCAATATGATGGAGGAGCTACTTCAGAATATGTATGGGTCAAAGCAGGAGGTAATACGCAGTCTACCATTGGATCAGGAAAAACATTCACGCTAAATCAACCTACTCAACCTGAAATAGGAAAAATAGATTTTGATATCCAATCTATATATTATGAAAATGAAAAATTAAATGTATCTTGGAAACTAAAAGAAAATAGTACACCGCAATTTAAGGGGAAAATTGAAATTTATAACAATGAAAATATGACGGGCCAACCTATTAACGTAATTGATGATATTAAATCTTATCAAAATGGAATCAATCAATCTATATTATTACCAACAAATGCTTATGCAAAAATTGTATTAACGGATTTATTTGATCAAACTGTTGAGAAAAAGGTACAAATCAAAAATGAATCTCCAAACATTTTTGAAGGTAACGAATTTGCATGGTCGCTGAAAGGGATTGGAGATTTTGAATTTGCGAAAGTAAATTTAAATAAATCAACAGAAGAAATGCAAGTGGACTTAAAAGCAGGTGTACCACATAACTACTTTGATAGTACATACGCAAGTATTAAAGTGCAAAACACATCAGGTAAAGTGATCTATAACAAAGAGATTTATGGAAATAAGCAACAAAATGCTGAATCACAAAAGGTACCAGTCAAAGTAGGAGATTATATCGAGCTAACACATTTAGAAGGTGTGCATAGAGCTGCTTTTACGAATGTCGATAATAGTAAACAAGAGAGCTTTGGAAAAAAAGCCATATACGAAGTTACCAAAGAAGGTCTGAAGAAAGTAGAAAAAATGCCAGAAGCAACAATTTTAGATGGAAATCAATTTGCATGGTCATTAAAAGGATATAGTGATAGAGAAATTGCAAAAGTAGATTATGATAAAACGGCAGAACAGATGAAGGTAAAACTAGAAGCAGGTGTACCACATTCCTACTTTGCTAGTACGTATGCGAGTATTAAGGTCCAGAATTCTTCTGGCAACGTTCTGTACAATAAAGAAATTGTAGGAAATAAACAACAAAATGCTGAAAGCCAAACTGTGCCCGTTAAAATAGGGGATTACATTGAACTAACTCATATAGAAGGGGAAGCAATAAAGGAAAAAACGCGAGCGACTTTAATTAACCTTGAAAATAACAAAAATGAAACCATTGGAAAGATAGCGAGATATCAAGTTACAAAAGAAGGCCTGAAGAAAGTAGAGAAAATGCCAGAAACAACGGTTTTAGATGGAAATCAATTCGCATGGTCATTAAAGGGATATAATGATCGAGAAATCGCGAAAGTAGAATATAACAAGGCAACAGAGAAAATGCAGATTAAATTAGAAGCGGGTATACCCCATTCCTATTTTACTAGTACGTATGCAAGCATTAAAGTTCAAAACTCATGGGGTAATATCTTGTACAATAAAGAAATTGTAGGAAATAGACAACAAGCTTCTGAAAGCCAAACCGTTTCAGTCAAAGTAGGGGATTATATTGAGTTTACTCATATAGAGGGAGAAGCACAAAAGGAAAAGACACGTGCCACACTTACTAATCTTGAGAATAGTAAACAGGAATTTGTGGGTAAGAAAAAAACATATCAAGTTACTCCTACGGGATTATTAATAAAATAGATTAAAAGGATGTCTAAAAAAATAGAATTTTTTTGGACATCTTTTTTATTATTAAAAAAGTGTTAATTATTGATGGAAAGAACGCATTTTGTATTGTTTTTGTTGAGGAAAGAGTACTGGTAGTATAAAGAGAAAATAGATTTTCTAAATTAAAAGAATATGTTATTAAAAGTAAGGATTTCTAATTAATTTGAATAAATAGGTAAAATATAATAATATATCCATTCGGTTTAAAAGATGTAAGGGGGGAATCGGAAGCGGATATTTTAAACGTGCATGAAGTAAGAGCAGATTTTGAATTAACGGAAATGGGTAGATGACAAGTGGGAGGTTTAGTACATAAAGTGAAAAATGACTTTCCATCAGATTTTATATGGGCAAGTACATTAAAGAGGGCGCGAGAAACTGCTGAAACATTAGCAAAAGCTATTGGCTGTCTAATGAAATTTGAAGAAGAATTAATGGGATTTAATAATGGTATACAGGCTGGTATGTCTTTTGAAGAAGCGAAAAAGTTACCGGAGCCAATATTTCTTCAGGATCGTTTTGAAAATGGAGAATCATTCATAGAGTTTCGAATGAGCCTTAGATTTTCAAACGATTTTATTGTTATATTTTGAGTGCAGTGAAGTATCTTATATTGAAAATTAAACAATTAAGTTTTAACCCTGTCCTAAATTTAGAACGGGGTTATGCCTGTTTTAGGTTTGAAAATTAAATAACGTTATTGTTTTTTCACATTAACGTTAAGCTCTACACTCTCATTACATATTTAAGACTCTGATGTAAAAAACAAACAAACTTGAAAATGATTTTTCTAACTTAGCCATATTGATACTACTAAAGGTGCGTAATCCATATAGGAAGAGAAAATATATTCAAATGGAAGCATTATCAACCAAACATCATTTTATTAACGGTACGCTGGTACCTGTAGTACAACCTAAGCTTTCGTGATTTGGTCGAAATGATGGAAGAACGAGGTTTATCTTTGTCCCATACCATCATTATGCGTTGGGTTCATTAGTATAGACCTGAATTGGACAAACGAATTCTTCGTCACCTCAAGCAAACCAATGATTCTTGGAGAGTTGATGAAACATTTATAAAAGTTATAGGGCAATAGATGTACCTGTAACGTACTGTTGATTCGAAAGGCAACACAATCGATTTTTGTCTAAACAAAACAAAAAATCAAAAGGCTGCAAAGCGCTTTTTTAGGAAAGCTTTGCGGCCTTTTTATGATTCAAAGCCACGTGTAATAACAGTCGATAAGAATCCGGCTTATTCTATAGCAATTGAGCAGTTCAAAAAAGAAAAAGGCATACCTGATGGTATGCAACTTAGACAACAAAAGTACTTGAATAATATAGTAGATGGACTTGTAGCATAAAATACGATTCCGTTAGAAATATATATTTTATTCTCTTTTACTTTGTTTTTGCACCAGAACCAAAATAAAAAGGGAGCAAGAGGAGCTACGTAACCGTCAAGAAAAAATAAAGAAAGAGGAAGAAGAACGACAACGTATTCAAATACAGAAAGAGCAGTTATATAGAAAAAAGAGCTATGGAACAAATGAGACTTGTATCATGTCTATCTATTGAAACCATATTAAAAGTGAGGGCAGTTTTATGTTTATTCAAATAAGTTTGAGGTGTGGAAATGGAACAGAAGTTTATTGAAAAATGTAATCATGATGAGCTTGACTATGTTATAAAAGACTATTGGCAAGATGTATGGAATTATTCATTTATTATTACGAAAGATCCACATTTATCAGATGACATCACACAAGATGTCTTTATAAAGGTTTTTTAACATTGGCATTCGTTTCGAAAGGAGTCATCTATTAAAACGTGGATATTAAAAATCACAAGGAATACGGCAATAAACTATTTGAAATCCTCTTATTTTAAAAGGATATCTTTAGTGGGGTTTTTTAGTGACGACAAGCAGTCTTCCTCGGCAGAACAAGAGTTTTTTAAGCAAGAGGAACTAAATGAAGTGTGGGATGTTGTATTAAAACTACCTAAAAAACACCGTGAAATACTAATATTGGACGCGAAATATGAATTATCTTATGAAGAAATGGCTGAAACATTAGGTGTATCAATTGGAACAGTCAAATCTAGATTAAGTCGAGCGAGAAGTAAAGTTTCAAAACTAATAGGGGAGGGTAGAAGTGATGAACAGTAAAAAAAATCCTGACTGGTATAGTAAATTGAAAAAAGGCCCAATGGAGCATCGGAAAGATGAAGCAGAATTTATTTATAAAATAAAGCAATCGGTATATCAAAATAGTGAAGTAGATTCTGTAACAAATAAGAGACCATTTCGTAAAAAAGCATTGCCTGTTGCAGTTGTGTTGGTTTGTACAATGTTATTTTTTATTGTTCAACAACCTGGGCTTGATGATAATAAATCACCGGTACAAAGTAGTACACAAATTAAGCTGAAAACAAAAGATGAGTCTGCTCAAGAGCCATCATTAAAACAGTTTATGAATGATTTATCTCGAATTACAAATTCAAAAAATGAAAATGATTTGTATAGGGCATTAAATGATGAAGTTCTATTTAAAGGGAAGAGTTATAAGAAGGATGAATTGAAATTTGATGAGGATTTGTTTCATGAGTTGCAAGTCGCTCTTACAATGGGGGGAGAATTTGCAAATGATACAAAGAAAGTATATAAAGTACCAAGTGGAATGACAGAAAGTAACCAACCAAAGCAAGCGCATTTTATATATGTAACTGTTACTGGAAATAAAACGAAAATTTTAGCTGAACCAAAACGAGAATCACAAGTTTTATATGAAGTATCTAATGAAATGGTAAAAGCTTGGATTCCAGAAAAAGAGCAGAATGATGGATATATAAAAATATCGACATTTAACGGTAATAATGGGTATGTACAAAAAGAGTATGTTTTAACTGATATTAAATATTCATTCGTGTTCGAAAAGGATCATGAAGGCATGTGGAAAATAATAGATATAGATTCTATATGGTAAAAGAGGAAGGTTCACTTTAATGAACCTTCCTCTTTGTTTTTATTTTCTTATTGAAGTGTATGCCAGAACTCTAAAACTTCTGCTGTAACGAGAGCAGCGATGTTTTTTTCTGAATTACTACCAGGAATAACGACAGAAATGGCGATTTGTGGATCTTCGGTAGGAGCATATGAAATGAAAAGAGAATGATTTATCATTCTTTCTTGCTCATTCGGAGAACCGGTATTACCCGTTTTACCTGCGACATGAAAGGGTAAATTTTTAATCTCCTCTATATTTTGACTCATTCCACCTTGCACGACACTCCAAAATTCCATAGGATAACGATTTGAACTTTCTAAAATTGGTTTAAACTTTTTTGTTTCCTTACCGTCCTGATTCATAATAGCACTTACGATTTGAGGTTTATACTTATCACCTTTACTTGCCAAAGTTGCTGCATATTGAGCGAGTTGAAGAGGGGTATGCACTTCATTTCCTCCCGAAGAGGCATTTAATAAAGCGGAGATTCCCTTTTCAAACTTATTAGATGGATGGAATTCATATTGACCGTCTTCTTCAAAGGGTAAATCAATCCCGGTTTTAGAACGTAGGCCGAATTGCATTAAATAATCTGTCCATATATGTGCCACTTTTTCTATATTCCCATTATTTTGGTTGAATAAGGGCAGAGCTACTTTTGCTGTCATAAATGTGTTAGATGAATTAATGATAGCCTGCCTTGGTGTAATCTCACCTGTTGGCGTTCCAGGTGCATTCGTAATGTTATTTTGATTATCATACTGAAAAGTACCCTTATCTAAATAAGTATCTTCGGGTTGAAAAAGCTTTTCGTTTAATCCAATTAAAATAGTAAGAGGCTTTATAGTAGAGGCCATATTCACATAAGATTCACCATACTTTAATTTTTGAATTGCCTTATTTTGCGAAAGTGATTTAAAGTTTTCATTTTTAGATGATACATGTGTATGTAATGCATTTGGATTAAATACTGCCGAGTTGGCCATAGTTAAAATTGCGCCAGTGTTTACATCGGTTACTACAACATAACCAACTTTAACATCAGGTATTTTCTTAATTTGAGATCTTAATGCTTCCTCTGTTTTTTGCTGCAATTTCGAGTCTAAAGCCAGCCGGATATCTTTTCCTTTTTGTACTTTTTGAATATTCCATAAGAACTTTTTATTATTCATTTTAAAAATTAGAGTTTTTCCGGGTTTTCCTTTTAAATCATTCTCATATTGAAGCTCAATCCCACTTTTCCCAACAGGTCCACACTTAGAATTAAGGTCATTTTCTACATACCCAATTAGCTGTGAACCAATTTCGTGTTTAGGATAATATCGAATCCATTCATCTTTAATTGTTACATTATTGGGTTTTTTTTTGTTTATGAATGTAAGTTCACTCTCGTTTATGTCAGAGTATAACGGTATATCATTCATAGTCTGCTTTTTACAAGATTGTTGTAATTGTGAATTTATGTCCTCTGCAGAAATGTCATGTTGAAATTCTTTTGAAAATTGATTGAAAAAAGCTAATGTGTTTGATGTATCATGATCCGATAGCCTTTCATCATTAGAAGTGCAATATAAAGACTTAACTTTCTTATTTGTAGCTAGTATTACACCATTTTGATCAAATATTTTTCCTCTTTCAGCTGAAGAAGTTGCGATAGTAATTGAAATAAAGTTGATTTTTAATAAAATTAGTAAAATCAAACCTACAATAGAAAGAACCGCAAAAAATCTCCATCTTTTTGTATGTAACATATAACCCTCCCTTATGTAGTCTAATTCATCTTATAGTTAATTATTTTTTTTGTAAATGTGGAACACTTTTATTATTTAGGTTATCTATTAAGTATTACAGCATGAAGAAAGGAAAAATTAGTATGAAAAGTTACTAGCAAGTCTATTTATAAGTTTAATATGAGTTATTATACAGTTTAGCTGTTCTAATGTAAGCAACAAAAAAATAGAGAGAAAAACAAGAAAGGAGATTATCAATTACGCTGCTGTATCCTATGCCCATCAAGCTAATATTTTGAGGAACCCCCAAAATAAAAAAATATCTCTTGACAGTTATTTATGTAAATTCAGCTCGTATTTTTGAAGATTATCGTTTTCTTTAACGGCATGAAGATTTTATCTTATTCAACCTTGTTGAAAATTACTTCCCTAACGAATAAATCCTACATCTTTTGCGAGCCTTTGAAGAATCTGAAGTCATAAATGATGGTGTAATTCCTGAGAGAATAGTTGAAACTGTTTTGCTAGTGAAATATCAATAAAAACACCATCCTTTTCATTGACTCTACTAAAGAGAAAGTGTAAATGTTCTTTAGGAAATATATACTTAAGTAAATTAGCACGTATATTCTATTTGGTAGTTATAGAAAAGCAAAAATAAAGATAAATTCTATATTAAAAGAAGGATTTTGTTTATTACGTTGACTCAACTATAGTATTAGGTGACATGGGACAGTAGGAACCCATGTTGGCGTCATTTGCTAAATGTAATTCCTTTTGCAGCGCAGTGCCTCCTTATACAAGTGGGCTTTTTTGTTGTAAACACATAATATATATGGAGGCATAAGAGAGATGACGGATGAGTATAAACACTTAATTTCGTATGTAGATAAAATAAAAGAACTTAATTATAGTACAGCTTGCACATTAATAGTTATACATAATGATAAAATTCTAGTAAACCATTATAACGGAAGGCATTCAAATGTTGTTTCATCATCTCAAAGAGAACTTGTAGTAATTACTACAAGTTCTCTTTGTTTTTCTGATAAAACCGAAAGTAAACTTTTATCTAGTAGTTTACTTGCATACTATTGATTTTTATACGTGTTTGGTAAAAAAACACAATGAGTTGCAAAAAATACTATACCGAAATCTAGTTCGGTATAGTATTGTGCATATAAAAGATCCCACTTTGCTATATCCCCCAAAAAGAATCATTGCTCCGAGGATTATAAACTGTATTTTCAGAAACATTACGAGCGTGTAAGAAAAATGTAAGGTAATTCAATATGAGAAAAATAATCTAACTAATACAATGAATAACAGATACATTCATGAGAAAATCTGTGTTGGGATATTAAGTTGTTTTAGTTCTTAAAGCATTCGACCAATTATTGTAGTTTAAATAAGGAAATATGAAACTAGACCATGAATTGTGACAAGATAAATGATGATTCTATTTTTCTTACAGATTGTAGTGGCTATAATTCACAGCAATTTTGCATTTCTAACTTTGCACCAATTAGGGCAAATAACAAATAGGGAAATGTCTGTGATTCAAAGCTCGATTGTTGTATTAGTAATCTATATTTGCATGCAAATTATTTACTTCATTATTATTAGAGATCACTATATAAAATGCATATGTACAAAATTATATTCATAAAAACAGAGGTGTAAAATGAACATTATTTTCAGTCTAATCGCTAGTTATGCGATTCCTATGATACTACTCACATTTTTGTTACTACTTGTATTTGTTTTTAGTTATTTTGTAGTATACAAAAAGATATGTAAAAGAGAAAAAAACTTACTGTAAAACAAATTATATTGTTTGTTTTAATAGCGGGATATTATTCCCTTGCATTATCAGCTACTTCATTTGGTCGTTCAGATGATATGGCCTTTGCAAGAACAATTGACTTTGATGTACTTAGTGTTTATAAAAAAGCATGGAATACATTTTCATTTACTTCCTTCTTCCATATCTTTGTGAATATAGGTATGCTTTTTCCGTTAGGAATTTTATTCCCTTTATTTAGTAAGGTTTTTCAAAAAACAAAATGGATGTTAATCATCTCAATTATAGCAAGTTTATTGATTGAAATTCTTGAATTTACACTGCAACGAGGAAGTATGGAACTAGCAGATTTACTTCATAATACTTTAGGTATGATGCTAGGATATTCTGTGTTAAACATAGTTCTTATATTTTTGAAAAAAAATGAAACAGATACAAAAATAATCAAATATTTATACCTTCCCATTACAGTAAGTTTCGTCGCACTCGGAATAATGATTTCGTATCAAATGAAGGAATTTGGAAATATGCCTATTGATCCCATTACAAAAACTGATATGTCTCAAGTTGTTATAAAAACATCAATAGAGTTAAAAGACGAAGGGAAAAAAATGCCTGTTTACAAATATTACGGTACAAAAAAATCACATGTTCGAGATGTTGAAATTCTTTCTCCAAAGGAAGCATTTCAAAAACTGAAACAAGGAGACTTCGATCCTATAGTATCTTTCAAAGCAGGTGATACATTATCCATTATAAAATATAGTATAGATTACTACACTGATACAAAAGGTTTCTCTCAGCCTATATATGTTTTTGAAGTACACTTAAATGGTAAAGATAGTTGGCTTCAACCTATTTCCGCAAAGAAATAATGTAAATTTGGTTCTGTTGCAAAGTTTTTTAAGAAATATTTTGAAGAGGCTACTAGTACTGGCTGTAATTCATGATACATCGAAAAGGCGGAGTCTGTTTGAAGACTTTGCCTTTATTTGTATAGTGCTTGCAAGGGTACGGAAATGATTTAGGGGATAAGGGGCATCATCTATCAAATCTCATTTTTATTGTGTAAATTTGGAGGGGATTCCTCATATGAAAGTAGTAAAAATAAAAGTGAAAGATCTTAGTAAAGAATATACAGGAAATGTTTCACACATGGCACTTTCAAATATTAATTTAACAATTACAGAGGGAGAATTTGTTGCGGTTATGGGTCCTTCGGGTAGTGGGAAAACAACGTTATTGAATATGATATCTACTATTGATTCGCCAACATTAGGTAGTGTATTCATTAATAGTAAAAAACCATATCAACTTTCGGCAAATGATTTGGCCTTATTTCGCAGACAGGAATTAGGGTTCGTTTTTCAATCTTTTAACCTGCTGCATACATTAACAGTAAAAGAGAATGTGGTTCTTCCGCTTGTATTAGATGGCATGAATGTGAAAAGAATAAATAAACGAGTAGAATCTATTTTGGGGAAATTAGGTATTAACGAAATTTTAAATAAACGAACATATGAAATATCAGGAGGACAAGCGCAGCGAACAGCGATTGCCCGTGCACTCATTCACTCTCCTAAATTGGTTCGCCGACAAGAAACTTAGATTCTAAAGCCTCTCAAGACGTAATGGAGATATTAACACTATTAAATAAAGAAGAAAAGGCAACAATGATGTTAGTAACGCACAATCCAGTTGCTGAAAGTTACTGTGACCGCATTATTTTTATTAAAGATGGACAGCTATACAATGAAGTTTGCTACAATAATGATCGCCCATTATTTTATAAAAATATTATGGAGAGTCTTTCTATGTTAGGGGGGAATAAATATGACTTTTCGACAGCTCGCATTCAATAATGTTTTAAGGAATCAACGAATATATCTTGGTCATTTTTTTAGTAGTACATTTGCGGTATTGATTTTTTTCACTTATGGACTACTTATCTTTCATCCGAACCTACAAGGCGAACTGACTCATGTAAGTACCATCATGAGTACATTTGGGAGAATAGGATTTCATTTATCGTATTACTTAATCTTTGTCTTTTCTTTTTTATTTATTTTCTATTCTGTTAGTGCATTTTTAAAAAATAGAAAAAAGAGTTTGGATTATTAATGTTACATGGAATGTCTCATCAACAGCTTCATCGATTAATTTTTTTCGAAAATATGTTGATTGGAATCCCTTCTATAGTAGTAGGCATCGGACTTGGGATGGTTTTTTCTAAATTATTTTTACTAGTTAGTGGGTCTTTATTAGGAGTAGAGCAAACATTAGCATTTTATTTTCCATTAAAGGCAATGCTAGTAACAGCAATGTCCTTTTTTGTTTTATTTCTACTCATTTCATTGTTTACATCAAAAATGGTGAAAATGAATGAGCTTGTAGAACTTATAAAATCAGAGGAAAAACCAAAACCAGAGCCGAAAGTCTCTGGTTGGATATCTCTGTTGGTACTTATTTTATTTGGGGCAGGTTACTCCAGCGTTCACTACAGTATCGTCGCGGTGTATTACATGGATTTAGATCAATTATTACTACTTGTAGGAGTGGGCGTCTTATTAATTGTATTTGGAACCTATTTTTTCTTTAATCAATTGTGTGTCTATGTGTTATATACTTTAAAAAATAAAGAAGCTACATTCTTTAAAAGAACCAATCTCCTTGTTATTTCAGAATTAATGTATCGAATGAAGGATAATGCGAGAACGTTCTTTATCGTTACAATTATATCTGCCGTTTCTTTTACAGCAATTGGAGTTTGTACAGCTATTGGAAATCCAGAATTAGCAAAACATGAGACCCCATATGCATTTACGTATCGATCGGATAAGGGGAATATACAAGAAAAAGCCCATATTGAAGAGATAAAGAAGCAATTAAAAGAATATGGATTTTCTTATAAACTTGTTGCAACAGAATTTAAAAGGACATTAAACGGATTGGCGTTAATTAATCTATCTACGTATAATGAATATGCAAAACAATTAGGGTATGACATAGAGAAATTAACAAATGAAAATGATAGCATTGCAATACGACTAAATAAGAACGAGAAAAGTGCGGAGGATATAAAAACTTTTGAAATAATACATGGTCAAATAGAGGTTCCACTTTCTGTACAAAAAACAATTTATATCCCAGAATTATCGTTAATCGAAAAGCCTGTTATTGTCTCTGATGCTATTTATAATAAGGTCCAAAATGCTCAACAAGAAAACGTACTTCGAGATTACACGATATACGGTTTTATTGTTAAAAATTGGTCTGAAACGAATGCAGTTTCTACTAAACTTATGAAGATTATTGGTAAGAATCAAGATGATTATTATATGTTTTCATCTTTGTATTTAAGATGGCTTGAATTAAAGCAACAAAACGGATTACTTTCTATCTCAAGTGTAATGGTGGGGATTGTATTTTTCGTATTTACGCTAAGCTTTTTATATTTCCGTCTATTTACTGATTTAGAACGGGATCAAGAGCAATATCAAATGATTTCAAAATTAGGTTTAAGCCAAAGTGAGTTAAAGCAAATTGTGACAAGACAAATGATGCTACTATTTTTCTTACCGATTGTAGTGGCTATGGTTCACAGCAGTTTTGCATTTCTTACTCTGCATCAATTAGGACAAACAGTAAGTAGGGAAATGTCCGTTATTCAAAGCTCAATTATTGTATTAGTAAGCTTTATTTGTATGCAAATTATTTACTTCCTCATTATTAGACATCACTATTTAAAACGTATATGTACAAAAATGTATTCATAAAAAAGATAGGCAAAAAATTAAATGTGCATACTCAATCACTAATTATGGTTGGCTATGCACATTTAGAATGTTAAAAATATACCAAGGTTAATAGTATTTGTTGCGATGCATTTTGATTTTCTTGGCTTAATCAGTTGTCAGTGGCTCAAAAAAAGGAATCATGGTATTACCCCTTTTAGATAGCACTAATCGGTATAAAATTTATAAATTTTTTAGTTAATATGTAAATTGGATATTGTATTTAATGAAGCGCCCTGTAAGCAGGGTGCTTTTTCAATTATATCCTACTCATCCAATTGGAGAATCAACATACTATTTTAAGTAAAGAAAAATGGGTACTTATTGCATTTTAGGGGGATATAAGATATCATCTTTTTTAAATAAATAAAATATAAAACACTAAACGAACTTTAAAAATTACCCCTAAATTAAAGGAGATTACGAAATGAATACAATCATGATTGTAGAAGATGATATGAAAATCGCTGAATTACTGGGAACTCACATAAAAAAATATGGATACCAAAGTGTTATTATAGAGGATTTTGAAAATATCTTAGCTACATTTCAAAAGATTAAACCAGATTTAGTGCTATTAGATGTAAATTTGCCTAATTTCGACGGCTATTATTGGTGCCGCCAAATACGAGCTATTTCTACTTGTCCAATTGTATTTCTATCTGCAAGAAGTGGAGAGATGGATCAGGTTATGGCTTTAGAAAATGGTGGTGATGACTACATTACGAAACCTTTTTATTATGAGGTTGTAATGTCTAAAATCCGTAGTCAACTCAGAAGAGCATACGGTGAGTATGCTCCAAAAGTAAAAGAACGAATAGTTGAGCAATCAGGGTTAATCCTGTTCCCAGAAAGAATGGAACTTCAACTAAATGATAAGACAATTTTACTTACTAGAAAAGAAACAACTTTATTAGAAATATTGATAACAAAGTCTCCGCTCCTTGTAAAACGTGAAGTGATTTTAGAACAACTATGGGATAGTTCATATATAGACGAGAATACATTGAGTGTAAATATAGGAAGAATTAGAAGGAAATTGCAAGATTTAGGTATTGAAAACGCACTGGAGACAGTTCGTGGTGCTGGATATCGTTTGCATGCTACTTGGGAGAGGGAAGGAAAGGAATAATGAAATTATTTTTAAAAGAACATATTCCACTCATTTGTTATACATTTGCCCAATTGCTTATCATTCTTTTTATATATTGGTTTGATGGTTATCCACATGTTTTGACAGCATTATATTCTGTATTTTTAGGTGTTTTTTTATTAATGGGTTATTTAATATATCGTTATTATAGTCATCGTTCATTCTACAAGCGTCTATCAACACCAATGGAAACGTTAAATGAATCAATTAAAGATAGTGATTTGACTCCGTTATCAATGGCCTTAGAAACATTACTACAAACTCAATATCAATATTATCAAAACCAATTAAAAAAATGGGAACGAAAACAACAAGAACAAATGACTTTTATGAATCAATGGGTTCATCAAATGAAAACACCTATTTCTGTCATCGAACTAATTACACAAGATGCAGATGACTTTCGATTTGACAGTATTAATGAAGAAACGGAACGAATCAAAAAAGGATTAGAGATGGTGTTATATGTTGCCCGATTAGAAACATTTGAACAAGATTTTCATGTGGAAAGAGTGCAATTATTAGAAATGATTGATTCCGTTATTCATGAAAATAAACGTCTGTTTATACGTAGTTATGTGTATCCAGAAGTAAAAGTGGATCCGATTCTTACTGTAGAAACAGATAAGAAATGGTTTCGATTTATACTCAATCAAGTGCTGTCGAACGCAATTAAATATTCATCAAGTAAGAAAGAGAAAGTAATAATATCAGCGTATACAAAGGGACGTGCAGTTATTTTGGAAGTAAGAGATTATGGAGTGGGCATTCCTACTGCTGATTTACCACGTGTTTTCAATCCATTTTATACTGGAGAAAATGGTAGGAAATTTAAAGAGTCTACGGGAATGGGATTATATCTTGTTAAAGAAGTATGTGAAAAATTAAATCATAAGATTGAGCTAGAATCTGAAGTAGGTAAGGGAACAAAAGTTAGAATCGTATTCCCATATGCCTCTCGTTAACCGATGAAAGGTAGACTTTTCATCGGTTTTTTCTTTTGAATCTTACAAACTTGTTAGATAAATGTTAGGGAAATCGATATGAGACATACTATATATAGGTTACACTTCATGTATCGAAAAGAGAAATGGAAGGTGAAATACTTGTGGAGATACTACATGTTTCAGATTTAGGGAAAGTTTATTCTGGGGAAATTTCTTATACAGCATTATCCCATATTGATTTAAAAATAAACAAAGGTGAATTTGTAGGAATTATGGGACCATCTGGGAGTGGTAAAACAACGCTATTAAATATGGTTTCTACTATAGATGCTCCAACATCAGGAGAAGTATTAATTCATGGAGAAAATCCATATCTGTTATCTCCAAATCAGTTGTCTTTATTTCGAAGACGTGAATTAGGGTTTGTTTTTCAATCATTTAATCTCCTTAATACATTGACAGTGAAAGAAAATATTGTTCTTTCACTTACGCTTGATGGTGTAAGTCCTAGAGAAATGGAAGGAAAAGTGGAAGCTATTGCTGAAAAACTAGGGATAACTGAAATATTAGATAAACGTACGTATGAAATTTCTGGTGGACAGGCACAAAGAACAGCAATCGCACGAGCTACTATTCATAATCCGAAATTATTACTTGCGGATGAGCCTACAGGAAATCTGGATTCAAAATCTGCTAGTGATGTGATGGAATTATTGACAAGGCTTAATAAAGAAAATAGCACAACGATGATGTTAGTGACACATGATGCAATGGCTGCAAGTTATTGTGATCGAATTGTGTTTATCAAAGATGGACAGCTATACAATGAGATTTATTGTGGAGATAATCGCAAAGTATTCTATCAAAAAATTCTAGAGGTTTTAGCATTATTAGGAGGAAATGCAAATGACTTTTCGACAGTTCGCATTTAATAACGTCATTCGAAGTAAACGAACATATTTGGCTCATTTTTTAAGTAGTACGTTTGCTATTATGATTTTCTTTACTTATGCATTACTTGCATTTCATCCTAATTTACAAGGCGATCTTGCTTCCAGTGTAACAATCAATACATTCGTAAAGTCAGGATTACAGATATCGCAGGGATTAATATTTTTCTTCTCATTCTTCTTTATTCTATATTCTGTAAGTGCATTTTTAAAAACAAGAAAAAAAGATTTTGGAATTTTAATGCTACACGGGATGTCACGTTCACAGTTGAATAAATTAGTATTTATTGAAAATATAATAATTGGTATCGCTTCTATTTTAACAGGAATTACAATTGGGATGGCGTTCTCTAAGTTTATTTTAATTATGAGTAACAGTCTGTTACTTATTGATAAAGGGCTCCCATTTTACATGCCCTTTAAAGCTATTGGAATAACGTTTGGAGCCTTCTTCTTACTATTTTTATTTATTTCACTTTTCACTTCTCGACTAGTAAATGTAAAGCAATTAGTAGAATTAATAAAAGCAGAGGAAAAGCCAAAGCCTGAACCAAAAGCATCCTTTGGGCTATCTTTATTCGCACTTATTAGTATTGGATTAGGATATACGGCTGTTTTCCATAGTGTTAACGCAATTCATTATAAGGATATGAAATATGTATTATTCATGATGGCGACAGGGGTGAGCTTTGTTGTACTTGGAACGTACTTCTTATTTACACAGCTCAGTGTGTATGTGTTACGTGTATTAAAGAAAAGGGAAAATATTTTCTTTAAGAAAACAAACATACTCACCATCTCAGATTTAGTGTATCAATTAAAAGATAATGCAAAAATGTTTTTTATGGTCACTATTATATCTGCCGTTGCCTTCACTGCAGTAGGGACTTGTATGGGTTTAGGCAATTCGTCCATGGCTGAATCGGATAATCCTTTTGCATTTTCTTATAAGTCCTATGATAATAATCAGTTAGAAAAAGAACATCTAAAAAAAATAGAAAGCGAACTCCATGATGGTGAATTTAAATTTAAACGGGTTACTTATTCAATAAAACAAGTGCGAGATACCCTCTATAATAGTAATGTATCATCAAGCGTTATAAAATTAAGTGATTATAATAAGCTAGCTGAGGCATTTGGCTTCGAAGAAGAAAATCTAAAAGGTGAAAATAGTAGTTTTGTTATACCTTCGAGGAAAGTTGCTAATACAAAATCTAATCAAAATAACTTTCAATTGTTGTATAGAGATATAAAAAAAGATATGCATGTAAATAAAATACTTACTCCGAAAGAATTACAAGATACAATGGTAACGATAATTATTGTACCAGACGCTGTATATAATCAAATGATAGCGGATCCAGAGAATTACCATTTTGAAACCACTATTAATGGTTTTATTGTGAAAGATTGGGAGAAAACAAAAAAAGTTGCGGAAAATATTGTAGCTGCTTTTCAGAAAGATAATACAAGTAAAATTGAGGATATAGTAGACAACGAAAAATATACATTTTCGACTTTAATTCTTACATGGATAGTGATGAAGCAAAGTTTTGGACTTGTATCTATCATGAGTGTATTAATAGGCATTGTTTTCTTTACGTTTGCTGCAAGCTTTTTATATTTCCGATTATACACAGACTTAGAACGAAATCAGCAGCAATATAAAATGATAGCAAAAGTTGGTTTAAGCAAACCGGAATTAAAGAAAATTGTGTCACGTCAACTTGCATTGTTATTCTTTTTACCAATTGCAATAGCAATTACACATAGTACGGTTGCTTTTATGGCCTTACAAAAGTTAGCCAATTTTTCAGTCTTAGGTAGTTCCGTTATGGTATTGATTTGTTTCTTAGTTATGCAAATTATATACTTTTACTTTGTTCGTGCTCAATATTTGAAAAAAATGTATAAAACAATCATTTAATTCAATTCAAAAAAATAAAAATAAGGAGAATATAGGATGAAAAAAAGACTTGGGTTATTAATAGTAGCTGGTATTTCGATTACCGTGTTAGGAGCATGTTCATTATTTGGTACAAAAGAATCTCCAGCAAATGGAATTTCAATAGAAGTAGGAGCGATAAACGAACAAACAAGAAACTCTATAATTGACTCATACAAAGATATAACAAGCTCACAAGACCTATATCAATTAAAAGAAGGGACGATAGATAATAACAAGCTCGACATAAAGCTACCGACTAATTTTGGGGATTCTATGGATACTGCTACTAGTAATTTACTATTTATTAGTAGAACAACTGCTGAAAAAATGAATAAAAAGGGACTTATACGCGAAAGGGATAATAACAAGGGGATTCTATCTTCAGACCCTCTTGATTCGTTACCAAAAATAGAAAAAGATGAAACTATCATATTTGCAAATAAAGAATATAAAGACTTGAAAGAACTAACATTTGATAAGAAAAAAATGAATGTTCAATATAAAGGGGATGTATGGCTATCTCCATATCGTGGTGGATCCAACGAAATCCTATTAATTGTAGATGATACATTATTTAAAGAAATAAATGGAAAAGAAAAAACTAGACAGATTCTATTTTTTAATAAATCTTTTGGGAATCTTAATTTAGAGAATCAAGGGAAAGCATCAGAATTAAGAAAGGAAATAGATAAAGTGAATACGGCTTTAGGTACTGAGGACAAGAGAGCCGTTAATTTTGTAAATATTACAGAAAAGTAAACAAATATTTCTATATAGAATAGAAAAAGTTAAAACCTATTAAACGATGAATGAAAGTTCATTTATTACTTTTTTTAAATATGATTATTTTTAAGGATACAAATAAGTGGACTTGATTTTTTAGTCATAATAAAAAAATCAAGTCCACTTTTGAAATTATAACCATCATCTAAATTTACAACCTTGTTTTCTTGTCTCTAAACGTACAATTTTCCCGCAATGATATGGTGCCCCCTCATAGTACAATCTAAAAAATCATTTATGAAACGAGTTTTAAACCTATTGCAGCACCTAAAACCATACCTATAAAGATAAGTCTTCTCCAGTCTTTTGATTCGCCATAAAAAACCATGCCTAAAATTGCACCTCCAGACGCACCAATTCCAGTCCAAATTGCATAAGCTGTTCCCATAGGTAGTATTTCCATTGCGTAGGCAAGAAATATAAAACTTAATCCAAATCCGAGAATTAACAAAGCTAATGATTGCCAATTTCGATCCTTATGCAATTTATTTATCATAGCAACACCAAACATTTCAAAAAGACCTGCTAAGATTAAAGAAATCCATGCCATTAGGATTCATCACCTTTCTGAACTTTGTCATCAGTAACTAATTTCAAGCCAATTACTCCAGCTAATAAAAATAAAATCAAGAGTACTTTTCCCACTTTAAATGGTTCACCAAAGAACAGGATTTCAGAAAAGACAGTTCCAGCTGTACCTAATCCAACAAAAACAGCATAAACAGTTCCCACGGGAAGTTTTCTTCCTGCCATGATCATTAAATAAAAGCTGAAAAATATAGCAATGATAGTCCCCGTCCAAGTCCAAAAGTCACCAGCATTTTTTAAACCAATAACCCAAAAAATTTCAAAGAAAGCAGCAATAAATACTTTAATCCAGTCTTTACTCATCTAAAAGACACCTCCAATTTTATTCTTTACCAAAAAAAACAAAAAAAGCCTAAGAGAAAACTGTTAAACAGTTTCTTCCAGGCTTTTATCCTTCCGTGACACAGTAAAGCTGTGGTCTTATCCCTGTCAAGTAGACAATATTAAAAAGACTAAGCAACCATCGAGATTCGATATTCTATCGGAGCTCGGTGGTTGAGTCGTTTTTGGAACCGTTTATAGTTATAAAAATAAATATACTCTTCAATTGCTTGTATTAAATCTGCTTCTGTTTTAAAATGATTCAAATACAACATTTCCGATTTAAAATGGGAGAAAAATGACTCAATACAGGCATTATCATGGCAGTTTCCTTTGCGAGAGTGGCTGCCAATGATACCTAAACCTAAAAGTCGTTTGTTGTAGGCGTGAGATGTGTACTGGAATCCCTGATCTGAATGGAGAATGGTTCCACGCACATCTCTTTTTTGTGCCAACATTTCAATTGTATCTAATACAAGTTCATTATCGTTGCGCTTGGATATTTTCCAAGAAACAACTTCGTTATTATAAATATCTTGTACAACAGAAAGATACCGAAATCCCTCTTGGAATCGTAGGTAAGTAATATCTGTAACAAGCGCTTCATTTTGTTGGCGATCTTTGAATTCACGGTTTAAAACATTCGGAAAAACATTGGAATAGTTCCCTTTAAAGAAGCGACGCTTCTTTCGAATAATAGATTGAATGTTGAGCTCGCTCATTAAGCGATATACTTTTTTGTGATTTATAAAGTATCCCTCTTCCTGTAAAGCGATTTTCATACGTGGATAACCATATTCCTTGTGCCTTACATGAATAGATTGTATTACTTTTTTTAATCGTTTCTCGGATTCTAGTCGTATGTTTTTCATACTTTTTGTATGAATCCACTTATAGTAACTTGAACGATGTACACCCGCAAATTTCGTAAGCCATATAACTGGATATTTCCCCTTTAATGATTCAATGATATGATATCTCACCGTATATTTTAGTGCACCTCCATTTACAGATTCGGATACTGCTTTTTTAAATATTCAACCTGTGCCTTATAGTAGTCACGTTCCTCTTCAATCGTCTTAAAATGAACGCGTTTGCCTTTTAGAGGATTTGATATACCTTTCATTCCACCATTTTTTCCACGAGTATCTGTAATTTCACCAGATTCTTTATATTTTTTCACCCAATTTTTTAGTTGTGTAGAGCTTCTAATCTGATATTTTTCCTTTATCATATTATAACTTCCTTCTCCGTTTAAATAACTTTGAACAGCCGCTAACTTTAATTCTTCTGAATATGTAATAAATGTTGAACCTTTTTTAGTCATGAAAAATCCCCTCCAAGTAATAGTGTAACATCCATGTATGTACATGGTCTTGTTACACTGTCTACTTAAAGGGGATAATATCAATGTCTAATATGTACGGTCCTATTTTTATGAATGCATGAAGTAATCAGTAAGCTGTACCTTTCCCTTTTCACGCAATTACTTATTTTCTTCCTCAAACCTTTTATTCTTTTTCTCTAACTTTTTAATTCTTCTTTTAAGAAAAGCAATGACGGCGTTTTGAATGTTCTCGTTTTGTGTAAACCTAGGGTCCACAAATACTTTTTCTTGTTTATTTCGCAAGAATTGATGTGTTCTTTGAGCTCTGTTTGGTTATACAGTGTGGTTTTACTACTCCGGCTTCTATTTGCCACACTCTTGAAGTAAATTATATTTTTCTACGTACTAAATAAAAAGATAAGGACCCCATAATAACAGGTGCAACGAAATCAAAGAAATGGGAAAAATTAAAAGGAAAAAGAAAAAGAAATGGTATAAGTGTATAGATAACTGCTTGTCCTATAAATACAGGAATTCCAAATTGAAACTCTCTACATCGTTTGATTTTCCTGTATAACACTTCCCCAATTAGACAAGCTACAAGAGCCGGTATACTACCATAAGTGACGATCGTTTTAATGAATCCTAATACAACGTTCGGGTGAATAAAGCTAGGATGAGAAATATATGAAATCAAGAACCATCCAAAAATAAAAGCAAACAGACTTGCAGCATAACTAATTACAAATTTTATCAACGTTAATCATCCTCACAGTTTTCTAATATTAACTCCATTGTATGACATAACGCATCATTAACAGTAGTCAATGATGCATATAATTTTTGTTTTTGGGGGATTTGCTTTTCTTAGCTTGATAGCGATGGGGTGAGTCATAAATTGTGGAACACATTCTTAAGTTATTATAATATGAAAAAATGAAATTCTCCTTCTGTAATTTATTCAAATGGATCAATCTCCGTATCTTATGAATGCTCTTCAATAAAACATAAGCAAAATGATTAACTATCCTATGCAAGAAAGTTAGGCTAGTTAATCGCATATGTTTTATTGAAGGGATGTGATTGAACTATGGAACGACCGAATTGGGGAATTGGAGGATTAGTATTCGTTGGCTGCATGTTTCTTGGCGGAGGAGTGGGATCTATATTAGGTGATACCCATGCTGGATGGCTAATAGGGATGGGGGCTGGATTTATTGGGATGGCTTTAACGAGACTGATCAGAAAGTAATATAACGGGATTCTTCTTCGGATAAATAAGGAAATATGTATGTCAGTAATTCATGGTATAAGAGCTCTATAAATTATAGTTAGAACCTTCTCTTTTCTAAATTTCTCCATACATAGATATGATTCTCAAGTCGGGGGATGGCACCTTAGGGTGTTTTTTTTGTTCTCTAAAAATGTTTTACCATATAATAGAATTCGTTAGATTCCGATAATCTTTTTTGTAATAGAATAGATTCATTACCGTTTCAGACCTAAGTATTCATTCATAACCTAACAGTAAAAGGGGGATGATTCAAGGTATGGCGTGTAATGATGAATTAATTTGTCAACAGTTTGCAAGGATTATCGGTGGCCAAGAAGGATTCGCCGGTGGAAAATGCGTGGCTACAATAAATCGGGATGAAATACAAGCAACTATCTTAGGAAAACGTTTTAGAGTAACAACTTCCTTCTCATTCGAATCACGAGATAATAAAACTGGACGAGCATTATGTTTAGGCCGGGTAGCGCTATTGCAAAGAGAAGTCAATGGGTTTGTTGCTACAATTATTAAACAAGGAATAACCGTTTCGTCTATACACAATGAGTGGTTATGTGATGAGCCGAATTTAATTTATGTTAATATCGAAGACGTTGATGATCCGCTAAGTTTCGCAAGGAAAGTTAGAAGAGCGTTATGCAATTAACCGATTTATTTAGTTAAATGAGTGAGTATGTTGGTTAGAATATTTCAAATTGTTGAATGGTTTTATAAAGTGAAAGAAGACGTTCCATATTTGGAATGTCTTTTCTTGATGTTTTTATAATTTGAAAAACGAGGAAACGAACTTGGAGGGAGTATTGGGGCCATGTTTGAGAAGAGTAAATCAATGGAAAAGGAAATGGTCTTTAAGTCTGGGATATGGACCTATCCTCCCGTTCTAATTAACTAAAAGAAGAACTTCCCCATACCGATTAGACTACTAAGCATTCCGATTCCATTCATGGTGCCTTTTCCTGCTGTCAGTAAGTTTCCAAGCATTCCTGGCTGACCGTTATTCCCCCAGCCCATAGGACTTCCCTGTCCTCCCCATCCTGGAGGATTTCCAAAAATACCCCAGTTATTATTGGTATTAAAATGAAAAGGCTTGGCTGGCGGCGATAGTAAAGCGGCAAGATGACCTTGTGCGAACATCCCTGTATGATTGAATGGTTGAGCCCAGGGTAAGGGAGGTTTTTGAAAATTAAAACCTGCATGGCCTTGTAATGGAGTCCAATTAGTGGGATGTCCTTGGGGCATCGTCCCTGCATAATAGATTGGCTGACCTAAAGAGAAGGGAGGGGGATCGGGATTGAAACCTGTATAATTGACTGGTGAATCCCAACCAAATGGATAGACTCGACAACTCCAATTCTCAGGAATCTTCAAATCATTCATTCCATCAGCTTTAGCTATTTGGGGCTGTAAATATAATGATGACATTGCAATTTGGTTATTATATTGCTCCCCGTTTCCATTTGAATTCAAATACCAATATTGGTGCATAAGCTTATTCCCCTCACTTTAAAAATGTAATGTTAGACTTAGCCTATGTAATATTCCTTTTTATGGATGGTTACATAACTAGATTTACAAGCCCGTATTTAAAGGAATGGGTGTGTGGTCTTGTTGATTTATTCTGCTATTTGTGGACAGTAAGACACCGTCCCCTCAAAATTCAGCGAAAGCAAAAAAGTTAGATGGGGGGCTTTTAGAAGGGTATTTTCAGTTGCTCCTTTTGTTTATTTCAGCCTAATTTAATTTCGGTTAACAAACATGTTTATAAAGGTTTAATCAACAAAAAAAATTAAAATGTTATGTTGAGCAAGTAGAATTGCTAAAAAGAGAATACCCATTCGAAGAGTTTGGCAAAATACTGCAAGGACAATGTATTCTTGTGCAGATATGCAAAAGATTTAAACGAATCAATGGAATTTATAATGAAGGGGCAAATGAATATATGAGTGAAACATTACATAACAGAAAACCACCATATTTAATGCTTGTAATCCTTTTTATTGGGGCATTTGTTTCATTTCTAAATAACTCGCTTTTAAATGTAGCTTTGCCATCAATAATGAAGGATTTAGACATTAAAGATTATTCGACGATCCAGTGGCTTTCTACAGGGTATATGCTTGTAAGTGGTATATTAATTCCGGCATCAGCATTTTTAATAACCCGCTTCTCCAATAGGAGCTTATTTATTACATCTATGGTGATTTTTATTTTTGGTACGGCCTTAGCGGCTTTAGCACCGAACTTTAGTTTATTACTTACTGGCCGGATGGTTCAAGCAGCAGGTTCCTCAGTCATGGGGCCTTTGTTAATGAATATTATGCTAGTAAGCTTTCCAAGAGAAAAAAGGGGAACAGCAATGGGGATTTTTGGATTAGTTATGATTACAGCTCCAGCAATTGGACCGACACTATCGGGTTATATTGTAGAGTATTATGACTGGCGTTTGCTTTTTGAAATGATTTTACCGTTAGCAATCATTAGCTTGCTGTTAGGGATTTGGAAATCGGAGAATGTCATGAGACAAAACAAAAATGCAAAACTTGATTATCTCTCATTACTATTATCTTCTGTCGGTTTTGGCGGTTTGTTATATGGATTCAGTTCTGCAAGCTCCGACGGTTGGACGAATAAAGTTGTTTTAACAACCTTAATCATAGGCGCTATTGCCCTAATTACTTTCATTGTCCGCCAATTAAAAATGAATGAACCGTTATTGGATTTACGTGTTTACAAGTACCCAATGTTTGCACTTGCGTCTGTAATTGCAATTGTCAACGCAGTGGCCATGTTTTCGGGTATGATTTTAACCCCAGCTTATGTACAAAATGTCCGCGGTATTTCACCGCTGAGCTCTGGGCTGATGATGCTTCCAGGTGCGGTAATAATGGGGATTATGTCACCAATTACAGGTAAACTATTTGATAAATATGGCCCTCGTATTCTTGGTATAGTAGGACTTTCCATTACAGCCGTTTCAACTTATATGCTAGCAAACCTGCAACTCGATTCTAGTCACACACATATTATTCTTATTTACACATTGCGGATGTTTGGGATGGCGATGGTGATGATGCCACTTATGACAAACGGACTTAATCAATTACCAACTCGCTTAAATCCGCACGGTACAGCTGTTAATAATACAGCTCAACAAGTGTCTGGTTCGATTGGTACTGCTATTCTTGTTACGATTATGAATTCTGTAACAAAAACAAAAGCTGAAAGTCTAATGGTTGATGTAGATCCTACAACCTTCACAGAGGCTACGAAGGCAATGTTAACTCAGAAGGCTTTATTATCCGGAATTCAATATTCATTCTATGTAGCGCTTGGCATGAATGTTGTTGCACTACTATTAGTTTTTTTCGTTAAACGTGTAGATACAAGTGCGGAAGCTGTGGAGAGGTTAAATCGGTAGAGTAAAATAAAACTTAAGATCATGATTCCTATAAGTTTTTGCTGTTTAGTTAGACTATGAAGAAATGCAAATTTCTGCTGCTAAGGCGCTGGTATTTAAACTTGGAAAAGAACCAGTGAAATAATTATATATAGTAAAAAGGATCTGATATTCATATCAGATCCTTTTTCATTAGTAACACAGTATACTTGCTTATCGTATTTGTTTGAATTGACATTAGGAACTACTGGTTTTCCCAATACTACAATCTTTAGCTCTCAATTTGTGATAAACATTATAATAATACGCTTCATTTTAATTTAGTATTTTCTCTGCAAGTTATAAATCTAATATCAACAAACAACTTAGATTACCAACCTTATAAGCAATATCATAATCGTGAATAGTTCGGGAAAAGATAAAATAAGGTAATCAATTACATATCTTTATCCCAGGCGATTCATTGCTATCTTCTTTTTATTGAATGGGATATTTTATTTCATGCTTTTTTGAAAGGGTGTTTTTAATGGATAAAAAAGTATCTGCCATTCCTCAACCGAAAACATATGGATTGCTGGGGAATCTCCCATTAATCGATAAAGATAAACCGACCCTATCCTTTATCAAGATAGCGGAAGAGTATGGTCCCATTTTTCGAATTCAAACTTTAAGTGATACCATCATTGTCGTTTCTGGACATGAACTGGTAGCAGAAGTCTGTGACGAAACAAGATTTGATAAAAGTATAGAGGGTGCTTTAGCGAAAGTTCGCGCCTTTGCTGGAGACGGATTATTTACAAGCGAGACTCACGAGCCTAACTGGAAAAAAGCTCATAATATTTTGATGCCTACATTCAGCCAACGAGCAATGAAAGATTATCATGCTATGATGGTCGATATTGCTGTACAACTCGTTCAAAAATGGGCACGGCTTAATCCGAATGAAAACGTAGATGTTCCGGAGGATATGACTCGCCTTACATTGGATACAATTGGTCTATGTGGTTTTAATTATCGATTTAATAGCTATTATCGTGAGACCCCTCATCCTTTTATTACTAGCATGAGCCGTGCTCTAGATGAGGCGATGCACCAATTACAGCGGCTGGATATAGAAGATAAACTCATGTGGAGAACGAAACGTCAATTTCAGCATGATATTCAATCCATGTTTTCTTTAGTAGATAATATTATTGCTGAACGTAAAAGTAATGGAAATCAGGAAGAAAATGATTTACTTTCCCGTATGTTAAATGTGCATGATCCGGAAACTGGTGAAAAATTAGATGATGAAAATATTCGTTTCCAAATTATCACTTTTTTAATAGCTGGGCATGAAACAACAAGTGGATTATTATCTTTTGCAATCTATTTTTTATTAAAGAATCCAGATAAATTGAAAAAAGCCTATGAAGAAGTAGATAGGGTTTTAACAGATCCCACTCCAACATACCAACAAGTTATGAAACTAAAGTATATCCGGATGATTTTAAATGAATCGCTACGTCTATGGCCTACTGCTCCAGCATTCAGTCTCTATGCAAAAGAAGATACAGTGATTGGTGGGAAATATCCAATTAAGAAAGGAGAAGATCGTATTTCTGTTCTGATTCCACAGCTACATAGGGATAAAGACGCGTGGGGAGACAATGTGGAAGAATTCCAACCTGAACGATTTGAAGAGCTGGATAAGGTTCCTCATCATGCTTATAAGCCATTTGGAAATGGTCAACGAGCATGTATCGGTATGCAGTTTGCACTTCATGAAGCCACACTCGTAATGGGAATGCTTCTTCAACATTTTGAATTAATTGATTATCAAGACTATCAGCTGGACGTAAAACAAACATTAACGCTAAAGCCTGGTGATTTTAAAATTAGGATTCTACCCCGAAATCAAACTATTAGCCATACTACTGTTCTTGCGCCTATAGAGGAGAAACTGAAAAACGATGAAATCGAACAGCAAGTTCAGAAGACTCCTTCTATTATTGGGGCCGATAATCTTTCGCTTCTTGTTCTGTATGGATCGGATACAGGGGTAGCGGAAGGTATTGCAAGAGAATTAGCAGATACAGCTAGTTTAGAAGGTGTTCAAACGGAAGTGGTAGCACTTAACGATCGAATTGGAAGTCTGCCAAAAGAAGGGGCGGTTCTTATTGTAACTTCTTCTTATAATGGAAAACCACCAAGTAATGCAGGGCAGTTTGTGCAATGGTTGGAGGAATTAAAATCGGATGAGCTAAAAGGTGTTCAATACGCAGTTTTTGGTTGTGGAGATCATAATTGGGCTAGTACTTATCAGCGAATTCCAAGATACATTGATGAGCAAATGGCTCAAAAAGGAGCAACAAGATTTTCTACACGTGGAGAAGCGGATGCAAGTGGTGATTTCGAGGAACAGCTCGAGCAATGGAAACAAAGTATGTGGTCTGATGCGATGAAGGCATTTGGATTGGAACTTAACAAAAACATTGAGAAAGAACGCAGTACATTAAGTTTACAATTTGTTAGTCGTCTTGGAGGATCTCCTCTTGCGCGAACATATGAAGCAGTTTATGCATCTATACTAGAAAATCGTGAACTTCAATCATCTAGCAGTGAAAGAAGCACGCGACATATTGAGATATCCTTGCCAGAAGGCGCTACGTATCAAGAAGGTGACCACCTTGGGGTGCTGCCAATTAATAGTGAGAAAAATGTCAACCGAATTTTAAAACGCTTTGGATTAAATGGGAAGGATCAAGTCATATTGAGTGCAAGTGGACGAAGTGTAAATCACATACCTTTAGACAGTCCTGTTAGTTTATTTGACCTTCTTAGTTATAGTGTAGAAGTTCAAGAAGCAGCCACTCGAGCACAAATACGAGAAATGGTGACATTTACAGCATGCCCTCCTCATAAAAAGGAATTGGAATTATTATTGGAAGAGGGAGTTTATCATGAACAAATATTAAAGAAACGTATGTCAATGTTGGACCTTCTTGAAAAGTATGAGGCTTGTGAAATCCGATTTGAACGCTTTTTAGAACTTCTTCCTGCGCTCAAACCGCGTTACTATTCTATTTCAAGCTCTCCACTCGTTGCACAGGATCGTCTGAGCATTACAGTTGGTGTTGTTAATGCACCTGCATGGAGTGGGGAAGGGACATATGAAGGAGTCGCTTCTAATTATTTAGCTCAGCGTCATAATAAAGATGAGATTATATGTTTCATTCGAACGCCACAATCAAACTTTCAATTACCTGAAAATCCAGAAACACCAATTATCATGGTTGGACCAGGTACTGGAGTTGCACCATTCCGTGGATTCTTGCAAGCGCGTCGTGTTCAAAAGCAAAAAGGTATTAACTTAGGACAAGCACATCTATATTTTGGTTGTCGTCATCCTGAAAAGGATTATCTCTATCGTACAGAACTAGAAAATGATGAAAGAGATGGATTAATCTCTTTACACATAGCTTTTTCCCGCCTAGAAGGATATCCTAAAACATATGTACAGCATTTAATAAAACAAGATAGAATCAATTTAATTTCGTTATTAGATAATGGGGCGCATCTTTATATATGTGGTGATGGAAGTAAAATGGCTCCTGACGTAGAAGACACCCTTTGTCAAGCCTATCAAGAAATTCATGAAGTCAGTGAACAAGAAGCAAGGAATTGGTTGGAACGTGTGCAAGACGAAGGGCGATATGGAAAAGATGTTTGGGCTGGAATCTAAATTCTTCTTAGTTAGATAAGTAATATTTAATTCACGAACTTCTTTCGACTAAGTATAACTTTAAACAAAATAAACTGATTTATAAAAACCCTGTATTTTTTATTGAATATGGGGTTTTCTTATTTTTAAATAAAAGGGACGTATATGTTGATTCAAAATCCAACAATCTTTATGCTTTATATACACAACATGAATAAAAAGATGACAAAATTTTTATGGTTAGTATGGTAATTTGGAAACAGAAGTCAGCTTAATCTATGAAAACCTTATCAGAGGAGTGATGTAAGTGAGACAAAATGTTTACGATAATCCGAATTTCTTCAAAAACTACACAGCGTTGCGTGAAAGTGGAATAAATGCTAATGACTTCATAGAACAGCCAGCAATCAAATCATTAATTCTGTGTTTGAAAGGGAAATCGGTATTAGACTTGGGTTGCGGTGATGGTCATTTTTCAAAGTATTGTATAGAAAATGGTGCAAAAAACGTAATAGGTGTAGACATATCCAAAAATATGATTGAACGTGCTAAAAAGTTAAATCAGGATGATAACATAGAATTTATGTGTCTTCCTATGGAGGATATGGGACTAACCAATCAAAAGTTCGACCTGATTATAAGTTCTCTCTCTATACATTACATTGAAGATTACTCGGCAATGATTCAAAAGATTAATGAACTATTAAAAAGCAGTGGTGAATTTATCTTTTCAACTGAACATCCAATAGCAACAGCTCGCAAAGGAAGCAACCATTGGATAAAAACTGAGGATGGTAATACATCACACTGGGCATTAGATAATTATCAAGAAGAAGGAATCAGAGTACACAACTGGTTTGTTGACGATAGTGTGGTTATTTATCATAGAACTGTTGCCACATTAATAAATACTTTAATTGAACACGGGCTTTCGCTGGATAAAATAATCGAACCACAATCAACTTTGGCAGGGATAGAGAAAATGCCAGATTTAATAAACGAATCGCGAAGTCCATCTTTTATTATAATCAAGTCAAAAAAACAAAATAATATTTAAAAATATTTACCGCAATCTGGGAGCTTTTATTGAATTACGAAAACAGCCGTTTCACTAAGGAATGGCTGTTTTTTTAAAAACATGACCTAAAGCCGTTAAACTGTAAGCGTTCAAGTTGCTATCATTTTGTAATTATTTTATAAAAGAGGTTGTGAAAATATTGAACATAGGAGTGAGTGAAAATGGCATATTTACTACAAGTTGATTTTCCGTTTGAAGGTCCTTTTGGTGAAGAAATGGAAAAAGCATTTTTGGATTTAGCAAAAAGTATTAATGAAGAAGACGGATTCCATTGGAAAATATGGACGGAGAATCAAGAAACGCAAGAAGCAGGAGGCATCTATGTATTTGAAGAAAAACAAGATGCTGAAAAATACGCCGAAATGCACAAAAATAGACTGCAAGCATCTGGTGTTAAAGATATTAGAGTAAGAATTTTTCACATCAATGAAAAGTTAACTAAACTGAATCGTGGTTATAGTAAATATTGAGGGACACGGAATTCAAAAAAGGAGGGGGTAATCCCTTCTTTTTTTGAATTGATGCTACAGAAAGAATAGCGTGTTTTTTAATTTAGGGTCATCTCTTTTTGATAGTTTGATATCGATGTGACAATACCCCTTTATTATTTTTCAGGTTACAATACATGTATTGCTTCAATAACATATGATCATTCTTAAGAATGTCATTGAAATGTACCAATAGATGTTAGTGCAGCAAAATAAATTGTGTTATGATGTGAGCAAATATAAAGCTATCTAACGGAGGGATTCACATGCCGCATGTTGTGTTTCGTGGAATTACTATTGAACAATTAAAAAGCATAAGCAAGCCATTAGTAGAAGAGCTCGCAGATATCTGTGAGTGCGGTACGGATAATTTCACCTTGGAACTACCAAGTTCTACGTTTGTATTCAATGGAGAAGAAATAGAAGCGTTTCCTCTTATTGAAGTGAAATGGTTCGAGCGTGGACAGGAAATTCGTGATCGATTTGCCAAGGCCATTACTACATATGTAATGGATTTTGGACTTCCAGAAGTAGAGGTTGTATTTACGGTTTTCACAGAATCAGCGTATTATATTAACGGGAAGCATTGTGCAAGTTAGAGCTATTTGAAAAATTTTTATAACATTAAGAGAAGAAATAGGAGAGAATATCCTATTTCTTTTTATTTCTATAATAAAATATAACTGCTAAATCTAAAGTAATGATAATAATTAGAAGTGATAAGTGTATAAGTGCATCAGTTTTCCCGTTTAATAAAGATTTTATAAAGAAATCCCATTCTGTTTCATAGGGAGGCTCTGACCAATTTCGTTGCATTCCGAAAGCTATTCCATTTATCAATTTAGCCAAGAAGACTCCTTCCTCAAGGAGCGTGAAGGACGTAGCCTAGGGAGTAGGAGGGAGATGAATTGGCATCGAACAAGAGATGGCAATTCATCTTAATTGTTCGACATATGTAAAGTGTTACCGGACAATTTGTCATAATCACTTCACTATAAAACGAACGTACGTTTGGTATATAATAGATATATATATCGAAATGGAGGTGAAACGAAGGATGATCAATAAAGCGTATAAATTTCGTATCTATCCAAATAAAGCACAAGCGATCCTGATCAATAAAACGATTGGTTGTTCTCGTTTTGTATTCAATCACTTCCTATCTCTATGGGATAATGCATACAAAGAAACAGGAAAAGGTTTGACATATGGTACATGCTCTGCCAAACTTCCTGCAATGAAGAAAGAGTTTGTTTGGCTAAAAGAAGTGGATAGTATTGCTATTCAATCGTCTGTTCGCAACCTTGCGGATGCTTATACACGCTTTTTTAAAAAACAAAACAGTGCCCCGCGTTTCAAATCTAAAAAGAACAACGTACAATCTTATACCACAAAACAAACAAATGAAAACATTGCTGTTGTGGGAAACAAAATGAAATTGCCGAAACTAGGTCTTGTTCGATTTGCCAAAAGTCGTGAAGTAAAGGGACGTATTTTAAATGCTACGGTTAGACGGAACCCTTCTGGCAGATACTTTGTGTCATTGTTAGTTGAAACAGAAGTGCAAGAACTTCCGAAAACACATTCTTATATTGGAATGGATGTAGGATTAAAAGATTTCGTCATTTTGTCAGATGGAACAACCTATAAAAACCCTAAATTTTTTCGCTCATTGGAAGAGAAGTTGGCAAAAGCACAGCGTGTTCTTTCTAGAAGAATGAAAGGATCTTCTCGCTGGAATAAACAACGAGTAAGGATAGCTAGGATTCATGAATACATAGCTAATGCTAGAAAAGATTACTTGGACAAAATCTCAACTGAAATCATCAAAAACCACGATGTTATCGGTATAGAAGATTTGCAAGTATCGAATATGCTAAAAAATCATAAGTTAGCAAAAGCGATTAGTGAAGTATCTTGGTCACAATTTAGAACGTTGCTAGAATACAAGGCAAAATGGTATGGAAAACAAGTCATTCCGGTATCCAAAACATTTGCTTCAAGCCAATTATGTTCTTGTTGTGGGTATCAAAATAAAGACGTTAAGAATCTAAATCTTCGTGAATGGGATTGTCCTGAGTGCAATAGTCATCACGACAGAGATATTAACGCAAGTATCAATCTTAAAAATGAAGCTTTAAGGCTTCTAACCGTAGGAACTACGGGGATAGCCTAATGAATTAGAAGCCACTAGGCTTCTGTACTTAGGAATCTCCCACTTCAAACAGTCCGTAAGGACGTTAAGTGGTGAGTAGTTCAAGAAAAAGATCATACTTAATAGGATTCTTCTAACAAATACGGCAACTACTTTTAAATTCCAATGCTTTATCTTAATTATATAAAGGATTGGAAATAGTATAAGTATCCAAAAAATAATAATATAGATTGTATTTATCATTCTTTACTACTAATAAAATGATTGTTTTTAATATAGGTAAGCCTTCGGATTGAAGGTATGTTTTATTGTTACTAGTTAAAAAAAGGGCCGGAATTCCGGCTCCTTTTCTATCTTAAAGTCTTACTTTATCCCGCATTAACGGGCAGTAAGACCTCCACCTCAAAATCCAGAGGAAGCACAGAAGTTAGGTGGGGATCAACTGCCCGTAAAAGCCCGATTGGTTCAACTAATAATCAGTGGGGGATGAACAAAACCCCACTGATTAAAGTTTCACTTTATCTCTCCGTTTCAAAAAACTCAATCCATTCTCCGTCAGGACCAGCGAAGAATATGTAACGTGTTCCATCTGGTAATGTTTCAATTTCTTCTCCTAGTAAAAAGGTTACTCTGTGTTTCTGTAGTCTTTCGATTTCATCTTCTAATGAATCCACTTTAAAGCAAATGTGATGTACTTTTCCTTCTGCCGGAAGAGAAGAGTTATAACCTTCAATAAGTTCGAGTATCGTTTCCTTCGATTCTTCCACACCTAAAAAAGCGAGTTTTAAGTCTGGATTTGGGTGCCCCATACGTTTAATGAGCTGTAAGCCGACTACTTCTTCATAAAATGAAATAGATGTTTCTAAGTTTGCAACCATAAGTCCAACGTGTTCGATTCGTCTAACTGGCATGTGGATTCCTTCTTTCTGAAAATTATATACAATATATTATTGAAAATTAAGAAAATAAGCAAGATAAAAACCTTACAAATTTTAGCGTGTTATATGGTATAGTGAGAAAGTATGTTTGGGGAGAAGGAAGGAGATTATACGATGAATACAACTACTCAAACTCCTTCATTATCGGAAACAATGAAAGAGTGGCATTATGCATTAGCATATGAAATTAAACATTGGAAAACGATAGGTGGTAGTAAAATCTCTATCATGAACGGTCGTTTTTTATATACAGATTATGAAAGTACAGTATACGTATTTCAGCTTATTTCGGAAGTAAGCTTACCTGAAGGTTCACCAATTCGAATTGAGTTCGATGGTGAGGAAGCGACAGGGGAAGTATTATCTGTACATGGATTAGAAATCGAATTGAAGTTAAATGATTATATACAAGGTGAAATACGAGAAGCCGTTTTATACAGTGAACCGTGGCAATTGTTAGAACAACTACAAGAGCGATTGAAAGAGGCACATAAGGATAAGTTAAAACGTAATCGTATAAAGCGTCTTGTTGATGGGACGAGCAGTCCGAAACATATTGAAAAGATGAAAAATACGAAAAATGAATTGGCGTATCGTTCTTTTTACAATCCAACAACGTACGTGTGGGGACCACCGGGAACAGGGAAGTCTTACAATTTATCGCGTATTATTTCTGCTCATTATCAAAAAGGAAAATCGGTACTTGTGTTAGCTCATAGTAATGCGGCAGTAGACGTATTAATGAGTGAAGTAACGAAGCAAATTGAGAAGAAGAAGAAATGGACGCCTGGAGAAATTGTTCGTTACGGTTATAGTCAACATGAACATATACGAAATCATGAAACGTTACTTGCATCGAAGTTAGTTGAAACGACGAATGGATCTTGGGGAGAAGAAAGACTCTATTTAGAAGAGACGCGACAAGATCTTCGTGAAAAGATTTTATCACATAAAGCGACTTCTGCTGATAAGAAGCGTATACAAGAGATTGAAAGTGATCTTCGAAAGCAAAAAGCGAAAATTAAAGAAGTAGAAAAAGAATACATTGAAAATGCGAAAGTAATCGGTGCGACTTTATCGAAATGTGCAATTGATTCACTTATTTATGAGCGTACATTTGATTTAGTTGTCGTAGATGAAGTAAGTATGGCTTATGTTCCGCAAATCGCATTAGCTGCTTCACTTGGGAAACGTATTGTCGTTTGTGGTGACTTTTTACAGTTACCTCCGATTGCGATGGCGAACCATGAACTCGTTCGAAAATGGCTCGGTGAAGATATGTTTTATCATGCAGGGATTGTTGATTCTGTAAATAAATCAGAAGCACATCCGAACCTTTTTATGCTGCAGGAGCAAAGACGTATGCATACGGATATATCTAAGTTTACGAATTCATTTATTTATAAAAATAGAGTGTACGATCATCCATCTGTTTCAGAGCGTAAAGAACTTGCGAAACTGCAACCGTTCGCAAATGAGGCGAGTGTTTTATTTGATACGAGCTTAATGGGAGCCTTTTCTTTAAAAGACGCTGCTTCCGGTTCTCGTTTTAATATTATGTCTGGTTTAGTAGCGATGCAAATGATGTTAATTGGATTGTTAGACGGTGTTCAATCTATCGGTGTAGTTACGCCTTACAGGGCACAGTCCCGTTTTTTATCAACGTGTATTAGAGAAATGTTGCAGAAAACGAAATATCAAAACATACCAGTTTTAGCGGCGACAGTTCATAAGTTTCAAGGGTCTGAAAGAGATATGATGATCTTTGATACGGTAGATAGTTATCCGCAAGAACGACCTGGCGTGTTATTCTTTGACCATAAAAATCATCGCCTCGTCAACGTTGCAGTGACAAGAGCGAGAGGGAAGTTCATTCAATTATCAGATTGCCACTACATGCGTAAAAATCTTTCGAGAAAACAAGCGTTATCGCAATTAACAGCTCATATAGAACGTCACGGAGATGTGTATGATCGCACGACATCAAGACAATTGTGGGAGCGAAAAATCTCGAAACGTTTACGCTGGTTTATGGAAATGAATCTTGAAGAGCCGAAAGGGTTATTGAAAGATATTTTAGCCGCAAAACGAAAAATTATCATTTCACTTCCAAGTACAAAGCAAGTGGATAAGCGAGTCTGGCAAGCGTTAATGCGTACAAATGCGCAAATAACAGTATATAGTGATGGACCAGTTCCGTTAAAAAATGTAAAGTTACAAAGACAAAATAAAGCATTCCCGTTTATCGTAATCGATGATGAAATCTTTTGGGCAGGAGCACCTCTTACATCTCAAATGATGTTTGAAGGTAGTATGGAATTTCCGTACATATGTGCAAGATTACAAGCACCTGAAACAATTGGCGTATTAAAAGGGTTTTTAGATATTCGGTAAATTCAGATAGGAATTCCTTGACTTTTGCCTGGAATGAACTTAGAATGAAAATAATTTAATATAATTTTATGAAAATTCTTATCACGAGAGGTTGAGGGACTGGCCCTATGACACCTCGGCAGCGGATTCTTTATGAATACTGTGCCAATTCCAGCAAGGTAACTTGAAAGATAAGAAAGAAGCTCATTTTGACTGTATATACAGAAGCCTCTTTCTATCTTTTAGAAAGAGGCTTTTTTACGTGAAAATAAAAGGAGGAAGAAAAATGGGAGCGACAGGAGTAACGTCACAAAGAAAAACAATTGAAGAGAGTATAGAAAGAAATAAGGAAAAGTACATAGAAACAAGTCATAATATTCATGCGAATCCGGAGATTGGTAACCAAGAATTTTACGCATCAAGAACGTTAAGTTTGTTGTTAGGAAGCGCAGGATTTCAGTTGCAGCACAATATAGCTGGGCATGAAACAGGATTTATCGCGCGAAAAAGTTCAGGGAAACAAGGACCAGTCATCGCATTTTTAGCTGAGTATGACGCTTTACCAGGACTCGGTCATGCATGTGGTCACAATTTAATTGGCACAATTAGCGTTGCAGCAGCGATCGCGTTATCAGAAACGCTTGAGGAAATCGGCGGAGAAGTTGTCGTGTTCGGAACACCAGCAGAAGAGGGCGGGCCAAATGGTAGCGCAAAATCGAGTTATGTGAAAGCTGGCTTATTTAAAAACATTGATGCGGCGCTTATGATTCATCCGAGCGGAAAAACAGCTCCAACGAGTCCGTCACTAGCGGTCGATCCACTTGATTTTCATTTTTACGGAAAAACAGCTCATGCAGCAGCCTCACCAGAAGAAGGAATTAACGCATTAGATGCGATTATCCAGCTGTATAACAGTATTAATGCACTTCGCCAACAACTCCCATCAGATGTGAAAATTCATGGAATCATTACAGAAGGCGGCAAAGCACCTAATATTATTCCAGACTACGCCGCAGCAAGGTTCTTCATCCGCGCAGCAACGAGAAAAAGATGTGCGGAAGTAACAGAGAAAGTAAGAAACATCGCACAAGGAGCAGCGTTAGCAACAGGTACAAAAGTAAAAATTCATCAATTCCAAAATGAAATCGATGAACTACTCGTAACAAAAACATTTAATGACGTCGTAGCGGAAGAGTTAGAACTACAAGGTGAAGAGGTAAACCGTAAAGAAAGAGTAGGAATCGGCTCAACGGATGCAGGAAATGTAAGCCAAGTTGTACCGACAATTCATCCGTACATTAAAATCGGTCCAGATGACTTAATTGCGCATACGAATGAATTTAGAGAAGCAGCACGTTCAGAATTAGGAGATAAAGCATTAATTACATCCGCAAAAGCACTAGCAAATACAGCGTATCGATTAATTACAGAAGAAGGTTTGTTAGAGAAGGTTAAGGAGGAGTTTAGGGAGGCGCGGAAGAATCAAGGATAGGGAAGAAGGAGAATTATACTCGGGATTTTTTAGTAGGGAATTGAATGAAAAAAGAACCAGCCTATGGCTGGTTTTATTATATTATAAAAGAATTTTTCCACATACACTTCATATTTCTACCTTAGTACCCTCTTATCAGAACGACAATTTCTCTTCAAATTCACTCTTTAAAACAATTAAAGGAGATGATAATCCAAATTGCATTAAGGAGTCTAAAAATGTAGCGAGAGAATCCATCGAATCGCTCATGACCTTCATCATATAATTAAACTCCCCGCTAATTCGATATAAATCAGTTACTTCGGGAGCGGCATTACAAAATTGGATGAAATCAGAGCATTGACTCGTTTTGAACATAATGAATGCTTGGATGTTTTTATTAATTTTGGAAGGCTCAAATTTCGTTCGGTAAGCAGCTATAACCCCTTGATCTTCAAGCTTGTTAATGCGTTCTTTTACAGCAGGCTGCGTCATGGATATAATACGTCCTATTTCTGAAACAGAAATTCTCGCATTTTCATACAACAAGTTCATAATTTTATGGTCAATTTCATCTAGTTTTACTGCGTTTTGCATTGGATAGCCCCCTTTTTTATTTTCTAAAGTAAATCGCAAATTATAACTATAATATCATAAGTGAAGGAACTAAATTACCTATAAATCTATATTTAAAATTAGTAGTATTTGCTTAAAAATATAAGTATAGGATTTATTAAACGGAAATTTAGGAAGGATGAAAAAAATGAAGAATCTTGATGGGAAAGTAGCGTTAGTAACAGGGGCGAGTCGCGGTATTGGTCGTGCGATTGCGATGAGATTGGCAAACGACGGTGCATTAGTTGCAATTCACTATGGCCGAAATAAAGCAGCTGCAGATGAAACAATTAGTGAGATTGAATCAAATGGAGGAAAGGCATTCTTAATTGAAGCGGATTTCAATTCAATTGATGGTGTCAAAAAGATAGTAGAACAATTGAAGAATGAATTACAAATAAGAGTTGGTACATCAGAGATTGATATTCTAGTAAACAATGCAGGGATAGGTACACAAGGAACAATTGAAAATACGACAGAAGAAGTTTTTGATGAAATTATGTCTGTAAATATTAAAGCACCGTTCTTCTTAATTCAGCAAACATTACCGTTATTACGAGCGGAGGCGCGAGTTATTAACATTTCATCAGCTGAAGTAAGACTTGGTTTTGCAGGGTCCATTGTATATGGTTTAAGTAAAGGGGCACTAAATACGATGACACTTCCTCTAGCTAAACATCTTGGAGAAAGAGGGATAACAGTGAATACAATTATGCCTGGATATACGAAGACAGATATAAATGCGAAATTGCTAGATAATCTGGAAATACGAAATTTTGCTACGAATTCATCTGTGTTCGGACGAATAGGGCAAGTTGAAGATATTGCAGATGTAGTAGCATTCCTTGCTTCTTCTGATAGCCGCTGGGTAACAGGGCAAATTTTAGATGTTTCTGGAGGATTTTGTTTATAGGGGCACTACTTCATACCGATAAAGCTAATATTTTCATATCCCCCTAAATTAAAATTTTCTTTCTCTACAGATAGCTATTTTGAGAAGCCGCTCATTTTTTCGTTTTGGGGGCATTTCTTTTTCTTAAGTTGATGGGTATGTATGGTGACCCCTATTAGACGATAGTGAATTAACAATTTCGCGGTTCAGTTCAACTTTATTCAAAATAAGATTTTTTTGCAGTAAAATCAATGTTAGTGGAACTTTTTTAATCAAACCTTTTTCTAAATTAACACAAATACTTGCAACATTTAAATTAGTACTATATAGTTCTAGTTATGACAAAGGTAAAATTAATGAATCAAAAACGTGTGATTGAAGTAGCTGCAACATTATTTTTAGAAAAAGGGTTTGCTTATACAAGTATGGATGAATTAGTACGTGTAAGCAAAGTTTCAAAGTCTAATGTGTATTATCACTTTTCTAATAAGGAAGTATTATTAGAAGGGGTCGTTGATTATTGGATTGAAATGTATCAATCTGCAATTGATGACGTACTTTCTCAGAACCAATTTTTAGTTGAAGATCGTATCCAACTGTTTTTAAAGCAATTATCACAAGGAGTTCAGTCGAGAGAGTATAAGGGGAGCTGTCCATTTATTACTCTTTATATTCAAAGTCCTAAACAGGCCACGCAAATAAAAGAAAAAATAGGTCTTTTTTTTACAGGATTACAAAAGAAAGTTTCTCTATTACTTAAACAAGGGGTAGAGAATGGAGAATTCAGAAACACGATTAATATTGATGAGGTTGCATCACTTTTTATTACAAATCTTGAAGGAGCGTTATTTATTTCAGAAACATTGAAGGATGCAACTGTAATTACGAAAACAGCAGATCATTTTTTAAAATTGCTTCGATAAAAGAAGCATTTTTTTACATCAAATTAGTACTAATTAGTACTAAAAAGGGGATTTTATATGAGAACAGTATTTTTAACTGGTGGAACAGGCTTTATTGGAAAGCAATTAGTAAAAGAATTAGCCAAAGAGGATGTTAAAATTCTTCTTTTAGTAAGGTCGAAAAGTAAAGCAATACGCATTTTTCAAGAAAGAGGCATCTTAAAAAAGGCAGTTATGCACTTTATTGAAGGTGATTTGACGAAAATAGATTTAGGTCTAAGTGCTGAAGATAAGGAGAGGGTATTGAAAACGGATGTGATTATTCACGCAGGAGGCCCCATGGATATTCAAGCGACAAGTAAAGAGGCAGCTTCCGTATTTTTAAATGGCGCCAAACACATTAGTGAATTAGCTAAAAACATTCATCAATTGAAGGGCTTGCAACAATTTATTCATGTTGTAGGTTATATGAGTCCCTTTGATGATAAAAATAGCAAGATTGCAATTGATGTGTTTAAAGAAGGAAACAATTATTTGAAAATAAAAAATCCATATGAGAGAACAAAATTTTTAGCAGATCTTTATATCCGTCACCAGGCATCAGCAGTAGGTTATCCGCTTTCTGTAATTAATCCGCCAACTGTAGTCGGTAGTAGTAAAACAGGAAGTACAGAGCAGATAGCAGGATTAGGTTTGCTTGTGATGAGTATGCGAAGAGGGCTCATGCCAGTGATTCCTGGAGGTAAGGGATATAGGTTACCACTGATTTCAAACGATGAGCTTGCGAAGTTTATTGTGCAGGTTTTCAGATTGGAACAACCGACTATTCAAACATATACACTTGTTGAAGACAAACAGCACGATCAGAACATTGCTAAATTATTAAGTATTATGTCGGAAAGTATGAATATGAGGGCACCAAAAATCTCTGTCCCAATGCCACTTATGAAAGCAATTATGAATAGTGGAGTGAGTAAAATAACAAAAATTCCTTCTGATGGACTGAATTTTATTACAAAACGAAAATTTTCAAATGTTTCAACGAAAAAAATTATGGGAGGAGATT
The DNA here is from genome assembly GCF_016650565.1 of Bacillus sp. TH50. Taxonomy (NCBI): domain Bacteria; kingdom Bacillati; phylum Bacillota; class Bacilli; order Caryophanales; family Bacillaceae; genus Bacillus; species Bacillus sp. TH50. Next base: position 627,999 of record NZ_JAEKFM010000003.1, on the reverse strand, counting down.
GGTTTAAGAAGACGAGTGTAATGAAATTTTTCCCTGCCGTAGTAGCTGATCTGGATTATCGAATGATGTATCAAAATGGCCAGCATAATCATTTATTTAAACGAACATTATGCGATAACACTACCCTTTACCAATTACAAGGAGAGGGTAAACCGTTTATTTTATTACATGGTTTATTGAGTGATGGAGAGGATTTATTTCCTTTAGCACAAGAGCTTCATGAAAAAACTGGTCAACCTGTATGGATCTTGGATCTTCCAGGTTTGGGACGTTCTCCTTTTAAACAAGAGAAAAATCTTCTAGATATCTATTTGAATGTAGTGAAAAAGTTATTGGAGAAAGCTACTAATGGTGCACATCTAATTGGCCATTCATTCGGTGCATTTATTCTTCTGGAAGCATTGGTACAAGAGTACATAGATAAGAAGTATTCAATCACTTTACTTCAGCCACCTGTTGCTAAAAAAAATGCTAAATCGCTAAATGTTCCCCAATTTATGAACAAATGGACATTAAAATTGGCAACTAATAATTTGATAGGGCGTTATTTATTAAGTAATGGTTTGTTTGAAAGTATGGAGAGCATCCCTGAACATTATATCGAAAAAATAAGTAACAGTTTTACTTCTCCTAGAATTTTAAATACTACGGTTCAGCTTAACAGTTTACTACTGAAAAACGATCAAGGTGATTTCAATGAAGTAACAAAGTATAATCTTCACATTATTTGGGGGGAGTATGACAGAGGCTATTCTGCTCCATCGCATCTTGGTAAGGTTGATTTTGTTCCATATGGCCATCATTTTCCTCTTAGCCATCCGAGTGAAACGGCAACATTAGTAATAAAAAATAGTAATACTAGCAGATGAGAGTGTGGGATAAATAAACAGTGTGTAGTAAGATCGTTGTGTCTTTGAAATAAAATCGTACTGTGTGGGGCCCACCCCATCACTATCAGACTAAGAAACGCAAATACCTCAAAACGAAAAAATGAGCATTTTGTTACAAGATAGTACAAAATTTCGTTCTGGGGGTGCTATAAAATTTTAGCTTGATGGCGATGTGGTGCTACCCCATGCCCATCAACTTAAGAATTTAGAACTCCCCAAAAAAATTATGAGTTTTTTGTTACAAGTTATCACAAAATTTTCGTTTTTTGGGTAGTTTTATTTTCTTAGCTTGATTGCGATGAGCGGTACCCCATAAAGGCCCCTGATACATAATTGATGTTCTGCCATTTGTAGAAAACAATCTACTTATACCATTTTAACAAGAAGAAATATCTCGTCCATGTTGTAATATTGGCTTAGGTTAAGCTTGTGAAAAAACATATTCATGTATAATACAATTGATGTATGATACATTAGTTGTAGGAGGGTGACCTATTTGAAAAGAGAAGATGCCTTAAAACTAAGAACAGATATTAAGAAAATGATTATAATAACTGGGGTTTTTGAATCTCAAAATTTGCCCAATGGACCATTTGAAAAACCTTTACCAACTTCTCAAATGATGGCGTTAGAGGAACTAGAGGTGGAAAAACTAACTGTTTGGCAACTATCCAATAAACTTAGATTAGAGACTTCAACTGTAAGTAGATTGGTAGATAAGTTAGTAAAAAAGGGGCTTATTTATCGTGAAGTAAATGAAAAAAATAGAAGAGAACTTTTTCTGCACCTCACAGAAAAAGGTCACATAACTGTTAATTGCTTAAGAGAGCAATCCATTACATTTTATCAAAGTATTCTCAATAATTTATCAGAATCAGAACAAAAAATAGTTGTGGATGGTTTTGAATTATTTATTGATTCTATTTCTAAGCCTTTTGATTAGAGTGAGGTAAGTCATAACATTTGGAGGATAAAATGAGTTTGCATTTTGAACGTCCTATTATTGAATTAAAAGAGAAATTTGATGAATTAAAGAAAATTATGAAAGAAAATAATGTAGATTTATCGTCAGAAATTCATGAATTAGAAAAACGTTTAAATAAAATGCAAGATAAAATTTATTCTAATATTACACCTTTTCAACGAGTTCAAATTGCAAGGCTACGTAACCGACCCACGACATTGGACTATATACCTTTATTGTTTACAAACTTTCTCGAACTTCATGGTGATCGATTATATGGTGATGATAAAGCAATGATAGGTGGTATTGCAAAATTTAAAGGGATGCCCGTTACGGTTATTGGTCATCAAAGAGGTAGAAATACAAAGGAAAATATAGAAAGAAATTTTGGAATGGCACATCCAGAAGGTTATAGAAAAGCGCTAAGACTTATGAAACAAGCTGATAAATTTAATCGCCCTATTATTACATTTATTGATACAATAGGCGCCTATCCAGGGAAAGGGTCTGAAGAACGTGGAATTTCTGAAGCGATAGCTCGAAATCTATTTGAAATGGCTACACTTAAAGTACCAATTGTTTGTATTGTAATTGGAGAGGCATCAAGTGGTGGAGCTCTTGGCATTAGTGTCGGTAACCATATCCATATGTTAGAGTATTCATGGTACTCGGTAATTTCGCCAGAAGGAGCAGCATCTATCCTATGGAAGGACGCTAAGTATGCTCCAGAAGCTGCTGAACATATGAAAATTTCAGCAAAAGATTTAAAACATTTAGGAATTATTGATGAAATCATTCCTGAAATTAAAGGTGGAGCACAAAATGATATAAAATCACAGGCAAAAATGATTGAATCTGTAATCGAATCATCTCTAAAAAAATTGATACTATTATCCTCGGAAGAGCTTATACAACAGCGGTATGAAAAGTATAGACAAATAGAGAATTATAAATGAAAATATTTAAAGTCCGTATTACATTTCGGAGGATTCTCGTAAAAAAATTTTAAATATTTTGTAAGTAACCTCTTAAACTGGGATATGCTGATACTATTACTCTACAAAAGATGTGTGATCGGTATGGAAAAGGAAAATTTGTTCAAATGGAAGCATTATCACATACCCATCAACTTAAGAAATTGATTGTTCCCCAAAACGAAAAAATGAGCTGAATTCTCATAAGTAACTGTGAAAAGGTGGAAATTTCGGTATGGGGGTATCTCAAAAGCTTAGGTTGATGGCAATGGGGTCCCGCCAACAAGACATGAATTTTGCATGCTAAGCAAAAAAACAATAAGCTGTCCACATGGACAGCTTATTTACATAATTCTCGAAGTCGGTAGTCAATAAATCTTTAAAAATATCTCTTATTCATCTCTACTAAAAAATTTTTTGTGATGGGAAACCCAGAACTTTCCCCGATAATCGAATCAATTCCACAATGAGGACATTCTGCTGTATCTTCTTCCTTTTCCCACCAATCTGTTATTTCTTTAGGACTAAATATTTTTAAGCAGTGGAAACAACCACATATAATATCTTTTTTTAAGAGGTTTCTATTATGAGAACAAAAACGATGTGCTTCCTCAAAATATTTTTCCATTGGTATCCCTCTTTTCGTAATTTTCTTCGATACTTTACTTAAATTCTCCTTTGTATATCTTATACATGTTCGGTTAACATAACGTCCTATTGTCGGTAGCAAGTTTTTCATAAACTCCTTGTTTTTACTAAATTTTTTGTCTCTATGTCTATCTATCTCTTACACAAGATTTTATACATCATTGATATAGCGGGGATTCTAGGGATCTTCGCTATTCTTTTTTGCATAAAATCTTGTATGAAAAAGTAGTTAGACTAGCGTGTTTTACTCCGGTTCATTTCAAAATACAATTGAAAATTCATCTTTAAATTAAAAAAGAAAGTGTTACCTATATATATTAATAACTTCGAAATATTGTATAACAGATAATTTTTATTGTGCTAACGAATCAGGATAGTGTGGCGACTGACCAACTAAATAGTTGCTTATCCTCAATTATTAGAAGGGAAGTTCTATCATTTCGCGAATTTATTAGACATAGACGAGCGCTATAATTTTCTATATGTACATAAAGAGGTGAATACGCATGAATCAAAGACCTTCAGAAGAAGAATACGCCGGGAACTCCGGCGAATATATCCGTTTGGTGCCGGACGGTAACATCATCGATATTCTGTTCGCCCAGGAAAAGCAAATGACCGAGCTCCTGGCATCGTTGACCGAAAGCCAGGCCGCATATCGGTATGCGGAAGGAAAATGGACGCTGAAAGAAGTCGTGGGCCACATTGCAGATGCGGAACGCGTCATGACCTACCGCCTGCTCCGGTTCGCAAGAGGGGATCAGACGTCTCTGACTGGTTTTGATCAGGAATTGTTCATGCCTCCTTTCGGAAGTTGGACAACCGAGCAATTGGCCGAAGACTACCGGGCCGTACGGCAATCAACGATCACATTGCTGCGCGGGCTACCGGCGGAGGCGTGGACCCGCAAGGGCACAGCCAACAACCTAAGCATTACGGTGCGCGCCCTCGCGTACGGCATCGCAGGACACGAACTTCATCACATGGGGGTCATCCGAAATCGGTACTTGAGTTAATCTTCGGCTGAGGCCTTTGGAATGGAACTAACACCTCTCATCCAACCTTAGATACCGTTCTTATTGGGGTCCCGCCCCACAACCATCAACTTAAGGATTTAGACTATTTTTGAAATTAAAAGCACATTACTATTCTCTTATGTTAATGAGAAAGGGTGACGTGCTTTTTATGAATATGTACCAAAAACAAGAGTTATCTTTATTTGCCGAAGAGTTATATCGATTTTTTTCATTTGGGGGTATTTGTTTTTCTTAGCTTGATGGTGATGGGGCACTACGCTATAATGGTCAAATTAAAATTTAAAACAGTTATAGAGACTCCATTCCTCGGAAATATTGTAACTATTAAGTTGTAAAAAGAACCGTAGTTTTTTATTTTTGAAAAGGCTATGGTCCTTTTTAGTTGTAGCAAAGATATGATGTGAGGAGGTTTTTGTAAATCAAAAAAATTGATTAATTAGTTGCATAATAAATTAATCAGCGTATATACTATAAATATCAAAAAAATTGATGAAGGGAGAGGAAACTACAGTGGCACAGGATTTTAAGTTATATGAGAAAAAGTTTAAAGCGTTGGCGGATCAGAAGCGTTTAGAGATTATGTATGAACTTTGCCAGCGGGGCCAGACTTGTGTATGTGATTTAACAGAAGTTTTTGAAATGACGCAATCTAAGTTGTCGTATCATTTAAAAATCTTATTAGATGCAGGTTTAATTGTAAAAGAAACAAAGGGTACGTGGAGTTATTATGATTTAAATGATGCGGAAGTAAATAATTTATTATCAGAAGAATTATGCTGTATCTTTAGAAAAACAGGCAAAGGTAGTTGCTGTTAAAATTTTGCACTATTAATCAAAAAAAATTGATTAATAACATGTAAAGAGGAGGAAGAAGCTATGAGATATGTTCACGTTGGGATAAATGTTACGAATTTAGAGAAGTCTATTGAATTTTACGAAAAGGTATTTGGCGTATCATCAGTAAAGGTGAAAGTAGATTATGCAAAATTTTTATTAGAGACGCCAGGACTTAATTTTACGCTAAACGTACGAGATGAAGTGAAGGGAAATCAGGTAAATCATTTTGGTTTCCAAGTGGATACAGCTGAAGAAATTACATTTCATAAAGAAAGATTAGAAAAAGAAGGGTTCTTTGCACGTGATGAGATGGATACGACTTGTTGCTATGCAGTTCAAGATAAGTTTTGGGTAACGGATTTTGATGGGAACGAGTGGGAATTCTTTTATACGAAAGCACATAGTGATGTTCATAAAATTGAAGATTCATCTTGTTGCACGACTTCTAACGTAGTAGAAAAAAATTCTTGTTGTTAATAGGAGATGGAAAATAAAATGAAACGTTTATCTTTTCTAGATCGATATTTAACACTATGGATTTTTCTAGCTATGGCTGTTGGGATTGGTTTAGGGTTTGTGTTTCCTAGTGTAGTAGACGGACTAAATACATTACAAGTTGGAACAACGTCTATCCCGCTCGCTGTCGGTTTAATTGTCATGATGTATCCACCATTAGCGAAAGTTCGTTACGAGGAAATGGGCCGAGTATTTAAAGACGTAAAAGTATTGGTTTTATCTTTAGTACAAAACTGGATTATTGGGCCTGTACTTATGTTTGTTTTAGCAATTATTTTTCTTCCTGATAAGCCAGAATACATGGTCGGACTCATTATGATTGGTTTAGCACGCTGCATTGCAATGGTGATTGTTTGGAACGACCTTGCAGATGGGGATAAAGAGTATGCAGCAGGTTTAGTAGCTTTTAACTCCGTATTCCAAATGTTATTTTTCTCCGTTTATGCATACGTGTTTGTAACAGTCATTCCAGAATGGTTAGGGATTGAAGGGGCTATTGTCGATATTACAATGGTAGAAGTAGCGAAATCAGTATTTATCTATTTGGGAATTCCTTTTATAGCAGGTATGTTAACACGTTTTGTACTCGTTAAGTTAAAAGGAAGACAATGGTATGAAAAGGTGTTTATACCTAAGATTAGTCCACTTACATTACTTGCATTACTATTTACAATCATCGTTATGTTCTCTTTAAAAGGGGAAATGATTGTTAGCGTACCATTAGATGTAGTAAGAATAGCAATTCCGTTATTAATCTATTTTATTGTAATGTTTTTTGTTTCTTTCTTTATGGGAAGAAAAATTGGTGCAAACTATCCGGTGACTACAACGTTAGCATTTACAGCAGGTAGCAATAACTTTGAGTTAGCAATTGCTGTAGCAGTTGGTGTGTTTGGTATTCATTCAGGCGCAGCATTTGCAGCTGTTATCGGGCCTTTAGTTGAAGTACCTGTAATGATTGCACTTGTAAACGTCGCTTTTTGGTTTAAGCGTAAATATTTTAATGATCAACCAGTATAATTTAAAAATAAAGGCGGAAAACAACATGAAAAACAAAAAGACAATCTATTTCTTATGCACAGGAAATTCATGCCGAAGCCAAATGGCAGAAGCATGGGGCAAACAATATGTAGGCGATAAGTGGAATATATATTCTGCAGGAATCGAAGCACACGGAGTAAATCCAAATGCTATTAAAGCGATGAAAGAAGTAAATATCGACATAACAGATCAAACATCAGATATAATTGATGTAAATATTTTAAATAACGCTGATTTAGTTGTTACCCTTTGTAGTCATGCAGATTCTGTTTGTCCTTCGACACCTCCGCACGTAAATCGTGTTCACTGGGGATTTGATGACCCGGCAGGAAAAGAATGGTCTGAATTTCAACGTGTTCGCGATGAAATCGGTGAACGGATTAAACGATTTTCTGAAACAGGTGAATAAATAAAGTAAAGAGCGAACCTTCTATCAGGAGGTTCGCTCTTTTTTACTATATATTTCATTATATATCCATTTACTTAATGCAGCGGTTTAAACCAACTACCAGAACAAATAAGGAATATTCTGTTATAATAGAACAGTTTCAGGAAGGCGGTGTAACGTATGATTTCTGAATTAAACAAGAATGATTTTTACAAATGTGTTTAATTATGTAGGTTATTATTTTCCGTTTGAGTAAATTAGGCGGGTGTTACAAACCTCTTATCTTAAAAGTTTTTACATGTAAGGAGAATAGTATGAAACACATAATAAAAGATATATTAATGAATTATTTTAAAGAAATTCATACACTAATAGTGGAAGAAGAATTACATAAAAATAGCTGGCATACAGATCTACACTATAAAATCATGGTAAATGGAAATCGGTATTCCGCACGGTTTATAAATAGCAATCGAATAAGCAATCCAGCCTTTGGGACGTTATCAAATGAACAATTGAAAGAGCAAGTACGGTTTACCTATTATTTACGAGAGCATGGAATACCATTTATGCAGATTAAGGAGAATAGGGCGGGAGAGTCATTTACATTTGTTACTTGGAATGGTGAACAGTACCGGTTTGTATTGTCTACTTGGATTGAAGGGGAACATATTACTCATTGTACAGAAACTATCGCAGAATCCTTTGGAAAGGAAGCGAGAAAGATACATGATATTTCTAGTACATTTCAAAGCTCGATTTTTCAAAAAAAATCTCATTTAGATGGATATAGTGATTTTATAAAGCTGTTAGAAAATAAGGGCAGTACATGTAAAGAGTTGCGGGGGTATATAGATCTAGCTAAATATCATATAGAATGCGCACATGCGAGTGATTTAGAGTTTATTGTACAGACAGATTTAAATCCTTTAAATGTTATATGGAACTCAAGTCAATGTGTAAAAGGAATTGTAGATTTTGAATCTATTGGGTATGTAGATCGTATTGAAGGACTAGCCTTTATAATAAAATGGTATTCTCGAACAAAAGGAATACAGTCTCATGAAGTATGTTCGAGTGTTGCTAGTGCATTTTTAGAAGGGTATAAAGCTAGTAATATTTTAACTTTAAACGAGTATAAAAGACTTTCTTCATTACTATGGTTATCTGGTAGTTTGAATTGGAATTTTGTTAAAAAGACGATGAATGTATTAGATGATGGGAGGGGATTAAAGGAACATTTGAAAGGCTATAAAATAAGAGGCGAAAGATTGTCTTCATTGTTAAGTGGAGAAAGAGCCAGTTCATTTGGGTAGGCTTTTTCGTAAAGATTGTTGCTTTTTTATAAGTTTCAATAATGTATAGTATAATAGAAATAGGTAATATAAAAAAGGGATGATAACAATGACGAAATTATCTTATAGTGGCTTGAAATATGGAAAAAGTGATGTGGAAGTAAAATTATTGGTGGATATACAAAATGATAGTTTTGAAGTAACACATACTAAAGAAGTCTCTCTAGTAATGAATAAATCAAAAGGTGAATATATCGTAGTAAATCGAAACACATTGAAATTTGAGGTTGTTGCATAATACGAAGAGAATATGAAATAAATAAACTTTATGTGCCTGACTAGAGAAGTCCCATTATTGCTTGGGAAAATAGCAGCAATCAATTACTAAAAAAACAGCAATCGATTGGGCTGTTTTTTTAGTAATAAATAATTTTATTATGTTAAGCACTTGGCATCGGCGTTGGAGTAGCTTTTACACCGTCTTTTTTATATTGTTTATCAATGTTTTCTCGAATTTTTAAAGGAGATGCTCCATTTTGTTTCATTAAAACAGCTTGGAAAGCGATATCTACACACTCTGCGTGATTCATAGCGTGTGAATTCCATGTAACTTGACCGTTTTCTTTCATTTCACGGATAAAACAATCTTTATTACTTATATGTCCTGAGTTTTCATCACACCCACAATAACAAGGAATCCATTGTAAGAGTTCGATATCTTTTCCTACCATTTCATAAATTTGTGAGACTTGTCCATTTTTAGTTGATGATAAGAAAGAAGGAAGAGATTCTACAGTAGCTGTTGTTTCTAATGTATCACCTTTAAAATGTTCATCATTATTCTTTGTTTCTTGTAATTGATTTTGTGTGTTGTCGTTCTTAGTAGGTGAAGAATCATTAATGGAACTACAGCCAATTAATAGACTTACTAATAAAAATATAGGTACGATCTTTGACATCATACAGTCTCCTCTCTGTAGAGCTACCTTTACATAATGTTTTTATTCATTCGATCTCGTTAACACCATAAACAAAGTAATGAAAGAAAAAGCAATTAACGCTAAGAAGGGGATCGTTATAAACCCTAACCAATTAATATAATCAACATTACAAGGAACACCTTGCACGCATGGGTTAATCTCTGAAACACCAGGGATCTTTTGTATTGCATAGTGATAAATTGAAATACTCCCGCCGATAATAGAAATTGGTAATACATATTTTTTTATGTTTTTTTCATTATAGAACGTTGCAATGCCTAAAATAATACAGAGCGGATACATCATAATTCGTTGGTACCAACACAATTCACACGGTACGAATCCAAGGATCTCACTGAAAAATAGACTACCTAGTGTCGCTATCATTGATACAATCCATGCAAAATATAAAGTGTAATTACGCCATTCAAAATTCTTATTTGTTGTATTCATCATTTTTTGTCCTTTAATGCTTTTTCAATTAAATTTTTGATTTGTTCATAATCATAAGGATCAGACAACATCGTTCCATTTATGACAATGCTCGGTGTTTGTTCTACACCGTAATCTTGTGTTAATTTTTCATCTTTATTTACTTCTTCTTGCGCTGTTTGTTTTTTCAAATCTTCTTCAAGTTGAACAGTATTAATACTTGGTGTATATGTTTTCGCAATTTCTAATAGTTTTTCAGGAGTAATCCATGGATCATCGTGATTTGCTGGCTGTGCGTTAAATAATTCTTTATGGAAGCTCCAATATGCTTGTGGGTCTTGTTTATAAACAGATTCAGCAGCTAAAGCAGACAATTTAGATTCTGTTCCGTGGAATAAAACATTTACATATGAAAATTTAATTTTTCCTGTATCGATATAGTCTTTTTGAAGCTGAGGGAAGATACGCTCACCCCATGCTTTACAAGCAGGACATTTAAAGTCGCCAAACTCAATAATAGAGACTGGTGCATCTTCTTTTCCTAAAGTAGGTTGTTTGCCGATAGGGGGTAAATCTTTTATTACTTTATTTGTCGCAACTTTATCTTCTTTATTTAAAACGACGAAAGCTGTAACAGCAGCGAAAATGATTAATGTGACAACGAACAATAATTTCATGTGAGAACTTTGCCTTTTTTTCATGTAAACACCTCGGATTTTTAAAGTTTAATAGAAACATAATAAGCGGTTTTTATTTAGCGAATTCTTTTAATATCACGAATCATATCTTCGTACGGTGTGTTTTGAAGGCCTGAGTACTTCTTCACAACTTTCCCATCTTTATCTACAAGATAAAAGCTTGTACCATGTATAACTTGTGTATTGTTTTCTGGTTTCGTTACAAGTGTTTGGAAGTTATCTTTTGCAAACTTTTCAATTTCTGGTCGTGTATACCCTGTTAAAAAATGAGTTCGCTTCGCATCCATTTCATATACTTTCATAAACTCTGTTATTTTTTCAGGTGTGTCCACTTCAGGATCTACACTAAACGATACAAACTCTACATCTTTAATACCTTCTTTTTGCAACATGTTTTGAAGTTTTGCCATATTAGCTGTCATAGGAGGGCAAACAGTTTCACAACTTGTAAAAATAAAATCGGCTACCCAAACTTTATCCTTCAATTCAGATGAACCAAACTTTTTTCCATTTTGATCTGTAAACGTAAACTTTTCTACATCCCAACCCAGTGAATCTCTTAATTTATTATCACTACATGCTCCTAAAATCGTAATGATAGAAATAAGCATAAGTAATGTAATGACCCGCATTTTTTTCATATGTACATCCTTTCAAAATTTATTTAAGGTACGGAGCTATTAGGTAGCCCCGCATCTTATTATTTGTTTCTTAATAAACGCATACTGTTTAGGATTACAATAAGCGCAGCGCCTGTATCACTTAGTACAGCCATCCAAAGAGTAAGCCACCCTGGGAAGATAAAGGCAAGGGCAATAAATTTAATAAGTAATGAGAACCATATATTTTGTTTAATAATGTGCAATGCTTTCCGGCTAAGTTTCATCGTATACGGAAGTTTTTCAAGATTATCTGCCATTAATACAATATCTGCCGTTTCCATTGCTGTATCAGTTCCAGCACCGCCCATGGCAATTCCTAGATTTGCAGTAGCAAGGGCAGGGGCATCATTAATACCGTCCCCAATCATAGCTACTATTTTTCCTTCAGATTGAAGTTGTTTTACAGATTGCACTTTATCTTCTGGAAGTAAGTTAGCAAAATAACGATCTACTTTTGCTTTCTGTGCAATATGTTCAGCTGTTCCTTCGTTGTCTCCTGTTAACATAACAGTTTCCTGAATACTTGCTCGTTTTAATTCTTGAATCGTTTCATAAGTAGTAGAGCGAATAGAATCTGCTACTGAAATCATTCCTAAAATTCCTTTGTTCGTTCCAACAAGTATTACGGTTTGACCAATTCTTTGCATCTCCCCGATCGGTTCGTTCCATATTTGAAGTGAAACCCCAAAATCTTCATATAATGCTTTATTTCCGGCGTAGTATGTTTCGCCGTCTATCGTGACCTGCGCACCTTTTCCTACAATGGCGCGGAAATCTGTTCCACTTTGAAGAGAAGATTGGTGTTCTTTCGCATACGCTGTAATGGCTTTTGCAATTGGATGATTAGAATATTCTTCAATTGTTGCGGCAATGGATAGTAATTCATCTTCCGTACAATGTAAGCTTCGCACATGCATTACTTTTGGTTTTCCTTCAGTCAATGTACCTGTTTTATCAAACGCAATAGCATTTAATGCACCTGCAATTTCTAGTGCAGTACCACCTTTAATGAGTACACCGTTTCTTGCGGCATTTCCTATTGCAGATACGATCGCAACAGGAGTAGAGATAACTAAAGCACAAGGACACGCAACAACAAGAAGTTCTAAGCCTTTATAAATCCATTCCATCCAGTCGCCCATACCAAGAAGGGGAGGGATGAGCATGACACCAATTGCTAATACAAAAACGATAGGTGTATAGATTTTTGCGAAACGATCCACAAATGCTTCTGTCGGTGCTTTCTTTTCCTGCGCTTCCTCTACAAGGTGGATAATTCGAGATAACGTAGTATCCTCAACAAGTTTAGTTACCGTGATTTCAAGTGAACCTTCCTCATTTATCGTCCCCGCATATACGGAATCACCAATTTGTTTATCAATTGGGATAGATTCACCAGTTATCGGAGCTTGGTTTACAGTAGAAGTGCCTCCTATAACTGTGCCGTCTAATGGGATCTTTTCACCGGGTTTTACAACGATCTTTGTATGCACTGCAATATCATCTACAGATTTTTTTATAAGTTCAGTTCCGACTTTTACCCAAGCTTCTGACGGTGCTAAATCAATCAGTCCGCGAATAGATTCCCGTGTACGTTCAATTGATTTATTTTGTAAAGTTGCTCCTAATGCAAATAGCCAAACAACGGTTGCACCTTCTAGCCATTGACCAATTAATGCAGCACCAATTGCAGCTGATATCATAAGAACGTTCATATCAAGTGATTTACTTCTAATTGCATAAAAGGCACTTTTAGCAGGCTTATAACCACAGATACCAATACTCGCCGCATAGAGAAGTGTAATAAGAAGAGGGGATATGTTTGTAAAACTTCCTCCAAACCCTAAAGCTAAAAATAATCCTGAGAGAATCAAAGTTGTATTTTTAGCTTTTTGAACAGGAGCGGCCCCTCTACGAAATCCTGCCAAGGAAGCCGCAAATCCTGCGTTAGACACTTCTTTTATAATGTCATCCACATCACGGTCATGACGAATATGCATTTTTCCAGTAGCAAAGTTTACTCGAACTTCTTCTACGCCTGAAACATTTTGCAGATGCTTTTCGATTGTTAAGGCACATGCACCGCAATCCATTCCTTCCACAAGATATGTTTGTACGCCATCTCCAGATATTTTCTGAGTAGCAAGAAGAGGTGACGTGTCTTCGCATGAGCTATCACTACAGCAAGAAGACTTTGATTTTGTTTGTTCTTTTTCTAGAGCTAATTCAGATGAACAGCAGGAAGAACTATTTTCTGTTTTTATAGAATCATTGTTTCCACTACAACAAGAGGTTTCCTTCGTGATAGGAACAACCGGAATCTCTTTATTAGAGGAGCAACATGACGAAGTTTCTATTATTATTTCTTTTTCAGTACTACAACAAGAGGTTTCCTTTGCGATAGGAACAATCGGAATCTCTTTTTTTGAAGAACAACATGATGAAGTTTGTTTTTCCTTCTTATCTGTCATGATCGTTTTCTCCTTTTTGAGATAAACAAGCATCGTTTTTATCACATGACGCTACTTCATTTTGTACTTCATGAAAAACAACATCAAACATAGTGAGTAACTGTTCAATTTGCTTATTACGTAAGGAATAGTGGACGTATTTTCCTTCTTGTCTGCCTAGAATGATTCCGCATCCTTTTAAACAGTTTAGGTGCTGAGATATGTTTGACTGATTTCCTTGAGTGATTTCCACAATTTCAGATACTGTTTTTTCGCCATCCATCATACATTGAAGAATTTGTAATCTTGTTTTATCAGCAAAGCCACGGATGAACTTGGCTTTTACATCTGAATCATTTGAGTTGCACAATTGTATTCTCTCCATTCGTATTAGTAATTACTAATATGTTATTCTTTATTCATATTAGCATTGGCTAATATGTGTGTCAAAAATGAATTTAGAAAAGTTTGATATTTTTGTTTTTTAGAGGCAACTTTTCACAATATATTCATAAAGTAATAAAAAGCAGTTTACAAATTTGCATCTAGCTTATATAATTTGACTCATATAAAAAAGTTTCCCGAAGGAAACTTTTATGTAAATTTACATTCGTATTATATTTTTTTTGTTTGAAAGTTGCCTTAGTGCAAAATAATTACATATACGAAAAAAAGAAAGGGGAATGCATAAAAAATGGATGAGGCTATAATTGTCAAAGATTTATTTGTATCTTACCAAGGGAATCAAGTCGTTCAAAATGTTTCCTTCGATATTGAAAAAGGGAAACTCGTTGGAATTATTGGTCCAAACGGAGCGGGAAAATCTACTTTAATGAAAGCTGTTTTAGATTTAATTCCAAATGATAAGGGATACGTTCAAGTTCTTGGGGAGGATATTCGGAGCGCTAGAAAACATGTTGCATACGTACCGCAAAGGAGTGATATAGATTGGGACTTCCCGATCACAGTTATAGATGTCGTGCTAATTGGAACGTATCCATCTTTAGGTATGATGAAAAGACCGAAGAAAGAGCATCGGGATTGGGCTTTTGAATGTTTAAAAAAGGTCGGAATGGAAGAGTTTAAAAATCGTCAAATTGGTGAGCTTTCAGGCGGACAACAACAACGTGTCTTTTTAGCGAGGGCGTTAGCACAAAAGGCAGAGATATTTTTCCTAGATGAACCATTTGTTGGAATTGATGTAACAAGTGAAGAGACAATTATTAAAATCCTTAGAGAATTACGTAAAGAAGGAAAAACAATTGTTGTTGTACATCACGACCTAAGTAAAGCAGAGTCCTATTTTGATAAATTACTATTATTGAATAAGAGCTTAATTCATTACGGAGAAGTAAGGCAAGTATTAGAACCAACTGTTATGTCAAAAGCGTATGTAAATCACGGCATATTGTTTAATAATGCAGCGGAGGTACATTCATCATGAAGATTGTAGAATTTATAGATGCATTAATGCAGTACGGTTTTCTGCAGAAAGCGTTATTAACTTCCGTTATGGTAGGAGTTATTTGCGGCGTAATTGGATGTTTTATTATTTTACGAGGTATGGCTTTAATGGGAGATGCCATTTCACATGCTGTTCTTCCAGGCGTAGCCCTTTCTTATATGATTGGTATGAACTATTTTATAGGGGCGGTTTTAACAGGTGTTATTACTGCAGTTGGAATTGGATTTGTAAGTCAAAATAGTCGAATTAAACATGATATGGCGATAGGGATTATGTTTACATCTGTTTTCGCTATAGGGATTATTTTAATTACCTTTATGAAGAGTAGTTCGGATTTGTATCATATTTTATTTGGGAATGTTCTATCAGTTCGCTCTTCCGATATGTGGATGACACTTATTATTGGAGTTGTCATTATTGGTCTTGTGATTTTGTTTTATAAAGAACTACTCGTATCCACTTTTGATCCAACGATGGCGCAAAGTTATGGATTGCCGAACAAATGGATTCATTACGGTTTAATGATTTTACTTACAATGGTTACAGTTGCTTCACTTCAAACTGTGGGAATTATTCTAGTTGTCGCTATGCTTATTACACCAGCGGCTACAGCGTACTTATTAACAAACCGTTTATGGGTCATGATTTACTTAGCGGCAGGCATTGGTGCACTTTCATCTGTAGTAGGGCTATATTTTAGTTTCTCGTATAATCTTGCTTCAGGTGCAACAATCGTTCTCGTTGCAACATTCTTGTTCGCATTGGCATTCTTTTTCTCGCCGTCACAAGGTTTATTTTGGAGAGCTATCAAAATTAGAAAAAATAGAGCAGAGTTGTCATAATTGATTGGAGGATAAAAATGAAATTTAAAAATGTTTTATTATCAATACTTTGTATTTTCGTATTTGCATTAACAGCGTGTTCTAGTAACACAAATGGGAAAGAAGAGAAAAGTGGAAAATTAAAAGTTGTAACTACATATTCCATTATATATGATATGGTGAAGCAAATTGGTGGGGATAAGGTTGAGATTCATAGTCTTGTTCCAATTGGAGCTAACCCACATGAATATGATCCACTACCGAAAGATGTTATGAAAATGACAGATGCAGATATGGTGTTTTACAATGGGTTAAACTTAGAAGAGGGCGGAGCATGGTTTAAAAAACTATTAAAAACGGCAAATAAATCAGAGAAAGATGCACCTGTTTATAAAGTAAGTGAAGGTGTAGAAGCTATTTATTTAGAAACAAAAGGATTAGAAAAAGAGCCAGACCCACATGCATGGATGAATATTAAAAACGGTATTGTATATGCTGAAAATGTGAAGAAAGCATTAATTAAAGAAGATCCTAAAAATAAAGAGTTCTATACTAAAAATGCCGACAAGTATGTAGAGGAACTTCAAAAGCTACATGATGAAACTGTGAACAGAATTCATCAAATCCCAGAGAAAAAACGTTTCTTAATTTCTAGTGAAGGTGCATTTAAATATTTTGGAAAAGCATATGGAATTAAGACGGGATACATTTGGGAAATCAACTCAGAAAATCAAGGTACACCAGATCAAATTCGAGATGTTGTAAGTTTAATTCAAACAAACAAAGTTCCGGCTTTATTTGTTGAAACAAGTGTAGATCGACGTAGTATGGAAACTGTTTCAAAAGAAACAAACGTACCGATTGCGGGTACAATTTTTACAGACTCACTAGGTAAAACAGGTGAAGATGGAGATACTTACTTGAAAATGATGAAATGGAATACAGATACAATTATTAATGGGTTACAAAAGTAAAAACTATTTGTTTTTCAATGGAGTGTAAGTATTGAAGTTTTGTAAAATAAGAGAAGAAAGAGCCAACTCATGTGAGTTGGCTCTTTCTTTTATGTATCATGTTTTATTAATGATTTGGCTGAAGTAACAGCATCTAAAGAAGATGAAACAATATTATAAAATAGCTTCTTCTAATGATTGAGTGCTGAATCCAAGAATTGATTTTTGAATGTTATTTTCATGATCTTTTACAATAATATATGGAACGACCTGTACGTTAAAGGATTCAACCTCTTCTTTTTCTTCTGGGGTATTAGGGGTACCCCCCATCGCCATCAAGTTAAGAAATACATTCTTCCCCAAAACGAAAAAATGAGTTGTTTTTGTTACGTTACCAGTTCTAACAAAGATTTGCTACGTTATTCCATTTTCCAATGTGTTTTTGATTTTTCAACTATATCTTCTTCAAATGATGAATGAAACAAATGTCAAGTAACCCTAAAATATAATACACTTACGATGTACTATATTTTAGGGTTACTTGACGTTTACTTTATATAATGGAATCTTCGACTATATACATTCTAAGTGATTCGTATCGTTGATAAAATGAATTACTTTTTCTTTATCCGTAAGTTCAATCATACTAATCCCTGTATCTCCTACTTTAAAATAGTAATCCATGTTAATTGGCATTTGGAAAAAGGCACGTAATATACTAGTAATTACCCCGCCATGAGCTACAATTGCAATCCGTTCATATTTATTTTCTGTCACAATTTTAGAAAATATCGTTTCAATTCTCATTCGAAACTCAATGAATGATTCCCCATTTTCAAAACGATCATGAAGAAATTTTGGCTCTGGATACTTTTTCGCTTCTTCGAAAGACATGCCAGCCTGTATACCATTATTAAATTCCATTAATTCTTCTTCAAATTTCACTGGACAACCAATTGCTTTCGCTAATGTTTCAGCAGTTTCTCGCGCCCTCTTTAATGTACTTGCCCATATAAAATCTGGTGGAAAGTCATTTTTCACTTTATGTACTAAACCTTTCACTTGTTTTCTACCCATTTCCGTTAATTCAAAATCTGCTCTTCCTTCATGTACGTTTAAAATATCCGCTTCCGATTCCCCGTGCCTAATTAATAGTATTTGCATACCTTTTCCCCCTTACATCTTTTAAACTAGATTGATATATTACCATATTTTACCGATATATTCAAATGAATAAGAAATTCTTACTTTTAATAACATATTCTTTAACTTGTGGTACCGTCTCATCGCTATCAAGCTAACAAAACTAAATTTCCTTAAAATGAAAAAATACGCTATTCTTTTTGTAAAAACATAGGAAAGGATGGCGTTTTTGGTATGAACTTATCGACTTTTGATAAATTAGAGTTGTTTTCTAAAGAGTTACAACGATATATGTCACCTGGTGCTTTAGAACAATTAGCTAGAGAAATAGGATTTGTTCAAAGAAAAAGTAAATATCGTGCGCAAGATTTAGTAGCTCTTTGTGTTTGGTTAGGCGAAAACATAGCAAATACTTCATTGACACAACTATGTAGTCGATTAGAAGCTAACACAGGTATTTCTATGAGTCCAGAAGGACTCAATCAACGCTTTAATTCTCGAGCTGTACAGTTTTTACAACAACTCTTAGCACATTTACTTCACCAACAATTTTGTGCTTCTAGCAAGATTCCAACTTTGTATACAAAATATTTTCGACGTATCCGCATCTTGGATTCTACCCATTTTCAAATTCCAGATAAATTCACTTCTACATATCAAGGTTCAGGTGGTAGCGGTCAAAGTGCTGGAGTAAAAATTCAACTAGAGTATGATTTACTAAGTGGTCAATTTCTTCATGTTCATGTAGGATCCCGAAAACACAATGATAAAACGTATACTTCTACTTGTTTAACATCCCTTCAACCGAACGATGTATGTATACGTGATTTAGGATATTTCGACTTAAAAGATTTACATACTATAAGCGAGTGTGATGCTTATTTTATTTCGCGATTAAAGCTTAATACACGTATATATCAGAAGAATAAAGAACCTGAATACTTTCAAAATGGAACCATAAAAAAGCAATCTGAGTACATCCAATTAGATATGGAGCAATTTATTGACCAATTACAGTCAGGTGAAACATATGAAATTCCTGAAATCTATATTGGAATGTATCAAAAGCTTCCGGCAAGACTAATTATGTATAAATTAACTGAAACGCAAATGAAGCGTAGACAAAAGGATTTAGCTTCTAAAGAGCATAAGAAGCAAATTACCTATAAAGAACGCAGTAAACGACTTAGTGCAATTAACTTTTACGTTACAAATATTCCATTGGAATATCTGCCAAAAGAGCAAGTATACGATTTTTACTCCTTACGATGGCAAATTGAACTTATCTTTAAAACATGGAAAACATTTTTTCGTATTCATAAATGTAGTTCTGTAAAATTAGATAGACTAGAATGTCACTTATACGGACAATTAATAAGTATCCTTCTTTGTTCCTCCACCATGTTTCAAATGCGCCAACTACTCCTCATCAAGAAGAAACGAGAATTAAGCGAATATAAAGCAACTTATATCATAAAAGATTATTTCTTACTTATTTATCAATCTTTGCAAAAAGACACCCAAGAATTAACAAAGATATTGTTTCGGCTGTTCAATCTTTTGCAGAAAAACGGACAAAAATCCCATAGGTATGAGAAGAAAACAGTCTTTGATATCTTAGACGTCGTCTACAACTTTTCCATGTCTCATAATCATGTAGCGTAATTCAAAAAATCGAAACCCAATAGGGTTTATTTGATATGCAATTCTTTAAAAAACTTACACGGGATCTTTAGAAAAAAGAAGAAATCTCGCGTGAAATTAAACTAATATAAGCTTAGCTTGATGGGCATGGGGTACCCCCCATATTAGAAAAAAATATATTTTGATGCAAATTTATGGTGTAAGCAAGAGCATGAAAGTTCTATCGCCAATTCTTTTTTTGATATAATAGATGCGTGGCAGGAAATAGATAGAAAGATACTGCTAGTAATTTATACTTAAATGTAGGGTAACTAACTGTTACGATTTATTTAACCAATTATAACGAAAGTTAATTAAATATATCAGTAAGCCCTGCTAGTCCAGTGATTGGCTAGTAGTGAGGGTTAACTGCGGGCAATCCCTAAAGCTGATTGAACTACAACGTGGCTAGAAATAGCGAGCGTGAATGTTGCGAAAGCAGAAAAAATCAATCAGATGGTGTAAGGTTAAATCCTAAACACTAGAACAATGGGTCTTCCGCCTCGAATCATCTAAGTCAAAATGGATAAGATGAACGTTCAACGACTATCTCGTATAACTGACGAGAGTACATCACAAGCCTATGGTGGTGGAAAAATCCTCTATCTCTAAAGAGATAAACATATAGTCTGCGCTCATGTGAAAATATGAGAAGTTCATAAGAGAACTGGCTAAGGAATTGCGCCCTTAGTTGAACGAGATAAATTTGATTGAATTGTATAGATTTAGTTAAGTTTATCGTATCGGAGATTGAACAGATTTATGGGGAATGAAAAAGAAATTAGTTCCGCTAAATTAATATGGAAGATGACGCGCCCGCATACTTTAACGGCGACGTTTTCTCCTGTAATTTTAGGGACAGTGGCATCACTTTACGTTGCAGAAATTCATTGGCTTTTATTTATTGCGATGATGGTTGCATGTTTAGCGTTGCAAATAGCAACGAATTTATTTAATGAGTACTATGATTTCAAACGTGGATTAGATACCGCTGATTCAGTTGGCATCGGTGGTGGAATTGTCCGTCATGGATTGAAACCAAAAAATGTTTTAACAGTTGCGCTTTTATTGTATGTAGTAGCAGCATTTATTGGAATTTATATTTGTATGAATAGCAGCTGGTGGTTAGTCGTCATTGGTTTAATTGGGATGGCGGTTGGCTACTTATATACAGGTGGTCCATTACCAATTGCGTACACTCCATTTGGAGAATTAGTTTCTGGACTGTTAATGGGGACATGTTTTGTACTTATTGCTTTCTTTATTCAAACGAATACGATAACGATTGAAAGTGTATTGATTTCCATTCCAATTGGAATTTTAGTAGGTGCAATTAACATGTCGAATAACATCCGAGATATCGAAGAAGATATTAAAGGTGGAAGAAAGACGTTGGTAATCCTCCTTGGGAGAGAAAAAGCAGTGGTAACACTAGCTGTAGCCTTTTTCATTGCTTATTTATGGATTGCCGTAATTGTATTGATGGGTTATATAAGCCCTTGGGGTTTTATTTTGAGTTTTTTAACGTTATAAACTATTCTCATTTGAAATGCATATACCAATAAATTGCAACTTCATCACTTGTCATATCCAAACCTTTATAAACAAGAAAATCAAATCCACCAATTACAAATCCGTATTTTTCATAAAATTTACATGCTGCGACATTATTATCTTGCGTTTCAAGCATGATACCTGGCATATTTCCTTCTTTTGCCCATTGCTTTGCTTGATCAACTAACCTTTTACCAACTCCGAGTGTACGATATTTTTTATCCACCGTTATATCTTCTATATAAGCATAGTGATTCCAATTCTTTTTCAATACTATGAATCCAATGATTTGGTTATGTAACAGTGCTATGTAAATTACTTGATTGGGCTTATTTATATATTCATTGCACGCCAGTTCTTCATTATTATTTTGTAAATAACTTTTTTCATAACTCGGAACGTCTTCTACTGTATATTCTATGCGTCTATTTACTTTTGAAAGAGAAAGAATTAACCGCGCATTCACTATAAAACTGTCATCAATCTCCGGGAAATTATCTAAATCATTTGTTTCTAACGCTCTAATTAAAAGGCTCATCGTGATACCTCCAAATAATATTATTTCTTCTGGTTCTTTATGTGATTCAAATTCATTCCAATTACAAAATTATAATAGCATTTCAATAGTAAGGCTATCTCTGCATTTTATCTTTATACTGTCACGCTATTATCTTGATATAACTATGTTGTATGTAGTAGTGACGGAAATAGTGAAAGATTTATAATTGGTTAACATATAAAATGAACTATTTCTTCCTAACAATAAAGTGAAACTTTAATCAGTGGGGGTTTTCTTCATCCCCCACTGATTATTAGTTGAACCAATCGGACTTTTATGGGCAGTTGATCCCCCAGCTAAATTCTTTGCTTTCGCTGCATTTTGAGGTGGGGGGTCTTACTGCCCATTAAAGCGGGATAAAATAAATCGTGGAGAAGATAAAAGATGCAAAGAACAATATTAATCGTAGAAGATGAAGATATTTTACGTGAGATTATGAAGAAAATGATATTAAATATAAACTATTAATCAAACCAACAATAGATGCAGATGGTAAGGTAAATTACATATTTGCTATGACATCATTGCAACCAGTTGATGAAGCTGTGCAAATGATAAAGGATTATTATGTATATTTAATTCTATTTGTACTGATTTTAATTGTTTGGACATCGTTCTATTACTCAAAGAAAATTGCCAAACCACTATTACAAATAAATGATACTACAAAAAAAATCGCAGGCTTAGATTTTTCAGAGACGATACCTATTACTACAAAGGATGAAATAGGTGATTTATCACAAAATATTAATACACTTTCTAAAGCGTTGCATTCGTATATTCATCAATTGCAGCAAGATATAGAGAAAGAAAAGCAATTAGAAAATACACGTAAAGAATTTATTGCTGGTGTTTCACATGAGTTAAAAACACCTTTAAGTATTATGAAGAGCTGTATTTCAATTTTGGAGGATGGTGTTGCTAGTAATAAAAAGGATTATTACTTTAAAGCAATGTCAAAGGAAGTAGATAAAATGGATATGCTCATTATTGATATGCTGGAGTTAGCAAAATTCGAATCTGGTACGTATAAAATGGAAATGGATGTTTTCCATATTGACGAGATGATTGATTATATATGTGAGCAATTAACTTCGGATATAACAGCTAAGCAATTACATGTGCATAAACAACTTTCTAAAATTGAAGTTGTTGCAAATCCACATCGAATAGAACAGGTGGTTACTAACTTTATTACGAATGCGATTCGTTACACACCAGAACATGAGGATATTATTATTTCTACAATAGAAGAGAATGAACGTGTAAAAGTATGTGTAGAAAATAAAGGAGCACATATTGAACTAGAACATTTAGAGAAAATATGGGATTGTTTTTATCGAGGAGATACGTCTCGTCAACGCTCCAAAGGTGGAACAGGATTGGGCCTTGCTATTTCAAAAAATATATTAGAACTGCATGACGCGGAATATGGTGTTTTGAATACAGAAGATGGAGTATCATTTTTAAACAAAATCGACATTATCTGCATTTTATCTTTATCAGCATTCAGTACTATTTTCATTAGAAACGGAATGAAAAGCTGATAAGGAGATTATTAAAATGAAAAAAAGTGCGATATTGCTTTTGTTTATTATATTAATAATGGGCACTGGTGTTAGTTTCATACATGCTAAGGGGCACAAAAATATATCAAAAGAGGATTTACGATTAAAAGGAAAAACTATTGTAATTGATCCGGGGCATGGTGGAGGAGATAGAGGGACGAAAGGAAAGAAGTTTGGAACGATTGAAAAAGAGCTTAATTTAAAAGTAGCACAAAATATAAAGAAAGAATTAGAAGAAAGAACGGATGCAAAAGGAAGAATTACAAGCGCGTGTTAAAGTAGTGAAAGACCATTCGGCGGATCTTTATATTAGCATTCATCATGATGCTTTTGAGGATACAAATGTAAAGGGAATAACAACTCATTATGGATCTAATAAAAGGAAAGATAAAAAATTAGCTAAGATTGTACAAGAAGCTATTTTTGATCAAAATATAGACAGCAGAGATAGAGGCGTTCATGGCAGTGATTTTCTTGTCTTACGAGAGAATCCTTCTCCGGCTATCCTAATAGAATTAGGGTTTACATCTAATGCGAGTGATGAAAAAAGAATGAATTCAGAAGAATTCCAAGCAAAATCGCAAAAAGGAATTGTGGATGGCATTATTAATTATTTTACGATGTAATAAAATAGGCAAATAGAAAAATACTATTCTTTCTAAATCTTAATTAGGAAGAGTAGTATTTTTTATTTTTGGTGTATATCCAGTTTTTAAATTAAAAACAAATATTTTTCTAAAGAGTGGATGCAATACGCTATTCTTTAACTGATTTCGACATTATCTGCATTTTATCTTTATCCATCTCTATTAATCTATTTATTGTAAACACCGGTTGAAACTAATGATTCAGCCTTATAAATAATGAATATGAAAATTAATAGGGAAAGGATCGAAAAATAATGAAAGAATCACAAAGTAAGAAAAAAAAGTCGATTAACTAAGGTAATAATATCTCTAGGAGTTGTTTTAGCAACGACCTTTTTCACTTTCTTTTTAATTGGAAAATGGTACTCTATCCCAGCGAAGGGAGTAGCTAATGAAAGTATGAAACAAGTTAATACGCAACAACAAGAAAAGAAAAAGGAAACATCACCAGCAAAACAAAAAAGACCTGATGGAAAACCGGTAGGAAAAGTTGTCTATTTAACATTTGATGACGGTCCTAGCGAATTGACTGGGAAATTTTTAGATGTACTAAAAGAGCAAAATGTTGCTTCGACATTTTTTATGCAAGGTAGTAATTTACAAAATACAGGTTTTCAGGAAAATGTAAAACGAGCAGTAAAAGAAGGACATTATATTGGTGCACATAGTATGACACATAATAGTGATAAGCTATACAAAAAGGGACAATTTGTACCAGAGATGAAAGAAACGTTAGATCTTATCCATAATATTACGGGTACAACTCCTAAACTGGTCCGTCCGCCATATGGATCTGCACCAGGATTAGAGGGAGAGGAAGTTCGTAAACAAATTGTAGAAGCAGCAATAAAAGTTTGGGATTGGACAATAGACTCAAATGATTGGAAGTTAAAAGATAATCCAACTCAGATTATCGAAAATGTAAAGAAACAGACAACAGAAGAAGTAGAAGTTGTTTTAATGCATGAAAAGGCGCAAACATTACAAGCTCTTCCTGAAATTATTAAATTTTATAAAGAGCAAGGGTATGAATTCGGTGTATATAGTGATGAAGATCATTTTCGTCTAAACTTCCAGAAAGATCAACGTCTATAGTATAAACTTAGTTATCTTAAAAAGGTGTTTTTATTACTAAATCAATAACTAAGCCAAAAGCTGATTTCCTATACGATAAGGAAATCGGCTTTTTCTTTATAAAATTTTAATTAGCTTATGAAGCTTCTTTTTAAAATAATATATTGAATTTATGTTAAAACGGCATTTCAGGGCTCGTATTATTTTTTCTAAACTTATTAGTTAAGATTATTCGACAATTATAGTAATAATAATTAAAGTATAGAATATACACATCTTAGGGAGGGCATATATGTGAAGAAGTGGTTGAAAATTGTTCTGTACTCTTTACTAGGTATTTTACTTATGGGAAGTATTGCTTTTTTGACTTGGTCTCAGTTTACTTATAAACCAACGAAAGAGGCTTTGTCGTTAGTGGATGATAAAAAAGATGAAGAGAATATAGTATTTGGAGAGAAAGGTGCTAAAATAGGGGTTATTTTTTATCAAGGAGCTAAAGTAGAAGTTGAGGCTTATAGTTACTTAGGGGAAGCTCTTGCAAAAGATGGGCATTTTGTAGTAATGCCTAAGTTACCATTAAACTTAGCGATACTTGGAATCAATGCAGTAGACAGTGTAATTGAACAGTATCCTGAAGTTCAAAAATGGTATGTTGCGGGGCATTCAATGGGGGGAGCTATGATTTCTAAGTATGCTTTTCAACATGAAGACAAGGTAGACGGGATCATTTTCTTAGGTTCGTATCCTGCAGATGATTTCTCTACTAAATCGCTTCCGATGTTATCAATTTATGGGGAAGTAGATGCTTTAGCAACTGTAGAAAAAATAGAGAACAATGAAAAGTTAATGTCAAAGAATGCAACTATGCACATGATAAAAGGCGGAAACCATGCTAATTTTGGCATGTATGGTGAGCAAAAGGGTGATAATGCGAGCTTAATTACGTCAAAAGCACAACGAGATGAAACAGTGAAAGTAATTGAAGAATGGTTATTAAAACAATGATAGCGAATGTAATAAATTTACCGAAAGGATTCTCCCATCTCAAGCATGTGTAGGAAGATAGCCTAACGGTAGGTGGGAGAGATAATAAAGAGCCAACTCGTACGAATTGGCTCTTTTATTTATTTGCTATCTCCAATTGTCCCCTTATTTTCTCCGGAATGTCCTTTTCAGAAATAATGTCGTAGGAATAGACATACTTACCTTTCACATGAATTTTTAAGTAAGTTTTTCTTATAAAATCATTAGGAGTGTTCGTTCCTATTTTATATTCCTTCTCATTCCTTAATTCATCAACACCTTTTAGCGAGTACATAGCTCTTCCTTTATGATGGTAATCTGGAACGCCATATTCCTCCGCAATAGCGTATACATTTTTTTCTTCAGCAATCGGATTAAATCTGTCTAAATCTCCGCGTAATATGAAAGGTAGTAAGTATATAGGGAGGCCTATTCCTAGTATGCAAATTACAAATTTCTTCATGATCGTTTCTCCTCTTGTTCATTTACATGATTCAGTATAAAAAAAATTCTTATAAATATAGAGGGAAATTCCTTAAGATTTTCTTAATAAAGTTTAACCGTGTGAAAAAAGATTAACTTGAGCATTAAGCTTACGGAATGAATAGCCAAATAACCTGTTTTCTTTATTTTTTGATGGTAGGTTATTTGGTTTTATATTGGTATGAGTGAATTAAGAAATAAGTGGGATTTAGGAACTAGAATAAATTTATCTTACAGTAATAAGAGAATTATCTAAATAAATTATAGTGAGAACAATTAAAGAAAGCATCTAGTCGGGTGCTTTTTCTTTTGGAATAGAGAATCCCATGGGCAGTTACATGTAATGCAGCGCTGTGCTTCTATGTCATTGGAAAATCCAATGATAAAAAAAGAGGGGAAGGCATTTTTTATTGAAGTTTGTTAATGATAGCTTTTTAACTTGAGAGGGGGATCGTAAAATAGATTATTAATCTCTTTGATAATTTTTATTTTCCTTATAGTTGGCATACTGTATTAGAAATTTTTAATTTTGAAAGGAGAATCAATAATTATGGGTAAGAAAAGAAGAATAAGTAATAAGTTATTACTTGTCAGTGCAATTTGTACAATAACAATTCCCTCAGTCTCATATGCGGAGGAAGTAATTTCACCTGAAAATTTTACGAGTTCTTCAAGTTTGTATGAGGGACGGAATACGGAAGTATTGAAAACAAGCTTATATCCTGATACATATAATTATCTGTTTAACCACCAATTTATTTCGAAATTAAAGGAAGCAAACACAACTATAAAAAAAGTAGACAATAGTGATGATGAAAATCCTATTATATCTACTACTCTTTCATTTATTCGCCATATGAATAGTGAAGATTATAAATCTGCATTTGATTTAACCTCAAGGTCATTACAGAAAATAATATCCAAAGAATGGTTGAAGAGCTATTGGGAGGGACTGCCAGTTCAATTACAAGCAGGTTCTTTTATAGAAATTGGAGAGGTTACACAAAAAGGGACAAATTCTGTTCATACAAATGTGGAGATTCAATTAGTTTTTGAACAAATGACTGTACCTTTACTAATAAAACTAGATCCATCTGGAAAAATAGACGATTTTCAACTCAGCATGTCGTTTAGTCCTGTTGCAGAGCGTCCATCATATAGTAAGCCTGAATCATTTGTTGATAAAGAAGTAGTAGTTGGAAGTGGTGCATTTCCATTACCAGGAACATTGTCTGTTCCAAAAGGAAAGGGTCCTTTCCCAGCGGTTATTCTTGTTCAAGGATCTGGAGCAACTGATCAGGATGAAACAGCGTTTGCTTTAAAACCATTTCGCGATTTAGCTGAAGGTCTTGCATCGAAGGGAATTGCTGTCCTTCGCTATAATAAACGAACATATGAACATGGGTTGAAAACACAATTCAGTCCCTTTTATACAGTTGATAAAGAGACAACAGATGATGCTCTTCTTGTAACTCAATTTCTTAAAAATGAGCCTTTAATAGATAAGAATCAAATTTATATTCTGGGTCATAGTCAAGGTGGAATGATGCTTCCGAAAATGATTGAAAAAGACCAAAATCAAAATATTGCTGGGGCAATTGTAATGGGAGGGCCAGCTCGTACGATCCAAGACGTTGTTTTAGATCAATTTGAGTACCTTTTTTCTATTGGAGCAATGAACCTAGATGAATATAAATTCTACAAATCACAATTTGAATTATTAAATGATCCCAATTTCTCTAGTCAGAATCCCCCAAAAGATTTTTACTTAGGATCAGCAGTATTTTGGGATTCTATCCTTAAAATTAAAGCAGCAGAAATGTCAAAAGAACAAAAGACACCGCTTCTTATTATTCAAGGAGAAAGAGACTATCAAGTTCAATCAAAAATCGAAATTCCTCTTTGGAAAGAACAATTAAAAGAACGAGATAACGTTGATTATCGATTATATCCAAAGTTAAATCATTTCTTTACAGAGGGTGATGGGGAAATAAGTAAGCCGGATGAATATTATAGTCCTGCTAATATACCTGAGTATGTTATAAATGATATTGCTGCTTGGGTGCAAGGAAGATCGTAATTAAATTAGCAACCATATGTTTTAATAAAGACTTTCTTTCTGTAATCAAAATAGAAACATTTTTATTAGGTTATATGTTTTTAAAAGCACTCTTTGAAAAGGAGTGTTTTTATATTTTCCTTTGATTTAATTAACGAAAAAAATATCTTGTACTCCTTTTATAACTTTTTCTAAATAGAACTTTTCTATAAAATAAGGGGCTTGCCTTCCAAACAAATCGTTATTTGTAACACTTTTATTAAAGCAAAGTTCTCGTGACATCGCTTTGATATTCAAAAACATTAATAACCTATTGTATTAAGTTTTTTGAAAATTTAGGTTTAACATCTTTAAAATAGGTGTATTACATATTACATAACAACTAAATAAAAAATCTAAAGGAGGAAAGATACCATGCATAAGAATGAAAGGAAACCGGTGGTTCATGAATATCAAAATGAACAGGAAGTAGTTATGAAAGTAAAAGAGCTAGAATTGCAAGGGATTCGCCAAGATGACATTTATGTCTTAGCACATGAAAAACATCTAACAAAAAGGATTGCGGATGATACAAACACAAATACGATTGGAGTAAAAGAACAAGGATTGGGCACAAGTATTATCAACTTTTTCTCCAAAAAAGGTGACGAACTCCGAAATCAAATGGAAGAAATGGGGTTGTCGAAGGAGGAGGCTAACTTATATGAAGAAAAACTAGATCAAGGGAGAATTTTACTCCTAGTAACAGCTGAAACACCAATGGCGAGTGATAGGCAGCTGCAAAACTATCATTCCCTCTAATAGATTGCAACATCTGATAAATAGGTAAGGTAATGCTAATTTCCTATTTCAAGAAAAGATTGAAATAGACTATATTTTAGGCTGTAGCATTGAAGAAAATAAAAGTAGAGAAGGATGAGAAAAATGAAACATACAATATTTAAATATGCTTTGATTGGGATTACGACCGGAGTCATGGTCTCCCTATTAAAAAAAGAAAATCGGAAAGCTATACAAACAAAAGGAAAAAGCGTAAAAGACAAACTACAAGAAGGAAACATAAAGGAAACATTGGAGAAGGTAACTGAGACAAGTAAACAATTCTCTGTAACTGCAGCTAATGTTGCAAAACAAACATTACCACAACTGCTTACAGCCACACCAGTTGTCATTTCTACCATTAAAGATTTAACAGAAAACGAAAATAACAAAAAGAAAAAAGATGAAAAGGATTACGAAATAAATCAAAATAGTAAGGACATAGACGGGGAAAAAACGAAAAATGAAAAGAAATATATGAAAGAAGGGAAAGAAGGGAAAGAAGGGAGTGCCTAGATTTAAGTCTAAAAAGAGAAAGTGAGGAAAAAAGTATGAAATCTCTGTATGCGATTGATGTAGGAATTGGCTTTACCAAGCGGGCATATCGACAGGATGTAGATTCTGAGATGACGATCAAGAGTGAAGCTTCCACACTAGCCCCTGTACCTAATCATGCTAAAAGTGAAGATTTAACAAAGGTAAGTTTTATAGACTTAGACTTTGCATACTACATGGGAAATTTCTTTTTTAAAAGGCTAAGTGTAGAGAATTTAAAGATTTGCATGCGAAATAAACCCTATCGGGTTCCATTTTTTGAATTAGGCCGCTTTATTAAATCGTTGATTCAATCCCTCAGGACTGATGAGTACTTCTGTTGATGCTTCTAAACAGCTAGATAACTGAGTTAAAGAAGTCATAGCTACATTTTGGCTCAACCATACACATAAAGCTACTAAATCTTTTGCTTGGTACTTACTGGTTTCGTTGTACAAAGCCAACATCTCTAGCAAGATCCCATAAGGTATTTGGAGATAAAAAACTTTGAATCTCTTGAGCAAATAGTTGTAATTCGTCAGACACAGAAACAGACATAAAAAACGCCATCCTTTCCTATGATTCTACAGAAAGAATAGCGTATTTTTTCATTCTAGGGGGCATTTCTTTTTATTATCTTGATAGCGATGTGGTGGTACCCCATTTATTATTTCCAAATCCATTTAGAATGTTCAATAAATGGGGGCAGATTATGTTGATATTCCGTATAAATAATATCATTACATTAATTTTCTTTCGGAAGTACAATTCCTTTATACAATTGAACTGTAATCAAATAGTAAATCGAGTAAATCACTACGAAAATAATAATTGGTAGCCAAATACGAAAGTACGGATCAGCCAAAAGAACGCTGAACATGTTCATACCAACTAATACATGAACAATACCCACAATTGCTGGGACTAAAAATATAAAGAATAACTCCTTATAAATCGATTGTATTAATAACTCCCGGCGAACACCGATTTTACGAAGCATTTGATAACGTGTACTATCTTTGGATGCACCGGATAGAATTTTAAACATTAAGCAGCTTGCCATCATTGCTAAAAATGCAACTCCAACGAAAAAACCCATAAACATTAGTCCGCTGGCAAAATCATGACTCACAATATACGCTTGATACTTACTATCCAATTCTTCCGCTTTCACATTTTTATATTTTGCTATCTGTAATTCATCAAGTTTTTTCCATTCTTTTATGTATGATCCAAAATCATCTGTTTTCCCCATAAACACAGTACTTTCTTTACCCTTCAACCCATCGTATATGTTTTGATTTACAATTTTCATTTCATAATCAGGATATAAATAATTTGGCTGGATCGTTCTGAAAGCCTGGATCCATTGTTTTGTGTCGGTCTCTCCTTTAACCCATTTTATTGAAAATGCACCAATGGGTAATCCTTCTGAAACTTTTTCTATTTTCATACCTTGCAAGAAAGGGCGATTTTTTTCTACATCTTCTTTAAGATAATAAACATACCTATCATCAACTTTGTAATGATATTCATGTTTTTCTTGGAATAAGATACCACCCAAAATTTTCTTTTCTTCCGCTGTTGGATTATGAATGACTGAATCGTAAATTCGCATTTGATCTGTCATTTTTAGGATGTTGTTTTTAAATGCCATACCACAAGCAATTCCACCAGCACCAAGAGCCACTAAGATTGCTACTGTTGCAAGCACATTTGTTAGACCATTAATGCGGAAATTTAATTGTGCAAAAGTAAAAGCATTTAGGCCTTTTTCACTATGTTTTTTATTACTCTTTAGCTTGTTAATCATAACTGGGAGAAGTGATCCAAATATAAGGTAAGTACCAACGGTTGCTGTGATTAATCCAACGGCCATTAATCCCAAAACAATTAGCGAATTTGCATGAGAAATATAAATCAGTGATGCATAACCAATACCTAATAAAAGAATACCAAGGAATGCAACTACAACTGTCATTTTTCCTTTTACGGCGACACGTTCTGTTTGTGCATCTGCATGTACAAGTTGCAGTACAGAAATACGCGATAATTTAATACTATTCATAATTGCTGATACTATAAATAGTGCAAAGAAGAAGACGCAAGTAATAGTGATAGATGGCAGATAAAATGCTTTATAACCTTCACCAGTAAACTCGAGTTGTTTCATTAATAACTGACCGATACCTTCTGCAAGTCCTACACCAATTGTAATTCCAATCAAAAGAGATGTGGCACCTAATATGATTGTTTCGATAAACATAAGTAAGGTAACTTTATGCTTTTTTGCTCCTAACATCATATACATACCAAATTCTTTTTGGCGAAGAGCTGATAAGAAAGAGTTTGCATATAAAATATAGAAAAATGTGATAACCGCTAACAAAAAGGAACCAATTTTAAATACAGACACAATATCCCTAATAGAAGAGTTAGATTCAAGGAACGTTTTATTGGATGCTAGCGTTTGAAACATATAAAAAGTCGAAATAGAGACAATAAGACCAACAAGTAAAACAATATAATCTCGCAACTTACTTTTTAGGCCTGACATGGAAAGCTTAAATAACATGATTGAACTTCCTTCCTTACGCTTTTTGTGTGCCTAAGTTTGCAAGCACGTCTAAAATTTCTTTATAGAATTCTTCACGGGTACCACCACGATGAATTTCTTTATATAACTCACCATCTTGAATGAATAAAATACGCTGACAGTAACTGGCACTATATGGATCATGCGTAACCATCATAATGGATACACCTTGTTCTTTATTTAAGTTTGTCATCGCATCCAGTAAACTTGCTGCATTTTTAGAATCAAGCGCTCCTGTTGGCTCGTCCCCTAAAATAATTGCTGGCTCATGCACTAACGCACGTGCTGCTGCCGAACGTTGCTTTTGTCCACCAGATACTTCAGATGGATACTTTTGAAGTATTTCTGTAATTCCTAACATACCCGCTACTTTCTCGACTTTGGGTCCAATATTACGTGATGGAACACCTTGAAGAGATAGTGGAAGTGCGATGTTTTCATAAATAGACAGGTTTTCTAACAAGTTAAAATCCTGGAAGATGAATCCTAATTTTTGCGAACGGAAATCAGAAAGCTCACCTTGCTTCATTTTCGTAATATCCGTTCCTGCAATTTCAACAACGCCGCCTGTCGCTTTATCTAACGTTGAAATCACATTTAATAATGTTGTTTTACCAGAACCAGATGGCCCCATAATACCGACAAACTCCCCCTCTTGAATTGAGAATGATACACCTTTTAACGCGTACGATTGATTCTCACCTTTTTTACCGTACAATTTTTGAATGTTTTTTACATCTACAACTGGTTTTATCATATATATCCTCCTATGTTTGCTTTTTCATTTCTTTAAAATAAGCTGCTATTCATATTTGCTACTAACAAAATAGTCATGTTGCATTTACCTTTTCCATAAGGCTGTCACGATGTATCCAATTGAAAGCTGTAAAGAAAATTTTATTTTTAATTTCTCCACTCACCTCATTGCTTTGAATACATACATGATAAACTATGAAAATTAGGAAACACCCTGTAAAATCCTTAAGAATTCTTAAGTTTTATAAAAAAAAGCTTATGGAACCTGTAATTCCATAAGCCAATCTATTTGATTGGATGTTCAACAATAAAGGATATCCAACCTTCTTTATATTCTGCATGTATATTACCATGATGAAGTTCAACAATTCTTTTTGAGATAGCAAGTCCCAGTCCATTTCCTTGATCATTTTTTCTTGCCTTATCACCCCTGAAAAATCTTTCAAACAATTTATTAGGGTCGCTAACAGGCGGCTTCTCGACTTTATTTGATACTTTCAAAATTGCTTTGTTACCTATTAATTCAAGACATACGGATAATTCGGAAGGTTTCATGCTGTACTTTATCGCATTCATAAACAGATTTTCATATACACGTACCATTTTTTCTACATCCATGAAAATAGGTATTGTTTCTTCTGTTATTGATTTTTGAACGATTAAACTTTCCTTTTCAAATATAGGAATGTATTCTCCAACTATTTGCTCCAACAAACCTGATAAATCAACTTCATTAAAGTTTAACTTAGCATCTATGCCTGATAAACGAGTATATTCAAACAGCTCATCAATTAAATATTTCAGTCTCTGTGACTTTGAATAAGTGGTTTCAAGGTATTCCTGTAATTGTGTTTTACTGTTGTATTGCCCTCTTTTTAATAAATCTATATAGCCAATAATAGATGTTAACGGTGTGCGTAAGTCATGAGATACATTGGTTATAAGTTCATTTTTTGTACGTTCTAATCGTCTTTCCTGTTCAAATGTATTTTCCAATTCCTTGGACATATAGTTGATATTTTGAGCAAGTTGGGTCAATTCGTCCTTCCCCTTAATCCCAATTGTCAAACCCAGTTTTCCATTTGCAATATCATTTACATTATCCGAAATGAGCTTCAAATATACTATTTTCTTTCGAACCAATATCAAAAAAATTATTATAAAGTTAAAGATTGCGAACGCGAATAAGAACAACAATGCCAAATTGAATTCAAACATACCAAATTCTTCGTGTTTTACAAAAAATGGATCTATGACGTATGCCAAAATGAGGATTGTTAAACCAAATGAAATAAAAAAACTAACTGCAACAGCACCAAGAAGTTTTATAATGATCTTATTTCTAAAACTAACATTCTTCATATTTTATATCCAATTCCCCAAACAGTTTTAATATAAATAGGATGTTTAGAATCCTCTTCAATTTTGTCTCTTATTTTTGTAATATGCACCATGACGGTATTATCCGATTTATAAAAAGCATCTTTCCAAACTGCTTCATATATTTTTGCTACACTCAGGACAATCCCTTTGTTACGGGCAAGTAGTTCGAGTATATCAAATTCTTTTGGAGTTAGACTTGTTTCCTTTCCCCTTACCCATACTTGACGTGTATCTGTATTCACGGCTAAATCACCAATTTCTAGGATGCTTTTATTATGATCTATTGACGTATTGTATTTTTTAAACCTTCTTAATTGGGATTTTACCCTAGCGATTAATTCCAATGGGTTAAACGGTTTTGATAAATAATCGTCGGCACCAGAGGCTAGACCCTGAATTTTGTCTATATCCTCTGATTTTGCAGATAGCATAATGATAGGCATATTGCGGTCTTCCCTAATCTTCATGCAAGCTTCAATACCATCCATATCCGGCATCATAATATTCAAAATAATAAGATCAAACTCCTTTTCTTCTAACAGTTGTAAAGCTTCCATAGCATCTTCTGTCTTTTGAGTTTTCAGTCCTTCATTTTCCAAATATACAGAGATAAGATTTCTAATCTCTTTATCATCATCAACAATAAGAATTTTTGACTCCATATGATTCCTCAACATTTTTTCTCGTATTGAACAACTAAAGACATAAGCAGGGGAAACATTTCTATCTTACTTTCTTCAAATTAATTCCTTCAATTATTTTTTTCCAATAAACCTTGAATTTGGAAGGGCTGCAACAACTGATTTCTAGTTCATTATATACATAAAATTAAAAAGGTTAACTATTTTCATACTTAACCCCTCACAGGTTTGAATTCATAATCATATACTAGCATCCAAATCTTAAGAAAAAGGGGAAAAAGTTCTTAAGAATTCTTAAGCTTTCTACAGCACTTTGTCATAAGAATATGTGGTGAAAGGGAAATTAAGTTGTCTTAGTTTAAAAAAGGTAGAAAGGATAATGAATTGACTGGATAAATGGGAATGTTTAAAGCAACAAATAAAAGAAAAGTATAAAAAGCATAATGTAGATAGGCCCTTTGTTCTTGCGATAGATGGTTTAAGTGGTGCTGGGAACACGACACTAGTACATCAACTAAAAAATATCTTAGATGATATAATAATTATCCATATAGATGATCATATTGTTGAGAAAGCTAAGAGGTATAATACAGGGCACGATGAATGGTTTGAATATTATCAGTTACAATGGGATACTAATTATCTAAAAGAACACTTATATGACAAATTGTATCAAAATGAAAAGTATCTATCTTTGCCATTTTACAACAAGGAAAAAGATACATTTACACAGAGAACGATAAAGATAACATCTAAAAGTATTGTAATTATTGAAGGCATTTTTCTTTTGAGGGGAGAATGGAAAATATTTTATGATTAGGTAGTATTCTTAGATTGTCCTAGGGATATAAGATACGAGCGTGTACTTCATCGTGATACATACATAGGGGATTTGGAAGAGCGATTAAAGAAATACCAAAATAGATATTGGGTAGCAGAAGATTATTATTAAAAAAGCAACAGCCTTTAGAATTTGCTCATTACGTTCAACAACTAGAGGGGGCTAATTAATAATTATTCGCTATTCTAAAGAATAACCGTATTCAAATTTCATTATTTAATGCTTACAAAAAGAGCACTAAAAATCATGAAGTGACCCCTAAAAGTTAGACACGGTTATTTCATTAGGCTACTTGATCCAAATGAGTCCGGTATTGTACCGGGCTCATTTTTAATTTTGCCTTAATCCGTTTCTTATTATAATAATCTATATATTTTTCTAATTCTATTTTAAAATGCTCTATGCATTCAAATTCTTTTATATAGAGGAACTCCGACTTCATAATCCCAAAGAAATTCTCTATTACTGCGTTGTCGTAACAGTTTCCTTTTCGAGACATACTCTGTACGATAGCTCTTGATTCAAGTGTACGGACGTACTGTCTCATTTGATAATGCCATCCTTGATCCGAATGCATCAGTAGCTGGTGGTTTTCAGGTAAACGTTCTAATGCTTTCTCTAACATCTCTGAAACAAGTGAATACGCCGGTCTAGAACCAATTGTATAGGTAATAATCTCACCATTATACAAGTCTAATACAGGTGATACATACAGTTTTTCTCCAAATAATTTAAACTCTGTGATGTCTGTTACCCATTTTTGATTCGGTGCATCTGCATAAAAATTACGCTCTAAAATATTGGGTGCAATTTTACCGACTTTCCCTTTATAGGATTTATATTTCTTCATACGCACAACACACTTTAATCCAAGCTCTTTCATAATACGTTGCACCTTTTTGTGATTCACTTTCTGACCACGATTCGCTAACTCATCACGAATGCGACGGTAGCCATAACGACCTTCATTCTCCTCATAAATCACTTTAATCTCAGCTTTCAAATCGGCATCTACATCTGGGCGATTCATTTTCTTTACTAAATCATAATACGTGCTTCGTGGAATAGTAGCTAACTCCACGAGTGCCTTCACCGAATATTTATGCCTTAATTCATAGACTACTTGCGCTTTGTCTTGTTTAGTGACTTTTCCTTGTTTTGAACTAAGGCATTCAACTTTTTTAAGTACTCATTTTCCATTTCAAGCTGTTTAATACGTGCTTCAAGTGCTTCGACTGACCCTTCAGCTAAAGCTTGTTTTACTTGTTTATTTGACTCTTTTTTCATAGATGGACGCCCCTTTTTTTTAGATTGAAGGGCATCAATTCCTTGTGTTTCGAGTTGTTTTTTCCAAACAGAAATCGTTGAAGGGGCAGGAATGTTAAAGATAGCTGCCGTCTCAAATAAGGACATACCGTTTTCAATCATAAAGTTTAGTACGTCTAGTTTAAATTGTTGTGTGTAATTTGTACATCGTTTTAGAAAAGCTTCCACACCATTCTGCTTATATTGGTTTACCCAATTCAGAATGATTGTGCCACTTATACCGATCGCTCTACCCATTTCTCGATAACTTTCATTTCCGTTCAAATAACGTAGAACGATTTGTATTTTTTCATCAGCTGTAAATTTAGCCATAGAAAAACTGCACCTCCAATTGTTAGACTGTGTCTAACAATTGGGGTGCAGTTCATCAGTGCTCTTTTTTATATTTAATTGGGGGTCTCATCGCATGTCTATCAAGCTAATATTTTGAAGTATCCCAAAACGAAAATTTTATATTACTACAACAGTTATTTATGAGAATTTAGGTCATTTTTTTCGTTCTGGGGAATAATGAATTTCTTAGCTTGATGGTGATGGGGTAATACCCCAATAGGGAGAATATTGTATTAGGGGGAGGAATTTGACGTGTGTTATTTATGAGAGGCTCATTGTACATATACATGTGTACAATGATTGGGACATTCATATTTCTAGAAAACTTGAAAAAATGTCTTGATAAAATGGCAACCGTTTGCTAGTATGCCAGAGCAGTTCGTCTGCATTAAAGAAATGATACAGGAGCAAACGAAAGTCCCGCGTCCAATTTTAACGCAAGATGCAAAAGAAAGGATTGAAAATAAGCTGTTAATTTCATATTTAGGTGAAGAAGAGGTTTTACTTACATATTATAAAGAGGGCTATCTATATAAAAATTACATAACAGTAGCTGATATAAATCCATTAAATAAGACGATTACTTGTACCGATGCTTTTCATAATCAAAGGATGTTTAAGTTTGTTGATGTAATTGAAGTGAATTAGAGGGGGAGAAATAAAAAATCATCTCTTCCTAACTTAATTATATCATGTAAATCAAGTTCGAAATAGACTGTTTATTCTCATTTACTACTGCTACAATCAAGAACACACACATAGTAAGGAGAGATGTTACATGAGTTCTTTCGTTCTCGATTTTCAGGAAATAGAAAAAACGCAGCTTTCACTTGTTGGCGGAAAAGGATTGAATTTAGGGGCATTATCAAACATTCAAGGTATACAAGTGCCAGAAGGTTTTTGTGTTACAACGGTAGGGTATGAAAAGGCCATCGAGCAAAATGACGAGCTTCAAACTTTGTTGCAGCAGCTAACAAAGTTGAAAATGGAAGAGCGATCCCAAATTGGTGGAATTAGTAAGAAGATTAGAGACGTCATTATGGCAGTAGAAATCCCTTCTGAAGTAGTGGAAGCGGTAGCTCATTATCTCTCACGTTTTGGAAATGAACATGCGTATGCCGTGCGTTCTAGTGCTACGGCTGAAGATTTACCGTATGCCTCATTTGCTGGTCAACAAGATACGTATTTAAATATTATCGGAGAAGAAGCGATTTTGCAGCATGTAAGAAAGTGCGGGGCTTCTTTATTTACAGAGCGGGCAGTTATGTACCGCATGCAAAATGATTTTGAACATAATCAAGTTTCTATATGTGTTGTCGTTCAAAAAATGGTTTTCCCTGAGGCTTCGGGCATTTTATTTACTGCTGATCCGGTTACTTCTAACCGAAAGGTAGTATCAATCGATGCCAGTTTTGGACTTGGTGAGGCATTAGTATCAGGACTGGTCTCTGCCGATAATTATAAAGTAAAAGAAGGCAAAATTACCGGAAAGATGATAGCAACTAAAAAATTAGCTATTTATGCTTTAAAAGATGGCGGAACGGAGACGAAACAGATTGATCCGGCTCAGCAAAAGCTTCAAACATTGTCTGAACAACAAATATTACAACTAGCACAGATTGGAAGACAGATTGAAGCTTATTTTGGTTGTCCGCAAGATATTGAATGGTGTTTAGTGGATGATACATTTTATATTGTCCAAAGTCGCCCAATCACGACTTTATATCCAATACCAGAAGTAAATGATGGGGAAAATCATGTGTATGTATCGGTTGGTCACCAGCAAATGATGACCGATCCCTTGAAGCCATTAGGAATGTCTTTATTCCAGTTAACATCTTTTGGACAGAGGTTTCAAGCTGGAGGAAGGTTGTTTGTTGATGTTGCACAAAGATTGGCTTCGCCTACTAGTAGAGAACTTTTATTAAATATGATAGGGAATTCGGAACCGCTTATTAAAGATGCATTAACAACTGTAGTCGAGCGAGATGATTTTATTACATTGTTACCAGATGATGAAAAAGAAAAGAGTGTTGGTAAAAGTGGACCACCTGCAAGTTCACAACCAAAAATCGAAAACAATCCAGCGATCGTTACGGATTTAATAAAGATGAATCAAGCATCAATCGAAGAGTTAAAACGAAAAATGCAAACGAAATCAGGGGTGGATGTACTTGATTTTATTTTGGAAGATATGCAGCAATTAAAGAAAATATTATTTCATCCGCAAAGTATGGCTGTCATTATGGCAGGTATGGATGCTTCAACATGGATCAATGAAAAAATGGAGCAATGGCTAGGCGAAAAGAATGCAGCAGACACACTTTCACAATCTGTACAAAATAATATTACGTCGGAAATGGGGCTAGCATTACTCGATGTTGCAGATATGATTCGGCCATATCCAGAAGTTATTGCGTATTTACAACATGTAGAAAATGATAACTTTTTAGATGAATTAGTTCAATTTAAAGGCGGAGAAAAAGCTCGAGATGCCATTCAAACTTTTCTAAATAAATACGGAATGAGATGTAGCGGAGAAATCGATATTACAAAAACACGCTGGAGTGAAAAGCCAACAATCATTATCCCAATGATTTTAAATAATATAAGAGACTTTGAAGCTGGCGCTAGTAAACGGAAGTTTGAAGAAGGGTTGCAAGAAGCTTTGAAAAAAGAAGAGGAGTTAGTAGATCGATTGCAGCATTTGCCGGATGGTAAACAAAAAATAGAAGAGACGAAGCGAATGATTCGTAACATCCGGAATTTTATCGGTTATCGTGAATATCCAAAATACGGTATGATTAATCGCTATTTCATATATAAGCAGGCAATATTGAAAGAAGCCGAGCAACTCGTGCAAAATAAAGTTATTGATGAAGTAGAAGATATATACTATCTAACTTTTGAAGAACTTCATGAAGTTGTCCTTACGAATAAACTAGATTACGAGCTTATTCATAAACAAAAAAATGATTACAAATTATATGAAAAACTAACGCCTCCACGTGTAATGACGTCTGATGGAGAAATCATTACAGGTAAATATAAACG
This sequence comes from Bacillus sp. TH50, assembly GCF_016650565.1. Lineage (NCBI taxonomy): Bacteria > Bacillati > Bacillota > Bacilli > Caryophanales > Bacillaceae > Bacillus > Bacillus sp. TH50. Next base: position 586,872 of record NZ_JAEKFM010000003.1, on the reverse strand, counting down.
AGAAAATCTTCCGGCTGACGCGATTGTAGGTTTGCCTGTTTCTTCAGGAGTGATTGAGGGGAGAGCACGCGTTATTTTAAATATGGAAGAAGCGAATTTAGAAGAGGGAGATATATTAGTTACTGCTTTTACTGATCCTGGCTGGACACCATTGTTTGTGTCTATAAAAGGGTTAGTCACTGAAGTTGGTGGGCTCATGACACACGGAGCAGTTATTGCACGTGAATATGGATTACCAGCAGTCGTCGGGGTAGAGAATGCTACGAAATTAATAAAAGACGGACAACGAATTCGGGTACATGGAACAGAAGGCTATATTGAAGTGTTGTAATGAAATAAAAGATCATCCGCTATTATAGTGGATGATCTTTTATTATATAGCGGACTTATTTCTTTAAACCAGCTGCATAAAAAGGTCCATGAACTGCGATTGTTGATAAAATACGAGCAATCTCCTCAGGTGTTTCTTTTTGTCCATTATTTAACCATTGTTGAATGACACCTATATGAGCAGATGCCATATAAGAAGCTAAGTATTGGCTTGGGACAAGTAAATTCTCCTTATTAATGAGAGGACCATTCGTATCTTCAAATAGTGTTTTCCACATAAAGTCTTTCAGTTTCGTTTGGAAAGATAAATCTCCTTTTGGGCTTAGTACAGCTTTCATAAAATCACTATTTTCATTTAGAAATTCAAGAATAGAAGCGATAAGTATAAATGGCATTGTTGGGGAAGGGCTTGATCCAAGATCAGCAATAACTTCCGGTAATCTCTGTTTAGCAATACTAGAAAATTCATACATAATTTCTTCTTGGCATTTTGTCATTAAATCAAATTTATCTTGGTAATGTGTATAAAATGTACCACGATTTATGTTTGCTTTCGTAGTAATATCTTTCACTGTTATGGCGTCAAAACCTTTTTCCTCAATTAATTCCACTAATGCATTTCGTATGGCAGTTTTCGTACGAATAACACGTAAATCTAAATTACTATCGCGCAAAGTATGTCCCTCCTTAATTTTAGCCAACACATTTCAAGGATGTGTCTTATAACCGACACATTCACGATTTTTGATTATTGTATAAGGTTCAACTCGAACATATAATTCAAATATAAATAAACAACACGTTGTTGGTTATTATAAATCAAATTAAAGGAGGAGAAAAGAAAATGTTTAAAAACAAACTTTTATTGTTATCTCCAGTTATTGCACTACTTGTTGTTTTTATTTTTTCATTAACATTATTTCCAACCGTTCAACCTAAGCCGAAAAACTTACCAATCGCAATTGTAAATGAGGATCAAGGAGTAGAAATTCCGAATCAACCGAAGATGAATATGGGGCAAACGATTGTTGATAATATGAAAAAGACATCAAAATCAGAGGAAGAACCTGCGGTAAAGTGGGTAGAAGTGCAAAATAAAGAAGCAGTTCAAAAAGGCTTAAATAATCAAGAATATTATGCAGCATTGGTTATTACGAAAGACTTTAGCACAAAACAAGCATCGTTACGAACACCACAGCCATCTTCGCCAGAGGTAGAAATATTCATCAATCAAGGAATGAATACAGCAGCATCAACTATGGCAGGACAAATGTTAAATGCGATCGTTGATAATATGAACAATACTGTTCGTACACAACTATTAGAAGGATTGAAAGCAAAAGGAGCTACATTAACAGCAGACCAAGTTTCAAATGTAGTAACACCTATTACGAAGAAAGTGACAAATGTGAATGAAATCGGCAAAAATAGTGCGAACGGTAACTCGCCAATGTCTTTATTCCAGCCGTTATGGATTGCAAGTTTAGCGAGCTCAGCAATTATCTTTATTGCGATAAGTAAAATGCCAGTAGGTACAAGAAAAGAAAACTTTGTATTAAAACTAAAACAAATAGTAACAGGAGCAATTGCTACACTTGTAATTGGATTTGGTCTTACATGGATTGCGGATGGAATGGTAGGATTAAATATCCCGAATTTCACGGATACGGCTCTGTTCTTATCCATTACTTCTTTTTGTTTCTTCTTAATGATTTCTGCGGTGCTTTCATTAGTTGGACTAAAGGGTATAGGTATATTCGCTCTATTACTTTTCTTTGGGGCACCGCTATTAGCATTAGCGCCTGAAATGATGTCACCATTTTATCAAGATTGGGTGTACGCATGGTTGCCAATGCGATTTATGATTGAAGGGCTTAGAGAAATATTCTTCTTTGGAAAAGGATTAGCTTGGAATACTCCTCTTACTGTACTCGTTTGGATTGGTGTAGTAAGTATGGTTATCATACTTGGAACAGCTTTAAAGCGTAATGTAGGAAAGGAACATAAAACGGAAGTAAATGCTTAAAAAATAGTCGAGGAAAAACCGTTTCACTAGTAGTGGAGCGGTTTTTTGTGAGGAATTACAAGGAAGGTTATATAGTAAATATATATAAGATGTAGTAATTACTTACGTTATATAATGTATTAAACAGAACAGAAAATATAAAAGAAAGGAGCAAACAAATGAAAAGAGGAATTACAGTAGATATTCCAAATGAATATGATAATCTACTTTGGAAAGTGTTAAAGCCGATTGATATTTCTCCATTTGATTGGTGGGTGGGGAGTGAGGAGTCCTACTTAGTAGCACGTGGTGGATTGGATGAGGCATTATTTCCAGAAGAACCAAGTATAGTGGAAGGATCAGATTTGAAAAGATTATTTAAAGACAATATATATTATGTTATTTTTGCAGATTTAAAAGCGTATCCAAAAGGAGAGGAAGTAGTAGATATTGAAACATATGAAGAATTTAAAGAGAGTAAGTGTGAATTAGTTTTACTAGTTGCGGATTGTACATACGTCACAGTTTACGCTAAAGACCAAGAAGCGATTGAATTGATGTATGAAAACGCAATTGATCAAGGGTTTTATGTTGAATATGTTACAGACGAAAATGACGGTAGAACGCGTTTATCCGTGTGATAGGTATATAAAGGGGGAAGTAAATGAATTATATTAATGCTGATTTAGTTAAAAGGTTAATAAGGGCACAATTTCCAGAATGGGCACATTTAGAAGTGAAACCTGTAAAATTTAGCGGTCATGATAATAGAACGTTTCACCTAGGGGATGAGATGAGTGTAAGATTGCCAAGTGATGCAGCATATGCACCGCAAGTAGAGAAAGAAAATAAGTGGTTACCTATATTAAGTAAGGAGCTTTCTTTACCGATTTCTACACCACTTGCGAAAGGAAATCCATCTGAATCGTATCCATGGCCTTGGTCTATTAATAAGTGGATAGAGGGGGAAACGGTTACGAAACAAAATGTCCGTGACTTAAATGAATTTGCGGTGGACTTAGGAGCATTTTTAATAGAGTTACAATCAATTGATGCGAGTAACGGGCCATTAGCTGGAGAACATAATTTTTACCGAGGCGGGCTTATATCTGTATACGATGAAGAAACGAGAGTGGCTATTGAAAATAATAAGGATGTTTTTGATGAGACATTGTTAAAGCATCTTTGGGATTTAGCACTTAGGTCAACATGGGATCGCAAACCAGTTTGGGTTCATGGAGATGTAGCGCCAGGTAACTTACTTGTTAAAGAAGGAAAACTTTGTGCCGTAATTGATTTTGGTATTTTAGGAGTAGGAGATCCGGCTTGTGATGCAGCGATGGCATGGACATTTTTTGATAAGAATAGTAGAAACGTATTTAAAGAAGTATTGCGCATAGATGAAGGAACGTGGAATAGAGCGAGAGGATGGGCACTTTGGAAGGCGTTAATTACATATGATGCGAATAAGACTAGTAATAAGATAGTGGCAGAAGAATCTTATCGTGTAATTCAAGTAATTGTGGATGATTATAAGAGGTAATAGAAAAAGCTTATTTTGATTGTATATTTCAAAATAGGCTTTTTTGCATGATTAAATATTCAGAATTAAAAGAAGGGATCTGGCGTTATTATACATAATATTTAGATAATTGGAGGTGTCGAATTTTGAATGAAATTGAATTAAAAAGTAATGTAATTAAGACAGGGCGAGAGAGGGGGATTATACTTCGGTTTATACTCGCAAGTTTAGTAGGTGTGTTTATGTTTTTCGTACCAGTTACGATAAAAGGTGCTTCGTCTATTATGATTGATCATATCGTATCGTGGATAAGAGCTATGGTTCCTTCGGTAGTACCTTATTATGCACTGCTTGTTATGGTAATTGGTGCGATTTATCCATTTTATACGAAGAAGTGGAATGCATCTATCGTAGACATTTGTTTTTCTTTATTAAAAGTAGTTGGTGTTGTTTTTGGTATATTATATTGTTTGAAAATAGGGCCAGATTGGTTCTTTGCGCCAGATGTTGGACCGTTTTTGTATGAGAAGTTAGTTATATCAGTAAGTTTACTCGTACCAATTGGTTCGGCATTTTTAGCGTTATTAGTCGGGTACGGATTACTTGAATTTATCGGTACGTTTTGCCGTTCAATTATGAGACCTTTATGGAAAACACCAGGACGGTCAGCAATTGATGCGGTCGCTTCCTTTGTGGGGAGTTATTCGCTTGCACTTCTTATTACGAATCGAGTGTACAAAGAAGGAAAGTATACGACGAAAGAAGCAGCAATTATCGCTACAGGTTTTTCTACAGTATCTGCAACATTTATGATCATCATCGCAAAAACATTAGACATTATGCATTTATGGAATGTTTATTTTTGGACTACTCTTGTTGTAACATTCATCGTGACCGCTATCACCGTAAGAATCCCGCCTCTTAGTAGAAAACCAGATACATATATTACGAAAGAAGGGTTCCCAGAGCCCGTTTATAAAGAGAAAATGTTAGAGCGAGCTTGGGAAGATGCATTAGAAGTATCGAAATCTGCGCCAAGTATTATGAAAAATATCGCAGTGAATTTAAAAGATGGATTTATAATGACGATGGGGATTTTACCATCTATTATGTCAGTAGGATTAATTGGTATCGTCTTGGCAAAGTTTACGCCAATATTTGATTGGATTAGTTATATTTTCTATCCATTTACATGGTTACTGCAGCTTCCAGAAGCGGAACTAGCTGCAAAAGCAGCATCAGTTGGTATTGCAGAAATGTTTTTACCTTCTCTTTTAGTTGTAAGTGCACCACTCGTGACAAAGTTTGTTATTGCGGTTGTTTCGGTATCATCTATTTTGTTTTTCTCCGCTTCAATTCCTTGTATATTATCAACAGATATTCCGTTAAAAGTATCTGAGCTTATTATTCTATATGTGCAAAGAACGATTTTAACGTTGCTTATTATTACGCCGATTGCTTATTTGTTGCTTTAAAAATGTAGCCTTAAGTTTCTGAAGTTATGCCATTTTCCGATTATTCAAATCAGAAAATGGCATAACTTTAATTATGTTCTATAGTAACTCCAGCTGTTTTTTCATAAATAACGTATGAGCTAAGTAAATAATCATACCAATACTTGTGATTAAAACTCCTGCGAGTAGAAAAACTCCGCTTACTTTTATCCATAGGGCTAAAAGTGAACCTAATGTAGGTGAAATCACCATAGCGCCGTGCACCATTGTATTTGCGGTACTAGTTACTCTTCCCATTAATCTTGCAGGGGTTTGAAGTTGAAGTAAGTAACTATAGCATACAGAGGTAGAAGCGATAAATATACCAATAAAAAACCAAATGATTAACGATAAAAATAAATTACTCGATAAAAAGCCGAACCCTCCAAGTCCAGTAAGGATCAACATTCCTCCAAGTAATATAGCTGAACCGTTTAAGATATTCATTTTGTTTACTGTATTTCCCTATTTTCCAATGGTTATAGCTCTGACTAAAGCGTCTAACCCAACGATACTTATAAAGATTCCAAACAAACTATCACGTATGTCCATTTCTTTTGCCAATAAAACAACTAAACTATCAAATAAAAAGATGACAAAAAATACTGTAGCGTTAAATAGTATTAAAAGTGTTAAAACTTTCTTGGGCCAAATAAAAATAAAGCCTTCGCGGAAATCGTTCCAAAACCCACTGACTAAAGTATCGCTTTATCGTAAAACATAGGTCTATGAAATGTTTTTAATCCATTTTTATTTTTAAGTAACGCCTACGTTTTGTATCAATTTAGTTTTTGAATATTCCTTGACAGGAATATTCCTGTTTGGTTATAATCGATTCAACAGAAAGATAATATTAGTGATGATATTGATGTGTTACAACCGGAGACCATCACTTTATGAGGTGAGTGATATGTCGGGAAAAATTCCGGGCGTGAATATGACGACGTTGAGCGCTTTATCTGAACCGAATCGTATGAACATTGTTGAACTCTTGCGTGACGGTCCCTTAACCGTTGGGGAAATTGCCGATCATCTAGGATTAAGGCAACCACAAACTTCGAAACACCTAAAAGTGTTAAGCGATGCAGGGATTGTGGAAGTGCAGGCTGAAGCTAATCGCCGGATTTACAAGCTCCGACCTGAGCCTTTCCAAGCACTTGATTGTTGGGTACAGTCATTTAAGCGTGTGATGGAAGAGAGATTCGATAATTTAGATGAGTATTTGAAGGAATTGCAAAACAAGGAAAAGTCATAAAATCAGTTCATATTTAAGGAGGAATTAACATGTCAAACAATACAATGGTATCAAGAGTAGAGAACGATCGGGTATTAGTACTGGAGCGCGTTTTCGATGCGCCGCGTGATCTTGTATTCAGTATGTTTAAAGAACCAGAGCATTTGAAACATTGGTGGGGACCAAGAGGTTGGGAAATTCCAGCATGCACTGTCGATTTCCGTCCGGGAGGCGTTTGGCACTACTGTATGAAGTGTGTCAATCAGAACTTGGAGCAATTTTTTGGTATGGAATCATGGGGAAAAGCAGTCTATAAAGAAATTATTGAGCCAGAGAAAATCGTCTACACTGATTACTTTTCAGATGCTGAAGGCAATGTAAATGATTCTATGCCGTCAACCGAGATGACATTGGAATTCATCGATTTAGGTGGAAAGACAAAGCTAATAAACCGTGCTGAATATGTTTCCGAAGAAGCCCTTAAGACCGTTATGGACATGGGCATGCTACAAGGTATCACCGAAACTTGGGATCGTTTGAACGAGCGATTAGAGTCGCTGAAATAGATTTTTGTAAGGGAGAGTTAAAATAGATGATTAATAATGTTGGTCAAATCATGTTGTATGTGAATAACCAAGATGAAGTGAAGGAATTCTGGACAGAAAAAGTAGGGTTTAGTGTCATTTCAGAGGAAGATAACGGTCAAGGAATGCGATGGATTGAAATTGCTCCAACTAAAGAAGCTGAAACAAGTATTATTCTCCATAATAAGGAGCTAATTGCTAAAATGCAGCCGGAGTTAAATCTTGGCACACCTTCTTTAATGTTCTTCTCAAAAGAATTCGATCGTTTATATAGTGATTTAGTATACAAAAACGTTACAGTCGGAGAAATTGTAAATATGCCTTCAGGTAGAATATTTAATTTTGCAGATAGCGAAAATAATTATTTTGCAGTAATGGAAAAGAAGTAAATTTCAATTCAATTTATGAGTGCGATGCTTGAATAAAAGGCATCGCACTTTTTATTTTAAAGATATATTTTATTCCTTGATATAAAAATAACCTTATGTTCTTATATAACGATATAACGGTAATAAAGTATGATATAGTTACAACAAAGGGGGCTTACAAATGGAAATTATTCACGAAAGAGCAAAGTTACGGTTAATGGATAGCGATGATGTCGAAAAAATGTTTTCAATCGTGGAAGGAAATCGAGATATTTGGGCGTATTTAATCTCTAAAATGGATACTGTTCAAGATATGCAGCAATATGTTCAAAAGGCGATAAAAGCTTATGGGGCAGGGAAGGATTTGCCATTTGTTGTTGTTGATCAAAAGACGAATGAAATAGTAGGGAGTACACGCTTATATAACATTTCAGTTGAAGATAAGACGGTGGAATTAGGGAAAACGTGGTATGACCCGAGTGTGCAACGTACGAGTATGAATACAGAATGTAAGTACATGTTATTACAATATGCTTTTGAAAAATTGCATATGCGGAGAGTACAAATTAAGACGGATGCACGAAATGAAAAAGCACAAAGAGCAATTGAAAGACTGGGCGCAGTAAAAGAGGGTGTGCTTAGAAACGAAAGAAAATTGCCGAGTGGACATGTTAGAGATGCAGTTGTATACAGTGTAATTGCAAGTGAATGGCCAGCTGTAAAGGAAAGATTATTAGAAAAATTAGAATCGTATAAAGAAAAACGATAATTCATATTAAGAAAGGTGTATTGATCGTCTAGTTGAAAAATATACCTTTTTTCTTACAAAACAGTTACTTCTTTTGTTTCATCATTCCATTATGATAAAAAATTCGTTACAATGTAGTTGTATGGTAATAAACTTATAAATTACACAAATGTAATGAAAACCGCAAACGAAAAATGAATTGATAATCCTCAATTTTAAATGAAAACCCTTTAATGCATATATATGATAAGAAAAATTCCTTCTTTTAAACAAATTCAAACAAAATGATTTGATATATACGTTTTTATATAGAAGTATGGATGATGTACGGAGGCAGTTATAAATGAAAGAAAATAAGAAAAGTAAGAAAAGAAGAACCTTGCAAGTATTCTTGCTTATGATTTGTTCTATTATTTTATATGTAAGTTATGCAGCTTACGATATTTGGAGTTATCGCTTTAAAACAGATGATGGTGTGAAGACAGATGCTGGTATCGTGCTGGGAGCAGCTTCATGGAACGGAAAACCATCTCCTGTATTTAAAGAAAGAATTAATCATGCAATTTCCTTATATAAGAACGGTAATATTAAAAAGATTATTTTCACAGGTGGTACAAAGTTTGAGGCAGAGCTTGAGGAAGCGCGTACTGCTAGAGTGTATGCACTGAAACATGGTGTAAAAGAAGAGGATATTCTAATTGAAACAAAATCCCTTTTCACAGAGGACAATTTAAAGAATGCAAAGCAAGTTGGAATAGAGAACGGAATACGCACATATACGATTGTGAGTGATCCACTTCATATGAAACGTGCAATGAAAATTGCAAAACATATTAAAATTGAAGCGTATGCATCACCAACTCCAACGTCAGCGTATAAAACGTTAGATACAGAAATCCCTTTCTTTTTTAAAGAATTATGCTCGTATATTGGATATGTAACCTCTTTGCCATTAAAGGCATTGAAAGGGGATTAATATAAGAAAAGAACCTATCCTTTTTATAGGAACTTTTCTTATTGTTCAAAAGCATTGTATTTTTATCGGAATAGTGAAACAATAGAGAAGTAACTTCATATAATCATAATGACAAAATGAACGGTTTATGAATCGAACATAAAGGAGATTATGTATGGCACTCTCATTTGTTGAAACAGAAGAACAATCTTTAGTTATTGAGAAAATAAATAAATTGATTCCGAAGTTCATGGAAAGGGAGCATCAACTAAGTGAATTAGGATCATTTCCGTATGAAAATATTAATAAGTTGAAAGATATCGGATATACGAAATTAACGTTGCCAAAAGAATTGGGAGGCAATGCGATTTCTTTATATGACTTCGTTTTATTTCAAGAGAAAATAGCAGAAGGCTGCGGTGCTACCGCATTATCAATTGGGTGGCACCTTGGCATTGTAAAGGAATTAGCTGAAAATCGTTCTTGGAATGAGGAAATGTTCACTTGGTTTTGTGAAGAAGTACGTAATGGTGCGCTTTTTAATAGAGCTGCAACAGAGCCGAATACAGGTAGTCCTACGCGCGGCGGGAAACCAGAGACGTTAGCTGTCAAAAAAGGTGAGAAGTGGATTATAAATGGAAGAAAAACGTTTACGACAATGGCACCAGTACTTGATTATTTTATCATTTCAGCAAGTATTGAAGGCCAGGAAGATATCGGAGAGTTTGTTATTCCAAAGAATACGCAAGGCGTGACCATTGAAGAAACGTGGGATAGCATCGCAATGCGAGGAACTGCGAGCCATGATCTCGTTTTACAAAATGTAGAGATACCAGATTGCTTTTTCACTGATATAAAGGGTTCAAAAGTTAAAGCTAAGGGTATTGGCTGGTTGCTACATATACCAGCATGTTATTTAGGAATTGCACAATCAGCAAGAAATTATGCAGTTCAGTTTGCGGTATCATACAAGCCAAACAGTTTAAATCATTCTATAAGTTTATTACCGAATGTTAGAAGGTTAGTTGGAGAATTAGAACTTGAGCTTATGCAAGCTCGTGTCTTTTTATATCAAATTGCGAAAAAATACGATGAGGCAGAAGATAAATTATCATTGCAAGCCGAACTAGCAGCTGCAAAATATGTTGTAACGAACGCGGCAATATCTATTGTAGATAAAGCAATGCGTATTGTCGGGGCGAAAAGTTTATCAGAAAAAAATCCGCTTCATCGTTACTATTTAAACGTAAGAGCAGGGCTGCACAATCCGCCGATGGATGATGTAACGCTGTCTATGTTAGCGGATGCGGCGTTTCGGTCGTAATGAAGAAATATAAAGTCTGTTCCGTTCAGGAACAGGCTTTTCGTTGTCGGTGAATCGTTGATATAATTCCATGTATTATGTCATTGTTCAAAGAAGAGGGAATTCTCGTTTTACAAAATAAAAAGGCTATCCTTTTGGTAAGAGGATAGCCTTTTTATTTTGTTCTATTGTGGCTGCACTTCAAGATTCATACTACTTTCAGAACAGTCTTGATTATGTGCAAATAATGAATACTCACCTGGTAAAGGATTGGCGATGAGTGAACGTAAAGGAAAGGATTCACTTTCATTTGGCTGTAACGTGTGTTTGACTAAACGATCTTCTTTGAATTTAATTGAATAGGTAAAACTGTTTGTACCAGTATTTTCAATCGTAATATGTAAGTCACCTTGGCCGCTAAAGTCAAAGTCTGTACCAGTATCGCCTCTGAATACAGTTGAGTTATTAAATGAAGATGAACGAAAGGTTTGAGTTTCTTCTTTATTGCTTGATGAAAGGGTAATAGTTTCTTTTTCTATACTTGAAGGTGAGGAAGCTAGTTTTGTAGTTTGCTTTGTTAATAAAGTAATCGCGCAAAGTGATGCAATTACAATAAATGAACTAGAGATAACGAACCGTTTTTTTGTAAGAATCATATATTCATCTCCTTTTATAGGGATATAAGAATGTGTAATTTTAAGAAAAACATAACATATATGATATTTATTATCAATTCAATAAATCTTTCTTTTCATTCTTCTTTTTATAGTTTTATAGTGGAATGCTATGTTTCTTATTTCACCTACTGTATAATAAGAAAAAAGTACGAAAAGAGGTTATCTCATGCTAGAGGTTATTGCAACTTGTTTAGAAGATGTGAAGCGAATTGAAAAGGCTGGTGGAAATCGAATTGAACTCATTTCATCATATACAGAAGGTGGTTTAACACCGAGTTATGCTTTTATAAAAAAAGCAGTAGAAGCAGTGCAAATACCAGTTCATGTTATGATTCGTCCGCATGCGAAGTCTTTTACATATACGGAAGAAGAAATCGAAATGATGAAAGAAGATATTGTAGTTGCTCAAAATCTTGGAGCTGCTGGTGTTGTATTAGGTGTATTAAACGTACAAAATGAAGTTGATGAAGAGAAATTAGTAGATTTATTATCTGTTGTAGATGGAATAAATGTAACGTATCATCGTGCGATAGATGATACAGAAAATCCAGTAGAAGCGATGAAAGCTTTGAAAAAATTCAATAAAGTTACTCACGTGTTAACTTCAGGCGGACAAGGAAATGTAGTAGATAATATTCCGGTGCTTCGAGAGATGCAGAAGGAAAGTGAAGGGAATATACAGCTTGTTGTCGGAAGCGGAGTAACGAAAAAGAATGTAAAACAATTGCTAGATGAAACTGGAATTTCTCAAGCTCATGTCGGTACAGCGGTAAGAGAAGGGAAATCATGTTTTTCTGAAATTGATCCTAATTTAGTACAAGAATTAGTTCAAATAATAAAATAAACACTTAAGAAAGAGGAGAAACGATGAAGGAAAATACGAAGAAAGAATTATTCTCATGGGCTAAAACGATAGGATTTACCCTTGTATTAATCGCTATTATTCGCGGTGTTTTATTTACACCTTCATTAGTACAAGGGGAATCGATGATGCCCACTTTAGAAAATAACGAACGAGTTCTCGTGAATAAGATTGGTTATAGTATAAGTGGATTAGACCGTTTTGACGTTATCGTCTTCCACGGAAAAGAAGGGTACGATTTAGTAAAACGAGTAATTGGTTTACCGGGTGATACAGTTGAGTATAAAGATGATGTTTTATATGTAAACGGAAAAGCGATGGAAGAACCGTATTTAAAAGAATTTAAAGAAAAGGCGTCTGGTCGTGTATTAACTCCTGATTTTACGTTAGAACAAATCACAGGGAAAACGAAAGTGCCAGAAGGCCAAGTGTTTGTTTTAGGAGATAATCGTGAAGTTTCTAAAGACGGTCGTATGTTTGGATTTATTTCAGAAGATGAAATTGTCGGAAAAGGACAAGCTGTTTTCTGGCCGTTGAAACAAGTGAGAGCGTTATAAAGTAAAGCGAAAGTATGGGAGAAATATTTTTCCATACTTTTTTTGTTTGTAAAAAAAATATTGATAGAATTGAAAGAATATTTTATAATTTTAAATTATATGTTTGTTTCGAAAAACGGAATTGAAGTTCCGAAATTCGGAACGAGAAGGAGATAGAATGAGTATAAATAAAACGGCAGTTAAGACAATGGATATTTTAGAGTTGTTTTATGAGCATGAGGAGCTAAGTTTGACAGAGATGGTTCAGCTTACGAATATGCCGAAAACATCTGTTTATCGTTTAATTGGCTCGTTAGAAGAAATGGACTTTTTACAAAAAACAGAAAAGGGCAAGTATCGTCTCGGAGTCGTTTTTTTACGATTTGGTCAACTTGTTTCACAAAGGTTATCCGTAAGAAATATTGCGATTCCTTATATGAAAGAGCTTAGAGATAGTTTAGGGCAAGCAGTAAATTTAATTATTCAAGATGGTAATGACGCGATTTATGTTGAGAAGATGGAAGGAGCTCAGCCAGTACGTGTTTATACGGCGGTTGGAAGAAGGGCTCCACTGTATGCGGGTGCATGTCCGAGAATTTTACTATCGTATTTTTCTGAGGAAGAGAAAAGAAAGTACATAGAGGAAACGGATTTAAAGCAGTTTGCAGATGGAACGATTGTGAATAAGGAGCATTTGTTAGAAGTATTACATATGGCAAAACAAGCTGGATATACAATTAGTTATTCTGAATTAGAAAATCATACAGCGGCTATAGCAGCTCCAATTTTTGCAAGTGATGGAACGGTTGTAGCCGGCATTAGTATTTCGGGATTAGCAATTGAGTATAGCGAAAGTAACATTTCATATTTTACTGCGAAAGTGAAAGAAACAGCATACCGCATTTCGAAAGAACTCGGCTTTTTGGCATAGAAAGAGGGAGTGGGATGAAATTTTCTGCGTTAGGGGATCAAGCAATTATTGTTACATTTGGTGAAGAAATTGGGATGGATATATATGAAAAAGTACAACGACTATTTCAAGCACTGCAGCAACATCCGTTTGCAGGAATGGTTGAATGCGTTCCGTCGTTTACTTCATTAGCGGTGTACTACAATTTGTACGAAGTATGGATGAAAAATGATAGAAATATAAGACCATATGATTATGTTTGCCACTATATACGGGAGCTGTGTGATTCATATAAAGAAGAAGTGAACCGAGATGTGAAACATATTTCTATACCAGTGTGTTACGGGGGAGAATATGGACCAGATTTAGAAGAGGTTGCGCATTATCAAGGATTACAAGTAGAGGATGTTATTCGAATACATAGTGAAACAACATATTTCGTGTATATGTTAGGCTTTACGCCTGGCTTCCCTTATTTAGGGGGATTATCAAAAGAACTAGAAACACCTAGAAAAGAAACACCACGGTTACAAATCGCTCCTGGTTCAGTAGGGATTGGCGGAAATCAAACGGGTATTTATCCGCTTGAAACACCAGGAGGCTGGAATATTATCGGCCGAACACCTATTTCTCTGTTTAATCCAAAAGAAGAAACACCAACATATATTCAAAGTGGTATGTATTTACGATTTATACCAATAACAAAGGAAGAGTACGTATCGCTTGAGGGGGCTAAAGAATGGATGTAGAGATTTTGCATGCAGGAATGTTTACAACAGTCCAAGATTTAGGGCGATTTCATTATCAACAATACGGTGTACCTGTTGGCGGTGCTATGGATAAAAGTGCGCTCAGGATGATTAATATGTTAGTAGGTAATGAGGAGAATGAGGCTGGACTCGAAATTACAATAATGGGACCTAAATTGTTAATAAAGAAAACGACTTTGCTTGCGATTGGCGGTGCGGATATGGAACCGTTATTAAATGGAGAACGCATTCCATTATGGCGCCCTATATTAGCTGAAGAAGGAAGCATGCTTTGCCTCGGAAAAGCGAAAAGCGGTTGCAGAGCATATGTGACTTTTGCGGGCGGTATAAATATTGATCATACGATGGGAAGTAAAAGTACTTACATACGTGCTGCTCTTGGCGGTATTGAAGGGAGAATGCTGAAAAAAGGAGATTATTTTCAAATTGGTACAGGGGCAGAAGTTGCAAGCCGTTTCATTCAAAATTTACAAGAAGAAAAGCGTATAAAAACGAAGTGGGCAATTTGTAACAATACTTTACCAAAATATAAGAAGCATCCTATTCTTCGCGTCATAACAGACTTTGAATATGATCAATTTACAGAAGAAAGTATAAAGTCGTTTTTTTCGAAAGAGTATAAAGTGTCCAATTATGCTGATCGCATGGGATATAGGCTTGACGGAGATGTTTTAAATAGAGTTGAAGAGATAGAAATTTTATCGAGCCCAGTTACATTCGGAACAATTCAAGTACCGAATGGTGGACAGCCTATTATATTAATGGCGGATAGACAAACGACAGGTGGTTATCCGAGAATTGGAAATGTAATTTCAGTAGATTTACCTCTTCTAGCGCAGCTGAAACCAGGAGACTATGTAACTTTTGAAAAAATAACTATGGAAGAAGCTGCACAATTGTATATAGAACAGGAAACAAGTATGAGTCTATTAAAGACATTCATCGCTTTACGAAGCTGAGATTAGGAGGAAAACATCGTGACTACGATCGATTTAAACTGTGATTTAGGAGAAAGTTTTGGAGCTTATAAAATGGGGAATGATGATGAAATTCTTCCGTTCGTTTCCTCTATAAACGTTGCTTGTGGTTTTCATGCTGGTGATCCGTCCGTTATGAGGCAAACGGTTGAAAAAGCTCTGCAGCAAAATGTAGCAATAGGGACACACCCTGGATTTCCTGATTTAATTGGATTTGGAAGAAGGAACATGCATGTTTCAGCAAGTGAAGTATACGATTATGTTTTATATCAAATTGGCGCATTAGAAGGATTTGTTAAAGCTGCTGGAGGGAAAATGCAGCATGTAAAACCGCACGGTGCCTTATATAATATGGCGGCAACTAATTCGGAAATTGCAGATGCAATCGCAAAGGCAATTTATCATATTAACCCTGGATTATTACTTTACGGATTAGCAAATAGTGAGGCATTTATAAGGGCAACAGAAAAATATAATATAACTCTCGTACAAGAAGCTTTTGCCGATCGTACGTATAAGCAGGATGGAACTTTAACGAGCCGTACAGAAGAAAATGCTCTTATAAAAAATGAAGATGAAGCAATAAAACAAGTACTTCAAATGGTGAAAGAAGGGTATGTAGAATCGGTTAATGGGGGGAAAGTAGCAGTTCAAGCGCAAACGATATGTTTACACGGGGACGGAGAGAAAGCAGTCCAATTTGCGGAAAAAATATACAGAACATTCGAACTTAATGGTATTTCTATATGCGCACCAAATAAAGTGAAACTTTAATTAGCGGGATTAAAAATGAGAGGAAGTGTTAAAATTGGTGAAATTAATTGGGATTTTACTTGTTGCGGTTGGGTTTTTATTTAGGCTAAATACACTGTTAGTAGTTATGGTTGCGGGTATTGTTACTGGTATGGTTTCAGGCTTAAGTTTTTATGATGTGATTAGCATGTTCGGTAAATTTTTCATAGAAAACAGATATATGTCTATGCCAATCATATTAACTTTACCGGTAATCGGAATTTTAGAGCGTTATGGTTTAAAAGAAAGAGCAGAAGCACTTATAACGAAATCAAAAGGAGCAACAACTGGAAGAGTATTAATGTCATATTTTACGATAAGAGAATCATCAGCAGCACTTGGACTAAATATTGGTGGTCATGCGCAAACGGTAAGACCGCTTGTTGCGCCGATGGCAGAAGGGGCTGCGCAAGGTAAATACGGTAAACTCCCTGAAAAATTGAGAGAAAAGATTAAAGCAAATGCAGCAGCTGCGGAAAATACAGCTTGGTTTTTCGGAGAAGATATTTTCATCGCAACTGGAGCCATTTTATTAATGAAAGGATTCTTCGATTCAGTAGGTATGCATGTCGGTGTATGGGATATGGCGCTTTGGGGAATTCCAACTGCGATATCTGCCCTTATTGTGAGCTGGATCAGGTTTAGAAGGTTTGATAAGTATATAGAGAAAACAATGAAAGCAGAAGAAAAACAAGAGAAGGAGGCTATATAAGATGAACATCATAACAATGGATACAATTTATTATGTATTAGGTATAATCGTTGCATTTATCGCTGTTCGTATTGCATTTGATCGTGAGCATCCAAACCGATTCGGTTCTAGTTTATTTTGGGCATTGTTTGCAGTTACATTTTTATTCGGAAATGTAATCCCTTCGTTTTATGTTGGCTGTATTGTGCTTGTTATGGTTGTTTTGGCTTCATTAAATAAAGTAACAAAATCCGAGGAGAAAGAAGTACCAGTACAAGAACGTGTAAAACATGCTGAGAAATTAAAAAATAAAATTTTTATGCCTGCAATATTAATACCTATTTTTACAATTATCGGAACGTTAACGTTAGGAAAAATCAAATGGGGAAATGTTGCACTTGTTGATCCTGATAAAGTAACATTAGTTGCATTAGCGTTAGGGGCATTACTTGCATTCATTGCGGCGATGCATATTACAAAAGCGAAAATAACAACGCCTGTTCAAGAAGGAAGTAGGTTACTACAGGCTGTCGGTTGGGCAGTTATTTTACCACAAATGTTAGCAGCACTTGGCGGTATTTTTGCGAAGTCTGGCGTAGGACAAGTCGTTTCGGATCTAGTCGGACAAGTGTTACCGACAGAGTATCCATTCGTTGCTGTTATGGCCTATTGTTTAGGAATGATGCTATTTACAGTCGTAATGGGGAATGCATTCGCAGCGTTTGCAGTAATCACTGGTGGAATCGGCTTACCTTTAATTGTGCAAATGCACGGAGGAAACCCAGCAATTATGGCAGCACTCGGTATGTTTGCTGGATATTGCGGAACGTTGCTTACTCCAATGGCAGCAAACTTTAATATCGTACCTGCGATGCTTTTAGAATTGAAAGATAAAAATGCAGTCATTAAAGCACAAGTACCAATTGCTCTTTCCATTTTTATTATAAATATGTTTATTATGTACGGCCTTGTATATCGTTTCTAATTAGGAGAGTGAAACTATGAAAACAGTATTAGTAACAGGATTTGATCCGTTCGGGGGAGAAAGTATCAACCCAGCTTGGGAAGTCGCAAAAAGTTTGCATGAAAAAACAATCGGAGAGTACAAGATTATTAGTAAACAAGTTCCAACCGTATTTCATAAATCAATAAGAGTATTAAAAGAGTATATAGAAGAGTTGTCGCCTGAAATGATTATATGTATTGGACAAGCTGGGGGCAGACCAGATATTACGATAGAGCGTGTAGCAATTAATATTGATGATGCAAGAATTGCTGATAATGAAGGGAATCAGCCGGTGGATATGCCGGTTGTAGAAGAAGGCCCTATTGCGTATTGGTCTACACTTCCGATGAAAGCAATCGTGAAAAAACTTCGCGAAGAAGGTATACCGTCATCTGTTTCACAAACTGCAGGCACATTCGTTTGTAATCATTTATTCTATGGACTCATGCACGAACTAGAGAAGAATGATAAGAAAATAAAAGGCGGATTTGTTCATATTCCGTTCTTACCAGAACAAGCGAGCAACTATCCAGGTCAACCGAGTATGTCACTTTCTACTATTAGTAAAGGTATAGAATTGGCAATTGAGGTAGCGATGGAAGTTGAGGTGGATATTGTGGAAATTGGGGGTACGACGCATTAAATAATAGTAGATTAAAGAGGGCTGATGCAGCCCTCTTTGTGTGTTTGTATTTTGTAATTGAAGATGCAGTATAGAATATAAAGGGAAAGGTTGCAATGGGAGTATTCTAACAAATATGGAATTGTTCCAAATAAAAGGGAACTTTTTAAATAGTTTCTTAATGATGTAGAATTTTCGTCTATATGAATGGATAAAAAGTTAAGTTCTGATAAACTCAAAGACATACAAAGTAATGATTTTAAAATGGTGTGATAAAAATATCACACCATTTTTATGTAAAACAAACAGAGTGAATTTTTTTCCATTAGTAAAGTATAACTGGGTAAGAGATAATCATCAGAATTGTTAATTGTACTATGATTTTTCAAAACTGATAAATTTAAATATAAGTACGGTAAGAATGCGATATTTATCTAACTTTTACAAAAAAGAGTAACCCATTTGGCTACTCTTCACATAGAAACTTGTATTTGTTCATTTCAATAAGAGACCGTTATTGAAGTCCCTTCATGAAATTTTGGATTTTTGATGATAATGTAAACAGCAGGATGCTAACTAAAATGGAGATAGCACCAATAATACCAAAGTAAATTGCTTCTGTTGCAGGATTATATAATTTAACAACTTGGGCATTTATTGCTTGCGCAGACGCAGTTGATAAGAACCATAAGCTCATGGTTTGCGAAGAGAAAGCAGCTGGAGCCAGCTTCGTCGTTATTGATAACCCTGAAGGAGATAAACAAACTTCTCCAATTACAATTAAAAAGAAGCTAAGGACTAACCACATAGGATTCACTAAAGAGTGAGTACCGTTGATTAAAGCCGGAATAATCATAACTAAGAATGATAAACCTGCAAATAGCAATCCAATAGCGAATTTTTTTGCCGTTGAAGGCTGCTTCTTGCCTAACTTTATCCAAACCCATGCAAAAATCGGGGCAAGCGTTACGATAAAGATTGGACTTAATGATTGGAACCAAGCGGAATGCAATGTAATTCCATTGAACTGTAATTGAGTTCGTTGATCCGCGTATGTCGCTAAGATAATAGCACCTTGTTCTTGTATAGACCAAAATATTGTAGCTGCAATAAAGAGTGGTATATACGCAAGAAGACGAGATTGCTCTACTTTTGTTGTTTTAGGACTACGATACATATAAATGAAATAATAGGTTGGAATAACAATCCCTAAGATACTAATCAGGAATGTAAAACGATTTATAGTTAACAACCCAGTTGGAATTGTAACCACACCTAGCAATGTTAATGCAACTAGACCAACACTGAAATACTTAATAGTCTTTTTTCTTTCCGAATCTGATAATGGATTAGGTACTTGCGTACCGACTAGACCAAGGTTTTTCTGTTTTGTTCCAACAAATACCCCTAACCCAATTGCCATACCAATTGCCGCAACTCCAAAACCAAGGTGGAAATTATATTGCTGACCTAATGTTCCGACAATTAAAGGTGCAAGTAAGGCACCTAAGTTAATACCCATGTAGAATATACTGAACCCTGAGTCACGACGCGCATCTGTTTCACTGTATAAACTTCCTACGATGTTCGATATGTTAGGCTTTAACAACCCTGTTCCTAGAACTAAGAAGACCATAGAGATAAATAACGCACTTTTACTACCCGGTAAAGCTAAAATAAGATGGCCAATCATAATTAAAACGCCACCAAAGAATACGGTTTTACTTGGACCAAATAAACGATCCGATATCCATCCACCGATAATACTAGACATGAACAGTAAGGAACCGTAAATTGCCATTATCGAGGTTGCGGTAGATTGTTCAATTCCTAATCCACCTTTTGTGACTGAATAGTACATATAATACAGTAAAATAGCTCTCATTCCGTAATGAGAAAACCTTTCCCAAAACTCAGTGAAGAATAAAGAGAATAATCCTTTTGGATGCCCAAAAAATCCTGTTTGAGGAATACTTTGAACAAGTTCGTTTTTTTCTTTCATAATGTTAATATTACCCCTTGTTAATTTTTTATATTATACAAGTATAATTTAAGAGGCTCCCAGTAGTCCATAACTATCTAAGCCCATCGATGAAGAAAAGCAGCCTTCTGGCTGCTTTCTAAATGAATTGAAAAATCGTCATTTGCTCATTAGACACACCTTTCACTGAATCTACCTCTAAACAATCCAGAATTGATTGTGAGAGTGCTTTAGCTACTAAGAATGCTACGTATATTGTTGACTTAATTGAACAGTAGTTATCTTTGAAACTTTAATTACACCCAAAAAAGTTGGGGGTTAATTCATGCAATGAAGTAAGTAAAATGAATTGTACAACACCTACTGTAAACAACTGGTATAATAAGTATAGGAATATACATAGAGGTGATTTTTGTGCAATATGAGGAAGTACGTTCGATATTAGAAAAAGCAAAGAAAATTACAGTGTTAACAGGTGCTGGTGCAAGCACAGAAAGTGGAATCCCTGATTTTCGTTCAGCAAATGGATTATATGCTGATGCGAATGTAGAGATGTATTTGTCGAGAGGCTATTATAATAGAAATCCGAAAGAGTTTTGGAAGCATTATAAAGAAATCTTTCAAATTAATACGTTTCATCAATATAAACCAAATCGCGGGCATCGCTTTTTAGCGGAGCTAGAAGAACAAGGGAAAGACATAACGATTTTAACGCAAAATATTGATGGTTTGCATCAAGTAGGTGGTAGTAAACATGTAATTGATTTACATGGAACACTTCAAACTGCGCATTGTCCGAAGTGTAAAACGGGATATGATTTACAATATATGATTGATCATGAAGTACCGCGCTGTGAGAAGTGTAATTTCATTCTAAACCCAGATGTTGTTTTATACGGAGATACACTGCCACAATATCAAAATGCAATAAAACGTTTATATGAAACAGATGTACTTCTCGTAATGGGAACGTCATTAAAAGTGCAACCTGTCGCTTCATTCCCAGAAATCGCAAAGAGAGAAGTAGGAGCATCAACAATTTTAGTAAATGAAGAGTTAACAGGGCAAGAATACAATTTTGATTTTGTTTTTCAAAATAAGATTGGTGAATTTGCCAAAGGGTTATCTTCGATTAAATAAGTTTTTGTTTTCGTAAAGAAACTGAGGTGAATGATGTCCACCTCAGTTTTTTTGTATGAATTATATTCATGTTATTGCGTATAAGGGGAATGGTAATAAATAGGATGAGAAAAACAAAAACTGAAAATTAAATCTTTTATTTCTTTTGTAATTAATATAAAATTCTATATATAGCATATAAATAAATTTAATACATAATGGTTCATGCGTAGAAATGTTAATAGAATGAAGTGAGGGAGCAAAATGAGACGAAAAAAGGAGAAACAGAAACAGTCGAAAAAGAAAAAGACTCATATTCCGTTTCGGTTAAATGTACTATTTTTTATCGTTTTTCTTTTATTTTCAGCTATTATTATTCAATTAGGTAAAGTACAAATCATTGACGGAGAAACGTATCGAAATGAAGTGAATAAAAAGGAAGATGTAACGGTGAGTACTCCAGTTCCGAGAGGGAAGATGTTTGACCGGGAAGGGAAAGTTATTGTAAATAATAAACCGTTACGAACTGTTACATATACGAAGATGAAAGGAGTGGACTCAAAAGAGGTTTTAATAGTGGCAAGAAATTTAGCACAGCTAATTGAAATGCCGCAAGAAGATATGGACAAGTTAACAGAGACAGATAAAAAAGACTTTTGGATGCAGTTAAATGAAAAACGCGCAGCAACAAAAGTAACGAAAGAAGATGAGAGTAAATTTAGGAAGCAGGAAATAGAAGGGAAAGACTTAGATAAGAAAGTAGAAGAGTTGAGACGAGAAAGAATTACACAAGAAGAATTAAACGAGCTTTCGAAAGAGGATATAGAAGTACTAGCAATTAAAAGCAAAATGAATGCGGGATATAAAATGACGCCACAAATCGTCAAAAAAGATGTAAGTCAAAATGAATATGCAGTAGTGAGTGAAAGATTATCGATCTTGCCAGGCGTAGATACGACTGTGGATTGGGAGCGAGAATATCCAAATGACAAAATACTACGTTCTGTACTTGGTAGTGTTTCTACTGAGAATGAGGGATTACCAAGGGAGCAATTAGACTATTATTTAGTGCGAGATTATAACCGAAATGATCGTATTGGTAAGAGTTACATCGAAAAACAATACGAAGATGTGCTACATGGAACGAAAGAACAGTCTAAAAATATTACGGATAAAGCTGGAAATATTATTCGGACTGAAAAAGTGACAAAAGGAAAAAGTGGAAATAATTTAATGTTAACAGTTGATATGGATTTACAGAAAAAGGTGGAGGAAAGTCTTGAAAGAAATTTAAGGGCATTTCATTCTTCTGAACCGATGATGGATCGTGCATTCGTTGTTATGATGAATCCGAAAAATGGTCAAATTCTATCATTAGCAGGAAAGAAAATTGTAAATAAAGATGGCGGGATGCAAATAGAAGACTACGCTTTAGGAACAATGATAAGTTCTTACGAGTTAGGATCAACGGTGAAAGGAGCTACGGTATTAGCGGGATATCAAACAGAAGCTATTAAGCCATATACGCATTTCTTTGATGCACCAATGTACTTTAAAGGAAGTTCGAAGCCGAAGAAATCGTGGAAAGACTTTGGAGATATTGATGATTTAAGAGCATTGCAAGTTTCATCCAATGTCTACATGTTTAATACGGCGTTAAAGATTGCGGGGATTGATTATGTACCAAACAATCCGTTAGATATTAGGCAAGAAACATTCAATAAAATGCGCTATTACTTTAGACAATTTGGTTTAGGTGTACCAACCGGTATTGACCTTCCAAATGAATCGATTGGTCAAATGGGTAGAACAGATAATATACCTGGTTTTTTACTTGACTATGCCATTGGACAATATGATACATATACGCCGCTTCAGCTTGCGCAATATATGTCAACGATTGCAAATGGTGGTTACCGAATGAAACCACAAATTGTACAAGAAATTAGAGAGCAACCGAATAGACCAGAGGAAGTCGGGAAAGTTATGCAATCGATGGAACCAGTCGTGTTAAATCGAGTGGATATGGATCTTTCATATATAAATCATGTGAAAGAAGGGTTTAGAAGAGTTTTCCAAGAGGTAGATGGGACCGGTGCTGGAACTTTTAAAGGATTACCTTATAAACCGGCTGGGAAAACTGGGACAGCAGAAACAGTGTACGGTGGAGAAAGTGATATTGGAAGAGATGAAAACAACTATCGAAAAAAATGTTATAATTTAACTCTCGCCGGGTATGCGCCATATGATGCTGATCCGGAAGTTGCTTTTTCTGTTGTTGTGCCATGGGTAAATAATGATAAATCAGGTATTAATTCTGCAATTGGTAAAGAGGTTTTGGATGCATATTTTGATTTAAAAACGCAGAGATCGGGTGTAAGTCCAGTCCCAGTAACACAATAGCCGAGTAAGGCACAGTAAAAAATTCAAATTGTAGTATATCACTGCGCAAATGAACAGGTGCAGTGATATATTTTTGAGTTAAAAAGTGTTTTGATAAGGTGGGAATGGATATGAAAGAGGAGAATAAGAGAGGTTGGGGAAAGTACATACTATTTATATTTGTCCTAGTAGTAACGTACCAGTCTTTCACTTTATGTAAAGTGGAAGGAAAATCAATGCAGTCAACTTTACATGAAGAAGACTACGTATTTGTAAATAAAGCTGCGGTACATTTTTCTAGCTTACAGCACGGAGAAATCGTCATTATTAAGGAAGAGGATGATTCGAAATATTATGTGAAACGTGTAATAGGGCTTCCTGGTGACGTAATTAACATAACGAATGGAACTGTATACGTAAATGACAAAAAGCAAGATGAACCTTATATAAATAAAGATTTATATAACAATACACAAGTGTTTTATAATTTTCAAAAGACAAAGATTCCGCCAAATAAGTTATTTGTAATGGGAGACAATCGTGAACAAAGTAAGGATAGTCGAAATGGTTTAGGATATATTGAAGAAGATAATATAATAGGAAAAGTGGAATTTGTGTACTATCCTTTTTCGAAAATGAAAATCATAAAATAAGTGGGGATTCACAAAACCCCACTTATTAAAGTTTCACTTTATCCCGCATTAACGGGCAGTAAGACTCCCACTTTAAAATTCAGCTGGGGCAAAGAAGTTAGGTGGGAGATCAACTGCCCGTAAAAGCCCGATTGGTGAAGGCTAATAATCAGTGGGGGATGGACAAAACTCCCCCACTGATTAAAGTTTCACTTTATCTTCTTTAAAAAACCTTTTGGATTAAATGATATGAAAAACTTATGTTTAGATTCATCGATTATGAAATTGCTATTTTTAGTTAAAAACTCTTCCACAGCTTCCATTGGGCCAGGTCCCCAATCAGGAAGGAGAGGATTTCCGTTAATACTTGTATCTTCTACAATAATGTAACTGCCAGTGGTTACAATAGATTTATAAAGTAAGAGTTCTTTCGATACATGTTCTTTACTATGATCAGAATCTAAAATAACTAAAATCACATCATCAGGTTTGCGCATACTTAATATTGATTGGACGGCCTGTACAGAAACAGATGAAGCTGTTAAATACGTAATTCGATTATGGGATGGCCGATTTGGTTGCGGAGTTATATCGATAGTAAGTACGTGACCTTTTCCAATTAAATCTAACATAGAAGCTAAAAACAGTGCACTACCACCGTGAAAAGTTCCGCATTCAATAATTAAATCAGGCTTTAATTCGTATAATATTTCTTGATATAAAAAGAGATCAGAAGGAAGTTTGCAGATTGGAACCCCGAACCAGTGTGTACCATGTAACCAAACGTTGCTGTCGTAATATTGTTTTAGAAATTCGCTACTAATGTTATCGATTTTGAATTCTCCTTTCTAAAAAGGATTCTTTCATACGTAAAGAGTTTACGTATGAAAGTTGTACTATATATTATGTGGTAAGGGATTATAAGGCGAGTGTTTTCACGTGAAAATAAGCCAAATAACACATGTGGAAAATGAATTGCTTGCAAAAGAAGATGTAAATGAAAGGAAATGATCGTATGTATAAGTACACAATTTGCTTCATTAGAAAAGGAGATAGAATACTTTTACTAAATAGAAACAAGAAGCCGACAATGGGAATGTGGAATGGTGTCGGAGGGAAAATAGAAGAGTATGAAACGCCATATGAAGGAGTCATTAGAGAAACCTTTGAGGAAACAGGAATAGAGCTTCCAAGTGTAACGTATAAAGGGAATGTTATTTTTAAAGTTAAAGACGAACCTTTGGGTAGTGAGGGAATGTATGTATTCCTAGCTGATTTACCAGATGGAGTACATATTGATACGCCAGTAAGCACTCATGAAGGTATATTAGAATGGAAGTCAATTGATTGGATATTAGATGGTGATAATAGAGGTGTAGTTAGCAATTTGCAAAGATATTTACCGACATTATTAAGTGAGGACAACAATTTAGAGCATATATTCATATATGATAATCGGAATATTATTGATTACAAAACTACACTTTTGATAGAAGATAATACGAAAAAACGATATGAAAAATATCTCGTTTCTCAATAAGAGAAGAAACGTTAAAATACGAAGAGAAAGCCAAATTCTTTATGGGAATTTGGCTTTTTACAAGGAATGCTAATTCAAATTTTACTCTTCATAATTTGCTTTAATAATAAAGCGGTGTTGCTTCACATCGAAATATCCTTTTTGCAAGATGATCTCATGTATGCGATATAATTCCTCGTTATAGCTTTCTACTGTAAAATCAGGAATTTGCCACGGAATTGCTTGCAAGTAATAGACAACAGCACCGACATCATAAAAACGCTGAAGAGGGAATTCTTCTTTCGCTTCTAAAATAGTAAATCCATTTTTCCTCAATTCACTACATGCCGTTTCGAGTGACCAACTTGAAAATTCGCTATTCAGCGGTGTGCCAAACTGCTCATTCAGTTCCGCACAATCAAGACCACCGACTTGTTGTGTAAGAAATGTTCCATTAATGGAAAGACTTCTTTTCACTTCAGAAGCAGAATAGGATTCATGTTGATTCACAATTAAATCAAACTGACCATCTTGAAATGGTAAAGCAGTATCATCAGTCACTTCTACGACTATAACTCCTAAAGGTTCTAATTTCTTTCGTGCAATTGGGACATTCGGAGCATAGCCCTCAGTCGCATAAATAGTTGACGGGAACGGTTGTAACATAGATAAAAACTCTCCGCCACCAGTCCCCATATCTAGCATTGATTTTGCACGTTGCATAAGCTGGAAAGCAGTGCTACCGTATGACCATGATAGGGGCTCGCTATTCATACGGCCAGTTTCTGAAATGAAAGAGAAATCCCAGCCGCTAAAGTTAGTCTTTGCACTTTCTAATAGTGCTGAAAATAATGGATCACGTTTCATATTGTTGCCCTCCTATTTCGTTAATAAATGATATAGTAAGAAAAGAAAAAGGGAGGACCTCTTATTAAAGTGGAACGGTTTTATGTTTCGTGTTCGAATAGATTCATATAAATTAGCTCCTTACGAGAATGGTTATTTATATATTCGGGAGTATCGAGTGAAAATCCTTTGAAATTATAGGGGAAGGCAGTTGTTTAATGAAAAATTGGATGGAGTTTACAGACAAAGAGTACGACCAAATATGGGATAGGGTATATAGTGATTTTGAGTTTTCGCCAAGTGATTCTACATTCCCATCATTTAAGGTGCCAAGTCCCTTTATAACATATGATATTTCTCATTACTTCAGAGAGTCGGTAGATTTAGATGTATATGACGACCTGGAAGAAAAAGCATTACTAGTTTTTAAAGAGAATACGGTATCGAATGAATATATAATGGCACTTGATTGGCAACATGAATGTTACTGGGTAAATCCACATTTAAAGTTTGATAGAAATGAATTTGATGAGTGGACAATCCCGATTTTTCCAAATGGAGATTATTATTTCTTTATTCAGAAGGATTTTAAGTGGGGCTATTTAGGGCATCCGTGGGAGGAGAGTATAACGATATTTGGAAAAGAATTAATAGATGCTTTTGATCAACATAAACCGGAAATATTTCATAAGATTTTAAGGCAGGGTTAATGTTTAAAAGAAAAAACGTTTATACTTCCAAATGAAGTATAAACGTTTTTATTATTAGCTGTTTTTATATAGATTGTTGCTTTCTTTACAAATACTTAAAAACAAAAATCTTTTGGTAAAGTGCCATTTTTTATCATCGTTCTTAATCCATGTTTCATAATCCAAGGATTAACAGGATGGTTTTTATCGAGTAATTGTTGCAACCATTGAAAAACGAGTTCGTTATCTTCCTTCGTAATATCATTAATGTGATTGGCTACAGATTTTTGAACATACTTAGAAGGGTCATTCATTAATGGCTCAAGAAGTTTTAAATTATTTCTGAAGTCACCTTTCAAAGCTCCTATTTTTTTTGCCCAAGGAAGTCTTGGTCTAGTACCTTCTGAAACTAATCTCCTGATGTGGCTGTTTTCATCACGTAACCATTGCTGCAATATGTCTAAGGTTTCTTCAAGGTATTTTTCAAGATAAGGACGAATGGCATATTCAGCAGTATTTCTTTTTGTTATTTCATACATTGCATTGAATGAGGATTCAAAATCGTTAAGTCCATATTTTTCAACGTATTTTGCGATAGGCATATACATATAACCCTTTGTAAATGTGCCGACTTCTGTTGTATTTTCTGGTCCTAATGTTTTCAGTAATATATGTATTGCTTCATTAAAATCTTTTTGTAATGCATTGTGTAATTCATCTGCTATTACTTCTATACGTTGCTTTAACTCTAAATTTTCAACTTTATATGTTACGGTAGATACAAAGTTTCTTTTAGAGAAATTAGGATCGTGTTTACAAATAGAATCAGCCATTTTTTCTGCTAATTCTTTGTTAAATAAAAATTTTAACGGAACATATTTGCCCATTTTTTCACCCCATTGGTCGGATAAAAACAATGTTTATTTTTTAATCGACAATCCATACACCAAAGTCTCACTAGGAGTCGTAATACTAAAACCTGTCGTCTTATAATCAAGTTTCACCGTATCACCAGTGTAATCTGTCGTGAATGAATCCATTTGTACGATAAGCTCCGCATCTTCATATACAACATCATCCGCATTATATGTATCCCAAATTAAATCGACATCAACGAAAATACTGCAAGAGTTTGTCATAGTTCCTCTAATGCGAATGATCTTTTTGTCTTCACGTACTAGTCTATGTATAGCTGCTTTTGCTTCATCAGTAATACGAATGTTCATGTAATCCCAACCTTTATTTATATTTCCTCTATTATTGCAAAAACAGGAGAAATAGGGAAGGGAGAAGCATTGCATTAAAAAAACGAGCAAACAATTTTGTTTGCTCGTTTTACTTTATTTCAGTTCACATTTATCAAGTGGAATGACTTTCGTTTTCTTAGTAAATTTATAACCTAACCATAGTACTAAGAAGAGTGGTAAACCGATGTAAGAAACGAGTACACCGTTCCAGTCGATAGATGCTCCTGTAAATGCTCCGTAGTTTTGACCTAAAATAACAATAACACAAAGTGTAAATGCAAAGATTGGACCGAACGGGAACCATTTCGCTTGATATGGTAAATCTTTCAAATCTTTCCCTTGTGCAATATAAGCTTTACGGAAACGGTAATGACTAATAGCAATCCCTACCCAAGCAATAAATCCTGACATCCCTGAAGCATTTAATAACCAAATGTATACAACACCGTCACCGAATAAAGAAGCGATGAAAGCGACGCTACCAACTACTGATGTTGCGATTAATGCGTTAACAGGTACACCGCGGCTATCTAATTTCCCTAAGAACTTTGGTGCTTTTCCTTGGCGAGCTAAATCCCAAAGCATACGAGTTGATGCATACATTCCAGAGTTACCAGCAGAAAGTACTGCAGTTAAAATAACAGCGTTCATAACAGAAGCAGCGAAGGCAACGCCCGCTTTTTCAAATACAAGTGTAAATGGACTTACTGTAACATCACTTGCTGCAAGGCTTTCAGTCGTATAAGGAATTAATAAACCGATAACGAGAATTGCTAAAATATAGAATAATAAAATGCGCCAAAAGATAGAACGAATTGCTTTCGGAATATTGCGTTCTGGATCAGCAGTTTCACCAGCAGCTACTCCTAATAATTCAGTTCCTTGGAATGAGAAACCAGCAGCCATAAATACACCGATAATTGCCATGATGCCGCCATTAAATGGTGCATCTGCAACAGTGAAGTTTTTAAAGCCAACAGATTCGCCGCCCATAATTCCAAAAATCATCATAAAACCGACAATTAAAAAGATAATAATAGTAACTACTTTAATAAGTGCGAACCAATATTCAGATTCACCAAAACCTTTAACAGATAAATAGTTTAAGAGAAAAATAATAGCTAAACAAAGTCCACTCCAAATAAGAGAAGGGGTATCTGGGAACCAAAATTTCATAATTAATGTTACGGCCGCTAGTTCAGCTGCAATCGTAATCGCCCAGTTATACCAATAGTTCCATCCAAGTGCAAAACCAAGTGATGGATCAACAAATTTTGTTGCATAAGTACTAAAAGATCCAGTAACAGGCATGTAAGCCGCGAGTTCTGCTAAGCTTGTCATTAAAAAATAAACCATAATTCCAATTGCGGCATATGCGACTAATGCACCGCCAGGACCAGCTGAATGGATAACACCACCACTGGCAAGAAATAATCCGGTACCGATTGTACCACCGAGAGAAATCATCGTAAGGTGACGAGATTTTAATCCGCGTTTTAATTCACCTTGTCCTTGTGTAGTTTGCGTTTTAGAGGTAGATTGATTTGTTGCGCTATTCATGTTCAACACTCCTTTTCTTGTAGGTTAGGAAGGAGCGGGGGAGAAAAATACAAAAAACCGCCAAAGGAATTAGGCGGAACGTTTCACAAATAACCACCCCATCATACCCTTCCGTTAAGATAGCACACCACGTTTACACGGTAATTTTGTAAACGTGACAGTTCTGTTCCTTTCGGAGACAGCCCCAGCTCATATTTCCAGAGAAGAAATATAAACTTCGGCAACTTTTCCTTTCAAACGGAGTCAGTGACATTCGCTGTGTCTCGTCCATTTTACTTTTAAAAATCGCAACCTCTACCTCATCGGATTGATGAGGATTTATATATTGCTAAGATATTTAATATATGGCAATTGTAATGACTTTCTGAATATATTGCAAGGAATTTTGTTAGGAAAAGTCAAAAAATATCGGTTATTGTATAGGAAACGCTTGCAAAACTCCACCCGAACCTACTATTATGTAGCAATAAGCAAAGAAAAAATTGTTATACAAATGTTTCGCAAAAAATATTGAAAAACCCTTTAAAATTAAAAGAAAATTCAGAAAATATAATTCGACATAACTATCAGAAGGGGATTATTCCTTAAATTCGTTTCAAAGAATAAGTATAAATTCGATAAATAGAATGAATATTCTTTTTATTTCTGATAAAATTGAGGTATTGTTTAATTGAAAAGGGGATATCATTATGAAATTAGAAACGGAAAGATTATATATAGTACCGTGTACAGAAGAATGGATTCAAATTGCGGATAATCAAGGATACAATAGTGGTCCGCATATTGTAGGACATATAGAAAATATGAAACGAGATGCGGCTTCATTACCGTGGGGACCGTGGTATGTTATTCGGAAAGAGGATGATGTGGTTCTAGGTGATATAGGATTTAAAGGGAAACCGAATGAGCAACATACGGTAGAAATTGGTTACGGATTTACCCGGAAATATTGGAATAAAGGGTATGCAACAGAAGCAGTTAGTGAATTAATGAAATGGGCTTTTCAAACAGGGGAAGTGGAAACGATTATAGCGGAGACAATCCTTGATAATTATAGCTCTATTCGTGTCTTAGAGAAATTACATATGAAAAGAGTAAATAGTACTGAAACGATGGTCAATTGGAAAATAGAAAAATAAAAAATACCGCTCGAAGTAAATCGGGCGGTATTATTATTAATTATGGTAGCATTTGTTTTTGATCTTTCGGATAGCCGGCTGTCGATACGTTAGAACGATTGGAATGATTACGAACAGCAATAAAAATAGATATAATAACGACAAGACCAACTGCAACGTAAGAAAGTGTAATAATAGTTGGATCAACTTTAAATGATGTAAGTAATGTACGAATATTCGTAAAGATAATAAGTCCGCCAACGAGTACGCCAAGTAAATGAGAAGGAACGATGCGTACTAACCATGCGGCGATTGGTGCGGCAACAATACCACCAAGCATGAGGGCAAATACCCAAACCCAGCTTATTTGTTCCCAGCCAAGTGAGATGAAAAAGCCGATTGTTGCAGCGAGTGAAACAGGAAATTCGCTCGTATCTACAGATCCAATAACTTTTCTAGCATCATTTCCTTTTGCAAGTAGAACGGGTGTCGTAATAGGTCCCCAGCCACCACCGCCAGTTGAATCAACGAATCCTGCGAACAGACCGAGTGGTACAAGTTGTTTAGCAGACATACGCTTATTTGAAGAAACAATTTGTTTTTGAATGATGAATCGTAATAAAATATAAACCCCTAAAGTAAATAAAAATATGGAAATGTACGGTTTAATTACATCACCAGGTAAATTGCTTAAAAAACATGCCCCAATAAATGCGCCAATTGCTCCTGGTAATGTAAGTCTGGAAACTGTATATTTATCAACGTTTCCAAATTTGATATGAGATGCACCAGAAGCGGCGGTTGTAACGACTTCAGCTAAATGAACTGATGCGGAAGCTACAGCTGGTGCGATACCAAACATTAATAATAGTGAGGTAGACGTTACCCCGTACGCCATACCAAGTGCGCCATCAATCAATTGAGCGAAAAATCCAATAATAGCAAAGACAATTAATTTCTGCATAAATAATCCCCCTGTAATAATAAATGAAAAAGACACTTTTCCCGTATGAGAAAAGTGCCTTTGGTTTTTCCAATCAGCAATAATTAAATTTGTTTTATTATAATACACATTAATCGTATAAATCAACTGGGTTTTAAAGTTTTTTGAATTGAACGAAAGAAAAATAAAATATACAATAAAAGGATGGAGAGAAAGGGGAGAAAGACTATGTTAGCATTTGATCATCTCGTTCACGCAGTGCATTGTACACCGGAGGAAGCAGCAAAACAAATGCAGGAACATGGATTTCATACTGCATTAGGCGGTGAGCATACGACTTGGGGTACTTGGAATAGTTTATGTTATTTTGATTTATCATATATAGAATTTTTAGCAGTTCAGCATGAAGAAAAAGCGAAAGAAGCAGAAAATCCATTAGTACAAGAAACAGTGGTGAAATTAAAAAATGGAGAAGGGATGCTACAAATCGCAATTCGAACAGATGCAATTGAAGAACTAGCAGTTAAATTTAGTAAGCACGGCTTACATACGATAGGACCATTTGAAGGGAAACGGATGAGAAAAGATGGCCGGCTTTTAGAATGGAAAATGTTATTTGTAAAGCAAGAAGAGAATGGACCGAAATTACCATTCTTTATACAGTGGAATGAAACGGATGAAGAAAGAAGAAACGATTTACGTAAAATAGGGACGATCACTGAACATAAAAATAAAGTACAAGAAGTTGAAACGATTCATTATACGGTGAAGAATGTTCGAGAAACAGTGCGGAAATGGAAAGAAGTAATGGAGCTAACTGCAAATTCAATCATACAAAATGAAGAATGGAATGCTGAGTGTCAAAGTGTATCGTTTGGTGATGTTCATGTGCAGTTTTGTGAACCAGTTGGAGAAGGGCTAGTACTAGAACGTTTGAAGCATCATGGCGAATATCCATTTGCAGTGGAGTTTAAAGGGGAAAATAACCGAGAGTATGAAGTGTTAGGTAGTTTGTTCGTATATTGATAGAGGTGAGTTTTGTGGAAGAAATGTTAAGAGAGATAGAAAGAAAACTAGAGTGGTCACGTATTGTAAAATGTACAGCAATTACAAAAGGTTTTTCACATGAAGAGAAGTATAAAATTGACCTAGAGAATCGAGAAACTTATTTTGTAAAAGTGTGTGATTCTGCTAATTATGAACGAAAACAAGAAGAATATATGTATATGAAACAATTGGAGTTATTACATATTCCAACGCCGAAGTTAATTCATTTCATAAAACTTGAGGAATTAAATAAATGTGTTCAAGTATTTGAATGGACCCAAGGTGTAAATGGTGAAGAGAGCTTAAGCAAGCTATCGGTGGCAGAACAGTATAATGCAGGAAGAAAAGCAGGAGAAATATTAAAGAGAATTCACTCGATAGAAAGAGAAAGTGCAAGTAATAAATGGGAAATATCTAGGTGGAATAAGTATGAAAGGTACATAGAGGCATTAGCAGATTATGAGGTGAATTTTCTGGATTTGAAGCCAGTATTCACCTTTGTAGAAAATCATAAAGACTTATTGAAAAATCGGCCTATCACATTTTTACACGATGATTACCACCCAGCAAATAGTATGATTGACAATAAAGAGTTTATCGTTATTGATTTTGGCGATCCAATACACGATTTTTATAATGTGGCGATTTTTACTACAAGAATAAGCAAACCATTTGCGGTTGGACAAGTTCACGGTTATTGCGGAGGCGATCCGTCAATCCGCTTTTGGAAACTGTATTCATTATATGCAGCGATGACATTCCCAGCGGATATCGTATGGACAAACCGAACTACACCACATTTAGTAGAGGATATGAAAGAAAGATTGAACCGAATTATAGAAGATCATAATCATTTTTCATCTTATATTCCAAAATGGTATCAATCACAACATGAGGATATAATAAACAATAAATAACGGAGGGATTCATTTGGATAAAATTGCGGTAATTTCAGATATACATGGTAATATTCCGGCATTAGAATCAGTACTGAAAGATATTAAATTAAGAGGAATTGAACGTATTATTTGTCTTGGAGATTTAGTAGGAAAAGGTCCGCATTCTAGCGAAGTAATTGAAATCGTTCGTAAAGAATGTGAAGGAACCGTAATGGGAAACTGGGATGATTTCATTACAAAACCGACTGAATTTGAAGCGTTAAAATGGCATCAAAAACAATTGTCAGAAGAACAAAATGAGTATTTAAGAAGCTTACCATTTTCAATCGAGTTTTGTATGAGTGGGAAACTGATTCGTATGTTCCACGCTTCACCAAGAAGTTTATATGAAAGAATTCAACCACATGCAACAAGAGAAGAGCGTATTAGTATGTTCGAAAATAGTGAGCTCACAGAGAATATAGAAGGGGAAAGAAAACCAGATGTCGTTTGTTACGGTGACGTTCATCAGGCGTATGTGCAAAATTTTAGAGGGAAAACGTTATGTAATGCTGGTAGTGTAGGTAATCCACTTGAAATTACACAAGCTTCCTATTTAATTTTTGAAGGAACATACAATGAAAAAGAAGCAGCAAGCTTTTCGATTCAACTCGTACGTGTACCATATGATATTGAACTAGCCATCAGACTAGCAGAAGAACTCGATATGCCAGAAATTGAAGAATACAAACAAGAATTACGGACTGCTTTATATCGAGGTTTTAAGGGGAAATAAGGAAAATATAAATCAATAAAAATATATCTATCATAACTTAAAATATATCAACGATTTTTTTAATATATCGATTTACCAACAAATAGCGATAAAATTAATTTACTGCAATTATATTATGTAAACAATATACAGGAGGGAATGTCATGCTCCGAAAACAATACATGAAAGAAATTGCTGATCATATTTTAACGTTAAAATTAACCCATCCAATAAGAGTTGGAGTAAATGGTATAACAGCTTCAGGAAAGACAACATTTGCAAACGAACTGGCAGAGGAAATGAAAAATCGGGGAGTACAAGTAACACGCGCCAGCATTGACGATTTTCATAACCCGAGAGTGATTCGTTATGCACAAGGAAAAGAGTCTGCAAGAGGGTATTATGAAGATGCACACGATTATACCTCTTTTAAAGAAAGGCTATTAAAGCCTTTAGGACCTAACGGGAATTTACAGTATGAAACGATTTCTCATAACTTAATAACGGACATCCCTGTACATAATACGCCGCTAGTGGCCTCGCCAAATATGGTGCTAATAGTAGATGGAACATTTTTATTGAAAAAAGAAATTGAGTATCTATTTGACTATAAAATTTTCGTAGATACAGATTTTGAGATTGCGAGAAACCGTGGTGCAGAGCGCGAGACTGAGGCTTTTGGAAGTTATGAAGAAGCAGAGAAAATGTTTATAAACAGATATCATGCAGCTTGTAAGATGTATATAGATGAGCATAATCCGAAAGAATGTGCGAATGTCATATTTCAGAATAGTAATTTTGATGATCCGGTAGTTGTATTTAAATGAATTTAAAATCGTTTATATAGCAAAAAGTTCGTGAAAGGGGATGTGTTGGGTGGATAAAAAAGATAATCCGAACGATTGGCCTGTATGAGCGAATGAGTCAGTAGAGATAGTTAATGCAAATCCTGATTGGCAAGATAAAGGACGATGTGAAGAACAACAACTTTATGAACTGCTTACTCCTCTCGGTATTAGCAAAGTAATACATATAGGCAGTACATCCATACCTGGTTTACCTGCAAAACCTATCATTGATCTAATGGCTGAAACAGACTCATTTGATAGAGTGCTCGATATTTCAGCAAAATTGTCTATATATGATTGGCATTATGTAGGCCCGGAATTAGATGAAAGACCTTGGAGAAGGTTCTTTGTGAAAGTGAAGAATAATAGGCGTGTAGCTCACCTGCATTTAATGGTTAAAGGAACTGAGCGATGGGAGCAACAACTTTTATTTCGTAACCGCTTACGAGAAAATCCACAATTAGTTTATGATTATTCAAATCTGAAACAAGATTTAGCTAAAAGATATAACCAAGATAGAGAAGCATACACAAAAGCTAAAACAGAGTTTATTAAACAAGTTCTAAAATGATTTAATTTTTGATTGTAAATACGTTTGAATACAAATGAAAAAAATACTTTATTTTATAACTTAAACTTACATGAAATGCATGTAAACAAAGTGAGAAGCTTTGGTGTTCCAATGTATTTCCTTTTATTTCTCGGGAGAAATTTATATAATTGAATCAAGTTCATAGAAAGATAGGGACTAAAACTATATTAAAAGTCGACTTAATTTTATGAGGGAAATTACAGGGGATAAGGCGAAAATAAGTTAAAAAACGTAAAAAGGGGATAGGGAATATAATGACAGAAGTACTAGAACTAAAAGAAGAATTACAACAAATTCAAAATAATAATTATGCTGTGCCAGAAGACGTAGACGCATATCCATATGCACAGTGGATGCTAGATTATATCGGATCACCTGATGCTGAATTACGTGATGATTTGATATATAGTACGCTTCACACATGGATTACAAATGATGTATTTAGACAAAAAGAATTACGAGGATTAATGTTACAAGCAATTAGTCCTGACTATTTATTTTATAAAATTGGTGAAAAGGGCACAGATTCTGTTTTTAAACGTGCGTTCTCTGTTTTAATTCCACCACTTATTTTATCTGTTCATGAAAGAGAACCATTGTTATCTGAAGAACAACTGTACAGTGTAGCAGAACAAGTTCTGGAATATGTCTATTTAGAAGAAGATGTAAGAGGTTACGTAGAAGGAAAAGGCTGGGCACATTCTACTGCACATGCGGCAGATGCACTAGATGCTTTAGCACGTACAATACAAAATCGTGAGTTTTCATATGCAATACTAGCTGCTGTTCGTCAGAAGGTTCGATTGAATGACTACGTATACATACACTTTGAGGATGAGAGATTAGTAACGCCAATTATGTCGTTACGGAACCAAAATCTTTTAACTGAAGAAGAATGGAGCAATTGGCTACATAGTATAGCAATTGTTGAAGATATCCCACATCCTCAACATGATATTTTAGTACAAAATATTAGATCTTTCTTAAGAAGTTTATATTTCAGAGTTTTAGAGACAGAGGGTATTACAGCCTTTACAGATGATATATTGGAGACTTTGGAGAAATTGCGTAGATATTAAAAAAGCAGAATATCTAGTCTATCACTAGATTCCATTATAAATGAGCATGTAAGCAAAGAATAAGATTAAAAAACCGATTATACCTGTAGGTTCCCTACAAAAATAATCGGTTTTTTTTAGTTGAATTGAAATTTTAGACTTAAATATACACGAGCTTATATGTAATAACGAATGTATTAAATATGTAGTTGTGGATTTTCCTCATATAAACTATTAACATACTGTTTTAAATTCTTGATGAATAATAGAATCTCTTGACTAGGCATTCTAGCATGTTGAAGATGAAATATGTTTCCTTTTCCTATTTCTAATTCATTTGAAGTCAAAGTAATAGGGATATTCCTAAAGACATGCCATGGAAAATACAAGTGTACAAAAGTTTCTCTAAAATATATACCTGATTGACAAATTAATACTCCATCGGATCCTTTACTCAAATTACCAAGGACAGATGTATCTAAAAAAGCAATGATTTCTTCTTCTTTTGAAACAATGTATCGTGCCCCAATTTCTTTTAATTTTTTGTGTGAAATATGAGTGTCTACAAATAACCCATTATCAGGTTCTAATAATTCATTGTACGTCTCAAACAAAGAACAGGTTGATTTTATCTCATCAACTTTTATAACTGGATGTATATCATTTTGCTTTGAATTTTGGAATGAATTTGTAAGAGTTATAAGTAATTCTTTAAATAACAGTGGAGGATAATCACTTCCGTTAATATTAAAGCTTTTTTGTGCATTAAAAGATAAAAAGCTATCTTTATCAATTTCAATTTGTTGCACTTTATTTAATTGATCCCATTTTATATGTCCTTTACCTAACAGCCAATTTTTCCAGTATAGACCTGAACTTGTAAAGTAAACACCATATTTTCCTGATCCAAACAAATTACAACTTAAAAAAGCGATAATTTGGTCATCTGTTGGTATAGAAAAACGTGTATTTGTAATTGATAAGAAATCTTTAGGTATTCTAGTAACATAAAATCTAGACTGCTGATAGTCTAAACAAATATCAGTTAAACGATTAATATCTATATTCAACATAATCATTCTCCATTTCATATTTCTTTTCGATATAAATAAATTATAATATTACTAGGAAAATATTAACACTTTAATTAAGCTTAAATTGAGAGATACTTTATAGGATTCTAAAATGAATTTGTATTAGATTGAAAAAATTATGATCCGGGTTATCTTTTTGAGGGAGTGTATTTTTGTGAACTTGATGGAAGAAGTACATAAAACCAATACCTTCCAAACATACTAATAAAATATTTTGGAGGTGAGTTTTATGGATAAAAAAGACTTTCAAAAAGTTTATAATGAATACTTACATCAAGGAGAAGAGCAAGCTCAATTGGAAGTAGTCCAGGACCAGGAAGTCGATTCGGGAGCAGAACAAATAGTTGCCGTTCGTAAAAATGATGAAGGTGATTTAATTGCTTTTAAAACGAGTAGCGGAAGAGAGTTAGATTATATTACTGCTCTTGATGAAGCAAAATCAGGGAAGTTAGCTCATGTGGACGTATTTCATAAGTATGGTAGAGATATTATACGTAGTGAACCTGATGGAATAAAGGAAAATAACTTAGATAATTTACCTTCATTTTAAACAGGTAAACCTCAAGAAGAGAATGTTCATTTGGATATTCTCTTCTTTGTTTTGCGAAGTTTTCCTTGCAAATAGACGGTTCATTTTTAAAGTGCGATTATACTTTTAAAGAGCACTCTAAACTTCTCTTTATCTTCTGCTGTAAATGGTTTCGGTCCCTTTGTACGCTTACCGCTTTTTCGAACCATTGCACTTAAATACCGTGTTTGTAACAATTGTTCAATGTTTTCATTCGTATACTTATAGCCTTTATGGTGTAGAACGATACAGCCTTTTGCTAAAGCAAGCGAAGCAAGACCATAATCTTGCGTTACGATTAAATCTTCTTTTTTTGCTAACTGCATAATCCGGTAATCCGCAGCATCCGCTCCGGAATCAACATAAATTGTTTCTACTCCTGATGGCTGTTCCGCATTAGAATAATGAGAAAAGCTAGTAACGAGGGTAACAGGAATTTCAGCATTCGTAGCTTCATAAATAATCACATCTTTTACAGGACAAGCATCTGCATCAACGTAAATTTTCATTTTATCACTCCTAAAACTAGGTTCGAGTTGATGATAATGGTAGATTTTTCTTTTGTCAAACGAGAAAGCTTTATTTAAAGTTATTTTTCACAAACTAAAATAGCCTCACGCAAACGAGAAATACCTTCCTCAATTTGATTAATATTCACTTTTCCATAAGATAAACGAATATAACCATCTTTCGCGCCGAAAATACTACCTGGCATAAAAGCAATTTCTTGTTTTAAACTTTGCATAATGAGTTGTTTTTCGTTTATCGGTTCGTTTAATTTTCCCCATATGTATATACCACCGGTTGGGCTTGAGAAAGAGATTTTATCGTGAAGTTGCTCGTTTAGGGCACGAACGATAATGTCTCTTTTTTCTGCTAGTTGTTTTCGTAACGGTACGATATGCGACTGAAATGGTACAGTTTCGAAAAATTGTTGTATAAGCCACTGCGGGAATATACTCATTCCTAATTCCATTTGGTGACGCGCATCTGATAATCGCTCTACGACAGACTGCGGAGCGACAAGCCAGCCAACTCGTAACCCTGGCGCAATCATTTTTGATAAGGAATGAACATAAATGACTGTTCCGTTTTCATCAATCGATTTTAAAGTAGGGCAAGGTTGTTTATTTTCTAACGTAAGTAAACTGGACGGGTCATCTTCAACGATCGCGATTCGTAAGTCCGCACAAAGTGATAAAAGTTTTTTTCTACGGTTTGGATGTAGCATTGTTCCCGTAGGATTTTGGAAATTTGGATTTAAAAAAATCATTTTAATACGATGCTTTCTATACAACTCTTGCACATCATCTGGATTAATACCATGTTCATCGACAGGTAATGGGAAAATACGAATACCTGCTGATTGGAATAGTGGTAATGAGTAACAGTGTGAAGGACTTTCGAAAGCGACTGCATCTCCTGGGTTTAATAAACATTGAACGATAAGGTGGAGTGCTTGTTGGGCACCGGATGTAATCATAATCGATTGTTCGGTCGCTTCAACTTTTAAATATTCCTTCATATATTTTACGACCGCTTGTCTTAGCGGGAGATACCCCTGGGGATGATCGTAACTTAATGACTGCGTTAACGGTTGTTCTCGCAAAATTGTTTGTAGTTGATCGTGAGGATAGAGATTACAACCGAGCTCTCCGTTTGCGAAATCTATAATGTTCTCATTTTGTTGTACTTCTGCCCGAATATGGCGAAGTAACGGTAAGTTTGGTAAGAAAGTCCCGCCTTCTACGAAACCTCTCCAGTTCGGCGTTAATGTTGGAGAAACACCCCACATATGTGTACTCACACGTGTACCTTTACCAGTCGTACTTTCTACAATTCCCATAGCACGTAGTTCATTATAAGCAGTTGTTACCGTACTTCGGTTTACATTTAACTGCGTAGCTAATTTCCGTTCTGAAGGGAGGAAGCTACCTGGGGGAAGTTCTCCGTATGTAATACGTTTTTCAATAAAGTCAACAACTTGCTGATAAATTGGGATTTTACTGTCGTTATCTAGCTTCCATTCCATACAAACGCCTCCGCAAATCTTATATACATTAAGTATAACAAATTGGCTGGGTAAAAAAACAGCCAATTGGACGGTGTTATATCCAGCCAATTTTACTATGCTAAATAGGGAAGGGGAGATTCGGATGAAACGATGGCAAATGGAGTGGCTCCTAGTATCAGTTGCATTAGTATGGGGAGCAAATTATACAATTGGAAAGTATGGCGTGGCATATATGTCATCCATTCAATTTAATAGTTTACGATTTTTAGTAGCATCACCGGTATTATTACTTATTACATTTATTATGGAACGCTCATTACGTATTGAAAGAAAAGATTGGTTACGATTAGTAGCAGTCGGTATCGTTGGTACGGCAATGTATCAAACGATGTTTATGCTATCTGTAAAATATACTTCAGCAACGAACGCCTCATTATTAATTGCGATGTCACCTATATTTACAGGGATATTAGCAGTATTGCACAAACAAGAACGTTTTTCGATGAAAGTACAAATTGGTTCAATAGTAGCATTTATTGGTGCAGCATTCGTTTTATTAACAGGTCATACGGGAGGAGCTACATACGAGTATGCGTGGCTCGGAAATCTAATTGGATTAGTCGCAGCAATTGCGTGGGGATGGTATCCCATTTTAGCGCAACCACTTATCACAAAATACTCCGCAATGAGAGTCACATCATGGTCTACTTTAATTGGAATTGTACCTCTCGTTATATACTGTTTATTCAACGTAAATACATTAACGTGGCCAGTAGATACGCCAAGCTGGGGATCACTAGCATATTCAATCGTCTTTGCGACAATCTTCGGACTTGCAATGTGGTATGTCGGTATTAGTAAAATCGGCTCAACGAAAGTAATGGTTTATATGTATCTCGTACCATTGTTCGCAGTTATCTTTGCGGCTGTAACTATTGGAGAGCAAATAAACATGATGCAACTAGTTGGCGGTCTTATTATCTTTATCGGTTTATATGTTGTAAAAAAAGGCGGAATCAAAAAGCCAGCTCTCAATTTGAAAAAAGTAAGTTAGTAGTAAAAATGATCTCTTTCATATAGAAGGAGATCATTTTTTATTTCGTAATAAAAGTGCTTGTTCAACAGCCAATTTTTGATGATCATGAAGTAAATGTTCTATAGCAAGCGATGGAGGCATCCATTGTAAAATATTGTCTTCTTCATGAACTTCAACTTCATGTATCTTTTGTACAATGTAAAAGAACCCATCATTTAAATAATATGTATCTTCTTTTTCGGCATAAAAATATCGTGCTGCATTACCGATATAACGATCAATTTCAATCGCCCAACCTAATTCCTCTAGTAATTCACGATGCAAACATGCTTCTTTCGTTTCCGTACCTTCCATACCGCCACCGGGTAAAAAATAACGTTCTCCATTTTGAATGATAGCTATGTTTGAAGTAGTTGGATCAAAAATAACCGCATAACAGCTTGGCCGTAATACATACTGAACAGTAGGTTTTTTATAACCAAATGTGAGTTTCGAAATCATAAAACACGACCTTTCTCTATAAAATACATAAAAGGAATATTAAGACAAATATAGAATTATATAAGTATAATCTTATAGGAGTGGAGTGATAACAACATGATAAATCGAAAATGTTCAAGGTGTAAAGAAATAACGGGTACAATACATGGGGGTAAAAAAATAAAGGAAGAATTTTTGTGTGAAGATTGTCTACAAAAAGGAATTGCGAGCGGGGAAATCGAATTATCACAAGTGGAGCAAGAACAAACTTCGTATCTTTCTATAAAAATATTAAAAATAATGAGTGTTATTTATTTAATGGTATCTATTATAACTGCTTTTTCTGCTGGAGCACTTATACAGGATCCAGGGCTTGGTGGAATATCATTTTCAATAACAGGTGCAGTTGGTTTTATGATAATTGGATCGATATTCCAGTCTGTTCTTGTATTTTCAGGTATTTGGGTATTCATTCTGTTAGTCGAAACGGTTATTAAAATATATGAAAAAATGAAGTGAGTGAGAGGGAGAAATACATGCGAGTAAGAAACATTCAAGGGGAAGATTATGTAAAGATTCATTCTGTATTAAATGATTGGTGGGGCGGAAGAGATATGGCTAGTATGTTGCCGAAGTTGTTTTTCGTCCATTTTCAAGAAACGAGTTTTATCATTGAAGAAGATGGAAAAACGTTAGGTTTCTTATGTGGATTTTTTTCGCAAACGCATAAAGATGAAGCGTACGTTCATTTTATCGGTGTAAATCCGAAGTTTAGACGAAAAGGAATCGCATCGACGTTATATTCTTATTTCTTCGATGTCGCTCGTGCAAATAACCGTAAAGTTGTAAAAGCGATAACGTCACCAGTTAATAAAAAGTCGATTGAATTTCATCAAGAAATCGGATTTCAAATTGAAGATGGGGATGATGAAATAGAAGGTGTATCCGTACATACAAATTATGATGGGAACGGCGGGAGTAGAGTTTTATTTTTAAAAAATGTGTAAAGTAGGCTGACGTAAAGTTAGCCTTTTTGTTGTGAGGAGGGATAAATATGGAGAGTTCTCAAAGTAGAAACGAGTATTTACGACGTGTTTATAAAGTGCAAGACTATATAGAATCACATATAAATGATTCACTTTCAATTGAAGATTTAGCTAATGTGGCAGGCTTCTCAAAATTTCATTTTCATAGAATTTTTAAAGGGATGATGGATGAGCCGTTATCTCGGTATGTGAATCGTTTGAAGTTAGAGAGGGCAACACACCTTCTTACTTATCGTACAGATATGACGATTACAGACATTGCGTATTACTTCGGGTTCACAGATTCAGCAGTTTTCTCCCGTACATTTAAAAGTTATTACGGAGTAAGTCCGTCTCACTATAGAAATCACAATAGCAAGAATTGCAAAGACGTTAGCGAAGATTCTCAATACAATGAGTGTAAGAAGGTTCGAGGAGAGGTCGAAATTGTAGCAGCGGACAAAGTAAACGTCGCATACATAAGACATGTAGGTACATATAAAGATTTAGCTATAGACTTTCCGAAAATGATAGAAAAACTATTTCATTACGCAGCGGAGCAAAACTATCATGCATTCGAGGATACGAAGGTATTAACCATTTACCACGATCATCATGAGTTTACAGAAGACTATCAGTTAAGAACAAGTCTATGTATAACAATTCCAGATGAGTCCGCAGTAGAAACGAGCGACATTGGAATAATGGTAATACCTTCTGGAAAGTATGCGGTAGGTCATTTTGAAATATTCCGAGATGAATATAAAGGAGCATGGAATTTCTTGTACGGTGAATGGTTGCCAAATAGCGGATATAAACCGAGAGATTCGTATCCTTTTGAAATGTATAAAAATGACCCAAGGCAGCATCCCGAACATAAACATATAGTTGATATATATGTACCTATCGAACCTTTTTAATCATAGATTAAGGGGGAAGAACGATGAAAACTGCTGAAGAGTTAGATTGCATTATAAAAGAAGAATACAAAAATATTAATGGTATGTTAGTAGTGCAGAGAGGTAATGTTGTTTTTGAAAATTATTATAATGGTTACGGTCCAGATGATGCATGTCATGTAGCATCG
Source organism: Bacillus sp. TH50 (assembly GCF_016650565.1). Lineage (NCBI taxonomy): Bacteria > Bacillati > Bacillota > Bacilli > Caryophanales > Bacillaceae > Bacillus > Bacillus sp. TH50. The sequence continues at coordinate 541,949 of NZ_JAEKFM010000003.1, read as the reverse complement.
GTCACAAAAACGATAATCTCCGCGTTAATTGGGATATGTGTAGATAAAGGGTATATAAAGAGCGTTGATCAAAAAGTAATAGAATTTTTCCCAGAATATAATTGTAATTCATCTGAAATAACAGTACGACACCTTCTTACAATGACAGCGCCACATCCTTTCGTAGATTGGCAGGAACCGTTAGAAGAATTATGCACACAAAAGGATTGGGTGCAGTATACGTTAAATAGGGTAGGGAAAGGCGGAGAAATTGGATTTTTTAAATATTCATCTGCAGGAGCTCATTTATTATCAGCAATTATTACGAGCGCAACAGGAAAAAGTGCGCGTGAATTTGCGAATGAATACTTATTTCAGCCGCTTGGCATGAGAGAAATTCCAAACTACAATATGAAATCTTTTGAATTCGATGACTTATTCGGAAAAGATGTGAAAGGATGGGTTCACGATCCAAATGGTATTTCGACGGGCGGCTGGGGACTAACGTTAACAGTTAAAGATATGGCTAAGTTTGGACAGATGTATTTGAATGAAGGTATTCATAATGGAAAGGAAATTCTTTCAAAATCGTGGGTACAAGAATCAATAGCGATGAATTCAAATCAATACGGTTACTTATGGTGGTTACGAGAAGAGGATGGAATCTTTTCATACTGTGCAATGGGTGATGGTGGGAATATGATTTGCTGCGTGCCAGAGAAGGAACTGGTGGTGGTGATTGCTTCTGAAGTCATACCGAATGCAGGGGATAGATGGGAATTGATTGTGAAATATATTTTTCCTTACGTACAGTCCAACAATTAAATTTAAGATATAAAGGCGGTATGAGATCTCATACCGCCTTTATATATGGCATTTTACATAGAAAAGGAGATAGGAAAATAACTTAATGTCATTAAGTTAACTGAAAAATAAACGAAACGTAAAAAAATTATTAATATTTCGATTGTTTGATTTTAACCTCCATTTTTCTATGTATAATGAAGCCGCATACTAAAAATATTTTACAAAAAAGAGATGAAGTGTGTATAGGGAATTTATGAAAAGTTAATGTGTATTTCATGATGATTTTGGGAAACAGAATAATATTTTAAGTTGTGTTGATAAGTGCAGCGTTTATATGGAATTTTTCAAAAAGGATATTTATCTTTTTGACGTTTGGAGGGTATATGAATCTAATATTAAAAGAAATAGCAGCGAACAGAAAAATATTCATTATGTTATTTATTGGATTTACTTTAACAATTCTGCCCATACTTATAGCGATGTCGATCCGAGATGATTACGATGAAGATTTTTATGAGCGAAAACATGGTTATTTTAAATATTACTATTCTGTTCAGCTTACTAGTTTTGGGGAATTGGATTTCAAAGCAATACAAGAGTTAACAGAAACGACTTTTAAGAACTCAAGTGTTATTACAAATAATATGAGAATTGGAATCCCTGGCATAGGGCAAGTAACGATGATTGGACTTATAAATACGAATTGGTCTCCTCCATTAATAAAAGGTTCTCGAATGAAAGATGGGGAAGAAAATAGTGTAATTGTCGGAAAGAACATTTATAAAGAATCTGAAACAATAAAACTGTTTAGTAAAGAATATAGAGTTAAAGGCGTGAACGGAGCGAATGATGAACATGTTTATAATAACAATGTTTACATCGGTTTAAAGGATATGCCTGATGAGATAAAACGACGTATGAAAAATGAAACTACATTTGAAATGATAGTAAGGTCTAACGAAGATCCTAAACGAGAAATAGATACATTTATTCGATATTTTAAGCAAAATAGAACTGATGCAAATGCGAAAGTAATAAATGAAAAAGAGAATTATGAGAAAGAAAAAAGCTCAAGTAAAGCTATGAGAGCACAACTTACTCTTCCGTTTAGACTGCTTTTTATAGCTGTAATGAACTGTATAATTGCGAGTTATTTTTGGATTTATACGAAGAGGAAGAGTGTTTCCTTAAGAAAAGCGTTGGGAGCAAGCAATTTGAATTTATTTGTATTTATATTTAGCCAATTATTCATATGCGCAATCGCTGCAGCCGTTTGTGCTATATGTATGCAATGGATTTTAAGTACAATGAACAAAAGCATAGTAGATTTAATGGGTTTTACTATTCGTATAGATGTTTTCAAAGTTATGATGAGTGTAATAATTTCCTTGTCTATTTCGTTCATCACCGCTGTAATACCATTTTTCAAAATACTTAAAATTGAACCTGCTAAAGCGTTAAAGGAGTAAATAAGATGAGACTAAAAAGTGCTCTTATGACCCTGAAAAATAGATTGCTCATTTCCATATTTCTCTTAATACAATTCACGTTTGGATTAGCAGCAATAACTCTTTCCATTAATGGGATGTATAATTTTTACTATCTTGGGAACAGTTCCAACTCGTTGCTAGATTTAGAAAGTACATATTTTATCACTTATGATGGGATGACTACTGATAGGTTGAAGGCAGATCAATTTAATAAAGAACAAGTCGAAGAAATTTATAATAAAATGCAGCAAAATAAAGATGTGATTTCGTATGGTACATACGAACCGATGATAATCGAACTAGAATCAAGTAACCGACCACTCCAAGAAAGTATGTTAGAAGAATTGAAAAATAAAACTTTTCGCGACAAAAGCCCTACTATTCGCATAATTACAATAGATGAAGATTATTATAAATTACTGAATATACCTATAAAAACTGGAACAGGTTTTTCGTATCAAGACTTCCAAAAAAATAGTGAAGAGAAAACGAATGTTTTGGTAGGACCTTACTTTAAGAAATATTTTCAAATAGGGGATACAATCAATAATCAATATACGATTATTGGATTTTTACCGGAAAATAAATTCATTATAGATGGTAACGGAGCGAGTATATACCAGAAATTAGACAAGGCTATGTTATCACCCATGCCAATTGATAGATATGAACATTATGAAATAATGTTTTCAAGATTACATCAAAGTACAATTATGAATTTAAAAAAAGACGCAGATATAAACAAACTACAAGAAACGCTTCAACTGAAGGGAAGCGACGTTACTTTATACTTGAAAAATTTAGGAGAAGAAATAAATGAAGCCGTTACTAGTAGTATGGATACGGAAAATATCGATCTTATAGTAGGAAGTCTATTTATTTTATTTATAATAGGGGGAATTGTCGTAACGACAATTGTTTCCATCATGATGAGAAAGAGGGAATTTGGTATTAAGATGGTCCTTGGAGAAAGTAAGTTTGGGATGTTCATTCAAATTGTTTTAGAAAACATATGTATTGCGATAGTTGGTATGTTTTTATCTATAGTGTACTTTTCATGGAGATATGAGGCTCATCTACAAGTTTCGAAGGACTTTGATACGGCGTCTGTACAAGAGATAAATTTAAATATGCCTATTTTAATACTTGTATTCCTATTCTTACTACTAATTATCATAGTTTCAAATCTCATTGTCTTCTTATTTATTAGAAAGCTTGAACCAAAAACATTAATAGGTGGGATGGAATAATGAGTTTAATTGTGTTAAAAGACATTAAGAAGGTGTATAGTAACAAGAACCATAATACGTTCGCATTAAACGGTATAAACTTAACGATAAATAAGGGCGAAATTATAGCGATAATGGGTCGATCAGGATCGGGGAAAAGTACGCTATTAAATGTTATAGGGTTAATTGATTTGCCAAATGAGGGTGAATATACGTTAAATGAAAAAACATTAACTGAAATTAGAGCAAATAAAGTTCATAAAACAAGAAATGAAATGATTGGATTTGTTTTTCAATATTTTGCGTTGTTAAAAGAACATACTGTACTGGATAATGTAGCACTACCACTCACATATAGAAAGCTAAAGCAACGTGAAAGAGAAAATAAGGCGAAGTTCTACTTAGAAAAAGTAGGTTTAAAAGAACATTTGCATAAAACACCGGACGAGCTTTCAGGTGGACAACAGCAGCGAGTCGCAATTGCTAGAGCGTTAGTAGGTGAACCAGAAATAATTTTGGCTGATGAACCGACAGGGAATTTAGATAGAAAAACAGGAGAAGAAATTATGGATCTACTATTACAACTGAATGAAGAAGGACGAACGATTATTATTGTAACGCATGATATTGAGGTAGCGAATCAGTGTAATAGAATTATTGAGTTAGTTGATGGAGAGATTGTGTAAAGGTAAAGAATGAGCGGTAATAATTATTTATTATTAAAGAAACTATGCTGATTAACTCTTCAAAATGGTTTCTTTTTATTTTATAGAATTAAAATTGTAGTAAAAAGCTACATCCCACCCGTAACTTTTCAGAGCAAAAAATCGTTTAACAAAAGAAAGGATTTTCAATCACGAATGGGGGAGAAACATGAAGATTCTAATTCTAGGTGGTACACGTTTTTTAGGAAGAGCTTTCGTAGAAGAGGCATTAAAAAGAGGGCATGAAGTTACATTATTTAATCGCGGAACGAATAAAGAAGTTTTTCCTGAAGTAGAGCAGTTAATCGGTGACAGAAATGATGATGTTTCAAGTTTAGAAAATCGAAAATGGGATTTGGTCATAGATACGTGTGGATTTTCTCCTCATCACATTAGGAATGTAGGAGAAGTACTTAAAGATAATATAAAGCATTATACATTCATCTCAAGCCTTTCCGTATATAAAGATTGGATTCCGTATCACATAAAAGAAGATTATAAATTACTACCTGAACCAACAAGTGATAAGGTAAAAGCTGTAGAGAATGGTGAAATATCTCCTTATGAGTATTACGGTGCGCTTAAAGTATTATGTGAAAAAGAAGCAGAGAATTATTGGCCGGGGCGTGTTTTACATGTAAGAGCAGGACTTCTTTCAGGGATGTTTGATTATACAGATCGGCTTCCATACTGGATTGGGCGTGTAGTAAAGGGAGGAGAAGTGTTAGTTCCAGGAAGAAAAGAGCGTCCAGTGCAGATAGTTGATATAAAAGACGTGGCAAACTGGGGACTAAACATGGCAGAAACCAATAAAGCAGGTACATTCAATGTTACAGGTCCAAATTATGAATTGACGATGGAAGAGCTATTAAATACGTGTAAAAAGGGTACGAATAGTGATGCTGCATTCGTTTGGGTTGATGAATCGTTTATGAATGAACATAAAGTGCAGCCTTGGACAGAGATACCTTTATGGCTTCCAGAAACTTTTTCATTGGAAGGTGAAACGAAGCCGTGGAAAGGTGGGTTTTCTATAAGTATTGATAATGCTGTGAAAGAAGGGCTTACTTTTAGGAAATTAGAACATACAGTTACAGATGTATATGAGTGGATGAAGAGTGTGGACGAATGGGAATTAAAAGCAGGTATTTCAATTGAAAGAGAAAAGGAGCTGTTAGATAAGTGGAATGAAACAAAGAGAGTGTAAATAAGGATTCTATGAAAACAGGACTCTGTCTATTGGTTAAACAGAGTCCTAATATTTATCTACCATTCAATTGGTTCTTCCCCATATATTTCCCATAACTTAGGAAACATCTTTTTCAAACCGTCTTCGTCATCTTCATTCCAGTCAAACTCGATATCTATATCGTCGAATTTTTCATTAGATAAGACATGATAAAGTGTAAAGTAAGTATCATTTTCATCCCCGGTTTTTTCTGCATATACAGTGTATCCAAAGTATAATGAAAGTTCTTCAATATTTGGTACGTCATACTCACTCAAATTTTCTAATACAGGAATTAACCGTTCTGGATCTTCAATACACGCTTCGTATGTTTCTTTTCCTTGATATAATAACCACCCGCGGAAGTAATCAAAACTATCATCTGAACAACCGCCCATAATTATATAAGCAGCTGCCCATAAGTGAGGCGTATAGGAAGCTTTTAAAGTACGATGCATATGTGTATCAAAAGCTACAATTTCATGTACTGTACGTTTAGCAAGGTGAGAAGTGAGCCATTCTATTTGTTCTTCTTGGTCTTCGCCTTTCGTTTTTGCACGAGCGATTATCTCCCAAAATTCTTCTTCTGTTATCGTTTTTTCTTTTATGTAATCTTCCCATAGAATAGGGTCGGTATATCCTTTTTTTCGTTTGGAAGCGATTAGTTTGTTAGCTTCTTTTATGCATTCTTCTTCTGTTTCAAATTCTTTCGCTTTCACACTACCAGCTGTGCCAATTTTTCCGTAAAACACAACGTAGTCTCTATCTTTCACAACGATTTTCCAAAACTTATTTGATTTCTCAGTTTGCTGGATTAATAACGTTTCCATTCGTACCCCCATATTGCTTTTCTAGTATGCATTGTGATTGTAACATATGTATAAATACCTGTAATGACAAAAAGGTAAGTGTAGTTTTCGGAAAGTTCGAAAATCATTGAATGCAATAGAAAAATTTAGTAATCTTATTTGTACAGCACATACATAATAGTTTTGTAATGATTTGATATTTAAATAATATATAGGGGGCATTCAGGATGGATCTTACGTTTAAAGTAGAGGAAACATGTTTTAATTACCGAGTCGGAGCAATTTGTAAACAAGGTAGTAAAATACTTATCCTTCAAGATGAAGGTGAAGAGTATTGGTACGTACCAGGCGGAAGAGTGAAAATGCTAGAAAATAGTGAAGATGCGTTAAAACGAGAGCTTGCGGAAGAACTAGGCGTACCTATTGAAGTGAAGAGATTAATATGGTCAGTAGAAAACTTCTTTACACTTTCTGAGCGAAAGTTTCATGAGATTAGTTTTTATTATGAAGTAGAATTGCATGAATTACCTGCAAATGGGGCGGATCAATATATTCTTGAAGAAGAAGGTAGAAAATATTTATTTAAGTGGGTGCCGGTAGAAGAGTTAGATGCATATAACTTACAGCCAGCGTTTATAAAAGATAAAGTAAAGGATGTATCAGTTCATACAGAACATATCGTGTTACAAAAGTAAGCGTGCTTGGAGGGAAAAACGGTGAAGGGGACTAAAAAAGAGATACATATAGATGATAAAGTCATTCGTTACACACATATCGAAAAAGGTTCTAATACAATTTGTTTTATGTTCTCAGGTTCAGGCTACAATTATGACAAGCCGTTATTTTATTATGCAACGATGCTTATGCTTGAAAATAAAATAGATGTAGTACATATTCATTATTCCTACGATAGACAATTAATGGAAAAACCAATAGAAGAAGTAACGAAAGTAATGGTGGATGATATTAATCCTATCATTAATGAAGTGCTAAGAAATGGACAATACAACGATTCGATGTTTTTAGGAAAATCACTCGGAACAATCCCAATTGCGAATGATTTATTGAAGAGAGAAGAATTTGCACATTCAAAAATGATATTGCTTACACCATTACTAACTGTTGATTCGATTTTTGATTCGATCTTACATAGTCGTCACGAAGGAATTTTAGTAATTGGGGATAAAGATCATCAATACAATGCAGGTCAAATTGAGCAATTAGATCAATCGAATTTAAAAATCGAGGTTGTGAAGAACGCAAATCATTCTGTAAATATTGGGGAATTTGAAACGGAAAATTCAATTGAAGCTATAGCGAAAGTAATAGAAAAACTTAAAGAAGTTGTTAGGACAAATTAATTTAAGTTTCAATACATGCAAAAAGAGGTGCAATTTGCACCTCTTTTTTATTTAATAAGCCTTCAACACATGAAGTAAATAATCTTTCCGATTTAGCGGATTGAAGTCAACACGTTTTCGAGTAGGGAAGGGAGCCGTCAGCTTTGTGAAACCAGTTGGCTTTGTTATAAAGATACCTTCTCCTTCAGTAAATGAATGGAGCATTCGTTTAAAATCCTCTGTTTTTGCAACAGGTAATGATCCTGTTAAATGGTAAGAATCATTATGCAACGTAGGCTCTGCAAAAGTTGCTGGGATAGCAGCTAGTTTATACATTGCGGTACTAATTGCGTGCTCTGGAACAGTTAATTCAAATTCATTTATTGGTTCAAATACACATGTTTTGGCTTGTTTTAAAGCATCCATTAATACGAGCGGTGTTAAATTTCTAAAGTCACTCGCTGTTGTAACAGGACTGGCATAGCCGGTATGTGTTAATGTGACGATAATGTCCGTAACTTCCCATCCAAATAAACCTTGTTTTAACGTTTGAAATACTGTATCTTCAATCGCTTTATGAAATGCTAAAGGTAGTGATCCAAGTTCAACACCTAAGTTATACGTTATGCCAGAGTTAAGCGCGCCACGTTCAACTTTGAACCCAATTGTTGCGTAAAAAGGATTCTCTTTTTCACCCATTACTTCAACGCTATTCCCTAAGTCAATTGGTTTTTCAATACATACAACTCGCGTGTTTGAAAAGGTAACTTGTAGACGGTATTTTTCATAAAGTGTTGTTTCAATAACTTCTTTTTGCACTTCACCGAAAAGGCGAATGTATAGTTCATTATGAACATCGTCTTTCCAAACCTTAATGAGAGGATCTTCTTCGCATAGCTCCATAAGTGCAGCGTATAAATCATGAATTCGTTCTTTAGGCACTGCTTCAATAGCAGCTTCCATTTGTGGTTCGGCAAAGTGAAGATCCTTTATATAATCCGTCCGCTTACCGATAATATCACCAATTTTAATATTCGTAAGTCCCCACACTTTGCAAAACTCTCCGCTTTGAACAGTAGAAGATTGAACGGCATCTCCATTATGAAACATGCACATTTTTTTAATCTTTTCCTTATGTGGTAGAGACTCTCCACGCTGTATATCAACATATTTTCTAACGTGTAAACAACCAGAAAATAGTCTTACGTAAGCAATCTTTTCGCCAGAAGATTCACGTTCAATTTTAAAAACAACACCGGATAATATTTCATCTTGTGCCGATTTAGTAGCTGGAATTAAGGCTGAAATATTTTTAAGTAATTCAGTTACTCCTATACCTGTCATTGCTGAACCAAAAAAGATAGGAAACACATTTGCTTGCTGTATTTGCTTTTCGAGTTCTTTTCTTAATAGTGCATCCGGTATTATTTCGTTATTTACATATGACTCAAGCAATGATTCGTTAAATGGTGCTAATCGTTCAATACAATCGTCATAGGATTTATATTCAATAATCCGTACTTCCTTTGTACCTTCGTTTTCTACAGAGTAGAAGGGGGATGCTTCATTTGAAAGAAGCTCTTTTATTTGTTTCACAACTTTTTCAGTATTTGCGCCACTACGGTCTATTTTATTAACAAATAATATAGTAGGTATGTTTAATTTCTGTAATGTCCGCATTAAAATCTTCGTTTGTGCTTGCACACCTTCAACGGCAGAGATAACTAAAATCGCACCGTCTAAAACGCGGAATGATCGCTCCACTTCAGCGATAAAATCAGCATGTCCAGGTGTATCAATAACATTTACTTTTAAATCATCAATAAAGAAAGAAACGACAGATGCTTTAATCGTAATTCCGCGTTGTCTTTCTAATTCCATTGAGTCAGTTTGCGTATTACCACTATCTACTCGGCCAATTTCTTTAATCACATTCGTCTCATAAAGAATTCGCTCAGTCAAACTCGTCTTGCCAGCGTCTACGTGCGCGACAATCCCTATATTTATTGTTGTCATATATAAATATCCTCATTTCACTTTCCATTTTTAATTCCTCATTTCTATTTGTGTATTGCCGCATTACAATCACTCTCCAGTCATTTAAATTATTACTATTATAATGCATTTTCCATTTTTTGTAACGCTACAAAGTACCTTAATTTGGAAAAAATAAAAAGAAAACAAAATGCTTGCATTCTAAATCGATATAGATTATATTAATTGACATATCAACTATTGATGCATCAAACATTTTTGATTTGGATGTAAAGGAGGGGTAATTTGACAAGTTCATGCTCAAAAGAAGCAATAATTTTATATAAATTACACTTCCTCAATAAAGAAGTAAGTTCGAAGTTTGAAGGGTGTACGGGTATGAGTCAATCTAGACTAGAGCTTATACTTCAGTTATATGAAGTAGATGAAATTAGTCAAAAAGCACTTCAGCAAGAAGTGAATATTGATAATGCCGCGATTACGAGGCATTTAAAACAGCTGGAAGCAAATGGAATGATTACAAGACGTAAAAATCCAGATGATAACAGAATTACGTTAGTTTCTCTTACAGAAGAGGGACGAAATAAAATTCAAGTGTATCAAGAGGAAAAAGAGCGTTTCGCAACATCTGCATTTAAAGGATTAAGTGAAGAAGAACGCGATAATCTTTTAACAATGCTAGACCGCATTCAAGAAAACATAAAAGAATTATAAAAAAGGGAGAATACAACTATGACTAATTCAGTAAAAACAAATGATTTTAACGAAATTTTAACAGGACGTCGTTCAATTCGTAAGTACGATCCTTCAGTGAAAATTAGCAAAGAAGAAATGACAGAAATTCTTACAGAAGCAACACTTGCACCATCTTCAGTAAACATGCAACCATGGAGATTCCTTGTTATTGAAAGTGACGAAGCAAAAGCAACACTGGCTCCACTTGCAAAATTCAATCAATCTCAAGTAGAAACATCTTCAGCGATGATTGCTGTATTTGGTGACTTAAACAACTTTGATAACGCAGAAGAAATTTACGGTACAGCAGTAGAGCGCGGACTTATGCCAGCTGAAGTAAAAGAAGATCAAATGAAAAAACTTTCAGGTTACTTCTCAATGGTTACACCAGAAGTAATGAAAGATACTGTACTAATTGACGGTGGTCTTGTAGCGATGCAATTTATGTTAGCAGCACGTGCTCACGGCTATGATACTTGCCCAATTGGTGGATTTGAAAAAGACCAAATCGCAGAAGCTTTCGGATTAGACAAAGAGCGTCACGTACCAGTTATGTTAATTTCAATCGGAAAAGCTGCTGACAGTGGTTATCCATCAGTACGTCTTCCAATTGAAAAAGTTGCTGAGTGGAAGTAATTTTATAACAAAACAGAAATAAGTGAGATATGAGAGGGGAAACACCATGATTATTATTCACGCAATATTTCAAGTAGATCCAGCAAAACAACAATCATTTTTAGAAGAAATTCAGCCACTACTTCATGGTTCAAGAGAAGAAAGTGGAAATGTATCTTACGATTTATATAAAGATACTGAAAAAGAAAGTGTTTATACGATGGTAGAAGTATGGAAAGATGAAGCAGCAGTTGCGAGTCATAATACGAGTGAACACTTCACATCTTTCGTTAGTAAAGCATCACAGTTTTTAACTGCTCCGCTTGATATAAAGGTTTATAGCGGTGAACTAGTAAAATAATATGGTTATAGAAGATGACTTTGGCGTATGCTGAGGTCATCTTTTTTATTTACTTATATTTAATTGCATGTTAATGTATACTTAATTTTTTAATATCTCTACCAATGGAAAAAGAATATACAAGCTATATGGAACTCTTTGTAGAGTATTGCTTCTTTAATTGTTCATGAGTATATCTTTGTTTTATTAATATAGAATGAAAAAAGGATACGTTAGAGCTAAACGATTAATGGGTAGCATGTTAATAAAAAATTACATGAGTTTAGTAAAAACTTATAATTTATTTTTAAGGGTGTGAAAATATAATGAAACCGGTATTGAAAAGCATACTTATTTCCTTTACTTTTTCTGCAGTAGGGATGTGCTGGTTGCTGTTCATGTTATTTAGAGGAGGCGGAGACTGGTTATTGTCTTGGGTAGGTGTATTAATGGCATATTTATCTTTATACACTTTAATAGATTTATATTGTAAAAATACATACGAAAAAACATTAAATATAGTGCTTATAAAATCAACAGTTACTACCTTTAGTTTTGGAGTATTAGGAATCATATTTGGTATAATACACGAGCTATTAACACCATGGAGTCTCAGTTTAATGGTTTGGTATTGGTTGCTAACTCTACTTTTATTTTTAACGACCATAATATTATTAGTTATTTTAATATTTGTAAATCGTAAAGATCAAAATTTCCCCGGGGTATATAGATTACTTATACTTCTAAATTTACTTCTTACGTTAGGACCAGTATTGTGGCCACTATTTCTTACTATTATTGGAAATGGTATGAATGCTAGTGCAGGGTGGTAAAAGTGAATGAAATGAAAAGTTGATATAGGGTTTTAAGTATGTAAGAGAACGTGTTTTGATAAATTGAAAACACGTTCTTTTTTATTGTTAATCTTAATATAAACTCCTTAAATTTATAAGATAATTCGATTGGGAAAAAGATATGTTACTGGAACAAACATATATGTACCTTTGAAACGAACACAATTAATGAATCATCTTAAAAATAATAAAGACGAGGTGAAATGAAAATAAGGGCAGTTAAGTGGCTGTCCTTATTTTATATGCCCTTTTTATTTTCATGCATAGCTCTTTCTCAGTTTATCGTATCAAAATTTGAACGTAAGTATTTCGTAAGGAATGGATAAGAAAAAAGAGAGTTTTATCATATAGGATTAAAGTATAACTTGAATTAATCCGATATTAATAGAGAAGAGGGAGCCTTATGAAAAAATGTAATTCAATTAAGTTAGCAAGTTTAGCAATTTTATTAGCGGGTACTACTCTATTCACACCAGGTTTTACTGTGAAAGCAGAGTCTGTTCAAAATTTATCTAGTCCGTCACAATCACATGATCAAAAGAATCGGAATGGTTGGAAACAAGTAATGCAGGAAACAGTACAGCTTGGAACCCCAGGAATATTAGCGAAGACGTCTAACAATGGAAAGATTAGTAGTTATACTGCTGGCGTCGCGGATTTAAATACAAAGAAAACAATGAAATCGGATTATCGTTTTCGGATTGGGAGTGTGACGAAGACTTTTACCGCTACGACTGTTCTTCAATTAGTAGGAGAAAATCGCGTGCAACTTGACGATCCAATTGAAAAGTGGCTACCGGGTCTCATTCAAGGTAATGGGTATGATGGCAATCAAATTACGATACGTCAACTTTTGAATCATACGAGTGGTATAGCTGAATACTTAAAGTCAAAAGATGCTGACATAATGAATTCGAGAAAAACGTTTACAGCAGAAGAAATAGTGAAAATAGGACTTTCTCTACCTCCAGATTTTTCACCAGGTAAGGGATGGCTGTATTCAAACACAGGATACGTAATATTGGGAATGCTTATTGAAAAAATAACTGGAAATAGTTATGCGGAAGAAATTGAAAAGCGAATTATTGAACCTTTGGATCTGTCAAATACGTTTTTACCAGGGAATTCACCCGTTATTCCAGGAAAGGATCATGCTCGTGGGTATATGAAAATAGACGAAACAAGTGAATTGAAAGACATGACTTATTATAATCCGAGTTTAGCTAATTCAGCTGGAGATATGATTTCTAATGCGGACGATTTAAACAAATTCTTTTCATTTTTACTTGGTGGTAAGTTACTGAAAGAACGTGAGCTAAAAGAAATGCTTACTACAGTTCCTATAGAAGGAAAAGGTGTTGGTGATGGATATGGCCTTGGGATCTATGAGACTAAACTTCCAAATGGTATTTCAGTTTGGGGTCACGGAGGGGCAATTCCTGGATTTACAACTTTTGTTGGCGGAGTAATGGGAGGCAAACATACATTGGCTATTAGTATTAACTCTTTAGGTGCGATTGATATTAATACGCAGTTTAATAAAATGATGCAAATTGAATTTAAGAAATAGATGAAAAGAAAGCGAATGAGATACTGCTTTAAAGGACAGTATTAGCATTCATGGTATGGCAGCAATCAAGTATATGTAGAACATAAATACGGATACAAGTGTAATCCAATCTTATAGTCTAGTATAAAAAAGATGTCAGTTGCATGATATCTTTTTTATTTTGGATCAAAGAGATATATTATGAATTTTGAAAATTGTTATTTTTGTAATTATTCCATATAATAAAGGGTATAGGGGATATACAGGGGAGTTATGAATGGATAATACTTTAGTTAGTTAATTATTTTTGTTTTAATAAATAAAAGTAAATTGATGTGGAGTGAAATACATTGGGACAAAATCAGTTTAGATGGAGTAACACACAATTACGAGAACATGTTGAAGTAATAGATGGCACAAGAAGCCCGCACATTTTATTCAAGAATGCAACATATTTAAATTCCTATATGCGCAAGTGGGTGCAAGCAAATATTTGGATCTATGATGACCGCATTATATATGTAGGAGAAAAACTACCAGAGCAACTACATGAATTTGAATTGATTGATTGTGATGGAAAGTATGTAGTTCCTAGTTACATTGAACCGCATGCACATCCATATCAATTGTATAATCCAGAAACTTTAGCGACTCATGCGATGCAGTTTGGGACAACAACTTTTATTAATGATAATTTAACTTTATTTTTTACCTTACAACGTGAAGAAGCATTTCGTTTATTAGATGAATTTGAAAAGATTCCGGCAAGTATGTATTGGTGGTGTCGTTTTGATGGACAGACTGAACTACAAAATGGGGAATCTTTATTTAATAGTGAAGAAATAATGGAGTGGCTGAAGCATGAAGATGTTCTTCAGGGCGGCGAGTTAACAGCATGGCCAAAACTATTAAATGGCGATGATGAGATGTTAAATTGGGTACAGGAAACAAAGCACTTACAGAAAAAAGTAGAAGGTCATTTTCCCGGTGCGTCTGAATCAACGTTAGCGAAGTTAAAGTTACTAGGTACTGATTGCGATCATGAAGCGATGACAGGGCAGGAAGCTTTCGCTCGTCTTATGCAAGGTTACACGGTTTCTCTTAGGAATTCTTCCATACGTCCAGATTTAGAAGTTTTACTGAAAGAATTGCTGGAATTAGGTGTCAAGCAATTTGATAGATTCATGTTCACAACAGATGGTTCACATCCGTCATTTTATGAAAACGGAATGACGAATAGGATGATAGAAATCGCGATAAAGCAAGGAATACCAGTAATTGATGCCTATAATATGGCAAGCTATAACATTGCTCGTTATTATAATATGGAGCATTTACACGGCGCGATCGCGACAGGAAGAATTGCAAATATTAATATTTTGGAAAGTAAAGAAAATCCGATTCCAATAAGTGTAATTGCAAAGGGGAAATGGATGAAGCGTGACGGAATAAACAAAAATGCATCATTACATATAGACTGGAGTAAATTCAAAGTAACTCCATTATCATTAGACTGGTCTTTAAAGAAAGAAGATATGATTTTTTCTGAAACAACAGGTATAAAATTATTAAATGATGTTATTTCAAAACCATATGTAACTGAAATCGACTTAAACGGTGAAGAACTTTCTATTGAGCATGATGAATGTTTCCTTATGATGATTGCTCGTGACGGGACGTGGCGAGTGAATACAGTTGTGAAAGGTTTTGCGAATGGATTAGGAGGTCTTGCTAGCTCTTATTCCGGTACAGGTGACATCATTCTTATTGGAAAAAGGAAAGAAGATATGCTTACAGCTTTTCATAGAGTAAAAGAGCTTGGCGGGGGAATGGTAATAGCTGAAAGAAATGAAGTGTTACACGAAATTGCATTACCATTGCTCGGGATTATGTCTAATTTGAAAATGAGTGAATTAATACAGAAAGAGAAAAAAATGGTGGAATTACTGCAAGAGCGAGGTTATTCTTTTAACGATCCAGCTTTCACAATACTATTCTTTTCAGCGACTCATCTACCTTTCATTAGAGTGACACCAGTTGGTTTATATGATGTGAAAAGTGGTAAGGTACTTGCTACGTCGATTAAATGTTAAATATAAATCCCCTATAAAAATCAATTTTATAGGGGATTTATTATTTACAGCATAAGAATAGAATTACCTCAAAAACAAATAATATAGTATCTAAATCATTTGAGGTGATACTTAAATATGAAAAAACTATTGTATGTTTTAAGTGTATTTATTTTGTGCGTATCTATACAGCATGTGGTACATTCTCAGTCAAATGCACCAAGGTTATCTTCAGATTGTCTGGAAGAAAGTAAAATTCGTGATGAAAAGTATGTGAAAAACATTATGAATGACATTATATCTACATTTGATTTAAAGATTGATGAAAATAGTTTTTGGGAAATTAGTAAAAGAGACCTAGAGGCTGCGCATTTGATGTATGGCGGAAGGGAAAATGATTCTTATTATAATTCGCTAACTAAAGTTTATGATAGTGGTGGATATAGGGGAGAGCCTAGATTATTTGTGAAGGCGCAAGAAGCATTTTTACTTTATAAAGAAATAGACGATACTAATGTAATGAAACGCCTAAACCTTGAAAAAGGGGAATGGATTGTTACCGAAACGAAAAAGAAGCAAGGGAAAATCGTGGAATACAAGCCGTTACAATGTGAAAAGGATTATCTGGAAAAGAGAAATGAATATCATAATATAAAATGATGTAATGAAAATCTTGAAGGGAATAGTTTTTGTTAATAAATGATAAAAAGCAAGCAATCATATTAGTTTTGTAAATATGGTTGCTTGTCTTTGTTTTAAACAGAATTTCAAAGTTTAATTAACTGAATTTTCTAAATTATATTTATCAAATATTATATAAGTCGCTTAGTATTAGGTTGAGATAAAATATAGTTATTATACAAGAAAGAGGGGGAAGAGTGTGATGACAAATACAAATGAGGAAATCATGTACGTGCACTTTTTTCAGAGGCTGAAGCACACTTTAAGTTGGGAGAAACTCTGCGTGCAGAAGAGCTTATTAATCGCGGAATAAATGTCAGTAAGGAAATTGATAATAAAGAATACCTCCATAGATTTTTAATCCTTGAACAAATGAATAAATTATCAAATACAAATGAACTAGAGAAGGTTGTAATTGAAGGTATTCAATATTTTGAACAGAATAATCTATTAGATGCTGTTTATGAATATACTGAAAAACTTGCAATAAGATTTCATGAAGAAAATAATTATCGAAAAGCTAGTGAATATTTTTATCAAAGTACAGTGTCACAAAAAAATCAATGGAAAAAGGGACATTAAAATGATAAAAAAAGTCAAAATATTTTTAATGGGCATTGTATTTATTGGAACAGTCGCTTTTGGTGGGTCCCAATTTATTCAATATGCAAATCGAGGAGATACACCTGCACCGGTAATTCCGACATACACAAAATCTTCACATGATAGCCTGAATTTATCATAGAAATCACAAATAAGTTCGCCATAAAAAACGTCATTTTCATCATTGAAAATGACGTTTTTTTTATTATTAAAGCCTTTGCATCGTACTCTCAATCCTCTTTGCTAAATCAGCTGACACTTCATGGAAATACCCTAAAACTACCTTTCTTATATCATTGGAGATAACTTTCAAATCACTAGCTAAGTTTTCGGCAAGATGTTCTTTTTCAATTTGTGATAACTTCGCATAATATTCACCAGGCTGCCCAAAGTCGTCTTTCTTAGTTATAGAAGCTCTTTCAAGTTTTCCTTCAACGTATCTTCCGTCACCGCTAGTTGCTTGATTAGCAGGTGTCCAATTTTGCTGTTGGTTGATCGCTAATTTACGAAATTCGGGTCCAATTCTTCTTCTTTGAGAATCACTATAAATGTTAGCGCGACCTTGTAGCATTTTATCATCTGATAGTTCTGCACCGTCTAGTAAATTAGAAGGGGAGAAAGCGACTTTTTCTACTTGTTCTTTATAGTTTTCAGGATTTTTATTTAATACCATTTTGCCTACTGGTATAAGAGGATACTCCTTTTCATCCCATACTTTTGTATCATCTAAAGGGTCATAAGAAAGGTGTGTTTCATCTTTAGGATCCATGAGCTGGACATATAAACCATATTCCACTGCTTTACCAGCCTCAATTGTATCGTATAAATCTTTCCCGCTATAATCAGGATTTTCGGCGGCCAGTTTATTTGCTTCCTCACTAGTAATGAATTGTACACCTTCAAATGGATACCAATGATACTTTACATACTTTCGATAACCTTGAGCATTTCTCCAAACATATGTATTTACACTATGTCCTGGGATGTGGCGAAGACTTTTTGCCGTACCAGCATCAGAGTATAAACGGACAACAAAGTGAATGGATTCGGGTGCTCTAGCAACAAAATCCCAAAATCTATCAGGGTCTATTAAGTTATTTTTAGGTGAAGGCAATAACGCATTAATAGTTTCAGGGAAACGCATCGGATCACGAACAGAAAAGACAGGAAGGTGATTACATAAAAGATCAAATACGCCTTCTTTTGTATAAAATTTTGTAGCAAAACCTCGTACATTTCTAGAAGTATCAGGTGTTCCTTTCGTACTAACAGCTAATGAAAATCGAACCATAACAGGAATTTTCTCATTAGAATTTTGTAAAAAGCTTAGTTTTGTATGTTCAGACATCGGATATATCGTTTGAAAATAACCGAATGCACCAAATCCTTTTGCATGAACAGGTCTTTCTAAAATTTTTTCGTGAATAAATTCTTGTAACGCCTCGTGCAGTACATTATCTTGCTTTAAAATAGGTCCACGTGAACCAACTGTTTGAGAGTGAAGTATAGCTTGTTCATTACGTTCTCCATTTTCATTAAAGCCTTTCTCTAGTAAAGATTGTCCCTGTTTATCATAGTTTTCATCCATCGATATAGCCTCCAAATCTTTTTTTTCCATTGTTACTAAATATGATTTTATAGCCTTGATTATGTATGACACGCAAAGTTCAAAATAGTAACAGACCGCTAGATGAAAAAAACGTGTATGTAGTGGACCTGTTGAAATAGAAGAAATTATGGAAAAATGAATATCGGGAAGAAAATTACTATTAAAATTACAATCTTAAAAATGAATTTATACATGACTTTATAGAGAATGAACATAAATAAACAGGGAAAATAACTAGGAGGAATTTAAAATGTCGGATTGGTTTCAATTAGATAAAGAATATATGATGCCTACGTATTGTCGTACGAAGGTTGCAATAGAAAGAGGAGAAGGGTGCAAGCTTTATGATGTGGATGGTAAAGAGTATGTAGATTTATTTTCTGGTGTCGGAGTGAACGTATTAGGGTATAATCACCCGAAAATCGTGCAAACGACAATGGAACAAGTTACGAAATCTCTGCATCTTCCGTTTCATTTTTTAAACCCAGTTGCGATTGAGTATGCAAAGAAATTAGTTGATTGCTCTTTAAAAAATGGAAAAGTCTTTTTTACAAACTCTGGTACGGAAGCGACAGAAACAACGTTGAAATTAATTGATAAATATAGAGCGAATACGCATGAGGAACGTGAAGGAATCGTAGTGCTGAAGAATAGCTTCCACGGGCGTACGTTAGGGGCACTTCATTTTACGAGACAAGAAAGTGTATATCAAAATTTCCCTAAAACATCGATTCCTGTATATGAAGTAGAGCGCGAGAATATAGAGCAATTAGAAGAAACAATTGTTAAAGAAAATCCAATTGCGATTATGCTAGAGCCTGTATTAGGTAGCGGGGGGATATACCCTTTATCGGGTGAATATTTACATGGTGTTCAAAACTTATGTGATAAATATAATGTCATTCTTATCGTTGATGAAGTTCAAAGTGGTATGGGGAGAACTGGTAAACTATTTGCTTATCAAAATTTCAATATTACACCGGATATTATTCAAATTGGTAAGGGAACAGGAGGCGGGATACCGCTTGGCGGAATTGTTGTAGGTGAAAAGTTATGTGATGTATTTGCACCAGGAGATCACGGCACAACGTTTGCTCATTCTTCAATGGGAACGGCTTTAGGGTTAACGGTTTTAAATACATTGATTGACGATGGTTTAATGCAAGAAGCGTATGAAACATCACACTATCTAAATGATAAATTGCAAGAAATTCAGAAAGAAAATTCTTATTATATTCAGGAAGTACGTCATGCTGGAATGATGTTTGGAATTAGTTTGAATGATAAGAATGAAAATGTTAAGAAATTACAGGTGGAGCTAATGGAGAAAGGAATGTTAGTTGATGTTACACAAGGGAACATCATCCGTTTACTTCCTCCATATATAATTACTAAAGAAGAAATTGATGCATTTATTTATGAGTTTATCTCCTGTATTCATAGCTTATCAGCTATAGCGAGTGTTTAAAAAACTTTATAAAAAAGCACCTTATTTTTAATTCAAATAGGAAGAAAATAGGGGTGGAAAAAATAAATTTAGATATTAAAATAAAAAGCTGAAAAAGGTACTCGTATAGCGCCTTCTTCAGCTTTTTAAAATAGTAAATTACTTAATCTAGGAAGCATCTCGTTGGACAAATAATTAATTATGTGAAACAATAATAACAGATAAGGAGACGTTGCTTTTCCTTAAGTGCTTCGTATTGAATTTATTCTAGTAAGAGAAGGTGTGCTTAAAGAAGTTAAATTAAATAAGGGGCTGTTTTACTATATGCAACAAAATAATGATTTAAATTTTGAACCTCAAGACGTTAATATTGTCAATTCTAAACAAGCGAAAAAAGCAGTTATTGCTACTGGCATTGGGAATGCAATGGAGTGGTTTGACTTTGGATTATACGCGTATTTAGCGGTAATATTAAGTCAATTATTCTTCTCAGGTGTGGATAATAGTGGTTTGCAACTTGTATTAACATTTGGTACATTTGCGGCGGCCTTTCTCGTTCGACCAATCGGAGGTATTTTCTTTGGTAGAATAGGAGATAAATACGGCCGAAAGATTGTTTTAAGTACAACTATTATTTTAATGGCACTTTCTACATTATTCATCGCATTACTACCAACCTATGAACAAATTGGTGTATGGGCACCAATACTACTTTTAATTGCTCGAATGATTCAAGGCTTCTCTACAGGCGGCGAATATTCAGGAGCAATGGTTTATATCGCAGAATCTTCTCCAGATAAAAAGCGTGGTATACTCGGTAGTGGTCTTGAAATTGGAACACTCTCAGGTTACATTGCTGCCTCGGTAATTGTTACCATTTTGACGTTATTATTAACAGATGAGCAAATGCTCAGCTGGGGATGGCGTATTCCTTTCTTAATTGCTGCACCAATTGGTTTGGTCGGTTTATATTTACGACGTCATTTAGATGAATCTCCAATCTTTCAAGAGATGGAAAAAGCACAAGAGGAATCTGAAGACAACGAACAATTTTCATTTATGGATATATTAAAATATCACAAAAAAGACTTCTTATTAAGCACAGTAATTGTTGCCTTCTTTAACATTACAAACTATATGATCCTTTCGTATATTCCTTCTTATTTAACACAAGTACTAAAAGTCAAAGAAACAACGGGCTTATTAATTATTTCAATTACGATGGCACTTATGATTCCACTGGCACTTTATTTCGGTAAATTAAGTGATAAAGTAGGTAATAAACGAGTAGTACAAATTGGCTTACTTGGTTTAGCATTATGTTCAATTCCAGCATTTTTATTAATTGGTAACGGACATATTGTAGCCATGTTTGCGGGTATTTTCATTTTAGGTTTCTTCCTTAGTGTATATGAAGGAACATTGCCTTCGTTATTACCAGCACTCTTTTTCACCGATGTACGTTATCGTGCGCTTTCTATCTCCTTTAATATTTCTGTATCTATATTCGGTGGTACAACACCGCTCGTATGTTCATACTTAGTTCATGCTACTGGTAATCCACTAGCACCAGCATTTTATTTAACAGGTGTAAGTGTAATTGGATTAATTGTGTTTAGTGTACTGTTTGTCACAACCTCAGGACGTGCACTAAAAGGTTCTTACCCTACTGTAGAATCGAAAAAAGAAGCACATCAAATTGCTAAAGAGGATCCTGAAGAAACACTTTGGTGGCATGAAGAATCTTTAGAAATTGAAGCAGGAAAAAAAGCATAATTTGTGAAAAGCAACGTGGACTTTTACACAAAAAGACTCCTAGTTTAATAGGAGTCTTTTTGTATACATCATTTTCTCTTCTTCTTCAAACTCTTCTGATACGCATAAAGCTTATGAACCTCTTCCTTAAATTCATGCAGAAGTACAGTGTTTTCACCATTTGAATAACGAACTGCATTATACGCGTCTATAATAATATGACTCTGAATATTTACCTCTTCTTCATCATTAATTCTTTCTAGCCAAGCTTCAACAGTTTCTCCTCGTTCTCGGTTTAAAGGAGGAGATAGCTTACTCTCGAGTTTGAAAATTTCTTTTCGAATTTCGTTATGTGGTGGTTTATTTCGTTTGAAGCGTTTTTGGCTAATGCCTTCTTTATCAGTAATGATTGTAGATTCAAAGACAGGCATATTTGGTAAACTTAAATGTTTTCGTTTTTTTACTATTTTCCAAACGACGTAAATAGCGATGGCTGTACAGGCTATTATTGTAATGCTATTAATGAGAGTTGGATCAAAAGGACGCTGCCCCAATTCCTCTTTAATTTGAGGATCTTTTAAATTTCCTTTATTCGACCAAAAGTCGTCTGTATCTTTTAATGCAGCTGCCGAGAACAATGGATTTAAAGCATAACCAAATCCTAAGGCAACTACTTGTATGATATAGGAAAAAAGAAGCCGATAAGGAAATATCGGAATAAGTAAAGCGCTAATTATTCCAATCGTAATAATAGAAGTGAAACGTAATAGCTGTTGATTACGATTGGAACCTGTTAACCAAAATGTAATCATAATGTGTAAAGTTAATAGTAACAATTTCCACAATGGCGGAAAGGGGGCATAAAATATAGCTGAAACGACAAACCATACAATACCGCCTAACGATTTTTGTACTGGATATCCCGGTCCAACAGAGTGTACGATAAAGAAAAACAGTGGTAATAATATTGTGCCTAAAATAGAGAAAGGTAGAAATAAAGAACAACCGATTATTTGAATAACTAACAGTAGTACAAATCCTGTTGTTTTTTTCCTCATTAATTTATGAATAAGAACTACACCTACATAGCCTGTTGCTAAAAATATAGCAATACCAACTAGTTCGTCTCTTTCCGTTAATAATGAAAGAAGGAGGAGCAGAATAAAGTCATTAACGTGATAGAGCCAAGTTTTCAAGCTTTTCCACCATCCCTTCATTATTAATGAGGAACGTAGGCTGAGATAGAAAAGGGAGCTCCTTTTTCTGCAAACCAATGTATATCATTGTAGATGAGCGTTCCCTTTTTCTCGTTACATAGTGAAGAAATCCTTGTTTCGGAAGTAGCGTACTATCATCTGAAATACGTGCTAATTCTTCTAACGCTTTGGCATAATGTGTTTGTCCTTCGTTTAATGGTAAAAGCAAAGGGCCATCTTCTGCTAAAACACTAATAAATAACTCAAACGGAATTTGATGCTTCGTTGCGAATTGACAAATGTACGTTGTAAATGAAATAAGGTCTTCTACATTTTCTTTCCAACCAAACCCACGATCAGCAGCTAAAGAAAGACAAATCGTCCAACTATAATTTTTTACTGGTTCATATTGCTTCGCTTGTAACGCCTGCATTTTAGCGGATGCTTTCCAATGGATAGAGCGGAAAGATTCGCGTTCATATCGTTTAACACCGATAATGGATGTTTCATCATTGTAAAAAGAGAAATTCGTTCGATACGAACCTGTTAATAGTTGCTGGAGTTCTTGTAAACCGGCTACCTCTTTAGGAGAAGGGTACACAATGATTTCAGTCTTTAACTTATCGAAAACAGGTAAATGTACAGTTAAAAGATGAAAAGGATCTTTTAAAACACATTCGAACTGTTCAATTTGAAACACACCACGCTTCGTTGCGGTTAATGTTAAATCCCATTTTTGTGCCGAATGAGCAGGTTGTGAAAATGGGAAAGAAAATAACGTTTTTGATATTTGTTCAATCCCTTGATCTTTATGCGGTATAAGGGAAGAATCTAAATGAAAATAACAAACACCATTAACGAGTGGTATATTTGCCCCATTTTTTAAATGAATAAAAAACTGTCCAGATTCACCAGGGAAAAGCCGAGTTGTTTGTTTCTCGTTTATTACTTGAAACTTTTTCTCTATGTAAGCGACATATTTATAAATAAAAATCGCAAATAAATAGTAGAAGAAAAAGAGAAACATAATAATTCGTTGCGGCAGAAAAAACGTAAATAGTATAGCGCCTGGCACAGTTAATTGAATAATATGGAGCTGAAAAAATAAAGGTACAGTTACAACGCGCTGTCCATTCATGCTTGTTCAATCTCCACAGGTACGTCTACTTCTTTTAAAATCCTTTGCATTAATTCATTTTTTGTCGTACGTAAAGCTCCTTCCATTGACAAGACGATACGGTGATTCCAAACAGAAGGAACTAAAAATTGTATATCTTCAGGCGTGCAATATTCTCTCCCGCGTAAAAAGGCTAATGCTTGAACGGCACGTACTAAAGCTAATGTAGCACGCGGGCTTACACCGTTAGCAATGTAATCATGATTTCTTGTAGCGTGAGCAAGCTTAATAATGTAATGTTCTAACGGTTCTGATACGAAAATTTCTTTCACTTGTTTCTGTGCTTCTAAAATGTCTTCTAAAGAAATGACAGATGTGACGCTTTCTAACGGTGCATTGTTACGAAAACGGCGCATCATTTTTAATTCATCTTCAGGAGACGGATAACCAATTGAAATCGTCATTAAAAAG
The DNA here is from genome assembly GCF_016650565.1 of Bacillus sp. TH50. Classification (NCBI taxonomy): domain Bacteria; kingdom Bacillati; phylum Bacillota; class Bacilli; order Caryophanales; family Bacillaceae; genus Bacillus; species Bacillus sp. TH50. The sequence goes on along the minus strand of NZ_JAEKFM010000003.1, from coordinate 517,324 downwards.
CGATCAAGTTGTGCATCTGGAAGAGGGAAAGTTCCTTGTGATTCAATCGGGTTTTGCGTCGCAATAACAAAGAATGGTTTCGGAAGAGGAGTAGACTGCTTTTCAAGCGTTACTTGTCGTTCTTCCATCGCTTCTAACAAACTAGATTGTGTTCTCGGCATCGCACGGTTAATTTCATCTGCAAGTAATATGTTTGTCATAACTGGTCCAAGTCTTAATTCGAATTCACTAGTTTTTGGATTGAAATATTCAATACCTGTTACATCACTCGGAAGTACATCAGGGGTAAATTGAACGCGAGAAAAATTACCACCAATGCTTTTAGAAATTGTTTTTGCTAGTAATGTTTTTCCAGTACCAGGTACGTCTTCAAGCAGTACATGTCCATCAGCAAGCAGTGAAACGAGGAGTAAATCAATTACATTTTCCTTACCGACAAAAACAGATCCTATGTTTTCTTTCAATTTAGTTATCATATGTATCATTCCTTTCAAAATAAAAGCGGATATTTCTATATTTTAACAAATTATTCAGAAAATTGATATGATTTTTTAATTCAAAGAAATGGATATTTAATTTTAATATTACACTTGCATATTTTGGAATATGATTATACAATATCGTTATGCGATGTATCGCGAGTCGATATATCATGAAGCGATGTATCGGAGGTAGTTATAATGAATGCGAAAGCGCAAAAATACATTCCATTAACTGAGGCGACATATTACATATTGTTGTCACTTGTAAAGCCAATGCATGGTTATGGAATTATGCAAATGGTAGAAGAGATGACAAATGGGGAAGTAAAGCTCGGTCCTGGTACTTTATATGGGAATACTACGAAGTTATTAAAAGAGAAATTGATTGTTGAAGTTGCCTCTACAGACAGAAAGAAGTGCTATGAGTTAACACCGTTTGGGAGAGAAGTGTTAGAGCTAGAGTATAACAGACTGCAGAGATCTGTAAGAAATGGAAGCAGTATATTAGGGGAGTGAATGGAAGATGGAGACAAAGAAGGTACTCAAATTTTTCGCGGCATGGAGTTTAGAGAAAGAGGAAGCTTTTTTAAGAAAAATGCATCAACAAGGCTGGGCACTACAAAAATACAATGTGATGTATACGTTTAAGAAAACGGAGCCGAAAGATGTAATATATAAAGCGGATTTTAGATTGGATTATAAAGATTCAAAAGAAAAACAAAAAGAATATATTGAACTATATGAAATGTGTGGCTGGAAACATGTAACGAGTTTTACAAAATAGAATTATTTTTGTAAGGAAGTAGAAGAGGAAAATGAGTTGCCGGATATATATTCAGAAAAAGAGACGAGGATACAAAAACTAAAGGAGTTATCACTATTCTTTGTTATTATGTTAGCAACTATATTACCATCAATGTATAACGTATTTTTAAGTCCGATAGAATCAAGAGTGCCTATTTGGGCGAAAGTTATGGTGGGGGTTGTTAGTTGTATGTGGATGTATCTCTTTATAAGGCTCTCTTGGAAAATTAAGAAATTGAAAAGCGAAATATTATAATAAAGATTGGATTTTAAAAGAAGATGATTTCGTAGATATTATACGGGAATCATCTTCTTTCATTTCTATGTAATTTTATTTTGTTCACTCTTTTTTACATAATAAAAGACTGTATATTTAAGGCATAGAACTAACAGTTACAAAGATAATACTAGTAATAATACCTAAAAAAGTCATAAATGATGAAGAAACGATTAATAATAATGAACACTGATTAATACTATTTTATTAGAGTTTTGATGTTTAAAGTGGTAATAAAGTAAAAAGCCGCAAACAGTAGAAACAATCCATATAGCTAGACCGTAAGGAGTTGTTATCTTCTTCCAATCGAAAATCCAAAAGTAGAGTATAATCATGTGGCAAACTAATCTCTTATGTAAATATTACCAGAAGAGTATGGAGAATACGTTTTGTACTACCTCATTAAAAGGAAAAATCCCTTAAAGAAAAATCTATTTCTATAAGGGATAGTAATGATTTTATGAGAAAGACTGATTTTGCGCAGGTTTTATAAATTGTTCTGGGTTTTCAACAAGCCCACATACAGCACATTGGACGCGGTAAGTAGGTCCTTGATAAGCCATATGAAAAGCGTTCATCGTTTCATTTGTGTATTCTTCTTCTACTTGACCTGTTTGTGGATTTAATTTTACTGGTTTTACTTGTTGCTCAAGAATATTAAAGCGCGTTCGGTTCGTTTTACAGCTTGGACATAGCATTGGTTCCATATGTATACACCTCCATTTGTAGCATTTCTTAAGCGGTATGATTTTATGCAAGTAAAAAAACTTTCTCAATATAAATAGGTGTTTATTATATTTAAAATTCAGAAAAAATAAAATATAATAAATGTAAGAACTGGTTATGTCCAAACCAAATCTCCTGTTTTATGCCAATAAGCTGGGGGCCGAGAAATCGGCCTCATTTTTTTGTGCTCATCTCAATAAGGTACAAGGTTTTTAAAAACATTTGTCGAATTTTTAGAGGTGAAGGTTAAGGGGGAATAATTATGAACTTAAAAATGAAATACATTATTTTATATGTAGAAAAGTTTGAGCAATGTCTTCAGTTTTATAAAGAAATTTTAAGATTGCCAATAAGAGCAGAGCACGGTACATATATTGAATTTGAAACAGGAGCAACAATTTTAGCGATGAATACACGAGAGGATGTTAAGGAGTTAACGGGACTACCTCTTACAGAAGGTGTACTACAATCTTCTCATTTTGAGTTAGGGTTTGTTGTAGATGATGTTAAGGAAACGATTGAGAAATTAAAAGAACAAGGGGTTAAAGTCCTAGTTGAGCCAATCGTAAAACCGTGGGGACAAACAATTGCTTACATTGCCGATCCAGACGGTAATTATATTGAAATTTGTAGTTCATTAGAATAGAAGGAGAAAAAGAGGATGGGGTTTCCAAAATTAGAGACAGAACGCTTACTATTAAGAGAACTTACACTATTAGATGCAGAAGCGATGTTCCATTATTTTTCAAAAGAATCCGTTATTCGTTATTTCGGAATGGACTCTTTCGAAAATGTTGAGCAAGCGAAAACAACTATTCAAACGTTTAGAAAGCGTAATGAAGAGGGAAGTGTATTTCGCTGGGGAATAGAGAAGAAAGGCACGGATCAATTAATTGGTACGTGTGGGTTTCATTTAATTAACAATCATCATAAACGAGCTGAAATTGGTTATGAGCTAGATGATACATATTGGGGACAAGGATACGCAACCGAAGCACTGCAAGCAATGCTAGCTTTCGGATTTGAAACGTTGCATTTTATAAGAATTGCAGCTGTCGTATATATAGAAAATGAAGCTTCCCGTAATTTATTAAAAAAATCCGGATTTCAAGAAGAAGGATTACTTCGAAAATATATGATTCAAAATGATGTTGCTCATGACACGGTCGTTTATTCATTATTAAAAGAAGATTGGCAAAAGTAATGAGCACAAATGAGATAATGAAGGTTATTAAGGACCATAAAGATGAGCGATTTATACTAGGTATAGATGGACTAAGTCGTTCGGGTAAAACAACGTTGGTTAAAAAATTAGAAGAAAATATGAAACGAAATGGAATCCCGTTTCATATTTTTCATATTGATGATCACATAACCGAGCGTAACAAGCGATATAATACTGGATTTGCAGAATGGTATGAGTACTATAACCTTCAATGGGATATCGATTGCTTGCAGCAAAACTTATTTCAAAAGTTACAAAGTGACATGCAATTAGAGTTGCCATACTATCATGATGAAACAGACTCATGTGAAATGAAAGAAATACAGCTTCCTTTAGTAGGTGTAATAATTGTAGAAGGAGTTTTTCTTCAACGAAAAGAATGGAGAGATTTCTTTCATTATATGGTGTATTTGGATTGTTCAAGAGAGACAAGGTTTCTACGTGAAAGTCCGGAAACGCAGAAGAACCTTCCAAAGTTTCAAAGTAGGTATTGGAAGGCTGAGGAGTATTATTTGGAAGTGGAATTGCCGAGGGAGAGAGCGGATTTAGTAATTACAAAATGAAGCTAAGTATCAAGAAATGCATGAAAAATTTGATAGCAAGATGAAAACCGCATTATCAGAGGGGAAAATGAAAGATCTTACGCCTGTAATGTTAAGCGATAATAAAGTTGTTTAAAAAATAATAAAATCCTTTAAAAAATAATAAAGTTCTTTAATTCTTATAGAGCTAACCATGCAGGTTAGCTCTATAAAAAAATTCAATTTATTACAAAGTGTAGAAAAGCATAATTTTTCAAAGGCAAAGCAAGAATGGGTATATTATGGAATGGTAGACAATAAGTTAACTGTCATCTATGTTGCCATGAAAGAGTTTAAATGGCATGAACTACAATTTGTAGGGCAGTTTATGAGTTCACAACAAAGAGAACGCTATAATATCATATTAAAATAAAAGAGGGGTAGAACATGCCATTCCATATAGGTAGTGCAAGAGCAGGTTTTACTAAGGTAAGTGGTACTAGGGGTAGGTGCATTCTATAAGTATTTAGGATATAGAGAAAACGGTAAAGATGTAATGGAACGACACGAAGCTTATGTTGAGGATATTCATGTAGAAACTGTAACGAAATACGGTAAAGTATACTGGAATACGATTGATAGTGAACTAGAATATGCAAAAAAAGATTAGTGAACTAGGATATACAGAAAAGGAAACTCTTAGAGATGTATAACTTAGGGCAGATAGATGTTTGAGAGACTATGGTTACGCTATAAAATAGTAGACTTTAGGAGAAATAAATCTATTTAAAGGGGTACCAAGGATGGGGAAATTCAAGAAAGACCAAAAAGTAGTTGCACTTACATTTGAGGGGTTAACGCCATGTACCATTGTAAGAGTTGGTTGGATTTTTATTACGGTACAGGTAGAGGAAACAAAACATCTGTATTCGATTACAAAAGGTAAGATAGTTCCTTTAGAAGAAGACAAATACTACTTATTAGAAGAGTGTATAAATGAAGAAGGTAACTTTGAAATAGGCGATGTGTTTGGTATTATTGATTCATCGAACTTAGAAAGTGTAAAGAAAGAATTTGCTAACAACGGTGAATTCGAGAAGAAAGATGGACAATATTATACAAGACTTAAAACAGGTAGTGAGTTACTGAAACAATACTTCAACTAATATTTCACAAAGGAGTATGCAATATGATTGAGATGAAACAGGTAAAAGTAGGGAGAGACCAAAAGGAGTCTCTTTTTGTTTTAAATGGTAAAGGTGACATTATATTAAGTACAGAGAAAAGGTCCATCTTAAACAGTTGGTGTAATCTATTAGGGATAGAGATACCGACTAATGTAAAAATAACAGAAGTAGACAATGTACATATAACTACATATCAAGTAGAGAAGACTGTCATGTGTAAGGAATTTATAGATAAGAAAGAAGTACCTTTAGGGGTATCTCCTTGTCTAACCTTTGTACCTATGAAAGACTGTGATGAATACATGGAAGTAATTGCTTACGTACATATTGACGAGAAAGTCACAACAATCTATATACCGCATGAAACTTCAAATGTATTTGTAGAGTTGTATACAGGAGAAGTAGACACTAGTGTAAAGTTACCATTTTTAAATTATAATTTCTAATAGGATGGTAGGAACATGATTCCAAATATAGAACTAGGTATTAAAACGGTAAAGGGTCAAGACTTAAAATTAGGTGATATATTAAGTGCAGATGGGTTAATAGACACAGTTGTAGTAATAGACGAAGAAGGTAACTTACATACACAAGTAAATAGTGAACCATCAATGGCATTCGAGTTAGAAGGTTTTATCATAGTAGAGTGAAAATGACCTAATTTTGATATTTACGGACATATTTCAAGTGGGAAAATATGCTCAACTCACCCTATCAATAATTACAATGGGATTATCTGCTTACATTTGTTTGAACAAAAAGATGAAATGAGGCTTTCGATAAAAGTGAATAATCTTATTTATGTTAGGTATATAGACTAATAAAAAAATTTTATATTTTGTTATTGGGAGGACGAAATAATGGATTTGGTAAACAAATTTTTAAACGGCTTGAGAGCAGCATTATCAACAGATGATCTCGAGGCACTAAATAAAGCGTACGGTGCTACAAAAGATGATATTGATACATTAAGGTCAGAATATCCAAATTGTCCAGAATCACTAATCTCTTTACTTGAAAATATTGATGGTACATATTGGCGGAAATATGGAGAAAACAAAGTTGCGGTATGTATTTTAGGCTCAGATGTTGAAGAGTATCCATATTATTTGCTTTCTACACAGCAGATGCTCGAAAGTTCAAAAGAAGAAGAAGACGTCTCTTATCTTTTAGAATACCAAGATGACGAGGATACTGTTGATTCTAAGATAAATCCAAAAGGACTTCTCCCTGGCACTTATATTCATTTTTCAGACTGTATGAACAATGGTGGAACATCAAGACTCTATATTGATTTTAACCCTTCTGATGAAGGTGTATGTGGTCAAATAATTCGTTTTTTGCACGACCCTGATGAATATGAAGTGATTGCAAACAGCTTTGATGAGTATTTACAGGATCTTATTGATGGTGATTTTAATTTTCTAGAAGAAGAATCTCAATAATTTGTGAAGAATTACACTTCAACTAATGGGAGCTTTAGTTGAACAAGATTTAAACAAATTTATTATTTATATTTGTCTACAAACTCATTTAAAAGGTTAGAAATTAAACAACTTTAAAGAGCCTTACTACAATATGATTTGTAGCGAGGCTCTTATATTTTTAAATCAGAATTAAATAACATTATTATCACTTTACATGTAATTGAAAAAGCTGGTATATTCGAAAAGATTGAAAAAAGTCGATTGAAGAAAAAGATGGTTTATATACTGTTGTTCTTGTAGCAAAATATAGTAAAGAACAACGTACCTTTATCATAACTTATAACGCTAAAGAAGAAATAGCAGGTTTATATATTAAATAAAAAACAGATACAGTGGAAGTTTCCACTGTATCTGTTTTTTTTGTTTTAACCAAATTATGGTTATTCGCGCTAATATGAACACATAGCTATATAAAAGGGGTGGGTATTATGAAAACCGAAATAGTTCCCAAAAAGAAGTACAGTATAATAAGCTATTTATCTTTACTCATCGGAATTATGTGTTTTTTATTCGTTTTTATAACTCCGACGAGAATAGCGAATGCCGGAAATATAGTTGGAGATTATGTAACGATTACTCTGACAGGGGTAGGTATTATACTTTCAATAATCACAATGACGAAAAAAACAGAGAAGAAGGGGATAGCTATTATTTCATTAATACTGTCCTCATCATTTTTTATATTTTGGATTATCGCGATTATCTTATTGTTTACTGGTCAAATAAATTTTGCGCCGTAATGAGCAATAAAAAGAGTCCTTCATACAAGAAGGACTCTTTTTTATTCGGTATCTTCAGGTTGATATTCTAAAATATCCCCAGGTTGGCATTCTAATGCTTTACAAATAGCATCTAAAGTTGTAATTCTAATTGCTTTTGCTTTTCCATTTTTTAATATAGAAAGGTTAGCCATTGTAATTCCAACCTTCTCCGAAAGCTCTGTTACACTCATTTTTCTTTTAGCTAACATTACATCAATATTAATTATTATTGCCATGTTATTCACCTCAGACCGTTAAATCATTTTCTGATTTTATATCTATCGCATCTTTTAAAAGTCTTTGGAGAACGGCAGCAAAGACTGCGATAACCATGGAAGCAAAGATTAGGAGCATGCCAAGTATAATAATACCTGGTGCGTCATCTCTCTCTGCTACAAGATAGAAGAGTGGCATACCTACCACATATAAAATACTGATTGTTACTGCGCAGTTTTTTATCTTTTTTAAAGCTCTAACAGATAATTTCGAGAAAGCGTTACCCTTGTCAATGAAGCTTACAAGTTTAAAAGCTTGATACAGAGCAAAATAAAAAGGTAGCACCGTTGCATATAGATTGATTAAAACAAGATATTTTATAAATGCAATATCCGGGAACAATTCCGCTGCATATTTCCCTATGTTAGGAACTAAAAATATACATAAAGCAAGAACAGGGATTCCAATCAGAATAATAGCTGTCTTTAAAAAGAGTGTTGATCCTTGTTTCATATAAAGCACCTCATTTATTAATTATCTATTTAATCTAACATGAAATTTATCGTTTAACAATAAATTTTTATTTATTATAATCTTGTTTTTATTGTTAAACCAATTTTGTATTTTAATGAAGATAATCATTCCTTCTTTCTGTAAATGATGTTATGTTAAAAGTAACGATTAAGTCGTTCTTATCCCGCTATTTGTGGGAGTCGGGCTGCCCGTAAAAACCCGATTGGTGAAGGCTAATAATCAGTGGGGATGGAAAAAACCCCCTCTGATTAAAGTTTCACTTTATAGATAATAATTAATATGATTATACCTTTAGAATTTCTTCAACTACTACAAATAATTGAATAGTAAAAAGCCGATTATCCTTTAGATTACAAGAAATCGGCTTTTTTATATAAAAGATCGCTTAGCTTACGAAAATCGCTTTTTGTTGGCAGTGCCCCATTGCCATCAAGCTAAAAAGAACGAGTTACCCCAAAACAATAAAAATGAGCAAAATGCACAATTTTTTTGTTCTGAGGGGATATTATGAGGTTTTAACTTAATGGGCATATAAGGTGACACTTAGTACCACCTTATAATTAGGTAAATTAGACCTGAAACAAAAATTAACGGAAGAATTACTAATAGTTTAGTTTTGAGAGGCATACTTTTATCTGGAACTCCTGGATGAACAGTAAAAAGTAGTAACAGAATTGCTCCAATAATTCCTAAAATTATTTTAATAATAATTCCCCTCCTATGAGATATTCTTGATAAGAGTATATCATAGCCACATATTTTTTTGGGATATAACTGTATTTTTGTAAAATATTGAAAAAACTTTTACATGTTTAATCGTGTAATATTATCCCATTTTCGATTTTGAGGTGATTTTATACATAATCCTTATGGGCATGAGATTAACTCATATTCATAAATAAACAAAAAGAAAAGCTATAAAAAGACTATGAAAAATTAAGAACTTAAAAGGTGGTATCGGTATTCTGTTCTTATCCCATCGCTATCAAGCTAACAAAACAAAATTCCACTAAAATAAAAAAATACGCTATTCTTTCTGTAGAATCATAGGAAAGGATGGCGTGTTTGATATGAACTTATCGATTTTTGATGAATTAGAATTGTTTTCTAGAGAGTTGGAACGATATATGTCACCTGATGCTTTAGAGCAATTAGCTAAAAATGTAGGATTTGTTAAACGAAAAAGTAAATACCGTGCACAAGATTTAGTAGCCTTATGTATTTGGTTAAGTCAAAATATAGCTCATACTTCATTGACAGAATTATGTAGTCGATTAGAAGCTAACACAGGTATTTCTATGAGTCCCGAAGGACTCAATCAGCGTTTTAATTCTCAGGCTGTTCAGTTTTTACAACAACTCTTAGCACATTTACTTCACCAACAATTTTGTTCTTCTAGCAAGATTCCAACTTTGTATGCAAACTATTTTCGGCGTATTCGTGTATTGGATTCTACACATTTTCAGATTCCGGATAAATTCGTTTCTACATATCAAGGTTCCGGTGGTAGTGGGCAAAATGCTGGCGTAAAAATTCAACTAGAGTATGATTTACTAAGTGGTCAATTTCTTCATGTTCATGTAGGATCGGGAAAGCACAATGATAAAACGTATGGTTCTACTTGTTTAGCGTCCCTTCAACCGAACGATGTATGTATACGTGATTTAGGATACTTCGATTTAAAAGACTTACATACTATAGAAGAGTGTAATGCCTATTTTATTTCAAGGTTAAAGCTCAATACACGTATATATCAGAAGAATAAAGAGCCTGAATACTTTCAAAATGGAACAATAAAAAAGCACTCTGAGTACATCCAATTAGATATGGAGCAATTCATTGACCAATTAAAGTCAGGTGAAACATATGAAATTCCTGAGGTTTATATTGGAATGCATCAAAAACTTCCTGCAAGACTCATTTTGTACAAATTAACTGAAACGCAAATGAAACGTAGGCAAAAGGATTTAGCATCTAAAGAACATAAGAAGCAAATTACCTATAAAGAACGTAGTAAGAGGCTTAGTGCAATTAACTTTTACATTACAAATATTCCTTTAGAATATCTACCAAAGGAACAAGTATACGATTTTTATTCCTTACGCTGGCAAATTGAACTTATTTTTAAAACCTGGAAATCATTTTTTCGTATTCATCACTGTAATTCTGTAAAATTAGAACGACTAGAGTGTCACTTATACGGACAATTAATAAGTATCCTTCTTTGTTCCTCCACCATGTTTCAAATGCGCCAATTACTCCTCATCAAGAAGAAACGAGAATTAAGTGAATATAAAGCAATTTATATCATCAAAGATTATTTTCCACTTATTTATCAATCTTTACAAAAAGACACCCAAGAATTAACAAAGATTCTCTTTCGTATGTTTAATCTCTTACAGAAAAATGGACGAAAATCCCATAGGTATGAGAAGAAAACAGTCTTTGATATCTTAGGCGTCGTATACAACTTTTCTATGTCTCACAATCATGTAGCGTAATCCAAAAAATTGAAACCCGATAGGGTTTATTTGGTATGCAAATCTTTAAAGAACTTACACTGGATCTTTAGAAAAACGAAAAAATTTCACGTGAAATTAAACTTATATAATCTTAGCTTGATGGCGATGTGGCAGTGCCCTGTCACAATCAAGCTGAGAAAAACAAATAATCCAAACTGAGAAAATTCTTAAGTTGATGGATGTGTGATGCTACTCCTATGTTAGGGTTCGAGTCATTTGAAACAGCAACCTCTATATTGAGTGGTGTTAAAGCGACGTATATGATAAAAAAGATGTATCACTTGTAAAAAAATTGCATCACCTTGAATGAGCTAATACGACAAGAATCCGTTTCGGGCCTAATTAGGGAATGCAGTACAGATCAGTATATAGTATACAAGCATTCCCTTTCTATAAATACGGTATGTTTTTAATATAATTAAAAGAAAATTTTTGTGTTCTTTAATATGATGTGACATAATACCAGTTTTTTTCTATTTTTGTGATTTCTTTATATTCATTATTAAAGTCGTATTTGTTTGGTCTAGTATCATTTGGTGTATAAATAAATCCTGAAAAATTATCTAATATACCACGATAAGTAAAAAAGAAAACAGAAATACCATTTTTATTTTGTTGAATAATTACATCCCCACCGTTTTTGGAAGTGGATGCAAACTGTTTAGGTAAATGAATTTGTCTACTATCATAATGAACATTAGGAGTTAACTCTTTATGTTCTATAAGTGCTATAACTTTTTCACGGTCTTCTTTATAGATAATAAAATCTAAATTTATATAAATCTCATTAAATGGTATACATATCCAAGTAATTATTATGATTAATTGAATAATTAACGGTTTCCAATTTTTGTATTTGATAAGATGTATGATTGTGAAAATTAATATTAAGAAAAACAATCCATGAACTATTATTGAAAGAAATGGCATAACAAATGGGGTAAGGAATTCAACTAAATACCATTTAAAAAAATGATAAAGTATAAGAGCGATACCGCTTATTAATGTAATTTTGGTTAAATTCTTATTCAAATTTTGAAGCTCCTTTCTATACTAAAAACTATGTGATTTTAGTATGAATATAAAATGCGTTTTTTCATAAATTTCCCTTGTTTTCATTTTATTAACTTTGTATGATTAACATTTTGAATATATCATATATTTAAAATTAAATAAACGACATTAAATTTTTATATTTTATATAGAATAACAGTTAAATAAAAGTGAAGGAAGTTTTCAAAATAGACTAGTTTTTTATTTTAAATGTAATTTGATTTGTTTCATGAAATAGATCCAGTTCCGATAAAATCAGTTGCAACAAGTGAACATTACGTTCACCGACTTATGATATGCTCACTTCTTATTGTGGAAACGGGGCAGTACAGAAGTGAAAAAAACTCTGTGTTTCTTTTTAATTAATATATTTATTGGGAAAAATTTCGAAATTTCCGGCACAAATGCTCCTTCTATCCTATAATAGAAGCTATTCTGGACGTAAGCAATTTGTAAGGAATGAGTAAGAAAAAAGAGATTTTCATAGTATAAAATATTTATTATACCTGCGTATAACACCTGCTACTAATAATGTGTTATAATACGAATTAGCAACATAAAGGAAAGGAATTAGAAAAAATGACATTACAAAATACTAAAAATTTAAAAAAACAAGTTGCTCCTTTTGAAAAATCAACGGCAAAAAAAAGTGTTTGGCAAATCATCAATACGGTAGTGCCATTTATTATCTTATGGTACCTTGCTTATAAAAGTTTGTCCGTTTCTTATTGGTTAGCATTAGTTCCATCTCTGTTAGCCGCTGGATTTATGACACGGGTTTTCATTATTTTTCATGATTGTACCCATCATTCTTTCTTTAAAAGCCGTCGTGTAAATAGAATAGTAGGGACATGTATGGGTGTTTTAACTTTATTCCCGTTTGATCAATGGGGGCATGAGCATTCCGTTCATCACGCTACAAGTGGTAATTTGGATAAGCGAGGTACAGGAGATATTTGGACGCTTACAGTGAATGAATATTTAGCAGCGCCATTTAGACTCCGTTTAGCATATCGTTTATATCGCAACCCATTCGTTATGTTTGGGTTAGGTCCGATTTATGTTTTTCTACTTAAAAATAGATTTAACAGAAAAGGTGCTAGAAAGAAGGAACGCATGAACACCTATTTGACGAATGTTTTAATTGTTGCTTTAGTAGGGTTACTTTGCTGGGCAATCGGATGGCAATCGTTTCTTTTAGTACACGGTTCTATATTCTTAATAGCAGGTTCAATAGGTATTTGGCTGTTTTACGTACAGCACACATTCGAGGATTCTTATTTTGAAGAAGATAAAGATTGGGAATATGTGAAAGCGGCAGTGGAAGGAAGTTCGTTTTATAAACTTCCCAAAATCCTGCAATTTCTAACTGGTAATATTGGATTTCATCATGTTCACCATTTAAGTCCAAGAGTACCTAACTATAAACTAGAAGAGGCACACAATAATACGCTTCCTTTAAAAAATGTACCAACGATTACTCTTGCTACAAGCTTGCGGTCAATCCGTTTCCGTCTTTGGGATGAGCAAAACAACAATTTTGTTACCTTTAAAGACGTTAAAAAATTAGTGAAAAACAATGTTTCTATTCCAGTAAAATCAAAACTATAACTTCATCAAATATGACTGACTCCCCTTAATCATTTTCGATTTAAGGGGAGTTTTTGTTTAACTAGTAGATGCACGATATGGAGAAAACTTGAATGATTTAAATTGTAATGGAGGTGGATTAGGAAATAGTAGGTATTAATATAAGAAGATGATAAAATTATTATGTTAATAATTTGAGACGATTGATACCACAACCTTTTTTAATGGATATTATGCTTAGTCCCTGAGAATATTTCAATAGACATGAAAATGATGTTAACGTAATAACAAGAGTATCTTAATCTGCAAAATAAATAACAATAAGAGTCATTAAGTTATTTTGAGATAATAAAATACAAAACGGACAAACTCAATTATTCATGAATTTGTCCGTTTATCTTTTAGTGGAAACAGGGGAGTATGTAAACCACATGTGCATAAAGTGTAAAGCTGTTTAAAGATTTGTGTATTCAGCTAATCTGGTCTTTTTTGCAGTTGTTACTTTTTAGTTTGCCTAGATAGTTCAACAGACTTTTGTGTACAACGCTGCATAGCTGAAATGATGGCTGTTCGTAAGCCTTTTTCCTCTAATGTTGCTACAGCTTCTATTGTCGTTCCGCCTGGGGAACAAACCATATCTTTCAATGCACCTGGATGCATTCCTGTTTCTAGTACCATTTTTGCAGAGCCTAATACAGCTTGAGCTGCGAATTTATATGCTTGATTTCGTGGCATACCATCTAGTACAGCAGCATCTGCCATCGCTTCTATAATCATATATACATATGCTGGCGAAGAACCACTTACAGATGTTACAACATCCATTAATTTTTCGCTTACGATCTCTGTTTGACCAAAACTATTGAAAAGGATTAATACATCTTCTAAATCTTTTTCCGTCACCATTTCATTAGGACATAGCGCAGACATTCCTTCTCCAACAAGAGCAGGTGTATTAGGCATTACTCGTACAACCTTCAACTTTTTATCAAAAGCATCTTCAGTACTTTTAATGCTTTTTCCTGCAGCGATCGTTACGACGATAACATCGTTTTTGATTACTTCTTTTATTTCGTTAATTATTGATGCGTATAGGTCTGGTTTAATTGATAAAATCAAAATATCAGCATTTTTAGCTACTTCATTGTTGTCAGTAGTTGTAGTTAGTCCATATTTTTCACTAGCATGTTTTAAATTAGTAGTGTTTAAATCTGAACAAATGATTTTATTTGAAGACACTATATTTTTGTTTATCATCCCGCCAATTATAGCTATCCCCATATTTCCGCATCCGATGAATCCAATTTGTTTGTCCATAATAACTCAATCTGGCTCCTTTTATCATAAATTATATCGGTTTCAAATTATTATTCTAAAATAACAATAACATCCAAGTGCAATATAAAGAAACATTCTAAGAGAATACGTTCTTTTTTGCAATACAAAAAATAAAGAAATCAATTTTATTCTGTACTAAACAAGTGCATTCTCAATTATTTAATATTTTATGTTATTTACTATTTGGTAACGTTTAAAAGCATGTTGGAGAATAGGTATAGTTATATCAACTTTTTCTAGATATGGTGATATTCATAAATGTGTACATAATTTCATACTTAAAGCTTGTCGCTCTATTCATTTTGCAAAATACCTCTTGACACAAAAACGAAATATATAGCATAATATAAAAAATCAAATGGAAAATCGTTGAAGGGAAATAGTACATATGTCTTCTTGCGAAAGAGAGTGGAATTCACCGGCTGAAAGATTCCTCGTATAGAATGTATCGAACCTATCCCTGAGTCTTAAATGAAAGTTTAGGCGTACGCCTGCGTTATAGGCGCCAAGTGGATATCTGTGTATATCAATTAAGGTGGTACCGCGGAACAATGACCGTTTCGTCCTTTTTATTTTATTAAGGGCGAAGCGGTCATTTTTATTTTGCCCTCTAATACTATAGGTGCAGCATTGATGAGGATAGACATAGCTGCAAACTGTATAAATAAAAGTGTAATTTATAAAAACTTTGATTTTAGACTTGGGGGATAAAAAAGTGAAAAAACAACGAATTGTTGTAAAGATTGGGAGCAGTTCCTTGGCAGCAAGTCATGGAGGCATCTCTAAAGAACAACTTTCAGATCACGTTGCTGCATTGGCACGATTGAAAGAGGAAGGGCATGAAGTTTTGTTGATTACATCTGGGGCAGTCGCTGCAGGTTTTTCTGCTCTAGGGTATTCTAGTAGACCTGTTACAATTAAAGGGAAACAGGCTGCTGCTGCTGTCGGACAAAGTTTATTAATGCAGGCATACACGGAGGAATTCCGTAAATATGGTATCGTTACTGCACAACTTTTACTAACGAGAAGTGATTTTTCTAGAAAAGAACAATACAGTAACGCTTACGCTACTTTAGGAGAGCTACTAAACCGTTCCGCTCTTCCAATAATCAATGAAAATGATTCCATTTCTTTAGAAGAGCTGACGTTCGGTGATAATGATATGCTGTCAGCTTTAGTAAGCGGACTTGTTTCGGCAGATATGCTCATGATTTTTACCGATGTGAACGGTTTATATGACCAAAATCCTCAGAAAAATGCGGATGCGAAAAAATATCATTTCCTTCCTGAGGTAACGGAAGAAATTGCTTCTCTTGCAGGAGATGCTGGCTCAAAACTTGGGACTGGCGGTATGAAATCAAAAATCGATGCTGCAAAGACGGCACTATCTCTTGGAGTGAGTGTATTTATCGGAACGGGATGTGGACAGGAGAAGTTTTTAGATGTTATGAAGGGCAAAGGTGATGGAACATATATCGGGAATGCTCCTCAAAAAGTGATTAAGATGAACAAGCAATGGATCGCCTTGCATTCGCTTGTTAGCGGACAAATTGAAGTAGATGCGGGGGCAGCCACTGCCATCATTCAACATGGAAAGAGTTTACTTCCTGCTGGTGTTACTAGTGTGTCTGGATTTTTCCAAGTGGATGAAGTCGTGGAAGTAATTACGCAACAAGGGCGCGTAATAGGAAAAGGACAATGCACATATAGCGCAGAGGAACTAAGGAATTTAAAAGGTATGCAAAGCCAAGATATTCAAGCAAAAGGCGAAAGGCATAATTATGAAGTCATCCATAGAGATCACTGGGTTTCATTGTAAGCTTTAATTCTAGTACAAGAAAGATTTAGATACTGGTGTTAAAGGGCTCTCAAACTGTAACCTTTAAAAAGGAGGAAATAAAATGAATGAAGTATTGGCAAAGGGAAAAAGAGCAAAAGAGGTTGCTCGAGAACTTGTTCTTAAATCTACGAGTCAAAAAAACGAAGCACTTGCTGCAATTGCTGAAAGGCTAATAGTAGAAACAGCTTATATTTTAAAGGAAAACAAACGAGATATTGAAGAAGGTAAGGCGAAAGGATTTTCCGATTCTCTTCTTGATCGTCTTATGCTCAATGAACAGCGTATTATTGATATGGCAGAGGGGATTAAGCAGTTAATTGAATTACGCGATCCTGTTGGAGAATGTGTAAGTGCATGGGAGCGACCAAATGGATTATCTATTCAGGAAATGCGTGTACCACTTGGTGTTGTCGGAATGATTTACGAGGCAAGACCGAATGTAACGGTAGATGCTGCTACAATTTGTTTGAAAACAGGAAACGCAGTCATATTACGTGGTAGTTCTTCTGCTATCAATTCTAACAAAGCCATCGTTAGCGTTATTCACCGAGCGCTCAAACAAACAAGCTTGCCTCCAGAAAGTGTACAGCTCATAGAAGATACAACGCGAGATAGTGCAAAGCAGTTGTTTACATTGAATGAGTACTTAGATGTTCTTATCCCAAGAGGCGGCAAGCAGTTAATAGATACTGTAGTGAGAGAAGCATCTGTTCCAGTACTTGAAACAGGTGCGGGAAATTGTCATATTTTCATTGATGAAACAGCGGATAAACAAATGGCATTTGATATTATTATAAACGCAAAAACGCAGCGTCCATCTGTATGTAATGCAATAGAAACGATTGTACTTCATGAGAAGTGGGCACAGCAATTTGGTAGCGAGCTGTTTTCTTCTTTGAAGGAAAGAGGCGTGGAGCTACGTGGAGATAGTAAAGCATTGGCAATTGATTCTTCTATTGCATTAGCTTCAGAAGAAGATTGGGAAACAGAGTTTTTATCTCTCACACTGGCAGTTAAAGTGGTTTCCACTACAGAAGAAGCGATTCATCATATAAATACGTATGGATCCATGCATTCCGAAGCGATTATTACAGAGAACGAGGAAAACGTCAGTAAGTTTTTCACATCTGTTGATGCCGCTGCACTGTATCATAATGCATCAACTCGTTTTACTGATGGATCTGAATTCGGATTCGGAGCAGAAATTGGCATCAGTACACAAAAGCTACATGTAAGGGGACCAATGGGGTTACCTGCATTAACTTCCACAAAATATGTGATTCGTGGGAATGGACAGATTCGGGGATAAGAATTATAAAAGAACAAGTAATAAGATGAAGACACCCAATTCAGTTTAAGTGTCTTCATCTTATTACAATTATTCATTTACCATACAAAAAGCCCCACAAGCATAGCACTTAATAAGGAAACAGCCATTCCGCTAACAAGAAGCTTCCAAACATTTTTACCGATTATTGATGATTTTTCCCCGCCAAATAATGAATTGTAAGTTCCATAAATCATACCTACTGTACTAAAGTTTGCAAAAGAAGCTAGAAATGTAGTTGCAACCGCAATGGTATGCGGTTGTAAAGACTTTAGGTTTGATTTTAAATCCATCATTGCAACAAATTCATTCGTTGTTATTTTTATCCCCATTAATTCTGCTACATACATAGCATCACTGCCTGATACACCAAGTAAAAATGCAAAGGGACTAAAGATAATCGAGAAGATTTTTTGAATTGTTAAACCTGTTACAAAAAAGCTTAAAATACCATTTAAACATGCTGTTAATGCTACATAGCCAATTACCATCGCTAAAATAACAATAACCATATTCATCCCAACTAACATACTGTTTGAAATAGTAGAAAAGAAATCTTTTTTTTCATTTTTTGAAGGTGAATAAATAACATCCTCTTCTTTAGTAACTTCTACAGGATTTAAAACATTAGCCAAGATTAATGCATTAATACAGTTTAAAGGAATAGCGCTGAAAATATATGTTGCTGGAACCATTGATAGATAAGCACCAAGAATGGAGCCGCTGACGCTACTCATACTCATAATTCCAAAAGTCAACAAACGATTTTCTTTTAACACAGATAATTGATCACGAACAACTGCAAGTGCTTCCGTATTTCCTAAAAACATCATTTGAATGGAAAAGAAGCTTTCTAACTTTGGTAAACGAGAAATCTTTGAAATGATTGCACCAACTTTATCAATAATCCAAGTTAAGATTCCAAAATACGAAAGAATATCAAAAAAAGTGATAACAAAAATGATAGGAAGTAATGCGCTAAAGAAGAAATCAACTGTTTGATTTTCCATAGCTGAAGGAAATGCAAATCGAATTCCTTCATTCGCACATGATAGTAGCCAACTGAAAAATGACGCAATTTTATTAATGATAATACTGCCCAATTTCGTGCCTAACATAAACCACGTAATAAAAAGCTCCAATATTATTAGAATAACGATTGGTCTCCATTTTATTTTTCTTTTATTAGGCGAACATAGGAAAACGATTAATATTACAACGAAAATCCCTAACATATTTAATATGAAATGCATGTCAACAACTCCTTGAGGCTTATTATTTGTATATAAAAAAGCCCCTATTCTTCCAAATTTGGATTATAATCAGAAGTTATGAAGAATGTAAATTATGTTTGGGATTAATCTATTTCAATTTATGTACTAAAAATTAATGTTTTTTCGCTTTATAAAGGATATTTATTAATAATGTAAAGCAACAAAATAAATCTATTGGTAGAACGAAGGACAATTAATAGCTGCATCCATTTTTAAATTGTTTAGGTGAGATACCAGTATGTTTTTTTAAGATCTTTGTAAAATGACTTTGGCACGCTGAATATATTCATTTAGAGAAATTCTAACTTCCTTTTTGAAAAGGGAAGATAGATAACTAGGGTATAATGTGACTATTTCTGCTAGATGGGATAGTGATGCTTCTGAAATGATGGACGATATGCTGAACTATATGCCATTACGAGCATTAGTGAACTTTAGCGCAGGTGCTTTTACAGAAGAAATGTTGAGTGAAATAATTGGGCTATTGAACGATGCACAAATGAATTAATAAGAGGTGAATGCAGGGAAGTTAGGCGGGAGATAATGGCCCGTAAATGCCTAATTAAAGTTTTACTTTATCCATTGAATATTCTTTGCTGAATTTTAATTAAGCTTAATAATTCATTGCAGGACGTTTCTCCAGCATGCAAAAAGGCAAATGAGAGTTAGAATCTCATTTGCTTTTTTTGTACTTATTCTGCTAAATGTAGAATCATATGCTTGTCTATCATCTTTAATCATTGCTTATAAATATGAACGATGAGATGGCCATGAACCTTGGAGTTTACGAAGTTGTATAATTTGACCTGTATGATAAGCATCATGCAATAGGATATTCAGATATTGTTGCCAAACTGGTAGAGAAGGACTTGGTTGATCCAGTTCTGTTTCTTGAAGGAATGTTAATGAAGATTGTAAGGCATCATGTACTTGAAGCGTTCGCTTCACTGTTTGTTGCCACGCTTCATCATCATTAGGTCCACCTTGGACAAACGTGTCATCATTATTTTGTGGAGCAACAAATATGTCATCCTGATGTAAGCGGGAAAGTAAACGCTCTTTAAAGGTTAGTAAATGGTTTGCATTTTCCCAAATCGTATTACTGGCCTTTCCTTCTGGGGGCCAACATGCTTGTACAGCAGTAAGATTCTTTAACGCTTCTGATATCGGTGGATACCATTCTTCTTCGTAAAAAACTTGCTTGACCCCATTTTGTAATATTTCTTTTTTACCCATTCGTATAGCCTCCTTAACTATGAGATAGACCAACAATAAGTGTTAGATAAATTAAGTAGAAACGTACCTACTTATCATCTGATTGATGTTTGGAAGTTTCTAAAAGAACAATACGGCGCCGTTGTAGTAATTGCAGAAATAAACTTATGCTTTCAAAATCATTTTTATAAACGTAATAAATTCTCCTTTCTCTTCAATAAACCTGCCTCATAGTTGAACAAGAAAATTAACTGTAGCTTAAATTTAAAAATTTGTAGCAATATAAAGTTTCAGATAGTTTTAAAATTCTAAAAAGTTAGAAGTTATAATTCGATGAATATAGAATTTAATACATAGCAAATAAGGAGGGGATAAAATGGAAGTCTTTCACGTGACGAGTAGAAAAAGGGAAACATACAACGTTCAAATGAAGTATTCGATACTTTTCGAATGCGCACTTGGCATTGCGGCAATTACTCATAAGAGGTTAATCGACAAGCTTGAAAAATCTCAAAGCGAATGGGAAGAAATAAGACAATCTTTATCACATGAAATGATAGAGCATTTACAATTTGTTGAGAAGCATAATACGTGGAAAGCGTTGCTACAGTTACTGTATGATGGAGATTTTACGGATTTATCTCAGTTTGTTCACAATATCAATTCGTTATCGGAAGTAGATTTTAAATATGTGTGCTTACCGTTTTTAGGAGAAATGCATCAAGGAAAAAGACGTTTAGCAGCAAATGGAGACGTAACTGCAATACATGAATTAAAGGAACTGACACATGATCACCAGTTTTTCTCTACTTATATTGGCTTTATATGTGATGTAGATGTACAAGAACTAAAGGGTCATTTAATCGCGGTTATGACAGGATGGTATGAGGGTGTTATTAAGAAAGAAGAGGAGCAACTGCTCTCTATATTAAAGCGAGATTATGAAGCGAAAAATGAAATGAATAAAAAGATGCAACCGGAAGAGTTTGTAGAGTGGGCTACAGGTGGCGTTATATATATGCCAGAGCCAAGTGTTCATCACGTACTTCTTATCCCACAAATTACGTACAGACCGTGGAACATAGGAGCTGATATTGAAGATACGAAAGTGTTTCATTATCCGGTCGCAAATGAAAGTATACATCCGGAAGATCCATATGAGCCGAGTTATTTTTTAGTTCATAAACATAAGGCGCTCGGGGATGAGGCAAGATTGCGTATTGTAAAACTACTATTTGAACAAGAGCGTACACTGCAAGATATAACGGAAAGATTACAACTAGGAAAATCGACAGTACATCATCATTTGAAACTGTTACGTGCAGCGAAGTTAGTTGATATACATGACGGAAAGTATGTATTGAGGAAGAAAGCAGTGCAGTCTTTAGCGAAAGAATTAGATGCATTTTTGAATAGATAATATACAACGAGAATGTACATAAAGGGAGGAAGTTAATAGAAAAGTTGGTGAGCTATAGTGAAAAGTTTATTGAAAGACCGTTCATTCTTTTTTATGTGGATTGGTAGTGCAATTTCAGAATTAGGCGGGGCTTTCGGGACGTTATGTAATTCAATTCTTGTATATGAGTTAACAGGATCGAAAACAGCATTAAGTAGCATGTGGTTACTATATTTTATCCCGTCACTCATACTACAACTTATAAGCGGGCCATATATTGATAAATGGAGCAGAAAGTGGATTATGATTTTTTCGCAATGGATGCGGGCCTCTGTTTTCTTACTGCCTTTAGTAATGCTAGTTACTAGCAGTATAGAAGTTTGGCACATTTACGTTGTCCAAATTATAGTTGGTCTCATTACGCCGCTGTATACACCCGCCAGTCAAGCGATTACACCGAGCATTGTAAGTAAAGAGCAGCTTCAAGATGCAAATGCGTATATAGATGGAATGACTCGTCTTATGATGTTTCTAGCGCCAGTATTAGGTGGTATCGTCATTAAATTTATTGGAATCGAACTTACGCTATCTTTCGTATGTATGTGTTTATTTATAAGCGGAGGATTATTGCTTTTCATAAAAGAAAAGAGGGTACAGCAAGAACTTCGAAAAACGTGGCTAGAAGAGTTTCTTCACGGCTTTACATACTTTTTCACAAAACCAGTTATCGTTTGGCTTGGTATCTTTCTAACATTCGTTCAATTTGGAGTAGGAGTAACGATGGTTACGAATCTTCCTTATATTAAAGATGAACTATCGGCAGGGTATGCTGAATACGGTTATTTTATGGCAGGATTCCCACTTGGCTATGTAGTTGGTTCCATATTAGTTGGGAAAGTGAAGTATAGAAGCCGTAGATTACTTATGCTTGGAGGATTATTCGTAGGGGGCCTTACTTACATTTCACTAGGTTTAAATAATAGTATTATTATTGCGATTGTAATCGAGGTAATTGCTGGTATATGTATTGCATTTTTCAATGTTCATAACACGACGATATGCCAACAAACTGTCCCAAGTAATATGATAGGAAAAGTATTTTCAGTGCGATTATTTTTCATACGATCAGCAATGCCATTAGGTGTGTTAATAGGGGGAATACTGAGTGAAATGTGGGGAGTGAGAGTACTATACTTTATCATTGGCTCGATTATATGTGTCACTTCTTTAATAGGAATATTGCTTCCGTATTTCAAATTTTTAGATGAGGCGATTGAGGAGAAGTCAGCATAATTCTAAAGATTTGAAACTTTATAATTGAAAACAATTATCATAATCAATTATAATAGAAGAATACTAGTATTCGTATTACAAAGAGGGAGTGGAATATATGTTTATCGAAACGAAGACATTTACAGTAAAAGAAGGTACATCAGATATAGTTGTAGAGCGTTTCACAGGAGAAGGCATTATTGAAAAATTTGAAGGATTCATCGACTTAAGTGTTCTCGTTAAAAAAGTAAGACGCGGAGACGAAGAAGTTGTAGTTATGATTCGGTGGGAATCGGAAGAAGCATGGAAGAACTGGGAAACGAGTGAAGAGCACTTAGCTGGACATAGAGCGGGCCGTGGTAAGCCAAAACCAGATCATATCATTAAGGTTGAGCACGGAGTTTATTATGTGAAATCATCGAAATCGGCTTATCAACAGTCGTAAAAATACATTTGTTTAATTATATTCTTTCGAATAAATAACCATCTATCTGCTTACTGATAGATGGTTATTTATATTGAATAAAGAGAATGATTCGCATGTGATGTAAGAATAATTAACGGATAAGTTAAAACTAGAAATGTTATAATATAAACTCGATCAGTGAGTAAGATTAGGAGGAACAATAATGGTTCAATCGATAGTTCATATCGCATTAGTAGTAAAAGACTATGATGAGGCAATAGAATTTTATACAAAGAAACTAAATTTCACATTAGTTGAAGATATTTATCAGCCAGAAGAAAACAAACGGTGGGTAGTGGTATCTCCTCCAGGTTCAGTCGGCACAACAATATTACTAGCCAGGGCATCTAAACCTGAGCAAGAGCCCTTTATTGGTAACCAATCAGGCGGTAGAGTATTTCTTTTCTTAAATACTGACGATTTTTGGAGAGATTATAATGAAATGATTTCAAGAGGAATAGAATTTGTGAGAGAGCCGAAAGAGCAATCATACGGAATTGTTGCAGTATTTAAGGACTTATACGGTAATTTATGGGATCTACTGCAACTAAAGGATGATCACCCAATTGCACAAAGAATTAATAGTAAGCAATTTGACTAGGCATTTTACAAGTATGTGAAAATAAAATAGAGCTCGGCATGTAACAATTAGCAGTGTGTATAATGGAAAGGTATGAGAAAAAATATAATTCAATATCGTTTAAAAAGGTGTTTGCTTATTTTAGAAACTGAGAAATATCGATCTATTCTTATAAGAATAGATCGATAACTTGGAGGATAGAAATGATAGAAAATCTTTCATTTATTACATATGAAAACCATAAAGAGTTAGTACATAAAATTCTAAATGAACATATAGCTAGAAATGAAATAAGTGGATTAATGCTTATCGGATCTGTCGCAAGAGGTGATGCATATCCTGAATCCGATTTAGACTTTTATATTCTTTTAGAGGGCGGACAAAAGAAGAAATTTCATTCAGAAACTAGAAAAGGTATTCTAGTTGAATACAAGTATGATGATTTTAATCAAATACAAGTAAACTTTAAAAAGAATCCGATGGAACTATATTCTTTTTTAGAAGGTAAAATTTTATTTGATAGTTACAGTGAGTTAAAAAGGTTAAAGGAAATAGCTCAACATACATATGAAAATTATTCTGTTTCTAGTGATAAAGTAAAAGGCATTTCTCATTGGTTAAATAGTTCGCTAATTAAAATTAAGTCTGCTTTGAAAGCTAATGATGAGTTAAAAGCTTCATACATAGTCCACACATCAACTTGGACCATTGTAGAAGGAATATGGGCTATTAATAACAAACCAACACCTTCAGCTGGATCTGTTTTAAGGTATATTCAAGCATTACCTAGTAGACCGACTAATTTTGATGATTTGCTTAATAAAGTGTTCTTAGGGGATACGAAGGAACGTATTCATTCGGCAATTATCGTGATTGAGTGGGTTTTAGTGAATCTAGAGAACAAAAAATAACGGACATATTAACCGTATAATATGTCCGTTATTTTAATCTAATCTAACTTAATTTCAAATTCAAGCCGTTCATGCTTGTCCGAAAAAGGCATACTACGTTCTGTAAATAAAAAGCTAATACCAGACGGGTTATCAGGAAGAGCAGGGGAAACTACAAATTGGTAGCTCACATGTCCATCTGTTCCAGTCCATCCTTCTGCCCAGCAATCGTATGTATCATTTATCGATAATTCAACAAGGCTATGTGTATTATTCTCATTAAGTGTATTGTTTTTTGGATCCCATTCCTTATATAAATTAATTACACTAGCGTTAGAATATTGACGAATAAAGGTTACAGTATACACAGTTTCTTTATGTTCATAAGTTTTTAAAACGGGTATATGTTTTTTAAACTTAGTCGGTTCGACGCGAGGTTTAAACTCATCTTCGTCCATCATAGATGAGAATAATGAATTTAAATAATCGGGATATAACCCGTTCTGCTTTGCCCAATTAGAAATGGCTTCATCTGGTGGGAAACCCGGATTCCCATTCGAAAGTTCTTTCCGTTCTTTTAATAAAGAGCAAATTTTTTCATCAATAGAAGATAAGCGTTCATCATAATGATCAGTAGGGCGTTCAAAAGGCATTCGTTGCATAATCATTCCTCTTTTCCTTTATTTTGTTTTCATATTTTATTATAACTGAAACAATTCTCATTTTTTACAATATAATCAATTAATTTAAATATTCAGAAAAACAGGATATTTATGTGTTAAAATAAATATAGAAAACCATTTATTAACTATCGGCAGGTTAATAGAAAAAGGGTGTAAATAGTTAATAATGTCACAATTAAAATGCAACTAGATAGTTAGGAGGAATGATTATAATGGATACTACATAACAAAACAGTAATGCATGGGATAAGAAGGTTGAAGAAGGTTCTAGATACACTGAGCCTGTAAGTAGTGAGGTTATTGAAAAAAGTAAATCAGGTGAATGGGAAATCACAGTCACCACAGAAAAATCAGTTCCTAGAGATTGGTTTCCAAAGTCATTAGAGGGATTAAAGATACTTTGTTTAGCATCAGGTGGAGGGCAACAAGCACCAGTACTGGCTGCTGCTGGAGCAGATGTAACAGTTACTGATATATCTAAGAAGCAATTGGAACAAGATGAAATGGTAGCGGAACGGGATGGATTAACTTTAAAAACAGTACAAGGAGATATGTCAGACCTTAGTGATTTTGAAGATGAATATTTTGATATTGTCGTAAATCCTGTTTCTAATTTGTTTGTAAAAGATGTTCATCTTGTATGGAATGAGATTTCAAGGGTTTTAAAGAATAAAGGTATTCTTATTTCTGGATTTACAAATCCTTTACTATGGATTTTTGATGACAACCAAGAACAAAAAGGTATTTTGGATGTTAAACATTCAATACCTTCATCAACATTGAATTATTTACCAGAGGATGAAGTTCAAGATTATATTAATTTAAATCAAACAATAGAATACGCACATACTCTAGAAGATCAAATCCAAGGTCAAGTTGAAGCTGGTTTTGTTATAACGGGTTTTTACGAGGATGATTTTGGTGGAACAAGGATATTAGATAAGCATATTAAAACTTTTATTGCTACAAAAGCTATAAAGTTAAAGATTGATTAAAATTTTTGGCTCGTTAGTCGAAGAAGGAAACTTGAAAACAGTAAAAGTTCAATGTATGTCAAAAAGGATGGCACTTGCCATCCTTTTCCTTTTGTAGTTTGGTGTCAAAATAAGTTTTACTCCTCTTAACTGAACCCGTTATAATAAATAGTCCATCTTTTTACATTAATTTTTCACATCATTATATAGTTCCAGCGCCTCTTTCACATTCAATCTATTTTTCACAATGCCATGAATTGCTTGAATCATCGCAGCTGGATGTTCGGATTGCCATATGTTTCGGCCCATGTCTACTCCAATTGCACCTTCTTGCAGCGCATTGTAAGTAATGTTTAATGCGTCTTCGATTGAATCTAGTTTTGGGCCGCCCGCGATTACGACTGGAGCAGGGCATGTGCTTGTGATTTTTTCGAATCCTTCGCAGTAGTAAGTTTTAATAATGTCAGCTCCCATTTCAACACATACGCGGGAGGCGAGTGCAAGAAAGCGAGCTTCACGTTTTTGTAGTTCTTTCGCAACGGCGGTAATACCGAGCACTGGCAGGCCGTAATCGTGAGCTTCAGAGACTACGTTTGCGAGATTTGAAATAGTTTGTGTTTCATAGTCCGATCCAACAAAGACAGAAACGCCGACGCCAATTGCGTTTTGTTTTACTGCTTCTTTCACAGGTGTAACAATTGTTTCATTCGCTAAATCTTTGCCTACTACAGTTGCCCCGCCTGATACACGCATAACCATCGGTGTGTTGCAGTTTTCAGGAATACAGGAACTTAATACGCCTCGTGTTAAAAAGAGGGAATCAGTATATGGAAGCAAGTTTTTAACTGTTTCTAACGGTTGTTCAAGTCCGTGAATTGGCCCTAAAAAGTAGCCGTGATCTATCGCTAACATAACCGCTCTGCCGTCAGGTAAAATTGTGTTTAATCGATTTTTAAATCCCCAAGTCATTAGGAATCACTCCTTCGTTAATGTTGGATTTTCAGTTTGTACAGTATCTTTATTTGGTAAATGTGGTGACTTTATAAAAACAGCTTTAAAAGGCTTATCAGAATGGTTAATAAGATAATGGGATTCATGAGGTCGAACTTGCAAGACATCCCCTTGTTTGATCGGAACTCTCTCGTTATTCACATAGAAATCTATTTCGCCTTCTAACGCATAGAAGACCTCTTCGCACGTTGTATGATAGTGATTTTGAAACTCTTGCCCAGGCTGAATCACGACTAGGCCAAGATCGATATTTGGACCTTGTATTAAATATTTAGGCCCGTTATCACCGAAGCGATAGGAGAAATCATTTTCATTCGCTTTTAACATACATTTCACTCCTTTATCCCGCGTTAACGGGCAGTAAAACTCCCATTTCAAAATTTGGCTGGAGCAAAGAAGTTAGGGGGAGGTCAACTGCCCGTTAACGCCCGATTGGTGAAGGCTAATAATCAGTGGGGGAGGAACAAAACCCCCACTGATTAAAGTTTCACTTTATGTAATGTGTTACAGAGCACCGGGTGCAATCCACATATGTGAGGTGAGCCCTTTATCGGCTAAAGCGAGCTGACTGTTATACACAGTTTTCCATGTTTCATAGAATTCCTTATATAGTTCATGATTTTCAGTGACTGGCTCAAATGTTTTTTCCCACTGTACAAACTGTTCGGCAGTCGCTGCCATAGATGAATATATGCCAGCACCAACCCCAGCAGCAATTGCAGTTCCTAAAGCTGCCGCTTCTTTTACAACTGGTACTTTCACTGGGATTCCAAGAACGTCTGAAAGAATTTGCGGCCAAAGTTTTCCTTTAGCAGCGCCGCCAGCAAAAATCACTTCAGAAGGAAAGTTACCTGTGAGAGCCTCTATTAATTTCAAGTTGCCGAATGTAACGAAGGCGGCATTTTCTTCTATTGCCCGGAACATTTCTTTCTTCCCACATTTATCAGCATCTAAGCTCAAATTTAAAAAGGATGGTGCAGCATGTCGCCAAGAAATATAATTCATTACATTTGAAAAAGTGGGGATTATGCCATTTGAGCCTACAGGAACTTCTTTCGCTTGTTCTTCTAGTAATTCATAAACATCTACACCGAGTTTTTCAGCGAGCCGTTTTTCTTCATGGCAAAAGGCATCTCGAAACCACCTCATAACAAGGCCAGGGAAGAAAGCAATTGTTTCGTATTGCCATAGGTTAGGAATGACGTGGCAATTAACACGAATCGCCGCATTTGGATCAGTTTCTGGTTTTGTTATATTTACTTCTTGTTGCCAAAAACTGCCTCCGCATATAAATGTTTGTTCAGGCTTTACAACTCCAGTTCCAAGCGATGCCATTTGTGCATCTCCGCCGCCAGCAACGACCGGTGTTCCTTCATGTAATCCTGTTAACTCAGCACTTCGTTTTGTGATATTCCCGATAACTGTACCAGCTTCATTTACTTTTGGAGAAAAGGCTAGAGTAAGACCGCATTGCTCAGCAACCCAGTTATCCCAAGCTCTATTTTGTAAATCGAATATACCGGACGTACATCCGTTTGAAGGATCAATTTGTAGTACGCCGCACAATTTATATAAAATCCAATCGTTTAACATCGTGAAAGAATGAATGCTCCTGTACACGTCTGGTTCATGTTTTTTAATCCAAAGTAAGCGAGGTAAAGCACCTAATGAAAAAGTTTGACCAGATTTTTTATATAAATCCTTTTCAATTTCGGAACGAATTTGTTTTAGTTCACTAACTTCCGCTGACGCGCGGCCATCAACATTTGCACAAGCCCATATTTCCTGCCCGTTTTTATCGTATAAAACAAAGCCTTCACGCATACTCGTTGCACTAATACCTTTAATAGAAGAGGAGGACGTATTACTTTTTTGAAGAACCTCTTTCGTACATTGTTGAACGAGCTGCCAGTTTTCAGTTACATCAAAATTCATAGAACCAGGGTAACGACTATCTGATTTATGAATCCATTCTTTTTGACTAACAGCAAGTTGATTACCGCTTAAATCAAAAAGAACTGCTCGAATGCTCCCTGTACCAGCGTCGTAAGCTAATAGAGTAGACATTAAGAGTCACCTTCCTTTCTTAATAAGGAGAGGGCAGTTTCTTCATCGGTAATTAATGTATGAATGAACTTTCCTTTTAAGGCGCCGTAAATTGCAGCTATCTTTTCCGTACCGCCAGCTACACCAACGACATGTTTCATATTTTGAAGAACAGAGAGTGGTGTGCCGATAAGACGGTTATGATGGGGAAGTTCTAATTGTTTTCCGTCAGTATTATAAAATTGCCCTAAAATATCTCCAGCCCCGTGTTGACTACGTATATAAGTCATTTCACGTAGTGTTAATTTTTCTTCTTTCACAATTGTGGCGTCTTGAGATAAGCTGCCAATGCCAACTACTGCTGTATGAGCGAGTGAAGCGACGTGAAGCATATCTTTCACGCTCGGTTCAGATAGAATAATTTGCGTCATTTCGTTTGTAGATGTTAGAAAAGGGGTAGGAATAATATGAAGATCACCTTGCATGTAGTTTAAATAGCTTTGGTTTCTTGGAACATAGTGATTTACGCCTCCTGTAAGAGTAACGATTGAAAGATTCATAGAGCTATCAAAATGAATGTTTTCTAGCATTTTACTTATCGTCTCTCCCCAGCCAATCCCAAGTAAATCTCCTTGTTGCAGATGAGTTTCTAAATATTGTGCGGCAGCTTTTCCGAGTGAAAATGCATAATCTTCTGCTGGCGTTGGAATAACGAAAGCATCTTTTAGATGGAATTTTTTCATAAGGTCACGTTCGATGCTTAAACAGTGCAAACCAGTACCTTTTACGTGAAATGTGACGACACCTTCCGTCCGTGCTTTATCTAACAACCGAACGACTTTATTTCTTGAAATGTGAAGAAGTGAAGCAATTTCTTGCTGGGTTAATTGATCTTTATAATAGTACCAAGCTACTTTTGTTAACAAATTGTCTTCAAAGCTCAGCTGTGACATGCTCTTCATCCCTTTCAACAATTGACCACTGCTTAAACATATGTGCTCGTTATTTTGTTTATTCCAGTTGAGGCGATAAAGTGAAACTTTAATCAGTGGGGGAGGTTATTCATCCCCACTGATTATTAGCCCTCACCA
This sequence comes from Bacillus sp. TH50, assembly GCF_016650565.1. Taxonomy (NCBI): domain Bacteria; kingdom Bacillati; phylum Bacillota; class Bacilli; order Caryophanales; family Bacillaceae; genus Bacillus; species Bacillus sp. TH50. The sequence goes on along the minus strand of NZ_JAEKFM010000003.1, from coordinate 486,533 downwards.
ATCGGGCGTTTACGGGCAGTTGATCTCCCACCTAACTTCTTTGCTCCAGCCGAATTTTGAGGTGGGAGTCTTATTGCCCGTTAATGCGGGATAAATAGCCCAGTGAAAAAAGTGTTCTAGATATGAAAAAAGAAATATACAATGCTACAAAACAAGTAGAACAAAAAATCATTTTCTCAAAAAATGTTCTGCATAAAGGCAGGTGACAACATGTGGAGAGCGTGCCCTTATTACAAGTTACAAAGATGAGTAAATCATTTGCAGATCAACTCGTATTAAAAGAAGTCAATTTACAATTAGAGCGTGGAGATATATACGCTTTAGTTGGAGGAAATGGTGCCGGGAAATCAACGTTAATGAAAATACTAACGGGCTTGTATTCATACGATGCTGGCAAAATTTATGTGAAGGGGGAAATACAACAGTTTTCAAACACAGCAGAGGCGCATCAACATGGTATTTACTTAATACCACAAGAGCCGCTCATCTTTCCTCATATGACAATTGAAGAGAACATTTGTATCGGAATGAAAGCGAACAAGAAAGAACTGCGAAATAAAATTAATAAGTTGCTAGAAGAATTAGGGTGGAACATTCAACTTCATGATCTAGGGTTATCGTTATCCATTGCCCAGCAACAATTAGTAGAAATATTGAGAGGATTAATAAGGGAAGCTGAGATTCTTATTTTAGATGAGCCAACATCGACATTAACAACTCACGAAATTAAGAGTCTTTTTGTATTGATAAAAAGTTTAAGAGAAAAAGGAATTGGAATGATATATATTACGCATCGTTTTCCAGAAATCTTTGAAATTGCAAATAAAGTAGCGATTTTACGTGACGGAATGATTGTAAGTCAAGGTGATGTATCAAGGTATACATATGACATGCTAATGGAGGGGTTATTACCGAAAGGATATAAATTTGAGGAGAAAAAAGAGAACATACAAGAGGAAACAGAGCATTCGGAAAAACTATTAGATGTCACGAATGCGTCAAGCTATGCGTTTCAAAATGTATCATTTACTGTACACGCTGGAGAAGTTGTTGGGATTGCTGGGATCGTTGGATCAGGTAGGACTGAACTAGCTGAATCGTTATGTGGATTAAAGCCTTTGAAATCAGGTTCTGTTTTATTAGATGGGAAATCCATTACGAAGTATTCGGTACATAAGCGAATAAAGGAAGGTATGGTGTATGTACCGGAGGACCGGGCAGGGAATGGCATATTTTCAATTGCGTCTGTTAAGGAAAATATAACATCTGCATCTTTAAACAGTATGAGTAGCTTCTTTTTAAATAACAAAAAAGAAAGCGCTTTATCCGAATTGTATATAAAACAGTTTAGAATTGTTGTCCCTCATATGAATGAAGAGCTGACGTCTTTATCAGGTGGGAACCAACAGAAGGTCGTGCTAGCGAAATATCTTGCATGTAATCCGAAAGTGATTATTCTTGATGAACCGACCCGTGGTATTGATGCGAAAGCAAGATTAGAAGTATACGAAACGATACAAAGTTTGAAGAGAAAGGGACTTGCGCTCATATTAATTTCTTCAGATATGGAAGAAATCGCTCAATTAGCGAATCGTGTTTATGTGATGAGAAACGGAGGATTCGTCTCTCATTTGGAGAAGAAGGAAATTTGTATTGATGAAGTTACACGCCTTGCGTACGGAGGAAAGGGAGGTGTAACGGAGTGAACCGTTTATTTAAAATGCATGAGACGTCTATTATTATTTTATTATTTCTTTACATAGCCTTCGTTGGAGTAATGAACCCTAGTTTTGTTCAGTTTAGCTCTTTATCTTTAATTATGAAATCAAGCGTTATTTTAGTTATTTTGGCAATTGGTCAATCTTTCGTATTGTTTACGAAAAATATAGATGTATCAGTAGGATCTATTATGGGATTAAGCGCTGCGGTTTGCGGGATGTTGTTAACAGATGGATACAGTGCCTTTATTTCAATATTTGCGGCAATTATACTTGGTGCTCTTATTGGTATGGTAAATGGAATTGGCGTTACGAAATTTCGAGTGCCAGCTATCATTATGACATTAGGAATGCTCGGTATTATTAGAGGTGCAATGTTACTATTCACGGGCGGAAAGTGGATTGAAGATATTCCGAATGAGTATAAACAAATTTCTTCTATTATGATTTTAGGCATTCCGGTAACGGTATGGACCGTTCTTATCATATTACTACTACTATATTTCTTTTTAATGAAAGTACAAATTGGAAGATATTTTTATGCGGTCGGTGATAATGAAGATGGTGCAAGGCTTATTGGAATACATGTAGATAAAGTGAAAATATACGCGTTTATCATATCAGGCATAAGCGCTGGGCTCGCTGGATGTATATTCGTAATGAATATTGGATTCGTTCCAAATCAAACAGGTACAGGGATAGAATTGCAAGTGATCGCCGCTGCTGTTTTAGGTGGTATACATTTAAAAGGAGGAACAGGTTCTATATTTGGAGCGGCATTAGGTGCATTTTTTTTAGAAGTGATAAGCAGTTCACTCGTCTTTTTAAAAATACCTGCATTTTGGAATAGTGCTATTTCAGGATTTTTACTTTTACTCATCATCATAATAGATAGTGTCTTAAAAAAATGGAAGAAACTCCGGCAACTAGAAGAAAGAAGGGTGAATCTATGAGGGGAATACGTAGCTTGTATAGATGGGAAGGGGTTCTTCTCATATTGCTTCTCGTAGAACTCATTCTCTTTAGTTTCATAAATAGTGATTTCTTAAACATTAGTAACCTCCTTTTTAGTATGAACGATTTCCTCATTATTTCAATCGCGGCTATTCCGATGACATTTGTCATTGTAACTGGCGGAATTGATGTATCAGTAGGATCTATTATGGGGCTTACTTCGATTCTTATCGGAGCACTTTGGATGAATGGCATGCCTATACTGTTGGCCGTTATCATTGCGCTCGTAATAAGTTGCATAGCGGGCGGATTAAATGGACTTATTATAAAAATGACAGATGTAGAACCTCTTGTCGTTACACTTGGAACGATGTTTTTATATGCAGGAATCGCCCTTGTTATTTCAGGTGGTTCGGGTGCAGCGGGCTATGAAGGAATAAGTGGTTTACCAGATTCGTATGTGCAAATGGCAAATGGTAGTTTTATCGGTATACCTAATCTATTATGGCTCCTTGTCATTTTAACGATAGTATTTACGATATTGTTTCACCGTACAACATATGGTCGCTACGCAAAATTAACTGGCGCAAATGAAAGTACGGCGAGATATTCCGGCATTCGAACGAAGAAAGTAGTGATTATTGCTTACGTACTTTCTGGGTTAGGAGGTGGATTAGGAGGAGCTTTCTTAACAGCGTATTTCGGTTCAGCTCGTGCAGATATTGGAAGTGAAACGATTTTGCCAGTAATTACGGCAGTTGTATTAGGCGGCACACTTATTACAGGCGGAAAAGGGAGTATTATTGGGACAGTACTAGCGAGTATTTTTATAGGACTCATGCAGTACGGTTTACAAATGACGGGCTTAACGAATGAACAATCTAATGTAGTAATAGGTATTATCCTTATTGTTTCTGTTATTATGAGACATTTCAAATTACAACGATTCACTACGGGGAAAAGAAGGAATTTGCATAAGGGGGAAATGTCATGAAGAGAAAACTGGGGATTGTTATTATTATGTGTATTTGTTTAATCGGTTTAATTGCTTGTTCTAGCCAAACAGCGGATAAGAAAAAAGCAGATGATGTGAAATTTGCATTCATTCCGAAATTAACGGGAGTTGGCTTCTTTACATCAGGCGGTGAAGGTGCAAAAGAGATGGGAGATAAGTTAGGTGTACAAGTGAAATATGATGGACCTTCTGAAGCGAGCGTATCAGGGCAAGTAAAATATATAAACAATTTTATTAATCAAAACTACGATGCAATTATGGTTTCATCTACGTCAGTTGATGGTCTCTCGCAATCATTACAACGTGCAAAGAAAAAGGGGATGACCGTATTAACGTGGGATTCTGATGTGAATCCGAAAGACCGTTCGTTTTATATTAGCCAAGGTACACCAGACCAACTAGCAAAGTTATTAATAGAAATGACATCTAAGCAAATTGGAGATAAAGGGAAGGTCGCATTCTTTTATTCAAGCCCGACTGTAACAGATCAAAATCAATGGGTAACGAAGGCGAAAGAGATTATTAAAGAGAAATATCCGAATTGGGAAATTGTAACGACGCAATACGGTGAAAATAATGCTCAAAAATCTTTATCGGTAGGGGAGAGTATTTTAAAAACGTATCCAGATATTAACGCAGTAATATGTCCAGATGCAACAGCACTACCAGCAATGGCGCAAGCAGCTGAGAATTTGAAAATGGATAAGAAAGTAGTCGTAACGGGATTTTCGACACCGAACGTTATGCGTGATTATGTAAAACGAGGAACAGTACAACAATTTGGATTATGGGATGTAAAACAACAAGGTGCCCTCGCAACGTATGTTGCAAATGAAATTGTTGTAAAAGGGAAGAAGTTAAAAGTCGGGGATAGCTTTGAAGTAAAAGGAATCGGAAAAGTGAAAGTAGAGCCGAACTCTATTCAAGGGTATGATTATGAGGCAGAAGGAAATGGTATTATCGTATTACCTGAACGAGTTGTATTTACGAAGGATAATATTGATAAGTATACTTTCTAGTAGAAAATAAAAACGTCCGAATATATCGGACGTTTTTATTATGTCGTTTTTTTAATCTATTCATTAATTGTGAACAGCTTCTTTTTCATTTAACCCAAGTGTGCGTCCTGTTGAAGCGTGAAGCTCTTGGAACAGTCTTGGATTTTCCGTAAGTGACACGCCGTAAGAAGGGACCATTTCTTTTATCTTTGGCTCCCATTCTAGTATACGTTCTGGGAAGCATTTTTCTAATACTTCAAGCATAACGTGAACAGCAGTAGAAGCACCTGGAGAAGCGCCAAGTAACGCAGCGATTGATCCGTCATTTGCACTAACAACTTCTGTACCAAATTGAAGTGTTCCTTTCCCACCTGCATCAGTATCTTTAATTACCTGCACACGTTGTCCAGCAACGACAGTATCCCAATCTTCACTTTTAGCGTTCGGAATAAACTCACGTAATTCTTCCATACGCTTTTCGTGTGATAACATAACTTGTTGGATTAAGTATTTTGTTAATCCCATTTCTTTTACACCGGCTGCTAACATCGTTAAGACGTTATTCGGTTTTACAGAACCAATTAAATCAAGGTTTGAGCCAGTTTTTAAGAATTTAGGTGAGAAACCTGCAAATGGTCCAAACAGTAAAGCTTTTTTGTTGTCTATATATCTTGTATCAAGGTGAGGTACAGACATTGGCGGAGCACCAACTTTAGCTTTTCCGTATACTTTTGCATGATGCTGCTCTACAATTTTTTGGTTTTTACATACCATAAATAGTCCACTTACTGGGAATCCTCCAATATGTTTTGACTCAGGAATACCAGTCTTTTGAAGTAGAGGTAGGCTACCGCCACCGCCGCCGATAAAGACGAATTTTGCAGTATGGTGTTCGATTTTACCACTATTCATATCATGTACTTTTACTTCCCACAAACCGTTCTTCGCACGTTTAATATTTTCGACACTATGTTTGTAGTTAAGCTCCACATTTTTAGTTTTTAAGTAATCAAATAACATACGTGTTAGCGCACCGAAGTTAACATCTGTTCCAGAATCAATTTTTGTTGCAGCCATAGGTTCATTAGAATTACGACCTTCCATAATGAGTGGAAGCCATTTTTTTAATGTGTCAGGTGCATCAGAAAATTCCATTCCTTGGAATAGAGCGTTTCTTGAAAGCGCTTCAAAACGTTTTTTTAGAAACTCTACATTTTTTTCCCCTTGTACCAAACTCATATGAGGTAGTGGCATAATAAAATCTTGTGGATTACGAATTAAATTTCTTTTTACAAGATACGCCCAGAATTGTCTTGAAAGTTGAAATTGTTCATTAACTTTTACAGCTTTACCAATATCTATAGATCCGTCGGATTTTTCGGATGTATAGTTAAGCTCACATAGCGCAGAATGTCCTGTACCGGCATTATTCCATTCGTTAGAACTTTCTTCTCCGGCATTTGCGAGTTTTTCAAATACTTTAATTTCCCATTCAGGTGCCAATTCTTTCAGTAATGATCCTAACGTTGCGCTCATAATTCCTGCGCCAATTAAGATAACGTCTGTTTTTTGCTGCATGTTGCTCATGATAATCTCTCCATCCCCTATATTGGCAAAAAAGAGTAGGTGTTTTTTATTTCTAAGCCGTAAAAAGAAAACACCGCCTAGGCCCCACCTAGGAATCTATCTTTTTTGTCTCAATTATATAACCATCTCATACTCTATTATAATAATTAATAGAGTAAAATATCTAGTGTTATCTGATAATTTTAAACTATTTAACGTTTTATTTCTTAGAATTCTTCTGCCATAAGGGTAAACTGCATAGTAGTAAAGCTAGATTTGGAGAAGAATTCCAGTTTGATGTTATCCCAAAAAAGCTTATAAATACTTAAATTCTTTATCTTTGAGAACTAGTAAAATTCTATTTTGAAACATTTAATGTGAAAAAATAGTATAAATAACATTTAAATGGTAAAATTATTCAAAAAAATTAAACAGGAGGGATACCAGTGCTTACACGTGAACAAATCGCAAACTTATTTCGGAATTTTTCTGCGAATGAATGTAAAGGATCGAGTGTTTTATACGAATACTTATCAATAAAAATTTCTGAAGATGAGGAAGTTCTTACGTTAGCTTCCTACGAACAACCTGGTCAACCAGTCCCAAACTTATTATTAGGTGCAGTCCATTATTTATTGTTAAAAGGAAAAGAGCACAGTTTAAAAAACTATTATCAAAGTTTAGTTGAAAATGCTGATATAAATTTTGAAAATGCCTTTTACCAATTTAAAGATTTTTGCCATGTATATCGAGAAGAAATTATCTCTTTATTACAAACGAAACTTGTTCAAACGAATGAAGTAAGACGATGTGCCTATTTATATCCAAGTTTCTGTTACATATTTAATAAAGTGAACAAACCATTGGCGTTAATAGAAATTGGTACAAGTGCGGGATTACAACTATTTTGGGATCAATATCGTTATTCATATGGAACGGAAGAAGTGTATGGAAATACACAATCGAATGTTCATTTAACCTCTGAAATAAGAGGGGAGAATATGCCGAATCTGCTAAAACAAAGTCCACCTGTCGTAGAAAGAATCGGACTAGATTTACATGTGAATAATTTAAATGATGAAGAAGATTATTTATGGTTACGCGCGCTTATTTGGCCAGAACATAAAGAAAGACTTGAACTATTCGATCAAGCAGCAACGCTTGTAAAAGAAAAATCAGTACAATTAATTGAAGGGGACGGTGTAGCACTTCTTCCAGCCATTGCGAATCAAATAAGGGAAGATGCTGTAATCTGCATTTTCCATACACACGTCGCAAATCAAATACCTGAAAATGTAAAACATACGCTAGAAAAACAAATTAAAGAAATTGGTGCAAAACGTGATGTATTCCACCTATATAACAACATGTGGGACCGTGACCTTCATATTGATTATTATATTAACGGAAACGAATATTGTGAAACGGTTGGGGAAACGGAAGGGCATGGAGGGTGGTTTAGTTGGGGGCTTGGGGATAAGCCGCTTTGTTAATGTAATCCTATAGGATGGGGACATTTTGTTTTAAAATTAAAATTTTTTGATTAATATGATAATAATTTATGATAACTTGTATATAAGGATAAAATAAAAAGGATGATAAGCATGCAAAAGAGACCAGAGGCAAATGAATATAACCCGTATTATTCAACGTACATAAACTTAATACCAGATGGAGATATCATACATATTCTAGAGCAACAAATGAAGGAAACGAATCTTTTGTTGAAGGATATTTCTGATAGTGAGGGACATTTTAGATATGCTCCTAATAAATGGAGTATCAAAGAAGTAATCGGTCATATTGCGGATACTGAACGTATTATGGCGTATCGATTGCTTTCCATAGCAAGAGGCGAGACAGCAGAACTTCCTGGATATAACGATGATATGTATGTTCTTAGAGCAGCTTTTGATAAGCAATCTATGCAAGATCTTCTTGAGAACTTAATAGTTGTTCGCCAATCTACTATGCATTTGCTTAAAAGTTTAGATAAAGAAGCTTGGTTACAAAGGGGAATTGCGAACAATTCTGAAGTCACGGTTCTTGCATTAGCAAACATAATTGCTGGTCATGAGCTTCATCATCGTCAACTTGTAAAAGAACGTTATTTGGGTTCTAAGGCATATCCAGCATGTTAAAATATGAAAATAAAAAGAGAATGATTCATAGGGAATTTCTGAATTATTCTCTTTTTATTTTTCTGCGTATCAGTGGAATTATAAATGTTTTTTTACAAGGTCTATTCCTTCTCGTTGATGCTAATAGGGGGCACTATACATGCCCATCAAGCTAAGGGTAGGTATTGGGGTTTGTGTAGCAATGGAACCAAATCACGCAATAAGCATTAGCGAACATTAGAAATAGTAAAAATGCCACTTTTTCCTGTTAAAACGAGGTGATTTTAAATTTCAAATTCTTCTTTTACAACAGTCGCTAGTCCATCAATTGATTTACGTAAATCTGTTGCCCCTTGTGCAAGATATACTTTTTATATTGTGATTTCTGACAGCTTATTTATTAGTAAATTCATCGGGAGTCCAAGTAGCGATTTCATTTCCAGGTGCAGCAACTACAAGCCAATCCTCAAATTGGACCCCAGCTTGCCAGCATTCATAGTGATCATGAAAACCATTTACAAACATGATTTGTCCGTTCTCAAATGTTATAAATAAATGCGGAGATTCATTAGCAAGTTGTATGTTTGTAACTTTTTTTCTTCTTACTTCAAAAATTCTCTTATATTCTTCCTCCTCAGTATAATCGTCAAATTCCTCCTCATTAGAAGGGTACTTTTCTGGTGGATTATTAAATAAAAACCATTTCGATTCGATGTTGACATATAATTGCCCATCATAGTCAACTGCAGCTTCAAAATTTGTAAAATGAATCTTTATAGTTGCTGGAGAAATACCAAATTGCAATCCATCAACTTGTGCTCCTATGAAGAGATGTTTTAATACATTTTCAGCATAAAGTTTGTCTTCTTTGTTCATTATACGAATCATCCTTTCTGTAAAATATATAGTATATCTTTATTGTAATAAATAAATTTTTATGTAAAATGAACCTTTTGTGAGAAACGGGCGAATATAGTGTGAAAGATCATGAGAGGGTAACGTAATTTTGGATGAAGTAGAATTAAAAGAATGGCTGTATAAAATGGAGCCTAGGGACCAAGAAGCCTTTCGAGTTATTTATAAATTAACAAGTAAAGATATTTATAGACAGTAGTATTTTTATTAGGGAATCAAAAGCAAGATGTCAAAATTGATGAATGTACAGCTTGTTAAATAGTTCAATATTTTTGATTTTTCTCTGACTGCATAAGTATGATGTTTGTAGGAGGGGATCATATGAGTATACACAAAAAAATCATAGCGATTTCAGGAAGTATTAGGGAAGGATCATCCAACACAAACATATTAAAAACTTTAGCAGCATTTATTCCAGAAGGTATAGATTACACTATTTATAATGGGATAGAGGAACTACCTCATTTTAATCCGGATGTAGATCGAGTTGGAGCACCGGTTGTTGTTGAAGAATTTCGAAAGACATTAAGTGAAGCACATGCACTTATTATTTGTACACCAGAGTATGCAAAAAGTATTCCAGGAGTTTTGAAGAATGCTTTAGAATGGCTTGTTTCATCAGCGGAACTTTATAAAAAGCCAGTGGCTATTATAACAGCTTCACCATCAATTGCTGGAGGGGATAAAGCACATGAATCTTTATTACTTACACTAGGTATGCTAGATACAATTGTCGTTCAAAATGGCTCGTTATTAATCCCATCTGTGCGAACTAAATTTAGTGATGATGCAAAAGTAACAGATGAGGATACAAAGAAAGCTCTTATCTCTTTAGTTCAAAGTGTAGTAGACGAGATAAAGAAATAGTGATTTAGTTCGTATTAAGGTGAAAATGGGACTTTTATAATAAAAAAAGATAAAGGCAATGCTACGGTTAGTTCAAATGTAGCATTGCCTTTTTATATAGTTAAATATATGTACTCAAAATCTCCCCAGGCAATCCATCAATCTCGCAAACTTTTTCAGATGTAAAACCAACGTTTAGTAAAATCTTCCGAGAGGGGGTATTGCTCGGATCGATAATTGCTTTTAGTACGCTTACATCTGTCTGCTTCGCTATTTCAATTAATTCTCTTGCGATATAACTACCATATCTTTTTCCCCAGTGCTCTGGCAAAATCATATACCCAATTTCAGCTTCTTTTACATTATCTTCATTCACTGTTACATGTCCAAGGCCGATAAATTCATTTGTTGCACTGTCATAAACTTTATAAGACCCAAACAGTTTATGCTTTTCATTGCGCCTTAACAATTTTTCATAGTCGTTTTGTGCCTCTTCTAGCGGAATAGCACGCTCTGTAATTTGTGCCATCACTCTTTCATTTGATACGAGCTGGAAATATGGACTAAAATCTGTTGCTTCAAATTTTTTGAAATGCAGTTTATGCATAGGGTTCCTCCAAACGAATTTTTATTAGTTCTTCAGAAAAGATAAACGATAGTTAAATAGTGATCTCTATTTGATTGCCTTCCGGATCACTAATTACACTTTCGTAATAGCCATCTCCAGTGAAACGTGGTCCATTTAATAAAGGAGAACCAGCTTCTTTTAACGTTTTTGTTAGTTCATTTACACGTTCTTCACTACCAACAGAGAAAGCCATGTGTGCATAGCCAGTGATATTTAGGTTAGGCTCGTTTTCTATGCCTTTCTTACGCATAATTTCAAGGCGCGCTCCAGATTCGAACGTAATAAAATAAGATTCAAAGTGTTTCGCTTCATTATGATATAAAGAGTTTGCTTTACCGTTAAAGTACTTTGTATAGAAAGTACGCATTAATTCTAAATCATTTACCCAAATTGCTATATGTTCGATTTTCATTCGTTTCACCAACCCATTCTTTATGTAAATTAAAAAATATGTACTCTGTAATAATTAGCGAAATTCAACAACACTAATTAGATGTTCACTTTATTAAATTTGCATGCATATTGCAAGAAATAAGAATGGAAGTTAGGAAAAAGCGAATTGTAATGAAAAATTTTTATTAATGATATTAGATAATTTTCAAGTCATAACATGCATACAATGTCTAATTAAGTGAATTACGTACGTCAAAATTTCAAATAAGGAGGGACATTTGTGGGGCAATTTGAACAAATGGTGATTGTCGGTATTTTCATGTCTTTTATACTGTCTATTATGATATTAGGGTCTACATATTATAATCCTCGCCTTTGGTTAAATGATTATCCGAAAGATATTCAAAAAGTAGTTTTGCCAAAATCGATAAATGAAAAAAAACAAACGTTTTATTTCGGAATTATTTACAATATTATTCTCTTCGGAACGCCTTTAGTTTCTACATATATACTACATCACCATGGAAAATTATTGTATATTGAAGCCTATTTACATACTTTTGGGATTGTAATGATTTTCAATTTAGTAGATTTATTAATAATCGATTGGCTTATATTTTGCTGGATTACTCCAAGATTTGTTGTTATTCCTAGTACTGAGGGAATGAAAGGATATAAAGACTATAAGTTTCACTTAAGAGGTGCAATAGCTGGAACGCCATTTTTAGCAATTGTAAGTTTATTTTTGGCAGGAATTGCGACAACTATCTAGTGTGAAGTAGAAGGTCATGAAGAGTTTATAGAAGATAAGTAGATTTATAATGTATAGAATTAGAAATGAAAATTTGATAATATTGGAGTGGAAAGTTTTAAAAACAGTATATTAAGTGGTATTAATATACTGTTACAAATGTTTTGATACTCTGTGGAATTCCCTGATTTTATGGAAGGATTTCATAGAATTCAAAAAAATGTAATGGAGGCTATTATGAAAAAAATAATTGGCGCAGCAACAGCAACAGTTCTTGGATTGGGGGCTTTTACCACATCTGCTATCGCAGAAACTATCGTAACAGCGGATGTACTCAACGTACGTGAAAAGCCAACTACGGAATCAAAAGTTGTCGAAAAAGTAAAAGAAGGACAAAAGTTAAAGGTCATACATACTGAAGAAGGATGGTCAAAAATTGATTTAAATGGTAAAGAATTGTTTGTAAGTTCGGAGTATACAAAAGATATTTATCATGTAACAGCAAACCTATTAAATGTACGTACTGAAGCAAACACAGAATCAGAAATTCTTGGCAGACTGAAACAAGATGATGTAATTGAATCAACACATCAAGTAAAAGATGGATGGCTGCAATTTGAGTATAAAGGAAAAACAGCTTATGCAAATGTTTCTTTCCTATCAAGTACAGCACCAATTGAAAAGAAAGCTGAAGAGAAAACGAAGCGAGTAGCGAAAGTACAAAAAGCAGTTAAAGCAAAGGAAGAAGTAAAAACGCAGAAAGAAGCAAAAGTACAAGAAATAGCAAAAGCGAAAGAAACAACAAAAGAGCAGAAAGAAACGAAAGCAGAAGAAATAGTAAAGCCTAAAGAAGAAGCGAAAGTAACAGAGAGAGTAAAAGTTAAGGAAGAAACGAAAGCAGAAGAAATAGTAAAGCCTAAAGAAGAAGCGAAAGTAACAGAGAGAGTAAAAGTTAAGGAAGAAACGAAAGCAGAAGAAATAGCAAAGACCAAGGAAGAAGAAAAAGTAACAGAGAGAGTAAAAGTTAAGGAAGAAATGAAAGCAGAAGAAATAGTAAAGACCAAGGAAGAAGAAAAAGTAAAAGAAGAAGCAAAAGCACAAGAAATAGCAAAAGCTAAGGAAGAAGCAAAAGCACAAGAAATAGAAAAGGCTAAGGAAGAAGCAAAAGCACAAGAAATAGCAAAAGCTAAGGAAGAAGCAAAAGCACGAGAAATAGAAAAAGCAAAAGAAGAAGCAAAAGCAAAAGAAGAAGCAAAAGCGCAGGAAATAGCAAAGGCTAAGAAAGAAGCGCAAGCACGAGAAATAGAAGAAGCGAAAGCAAAAGAAGCAACAAAGACACAAGAAGTATCTAAAAATAACACACAGTCTGCTAAACGTGAATTAACGGTAGTAGCGACAGCATATACTGCTGATCCAAGTGAAAATGGTACATATGGTGGACGCGTTTTAACTGCGATGGGTCATGATTTAACGGCAAATCCTAATATGAGAATTATCGCAGTAGATCCGAAGGTAATCCCATTAGGATCTAAAGTATGGGTAGAAGGTTATGGAGAAGCTATTGCTGGTGATACTGGTAGTGCTATTAAAGGAAATCGTATTGATGTTTTAATGGGTTCAAAAAGTAAAGCTATGAATTGGGGAAGGCAAACTGTTAAAGTAAAAGTTTTATAATAATGGTTATCCAAATAGAAGTCAGTTCTCTTTATTGAGACTGGCTTTTATTTTTTGCCTTAATGTGATTCATTGAAAAAATTTGAAGGATATGTAAAAGAATTAATTTTGCTGCTGAGTACAGTGAGCGGTCAAAGTAACCCTATTGAAGTATTTAATCCTTATTTGTATTTCTGACAACCATATTGTTCTTCTATCACTATTAAAATACAATTAGATAAATAGGAGAAAAATATTCATAAAATAGTAATTATTTTATTTAGTCTTATACTAGAGTTTAAAACGTTCCAAATCCCTATAGCGTCAGAATGGATACAGAACTCAGTCTTCTTGTAAATTGTTATTATTTTATTATCGTATTCATACCAAAAAGATAACGGTGATAAGAATAAGAAAAATGATGATTAGCAACAATAAAAAATGTTTTATGTACCGAAAGTTATTAAAAGATTAGTATCGAGGATCACCTTTATAAGCGAGAAGAGGATTAAATATGACAACAGAATTATATGGCACACATTATAATGAAATAAAAGGGTATAGAGTAATGGAAGGGAAAGATTCATATAATCATTATTTTGGTGGTCAAGATTGTGACTTACCACTATGTAAGCTATGCAATGAGAAAATGCATCAAATCTTTAGTTTAGATTTGAAAGATGATAGGCTTGTTGAACTTAAAAATGATGAAATGAATGTTTTACCATTCGTTTCTTGCTTGAATTGTTCGATGGTGTGGGAGCCGCAATATTTTCAGTTAAGTAATGGTGGTAAAACGGTATAAATAATAAAGCAGGACAATACGGAAGATTGGATAATGGAAAATGAGGATAAACTACCGGTCGATCTACCAAAAACTAATGTAAAGCTAACAAATATGAAAAATGAAGATATACCTACTGATGAAGATCGTTACTGGGAAGCTTTTGACTTATTCGGTTCGGAATATATATGTAGATTGTTAGGAGCGCCTTTATACGATGAAGTTCCAGAAGATTTAGGATGTCCAGCTTGTTCTAAAGAGATGAAATATGTTGCTACAATTACACAAGACCTTGAAGAACGGGAACTTATTTCAGTAGTTGATTTTCAGTTTGGGGAAATGAATATATATTATTACTTATGTAAAGATTGTTCCGTTATGAAAACTGAAATACAAGGAACATAATAAAATAAGACTGACAAATGATTCAGTCTTATTTTTGTTGTGTAACGTCATTAAGAATAGTGTGAAATACATCTTTTTGCGTGAAATCATCTGTAAATACAGTTTCTCTAGCAACTTCAATTGTATCGTGAGGATTATACCATTTCCGTAATGCATCCTCACCAAATTCATGCCTTTTTCCCCTTGTGTTATGGCGTCTAATTGTTTCCTCTAATGATAAATCGAAGTAATATGTAAACGTATTTTCATCAAAAAAATGTATTAATTCTTTCAGCATATCACCGTATCTACGACTGCTCAGTATACCTTCTAAAATAACAAATTCACATTTTCCTTTTCCGTACTTCGTAATTTCAAATAATAAATCATGAGATAAGTTACCTATTGTATCGTGAACTTTTAGCATATCTCTGCGCACAACGTCTTGTGAGACTAGAAGTGTTCCTTGCCCGAAATGTTCTTGCAGTTCCTTTGCGATTGTTGTTTTGCCACTTGCGGAGTTTCCACGAAGAATGATTAATGTCGATTTCAAAGTCTCATCTCCTATGTGTTTTTATTAGACAATTTTCAGTAGGGCTATACTAGATTTTTAGAATAAACTCGTTTACAGAACTTATTTTAGCTTTGTAAACGAGTGGTGTTATGCGAAGAGTTATTGTACGAATGTATTTTGTCCAGATGCAATTTTCCACGTATCTTTTTCTTTAACCATAACATACATAGCGAGGCTACTTTGTTCATTTTCTATTATCGTTCCTTCAGAAGTTGTTGGATATTGTTTAATGTGTACGATAGCTACATCGGAACGTATGAAATGAATGTCTTCAATTTCATACTGTGCATAAGAGTTGTGAAGTGGTCCTGCTAAAAGAATTTTGTGAGCTTCATTGATTTGTTTCCAGCCCGAGAGGCGAATTCCTAAGACATTTACCCATGAAGCGTGTAATGTAAAGTGACGATCAAGTTCATCGGCATCATGTTTATTGAATGCAGCTTCAACTTCATGAATGGTTTGTTCAATGTGCTTTATCCCTAATTGTAATTCTTCTTTGGAATTATAGTATTTAGTCATGTGAATTCCTCCAATTTATTGTTTATTACTTTTATTACGGGAAAATCACATTATCCTCCAACGATAGTAGTATTTATTTTAATTAAAATATAGGCGGAAGTATGATTTGTAGTAAGGGGAATAAAATGAATTTTTTGGTAATTGAATAAGGTTAAGTATATAATCAATGTAATGGATAATAAAGAGGGATGTTAAATAGAGTAAGTAACAAAAAAGTCTCAGTCTTTTTGGAAGCGAGACTGGGTATGCACTCTTTTGGCATTTCTTGTTATGCAATTCATACTTTTCTTCTGTGAATTAAACTCATGGTGGTCTCCGAAATTTAGTGAAGGGGGATTATTTGAAAGAATTATGAACTCACAGTTCTTTACAGAAACATTTGCTCCGTATAAAACTTCACAATTTAACTTGTATACAGCATTTTTTATCATTGCATTACTAACATATGCGCATTAATAGGCACAATTAAAGATTTAACATCAAGGGAAAATACAAAGATTTAAGCTATTAACAAAGAGGTGTAATATGCTATTTCAAAAAGAAAATTTATCGGTTAGATACGTAATAAAAAACGATGCACCTATCATTTCAAAATGGTTAACAGATCCAGAAATCCTGCAGTATTACGAAGGACGAGATAATCCGCAATCTGTAGAAGAGGTACTTGCCCATTTTATACATAATCCAAACAGTAAGGAAAAAAGATGCTTAGTAGAATTTGATGAAATGCCGATCGGTTACATTCAAATGTATCCAGTTGATTTTGAATGGAAAGCGTTATATGGATATGAAGAATCGCAGAATGTATGGGGAATGGACCAATTTATCGGTGAACCGATCTTTTGGGGAAAAGGAATTGGAACAAAACTCGTTCAAGCAGCAATTACATATATTATGAAAGAAGTGGATGCAGAAGCAATTGCAATGGACCCTAAAGTAAATAATGAACGTGCGATAAGCTGTTATGAAAAATGCGGATTTAAAAAGGTGAAGATACTAAAGAAACATGAACTGCATGAGGGGAAATTAGAAGATTGTTGGATGGTAGAATATAAACAATTATAATAAATATGCAGGGGCTTATAAAAATAAAGGGAGCTGTGTGAAATGAAAAAAGCATTAATAGTTATTGATGTGCAAGTGGGTATGTATACAGCAGGAATGCCAGTACATAATGGGGAAAAGTTTTTAGAAACATTACAAAATCTTATTGAGGAATGTCGTTCAAATAGTATTCCGATTATTTATGTACAACATAATGGGCCAAAAAATCACCCGTTAGAAAAAGGTACAGCTGGCTGGCAAGTACATGCAGCGATTGCACCACAAGATGGTGATAGTATCGTTGAAAAGACGACTCCAGACTCATTCCATAAGACAAACTTAAACGAAGTGTTACAAGGAAAAGGGATTGAGCATGTTATTATTTCAGGAATGCAAACAGAGTACTGTGTTGATACGACAACGCGAAGAGCGTTTAGTGAAGGGTATAAAGTAACATTAGTAAGTGATGCACATAGCACATTTGACACAGATGTATTACGCGCTGAAGATATTGTAAAACATCATAATGTTGTATTTGGATCATTTGCAGATGTTATTACGTTAAAAGATTTAAAAGTAAAAGCGTAATTACAGAAGTTGCTGTCTCTTAATGGGGCAGCTTTTTTATTTGAAGATAGGCTATCAAACGTTGTCGATAAATCGATATTTCTTGTCGAATCGTTGATATAATTAGAGTTACGATAGATATATTTCCAAAATCGTTAATATAATTTCATTCACCGTATTGATAGTACAAAAAACAAAAAGGAGCGCCACATCGTCAAAAATTCGACTGATGAGACAGCTACTTTTTTGCAACAGTAATTATGGCTTTATTTCTTCTTATCTTTATCCAACACATTCTGTTCTTCAGCAAACTCCGTGCCATATGCAAACCGGCGATTAATTCGAATGTTATCATTGCTGTGCCTTGTGTGGGAATTAGAAAAGCGATGGACGATTACTTCTGATAATGTAAAGACGATGGCAGAAAGGATACTGCCCCATGCAATTTGCATGTAGTTGTCTAATAAAATGTTACCGAAAATCCAAACACTTAAGTACGTAAGTAAGAAATCCGTCATAATGGCAGCGGAATTGCCAATTCGATTTAAAATAATTTTATCAACAAACATATAAGAAACGATTGTGACGAAGAGACTAAAAGAAATGATTTGGACGAGCGTTGCTGGGAAAAATAGAGCTAGTCCGATACTAAAAGCGATGATGCATGATATAAACTTGATAAGTATTACAGTAATATCACTCAATATTTACACCTCCCATTTATACATAGTTTTACAATAAATGCAGGAGTTCATACATTGGAACGGTTTAATTTAGATAAAACTTTATCATGCTGAAATTTTATCTAAATATTAAAAAAACATTTAAAAAATGTTATAGTGAAATGAGAGCGTATGACATTTTTAGGTAAGGGGGAATCCGGGATGTGGATAACTTCAGAAGTAGAAATTCCAGATGAGTTAATCGATCACCTTGAACAAGGTAAGTTAGTATTATTCGTTGGAGCAGGAGTTTCTATGAAGGGGAAATCAAACTTACCGAATTTCGATGATTTAGTTGATGAAATTTCGAAAGCTTTATATGTCGAAAGGCGTGAGATGACAGAACCCCACGATTATTATCTCGGTAAAATTGCGAAAACGAAAGATGTGCATCAAGTTGCAAGAGACCTCGTTAATATAGAAAAATCAAAACCAAATCCATTACACTATGCGATTCCAAGGCTGTTTCCGTTAGATACGGATGTTCGAATTGTAACGACAAACTTTGATCAACATTTTACGTCTGTAATTACAGAAATGAATAGAGAGCTGAATATTTATTATGCACCTGCTTTACCGACAGGGAGAGCGTTTAAAGGGTTGGCTTACATACATGGGAATGTAGAACAAGAGAAAGAAGCTTTAATTTTAACGGATGGTGATTTTGGAAGGGCTTACTTAACAGAAGGGTGGGCGAGACGATTTTTAGTTGATCTATTCTCAAATTACACTGTTTTATTCGTTGGGTATAGTCATAATGATCCTGTAATGAAATATTTAGCAACAGGCTTACCACCGAGTACAAGGCGTTATGCTTTCGTCGCACAAGGTGATAATACATATCATTGGGAGCATTTAGGGATAAGACCGATTGTGTATCCGAATAAAGCAAATAATCATCAGGCGCTTGTGAAAGCGGTGAAGCGGTGGGCGGAATTAATGGGGGATAATTATATTACGAAAAGAATGCGTATTCGTGATATTGTAACCGTTCCTCCATCAGTAGAGCAGGAGCAATTATCCTATATAAAACAGTCAATAAAAAAAATTGAAACCGTTCGGTACTTCGTTGAATTTGCTCGTGATTATGAATGGGTGGAATGGCTTGAAGCAGAAGGGAAACTAAGAAATTTATTTCTGCTTACAGCAAATTATGATGAAGTAGATGAATTGCTTGCGGAATGGTTGGTGGAGCAATTTCTATTTAGTCATCAAAAAGAACTATTTCAATTGATTTTTAAAAATCATTCTAAAATATCCCCGTTATGGTGGCGAACAATTTGTACTTACTTAAACGAAACGAAAGAAACGATGGACCCTTTGTTGTTTGCAAGATGGACATTGCTTTTATTAGAAACAGCAGAGAAAGATAGTAGCTCTATTGAAATGATCACATATTTATTGCAAAAATGTTCTTTCCCTGAGCATAAAGAAATTGGCTTGTTGCTATTAACGTTTATTTTAGACGGGAAACTTAAATTGAAGCGTGTAAGAAGATGGGGAAATGATACGCAAGAATCGATTGAACTCGAGGAATCGAGTCGTATACCAATGCCTATTTTTTCCCATGTGGAGCGAATTTGGAAAGAGAAAATGAGACCACATATTACTTACTACGCAAATCCGATTATGGTTACGGGGTTAGAAAAGATACAACTATTGTCATTAAGACAAAATGCACTGAAAAGAAGAGATAGAGAAATTTCAGAGCAGGAGTTACAGCAAAATGATTTTACATTTTTAATTCAAATTGTAAAAGAGTGTCTTACATATTTATGTGAAAACAATGAGAAAAAAGCAAATCATTATATTACAGAAATGATAGAAACTGATAGTGTACTTCAAAAGCGAATTGCAATTGAAGCAATGATTAATAATGTATTCGTTACAGCGGATGACAAACTGAAGTGGCTGTTACATGTAGATGTTCTGTTAGATTTCACATGTAAACATGAAGTGTTTCAACTTTTAAAGAATTATTACGCAGATGCTTTAGAGGAAACGAAAGAAGAAGTAATTCAACATGTATTAGAGTATCTTGCAGAAGAGAGGGCGTTTGATGCTTGTCTTGTATTAGACTTACTATTCACGTGTGATTCGAATAGTAAGTGTACGGCGGAAGGATACGAGCTAATGAAACAGAAACACCCCCATTTTTCTTCAGATCTATACAGTGTTCCAAAGAAAGAGGCAAATGAACAACGTATTACATGCAATGTAACAGCTGATGGATTACTGCAGCTGAAAGACGATGAAATAATGGAGCAAGTTCGGCATTTTTCAAGAGACGGTGTTTTTGAACAACGCCATTTTTTAGAGATGTTATCAAAAGCGTGTAAATTGAATGTAGAGTGGAGTATTTCGTTTGCTTATCAACTAGTAGGCGTGCACGAAATTAGTAATGAAGTATGGTTTGTATGTATTAGAGAATGGCGAAATAATAGGAATTTAACGAGTGAGCAAATTCAAAGGATTATTCCGTTATTGCAGAAGTTTTCTCGAAATACTACTTTTCATTGGCTAATTAGTAGTTTTCTATATGAAATTAGCAATCGATTAGAAGAGCTAGAAGAAAACAGTATACGGGTTATAAAGCGCTTTGCTTTTTCAGTATTTCCACATGTTATGAGAGGGGAAACAGATTTTAAAATTGGAAAACAAGAGTTTTACAATGAGTCTATACAGCATCCTGTTGGGAAGATGACAGCTGTATTGCTAAAACTGTTAGCGTACGATCACTTATATGATCGCAATGTATATGAATATTTATTTTTATTTGAAGAACAGGTAAGGGTTACTTCGGAACGAACGAACTTTATGTTAGCTCGTTTAACAGCAGATATTACGTTTTTATACCATATTGAGAAGCAATGGTGTCGGAAAAATGTACTACCTTACTTAGATTTAAAGAAAGAAAGTGAGCTTACGAAATATGCGTGGGCGGGATTATGTTATACGCAAATTAATGTACCTTTGTTTACAGAAATAAGACGATATATTAAGTATGCAGTAGAACATTTAGATGCACTACATCCATATACGAGAGAAGCATTTTTAAAATGGCTTAGCTTTGTATTTATTAAATGCGTATTATATTGGGAGCAAAAAACAGATTGGTTATATCCACTTTTGATGCAAGAAAACGAAGAGAATAAAATTAAGTTTATGCAGTATTTATGCTACTACGTAAAAACGTTAAGTGGTAAGGAACAACAAAAATTTTGGACAGCGTGGCTTAGTGTGTTTTTAAGAGAACGTCCGAAAATGGGCGTAATAACAACGAGAGAATACATGATGCTTTTACGTATTGTTTTATGCATGGATGAGGTTTTAGAAAAAGGATTAAATATTATTTCTAGTAAATTTCAAGGTGTGGAAGGACAATCTAATCAAGAAGAAATGAAACAGTTGTTTATAGAGATACTTGAAAAGAAAGAACGTATGAAAGCGTATAAAGAATTGTATGCAAATGTGTTTTTTACTTTACTTCAGACGTGTCAAGAAGCCGATTTACTTGAAAGTGAGATCATACAAATAAAAGAACTATTAACCAGGTATGAAGTAGAAAGACATGTATTAAATTTAATCGAAAATGAAATAATTCGCATCGGAATCGTAACGGAGAATTTACAAGAGGAATCATAGGGCGGAAGTGGAATTTTTAAAAAATATATAAAAAGTTATTGACAGTGTTTTGAAAAGCGTTCTATAATACGAATCATACTTATTCAATTTCAAAAACATTTGAATAAACAAAGTGCAATGAAGAGATCACAGTAGTGGTTAGTCTTACTGTAACAGAGAGCTGGTGGTTGGTGTGAACCAGTACAGGGATAATCATGAATTACAGTCTTGGAGCATCTTTTTCGTAGTAAAGATAGTATTGTCTTTATGAAGGAAAAGCGGTCAATTGATCGTTAACAGTGAAGAGAGGTAGACGGAAAGTTAGTCTACAACTAGGGTGGTACCGCGATAAATATCGTCCCTACTGATTTATTCAGTAGGGACTTTTTGTATTTTAGTGGTCCAACTTGAAAATAAAATAGTCACGCGTTGAAAGGAAAAGAAGTAGTTGTTGTTTCCCTGTAACAGAGAGCTGGTGGTTGGTGCGAACCAGTACAAAAACAAGAGCGAATTACAGTCCTGGAGCATCTTTTTCGTAGTAAAGATAGTTATTGTCTTTATGAAGGGAAAGACGGTCAGATGATCGTTAACAATGAAGAGAGGTAGGCGAAATAAGTCTACAACTAGGGTGGTACCGCGATAAATATCGTCCCTACTGATTGAATCAGTAGGGCTTTTTTGTACAAAAAAGTGGCTTATTAACTAGTAGTTAGTGTCTTTATGGTAATTATTAGTTTAAAATAAGAAGAGGTATCGATTCCACTTTAAATTTGTATAATTAACCAGTTCAGAAAATAGAGAATTTTTTATTCTCTTACTATACTTTTAAAACATTAGAGGAGGATTTCCAAATGGCAAATCACGAATTAGATCAATTACGTAAACAGGTAGATGAAATTAACTTACAATTATTACACTTATTAAACAAACGCGGTGAAATCGTTCAAAAAATTGGGGAACAAAAGCAAGTACAAGGTACGAAACGCTTTGATCCAGTACGTGAGCGTGAAGTACTTGATATGCTTGCAGAGCATAACGAAGGACCATTCGAAACGTCAACGATTCAACATATTTTCAAAACGATTTTCAAAGCAAGCTTAGAATTACAAGAAGATGATAACCGTAAAGCATTACTAGTTTCACGTAAAAAGAAAAAAGAAAATACAATTGTTAATGTTAAAGGTGAATTGATTGGAAACGGAACACAAACGTTCATCATGGGACCTTGTGCGGTAGAAAGTTTAGAGCAAGTTCGCCAAGTAGGGCAAGCTATGAAAGACCAAGGCTTAAAATTAATGCGCGGCGGTGCTTTCAAACCGAGAACATCTCCATACGATTTCCAAGGTTTGGGAGTAGAAGGTTTACAAATTTTACGACAAGTAGCAGATGAGTTCGACTTAGCGATTATTAGTGAAATTTTAAATCCGAATGACGTAGAAATGGCGCTAGAATACGTTGATGTAATTCAAGTTGGAGCACGTAACATGCAAAACTTCGATTTACTACGAGCTGTAGGTAAAGTTAACAAGCCAGTATTACTAAAACGTGGATTAGCAGCAACAATTGATGAGTTCATTAATGCAGCGGAATACATTATTGCACAAGGTAATGACCAAATTATTCTTTGTGAGCGCGGTATTCGCACATACGAGAGAGCGACACGTAACACATTAGATATTTCAGCAGTACCGATTTTAAAGAAAGAAACACATTTACCAGTTATCGTTGACGTAACACATTCAACAGGACGTAGAGATTTACTATTACCAACAGCGAAAGCGGCACTTGCAATTGGAGCAGATGCAGTAATGGCGGAAGTACATCCAGACCCAGCAGTTGCGTTATCAGATTCTGCGCAACAAATGGATATTCCAGAATTCCATAGATTCATGGATGAGTTAAAAGGTTTCAAAAATAAATTATCTTAATTCCATATCATAAATGCGCTGAAGAGGAAACAGTAGTGCTTATCTCACTGTTAAAGAGAGCTGATGGCCGGTGTGAATCAGTACAAAGGTAAGCATGAATTACAGCCTTGGAGCATCTTTCCCGCCAACTTTTGGAGAGAAAGACGGTCAAACGATCGTTAAAGAAGAAGAGAGGTAGACGAAAGAAGTCTACAACTAGGGTGGTACCGCGATAAACATCGTCCCTACTGAGCGCTCAGTAGGGACTTTTTTGTACAAAAAAAATAGTAAAGGGGCAAGAGAAATGAGATACATTACAGCTGGAGAATCACATGGGCCGCAGTTAACAGTTATTTTAGAAGGTGTACCAGCAGGTTTAACATTAACAGCGGAACATATTAATAAAGAATTATTAAGAAGACAAAAAGGGCATGGGCGCGGAAGACGCATGCAAATTGAAACAGATACAGTTGAAATTGCAAGTGGTGTACGTCACGGAATGACACTTGGTTCACCAATTACGTTAATCGTAAAAAATGATGATTTCAAACATTGGACGAAAGTAATGGGTGCTGAACCAATTTCGGAGCAAGAAAGTAAAGAAATGAAACGTACTATAACGAAACCACGTCCAGGACATGCGGATTTAAACGGGGCAATTAAATACGGCCATCGTGATATAAGAAACGTATTAGAGCGCTCTTCTGCAAGAGAAACGACAGTTCGTGTTGCTGCTGGTGCAGTTGCGAAACAAATTTTGAAAGAACTAGGTGTGGAAATTGCAGGGCATGTTCTTGAAATTGGTGGGGTACAAGCGAAGCGTATTTCAAACTTACCAATTGAAGAAATTCAAACGATAACTGAAAATTCACCAGTTCGATGTTTAGATAAAGAAGTAGAACAAGAGATGATGAATGCGATTGATGATGCGAAAAGTAGCGGAGATTCTATAGGCGGTATTGTCGAAGTCATTGCAGAAGGAATGCCAATTGGAGTTGGTAGCTACGTTCATTACGACCGAAAATTAGATGCAAAACTTGCCGGTGCTATTATGAGCGTGAATGCGTTTAAAGGTGCTGAAATCGGAATTGGTTTTGAAGCGGCAAGACAGCCGGGAAGTAAAGTGCACGATGAAATTTTATGGGATGAAGAAAAAGGATACACGAGAAATACGAATAATGCCGGCGGTTTAGAAGGCGGTATGACAACAGGTATGCCAATTGTCGTAAGAGGCGTAATGAAGCCAATTCCTACATTATATAAACCGTTAGCAAGCGTAGATATTGATACGAAAGAAGCGTTCCAAGCGAGTATTGAGAGATCTGATAGCTGTGCAGTACCAGCAGCAGGTGTTGTAGCTGAAGCTGTCGTTGCATGGGAACTTGCCGGTGCACTAGTCGAGCAATTCGGAAAAGATCGCATGGAATTACTAAAACAAAATATTTCGCACCATAACAAATACGCAAAAGAATTTTAATGAAAAGGTGGATTTAACATGCGAGTAAAAGATCAACTATCATCATTACAACCGTATAAACCAGGTAAATCACCAGAGCAAATGAAAGAAGTATACGGGAATCATTCATTTGTTAAGTTAGCATCAAATGAAAATCCATTTGGCTGTTCACCTCGTGTTTTAGGAGAATTACAAAAATCGTGGCAGGAACATGCTTTATATCCTGACGGAGGTGCTGAAGTACTCCGTCAAACAATTGCAGAGAAATTACAAGTGCAAATGGAACAAGTGCTTTGTGGTAGTGGACTTGATGAAGTCATTCAAATTATAAGTCGTGCAGTGCTCTGTAAAGGAGATAATATCGTAACTGCTGGCGCGACATTCCCTCAGTACCGTCATCATGCAATTATTGAAGGCTGTGAAGTGAAAGAAATTGCTTTAAAGAACGGTGTATATGATCTAGATGAAATTTCTTCAGCAGTTGATGAACATACAAAAATCGTATGGATTTGTAATCCAAACAACCCGACAGGCACATATGTGAATGAGCGAAAATTGACTCAATTCATTGAAAGCATTAGTGAAAATACGTTAATTGTCATTGATGAAGCGTACTATGAATACGTAACAGCAAAAGATTTCCCTGAGACATTACCGCTTCTAGAAAAACATAACAACATTCTTGTACTTAGAACGTTTTCTAAAGCGTACGGATTAGCTTCTTTCCGCGTTGGTTATGCGATTGGACAGGAAGAGTTAATCGAGAAATTAAATGTCGTACGTTTGCCATTTAACGTATCTTCATTAGCGCAAAAAGCAGCGACGATTGCTTTTAACGATGAAGCGTTTATTGAAGAAATAGTTCGTGTTAATACAGAAGGATTACAACAATACGAGAGTTTTTGTACAGAAAATGAAATTCCATTTTATCCGTCGCAAACGAACTTTATCTTCTTGCCGGTAGATAATGCTGGGGAAATTTATGAAGCTTGTGCGCATGCAGGGTTTATTATTCGTCCGTTCCCAAATGGTGTCCGTATTACAATCGGAACTAGGGAACAAAATGAAGGAGTGATTTCAGTGTTAAAACAACACTTTGAAAATAAAAAAGGTAAGTCTCGAGATGAGGCAAATGTGTAAAAAGGTAGTATTAATCGGTACTGGATTAATAGGAGGCTCTCTTGCATTAGCGATTAAAAAAGAGCACGATGTAACGATTATCGGTTATGACATATTTAAAGAGCAAGTAGAGCGCGCAAAAGAATTACATGTAGTTGATGAAGTAGCAATAGATTTACAGCGTGCATGTGAGGAGGCAAATTTAATTGTATTTGCCTCTCCAGTTGAAGAAACGAAAAAGTTGTTACACAAACTTGCATCATTTCATTTACGAGAAGATGTCATTGTTACCGATGTAGGAAGTACGAAAGGGACAATCATGAATGAAGCGGAAGCTTTATTAACAAAGAAAGTTTCATTTATCGGCGGTCATCCGATGGCAGGTTCTCACAAAACAGGAGTTGAAAGTGCAAAGGCACACCTTTTTGAAAACGCATTTTACATTTTAACGCCAATGAATCACGTGCAGGCGGATCAAGTAGACGAGCTAAAAGAATGGTTAAAAGGAACAGGCTCTCATTTTCTTGTATTAAATACAAAAGAACATGATTATATAACAGGAATAGTTAGTCATTTTCCGCACCTAATTGCAGCAGGATTAGTAAAACAAGTTGAGAAACATGCTGGTGATAATCCGCTTATTCATCAACTAGCGGCAGGCGGATTTAAAGATATAACACGTATTGCATCAAGTAGTCCGAAAATGTGGAGTGATATCGTAAAGCAAAATCGCGGGCATTTATTGGAACTATTAGAAGAATGGATTTCAGAAATGGAAGAGCTATATAAGACGGTTTCTAAAGGAGATGCAGGAGAAATACAAAGTTATTTTGCAGATGCGAAAGAATATCGTGACTCTTTACCAGTTCGAAAAAGAGGGGCGATTCCTGCCTATCACGACTTATACGTCGACGTTTTAGATAAAGTAGGGGCATTAGCCCATATCACAAGCATTCTAGCAGAAGAAGAAATTAGTATTACGAACTTGCAAATATTAGAAGCGCGAGAAGGATTGCTCGGAGTTTTACGAATTAGTTTCCAAAGAGAAGAGGATCGAACGCAGGCAAAAATTGCGCTCGGAAAAAAAGAATACCAAACGTATGAAACAATTTAATGAGGAGGGTGACAACGTGAAAGAAAAAAGAGTACAAACTGTAAATAACGGATTGAATGGCACAATTACAATCCCTGGAGATAAATCAATTTCCCATCGCGCTGTCATGTTTGGCGCAATCGCGGAAGGTAAAACAACAATTAAAGGATTTCTTCCTGGTGCGGATTGTTTAAGTACTATTTCTTGTTTTAAAGAAATGGGAGTAGAGATTACACAAAATAGAGACGAAGTTACGGTAATTGGAACAGGATTAGAAGGTTTACAAGAGCCAAAAGCTGTATTAGATGTTGGTAATTCTGGTACAACGATTCGATTAATGTCAGGAATACTTGCAAACATACCATTCTTTTCTTGCGTGCAAGGTGATGCTTCAATTGCGAAGAGACCGATGCAACGTGTAACAAATCCACTAAAGCAAATGGGTGCAAAAATTGATGGCCGAAAAGAAGGAACGTTTACGCCGCTCACAATACGAGGCGGGAATTTAAAGGCGATTGAATATACTTCACCGGTAGCAAGTGCGCAAGTGAAATCAGCTATTTTACTTGCAGGCCTTCGCGCAGAAGGTGTAACAACTGTTACAGAACCTCATATTTCCCGCGATCATACAGAAAGAATGCTTGAGGCGTTTGGCGTTACAGTAACTCGCGTGGGGAAAACTGTAAAACTAGCTGGTGGACAAAAGCTAAAAGGAACAGATGTTCAAGTGCCAGGTGATGTATCATCAGCGGCATTTTTCTTAGTAGCAGGTGCAATTATTCCAAATAGTAAACTACTATTACAAAATGTGGGAATGAATCCGACTCGTACAGGTATTATTGATGTTCTTGAGAAAATGGGCGTTACGTTTACTGTAGAGCAGATTAACGAAGGAGCATCAGAACCTGCTGCAAATATTACAATTGAAACATCGCCGTTGAAAGGAATCGAAATCGGTGGAGATATCATTCCACGACTGATTGATGAAATCCCAATTATCGCTTTAGCGGCAACACAAGCAGATGGAATTACAGTCATTAAAGATGCACACGAGCTAAAAGTGAAAGAAACGAATCGTATCGATACAGTCGTTGCTGAACTAACGAAACTAGGAGCTCGTATTGAAGCGACCGACGACGGAATGATTATTTACGGTAAATGTAAACTAAAAGGAAATACAGTACATAGTCACGGTGATCACCGCATTGGAATGATGCTTGCGATTGCCGGCTGTATAGCTGAAGGAGAAACAACGATTGAAGATGCAGAAGCAGTAGGTGTATCGTATCCTACATTTTTTGAAGAACTGCAAACGTTAGCTAAATAAAGTGATGAGAAGCAGATATGCAATGTATCTGCTTTTTTATGTTGGCTTTTTTCGTAAATAATGTTGCTTTATTGTGTAAGAATTTTATCCTTATTGATTTTATGAGATTTTTACGCATAATTGTAACTAAGGGAGAGGATTCTAAGTTAAGTAAACAGAATATTAGCACAACGGTTTCGGGGGATTTAATTGTTACCCATCTAATTGGCAAGATTAATACAGCTGATGTTTATGAATGGTTTCATGGTTTCGAGCAGGTTTGTCAGCAATTCATTTCCGAGGGGCGGAAATACAAATTGTTGGTGGATAGAAAAGGATACACGCCAGATCATTTTTCTGTTCAAAAAGCATGGAAAGATAAGTTCTTCAATGAAACCATTTTGAATCACAGTAAGGCAATTGCGTTTCTCCTTGAAGAAGGGGAGATAATGAATTATTTACAACAATCCAATACGAAAGAATCCGTAAAATTTTTCGATGATTATGAACAAGCATTAATTTGGTTGAATGAATATCCAATATAAAAACTTTATTGAACCAGTTTCTCTCAATCAACTGGTTTTTTTATGCCCGTAATGTTGCCGTTGTTATAAGTTTCATCACTTTCAATGGTACCTCTTAGCTTCGCAAACCCAAGAGAACGCAAGGCGTTTAATATTCTTATGCCGCCAATATAAAGCAGTTGAAAAGAGCCTTTATGTTAGATTTTTTCTAAATCGATATCTTTTGTTGAAACATCCTCGTAATTTCACTTACCGAACTATAATAGTTTGAATTATGATATAATTCAAACGAGGAATGGAGGAGAAATATATGAACGTTATAAAATTAAAAGAAGATAAGTTTAGAGAAGCATTACGTTTATCAGAATATGCTTTTCAATATAAAGCAAATGAAGAATGGATAGAGCAGAAAATTGCAAGAATGAAGGAAAGCCATCAAATATACGGTATTATGGAAGGAGAAGAGTTAGCTGCAAAGTTGCACTTAATTCCTTTTCATATTTACATAGGAAAAGAAAAGTTTAAAATGGGCGGCGTTGCGGGGGTAGCGACGTATCCGGAACATAGAAGAAGTGGATATGTAAAAGAGTTACTTCAGCATTCACTGCAAACTATGAAAAGAGATGGATATAGTGTATCGATGTTACATCCATTTGCCGTTTCATTTTATCGTAAATACGGCTGGGAACTTTGTGCGAATCGAATCGTATGTCAGATGACAAAGAGCGATTTAATAATTAAAAAACAAGTGAATGGTACAGTGAAACGTTTTAGTAAAGATAATCATCCAGAAGAAGTAGAGAATCTATATGAAACATTTGCAGAACGATTTTCTGGTATGTTAGTTCGCGGACGTAAATGGTGGTTACAAGCGGTGTATCATGATTTAACATTGGCAGTTTACTATGATGAAAATAAAACGGCGGCTGGTTACATTTTATACAAAATAGAGAATTCTAAAATGAAAGTAGAAGAATTTGTCCCATTACATAATGAAGCAAGAATTGGTCTTTGGAACTTCATCTGCCAACATGATTCTATGATTAAAGATCTAGAAATGATACTAAGTGAGACAGAACCACTTCTTTACACATTACAAGAACCACGAGTAAAAGCAGAAGTAACTCCATATTTCATGGGAAGAATTGTAGATGTAGAACAGTTTTTCAAACAATATGAATGGAACTGGAACAACGAAGAGCAAGAAGTAATATTACATATTACAGATTCATTTGCACCGTGGAATAACGTAACGGTTCAACTTAAAAATAACGAAATAACAATCGTTAAAGAAGAAACAGCAAAAGAAAATGGAATTCAAATCGATATTAATGCGTTATCTACTATTATGTTTGGTTACAAGCGACCGCTAGAATTAAATGAAATAGACTTAATAAGCGGTAGCGAAGAGGAGATACGTGCATTTGAGAATGTAGTGCCGGTGCGTAAGCCGTTTATTTATGATTTCTTTTAATTTTGTAAAGCTTTGTGCGGCATACTAATGTGTAAATAGCAATGTACTATAATTAAACATAATTAGTTATAGTACATTGCTGCTTTTAACGAAGCATTATGAATGTTAACCACTTGACTTTTAATTCATGTAATTTATAATTATAAACGGAATGAATTTTCATTCCTGAAAATTGAGGTGAGAAAAATGGCTAAAAATAAGCAAGAGGATATTTTTGATGCTGCTATAAAACTTTTCGCAGAACGTGGTTACGATGGTACGACAATTCCGATGATCGCTGAAAAAGCAAATGTCGGCGCTGGTACTATTTATCGCTATTTTGAAAATAAAGAGGCACTCGTTAACTCATTATTTTCAAAAAGCATGCTACAGCTATCTGAAACAATAAAAACTGATTTTCCTGTTCAAGCAAATATTCGAGAACAGTTTAGTCATACGTATAACCGTTTATTTGAATTTGCGAGAAACAATGTGGATGCTTTTCTTTTTACAAATTCGCACTGTGATAGTTATTTTCTTGATGAACAGAGTAAGAAAATATTTGACGATTTTATAGGCTTCTTTATGAATATTATTGAAGATGGAATCGAAAAAGGTTTTCTTCGTCCATTGCCTATAATTGCTTTAATTATTATTGTATATCAACCGCTTGAAAAATTAATAAAAGTAATGGCGACAGGGCAGTTAGAATACTCAAAAGAATTAGTAAAAGAATTGGAAGAGAGCTCTTGGAATGCTATTAGAATCATTTGATTCTATAGCTTTATAAGGACAGGAATGAACATTCATTCCTAAATGAATATAAAAAACGATTACAGGAGATGATATATCTGTACAATTAAAGGAATGAATATTCATTCCGCTGGTAGTGATTTAATAGAATTGAAAAATAATTTAATAGGATAATAGGAATGAACGTTCATTCCGAAATGATATTTTCAAAAACAGGGAATGAATATTCATTCTCTATGCACCATGAAACTCTAATAACAGGAGATGATTCAAATGAGCAAGCTAAAAAGTTGGAGAAGTTTATCTTTTCTATTATGGATAGTTATTACTATTGCAATGATCGTAACGATGCCTAATATGGATCAGTTAGTGAAGGAAAAAGGGCAAATCACGATTCCTAATACAGAACAAAGCAGTATTGCTGACAAGATGATAAAGGAGATGGATAAAGAAGGGGCTGAAAAGTATGAAATTATAGCTGTCTTTAATAGTGGAAGTAAGAAGGCTTTAACAAATGAGCAAAAAGAGGAAATAACGAAAACAATCAATGCCCTGCAAAATGAAAAAGAGCAATTAGGAATTAAGGAAGTCGTTTCACATTTAGATAATAAAGAACTGGAGAAACAATTAGTTTCTAAAGATAATACGACTATTTTAACGCAAATATCGGTAGATAAAAAACATGGTAAAATACCAAAAATTGTAAATAATCTTCATGAAAAAGTACAAACGAAAGGAGTTACAACGTACTTAACAGGAAGTGATTTAATAGCGGGTGATTTTCTTACATCCTCTCAAGAGGGCGTGAAAAAGACAGAAGTTATTTCGATCATTTTCATTCTTGTAGTATTAATCATTGTATTCCGTTCACCAGTTGTTCCGATTATTTCTCTTCTTACAGTTGGTGTTTCGTATTTAATTTCAATGGGGATTATTGCCCATCTTGTTGATCAATTTAATTTTCCGTTTTCAAACTTTACGCAAGTGTTTGTAGTTGTCGTCCTGTTTGGAGTAGGAACAGACTATAACATTTTATTATATACGAGATTTAAAGAAGAATTAAGTAAACAAGAAAATGCATATTTAGCTACGCAAGAAACTTTTAAATCGGCAGGTAAAACCGTTTTATATAGCGGGATAGCAGTACTAATTGGCTTTGCATCTCTTGCTTTAGCAAGTTTTAAATTATATCAATCTACTTCAGCGGTAGCAATTGGTGTCGCAGTACTACTACTCGTATTAACCACTTTAAATCCGTTTTTCATGGTGCTATTAGGAAAAGGAATGTTTTATCCAGTTAAAACATTTAAAGGACATGAGGATAGTCGTTTATGGGGATTCTTTGCGAAAAATTCAGTAGCAAGACCATTTATCGCTTTAATTATCGTATTCGTGATATCGATTCCATTCGTATTAAAATATTCTAACACGCTTAATTACAATGATTTATTTGAAGTGGATAATAAATATGAATCAAAAATGGGGATTAACGTAATAGAAGAGCATTTTCCGCCTGGTTTTTCTTCACCAAGTACGTTAGTCATTCAATCGGATAAAAAGTTAGATGAGGCGACTTCTTTACAAACTTTAGATGAACTTACCGATAAAATCTCGAAAGTTAAAGGAGTCTCAGAAGTATATTCACCGACGCGTCCAACTGGAGATAAGATTAAAGAATTATATATAAATAAACAAGCCGGAGAATTAAATACAGGCTTAGGAGATGCAAATGGTGGCATAAAAGAAATTAATGAAGGATTAACTGATGCGAAAGATAAAATGGGTAGTAATGACTCAAATAGTCTTGCAAATGTTCAAAAGTTAATTGATGGAACAAATGAAGCGAAAAATGGCGTATCAGCATTAGGGACAGCTTTAAATCAATTATCGAATGGAATAAACAATGGAGCACAAGGAGCGAAGCAAATAGAGGATGGGCTAGCATCATTAAACGGAAATATCAATGCCCTGTCAAATGCAACTTCGCAGCTTCATGCTGGTTATGCTCAGTTAGAAAAAGGTTTAAGTTCGTACGATCAATATTTCGGAAGTATTTCTCAAGCGATTGATGGTGCGAAAAAAGGATATGAACAAATTGAAACGTTAATGAACAATTTCATTCAAACAAAACCAGAATTAGCAAATGATCCTAATGTGCAGCAAACATTAGGAATTGCAAAAGAAGCTCAGAAGCAATTGAGTGTTCTTTCAAATGAATTAAATCAATTAGCGACGCAGCACAAAGCAGCGATGAGTTCATTTAAAGAAGCAAATCAATCATTATTAAAAGTAGATAATGGTTTAAAGGAAATGAACAATGGAGTAACGCAACTACAAAAAGGAGCTGCTGAACTGAAAAATGGATTGAACGAAGGAGCTACAGGTTCAAAACAAATTTCGAACAAATCGGCTGACTTACAATCTGGATTAACGAAAATAAACGATGGGCAAGGACAGTTATTAACTGGACTGAAAGATTTACAAGAAAAGATGGGGCAATTGCAATCAGGTTTATCTAAAAGTACAGAGGGTTTAGGAAAAGTAAGTAACGGTCTAGGTGACGCTCAAAAATATTTAGGAGAGCTAAATGAGTCGAAAAGCTCTGAGAAATTTTATATTCCGAAAGAAGTTTTAGAAGGAGAAGATTTCCAAAAAGCATTGAATACGTACATGTCACATGATAGAAAGACTGCTAAAATGACAATTATTTTAGACGTAAACCCGTATTCAAAAGAAGCGATGCCTATCATTCAAGAAATTAATAAAACGATAGATGGTACGTTAAAGGGAACAGAACTAAATGATGCGAAAAAAGCAATTGGAGGGACAACAGCTAGAAACGTTGATTTAAAAGAAGTAACCGGGCAAGATTTCCTACGTACTGCTACGATTATGTTATTAGGGATTTCGCTTGTATTAATCGTGATTACACGCTCATTCTTAAACTCAATCTTTATTATTGGGTCGTTAATTTTAGCGTACTTTGCATCACTTGGTATAAGTGAACAAATTAGTGCACATGTATTAAACGTAGAGTCATTAAGCTGGAATGTTCCATTCTTTAGCTTCATTATGATTGTCGCTTTAGGAGTGGATTATAGCATCTTCGTTATGATGCGATACAATGAGCTAGAAGGGGATTCAGTAACGAAAATTGTAAATGCATCTCGTCACATAGGAGGAGTCGTATTATCAGCGGCACTTATTTTAGGAGGAACATTTGCAGCGTTAATTCCTTCAGGAGTATTGACACTTATACAAGTAGCATCCGTTGTTGGCGTTGCTCTTTTACTATTAGCTTTAATTGTAATGCCGATATTGTTACCTGCTTTAATAGGATTGACGAGTAAATTGAAGAGTTATAAAGAGAAAATAATAAATACGAAATAAGAAAAACCTGTAGGGAATGTTTTCTCTACAGGTTTTTTGTATATAAAATATGAAATGAAAAAATGATTCAATGTATTACAGAATGAGAAGCGAATAGGGATATTAGAAAGAGGTCGATGATATACAAAAAATAGCTAGGGGAATGGATAAAAACTATTCGATTTCGTTGTAGAAAGCTAATCAACCGTTGCTATTCATCCAGCTTCTACTATATAATAGCTATAGTCTACAATAATTGAGTCGTAATATGCGATTTTTTAAGACAATCGGTGAGAAAACGCTGAAATAAGCGGTATTAGTAGGAGGACACAAATGATTACAGTAAGTAACGTTAGTTTGCGTTTCGCAGATCGCAAATTATTTGAAGATGTTAACATAAAATTCACGCCAGGTAATTGCTACGGTTTAATTGGAGCAAACGGTGCTGGTAAATCAACATTTCTAAAGATTTTATCTGGAGAAATTGACCAATCAACAGGTGACATACATATTACGCCAGGTGAGCGTCTAGCAGTATTAAAACAGAATCACTTCGAATATGAAGAGTTCCCTGCACTAGAAACAGTAATGATGGGTCACACACGTCTTTATAAAGTAATGCAAGAGAAAAATGCAATTTACATGAAAGAAGACTTTAGTGATGAAGATGGCATGCGTGCTGCAGAACTTGAAGGTGAGTTCGCTGAGCTAAACGGTTGGGAAGCTGAGTCAGAAGCTGCAATCCTTCTAAAAGGATTAGGTATTGGTGAAGAT
This sequence comes from Bacillus sp. TH50, assembly GCF_016650565.1. NCBI lineage: Bacteria > Bacillati > Bacillota > Bacilli > Caryophanales > Bacillaceae > Bacillus > Bacillus sp. TH50. Next base: position 451,004 of record NZ_JAEKFM010000003.1, on the reverse strand, counting down.
ATTCATGATAAAAAGATGTCTGAATTAACAGGGGCAGAGAAAGTAAAAGTATTACTTGCTCAAGCTTTATTCGGTCAACCTGACATTCTATTACTAGATGAGCCTACCAACCATTTGGACTTAAAAGCGATTCAATGGTTAGAAAACTTCTTAATGAACTTTGAAAATACAGTTATCGTTGTATCCCATGACCGTCACTTCTTAAATAAAGTATGTACGCACATGGCTGACCTTGATTTCGGTAAAATTCAATTATACGTTGGTAACTATGACTTCTGGTATGAATCAAGCCAATTAGCATTAAAACTAACGCAAGATTCTAACAAGAAAAAAGAAGAAAAAGTAAAAGAGTTACAAAACTTTATTGCACGCTTTAGCTCAAATGCATCTAAAGCGAAACAGGCAACTTCTCGTAAAAAATTGTTAGATAAAATTACATTAGATGATATTAGACCATCATCACGTCGTTATCCGTTCGTTGGTTTCACACCAGAACGTGAAGTAGGAAATGACCTATTAACAGTTGAAGGTATTTCGAAAACGATTGATGGCGAAAAAATATTAGATAATGTGAACTTCACTTTAAATAAAGGTGATAAAGTTGCATTTATCGGACGTAACGATATTGCGATGACAACATTATTTAAAATTCTTATGGGTGAAATGGAGCCAGATAGCGGTTCATTCAAATGGGGTGTAACAACATCTCAAGCTCATTTCCCAAGAGATAACTCTGAGTACTTCGAGAACAGTGATTACACTTTAATTGATTGGTTACGTCAGTTCTCTCCACAAGATGAATCAGAAAGTTTCTTACGTGGTTTCTTAGGCCGTATGCTATTCTCTGGTGAAGAAGTAAAGAAAAACGTTTCTGTTTTATCTGGAGGAGAAAAAGTTCGCTGTATGTTATCTAAAATGATGTTAAGCGGTGCAAACGTATTAACACTTGATGATCCGACGAACCATTTAGACCTTGAGTCTATTACAGCATTAAACAACGGTTTAATCACATTTAAAGGAACATTACTATTCACTTCTCATGACCATCAGTTCGTACAAACAATTGCAAACCGTATTATCGAAGTAACGCCAAACGGTGTAGTTGATAAGGTAGCAACGTATGATGAGTTCTTAGAAAGTCAAGAACTTCAAAAACAAGTTGATGCAATGTACAAAGGTCAATAATAAATGATTAAAACCCCCGCTCTCTTTTATGAGAGCGGGGGTTTTTTAAGTAAACAAATATTCGTTTTAATATAAAGTGGGGGAGGATTAAAATGAATAATTATTCAAAAATAACATTAGCGATGGTAAGAAATTTTTGAAGCGTGAATAAACCCTGAAATGATGAAGAAATGGTTTTTACATTGGAAGGGATGGATAAAGTAACGGGAAATACTCCTGAAGTAGGAGGGAGTTGGGAAATTATTGATTATCGTGGCGGAAAAAATCATCGAGCAATTGGGGAATATATCGAAATGAATCGTCCTAAAAAAATTAGTATTTACATTAAAAACGCTGCAGTTTAGTGAATTATTAGATAAAATCACAGTTGAAATAAAAGAGAAACAACAAGGATTTAAAATGATATTTTCACAAAATATAATCGTTGCTCATGAAGAAGATTGGACAAAATATGATGTTGAAAAAGCTTTAAAGGGGTGTCATGATGGCTCTGAGCATGGTTGGAATGTAATATTCATGGGACTGAAAGAATTGGTTAAAAGAAGAGGGAATAGCTACGATGATAAACGGTAGTCGAAGAAGTGTAGTTTGAGCAAATTGCCCAAACTACATTTTTTATTTTATGAAATTGGGTAGTTTACATGAATGTACCAAAATTGGAGATAGGTTAGTTTGCAAATGAGGAAATAAAGGATTATAGTTTGTGGAGTCATAATTAGTGGATGAGCCCCTGGGAGAAAACAGGAAATGTTACAAATGTATTTTGTTAAATAGAAACCAAGGTCAAAATGTTTAAAAAGAAATAGTTGAATAAATAAAAGCTACAAATTATAATTACTAATATTCTTCATATAGTTAAACAAATAAAATCTATTTGAAGAAGAAAAATTGAATAGAGAGACAGACTTATATAAAATAAGCCTTGGATGATCAAAAGAGGTGGAGAGATGCAACAATTTTTATTGAAGAGTAAACGAGTATTAAGTAATCATTTTGGATTTTTCGTATTTGCCGTTATTTTACTTTGGTTAAAAACATATGCCGCATATGTGACAGAATTTAATTTAGGGATATCGAACACAATCCAAAAGTTCTTACTGTTTTTCAACCCGTTAAGCTCAGCAGTTCTATTTTTAGGGCTCGCATTATTCGCAAAAGGGAAACGAGCTTACATTTGGTTAATTATTATTAATTTGCTAATGTCTATACTTTTATACGCAAACGTAGTATATTATCGCTTTTTCAGCGACTTTATTACGTTCCCGACATTAACACAAACGAATAACTTTGGAGATTTAGGTGGTAGTATTTTTGCATTGCTACACTTATATGATCCACTATATTTCTTAGATACAATCATTTTAATTGTTTTAGTAGCAACGAAATTTGTAAATCCTAAACCAATTCGTGTTGCGAAGCATAAATTATCTCTAGTATTTGTAGCAGGTATTTTATTCTTTAGCGTTAACTTAGGTCTGGCAGAATCTGACCGTCCTGAGTTATTAACTAGAACATTTGACCGCAATTATATCGTGAAATATTTAGGGGCGTACAACTTTACGATTTATGATGGTATTCAAAGTGCGAAAGCATCAACAGAACGAGCATTAGCGGATGGAGATAATATGACAGAAGTTAGAAACTATCTTACATCAACTTATGCAAGTCCAAATCCTGAGTATTTCGGTAAAGGAAAAGGAATGAACGTAATTTATATTCATTTAGAGTCATTCCAAAACTTTTTAATTGATTATAAATTAAATGGGCAAGAAGTTACACCGTTCTTAAACTCATTTACAAAAGATGCGAATACGTTATACTTTGATAACTTCTTCCATCAAACAGGACAGGGGAAAACATCTGATGCGGAGTTCATGTTAGAGAACTCAATGTTTGGATTACCACAAGGATCTGTTTTTACAAATAAAGCTCATAACACGTATCAATCAGCACCAGCTATTTTAGGTCAACAAGGATACACATCAGCAGTGTTCCACGGTAACTATAAAACGTTCTGGAACCGTGATGATATTTATAAATCATTTGGTTTTAATAAATTCTTTGATGCGTCTTACTATGATATGAACGAAAAAGATGTAGTAAACTATGGCTTAAAAGATAAACCGTTCTTTAATGAATCAATTCCGTTATTACAAACGTTGAAGCAACCGTTCTATACGAAGTTCATTACGTTATCGAACCATTTCCCTTATCCGATTGATAAAGCGGAAGCAACGATTGAACCAGCTAAAACAGGTGATTCATCAGTAGATACGTACTTCCAAACAGCACGCTATTTAGATGAATCTGTAAAAGGATTCATTGATTACTTGAAACAATCTGGTCTATACGATAACTCAATTATCGTTATGTACGGTGATCATTACGGTATTTCAGATAATCATAGTGCAGCAATGTCTCAAATAATGGGTAAAGAAATGAACGCATTTGAAAATGCTCAATTACAACGTGTACCATTAATCATTCGCGTACCAGGAATGGAAGGCGGCGTACAACATCAATACGGCGGAGAAATTGACGTTCTTCCAACGTTATTACACTTACTAGGTACAGATACGAAAAATTATGTCCAATTCGGATCAGATTTATTATCACCAGAGCATAAACAAGTCGTTCCGTTCCGTAACGGTAACTACGTAAGCCCAACAGTTACTGCACTTAACGGCAAATACTATGATACAGCGACTGGGAAACCTGTAGAATTTACAGATGAAATAAAACAAAATGAGCAAATGGTTCAAAAATCACTAAAATACTCCGACCAAGTTGTTAACGGTGACTTATTACGATTCTACACACCAGAAGGATTTACACCGGTAGAACCTTCTAAATATAACTATAACAATCGTGATAAAGATAAAACGAAAGTGAAGACGACTGAAGACGGGGAAACGAAATAAATAATAAAAAATCCTACTCGTATAGAAAACGAGTGGGATTTTTTGTTTTAAGATTTACTTTCGGATTTTTGGAGTGCTACTTTTTTAGGCATAAAACATGCAATAATCAAAGCTACAAAGGATAAGACTAACATAAATACGTAGGCATCACTTGAGCTGAAGATAGAAGCTAATTTCGTTACTTGCATAGCTGATATGCTTCCATTCTCACTAGATAACTGTGAAGTATGTGAAGTGGATTGAATTGTATACACAGTGATAATGACTGCTGTTCCAATAGCACCTGCTAATTGGCGAATTGTATTATTTACTGCTGAACCATGTGAACCCAGTTCTCTTGGTAAAGCATTTAAGCCTGCTGTATTTAAAGGCATCGAAATGAAACTTAATCCAATTCGTAGAATAATGGTACGAACCATTAAATACATATAAGTTGTGGATTCGGTCAAATCAATTACACCCGACATCGAAATAATGATACATATTAATCCTGTAATGAATAGTGGTTTTGCTCCGTACTTATCAAACATTTTCCCTGTGATAGGTGATAAGAAGGCATTAATCACAGCTCCAGGTAATAGAAGTAAACCTGATTCAAATGCAGTAAAACCTCGTCCATTTTGCAAGTAAATTGGTAATAGAATTAAATCTACATACATAATCATCGTAATGAGTACGTTAATGACTGAAGTAAGAGTGAAAACTTTATACTTAAATACTGATAAATTTAATAAGGGATCGTTAGACTTTATTTGACGTAAACAGAATAAAGAGGTAACGATTATACCAATGATAATTATTGTAACGACAACTGGATGATCCCATCCTTTACTTCCTGCACTACTAAATCCGAATATAATACAACCAAAGCCAATCGTTGATAAAATGACACTTACGATATCTAATTTTGCTTTTGTTGTCTCAGCAACATTCATTAAATATTTTAGCGCGAGAATAATAACGATTAATACAAATGGAGCGAATCCAATAAATAACCATCTCCATGATACATATTCAATAATAAAGCCAGATAATGTTGGAGCGATGGCTGGCGCAAAAATTATGGCAAAACCGATGGTTCCCATAATACTGCCACGCTTTTCACTAGGGTATAAATATAAAATAACTGTCATCATTAGCGGCATTATAATTCCTGCCCCAACTGCTTGAATCATTCTTCCAGTTAACAGAGTGCCAAAATTCATGGCGCATGCACACAAAACAGTCCCAATAAACAAAGAGAGCATTGAGCTAATAAATAGCTGCCTAGTTGTAAATCGTTTCATTAAAAATGCAGTAATTGGCACGAGAACACCATTTATGAGCATAAATCCTGTCGATAGCCATTGCACTGTTGCAGCTGTAACATCAAATACTCCCATTAAATTACTCATCGCTACATTTAATAGCGTCTGATTTAATGTTGATAAAAAACAACCGGAAATGAGCACAATTAATATAATTTTTTTATTTCTTTCTGATATTTCCTTTTGCATCAGTTAACTCCTTCATTGTTTTCTTGATTTATCAACACTGTGTCGATAAAATTAATGGTAACAAAATAAATTTTCTTTGACCATGAACAGTTTTGTTGAAAATGTTCACTACTCGACATAGAAGGTATGCACTGTCGAGTAAGTAAAGAGAAAATCTATAAAGGAGTTTCAAAATGTCTACACCTAAAAAAGAAGATCCTCGTACAGTTCGTTCAAGAGAAATGTTTAAAAATGCTGTTTTTTCTCTCCTATGTGAGAATCCTAGTATTTCAAGTTTAACGGTTCAGAAAGTCGCAACAAAAGCAGGATTAAACCGAACAACCTTTTACTTACATTATCAAGATATTCAAGATGTACTAGACCAAATCACGAATGAGATTTCAAATGAACTTTCAAATAAAATAGCTGATTTAATACATGCAAAAGATTTATCAGAAAAACAAAAGCTAACACAATTACTTGATTATTTATATATCCATCGAAATTATTTATTTATATTATTTAAAATGAATCAATTTGAGGAGCAATTATTTTTATTTTTAAAAGAGTTAATAGAAACGAGAAGAGAGAATACGAAAAAGGATTTACCAGACGATTATGTTGCAGTTGATATTAAAACAGCTTCATTAGTAGGTATCATCATGTGGTGGATAAGGAATGGACTTCACTTTAGTTCAGATTATATCGCAAATCAAATTTATTTTATGTATAAAGGGTAATAAATGCAAACAATTTATCCGTATTAAAAAAAGATTAAAATAACCTAGTATAATTTAAAGTATCGGGATTAATAAAAATTTATAAAACAAAAGATCCAGAGATAGAAGGGGGATATGCATGAATTTTCAAAATGAAAAAATATCATTACATTTAGAGGTTGTAAATTACCAATATAAAGATGCAAAAGACGAGTGTGATAGAAATTGGTTAAGAGTAAAAGCGAAACTATCAGAAGAAAATAAAGTTTTTGAAACGATGGATCCTTTTTTACAAACTGCCGACTTACAGTACATGATAAAATGGTTTCAAGCATTACCAAACCCTACATATAACGAACTAGCTTTCATGGAACCAAATTTAGAGTTTGAATTTATGGGAGAAAAAGAAGAGGAGTTTCACCTTGTTATTCGCTTATCGCTGGAACTTAAACCCGAATGGTGTAAGGAAGAGGAGTACGAATTTTCTATCAGTATAACTCAAGAGGATAGAGAGAATATGATTCGTTCTATTGAAGAGCAACAAAGGAAATTCCCAAAACGATAAAAAAAGACTTGATAACCTACAAGAGGGAATCAAGTCTTTTTATTACATACGATTATCATGCCAGAAGTTTAATGGGAAGTGTTCGTTCTCATTATAGGCTTCTAATTCATATCCTCTTTCTTTCAGTCCTTTAATAATTCCAGGTACTGCTTTAACTGATTGTGGATGAATATCGTGCATTAGAATAACTTCTGTTGGGTTTGTAGCACCATGTAGAACGTTTTCTACGATTTTAGCAGATGCAGCGTCTACTTGCATTTTGTTGTATTTCCAGTCTAATGAATCAATTGTCCAGTCCCAAACTTTTAAACCATTTTCTACAACTTTGTTGCGAAGAGCTTCATTTAACCCTGGCATTGAGCCGTAAGATGGACGAGTTAATACTGGAGATTTTCCTAGAACGCCAGCGATTAAGCCTTGGTCTTCTTTCATTTCATCAACGTAATGACCTTCTGTGTAAAGTTTCTTATAGTTATGAGTCATACTGTGCATCCCAACATAGTGGCCTTCAGCATCTTCACGTTTTACAAGATCAGGGAAAGCTTTTACGTTTGAACCAATTAGGAAGAATGTTGCTTTTGCATTTTCACTCTTTAACATATCTAAAAGCTCAGCTGTGTATTTTCCAGGACCATCGTCAAATGTTAAGTAAGCGACTTTTCTAACTTGCCCGTTATAGTGCTTTGGAGCTTCTTTCGGAGCAAGGGACGTTTGAATTTCACTTACAAGTTGAACAGATTTCGCTTCATCCTCTGTACTTGCTAGAGCGATATGTGTTGATCCGTAAGCAGCTTCGTATGTAAATAATACCCCAGCGCAAATCAACAGAGCCCTTTTCACTAAAGTTGTCATCCGAATTCCATTGTGCATAATTTTCCTACTCTCTATAAAAGTTCTACTCTACTATATTAGCAATTTTAGAGGGGGAAATGCAAAAAAACTTTTTTACAAGCGCAAAAAAGTTTGTTAAAAAGTATGTAAGATTTCACTGTTTTGCAGGTTTGAAAAAATGAAACAAGAATTAAATGAATGGAACTGCATGTAAAATGGTTCATTCGCGTTTTTTGTTTTAGAAAGGGAGGATAAGTATGAAAAAATTAGCTTGTTTACATGCTCATCATTCAAATATTGAATACATTGACCGAGCGTTGCAATTTTTTGAAATAGAAATACTCCATTTTGTAGATCCAATCTTATCACACAGACTAAAAATAGAACGAGAACAAGCACGAAATAATTTAAAAGATATTATAAAGTATATAGCTGAAAGTGATGTTGATACACTTTTAATAACTTGTACAGATTATATCACGTTATTAGATGAGAATTTCAAAATAGACATACCTATATTGAAAATTGATGAGCCATTCTTTGAAATGATTTGTCAGGTTGAAGAGCCACAGACAATACTATTTACAAATAACCGTACTGTTTCAGGAACGATGGAACGTTTAAGACTATACGCTCAGCAGAATAATAAATCCATACAAGTAAAAGTAGAAGTGATAGAAGGGATATTTGAGTTAATTATGCAAGGGCGTAAAGAAGAGCATGATGTTAAATTAGAAAAGTATTTATATGAAATTATGAAAGATAGAAACGAAATGCTTTCAGTTGCACAATTATCTATGGTAGACGCTACTACAAGGGTAGAAAATATAATAGGAAGGAACATAATAAATCCGTTGAATGCGCTTGTGGAGTATTGTATACAGAGTGTGAATGAACAACCGTGTGAAAAATAAGGAAGAGGATGTTTTTTATTTTAAAGAACATCTATAAAATTTCACATACCGTATTTAAAAAATAAATATAGGAAAACCAAAAAATAATGTAGAATATATCGTACATACATATGTGAAGGCAACAAAATATATAAAAGAGGTGGATCTATGTTACTTGAAGAAGTAATGCAGCAACTAGAAGAATATGGAACAGAACAAAACCGTAAAGTCTTTAAAAATCATGGGGCAAAAGAGCCGTTATTTGGAGTTAGTTTTGCAAATTTAAAATTGTTGAAAAAGAGGATAAAAAAGGATCATGATATAGCAATCTCATTATGGGAAACGAAAAATATGGATGCAATGACTTTAGCAACGATGATTTTTGATCCGAAGAAACTAACGTCAAAACAACTAAATAGATGGGTTCAGGATGTTGATTACTATTGTTTAATGGACGTTCTTATGACAGCTATATGTACGTCACCAATCGCGATAGAAAGAATGGAAGAATGGACGAAGTCTGATGATGAATGGATTGGAAGAGCAGGTTGGTCTTTATTAGCAAATATAGCGATTAAAAATAAAACGTTACATGATGAATTCTTCACTCCGTATCTAGAAGAAATTAAAGCAAATATACATAATGAAAAAAATAGAAAAAAAGAAGCGATGAATAGTGCTTTAATCGCGATAGGGATTCGAAATGAAGCTTTAGAGCAACAAGCAATTGAAATTGCACGTGAAATTGGAAAAGTAGAAGTTGATCATGGTGCAACGTCATGCAAAACACCAGACGCAGAACCGTATATAAAAAAAGCGAGAGAAAGAGCTGAAAAAAAGAAAGTGAAATAAGAAAAGGGGAACGGTTATGAAACCAATGGAAGCGGCACAAAGCATAATTACATCACAATTTTCGAATTGCGATGTTGCTTTACTAGGGGGAAGTGTTGCTAGAGGAGAGGCTACAAAAACATCTGACCTTGATATTGTAATATTCGACCAAAGTTTGTCATCTTGTTATAGAGAATCTTTCTATAGTAATGGCTGGCCTGTTGAAGTATTCGTACATAATTTTGAAACGTATAAAACCTTTTTTAAAAGTGATTGTGAGCGTGGGAGACCTTCATTACCTCAATTAGTTTCAGAAGGGATTGTGCTAAAAGGAAAAGATGAAATTGTAGATATACTTAAAAGAGAAGCGAATGATTTATTAAATAAAGGTCCTGAAAAATGGACAGAAGAAACGATGAAGCAGAAGCGTTATTTTATTACGGATACTTTGGATGACTTCATTGGTGCAACAAAGAGAGAAGAAGAATTGTTCATTGCCAATTTATTAGCTGATTTAGTACATGAATATGTTTTAAGAGTAAATGGTCAATGGCTTGGAAATTCAAAATGGTTTATTAGGGTGTTAAGAAGGTATGACGAGCAATATGCAGAACATTTTGTAGCGGCTTTTGATCATTTTTATAAAACAGAGGAGAAAAATGAATTAATTACTTTTGTAGAAAACACGCTAGATCAATACGGAGGAAGAATGTTCGAAGGATTTTCTATAGGGAAATGAAAAGGGGATAGCAAAATGAATGTACCATTCGTTCAATTAAGAGAATTGACACAAGACGATGTAGAAGATCGATATCAATGGTCATTAGATACAGAAGTAACAAAACATTTAGTTGTACCAGATCAATATCCACCGTTCACTCGTGGCGATACGAGAAGATGGATTGAAGCATGCATAAGTCGAAAGAATGGTTATGAACAACGAGCTATCGTTACAAAGGAAGGTATACACATTGGATGGGTAGACCTAAAAAACTTTGATAATACAAATAAAAATGCTGAACTAGGGATTGCAATTGGAAATAAAGAATATTTGGGTAAAGGATATGGAATGGCGGCCCTATACAGTATGTTACAAATCGGTTTTTCTGAATTCAAATTAGAAAAAATTTGGCTACGAGTAGACGAAGATAATTTACAAGCTAGAAAGAGTTATGAAAAAGCAGGATTTGTTTGTGAAGGAATAATGAGAAATGATAGATTACGTCATGGTAAATTCATTCATCGCTATCGTTATAGTATGTTAAAAGAAGAATATCAATCAAATAGTCTATAAAAATATTATGTAAACTTAAAGGGGATAGAGAAATGATTCGATTACTTACGAAAGAAGATGCGGAAAAATATTGGGACTTACGTTTACAAGCTTTACAAGTAAATCCAGAGGCATTTGTAACAACTTATGAAGAGGCGATTCGCCAGGAAAATCCTATTAAGCGAGTGGAAAGTAATTTAACAGCTACTACTAGTTGTACATTTGGTGCATTTAATGAAGAAAATCATTTGGTTGGAGTTGTCACTTTACTAACAGAAGAGAGGGAGGCGTATAAACATAAAGGTCATATCGTTGCGATGTATGTAGATGCACAAAACAGGCGGAACGGATTGGCACGTGAGTTAATAACAAATGCCATTCAAAGAGCGCGAGATATAAAACTAGAGCAATTGACATTAGGTGTTGTATCTACAAACGAACCAGCAAAAAAATTATACGGATCAATGGGCTTTAAAACTTATGGAATTGAAAAGAGAGCTTTAAAGATGAAGGGTGTATATAGTGATGACGAATATATGGTGTTGTTTCTTTAAAGAATAAATATATAATAAGGATTCCGAATTTTAATTATATTCATTTTGTTGTATAGTATAACAAGAAACTAAACAAGGGGTTTTAAAATGAAAGCTATTGCTGTAGGGATATTGGCATCGTTTTTCTTTGCCTTTACCTTTGTGTTAAACCGGTCGATGGACTTAGGGGGCGGGAGTTGGATTTGGAGTGCATCACTACGGTATTACTTTATGGTTCCAATGCTACTACTTATTGTCATGTATAGAGGGAATTTAAAACAACTCTTGCAATATATGAAAAACAATCCGAAAGAGTGGTTGTTATGGAGTATTGTAGGGTTTGGTCTCTTTTATGCACCGCTTAGTTTCGCGGGTGCGTTTGGACCGGGGTGGCTTGTCGCTTCGACTTGGCAAATTACAATAATTGCAGGGATTTTGTTAACACCATTTTTTGCGGTAGACCCATTACATAAAAAACTTCCAATGAAAGAATTAGTAATGTCAGGCATTATTTTATTCGGTGTTGTTCTTATGCAAGTAGAACACGCTTCTTCTTTAGGGATTCGTGAAACCATTTTATGTGTGGTTCCTGTACTCATTGCTGCGTTTGCATATCCACTTGGAAATAGAAAAATGATGCAAGTATGTAAGGGCGAATTAGATGTCTTCCAACGAGTTCTCGGTATGACATTAGCAAGTTTACCATTTTGGTTTTTACTATCTGGTTATGAAGTATCAACAGGCGGACTACCGTCAAGTAGTCAAGTTTTCCAATGTTTTATCGTTGCGATTAGTTCAGGTTTAATTGCAACAGTATTATTCTTTTATGCGACAGATCTTGTAAAAGATGATCCGCAAAAACTAGCAACAGTCGAGGCGACACAGTCTGGTGAAGTTTTATTTGCATTAGTAGGAGAGCTGCTCTGGTTATCGGCTCCAATTCCGTCTTCTTTATCGTGGGTTGGAATGAGTCTTGTAATTGTCGGAATGATACTTCATAGTTATGTAGCTGTAGTTGTGAAAAAAGAAGAGAAAATAACGGCGTAATGAGATTAGCTCTTTTTATAAAGAGCTAATCTTTTTTCATAGAAAGGCATGGAGATATGAATTTACAACATGTTGAACAAATTGAAAGTGATACAATTCTAAATGTACTACAGTATGCAGTCGGTCCGAGTGAAATAAGCTTAAAGAAAGCAGTATTATTTTATAAAAGTAATAAAGGGACATTATATAAATATGAAGAAAAGGCTTGTATAGGCATTGAAGTAATTGGGGCAACTAAAGCAAGAATATGCCACATAGCAGTCGCTCCACAATATCGTCATAAAGGAATTGCGTTGAAAATGATAAAGGGAGTAGTAACGATGCATCAGTTGACTTATGTAGAAGCAGAGACAGACAATGAAGCAGTTGAATTTTATAAGAGAATTGGTTTTCAGGTTAAAAGTTTAGGAGAAAAATATCCGGGGATAGAAAGATTTCATTTGTATTTTAAAAATAAAACATATTGAAATAATCTTAGAATATAATATCCGGAATAGGGCTTGCAGAGATAGTTCGTTTTTTATTTATCTGTTCTGATTTTTATAGCAACTATTTATTAGTTTTCAACAAAAATTTAAGAAAGATTGGAATATTTATTTGAGGCTAAGGAAGGAAGTAAAATATGAGTAGTTCATTAAACAATGGAACAATTGAGAAAAAGCGTGCAATCTCATTAGATTTAGCAAGGGGTACTATGTTGCTGTTAATCGTACTTGCTCATGCACCGCTGTATTTGTATGCTGCAGATCCTGGAATTATGCATAGAGTGGAAAGCAGTAGTTTCTTTGATCAAATTGTAAATCTTTTTGGTATATTCATAATTGATAACCGTGCAAGAGCAATGTTTGCCGTATTATTAGGCTACGGTTTAGTTCTAGCATTTGAAGGGCAAATATCAAAAGGGAAAAATGAAAATCAGGCTTTAAAAATAGTAAGAAGACGCTCTTTGTATTTAATACTGTTTGGGATTGTGTTAGCGGTCTTAATTGGAGGACAAGATATTCTTATGGCCTATGGTTTAGCGGGTATTTTTGTTTGTCCACTATTAAAGTGTAAAATGAAAACATTAATTCGAACGTTTATGATTATCGCTATATTATATACCATTTTCATCCCAATAATATGGGGATTTAATATGCAATCAATAGGCGATTATGATTTTTCACCAGATGTTTCGGCAAAAGACACGTATCTTAGTACTACAATGATACGATTACTTTTCTTTCCTATTATACCTGTACTCATCCATTTTATGTTCCCAATTCTTCCTTCTGTAATTCTTGGTTTGTGGATTGCTAGATATAAGTTATTAATAAAACCAGAGCAACAGTTAAAAAAATTATATTTTATAACAACTATAGGATTAGCAATTTCTATAATAGGCGCTTTGCCTTTATCTTTTATAGGGACTATATGGTATCCAAGTGTATTTACAGCTGGAATGATAAATGGAATCCATATTTTAACTGGAATTGCTGGAGGGTTAGCATATGCAACAGGTTTCGGGATAATAGGGAGTAGATTGAAAAATCCAGGGTACTTTAGCCTTGCATTAATCGCTCTAGGAAAACGCTCATTAACATTTTTTGTTTTAAATGAAGCACTGCTTGTTATATTTTTATCACCAGTAGCATTTAATTTAGGAGGGCATGTAAGTAACACTCTTGCTGCATTGATAGCAATAAGTATTTGGATATTGTCTGTCATATTAGCTTTAATAATGGAAAAAAATAATCTTAATGGACCATTAGAAATTTTATTGAGACGTTTAGTATATAAAAAATAAATAAAGTGAAAGACGACATAATACACGGTCGTCTGTCATCATAATCACCTCTTGTAAATTTTTTTAGGTTATTTCAAAATATATTCAATTAAGAAATTTAAATAATGTGGATGGACAAAGCTCTATGCGTGCAATAGTAAGGGATGAAATACTCGATAAAAGAAATTTACAAAATTAATTAATCTAGCATGGGAAAATCAAATTATTATAATTATAAGATTGAAACCAATTTCTTACAGTAAGTGGAATCTTGAATTAAATGTAAATCTAAATCTAAAAAATAAAACATACGCTCGTGCATTTTTCATTTTACATCTATGAATATTTTAAGGGAGATGAACATAATATCCTAAAGACAGGGGAAGTTCATTTTATCTTTTTGTTGTCTTTTTTTATATTCTGTTATACCCATTTATAATTTTACAGAAGAGCACCTTGAGTTTTGGGGTGCTCTTTTCATTTTGTCTGGATTTTTAATTTAGTTTGTGAGTTTTATAAGTTCTATAGTCTAAACGAAATTGGCTTCTGTATCAAGAGCGTACGTTCTTCTGAAGGGGAATATAGGACTTACGAAAAAGGTATATTATTGCTAAAGATAAAAATGATACAATTCAGTTAAATATGTGTTTTTTCTTTATGTCAAAGGATTATTATTGCTCCTAATTTATATACAAACTTAGATATACGCCACTTAAATAAGGACAAAAATTCTAATTATTATTATAACAAAATAGAGGAATTTTAAATGGAAAATGCAATGGAATTCAATTAATATTTGAAATGGGAGAATAAATATATGAAAATTAACTATATTTCTAAAACTATCTCACCTAGTACACAAATGCTAAATCAAGGAGCGGTACTTGCTGCTTTAGAACATTCACTTGCTAGGATAGAATTTGATTCTTACGGAAAGGTTATATGAGCAAATCAAAATTTTGCAAATGCGATGAGTTATAAAGCTGATGAACTACTAAACATACATCATCGACAGTTTTGTACATTACAATTTAGCCAAAGTCCAGAATATGATACCTTTTGGAGAAATTTTTGAAATGGAATTTCTTTTCAAAGGAAAATACAGAGAATTACAAAGCAAGGTGAAATTATATGGCTAGAAGCAACGTATACTCCTGTTTTAGATCAGAATGGAGAAATTCAAGCTGTAATTAAAATTGCTACAGATATTACTGCACGTGAGAATGGAACGGCCAAGAAAACGCATGGATTACAAGAAATGGAAGGGAATCTAAAAGAGCGTGCGCAAGAAGGAATTACGCGGAGTCATATGGTTGCCACGGCCATTAAGCAAATTGTTGAACAAACTAATGACAATATGAAATTGTTACAAGAACTTAGCGCTCAAACTAATATTATTCGGGATATGGTGAAAACTATTAATGAAATTGCCACGCAAACTAATTTATTAGCCTTAAATGCTGGAATTCAGGCAGCACATGCTGGTGTCTATGGTAGTGGTTTTAATGTTGTTGCAAATGAAGTTCGTAATTTAGCAAATAAAGTTAAAATCGTAACTAAAGATGTACATTTTAATGTAGAGAATATTACCAAGCAGGTGCAAAAGATTAGTACAGGGACTCTACAATCAGAAAGGACAGTTATTGAAAGTAACTCTTGTATAGAACAAGCAGTCCATGAATTTATTGGTATTGGTGAGGCTGCCCAGAGGCTTGATACGCAAGCTAAAACTATGGTAGAACAGCTACAAGGTCAAAAATAACTACAAATATTCCTAAATCTCGGCAAAATTCTATAATGTTTATATAGAACCATCATAATTTTTTATTTTTAATTTTTTGAGGGGGAGAAGTCGGAAATTGATAATACTTTATATAAACCAAAATTATTTAAAAGAAGCACATTTTTAAAATTACTAGAACAAATAATATTGCAATGACATATGCTATATTATCGTTAAAGCGAGACATTATTCTCTCATAGAAAAGGAATCACTAGCAGAATATGTGATTCCTTTTTTTGATATAATTTTTATGCTTGATTTGGAATAATTCAAGAAATAATATTGTTATTAATTAATAAACAACCGCATGTGTCTAGGTGGTATAGTAGGATATATAACTATAAAAAAATTATTTTTATAAATCGCCATATTGTTCGATTTGGCTAACACACAGCTTTATCATCTCTGTGCTAGAAAAAGAATTATAATTTTTATACCATTCTATTGTATTTTCTAAAGTCTGTTGTAGAGACCACTTTGGTTGCCAATTAAGGGAGAATTTTGCTTTACTAATGTCAAGATTTAGTAAATTTGCTTCATGAAAATTTACTTGGCCTAAATTTTCTGTTGTCCAATCTCCACACCCCCAAGTATCTATTATACTAGTCACTAGTTTTTCTACTGGAACAATATTGTTTAGGGATGGTCCGAAGTTCCATGCTCCGGAAAAAAGGATGCCATTATCTATAATTTTTTCTGTGAGAAGTAAATATCCGCCTAAGGGTTCTAGTACATGTTGCCAGGGTCTAATTGCATTAGGATTTCTAATGAAAATTTTTTTGTTTGATTCTAGTGCTCGTATACAATCGGGAATAATCCTATCTATTGACCAATCGCCTCCGCCAATTACATTTCCAGCTCGAACGCTTGCAATTATTTTCTTGTGTTGTGAAAATTTTTCTTCCGAAAAATAAGAGTTCCGATAGGACGAAATTAAAAGTTCACAGCATCCTTTGCTTGAGCTATATATGTCATGACCACCCATAGGATCATTTTCACGATAACCCCAAGGCCATTCTTTATTTTCATAACACTTATCACTTGTCACCATAATTCCTATTTTAGCTGACTCATGTAATCGAATTGCTTCTAAAATATTCATAGTTCCTATAATATTTACCTCGTATGTTTCTTTAGGTTTTTCATATGAATATTTAACGAGAGGTTGTGCAGCTAAATGGAATACAATTTCAGGTTTATAATCTGTAAAAACCTTATTTAATTTATCAAAATCCCTAATGTCTCCGCGAATATCAATTACATTATTTTGAAGGTTGGTAATATTAAAGTTATCGTTTTTATTTTTAGGATCCAATGAATATCCGATTACAGTAGCGCCTAATTGATTCAACCATAGGGATAACCAAGAACCTTTAAAACCAGTATGTCCTGTAATTAAAATTTTCTTTCCGTAAAAAGCGTTATTAAAGTTTTTATTTAACAATTAGTCCACCTCCTTTAGTACTATATTTTCAGGGAGTTAGGTATATATTTGTATTATTTTTATACCAATTAATAGTTTTAATAATTCCTTCTTCAATATTAATCCTAGGTTCCCAGGAAAGAGAGTTTTTGATTTTTTGAATATTTGCTTCAGGAATCCATCTTTCATTTGTTCTAGAGGAAATTGCACCGTAGTTTGGTCTGGAATGGTTGTTCAAATGTTTGAACAATAATTCTACATAATGTTTTAAGGGATAAATATTACCACTCCCAATATTAAAAATTTCATTCTGTACATTAGTGTTTTCAATTGCTAGGATACAGGCATCTATTATATTTTCTATATAACAATAATCTCTTAATTGATTGCATAAAGTTAAATTTACATCTTTGTTTTGTAATACTTGCAAGATTATATAGCTGAATAATTTATGTGGCTCCTCTGCTTCTCCGAATATGCCAAAAGGTCTTAGAGTTATAAGGTTAATATTGTTTTCGCTAGCGATTTGATGGGCAAGTATAGTGCTGGCAGCCTTGGTGCTTCCATAAATATCTACAGGAGTTAGTAGCATATTTTCATGAATAGGTTCCATCTTGTTGCCGTATTCAGAACTACTTCCCATATTAATG
Organism: Bacillus sp. TH50; assembly: GCF_016650565.1. Lineage (NCBI taxonomy): Bacteria > Bacillati > Bacillota > Bacilli > Caryophanales > Bacillaceae > Bacillus > Bacillus sp. TH50. The sequence continues at coordinate 433,110 of NZ_JAEKFM010000003.1, read as the reverse complement.
ATTTTTTTACAATTCACGAATTTTGCTGCTTGAATAATGTTACATGTCCCTATAATATTTGTTTCTATAGCATGCATGTAATCTGTATGGGCAGAATTTACTCCATAGGCAGCCAGATGAAAAATATAATCGGGATTAATTTTCTTTATTGCGTCTTGTACTTGTGCTTTGTCTCGTATATCTACTTCATAGGTTTCAATATTTTTTAGAATATTTTTGAGTCGCCAAGAATCTGATGATGCTCTTATAAATAGAACAATTTTTGCTTGTAAATGTAAAAGTCTTCGTACCAAATGAGAACCAATAAAACCGTATCCACCCGTGATAAGAAAAGTTTTATTTTTAAATGAAGTAATCATAGTGTTATAATCTATCCTTTATTTATTAAGTTGTATTTTTAGTTAATGGAACAAATAGATGTATTTATAAAAAAGAAGAAAATGAACCTCAATTGTGATGCGAGGAGGAGTATTTAAAATGATTTTTTATTGTTGATGTATCAATTTGATCCGCAAATAAAGGGGATAGGGATATTTCAAAAGTATTATGAAGAATACTACATGTCTTGTTCAATTGTTCAATATAAGGAAGGTATATATAATCTAAAATCGTTGGAGGTAATTCTAAAGTTTCTTGCTTCCATAAATCGAATTCATTTGGATTAATAATCTGCATACTTCCAAAATGAAAAGCAATTAATTCATCTTGATCAATAAGAATTTTGTTATCTGTTTTTGATATAGAACTGCTATTTAGAATTACATTCCAAGGTGCTGCATCAATCCCTTTTTGAGTCATGATTTTTATATTAGAAAAAATGTTAGGAATGTGATTTAAATATTTTTGGTCGCCCCATCTATTCATTTCAACATCATAATGATTTTTGCAATATTCTAGGCATTTATCTTTCCACCATGTTAAAATTTCTTTACTATTTTGATCGTTTTTGAAACCTACTAAACCAGCTTGGTATATACCGTGTTTATTTTCAATTTCAGCAGAACTTCTTTGTGGGCAAAGAAATACAGAATATTTCCACCATTCGTCAAGGATGATATTAGGTGCTGTAAAGAAATACATATCAGCATCACAATATACAATGTGATCAACTTCCGGATAAAGACTAAGGATATGGAGACAAAGAGGCGCTTTTAATGTCCAACAATATTCTTGTAAACTCCGCTCATTTTTTATACTTAAGAGTTCATGATTTTCAATATCTTTTATCGGAATTAGTATGGCATGCTTTAACTTTAATTTCTTCAATATTTGATAAGTTGAATCATCCATACAACAGATCCATACAATAAATTTGGCATTGAAATTTTCTAAGGAATAATAAGAAGTCAATCCTTGGATTAATCGCTCTTTACTTATAATCATGGAAAAGTTCATAAAATGATTGGATTCATTCATTTTTCTTCTTAATTGTGAATCTTTATATAAGGTTTGAGCTTCATTTATATCTTTTTTACTTAAAAATTGTTTATTATTTTTATTGAATTTTTCTTTTAATTGATTTAAAACAAATTGGATTCTTTCTATATATGGGGTGTAAATATGGTTTAATATATTGTTGGGTATTGAAATTGCTCCTAAAGACCAAAGATCAAAATCATTTTCAGTAAAGATGGTAATACATGCAAAATGGTAAACAACTAGTTTATCGTTCTCAATAAATATATCGTTATTGGTCCTCTCAATTTTGTAATCGTTATTATATATACAGTTCCAAGGCGCAGCATTGATACCTAAGTTATTTGAAATTTTTACTTTTGGAAAATAAATAGGGATATAATCTAAATACTTTTGGTCGCCAAACTTTCCCTCCTCAGGTTCGCCACTGCACCAATCTAGACATTTATTTTTCCACCATCTTACACTTTTTAGTCCGTAGAGATCATTTTTAAATCCAATTAGACCAGCTTGATATTTTCCGTACATTTTTTCTACCCAATCACGATCTCTTTGAGGGGTAAGAAAAATAGAATGTTCACCCCATTCGTCAAAAATAATGGTAGGATCAGAGAAAAAGCATAAATCACCATCACAATATAGAATAGATGGCAAATCATAATTAACCAATAAATATTCAATCAAGACAGATTTTAAAGTCCAACAATATTCATTTACTTTTCTTTTTTTCTTAATTGCTTTTAGTTCACTATCTTCTAGTTCTTCAACTTGTAAAAGATTTACGTTACTTAGATTCATTTCTTTTAATAGTGAATATGCAATAGAGTCTATACAACAAATCCACAATGTGAATTTTTGTGAGTACTGCATTAATGATTGTTGTAAGACAATGATTTTCAAGACGTATTCACTACCTACTATGACACAGAAATGATTATTTAAGTCATGTTTTTGTTTAACTAATTGGGTATTGACCCTTTTTTGTGTGTTTTTTTTGGAGAGATTTAAAGCTTTAATTCCTGCTGGAAGTGGACTAACTATTTTCTCATTAGAGGGGATATACAAGCGCGGTAAACTTATTTTTTTATCATTAGAGTACAAACTTTATTCAGTCCTCTCCACTAGTTTTTATTAGGATTCCAACTTTCATTTACAATTTTTAAATCTTTAGGTGTATCGACACTAGCCCAAAAATCATTGTGTTCATATACCGCGAGCTCATTATCTTTTATTAAATTTCGAAGAGGTTCTTCTTCTAGGATACAATCCTCGCTATTACTTAAATAATCAAATATTTCTTTGTTAAATACAAAATATCCCCCGTTAATTACTGCATCAAGTAATGGTTTTTCTTTAAAATCAATAGCAATTCCATTTTCGACTGCCAATAGGCCATACTGACTATTCTTTTTAATTCCAGTTAATGTAGCGATTTTTCCTTTTGTTTTATGGAATGTTATAAGTTGATCAATATCTATATTGGCTAATCCATCGCCATAAGTTAATAAAAAGGTTTCATCCTGCACAAATGATTTAAGTTTTTTTAGTCTTGCCCCGGTCATGGTATTGATTCCTGTATCTATAAAGTGTATATTCCACTGTTCTAATTCCTGTAGTAATTTATATTGATTGGTTTTAAAATTTAAACTAAAATCATTTTCTTTCCAGCTAAAGTCCATAAAATATTCTTTAATTTTCTCACCTTTATATCCTAAGGGTAAAATAAAATCAGAATGTCCATATTTTCTGTACCAATCCATGATATGCAAGAGAAGAGGCTTTCCTTGAACCTGAACTAATGGTTTTGGAATATCCTCTAGAATCCCTTGCATTCGAAGCCCTTTTCCACCACACAAAATTATGACTTTCATAGACCTATCTCCTTCCTCTCAATATATTTTATTAATTTAAACTATGTGGTTTGTTTGTTAAATGTATACACGGTTGTACCATAATGATAATCATCTAAAAAAATGTTAGATTATATAATTAAAATGCGGATTAGATGTGAGGAATACGTATTGCAGTTAAATGACGGATGTATTACATTACTGCACATTAAAAAGTATGATATTTCTGGAGTTATTGACAATGGTGCAAAAAAAGGCGAAGAAATCGGTAGTTGGTAAAGAAAAAAAGCAAGGCGGTAAAAGAGGAAGATCATGAGGGGAATAAAATAACGGCAAGTGAAGAAGGGCATAAAGAAGTGGAGAATAAACAGAGTAAGGATGAAAGTCAGCATCATCATGATGACGGAGAAAAGAAAGAACACCAGGCGAGTGAAAAATCAGAGCATGAGGCTGAAAGTAATAGTCAACAAGAAAGAGAACATCGTCAAGGTCATAAAGAATATAGTGATAGCGGGCATGAAGTAGAAAGTAATAATAGTGAAGAAAATGTAAGTGAAAGAGCGCATAAAGAATCAAGTAATAACGAGCATGAAGCAAAAAGCAATCAGCACAGTGAAGGTGCAAGCCAAAAGGCGTTCGAAATGTCTAGTAATCGAGCTCATGAGGATACTTCTCATTCTCAACATAAGAATACAGATGACAAGGGTCAACACAGACATACTCATAGTGAAAGCGAAGCAGAAAATGAAAAGGTAAGTAGTCGTGAACACACCGCAACGGCATGAACATGAGCATTATATAAATAATTTCAAAGAAATTATTATGGTTTAAGCAAGATCTGAAAAGTTATACTGAAGTATATATAATGAAATTGTAGACGCTTTAGTAAAAGTCTATGCTGCAGAAGATATTCAGCGATTAGCAGTAAAGATATTGTTATGTATTGATTGAATAATTTATTAATCGTAGAAATAATTAGAATGGATTTGCTAAAATTAATTGCTCAAAGATTTTCGAAGGGAGAGGAAACAAATACTTTATTCTAAGTTTACTCGAAACATAAAAAGAGCACCGCATAAAGGTGCTCTAGTGATGAGATTTAATTTGTAAAGAACTATTTATCCTATAAAGAAAGTACTATGGAATATTATATGAACTTACTTTTAATTAAGTGCGTATCAATTTAATGGGAATTTTATTTCTCAACACCCGTGTAAATGCAACTAAGGATGCAATAATGTTAAGAATAAGCAAAAAGTTAGTAAGTTAATGTTATTTTATTTAAAATTTTATCCCAGTCTGAATTATCACCTTCCCATCTATCCTGATAACGTGGGATTTCAATCGAACAAACCCTTGCTATTCCCCAATTTAGTTCAACAACATCCGGTATGCCCTCTGCAAAATTAACAATAAGAATATTAAAATCTTTATTTGTAATTTTTGATAATACCTTTTGTAATTCAACTGCTTCATCTCGATTTCCCCATATCCTAACGAACAAAATTGTTTCACTGGTAGTTATTTTTTCAAGAAATCGATTAATTCTAGTAGTTAATTTAGCATTAAATAAAGGGTAGGTGACTTTCCAATCGACTCCTGGTTCAATTGGAAAGTCATGCATTGAAAAACAATTATAATAAGTGTCCTTTATACAGTAGGTAATTCGTTCTGCCCATTTAGTTTGATTATCAAATTCTGATTCAATAAGGCCGTAGCTTTCTGAACCTTCTACGACCATATTTTCAAGTTCCATAAACTTTTTAAATCGATTTTGAAGTAATCTGTTTGCATCCGAGAGTGATGGATAATAAAACCAATCTAATGGTCCTGAAAATGTTCTTAAATTATGCCTTTTTAATTGATTGGTGACTTGACATAAACCTCCTAAACTCACGACTACATCATATGAGTTTTTTAGATCTTCTAAATTCATCCTCATCATCCTTTTTGGTTAATGATAACTAACTATAAAATATCATCATGTATAAAACCGTTTTAATAGATAAGTTTATTTGTTCATTATTAACAATGAATACCTGTAAATAGAGATTTCATGAGGGGAGGAGAAGAATATAGTGATTTTCAAAAGAATATAAGAAAGTTATATAGCTGAATTTTTTGCGCACAAACAGTGAAGGAATGAGTACAATTTCTTTTTTGTTTGAAATAAATTCACGAAATTTAAAATGGATATGAATTGTATGAAATATAACAATGCATATAGATATTTGTTTTTTATTATATTTTATGATATTTTTTGTTCTGGTGTAAAAAATATATAAAATCAATCTAGTGACCTTAAGCATACTGATAGTAATAATCTATAAAAAGGCTTTTGAAATGAATACTTAAAAGCGGATTTCATTTGGAGTTTCTGATTTTGTAATCTTTATTTATTATTTGCATTAGAACCTTCTATATGAACCATGTACATACAAACCTTATAAGTACTTAAAGGAAAATGAAACATCATATATAGAAGTTAATAGAAAGAATTAAAAATTCATTTTTAAATATAAACAACTGTCTAATTCCTTCCTTAAAGTCAGTCGTTAAATTTATAATTCTTATTAAGTTAATAAATTGATTTAGTTAGAAAATAATACAAGTTTTCATAATATATCAGAGATGAAAAAGGTGCGCGTAGAAAATGCTAGTATTTAACGTTAGCAGGATATGCGCCATATGGCAATTCGGGAGTAGCACTTTCTATTGTTATGCCGTGGATTAGAGATGATAAATCAGGTATTAACTCTGCAATTAGAAGAGAGATATTAGATGCTTATTTCGATTTGAAAAACCAACGATTAAACGGAGAAACTACAAAAATAGACAATTCAAAAGACGTTTTTATATTTTCATAGCATTATTTCTTAGGTCTCTATTCTCTGTTATTGGTGGTAATGTAAATGTGAAAAGCTTTTTCGTCTTTAACTTCTTTTACTGTAATTTTTTCGTTTTTATACTTTTCTCCCAATGCTAAATATACCATTCTCTTTCCTTCACTAATGCTATCATTTGAGTAATGAATCATAGTTGGATCTTCTTGTGCTTTTTCGTATAAGTGTGAAGGACTATATCCACCTTCGTTATATCTAGATTTTTCTAACACCCGAAAATTTCCATATTCATTATTAGAAAAAGTACAGCCACTTAAGTTAATCATCCCTAATATGAAAAGGGATAATATCATTTTTTTCATCGTGTTCACCTTTCTATATTGATTTCAAATTAATACACCATAATTTAACTGTTTTCGATATGATAAGAACGATAGGTGTATAGTAATCTATATGATTATGTTAAAAATTGAGAAAAATATGATAATATATGTATGTATTAGTTTAAAGCAAAATGGGGGAACAATCGTGAAAATGAATGACATAGTGGCGAATACACAATTTCCAAATACAATCGAAACAATTACAAATGATTTAAAAGCATTAGGGATAGAAAAGGGAATGACAGTTATTGTACATTCTTCATTAAGTTCAATCGGTTGGATATCAGGCGGTGCAGTTGCCGTAGTAGAAGCGTTAATGAAAGTTGTTACAGAAGAAGGAACGATAGTTATGCCGACGCAATCTTCGGATTTATCCGATCCAAAACATTGGTCAAGACCACCTGTACCAGAAGAATGGTGGCAAATTATTCGGGATAACGTCCCAGCATTTGATCCGCGTATAACACCAACAAGGGCAATGGGAGAAGTAGTTGAATGTTTTCGTACATATCCGAATGTATTGCGCAGTAATCATCCACTCAGTAGTTTTGCAGCATGGGGGCAACACGCAGAAGAAATTACAGCGAATCATTCACTTTCCATAAGTTTTGGTGAAGAATCGCCATTACGAAAAATATACGATTTAGATGGATACATATTATTACTTGGTGTCGGTTATGACTCCAATACGTCCATACATTTATCTGAGGTACGTACAGGTGCACGCGAGTTAATAAAGGTAGGGGCGCCTATTATAGAAGAAGGTGTAAGAGTATGGAAAGAATTCGTTGAAATGGATTACAATTCTGACACGTTTGTAGAAATCGGAGTTGAATATGAGCTTAAAGGAACAGTTACGCGTGGGAAGATAGGGAATGCGACGTGCCGTTTTATGAGGCAGCGTGATGCAGTTGACTTTGGAACAGAGTGGTTTCGTGCGAAAAATCAGTAAGGGATGGTTATTATGCAGGAGAAAAAAGTATTAATTACGAGCGGCGGCTGCCTAGAAAAATGGGATCAAGTACGTGGGCATACAAATTTAGCAAAAGGTACGATTGGAAGAATTATTGCAGAAGAGCTAATGAAAAAAGGAGCAAATGTTATATATTTGCATGGCTATTTTGCTGAGAAGCCAATGGATGTAAATAACCAATTAGAATTGCACCCATTTGAGGGGATTATTGATTTACAAGATAAGATGAAAAGTATTATTACACATGAAAAAGTAGATGCAGTTATTATGGCTGCTGCTGGCTCAGATTGGGTTGTCGAAAAGATTTGTGATCAAGATGGAAATGTTCTTAATATGAACGGAAAGATTTCAAGTGACATCGCTCCAATTATTCATTTTCAAAAAGCGCCAAAAGTATTAAAACAAATAAAGAGTTGGGATCCAGAAACGATACTCGTTGGCTTTAAACTTGAAAGTGACGTAAATGAAGCAGAACTTATTGAAAGAGCAAGTAAAAGAATGGAAGATGCAAAAGCAAGTGTAATGGTAGCAAACTCACCGCATTCTTTATATTCTCGCGGTGCTGTGCATCACGTTATTGGACAAGACGGTAATGTGAAGTTATGTAATGGGAAAGATGAAACTGCAAAAGAAATTGTCAATATGTTAGAGCATTTATGTAATCGTATCACTACTATGTAGATTTAAGCTTTTAGAAAGAGATGCAGTCGCATAGTATATAATGGAGTTAATATTAAATTAGTGGGGGAACGTATCCCTCACTAATTATTAAATTGAATCAAATCAATGAAATAGGCCATTAGCTGCTCGTAAATGTGTAATACATGATATATGCATAATGAACATTTTGTGAGGAGTGGATTGTATGGAACATTTATTAAAGCAAGCTATTAAACTTAGAAATGAAAAGAAATATGCGCAGTCTAGAGAGATACTTATAGGATTAACAAACTTTACGAGGGATGCAGAAGTACTATATCAATGCGCTTGGATACATGATGTAATGGGTCTTGAAACGGAGGCGGTTCCGTATTATGAACAGGCAATTGCGAACGGACTTGATGGTGAATCCCTTTGCGGTGCGTATATCGGTCTTGGCAGTACGTATCGTTGTATAGGGGAATATGATAAAGCGATTACTGTATTAGAAGCAGGGATAAAGAAGTTCCCGGAAAATGACGTGATGAAAGTGTTTTTATCATTAGCAAAATATAACGTAAACGAACATGAAGAAGCGATGAAATTACTGTTAGAGACAGTTGTGAAAGTAGATGAGATAAAAGAATTTGAACGTGCTATTTCATTTTATAAAGACCATTTAAATGAGGTTTTTGAATAGAGGAGAGAAGGAATGAATCCATCAATTTCACGAAGGAAAAAAGGCATTTGGATTGGACTCGTATCTTTAATTATGTTATCAAACTATTTATTGTATGCCCTGCCAATAGTGCCAGCTGCCCCGAAAGAAGTAGTCCTCGGTTCATTATTAGATTTTATGTTTGTAATTCCAGTCATCACATATTTCTTTATTATACGGAAAAGATATTCGTTAACGTATATGTTTCCTGTAGTTATAGCTGGATATGTATTCGCAAGATTTATAATTCCTAGTGATTATTTACAAGCCTTTTCATTTGTTTCGTATGTAATAGTTGCTGGAGAAATTGTGTTCGTATGTTTTGAACTGTTTCTTATATATAAAATTATAAGAGTACTTCCTAAAATAATAAAACGATATAAAGAATATAGAAGTGAGTATTCTTCATTTTCTTATGCGATTGATGCAGCATTTGATGCTAATATGAAGAGAAGTAAGACAGTAAATATCATTCTAACAGAGTGTAAATTACTCTATTATGCTTTTTTATCGTGGCGTGAAAAAGTATTAGAAAGTGAATCCACATACTCATATCATAAAAAGACCGGTGCAATAGGTGTTTATATCATGATTATTCATGCAACATTAATTGAAAGTATCGGTTTTCATTATTTACTTCATCAATGGAATCCAGTAATAGCTTGGGTTTTACTCATCTTAAACATATATGCGATGTTTTATTTTTTAGCTGAAATACAAGCGATGCGTAAAAATCCAATTATCGTTGCGGAAGAAAAAGTGATTATTCAAATTGGATTAGGAAAGAAAATCGTTATATCATTTACACAAATTGATAACATTGCGTTTTATAAAGGCGAACCTTTAAAGAAAGAAGAAGAGAAAGAGGTTCTTGACGCAACTGTTATGGAATTTATAAAGGAACCTCCAACTTTTGAAATAACGTTAAAAGAGCCAATTAAAGCGCAGTTGTTATATGGATTTTCTAAAACAGTAAGTCGTATTCACTTAAATGTAGACGATGAACGGAAATTTTATGATGTAGTTAAGGGAAAGTTAAAACATGAGTAAAGCTCCTAAATATCATCGTGCGTTTGGTGTATATGGAGTTTGTATTGAAAAAAATAAAAGACCATATATGAATTGTGGTTAATAAAATAGTAGTAGTTCATTAACTCCTTCCATTATAGAAGGAGTTTTTATGATGCGGAATACGGTATACTTTCTTAATCAGGAGCGTAAAGGATATAATTAAAAACGGACTATATGATAAAAGGGGTAACTAAAAAATGAATTGTTTACGTACATCAAGGATTGAAATTATAGAAAGAAAAATACGTTATGATTCTACAACTGTAGATCACGTTTGTTTATTAGTAGAAGCACAACCGAAGAGAATCGTACTATTTCATGAGGTACAGTATCCTTTTACTATGACAGCAAACGAAATAAAATTAACTATTCCTAAAGGTAGTTATACAACCGCATATTATTGGGAAGATCGTCCGTATAACCTATACATATGGAGAGATGATGCTGGGCATTATTTAGGGTCATATTTTAATATCATAAAAAACACACATGTAGGAAATGAGTTAGTAACATTTGAAGATTTAATCATTGATATTATGGTTCTTCCTAATGGTGAGTATTTCATATTAGATGAAGTCGAATTACCTGAGTCATTAGATCAATTTGAAAATGGTTATGTGAAAGAAGCTCTTAACGTATTAACGGATACAATTCATGTCTTCTTACCTCAAATGATTTTAGAAACGGAGACTATATTTAAACAGAAAGAGATTTTTTCTACATGAAAAATAAAAACACTCGCAGCTTACTAGCTTGCGGGTTTTCGTCGTAAACTATTAGAAAATATGATAAAATTAAGAGGTAACTTATGGTACGGTTGGTTGTTCAATTATCACTTCTCCAAAGTAGGAGGGGGGTGATAATAAGTGAGTGAAATTGCGTTGTTATTGCAAGGTGGACTGTTTCTCATTGCATTGTTAACGTTTATTGTCGTCTTAATTGACAAGCTCAAAAAATAACAACCCACCTATGCCTATAGAATGTGGGTTGTTGTGTTTGTACGAAACAAATAGGATAAATGAACAATCCAATCTGCTAAGTTACGTGGACTAGTGTGTAGCCGCACACTAGTCTTTTTTATTTATATACAGGTTTTAATTGTTTTATGTGATTGTATTGTTCTTTTCACACTCATTATAACACAGTGTCTTTTCATGAAGAAAGGAGACCGTATGTTCCTATATGGATTAAATAGAACGTGTAGTTTCTTTAAATAGCCCATCCATATACTGTTTTAAACTTTCCACAAAAAATCCTTTTTTGTCTACATTATTTACGCCGACAATTGGTGATGGAAGATTGTATCTTTTTTCTGATAAATGAACAACAACATCAAAAATATCAAATAGGCGAATGAAGCAGAATAGACCGTCTTTATCACTAAGTAAAATAAAGTAATGGTTTTCGCTCGTTGTATTTAATGTATTCCATAAAGAGCTTTTGCTTAAGTCACGAACGATACTCTTTTCCTTTAATTCCATGAAATCGGCATTTAATAGAATGGTAGAAATATCAATCGCATCTGGATCGTCAAAGTAGCCATCAATTGTTTGTACAGCAAAAGTATAAGCCATTTTTAATACACTCATTTTATATTTACGGTTATCTAAAAGCAATTCACGTTGAATAGAACTAGCTACTTTTGTTACGCGCTCTTCTTTCCAAATTTCATTATGTAATGAAATATCGTGCTTTTTACATAGTTTCATAATTAATGCATTGGAATAAAGTATCTCATCACTTACTTCGACTACATCTGTCTCAGCGGCTGCTAGCTCCTCACCATGTTCATTCGTATAGAGAGGGGAGTCGATTTGTTTTTTCATTTGCTCAATCTTATATTGACTTAATTTATGTCTAATTAAAGGACGGTCAATATTTGTTGTCATATGTTCATGACAGGAATCACAAATTGAGTTTATGAAATAATATCCACATAATATCTCTGGAATGACATATTGTTCACTAAGTTCTTTCGTATCTTTTCTGCAAATGATGCATTGTGTCATATTTATCACCTTTACCTGCAAATTTGTCTGTAATCTCATTGTAGTGTATTTAATGGGATTTTGGAATATTGTAAAGGAAAATATTATGTGAAATCTAAGTTTAATTTGGTACAATGAAGAGAAGTGCTAGTTTAAAGGAGGACGTTTTTTTGAAATCGAAAGTGCACTTTTGGACATTAGAAGTGCTGATGGTTGTAGGAATTATATTTATTTGCACAAAAATATCGTTTCTATTTCAACCGATTGGTATCTTCATATCAACATTATTTTTCCCAATTTTAATCGCGTTATTTTTATACTTCATATTTAACCCATTGTTAGTCTTTTTGGAGAATAAAAAAGTACCTAGAGGTTTAGCGATCTTACTACTGTACCTTTTTATCATTACATTAACTGGAGTTGCTATTGGAGTAGTTGTTCCAACCATCTCACAACAGTTAATGGATTTAGTGAAAAATATGCCGACTTACATAAAAGAGGGAAAAGTATACATACAAGATCTATCCCATCATAGATTATTTGAATGGCTATCTACACAAAACTACGTTTCCATTGAGACAATTGAGAAAAATGCAATTGAATACTTAAAGGAAATACCAAACACACTTACGTCGAGTGCAACGGCTTTATTTGGTATTATCACGAACGTGGCGTTAGTTATCTTTACAGTACCGTTCATTTTATTTTATATGTTTAAAGATGGACATGCATTTCCAGGAAAAGCTGTTAGTGTATTACCAGAGTCTTACCGTGAAGAAGGACTTCGTATCATAAAGGAAACGAACGAAACATTATCTGCATATATTCAAGGTCAAGCGCTCGTTTGTATGTTTATTGGTGCCTTTACATTTACTGGTTATTTAATCATCGGTTTACCGTATGCTTTCGTTTTAGGAATTATCGCAGCATTTACAAATATAATTCCGAACTTAGGTCCATTTATCGGAGCAGCACCAGCTGTCATTATAGGTCTGTTCGTATCTCCGATGCAAGCTCTGTACGTAATTATTATAGTAACAATCGTACAACAGTTTGAAAGTAACATCATTTCACCGCGTATTATGAGTTCAAAATTAAATATCCATCCGTTGACAATTATCATCCTTATTTTAGGGGTAGGTAATTTCGCGGGAATTATCGGGATGATTTTAGCAGTACCAGCTTACGCGGTAACAAAAACAGTTGTTTCGAACTTAGTGAGATTGTTTAAGACGAAACGAAGTAAACGGAAATAGAATATGTTGAGAAAGATACACCGCTTAATAAAAAGGGGTGTATCTTTTATTTTTTAGTGTATGAAATACTTATTATTGTATATTTTTTACACATCAAATCAGGCGGTGGATTTTTGTTAAATAAACTTTATCCCGCTATTTGTGGGCAGTAAAACTCCCACTTCAAAATTCAGGTGAAGAAAAAAGAAGTTAGGTGGGAGATCAACTGCGCGTAAACCCCCACTGATTAAAGTTTCACTTTATAAACTATGTGGAATCCCTCTGAACTATCCAAATCATTTCTTTACACCGCGTTATTAACATCATAATCGACTCCTTTCATTTCTAATATAAGTTCAAACAATTATAGGTGAGTGTAGTACTTGCTTCTACGATCACGAATTTCATCTATAATCTTTTTATACTGTTCCTCTTGTTTTACTTCATTTGCAGATATAGTTTCTTTTTGAATCGTAATGGTTAAAAAGAAAAGGTGAAACTTCATACATGAATTCCTCCTTTCGAATAGGAATTACAGGTGACTACAATAATGACTTTGTCGTTCTTTTACGTTGTACATAGCCTGCTCAATTTGTCGGTCATGAAGCATATCAGACTCAGACAGTTTGTTTTTTTGAATGGTAATTGTTAAAAATAATACTCTGAATTTCATTGGATATTACCCCTTTATAATTTATTTAGTAAAGACGATTGTAATAAGAGGACTGACGCTCTTTCACATCATCCATAATATTTTTAATTTGTTGTTCACGAGAAATTTTATCTCTTGAAAGTTTACGCTTTTGAATGGTAATCGTTAAAAAGAAAGCTTTAAATTTCATTAGGATATTACCCCTTTATAATGTATTTAGTAAAGACGATTGTAATAAGAGGACTGGTGCTCTTTCACATCATCCATAATGTTTTTAATTTGTTGTTCACGAGAAATTTCATCTTTTGAAAGTTTGCGTTTTTGAATGGTAATCGTTAAAAAGAAAGCTTTAAATTTCATTAGGATATTACCCCTTTATAATTTATTTAGTAAAGGCGATTGTAATAAGAGGACTGACGCTCTTTTACTTCGTCCATAATAATTTTAATTTGTTTTTCACGTAAGATTTCAGCTTTTGAAGATTTACGTTTTTGAATGGTGATAGTTAAAAAGAAAGCTTTGAATTTCATTAGGAAATTGCCCCTTTAAAAAATATTTTTAATACATTTGTGTATAATACGAACTTTTAATGTCCGTTATTTTATCCATAGTTTGTTTTAATTGTTGTTTACGAAAGATTTCAGCTCCAGATAAAGTTTTTTTCTGAAGTGCTGTCGTAAAAAAGAAAATATGAAAAGTCATAGACGAATTCCTCCTTTCGAAAAGGAATTACAGGTGATCGCAATAAAGCACTTGGCGCTCCTTAACATCATTCATAGCTTTTGTAATTTGCTCATTATGAAGAATTTCAGCTTTGGAAAATGTATTTCTTTGAATCGTAATACTTAAAAACAATACGCTAATTGTCATCGAATGTTGCTCCTTTCTTTAAAAAATAATGTATGAGACTAAAAAATCGCACGAAAAAGCCACAGGAAGATATCGTTCTCCTATGGCTGGGCGTGAAAAAGCCACAGGAAAGTATACGACCTCCTGTGGCGAATTTATGAATTAAAAGAAATAAAGTACGATTTTTAATTCTCCATTAGGGTGGTCGAATTCATATTTAATTGTCCGAAAAACATAGATGCAGTTAACGCTAAAGTTAAAGCATGTAATTGTAATTTCATCATTTCCTTCGACCTCCTTTTAGAATATTTTTCTTACGTTAGTAATTATATACAATTAATGGATAATTGTAAACATAAAAATTGAAAATTTTTAATTTTGATTAAAATGCGTATATTTAAAAGGGCTTTTTAAAGGATACATTGTATGGATTGGATAATAAATAGAACGTGGGGGTGTCTAATGAAGTATATGAATAGAATAGCAGGTGTTATGCTAACAATTTTATTAGTTGTTACTGCTTGTTCTAATGGGGAGCAAATAAAAGAAATATCACATATTGAACCTGGGGCTTTTAAAAAATATATGGGGACATACGTTGGAAATAATTCCGATGTGTTTGCGATTGTTAAAAACTTACCTGGTGGTGAAACAGTTCAAAGTATAAATTTGAAAAATGAGAAGATCGCGGTGAAATACGGTGAGAAAAAGAACGGTAACTTAACAGAAGATATCATTGAGACGTATTGGTTTGACGAAAAGGATACGATGAAAAAGAACTTTCTCTTTAATGCTATTTATCTTGCAGTTTTAGTACCGAATGCGAAAGGGTATGAGCTTCAGATTGAAAATCAAAGTTTTGCATTAAAAAGAGAAGAACTTTTACCCATACTGTATAAAGAATTTAATGATTTGCCAAAGGATGATCTTATATGGAATAAGGGAATCGTAATGAATTTCTTTTACGGTAATCAAGAAAAAATAGAAAAGCTAGTTAATAATAAAGATTTTCGAAAGCAATTTTTTAATGAACATCCTGTGCGGGAATCTAAGTGATATGGAGGAAGATGTGGTTATTTTACGATTGAAAATACGGACATTTTTTAAAGGGAGTCATTCAGTATCGAATGATTCTTTTTTTGATGAAAATTATGGAAAAAAATATAACGTTGTGCTATGGTTAATTACATAAGTAATGAACCTATGAACCTAAGGTGGTGAAATCGTGAAACCTACTCTAGAACAAAATAAGTTAATATACATACAAATTGCAGAAACAATTGAATCTGATATTTTAAAAGACATATTACTTGAAGAAGAACAAGTTCCGTCGACAAATCAATTTGCGAAGATGTTACAAATTAATCCGGCTACAGCTGCAAAAGGAGTAAATCTACTAGTAGATGAGGGGATTTTATATAAAAAGAGAGGGATCGGGATGTTTGTTACAAAGGGAGCAAAAGAAGTTGTACTAAAAAAAAGACAGCATGTTTTTATGACTGAGTATTTACCTAAAGTGTGGGAAGAAGCAAAAGTACTAGAAATATCAAAAGACGAATTGATGGACATGATACACAAAATTACGAAGGAGGGGAAAGAGGGATGATTGCACTTGAAACGAAAAACTTGTCTAAAAAATATAAAAAGAAATTAGCTGTTAACGAAGTAACTATTTCATTGGAAGAGCATAAAATATATGGTTTGCTTGGAAGAAACGGAGCGGGGAAAACGACATTATTAAACATACTTGCTGGTCAAATTATTTCAAGTAGTGGAAGCGTAGCTGTATTTGGTGAAAATGTTTTTGAAAATAGTAAAGCGATGCAAAATATTTGTATCGTAAAGGTGAAAGAAAACATTAATTTAAGTAGTAAGGTAAAAGATGTTTTTTATTTGTGTAACATGTTTTATGAAAATTGGGATCAAGAATATGCTGAGGAACTTATTAAAAAATTTCAATTGAATGCAAAAGAAAAATATTATGATTTATCCCATGGTATGCAAACAATTGTTGGTATTATTAAAGGTTTAGCTAGTAGAGCACCAATTACTATTTTTGATGAGCCGACTACCGGTTTAGATGCAGCACATCGAGAGTTGTTTTACGAATTACTATTGGAAGATTATAGTGAATATCCACGAACAATCATCTTATCAACACATTTAGTTGAGGAAGTGTCCCATGTTATAGAAAATGTAATCATATTAAAAGAAGGATCATTAGCTGTTCAATCCTTTGTGGAAGATTTTTTAGAAAAAGGACACATAATATCAGGACATAAAGATAAAGTGACAAATTTTTTAATGGGGAAAAATGTTGTAAAGCAAGAGTTGTATGGGAATAAAGAGATTTCTGTGATATGGGAAGATCTTTCTGCTAGAGATTATGAGCTGTTAGAAACTGAAGGGTTAGAAATAGACAGAGTAACACTGCAAAAACTATTTATTTATCTAACAGATAATGAGGTGAAATGAAAATGCTTTTAAAACAATTAAAGTTACATATGAAATTTCATTATAAGGCTGTTCTTATCTTTTGGTGTGTGGCATTACTTATAAAATGGACAACAACTGCAACTGATATAAAGGGACTAAAGGTAGCATTTTTACATGACATCTTCAATAATTCATCTATTGCAATTGCAATATTTATTGTGGCAAGTGTTTTTCTTGTTCAAGATGACATATTTCGTACAGTTGTCTCATTTGGCGTTACTAGATTACAATTCTTTATTGGTTCAGTATGTTTTATCATATTACAATCAGTAATTTTTTCATTTCTTCAGGTTTTGCTTTTACAAGGTACATTTTATGAAACGAAACATATAAATTTAGGAGCACATACAATCGAACAATTCTTTGCACAGTTCGTGTTCTATCTTTTATTAGCTAGCTTATTTCAATTAACAACTATTTTTCAGAAAAGATTTAATTGGATAGGCTTTGCTTTTAGTGTGATTTTTTTCTTGGGGTTGACGAGTACAATTTATGGTAAGGTAGGTTTGAAAGAATTGGTATTTATTGATAGTAAATCGTTACTTGATATACCTAATTTTATATCAATTTCGATAGTGCTTATTTTAATATACTTTATAATTGGCGCTCTATTTATTCGTAAAGTTTCTTTTGAGGATACGATTTAAGCACAATTACTTGAAGAGAGAAGGAAGACTGTATGGGAGATACTTCTTCACTAATAACCGTCTTTTTATGCGTAGCACTGCTAATTTTTTGGCGCCGTTATCGTTCTATGTATAAGCCGATAAAGGGAACGGGAAAACGTATTTTGTGTCCATTACTATTTTTAACACCGGGCATTTTATTGTTTTTTGGTCCAGTACATCCAGCTATAGTACAAGTGACTATAGCAGCATCCATTGGGGTGATTTTCGCAATCCCACTTATATTTCTAACAAACTATGAGCGAAGAGAAGACAGAAACATTTATACGAAAAAAAGTGCTGCCTTTTTAATTACTTTTATCGGAATTGTTATTTTAAGATATGGTTCAAGACAATATATTGTTGACTTAGATCAGCAAACAATAGGTTTATTATTTTACGTAGTTGCAGTATCGTATATTATTCCGTGGAGAATTGCTTGTTATATAAAGTTTAGGAAAGTTTGGCGAGAAAATAATAACCATGCTATATGAAAACTTCTCAAATGAGAAGTTTTTTATTTTTATATGCAAGCAAAATAATTTGTTGAGGTTCACGCTACCATACAATATGATAAATATAAAAAAATTGAGGGGAAGTAGGGGATATAAAAGTGCGTACAATTCTACTGTTTTTACATAATATGCCCATAGATGAAATAGAGAGTATGAGAGAAAAGCATGATCCTTTATTTGAATTAATTTCTCCTCATATAACAATTGTATTCCCGTTTGAAAGTTCCATTTCAAATGATGAGCTGGAATTACATATTTTGAAAGTGGCGAAAGGGGTTCATCCGATTGAAATTGAGTTTGCTAACCGGATAAGTAGCAAGGGAGAGTATCTATTTTTGGAAGTTGAAAGAGGGAAAGAAAAAATAGAAGAATTGCACGATAGATTGTATACAGGTCCTTTACTACAATTTTTTAGAACGGATATTCCATACATACCACATGTAACAGTTGGGAGAAAAGATAGCGCGGGATTAGCGGCTGAAATAGCGAAGGATATTCCTAGTTTTCATGAGAAGTTAAATTGTGTAATTGATAAAATTAGTGTGGAACGAATTGGTGAGAATGGAGAATCAATTATTGAATTTGAAGTACCATTGCAAAAAAAGCTGACAAAAGTCAGCTTTTTTATTTCATACCATGAAGTAAAGTACCAATCGCACCACTATAACCGCCGTCTTGTAAAAAGACAGGTATTTTGTTTTGATATTCTGTATAGCTACTTATAATATTTTGAAGATGTACGTTATTACATAGAGTAGAACCGATGTAAATGATATGGTCAATGTTTTTTGCTTCGGCGAATTGAAGACTTAATGCTGTGACGACTTCACCGACAAGTCCTTGAACGGTAGCTAGTATATCTGAATTACTATAATTTGAGTCTGTAATGGTCGCTTTTCCGAAATTGCTAGCAGTTAAGTTATTATCAAGAGGGGAGAGAATCCCACCATAAATATCTCCAACTGTAATATCTAGACTGTTTCTTGAACCAATTTTCGTAAGCGGAATCACGTCTTCAAAATGATCTATATTTGTTAATAGTTTTGAAAGACCCATAATAGTACCACCGCCAACTCCAGTTCCACCAGCACGAACATATTGATTGTCGTGAACATAGTGAATGGAAGTACCTGTACCGATATTTGTTAATACAAAGTTGTTTATAGCACGTTTTTCTTCTTTTAGTATGTATCGTACTCCTGCTAAAGTAGCTTCAAACTCGTTTAATTCTACTATTTTATATGAACTTGAAAGGAGTTGTTCTAACTGTGTAGCTTTACCACCTGTAATGCATAATTGTGTAATTGAATTATTATTATGAAGGCATTCTTTAATTCTTTCTTGTTCATATGAATAAAATTTTTCGAAAACTAATTTGTTCATTTCGTTAAAGTAAGCAATTTTTGTTAATGTTCCCCCAGCATCAATACCAACAACATTCCGCATTTCCCTACCCCTTACTATGTAATCTGTTTAATCAGCTTGATATATTAATAGCTTTTCAATGGTAACGATTGATTGACCGTTTACAGAGGCAATTCCTTTCCCAAGAACAAAACCTCGTCTGTTACGTGTTAATTCATAATGTAAGTCAAGTTTATCACCGGGATACGCATTTTCATGAAATTCCACCCCATCTAAAGAGGAGAGGAAACCAAGTCCTTCAGATTCACCTGTACTTACAAAAGCACTAAGTTGAGCGAGTGCTTCTACAATTAGCATATGAGGCATATAGTTTTGATTTTTATTAATAAACCACTCGTTATTTGTAATCAGTTTGTATCCTGTAGCCGATTGAGATTCTTTAACGTTTGTAATTTTATCAATCATTAAAAATGGATAGCGATGGGGAAGAGTATCTTTAATATTCATATCGTACCTCCAGGAATAATAATACCCCTGCTAAAGTTAAGCAGGGGAGTTATTATTAATTCTTAACTAATTCTTCTATATTTTCAATAGAGAAAATACCGCTGTTTTTAATGTTTTCAACTACTTCTTGTAATACTACTTTATCTTGAACAAGTGCAATACGTACAAAACCTTCGCCATGAGGACCAAATGCATGGCCTGGTGTGACAACGACATTTGCACGATCCATAAGTGCATAAGCGAACTCTAGCGAAGTCCATCCTTTCGGAATTTCAGCCCAAACGAACATACTTCCAGCTGGTTTATCGACATTCCAACCGAATTTGCGGAATCCGTCCACTAAAGTATCTCTACGTTCTTGGTAAATTCCACGGTTTTTTTCGCAAAATGCAGCGCCGTGTCGTAATGCAGCGGATGCAGCTTTTTGAATTGGTAAAAACACACCGTAATCTGTATTAGACTTAAATTGCGTAAGCGCGCCGACAATTTCTTCGTTACCAATCATATAACCAATACGGCTACCAGCTAAACTATAACTTTTAGATAAAGAATTAATTTCAACGCCAACTTCTTTTGCACCAGGTACAGATAAGAAGCTAATTGGCTTTTGACCATCAAAATAAAATTCAGCATAAGCAAAATCATGGACAACGATAATATTATGTTTTTTCGCGAATGCGATTACATCTTTAAAGAAATCTTCATGTGCCATTGCTGGAACTGGATTTCCTGGGAAGTTCAAAATCATCATCTTTGCTTTATTGGCGATTTCTTCAGGGATAACTTCTAAGTTAGGTAAGAAATCATTTTCTTTTTTTAATGGCATGTAGTAAGATGTTGCACCGGCCATTTGAATTCCTGTTTCATAAGCTGTATATCCTGGATCAGGAACTAGTATTATATCTCCCGGATTTGCAAAAACCATAGGTAAATGAACGAGTCCGTCTTGTGAACCCATTAATAATAAAACTTCTTTTTCAGCATTTAATATAACATTATGAGTGTTGTTGTAATATTCAGTTACAGCTTCGTGAAATTCTTGAATACCAGATAACGTATATCCGTAACTTTCTTTTGCACTTGCTGTATGTACCATTTCTTCTCTCACAAAATCAGCAGGAGGCATATCAGGATTCCCGATACTTAAATCGATCATTTTATGACCTGCTGCAATTTTCTCTTTTTTATAGGCCCCTAATTCACTAAATATAGAAGATTGGAATGCTTTCATTCTAGTTGCTAAAGTGTAAGTCATCAAAACCCCTCCTAAAAACAGTGTTTTCTGTCTGTATTTTTAATTATTCTGAAAACATATGTTTACATTTTATCATTTTTTTATGAAAATTAAAACGATTGACAAATTTAGAGGGAGGATAATAAGGGGAAATATAAAAATAACGTAGAAAATATTTTCTACGTTATAAATGAAGATTAATTGTTTGTTTTTTTATATGTACATGTGTTTTCAGTTGTAAAAAAGTATACATTTAATTCATTATCGACAACTTTTAAAGATTGATCCGATGTAAACGAGTTACCATAATCAATACGATACACGTTAGAATTTTTAACAAACGATCCTTTAAATAAATCCTCTTTTTTATTTGTTGTTTGCATTTCCACTAAATTGTGAACAACCTTTTCTTTCTTTTCTTCTTTCACAACTGTTTCAAATTTATAATATACAGGGCATTCACCTTTTTTATTATCAATGACTTCCCAAGAGCCGTATATATCATTATTGCTACATCCACTAAGTAGAACGATTAATATAGGGAAAATAAATAGAAACTTTTTCATTGTGTACTCCTTTCTTATTCGTTTTTATAAACGTGCGAATACGATAGGAATATTGTAAAAAATAAAGTTTAAATTTTCATAAAGAATTTTTAAATTTCACATAAAAATTTGGAGAAAGGTGAGATTTTTAAAATGAAAAGGCATGAATCTAGTGTAATGCTAGATTCATGCCTAGTACTCTATCTTATGTTATGTCTTTTGAGGATAAATGAAGCGGAAAGAAGAATGACAATTCCATTTACAATATATACATTTAAAATAACGAAGACTAGGTTAGCTACTCCCAAACCACCTTTATCGAATATAGATGTGAGTGCTGTAGTAGTCAAAAAGATAATGGGAGTTAACAATAAAAATAGGAAACCTGCAACAATCCTTCTTTTAAAGTTATTTTGAGATAAGGAAATGGCTAAAAAATTAAGGACGCCAAACATGACCAATGAAAAAAGAAGGATAATTAATAATTGGATGCCATAAGACATTTCCACAGCTCCTTTTTGAAAAATCTATAATTTATTTTATTCGAAAGTAGTAGGGGATACTCCTTTAAATATTTGAACTACATAAAGAAAATAGATTTTAATCCCTGAAATTCAAAAAGAATGGACCCAGTAAAATACGGGATCCATTCTTAAGAAGTATTAGTTTTATATATTCGCAGATTGTGACGTTTGTTTTTTAAATTGTTTCTGCTTAGATAAGGAAATAAAAATAATCAACAACGAAATAACTCCGAAGATGAGAACCATATATTGTAACCCAATCGTATCTAAGAAGAAGCCAGTTCCAAGTAAGACAATTTGGAACATAACTCTTTCAAACATATTACGGAATGAGAAGAGACGTCCGTGATAGCTTTTTTCGACTTTCGTTTGGAAAATTGTCGACATAATAGGGAAGAAGCAGCCTACACTAAATCCAAACAAACCAAATGAGGCAAGTGCCATCCATTTAATATCGCTAAAGAACAACGAAAGGTGTGCAAAAGCGGTACAAATTGCGAAGAAGTATAGTAACTTTTCAGGTTTGAAATGATCAGATAAACGTTTAATAACGAAGGCACCTAACATAAATGCTACACCTTCAATTGTATATATGAATCCTTTAATCGTTGGGTCATGTTGCATTTCGCTAATGTTAATAACCATTAAATTGAATCCAGCTATAAATAATAGAGGGATAATACTTAATATAAGTGCTGTAAAAGCAATAGGAATTCCTTTTAATATACGAAATACTTCCATAAAACTATTATCCTTAGCTGATTGTTTACTTGATGTAGCGGATTTTTTATCTTCAAATTGTAGGAAGAAAGTTGAGAGGAATAATAAAGCGTATGCTGCCATTGAGAAGGCATACATATACTGTAAACTCATTACAACTAAAAGAATGCCACCTAGTGAAGTACCTGCAATACGAGCGATTGTACCGATATTCATATGTACACCGTTCATTTGTAATAGCTCATGTTCATTAACGATGAGTGGAATTACAGATTGTAATGCAGGGAAATAAAATGCCGCGGAAATTTGAAGTGCAATCATAAATGCAATCATGAAAGCGATACTTTCATATTGAATAGCGAAAAACATGAAAATAACACTAATAACACGACCAAATCCAGCGTAAAGAAGAACTTTCTTTTTTTCATATTGATCAATGACACGCCCAGCCATTGGACCGACTAGAACACCAGCTAACAGTCCGATAAATAATATAACGGATTTCATAAAATCAGAAGGGACGTATTTTTGCATAAATTCAAGATTACCAAGAATACCAAGCCATAACCCTAGACCAGCAATAAACTCCCCAATTAATACGATCCAAACATTTTTATTACGCCACATAATTTAAACCTCTCAGTCTTTTAAAATTAACAACTCGTATATAAAACCTCCTAATTTATTCATTATTTTTTAACGCGCTATTTTTAGAGTCAGAGTCTATATTACGTGTTTCATTAGTGAATTTCAATCTTTTTGATTTGTTGAAAATTTGATTAATTATATGATGAAATAAGTAATTCAAAATGTGAAAAACTCTTGATTAAATACAAATTGAAAATAAAGAAAAACATAGAGAAAATAAAAAAGTGAGAACGTAGTTACTACGTCTCACTTTTCTCAAATGCAACATCAAACAATAGATTCCTTTAGCAACACTTATGATCTTGTCCAATAGCTAAACCACTAAAAGATAGAGGGCCAACAACGTCTGCACTTGCAGCATTTGTTAGATTTTCCACAGTTAATGAATATTCGTGAGTCCCGCAGCTTACATCTTTATCAATAGCTTGAAATGTTTGAGCGTAGAATTGCTCTGAATCTGTAGATTCAATACCTACTTGAGCGTTGAAGATTTCTGTATTATCACGGAAAATTCTAAATAATATTTGTGCTATGTCAGTTATACCTTTAACCCCAACTGTAGCAAAATTCTACTCGATTATCACGTGAATCTTTTCTTGAAATTTTCAATTTAATATTTGCTAGAATTGCTTTGTTTGGGGAATGGGGAATTACAAAAGTTGTTTCACCCGTTTTATTTATTGGTTGAGTAGCTTGGTAATCAATGATATGAGTCATATTTGTTACCTCCTCATATACTAAAATATGAAAGTAACGATAAATTAGCTTAGACATATACTAGAAGATGTTAATAGAATTGAGAATAAAGTTGAATATGGGGCGATAATATAAAAGCATCAAGAAAGAGTCACAATACTGTGAGTTGTTTCTCGATGCTGTTTGTACATTAGGCAGAGTATTCCTCTTTACGTACTTCGAAGAATTCATTCCGTCGTAAGTAATTAAAAATTTTCTCTGAAACCTCTTTTTCTTCGGATATTAAGAAACGATGATCAAAAGCATAGAAAGATTGACCTTTAATTAGTTTTACGTAGTATATTTTACACGCCTCCTTTAAATTAGGATTCTTAAATACTTTATATTATGATGACCTATCTGGTTGTTAATAATACTTAAAGTTTCAAAGGGGAGAAGTATAAATTCAAAAAAACATTGAAATAGCTTACAAATCTGTAATGTTTTTGTCACCTTTGCCGATAGTTAAAATTAACCAGTATCTTCTATACTACAAATAGGTTCCATAAAACAAGGGGGTAGAAAGATGGAGGAAGTAATTGGAGAAGTTGTAGCAGGGATTTGTGAATTTGTAGTTGAAGTTACGGTGGATGTTTTAGGAGATTTAGTTTCCGGAAATGATGAAGAGAAAGAAACATTATAAAATTTGTAAAAAGGTTTAAAGATAAACAATGTGTAAAAGCTGATTTCTAAAGGGAAGTCAGCTTTTATATTTTTTACATTATATTAATAATATCTAAATATTAACCTGTTACGATATTAATGAAATCAATAAAGGAGCTGACCGATATGAATATGCCGAATTCTAGATGTGGTGTACCTGATTCTAATACGATTGTAGCGAATATAAATGAAAAAGAATATCACTTTATAGTTCGTATACATCCACTTGCAGGAAAGATGATAGCACTATTTGAAAATGGGAAAGAATATGGCTTGCTTGATAAGGAAATCGCTAGTAGGGATAAATTTATTAGGTCAGAGCTTACTAAGTTGAAGCATTTCAACATAGATATTCTTTATGATAGTCCTGGGTGGATATGGATTGGCATGGACCAATATGGATTGCATGCAAGAGAGGCTACTAATAGCGAAGTAGAAGTTATTGTGAAGTTACAGGGGGATTAGACGTGTAAGAAGATCCTCAAATATAAGAGATACTTTGTGTGGGTGTGGGATAATTCCCCATAACCTTTTTTGTTTTGTGCTTAAAAATAAAAGAGTTAAATTTTTTTGATAGAAGGTCTCTAATACAAGAGACGAGACTAAACTAAAAGAGGATTTGAAATTATATAAAGAGAACTTATAAATTAAATATAATACTTTATAGAAAGAAGATGATAAAAATGAGTAAAGAAGAACTTGTGAAACAACAATTTGGTAGTAATGCAGAGAAGTATGTAAAAAGTAAAATTCATGCAAAAGGACTGGATTTACAATATGTAGTTAAGCAAGTTGAAACTCGTCATAATACTCGTCTTCTTGATATTGCTACTGGTGGTGGACATGTTGCTAATTTGTTAGCCCCAATGTTCAAAGAGGTAGTCGCTCTTGATTTAACAGAAAAAATGTTAGAAAAAGCAAAAGGTTTTATAGAAGGGAACGGACATGAAAATGTATCATTTGTAGCAGGACATGCAGAAAGGTTACCATTTGCTGATGAATCCTTTGATACAATTACATGCCGAATTGCAGCACATCACTTTGTTGATCCTTTGCAATTTATTTTTGAAGTAAATCGAACGTTAGAAGATAATGGGTTATTTATATTAATTGATAACGTTTCACCAGAAAATAATGAGTTTGATACATTTTATAACTTTATCGAAAAGAAGAGAGATCCAAGCCATGAGCGAGCTTTGAAAAAAACAGAATGGATTACTTTATTAGAAAAACATGGTTTACAAATGCAGTCATGTCATACTTTTGACAAGAAGTTCGATTTTGATTGGTGGTGCGATATGATGGATGTTCCTATGCAAAAACGTGTAAAGTTAACAGAGTGTATGATGAAAACATCAAATGAAATGCAAGAATTTTTCGAAATTCAATTTGAAAACAATAAAATAGAATCGTTTTATACTGAAATGGCACTGTTCGTATGTAAAAAAAGTTCAACATTAAAAAGATAAATTTCTTGCAGTCTTTCTGATGTACGATATACTTAGTACAGAGAAAATGAGAATTGAGGAATAGTAATAATGATTCGTGTACGTATTGAGGGAACTGAGGAAGAGATGCTTGAATTTTTAGAGAAAATGCCTGACATTCCTGGGTTTGAAAAAACACATATGAGAGAACCGAGAAAAGGGAATAATCCGAAATATGATTCAAGCAAAAGTATACTAGCATATTTATCTTATAAAAAGATTGAAGTCGCCAATAAATAGGCGGCTTTTTTTATTATCTCTGTTTCACCGCCTTGTCTTTTTCGCATAATAATGATAGTAGATTATGCTGGAGAGGGGTGAGGAAAGTTAATAAAAAAATAATCTTTTTCGGAGATTTTGGTATTGATGATGCAGTGACGTTAATTTATGCGAATAAAACATGCAAATTAGATATTATAGGTATCGTTGCAGAGTATGGAAATGTATCAAGAGAAATTGTTACGGAAAATGTTTATTTTTTAGAAAGATACTATGCTACAAAAGTAAAGATTATCGAAGGTGCCAGTAGACCGATGACAGCTGAAGAACCTTTGTTTTTCCCTGAAATTCATGGGGATCACGGTTTAGGTCCAATTATTCCACCGAAAATGAGAATTTGTGACAGAGAAAATTTTTGTGAATTGATTAAATTAATTGAGCCTTGTCCAGAAGATATTATTATAGTGGCGACGGGACGATTAACAACACTTGCAACATTATTTTTATTGTACCCCAATTTAATGAATCGAGTATGTTCTTATTATATAATGGGCGGTGCTTTTCTATTTCCGGGAAACGTTACACCTGTATCAGAAGCTAATTTTTACGGCGATCCAATTGCCGCGAATATCGTTATGAAATATGCGCAGAATGCTACAATATATCCGTTAAATGTAACGCAGCGTGCTCTTATTACCCCTGAAATGGTCGATATTATTGATAAAGAAGGAACAGGGCAGGCGAAACTCATAAAGCCAATGATCGATTTTTATTACGAGAACTTTTACAAAAAAGAATATCCAGGTATTGCTGGGAGTCCGATTCACGATTTACTTCCGTTCATTTCATTTATAAATGATGATATTTTTGAATATAAAAAATCAGCAGTTTGGATTAGTACGACGAATGATGTAACGAGAGGTCAAAGTGTTGCAGATTTTAGAAAAATAGCTGAGCCAACGACGTTTGATAATCGTCCTATACAAAAAATTGCCGTTGAATTTAATTATCAAGCGTTTAAAGACGAATTTATGAGAACAATATTGAAGCCAGATTGTCCTTAAAAGGGTGAGCAGATTTGAATGATTTTCATAAGACGAATAACTTACGAAAAATGTAACATAACTAATGGTAAGCAATTGTTTCTGATTATAATTTTTATTGGTCAATTATAAAGGAGGAAATGATATGATTTGGTCTTTAATCGTTGGTGGTATATTAGGATGGTTTGCAAGTTTAATTACTGGGAAGGATGTACCTGGCGGTGTAATCGGTAATATTATTGCAGGTATTGTCGGTTCTTGGCTTGGTACAGCGTTACTTGGTAAATTCGGACCTGTTATAGGCGGATATGCGATTGTTCCGGCTTTAATAGGCGCGATTGTTTTGATTTTCATCGTAAGCTTTATATTCCGTGCAATGCGGAAATGAATACAGGGGACTGTTTACATTTGTAAGCAGTCCCTTTGTATTATGTTGTCTAATCTGTTATGCTACTGTTATACAATCAGGAGGTGTCAGCATTGAAATCATTTACAGTAAATTTTCATCAAGAGGATAATGCAAAGGCAACAACAGTACATAAATTAAGTGAAGAGGACTTCGAGAAAGCAACAGAAAAAGGTACTCGTCATCTATTTGATTTAGATACAAACGTTGGTTTCTTCGTATTCTTTGATGCTGAAGATACAGAAGGAAACGAGCAATACTTAATGTTACAATATGAAGGAGATCATGAAGAACCAAGTGCTTGCTACGGATTTGATTTGAAATTGTTCTATCAATTTTTAGCACTATACTTAAATGATCTTGAATTCCAAGGTGAGACAAATGAAGAAGAGGAAGAAAATGGTCCAATTCATCATTTAGCGCACTTACTTTACCATATCGTTGAAGACGGTAAATCTATCGAAGTATAAAAATACATAATTGAGGCTGTCCTTTAATAGGACAGCCTTTTTAATTATATAAATAGTTAATCTTAATGAATTTCTGATCATGACAAATGATTTGAATAAGATTCAGAAGGAACAAAACATTAAACCAGCAGAGAATGAGTATTCACTTTCTGCTGGTTTTTTGCATTTAAAGGAGATTTTGTAGCAGTTTAATTCAAGTTAC
Source organism: Bacillus sp. TH50 (assembly GCF_016650565.1). Taxonomy (NCBI): domain Bacteria; kingdom Bacillati; phylum Bacillota; class Bacilli; order Caryophanales; family Bacillaceae; genus Bacillus; species Bacillus sp. TH50. The sequence goes on along the minus strand of NZ_JAEKFM010000003.1, from coordinate 404,049 downwards.
AAAAAGGATATAGCGAGTATGGAGAGAAGGTGTATACAAGGAGATGAATAAGATGATTAACAATACAATTCCAAGCTTTTTGAAGCTTTTGGAAAGCGATGATATAGGATTACATGACTTGGACAAATATTATGATATGTATCCAGAAGCATTTGAAGAGTATTTTAATTATCATTGTTCTAAGACGGAAGAACGTCTTTCTAGTGCAATTAAAAAATATCCTGAAAAACTAAAAGACATCCGTATTATTTCGGAAACTTTACCCTCTATTATTCAAGAAATTAGTGAGGAGTATCACATTCAATTTGGTTTTAATATAGATTTGACTTTTCATCTATTTGTAGGTGGGTTTGGCTCCAATGCATTTGTAGAAAGAGATATTATTGGGGATATATTTCTTTCGGCAGAAAAATTATCTCCTGAAAGGGAGCATCTTCGTGTTATTGTTGCTCATGAAATTGGTCATATATATCATAATTTCGTATTGCAAGAGAGTGGAATGGATTGGACTAAAGCACAATGGACTGATGCAGCGGTTAGTTTATATCGTGAGGGAGTCGCGACATATTTATCGCAAAGAATAGCTAAAGGATTAAGTAAATCAGTCTATTATTCATATGATAATGATAGTGACGATTGGTTGTATTGCTATGAAGAACATAAAGATCATATTAAGAAACATTTTTTACAAGATTATGTTAAAGGGTGGACAGATGAAAAAGAGAAAGAATGGTTCCGTTTATCAGGAGGGACTTATTTCGGATGCAACCGACTCGGTTATTTTTTAGGAACATCGTATATGGAGTATATTGTGAATACTTTCGGGGAAAGTGAAGCACTTACTTTTTGGACTAAAAATAATTTAAAGAGTAGTGTAATGGAATGGTTACAAAAGTGAATATGTTGAAGAGGGAGGCTGAAAATGATGAAAGTATATATGAAAGTACTTATATTTTTTCTAACTTTAACGTGTGTAGCGGCTTTAACCGCATGTACTAACGCTGAGGAAAAGAAGCAAACTAATTCAACATCAGAAAATAGTACGGAAAAAAAGAGTGATACGTCAGAAACGGGTAAAAAGAATGAAGAGACTGCTCCCAAAAAAGAGAAAGAACCTGTGGAAAAACCAAAAGGTCATGATTCGGTAAAACCTTCAACGGAGTCTAATACGAAAAATACAGTGCTTAATCAAAAATCAATTAACCATGTAAAAGATTTATTTGAGCAAGCGAAAGAAGGTAAAGTACCTAACGTACCATATGCAGCACATACAGGTGACATCGAGGAAATAGAAAAAGAGTGGGGAAAAGCAGATAAAACTGATCAAGCAGGCAACGGGATGTATGCAACTTTTACAAGTAAAAATGTAGCATTTGGCTTTAACAAAGGATCTCAAGTCTTTGACGTTCGCTCATATCATTCAGAACTCAAATCGATTACGTTGCAAGAAATCGAAAAGGCTTTAGGAAAACCAGCGTCTGTTAAAGTAAATGGTAATGACAAAATATACGTTTATAAAGTAAATGACCAATTTGAATTGAAATTCGTTATTCCAAAGTCAACTGGTAAAGTACATCATATTTCTGTGTTCTCACCGGAGGATAGTATTAATAAAATGGCAGGTTAAATGAAGAGCTGTTCCTATAGGGACAGCTCTTTTGTTTTGTTTCTTTCTAACGATTGAACAAAAAAAGCTTGAATGATACCACCGATTATTAATAAGAAGGCGCAAATATAAAATAGAGTACTACCGTTTAATTTACTTAATAACAATGCACCTACAAAAGGCCCGAAAGTTCTTGAAATATCCCAATGTATACCGTATATAGAAAAATATAATCCGCGTCTATGACTTGGAGCGATTTGTGAAACGAATCGTAGTAAGTGATTCAAAGCTATACTTTGCCCAATTACTAAAAAGAGCAATGTGAAGAATAATGACCATATTGTTGTGGAATAACCGTAGCCAATCGCAGCTAACGTATAGCAAGTATAGGAAATAACAATGATTTTAGGCATAGAAAATCGTTCAGACCATTTCACAAGGAAAATTTGGAGCATAACTTCCATGATTGCTTTACAAGTTGAGATAAATACGAGTATGAATAAAAAATTTGGAAATACACTTTCGGCGAATATACGATAATTTGATTCGGTTTGAGCGTAGAAAAAACTAATCGGTAGTGTAGAAACCATAAGTCCAAACACAGCGTAATGCTTTGAAATAAATTGTTTTGGCGAATATACTTCTTTAGTTTTATTAACGCTTTGTCTGAGTGGGACCGTTTCAGGAAGCTGCGTCCAAACGAGAATAGCATATAGCGTAAGGGCTACACCTTGCAAAATAAATAAATACTCAGGGTGACTAGTATAGAAAAAGGCGCCGATTAATGGGCCAATTACAGAGCCGATTGCTCCCGTAGTATGCAGAACAGCAAATATTTCTGCCTGTTGTTCTTCCTTCGTTAAGTCAGCGATTTGTGCTCGCTGTGCCGGAATATATAAAGAGCGTCCAATACCATTTACTACATACAATAAGGCGAAAAAGGCGACCGATTCAGCAAAAACGAAGCCGCTTACGGCAAAAGCTTGTAAAAGTAATCCGAGTAACATTATTTTCTTTCGGCCGTATTTATCTGTTACACCCCCAGCGATTAATGTAAACACAATATCAGCGAGAGGCTGTAATCCGAAAAGAAGCATTGTAACGATGACATTACCATTTAACGCTTTATTAACATGAACGATAAAAATGATAGCTAACATCGCTTCAGTCGTTCGGACTAACAATTCACCGAACAATCGAATGAGAATAGGCTTATTATAACGTTTTAAAAGATACTTCATTTTTATTTCCTCCTTTCTATATTGAAATGATAAGATGGAAGCCAGAAATGAAAAAGGGTAGAATGAAAGAGGAAGATTTTTCATCTTTTAGGGGGCGTTTTATGATTATTTTGGAGCAATATATGCACCTGTGGCTCCAGTATGGAAATGGGAGAGCAGAGGGAGAACAATTAGAAATAACTATACAAAATATATCTGAAACATTATTTTGTACAGAGCGAAATAGTAAATTAATCATAAAAAAATTAGAAGAATTTAATTGGATTATGTGGTTTCCAGGCCGAGGGAGAGGAAATCGTTCAAAGTTGTTATTTCAAAAACATCCACTTTCTTTAATTTTAGAAAGAGGAAAAGAAATAACGAAACAAGGGGACGTAAAAAGTGGAAGTGCATTTATTGAAAGATATAGCTCGTATTTTCCATCACTTCAAACGCAATTTCAAACGTGGATTGATTCGATATTCGGTTATCAAGTCGAAAGGACATCTAAAGGGAGAAGAGATGTGCTACGTTTGCAAGTCCAAATGAATCTAGATATTGCATTAGATCCTGTATACGCTACGATGCGTTCGGAATGTCATATGGTAAAGCATATATACGACACGTTAGTGTATATAGACGGAAATACAAACAGTGTAGAGCCAAGACTTGCGTTTTATTGGGAATATGATGACCAGAAATATATATGGACCTTCTACTTACGAAAAGGTGTTCAGTTTCATAACAGGAAAGAATTTATTGCTTATGACGTTGTACATACATTTAAACGATTCTTGAAAGAGAAAAATAACCCGCATGCTTGGATGTTACAGCACATTGAAAGTTTACATATTCTTGATGACTACATTGTGCAGATTCGTTTATCTACAGATAATAAGTTGTTTTTACATGCTTTAAGTACAGAACAGTGTTCTATTGTAAATGAAGATGGAGATGGAAGGTTAATCGGTACTGGACCGTTTCGATTATGTGAAAAGAATGAGGATGTATTCGTATTAGAAGCAAATGATTTATATTTTCGCGAGCGAACATTTCTCGATCGAATTGAATTATGGAATGTAGAGCACAGCGTAAATACGTGCGATATTTTAGCGAAAGCACACTATAACAATATAGAAAAGCATCATAAAGAACTAACTAGACTTGAGTCGAATGTAACATACATTAAATACCGCAAAAGAAGGACCTATGCAAAACACGATGTTTCGGAAAGCTCTACATAAAATCATTCATAGCAATGCGCTTATCGAGGAATTGCAAGGAGCGCGCGGAGAAATAGCAGAAGAATTGCTTCTAACAAAGGGTGGCACTATACATATAAATGAGGACATATATACGCTTATTAAAGAGAGCTCTTACCGTAATGAAACACTGCGACTATATACATTTACAGAACAAGATCATGTTGAAGATTCATATTGGATACAAAAAGAGTGTGCGAAGTATGGCGTCACTATTGAAGTCGTTTTTCTTGAAACAAAAGAGTTATTGCAAGCAAGTACGATACAAAAGGCTGATATAATACATGATAGTGCGACAATTAGTGAACGGATAGAAGATAGTTTACTATATATGTTTCTTACAAAAAACAGCTTTATTCATCAGCATAGCAATATAAAATTTAACGAAGTATTGCAGTCTTATTTTATAGAGAATCAATTAGAGAAACGGATGACACTGTTACACGATATTGAAGACACATTGTTACGTCAAATTCATATTATTCCTTTATATCGTAACAAACAGCAAGTAAGTTCGCACGAAAAAGTGCAAAATATAATGATTAATCCACAAGGTTGGATTGATTTTTATCAAATATGGTTTAAGGCTTGATATATAAAGGTTTTTATGCATTTTTGTAAGATGTGTAAGAACCTTTTTTGTATGGAAATGAAGTTTGTTTTGCACATTGTTACGCTACATGTTATAAAAGTCCATTTACAGCGTAACAGTGTTATGTTACATTGTTATTAGGAAGGAGTGATATACAGTTGATTACAGATTTAATTTCAAAAAAAGATTTATTAGAGTTAACTGGTATTTCATACGGACAGTTATATAGGTGGAAGAGAAAAAATTTAATACCGGAAGATTGGTTTGTACGGAAGTCAACGTTCACAGGTCAGGAAACATTTTTTCCGAAAGAAAAGATATTAGAGCGCATTGATAAAATTCAAACGATGAAAGAGGATCTATCGCTTGATGAATTGGCAAATATGTTTTCACCAAGCGTAACAGAGATTCTTTTAGCAAAGGAAGATCTCATTCGTAAAGAAATTACATCAGAACCTGTTTTACAATTTTTCATGGAGCAAACGAACAAAACGGAAGATTTTCAATTTGCAGAGATTCTTTATGTATACGTGTTAGAAGAACTTCTTCAATCAGGAGACGTGAGTTTAGAAGAAGGGAAAATGGTTTTACAAGTTTTACGTGAAAATTATGAAGCGATTAAACATAAAAATTGTGACTTAGTTATTATTCGGAAGTTAGGGATTTCTACATGCTTCTTAGTATCAAGCGTTGAGGATTTAATTTTTGAAAAGGGAACAAAGATTGTTTTACGTGTAGCAATTATGAAATTTACCGAAGCATTAAAAACTAAACTGTTGTAGTGGAGGAGAAATAATGCGTACAGAAAATTTAATTATAAACGGATATGGTTCATCAAACGGTGGAGAGTTTCATAAAGTGCAACTAAATGGAAAAGGAACTGTTAATGGAAACGTTGAGTGCGACCAATTTGAATGTAATGGTTACGGAATTGTTACTGGTGATTTGAAAAGTAGCGATGCGAGAATTAGCGGATCAGGTAAAGTTGAGGGTACAGTTAGTGCAGAAATGATGCGAATCGATGGGAAAGGGACAATTACACAAGATGTAAAGGCGACCACTTTAAAAATTGCAGGAAAAGGGACGATAGGTGGTAATGTCACCGGTGAAGAATTTAAAATCAATGGTCAAGCGACGATTGATGGTAATTGCGAGGTTGATGTTTTTTCTTCTGAAGGACAATTTACAGTTGGTGGATTATTAAGCGCAGATGAAATTAATATAAATATTCATGGTACATGTAGAGCGAAAGAAATTGGTGGCCAAACCATTAAAGTAAAACATAGATTGAGTGCTTTTAGTAGACTATTTAAAACAGTATTTGGCTTACAGTTAGAAGCTGAACTGCTAGAAGGTGACAATATCGATATTGATTATGCTCACATTAAAACAGTAAGGGGAAACAATGTTACTGTAGGGCCGAACTGTGAGATTGAACTAATTGAATATACTGGGGTTCTTACTGTTGATAAAAGCGCAAATGTAAAAGAAATTAAGCAAGTTTAAGTTTAAAAGGGAGAGAGGAATCGGTATGGAAAATCAACATAGTCTTACTGTAAATGGATCAGGTAGCTCAGCAGGTGGAGATTATAACAAAGTAAAGATACGCGGCGAAGGAACAATTTCTAATCATATGAGTTGTAATGATTTTAAAACGTATGGTACGAGTGAAGTACGTGGCAATATGAAAGCGAAAAATTATGTCGTGTATGGAGATAGTGAAGTACAGGGGAATATGGAGGCGGAATATGTAAAAGTATATGGCAATGCCCAAGTACAAGGCGACGGAAAAATTAATAAAACAAAAGTTAGAGGTATGATAGAGTTTAAAGGGAAGCTATCCGGTGATTTCGTAGATGTGAAAGGCGCTTTAAATGTAAAGGGAGATATAGAAGTAGAGGAATTATTACTAACTGGTGGTCTTGAAAGTGATGGTTTGCTTAATGCTGAAAATATTGAAATCTCACTTCGTTATGAAGGAAGTAAAGTGAGAGAAATCGGTGGGAAAAAGATTACAGTACGTAAAAAAGCGAGAGTTATTCCTTTTACAAGTCATGCAGGAAGCCTTCAAACATCAATTATTGAAGGGGATGATATTTATTTAGAACATACAATAGCAGACGTAGTAAGAGGAAATCATGTTATAATTGGCCCTGGCTGTGAAATTAGTGTAGTAGAATATCATACTAGTTTTAATCAGAAAGGTAATGCAGTCGTAAAAGAGCATAAACAAATATAAGTAGTATGAGGGAGAGCAAGGTTATGGTTGAGAAGAATAATAAGCTCGGTTTTGTTGTGGCGGGCTTATTGCTAGGAATTTTAATGGCATCAATGGATAATACCATTGTCGTAACAGCGATGGGAACAATCGTTGGTGATTTAGGAGGCCTTGAAAACTTTGTATGGGTCGTTTCTGCCTATATGGTCGCAGAAATGGCAGGTATGCCGATTTTCGGTAAACTATCAGATATGTATGGTAGAAAGAGATTCTTTATTTTCGGTTTAATCGTATTTATGATTGGTTCGGCACTTTGTGGAACTGCTGAAAATATTACACAGTTAGGTATTTATCGTGCCATTCAAGGTATTGGCGGCGGGGCACTAGTGCCAATCGCATTTACTATCGTTTTTGATATTTTCCCTCCAGAAAAGCGCGGGAAAATGGGTGGTTTATTCGGAGCAGTATTTGGTTTATCAAGTATTTTCGGGCCATTACTTGGCGCATATATTACGGATTATATTAGCTGGCACTGGGTGTTTTATATTAACTTACCACTTGGAATTTTAGCACTTATTTTTATTACATTATTTTATAAAGAGTCACGAGTTCATAGAGAACAAAAGATTGATTGGTTTGGCGCAATTACTTTAGTTGGTGCAGTAGTTTGTTTAATGTTCGCCTTAGAATTAGGCGGACAAAAGTATGATTGGGATTCTAGCTTTATTTTAAGTTTATTTGCTGGGTTCGCTATTTTAGTAATTGCTTTTATTGTTATTGAACGAAAAGTAGAAGAACCAATCATTTCATTTGAGATGTTTAAACAACGTCTATTCGGAATGAGTACAATTATTGCCTTATGTTACGGGGCGGCATTTATGTCAGCAACTGTGTACATTCCGTTATTTATTCAAGGTGTATACGGTGGTACGGCAACAAACTCAGGATTATTGTTATTACCAATGATGTTAGGATCAGTAGTTACAGCGCAGTTAGGTGGATTTTTAACATCGAAACTTAGCTACCGAAACATTATGATTATTTCTGCTGTAATTATGCTAATCGGATTATTCTTATTAAGTACATTAACGCCAGAAACAAGTCGTATATTATTAACAATTTATATGGTTATTATCGGTTTTGGAGTTGGTTTCTCATTCTCTGTACTAAGTATGGCTGCTATTCATAACTTCGGTATGGAGCAACGCGGTTCTGCGACTTCAACGAGTAACTTCATTCGTTCATTAGGTATGACACTTGGTATTACAATCTTCGGAATGATTCAAAGAACTGGTTTCCAGGATCAATTAGAAGAATCGTTTAAAGGTATGAGCGGGGGAATGAATACAAACGCTTTAGGAGATTCAAGAGCTATTCTATCAGAATCGGCAAGATCTCAAATTCCGCCGCAAATATTAGATAAAATTATTGAAGCTCTCTCTAGTTCAATCGTTCAGACATTTATGTGGGCGTTAGTCCCCGCAAGTTTAGCGTTCGTATTCGTTTTCTTTATGGGAAATGAGCGCATGGTATATAAAAAAGAACAAAACAAGGTGAAAAGTGAAACATCAAAAGCATAAAGAAAAAGCTCCTTTCAATTTTGAAAGGAGCTTTTTCTTATGTACGGAGTCGAATTAGCCTTCGATAATTTCGTATTCTTCGTCTGCTAATAATAAAATTTGTGTTTTCTTACCTTTGTTTTGAACTTCGATTACATCATATGTACCTAAGTCTCTTAGCTTGTTTTGAGAAGCGTTAACCATAACTTCCATAGAATCAATTAAGATATCTTCTTCAACGTATGATTCAGGCAATGCCATATCTTCAGTATCTAACACACATGTATATAGATTTTGTAAGTTTTCAGCAGTTGGGTTTTGTTCCTCAACATCAATGATGTTTTTTACTGCTTCCATATTTTCTTCTTTTACTTGATATACTTTAATTTTAGTCATTGTTTTAATCTCCTTTATTACGTAATCTTAGAGGCTGCATCTCATTATAACGCTTTTTCATTGAAAGATGAAATTGTTATATGTATTTATAGTAAAAATTATGTGTTATTACTTATTATTGGTGTAATTTCCATATTGATGTTAGGCGTAACTAATTATATCCTTACGTTAAAATTATATTGTCCAAGCTTTTCATATATCCCGCTCATACTATGTGTATTAGATAAAAACATATAGGGAAGGGATTGAATGTAAGTGGATTGCGAGCCGAAACGAAATTGTCAATGTTGTCAAAATAGTATATGTGAATTTTTGAAAAGTTTAGATCCTTATTCTAGGATTGAGAGTATCACAATAGACGGAAACGAAATAGTTGTATCATATTTCATTTCATTTAATGAGATAAAAGGTATAGTTTCATTTGCACAAGAAGACAATGAGGTAATATTTGTAGATTGTTCAAGGATTGATGCGATTCGAATAGGAAAAGTGTGTAGTTGTAAAGCGAAAGTTAAATTTATTGAAGAGGATTTTAGTCTCCTTGGAAATGTTTGTCCACAGTGTTTAACGGAGGGAAGTACACTCTTTTTCGATTTTTATAATTCTGAATTGAATTTATCTCTACAAGCAAAAACAATTGATGCGCCTAGATGTATTGAATTTACAGATGAACTTGGGAATGTAGTAAAGCAAATTACAATAGTAGGTGAAGCGATTGTTTCTAAAGATTTTGTTCAAGTGCCAGAACTACTAGATTTCCGATTGCTTTTATCGCATCCAGCTGGGGATCCTTTGAACTATGGATTGCTATTTATTAATTTCCCTGATGTTACTTTTATTATTATTTTAGTATCAAGCGGATACCTTTCCATTTCGAACTGTTTAAAAATAGAGAGTGGAACTGGCAATGCCGAAATAGAAGAGATGAAAAAAATGATAGTGGATGACAATAATACGTACAAGTCGATTATTAAGTTGACCAAAATATATAAAAATGGTGCGACGGAATCTTTTATTTCTAAGAAGGAGCTATAACGTACCTATTGATTAATCCTCTTAAAATATACGAGGCGGATTGTAGTAACGGAAGAAATCGCTTTGTTAGTATGGATGTTAGAAGTAAATAGGATGGCTAGTTGTACTAATAATTGCTATTTGTAATTTAAATATAGTGACGGAGGAACATACAATATTGGTAAAGCAATTAAGAAAAGGGCTATTAAAGCAGCCCTTTTCTTAATTATGTAAAATAGCTATTGGTAGTGTTTATTGAGTTTACATAGTTATTCAAAATTGATATCAAGTTTAATCAAGAATTAATTTATTTACTAAATTCTTTTTGAGCTCCCATATAGCTTCCGATGATATTTTGATAACTTGGAAGATGCTTAGCAAGTAAAGCTCCAAAGCCTTCAACATCATTTCGCCAGTCACGCTGTAATTCTGCTGCAACGCTAAACCAATTCATTAGCTGGACTCCTCCGTGAGCCATGCGCATAAGGGCAGCATCAGCAACTTGTTTACTAAAAGTTCCAGATGCATCCGTTACAACAAACACCTCATACCCTGCATTTATAGCAGATAGAGCTGGGAATGCAACACAAACATCAGTAACTACGCCGGCGATAATTAGCTGTTTTTTACCCGTTGCTTCAATAGCTTTTACAAATTCCTCATTATCCCACGCGTTAATTTGTCCAGGACGTGCTATTTTAGGCGCATTCGGAAATAGTTCAATTAATTCTTGCATAAGTGGACCGTTAGGACCATCTTCGAAGCTAGTCGTTAAAATAACCGGTAAATCAAAAAAATTAGCGGTATTAGCAAGCGCTAAAACATTGTTCTTGAACTCATCAACACCATAGTCACGCACTAGGCTGGAAATAAGGCCAGTTTGATGATCCACTAGAAGAACCGCGGCATCACTTTTTGAAAGACGAGAATACAAATCAGACATTTAATAATCCCCCTTAAAAAGTTTATTTATAAATCAATCTTACAGTTATTTATCTTGATTTGGTATACATGCAAAAATTTATCAATAAATAGGTTTCATTAGAATATTAAGATGCTTTTATTTTATGTTGAGGAATTACAAATTTTTCGTTTTGGTGAACAATGTATTTATTGAGTAAATAGTAATGTTTTTACCTGTAAATAGAAAATGAGATATGAGGATTAAAATGAATCTGAAAATAGCAATTCTTGATTGGAAAATCATTTCAATGTAATTAGATGTTATAATAAATTTGCATTTAAGTATAATTTATAATTATTTGATATTTGAGAGTTGAGTTTCATAGACATTTACTTAGATAATAAATAAGTGTGTATAAGAATACTAATAAAAGTTAACTCATGAAAATGTTGAGCCTAGTTGATTTTAAGGAAAGCGGGAATGTAAATGATATATGAAGCGAATATACATACAAGAAAAAAATTATTTTCTATGTTTGAGGATTTCAATAATGTTGTTTTACTTTCTTATTTACAAGGACATATGGGAACTGCTTGGGTGAATGATCTTGAAAATCCGACAGTAGCGCAAATTACGGTAGGGATTTTCACATTTTACGCTGGGGATCCAAATGCAAAAGAAACAGAAACAGAAACAGAAGAGTTATTACGTAACATCCCTGAAAGAATTCTAGTAATCGTAAATAGTGATGAATGGAAAAAGCGTTTAGAAGCATTCTCTGAAAGAAAAATAGATAAGTTTTTACGATATAAATTTAAACGAAATCCAGAAGTATTTAATGGCTCAAAATTAAAATCTTTTATAACTGCACTTCCAAAAGGATATGAATTGAGAAAAATAGATGAGCATATTGTGAATAACCCAACATTACATAAGGTTTCTGAAGATTTTACAAGTCAATTTCGATCAATAGATGATTATATAGATCGTGGCATAGGCTATAGTATTTTATATGATGGAGAAGTCGTATGTGGCGCATCATCATATAGTATTTATGATGGTGGTATTGAAATCGAACTTGCTACTGATCCGAATCATAGAAGAAAGGGTTTAGCGACTGTAGTTAGTGCGGCCTTAATATTGAATTGTTTAGAACAGGGGAAATATCCAAACTGGGATGCAGCGAATAGTACTTCTGCCAAATTAGCAGAAAAGCTAGGTTATGTTTTTGATAAGGCGTATGATACTTATTTTGTGAATAATAGATGAATGAGCAGGGATTGTACGATTTGTACAAAATAAAGAACTTAAAGGAAAAGGCAGATGACTAGAATAAAATAATTAGTTCAATAATAAGAGGATTTTACAATTTATTGAGTACAAAAACCGGCTTTTTTAGTCGGTTTTTATTTTTTTATTGAAGGGGACAATAGTCGTGATGTTCTGTTTTATGGATTTTATTAAGTGGGGAAATGATTCTTATTAAATATATCCTTTGCTAGATAGAGTAAAAGACTCTTTAAAAATTAATTTTAGTATTCTTATTAGTTCTATCGTAAAAAGATCGAGAAATTCTATTTTATATAGGTAGATATTCGTATAGGCTCCGTATATTAATTTATGTGTTTGTAACTATCAAGAAGAAATGAATCTCTTACTTTGTAAATGATAAAAATGACTATGATACAAACCCACGCATTAATAGAAAAAGTACATATACAGTAAAGAGAGTTAAAAAACTCTAAATTTTTTATATAAAAGGAGATTATAAAATATGAGTGAACAATGTCCGATTAATGTACCATGCCAAGTTGGGGCACAAAATCAAATACCTTTAGCTGATCAGGCTGCAGCACCAATTGTTACGCCAAATGCATTAATTAAGGTGCCAGTTGTCTTAGCGGAGAGAACAGTACAAATCGTTGTAGAAGCAGATATTCCACTTGATCCTCCAGCTGTTGAAATTAAAAGGGTATTGAAAAATGTATTTTTAACTCAATGTAAGTTAGTTCCAGTAGCATTCTCACCAATTCCGGGTACAAATTATCGCCGAGTTACAAGAGCGAAACTATTCGTAGAAGGCTATATTCGTAAAAATATTGAATATGCATCTAACGAATGTAATGCAGCTTTATATGATCGCATTGCTAATGTTAATTTTTACGGATTTGCAGACTTAACAGCAGCAGATTTCCTTACGCAACCTATAATTGCAGCTTCTTCAGACGCAGCTTCTCATTTCATTAACCCTAAGAATGGCGATTTGCCTCGTTTGGACAAGTACTTCTTTGAAAACACAGTTTATTATAATGAGCAACCGTATTGTGAATTAATTGCTGCTAATTTCTTTGAGTTAGATTTTTCACCATGCCCTACACCTTTAAATGATTCGTTTGATACACTACGTGAAAAAATTGTATTAGACCTTACTTTAAAAGTGTTACAAGTACAACAAGTACAAGCCTAGTAATAGAAAAGGCATTGTCTTTCGTAACGAAGACAATGTCTTTTTTTATTATAAAACATATATAAAGAGGAGAATGATGTGAACATAAAAACATAGATCTGTTCAAAATTTATTAAATGGAGACGGGGGCGGATGATCATGAATAAGCCATGGGTTGGTGCCGAAGTGGGGCACAAAATTTATAAAGCAAAAAAGCTAAACACACCGGGTAATTACAGTCACAAGGTAAAACTAGAAAATAAGGAAGTATCTGGATCGGAAGGTCTAGCTTCAGATTCAGAGAAAGAAGTTGAAGTTGCGGAATTAGAAAAAGAAGTTGTAGATTCAGAATCAGAAATAAATAATTCAGTACGTTCCATTATAGTGAAAACCCCATTTTCCATTATTTCCGAAGTGTCTAGTTTTTTAAAGTTTCCTAATATTAGTGTGGGAAATCAAGAAGAATTTGTATTTCAAAATGAAAAAAATGCAGGGTGTAGAGAATTAGATTCAAAGTTATTAACTACAGTGCATCATTATCATGGAGAGGCGTATTGTCATTTAGTTTCTTCAAATCTTCATGAAGAGAGAGTACTTTTAGAGTTCTCTAATCAAAAAGTCAAAGGTGATATTGAAGAAAATAGGATAGAGACATCTTCGTGGGTTCCTATCCACAGTAGGATATTAGAAAAGGAAAGGGAAGGAGAATTAAATAAATATGTAACAGCGAAACTACCAATAGAAATAGGTAGGTATAAAGGTGAAATTAGTTTGCAAGAAAAGATAGTATTTAAAGAAAAAGTAATAGGAATAAAAGAGGTGTCACAGGAAATTATTTTGACAAAAAATGAAATTTCATTACCAAAAATAAAAAAGAAAGGAAAGAATCCGCGTACCTTTGAAAAAGGGAGCTTACTTGTAGAAGGTTATATCTTTCAAAGGGTTGCATATATTATAGAACAAAGTACATCGCATGATAATGTGTATCAACTAATGCAAAATATTGTATTAGAATTAATCATTCAAGTATTACAAGAACAGGAAGTGCGAGTGCGGATTACATAAAAAATCATATCTCCATCAATTAGCTGAAAATTTCTTCAGGAATATATAATAGAGAGACTTAAAAATAGTGTTAGTAAGTTTGTAAACGAGCTAACTAATAAGCGATGTGGAAAGATGTGAAATACAATTGACAGATTGATTGGAAAAACAAGTTACTTAAATAGGTGAAATGGGTAAACCTTTGTTAAAACATAAGGTGTAATACAACGTGTACCCCCACCTATTATAGAAAACTCAAAACTTAAATAGTAATACATGTTTATCATAAGTTTTTAAACACCAATTATATTTTTTTAGAATAATTGGATGGACAACCTCTTGCGTAGTATCGACTTCAGTAAAACCGTATTTTTTATAAAAGTTTCTTAATTCCTCGAAAGGGAGACAAAATACATTTTGAATATGTAATTCTTTCGCTGCTTGTACTAAAAATAAAACGAGTTCTCCGGCTAATTGTAAGCCTCTAAATTTAGGAAGTATGAAAATACCACCCATTTCAATAGTATCTTCATCAATTTGAACTAAACGACCTACACCTGCATACTCGCTGTTGTATGTAATAATCGCAACCTTATCGCGCTTTAAATCACTTGGTACAAATCCTATTGATTCGTATTGATTATTAATCCATTCTAAATCTTTAGAAGTAGCTAGTTGTATACTCATAAGTAACCACCTTTGGAAAAGTATTAATATTCTCATTATATATGGCTCAATAACTAGTGAAAAGAGGATAAATCAAAATCATTTTTCTTAACAGTTCAAGTTTTGAGGAAGAGTGCATATAATATAAAGTACTTTCCCTTTCTTCATTCTTGTTTTACGTATATAATTTAAAGGTAATATTTTTATTTTATTTTTTTATATATTTATAACAGAATAGAGGTTTAAAAATGGGCGTTAAAATCATTACGGATAGTGCGGCGGATTTACCAATAGAATTGCTGCAAGCATATGATATAGATTTAATTCCACTCCGTGTATATGATGAAGCAGAAACAGAGTATTTAGATGGGGTTACATTAAAATCAGTTACTTTATTGCAAAAAATGAGAGAAGGCGCAGTTTATAAAACGTCATTGCCTTCACTTGAAACATTCCAAGAAAAATTTGTTTCCTATGCAAAGGAAGGTAACCCTTGTATATATTTAGCCTTTTCATCTGAATTGTCTGGTACATATCAATCGTCAGTTCTCATTAAAAAAGAAGTGAAAGAAACATACACTGATTTAGATTTAGAAATTATCGATACAAAATGTGCCTCACTCGGTCAGGGTATTGTCGTATTAGAGGCTGCAAAAATGGCAAAAGAGGGCGCATCAAAAGAAGTAATATTAAACCGTGTCGCTTTTCTAATGGAGCATATGGAACATATCTTCACTGTAGCTGACTTACAGTACCTTGTTAGAGGTGGACGTTTAAGTAAAGTAGCCGGTTTCATCGGTGGTTTATTAAACATTAAGCCAATTTTAAATGTGGATGAAGGAAAACTTGTACCACTTGAAAAGGTAAGAGGGAAAAAGAAAGTATTAAGCCGAATTGTTGATATTATGGAAGAGCGCGGGAAAGACCTTAAAGGTCAAACAATCGGTATGACTCACGGTGATGATTTAGAAACTGCCGAAGCATTAAAAGCATTAATTACTGAAAGATTCGGCTGTGAAGTATTTATCGTAAATACAATTGGAGCAGCAATCGGAGCGCATACAGGACCTGGTGCGTTAACATTGTTCTTCTTAAATGAAGTAGAGTAAAGGATTGATCTTTTGATCAATCCTTTTTTTATTCTAATATAATTGTTTTATGTTAATAAAAAAATATGTAATTATTTATTAGTTAGTAGCTTTCTTTTTAGTAGGTAAGAAGGTAGTTAGGAAACCGGTGAAGGCTAGCATGAAACCAAATGTTTCAGTATCATCAACTACTAAACCATTGTTCCACTGATAATCTGGATCAGTCGCTACACAACTCAGTCTGGCTATATTAAATGGTTGTCCCTTATGATGGATAGTTTTGCGCACTACCCCTGCATAGCTGACTAACTTTCCATCTATGTAGGAATAAAATGAGCGTACATTAAATTCTTTAAGGTGAGTTTCTAAAATTGTTTCCTTAGGCGTGGAATCGAAATCTGGCCAAACCTGCTGTAGCATCACAGCAATTTCGCGTCGTAATGCATCAGATGCTTGATTATAGTCGGTTGATTGTACAATATGAGTTGTCATAAGTTATTCTCTCACTTTCTACTATGTTTAAATTCTATATATACTCAGTAAAAGCCAGCATCTTTAGATATCGTTAGGGTGGTATTTTTTTCAATTTGTTTGAAATATATTTGAAAATCAGTTCCAGTCATTCGAGCTAGCATAAATGTTATTAAAAATATTGACTCGCAAGTAAAAGATCTGATTTATTTGATGCTTAATAAGCTAAGAATAACATAAAGAGAATAGTCATTATTTTTTAGAGCATCCTAAAGTTTATCATCTAATAAGCCTGGAGTGAATCTCATGCTAAAGAGTAAACTATCCCTAATAATTTATGGGATTCTAATAATGGTCATATTTGCATCTCCGAAAGAAGGAAACGCAGCTAACATATCTGATAAAGATTTTTATGATTCCTATAACACTTTATTGGCTCCGTATGCAAGTCGAACGATTCAAAGCAAACTTGGACCTTCGCATCAGTATAGTTTAACTGATGCGAAGGTTATAAAAATTGAGTGATCCCCCAAATACACTTTTAACTTCATTGTCGTTGCAAAGTATCGAACTTATACAAACGCCCATAACCCACCAAATCATGTTGTAACAATTACTTATAACATTAATCCAAGTGGAGTGAAAGTTATAAACTTCAAACAAAAGAAAGAGTAAATAAACAGTGTAGTCTATACGAACCTAGAAATTCCCTAGCAGAAGTAGTAATACTCACAACTTATATAAATAGGAAGAAATAGAAAATGAAATATCAAATTACATTCATATAAGTTTGAATATTTCAAGATATTAAATTTTTGATAGTTCATATATAATAGTGAAAAGAGTAGATTTTTGTAACTATTTGTAAAAAAAGGAGGGTGCAAAATGAATAAAATAATACAATCTCAATGGGATTTGGACAGGCTATATCCTCAAGCACAAAACTTCACGTTTTCTATAGAAATGATAGAAAGATTAAAAATTGAATATAAAGCAACAAAAGACTCAGTAATCCTTTCACAACTTATACAGGCTATCGAAAAAGCAGAGTATTACTTATATTGCCGTGCTGCTGAAGATGAGAAGCATCCTGAAGATACTTTACTAAGTGTAAAAGTAAATCAATTAAAGAAAGAAGTTCAACTATTAATAGAATCTAGTAAGGGACAAAGTGTTAATACAAATCATTCAAGTATTAAACTAATAGAAAATGAATTAAAAGCTTGGGAAGATATGTATACACAATTAAGAAATAAGATAGAAGTAATACACGATAAAGAGACTTTATCATTTGGACAAGCAAATTACGTTGCGATGAATAGTGATGATCATAATGAAAGATTAATAGTATTTGATTCTCTTACAAATACTTTGAATAAGGAAAAAGATATCTTTGCTACTGTATTGAATCAAATAGGAAGATTACGTCATGCTAAAAGTGATGAAATGGAAGGGGCAGAGATTTTAAAACAATCACTACAAGCAAATGGCATCTCTGAAACTGCATTATCCCAAATGTGGAATGCAGCGGAACAAAATTTTACGAAGCTAGTAATTGCGTTAAACGGTTATAAAAAAGGAAAGAATTCAATTACATGGCACGAGCTAATGACATGGAAGGAAAGTAATAAGGCTGTTATTCCTTTTTCAGTAGCAGTAAAAAACATATATGATGCACTAAAAAATATAGATGAAGAATTGGCACAGTTCGCACAGAATGCAATAGCGAATGGCTGGATCGATGCTGAACCGAGAGATAATAAACCGCCGGGTGGATTTTGTGCTCCTTTTTTCAGTGAAAAAGAATCTCGCATTTCACTTCGTTATGATGGAACAATTGATAGTGTAAGAGTACTTGCTCATGAACTAGGACACGCTTGGCATTTTTATGTTATGAGTCTTGAACAATCTACAACATTTTTAGATGATTATCTGCCAATGAGTACAGCTGAATCAGCGTCTATTTTCTTTGAGATGGTACTTGTAGATCACTTAATAAAAACAGCAGAATGCACAGAAATGAAAAAGTCATTGCTTAGCTGGAAAATTAGAAATAGCTTTAATTATGTTATGGCAATTCGTGCATCGTTTCAGTTCGAAAAGAGTTTTTATGAAAAAAGTAAAGAAGGTCCTATAAGTGCTGATGAAATTGAGAAATTATCTATAGCCGCGCAAGAAAAGGCATACGGAAATGCACTAACAGAATATCAGCCGTTTGTTTGGATGAAATACGTTCAGTTTTATATAGCAGATGTTCCTTTTTATAATTATCCATACACATTTGGGTATTTAGCGAGTTTTAGTTTAATTGAAATAGCAAAGGAAAATAAAAATGCATTTCATTTGAGGTATAAAGAATTTTTGAGAGAAACGGGGAAAGCCCCAGTTGAAGAATTGATGAAAAAACATTTTGATATTGATCTAACAGAGTATGAATTTTGGAATAAGGCTTTTATGCAAATTCATAAAGATATTGATGAATATTTGCAAATTAATTAAGGGGACTACATACATGAACAGAATTGGTATTATCGGAGCAATGCAAATTGAAATAGACTTACTTTTAGAAAAACTACATATAAAAGAGGAACATACTATTGCGGGAATACCTTTTTATAAAGGAAACTTCATGGATACAGAAATTATTATTACGCGATGTGGTGTAGGAAAGGTAAATGCCGCCGCATGTACACAAATTTTAATTAATAAATTTGATGTGAATTCTATCATTAATACAGGTGTTGCGGGTGGATTACATCCAGATGTGAAAATTGGCGATCTAGTTATTTCTACAAATGTTACGCATCATGATGTTAATAAAAATCAAATGAAGAATCTATTTCCGTTTCAAGAAGCGTTTCATGCAAGCGAGGGATTAAGAGATTTAGCCCGAAAAGCTGTTAATAGTAGTAGTTTAAATATTACTGTTCATGAAGGAAGAATCGTCAGCGGAGAATGCTTCGTCGAGGATTCAAAATTAAAGGAGCAATTAGTCACTGAATATGCACCTCATTGTACAGAAATGGAAGGAGCAGCAATTGGGCATGTCGCTCATATAAATGACATACCATTTCTTGTTATAAGAAGTATTTCTGACAGCGCAGATGATGAAGCGCAAGTTTCATATGATGACTTTGCGAAAACTGCAGCGAATTATTGTTCAGAAATTATTGTTGAGATGCTTAAAAATATTTCGAGTAAAGCTGTATTGTAGTTCATAAGTAAAGAATGGGAAAGAATATCATGTTACAAGCACTAATTTTCGATATGGATGGAACTTTATTTCAAACAGATAAAATTTTAGAGTTATCACTAGATGATACATTTGATCATTTACGCTCACTACAATTATGGGATGCGGAAACACCTATTGATAAATACCGTGAAATTATGGGTGTTCCTTTACCTAAAGTTTGGGAAGCGCTGTTACCTGATCATTCAAATGAAGTAAGAAAGCAAACAGATGCATATTTTTTAGAAAGACTAATTGAAAATATAAAGAGCGGAAATGGTGCTTTATATCCGAATGTAAAGGAAGTTTTTAGTTTTATAAAAGAAAATAACTGTTCCATTTACATTGCTAGTAACGGTTTAACGGAATATTTACAAGCGATCGTATCTTATTATGATTTAGACCAATGGGTTACGGAAACGTTTAGTATTGAGCAAATACAATCGCTTAATAAAAGTGACTTAGTAAAAAGCATTTTGATGAAATATGATATAAAAGAGGCAGCGGTAGTTGGTGATCGTTTATCTGATATAAATGCAGCTAAAGAGAATGGTTTGATTGCGGTTGGATGTAATTTTGATTTTGCACAAGAAGATGAGCTTGCTCATGCAGATATAGTAATAGATGATTTAATGGAGTTAAAGGGAATATTGCCTGCTGTGCAGAGATAATAAAGGTGTTTAATTTATAATAAAGTCATTTGAAAAATAATATAATTGTTTAAAAATCCTTCTTCTACTATAACGGAGTAGATTAACTCAATAAGGAATCAAAATAAGAACTTGTAGCTTCTGAAGAAATGGAAAAAAAGAAAGATTTTAAATTCAAAATAGCCTCTGTTATATAGAGGTAGAGAGATTATAATTCATTTGTGATGAATTAGTAATAGTTTGATTTGTTTTAAAACTGAGTAGAGGGTTATAAAGTGTGTGCAGTTTTTTGCCAATTCCTATATGTCTTATTCCACGGAGGGAATATGCTTAAAGATAATTTTAAAATTAGTAATATTCCCACGGTTTTATGGGGAAATAAGAGTGAAAAAAATTTTATTGCAGTACATGGAAATATGTCAAATAAGGAAGATGCAGTTATTCAAATATTAGCTGAAGAAGCCAATCAAAAAGGTTATCAAGTATTAAGCTTTGATTTACCTGAGCATGGAGAAAGAAAAAATGATAATACTCCTTGCAAAGTACAGTTTTGTGTTAGTGAATTATCTATAATTATGAATTACGCAAAACAACATTGGAAAGAAGTAAGCGTGTTTGCATGTAGTATGGGAGCTTATTTTAGCCTTTCAAAATGATGTGATAGAAAAGGCATTATTTTTATCACCAGTAGTTAATATGGAACGAATTATCGAAAATATGATGAAATGGTTTAATGTAACACCAGAGCTTTTGCAAAAAGAAATGACTATAGAGACACCTATTGGTCAAAAGTGATATTGGGATTATTTATGCTATGTAAAAGAACATCCTATTAATACATGGAATACAGATACATATATTATGTACGGAGCCAAGGATGAACTGTGCGAATTTGAAACTATTAACTATTTTACAAAAAAACATCGTTTTGAATTAGAGGTCATGGAGACAGGTGAACATTACTTTCATATTGAAAAACAGTTAAAGATATTTGGACAGTGGTTACACAAACATATCGATTAACAAATTACAATTTTTCTTGAACCTGTTAGAGAAGAATGGTGAATATATAAACTGATATTATACTTGAGAGACATTATAAATGTGAATGTATTCACTTAAACAAACAAGTGCTTTAGTTCAATAAGAATTAAACAACTTTATTAATGATTTTTGAGTACACATACCTTTAAATGTATAGAAATTAAACAATTATATTATCGATTTACATCTGAAGTGAAGAATACGCATACTACGAATTGAATAAAGTAACAATCATAAAAATGCTCAGAATAAATGATTCTTGAGCATTTTTATGTATTTTCATATTAAAGAGGAATTTACTTGAAAGATATACATATTTAACAAATTGAAGATTTAATGATATACGAACACGATTATCTTGTTCAAGAAAGCAAAGACGAAGGATTTAATTTCCTAATAAAACTAATAAGTGAATATGAAAATAAACACATTTAATAAAACTAGTGAATGTTTATATGGCATCATACCCATCAACTTAAGAACGGAAACAAAATGAACTTTCGTTCAAATAAACTACAACACTCTTAAAACACTTTTTATTCTTAAAGATGAGCATGCCAAATAAACCTAGGTAGGTATCATTTTTAAAGATTATGCAGCTTTCTTTTGTTTTCTAAGTCCACTATACTCATAGACAACACCCATAATATCAAAAACTGTTTTCTTCTCATATCGATGAGATTTCCGCCCATTTTTCTGTAATAGGTGGAATAGACGGATTAGAATCTTTGTTATTTCTTGGGTGTCTTTCTGTATAGCTTGATACAAAAGATATAGATAATCTTGGATCATTCCTATCGCTTTATATTCGCTTAATTCTCTTTTCTTCTTTTGTAAAAGAAGTTGGCGCATTTTAAACATAGTAGAGGAGCAAAGGAAAATAGCGATTAGCTTTCCATATAGTTGGCACTCTAATCGTTCCTGTTTTACATTACGATAATGGTCTATTTTGAAGAGTGATTTCCACGTTTTAAAGACAATCTCTATTTGCCGACGCAAAGTATATAACTCATGTACCTGTTCCATCGGAACCCATTCCCAAGGTGTATTCGTCACGTACACGTTTAATCCCGCTACCATTTTACTTTTCTCCGAGTACGATCTATTTTGGGGTTTTTCTTTTTCCGAAATTTTCGCTCGTCGTTTTTGAAGTTGTTTTTCTGTTAATCGATTAAAAATTACACGTGCGAACAGTTGTTGTTTATCACCAATATAAGCATTTTTTAATTCCAATGTTCCTCCAGGTTGTAGTTCATCTTGAATCGAGAGATTCATAAGAAAACGTCATCCTTTCTATTCTAGCTTGTTTAGAAAGAATAACGTTTTTTAGTACCTAAGAGTATTAAAATCTCTTAAGTTTATGGGCATGTATGGTGACCCCTATTATAGAAGCTATTTTGAACGTAAGGGATTTGTAAGGAATAGGTAAGGAAAAAGAGATTTTCATTGTGTATGATCAAAATATAAATAAGCATGAAAGGCGGAACAGATATATGATTTCTACTGCTGACGACTTAAACAAATTCTTCTCTTACTTATTCAGTGGCAAATGACTGAAGGAACAGCAACTAAAACAAATGCTTACTACAGTTCCTACAGGAAGAAAAGGGATCGATGGGTATAGTCTTGCAATCTATGAAATTAAGCTTCCAAACGGTGTCTCGATATGGGACACGGAGACGCCATTCCAGGGTTTCTTACTTTTGCTGGAGGCACACTTGGAGGTAAGCATACGTTAGCCGTCAATTTGAACGGCTTGGGTAAATCTTACAGTCTTGATTTTTATAAAAATATTTTACTTGCTGAATTTAGCAAGTAGGCAAAGAGGAAAAACGGATAGATTTTGTCATATTTTTTATTGTTAAACAAATAAGTGATTAAATCGATCACTTATCTAAGGAGGCAATTCTCTCATGAAAAATAAACTATCTGGGGTATTAGCCGCTACATTGGCGCTAACGATGACCCTACCAACAGGCGCGATGGCGTCTTCTAGCAGTAAGACTCCGGTTGTAGCTAACCAAGAAGTTGCTAGCCAAGAACTGGAGAAGATTGCGGCAGATAAGGCTGCCCTACTCACGAAGTCCCATGGGACGACTAGCGTGCAGTATGCGCTGATTGATAATGGCAAACTTATTTTGTCGGGTCAGACAGACAAGAACGATATGAAAAGGAAACAGTTGCTGACTAAAGATACTCTATACGGGATTGGTTCAGTCAGTAAAATGTATGCAGCAACGGCTGTAATGAAATTGGTCGACGAAGGAAAAGTCGATTTGGATGCTCCTGTCGTCCACTATGTTCCTGATTTCAAGATGAAAGACGAGCGGTACAAACGCATTACGCCGCGTATGCTGTTAAACCACTCCTCCGGCTTGCAAGGTTCCACGTTAAGTAATGCATTTTTATTTAACGATAATGATACCTATGCCCATGATGTCTTGTTGCGGCAATTGTCCAACCAAAGCTTGAAGGCGGATCCTGGCGCGCTCTCGGTATACTGCAACGACGGCTTTACGCTGGCTGAGATTTTGGTGGAAAGAGTCAGCGGTATGAGCTTTACCGAATTTCTACATCAACGGTTTACAGAACCCTTAAAGCTGAATCATACGAAAACGCCGCAGGACAAATGGGAAGGCGAAAAGCGGGCTGAACTTTATTTTCCGGCGTACCAAGGGCAACTTCCCATTGAATCGGTGAATGTGATTGGTTCGGGAGGGATCTCTTCCACGGCAGAAGATATGGTACGATTCTCACAATTATTTATGGGACAGGGAAAAGGGATCCTCTCTGATAAGGCAGTCAAGGCGATGGAGCAAGAGGAATATAAAAAAGGAATGTGGCCGGGGGATGGAGATAATATTTTCAACTATGGTCTTGGCTGGGATAGTGTGAAACTATACCCATTCAGTGAATATGGGATAAAAGGCTTGGCTAAGGGCGGCGACACGTCACTGCAACATGCTATACTGGTCGTGCTTCCGGAACAGAAGATGGCAGTGGCTGTGTTGTCATCCGGCGGGCAAAGCTCTACAAATCAACTACTGGCAACTGAATTACTGCTCGCCGCGCTTAAAGAGAAGGGCACAATTAAGGAAATTAAGCCAAACAAATCCTTTGGCAAGCCGGTCAAGGCTAAGATGCCTCAAGACGTGGCGAAGAAAGCGGGCTTTTACGGCAATAGCGACAGTCATTTCAAAATAGAAATTACGAAGAATGGAGAACTGTTCTTACCATCTAATCGAGAAGAAAAATATGTATATACTGCGAATGGAAGCTTTATTAATGAGAAGGGTACTTCCAAGCTCAACTTCGTCACTGAGAAGAATGGAAGAACTTATTTGAAGGAGAGCACATATAAATCGACGCCAGGATTAGGGCAAAATGTGATGACTCACTATTTAGCCGAGAAACTAGAAGACAACGTGCTATCGAAGAAAACCGCTGCCGCATGGGCGAAGCGGGAAGGCGTCAAGTTCTATCTCGTGAACGAGAAATTTAGTTCTATTGAATATCTCGTTCAACCGAAACTTATTACCACAGAAATTACTCGCAAGGAAGGCCTGGCGGGCTATTGGGACGGCAGAAAAATTACAGGTCCGAACACCGCGGCGCATCAGCTCCAGATCCCAGTGATGAATGGCCGTGATACGATGGAAACTTATTTCTATACAGAAGGCGGCAGTGAATATATGGAGATGGCCGGATTGTTATACGTAAGTGGATCCAGCGTAAAACCGCTTGATGCAGGCCAATCATCCAAAGTTACGCTGCAAGCAAATGGGTATGCGAAATGGTTTACGATCCCACAAGCGGCAGCGGGGAAAACGATGACCGTGGCGTTGCCATCGAAGAGTTCGTTCGCGGTGTATGATGAGAAGGGAGTATGTGTCAATTTTACCGTTGTGAGCGGTAATAACAAAGTAAAACTGCCGAAGAACGGAACGGTTGTATTTGCTGGCGCGCCGAACTCGGAATTTGCAATCACGTTGAACTAGTTACAATTCTAGATGGAATTCAACAAAACCAGTACGACACAGAAGAGGTGTTTTGCTGGTTTTGTTTGTATTTACGTATGATCTTTATGAAGAGGCTTTCCACGAATAATATCACGCTCAAACTCTGCAAGAACAGCTAGCATACCAGTTTTGGGCAATCATCTTTTGCCCCACTCATCTTCTCGGTGTAAATACGTTCGCAGCCGGCATTATGATGTACAAGCCCTATACGATGTAGGAATTATCCGAGGTGTTTCGGATACTAATTTTAACCAACATGGCACACTCACACATCAACTTAAGAAGAATAAACGCCACCAAAACAAAAAAAGCCCCAATTTTTCTTGAAAATAAGTTGGGGCTTTTGAACCAGAAAAGTATATTTTTAACTATGAAAACTACGATAAATTTTTCCTTTTTTCCTACTTGCTAAATTCAGCAAGTAAAATATTTTTAAAGGGATTAGGACTGTCAGTTCTACCCAAACTATTCCAATTGACGACCAACGTATGCTTGCCTCCAAGTTTACCTCCAACAAGAGTAGTAAACCCTAGAATGCCACCTGTGTGTCCCCATATCGAGACACCGCTTGGAAGCTTAGTTTCATAGATTCCAAGACCATATCCATCGATTCCTTCTTTTCCTGTAGGAACTGTAGTAAGCATTTGTTTTAGTTGCTGTTCTTTCAGTAATTTACCCCCGAGCAAGTAAGAGAAGAATTTATTTAAGTCGTCAGCAGTAGAAATCATATCTCCAGCTGAGCTACCTGCACTTGGGTTATAATAAGTAACGTCTTTTAGCTCACTTACTCCGTCTGGTTGGACATATCCACGGGCATGCTTGGTGCCTGGAATAACGCTTGAATTGCCTGGTAGGAATGTATTCGACAATTCAAGCGGTTCAATAATCCGACTTTCAATCTCTTCCGCATAGCTGTTTCCGGTTACTTTTTCAATAAGAATACCTAGTAATACGTATCCTGTGTTTGAATAAGACCAGCCCTTTCCTGGGGCAAAGTCTGGGGGCAGAGAAATCCCCATCTTCACTAACTCTTCAGCCGTATACGATTTTTTTGTATCCGTAAAGTCAGCGTCTTTTGACCTTGAGTATTCAGCGATACCACTTGTATGGTTCAATATGTGCCGAATAGTAATCTGGTTACCATCATATCCGTTTCCTTGAATGACACCAGGCAACCATTTTTCGATGTAGTCGTCTAGATTCAAGCGGTTCTCTCCGACTAATTGAAGTACAACCGTTGCTGTGAACGTCTTCGTCACGCTGCCAATGCGAAAGCGAAAATCTGTTTTCATTGGTTGCTTGGTGCTCAGATTCGCTACCCCATCGCCATCAAGCTAAGATTTTGAAGTACCCACTAAATGAAATTTTTCTTTCTCTACAGTTAGTTATTTTGAGAAGTCAGCTCATTTTTTTGTTTTTGGGGTTTTTACTTTTCTTAAGTTGATGGATGTGTTATATGGCATTTTTCAAGGGGAAAGGCTAATTGGGATTGGAGGTATAAATGAAAATCTGTATACAGAAGACAATAAGATTGGTAGGTTAAGGAGATTTTATATTGCAAAAGATTACCGGCGGAAAGGATTAGGAAGGTTACTGTTAGGGAAAATCTTAAGCGATGCAAAAATCTATTTTACTATTGTTGTTTTACATACAGATACAGAACAGGGGAATCAGTTTTATCCTTCGAGTGGATTTGTGAAAGGGCAAATGTATGTAGGAACAAGCCATTATCTAAACTTAGATAAAAGGATGTAGTGAATTATTATTTGATCTCCAAAAGAACGTTTGTTCTTAGTTGTGTAGATTTATGGTATAATTTATTTGAATCTACTATTAGAATGGGGATTAGATGATGGGAGAAAATAAAATTATTAATGATTTTAAAGATTATTCAATGTGGATAACCACATTGAAAGGTATGAAAGAAGAATTGTGGACAGCGCCAATATCAGAGGGGAAATGGACTATTGGTGAGATTGTATCTCATATTATGAATTGGGATGACTATCTTTTACGTGAGACATTATCATCAGTGAGAGATGGACAGGGAATGGAGTTCCCTGACTTTGATACATATAATAAACTAGCCTCTAATTATGCAAAATCAGGTATATCTAAGATAAAACTTCTTGAAGAAGCACAAGCTAAAAGAGATTTACTTGTTCAAGAGCTTAACCGACTGTCTATTGGAAAGCTAAAGGAACATTTAACTTCCAATGGAGTATCATATTGTCCTCATACTGGAATGCCGTACTCTCTAATATATATTATTAAAGAATTCGTAGATCACGATAACCATCACAAAAGGCAGATTATTAATTTTTTAAATGAAAATCAAGTTGTTAACTGATAAAGAAAGATCCCGCGAATGATACTTGCGGGATCTTTTTTAATTATAATTTAACATTCATTTGTTTCAATAAAACCTTCGGATTACCTTTTACATAATAAAAATGTGGATTATTCTCATCATCGTAAAGCATAATGTAAGGTTTTTCATTAAGTGGGAGAAGGATAAGTACCTCATCAATTGTTGTATGTAACCATTGATTTGTAATAGAAACTGGTTTAGATAAAGGGATTTTTATCATGTGACCATCTTTTGGAACGACGTTTAAGTTTTTGAACGGGCCAGTAATGGATTTAGCATATTGAACAGCTTCTTTTTGAATAGCTGGATCTAAAGATTGTTTTTGGACTACCATTTCTTTTTTACAATCAAATACTTCAATTTGTTTATTTGTATTTGCGAATGCATTTGTTGATAATAAAAAGAAGAGAAGAGTAATGGCTCCTATTTTTTGAACATGAAACAACACCTCACGCTTACTATACCCTCAAACGTTGTAAATATTTTTATGTCACATTGATGTAACAAAGAAGTTGTATGATAAAATTGATATTTGTTTATAAGTAACGGAGGAATTGTAATGAAAGTATTAATCGCGGATGATGAACAAGATATGCTGAAAATTTTAAAAGCATATTTTGAAAAAGAAGGCTTCGAAGTTTTATTAGCAAAAGATGGAGAGGAAGCACTTCAAATATTTTATGATGAGAAAATTGACTTAGCTATTTTAGACTGGATGATGCCGAAAAGTAGTGGTATTACTGTCTGTCAGGAAATAAAAAAGAATTCGAGTGTAAAAGTATTAATGCTTACTGCGAAAAGTGAAAGTGAAGATGAATTAGCAGCTCTTCAAAGTGGGGCAGATGAGTATGTGAAAAAACCATTTCACCCAGGAGTGCTAATTACGCGAGCGAAAAAGCTTGTACAGCATGAAGATGTTATTCAAGTTCAAGATTTAAAAATAGATTTCACTAAAAATAAAGTATATAAAAACGAGAAAGAACTAGACATTACAAAGACAGAATTACAATTAATAAAGTGTTTTTTAAATCATAAAGGCACGATTTTAACGAGGAAAAAGTTGTTAGATATCGTCTGGGGATTTGATTATTTTGGGGAAGAGCGAACGGTTGATACGCATGTAAGAAGATTACGTAAAAAAATAGGAGAAAATATTATAAAGACACATCGCGGTTTAGGATACAGTTTGGAGGAAGAGTGTGAATAAACTCGGTAAAAAGTTATTTTTCAGCATCTCTTTAACAGTCATCCTTATTTTTTCCATCTCTTTATTATTAATTAACTATTTTTTACCAAAATATAATGTGCACAAAGCACGCGAAAGCTTAGAAGGCATTACAGCGCAAATCCAGTCAATACCGCGTAAAGAACTGGATGATGCTATAAATCGTATTGAAAATGAAGGTAATGTTACGATTGCTTATACATCAATAAATAGTTCAGAAGATGCTATTAATGAAGAATTACGCATGCAACTTACAAAAAAGAGAGTTGCATTGAATAAACTTTGGATTACAAAAGAAGAAATTACGAAAGTGAAGAACCTCGGACAATCGAATAAAATATATGATCAAGAAAAGATAAAATCTAGTTTTTTTGCGAAATACATTGCGAAAGATGATATGTTGATTTTAGTAGGAGTTTCTATAGCACATTCAAATGAAGTAATTAAAACGCTTAACTCATTTTATTTATACATTTTGGGATTCTCACTACTTCTTATTATTGTGCTCGTCTGGATTTTTTCAAAAACAATCACTACACCACTGAATGAATTGAGTGATGTCGCAGAAGATATTTCACGTCTGAAATTTAAACGGACGAAAGTTAAAACGAATGATGAAATAGGTGATTTAGCAAATAGTATAAACATTATGAGTGATAAATTACATGAAGCACATCAAGATTTAACAGATCGAAATGACCATTTAAAACGATTTATGGGCGATGTAACTCATGAATTAAAAACACCAATCGCATTAGTAAAAGCATATTCTATGGGAATAAAAGACGGTTTAGATGATGGCACATATGTTGATACAATCATTAAACAAACAGATCAAATTTCAAATTTAATTGAAGAGTTATTGCGATTTTCTAAACTAGAAAGAGATATTTTACAAAAAGAAAAATTTCCTATTGAACCACTAGTACAAAGTATAATAGATAAGCATAAGATTGAACTGGAGTCGAAAGAAATCAAGTTGCAAGTGAACTATAGTGTTGGTGACACGATTGTTTATGCTGATTTAAATAAAATGAGAATGGTCTTTCAAAATTTAATTTCTAATGCGATAAAATATACAACGAATCAAAATATAAAAATCACATTAGAAGAGAAAAATGGCATTGTGTATTTTCAAATTCAAAATGGTATTGCTGCTGAGGTAATTAAAGAGGTAGATAAAATTTGGGAGCCTTTTTACGTATTAGAATCTTCTCGCAGTAAAGAAAAATCAGGTACTGGATTAGGATTAGCGATTGTAAAAAGTATATTAGAAAGACATGGTTTTGAATACGGAGTTTCGGTAGAAGATGGAGAAATACAATTTTATATGTATATAGAAAGGAACTAATTGTTATTAGTTCCTTTTCTATTATCTTGAAAGATTCGAATGTTTTACAAATTTCTCAACTTTCCATAAAATATAAACTGAATTTTCTGCAATTTTAATGTATAGTAAAAGAAGGAATATATGGGGAGGGAAGGGCATGAGGAAAAAGAAATTAGCAATAACACTTTCAACTATATTATCTTTAACAATTACTTCAGGAGTTTCTAGTATGACTGCACATGCAGAAAATAAGGAAGGGAGCTCTGTAAAAGGGAGTGATATTAAGTTAAATGGTCAAATTTCAGAAGCTTTAACTCCAAACACAAAAATTCAATTGGAAAATGGGATGACAAAACCAATCTATTCTCTTGATGAAGCAATTATTGAAAATTTATTTGTAGAGACAGAAGTCGATAGTGATAGAGATGGTAAAAAAGATCGTGTATCAGTAAAGGTTATGCGTCCAAAGACGAATCCAGATGTGAAAGTCCCCGTTATTTATGAAATGAGTCCATATCGATCTGGATTAAAAGATGTTCCTGTTTATAATGTTGATGAAGAATTGTATGCATATGGAGGAAAACCGTATGGAGCTGTTAATCTTGGTTCATACGGAAATTATTACGTTCCAAGAGGATATGCAGTCATTTTAGGTGAAAGTATCGGAACTGGGAAATCAGATGGATGTCCGACCACTGGAGATGAGCAAGAAATACTTGGGACGAAGTCTGTAATTGATTGGGTGAATGGTCGTGCAAAAGCATATACAGAGGATGGTAAGGAAGTAAATGCAAATTGGTCTACGGGAAATGTAGGGATGACAGGAGTTTCTTATAATGGTACGTTACCGAATGCTGTCGCAACGACAGGAGTGGAAGGGTTAAAAACAATTATTCCAATCGCAGCGATTAGTAGTTGGTATGACTATTATCGTGCAAATGGGGCAGTAATTGCACCAGGAGGTTATCAAGGAGAAGATACAGACAATATGGCAGAAGCAGTACTAACAAGAAAGAACCCTGAAGTTTGCGGGCAAATTATTAAAGAACTAACAGCTGGACAAGATCGTAAAACAGGCGATTATAACGATTTTTGGGATAAACGTAACTATGTAAAAGATGTTAAGAATGTGAAGGCTAGTGTGTTTGTTGTTCACGGTTTAAATGATTGGAATGTAAAAACGAAGCAGTTCGCACAGTGGTGGGAAGCTCTTGGCAAAAATAATGTTCCTCGTAAAATGTGGTTACATCAAGGTGGACATGGCGGAACATCAAGTAATAACTGGCAACAAACCCAAAATAAATGGTTCGATTATTGGTTATATGGAATTGAAAATGGAATTATGGATGAACCGATGGTAGATGTACAACGTGAAAATAAATCGTGGCAAAAAATAAAAAATTGGCCAGATCCAGCAGCTGTACCATCAAAAGTCCGTATGTATTTAAGTAATAAAGCAGTCAATCTACCATTAAGTATGGGATCAGTAAACAATGTTTTCTCATTAGTAGATGATGCTAAAATAAAGTCAAATCAACTAGTAGAAAACCCTGAGTTAGAAATAGCGAATCGATTAGTATATACAATGCCTGTACTGCAAAAAGATATGCGAATAAGCGGTACGCCTAAAATTTCAATAACAGGAAATATTGATCGATCTGTTTCAAATTTAACAGCTGTACTCGTTGATTATGGCGGAGCGAGGCCTGAAATTGTAACGAGAGGTTGGATGGATCCGCAAAACTTAAATAGTATAGAAAATTCAACAGCGATTCAACCTGGTAAAGATTACACATTTACATGGGACATGCAGCCAGATGATTATGTATTTAAAGCAGGGCATCAAATGGGGGTCGTTTTAATCGCAAGTGACTACGATTATACAATTAGACCGAAAGCAGGAACGAAGCTAACGGTGAAATTGAGTGAAGTGACATTGCCGATTGTGAAATAAATAGTTTTTGATAAAGAGCTTACTATAGTAAGCTCTTTATTTATAATCAGAATTTTCAAATTTGATATGTTCAATCGCGAGGAAATATTATACAATGTAAATATATTAAATGGAAAGTGAGTGATAAATTATGACAGTCAGCTCTTTCGAATTCTCATTAAAATTTGAGGTACGGAAAGATTAAGTAAATTAGAATCTTCCGTACACATAAAACGGAGGAGAAAATAAATGTTTAGTTTTTATAGTACACTTTGTACAGAACTATATGATTTTACAAAACCTGTCGGTTATTCTTTAAATGGTGATATTGAGTATTACCAAGAACGTTTAAATAATTGTGGGGGAAGAATTCTCGAAGCGGCAGTAGGATCAGGGCGTATCATTATTCCACTTCTTGAAGTTGGATTTAAAGTTGATGGGATAGATTATTCAACTGAAATGCTAGATTCTTGCCGTAAGCGTTGTAAAGAGAGAGGCTTAAACCCTAATTTATACCAAGGAAGCTTACAACAATTTTCATTACCATATAAATATGAGGCGATAATAATTCCTACCGGATCCTTTTGTTTAATTGAAAATCGTGATGATTCTATAAACGCTTTGAAATGTTTTTATGAACATCTTAATCTAGGCGGGCGTTTAATTGTAGATCTTGCGCTTCCATATGACTGGAAGACGGGTGAGATTCATACATCGACTTTTTCCTTACCAAGCGGAGACGGGATTACATTAGAAAATAAATCAATTGAAATAGATTGGCTTAACCAAGTAACTGTATCATATTTAAAATACGAAAAATGGAGTAAAGGAAAGTTAGTACAAACTGAACTACAACGTTTTGCAATGCGGTGGTATGGAATAGAAGAGTTTAGACTCCTTTTAGAAAGTATAGGTTTCACTGACATTACTTGCTCTGCTGACTATGTTTATGAAAAGCAACCGTCAAATGCAGAACAAATTATTACTTTTGAAGCTGTACGAAAGGAATAATATAGGAATTATTCATGAAAATAAGGCAATCGACACAACATCGACTGCCTTATTTTCAATGTTAGGATATGTTTTATTTCATTGTTTATAGAGAAAAATCGGAGGAAAACAAATGAAATTCATCTTAATATTTGGCCCGCAAGCAGTCGGGAAAATGACGGTCGGACAAGAATTAGCGAAACTAACAGATTTGAAAATTTTTCATAATCACATGACCATTGATTTAGTAAGTCCATTTTTTGATTAGTACAAAGGAAGCAAAAAGATTAGTAAGTTTGTTTCGTAATGAAATATTTGAAGAAGTGTCTAAAAGTGATTTATACGGAATGATTTTTACATATGTATGGGCATTTGATCTTCAATCGGATTGGGATTACATAAACCATGTAGTAAGTATTTTTGAATCAAAAGGCGCAGCAGTATATTTTGTAGAGCTCGAGGCAGAATTAGATGAAAGATTAGAGCGAAATAAAAGTCCACATAGACTAGAGCATAAACCGAAAAAAGAGACATTGAATGGTCTGAAAAAAATTTAAAAGAAACGATGACAAAACATAGATTAAATTCATTTCATGATGAAATTGAAAAAGAAGAGTACATAAAAATTAATAATACTCATTTGAGTGCTAAAGAAGTAGCTGTAATGATTAAGGAAAAATTCCGATTGTAAAATACTTAAAGGCTGTTACGTTTTCATTGTCCAAGCATTCTCCTACTAACTACATATACTATTTATATTAAGGACGGTCACTAATTTATTGAGAAACCGTCATTTATATATAAATGACAACTTTGGAAGGAGGTAAGAAAAATTTGGAAAATGAACAGCCAGGAAGAATTGAAAATCAAGTGTATTCTAATCGAGTCGTAAGATCAGAATTTGATAAGCATTGGGAAACTTGTATTTCAAAAAGTGGTTATGTAATCTATGTAGCGACAAGTGATCATGCTGAAGTAATAGTTTTACTTTCAGATGGTTCAAGTAAATTATTAATCTTCGAAAAAGGCGGTAAAGTAATAGTAGGCGGTGGTGGAACAAGCCATTATAGTAAACCGCATATTGCAAGAAACATTTAATGTAAAAATGATAATCGAGAAGACGCTGGCAACCTTATAGTCTTTAATTTGTATATAGAGATGTTAATCATAAAGTAAGTTTTTGTTTTAGATTCTGGCGTTTTTTGTAACAAAATAAGATGAAAAAGATCTTTAACGTATAAAGGTCTTTTTTGTTTTATTCACATATAAAATTAATGGAGGTGAGCTAATAATGAAAAATAGTGGAGTAACCTATGTTCTTTCGGGAATTCTCCTATTCGGTCTTACATATATAACTTCCGCAATTTACGCGGGTTCATTAGAAATTTGGGATAGACCAAGCGGAAAATTCTTTACTGCATTTTATGAAATCCAAGGTACAATTTTATCGGTAATTTCAATTTGTTTTATTATAGCAGGGATATACTGTATACATAAAAAAGTGTAGTGAAAAACAATCAGCCTTTCATGTATAGTACATGAAAGGCTGATTGTTTTTATGTGTTGAAGGAGTCTTTTAGAAGAATTGTAGTTTTTAGATTGATAGTTAAAACTGTAACAGCTTATGTATAATTAATATCATTTTGTCAAATGAATGTCACATAAAAGTCTTATAGTGTATATAGAAAGTGAAACATATACAAAGCAGGAGATGAAATGATGAAAAAGGCACTACAATATATATTCATATTATTTACGTTAGTTACTTTAAGTTATGTAATTTATATTAACTATGAAAAGCAGAAAGAGATTAAAAATAATAAACAAGTAATTAGTGAAGTTGCAAAGAGGTATGATATTCCAGATTGGATACCATTATCAATTGCGGATCATGAAACAAAATTTAACCGAAAAGCAATAGGAGATAACGGGACATCTTTCGGATTATTCCAATTACATCGTGGTGGATTAGCACCAGCGCAATCATCGGAAGAGAGTTTAGTGGATTCGCGTATAAATACAACGATAGCAATTTCAAGTATGGTCAAATCGTATGAGCGTGGTGTGAAAAAAGGACTGCAGGATTGGGAGTTGCTTAAATATGTTGCTAATACATCAGGGTGGCCAGGAAATTTAGGGGAGAATGGACAGATAATAATACGAAATATAATAAAGGGCTAGAACAATCATATCAATTATATAAAAAAGAGAAGTAGATATAAAAAGGCATTTTCAATTTGGGGAAATGTCTTTTTTATGTTATAGTATAAAAGTGTTTGGGCGTTATGTTATTTCGATATATCTTCAAATTTGTTATGTAGTATTTTTATATTAAATAACTACTAAAATCATTTTTTTATATAAGGAGTAAGAAGTAGGAATATGAAAAATATAGATTTTATACTAGAAAGTGATGAAACATTAAAACCGTCAGAACGATTAGTACTATTATTATTAGAGAAGCATAGAATGTTATATACGAACGATCTATTAGCTCTTTCAAATTTATCATATAAAACATTAACAGATTCACTAACAGCACTCGTTTTAAAGTCTTATGTTTTAAAGGATACAGGTAAGGGAAGAAGGCAGAATTGTTATAGATTAGTATGATAAGCGTACTGCTATAGATTCTTGTCACATATGTATTTTTCAAATGTAAGGATAAATGCCATTTTTATTTTCAAATGATAAAAACTATTAATTTAAGTAAATAGCCGGTTTTGATATGTAAAGAGTTTATGGCTGCTAAATATATAATTTCATTTCATTTTTATTAATGTTTATTAGTTGTAAGTGAAAATGATATTTTTTTAAACAATTATAAAAATGAAATTCAAAAACAATCTACTCATTAGAGTGGGTTGTTTTTTTTATTAGGATAGCGAATTGTAAAAATAATATTATTATGTAAACTTAATTATTTAGAAAGGAACATGTGATTATTAATGGAATTTATTAAGGGGTACTTAATATTTGTATACATGGAGGTTCATTATGGAACAAATCATATCAATATCACAAGCAGTCATAAGAGGGGAAAAAGAAAAGGTAGTAGAAATCATTAATACGGATCCAAGTGTTGTTAACGAATTTAGTGAAGATGGCTGGACACCACTTCATTTAGCAGCTTATTTTGGACAGAAAGAACTAGCAAGCTTCCTTTTAGAACAGGGTGCAGATATACATATTAGAGCAAAAAACGAAAATGAAAATACGCCACTTCAAGCAGCAATTGCGAACAAACAAAGCGAGCTTGTAGCTTTCTTAATTGAAAAGGGATCAGATGTGAATGCTGTGCAAAGTGGTGGCTGGACAGGACTTCATGAAGCGGCGTTATTAGGAAATGAAGAAATCATTATATTACTTCTTGAAAATGGTGCTAATAAAATGATTAAGAAAAATGATGGGAAAACCGCATATGATATTGCTTTAGAAAAAGGGCATGAATCCCTATTACATCATTTGCAAGAGGAAGTGAGCTTATGATTAGCCACTGGAATGTAGGGATTTTTCTTTTTAATGAAGTGGAAGTGTTAGATTTTGCTGGTCCATTTGAAGTTTTTTCCGTTACAGCAACAAGTGAAGGTCAACCATTTACAGTTCATACTGTTAGTCAAGATGGAGAAATGATTACAGCGAGAAATGGATTAAAGGTACAACCGGACTATAGTATCGAAAACTTGCCTCCAGTTGATATTTTAATTATTCCTGGGGGGTTAGGTGTTAGAGAAAACGAAATGAAAAATGAAATAATAACAAATTGGATCCGTGAGCAAATGAAAGAAGTAAAGTTAATGACTTCTGTTTGTACCGGTGCGCTTTTACTTGCGAAAGCTGGATTACTCGATGGCTTCAAAGCGACAACACATTGGGCAAGTATTGAAAGTTTTAGAAATGATTTTCCGAATGTGGAAGTATTAGAGAATGTAAAGTTTGTAGATGAGGGGCATATTATTACGTCTGGAGGAATTTCAGCTGGAATTGATATGTCATTTCACATTGTGAGAAATTTGTTAGGTGCTCGGGTTGCTGAAGAAACAGCGAAGAGGATGGAATATGATATTGATTTACAATATTAAAAGTAAAACAAGACCAGCAGTTGGATATTTCCAGCTGCTGGTCTTGTTTTATATTGACTGAATATGCGCTAATTCCTCATCTGTAAGAATCGGACGGATAGACGAGTCTGCATTTTCTTTCGCTTGTTTTTCTGTTTTTGCGCCAGGAATTGCGACCGATACCGCTGGATGAGTGAGGACATAACGAAGTGCAAGTTGCCCTAAGGTTTGATTTTCATTTGAGAGTAATCGTAGTTTCTCTACTTTTTGTAAATCTTCTTGAAACCACTTTTCTTTTGGCCATTCTTTGCGTAAATCTCCGTCAAGAAAAGTTGTTTTATTTGTAAATTTTCCAGTTAATATCCCCATTTTTAAAGGGCCGCGTATAACAGCTCCTAAATTGTTCTCCTGTAGGTAGGGCAGTATGTCGTTTTCTGGTTTTCGGTTTAATATGTTGTAATCAAGTTGCACAACATCAATTTCATCGTTTTTATTGAAGTGTTTTATATATTGTATGTCGTGAGTTGAAACACCAACAGCTCTTACTTTTCCGTCCCGTTTTAATATTTCAAATGCTCGTAAAAATGCTTCTGTTTCTTCTTGTTTATCCCACCAAATGTGACAGAAATAAACATCAATATAATCTGTTTCTAGGCGCAGTAAGCTAGTTTCAAATACTGCGATCACTTTTTCTGCAGTATTATAAACAGGCTCTCCACTTGGATCATAGTGATGCCCAATTAAACCGCCTTTCGTTGATAAAACGATATTATTACGGTGCTCTCTTATTGCTTGAGTTACTAACCTTTCACTATGTCCTAATCCGTATACATCAGCAGTATCAATAAAGTTTACGCCACATTCAATTGCTTTTTTCATAGCGGTTATAGATTGTTTGTCGTTAACAGGACCCCATTCATCGCCGCCAATCGCCCACGCTCCAAAGCCAATTTCAGAAACAGTAATTCCAGTTTTACCTAATGTACGGTAGTGCATCATTTTTCCTCCTTGTAAGCATGTTATAACATCGGTATGCAAAACTAGAATTTATATGTGTAAAAATGTTTTCTACAATTAGGGAAAAAGAATAACATAAACTACTATTTTATAGCAGCATAAATAAAAATTCTCATTTTAAATACAGAGATGTCGTCGAACGCTATCTCTAATTGGTTAATTTGTGAGATTTTTTTGTGAAGGAGGTTATTTTATAAGAATAGAATTTAAGTTAGTAAGAGATCGTACCTATGGTAGTGAGAAAATATGGGTTAGGGGGATTTGAAAATGAGGAAACTCAAAAGAGTCAATGTTCCTAATATACCAGAGCAACTATCACAGCCTAACGACAAGCGAACTATAAATAAGAAGAAGTTAAGGCGTTTTATTTTCATGTTCATTTTTATTGCTGCGACTACTTTGTACGTTCAATATATTTTAACGAAACAACAAGAAGTAATTAATGGCAAAAAAAATACAATAACAAATCAAAAGAAACAATTAGTTTCTTTAAAGAAAGATCAAGGTTCTTTAAAGATTAACATTGAGAATTTAACCGATAATGAAGAAGAGATTTTAAAGTTTGCTAGAAAAGAGTATCAATTTTCTAAGTCAAACGAAACAATATTCGTATTGCCAAAGTGAAGTGGTGGAACAGTTAGCGATAGCTAACTGTTTTTTGATGTATGAGGGAAAAGTTGTTTGTAGTGTGAATGTCATGGTACAAGGAGCAATGACATATTGTAAAAATGAGAAGTTTGAGCCGATTTTAATTGTTTCAAGAGATTTTCATAATTATGGAATATATGTCAAAATAAATGTTGTTAAAATTCTGTCAATTTTATATAATACAAGGTAATCGGATACATTTTTTAATCAACGTTGAGTTAACAGCTTATACGTCTGTTAAGAAAACCGTTATCCTCGTATAAGAAAGGAAGATAGCTGTGTACGCTTCAAATACAATTTACGTCGTAGGGGATGCGAAAGCACCTCAAAATAATCCCATTACCGAAAAGTTCAAAAGTTATTTTGTAGCATTTGTACTTGAGAAGGATACAGGGGAAATTGTAGATGCAGATTGCTCAGCCACAATTACATTAACATCTCAATTTGTTAAATATTTGTTTCTACATAAAAATATTAATGACCCAGCATTAGTAACAGAAATAAAAAATCGGTACTTCGGTTCGTCTCAAAAGGCGCTACTTGTAGCGCTAAAGGATGCACAGAAAAAATATAATCAGATCGCTGCTTTGTCTACCCATTCATAGACAAAATCCAGCCGTAAGAATCTTCTTATGGCTGGATTTTTTTGTTTCGCATTAACGGAAAAGCCACCCGGATATTAAAGTATCACTCTATAAACAATGAAAGGATGAACAAAATGAAAATTACCGATGTGAAGGTAAACCGCCGACATGTAAAGCTTCATACACCGTTTAAAACTGCGCTTCGCACTGTAACGGAAATCGAAAGTATAGATGTGTTTATTCATACAGATGAAGGGATTGTTGGAAAAGGAGCTGCTGCAGCAACACCGGTTATTACAGGTGATTTTGCCAACGGGATTGAGGAAGCAATATTAGGGCCAATTCGCTCCGTATTAGTTGATAAAGATGTGCTGCAATTTCAAACGTTATTGTTACACATTCAAATGAGCTGTATAGGAAATACAAGTGCGAAAGCGGCGGTAGATATGGCTTTATACGATGTATATTGTCGATTTCACAACATACCGTTATATGCATTGTTAGGTGGGAAGAAAGAGATTTATACTGATATTACAGTAAGTGTTGATGAGCCTTTATTAATGGCAAAAGAAGCGAAAAAGCATATCGAAAA
This sequence comes from Bacillus sp. TH50, assembly GCF_016650565.1. Classification (NCBI taxonomy): domain Bacteria; kingdom Bacillati; phylum Bacillota; class Bacilli; order Caryophanales; family Bacillaceae; genus Bacillus; species Bacillus sp. TH50. The sequence goes on along the minus strand of NZ_JAEKFM010000003.1, from coordinate 363,867 downwards.
GGGATTCCAAACATTAAAAATTAAGGTGGGTAAAGAGGCACATTTAGATTTAGAACGCATAGAGGCAATTCGAAATGTAGTACCAAAGAATACGACGTTACGTTTAGATGCAAATCAAGGATGGAAACCGAAAGAAGCGGTTTCTATTATTAGAGAAATGGAGAATAGAAATTTAAATATAGAATTTGTAGAACAACCAGTTCATGCGAAAGATTGGGAAGGATTAAAGTACGTGAAGGACAATGTACAAACGCCTATTATGGCAGATGAAAGTATGTTTTCGGCAAGAGACGCATTAAAGATTGTCCAAGGAGGATATGCAGACCTACTTAATATTAAATTAATGAAATGCGGTGGCATACGAGAAGCATGGAAAATTGCGGATATTGCGGAAGCAGCAGGTGTGAAATGTATGGTTGGAAGTATGATGGAACCTTCACTTTCAGTTAGCGCTGTTGCCCATTTAGCTGCGGCACATCCGAATATTCATTACTTTGATCTTGATGCACCATTATGGTTAGTAGAAGAGCCAGAAGGGATGACTTACACTGGTCCAAAGGTAAACCTGCATTCTATAGTGAATATACAATCTTAGAAGTAGTACCTAGTAAACTATCTTATAAGGGGGATATATATGAAAAAAGTAGGAACTGCATTTTTAACAACTTTATTTATATTTTCATCGTTTACTTCGGTGAATGCTGAAGAGAAGAAGGATAGTAAAGCATTTATAGATGTATCTGCTGCAACGTTATGGACTGCACCAGATTCATTACGACCAATTGATGCACCGAGTGCGACAAATCCAGTTGATTTATGGAAGTGGACGAAATCAATGACGCTAGATGAGAAGCTTTGGTTAACGAGTGCAAATAAATTAGAAACGCAAGCGCTACTCGGTCAAGAAGTAACAATAATTGATAAAAAAGGTGATTGGGTAAAAGTACTAGTGCACGGACAGCCAACGCCGCGAAATGAAGAAGGGTATCCAGGGTGGATGCCTGAAAAACAATTAACGTATAATCAAGAATTTGTAGATAAAACAAACGAACCTTTTGTATTAGTAACGAAACCGACAGCAATTGTATATATTAACCCTTCTGAAAAACATAAATCGCTTGAAGTCAGTTATAATACGCGTTTACCGCTATTAAGTGAAGATACGATCTCATACCGCGTATTGTTGCCAAATGGTCAGAAGGCGTGGCTACGGAAAAATGATGGAACTGTTTACCATTCTCAAAATGATATTCCGACTCCAACCGCTGATGACTTAATAAACACCGGAAAAATGTTTTTAGGATTACCGTATATATGGGCTGGTACAAGTGGTTTTGGATTTGATTGCTCTGGATTTACACATACGATTTATAAATCACATGGCATTACAATACCGAGGGATTCTGGGCCACAATCAAAAGCAGGAATTGCGGTTGGTAAAGAAAACCTACAAAAGGGCGATTTAATATTCTTTGCACATAATCAAGGAAAAGGTAGTGTTCATCACGTTGCCATGTATATTGGTGATGGAAATATGATTCACTCTCCAAAGGCTGAAAGATCGGTAGAAATTATACCGCTAAATACACCAGGATATATAGAAGAATACGCTGGTGCTCGTCGTTACTTACCTTAAAAAAGATAGGGGGGCTTTATATGAAAAAGGTTGTTCGCTACTCATTAGTTAGTACTCTACTTGTATCTTCATTTTTAGTAGGCTGTGCTAAAGAAAAAACAGCTACAAAGCCGAAAGCTGAGAAGAAAGTATTACAACTACTAGAAACGGGTGAAATTCCATCATTAAATTCAGGGAAAGTAACAGATGCGGTATCATTTAACGTTTTGAATAACGTAATGGAAGGGTTATTCCGTTTATCGAAAAATGATGAAGTGATTCAAGCGGGAGCACAAAAATATGAAGTGAGTAAAGATGGTAAGACATATACATTCCACTTACGTGATGCGAAATGGTCTAACGGAGATCCAGTAACAGCTCATGATTACGTATATGCTTGGAAGCAACTTATAAATCCAGATACAGCCTCTCAATATGCATATATCGCGTACGATGTGAAAAATGCGGAGAAGATAAATAAGAAACAATTAGGCTTAGAAGAATTAGGTGTGAAAGCAAAGGATGATAAAACGTTCATTGTAGAGCTGGAACATCCTGTACCGTATTTTACGAAACTACTCATTTTACCATCTTTCTATCCAATTAATGAAAAATATGCGAAGGAGCAAGGTGATAAATACGGGTTAGAGGCAAATAAAGCGATATATAATGGGCCGTTTACATTATCAGAGTGGAAGCACGAAGCGAGCTTTACAATGAAGAAAAACGATAAATATTGGGATAAAAAAGAAGTGAAGTTAGATGAAGTAAACTATCAAATTGTTAAAGAAATTTCAACTGCGGTAAATTTATATGAGACAGATAAAGTTGATAGAGCTGTCATTTCAACAGAATTTGTAGATAAATATAAAAATAATAAAGAGTTGAAACAATATACAGATCCGGTTATGTATTTCTTCCGTTTCAATGAAAATGTGCCGATTCTTAAAAATAAAAATGCACGTCTTGCGCTAAGTACAGTGTTTGATAAAAAGGGCTTGGCGACATCATTTTTAAATGACGGATCAGTTGCGGCGAACTACTACGTACCAAAAGGATTTTTAAAAGGACCAGATAAGAAAGATTTTAGAAGTACAGCAGGCGAGTTTAATAAGACGGATGTGAAACAGGCAAAGGAATATTGGGAAAAGGCGAAGCAAGAGACAGGCACAAATGAAGTGACGTTAGAACTATTAAACTATGACTTAGAGAACTTTAAAAAAGTAGGAGAATATATTAAAGAACAGCTTGAGAAAAACTTACCGGGGCTAAAAGTAAATGTGAAATTACAACCACATACGCAAAAACTAGCGTTAGAGAAGAAAAAAGAATACGAAATGTCGTTATCACGTTGGTTACCTGATTATCCAGATCCAATGACATACTTAGAAGTTTTCCTTTCGGGAAGTACCGTAAATAATACAGGATATGCAAATCCAGAATACGACGCTTTAATTAAGAAGATTAAAACAGAGTTAGGTAATGATGAAAAAGCTCGTTGGAAAGCACTACAAGATGCGGAAAAAGTGCTCCTTGATGATGCGGTAATTGCGCCAGTATTCCAGCGCGGTCTTTCTTACTTACAAAAACCATATGTGAAAGAATTATATGTACATCAATTCGGTCCAGCTACAAGTTTAAAATGGGCAGATGTACAAAAATAAAGTGATGGAGAAACAGACTTCACGTATGTGATAGTCTGTTTTTTCTTATAGCTTCAAATGAATTATAGACATTTTATAAGTTTTTTCATCGCTTAAAAATAAAATTATTACATAAATTCCAGTGTGAAATTTATGTAGAATCTTGTATAATTAACATGTTTCTTTGGAAACATTTTCTTGCGCTATTTGTATAGGACTTAATAGAGCAAGGGAGGAAATACATACATGTATATAATAGATAAATAGAATGGGACATGTATAGAAAAAAGGAGAAAAATGATGACGTGTCATAAACAAGGGTTACAATTTATTCGTAATAGAAAGAGGAATAAACGATGAAGATGAAGCATGCTTTTGGTCCAATTATTTTAGCGTGTCTACTCTTTTTCATTGTATTGCTTATTCCATCTAAGAGTTTAGTATCACTAATAAGCGATAAAAAGATAGAAGATGCAGCAACTTCCTTACAAAAAGAGAAATTACAAAGTGTTTTCTTGCAACAGAAAATGTTAGAGAATTCGCAGTATTTACCGATGTATGGTTCATCAGAGTTTTTACGAATGGATGCATATCATCCATCTAACTATTTTAAAGTAAATCCAGCAGGTTTTACTCCATTTTTAATAGGGACTGGTGGTACGCAAAGCTTGGCTCATATATTAAATATGACGTCTACAACGGATGAATTAGAAGGTAAAAAGGTAGTCTTTGTTCTTTCACCACAATGGTTTACAAAAACCGGTGTATCACAAGGTGATTTTACAAATAATTTCTCCAAACAACAAGCCTATCACTTTATTTTTAATGATGAAATAAAGCCTGAAATGAAGAAAAAAATCGCGAAACGTTTACTAGATTATAAAGTTGTTCGTAAGGATGCGATATTAAGTAGTTCGCTAGAAAGTATTGTATATAACGATACAAAACATAACATAAAAGCTGGACTAGCTAAACCGCTAGCGTATATGTACCGGAACATTTTAGATCATCGAGATTTATTTAACTCTCTATTTAAGATCGAACCGATGAAAGAGGAAACAAATATGGGATTACGTTCGCTTTCTTGGGAAGATGCACGTAAACATGCGGAACAAGAAGGTAAAGTAGGATCCACAACAAATACATTCGGAATTGAAAATCCATATTATTATAAACATAATTTAAAGAAAAAATTAAAAGGTTTAAAAAACTTTAGAGCAAATGAATCGTATGATGATTCACCAGAATATGATGACTTACAAAGTGTTTTAGATCTTTTCAAAGAAAAAAATGTAAAACCACTCTTTATTTCTGTGCCTGTAAACGGACCGTGGTATGATTACGCTGGTTTCCCAAAAGAACGTCGTGATGTGTATTATAATAAGGTTCGCGATCAAGTCGAGAAAGCAGGATACCCAGTAGTCGATTTTTCTAGCCATGAATATGATAAGTATTTCTTAAAAGATACAATTCATTTAGGCTGGAAAGGATGGATCTATTTTGATGAAGCAGTGCAGAAGTTTTACTCTGAAAAATAATGCATAAACAATAGAAACAGGAATGGCAATAAAGCCGTTCCTGTTTTTTAGTATAGAGGATTTTGGTGTGGGCAATTTGGAAAGGCGTGTATATCTTGAATTTGTCTAAAGTCATAATGTTTCATGGCGAACTGGGCTTGGTAAAGGTATTCGTAAACAAATAATTGATTATTTTGAACACCGCATAAAACGCCGGATGTCCCTTGCCCATTAATGAGAGAAACACCAACAGGGCGTCCGATTAAGTATGGTACTTTTTGCTGCCAATGCATAGGGAATCAATCCTTTTTGAGTTACTATACGTATTTTATGGTGGAATTGTTGCTTATCCATGTAAATCTTAGACTGGAGGGTTTTAATGAAATGTCTAGAAATCATTAATATGAATGAATTATTAGTGTGGAAGAGGAGTGCATTATGGAGAAAGGAAGGATTCTGGAAGAAAAGTTAAATCTAATAGAATGGTGCCAAACATTGAATGGAATATCGGAGGATATATGGTTTCAACCATTTAAAAAAGGTTCATGGGCAATTGCGGATGTAATTTCACATTTTATTGTTTGGGATGAGTTTTTAATGAAGTATAGAATTTCATATTTTGTAAGCGGGAAATCTGTACATATCGTTCCAACAGATGTTGAGGAAATGAATAAGGGTGCAATAAAATATGCAAGGTCTGGTATTTCAAAAGAAGAACTAATAGATCAATTTAGCTTTACTCGTAAACAATTAGTAGACCAAATTGAGCGAATTCCTGCTCGGAATTTTAATAATGACTATCAATTTGGCACAAAAAAATTGAGGTTAAATAATTATTTTTCATCACTTATCGAGCATGACTTAAAGCATAAAAAAGAAATAATACAATTTCTAATACATGATCAAGCCGATAATAAAAACCGCTATAATTCTTAATGAATTTATAGCGGTTTTTATTATAATCTTAAGCAAGATTTTTACGTTTTTTTGTCCACTTTTTTATTACGAAATATAAAAGTATAAGTACAACGCCACCGATAGCGAACGATTTCACATACGGTCCAGCAATATCGTTAATATTCTCCCAATTTTCACCTAGTTTCTCACCTAAATAAATGAAAATGATAGACCAAGGGATGATCGCAAGTGCTGTTAATGTAGTGAAACGTAGTAATGGCATTTTTGTAATACCAGCAGGAATTGATATCGCATGACGAACGATAGGAATGAAACGTGCAGTGAAAATTACGCCAGTTCCGTAACGATTAAACCAATCTTCAGCAGCATCCATTTGTTTTTTATGTATGAAAATATACTTACCGTAACGTTCTAATACAGGGCGACCACCATATCGACCAATCCAGTAAACAAAGATTTGGGCAATAACACCACCAATTGTACCGAATATAACTGCGCCTACAAATGAGATACTACCATTGAATACTAAGTATCCCGCATAAGCAAGGACAATCTCACTTGGAATAATTTCAATCATAAGTCCAAGCATTATGCCCCAATAACCTAATCCCTCAAAAAATGTTAATACTGAATGAATAAAACTACTTAACATTGTTGCACCTTCTAATTTATGAATTTTGAATATAAGCCCCTTTATTTAACAATATAAAAGGTTCACTATATGTATATTATACCTTATTCATATAGGGGATTGCCATTTCAATTCTTTTATGTCTCTCATAAGTATTATAGTAAAGGATATAAGCCATGTTTTCATGAAGAGATAATGAAAAGATTATTAAAAATTTCTCATATATTAGTGAGAATAAAAGTGTCTACATAAAACTTTTTTAGTCTCCGAAAAAGTTCATGAAGGGCAATTTCGAATTTCATGTGAGCTTAATAGTACAAAAGATATATTGATATAAAAAAACAGGAGCAAATCTGCTCCTGTTTTTTAAGGTTTCACATCTAAATTTTGTAAAAATAATGTTGCTGTCACATATCGTTTCGCTAGCATTTGTACATAAGCGGTATGTACAGAAAGTGTGGCGATAATAATAGCGTTACGAATTGCTTCGCGTTGTTCGTTATTAATTTGATCGAACTTACTTGCTATTTTATCAGCTTTTTCTTTTACGATATTTTCAATCGTATGAACTGTATCTGTAGCATTTAGTTGCAAGCAATTCCCTTGATTCAGTTCTTCAAATAAAGAAGAATAAGCTACATATAAATGAAGAGGATTAATTAAATCATCACTTCGATCGGCCGGGTCATTTACGATGAGTCGTAATAGTTTGCGAATAGATTCAAAATCAAGCGCTGTTTTTAAATCTTCGACAATGAATAGTAATGCTGCTTGTTCGATTGAGTATTTTTTCCCTTTTTGAGGTGAGCCAATCATTTCTTTTATATCTCGTTTCACCCAGTTTTGCATAGCAGTTACAGAGAAACTCGTGTTTTCAATCTGATTGCCAAGCGCAACTATTTCATTTAAAGAAAAACCGACATCCGTATCGTCAATCTTAATCAATTTTTCAAAAATAGGTGAAAGTGCGGTTGTAATAAAAGCAGTAACGCTTTGTCCGCTTTCAATATCTTTTTTATGTGACTTTGCCCAAGCTTCTTGTAAAATGCCGAGAGGCTTCTTCGTATTCCATCCTCTTAGTGATAGAAGGAGCGTTGCCATTTCGTTTCGTGTGAGATGAAATGTTTCCATCTTTTCACCTCCAAAATTATAAAAAGTTCTTATGAACTTATAATATGTTTTGTTTCACTTAAAGTCAATTCCGTTTTGCTTAATTTTTCCTATGTCATGAAATTGTCGTAAGTAAATAATGCTTGCATATTTCGACAAAAGTTCATATAATAAGTTCATAAGAACCTTTAAAATGGTTTTAAAATAAATCTATCATTCTGAATTTACTAGAAAGGTAGATTTCACATATATCTATATAAAAGGAGAATGGATATAATATGTTGAAAAAACTTGTAGCAGTAATGACAGCATTCATGGTTATCTTTGGGGCTAGTAGCTTTATGTTCGTAGATCATGCGGCAGCGAAAAGTTACAAATCTGGTAAAAAATCATATACACCAAGTTCAGGTCAAAAGTCAAAAGTTGATTTAAACAAAAAAGATTCTAATGTGAATTCACAAAAAACGACAACTGATTCAAAAACAAAAGCAACAAACACAGCGCCAAAAAGTAATAAAGGTGGCTTTATGAAAGGCTTATTACTAGGTGGTCTTGGTGGTTTACTAATGGGTAGCTTATTTGCAAATATGGGAGCACTTGGTTCTGTATTAGCGTTTATGGTAAATATGTTAGTAATGGCTGGTATCGTAATGTTAGCAGTTCGTGCATTTAAATACTTCAAAGATCAACGTAAGAAAAAGGCAGATGAAGTAGCATGGAAACAGTAAAAATTTCTGAACAAGAACTTATAAATGCGCTTTGCGTATATATCGCTGAAAAAAGACAAGTTGGTCCAGAAGAAGTTTCAGTTGAACTAATGTATGATGATGACTACGGTTTCTCTGCAGAAGTAGAGGTAAATGGTCGCCAGCAAATTTTAATTCAAGCAAACTTAATCGAAGCACTACGCTTGTTACTTGATCGAGAATACAACGTCAATTCATTTGCAGCAAGATTGCAACTTGAATTAGATGATGAAGAAGGCATCTACGCATTAGCGAAATTTAATAATAATGAACAATAAAACTGTTAGAGCTGTATGCTCTAACAGTTTTTTATTTGTATTAATATTGCTAGTATGTTTCTTCTTTTAGAATAAAATCCAGTATTTCAAGTGTCTTCAATTTAGTATTTGCATCATTTTATCTATCTAATCCAAAGTTGGCTATCCAAATAAATAATAATTTTGACATAAAACAAATTTTATTTATCTATTCGATAAATTGCGATAAATAAATCGCGACTATATTTGATATGATATTTCAGAAATCTTATATTTTATTATTCAAAGCACGGTAGAAGAATGATGGTGTGATTTTTATTAGGTTAAGTCCTATTAATTTTTAAAATACAGTTGATTAATACATTAGAAAAGAAGGTGTAGTAATGAATCCACCACTTTTTTATATGCTAGTTTTTCACGCTTTCATTTGTTGATTTTCTTCGAATGATTGAAAAGCACGCCAAATCTCATTCATCTTCCGTCTACCAACATCAATCATTGGATTAAATTGAATCGCTGCTTTTTGACGAACAGAGTGAACGTTTTGAATTGCTTGTTGTAATTGTTGGTCGACTACGTCAAGTTTCTCACTTGCATGTTTAGCGATAGATAGACCTGCAACTGTTCCTTGCACCATCGCGATTTTTCCGCTTTCAATGCCAGTAATATTTCCAGCTACAAATAAACCTGGAAGAGGGGTTTCCATTTCTTCTGAATGAAGTGGAACATGCCCGCCAAGTTCAGGAATATAATGGAAAGGGCATCCCGCTACAGCGGCAAGCTCAGCAAGCGGATATAAACCTCCGGCTATACAAACGAAGTCTGCCTCATAGATCTTTTCTGATCCGTTAATAATATTCCCTTTAGAGTCAATGTTAGCAACACGTACACCCTCTACTTGATCTGTACCGATAATTTCAAGTGCAGCTTTACGAAGATGAAGCGGCGTCCCGTTTATTTTCATGCCGCTATTTGGATAAAATGTTAATCCAGCTTTTCGAATCCAATCATATTTCATAAAACGGCTACCTATACGTAGGAAGGGAGATGGGGCGAGGTGAGCCGCATTTAAGAGCGATTTTAAAACTTCTTCTGGTTCACCGGCCTTTTGGCTTAACTCGCTTTTTTCAGGAATTACAATATGATCCACTGTGATGCCAGCTAATTGCAATTCGTTTAAAATGGCGAATGACAAAATATTAGCACCGATAATGATTCCTTTTTTACCAACTTGAACGCGGTGAACATTTGTCATAACTTGAGCTGCGCCAATTGACATAACTCCTGGAAGTGTCCAGCCGGGTAGGGGAATAGAATACTCCGCAGCCCCAGTAGCAATTAGTACGAACGGTGCTTCTAACGTACCGATATTTGTATGCACGAACCAACAACTCTCATCTTTATCTAAATTATAGACGGAAACACCGCACCGAATATCGACTGAAAGAGATTTTGCTTCTTCGTGAAGACGTTTTGATTCTTCTATTCCGTTCCACCATTCCCCAGTAGGCTCTTGATGCAACTGTCCTAACAATCTCCCGCCCGGCTTCATAAATTCATCAATAACAAGTACGTTAAGTCCAAAACGTGCACAAGAGATGGAAGCTGATAATCCTGCTGGTCCTGCACCAATAATAATTGCATCGATCATCGCTTTTTCACCATCTCTCTCACGGTATTTGGATGCTGTTTTCCGCTGTCAACAACCATATCGTTTTCAACTACAGTTAAGCAAGCTCGTACATTCGTTTGATTGTTTACAGTCACGCGGCATTCAGAACAATGCCCGATATTACAATAAATACCTCGCGGAGTTCCGCTATCTTCATGCACTCTTAACGTTCTTATTCCGTTTGCGAGTAGAGCGGCCGCTATCGTTTCATGTCCATATGCTTCATATTGTTGACCATTAAATTGAAAATTGATACGCTGACTACTATTTAAACTACCTAAAATAGGGTGATGTGTAATTCTACTCATTGATTGTCACCTACCGCTCCAAAAGTAACTGCACGCACTGGCGGTTGATATTTTAATGGAATTTCATTTTGGGATATGTTAGGCTTCGCATTTTCTACTATTCGTTCTATCGTCATTCTACATGTTCTACCGCCGCAAAAACCCATACCAGCACGTGTTCTTAGTTTTAGCTCACGAGCTGAGCAATTATATTCAGCAATTGTCGATTGAAGTTGTCTGTATGTAACTTCTTCACAACGACAAACAATTAAGTTCTCTTTATTCGTCATATGTATTCCTCCTCTAGTTCGGTTTACATAAATTATTATGCAAAAACTATGCCAATATAGAGGAGGAGAGGGATTATCCCGCTATTTGCTGGGCAGTAAGACTCCACCTCAAAATTCAGTGAAAGCAAAGAAGTTAGGTGGGGGGCGGGCTGCCCGTAAAAGTCCAATTGGTGAGGGCTGATAATCAAGTGGGGATGAACAAAACCCCCACTGATTAAAGTTTCACTTTATTGTAACCCTAGTCTTTTTAAACGGTTATATAAAGTGGCCCTCGTTACGCCAAGGTGTTTCGCACATTCTAATTTATTACCATCTAAAATGCGTAAAGCTCTTTCAATTACCTTTTTCTCGTGCTCATCCATTTCTTCTTGTAAAGAAAGAATCGTATTATTGTTGCTGAGTAATAGGGATTGAGCTGTATGATTGTCTAAAGTTTCATTTGTATGAAATGGTAAATATTCTTGTTTAATAATGCCGTCTGTCGCAAATACGACGAGTCTTTCAACTACGTTTCGGAGCTCGCGAATATTACCAGGCCAATTGTAATGAAGTAGTTCATGCATAATATTTGAAGGTAAGTCTCGAATAGGCCTGTTATAGTTTATTGAAAAATCGTTTAAAAAGGAGTACGTCAATTCGATAATATCCTCTCGTCTTTCGCGCAGCGGTGGAATAAGCAAGCTAACTACATTTAAGCGATAGTATAAATCTTCTCGGAAAGTTCCTTTTCTCATTTCTTCTTGTAAATCACGGTTTGTAGCAGCGATAATGCGGAAATCAATAGTGATTTCTTTTTCTCCACCAACTCGGTAATACTTTCGTTCCTGCAGTACACGCAAAAGTTTCACTTGCATATCGAGCGGCATTTCGCCTATTTCATCGAGGAATAAAGTACCGCCTTGTGCAAGTTCTATTTTACCTTTCTTACCTTTACTATTTGCACCAGAAAACGCCCCGCGCTCGTAACCAAATAATTCACTTTCAAATAACGCTTCTGGGATTGCGCCGCAGTTAATTGAAATGAAAGGGGCATTTGCTGTCTCACTTGCTTCATGAATTGCTTTCGCAAACACTTCTTTTCCAACTCCGCTTTCTCCGAGTATTAAAACCGTGGATTTCACTGAACAAACCTTTCTAGCTAATTGAATCGTTCTTTGTATAACAGGGCTTTTTCCATTCATCGCAAGGAAAGGATCGGATGTATCTTTATATTTTGCTACTTCTTGTTCTAAACGGTGCATTTCATGCGACATATTAAATAGTTTTTCATTTAATACGACTTGATTTGTAACATCCGTTTCTGAAACGACTGCTCCAATAATTTTATCGTTGCAATAAACTGGGTTTGAATTAATTAATACGAACAAATCTGGACGTGGCTGATGGAACTGAGCAATTATGCTTTTTCCGTCATGTAATGATTGCAGAATTTCTAAATCTTTATAATCAAAAAAACGGGTGATGGGTTGTCCAATAATTTCATTATGGTTCACTGAAAAAATCTTTTCAGCGCCATCTGTCCAAGTACGAACGCATTCTTTATCGTCGATGACTGTAACAGAAGAATCAGACGTTTGAATAACAGTGTTATAAAAAGCTAGTAGTTCATTGTAATACTTATAAAGAAAAGGAATCATTTGCTGAGCAGTTATACAGCATAAAGGCTCTTGATTTTCTTTAATGATGACAACGGCTAGTTCATGAGAAAATGCGTCGATTAAAGTAGTGAAAGAGTCATCTTCATATATAACTGCGCACCTCCATTCCTCAGTAGGTGAATGGAGGTAATAAAATTTTTCACCTACCTGTGTCATGCGCTTAACGATACTTGTACAATCAATTGACAAAATTTTTATTAACTCTTTTATTGTTGGGAATGAAAATGCCATATTGCCCTCCTATTATGTATAAAAATTTAGACATTGATAAAAAAATAATACACCTATTTACGATAAATTTAAAATATTTTTACAAATAAAAATTATTTCATATAAATAGTTCTGTATGTAGAGTTGGCACACCAATTGCATAAATAGAAAGTGAGAGATTTAGGAGAAAGGAGGGGTGCTATGTGAGACACTGTGACGTTTTAATAATAGGCGGTGGTATTATAGGATGTTCTATCGCTTATTACACATCAAAATACGGAAGAGACGTAACAATCATTGAAAAAGGGGAGTTTGTCAGTGGAACGTCTTCACGGTGTGACGGGAACATTTTGGCGATTGATAAAGACCCAGGGTTTGATAGTCAAATGTCGTTAGTAAGTCAAAATTTAGTAACTGAATTAAGTGAAGAATTGGAGCACTCATTTGAATATAGAGCGCCAGGAAGCATTCTCGTTTGTGAATCAGACGAAGAGATGGAGGCAGCGCAGCAATGGGTAAATCGTCAAAAAGAGGTTGGTTTACCATTTCGAATGCTTGATAGGCAAGATATAAAAGAAGAATCACCATTTTTTGCAGATGATTTATTAGGCGGTTTAGAATGTGCAACGGATTCAACTGTAAATCCATATCTTCTTGCTTTTTCACTTCTTGCAGAATCGAAGAAATTTGGTACAAAATCTTTTAATCATACAGAAGTTAAAGAAGTGAAAAGAGATATAGACGGTTCCTTTATTGTAGAAACAACAAATGGAACGTTTACTGCGAAGCAAGTTGTGAACGCAGCCGGTGTGTGGGCTCCTAAAATCGGACAGATGTTAGATGTGAATATCCCAATTGAACCGAGAAAGGGACATATTATTGTAGCTTCAAGGCAACAACACGTTGGCTGCCGTAAAGTAATGGAATTTGGTTATTTAATTTCTAAATTTGGTGGAAAAAGAAAAGTGGATGCTTTAACTGAAAAGTATGGGGTGGCACTTGTATTTGAACCGACAGAAAGCCAAAATTTTTTAATTGGTAGTAGTAGAGAGTTTGTAGGTTTTCATACGAAGATAAATAACGAGGTTATTAAATGTATTGCGAATAGAGCAATTCGTTTTTATCCGAAAATGGCAGATATGATGGTGATTCGTTCATATGCTGGATTACGCCCGTGGACAGAAGATCATTTACCGATAATTTCACGAGTGGAACATATTCCGAATTATTTTATTGCAGCAGGACATGAAGGCGATGGAATTAGTCTTGCGGCAGTTACCGGGAAAGTGATTGAGGAGTTATTAAATGAAAAAGAAACAATCATTCCTATTGAACCACTTCGTTTGAGTCGTTTTACAGAAAGGGTGTTAAACGGATGAGGTTACAAAGAGTCTTTACGACGATTGATACACATACAGGAGGGAATCCAACGAGGACATTAATTAGCGGACTTCCTAAGTTAATTGGAGAGACAATGGCAGAGAAGATGTTACATATGAAAAAGGAGTATGACTGGATTCGCAAATTGTTAATGAATGAGCCACGTGGTCATGATGTAATGTCAGGAGCACTATTAACAGATCCGTGTCATCCTGAAGCTGATATAGGTGTTATATACATAGAGACAGGTGGATATTTGCCGATGTGTGGCCACGATACAATCGGTGTATGTACAGCTTTAGTTGAATCAGGTTTAATTCCAGTAATTGAACCGGTTACTTCTTTAAAGCTAGATACACCAGCTGGCTTAGTTGAAGTAGATATTTCTGTTCAAGATGGGAAAGCGAAAGAAGTCTCCTTCTGTAACATACCAGCTTTTTTACTGAAAAATATTTCTGTACACGTCGAAGAAATTGGAACTGTAGAGGCGGATATTGCGTATGGAGGGAATTTTTATGCCATTATCGATGCGAAGTCAGTAGGTTTAGAGTTAGTACCAGAAAACGCATCTACAATCATTGATAAGGCGATTCATATTAGAAATACAATTAATGAGAAGTTTGAAATCATTCATCCAGAGTATTCGTTTATAAGAGGATTAACACATGTTGAATTTTATACAGATCCTACTCATGAAAGTGCGCATGTGAAAAATACAGTTGTTGTTCCGCCAGGAGGAATTGATCGATCTCCATGTGGCACAGGAACATCAGCGAAGTTAGCTGTATTATACGCTCATAAAAAAATTAAAATCGATGAAGAGTTTATTCATGAGAGTATCGTTGGCTCATTATTTAAAGGGTGTGTCATAAATACGACATATGTGGAAAATATTGAAGCTGTAATAACGAAAATTACAGGATCAGCTTGGCTTATGGGTATGCATAGATTTTTTTACAATGAAAAGGATCCACTTAAAGAAGGCTTTTTGCTAATTCCGCCGATGGAACATGAAACGGAGGATGTAAAATGAACGTTCAAAAAATGTATACAGCAGTAGACGTACACGTAAATGGTGAGGCATTTCGTGTAATGAAAGACGTACCATGCAAATACTACTACAGTTTGGAGCAGTTAAACGAACAATTTTCAGGTGAATTAGCAGAAGAAATGAAGCTTTTATTAAATGAACCACGTGGTTTTATCGGTTTAAATGGATGTATTGTCGTTCCTTCTATTCATAATGAAGTGGATGCAGCTGTATTGTTTTTTAATCATGAAGGATCCATTCCTCTTCATTACGGAGGCATTGTCGCAGTAATAACGATGTTACTAGAAAGCGGGTATTTAAAAAAGAGAGAGTCTAATCAATACAAAATCGAAACGCTATCTGGAATATTTTCAGTCGATGCATATGTAGAGAATGATGAAGTTGTATCTGTTTCGATTGAAAGCAAACTATGTTATATGATTGAGAAAAATTTAAAGATTGGTAATATAAGTTACTCTCTCATACAGGCAGATAAAGTATATGCAGTTGTAGAAAAAGATACGTATTCGCCAGAAATCAGTATTGAAAACATCTCTAAATTAAAAAAATGGGGTGAAGCTACACTTCAAACTATACAAAAACAGTTATTAATAAAAAGACTTATTTTAGTAGATTCTATGCAAAAAGAAAAGAACCATATAAAGTCGATTACATTTCATGAAGATAACTTTATAGTACGTTCACCAGGTTTTGTTTCTACTATTGTGTCTTATGTTCATACATTATTTAAAAATGATTATATAGCGGATAAACCTTTTAGAAATGAAAGTATTTTTAATAGCTTTATAACAGTAGAAAAAGTGAAGAAAGAAGAACTCGGATACATTTTTCGATTTGAAAGTAGAGGGTTTATTACAGGTATGCAAACATTTATATTAGATCCTACTGATCCGTTTCCAACAGGTTTCTTATTAAAATAATATGTTAAAGGGAGAGATAAAGATGCAAAAAATTAAAGGGGCATTTCCAGTATTAATAACACCAATGGATGAATTTCAAGAGATTGATTGGCAAGGCGTAAAACAAAACGTAAACTACTTTATTGAGCAAAAGGTAGCTGGAATTATTATTAATGGAAGTACGGGGGAATTTGTTAGTTTATCAAAAGAAGAACGATTTAACATGGTAGAAACAGTATTAAAAGAAGTTGATGGCCGTATTCCAGTTATTGTTGGAACTGCTGCGGAGACGACGAAAGAAACGATTGAATATACGAAACATGCAGAAGCGCACGGAGCAGATTGTGCCTTAATTATAAACTCGTATTACTGTAAACCGAAAGAAGAGGAAATTTATTTTCATTTTAAAGAAATCTCAAACGCTGTAAATATACCAATTATGCTATACAATAATCCATTTACTTCTGGTGTTGATATGAGTACAGAGCTAATGCTCCGTATTGGAAAAGAATGTGAAAATGTTACACATATTAAAGAATCTAGCGGAGATATTCGAAAAGCGAGAGATTTAGTAAGACAAGGCGAAGGTGCTTTCCAAGTCTTCTGCGGATCTGAAGATTTAGTTATGGAATCTTATTTAGTTGGTGCCTCGGGATGGGTTTCAGTAGCAGGAAATATCGTTCCAGGACTCGTTACGAAAATGTATGAGCATTTTCAAAATGGTGAATTAGAAAAAGCGTGGGAAATGAACGATGCTATTTTACCTCTTTGTGAGTTTCTTGAAGGATCAGGAAAGTATGTGCAAATCGTTAAACGTTCAATGGAATTACATGGGCAAGTCGGAGGACCTTCACGTTATCCGAGATTAGGATTAACTGAAGAAGAAGATCAAAAGCTTCAAACTATTTTACTAGAAATTGCAGCTCATGCAGCTGTTTAAATAAGGAGGAGAGTATATATGTTAACGACAAACATTGAGCTGAAACCAAAAGTGAAAGCGTTTTTAAATGAAGAAATTAAAATGTTTATTAATGGTGAATTTGTTTCTTCAATAAGTGGAAAGACGTTTGAAACATACAATCCAGCAACAGAAGATGTTCTAGCAGTCGTATGTGAAGCGCAAGAAGAAGATATTGATGTCGCAGTAAAAGCGGCAAGATTTGCTTTTGAATCAGGCCCGTGGGCAGAGATGACTACTGCTGAAAGAGCACACCTTATTTATAAATTAGCAGACTTAATTGAAGAGCATAGAGAAGAATTAGCACAGCTAGAAGCTTTAGATAATGGAAAACCATATCAAGTAGCACTTGATGATGATATTTCAGCGACTGTAGAAAATTACCGCTATTACGCGGGATGGGCTACAAAAATTATTGGTCAAACCATTCCAATTTCAAAAGATTATTTAAATTACACACGCCATGAACCGGTTGGCGTTGTAGGTCAAATTATCCCGTGGAATTTTCCGCTCGTTATGTCTTCTTGGAAAATGGGAGCCGCTCTTGCGACAGGTTGTACGATTGTATTAAAACCAGCAGAGCAAACACCTTTATCTTTACTATATACAGCGAAGCTTTTTAAAGAAGCTGGTTTTCCAAACGGTGTCGTAAACTTTGTACCAGGTTTCGGTCCTGAAGCAGGATCGGCAATTGTAAACCATCATGATATTGATAAAGTAGCTTTCACAGGTTCAACAGTTACAGGGAAATATATTATGCGTCAATCTGCAGAAACAATTAAACATGTAACGTTAGAACTTGGTGGTAAGTCACCAAACATCATTTTAGAAGACGCTGACTTAGAAGAAGCGATTAACGGTGCGTTCCAAGGCATTATGTATAATCATGGTCAAAATTGTAGCGCAGGATCTCGAGTTTTCGTTCATCGGAAACATTATGAAATAGTAGTAAATGAACTTGTGAAAATGGCAAATAACGTGAAGCTAGGGGCAGGTATGGAGGCGGAAACTGAAATGGGACCGCTCGTATCTAAAAAACAACAAGAGCGTGTGCTAAATTACATTGAACAAGGAAAATCTGAAGGTGCTACTGTTGCAGCTGGCGGTGAACGTGCATTTGAAAAAGGTTATTTTGTACAGCCAACAGTATTCACAAATGTTACAGACGATATGACAATTGTTAAGGAAGAAATTTTCGGACCAGTTGTCGTTGTACTCCCGTTCGATTCGACAGAAGAAGTAATTGAAAGAGCAAATCGCTCGTCTTACGGACTTGCTGCGGGCGTATGGACACAAAATATTAAAACAGGGCATCAAGTGGCCAATAAATTAAAGGCAGGAACAGTGTGGATTAATGATTATAACTTAGAAAATGCTGCTGCACCATTTGGTGGATATAAACAATCTGGTATCGGACGTGAATTAGGTTCATACGCCCTTGATAACTATACAGAAGTGAAAAGTGTTTGGGTAAATATAAAGTAATAGAGAGTCTAACTGTTAATAAATAGAGGGATGAAATAATGAGAGATGCGGACAACTGGAAGGTTTAATAATAGTTGTCCGTTTTCTTATATATAAAATTGCTTTTTCAAAAGAATTATAAGGGGGATTTGGGTGGAGCAGTTAGTAGAATGGTTAGTAGGGCAAGTTTGGAGTATTGGCTTAGTTGTTTTCGCATTAGGAGCAGGAGTGTATTTCACAATTGCAACTCGTTTTTTACAAATTCGCTATTTTAAGGAGATGATTAAACTATTATTTGAAGGGAAGAGCTCGGAGACTGGGATATCATCCTTTCAAGCATTTTGTTTGGCGTTATCAGGTAGGGTTGGAATTGGTAATATCGCAGGAGTAGCGACAGCTATCGCTTTCGGCGGACCTGGAGCTGTATTTTGGATGTGGGTGATGGCATTATTAGGAGCAGCTAGTGCATTTGTTGAATCAACATTAGCACAAGTATATAAAAGTAAAGTAGGCAATGAATACCGTGGTGGTACGCCATATTTCATTGAGAAAGGCTTGAAAATGAAATGGTTTGCGGTCATTGTAGCGGTCGTTGTAACACTATCATATGGCGTTTTATTACCAGGTATTCAATCGAGTAGTATCGCAGTTGGATTTGAAAATTCTAATGGTATTAGCAAATATATAACTGGTATATTGTTAGTCATATTATTAGCAGCTATCATTTTTGGTGGCGTAAAGAGAATTGCGGGCGTTTCTCAAATGCTAGTTCCATTTATGGCAATTGGGTATGTAATTGTTACATGTATCGTATTAATTGCGAATGTAACGGAAATTCCAAGTATGTTTGCTTTAATTTTCTCAAGTGCTTTTGGTGTAAATGAAATGTTTGGCGGCATCGTCGGCGCAGCTATTGCATGGGGAGTAAAGCGTGCTGTATTTTCAAACGTCGCTGGTGTTGGGGAAGCGACATATAGCTCTGCTGCTGCTGAAGTATCACATCCTGCAAAACAAGGGTTAGTTCAAGCGTTTTCTGTATATATTGATACAATTGTAGTATGTACAGCGACAGCTCTTATGATATTAATAACAGGTATGTATAATGTAATACCTGAAGGGAAAAGCGCTATTGTAAAGAATATAGGGAATGTAGATGCAGGTCCAATCTATACACAACAAGCAGTTGAAACTGTTATGACAGGATTTGGTCCAATATTTATTTCAATCGCAATCTTCTTTTTTGCATTTACAACTTTACTCGCGTACTACTATATCGCTGAAACGACGCTTACTTATTTAGATCGTGACCTCAAATATAGCTGGTTAAAACCAGGTTTGAAAATTGGGTTTTTAATTATGGTTTACATCGGTAGTGTAGAATCAGCTTCGCTATTATGGAACCTAGGAGATTTAGGAATCGGTAGTATGGCATGGTTAAACTTAATCGCGATTTTATTATTAAGTAAAACGGCATTAAAAGTGTTAAAAGACTATGAAACGCAGAAAAAAGAAGGGAAAGATCCAGTGTTTGATCCTAAAAATGTGGGAATTGAAGGTTTAACATTTTGGGAAGAAAGAAGTAAAGAGGTTGAAAGGAAAAATTCTAAAGAAAAAGTGTCAGTAGATAATGGGCTGAAACTGTAAATGTGCAAATTTAAAAGTAAAATAAACTGAAAATTCATTCTATTTTTAAAGTAAATATTTGTATATGTCCTTCATTTTATCTCATACTAAAGTAAGTGTGAATAAAATGAATGGAGGATATACGATGGAAAATCAACAATATGGCTCTATAAATGATGTATTACTTGATTATAAAGAAGGTATAGGGAATTTTACGCAACAAATCCCTGAAATTGCAGAAACATATAACGCTTTTACACAAGCATGTTTTCAGGAGGGTACATTAACTAAAAGAGAAAAGCAGCTCATTGCATTAGGGATTAGTTTAGCAACACAAGACGAATATTGTACGATTTATCATACGAAGGGCTGTATTGACCAAGGATGTTCTGATAAAGAAATTTTAGAAGCTTGTGGTGTTTCAGCCGCGTTTGCTGGGGGAGCTGCAATGAGTCAGGCAGTAACCTTAGTACAAGAATGTCTGGTGGAATTGAAACATCAAAGTCATTAAACAAGAAAAAGCCCTCCTTAAAATATTCTTTTAAGGGGGGCTTTCTAGTTTAGTCTAATTTTTTTGAAAGAGTTTCAATTGTTTCATATAGTCGATAGCTTTTGTTTTATTACTCTGTTTAGAAACATAGTGTGCCTCGTTTAAATCTCTATAAAAACTATTAAATATTTCTTCAGAAAGTATGCCGTCAGAGATAGCTTTTTTTACTGCACAGTGTGGTTCATTTGTATGCGAACAATTAGAAAATTTACATTTCCGAGATATACCCGCAATATCTTCATATCCAAAATCAAAGTTACCTTTATGTTCTATCAAGTCAAATCCCATTTTACTAATAATTATTCCCTCCGATTTTGAAAGAGTTTTTTAGAATCATACATACAAATTCTATCGTTTTTAAGTTGTGTTTATTTTAATATTCTATATTTTTATAAATCGATTTCTCTATATTAGGGAGAAGTGTGTATATGCTCTTACCAATTAAAGATTCTAATTCTTTCTTAATTGCATAGAATCCCTTCCAATGTAAAGAAGTATGAGAGGTTGTGCCATGACGTAAACCAACTGAAATCAATCTTTTTTCAAGAGTAGTAAAGCCTTCCGCATCAGCAAGTGCGTCACAAAGGGTAATCACCTTATTGTATAAGTCGTAGTCACTGTTTTTATTCAATATTTCAATTAATCGGCTTTCCATATAATCAGGAACAATGCTCCACTCTGCCGCGATATCTAAATGCCCATTTTTGCAAGGAAATGAATGCGTCACACATATAATGGCGTTTCCTGTATACCCTAAATCATTCATATACATATAACCATCATAGGAATGAATAACAGATTTAGTAAAACCTTTATATCTTCCTATGTCATGCAGGAGGGCAGTGTTGTATGCTATATCAGCATCTAGGTCGTACCCATTATTAATAAGTTCAACAACTATCTTTTCAGTTGCAAGGGCAACATTACATGAATGATCGAACCACGGACCTGGGTTTTGTTCATATGCCCACTGGAGTAATTCTCTTGCATATGTCCTATCTAATATATATTTCATATAGGTATCCTTTCTTTAAAAAATCATATATTTAATAATTTCATCTTAGAATTTCATTATTCCTTCTTTAAAAGTTGTTACAATGAAACAAAAGGGGGAAAAGGAATGCGAAGTGTAGTAATAGAAGAAATTAAACGACTTGATGAAGACATTGAAGAGCTTTCTGAACTGTTGAAAACTGTAGTAAATGATGGGGCGTCAATTGGTTTTTTACCTCCACTGGAACAAAAAGAAGCAACAAATTATTGGCAAACTGTATTAGCACCAGAAGTGATATTGTATGTTGCTAAAATAAACAATGAAGTGGCAGGGTGTATTCAATTACATTTAGTTACAAAGCCTAATGGGATACATAGAGCAGAAATTTGCAAGTTAATGACTCATCCAAACTTTAGACGTAACGGCATTGGACGTTCACTTATGCAAAAAGCAGAGGAACGAGCAAAGCAAGAAAACAGGTCTCTTTTAGTGTTAGATACTAGAGAAGGAGATCCCTCGAATAGATTGTACAAGTCGTTAGACTATCAAGAATCCGGTAAAATACCAGGGTATGCAATTTCTCCGAATGGTGAGTT
The DNA here is from genome assembly GCF_016650565.1 of Bacillus sp. TH50. NCBI lineage: Bacteria > Bacillati > Bacillota > Bacilli > Caryophanales > Bacillaceae > Bacillus > Bacillus sp. TH50. Next base: position 341,798 of record NZ_JAEKFM010000003.1, on the reverse strand, counting down.
AGATGCAACAGTAATTTATTATAAAATGATTTAGTTTTTTATTTGAAAAGGGAGATAATTTCAAACGACATATTTGTTATTATGTCCGTGTGTTGATTTACAAAAAGATTAATAATTCGAAATAAAGTTTGATAAAATCCTGTATAATAGTTTTTTTCTTTTGACCCTTTAACTTCATCTGGAATGTTTAATTTAAAGGGCTAGTCTGTAGAGAATTTTAACAGTTTTTTAGATTTTGATTTTGAAGTCTTTTGGTGAATATTAAATGTTAATCTAAAAGATGGAGGTTGCTGTGATGTTGAAACTGTTTCAATATAACTGGCAAGTTCGTGATGGGTGGTTTACATTGTGCGAAGACATGCCGGATGAAGAACTATTAAAGAAACGGGTCGGCGGGTTCGGCAGTATCCTACATACTTTATTTCATATTGTAGATGTGGAATATATGTGGATCTTAGGTTTGCGAGGTGAGCCAGTTCCTGAGGAGCCATTGTTTGAAGAGTATGCCAGCTTGCAAAAAGTAAAAAATCTCTCAGCTCAATATCACGAGAAAGTGAAGCCATTTGTGACATCTTGGACAAATGAAATGGATTCTCGGAAACTTTCAGAAACTGATTTCAATGAAGAACCGATTAGCTCTAGAGACGCCCCAATCAGGCGCCGAGTCATTGAATGTACACACGGAGAGATAATACGTCATGTCATTGTCCATGAAATCCACCATATCGGCCAGTTATCTATATGGGCACGTGAAATAGGAAAGGAGCCTGTTTCCGCAAATCTGAGAGGAAGAGGGCTATTTGATAACTAGACTACCTTTGCCAATTTCGTAATTTATTTATAAACGAATGGTTTAATTGAGTATATTTAAAGTGTGTTTAGATCAATCTTTTTCAAAACACAATTTTTCTTTGTATTATTTTATCTAGGTTTATAGAGTTAATGTAATCAAACTTTTTTCGAAGCTACACTGTGATATATAATTGTAAGTAATTATTAACTACTTTAACGCCGTTTGTATTTTCAGACGGTGTTATAAGTATTTAACAGTAAAACGACAAAATAAATAATAGATTTGATAACTGGTAATTAAAATGCGTGAAGAATTGATATTTTTGTAGCTAAAAGAATTTGAGAAAGTTTTTAGAGGGTTCTTTTAGTAATGCCCTTCCACTTATAATGGTTGTAGAGAAGATGACTAGGCAACTATAGTTATTTTCGTTTCATTTTTGGGAAGGGGATGAAAGAATGAAAAAGACAAGTTTACAAAAGATGAAAAAGATTATGTTAAGTGGTGGGATATTACTTACGGGATTATTAACATTTGGATTTTCAGAAAAGGCTTCAGCTCATGGGTATGTAGAATCACCAGCGAGCCGATCTTTTTTATGTAAGCAAGGGGTAAATGTAAATTGCGGTCCAGTTCAATATGAACCACAAAGTGTAGAAGGAATAGGCGGCTTTCCGCAATTAGGACCTTCTGATGGACAAATTGCAGGTGCTGGTCATTTTCCTGCTTTAGACGCTCAATCAGTGGATAGGTGGAAGAAAGTTACGTTAAACGGCGGGACGAATACATTTAAGTGGAAACTAACCGCTCCTCATAGTACGAAAGAATGGAAATACTACATTACAAAGAAGGATTGGAATCCAAATATGCCTTTAACAAGGTCTGGTTTAGATTTAGTGCCGTTCTATGTAAAAAATGATGGCGGAGTTAGACCGGGGACAACAGTAACGCATGAAGCAAATGTACCAACTGACCGTAGTGGCTACCATCTTATTTTAGCTGTTTGGGAGATTGCGGACACTGGAAATGCGTTTTATCAAGTTATTGATGTGAACCTTGTGAATAATGGTTTAAATTCCAATTTTGCGTTTAACAATGTAGTGCAAGTTCCTACACTATTTTAAATTAAATATACATTTTGATCATCTAATTCATTTTAGATGATCTTTTTTATGAAAAATATAGAAGAAAGTACAATTATTTATAAAAAAATGTGTCTAAAATATTGTCATATTTGCTTCTTTAAGATATCCTTTTCATGAAGAGGTGGAAAACATGGAAAAAGTACTAGTTTTCGGGCATAAAAACCCAGATACAGATGCAATTTGTTCTGCGATTGCTTATGCAGAATTGAAAAAAGAATTAGGAATGAATGCTGAGCCTGTACGTTTAGGCGAAATCAGCGGTGAAACTCAATTTGCGTTAGACTCTTTTAAAGTAGAAGGACCGCGTTTTGTTGAGACAGTAGCAAACGAAGTGGACAACGTTATTTTAGTTGACCATAACGAGCGTCAACAAAGTGCTAACGATATCGAATCTGTTCGTGTGTTAGAAGTTATTGACCATCACCGTATTGCTAACTTTGAAACAAGCGATCCTATATACTACCGTTGTGAGCCAGTTGGATGTACAGCTACAATCTTAAATAAAATGTACAAAGAAAATGGCGTTACAATTCGTAAAGAAGTTGCTGGTTTAATGTTATCTGCAATCATTTCAGATTCTTTACTATTCAAATCTCCAACTTGCACAGAACAAGACATAGCAGCAGCTCGTGAATTAGCGGAAATCGCTGGTGTAGATGCAGATAGCTACGGCTTAGAAATGTTAAAAGCTGGTGCTGACTTAAGCGGAAAAACAATGGAGCAATTAATCTCTCTTGACGCTAAAGAATTCCAAATGGGTAACGCGAAAGTTGAAATCGCACAAGTAAACGCTGTTGATACAAACGACGTTCTTGTACACCAAGCAGAACTTGAAAAAGTTATCACTACAGTAGTAGAAGAAAAAGGTTTGGACCTATTCTTATTCGTTGTAACTGATATCTTAACTAACGATTCTGTTGGTCTTGCGATTGGTAAAGCAACAAACGTTGTTGAGAAAGCTTACAACGTAACATTACAAAACAACACAGCCACTTTAAAAGGTGTTGTATCTCGTAAAAAACAAATCGTTCCTGTACTAACAGAAACATTCCAAGCTTAATATTATTGAGTATGGATAAAAGAAAGGACAAGTAGTCATATTGGCTACTTGTCCTTTTTATCATTTATTCATAAGATCGTTTCTTATTTATATAAAATGTGATAATAGCAGCGATAATGAAAATAGGTATTGCGTACGCTTGCCCAACAAAGAATTTCCAACCTATAGTATTATAGCCGTCAGATGCTGGAATGATAATCGCGATGATACAAACAATAATATAAGCTAATAATGCTGGGAGTATATTTTTCATAGTTGTTCACCTCCTTTTCATACTACATTTATATATTGTACTATTAAATAGCGATTGGGAGATTAAGTGTACTTGATTTTACGAAATTTTTACAAATTCACTAAAGGATGACGTGTTTGCATGCTGTATGAAAGTGACTTTAGTACGGTGTGTTTATGTAATAAATATGCTTAATAGACTGTTCTGAAATAAATTAAACCAAATATAGGAGATAATGTAATTTTATCTTTCGAGATAAGTATATAGTATTCTGTAAAAAAATGTACTGGAAAATTGATATTCCATAAGAAATATAGAAGCGAGGTAAGAAATAACGATGAAAAGGTTATGCATAATTCCATGCGGAAAGAAGAAAATTTGGGATAAGTACTCAGATTACGGAGAGGCAGAGGCAAAAGATGTATATATTAGTCCATTCGGAAAAGCATGTCAGGCGTATGCAACTGAGTTTTTCGAGAACTGGGTTATATTATCAGCAAAGCATGGATTTTTAAAATCAAATGATATTGTACAGGAAAACTATGATCTTGCATTTGATTCAAAGAGTAATGAAATTATTAGTATAGAACAATTAAAACAACAGATGATTGATAAAGGCTTACTTCAGTTTGATGAAATAGTTTTACTTGCAGGGAAGAAGCATAAGAAAGTAGTGACAAAATTATATCCAGAAGAAGTCATTACATATCCGTTAGAAGGGTGTCAAGGAATTGGGTATATGTTGCAGAGGTTGAAGGGGGCCGTGGAAGCACAGCAGGAAATATAGGCATGAATTAGTACTTGATTCAAATTATATCATATTAATACATTTAAAATAGACTATTAAACAAGCCTTTTTACGCTTTTAAACATAGAATATGATGAATTCAAATATGTATTAGGGGGAGTCATATTCATGTGTAATAATTGTGGTTGTAGACGCAGAGATTGTAATAGATTTTGGGATGATTTAATGTTTGGAAGATGTAGACGCAGAGATTGTGATGATTGTGGTTGTAGACGTAAACGTGACTGTGATTGTGATGATTGCCGTCGCAATCGTAAACGTGACGACGATGATAATAAATGTCGTAAGTGGTAATATTTTAAAAAGAGTACTTTAAAGTAAAGTACTCTTTTTTTGTATGAACCTTTTAAATTCCATTTTGAACAGATTTCTTTTCAATTTCCCATGAATCTTGCTTTTTAATTTTTAGAGCTACATTCGTACTATTAGATTCTGTATAAAAGATATACCCGTGGTTGGAATTAACGTAGGTTGAAGGTTCACCTGTGCAATCTTTAGAACAAGATGTATTGATAAGTTCAATTAAGGATAGTTCGCTAGGATCAGTTTTACTAGCATCTATAAGTGTATCAAGGTTCGTTTTGCGAAAGCCTTGTAAGTTTACATGGAAATTCTTTTCTATTTCTCCAGTAACGCTAGTATTCATTACTTCAACTGAATTTTTTTTTTCTAGAAGAAAACCATTTCCATAAAGGAATTTTGTATATCCAAGCCAGGCGATTAAAAATAGTATAAAAAACATACCAGCAGTTTTAAGTTTTCGAAGCCGTTTACTTACGATTGTTTCTGAATATTTCATTCAGCCTAATCCTCCAATGTTTTTATTTTAAAGTATGCGTGGGTATATATATTTAGAAGGAGATGAAAGTTAGAGAGTTACTGATTCAAAAAAAGAAAGCATCTGAAGTTAGGTGCTTTCTTTTTGAATACTGTCCGCTATCTGTTAGTTACTTGTTTCATAAGAGGTCTTATTTCTTTAACAGGTGGTTTTTTATCATAGGCATCAACGTAAGAAAAGTAATAATTTAAGTTTCTAAGAAGTCCTTTTCCTATTTTTGTGCTTAAGAAGGGGAATACTTGTCCAGTATAATCATCGAGAGATTTACAATAGTATTTTTCATCTAAGTATATGCTGTATTTACATGTTAGTTCTACTAATGAGTTACCTTCATCATCAAATACTTCTTTAGAATCAATAATGTCTATTAATGCGAATTTTTCATTCAGATAAACTTTCTTCTTTTTCTCGTGCTTATTTGTGAGGATAAATACGAGACCAATTGCGTTAATCAAACTATTTCCTCCTATAAAAAACGGATATTAATAAAATATATCGATATACGTTAAATGTAAAGAGGAGTAGTGAAATATCATTGATAGAAAACTAAATAAACCGATTTGTTTTTTCAAATCGGCTTATTTTTATTGAAATACTTGCGGAAATTGTTTTACGATTGCGTCTGTTATCATGTCGGCCATTTCTAATGCTTCTTTTTCAATTTTATCGTATAGTTTTACACTGGCATCATAATCCTTATTTAGGAAGGCGAGTGCTTCCGCTTTCGTTAACGCTAAATGCTCATAAAACATTTTTCTAAATGCTTCTTTTTCTATATATGGGTTGATACTGGTTAGAAACTCAACAATTTCATCTCCATTAGCGTACCACTTCTTTTCTATAGCGGCCGATGCGTTTTGATCACCAGCTTTTGCGGCTTTAACAAGATCAGCAGCGATTGTTAAGTGGTCTTTAATTAATGCACTATATTTTTTTACTGCATCTTCACCGTAGAATGGTTCAAGTGATAGCCCCATGTGTGTTGCATTTTGTAGAAGACGTCCAACGGTAACGTTTACGTCGGGCAAGTTAAAGACGATGCCTATTATAGCTAATCGAGTCCAAGCGACGTGTTGTTCCCATAAAGAACGCATATATCCTTTTAAAAAGTTTTCGTTTTTACTAACTCGGTAATTTCGTACAAATGAATCGACGTTTCCATTAGTGATATGATAAGGGGAGTAATACGATTGCCAATAAGTATACATAAATAGTTACACTCCTTTGAACATGTATACCTCACAATATGATAAACGTTATTTTTAAGTTACGTGTCCAAGAGTTTTTTGAGAGTTGGAAAAGAAGAAAGTTGAAGGTTGAAGGGGAATAAAAAACATGATTATGATATATATGAATCAAAAGAATTTTAAAATAATAGAGGTCCTGCAAGGGAAATTACAGGACCTCAAAAGGGTATTGCCGAGATGTCGGACTCGACTACGTAATATTAACATAAAATTCTTTCGAAAAAACCTGGTAAATGTGTCCAAATGAGAAGGGTACTTTTTAATAAAGTTAAAGGGATCTGCTTCCCGCGGCAGATCCCTTTAACTAGATAATGTTGATGAGCAAAAACTCATCTGGAGTACTTTCATAGTAACAAATGAAATTCACTTTGTGCATTGAGAAAAAATGAATTACTTGTATGAATGTAGCAGATTTATATTTTGCTTTTTGGAATTATAATCATTTGTGGAGAGCGAAATAGGGTTCTAAAATGGAGAAAAGACTTTTCAGCCAGGCTACGATACATTGCAATATGTAAGGATAAAAAAAGACCTGCTAATTTAAGCAGGTCAACATAAGGGGTTTATCTAACAGATTATTATATATGGTAACAACTGTATTGTAGTAAGTCTATAAGTTATATGTTGAGAAAATTTGTTTGAATGATATATATTTGGCACATGTATTAACGTTTAAAAAGTTGAGAAAGGAAATTCATAAGCTTGCTATAAGAAAATAAGGGCTGATACTTATAAAATGATTCATATTTCCACGCATCATTATTAGAGAATTGGAGTTGTTTATTTGATGCTTTAGGTTTGTTGGAATTATTGTAACGACTCTTCATAATTTAACCTCCTCAAATTCATATGTATACGATTAGTAGTATTCTAGGAAGGTAAATTAAATGAATATTTATTTTGAAATTCTTTCTTCTTGTGTACTAGATTTGTTTTTTTTATGTTGGAAAACGTAGGAAGCAAATAGAACTCAAATACTTATAAAATTCAAAGTGGCGAGAATCAGTTTGATGATATAATGGGAATAGATGAAAGATAAAGAAAAGCAGGTGACTCTTTTTTGTTTACAAAAGCACAAGAACTTTTAGCGTCTTATTTCGGTTATTCGTCATTCCGAAGAGGACAAGATGAAACAATTAAAAATGTATTAGATGGGAAAGATACAGTCTGTATTATGCCTACGGGTGGTGGTAAGTCAATTTGTTATCAAATTCCCGCATTAGTATTCGAAGGAACGACATTAGTTATTTCACCTTTGATTTCACTTATGAAAGACCAAGTAGATACATTAGTACAAAACGGTATTTCCGCTACTTATATTAATAGTTCTATTTCTATTACAGAAGCAAATCAACGAATTCAATTAGCGAAACAAGGCCATTATAAGTTACTTTATGTGGCGCCTGAGCGTCTTGATTCAATGGAATTTGTTGATCAACTTATCGATATGAAAATCCCGATGATTGCAATTGATGAGGCGCACTGTATTTCGCAGTGGGGACATGATTTCCGTCCTAGTTATTTACATATACATCGCATATTAGATTATCTTCCAGAAAAGCCGCTCGTATTAGCGTTAACTGCTACGGCAACACCACAAGTTCGTGAAGATATTTGCAACACGCTTGGAATTAATCAAGAAAACACGATTATGACAACGTTTGAGCGCGAGAACTTATCATTCTCTGTCATTAAAGGACAGGATCGTAATGCTTATTTAGCGGATTATATTCGTCAAAATCAGAAGGAATCTGGGATTATATATGCAGCTACAAGAAAAGTTGTCGATCAGTTATATGAAGATTTAGGGAAAGCAGGAGTTTCTGTATCGAAATATCATGCTGGTATGAGCGACCACGATCGAAATGAACAGCAAGGACTCTTTTTACGAGATGAAATAAGTGTTATGGTGGCAACATCTGCATTTGGAATGGGTATAGATAAATCGAATATACGTTACGTTATCCATTATCAACTTCCAAAAAATATGGAAAGTTACTATCAAGAAGCAGGACGTGCTGGTCGTGATGGATTAGATAGTGAATGTATTTTGTTATATTCTTCTCAAGATGTGCAAGTACAACGCTTTTTAATCGATCAATCAACTGGAGAATCACGTTTTTCAAATGAGCTTGAAAAACTCCAAAATATGACCGATTACTGTCATACAGAACAATGTTTACAATCATTTATTTTGCAATACTTCGGAGAAGAGCCGAAGGAAGATTGTGGTCGCTGCGGTAATTGTACGGACGACCGTGAAAGTATCGATGTGACGAGAGAATCCCAAATGGTACTATCTTGTATGATTAGGACGAACCAACGATTCGGAAAGCAAATGATTGCACAAGTATTAACTGGATCTAAAAATAAGAAAGTCATTGAATTTAATTTTCATACTTTGCCAACGTACGGTCTTTTATCAAACCGTAGTGTAAAAGAAGTCAGTGAGTTTATTGAGTTTTTAATTTCAGATGAGTTAATTGCAGTTGAACATGGTACGTATCCAACATTAAAAGTAACGGAAAAAGGAAAAGAAATATTACTTGGTAAAGAGAATGTTTTACGCAAAGAACGAGTAGAAACGAGACAAATTGTTCAAGACCATCCTTTATTTGAAGTGCTTCGTGAAGTGCGTAAAGAAATTGCACAAGGAGAAGGTGTACCGCCGTTCGTTATTTTCTCTGACCAAACGTTAAAAGATATGTGTGCGAAAATGCCACAAAGTGACTCCGAACTCCTAACTGTAAAAGGAATCGGAGAACACAAACTTGTGAAGTACGGGTCTCACTTCTTACAAGCAGTTCAGCACTTTATTGAGGATAACCCAAACTATGCGGAAACAATTAAGACTGAAGTTGTTTCAGAGAGTAAAAAATCAGGAAAAGCGTCAGCGAATTCTCATTTAGAAACGTATGAAATGTATAAACAAGGCATTGATCTAGATGAAATTGCTAAAGAACGTAGCTTATCAAGACAAACAATTGAAAATCATTTAATTCGCTGCTTTGAAGATGGAATGGAAGTAGACTGGAACAGTTTTGTTCCTGCAGAATATGAATCACTGATTGAAACTGCCGTGCAAAATGCAGAGGGTGGTCTGAAATCGATTAAGGACCAACTTCCAAATGAAGTGAGTTACTTTATGATTCGTGCTTATTTACAAATTAGAAAGTAGAGACATATAAAGGGGATAGGGATTTATGCATCACGTTTTCGTGTATGGCACGTTAAGAAAAGAGCAAACGAATGCTCATTTTATGCAAGGTGCAATATGCATCGCAGACGAAGCATGGACGTATGGTAAATTATTTGATACATACGAAGGGTACCCTGCGATGATTTGTTCAAATGAGGACAAAGTATACGGAGAAGTTTATGAAGTAAATGATGATGTTCTGCAAAAGTTAGATGAACTTGAAGAATACACAGGTAATACAGAGAGTGATTTATATGACCGAATCACCGAAACGATTTATTTAGGTGATAGAGAAATACGTGCATTTGTGTATATTGCTCAAGATAAAGAGATGCTAAAGAAAGTTATCATTTCTGGTGATTGGGTGGAGTATCAACAAGGAAAATAGAAGCAGCTATAGAGCAGATAGTGGAATCGACCATTATCTGCTTTTTATATTGGTAATTTCAAAATTCTTATTATTTTGATAAATAATAAATATAGAGAAATAAAAATGGTTTTTTTCATGGGTGTCAGAAATTTAGTTTCTCACCTGTAGCAGAAAAATCTAGTGCAGGAGGAGAATAATAATGAACGAATTAAATGTGAAGGGATTTTACCAAAAACAATTCGAACTGTCGAATTACGATATCAATACAGAAAGCTGGTTAGAGCAGGTTGCTAAAGAAGTTCAAGAACAAGTTGGTCATCCATTTCAAACGATGTTAGAATTAGGAGCAGGAAATGGTAGATTTGCAAGGGCGATGTCTAGGTTACAAGTGAAAATGACTACGGTTGAACTTGTACCAGAGTTAGTTATGTTTGCAAAAGAACATTCTACTAATTATATAGATATTCATTGCGCTGATTTTTATAAAATTAACTTTGAAGAAAAGTTTGATGTTGTTAGTTATTTAGACGGATTTGGTGTAGGAACAGATGATGAGCAATTGATTCTATTAAAACGGATTAAAAATTGGATGAAGGATGATGGATGTGCACTTATTGATATTTATCAACCATTGTATTGGAAAAAAGTAAGTGGACAAGAAATGTCCTTAAGTGCAGCTATACGAAAATACGAATATGATAGTATAAATGAAAGAATGTTAGATCATTGGTGGGACCCTAATTATCCAAATGATGTAGTAACACAGTCTTTACGATGTTATACGGTAGATGAGATTAGCAATCTATGTGCTGAAGCTGGTTTAAGTATTATGGGATTCTTCCCTGGGGGAGCATATGATTTTGAAAAACGAAAATATAAAGAATTGGCAACATTAAATGAATGTTTGGCATATCGAATTAAAGTAAGGAAGAGTAGGGATTAATCTCTACTCTTTTTTAATTTAGAAAATTCTTACTAAAACTATTGACTTTATGAATGGATTTTTAATAAAATTATATTTCGACTGAAAAAATTGGAACGGACAGGAGGGAATCATCAAATGAACAACATTTTTGACGAAGAGTTACAAAAAATGAAAGATACTTTAAGTACGATGGATGATCAATTAGAACAGCTTGAAAAAATCCCGGTTTATTATGGAGAAGATTTTAAAGAGCAAATTCTTGAAAGTATGAGGGAGTCTAATAGACAAAGCTTACGTATTGGTGTACATGAGCCGTATTTTGGAAGATTAGACTTTCAGGAGGATGGCAAGGAAGACGTAATGCCGATTTACATCGGTAAAGTAGGTGTTTCGGATAAAGATACGATGAAACCAATTGTAATTGATTGGCGTGCACCTGTCGCAAGTATGTTTTATTCATTTACCGGTGGTGAAGAATTAGCATTTTATCATTCACCAGACGGATTAGTAGAAGGCGATGTTTATTTAAAACGAAACATTTCGATTCGAAAGAGAGAACTAGAACGTGTTGTTGATACATATGTGAAAGGAAATGAAGATGTCTCACATGCTGATGATTTTCTTCTATATCGATTAGGTGAGAATAAAGATAACAAATTGAAAGATATCGTTTCGACTATACAATCGGAGCAAAATGATATTATTCGCGCGGAAAGAAACTTACCGTTATTAATTCAAGGGGTTGCAGGGAGTGGAAAAACAACGATCGCTTTACATCGCCTTGCTTTTTTAATTTATGAATATCGTGAACAACTTGAAGCGGAGAGAATGATCGTATTCGCTCCAAACAGTTTGTTTTTAGACTATATTTCAAGTGTACTTCCTGAGTTAGGTGTAGGAAATATTAGTCAAACAACGTTTCCAGATTGGGCATTACGTACGTTAGATGGTTCGGTGAAACTGAAGCAGACAGAAGAAAAATTGAAAGAAGCTTTCTCAATTAATCGCGATGAAAAAAAGGTTATGCTAGGTAAATTGAAAGGCACGCTGGAATTTAAGTCGTTTATTGAAGAAAGAATGATTCAATTTGAAAAAGATTTAGTGCCAACAAAAGATTTTGAGGCATGGGATAAAGCTGTTATTCCAGTGGAAGACGTTAAAAAATGGATGCAGGTTGAATATAAACACTATCCATTAAAGAAAAGAAGAGAACGTTTAGTCGGCCGTATGAAGCGCTGGATTGAAATTGAGCTTAAAAAGTTTGGAGAAACAAACGAGAAAAAATTACTAAAAAAAGAAGCGACAAAGAGATTGAACACATATATGAATTTTTGGCCGAAAATGAGCCCGCTTTCAATATATAATTCAATGATAAAGAGTAAAGAAATACTCGAAGTATTACCTGAAGAACTTGTTCAAGAAACAGAAAAGAATTGTCGTAAAAAAGAAGTGTATGTAGAAGACTTACCAGCTTTAATTTACATACAACATCGCATAACAGGAATTGAAATTGGACAAAAGTTCCATCACGTCGTTATTGATGAAGCGCAAGATTTCTCGCCATTCCAAGTATATGTATTAAAAGAAATTACACTAGGTAATTCTTTCACTATATTAGGTGATTTATCTCAAGCGATTTATGATTATCAAGGAATTGAAGACTGGGGTGCTTTTAAGGAAGTATTCCAAGAAACAGGTTATTATGAATTGACGAGAAGTTATCGTTCTACAAAAGAAATTATTGAATTCGCGAATGAAATAATTAAAAATGCAGAGATTCCAGTGGGACTCGCAACTCCAGTTTTCCGTAGCGGTGAAGACGTGAAAGTAATTTCGGCAGAGGACCAATTTACTGAAGTTTTAAAGACATTACAGCATTTGCAAACTGAAGATGTGAAAACAATCGCGGTAATTGGAAGAACAGACGATGAATGCCGTGATATATATGAGAAGTTAACAAATGGAGGGTGGACTGTTAATGTCATTGAAGCAGATCAAAGCAAATATGAAGGTGGTATTTCGGTAGTACCTGTATATTTGGCGAAAGGATTAGAATTTGATGCCGTACTTCTAATCGACGTTGATGAGGAACATTACAAAAATACAAAACATGATGCGAAATTATTGTATGTCGGATGTACGAGATCGCTTCATGATTTATGGATTTTCCATAGTGGGGAAGCGTCACCTTTAATTAAGGAATTAAAATAAACGTAAAAAGAGGATTTTCTAGTAATAAACAGAAAAACCTCTTTTTTTCTATATAAAGATATAGGGGGAATGGATATGATTACAAAAGTAATAACAAAAAGGAATTGGGAAATCGCAAAAACAACTAGAGAGATTAATGAAGCCTCACTTAAAGAAGAGGGGTTCATTCATTGTTCATTATTAGACCAAGCTTTAATAGTTGCGGAAACATATTTCAGTCATGAAGAAGATGTTTTATTACTTACAATTGATCCATCCCTAGTAAAAGCAGAAATAAAATATGAACTTGCTTCTAACGGTCAAGAATACCCGCATGTATATGGAGTAATCAATTTTGAGGCAATTGTAGGTGTTGCTCCATTTTTTAAAGAAAAGGGAGATTTTTTATTACCAGAGGGACAAAGTTAAGAGTGTTATAGGTATTTAAGTTAGCTAGAAAAGCGCAAATTAGATAGTTTGTGCTTTTTATTGTATATATTTTTTGGAAAATTATTGTTTTTGTCACACTAATACTGTACGATACATAGTATAAAACACATACTGTATGACATATAGTAATGGAAATGAGGTGGGTGAATGGATACTTTATTAAATTCATTAATTACTGAGCTAAGGAGAGGGACATTGACATTAGCGGTTTTAAGTCAACTAAGAACGCCGCAATATGGATATTCGCTTGTCCAATTATTGGAGCAATCAGGAATCATGATAGATCAAAGTACTTTATATCCACTACTTCGCCGATTAGAAAAGCAGGAGCTAGTGACGAGTAGTTGGGATAAAACGGAGAGTAGACCTCGTAAGTATTATGTTTTAAGTGAATATGGATTAGAGATATTTTTACAATTGAAAAAGGAGTGGATAAAGGATTCAAAAGAGCTTTATAACCTATTAAAGGAGGAGGACGAGAATGAGTTTGATTGATATGTACGTCCATGAAGTTGCGAAGAGATTACCTGAAAAAAATCGTGAAGATATTACGCTTGAACTACGGTCGACAATAGAGGATATGTTACCTGATGAGTACAATGAGGAAGATGTAAAGAGTGTCCTTGAAAAATTGGGGAGCCCAGTTTCGTTGGCTAATGGGTATTTGGATAGACCGATGCATTTAATTGGACCACGTTATTTTGATGTATATACGACATTATTAAAAATGATCCTACCAATTGCAGCTGTTATCGCACTCATTTCAATGGTTGCAGAAAATTTTATAGGCTATACTGGTGATCAGGCAGTATTGAATGTTATTTTACAATTGATAGGTAAAGGCATTGGGGAAATTGTCGAAGTAGGCCTCCATGTATTTTTCTGGTTGACACTTGTATTTGCTATTTTAGAAAGAACAGATAAAGACAAAAGCACCCAACCGTTGACGACAAGTTTAAAAAAATGGACACCTGATGATTTGAAAAATATCTCGTATGTGCCAAAGAAAAAGTCAATTTCAAAGTTTGAAGTTTTTGGAGGTTTGATGTGGACGGCAGTGTGGGCTACACTTTACTTTTATGCGAATTATCTTGTTGGCGTATATAATGGTACGGCAAATGGATTGAAGTTTGTCGCACCAACTTTCAATCAAGATGTTTTACTTCAGTATTGGCCAATCGTTGTAATTATGATCGTTTTCGAAATAGGTATATCTCTTTATAAGTTAGTGCAAGGACAATGGACGCAAAAATTGGCAATTGGGAATGCAATCCTACAGTTAGCTGCAACAATAGTATTCATTGTAATCGTAGTAAATCCTCATTTATTTAACGAAGGATTCATTACGTATGTGGCAAATGTGTTTACAATTTCTCCAGAGGAATTTAAAACGTGGTTAATTGGTGGAGGGATAATTATCTTCATATTATCTGCGGTACTAAATGCAATTGATGGTTTTCGAAAATCTAGAATTCGGTTGTAAAAATAAGTTTGTATTATTAATAGGTAGATCAGTTGAAAGAAAGGTACAGAGAAAGATCATTATGAAAGGAAGAAAACAATGATAAGGGAAGCAATGAAAAAAGATGTAACATTTATTTTAGATATTTATAATGATGCAATCCTTAATTCAACAGCTGTATATGCGTACAAACCTGTAACCCTTGAAAATAGAATAGGTTGGTATGAACAAAAAAAGGCTGATGGCTATCCAATTTTAGTCTACGAGCTAGATAATAAAGTAGTAGGATTTGCGACATTTGGCCCCTTTAGGGCATGGCCTGCCTATAAATATTCAGTTGAACATTCTGTGTATGTTGATAAAGAATATAGAAAAAATGGAGTTGGGTCCTCTTTACTGGAAGAATTAATTACAATTGCAAAAGAAAGAGAATATATGACCTTAATTGCTGGAATTGATGCGGAAAATGAAAAAAGCATTGCAATGCATAAAAACTTCGGATTTGTTTATTCGGGAACAATAAAAAAGGCTGGTTATAAGTTCAATGGATGGCTAGATTTAGCTTTTTATCAATTGGAGCTTAATGGTCCTAAAAATCCTACTGAAGAATAGCTGTATCTATTACTGTAAAAATAATTTTAAAAAGAAATTGTATATACTTCAAAAGATAGTATGAAGAAATCTCATGCTATCTTTTTCTTATTGTATTCATGATTATCATTTAACAAAAAAGGATTCTTATATTCTATATCGAATTTTGAGAAGATGATAAAACGATATAAGAAGAGGGATGAATATGTAGGCTGTCATTAGAAAAATAAAAGAAATACAAATTGGTCAAGTTGGAATACTTGTTTATTCAACAAAGAATGGAAATATAGTTGCTACCCATAACAATGAGCTATACGTTCCTTTAGCATCAGCAGCAAAAGTGGCAATTGGATTTACAGTAGCAAAGATGGTAAAGGATAAACTAATTAGTTGGAGTGATACACTTCATCACATTAAGTATAGTCCAAATGAGGATAGTGCGCAGTTATATCCTCACTTACAAGACAGAGCTACATTAACACTTAGTAAAGCGGTTGAAGTAATGATAGCATGTCACGACAGCTGTATAGCTCAGTCAATTGTTATGCACTGCGGAGGATGGGAAACTGTCAGAGAAAATGTTTTAACGTACTTTTCAAAGATTCATATACAGGAAAACCCTAGAGATGAGCAAAATGTCGGAGAGTTAAATCAAGTTCTTTCACTTTTAGTACATATTTTTCAAGGATATAAATCAGAACCAGAATTATGGGAACCCATTATTAATGGAATGGTAAGGCAACAAGGTGATTATGAAGGGATACCGTATTATCATTTAGCTCATATGACAGGTGGTTTATCCACCGCTATAATAAATATTGGTATAATAGGAATGTTTCATAAATTTCCGTTTCTTTATGTAATTGGGGGAAGAGATTTACCTAATCGATCTGATAATAAACAAGTTGATGAAATCGTTATAGAAGCTTTGAGGTACGTATACAAAGAATACAGTAAAAGTATATTAGGGGTGAGCGATTGAAGCGAAACTTAAAGACTTCAACAATCATTATTTTAATCCTTACAATTATTGCTCTTGAAGTTGGAATTGCGCTATACGATCACACTTTGTCATTAGATACTATTTACTTTGCAGCGATTCTTATTTGTATTGTTTTGCTTTTTGGCACACGTGTTTCTGAGGAGAAAGAAAGTACATCGAAACAGAGACGAAGAAAAACAGCTCTTATATTTTGGCCATCTATTTTATTATTAATCGCTAGTTTTGCCGTTATAAGTTATGTGAGAACAGGTTATGTCTCTGTACCAGGGATAATTGGGTTTTCTTGCTTTGTTACATATGGCGGATTTGTATTCATTAGTATATTAAAGAGAAGAAGTAAAAATTAAATGTAGCTTACTAAGTTGAAAGGAGGAAATATATGAAAAGCATAGAGAATGGCACTCGCACTGAAGGAGAATACATTAAAAATAAAGTAATTCAATATAACATGTCTATTTTAACAGATGAAGTAAAGCAACCGATGGAACAAGTAAGCTTCGTAGTGAAAGATGAAGATGGAAAAATCTTTGGCGGTGTAACAGGAACGATGTATTTTTATCATCTTCATATAGATTTTTTATGGGTTGATGAATCTGTTCGTCATGATGGTTATGGTAGTCAATTGTTACATGAAATAGAAGAAATTGCGATGGAAAAAGGATGTAGACTCATTTTACTAGATTCATTTAGTTTCCAAGCACCAGATTTTTATAAAAAGCACGGATACCGAGAATATGGTGTTGTTGAAGATCATCCTAAAGGGCATAGCCAACACTTTTTAGAAAAGAGATTATAATAATATTATGTACACTAGTTTAGGGGAGGAAAAATGTACACGTATAAATTACAACATGAACAACCAATCTGTGTAGAAAAAATAAAGAAACTTTACGGTATTGTAGGCTGGTGGCCAGAAAGAAAAGAAGTCGATATTGAAAAAATGTTAAAGAATAGTATAGCTATTGGAGTATGGGAAGAAAACGAATTAATTGGATTTGCTAGAGTTGTTACTGACGGTGTTTTTCGGGCGTATATTGAAGATGTTGTCGTACATGAGAGTGTAAGAAATAAAGGTATTGGTGAGAAGATGCTTACAATGTTACTTCGAGAGATATCTCATATTGATATTGTAAGTCTATTTTGCGGCGAGAAACTAATAAAGTTTTATGGTGAACAGCAATTTAAAGCGACGAAGCAAATTGTGATGCAGCGTAATCAAATAGTGAAAGAATAAGAGGTGCCAATTAGAATGAATGCAACAAGATCGTATTGTTTATCGAAAAGAAAAGCGACAGAGGATTCTCCAGATGGCTGGAGTGCAACATGTATGAGGCTCAATAATAAAATATTTGCGATAGTGAACCATGAAGAAGGGGAAAAAGCTGCGATTACATTAAAATGTGATCCAGAACTCTCTTTACGAATAAGAGAAGATTACCCAGAAACAATAATTCCTGGATATCATATGAATAAAAAGCATTGGAATACAGTGTACATACATAAGGATGTGGGGCAAGAACAAATTAATAAAATGATAGATTGGTCGTATGATTTAGTATTACAATCATTTTCAAAGAAAAAGCAGCAAGAGTTATTGGATTAAATACAAAGTGAAGTCGACTATAAATAGCTAGTAAAATGATTATATTTTACTAGCTATTTGCAGTTTTACATTATATATTAGGGGATTTTGAAATGAATACGAAACGAAATAGATTACTATATGCGGTGTTTACTATAGTTGTTATTATTTTAGGTCTTAGTTCAAGAAAGTTTGCTTTTGCGTTACCAGATTTGTTAAATGGGTACTTAGGTGATGCTTTATGGGCATTAATGATTTTTATTGGATTTGGATTTTTGTTTCCTAAAATAGAAACGAGGAAATTAGCTTTTATTAGTTTGATATTTTGCTACGGGATTGAAATTAGTCAATTGTACCATGCGGAATGGATAGATAGCATTCGAGCAACGACTTTAGGTGGACTCGTATTAGGTTACGGATTTTTATGGAGTGATTTAGTGGCTTACACAATTGGTGTTGGAGTAGGAATGCTTGGTGAGTTTATGCTACGAAAGAAATAAAAGATGTAAAAAGGGGTATTTATGAAAAAAATAATATTAATAGGTTCTGGTGGTTCAGGAAAATCCACATTAGCAAGGCAGTTAGGTAATAAGCTAAATATTAAGGTGCATCATCTTGATACACTATTTTGGAAACCAAATTGGGAGGGTGTACCGAAAGAGGAGCAAAGAACGGTTCAAAATGAATTAGTTAAAGGGGAAAAGTGGATTATTGATGGGAATTATGGCGGGACAATGGACATAAGAATTAACGCAGCTGATACAATTATCTTCCTTGATATTCATAGAACAATATGTGTTTATCGTGCTTTTAAAAGAATTGTGCAATATCGTAATAAAACAAGACCGGATATGGGTGCTGGATGTGAAGAAAGATTTGACTTGCAATTTTTCAAATGGATATGGGAATATCCTAAGTCGAAAAGACCTGCAATTTTAAAAAGAATCGATCAATTCAATAAGGATAAAAGAATTATTATTTTAAAAACACCAAATGAGGTTCAACGATTCATAAAGGAAGTGCAGTAAGTATAAATTGGTGCATTAAAAACATTAAATTATGTTCCATTTTGAATGGAGGAATAATATTGAATGAAATAATTCGCTTGATTGATTCTTATATGGTAAAAATCCCAGCAGGGGAGATAGTTTTAAGAGACGATCGAATTAAAAGAGAATGGAAGGCCCAAATTAAGCCGTTTCTTCTTGCACAATATACTGTAACGATGGAATTATATTATACTGTTATAAATGAATCATCAAATTCTTTTCTAGGCAATCATAAACCCGTTGTTAATACTTCTTGGAATGATGTGATTATATTTTGTAATTTACTTTCAAAAAAAGCGGGATTAAAAGAATATTATTCTATTAGTGATGGCGGTCAAAAGGTTAGTTGTAATGTAGAGTCCAACGGCTACCGATTACCTTCTGAGGCAGAGTGGCAATATGCATGTAAAGCAGGGACTACTGGGTATACATATGGAGAACTTGATAAGATAGCTTGGTATAATAAAAACTCGGATGGGAAAATTCATGAGGTCGGTAAAAAAGAACCGAATGCATGGGGAGTATATGATATGTTAGGGAACGTTTGGGAATGGTGTTATGATTTGTATGATGAAAAGGTATATGGATCGTACCGAATTTTCCGAGGCGGTAGCTGGGCTGAAGAAGCGAGAGGGTGCGGTGCTACTTGTCGCCGTCGTAGTCATCCTACATTTCATATAGATGATCTCGGTTTTAGGCTTGCTAGGTCAATTTAGCAGGAAAATGATACATATAACTCCGTAAAGAGTATGGAAAGTATCCATATTCTTTACAACATAGAAATTTTAAAATTTAAGGAGTGTTTTGAATGGCACGTGTTTTATTCATTAACGCTGGATCAGAAGGACATATAAATCCAACATTACATGTTGTAGAAGAACTGATTTCTCGCGGTGAAGAGGTAGTTTATTTTTCAATAGAGGCTTTCAGGGAGCGTATTGAGAAGACAGGTGCTACTGTACGAACGATTGATGATCAAAAATTTATACAAGCATTTCTTTCCGGTGGTCGGAATTATTTACAGGAAAGAATAAATGGTCTTTTACATACAGCAGATGTTATTATACCGAGTGTTCTAGAACAAATTGAAGGAGAACATTTTGATTATATTATTCATGATTCGATGTTTGGCTGTGGTCGCTTAATTGCCCAAATTCTTAATCTTCCAGCCATAAATTCATGCACATCTTTTGCACAAGATGAAAAATCATTTAAACAAATGTTAGACCATCTTTCTAAAAATATCCCACTGGAAGTTCAGGATAGAATACATAATGATTTTGAAAACTTAACTAATGGAATTACAGAAAAATATGGTGTTAATATAAACTCACCGTATGAAGTTTTCTGTAATCCAGCTTCACTTACTATTGTGTATACAATTAAGGAGTTCCAACCTTTTGGGGATACATTTAATGAAACATTCAAATTTGTGGGTCCATCTATCTCTACACAAGTGAAAAATGAAGGTTTTGATTACACTTCAATTGAAGAAAAAAGCCTGATTTACATTTCATTAGGTACTGTTTTTAATGAAGCGCTTGATTTTTATAAACTTTGTATGAAGGCGTTCGAGAATAGTAAGCATACAATTGTTATGTCTATTGGCAACAAAACGGAAATAAGTGATTTAGGTAATATCCCTAAAAACTTCATTGTGAAAAACTATGTACCACAAACTGAACTTCTCAAATATACGAAACTATTTATTACACACGGCGGTATGAACAGTACGCATGAAGGGATATATAACGGTGTTCCACTCGTTGTAATTCCGCAAAGTGCAGATCAGCCAGTAATCGCAAAGCAAGTGGAGAGTCTCGGGGCAGGAGTTAAATTGCAAATGCAAGGATTAACTGCGGATCAACTAAGTGAAAGTGTAGAAATAGTATTAAATAATCCGTCATGTAAAGAAGCTGCTTTGAATTTGAAGGAGTCTCTCCGAAAATCAGGTGGGTATAAGCAAGCAGTTGATGAAATTTTTAAATTTACAGGCTGTTATTAAAACTATACATGTGAAAGAGTGTCTATATTAAATGATATAGACACTTTTATGTTATATGAAGCGAGGAATTGATGAAATGGAAAGAATGAAAATACTAGATGTAAATTTTTCTGACATGACAGCTACACCATTTTTTCAAGTGGAGGCGAAAAATAGAATTAGATTCGATATAGAATTATTTGAGGGTAATTTGAGAGGGTTAAGAGGGATTTTGACTGAACTTTTTAAAAGTCCTGATACAATTGATGTTTCATTTATTTCCGGTTACATAACATATGGTAAAAGTAAGAGAATAAATGAGAAAACAAAAATTGGAAGGTTCATGAAGATTAAGAATTGGGCAGAAACGAAAGTAGACGTTGATGATCTTGAAAGTACAATCATATTTACTACGATTAAAGGTGTACATGAAGATGAAGTATATAAGTATTGCAAGTATGTCGTTAATGGTGGTCAGCAAGCGTATATTTCTTTTTATAACGATACTTATTTATTGTATATAAGTACAGACGTAATTGATATTATTTCACCAGATACAAGTTTAATAGAAAAGTTAAAACTTCAATACAGTGAAGAATATGATAAGTTTTATGAAACTATATTGACGGATTCGGAAATGTTTACAAGTGATAAGTAATTTCAAAGTATTGATAGAAAGATATATGGAAAATGGAGATGGCACGTTGTTTTAAAATAATGTGATCTCACATTGCCATGCGTTTTAAGTTAACGATGAAGGGTTTCAAGACGACTTGGTACAATTCATCCATATATATACCTAAAATTTTTCATTACAAGTACTACAATTTCTATTGCTCACTTTTACTTTATAAATTTAGGATGTAGTTTTACGTGTTAGTAGTAATTTCACTGTTTCTGCACAACTTCTGCACACATTTAAGTGATTTCTATGTCATGATATATTCAGTAAGTGAAATATTTCACAAGAAATGAAATGTTTCTTTACGACGGTGTATGCATATTTACGCATACACGAAATAAGATTGACTCTTGTTATTCTTTTACATCAAAGCCCACATTACACTACGAAGTATAACAAGAAGGGGACAGGAACATGAATAATCGATTTTTAAAACAACTACAAAACTTGAAAATGAACAAAAAAAGTATTGGAGCTGTTGCATTAACAGCTGGAATTATCGGAACGACACTTATTCCTCAAAATGCATACGCGCACGGCTTTGTTGAAAAGCCTGGTAGCCGTTCTGCTTTATGTAGTCCAACTTATGGTGCTCTAAATGTAAACTGCGGAAGTGTTATGTATGAACCACAAAGTTTAGAAGCTCCAAAAGGATTCCCACAAATTGGCCCAGTTGATGGGCAAATCGCTTCTGCAGGTGGAAAATTTGGCGGTATTTTAGATCAACAAGCAGCAAATCGTTGGTTTAAAAATACAATCACAGGTGGGGAAAATACATTTACTTGGAAGTATACAGCGCCTCACTTAACAAGCAAATGGCATTACTATATTACAAAAAAAGGATGGAATCCAAATAAAGCACTAACAAGAGCGGACTTTGAGCCAATTGGCACTGTACAACATGATGGTTCTGCAGCTTCAAATAATTTAACTCACAAAATCAATGTACCTACTGACCGTAGTGGATATCATGTAATTTTAGCAGTATGGGATGTAGCTGATACAGTAAATGCATTCTATAATGTAATTGATGTTAACCTCATCAACAATGTGAAACCAGACACAGAAGCTCCAAGTATTCCAAATGGACTTCAGGCGCAAAAAGTAACAGCAAATAGTATAGAACTAACATGGAACACTTCTACGGATAATGTAGGGGTGAAAGGATATCAAGTTTTCCATAACGGAGAGATGATTGACACTGTACTAGGCACTCATTTTATTAATAAACAATTAAAACCAAGTACAGAATACACTTATACTGTAAAAGCAATTGACACAGCTGGCAATGTATCGAAAGAAAGTACAGCGCTTACAGTGAAAACAACAGTTGAGGCTCCTGATACAGAAGCACCAACACAACCAAAAGGATTACATAGCATGGGAACAACAGCGTCAAGTGTGGATCTAATGTGGAGTCCATCTGATGATAACGTTGGTGTAGACTATTACGATATTTATAGAGAAATAGAAGGAACAATGAAAAAAATTGCAACATCCAATACGACTTCTTATATGGATAAAAATTTACTCGCTAATACTACTTATAAATATGCAGTGAAAGCAGTGGATGTAGTTGGAAATGAATCCGTACAAAGTGATACGTTCACAATTACTACAAAAACTGAAAGCGCTTCATATGAAGCGTGGGATGCAAAGAAAGCATATAAAAAGGGAGATAAAGTTTTACACGAGGGAAAAGTGTATGAAGCAGTCCAGAATTATGAAGGACATGGGGATCCAAACTGGATTTTTGCTTTATCCTTATGGAAAACAGTGTAAGCTTTACCTCAAAATGAAATGAAAGATGATGGGCTTTGATGCAAAAAAAGGAAGTTTGAGAGTTAACTTTTCTGCTTATAAAAAAGACGACGTATTCAGCGTCGTCTTTTTGTATTAATCTAGAATATTCATCAAAGAGACTTTCAAACGAATAAGCTACAGAAAGGTTACTATACGAATACATAATGTAGAATCATATAGTAACCTTTCTATTATGATAACACTTTCGTCATAAGAATATGTGGAATTCCATCTTCCATAAATACGTCGGAAGAAGTTTGATAGCCTAATTTTTCATAAAACCCTTCAGCTTGTGTTTGACCGTGTAGTTTAACTTTGTTTGCTTCTTTGTTACGAGCAATCTCTTCTAACTTTTGAATGATTACTTTGCCTAATCCGTATTTGCGATAGTCTTTTAAAATACAAATTCTTTCTAGTTTACCCATTCCGTCAACGAATCGTATACGGCCAGTTCCTACAGGAAGTTCATTATAATAAACTAATATATGTTTGCATGCCTCGTCAATTTGGTCATATGTATCGAATTCATCCTCAAGAGGTACACCTTGTTCTTTTACGAATACTTCTTTTCGAATGTAAAAGGCAGTTTCTAAATCAGTAAGTTCTGTTATGAGTTTGGATTGCAAATTGTTCAGCCCTTTCTAGTGTGATATGAATGTGTTGTCATAGTATATCATAATGTAATGCTATAAAAGAAAAAACTGACTTGCAAAAGTCAGCCTTTAAAATGCTTAATATTCTTTTATACCGTTTTTTGTTCCGATGATCGCTTTGCTCGTCATATTGATAAATAATCCTGTTTCAACTACACCGGTAATCATCTTTAACTCTGTATGTGTATCATTTGGATTCAATATTTTGTTTGGAAAAATACAATCAATAATTAAATTGCCGTTATCAGTTATAAATGGTCCGCCATCTTTCATACGTAAACGCGTTTCGCATCCTAAAGATTGAATTCTCTTTTCAGTTTGCTTCCAAGAGAAGGGGATGATTTCAATAGGAAGTGGAAAGGTACCTAAATGTGAAACGAGTTTGGATTCATCTGCAATAATAATAAGTTCTTTAGAGGAGGTGGCAACAATCTTTTCGCGAAGTAATGCACCACCACCACCTTTTATTAATTGTAAATCATTATTGATTTCATCTGCTCCATCAATTGTGAGATCAAGTATATCAATTTCATTTAAAGAGATTAGCGGAATAGATAATTGTTTTGCTAATACTTCAGTTTCTTTTGATGTCGGTACAGCTTGAATAGATAACCCTTCTTGTACACGGTGACCTAACTTTTGTATCGTCCAATATACGGTTGAACCCGTACCAAGTCCAATCGTCATACCATCTCTTACAAAGCCAGCAGCATATTCACCGGCTAGCTGTTTTAAATTCATCATTTTACTCCGCCGGACGTGCTCCAGCATCTAAACCGGAACTTTCAACTGTAAGTATTGGGCGAACAGTAATATCTTTATGTACACGCATTTGGCACGATAATCGTAAGTGGTCTTCAATTCCTTTTTCCGTAATAGCTTGTTTTTCATCATTTGTAGCCTCACAAAAATCACCTGCAATGACTTCAACTCTACAAGTTGTACATCTTGCTTTGCCACCGCAACGATGAAGAATGTGTACACCGTTATCTTCAAGTGCTAAGACTAATTTCGTTCCTTCTTTAATATCGAAAGTTCCGGTACCTTCCACTGTTAATTTTGGCAAATTGATTCCTCCTCATGTAAAATGCTATATAACATATTTATGACCCGTATTCATGAACATAAACATAAAATTAATTATAAGCCCCGTAACTTTTTTCTTTGTTCAATCGTTTAATAAGTAAGCGCTGAAAAGGAGTGGTTATTTTGTGCACAAAAGTAACTCAGGTTTTAAAGGATCATATCGATATGAATCATTCAAATATAAATTTTTTAATTGAACATTATGCAGAGGTAAAAAGATACTGTACGTTTTTGACGAAAAACAAATGGGATGGGGAAGACCTTGCCCAAGAAGCAATTTGCAAAGTTCTTCAAAAGTATAGTGAGAAGGAAATTTGTATAACGCTTCTGTATAAAATTGCTCGAAATCAATGGTTAGATCAAATAAAATCAAAATCCGTTCAAGAAAAGTTAGAACAGCAAAATACATTTGAAGAACCACATGGGAAAATTGCAGATTTGCATGAAATGGTAGGGAAAGTATTGTCTTCGTTAAATGTGCAACAATCCGTAATTTTATTATTGAAGGATGTTTTTCAGTATAGTATCGCGGATATTGCTAAAGTGTGTTCGGTATCAGAAGGTGCAGTGAAAGCATCGTTATTTAGGAGTAGAAATAGGCTGAAAACTGTAAATGAAGAAGGCATTGAAATAGTGGAGTACACGGATGATGTTGAAATCGTTATAACTTCTATTCGAGAAGAAAGACCTGAATTGTTGACGAAACTTCTCCCAACAATAGATTTCACTAAGTTACCATCAATACAACCAGTGTTATTCTTCAGTATGAAACAATCTTCTTCTTACAGTTGTATGCTTAATGCGGCATAAAACAGATGGAGGGATTTATAATGAGTGTAATTCCTTACGTAATAGAACAAACGAAATTAGGAGAACGCTCCTATGATATATATTCAAGATTATTAAAAGACCGAATTATTATGATTGGTTCAGAAATTAACGATCAAGTTGCAAGCAGTGTAGTAGCACAATTATTATTTTTAGAAGCGGAAGATGCAGAAAAAGATATATTCCTTTATATCAATAGTCCTGGCGGCTCAACTACAGCAGGATTTGCAATATTAGATACGATGAACCTTATTAAGCCAGATGTGCAAACGCTTTGCATGGGCTTTGCAGCATCATTTGGTGCACTTTTACTATTAGCTGGCGCAAAGGGAAAAAGATTTGCGCTCCCTAATAGTGAAATCATGATTCATCAACCGCTCGGCGGTGTAAAAGGGCAAGCAACGGAGATTGAAATTACAGCAAAAAGAATATTAAAGTTAAAACATGATATTAACAAAATCATATCTGATCGAACAGGGCAACCAGTAGAAAAGGTAGCTCATGATACAGAAAGAGATTATTTTATGACGGCAGTAGAAGCGAAGGAATATGGAATTGTTGATGCAGTTATTGAGAAAAAATAACATAAAACAGGCTAGAGAATATGATAAATTCCCTAGCCTGTTTTTGTCATTCTTTATTCTTTTATCCATTCATCAACTAAAGCTTGATTCTCTTTAATCCATTTTCGCGCGGCTTCTTCTGGATCTTTCGTTTTATTTAACATGACCATTAAAGTACCTAGTTGTTCATCGTTCATTTTCCATTTGTCAAAGTATTTCACAATATCAGGATGATCTTTTTCGAAACCTTTACGAACGGAGTAATAAATGTCATCTTTTTCACCATATACTTTCTTAGGGTCTTTTAAATATTTTAAGTCAAACTCTGAAAAGCCCCAATGAGGATTCCAAAGCGTAACAGCGATTGGTTTCTTTTTCGTATATGCCTTCTTTAGTTCGCTCATCATCGCAGCTTCTGAAGATTGGACAAGTTTTAGTTTTATATCATATTCCTTCATTGCTTTATTCGTTAAATTCATTAGGCTACTACCAGGTTCAATCCCAACAATTTTATTATCTAGCTCATCTTTATGTGCATTTAAATCTTCAATACTGTTAACGTTTTTCACATAAGAAGGGACGACTAAACCAAGCCCAGTACCTTCATACCATTTTGATTTTAAGACGAAGTCATCTTTGTAACGGGCATTTAATGGTTTATCTGTAACAGGAAGCCATACTTCTAGATTCGCATCAACATCACCACGTGCGACGCCAGTCCATATCGCAGCTTTTTCTAAATACATGAGTTCAACTTTATAGCCTTTTTCTTCTAATAAAACTTTCCACATATTTGCGGTTGCGATATTTTCTTTCCAACTTGTTACACCAAGTTTAATTTTTCCTTTCGAATTTGCATTTGTTGCATTACAAGAAGTGAAAATCATACTAATAAATAGTAACAGACTTATAATCCATATTTTTTTTCGCATTCAAAACCTCCTGTGAAGCTTTTGCTTTTTATAAATTAATCTATAAGTGAACCTTCTTATTATGAACGGAAACAAGAATTTTTAAAGAAATCTTATATATGTCATTTTTATGTAATATTTCTCTGTAAAATCGCAACACTATGTAAATAGATGGGTAGAAAAGGAGTAGTGACATGGATAATACAAAGGTACGTGTTGAAAATGTAACAAAAGTCTTTGGGAAACATCCGCAACGAGCGCTTACCTTATTAAAAGAAGGAAAAAGCAAATCGGAAATTTTAAAGGAGACAGGAATGAACGTTGGTGTGAAAAAGGCAACGTTTGAAGTATACACTGGAGAAATTTTCGTTATTATGGGTTTGTCTGGTAGTGGGAAATCAACGCTAGTTCGAATGCTAAATCAATTAATCAAACCGACAGCCGGGCATATATACATAGATGGTGAGGACATCGCAACGATGGGAAAAGAAGAATTGCGAAGAGTAAGAAGGACGAAAATGAGTATGGTTTTTCAGAAGTTTGCTTTATTTCCACATCGTACGGTAATACAAAACGTTGCGTACGGGTTAGAAATTCAAGGAGTTCCAGTAGAGGAACGAGAAAATAAGGCGTTAGAATCGCTACAGTTAGTAGGACTCGATCATCATAAAGATAATTACCCTAGTCAACTTAGTGGTGGTATGCAGCAGCGTGTTGGAATTGCAAGGGCACTAACGAATAATCCAGATGTATTACTAATGGACGAGTCATTTAGTGCATTAGATCCACTAATTCGAAAAGAAATGCAAGATGAATTGTTAGAGTTACAAGATAAAATGGAAAAAACAATTATTTTTATTACACATGATTTAGATGAAGCTCTTCGAATTGGTGATCGTATCGCATTAATGAAAGATGGAGAAATTGTCCAAATTGGAACACCGGAAGAAATTATGATGAGCCCTGCAAATGAATTTGTAGAGAAATTCGTTGCGGATGTGAATTTAGGAAAAGTAATTACGGCAGAATCAATTTTAAAAAGACCAGAAACGTTATTAATCGATCGTGGGCCGCGTGTAGCTCTGCAAATTATGAGAAATGCAGGTGTTTCTACGGTATATGTTGTAAACAAAAAGTATGAATTTCTAGGTATATTAACTGCGGATGATGCAAGTAAAGCAGTACAAAAACAGTGGCCGATTGCTGATTTATTACTTAACGATATTCCGCACGTTTATTTAGATACTTTACTTGAAGAAACGTATGCAAAAATGGCGGAGATGAAATATCCGTTACCCGTAATTGATGAGAAGAAAAGGTTAAGAGGAATTATTAAACGTGAAAGTGTCATTCAAGCTCTTGCAGGTAACATTGAGGAAGAGGTGAAAGACGATGAATAATATTCCGCGCATTCCATTAGGCGAATGGGTTGATTCATTTGTTGCAAGTTTATATGAGCACTTTGAAGGCTTGTTCCGAGGATTCTCCTATATTATCGGTGGATTTGTTGATTTACTCACTAATTTTTTAACAATAATACCAGCCATAGTGATGATTATCATCTTATGTTTCCTCATTTGGTACACAACGAGGAAATTATCTTTAGTCATTTTTACGCTCATCGGATTATTATTTATTTTAAATATTAACTACTGGGCACAAACGATGCAAACATTAGCGCTCGTACTTACGTCAGTTATTATTTCAATTATTATCGGAATTCCCATTGGCATTTTAGCATCTCAAAATGAACGTTTCTCAAAATTTTTAAAGCCGACATTAGATTTTATGCAAACAATGCCGGCATTCGTCTATCTCATTCCCGCGATAACATTTTTTGGAGTAGGCGTCGTACCAGGCATTATTGCTTCCGTTATTTTTGCTATGCCACCGACAATCAGATTTACAGACTTAGGAATTAGACAAGTTCCAGAAGATTTAATTGAAGCTGCGAATGCATTTGGCTCTACCGCATCACAAAAATTATTTAAAGTACAATTACCGCTCGCAACCGGAACGATCATGGCTGGCGTGAATCAAAGTATTATGCTTTCGTTATCAATGGTTGTAACAGCTTCACTTGTAGGAGCGCCAGGACTTGGCGTCGATGTATATCGCTCTGTAACACAAGTAAATATCGGAATGGGATTTGAAGCTGGACTAGCTATCGTCGTGATTGCGATTATATTAGACCGAATTACGCAAGGGTTTTATACAAAAAGAAAATAATTCAAAAAACACACTTTATACTACAAAGTGTGTTTTTTGAATTCGAATTACATCCGAACAATAACAGAACCTCCAGCTGGTGCACAAACTTGGTTTTGCTGTTGCTCCATTGATTTTATTAATTGATTATTTTCTTCGATTAATGAGATTAATTTAGCTAATTGGCTTTCAAGGCTTGCGATGCGCTGCATCATGTATTGCGAATCATAATGCAGTGTATTCCTTACTGGATGGGGGGAGTAAGCATATTGTTGATTTATATTTGGATTCCAATAAGGATACATTTGAATCGTTCCTCCTTCAATAAATTACTGATCTTTCTTATAGTAAATGCCTATGTATATGTAATGGTGACTTGAAAATTCTTTCAAACGAAGAGGATTATGTAGGGGGAATGGAAAAGTAATAAAGTACATTTTTTGGAAATTTTCAAGCGGAATAGTAAATATATTAGGAGACAGCAACGTTCATGTAAATAGATATTATATAGGGAGAAATGATGAGAGGAGATGCAATTTTGTCTAAACATAAAAAAAGAAATGATGCAATGACAATTGGTGTCGCTATAGGTGTTGTAATCGGCGTAGTTCCTGGTGTATTTACTGATAATATAGCAATCGGAATAGCGATTGGGATTGCAGTTGGAATGGGGATTACGCTTTTGAAGAAATAATGAGTAGTTGTAAATTATTTTAATATGAAAATTCTCATTTTAAGAGATTGAATTTTCGGAATATAAAACCTATTTTTCCTTTTTTTATGATATTATATATGGAAAGGATGGTGATGGATATGCCAATAAACAATCAAGCAGAACAAAACTGCTTCATTTGTGAAAAACATAAAGGGAACATTACAGTTCCAGGTGGAGCTATTTACGAAGATGAACTCATTTACGTTGGACATGTCCATTGGGATGCAGAAGAAACATATCTTGGTTATGTAATGATTGATATAAAGAGACATGTGCCTGGTCTCGCTGAATTAACTGAAGATGAGGCAAAGGCATTCGGACTGATAACAAGTAGAGTAAGTAAAGCGCTTAAAGAAAGCGAAGGAGCAGAACATATTTACACCTTCGTTTCAGGGAATGGTGTACCACATTTGCATATGCACATTATTCCGCGTTATCCAAATACACCAAAAGAGTTTTGGTCACCGACTGAAGTAGCAAATTGGACTGGTGCACCCTATGGAGATTCAGAGAAAATAAAAAAACTATGCGAAAGAATACGAAAGTATATGGTGAATGAGTATGCATACAACAAATAATACACAATATTCATGGATTGGAAGTAGAGAAATGTGTTTAGAAGAAGTTTCAGTCAAGCAATATGGTGATATCGTACTTGGTAGATACGGCGGGAGTATAAGTGCCGGAGCAAAAAAGAATGAAGACGGTGCATTAGTTTGGTCGAATGGTGATTGGGAATTCACCGTTATATTAGACGGACATAATAGTGCAGAAAGCGTTGATTTAGTAGTAAATACAATCCAAAAAGAATATGAAAATATAAAGGCGATTATGAAAGAATCAATTAAAACAGTATTTCGATCTGTTGAAAATTATATACTTACGATATTTCAATCCCGCTCATTTAAAGAAAAGTGCGAAAGGGTAAAAGGTGAAACTGCTTGCTTAATATGCGTAAGAAAAGAAAATTACATATGGTGGCTTTCCATAGGTGATTGCTTAGTTTATGTATTTCATGATGAATTACATAAATTAGGACAATATACATTGAATCAACGCCACTTTTACGAATGGATTGGAAATGTAAACACATTTGATTTACCCGTTCCTTGCTATTCTTCAGGAATTCGTGAACTACGTACTGGAAAGAATCGAATTGTAATGGTGACAGATGGGGTATTAGAATGCGGGGAACGCCGTTATGAAACGCCATTAAACCTATACAGTGATATGAATAGAAATGATATAGAGCTTAAAGAAAATGTTCACAATATTTTAGAACACGTTCATCATCAATTAGGACGAGATAGTGCGACCATTATTAGTTGGGACCTAGAAAACAAAACAAATGCTACGTATCCGAGTGATCAGCCGGAGAAAGTCCAAACGATTAAGTAAAGGAGGATACCTCTCTGTTTCATGTGAAAGTCATTGTATTAGTTTTATGGATCTTATTCTTAGTTGTTTTAGAAAATATAGTGAGAAAAAAGCTGAATATACCGAAACAAAAAGGATGGAATAATAAATATGTGAACAAGTCTCATAAATGGGGAAACAGAATTATTATTTTTTCTTATATAGTGGTTATTATTATATGTTCTTCTCTTTCAACCCCCCTATACATGGGCTTTCTACCTTTTCTGTTTTTAATTACGTTATATAGTTTTGATGCATATATGGAATGGAAATATGACAGGGAATCGAGGGAGTTCTTGATGTCCTTAGGTGGGGCTGTATCGTTAATGATAACAGGGCTGATTCTATATTTTCTTATTTAATACGTATTAATTACAGCCCTATAGCAATGTCATATAATGAGTAATTATTGGATTGGTCACATATATATTTATGATTTCGATACTAGTATATTTTGTTCCACCTGCTGCATAATAAAATAATTATTTATGTTACAAATAATAGGATAACTAATTAATAAGAAACCATTTACCGCTAAATGGTTTCTTATTATGTATATGAAATTCGGTCTTCTTAATTTAATCATTTATTTTAGCCAATATGGATTTAATGAAATTTGTTTTATCCTCTGCATATTTATGCTTATCATTTGGGTTAGCTGTTGAAAGTTGAATCTTTAACTGTTCATACTGCATACGAGAAGTTTTATTGTCTATTAAGTAATCTCTGAATTTTAATTGTTCTATTAAATATGGATTCCCTTGTTCATACATATGAATTTGATGGGTTCTTGGCTCACCTTTATTGAAATAATACCTTTCGGGTAATACATCTTTTCTATATTTATAATTTAATTGTTCTAGGTTTGTAATACATTTTAGACCATTTTTGGAATCTCTTAATTCCATCGCAATATCAATAATAGGTTTTGCGCTTAAATGCGGGATGGAAGTACTTCCAATATGGTGTATCGCTAAAATATATTTTCCAATGTGTTCCTCAATTAATTGTTTTTCTTTTGAAAACTCAAATTCCCACTCTTCGGACCACGGAACTAAAAACACTTTACCATAGGGTAAACCTAGCATTTAATTAGCACCCCCTTACATATTTTTTCAATAAAGTTACTTACATCTTCTTAAAACTCCTGAATACAAGAAACTCCCACAATCTCCAAGGAAGAACCTTCTTCGTAAAGATCATAAATTTGACACCTTTCCCAATTGGGTATCGTAATGTAGTACGCCTTGCTTCAGCAATTTCTACGATTTTATTTGCAACATCCATCGGATTACCAAGTGTATCGTTGCCATTGTTTATGTGCTTTTGTATTTTATCCATATATTCTTTGTAAGGAGAGGGTGTATCAGATTGGTTTTCAGCTAATTGTTTACCAACTTCCCATATGTTCGTGTTATAAGAACCAGGTTCAAGTAAGGCAACGTCTATTCCGAAAGGTTTTACTTCTAAGCGAAGGGATTCACTCCAGCCTTCTAATGCATATTTTGAAGAAACGTAAGGGGATAAACCAGGGAATCCGACTTGGCCACTAATGCTGCTAATATTAATGATTTTTCCGCTTTTCTGTTCTCTCATATATGGTAAGGCAAGCTGAGTGATTGATATAGCTCCAAAAAGGTTCGTTTCAAATTGTTTACGGTATTCCTCTACTGGAATTTCTTCTACAAAGCCCCCAGTTGCATATCCTGCATTATTAATGAGAATGTCTACTCTGTTTATTTCTTTTAAAAATAATTGGAAGTTATGTATAGAACCTTGATCTGTTACATCTAATTGTTGAACTTTTATATTTTGTTGTAAGTGGAGTTTAGTAGCTTGAGATATTAAGTCTACTTGTTTTTCAAGATTTCGCATTGTAGCAATGACAAAATAGTCTTTTTTTGCAAGTTCAAGTGTCGTTAAAAGTCCGAATCCACTTGATGCCCCTGTAATAATCGCGATTTTTGTATTCATTGTTCGCTCGCTTTCTTTTTCTTTTATCATAACGAGTTATAAAGAGAAAATCTATTTATTGTATAAAGATATTTGATATAATTGAAAGTGATTATCAATTAAATTTTGATTTTTACATAAAAGGAGTGTGGGTTTCATGGAGACTAACGGTTTTCATGATATTTTTCATAAATATTTTTATGGTTTACAAGTTGTAGAGAAAAGACATATGAATGTTCCAAAAACAATAGGTATGGGTGAAATACGAAGATGGACTTCGTTTTCAGGAATGGAAATTGTGTTATCAAATTATCAATTTCATAATAACCATCGCATCCAGTTTGCATCTGATGCAGCAATGGTGGAGCTTAATTTTTGTTTACAAGGGTTCGGAGGAGTGCAAGTTGGTCATTCCTCGTATGAATTAATGACTGGAAATAGTTATTTATATTTTATGAATGATTTTGATGTAGTATTTGAATATGAAAAAGAAACACCTCTATATTCATTAGCGATTGGGATTCCTGTACAATTGTTTAATCATTTTATGCTGAATAATGCTATTGAAAAAAGTCTTGATTTTCATTCTATATTAGGAAATCAATCTTTTAAAAAGTTTCAAAATCCAATTGATTATATAACATCTAATCTTATTAAAAGAATGATAGAGCATCCCCAAAAGGATCGTATTAGTCAACTAGAATTAGAAAGTAAAGCGCTCGAATTGCTTTCTATACATTTTGGGAGAGTGTTGCTTAATGATTGTGACGCAAATAAAAGGAGTCAATTATCAAAAAAAGATTTGAATAAAATAAAACAGGCTGAAGAAATTTTACTTCAACGAATGGAATCACCCCCATCATTATTAGAATTAGCTAAAATAGTAGAGTTAAATGATTATAAATTAAAAATTGGGTTTAAAGAATTATTTGGGATGTCCACATTTGCATATTTACGAGAAAAGCGTATGGAACATGCGATAGAGTTACTGCGTTCGGGAAATAGTAATGTGACCGAAACGGCATTTGCAGTTGGATACAATAATGTCAGTCATTTTTCAGAGTTATTTCGTAAAAAGTATGGAATGAATCCATCAGAATTTTTACGTATTTATTAACGTAAAACAGGAATAATCCGCTATACCGTAAACTCCTCCGTCATTTGGTAGTTGTTAATTAAAATGGTCATTATAATTACAAACAACATCCAATTGGAAATAACTTTTTATGGAGGAATTTAAATGAAAGAACGGAATGAAAGTCATTTTTGGATATTTGTATTAACAGGAATGTTTCTTATTATAACAACGACGGGTTTTGCACGTATGGCATATGGAATTATATTGCCGTTTATGCAAGAAGGACTCCATTTATCTACAGCTCAAGCAGGTATGTTAGGAACCATACTCTTTTTAGGGTATTTATTAACAGTCGGAACATCTGGAATACTTACTATCCGTTTTGGAGCAAAATCAGTTTTATTAATAGGGAGTTGGCTCGTCGTTATAAGTTTAATAGGATTAGCATTTGTCTCCTCATTTTGGATAGCCTCTATTTGTATGTTATGTGCTGGAGCTGGTAGTGCCCTTGTATATACACCACTCATGTCAATAACAGTAGGATGGTTTCCAGAAAAAAGAGGAACTGCAATGGGGCTATTATTAAGCGGTGCTGGCATAGGCATGCTATTTAGTGGAATAATTGTTCCTTATATAGTACGTACATTTCCAGAGTATAGTTGGCGTGGTTCATGGCTTTTGTTTGGCGTTATGACATGTATTGTTGTATTCGTTTCCTCAATTGTTTTGAAAAATCCAGAAGTTACTGAAGATGAGGGGGAAAGGAATAATAAGTCGTTTTTATGGAAAACGAAAGAGTTATACATCATTGCATGGATGTATTTTATTGTGGGCGTTGTTTATTTAATTCCAAATTTATATCAAACTAGTTTTATGATTAATAATGGTATTTCGGCATCAATTTCGGGAACTGTTTATGCGATTGCAGGAATGTTTTCAATCGTAGGAGCTCCTGTCTGGGGATTGATTTCGGATCGGATTGGTATAAAGAAGACGTTATGTATTGCACTTTTATTAGCTGTAATAGGTGATATGATTCCAATTATATTTGGACATATCATTGGCTTTATAATGTCGGCAATTATTTGGGGTTCCAGCCTCGGAGGTATCCTTTTATTAATTCAAGTTGCTGCTTCAAAGCAAGTATCTCCGAAATATGTCTCAATGGCAATTAGTTTTATATCCGTTTTCTATGCAGTTGGTCAAATGATTGGACCGGGACTTGCAGGATGGATTATCGGGGAAAGTGGATATACAACAGCTTATGGATTAGGTGCTTTCGGTTTCTTTATGTGCATATGTTTGGGATTAATTCTAAAAAGAGGGGATCTGGCAAATTCAGCGTATATAGAGAAGTGAGTATTGTCTTGAAATGAATCTTTTTAACGGGGGGAAGCAAAGTGTTCCATGTTAAAGACGTATTAGCAGATCAGTTATTAGCAAATGCGAATGATCCCAGTTGGTATATTCCATTTTCAGATGCAGTTAAGGATTTATCTGAGAGAGAAGCTTTCTGGAAACCGAATGAAGAGTGTAATAGTATAGCTGAAATTGTACAACATTTACTGTATTGGAATACGACGTGGCAAACTAGGTACAAAGAATCAAATGTTAATGCTGTGCCCGCTATAGGTGATAATAACAAAAGTTTTATGCTATCAGATAATCAAACATTTGAAGAGTTAAGAGAAAAACTATTAGAGAAACTGTTACAATGGCAAAGTCTCATAAATGAAGACAAGGTTGAAAGTGATGTAATTGGATTTCCTGTATCTGCGAAGTGGTGGGAAGTATTAGCTAATGTAACGACTCATAACGCGTATCACATTGGTCAAATTATTTACATTCGGAAATTACAGAAGAGTTTTGATAATGAATAAGATAATAATTCTCAAATTAGGTGAACAAAAGTGGACAAAACGAGACAGATGTCTCATTTTGTCCACTTTTTTATTATGAAAGAAAAGAGAAAACCTATTAAATCAGGGATTAGAATTTGGCACAGTACTTGCAATATAAAAGATGAACAAGAAAATAGGAGGGCTGGACATGTTAAAAACAACTGAAAGTAAAGGGAATGAAATTACGAAAGAACAAGCTCGTTGGATGTATGAAAAAATGTTAGAGATTCGTAAGTTTGAAGACAAGGTGCATGAATTGTTCGCGCAAGGCGTTCTGCCAGGTTTCGTTCATTTATACGCTGGTGAAGAATCAGTAGCAGTTGGTGTATGTGCCCACTTAACAGATAGTGACAGTATTACAAGTACGCATAGAGGTCACGGCCATTGTATCGCAAAAGGTTGTGATTTAAATGGCATGATGGCCGAACTTTTTGGGAAAGCGACAGGGTTATGTAAAGGTAAAGGTGGTTCAATGCATATTGCCGATTTAGATAAAGGAATGCTTGGTGCAAATGGGATTGTAGGCGGAGGTTTTCCACTTGCTTGCGGTTCAGCATTAACAGCTAAATATAAAGGAACGAAAGATGTAAGTGTTTGCTTCTTCGGTGACGGAGCAAATAATGAAGGAACATTCCATGAAGGGGTTAATTTAGCAGCGATTTGGAAGTTACCAGTTATTTTTATCGCAGAAAATAACGGTTACGGTGAAGCAACAACATTTGAATATGCGTCAAGTTGTGATTCCATTGCAGATCGAGCGAAAGCTTACAATATTCCAGGTGTTCAAGTAGATGGAAAAGATTTACTTGCAGTGTATAAAGCGGCGGAAGAAGCAGTAGAACGTGCGCGCAATGGCGGTGGTCCAACAATAATTGAATGTATGACATATCGTAATTACGGTCATTTCGAAGGTGAAGCGCAAACGTATAAAACTTCAGAAGAAAAAGAAGAACATTTAAATGAAAAAGATGCGATTGTGAATTTCCGTAAGCATTT
Source organism: Bacillus sp. TH50 (assembly GCF_016650565.1). Classification (NCBI taxonomy): domain Bacteria; kingdom Bacillati; phylum Bacillota; class Bacilli; order Caryophanales; family Bacillaceae; genus Bacillus; species Bacillus sp. TH50. Next base: position 304,080 of record NZ_JAEKFM010000003.1, on the reverse strand, counting down.
AATTTATGAAGCTTTATTAACAGAATCTGAACTTGTGGATATGGAAAAGGCAGTAGATGAAGCAGTGCAACAATCAATTGAATTTAGTGAAAATAGTCCATATCCGGAAGATGAAGAATTATTAAAAGATGTATACGTTTCTTACAAATAAGAGGAGGGTGAAAAATAATGACTAGAACAGTAAGTATGTCAACGGCAATTAATGAAGCGATGAAAATATCAATGCGTCGTGATGAAAATGTAATTTTAATCGGAGAAGATGTTGCAGGCGGTGCACAAGTGGATCACTTGCAAGATGATGAAGCATGGGGCGGTGTACTCGGTGTTACGAAAGGACTTGTACAAGAATTTGGCCGAAATCGTATTTTAGATACTCCAATTTCAGAAGCGGGTTATATGGGAGCGGCGATGGCAGCTGCGGCAACAGGTTTACGTCCGATAGCTGAATTAATGTTTAATGATTTTATCGGAAGTTGTCTTGATCAAATATTAAACCAAGGTGCAAAGTTCCGCTATATGTTCGGTGGTAAAGCGAAAGTGCCAGTTACAGTACGTACGATGCACGGTGCTGGATTTAGCGCAGCGGCACAGCATTCACAAAGTTTATATGCGTTATTTACGAGCATTCCAGGTATAAAAGTTGTCGTTCCTTCCACTCCTTATGACGCAAAAGGCTTATTATTAGCGGCAATTGAAGATGACGACCCAGTAATCTTCTTTGAAGATAAAACACTTTACAATATGAAAGGCGAAGTACCAGAAGGGTACTATACAATTCCTTTAGGAAAAGCAGATATTAAACGTGAAGGTTCTGATGTAACAATCGTTGCAATTGGAAAACAAGTTCATACAGCACTTGCAGCTGCTGAGCAATTAGCGAAAAAAGGACTCGAAGTAGAAATAATTGATCCGCGTTCTTTATCACCACTTGATGAAGATACGATTTTAGCATCTGTTGAAAAAACAAATCGTCTTATCATAATTGACGAAGCAAATCCAAGATGTAGTATTGCAACTGATATTGCTGCGATTGTAGCGGATAAAGGATTCGATTTGTTAGATGCACCTATTAAACGAATTACAGCACCACATACACCAGTTCCGTTTTCGCCACCACTTGAAAAGTTATATTTACCAACGCCGGAGAAAGTAATTGAAACTGTATCAGAAATGATCGGAGACCAATCTTTATTACATGTGTAATGAAACGATGAGAAGGGAGAGAGAAACATGGCCGTAGAAGTTGTAATGCCGAAGTTAGGTATGGCGATGAAAGAAGGTATTATTACGAGCTGGAATATTAAAGCAGGTGATAATGTAGAAAAAGGTGAACTAATTGCTAGTATTAACTCGGAAAAAATCGAAACTGAAATAGAAGCACCAGCTGACGGAACTGTTCTTGATATAGCTGTAAGTGAAGATGAGGGAGTGCCGCCGGGTACTGTAATTTGCTACATCGGTAAACCAAACGAAAAAGTAGAAGTTCATGAAAACATACATGTTGTAGAAGAAAAAGCATCTAATCCAGAACCTAAAAAGGTACAACATCCAGAACCATATGCGATAGATGTGACGAAGCAAAGAATTAAAATATCTCCAGTTGCAAAGAAAATTGCAAAAACTGAAAATCTCGATATTAGATCATTAATTGGTACAGGACCTGGCGGAAGAATTACAAAGGTAGATGTATTAAAGGCGCTTGAAGAAAGAGTAGCAATTCCAGAAGTACTTGAACAAGAAGAAAGTAAAGAAATTCCTGTTACTGGTATGCGTAAAGAGATCGCAACTCGCATGCATGCAAGCTTACAAAATAGTGCGCAATTAACATTAACGATGAAAGTAGATGTTACAGATTTAGTTGCTTTACATAAAAATATGGCTGAATTTGTGCAAAAACGCTATGAAAATAAATTAACAATTACAGATTTCGTCGCACGCGCTGTTGTATTAGCACTTCGTGAGCATAAAGAAATGAACAGCGCGTATATAAATGATGCCATTCATCAATTTGAACATGTTCATTTAGGTATGGCGGTCGCGTTAGAAAAAGGATTAGTCGTTCCAGCTATTCGCTTTGCTAATAATCTATCTTTAGTAGAGTTATCTAAAGAGATTAAAAATGTGGCACAAAAGGCACGAGCAGGCAGTTTAAGTAGTGATGATATGCAAGGGACAACATTTACAATTAGTAATTTAGGTAGCTTCGGTATTGAATATTTTACGCCAGTATTAAATACACCTGAAACTGGTATTTTAGGTGTAGGTGCAATTGAACATGTTCCTGTATATAAAGGGAAAAAATTAAGAAAAGGAAGTATGTTACCTTTAAGTTTAACATTCGATCATCGTGTACTAGACGGTGCACCAGCAGCTGCATTTTTACGCACAATTAAACGTTATTTAGAAGAACCTGTAACAATTCTTTTATAAAGAGAAGGTGAGAAAATGAGTAATTTAGTTGTTATTGGGGGCGGACCTGCTGGTTATGTAGCGGCAATTACCGCGGCTCAAAATGGAAAAGATGTCACTCTTATTGATGAAGCTGATCTTGGCGGGACTTGTTTAAATGTCGGTTGTATGCCTACGAAATCATTGTTAGAAAGTGCGGAAGTATACGATATTGTTAATCATGCGAATCGTTTTGGAGTATTAGTAGATAAGCAGAATATATCAATTGATTGGAAACAAATACAGACGAGAAAATTACAAATTGTTACGCAACTCGTACAAGGTATACAATATTTAATGAAGAAAAATAAAATAAAAGTTATACAAGGTAAAGCGAAATTTGAAACGGATCACCGTGTGCGCGTTACACATGGTGATAAAGAAGATGTAGTAGTTGGAGACCAGTTTATTATAGCGGCAGGATCAGAATCAACTGAATTACCTTTTGCTCCATTTGATGGGAAGTGGATTTTAAATAGTAGTCATGCAATGTCCCTAGAAAATATACCAAAATCATTATTAATCGTTGGTGGTGGTGTAATAGGTTGCGAGTTTGCAAGTATTTATAGTCGTCTTGGAACAAAAGTTACGATTGTTGAAATGGCACCGCAATTATTACCTGGTGAAGATGAAGATATCGCAAATATTTTAAGAGAGAAACTAGAAAAAGGTGACGTGAAAATATTTACAGGAGCTGCTTTAAAAGGATTAAATAATTATAAGAAGCAGGCTTCATTTGAATATGAAGGAAGTATCCAAGAAGCCAATCCGGAATTTGTTCTCGTTTCTGTCGGTCGAAAACCACGTGTACAAGAATTAGATTTAGAAAAAGCAGGCATTGAATTTTCAAATAAAGGAATTTCTGTGAATGAACATATGCAAACAAACAGATCACATATTTACGCAGCGGGTGATGTGATTGGTGGAATACAGCTTGCTCACGTTGCCTTCCATGAAGGAACGACAGCGGCATTACACGCGAGCGGAGAAGATGTAAAAGTAAACTATCATGCTGTACCTCGCTGTATTTATACAGCTCCAGAAATTGCTAGTGTCGGTTTAACAGAAAAAGGAGCAAGAGAGCAATACGGTGACATCCTCATCGGAGAATTCGCATTTACAGCGAACGGAAAAGCGCTTATTATTGGAGAACAAACGGGGAAAGTAAAAGTTATTGTGGAACCTAAATATCAAGAAATTGTAGGGATTTCTATTATCGGTGCTCGTGCAACCGAACTAATCGGACAAGGAACGGTGATGATTCATACAGAAGTAACCGCTGATATAATGAGAGATTATATTGCAGCACATCCAACTTTATCTGAAGCAATCCATGAAGCATTATTGCAGGCGGTAGGACATGCTGTACATGCTTGAAGGTAAAAAGACCAGTCTAATAGGACTGGTCTTTTTAGTAAATAATATTTAAGTAGCAATATGTATAAAAAGATACTAGAAAAATCACTATACTCTCATGTTTTTTTAATCGATGAGAGTATAGTGATTTTGAAACTTCTTCACTTATTTAATTGAAATGCGCTGTTACTATTTAATTTCAATAGCTGAAGTTATATCGTTCCAATCTGCAGCTAAATTAGCAGTTTGACCATACCAATCAGAGTGTCTAAAGGAGACACCTTTTCCATATCCTTGAGTTGAAGAATGTTCCCATAGCGTTGTTGAATAACTTGCAGAAGGTGAAGCTGTACTTACAGAAGAAATTCTGTCGTTCCAGCTAGAAGATAGGTTTTTAAAGCCACTGCTCCAATAAATATACTGTCCACCTTTATTTTGATGCTCATAAAAATCGGTACTACCAGAACCACTACCTAAAGGGTTAATTTGATTTTTAAGTGCCTTTTTATCCTTTTCAATAAAAGCATTCAATGTTTCTCTGCTAGTAAAGCCATAAGCTAACCAATCTCCATTTTCATTTTGCTTAGGTAGTACCATAGTAATTTGGATGTCTTTTTTGATTGATCGCTTAATTTTGTGAATGAATTAACATTCTTTTCATCAACTTTTAAATAATCAAATGATTTAATTGTATTATCTTTTTCTGCAGCACTTACTACTCCTAATCCTCCAGTTAATGCAAAACCTGCTACTAATGCCCCTGCTACTAATTTCTTCAACATATAACCATCCCTTTTTGTTTAGATTTTTGTACAGGTAAAACTTGTACATGTAAAATGTATTCTAATTTCGCATTTTTGTAAATATTCTGAAGTTTTAGAAATAATAGGCGGAATATTTACAGTTTTGCATTTATTCTTTAGAAAAAATAGTTATTGGAATGATATAATAAATAGATATATTGCTTTTGTTGGATGTTAAAATGTTTTAGGAGGAAAGCCATTGAAATATTTCAATAAAGATTGGTATAAAGAAATGCAAGTATCTGGATTTTTAATTTTCTCAGAAACATTAGAAGAATGGGAAGAGATTTTGCGAGAGAGCGAAAAGGTAGGAATGGATTATAAGAAAAGTTTGAGAGAAGACGTGGAAGAAAAGAAAGAAGATTTATTAAAGTTTCTACCTAAGTCACTACATCCATACATTTATGACAATACAATTAAGTCAGAATACCCATCAGAAAAGTTAAAGAAATTTATGCTTGATTGGACAGAAGATTATGAGAAAAGAATGAATGATTTAGAACAAGCTTATATAGATAATTATAATGCTATAAAAGAAAAGCTCGCGCAGAATGTCGTTCAACTACATGAATACTCACTACATGACAGTGTAGTCAAATCAGTAGAGAGAAGATCAAAAGATACGCTAATTATTACTTTAGATTGCAGTGGTACTTTCAGTGAATTTGACAAACTGGAAGTAACTTTTACAGGCGTAACGAAATGTTCTATTCCGGAAAATTTTGAAGGTGCTTGGTGGTTATGTCATGAAATAGATCTTACTAATGAAGGTTTCGAATTGGGTGTTTTATTTGATGGCCCATTTGAAGAAGTGACGATTTGTGCAAAAGATATATTGCTTGAGAAAGGTAACTAGTAAACTTTATAACTTTACAAACAAAAAAACAGTCTTATATGACTGTTTTTTATTTAGATGCTAAATTATCAAGTTTCCAATATGTATCTGTTAACGGCGCAGCTTTGCTATCTATGTATAAATACATATTATTTAAATCTTTTGGAGAAGTTTTCATATTAAATACAATGTCGGTAGTTAAAGAAAACTCAGATGGAACCTTTTTAGCATTTTCATTTTGTATAAATTCACCTTCGTATTTTTCACCCGTTTTTTCATCTTTTATGAAATATTTTATTTCTGAAAGATCTATCGTTTGTCCGTCAGCACGAGCATTATTTATAGTAACGCGAGCTGTGAGACGCCACTCTTTGTCTATTTTATCGAATTTTGCATTTTCAACAGTTGCTCTATAGTATTCGTTTTTAAATATTTCCCCATAGTGCATTGCATTCTTTTCAAAAGCGCTCTTTTCTTGTTTTGGTGCAGTATTTCCACTACATCCTGCCATTATTCCTGTAAATAATAATGCTGTACAAGTTACTTTAATTATAGATTTCATAGTAATCCCTTTCTGTATTAAAAAGTAAAACATAGGAATAATTTTACATCAACAGGAAGGTAAATGGAAGTATGTTTGTGGAATATGCAAATATACATTTATTTCGTTTTCAAGTTAATGGGATAGAAAGAGGGAGAAAAACTGTATAAAGCTGAATAAATAAGAATTGAAAATATTGTAATACAGAAAAAGCATGCATATAATTAAAATAAAGATTAAATTTCTGAATCTTCAATAATGGTGGTGATAACATGTTCACTGAAGAGCGTAGAGAGAAAATTTTAGAGTTACTTAAGAAAGATGGAAGAGTAATCGCAAAGGATCTTGCGGAAAGTTTTGATATGTCTATTGATTCTATAAGAAGAGATTTGTCTATTATGGAGAAGGATGGTTTATTAAAAAGAACGCACGGAGGTGCAGTTGAACTTACGCGAGTGAGAAACTTAGCTGCCGAACCATCGAAACGTTATCGTGATAGTTCAATAGATGAAGATGCGATTGCGAAAGTTGCTGTATCCTACATACAAGAAGGAGATTCCGTTTTTATTGGCGGGGCTTCCATTCATTATGCCATGTTAAAGTATTTACCTGAAACATCATTTACAGTTATTACGAATGCTTTAGAAATTGCTAGTAAGTTACGGGAATATAAGAACATTGATACGTACTTAATTGGTGGAAAAGTGAAACCATCAGGAAATATGACAGATACACTGGCCTCTGAATTTATAAGTAGATTCTCTATTGATCTTTATTTCTCTACAGGTGGCGGTATTTCATTGGATGGTATAAGTACTGCGACACCGGAAGTTGCTTATTTTGGAAAAACAGTAAGTAAAATTGCTAGAAGAAATATTTGTTTAGCTCCTCATAATAAACTCGGAATAGACTGCTTTATAAAAGGAGAGTCACTGATAGAAATTGACCTTATAATAACTGATGAAGAGGCTAGTAAAGAAACGATTCAACAATTTGAGAAACAAGGTAAAGAAATTGTAATAGCATCAATAGACTGCATCTAAAAGGAGTTTGAAATGATTATAAAAGGACAAGAGTTTCATATAAATGGATTAACTTATACAATTCGTTCTGCAGCTGAAGCGGATGCTGAGCAGTTATCAGAAATTAGAGTTCAGATCGATGGCGAAACTGAAAATATGGATAGAGAAGCTGGAGAGGGGTTTATTGATAAGATAGGGTTTCAAAAAATAGTAAAAACAGATATTGAAGAGATGAAGAATCTTTTTTTAGTTGCAGAAGTGCACAACCGAATCGTAGGATTTTCGAGATGTGAAGGATCAAATTTGAAGAGATTATCCCATAAAGTAGAGTTTGGTGTTTGTATTTTAAGAGAGTTTTGGGGATATGGAATGGGTAAGAGTCTATTGCAACAATCTATTCAGTGGGCTGATGAAAATGAAGTGAAAAAGATATCATTGCAAGTGTTAGAGACAAATGAAAAAGCCATCCAACTTTATAAAAAATTAGGTTTGGAGGTAGAAGGTATTCTAAAAAATGATAAAAAACTGTCGGATGGTAAGTATTATAATACGGTAGTAATGGGAAGGTTTACTGATACTTTTCATAAAAGAGGTGAAGAAGTATGTTTTACAGAAGGAAATACTATGTAGTAAAAAATGAATTCATAGAAATATTTAATGATCATTTCAATGATACTAATTTACCTAATCAAATAAAATATGGTTCTCGTCTAATAGGACGCTGGATGAAAGATAATAATGATGGTACGACTGAAGTATTTGCAATATGGGAATATGATAGTTATGAACAGTATAAAGAAATTGAATCAAAAATTAGAAGCGACAAGATACATGTTAAAAGAATACATGATTGGTATGAAAAACATGGCGGGAAAGAATATGTTTTACAGGAGTACATATTAGAGTTAAAAAATGAAGAGTTAGTATGTACTGTAAAGTGATAGAGGGGTGAGGAATAATGGGAATTAAAACAAAATTATATTTTAGTTTAGCATCCACCATTTTATTTGCAATAGCGGTGATAGTTTTCTTTATAAACGGCAATCCACAAAAGTGGTTTTGGTTATGTATTTTCTTTGCGTCCATTATACAAAATATAGTTCTACTAAAAAAGAATAAAGAAGTTCATTAAGATATTCAAATTATTAACATATTTGTGTCATCTTTCTAGTTTTATTGAAAACGCTTTTATTCAGTTTTATAATAAAAGTATGTTTTATAAATCTCCAAAACAATTAATAGGGGAGATGATACAATGTTAGCTTCACCGTTTTACTTACATACATGGAAAAAGTTTGTTGATGAAGGAGTCCTTGATTCGAACCGTATAAACGAAAGAATTTCAGAGTCATGGCATCGATGTAAACAAGCAAATGTGAATCCTCACATGAATAAAGGTCAGAAAATTTTGACTTCTAATATTTTTCAGGATCAAAAGAAAAAGAGTGAAATCTTCCTTGATATAGCAATACCTCAAATACAAAATATGAGAAAAACCATTGATGAACTGCAAATGATGGCATTATTAATTGATCCAGATGGTTATGTTCTATCATTAAGTGGGAATCAGCAAACGTTGAAACGAGCGAAACATATTAATTTTATTGAAGGTGTGAAATGGACGGAAGCAGCTGTTGGTACAAATGCGATAGGAACAGCGTTACAGATTGAAGAGGCTATTATGATAAGTGGTACAGAGCATTATTCTGTCGCATCTCATAGCTGGAGTTGTGCGGCCTCTCCGATTCATAATGATGATGGGAAATTAATTGGTGTTCTAGATTTCTCCTGTCCAATTGAGTTTTCACATCCATATATGCTTGGAATGGTAACTTCGATCGCGCATGCGATTGAACGTGAATGTAGTATTCGAGTACATCAAAATGAACTGCATTTAATCCATCGTTTTTTAGATGTAATTGACAGTGATGAACAAGTTGTTATTTGTAACCATCGTGATGTTATCGTTTCTGCGAGCAAGAGGGTTCGTGAACGAGTATGTAATTGGTCACGAATGAAACTTGAAGATTTAATGTACAATGGATTGAAACCTAAATTAGAGGTACCGGTATATAGTAATGATAGAATGATTGGGAAATGTATTTACTTAAAGGAAAATAAACAAGAAAATTTATTTTCTACTTACCCGTTTATAAACGGAATTACTTTCCCTGGAGTTATTGGGACAAGCAGCGTATTTCAACATACTTTAGAAGAAATTAAGCTTGTTTCACCAACTGACGCTAGTGTATATGTATGTGGTGAAACAGGTGTAGGGAAAGAATATGTAGCGAGAGCGATTCATGAAAATAGTCCAAGAAAAAATGGTCCTTTTATAGCTGTTAACTGCGGTTCATTACCGAAAGAATTAATGGAAAGTGAATTATTCGGTTATGCTGAAGGTGCGTTTACAGGTGCGCGGCGCCAAGGATATAAAGGGAAATTCGAACAAGCAGACGGAGGAACAATATTTTTAGATGAAATTGGTGAAGTGCCGCCAGAGATGCAAGTGGCATTATTGCGTGTTTTGCAAGAACGAACAGTAACCCCAATTGGTAGTTCAAAAGAGGTACCAGTAAATATTCGTATTATTACTGCGACACATAAAGATTTACTACGGTTAGTAGAAGAAGGGAAATTCCGTCAAGATTTATATTATCGTTTACATGTTTATCCGCTATATGTTCCGTCGTTAATAGAAAGAAAAGAGGATATTCCGTACTTCATACAACATTTTTGTGAACGAAAGGATTGGAATGTTGTATTTCCAAAGAGTATTTGTAATCAATTTTCACAGCATACATGGCCCGGAAATATTCGAGAATTATTAAATGTATTAGAACGCATATACATTTTGTTGCAAGGACGGGAAATATGCGAAAAACAAATCTCTTTTTTATTACAAACAATGATGGGAAATCAACATCAACTTGAATTGCAAGCAGAAAATAAAACAGAGCATACATTAAATTTCCGTGAAAAAATACAGCGTGATAGCATGATTGAAGCGCTAGAAAAGACGAATGGAAATGTTTCGTTAGCTGCAAAACTATTAGATGTGCCACGCAGTACATTTTATAAACGTATGCAAAAATTCAGGCTATAAAAGTAGATTTTTGTAATCTACTTTTTCTTTATGGGCTCACGTTCTGTCGGAATGTGCGCTTGCCAGGGAAATAATAGAATAATTAGAAAGAAGATTTCCTGAAGGGGGTTAGCATGTGAAGTATATTGAAATTGGAATCGGGAATAGGTGGTTCATTCGAACGGAAACCGAAAATAAAGATGGAACTGAATTCGAGGAACGAGGAATTATTAAACCTATTTATTTTGAGTCTTTATATGTACGGATTTGGTTTCGGAAAACGTGTTTTATTTTTGATACGAAAGAGGGCTTTAAGAAAGTAAGAAAAAGTAGAGCTGAGTATAAGTTTATTGTTGGAATGGTGAGTAGATTAAAACAATAGAATCACACAGGGGGTGTTTTTATGATTAGAATTATCACATTCATACTCGCTTTTATTATAATGGGCTATTCTATTTACAGTTGGAATGATGATTCGAAGCAAAGTATGCTCATTTTACAATTACTTTTAGGTTATATGCTTGCCGGTATGGGGATACAAAACGTTAAGAAGGATGAAAAAGAGAATAAGAATATGGGGCTTTTGCTATTACTTACATCACTTTTTTGTATTATTGTATCGTTAATAAAATATTTTAAATAAACCGTTACTAAGCATATTGAGTAACGGTTTATTGAGGTTATAATGTGCTATTTATATAACCCCGTCGTATACATTACCGTTAAAGTATGTACAATTTCTTCTAATTCTAGTTCTTTATCATTTTGCACGATTGTCCAAAGAAACGTTTCATTCATAGAGAACCAGCCGCATGCGACAATCTCTTTATTTAACTCAGTTCGTACTAATTCATTTTCCTGGGAATGAGTAATGTCTTGTATAATCCGTGTTACAAAGCGTTCGCGAATCTCATCCCATTTTTGACGTATTTCTTTTGAGGTTCTTATTGCTTCTTCAACAACTTGTAATATAGCTCTTTCTTCTTGTGCTAACTGTAAAAAAGCGCGCACTTGATTCTGAATCATATCTCGTGCTTCGGCCTTTGTTTGAGGGGAAAAAGAGCGATCAGCAATATCATAAAAGCGATTCATAACATCTTCCATCAAAACGACGAGGAGAGCATCTTTGTTTTTAAAATATACATATGCTGTTCCATAACCAGTTTCTGCATGTTTAATAATTTGCGTGATTGTAGTTTTCTGAAATCCGTTTTTTATAAACATAGTATAACCGGAATGTAATAGTTTCTTTTTTGTTTCTAAGGAGCGGTGTTTTCTTGTTGAAAGAGTAGAATTTTTCAAGGAATCACCTCTTTATACTGAAATATCTGAAAATATAATTGTATTGTAAAAGAAGTTCGTATATAAAGTCAACTGACATAATATCATTGACGTTATATCAACTTAAGTGATATATTTCAATTAGTTAGAATAAAAAGAAAATTAAAAGAAGGTGACACCATGTATAAAGAACCATTTCAACCAACTTATGAATATGCGCTTGAATGTGATAAACATGATGAACTGAAAGATTTTCAATCTGAATTTTATAAAAAAGAAGGAACAATATATTTAGATGGTAACTCTTTAGGGTTGCTTTCAAAAAGAGCAGAGAAATCGTTACTTACCTTGCTAGATTCATGGAAAGAGTTTGGGATTGATGGATGGACTGAAGGTGAGCATCCATGGTTTTTCCTTTCGGAGAAATTGGGTGAATTGACAGCACCTCTTATTGGATCTTTACCGGAAGAAACGATTGTAACCGGTTCCACGACTGCGAATATACATCAAGTTATTGCGACGTTTTATGAGCCAAAAGGAATACGAACAAAAATTCTTGCGGATGAATTAACTTTTCCGTCAGATATTTATGCACTTCAGAGTCAAATTCGTTTAAAAGGCTTAGATCCAGATGAACATTTAGTACGAGTGAAAAGCCGAGATGGAAGAACACTTTCTGAAGATGATATTATTCATGCGATGACCGATGATATCGCTTTAATATTATTGCCTTCTGTACTATATAGAAGTGGACAAATTCTTGATATGAAGCGATTAACAGCTGAAGCTCATAAACGTGGTATTCATATAGGTTTTGATTTATGCCATTCAATCGGCTCCATTCCGCATCATTTTAAAGAGTGGGATGTAGATTTCGCTGTATGGTGTAATTATAAATATTTAAATGCAGGTCCTGGTGGTGTTGCAGGCCTTTATGTAAATAATAAACACTTTAATAGACTCCCAGGATTATCTGGTTGGTTTAGTTCTAGAAAAGATAAGCAATTTGATATGGAGCATTCATTAACTGCGGCTGACCATGCTGGAGCTTATCAAATAGGGACACCTCACGTATTAAGTACTGCACCATTAATCGGTTCTCTTGAAATTTTTAAAGAAGCTGGTATTGAAAAGTTACGTGAAAAATCATTACATATTACGAGATATATGCTTGATTTAATTGAACATGAATTAAAAGGCTTTGAATTTACAATTGGAAATCCATTAGAGGATGAAAAACGAGGCGGGCATATTTATTTAGAACATGCTGAGGCGGCGCGTATTTGTAAAGCGTTAAAAGCAAATGGGGTTATTCCAGACTTTAGAGCTCCAAATGGAGTTAGACTTGCGCCTGTTGCTTTATACAATACGTATGAGGAAGTATGGAACTCTGTACAAATCTTAAAGAAAATTATGAAAAATGAAGAATATAAAAACTTTGAAAATAAGCGAGAGGTTGTGGCGTAAGCATGAAAACATCGCAGTGGATTGATATTTCGCAACCGTTAAATAATGATATCGCGACGTGGCCAGGGGATACACCGTTCTCGTATGAAGTTTCATGGTCAAAAGAAGACAGTGGTTCAGTAAATGTCGGAAAGTTAACGATGAGTATCCATACAGGTACTCATATTGATGCACCATTTCATTTCGATAATGACGGTAATAAGGTGTTAGATTTAGATATACACGTATATGTAGGCGCAGCACGAATTATCGATGTGTCAGGGCTGGAGAGTATCGGTAAAAAGGAATTAGAACGTTTTAAATTAGAAGGTGTAGAGCGATTATTATTACGTACATCTTCACATGGTAAAGCACAAGAATTCCCAGAAAAAACCCCGTATTTACGTGCTGATATTGCACCTTTTCTATCAAGTAAGGGGATTCGTTTAATTGGGGTAGATGTACCCTCTGTTGATCCTTTAGATGATAAAGAACTAGCAGCACATCATCAATTATTTAAACATGGAATTCACATTTTAGAAAATATCGTACTCGATCACGTAGTAGACGGCGATTACGAACTTATTGCATTACCACTTGCATTAACAGATGCGGATGGGAGTCCAGTTCGAGCTGTTATTAGACCAATATAAGTAGAAATGAACACAAAGGGGCGTTTGGCTAATATGAAAGAAAATGAAAAGGTAATTATGGAAAAAGGGATTCATACGGATTTTAAGGAGAATATGACGTACGGAGAGTATTTACAGCTAGATAGCTTATTATCTAGTCAGCAAAGATTATCAGATCATCATGATGAAATGTTATTTATCGTTATCCACCAAGCGAGTGAGCTTTGGATGAAACTAATTTTACATGAATTGAATGCTGCAATTGAATCTATTAAACAAGATAAATTACCACCAGCTTTTAAAATGTTAGCACGTGTATCAAAAATTCAGTCGCAAATTATTCAATCTTGGGATATTCTTGCGACATTAACGCCATCAGAATATATTGAGTTTCGTGATTCACTTGGTCAGGCTTCAGGTTTTCAATCGTATCAATATCGAATGATTGAATATGCACTTGGTTATAAAACACCACATGCATTAAAGATTTATGAAAAGGACCCAGAATTACATGCTCGTCTTCATAAAGCACTTCATGCACCAAGTTTGTATGATGTGGCGATACAAGCGCTTGTTAAAGAAGGATTCCCAATTCATAAAGATGTGTTAAATCGTGATATTACGCAGCCTTACGAAGAGGATGCAACTGTAGAAGCGGCTTGGATAGAAGTATATGCGGACGTGCAGAAATATTGGGATTTATATCAGCTTGCAGAGAAATTAATCGATATTGAAGACTGGCTACAACAATGGCGTTTCCGTCATATGAAAACGGTAGAACGAATTATTGGTCATAAAATGGGAACAGGTGGCTCTTCTGGCGTATCTTATTTAAAGCGAGTGCTTGATCAATGCTTCTTCCCAGAGCTTTGGAACGTTCGAACGAAATTATAAAAATAAACTTGTCAGCTATTAAATGCTGGCAAGTTTATTTTTTTGTTTTAATAACAAATATGATTTAATAGAGAGAACGAGATGAACTACAAATATTACATAACCATTTAGATGGAGGAAGATTTCTTGAATTTCGAGCAATTACAAAATAAATTTGAAAAGAAAAAGGTTAATACATTTCTTGTTTATCAAAAGGGGGAATTAACGACTGAGTACTATAAAACGATAGACTGTGCAAATGACTTATTTAAAATTAATTCGATTACAAAAAGTATCGTATCAATATTAATTGGTATCGCAATTGATAAAGGATTTATAAATAATATACATGCACAAATCACAACATGGATTCCCAATGTGCCGGAGGAAAAGAGGGAACTAACGCTGTATCATTTATTAACGATGACAACAGGAGAAGATTGGAAAGAGTTCGGAAATGGGGTTGTTTTCCCGAATGATTTTGTGGAATCAGACAATTGGGTGCAATACATTTTAGAAAAGCCGCTCATTGAAGAAATGGGTACGAAAATGAATTATAATTCAGGCTCTTCTCATTTACTTAGTTACATCATTCAAGAAGCAACTGGAATGTCGACGGAGCAGTTCGCGAAAAAGTATTTATTTGAGCCGTTAAACATTACGGAGTATGAGTGGCAACAAGACCCGCAAGGTATATATGTTGGCGGATTCGGTATGAAAATGAAATCTATAGATTTATTAAAGTTAGGAAAAGTATGTTTGAACAATGGATATTGGAAGGGAAATGATATTGTATCATCGAAATGGTTAGAAGAATTAAATACAGCTCTATTCGAAACGTATGAACATGTCGGAGCATATGGATATCACTGGTGGGTATTAAATAACGAAAGATTTCACATACCGTATTGTATATATTTTGCTATGGGATACGGAGGGCAATACATTATTATCATTCCGCAGTTAGAGCTCGTAGCTGTAATTAGTAGCCACATGCCAAAACGTGGCCTCGTACCATTAAAGTTATTTATAGAGCACATAAAAGAGAATTCCGATTATAAGTAAGAAGAGAAATGAGGTGTTTTATGAGGAGTGCAAAGATGATAGCGATTTATAGACTGTTATTAAGTCTTCTAGCGTTTAGTGCACTTATTACTCAATTTGTTACAAGGGCACAAGTGAAACCGTTCAATCCAGTTAACTTTTTTAGTTTCTTCACAATTGAAAGTAATATTTTAGTGGCGGTAATTCTACTATTTAGTAGCTTGGGGACAGCCCTATTTGGACGTTCCGAGCAGTTTGGAGTTCTTCGCGGCGCAGCTACAGTATACATACTGACAACAGGACTTATTTATTTTTTGTTATTAAGGGGATTAGAAGAGTCACTTCAAACACCGATACCGTGGGTAAATACTGTGCTTCATTACATCATGCCGTTAGCGATGATTTTAGATTGGGTTATAAATCCACCTACGAAGACCATTACATTGAAACAGGCTGCGAGTTGGCTTGTTTTCCCGCTTTTATATGTTGTCTATAGCTTAATACGCGGGCCATTCGTGAATTGGTACCCATATCCGTTTTTAGATCCGAGAATAGGTGGATATGGGAGAGTATTGTTATATAGTATAGGGATATCCGTTGTTATTGGAGCTATTTGCGGATTAGTAAAAATGTTAGGGAATCGATCTTTGCATATAAAAAATAATCCTCCTTATTAAGGAAGAAGTACATAAAGAAACCTCTGTCTGTATGTAAAGACGGAGGTTTTTTGTTTTACCGACTTGTCTTCTGAAAGGACATCTTTAAAAATTCCTCTGTTTTCGTATCAAACTCTACATCCACAAAAACACCATACTCTTTTCCACCCTCACGTAGCCATAATTTAAACTTTTCAACTGTTATTTGAACAGTTTTTGGTTGTCTACCTATATGAAGGTAATCGATAATCTCAGCTTTCGGATATTGTTCTTTCGTTTTTTCAACGGCTAGTTTACCCCATTTTGCATATGGCGGCTGTGCGTGAACAATAGATGGGTCGGTATATATATTTGAACATGTTGTTATTAAAAAAAATATAAATGCTGTACGTACGAAGAATCGCTTCATAATAAGCTCCTTTTATTCTTTTTGTATATTGTTTACATATTTCTTCAAGCATATAAGTTTGGATTTTTTTGTCTTCTTTACATAAAAGCGAGGGTTTTACAAAACATAACCATGAAATCATTTCCGTAATTAAGGAGGGAAATACATGCGTCAAAAAGCTGTTTTTAAAATAGCGATCTTGCTTGTCTTTATCGGGCTATCGTTAATGGTAAGTAGTATACAAACCAAAAATGTAGAAGCCTTTTCTAATCAAGTGATTCAAAGAGGGGCATCTGGAGAAGATGTCATTGAACTGCAAACTCGTTTGAAATATAACGGATTTTATACGGGGAAAGTTGATGGTGTTTTTGGATGGGGTACATATTGGGCGCTTCGAAACTTTCAGCAAAAATTCGGATTGCCAGTTGATGGTTTAGCGGGTGCTAAAACGAAGCAAATGCTTGTAAAGGCAACGAAGTATGATAAGTCGACCGCTAATAAAGGGAACAGTGGTGGAGGTACACAGGAAAATAAGCCGCCAAAAAGTACAGGGACAAATGTTCCAAACGGTTATTCTCAAAATGACATTCAGTTAATGGCAAACGCTGTATACGGAGAATCCCGTGGTGAGCCGTATTTAGGACAAGTTGCAGTAGCTGCGGTTATTTTAAACCGTGTCACAAGTGCATCATTTCCAAATACTGTTTCAGGAGTAATCTTTGAGCCGAGAGCATTTACAGCAGTAGCAGATGGACAAATATATTTAACGCCA
Source organism: Bacillus sp. TH50 (assembly GCF_016650565.1). Lineage (NCBI taxonomy): Bacteria > Bacillati > Bacillota > Bacilli > Caryophanales > Bacillaceae > Bacillus > Bacillus sp. TH50. The sequence goes on along the minus strand of NZ_JAEKFM010000003.1, from coordinate 286,898 downwards.
AATGAAAATGCGAAAAAAGCCGTATTAGATGCGATCAATGGATGGGACCCAACTGGGAATGCATTATATTATTTCAACCCAGATACTGCGACAAGTAAATGGATTTGGACTCGTCCACAAATTAAAAAAATTGGTAAGCATATTTTCTGTAAATAGAGCGGAGGTGGAAACATGTTACGAGGTATTATCATCGTATTGTTAACAGTAGGTGTAGTCGGAACAGGCTATTGGGGCTATAAAGAGCATCAAGAGAAAAATGCAGTATTAATTCGAGCAGAAAATAGTTATCAGCGTGCGTTTCATGATTTAGCATATGAAGTTGATTTATTACACGATAAAATTGGAACAACACTGGCGATGAATTCACGTTCCTCATTATCGCCAGCTTTAGTAGATGTATGGCGTTTAACATCAGAGGCTCGTTCTGATGTAGGACAATTACCTTTAACATTAATGCCATTTAATAAAACGGAAGAGTTCCTTGCGAAAATCGGTGATTTTAGTTATCGTGCAGCGGTTCGTGATTTAGAAAAAGATCCGTTAAATGATCAAGAATATAAAACGTTACAAGGTTTATATTCAAATGCAGGAAATATACAAGATGAACTGAGAAAAGTGCAGCATCTTGTATTGAAAAATAATCTTCGTTGGATGGATGTAGAAATGGCTCTTGCGTCAAACCAAGATCCAGCAGATAACACAATTATCGATGGATTAAAGACGGTAGAAAAGAATGTAACATCATACTCGTCCACAAACTTTGGACCGACTTTTACAAGTGCACAAAAGAATAAAAAAGGCGGATTTGAAGCAAAAGGAAAGGCGATTTCGAAAGCGGAAGCGGAAAAAATCGCGAAATCATTTTTAAACTTAAAAGGGAATGAAAAAGTAGAAGTTGAGAAAAGTGGAAAAGGTGCAAAAGAATCATTCTACAGTGTGAAAATTCAAGATCCAGCAACGAACAATGAGTATTATATGGATATTACCGGAAAAGGTGGATATCCAATTTGGGTAATGAACAACCGAGAAATTAAAGAGCAAAAAATCAGTTTAAATGATGCAGGAAGTAAAGGATTAACATTTTTAAAGGATCACAAGTTTACAAATATGGAGCTGTTTGATAGTTCTCAATATGATAATATCGGTGTGTTTACGTACGTTGTAAATGAAAATGGAGTGCGTATTTATCCAGAAGCAATCCAAATGAAAATTGCTTTAGATGATGGAGCGATTGTTGGTTTTTCCGCAAAGGAATATTTAGCATCACATCAAAAACGAACGATTCCGAGTGCGAAGCTAACCGCTGCTGAGGCGAGAAAGAAAATTAACCCCGATGTAAAAGTTATGGAAGAACGTAAAGCTGTAGTAGTAAATGACTTGCATAATGAAGTACTTTGTTATGAATATATTGGTACTTTAGGGAAAGATACGTACCAAATTTTCATTAACGCAAATAGCGGTGCAGAAGAAAAAGTGAAGAAGATGCAAGCTGTTGAGAAAATTTATGATTAAACATCAATGATAAAGTGGTGAAAATAATGAAAATCATTATATATATGTTAATGCTTTGTTTCGTTATTACTGGATGTAGCATTGGAAAAAAAGACAATCCTAATGAAAAGCCAGAACAAAAAAATGTCTCGATGAAAAATGTTACGTATACAAATAATTCAAATAAGCCAAATGAAAAAGCAGCTGATCATCTGGCATCTTTAGCTGCAAGTATACCTGGTGTAAACGATGCGACAGCAGTAGTAGTTGGCAAGTATGCTGTTGTAGGTATTGATGTGAAAGCGAAACTTGATCGAACTCGCGTTGAGTCAATTAAGTATTCTGTTGCAGAGAGTTTGAAGAATGACCCAAACGGTGCAAATGCAGTCGTTGTTGCAGATGTCGATACGTATGAACGACTAAAACAAATAGGGAAGCAAATTAAAAAAGGTAAAACTGGTGAAGGTATACTTGATGAATTAGCAGCAATTGTTGGCCGAGTAATGCCGCAAGTTCCAAATGATATGATTGAAAATAGAGAAACGAATCCGATTAAAGATAATGATAAACAATTACCAAAAGATGAAGAACAAGAACTACGAAAAGAACAAGAAGATCAGTCAAATAACCATTTGAAAAAATAGTGAAAACCCCGTACTAAATTGTACGGGGTTTTTCTTTAAGATTAAATATTCAGTTTATTTTTAAGGGAATATATGGTTTAATAATGAGGGGAGGGACAGCCGTTATGATGAAAAAAAGCGCACTCATATTAGGTAGTTTATGCATAGGTTTTAGTATGACAGCGTGTGACCAGAAGAAAGAAGTGAAGAAGAAAACAGCTATGTCTTCTACTATAACGGAAAATAAAAAGCAAGAGACCATTAATATAAATCATTTCTCAAATATTAATGAAGGAATGACTTATTTAGAAGTGAAAGATTTAATCGGTTTTGAAGGGGATTTACTCATAGAAGAAGGGGAAGAACATTCTACACGAATTAAGCAAATTTTTGCTTGGAAAGGAAACGATCCAAAATCATTTGCTAAAATAACATTTTTGGATGGAAAAGTGCATTCTAAAGCACAGCAAGGTTTAAGTTAATAACTTGAAGGAGTGGGAGAGTTAAGCATGAACATACATACAGGGGAAATACAATTAGTTCCATATAAGGAGCAGTATAAAGAGATAATACAATCATTTACTTTACCAAGTGAACAAGTTCAATTTACGGCGAATCCAGGTGAATTACTGGAGAAAGCGAAAAATGATCGAACGAAAAATGTAGTTGTTATTTTAGACTATAACGGAGTACCTGTCGGTGTATTTATATTACAAACAGGTGATAGGGTACAGGAGTTTACAGAAAATAAGGATGCTATACTTTTAACTTCTTTTTCTATTAATCACAATAAACAAAATAAAGGATATGCTAAAAAATCATTGGCGTTATTACAAGACTTTGTAAAATATTATTATCCAGTAAAAAATGAAGTGATTCTTGCTGTAAATGAAAAAAATATTCCGGCACAAAAGTTATATGAGAAAGTTGGATTTCAATATAAAGGGTTTAGAAGAATGGGACCAATTGGACAACAATTCATATTACATTTACCTATAACGAGATAATGAGATAAAAAAGCTTACTCTTGAAAAAAATCATGTAGTAAGTTTTTTAATTTGAGATATTTTCCGTACATGATATGTTAGATGTATTAAAGTAAGTATTCGAGAAGCATGAAGGTGCAAAACAATTCGATTGTTAAGCATTTAAATACGTGAGGGGTAATCATATGACAATTTATATTGCACTACTACGGGGAATTAATGTAGGTGGACATAAAGTAATCAAAATGGCAGATTTGAAAATAATGTTTGAATCAATAGGGTTAAAAAGAGTGAAAACATATATTCAAAGTGGAAATGTAGTGTTTGAGTCAGAAGAAGAGATAAGTTTTTTAAAGGAACGAATTGAATGTGAAATTAAGAACGTTTTTGATTTCAATGTTCCAGTCATGTTACGAGCAAATGATGAATTTATTAATATTATTAAAAAGTGTCCTTACGAGACCAATTCGTTATTAGAAGGAGAAAGTGTACATGTGGCCTTTTTAGCTAATCCACTTTCTGAAGAAGACAGTAAGCGGTTACTTATGTACAAAAGTGACATAGAAGATTGCCATATCGAAGGAAGAGTAGTGTATTTATTTTTCAAAAAAAGCATTCGGAATTCTAAACTAATGAACCAGTTTCAAAAATTACATACGCCAGCTACAGTAAGGAACTGGCGGACTGTGAATAAGCTGAAAGCAATAGCAGAAGGTATTTAAACATAAAAAAGTGGTTTTCTGCATTTAGAAAACCACTTTTTTTATTTATATTGTTTGGCGACAATGAGTTCAACAATTGGGAAAATAAGAAAGGATGAACAGAGTGCAATAAAGAGTGGAAGGTTTTTTACACCATCCAAATTGGAACCCATAGAAAATCCTTCCGAGCAGAGTAATATAAGGAACATAACACCTACAAGCACGAAATACGCGATTTTAAAGCTTTTATAGGTAATTTGTTGTCCCATCTCATCTTGACTTTCTTCCGATACTCCGTTTGGATCTCCCCATGTAATATGATTTATTAAATTACTAAGTATTAAAGAGGCAGCGAAAATAGTCCCGCCCAAAATTGAACCTTCAGTTATGTATTTGTATGTGCCATGTACAAGTATAGCGATTAAAGATAAAGTTATGATTACAAAAATAATTTTTTTAGTATTCAATATATAATTGCACCTCCACTTTTGTAAAAAACTCTTTACATCCATAGTATAAAATTGGAAAAGTCTTATGTCAAATATTTTTTACATATGAAGTGAGTGTTTATAATTTTTTATTTTTGGGATAAATAAAAAATTAAATTACATTTGAATGTAAAAGAATGGGCTCGCATATATTTGGAAGGGATGTCAGATTAATTTAGGGGGTAGTTATGTCTATTCTTTTAAAAGCTGGTGCAGATGCAGGAAATAATGGTTTGAAGTTAATGGTGAAAGGGCAGGAACCTATTTTTATTCCGAGTATTTATTCCTTATATATAGGTGAGTCTACGGGGTTGTTAGATGAGGGTGAAGTTTCATCGTCAGAATTAGAGAATCACATTGATGTGACCATTAGTTCTCCATCGCTAATGTTAAATAATGTACGATACATCGTTGGAGAAAAAGTGATTCAAGATCAATTAAAAGGTACTGAAGTGGAGAAAAAATCAAATAAATCGACTGATGAATTAATGGTCATTACAATCCTTTCAGGTTTAGCGATAAGTGCTATGCGTCAAAGTCCAACTTCAAGTCATATTAATATTCGTTATGATTTATCTGTTGCTCTTCCAATGCAACTTATTACACAGGAAATTGCTGCTGAAAATGCGAAACGGTATATGGGTAATCACAAGGTCATATTCCATTATCCAAATGGACGCGATGTTACGATTAATGTTTCTATTGAGTTTTGTAAATGTCTACCTGAAGGCGCTTCTGGGACGTGGGGGATTGTATATGATGAGGAAGGAAATGTTGTGAAACATAAAATAGAATGTGAACAAAATCAAGTTTCAGAAATTGATTTTGTAGATAAAACTTTATTGTCTTTTGATATTGGCGCGGGGACAACGGAAGAAGTTGTTTCATTAGGGGTAAATTTCCGTCCGCAATTAAGTAAAGGATTATCATATGGTGTAAAAGAAACGTTACTACAAATTATTACGAGATGGAATCGGAAATATCCTACGAAAACAATTGATAGCATTACAGAATTTAACCAAATTTATTTAAATGAAAAGCACCCAAGAAATGCATTGTTAGTTGAGGAATCGCAGCCAGCATTTTTAGGTTTAGCAGCACGTGTCGCAACGGATATTATTAACAAAATTGATGATATGAAAGACGATCCATATGTATTTATTTATGGTGGGGGCGCAGTTATTATTAAAAATAGCTTAAAAATGATTTTGAAACAAAAAGGACGCTTGAAAAATGTGATTTTTGTAGATAACCCGTTATTCACCAATGCTCGCGGGTTATTAGTATATACATGCTCGCCAAAATATAGAGAGCATAAGCAAAAAGAGTTAGGGTTTACAAACTTAACGATAAGTTAGTTGGTGGAAGTATGCGATCTAGGCGATATAAACGTGGTGATCGAGTGAAAATTAATATTAATAAATCAGTATCGCCTGAAATGATTGCTTGGCTTAATAAACAATCTAATCCAACTAATTTCTTTTTCTTTGCGGCCCAGCAATTATTTAAACAAGTAGGAGATATTGATGTATCAAAAACCTTGCCAAGTAGCCATGTTTTTTCTTTATATATAGAACCATCATCTCTATTAAAAGTTGAAATGAATCCATTTAAACACGTACCACTAGAAAATAGTAAATCCACAGAAAATTTTAAAAAAAATCGTGGGAATCTGTTGACCAGTTAGATTGTCCATTTTTTTAAGCATAAAAAAATATAGGTAGAGCCCATCACTATACATACGAATGCAGTGATGGGTTTTTGTTATTGTATCGTAATCTTTATAAAGTGAAACTATAATCAGTGGGGGTTTTGTTCATCCCCCACTGATTATTAGCCTTCACCAATCGGGCGTTTACGGGCAGTTTATCTCCCACCTAATTTCTTTGCTTCAGCTGAATTTTGAGGTGGGAGTTTTACTGCCCACAAATGCGGGATAAATAGAAGGGGCAAAACAATTTGTGCCCCTTCTAATAGTTGTTCTTATCTTATACGGGATATATGTTCTGAAACTGTTTTAATAATTTTATCCCAGTCATCGGGATGAATCTCGTGCCCTGTACCTTCAAGGGATAATAGCTTTGAGTTCGGAATTTCATCAATAAGGGCGAGTCCATGTTCAAGTGGAAGAGCTGTATCGTGCGTACCATGAATTACTAAAGTAGGTACTAGTAACGACTTTAGTATACCTTCATAAGAATCATCACCTGTAAGGAGGGCGTGATTAAACATACTTAATAGATTGTTAGCACGTTCTATTTCTTGCTCTACTTGTTTTAAAGTTCTTGCTTCATCAAATATACGCTTTGATCCACATAGTAGACGTGATCCTGTAATTAAATATTTCGCTATAACATCTTTATTTGTCCAATCTAAATTTGCACCATTAGCATGATGTGTCAAAATTCTTTCATCCATTGGAGGCAAATCACGAGTATTGTTATCAGATCCAATAACGCTTGTTGCTAGTAATGTTAAGGTCAAAATTCTTTCTGGGTGTTTTACTGCAGCAATTTGAGCAATCATACCGCCTAATGACATGCCAAAAAGGTGTGCCTTGTCAATATGATACGCATCGAGTACTCCGATTGCATCTTCAGCCATATCTGCTACAGTGTAATTGGAAGTCCCAGGCTCATATGTAACAGAACGCCCAACATCACGGTTATCATAGCGAATGACAAACCTTCCTGTGCTAGCCAACCTTTCACAAAATTCTTCATCCCAATAAACCATTGAACACGTAGCTCCCATAATTAATAATATTGCTGGGTTATTAGGATTTCCAAAGCTTTCTGTACATATATCAATACCGTTTACTTTGAAAACTTGTTCACTCATAGCACACTCTCCGTTTCATTTAAAGGTCATTAATAAATAAAGAGAAATATAACTTTGGGTGTTTCTTAGGCGTAAATTAGATTGTATTTAAGTGAAATAAATGTTTTTTGCACTCATGATGCTTAATTAGTAGAGTAGCATAAATATCACCTCCAAACATATTTATTTTCATTCAAGGCGAAAAATTTTGAAAAATAATTGTTTGTTATTAAAATAAACAGCAAGGGGGAGAGGAAATGAAATCAATTGTTATTGATCAATATGGTAGTGTTGAAGAATTACAAGAAAGACAAGTTCCTAAACCAGTTGTTAAATGTAATGAAGTATTAATACGTATACACGCAACATCTGTCAATCCTGTTGATTGGAAAATAAGAAAGGGAGACTTACAAGAAAAGTTGCGATTTTCATTTCCAATTACATTAGGATTAGATGTTGCTGGAATAGTTGAAGAAGTTGGAGAAGATGTGAATCATTTTAAAATAGGAGATAAAGTGTTTACGAAACCTGAAAATATAGGGAAAGGTTCTTATTCTGAATACATTACAGTGAAATCAAATTTAGTAGCGCAAATGCCTAATAATCTTAATTTTGAAGAAGCAGCATCTATACCTCTTGCAGGACTAACAGCTTGGCAAAGTCTTGTTGATTACGCACAAATAAAAGAAAATGACCGAGTATTAATTCATGCTGGAGCGGGCGGAGTAGGGAGTTTTGCAATTCAAATCGCAAAATCATTTGGGGCCTTTGTCGCAACAACTGCAAGTAGTAAAAATGAAGAGTTTTTAAAGTCTTTAGGTGCTGACCTTGTTATTGATTATAAAAAAGATAAATTTGAAGAGCTACTATCAGATTATGATATTGTGTTAGATACAATCGGCGGAGAAGTACAAGAAAAAAGTTTTCAAATTATTAAATCTGGTGGTGTTCTAGTTTCTATCGTTCATGAACCACGTCATGAAGTAAAGGGCATAAAATCAGGGTTTTTATGGTTGAAACCAAGCGGGAAGCAATTGGACGAATTATCTGTTTTGATTGAGCATGGAAAAATTAAACCTATCATCAGTAAGGTTGTTCCGTTTAATGAAGAAGGAATTAGAGGAGCTCATATTTTAAGTGAAAGTCAGCATGTTAGAGGGAAAATTGTAATTACGATGGAATGATATTTACATAAATATACGAGTGGTGACTATATGAAATGAAAATAGTCACCACTCGTATATACTATAATTTTTGCATGACAAAAGTAATCGCATTCGTATTTAATTGAATGTGTTTACCGTTTCGTACAATATCATACGCTAAATTTTTTATTTCAACTTTTACTTCTTTCCATTCGTTATAAACGCTTTTTAGTGTACGTATCATTTCTTCCGTAGAAAGGTTAATTTCAATTAAAGCATCTAATTCTTCTCCTGTTTCTAAATCTATTTCTTGAATGTTAGAGTTAACGATTAAACAATTGATACCGCCACTCTTTGTCCCCTTTTTCATAGTGTGAAGCACTTTTTTAAAATCGTCTATTGATCTAACATGTTCTAAACTTGATACTGCAATGATGTAGTCATAAGTATTAGGAGCAATATAGTAGTCTTCAATTGCTGCTTGTTCCGTTTTTATGTATTCAAATACACCATATTCTTTGCTATAAACTTGTAACTTCATTAAAGCCGAATTAAGTAGATCAACACAAGTAACAGTGCCGCCACTATTCATAATTTTTTGTGCAATCGGAATACTGTTTCTACCGACACCAAAGCCAAGGTCAAGTATTTGTAGGTCTTTCTGTTCTTCAAGATAGTTCAGCATGTCCATAACTGTTTTAACAGGTTTATAAAGCCAAGATCCTGCTTCGAATAATTTATATTGTTCATAGCAAAGAGCGTGATACTTTTTCTCTTCTTGTCTTATGTAATCGATTCTGTTCATAGTGATTGACCTCAATTCATTAAAGATACATATAAAGTTCGATAAAAATATAGGTAAACCTTTTGTTGGATTGGCATAAAAAAGATGTACTGTGAAAAAACGAAAGCCTTCTCACATTGCTCGAAAATAGCATATAACTATGAGGAGGAAGAAGTATATGATGTTTTATGTGAAAATATATTGCGAGTATATGAAGGGAGTGAAAAGTATAAGCGATTTAAAGAGAAACCGAAAGTGACATAATGGTGTGATGATGTAGTCACAACATTCAACTTGAAGGAATAATGCATTTTTAGATAGAGAAAATATGTGTTATTAATTTTCATTCAGAAAAATTTGACAATATATACGTTATAAATTATCATATGTAAAAACTAATATTCAAAATGGCATTGAAGAGAAGAGTAGTTAAGAATGAATACATACAGAGAGCTCCGGTAGCTGAGAAGGAGAGGTAAAAATCTTAATGAAAAAAGACTTGGAGCTGCGCAAGGAACTAATTCATTTAGGGATGGTGCGACGGGTTCTCCCGTTATAGAGATAGGGTATAAGCATGTTTTGCCGTACCTGAAGAGGTTAATATGGTGACGTATTAACAAACTGAGGTGGTACCGCGAAGTTAATAACTCTCGTCCTCAAGATGAATAATCTTGGGGGTGGGAGTTTTTTTATTGCATAAAACTGAAAATGTGAAAACAAAAATACAATTGAGGTGAGTAACATATGCATTGGGCGTATGAAGTAGCACATGAATTGATTAGAAAAAATCCAAACAAAGAAACTTTTGTTTGTGCAGCTGGAATTAGTCCATCTGGTTCTGTTCATATTGGGAACTTCCGTGAAATAGTAACGACTTATTTCGTTGTAAGGGCTCTGCAAGATTTAGGGAAAAAGACTCGTTTTATCTTTTCATGGGATGATTATGACAGGTTTAGAAAAGTTCCTAAAAATATTGATCCATCTTTTGCAAAATATATTGGTATGCCATACTGTGATATTCCTGATCCGTATGGGTGTCATAACTCGTACGCAGAGCATTTTGAAAAAGAGTTTGAGAAATCGCTCCAAGCATTTGGGATTGAAGTGGAATTCATATATCAACATGCTGAATATAGAAGCGGAAGGTATAACGAAAACATATTAGAGTCTTTGTATAAAAGAAAAGAAATATATGATATTTTAATGGGTTTTAAAACAGGAATACACCGAGAAGAAGATAGAGAAAACTTTTATCCCGTTACGTTATATTGTGAGAGCTGTGGGAAAGATGCAACAACTATTACACATTTTGATGAAGTATTAAAAACAGTTCGGTATGACTGTGAATGTGGAAATCAAAATAAATTATCCGTATTAAATACAAGTCAAATGAAACTGAATTGGAAAATCGATTGGCCGATGAGATGGATGATAGAGGATGTTATTTTCGAACCGGGCGGAAGAGATCATTCATCGGAAACCGGTAGTTATAATGTATCAAAAGAAATTGCAAGGAAAATATTCAATTGTGAAGCCCCTCAATATGTTGCTTATGATTTCATTGGAATTAAAGGGCATCATGAAAAAATGTCCAGTTCTTCAGGGAATAGTATTACACCTAGCGACTTATTAAAAGTGTATGTACCAGAAGTGATTCTTTTTATGTTTGCAAAATATAGGCCCGGCGCAGCTTTTCATATTGGACTTGATGAAGATGTGATTCGCAATTATACAGAGTATGAGAGATTGAAGGATAGTTATGAAAATAAAACACTCAAAAATGAAGATTTATTTGATGCAATTAAACTTTCTAGACTTGATAGCCAATTTAAAGAGTATCCAAAGTTTAATCAAGTAGCAGGAACTTTACCGTTATTAAATTTTGATTCATCTATTTTACAAGATATATTAGAGCAAATAGATAGGAGCTATGCATTACCTGAAATGATAGCGATAAGTAATCGTGCTGAGTATTGGATAAGAAACTTTCAATCTAAAAAATTAATTGCGGTAAATAAAGAGAAAAATACGGAGTTTTATAACACATTAGATGAACGGCAGAAAAAATGGCTAGTAGAAGTTTGTAAAATAATTCGTTCTAATAACGATCATTCTAAACTAATGGAGCAATTGTATACGATTTGTCATCATGAAAATAAAAAAATAATGAAAGAAAATCAAAAACAATTATTTACCATTTTATATAGGCTCATTATGAATCAATCAAGTGGTCCACGTATACCATTATTAATACATGTGGTAGGCGCTAGAAAATTCGTCACATTATTAGATTTCTAAAATATAGTTAAAAGCAACGCAAGTACTCAATAGAATAAGTACTTGCGTTGCTTAATTTTTACTATCTTGAATACATTTTTGGACATTCATCACCACTTGGTTCGTAAAAGCAATGGCTTTTAAATTGCCCTGCAAACGGCTGATTATACCATTCGGGTGGACAAGCTCCAACTGGACGAAAATACCAAAGAGCCCATCGTGCTGGCCAGCGCCATTCACCTTGTAAAACTTTTCTTGCGATTTCTTTTTCTGATTCACGGGCGCGTTGGTAAAAATATCCGAATTGCACTGCTTCGAATCCGCCAGGGCTTTGATATACTGCATCACGCACAGATCGAAGTTGTTTAAAATCTAAACAATCACAAAACACACGATTTACGACAACACAGCCAACAAGTTGTTCACCTTGTCGTCCTTCACCTTCAGCTTCAGCTCGAATTAAACGAGCTAGTAAATCAACGTCACTTTCGTTGTATGGAATAAGGGGCATTGTAATACCACCTTTCTTTACCTGTTATAGTAAAGAGTGTATGTTTCAAAATGAGCTAAGTGCATTTTTCTTGAAAATAACTACTAATTTTAAAAAGGAGCTTATACGGAAAAAAGCTAATTATTATATGGAAGATAAAAACGAAAAAGGAGAGGTACTATGCATCGTATACATAAAGAACATATCATTTACGCAATGTCACCAGAAAATAATCCATGTATTGAAGTAGAAATTGGGAGCCGTCTTGTATTTGAAACATATGATTGCTTTGAAAATCAAATTGATTCTGAAGATGTTGTGTTTCAAGAGTTAGATTGGAATCGAATTAATCCAGCGACTGGACCTGTATATATTAAAGGCGCAGAACCTGGCGATATTTTAGTCGTAATGATTGAAAAAATTAAAATTGCAGGGCAAGGCGTTTTAACGACAGGTGCGAACCTTGGTGTAATGGGTGATAAGTTAAATGAAAATACAGTAAAAATTGTCCCAATACATAATGGACATGTTTCATTTTCAAATGAACTGCAAATTCCAATTAATCCAATGATTGGTGTGATTGGTACTGCACCGAAAGAAGAGAGTATTTCATGTGGTACACCGCATGATCATGGCGGGAATATGGATTGTAAAGAGATTAAAGAAGGAACAGCATTATTATTACCTGTAAATGTTCCTGGTGCTCTTTTAGCATTAGGTGATTTACACGCTGCGATGGGTGACGGTGAAATTGGTGTAAGTGGAGTAGAAGTCGCTGGGGAAGTAACTGTAACAGTTCAAATTATAAAAGGGAAGCAATGGCCATTACCGATGGCTATCCAAAAAGAAAAAATGATGACTATTGCTTCCGAGAAATTGTTAGATGATGCAGCGAATCGTGCTGTACATAATATGGTGACATTTTTACATGAAGAATTAGAAATGTCTAAAGCTGATGCAACTCTTTTATTATCAGCAGCAGGTAATTTGAAAATTTGCCAAGTTGTGGATCCACTAAAAACGGCGCGGATGGAACTAGGAAGGGAATATGTGGAGAAGTTAGGATTTTCTCTAAATGAATTTCATATTAAATAAGAAAAATAGAAAAAGGATACTTTTGCATAAAAGTATCCTTTTTCTATTTTACGGATTTTGTGAAAAGAGGTAGTATTTATTTATATAAGTATATTTGAGATTGTGGATCAAAAAGGAGTTCAGAGATGGTTAAAATTATGATTGTTGAAGATGATATGAAAATTGCGGAGCTATTATCAACATATGTTGCGAAATACGGTTACCAAGGAATTATTGTAACGGATTTTCAAAATGTGTTAGACATATTTTTAGAAGAACAACCGGAGTTAGTTTTATTAGATATTAATTTACCAAGTTTTGATGGTTACTATTGGTGTCGTCAAATTCGCGGGGTTTCCACATGTCCGATTTTATTTATTTCGGCCCGTGAAGGTACGATGGATCAAGTTATGGCGTTAGAAAATGGTGGCGATGATTTTATTTCGAAGCCGTTTCATTATGAAGTTGTAATGGCGAAAATTCGTAGTCATTTAAGACGTGCTTATGGAGACTATGCACCGAAACTAGAAGAACGAATGATTGAGCAACAAGGTCTTAGTTTATATCCCGAAAGACTTGTATTAAAACTTAGGAACCAAGAGATTGATATAACGAGAAACGAAGCCATTTTATTAGAGATGTTAATGAAAAACTATCCGCGTGTTGTGAGTAGGGAAGTATTATTAAATAAATTATGGGATAGTGAATCCTATGTTGATGATAATACATTAAGTGTAAATACAACACGTGTGCGTAAAAAGTTAAAAACGTTACAAATTGAAGGAGCAATTGAAACAATTCGTAGTGTTGGGTATAGATTACATATTACTTGGGATAATGGTATGGAAAAATGATAAGGTTGTTTATACGTGATCATATACCACTTATTTGTTTTACTGCGATCCAACTACTAGCCATATTCTTAGTTTATTGGTTTGATGGGCATGATCATATTTCAACGGCATTATATGCAATGTTTTTAGGTGCTTTTTTTATGGTGAGTTATTTAGTATTTCGTTATTTTACACATCGATCTTTTTATGAACGTTTAGCAAATCCGTTGCAATCTTTGGATGAATCTGTTCAAAAATCTGATTTTGCAGTTTTATCTACTGCTCTCCAAGATTTGCTCGAAGTACAATATCGACATTATCAAAATCAGCTCCAGTTACAAGAGAGGAAAAATAATGATCATTTAACCTTTATGAATCAGTGGATTCATCAAATGAAAACACCTTTATCTGTAATAGAATTAATTACACAAGATGAAGTGGATTCACGTTTTGAAAGTATTAATGAGGAAACAGATAGGTTGAAAAAGGGGTTAGAGATGGCACTGTATGTCGCACGTTTAGAAGCATTTACACAAGATTTTTATGTAGAAAGAGTACAACTACATAAAATAGTGAATGATTCCGTGCATGAACATAAACGCTTTTTTATTCGGAATTTTGTATACCCAGAGCTTGAAATTGATAAGAGTATTACTGTAGAAAGTGATGCGAAGTGGTTACAATTTTTAATTGGACAAATAATATCGAATGCGATTAAATATTCATCAGGTAGTAGAGAAAAGATTAAAGTGAAAGCACGTAAGGAAGGTAATACAGTTGTACTTGAAATTACCGATAGTGGCGTAGGGATACCGAAGCAAGATTTACCAAGAGTATTTAAACCTTTCTTTACAGGAGAAAACGGTAGAGATTTTAAAGAATCAACAGGAATGGGATTATATCTTGTATATGAAATTACGAAACAATTAGGACATAGTGTAGGAATCCATTCAGAGGTTGGTAAAGGTACCGTTGTACGAATAATATTTTTTAATGTGTAAAAAGTGATTCAGGCTAAAGAACTTTTAAGATAAGTTTTTTAGCCTTGTTTTGTACCCTTGATAAAATTAGAGAATGAAATAATATATACCTAAGAGAAGCAAAACGAACCTGATAAGAATAAATGAAATACTAGATACATAAACACTTTTTAATAATAAAATAGAAACTTTATTAGTTGTAACTGATAAGGGGGATTGAAATGGATATTCGGAAAATGAGATATTTCATAATGGTGGCAGAAGAATTAAACTTTAGTCGTGCAGCAGAACGCCTTATGATGGCACAACCTCCTTTAAGCCAAGAAATTCGTAAATTAGAAGAAGAATTAGGAGTTCAACTTTTTCATCGAACAAAAAGAATGGTTGAACTTACGGATGCTGGAAAAATATTTTTAGAAGGTGCGCGGCAAACATTGCTTCAAGTAGATAGAACTATTAAAGAAACACAGCTTGCGGATGAAGGGAAGATAGGACATTTAATAATCGGTTTTGTCGATTCTACAGAAACCGTAATAGACATATTAAAAAAATTTCGAGAACGTTTTCCTAGAATACAGCTTATATTACGCGAGATGACAACAGACCAGCAAATAAAAGCGCTATATGAAAAACAAATTCATATTGGATTTATTCGTTCCAAGCAAAATAATGAAATATTAGTTTCCGAAGTTTGTTCTGAGGAATGTTTAAAATTAGTTTTGCATGAAGAGCATCCTTTAGTTTCATTACGTAACATTTCAATCAAATCATTAGTTGATGAACCATTTATTTTATTTCCTCGTCATTTCGGTACTAACTTTTATGATTTAATTATTAGTTACTTTTGGGAACATGGAGTAAGTTTAAATATTGTTCAAGAGGCGATCCAAATGCAAACGATTGTGAATTTAGTTGCAGCAGGAATGGGGATTTCTGTCGTTCCATCATCGGTGGAAAGCTATAAAAAATCGGGAGTCATATATAAAGCAATACAAGAAAATACCCCGAAAATAAATTTATATGCTGGATGGAGACAAGATGAAAAGTCTGTTGTGTTAGAGAACTTTTTAACAGTTGTTAGAGAGGTTTATATGACTTCACAATTTGAATTTGAAAGGTAAAGGCCCATCTTGATGGGATGGGCAGTGGGAAAGTTGGATAGGAAAACTTCTATTTTTATTTTAAAGTCACTGAAGATTCAACCTGTTTTACTCGGATCGTACTCAGCGAAACCTTTTAGTATATTATCAATCTGATCCATAATTTCAGGTTGCAATTTAACACTAGAAGCAATTACGTTTTCTCTTATTTGCTCCGGATTTGAAGCGCCAATAATTGCAGAGGAAACAGCTGGATTTTGTAGTACCCAAGCAACTGCGAGTTGAGATAGGGTAAGATTAGTTTCTTGTGCGATGGGATTGAGTTTCTGAATGGCAGTAAGTACATCATCACTCATCCAACGTTGCACGAGTTTGTGGAAAAATGGTTTGCCAGCATCTGAATTAGCACGTGATTGAGTCGGTATTGGTTTACCTGGTTGATATTTTCCAGTGAGAATGCCTTGTGCGAGGGGGGACCATACAACTTGACCAAGTCCCTCACGTTGGCATGTTGGTATTACATCAGTTTCAATAACTCGCCACAACATCGAATATTGAGGTTGGCTAGCGATAAGTGGAATGTTCAATTCTCGTGCAAGTGCTGCACCGCGGGTAATTTGTTCTGATGTCCATTCACTTACGCCTAAGTAAAGGACTTTACCTTGTCTTACAAGATCAGCAAAAGCTAACATCGTTTCCTCAAGGGGAGTTGTTGAGTCAAATCTATGTGCATAATAGACATCAATGTAGTCTGTCTGCAACCGCTGTAACGATGCATTGCAATTTTCTATAATATGTTTTCTCGATAATCCACGATCATTTTTTCCAGGTCCGGTCGGATGGCATACTTTTGTACATAGTTCTATGCTTTCTCGTCGTATACCTTTCAAAGACCGGCCAAGTACTTCCTCGGCTATCGTGTCCGAATAAACATCAGCAGTATCGAACGTTGTAATTCCAACATCCAGTGCGGCTTTCACACAATCATTTGCAATATCTTCATTTACTTTCCCGCCATGGTTTATCCAGTTCCCATATGCAATCTTACTTACTGTTAATCCACTGTTTCCTAGTTTGCTAAATTCCATTGTAGAATCCCTCCTTAAAAATGATAACTTTATTATAAGAACTGAAATGTAATATGTATAATATATAATTAATCATAAATTTATATAAAAATTATATAAGAGGGAGTACTTAGAAGTTTACTACTAAGGAAATCTAAAGCCAGTAGTATTACAGATGTTGTTTGTATTTGATCGATATGAAGTGAAGATAAATAGAACTAAAAGAAAGCAATCATTTTCACAGCACGTATAATCGCATTTACTCATACAGTACTACTATGGTACAATATGGTTACTAACGACGGAAAGGAATGATGGGTGGACGATGATTAACTAATCTTATTTTTAAATGTTGAAATTCAATAAATTTCAATTTATAAAAAATAGGATTAGTCTGCCCAATTTCCTTACAACGGTATTGCTATTTATTATGCGTAATAGCTTATTTGGGTATAAATATGTTAACGACTAATCCTGCCAAATTAATTTGGGAGGATTTTTTTGTTCTCCCTTAATGAAAGGGATCGGTAATATGAAAGAAATTTTAAAATTAAATGATGTTTATGTTGAAATAAAGGAAAATACTTTGTTAGAGAAAATGAATGTTACAGTAAAACAAGGGGATGTTATCGGATTAATTGGTAAAAACGGTGCCGGTAAATCAACGTTACTTCAATTAATAAATGGGAAGATTGAGCCATCAAAAGGGATTGTTGAATGGCAGCAAATGAATATGACAACGGCATATGTTGAACAAGAAATAGAATCTTTTATTAGTAATGATATGATTGCAAAAGAAGCAGAACTTCTTGCGAAATGGGGCGTGCCAACGAACGATTTTCTTACATTAAGTGGTGGTGAAAAGCTGAAAGTTCGACTAGCAAAAGGATTTGCCGAAAATCCTAATTTATTAATATTAGACGAACCGACAAATCATTTAGATGAGATGAGTACGGAATTTCTCATTAAGCAAATAAAAAATATGAAGGGTACAGTTATCGTTGTATCGCATGATCGATATTTTTTAGATGTTGTCGCAACGAAAATATGGTCAATTGAGGAAAAGAAACTAATTGACCATATCGGTAATTATACGAGTTATATGAAAGCACGTGAGCATAAAAGAATGACGCAGCAACGTGAATATGAAAAACAACAAAAAAAGATAGAACAAGTAGAAACACATATAAAAGAATTAAGTTCATGGTCACAAAAGGCACACGCACAGTCTACAAAACAAGAAGGAGTTAAAGAGTTTTATCGTGTAAAAGCGAAGCGAATGGATGCGCAAGTGAAGTCAAAACGAAAACGTCTCGAAAAAGAGCTGGAGAAAACGAAAGTAGAACGTGTGAAAGAAGAGTATTCAGTGGAGTTCTCTATTCAAGCGAATAAAAAAGTAGGAAAACGCTTTTTAGAAGTAAAGAAATTAAAAAAAGACTTTCATGGAAAGACATTATTTGAAAACGTTAATTTTACAATCCAACACGGTGAGAAGGTTGCGATTGTTGGACCAAACGGTAGCGGGAAAACAACATTACTGAAGATGATTATGGGAACGGAAACTGTACAAGGAGAAGTATGGATTTCACCATCTGCAAACATCGGTTATTTAACACAAGAAGTATTTGATTTACCACTGGATAAAACACCAGAAGATTTATTTTTTAAAGAGACATTTGAAGAAAGAGGAAAAGTCCAAAATTTAATGAAACATTTAGGATTCCAAGCTTCTCAATGGAAAGAGCCGATTGAGCATATGAGTATGGGGGAACGAGTAAAATGCAAGTTAATGGCTTATATTTTAGATGAAAAAGATGTACTTATTTTAGATGAACCGACGAATCACCTTGACCTCCCTTCACGTGAACAGCTTGAAAATACATTAGCTGAGTATAATGGAACACTCGTTATAGTTTCTCACGATCGATATTTTCTAGAGAAAACAACTAACACGAAACTCGTGTTTTCAAATAATACGATACAAAAGCAGCTAGAGGAACCTATTAAAACAAGAGATGATATTGAAGAGCTACGTTTAACGTTAGAAACAGAGCGACAAGAAGTATTAGGTAAATTAAGCTTTTTAACTTCTAACGATAAAGAATATAAAGAACTTGATGAACGATTTATAGAACTTACGAAGCAGATTAAGGCGCTTTAATGTAATTAAGGGGGATTAACATGGGAGAAGAGAGTTCGACTAATTTATTTAGAATAGACTGTGGAGATATATACTTGCAAGAGTTTACTATCAAAGATGCGGAGAGTATTTATAAAATATCGAATCAACGGGAAATAGAACAGTTTTTACCAGACTGGAAATCAACGAAAAAACAAAGGGCTCATTGGATTATCAATGATGAAATACCAACAAATAAAGCATTTCTTAATGCAGTGAAAAATACATGTAACATAGATGATCATATATTAAAGCTAGGAATATTTAATAAAGATACAAATGAATTTATTGGATGGTGCTGCACAAGTATTAAAGAAGAACTCCCTTCACCAAATAGAGAAATAATGTATGCTATTTCAAGCGAGTATCAAAACAATGGTTACGCTACGAAAGCGACTAAAGGGTTAATTGATTATTTGTTTAAAAATACAAATGTAGATGTCCTCAACGCAATTGCTTTAATTAACAACGTACCATCAAATAAAGTTATTGAAAAATGTGGATTTACTTATTTGAGCCAACAGACGATAGAAAACCAACTATATAATCATTATTTATTAAGCAAATCAGAGTGGATAAAAAATATTGCTCTTTAAAAGGAGTTATAATGGAATGAAATGATTTTAAAAAAGCTTAGAGCTAAAACTCTGAGCTTTTTTATGTACTATTTACTTTTGGATTATACTTATGAATTATAAGTTATTATTCATCGTTTTGAAGTTCTATAGTTATTCTTTATAATATATTTTATGTTGCTAATAAAGAATACAAGGAATACAGCAACTTTTAATGATGATAATCGTTTCTTAAACCCACTTTTATTTATATATTTAATAGGCTTACAAGGTGTCCTGGCAACCAGAAATAAGTAGTATTGTATTTTATACTACTATATAGATATTATAAGATGAATAATCGTTAATTATAGTTTGAAAACAGGTTTGTTATCAGTTTTTTTAGAAATCTTACAAGCGTGTAAGATAAATGAAAGATGAATCAATATGTGCTATAAGACAATTCATTTACACTATATTGTGAGAAGTGCAAATGAAGGGAGAATATAAATGGAAATTTTACATGCAAAAAGTATTAGTAAAGTATATAAAGGGAAAGTACCTTTTAAAGCATTGGTAGATATTGATTTATCAATTCAAGAAGGTGAATTTATAGGGATTATGGGGCCATCAGGGAGCGGGAAAACAACGTTATTAAATATGGTATCTACTATCGACTCTCCAACATCGGGAGAAATATTAATAAATGGTACAAATCCTTTCCAGTTGACATCAGATAATTTGGCTTTATTCCGTAGGAAACAATTAGGATTTGTTTTTCAATCATTTAATTTACTTAGCACACTTACAGTAAAGGAAAATATCGTATTGCCGATGACATTAGATGGTGTTTCTGTACAAGAAATGAACAAACGAGTTGAAGAAATTGCAGAGAAATTAAATATTACAGATATATTGAGTAAAAGAACTTTTGAAATTTCAGGGGGGCAAGCTCAAAGAACAGCAATTGCTCGTGCAATTGTTCATAAGCCGCAATTATTACTTGCAGATGAACCAACAGGGAATTTAGACTCTAAATCTTCAAATGATGTAATGGAGATGCTAGATACTTTAAATAAAGAAGAAAAAGCTACGATGATGTTAGTTACACATGATCCGTATGCAGCGAGTTTTTGCAGCAGAGTCATATTTATTAAAGATGGTCAACTATATAACGAAATTTATTGTGGTGAAAGCAGGCAAGCATTTTATCAAAAGATTATGGATGTCCTTTCTTTGTTAGGAGGGAAAAGGCATGAATTTTCGTCAGTTCGCATTTAATAATATTTTTCGTAATAAGCGTACATATGCTGCTCATTTTTTAAGTAGTGCATTTTCTATTATGATTTTCTTTACGTATGCTCTTTTATTATTTCATCCTGATTTACAAGGTGAGTTAAAATCGACAAGTGCAACTATAAGTGCATTCGGTACAATGGGATTTAGAATTTCGCAAGGTTTGATTTTTGTATTTTCATTTTTCTTTATTCTATATTCAGTTAGTTCGTTTTTAAAAACACGTAAGAAAGAATTTGGCATTTTAATGATGCAAGGTATGTCAATGAGGCAACTTAAGAAATTATTGTTGATTGAAAATATGTTAATTGGAATTGGATCAATTTGTATTGGAATTATCATTGGTCTCATATTTTCTAAATTAGTTTTATTGATAAGTGCAAGTGTATTAATGATCAATAATGGTTTGCCCTTCTATATACCGATACAAGCGGTACTATTAACAGTCATCACGTTTCTTTTCTTATTTTTAATTGTTTCGCTTGTTACTTTTAAAATGGTAAAAGTAACAGAACTTGTAGAACTCATTCAAGCAGAAGAAAAACCAAAACCTGAACCGAAATCTTCAATTTTATTATCGCTACTTTCTTTAATTAGTATAGGGTGTGGATATATTTCAGTATTTCGATTTATCTCAAATCACAGTTTTATTATGCTTGGAATGGGTGTACTCCTTGTAATTATAGGAACGTACTTTTTATATACACAATGTAGCGTTTATATATTGCATCTTGCGAAAAGGAGTGAATCTTTCTTTTTAAAGAGAACAAATATATTAACATTTTCAGAATTGATTTACCGTATGAAAGATAATGCAACGATGTTTTTTATAGTATCTATTATTTCAGCAGTTGCATTTACAGCAATTGGTACGACAGCTGCTCTCGGTAATAGGGATTTGGTAAGAATGACAAATCCGTATACATTTCTGTATGTAAGTTTTGAAAAAGACAAAGAGGTAGATAAAAATCTCTCTACTATAAAAAAACATCTTGCTGATGCTAATATTCCTTATCGAATGGCTTCGTCTTCAAATAAATATACAGAAAGTAACGTATATGTAATGAAGTTAAGTGAATATAACGAACTTGCGAGAGCACTCGGGTATCAGCAAGAAACGATTGGAAAAGAAGATGAAATTTTACTAATTCCTGGAATCGTATCCCAAAAACAAGAATTTAAAAATGGTGACTATAAAAAGAATGTTGAAGTCATTCAAGGAGATTGGACAAAGACATTTCGTGTGAAAAAAGCTGTAGAAAATTTAGTTTTACCGCATGATACTAGAAGTATTTATATTGCTGTTCAAGATCATGTGTATGATGGAATTCCTTTTTCTCCTGACCAAGATGATATAGATGATCAAAATCGTACTTACGGATTTGTTGTAGATGATTGGATGAAAACGAAAGAGATTTCAAACCAATTAAATAGTATATTTGAAAAAGATGTTAGCAAAGATAATTTCTACTTTCAAGCTTTAACATTAGATTTGTTAAGTGCAAAGCAAACGAATGGATTATTACTTATGGCAAGTGTTTTAGTCGGAATCGTCTTCTTCACATTTGCTGCTAGTTTTATTTATTTTCGATTATATACTGATTTGAACCGCGATCAACAGCAATATAAAATGATTTCGAAAATGGGATTAAGTAAACGAGAGTTAAAAAAAGTTGTAACGAGACAGTTATTATTAATGTTCTTCTTACCGATTGTCGTTGCAGTGATTCATACTGTAGTCGCTTATATGGCATTACAGCAATTAGTCGATTTTTCTATAATTAATAGCTCTATCGTTATTTTAATTTCATTTATATGTATACAAGTATTATATTTCTTTATAACCCGTTGGCGTTACCTCCAAAAGCTTTATAAGGTTATGGAGCAATAGAGTTTATTAGCTTGTAAGACTACATTAAAGTATGTGGAAAAAATGAACTGTATGATGAAAGGAAACGCGATGAAAAGAACTTTAACTATTTTTATGTTAACGATACTACTATTAATAAGTTTTAGTGCATGTTCTAAAAAGGAGAATCCATTTCCTGCAAACGGTTTATTAATCATTGGAAATGAAAATAAAATCTCGCCAATTATTAATCGTTATCAGGAAATTACGAAAGCAAATGAAGTGTTTTCTGTGAAAACAGGTACTTATGGAAACGGACAGGTATTAATTTTAAATGAG
This sequence comes from Bacillus sp. TH50, assembly GCF_016650565.1. Taxonomy (NCBI): domain Bacteria; kingdom Bacillati; phylum Bacillota; class Bacilli; order Caryophanales; family Bacillaceae; genus Bacillus; species Bacillus sp. TH50. The sequence goes on along the minus strand of NZ_JAEKFM010000003.1, from coordinate 263,822 downwards.
TCTACAGCACAAGCATTGATTAAAGCTAAAGTTTTCCGTAAACGAGATAATGGCTCCAATTATATTATAGATACGTTACCGAAATTCCCAAAAGAAGGTTCGCTGTTGTTTACACATGAAGACGAAAAGAATATGAAAAGTATTGAATTAGAAGGAAAAGAGATTCCAGTTTCATACGATAGTGACGCTTGGATAGGTAACACTCGTAAATATCCAACGCAATGGTATGTGATTGTAGCACAAAATAGTGTGTATAAAGAAATAAAGGTAAATGAAACGAAAATGCACCTTCTTCATCTGAAAAAATCTTTAGGAGATGAAAAACCTAAAATGTCGACAGATAATACATTGGTTAATGAAAATGTCAAAGTAACAAGGCTAATTAAAGGTTTGGAAGGAGAAGTATCTTTTCAGTTTGTAACGATTGGAGAAAAATCTTAAAAAAGAGTTCAAGGTTGATAAAAACTTTATCAATCTTGAACTCTTTTTAGTTTATAGACCAATCAAATATTATGCTTTACATTACTTCATCTAATCGAGCCTCACTCGTTTCTTCAATCGCATTTGAATTTTGAACTGAATTATTTTGAGCTTCTTTTTCTTTACGAGACTTTTGTAGCATTTCAAGGATGATCCATAAAGGAACACCTTTATCCTTTAACATCTTCCATAAATCTAATTCGTTAAATTTATGCTCAGGCTGTTTCATTTCTTTTTCAGAGGAACGAATATCGAACTTGATAGGATCATCCGCTTTCTTACCTTCAAGTTTAGTAGAAGAGATAGTATTATGCTCAAGATTAGATGGAGTTATTTTAGTAGGTTGAGATAATGTATGAATGTTTGATTCGATTTGCATGCTTTTTCCTCCTTTTCAAGCAATGAAATAAGTTTTCTTATGAGTATTAAATCCATTTAACATGAGGAAACTATATTCAATTATAAATTCAAATAATCAGATTTGCAAGTTGTATTGTAAAAAGCAAATGTTTACTTGAATTAATATTTATCAACATTTGTATATGTTTTCTATATATACAACGTATATAAAATACTTTACATTATGTTTAAGTTGCAAACTAATTTTGTATTTTTTTTCAAAGATAAATGTAAACGTTTTATTGAGGGGGAGAAAGTATGGGGAAATTATTTTTAAAAGTATGTTTTTTCGCACTAGTAACTGTTTGTTCATTCGCAGCGAAAACAACTTACGCTGAAGAGCGACAAGAAAACAATTATCCTATCATTTTAGTGAATGGATTTGCTGGATGGGGTAGAGAGGAAATGCTAGGGGTAAAATATTGGGGTGGTGTTCATGATATACAGGAAGATTTAAAAAGAAATGGTTATATAGTACATACTGCAGCTGTTGGACCAGTTTCTAGTAACTGGGACCGGGCATGTGAATTATATGCGCAAATTAACGGTGGAATAGTAGATTATGGTGCGGCGCATGCTGAGAAACATGGACATAATCGTTTTGGTAGAACTTATAGTGGTTTTGCACCGGACTGGAGTGAAACAAATAAAGTTCATTTAGTTGGGCATAGCATGGGTGGACAAACGACAAGAACATTAGTGCAGCTATTAAAAGAAGGAAGTTATGAAGAAAAAAATTATGAAAAAAAACATCCGAACACAAATATATCACCACTATTTGAAGGTGGTAAATCGTATGTTCATAGTGTTACAACATTAGCAACTCCTCACAACGGTACAACACTCGCGGACGGAAGTCTCCTGTTGCCGTTCGTTAAAGATTTACTCATTACAGCTGCAAGTTTAGGTGGAAACAATAATTTATCATTATATGATTTTAAATTGGATCAATGGGATATAAAAAAGAATGCTGGAGAGTCCTTTTTCCAATATACTGATCGTATTTTAAATAGTTCAATTTGGGAAAATACAAAAGATATAAGTCAATGGGATTTAAGTACTGATGGGGCAAAAGAGTTAAATAATTGGGTAAAGACGCAATCGGATGTATATTACTTATCTTATAGTGGACATGCATCGCAAGCAGCACCAATAACAGGTTTACATTTACCTCATATAACGATGAATAAAGTGTTAATGGGTAATGCATTTTTCTTAGGTTCCTATGCAAGATATGAAGAGAATCGAACATTAATAGATACTTCTTGGTGGCAAAATGACGGTGTAGTAAATACAAATTCTATGATTGCACCATCTTCTAATGCTGCTGTAAATAATAATGAGTCATTACAGGTTGGAAAATGGAATCATATCGAAACGAAAGCAAATTGGGACCATCTTGATATGGTAGGGCTTAGTGTTTCAGACACGTTAGGTTTTTCTAACATTCAAGAGTTTTATAGAACAATTGTTGGAAAATTATCACGTCTACCGAAATAGGTAATATAAAGCGCTCTCGATGGAATTCGAGGGCGCTTTATATTATATTGAAAGAGGGATTTGGTATAAAAATATGGGGGGATATTATGAAAATTCAAATTGTATTATCAGGATACGGGACAGTAGGAAGAGAGTTTATAAAATTATTAAATGAAAAATATTTATATATAAATGAAACATATGGAATAGATTTAGTGGTAAGTGGCGTATTAGGTAGAAATATTGCAATACATAATGAGGAAGGTTTAACTATTCATCATCTATTATCGTATGGTGGCGGTACTGCTGCAATTGAAAAATATATAGAACATCATCCGAAAGAACGTGTAACAAATAGCATAAGTGGTAATGTATTAGTAGAATCAACAGTTACAAATCTTAAAGATGGAAATCCGGGAAAGAAATATATAAAACAAGCGATTGAGAAACAAATGGATATAGTTGCAATTTCTAAAGGTGCACTCGTTACAAACTGGAGAGAAATAAATGCAGCAGCAAGAATGGGCAATGTACGAATTCGATATAGTGGTGCAACTGCTGCGGCACTACCAACTTTAGATATTGGACAATTTAATTTAGCTGGTTGCAATATTGAGAAAATAGAGGGAATATTAAACGGAACAACAAATTATATTCTTTCGAAAATGTATGGGGAAGATATTACGTTTGAAGAAGCACTGAAAGAAGCACAACATAAAGGAATTGCTGAGACGAACCCAGCGTTAGATGTAAGTGGTTCAGATAGTGCATGTAAATTGTTACTTTTAACAAACAGTTTAATGGGAGTAGAGTATACACTTACAGATATACATATAAAAGGAATCGAGCACGTTACAAAACAACAAATTCGAAATGCTAAGGAACAACATAAAATTATTAAATTAATAGCATCGGCGCATAAAGATGAGGAAGGCAATGTAAATCTAAATGTTGAACCGTGCGAAATAGATAAAGATCATCCGTTAGCAAATATAAATGGCACGGAAAAAGGAATTACGTTCTTTACAGATACAATGGGACAAGTCACTACAATTGGTGGAGCTTCTAATCCACGCGGAGCTGCAGCAGCTGCTTTAAAAGATGTAATCAATTTATATCGAAATGATTTATAGGCTTTATAACCATACCGCTATTAATAAAAAATACATATGTAGTGGACCTTTTGAGAATGAAATAAATATGCAAAAATAATTGCAGGGGGTAAGAAATTGTTTAAAGATTTTAAAGTTGTAAAAGATCGTCCCGTTTATATCCAATTAAAGGATTATTTAAAAAAGATGATTATGAAAGGGCATTTGTTGGGGGACCAAAAAATCCCATCAACAAGGGAACTGAGTGAATTATTATCAGTGAGCAGAAATACAGTACTCTCTGCATATGCGGATTTAGAACAAGAAGGACTCATTTATGCAGTTAAAGGAAAAGGAAATTTCGTTGCGAAGGTGGATATAAGTAACACCTCGTCTGTTGAAATAGATTGGAAAAATAAACTTAATACAGTTACCACATTAGCGGATGAATTAGACTTAATGAAGCATGGAGTTCGCTGGGAAAAAGGAATGATTGTTTTTAATAGTATAGCCCCGGACGAAAAGCTATTTGATGTTGAAAATTTCAAAAGAGCTTTTCTTACTCGTATGTCCATTGAAGGGGATATCGTATTGAACTACGGATATGCAAAAGGTTATAGACCGTTAATAAATTATTTACTTCATTACATGGAAATGAAAGGTGTAGATATTTCGAACAAAGATATTCTAATTACAAATGGATTTACAGAAGGATTAGATATTGTGTTATCTTCTTTATCGAAGAAATCAGGGCGTGTTATTTGTGAGAACCCAACTCACCATGCTGCATTGAAGCTTTTTCGTTTACATGGACTTGAAGTTCATGGAATTAATATGAATGATGATGGTATTGATACGAATGAAGTAGAAAAAAGTTTGCGTGAAAAGGATTTTGATTTCGCGTATTTAATCCCTTCTTATCATAATCCAACTGGTATTGTTACGAGTTCGGAGAAAAGAACGGAATTGATGAGGTTATTTTCAAAATACAAGATCCCTATTATAGAGGATGGGTTTAATGAAGAATTACGTTATTCGGGTTCACATTTATCGCCATTATTAACTTTTGCAGGGGCTGGTAATAATGTGATTTATATTAGTAGCTTTTCAAAGGTACTTTTCCCTGGTTTACGTGTAGGTTGGATCATTGCAGATAAAGAACTGATACATTATTTAGAAAGTGTTAAAAGAGCCAGAACCATTCACACTTCTACGTTAGATCAAGCTGTTCTGTTTCAATATTTACATGAAGGATATTTTGAAAAATATTTAAAAAAAGCAAGATCTGTTTATAAGAAAAAATATGAGTTAGCTGTTGGGGCGTGTAATCAGTACATTCCGTTTAAAAGAATGACTGGAGACGGTGGACTTCATTTGTTTATAGAGTTGGAAGAAAAAATTCAAGCCCGCACACTTTTACAAAAGTGTTATGAGAAAGGAGTTACTTTTTCTCCTGGAGATGTTTTTTACTCTGATGGAGGAGGAGCGAACACATTCCGATTAGGATTTTCACGTTTGAAAGAACAGGAAATTGTTAGCGGGATTCAAATAATTGGTGAAACTTTAAAAAATGAAACTTGGAGTTGAGAAAATGAGAATTGGCGTTATTATGGGAGGAGTATCCTCTGAAAAACAAGTATCAATTATGACTGGGAATGAAATGATTGCACATTTAGATAAGAGTAAATATGAAATCGTTCCAATTACGTTAAATGAAAAAATGGATTTAATTGAAAAAGCGAAAGACATTGATTTTGCATTGCTAGCATTACACGGAAAGTACGGAGAAGATGGTACAGTTCAAGGGACGCTAGAGAGTTTAGGTATTCCTTATAGCGGTAGCAATATGTTATCTAGCGGTATATGTATGGACAAAAATATTTCGAAAAAGATTTTGCGTTATGAAGGAGTAGAGACACCAGATTGGATTGAACTTACAAAAATGGAGGATCTAAAGCTTGAGGAGTTAGATAAATTAGGATTTCCGTTAGTGGTAAAACCAAACTCTGGCGGCTCAAGTGTTGGAGTTAAGATTGTCTATGATAAAAATGAATTAATCTCTATGCTGGAAACTGTATTCGAATGGGATTCTGAAGTAGTAATTGAGAAGTATATAAAAGGTGACGAGATTACATGTTCAATTTTTGATGGGCAACAGTTACCTATCATTTCGATTCGACATGCTGCTGTGTTCTTTGACTACAATGCAAAATATGATGATACTAGTACAGTTGAAGAAGTTATCGAACTTCCAGCTGAAATAAAGGAACGTGTAAATAAAGCATCACTGGCTTGTTATAAAGCATTAAAATGTAGTGTTTATGCAAGGGTTGATATGATGGTGAAGGAAGGAATTCCATATGTAATGGAAGTTAATACATTACCAGGGATGACACAATCAAGTTTACTGCCAAAAAGTGCGGAAGCAGCGGGAATTAATTATAGCAAACTATTAGATATGATAATTGAAACTTCATTAAAAGTAAGGAAAGAAGAAGGTTTTTAAGGTAGTTATATAATTAATTCTTTTGACAGTTCCACGAATTATGCTATGATAATTACAATACGACAACTAAATATTTATCCACTAGGGGGCCTTTTATAGGCTGAGATCAGATGAAATTTTGAGACTCTTAGTACCTGATCTGGTTAATGCCAGCGTAGGGAAGTGGGAAAGACGTTGCTATTTAACGAATAAATACTGTCAATTTCACTTTCTTTACGTCTGTAAAGAAAGTTTTTTTATTTTACAGCTTTAATAATTGTGGATAAATACGTATATTTTTTACATTATTTGGAGGGATTTAAATGACTTTTTCACAATCATTACGTAAAGAAGTAGATTCAATTTGGGAAGCAAGTTTTAACCATCCTTTTGTAAAAAAACTAGGCGAAGGAACATTAGATTTAGCTAGTTTTCGATATTATGTGCTTCAAGATTCTTATTATTTGAGTCATTTTGCTAGAGTACAAACGTTAGGTGCTGCAAAGGCTCTTGAATTAGAAACGACAGCTCGTATGGCACACCATGCACAAAATACGTATGAAGCTGAGTTATCATTACATGAGAATTTCGCAAAGAAATTAGGGATTACAAAAGAAGAAAAAGATAATTTTATTCCTGCGCCAACTGCATATGCATATACATCTCATATGTATCGTGCAGCTTATGAAGGGCATTTAGGAGATATTATTGCGGCTATTTTACCTTGTTATTGGTTATATTATGAAATCGGTGAACGATTAAAAGAATGTCAACCAGAAGAGCCAATTTATCAAGAATGGATTTCTGCATATGGATCTGATTGGTTCCGTACATTAGTTGAAGAGCAAATCACACGATTAGATACGATCGCTGAAAAAGTAACAGAGGCAGACCGTAATCGTATGAGACAACATTTTATTTTTAGTAGTCAATATGAATATTCATTTTGGGAAATGGCATATACATTAGAAAAATGGCCGGTGAATGAAGAAGTTAAAGGTGTTATTTAATTAAGAGTATATAAAAGGTATCGCTATATAAAGAGGCGATACCTTTTATTATATTTAGTTTCTGTAATTTTTTTGTAAATCATAGATAAAAAATATAATAATTCATTATAATGATTTCATAATATAAAGTTCCATAAGGAGGTAGTTATATGTTAATAGTTACTTTATATTAATTTGATTTTAACAACGCTTTATTTATATAACTAAATGTAATTTAGCTATTTCCTTTAATGTGCTTGGTTAAAATTTGATTCGTTAATGCTTAAAAAATTGGTATCTTTTCTAGTATTATTCATGATCAATATAAATTAAGAGAGGAAGTATTAATAATATGGAAAAATTACAGTTATTAGCATTTAAAAATATAGTAGAACCCCTCTATAATGAGAAAGTATCGTATATTTATTTTCCTATTGAATGGCTTGAGATTGTAGAGATACATTATAGAACATTTTTATTAACGAGCAAATTAAAACTTGTAAATGAAAGATTGTATGAAATGTTTTCTGATATATTATTCATTCAGCATAATCCATATATATTAAAGGAAGATACGCCCTGGATTGTAGCAAAAGAACCAATGAAACAAGAACAGTTAGACTATATTTTCCAAAGCTGGTATGAGGTTATTCATGATTGGAAACCTAATAAATTAATAGATCCACCACATTTAGAATGGCAGTATGATTTAATTAGTAATTTACCAGCATTACATGATAAAAAAACGTTTTCTAAATGGGTACCAGCTCTAATTACTCATATTTTTTGCGAACAGCCTTTACATATGGAAAATAAAAATGAGGAAGAAATATATTTTTCACCACTGCGATCACAACATGTTTCTGAAGCGATGTCTGAGCCAATTAAAGATGAAGAAACACATGATTATTTCTCTTATGTATATCGGTTTGAATACGTAACTCGTGGAGGTGAGAATATTCCTCTATTAAAAGTATCTGTAGGGATTAGGAGGTTTTATCAACAATATAAGATAATAAGTCAAATAAACCTTGATATAACAACGTTTGTTTGACTTATTTTTATGAAATGCAAACATTTTGCAAACATAAGTTATCCAAAGATGCTTTTACCAAAGTTTTTAACGGCTTCTTCTTGCATGTTCGGTAAAACATGAGAATAAACATTTAATGTCATTGAAATATCTGTATGACCTAATCTTTCACTGATAATTTTAGCATTAACTCCTTGTTTTAATAGTATGGTTGCGTGTGTGTGTCTTAAGTCATGGAATTTAATTTCTTTTATGCCTGCATTGTGTGTCGTTCTAATGAAATGATTTCTGAAAGTTGCTCTTTTTATAACCATTCCAAACTCATTACAATTAATTAAATCCAAATCGTGATAAGCAGAACCAAATCTTAATTTCTCTTTATTAATTGTAATCTTATGCTTTTTTAAGGATTCTATTGTTTCTTTAGGCACAGGAATTGTGCGTTTTGACGAATTTGTTTTTGCCGTTTTTTTGATTTTATTGTTATGACCAGATGTTTGATTTATTGTAACAGTATGTTTTTTAAAATCAACGTCCTGCCATCTTAAGCCTAGAACTTCTCCCAGACGCATACCCGTAGTTATTGCAAGTAGATACCCAATGTGATATCGTGATTCTTGTGAATGCAATAGAAACTTTTTAACTTCTCCCTCTGTCCAAGTCTGGATAGAGGTTTTTTCTTTTTTTGGTATCTCAGCAAAAGCAGCTGGATTTCGAGAAATAACATTTTGTTTTACAGCTAGATTTAAAGAACTCTTTAAAATTCTATGCATAAGCAGAATGGAATTGTTTGTAATACCTTTATCTATAGAGGATTTATAACATTTTTGAATGTGCATAACATTTAATTTATGGAGCGCAATCATTCCTATACTAGGTATAACATGTTGGTTGATAAATGCCCTATAGCAAGCAAAGGTACTCTCTTCTATACTCATACTTTTAATTTCTAGCCAATGATTTAGGTAGTCCTTTAAAGTAACTTTAGATGGCTCTATAAATGTCCCCTCATTTAACTCTGTAATCTTTTTCGCGACATCAGCCTGTGCTTCTTTTTTTGTATTATATCCAGAAAACCACTTCTGTCTTCTTTTTCCTGTCTCTGGATCAGGACCGATATCAATTACAATACAATACTTATTTCCTCTTTTTCGAATATGTCCTTTCACTTAAAACACTCCTTCATTTGTTTTGAATCATGTTGTATAAGTCTAGTTGTAATTTTGCTGCTATGAAAATTACATAGTTGGACATATCAGCGATGGATATATTTTACCATATATGAACAAATTCAGTTATAGGATATGATTGTAAGTTGATGTTAAATAATAGTAGAATATTAATAGATTCAGATTCAGATTCAGATGAAGAGGGGAGGGTAAGAATATGGGAGAGTTCACAAAGGACCCTGGTGGCCACAAAGTAACCGATCCTGGTGCAGGTGGGGGCTACACGAAAGACCCAGGAACAGGGATATAAAAAAAGAGAGCATTGTGCTCTCTTTTTTTGTTAGCAAAAATATGTTAATTTTTACGGTTATGATTGGATATGAGATCTCAAAATACAAAAATGCATAATTACATATTTTATTCATCGAGCACGAGGAACGTTGCTATATAGCGTTTTTTAAACTTTCTCAACAATTGTTAGGTAACTCCATGACCGAATTTTGGGAAATTTATGTTATTATAAACGAAATAACTGGAACGAAAAAAAGACTCACAGCGTGTACAAGTAGTGCTCGCAACACTCTTGTACCGTTCGCCCGACTCACCAGGGGAACATCTGCCATAAGTCTATTTCCGGTCACTTCATGAGTAACATTTACATTATAACATGCCGATATTACTAAATCATTACTATGGTATGAATTTCCTGTTTAGAATTTGAGAAAAAGAGCGAAGCGTCTTTGTTCCAAAGGGAGGAACAAGAAGTGTGGAAAGTTTTAAATGTAATTGAAGGAGAATTGTATGTAGCTGGATTTAAGAAAAAACAGTTAGCTGATTATTGGGGTGTTAAGCCAGCTACTGTAACCAAAGTTTTTAAAGGGACTAATGATATAAGCTTTGGCTATCTTTCAAAGACGCTTATTTTATTAAAGAAAAATTTAATTTCACAATCAAAAATTGTTTCTCAATATATATCAGAGACAGATCCTAAACCTGAAAATATAAGAGAGGCTATGGAAGACCTTGCTCTTAGAGGAAAGTTCGATTTGTTGAAAGGAATTATAGATCAAGAAATTACTTCTGAAGTAAATGAAAATAAAGAGTTCGCTGAAGTATATGAGATTCTTTATAAAAGATATCATGAAGGGTTGGGAGCTTCTGCATACTTTGAATTATTACGCAAAAAAAGCAAAAGTGTTAAAACAACTGAAATGGAAATACTGATGGAAATTTTATTATGCCAAGCTCAATATCAGTCTGGGAATTACAAAAGTTTGTACAAGAGATTAAAAACAGTTAACGATAAAATCAATGATATAACTAATAAGTTTATCAAAGAGTGTCTTTTTTGAGATATAAAGAAGCAATTGCTGTTACTTCTTTACAAGGTGGAGAAATAGACGAGTCACGTTTAACATGTCGAGATATATTAGATGAATTAGAATGGGATAATTTTTTTTCGCTACCAAAACTTAATGCGTATTTGAAAATGGGTGAGTCATTAATATTCGAACCTGAAAATTATGAAAGCGCCAAGTTTTATTTAGAGAAAGCCCTAGAATTATTAGGGAATCCTACTTGCAAAGGGTTAGAAAATAAATGGGAACTTGTACAACAAACTTTATCATTTTTAAAGATTCATCACCAAAGAGATTTAGATACTTTAGACTTTGTGCATTTTAGTGAAAAGGCGTATCTAATGATATTACAAGGAGATTCATTAGGAGCCAGAAAAATACTATTAGACTTAAAAGAGAAAAATGGAGAACTGACAGATGTTCAAACAGCGTATTACGCTCTTACATGTGAAGGTAAAGAGAAGGAAAAAATACTACGAAAGTCCTTATTGATGTGCCAAAAGTCTGGTAATATTCATTATTCACAATTACCTAAAATGTACTTGGGTTTACTTTGAAAAAATGGTATAATTATCTCCGAAAGAAGAGGTGGAAATATTGAAAAAAATATTAGCATTATTACCAATTTTATTAGTAGCAGGATTGTTCACTTTTTCTACTGATAGCCAACAAACAGATAATAATCAAGAAGCGTCTAAACCTGTTGTTCAGCGTATGATGACTGATCCAGGCGGAGGCTGGTAGTAAATCCTAGTTTCGTGACTGCTTTTAATTAAATATAAATTAAAAATGACATCGTCTTAATTGACGATGTCATTCGTATTTTACGGAGAAATTTCCCTTTTGGGAAAAATGATAAAAAAGTAATTAATTCCAAAAAATACAAAAGAGGATGCAGGGGGAAATGAAGATGACAAGAGACGAAGTATTAAAAGCTTTTCTACAAGGTGTGGCTATTACTTCAAACAATAAAGAAGATAAGATTGATGAATGTATCGAAATAGCGTTTGAACAAGAAAAGAATAGCCATGCCTCATAATGGGTTTGGCTATTTTATCGATTTATTATTAAGTTGTTCGAAGCTTTCCATCATACTTTCCATTTGTTTTAACACAATCGCTTGTTGATCTTCAGAAAGTCCATCCATTCTTTCTTTCATCTGTTTGAATTTTTTATCAAGTATTTCATCTAATTCTGGATCGTCACTTCTATTAAGTAAATAATCCGTTGTTACATTAAAATAATTGGCTATTTTTTGTAGTGTTTTTGTACCTGGAGATTTTTTTCCCTCTACATAATAATATATAGACACGTGACTAAGACCTATTGCGTCAGCTAATTGTTGCTGAGTTATTCCTCTACTATTAATCAATTCCTTCAATCTCTCGTAATTGAACATTAAAAACACCCCTATTAGTCTTCTTTTAAATGTCTTCTTTTATATTTTTATTAGTTTTTTTATAAAAGGATATAAATATATATGTTTTTATATTTTCTTTTGTTTTTATTATATATTAACTAACAGTTAAGTTGAAAGAGAAAAATTTATATGTTTTTTTATTGAAAAAGACTTGAACTTAACCGAAGGTTAAGTTATTATGTGATTAACAGCTATTACGGAAGAAAGGAGTTGCTTATGAAAACTCTAAAACAGCTAAGAGAAGAACGTGGTTATACTTGTAAGGATGTAGCAGAAGCTGTTGGTATCACTGAACCTTATTATTGGTACATAGAAAATGGAAAAAGACGCCCTTATTATGATTTGGTTGTAAAAATCGCAAATTTCTTTGATGTTAAATTAGATAATATTAAAATTTTTTACCCTTAACTTAACCAATTGTTAAGTTAAAAAGTTAAGTTGATAGAAAAAGGAGGAAAGAAAATGGGTTTAGATCAAATCATTAAAGAATCCATCCGTGAAGTTGTTCGCGAAGAAATACAAGCAGCATTAGCTTCATTCCAACAACACTCGCAACCAAATAAGGTAATGAGGGTGAAGGAAGCGGCTGCTTACCTTAATATCGCAGTTTGTAGAATGTATGAATTAGCCAATCATCCACACTTTCCAGTGATTAGGGAAGGTCGCAAACTACTTTTCCTGCAAAAGGACTTAGAAGCTTGGCTTGAAGCACAAAAGGAGGTGATTTAGTGGAAGATCCAGCATCGTTAGCAATATTCGGAATGCTAATTGCATGTAGTGCATGGATTGCTAATACCATGTACGAACCAATTAAAAAATGGGCTTGGAGTGATGTAGAACAAAAGGAAAAGACCCACGGCAATGGGTCCCTTTAGAAAAAACACTTGTTATTAGTATATCACGAAAGTAGGGAAGTAGTACATGCACTTAGTTAATTATCAAGTGCTGTTACCTAATAAGTTCTGGGAATTAGCAAAAAGCAAAGAAGAGTTAAAACAGATGATTAATCAATACTTCAGTGTTGGTTACCCGCATTATGATATTCAACAAATTATCAAAAGTGGTACATCACACATAGCTATCTGTAAAAGGGGATAAATGCATATGACGAATATCGTAACTGAAATTGGAGGGCTAAATTTCAAAGGTAATGTGGTAGACCATGAATGGTTTAATTACATCACTTTTAGTAATGGTAAGCCTCATATTGTAGCAATTATGGTACTGAGCGAAATTGTTTACTGGTATCGACCAACAGTTATTAGAGATGAAGTTACTGGAAGGGTTACTTATAAGAAAAAATTCAAATCGGATAAGCTTCAAAAGAGTTACCACCAATTAGCAGAGACATTTGGTTTTTCGAAAATCCAAGTAAAACGAGCTTGTGACTTATTGGTGGAAATGAGCTTAATTGAAATTGAATTTAGAACAATTATTGTAAATGAAATAACGCTAAACAACGTAATGTTTGTTGAGCCAAAAGTAAATGAAATAAAAAGTATTTCTAGTATGTATCAACAAGTAGAAGAAGACCCTATTGACTTTGAAGTAAAGAGGGTCGTCACTTCCAAGTCAGGAACCTCTTCACTTCAAAGTAAGGGAGCTCCTAACTTTAAAGTAAGGACAAATACAGAGATTACTACAAAGAATACTACAGAGAATGTAGGTAGTAGTAACGTCTTCTCATTCTATGAAAATAATTTCGGGATTTTAAATCCATTCGTAGCCGATAGTATTACCCAATGGGCAAACGATACAAGCGAAGAACTTGTACAAGCAGCCATGGAACGTGCATTAAAACAACAGAAAAAATGGAACTACGCTGAGGGGATTTTAAAACAGTGGGCTAATAAAAACATTCGTACATTAGCAGATGTACGAGCTTCAGAAGCTGAGTTTAAAAATAAAGGGAAAAAAGGAGAGAAAAACAATGCAAGTAATCCAAAAGATAGTAGCTTCATCGAAAAATACGACTTCAAGAAACGCTAGTCAAAGATATGTATTGTCTCCTAATAGATGCACGAATGTCTTTTTAGTAGGTCAAGAAAAATATAAAGATGTTTGCAGTAAACGCATGTTGATAGATATAGAAACAAATGAGGAATTTTGTCCTCAATGTAGATCGGTAGAAAAAGAAGATCAGAAATTAGCTATAGAGTCACTAGCTATTAAAAAGAAAAATGAAATCATTCATTTGTATGACTCGTTTGCTGATAACAGCTTAATAAATGACAAACTCAAAAAAGCTACATTTGAAAATTATATACCACCTAATAAGGAATTGAACGATGCGAAAGAAATGATCATGAACTTTGTTGCTTCATTCAATAAGGAAGAACCAACGAGCGTGATTATTACAGGTGATTACGGAGTAGGAAAAAGTCATTTGTGTGTGGCGGCCATTAAAGAACTTATGAAAAAGGGTCACAGTGCAATGTTTATTCAAATGAATAAGCTATTTACTAAAATCAAAGCTACTTGGAATAAAAACAGTGAAATGACAGAGGACAAGCTTATGTCCCTTTTAGCAAAAGTTGATGTCTTAATTATCGATGACTTCGGAGCGGAGTTTACGGAGAAAGATAAAGAAGGCGTCACTTGGAAACTAACAAAAACGAATGAGATCGTTGATAGTCGTATAGGTAAAAGTACTTTATTTACTACCAACTTTAATATCGGTGAATTAGCAGGAATGTATGGAGAACGTGATTTTAGTCGGATGATGGAAAATGCTGAAATGTTAGAAATGCATGGCGATAATTATAGATTACGCAATTTTAAAAAGGGGGAATAACAATGTGTGCATTATGTAATGGTACAGGAATTATTCGTAAAGAAACTTATCCAGGTGTAATTGAAACGAACGGTTGTAATTGTGAAGTGGCAAAACAACAGCAAGAAGAAAATCAAAAGCGTTGGGAAGCATGGCTAGTACGTTTTGAGTCAATGAAGCAAGAAGTTGAACGGAAAAAACAGCGAAAAGTTAGCTAATAAGGGGGAGCAATGATGAAAAACACAGGTGTTGCAAGAAAAGTGGACGAGCTAGGGCGTGTAGTAATTCCGGTAGAGTTACGCAGAACTTTGGGGATTGCTGAAGGAACCGCACTAGACTTTCATGTTGATGGGGAAAACATCGTTTTAAGGAAACATGAAAAGTCATGCTTTGTAACGGGTGAAGTTTCCGAATCAAACATGGAGTTGCTTGATGGTCGAATGTTTTTAAGTAAGGAAGGCGCAAGTGAGTTGCTGGTCCTCATTCAGAAGAGTGGGATGACACATGCCTAAGCAACTAAATATTTTCGATGTAGAGCCAGCAATTTGTGAGTTCGATGTAATGAAAGCCAATGTGAAGAAAGGAACTGGACGCGTTACGTATGCTGATGTACGTGTCCAGGTTCCAAAGAGTGCAAAGGGTACGGATGAATTATTACCTCGCACTACTAAACAAGATGATCGTTATGACATCTTTGAACAATATGTAATGGCAATATGGAGATTCCAACGTGCTTTAGATAAGTTTTTTAATTGGGATACAGCTGAAGAATTGTGTAAGGCAGCAAGGGATAAAAAAGAAGCTATTCCGGTAAGGATTTATTTAGGAAGTGGCTTTAAACCAGATGTTGTCGAGTACATGCGGTAAGAAAAGGGAGATGGACATATGAAAATAGAAATCGATGTTACAAGCAATAAGCTCTATGTAGTTAAGGATGGAAATGTAATAGCAGTTAATCCACCAGTAAGCGGATTCGGTGAGCAAGTTGCGGTTTGGGTTAATGGGAAAGTTGATCGTGTGGATACTAAGTTTACTGAAAAGATAAAATAATCTTTTTTAGAAGGTAGGTTCGCTTATGAGCGTAGCAAAAAATCATGAAGCGATGAAGGAATCACGATTGAAGGTATACATCGCTTTAGAAGAAGCTAACTTTATTTGGGATGAAAGAGATGTAATTCGTTTTCGTGAAATGTGGAGTCAAGGTATGAGTTTACCAAAGATGGCAAAAGCGTTAAGGAGACACCAAGCGGAGGTGGCGCTCCTTGTAATAGATCAAGCTGATAAGTATTTAATTGAAAATCGTCCGATAGGATTAGGAATTTGCTAAATAGGAAGGGGAAAACAAAATGAAAACAATGGAAAACGGTGTATTTGGGGTAACAAAATTAATCAGTAAATCAAAGGAAGGACAAGCTGTAATGAATATCAATCAAATTTGTGAATTAGATCAATATCAAGAAGCAACATTACGTACATGGAATGCAAATAATGATTTTGGTGGACGTGTTTTAAATGCAGCATTAGGACTTACAGGAGAAGCTGGCGAGGTTGCTGATATCGTAAAAAAGGCTATCTTTCACGGTCATGGATTTGATCCGGCTCATTGTCCAGGTGAAGAAAACGGGAATACTCATAAATTGGCTTTAGAGTTGGGGGATATCATGTACTATATCTCCATTATGGCCCACGAAATGGGATATACATTAGAAGATATTGCTCAAATGAACATTTCTAAACTAGCAAAAAGGTATCCAGACGGATTTAGCAGGGAAGCTAGTCAAAAGCGCGTTGATGTGAAGTAAGACCAAATTTGAATTTTGTACAAAAAGGGGAGATTAGAGTGAGTAGTTCAATTGAAGCGGGAGAATGGATGATTAATGGGCATGCAGATGGTATCTGGAGTAGTGACTACTTTAATACAAGGGAAGAAGCAATTGAAGAAGGCAAAAAAGAGTGTGATTTTAAATCTGGTGAAAAATTTTATGTTGGACAAGTTTCAAAAGAAGAAATTTCCATTGGAATTAATGTAGATTCGGTTTTGGATGATATTGCTGTAAATGTACGAGAGCAAGTTGGTGAAGTTGCTGACGATTATTTAAATCATATTGATAAAGAAGACTATAAAGTGTTAGAAGAACGACTTTTGGAAGTAGTGCAAGCTTGGATGAAAGAACGGAATTACGAGCCATCGTATTTTAAAATTGTTAACACAGAATGCATTGATAAATAAAACTAAACAAAAGCGTTATTTGATATGAAAATTCTGCATGCATAAAAAGAGAAATTTATATATGAACTATTAAAAAGATTAACATGGCCTTACTGATTGGGATTAAATGTATGTAGACATTTTTAATAAAGTCCCTTTGAAAAATTAAAAGGGACTTCATGTTTGGATAATCAGAGTTATCGGTTGCTAATTAAGTGCTATTTCTTCGGCAGTGAGGATAACAGATACTATACCTTCAATAAGCGTATTAGGAGGATTAGTTCTACGTACCAAGTTTCCTTCTAATACATAGAAAAAGGTTCCAACTCCAGGTTTATCAAAAGCTGTAAAAGTAGTAGTTAATTCATCAAAATCCGTATTTTGAACAGATTGGATAGTTGCAGCTGGTGCTATGCGTCTAATTCGAAAGCCAACAACAGTTCCGTTAAGTGGAGTGGAACTTACAGATGAGAAAAGAGTTTGCGATTGTATTGTTGCCATGAATCTGATGATATCGTTAGGACTATTAATAGTGATACTTACTGTTGAAAGAGGAACAAATATTGGACTTGTTAAATTTGGAAGTGAAGCGCTGTTAACTCCGACTTTAAACTGCCGTAATCCATTTGGTCCTTCAGGTAAAGGGAAAGCACATTGGAATGGTATATGTGGGTCTTTTTTAAATTGGCTCATAAATTTCACCCCTATTATTTGATTCATTATTAATATATTCATTGAGTATTTAAGAGGAATATGGCAATTATCTAGTATCACTAATAATAGTGGTAAGTATTTAAATAAAATAGTTATTTGGTATTAAAAACATATGTAATGACACAAATAGCGTGTCATCTTATTCAATAAAGATATGTTTAATCTCTTTATTGTCATCATAGATACCAGAAACATGAGCACCTATAAATGGATTGCCATGCACCTTATCTTTGGTAATTATAAAGTTAAATTTAGAATGGTTATCTATTGTACAAGTTATAAGATATTCATTATCAATGTCGCGAATATCAACAAGCGTAGCTGCAAAGAACATGTTGATCACACCGTTTCTTATTCTGAATATAGAAATACTTTATTCTTCACGTAAGGTAACGGCTTGTGCTAATAACGCAGTATTAAACAAAATTCTTATTTAACAACAAATAAAAAGAGCGCATTTTTATATGCACTCTTAGTAAGATAGGTGAATGTCTCATGAGATATAAAAAATTCAAAAAATCGTAATCAGATTTTCATGAGTGAATTTTTTATATTGTATTCGTTACTTGGAGTTATTGAGCCTGTCACTATAAAAATAAAGAGCGCTTTTTAAGGCGCTCTATGACCAGGACTCATATCGAAAAGCTTACCATGATGTATGTATGATTTTAATGTATGTGCAGTTTTTTAATAAAATCCTTATTTAAATAGAAAATGACAGCTGAAATGTCAAGGATGTATCAGCTGTCAATGGAATAGGTATTAACTTTTATTATTAGGTTTTTTAGTTGGCAGTTTTGCTCTTATTTCTAGAAGAGATTGTACCAAATATTGCTCCAGACATTGCTCCAATTAAAGTCATAAAAATTGCACTCCATGCTGCAAATGACATAATTACACCTCCTAATAATAAATTGTTGTAACTATACATTTTATTATATCTAAATTTATGAATGTAAGGTAGGGAAAAGTTTAGAAAACTAAACAAAATCGTTATTTCATAGTAAATAAAAAAGAGCACTTTTGCAATGTGCTCTTAATCAGAAAGATGTTATGTGTAAATATGTACTAGATTTTTGGTGAATTGCTTTTTTTACGGTGATCTTTGTCTTCAATATCAGTTTCAGGCATTCCATATAATCCGTTCATAGTCTGTTCATCTAAATCAAGACCAAGCACATTATTATTTGTCACATCATTTTTTTCTTTTTTAGAGTTATTCATATATATCACCTCCTATTTTTAGGATGTCTAAAAGTGACATAAACATTCAAGGTTTGTTTCATGATAAAAACTTCATTTTAGAGCAAAGGGGAGTTGGGGAATGGAGTTAAAGGAGTACGCCATTTATAAGGGTGAATCACTAATATGTATTGGAACTGTACAGGAGTGCGCTCAACATTTGGGCGTACTTCCTAAGACAATACTCTTTTATAAGACACCAGCTTATAGAGAGAGAGTGGACAGCAGGAAGAAAGCTCGTAATTATTTAACTGTTACGGCGTAAGATGAGGATTAATACAAAAATTTCATTTTGTAGAATAGATGAAACTAAAAAAGAGCACTTACTTACGGTGCTCTTTAGGGGAAAAGTGAAATGTTGAAAAGTAGATTAGGGTTTCTTGCTTCGAAATAATATATGACCATTTCAACGTAATGTGAAAATGAATCACTAATGCTAAATACTTGTTGAAAAAAGAATCCTTTCTAGATTATTGACTGCCAGAGCTTCAAGGAATAATTAATTTAACTTTTCAATTACAATTGAAGCATTTATATTGGTTTGTGTTCCACCCGCTAAAGTCTGCAAAGTAACTGCAGCAGCGGAAGTATGATTATTAAGGGTAAGAATATCACCTGCGGCTAAAGTGAGAACTGTTTGCCCATTGTTTTGTTGAGTACCTGCACCTGATCCATAAACGGAGTTGGTAACGGGAGCCCCATTTAAAAAGAGGGCAAATTGATTAGGCTCAACTCCTGATACAGAAAAAGAAATTTTATAATCTCCAGCATTAATAACTGTCATCTGAGAAGTTCCAAGAGTATGAGTAAAACCGGATGTGATTTTACCGTGTGAATTAAAAAGAATAGGTGCTTGTAAGGCAACAACTTGAGCTACTGTATTGAAAACATAAGCATACTGAGATAAACCAGATGTCGGAAGTCCGGAAGGCCCGGTTGGTCCTGTAGATCCGGCCGCTCCAGTTATTCCGGTTGGCCCAGTTGGTCCTGGAGGTCCACCTGAAGGTCCTGTTGCTCCAGTTATTCCGGTTGGCCCAGTCGGTCCTGGAGGTCCACCTGAAGGTCCTGTTGCTCCGGTTATTCCGGTTGGCCCAGTCGGTCCTGGAGGTCCACCTGAAGGTCCTGTTGCTCCAGTTATTCCGGTTGGCCCAGTCGGTCCTGGAGGTCCACCTGAAGGTCCTGTTGCTCCGGTTATTCCGGTTGGCCCAGTCGGTCCTGGAGGTCCACCTGAAGGTCCTGTTGCTCCGGTTATTCCGGTTGGCCCAGTCGGTCCTGGAGGTCCACCTGAAGGTCCTGTTGCTCCGGTTATTCCGGTTGGCCCAGTCGGTCCTGGAGGTCCACCTGAAGGTCCTGTTGCTCCGGTTATTCCGGTTGGCCCAGTCGGTCCTGGAGGTCCACCTGAAGGTCCTGTTGCTCCGGTTATTCCGGTTGGCCCAGTCGGTCCTGGAGGTCCACCTGAAGGTCCTGTTGCTCCGGTTATTCCGGTTGGCCCAGTCGGTCCTGGAGGTCCACCTGAAGGTCCTGTTGCTCCAGTTATTCCGGTTGGCCCAGTCGGTCCTGGAGGTCCACCTGAAGGTCCTGTTGCTCCAGTTATTCCGGTTGGCCCAGTTGGTCCTGGAGGTCCACCTGAAGGTCCTGTTGCTCCAGTTATTCCGGTTGGCCCAGTAAATCCTGGAGGTCCACCTGAAGGTCCTGTTGCTCCAGTTATTCCGGTTGGCCCAGTTGGTCCTGGAGGTCCACCTGAAGGTCCTGTTGCTCCAGTTATTCCGGTTGGCCCAGTAAATCCTGTCGCTCCAGTTATTCCAGTAGGCCCTATTTGAGGCAAAGGGAGGGCACATGGAAAGGGTGTGTGACAATTCTTTTTAAATTTACTCATTTTTACACCTCCCTTATAAATTAACTACCAATTTATATTTATACTTTAACAACTTATGAGTAAACAGACACAGGGGTGTAAGGAAAAAACCTATAATAATTACATAAAAGGTTTTAAGAGCAAGCCTCTATTTCACATTCCATACCAAAAAGAGCACCATATATAAGTGCTCTTCGGACCAAAACTCTTAATGTAAAAGAGTACGTGATACCATATGTAATTTTTTCATGGGGCGTGAAGTATTTGAACGAAATCGCTATTTTAATTTCAAACAAAAGAGCAGCTAGCAAAAGCTAACTGCTTAGTCTTAAAGAAGATCTAAATGGTTACAGTACATTAAAGATGGGTTATCTATAGTATGGACGGGATATTGAGTTTTATTCAGGGGGGAGAAGGAAGTGAATAAATTCAAGCTGTCCCAACTTGATTTTGGTCTGCAACATCAGCATCAAATGTGTTTGTTGCGCTAACACCGCTAAAGGTATTGACAACAAAACCAACATTTGATGCCCCTGAACCATTATAAGATTTTGTATTCTCTTTTGGAGAAACGTTATAAAAATCGCCTAAGTTGAAAGAACCAGCACTATTTTGTACGACAAGGTTTGCTACAACTGAGGGCATAGTACGCACCTGCTTTCCTGGAAAGTATTTAAATTAGCATATGGCGTAATCGTCTAGAGGTTCATTTAGATCTAATAATTCGAAGTTATGGCTTATGAAGATTTTAATAAAATAATCCTTTGAATAGAAAGCGAGGTTAAAAGAATGGAAGGAAACGTAAAGCTATTAGGTGCAGACGGAATGTATGGAATGGAGTTTATGGGGAATAAGGTTAATGTTTATAACGATGAAGGATATGTGATGGAGAGTATGACAACAAGGGAGCATGTTCAGGAAGCTATTGATTTTCTTGAAGAGTGCAAAGAACAAATGAAATAGAAAGTGAGGTTAACAGAAATGTCTAAATTAAAGAAAAAGAAAACCAGAAAAGCTATTGCTCGACGTGCGAAATCCTTTGAAAAATATAGAGTTAAAAGCGCTTGGAGAAACATTTTTGTACAAGCTGGTATTTTAAAGTGAAAAGAAACTGAATATAGTCCGGCTAGAAAACTAGAGGACACCAATTTTTAGAGCAGCAATAAAGCTGTTTTAAGAATTGGTGTCCTTTTTATTTTGAAAGGGGAGATGGGGAAATGAAGGTGTTAAGAGATCAATTACGTGAATGGAAAAAGCGATCTAATCAAGTGAAAAAGAAAAACAAGAAAAAGCGAAAAGAAAAATTAAGTACTCGTGATATTGAAGATTTAATGGGAATTCGTGGACCGCGCTATGAACGTAGACGTGGAGCATTAAGACAAAAATAATAAAAGTGGAGGAATTTAATATGAATAAACAATTATCATTTAAAATGCCAATTGTAGATGGGAAAAGAACAAAACAAGAGGTTGAAAAAGTATTCGAAGATTATCGTAGATATTTAGCAACAATGCCATGTGATATGCTGCCAAAAGTGACGCCATCATATTCAATTGTTCCTCCATCAGTTACAAATGAATTTAATAGTTCAACAGAGAATATTGCTATTGAAAGAATAGAGTATGAGCAAGAAAGAAATGAGTTCATGAATTGGCTTTATGATGCTGTGAATCATTTGAGAGATGATGAACGTGAAGTCATAGTGAAATTTTACATGGAAGATGAAGTTGGATATGATCCAGACATTTGGATGGATTTAAATATAGGTAAAACAAAGTATTACAAGTTAAAAGGACGAGCTATACTACGTCTAGCATTCAATCTAAAAAAAGAGGTTTATCAAAAAACGCGTAGACAAAAAGAGGTGCCAAGCGTATGAATCTCGTTCAACCAATAAGAGATAAAGAAATGATTCAGGAGCTCAAAGAATATTTTAAGGAACAGAATGAGCGCAATTACATTCTGTTCCTTCTTGGGATTAATACAGGATTACGTATTTCGGATATCTTACGTTTACGAGTACGTGATGTAGAAGGCTGGAGTATATTTATTCGTGAAAAGAAAACCAAAAAGGTTAAAGAGGTAAAGATGCCTTCTAATTTAAAGAAAGCATTGAGGGGATATGCGGAGGGGAAACCTAAGAACGAGTTTCTTATTAAAAGTAGAAACGGTAAGAATAAACCTATTACTAGATCGATGGCATATGTGATTTTGAATCAAGCAGCCCTGAAATTCGGACTAGAACGAATCGGTACCCATTCACTTAGGAAGACATATGGGTACCATCACTACAAACAATTTAAAGATGTAGTTGTTTTGCAAAGAATGTTAAATCATACAGACCAAAAAGAGACTTTAAGATATATAGGGATTGAACAAGATACATTAAATGATTATCAAAAGAAATTTAAAATCTAAACACTTCTTTTTTTAGCCATTTTTGAATTAGCTACAAAAGAAAAGTGTCAAATTCATTTTTAATAAGTATAGAAAAGCTTGATAGCTCTAAGGGAAAACGAGATGGTCTAATTCAACACAATCTAGTTTATAGCTAATTCAATTTTTAAGTTTATTAAGGGAAATGGTAAAAAAATGTTAAAAATAGAATGTTTTTTGATATGATAAAAACATAAATTAGTTTATTAATTTATAAAGTTGTTAAATTTTCAAGGGAAGAGGGAAAAAGCATGTATTATCACATTAGAGTGTACTTGAAGAGTGGAGTAGAAGAAGAACGGTATAATATGTTAATAGACGAGTTAGAGACACGATACCTGTCTAATTATAGAAATAAAAAAGACTTTATATTTAATGGAAGATTAATAAAAATAAGTGATATTGAAAAAATCCAAATTAACCAGTCAGGTGATGAATGGGTACTAGATAATATTGTGCATGAAATAGAACTGGAGGACAGCAGAAGTCATATAGCGATTTTAGGGGGACCTTCAATAAAATCTAGGGCAGCAGATCGTCTTCCAGATGTAAGCGATAAGCTTCTATTAGGACCACCTGGTTACTTAGTAGAAGCAACAGAAAGAAAAGAGGAAAAAGGAGGGGGGCAAGAAATGGATAACAAGAAAGTTTTTATTGTTCATGGACATGATGAAAATTTAAAACAGCAATTAGAAATATTCTTGAGTGGAATTGGGCTAAAGCCTATAGTTTTACATAGGGAGGCTAACCAAGGACGCACTATAATAGAAAAATTTGAAGCACATTCAGATGTTAAATATGCATTTGTTTTACTGACTCCGGATGATATTGGTTGTAGTGTCAAGGATAAAGACCAACCAGTTGAAAATTATAAGTTTAGAGCAAGGCAAAATGTAGTCTTTGAGCTAGGTTTCTTTATTGGGAAACTAGGAAGAGCAAATGTTTGTAGCCTATATGTTGAAGGAGTAGAGCTTCCGAATGATATATCTGGTTTAGTTTATCAAAAAGTAAATAATAACATTGAAGATGTTGGATTTCATATTATAAAAGAATTGAAAGCTGCGGGATTAGAGGTTCAGATATAGTTTTAAACGCGAACTATTCGCGAACAATTTGCGAACTATTTACGGACACGTTTTGGTTTTTAACATGATATATTTGTATTGTGAGAAGTGGCGGAAAACACAACTCACTATGTTGTTTTTTGAATTCTAAACGGCTTCATATTTGCGGCATGATAAAAAATCCGAAACCAGCAGATGGTAACGATTGAATGATACCGCGGTTAGGAAGAGCTTTTGCTCTTCTTCCAGTTACTTAATATTGTTGGAGCAGACAAATGTAGAGGCATTAAGTGATTGGAAGAAGATTAAAACTTCATTTACCGTAATCAAAGTACAAATCAATACGTAATCAAAAAAGCATCCGTTTGGGTGCTTTTTATTTTGGAGGAGGATGAATGATGGATGAGAAACAACCGTTATTAGTAATTACATTATTTGATATAGATTCAGTGCCAGTAGTTCATTACAAAGGCGAACAGATAGATAGGAAGTTACGTGTTGCATTTGATTGGGAAACACAATCGATTGATAAGATTAATCAGACATACATTCATATTGAACATGTACCGTCTGATAATAAGCGTTTCAATAATGAAGTCATCCAACATAATTGTCCGATTGTAAAAGAAAAAGTGGAGTTTTACTATGGCGACGGAAGACAGTAAAACCAAACAACAACGAAAGTTCTATGATAAGTACAATCGAGATAAAAAAGCGAAGAAGTTCTATGACAGCACAGCTTGGCGAAGGTGTAGAGAGTTGGCATTAATACGAGACAACTACCGGTGCCAAGAGTGTATGAAGCACGATCCATTAATACCAGTACCTGCTGATATGGTCCATCATATCAAAGAAAGAAGTGAATATCCTGAACTTGCATTAACATTAGATAACTTAATTAGTTTATGTAATGCATGTCACAACAAAGAACATCCTGAAAAGGGTGGAGGGAAAAAGAAAAATAAAAGAAAGATTCAATTCGTAAAAGTAAAAGCGAACAAAGAATTCATATAGCCCCCCTCCTTTTATTGTTCAGAGTCGTTTCTGCCCAGACCGGTGCCCTCCTTCGTGCGTAACGCAAGTGGTTTTTCTAAAGGGGGGTAAATCCTGAAAACAGGAGCATTTTATTTTGGAAGAAGCACTTTTTATCCATAAAATGTAAGTGAGGTGATATCGTGGATAAAGGATTGATTGAGAGGAAACCACCTACTCATTTGAAAAAAGTCGGAAAGGACACTTGGATTCGTATTTGGTCTGTTCTAGAAGGGGAAGGTAAGGCTGACATCAATGATCCCATTGTAGTTGAAGCGATTGCTTTCAGTTATCAAATGTTTAGGGAGATGGCAGCCAATGTTAAAAAAGAAGGACTAACAATGGAGTATACAAATAAAGCCAATGCTACAAATCTGACTAAGCACCCTTTGATATCAGAGATACCTAAGTATTTACAGCAGATTCGCCAATACTTAGGAGAGCTAGGGTTGACTGGGGCGAGCCGCAAAAAGCTTCAGGAAGAGTTAACTGGAGATTCCGATGATGATTTCGACGACTTCTAAGCCATCTGAAATAACTAAGTGGTATAAAACATGGCGGAATGAGCAGATAAAGCATTTTAATATTTTGGTAGATCCATCTCCTGAACTAAGAACAACTTGGTATGCAGAACAAGTTGTGAAAGGAAACATAAAAGCTAGTAAGAAAAACATCTTGTCTTGTCGACGTCATCTAAATGATTTGAAGAGACAGGGTACTGAAGAGTTCCCCTGGATATTTGATGAAGAAAAAGCTCATCGACCTATACGATATATCGAAAAGTTTTGTCGTCCATCAAAAGGTGACTATAAGAGATTAGTTCTTCAACCATGGCAGCACTTTGTTATAGGTTCTTTATATGGATGGGTTCATAAAGATACAGGGTATAGGCGCTTTCGTGAGGGCCTTATTTTTATTGGGCGTAAAAATGGAAAAACGACAATGATATCCGGTCTATCCAATTACGCTGTTGCTAAAGATAATGAACCAGGTGCTCGTGTTTATGTTTTGGCAAATACAAAACAACAAGCTGGAGAATTATTTGATGAAAGTCGTGCAATGGTTCAAAAATCACCATTTCTTCGGAAACATTTACGTGAAAATCAGAAAGGGATTTTCCATGATAAAACTCATTCTAAAATTGAACCTCGTGCATCAGACAGTAAGAAATTAGACGGGTTAAATACACACCTTGGTATTTTTGATGAAATACATGAATTTAAAAACTTTAATTTAATTAATGTTATTAAAAAATCACGTGGTGCACGTAAACAGCCAATGATTGTTTACATTACTACGGCAGGATATCAGCTTGAAGGACCACTTGTTCAATACTATGAAATTGCAACTGATGTTTTGGAAGGGGTTATTGACCAAGATAGAAAGTTTTATTTCATGGCTGAAATGGATAGTGTGGATGAAATCGAGAATCCTGAACTATGGATTAAAGCAAATCCTAATATGGGGGTTTCACTAGATCTTCCATCGCTTATTGATGATTGGAATACAGACAAACACACAGAGGCTGAAAAGAACGACTGGATTACAAAACAATTTAACATCTTTGTTGATAATGATGAGATGTCCTTTGTTGGTATTGAGATATTAAAAAGAAATGAAGAAGTCATTGATATAAAGGGATTAGCTGGCAAAGAGTGTGTTGCAGGTTATGATTTATCCTCAACAGAAGATTTTACAAGCGCTTGTTTAGAGTTCCCTTTAGAAGATGGAAATGTTTTTGTACTATCTCATAGTTGGGTTCCGCAAGCTAAAGTTGATCGTGATAATGAGAATATCGACTTTAAAGAGTTTAAAGATAAAGGTTGGTTAACTATTATTCCTGGTGAATATGTGAAATACGAGTATGTTTACGATTGGTTTGTTGAACAATCTGAACAGTATTTTATAAAGAAAATCACTTATGATCCCGCAAATGCGTATCGTTTAAATGAAGATTTGAAAGCATATGGATTTGATACAGAAACAGTTCGGCAGGGACATTTAACTTTAAGTCCAGCATTAAAAGATGTAAAAGAACTGTTGTTAGATGGAAAAGTAATAAGTAATAAGAATCGTCTTTTTCGTTGGTATATGAACAATGTAAAACTTGTGGAAGATAGAAACGGTAACTTTTTACCATCTAAACAAAGTAAATATCGGAAGATTGATGGTTTTGCAGCATTTTTAAATGCTCATACAGAAGTAATCCCGATGTTAACTCAATTACAAGGTGATGGAAATATTGAATTTGTATCAGTTAGCGATCTTTTTAGATAGAAAGGTGGTGAGAAATTGAATTTGATTAATCGTATTAAGGGAGCGATTAAAGGAGCTTCAGTGGGATGGAAAGGTGCCGGATATAACTTCACCTCATGGTTTGGAAGGAAGTTTTGGGGTGTTGATAATGCAAAGTTAGCTACAAACGAGACAATTTTTAGTGTAATTAGTAGATTATCTAATACAGTAGCATCATTACCATTAAAGCTTTATAAGGATTATGACACGATTGTTAATCAAGTGTCTGATGTTGTAATGAATGAACCTAATCCAAACATGACCGGATTTGAATGGATAAATAAAATTGAAGTTTCAAGAAATGAAACTGGAAATGGATATGCGGCTATTATTCGTGATATTCGATTTCAAGTGGAATCATTAATTCCTATTGAATCTGCTTATGTAATGCCTTTTTTAAACAAGGATGATAACAATTTGTGGTATGAGGTACGTGGGATTGAAGGTACGTATTACATCCACAATATGAATATGTTTCATGTCAAGCACATCACAGGTATTTCAAGATGGAAAGGTATTTGTCCAATTGATGTTTTACGAAATACTTTAGAATACGATAAGGCAGTACAAGAGTTTAGTCTGTCAGAAATGCAGAAGAAAGATAGTTTTATTTTGGATTATGCGACGCAGGTAGATAATGATAAGAGGCAAAAAATCATTGATGATTTTAGACGATTTTATCAAGAAAATGGTGGGATTTTATTTAGAGAACCAGGTGTGAAAATTGAAGAAATGGAGCGGAAATACTTCGCTTCAGACACGTTAGCATCAGAACGAATTACACGTTCACGAGTTGCTAACGTTTTTAATGTTCCAGTTACATTTTTAAATGACACTGAAGGACAAAGTTATAGCAGTAATGAACAGTTGATGATTCAGTTTGTTCAAATGACTCTAACTCCTATTGTTCGTCAGTACGAGCAAGAAATGAACCGTAAGTTGCTAAATAAAAAAGAACGGCAAGAGGGGCATTATTTTAAATTCAACCTTGGAGGGTTATTAAGAGGTGATACAGCCTCAAGAACCGCTTACTATCAAGCGGCAATTAGGAGCGGATGGTTATCACAAGATGATGTACGCCAAAAAGAAGACGAGCCACCTGTAGGTGGTAACGCTTCGAAACTTTGGGTAAGTGGTGATCTATATCCCATTGATATGGACCCAACTCAACGGAAGGGGGTGAAAAACAGTGGCAAAGAACAAACAGAATAAATTTTTTCAAATGAAAGCATCTGCCAATGGTAAATCGGCAGATATTTTTATTTATGGAGAAATTACAAAGTACGCATGGGAAGAATACGGTGAGGTATCGTCTATTACCTTCAAAAATGAACTTGATGAACTAGGTGATGATATAGAAGCTATTAATCTTTACATCAATAGTCCCGGGGGGGCAGTCTTTGAAACAATGGCTATTATTGCAATGTTACAACGGCATCCAGCAAAGGTTATTTCCTATATTGATGGTATAGGTGCTTCTTGTGCATCAGTATTACCAATGATTTCAGACAAGATTGTTATGTATGCTAATTCAATGTTGATGGTTCACAATGCATGGACATACGCATCAGGAAATGCCGATCAACTACGTAAAGCGGCGGATGACATTGAACGTATTAACCAATCAATGGTGCAACACTATTTAACTCGTGCTGGTGATAAGTTAGATGAAGATAAATTAAAACAATTACTAGATGCAGAGACTTGGTTATCCGCTGACGAAGCAATGGAATACGGACTTTGTGATGAAATTATCTCAGCAAATAATGCCGCAGCATGTCTAGATGAAAAGTGGATGAAGGAATACAAAAATGTTCCACAACAATTAGTAAATACACAAGCAAACATATCACCAAACGAAATGTTAGAACGACAAAAAATTGCCGAAGAAGCGAAAGCTAACGCGGACTATATAAACACAATTTTAGGGGGAATTCATTAATGAAAAATAAACTTCGATTATCTATTGGTAACTTTCAATACTTCTCAAAAAATACATTGTTTGAACTAAAACAAAATTTATCTACTATTGGTCAACAGCTACAAAAAGTAGAGGGTGAGCTTTCTCAGAAGGCGATTGATCCATCCGCAACCATGGAGAGTCTTCAAGTGTTACAACAATCCAAGAAAGACCTCCAAATGCGTTTCAATGTAATTAAAGAACAACATGACACGATGGAAGCTGAACAAAAAGCACAATTTCAAACTCAAACTGGTTTGCAATCTATTGAAGATCCAAAACAAAAGGTAGTTACAGCGAAAGCAGAGTTGGTTCGAGCTACGATTCGTGGGGGTACCTTATCACAAGAAGCACGAGCAGCTCTTGGGGATAAAAATTCAACAGGCGGAGAAAAGATTCTCCCATCCACAATGACGAATGAATTATTACATGAACCATTTGTTAAAAACCCATTAAGAGATGTATCTACATTTACAAGTGTAACGAATCTCGAAATTCCTAAAGTTACATTTACATTAGATGACGATGATTTTATTGCTGATACAGCAACAGCAAAGGAATTGAAAGCAGAAGGTGATGTGGTAACTTTCGGACGTAATAAATTTAAGGTGTTTGTGCCTATTTCAGAGACTGTTTTAGCAGCAACTGATACAAACTTAGTACAAACTGTAGATCAAGCGTTAGAAAGTGGTTTAGCAGCAAAAGAGAAGAAAGTAGCGTTTGCTACAACGCCTAAGGCTGGAGAAGAATCTATGTCATTCTATAAAGCTGGTATTAAGTCAGTTAAAGGCGCAACTTTATATAAAGCTATTAAGTCAGCGGTTGCAGATTTACATGAAGATTTTCGTGAAAATGCGACTATTGAGATGCGCTACACAGATTATCTAGAAATAATTGAAACACTTGCTAATGGTAGTGCTACCTTATATAATGCTCAACCAGAACAAGTTTTAGGGAAGCCAGTTAAGTTCTGTGATTCAGCAGTGAATCCAGTTGTTGGTGATTTCCGATATTCTCACTTCAACTACGATCCAAATATGATTTATGATCGTGACAAAGATGTAAAAACAGGTATTGAACTATTTGTTTTAACAGCTTGGTTTGACCATAAAATTAAGCTGAAATCAGCATTTCGTATCGCAGAAGTACAAACTACACCCTAATCCACCCCAAGCACCAGCAGGACTAAAAGTTGATTCTACTACAGTAACAACGGCCAACATTAGTTGGTCTCCTGTTGTGTATAATGGGGGGATTAATGAGTATCAAGTATTCCGAAATGGAAAACAAGTTGGAACTTCTGTAACAGCGACATATAAAGAAACAGGTTTGACAGGTGATACAACGTATTCTTATCAAGTAAAAGCTGTAGGTAATAATGGGCTAGTCTCTTCTTTAAGTACTGAATTATCAGCAAAAACCAACGCTTCAGGATCATAGGTGATTGTATGTTAGAGCTATTAAAAAGAAAATTAAAAATTGATGGTGTTGAAGAGGATACAGATATTCAACTTCTAATCGATGGAGCAAAAGAATCCTTATTGCAATCTGGTGTTCCTGAAAGTGAAAAGGCACTATATAAAATAGCGGTAATAACGCATGTTTTATTAAACTATGAAAATCAGGATAAATCATTAAATGTCCCTGCATTAAAACAGTCATTAGAAACTACTATATTGCAATTAAGGGAATATAATAACGGTGATAATCATGAATCCAAGTAAATTAAATAAACGAATAACAATTCAACAAGAAATCACAAATAAAAAAGATGAAGAAGGGAATCCAGTTCCGTCAGAATGGAAAGATGTTGTCACTGTTTGGGCAAGAGCAAAAACACCATTCGGAAAGGGATTCAATTATGAAATATTCGCTGGAAATACCGAAAATGCGGTACGTACAGTGAATTTTTTTATGCGATTCCGTAGGGGAATTGATTCGAAAATGAGAGTACTGTATGATGGGCGACTCTTTGAAATAAAGGCTGTTGTGGATGTTGATGAACAACATAAAGAGACATGCTTAGTGTGTGAGGAGCGATCCCTATGGCAGAAGTAACGACCTTTGGCATCCAAGAAGCTATTCAACGATTCGAAGCGTTAGGAAGAAATGTAAAAACTATTGAAAATTCAGCACTAAAGAAGGGTGCTGGGGTAGTAAAAGATGCATTAGAAGAAAGTCCATCGAGTGCACATCCCAAACCACCTTCTCCAAAAGAATCATGGCGAACAGGTAAACATGCAAAGGATGAGGTGCTTGTTGGAAAAGTAAAAACTCGGAATGGCGTTAAATCAATTAGTGTTGGGTGGGAAAAAGATGATAACTCCCCACACTTTTATATGAAATTTCAAAACTGGGGAACTAGTAAAATGCCGCATCCACCACATAAAGGTTTTATAGAAAAGATAGTAACTCGTACAGAAGTTAAGGCAGTTCATGAAATGCGAAATGTCTTTGCAGCGGCATTGCATATCGTATGAGATTTTTAGAAAAAGATGTGTTACGTACTCTTACGAATCCTTTTATTGTAGAAAAAATTGGTGGAGAATATATCTACAATATTGTGCGTGGAGACGATAACGGAAAAACATGGATTACTTATTCTGAGTTAGATAATGGTGCTGGGAGATACGCAGAGGGTGCGGAATCCACCAGCATTATTTTATTTCAAGTAGATATCTGGTCGTTTAGCCCTGTTAAGGGTGATCTAAAAGAAGCAGTAAATACTGCTATGAAAAATATAGGATTTCAGCGTATTACAACAGCAAATTTATATGAACCGGATACGAAAATCTATCATTATGGCATGAGATTCCGTACAGAGTTAAAAAGTTAAGGAGGAAGATATATGATTATTGATTTTAGAGATTTAAATTATTCGATTTTAACAGAGAAAGAAGATGAAACTTTTACTTATGGTGCAATTAAAAGAATTGGTAAAACGGTAAGCGGTAAAGCAGATACTAAATCTGAATCAGCGACTTTCTTTGCAGAAGGTGGGCCAAGTGCAACGGCGTCTGCATTTGGTGGTACAGAAATTGAATTAGAAGTAGATAAACTACCTTTAGCGGTTTACGCAGAATTATTAGGTAAAAAAGTTGTTAAAGGACAAGTTGTCGATAATGTTAACGATATTGCTCCATATGTAGCGTTATTATACCGTCTACCGTATCTCAGTGGGAAAAATTTATATGTATGTTATTACAAAATGAAATTTGAAATTCCAAGTGATGAACACAAAACGGCGGAGGATAAACCAAATTTCCAATCAGCTAAAATAAAAGGAAAAGCGATTCAACGTTCTGATGGGAATTGGAGAAATCGTTTGGATGAAGAAGACCCAGAACATGATAAAACAGTTGCAGCAAATTGGTTTAAAACAGTTCCAGCACCACCAACAGAAACAACGCCACCAGCTGGTAAATAAAAAGATATAGAAGGTACAGCTTAATGCTGTGCCTTTTATTTATGAAAGGGGATCTAATTATGCAGGAAAATCAAAAAACAGAGTCATTTAAATTGGTTTTAAATCTACCCTCTGGCAAAAAAACGTTCTATTTACCAACATACATTTCATCTACTGATGGTTTCGAAGCAGCTGAATGGACAGAGAAATTAAATACTGAAAACGTTCGTTTCGATGTATTAAAAGAAGCTACTCATTTTGTTGTAAAAGTTTTTGGGAATCGCTTTACAGTAGAAGAATTTCTTGAAGGTGTACACATTTGGTTTTTAACGTCAACAATCTATGCAATTTGTTTAGCGATTGTAGGCCGTATTGCTGAGGCGGTTGCTGTTATCAATGCTATTGATTCAAAGACAAATCCGTCAAAAAAAAAGAGACAGAGGAACAGAAAGAACCGTTCAAGCCAACAGAAATGATGTTGAGTATATATAGCATGTTACAAGATTCTGGTATGTCCCAAGCAGATATCAACCAGACGGACTTAGTGCTTTTTTTTAAAACTTTGGCTTATAAGAAAAAACAAGAAGATAAAAAAGTAGTCCGAACAGCAGACCAAGCACCAGCTTGGTTGTAAAGGTAGGTGAGGTAAATGGCTGGAGATATGGAGATTGGCGCGCGGGTCACACTTGACACCCAACGGTTTGAAAATGGAGTTGCAGGAATTAATCTAGCTCGTTCGCTTATTAGATTCAGAGTTTAATCTAACAAGCGAACGAGCTAGATTACTTGGGAATTCTGTTGAACAGTTACAAAATAAATTAACTCATTTGAATGAAAAATTCACCTTGCAAGGTCAAAAAGTAGAACATTATCGTCAAAAAATTGAACAGGCGCGACAAAAGCAAGAACAATTACAAGCTTCAAATTTAACGTTGGCAGCATCCATGGAACGACTTGAGACACAGTATGATCAAGCTGTACAAAATTTCGGTCGTAATTCGAAAGAAGCAAAGCAATTGAAACAAGAGTTAAAACAACTTCAAGTTGAATATACATCGAATGGTCAAGCGCTACAGCGATTAAATACACAGATTGATAATAATACGATTGCTATGAATCGTGCTGAAACAGCTCAAGAACGTATTCAAAATGAAATCAGAGAAACAAACCGCGAATTAGCTGAGCAACAAAATCGTCTGCATCGTACCGGAGAACGAATGCGTGATACAGGAAATAAAATGCAGGATGTAGGCGGACAAGTTGGAACTACCTTTGCAGCCATGACAGGGGTAATCGGTGCTGGACTTGCAATGGCTGTGAAAGAATCTATGAATTTCGAACAGAAAATGGCTGATATTCAAGCGGTTTCTGGTGCAACTGGCGATGAAATGAGAAAAATTAGTGAACTTGCTGTGGAGTTAGGGGAGAAAACAAAATATTCTTCTGTGGAAGCAGGTCAAGGGATCGAAGAGTTAATCAAAGCAGGGGTAAGTCTAACTGATATTATTAATGGCGGTTTAGAAGGTGCTCTTAATTTGGCGACAGCTGGAGAGTTAGAGTTGGGAGATGCAGCAGAAATCGCTTCAACAGCACTAAATGCATTTAAAGATGATAATTTATCAGTAGCCGATGCAGCCGACCTTTTAGCTGGTGCGGCAAATGCTTCCGCGACTAATGTGAGTGAATTGAAGTTCGGATTATCAATGGTATCCGCAGTTGCAGCTGGTGTAGGTCTTAGTTTTAAAGATACTACAACAGCATTAGCTTTATTTGCACAGAACGGGTTAAAAGGTTCTGATGCAGGTACTTCACTGAAAACAATGTTAGCAAACCTAATCCCAAAATCAAATGAAGCGTACGATATGTTTAGTGAACTTGGATTGATTTCGATTGATACAGGGAAAGCATTGCAGTTTCTTGGAGAGAAGGGGGTTAAACCAACTTCCAACTCATTCAAAGATGTAACAGGTTCTTTGGCTGAATATGCCGCAAAACAAGCCGGTGTTAAAGTCGGTTCGGAAAAAGCGGAAAAAGCATTTCAAAAGTTGACATTCTCAACAGGTATAATGACAAATGCCTTTTTTGATTCGAATGGAAATTTGAAAAATATGTCTGATATAGCTGAAATTCTTCAAATGGCGATGCAGGGATTAACAGCTGAACAAAGACAATCCTATATGTATACATTGTTTGGATCAGATGCTATTCGTGCGGCGAACATCCTTTATAAAGAAGGCGCAAACGGAGTAAAGAATATGTATACCGAAATGTCTAAGGTAACGGCATTAGAAGTTGCTGAGACGAAAATGAACACCACAAAAGGGAAAATTGAGCAATTAAGTGGTGCAGTGGACACTCTGAAAAAATCGTTTGGTGATGCATTATTACCTATCTTAGTAGATGTAGTAGAAGGTGTACAAGGTGTTGTAGATTGGTTTAATAATTTAGATGAATCTACACAGCATATGATTGCAAAAAGTTCTTTATTGGCCTTTGGAATAGCAGGAGTAACGACAGCTTTAGGGTTTCTAGCTATGGGGATAGGGGCATTGTTAGCGAATCCAATTGCTTTAGCTATAACGGGAGCTGTCCTCGCAGTCGGCGCGCTAGGTATAGCGTTATTCGATCTAAACGAGAAATCAAAACAGGCCGAATCTCAAGTAGGGAAATTTGGTCAAAGAGTGAGCGATGCAACAAGTAAAGCAGCTGGCGCTTATGTGGATTTAAAAGATAAAGCAATTAATAATATGATTGATTTGAAACTGAAAACAGGTGAAGAGGCAAATAAAGCAGCTGATGAAACGATTAAAGCTTTTCAACGAATGACAAATGAAGTCGTTAAAGAACTAGAAGGTAAGAAAAGCGAGTTTAACAAAATGTTTAGTCAGCTGATGGGAACTGTTCCAGAAGGTGCAAAGGAATCTTTGGAGAAGGTCAAAAATAATATTATTGAATCGATTAATAAAGAAATTGAAGTTGCTACACAAGCTGAAAAGATTTTAGAAGAAGGCATTAAAAGGTATCAAGGGGATACTATGAAAATGCCAAAAGATTTCGCTCAAAAGTTTGATCAAGCCTTACAAGTAGCTGATAAGAATGTTCAACAATTCTATGCAAAGGCGAAAGAAATCACGTCTATTTCAAAAGAAATAGAAGCTGGTGGAATGTTATCTGTAGATGCTGGTAGGAAGCGGTTTGAAAGTATCATTAAAGTATATGATGATGGTGTGAAATCTTTAGAAAAGCAAACAAAAGGTTGGCGTGAAAATGTAGAGAAAGCTTTTAAACTAGGTGAAATTAAGCCAGAGGAAAGAAAAGCTACGTTGGATGCTATTGCACTTTATGAATCTAAGCATGTATCTGATCTGCAAACCATACGTGGTGATGCATTTAAAAAGTTAGAAGAACATCTAAAAGCCGAAGATGCTTCTATTGTTTTTGCGAACGCTAATAAGATAGAGGCGGAAAAGAAAGGGTGGGCAGAGAAAACAAAAGCCTATCTTTTTGGAAAAGAGACGTATGAGGAAGTTTCTAATCGCTTTAATGGTGAGCAAGAACGAGCTGAAAAAGAACATAAAGATAAGTTATTGGCGTTCGAATTACAATATGGTAAATCAAAGATTGAAAGTATAGGAATGTATGTTTCTGAACTTCAAAAAGGGACAGAATCATCTAGATTATTAGCGGAATCAATGGCGAAAGAAATAGATGAGCAAATGAAAATTGATTTAGGTCCAGCAGGACAGTTCACGATAGACACATTTATACAAAAACTTCAAAAAGGTGAATTAGATTCATCAGCTGTAGCAACCGCCAACGCGAATAAATTGAAGGACGTTTATAAAGTAGACCTTTCACAAAGTGGTATTGAATCCATGCAAAAATGGATTGATGGTATTAAAACAAAGGATACTGGTGAAGTAAGGGAATTCCTAAGTAAAAACATGCAGGGCAATACCACAATTGATTTAGGAATCTACGGAAAAATGACAATGGATTCGTGGATAACAGGACTTCAAACAGGAACCTTATCTTTTGATACTGTATTCCAATTCTTTCAACAAAACGTCAAAAACGGAATGAATGTTGATGCTACTCAAGAAGGGCAGAATAACATTCAAACATTAATTAATGGAATGCAAATTGGTGCATTAACATTACCGCAAGTCGCACAGACTATGGGGCTAGATATTAAAAGTAATGTTCAAGTTGATCTTGGAGAAGCGGGACAATTTAATGTACAGACACTCGTTCAAGGTATGCAAAACGGCTCTATTAATGCTGAGTTAGCAGCAAAGACTATCGCTTTACTAATCCAAAATGGAGCAAAGCTAGATTTAACGCAGGTTGGATTTGATATAAGCCAAACGCAAGCGAATGGAATTTCTAGTAATACAGCTCCAGAAACCGCAGCGACAGGAAAGAAACAAGCTGTGGAAGGTATTATGGGGAGTACTACTGATGGCGGAGGTGGTAATAAAAGTGGTAGCGAACTAGGGCAAGGGATAGTTAACCAAGATGGTTATATCAAGGGAAGTGCTTTGCAAGTAGTTGCTAGCGCTCATGGTGCTTTTAAAACTATTAATGGAAATCCAGCTGGTAATCAAGGTGGGCAAGGCGTTGCGAGTGGGATCGTAAATCAGCATGGTTATATAAGAGGAAGTGCCCTAGAAGCTGTAGCTTCAGCTCATGCTGGATTCAATACAATCAATGGTACTCCACAAGGTCAAAAAGGTGGAAGTCAATTTTCTCAAGGTATGGAAAACACAAAAGGGCAAGCAAGATCGAGTGGTTCTAATGTAGCGGAAAGTGGAAATTCTGGTTTGAAAAGTGTTAGTTCAGTTAGTCCGGGTGAAGCATTTTCTA
Source organism: Bacillus sp. TH50 (assembly GCF_016650565.1). Classification (NCBI taxonomy): domain Bacteria; kingdom Bacillati; phylum Bacillota; class Bacilli; order Caryophanales; family Bacillaceae; genus Bacillus; species Bacillus sp. TH50. Next base: position 226,067 of record NZ_JAEKFM010000003.1, on the reverse strand, counting down.
GTGGATTCGCTAGAGGTATCTCAAATGGAGATTGGAATGTAAAAAGTGTAGCGTCTAGTTTAGCGCGTGGTGCATTCGAGGCATTAAAGGCAACTCTAGATGTAAATTCTCCTTCGAAGCTAACGAGGGATCAGGGGGGGAAACCTTTTAGCGAAGGGTTTGCTCTCGGTATTCAAAAGGGATCTTATATGGCTGAACGTGAGAGTCGTACGCTTGGATCAAAGGCAAATAAAGCGTTAGTAAATGAGTTAGCGTTAGGTAGTAATTCAAATGAAATGCTATTTACAGGCGTTCGAATGGCAAACGGAATTGCTGAAGGGATTAAAACACAATATTCTGTAGTACGAGATGCATTACAAAATACAGTATCAGGAGCTATTGATAGTATTCGTTCTATAAAACCAGAAGGAATATTCAGTTTTCAAGGTGATGATCCGTTATCTAAATATTTTAATGCCATCTTTGAAGATGGTGATTGGCAAAACGATTGGATTACACATATCCCTGAGAGTATGCGTGATATGGTAATGGAAATTGGACGTCAAATGGAACGCTTTGAAGGGCTTTCAATCCACGACGTGGGAAACCTTTCTAGATGGAGGGAAGTGTTATCTGACAATCCTAATGTTGTTCAACATAGACCTGACAATGATAATCCAGACAAACAACCATATACCAAATCAGAACCCATTTATATTGAAATACCGGTTGTTATCGAAGGACGGGAGATAGCGCGTGTGAGTCATCAGTATGTAACTGAATATCAAAATAGGGCACAAGCGAGAAACTCAGTCTTTTAGATTTGGGTTTCTTTTCTTTTGTATAAAAGGAGGTAAACAATGAGTTCTTTTTCATTTAATGGGGAACGGAAAAGTTACATTCACATCGAAAGAGGATGGAAAAGACCTGTATGGGCACCGTTAAGAAGAAATTTTTTGAGCGTTCCAGATTATCCAGGTGCAAGACTATTAAATACACAGACTGAGATGCGTGTCTTTTCCGTTCCTGTCGGCATTATTGTTCCATCTGGAGCAAAACTAGAAATACTTAAAGAAGATATAGCAGATTGGCTAATCTCAGATCAACAAAAAGAGCTTATTTTCGATGTAGAGCCTGACAGAACATATTTAGCTGTTATAGATGAAGAATTCGATATTGATGAATTTGTGGACATTGGCAAAGGTACTTTAAAGTTTATTTGTCCAATGCCTTACAAATTAGGACCTACTCGAACGATTGGATTTCAAATGGATGGGCGTGGGTTAATCGCAAATGTTCAAAACAAAGGCAGCGTGGAATCTAATCCAATTTTAGAAATTGAAGTAACGAAACCTTCCACATTTCTTGATGTATGGAATGGAATGAACTACTTTCGTATTGGATATCCACTGAAAGCAGATCAGGTTCCTGTCGAAAGGAATCAGCGTGTATTGTGGGATGAAATGTCCACAACCGTAGGATGGACAAATGTAGCCAAAACAGAGGATATGACTGGAGGCGGTGAATTTAAGCCAGATGGCTATCGCCTTGTACCACTTCATTTTGGAACGGAAGGTACAAAAGGATGGCATGGTGCTATCGCTAAAAAGAATATTCTACAAGGACCATTACAGGATTTCATTATGCAAGCATATGTTGGCGTAAGAGGTTTGCACTGGGACCAAATGGGACGCGTAGAAATCGAGCTTCTTGATGAAAATAGTGATTATGTTGCTCGTATATCTATGAGTGATGTTCAATGGGAAGCCGAGCAAAATAGTGGGTTTGCTAGTGTTGGGAATAGTAAAAAACCAGGTGGGCAAGTCTTTATTAATGAAATAGGTGATCATCCGAATACGTGGAATCAATATCGCGGTCGATTGTGGTTAGCGAGAACAGGTAATAGGTGGGAAGCTTATATTTCAAGATTTAAAGATGGTACAGAAATCGATGACTCAGAACGCTTTGTCGTGTGGATAGATGAAAATAATGTCAATATGGCCAAAGTCGCACAGGTTCAAATTAGCATCTGTCAATTTTCTAATAATATGTTCTGTGAAAATATGTCTATCGATGATTTGAAGATATGGAAAGTCAATATGAATACACAAGATAACCCACCATATATTTTCGATGTTGGAGATAAAGTAGCCATTGATACAGAGAGAAGCCATGTAACGATAAATGGTAAGAGTACTATTAATCTAAAAGATATATTTAGTGACTATCCTGTTGTTCATAAGGGTTCGAATAAACTAGAAATCATGCCTTCCACTGTCGGAAAAGCAAAAGTAACGTATAGGGAGCGATTTAGATGAGAACACCAAGCGGAATATTACATGTTGTTGATTTTAAAACGAGTCAAATCGTTTCCAATATACAACCAAAAGACTATTGGGATGATAAACGACATTGGGAGATAAAAAATAACATTGATACATTAGAATTTAAAGTATTTGATAATACGGACCATGCAGCTACACTCATGCAGCAAAATTTAGTTTTAAAAGAAGTAAGGGGCGGACGTATTGTTCCTTATGTAATTACTGAAGCTGAAAAAGATTCAGACGATCGTTCAGTCATTGCTTATGCATCCGGTGAATGGATTCAACTTGCGAAATCTGGAATTATCAATCCACAGAAAATTGAAGGTAAGACAGTCAATGAGTTTATTGATATGGCTCTTGTAGGTACGAAATGGAAAAGAGGAAAAACCGAATACGCTGGCTTCCACACGATGACTATTGACGAATTCATTGACCCGTTGAAGTTTATAAAAGATATCGCTTCTCTATTTGAATTAGAAATACAATATCGCGCTGAAGTTGTTGGCTCCCAAATCGTAGGGCGTTATGTAGATATGGTGAAAAAACGCGGACGAGAAGGCACAGGGAAAGAAATAACTCTTGGTAAAGATTTGATGGGTATCAAACGTATTGAGAATTCACAAAACATTTGTACCGCACTTGTTGGGTTTGTAAAGAAAGAAGGCGAGGGTTTTATAACCATCTCTAGTATCAATAATGGAATCCCTTATCTTGTGGACGGTGATGCTTTTCAACGGTGGAATGAGCGTGGTCAACATAAATTCGGATTCTATACTCCAGAGACAGAACAAGATATAACTCCAGAACGTTTAATGACTCTTATGAAAACAGAGCTAAAGAAACGTGTTAATACTTCTGTTTCTTATGAAGTTGAAGCACAGTCAATTGGTCGTGTATTTGGACTAACTCACGAGTTAATTAATGAGGGTGACACAATTCGTATTAAAGATACAGGGTTTACTCCTAAGTTATACCTTGAAGCACGCGCTATTGTTGGTGATGAATCACACACTGATCCTACACAAGATAAATATGCCTTCGGAGATTATCGTGAAATTGTGGATGCTAATGAAGAATTACGGAAGCTATACAATAAAATTCTTGCTTCATTAGGAGATAAACAAGAATTGCTGAATCAGCTAGATAAACTTGTTAAAGAGACCGATGAAAAAGCTAACAATGCTCAAAAAGAATCTGAAGCCGCAAAGAAACTTGCTGAAAAAGTACAAGAAAACATAAAGAACTATCAAACGACTATCATTGAAAGTAAAACAGCGCCGACTACAGGATTGGAAGCTGGTAAAACAATATGGCGAGATATTAGTAACGGAAAGCCTGGTGTTTTGAAAGTATGGAACGGAAAAGGATGGGAATTACTTATCCCTGATCCAGAAACTATCAAGAAAGAAACCCTGGATCAAGTGAATAAAGATATTGCAGCCACAAAAAAAGAATTAAATAAAAAAGTGGAAGATGCACAGAACGAAACTTCTGGACAATTCAAGGAAGTGAAAGAAAATCTTCAAGAGGTTTCTCTAACAATTAAAAATGTACAAAACTCACAAGATGAAATTAATAAAACTGTCTCTGAAATGAAACAAACCAACGAAGGTTTTACTAAATCTATAGAATTATTAACAAAAAAAGACGGTGAAATTACTGAAAAATTAAATACAGTGGTAGAGACTTCCGAAGGCACAAAAAAGATAATCTCTGAGGTGCAGCAAACAACAAATGATCTAAAGAAAACCACAACTGAAATTACAGAAAAAGCAGGGAAGATTAGTGAGAAATTAGAGAGCGTAGAAAAGAAGGTTGCTAACGATAAAGCTGGAGGACGTAACCTTCTTTTGGATTCAAATGTTAAATATGAAAAAACGGATTATTTAATTAATCAATATACTCTATCTGAAAACTTTTCTGTAGGTGAGGAATATACTTTTGTAATTAAAGGTAGTGTTCCACAGGGACAGAAATTTGGCATTTGGCAGAATGGTGGTTCGAATAATGTCGGGTATGCAACAAGTGTTTATGCTAGTGGGATTACTTATGTGACCTTTAAAGCTGTTGCAACGACGGTAAGTAACGAGAAGAAATTGTCTTTATACAATGCTCCTCAAAACATAACGAAAGCAACAGTTGAATGGGTTGCTTTATATAAAGGGAATAAACCGCAAGACTGGACGCCAGCACCGGAAAATCAGGTAACAAATGATGATTTTACTAAAAAAACAAATGAGATTATCAAAAGTGTGGAAGGTACTACAGAAACTATTAAAAAAGTAGAAAAAACACAAGGTGATTTTAGTGAACGGGTTAATACTGTAGAAAAGAATGCAGAAGGATTCAATCAAAGCGTTAAAAAATTACAAGAAACACAAACGCAGCAAGGAAAACAATTAACCGAAGCTACTACAACGATAGAACAACACTCTGAGGCATTGAATCTAACAATGAAAAAGAAAGATGTTGAGGACTATGTTGGCGGTTTAGGTACTGTCAACGAGTTGCGTGATGCCGATTTTAAGTTAGGACAGAAATATTGGATTTGGAATAGTGGTAATGGGGCTGCTGGTTCTGTCGATACAAATCTGAAATACAAAGGTATGAATACATTTTCAATTACCGTTACTGGACAGACTCAAGATCGTTGGTGGGGTCTAACAAGTCAATTCATTGAGTGTCAAGTTAACGAGGAATTTGTTGCATCAGGTTATTTCAATACTGACGGGAAAACACCTATTGATAGTGGCGGTGCATTTATTGAAATTGAATGGTGGTCTTCTGACAAAAAAACTCGTATTACAACAACTAGAACGAATGTCAAGGTTGTAAATGATACGTGGGTTCGTGCTGTATGTACAAGCAAAGCGCCTGCTAATGCATCGTTTGTGAGATGGCGTTATTACGTTACAAGAAATGGACGTTTATGGTGTGCTGCACCTATGTTACAACGTGGCACTATAGCTACCGAATTTTGGTTACATCCGAAAGATCAAACTGATGCTGACAAAATGATAGAAGATATAGCCGATAGAGTAGTGACTGAGGAATACGATAAAAAAGTAACGGATCTTGAGAGAGGAATAACAGCTACAAAAGAGGGCATTGAATTAACCTCGAAGAAACAAGAAACCTTTATAAATGAGACTTACGCCGCTTATGTAAAAGAAACTGGTTCTAAGCTTAAAGTTCTTGATGAAGGAATCCTTGCAGAAGTTAAAAAAGGGAATATCATCGCAGCTATTAACTTTTCATCAGAAAAATTAGTAATAGATGTTGCAAAGGTAAATATCAATGCCGATACAATGGTGAAATGGTTAACAGCGAAGGGCATTGATACCAATGTTATTAACGTTAATGGTGATAAAATTACCATTGATAAAAATGGTGTAACCGTTAAAATGCTAGATTTCCTATTCCAAGATGAATGGGGAACAAAAATAACCGCAGTATCAAGAAGAAACTTAATAGCAGATCCCGATTTTTCTAGTGTTGGAAAGAAAAACATAGGACATGCAGATTACTATGGATTTGAAGGCGGATACGGTCTTTCATGGAAGTCACAGGGCAATGTAGTTATAGAAAAAAATACATCTGTATTTGATTACGAACAAATGGTTAATGCAGCAAGGGTAGACATGTACAACTATCCAGAAGCAGTAGTTAACAATGGAATACATCCTGGAAATGAATATACTGTATCTGCTCACTTTAGAACATCTATGATAAATGGTGTACGTAAAACAGCAAAACCACGATTACATGTATGTTGTGTAAAATTTAGAGACAATGTGTCTTATGACATCTGGAACGAGCAAAAAATGGACTTTCCTGAGCCATTTACATTTTACGGAGAGATTAGGAGATATTCATATACTTTCAAAGTACCAACAAACTATAAGCCACAAGAGCATGCATTGATTATTAAAGTCTGTTCTGCAAATGGACAAATAACTGGTGCGCAAACAGCGATTTGCGTATCAGGTGTAACGCTATACAGTGGGAAATATGCATCTATGTATAACTGGGATCGAGCAGCAGCAGAAAGAGCCGCTGGTCTTCAGCCATTTAATAGTATTTCAGTAGGCAGTGTAAATAACAACATAGGTCCGGGACCTGATGGTCAAACGTTTGATATATCAACAGAAAAAGATGTTAAGTTTTTTACTAATATACGCGCTGTACAAGGTGTAAATCTTGGCGGGAATGCATTTCAAGGCTGGGGGCATATTCGTTTTACAGACGGTAATCTCGGCCCGGGTTTTTATGTGAGTAGTGCGAATGGTTGGAAATTCAATGCCCTTGGATAGAAAGGAAGGATAAGACATGGATAGTAATTATATGATGCCCTTACAAGTAGGAGAGACGCTTCCTTATATGGGAAGAATAGTAGACGTAAAACGAACAGAAACAGGAGTTTTTGTTCAAGTACCTGCTGACATGTTAAATAATGCGGGGATTGCCAATGATACTAGTAAAGTTGAGGTATGGAGGGAAATGGCTGACGGGACTATTTGTTTTAGGGTTTTAACAAAATGTGAGCTATGTGGTCGTGGAGCCAAACTATATGAATTGGACTTAGGAGTTGCTAAAAGACGCATTTGTGCAGATGATTATTTTAAACTTACTGGTAAGACTCCTCCACAAGACCCAGTAACAACTGAAAGTGCAATGCAAATAGAGCAGCCGTAAGCTGGTCTTTTTATTTTGAACAAAATACGGCTTTTATAAGAAAAGAGGGACAAATAGATGTCTCTCTTTTTATTTTGAAATGAGGTGGTCAAAGTGGAAGGGTTACAAGAAGTAAGAAGTGATGTTCAAGAAATAAAGCAAGAAATTAAGGAAATAAGGTTAGAGGTTAAAAGTTTGGAAATGCGTACAACAGGCAACGAGAAAGATATTGATAATATCAACAAGCAACTAGATAAAATTAGCGCAAATACTACCTGGATTTTACGACTTATTGTCGGTGGAATTGTAGGAGCAGCTCTTACTTTCTTCTTGAAAGGAGGTGGTATGTAATGTTTGAAATTACAGTAATGATTGGCATTGTAGTAGGTCTTTCGCAGATTGGAAAAACAATTGGATTACAAACAAAATATCTTCCGTTATTGAATTTAACGCTTGGCATTGTGCTAGGCGTTTTATTTTTGGGTGGAGATATTAAAACAAATGTATTTCAAGGGATCATCATTGGACTATCAGCAAGTGGATTGTTTGACCACACAAAAATTATAAAAAAGGATGTTGATACTAAATGAAAAAGACAATAAAACATATTACCTCGTTCCTTATGATTCTAGTACTTGCTGGTTCTTTTGCTACAAGTGCTTTTGCTGATAGAACACTTATTATTCCTGATTTACCTAAACAACCATACCGTAATGGTGTAGGTGCTTATGAGGGCGTTGTAGCACATTCTACAGCAACTCCAGAAGCGCCAGCTATTAACATTCAAAAATATGAGTCTCGTACATGGAGAAATGCATTCGTTCATTATGCAGTAGATTGGAATGAAACAATCCAAATTGCTGATACAAAGTACATTGCTTATGGTGGTGGACCAGGAGCAAATAAACGCTTTGTACATGTTGAACTTTGCGAAACAGCAGATTACGATAAATTCAAACGTAGCTATGATAAATACGTGAAGTTACTTGCTAAAATCCTTCGTGACCGTGGGTTATCTGTAGAAAAAGGTTTATGGACTCACTACGATGTTACGAAATATCTTGGCGGAACTGATCATGAAGATCCACTTGATTACTTCAAGTCTCATGGCGTTTCAGAAGCTCAGTTTAGAGCAGATGTACAACGAGCATACAATAATTCTAGTGTGTATGTTTCTGTACCTGAGAAGTCATCTAAACAAGCGGAAGTTCCAACGGCTGTAACAGATGGTATTGCTTATATTGAAGGTTACAACGTGAACTTACGTAAAGGACCTAGTACAAGCTATTCTAAGATTCGTCAGCTAAATAAACCAGAATCTTATGTTGTATGGGCTGAAAAGGATGGCTGGTTAAATCTTGGTGGTGAACAATGGGTTAAGAACGACCCATCTTATGTAAAGTCTAATAAGAAAAACACTGTGGATTCTTCAATTGTAGGAAAGCGCGTTGTTTCTAAAGTTAATAATCTACGATTCTATGATGCTCCATCTTGGCAGGATAAAGATGTTGCTGGTTCTGTAGATGCAGGGTTAGGATTTACTATTGATGCGAAAATAACTGTTAATGGTTCAACGCAATATAAAGTTCACAATAGCAAAGGTAAAACATACTATGTAACAGCAAATGAAGCCTATGTGTATGTGAAATGAAAACAAGAGCCGTCCTTAATGAGAAAGCTTTTTAGCTAATAAACCTATTTTTTAAAAATTAGGATTTGAATTTCCAATGTTTCTAAAGGGTGCATTAGCACCATATGCCCATCAAGAGAATATGTTGAAAACTTCATAACGTTTTCAACATATTCTTTCGTTTTTGGGGTGAGTAATTTCTTAGATTGGTGAAGAAAAGAACATTGTTCTTTTCCTTTTATGTAAAATATTCTAACTTTGCATTAGGAAAGAACTGTTTCATATAAGAATACAGATAATTTTTTATATCCTCTTCTTCTTCTTTTTGATAAATGTATTTTCCGATTCCATATTTCCCCCATTTATATCTTCTTTTCTCTTCATCTAATTCTAATTTTGTCATCGGGTAATTTTTTTCAATCACTCTCTTAGCTGGCTTGGTAAAACGATGTTGAATAAACTCAAATGTAATATCATCCCGTGCGTCAAGAGGTAATTCAGCATTTAGACGTTCAAACATATGATAGTACCCATCCTGCCAGCCTTCATGAAGATAAATAGGCGCTACAATGAAACCGAGCGGATATCCTGCTCTAGCTACTTTTCCTGCTGCCTCAATTCGTTTCGCTAAGGGAGAAGTTCCTGGTTCAAAGTTTTTAATTACATAATCCGCGTTTACACTAAAGCGAAACCTTGTTTTTCCATTATGTTTAGCATCAAGTAAATGATCTACATGGTGGAATTTTGTAACAAACCTCAATTTCCCATATTCAGATTCTCCAAAATGCTCGATGGCCCGTTTAAGGGTATGCGTTAAATAATCGATTCCTACAATATCTGAAGTACACGACGCTTCAAATCTTGTTAATTCAGGTGCACGCTCCTTCATATATTTGTCAGCAGCATCTAAAATTTCTTCAACATTTACATACGTTCGTATATAAGGCTTACTACCCATCGTTGTTTGTAAATAACAATAATGACAATGGCCCATACAGCCCGTTGCAAAAGGAATTGCGTACTCCGCTGAAGGCTTGGAAGTATCGAATTTTAATGTTTTTCTAACACCAACAACAAGCGTAGATTTGGCTACTCGATACTTTTGAAAATCGTTATCGCCTGGCAAATCTCTTACTTGATTATGGGAAGTAGTATGTCGAATTTCAACATCCATCTTTGAAAACTTCTCAAAAAGCTCTTTCCCCAAAGGATAATCTAATGCTTTAGGCTCAAAATATACAAGCTTAGGCATAAATGGCTTATTCATTCCAACATCCCCTCTGAAATATCACCATAATAGTAAGAGTACGCTTGGTTTGCCTCATCTTCTGTAGCATATACAGCCATCTCATTTGTTAGTGGATAATATGTTTCGTAAAGAAATAGTGCTAATTCATTAGGGCTTTCAGGATTATTTACAACTGCTGCAGCTTGTATATTAGCTACGTCCTGCGTGTGGGGATTTCGATAAAAAATATAGACAATGTCACCAGCATGATACGTGTTACTTTCAGAAGAAAATTCCATTCTATCACCATCTCATTTCATATAATTCAATGCGCAAAGCTTTACTTTATAATTTTCCTGTAGTGTAACTATTTAATTTCATTGATAAGATTACGTCATACAAATATACTTTGAAATATGAATAATAATTGCACTAACAAAAAGGCAAGCATATATCAATGCTTGCCTTTCGTTCTAACGACGATGTTCAACAAGATCAATTACACCTAAAACGACGTGAGCTAAACCAAAACCAAATACTGTATTTGCAATCATTTTATTAGTTCCACGGGTTTGTTTAAGAGCATAACCTGCTGCTGTCACTGCTGTACCTAGAGCTGTTGGAATTAATCCTTCACGAATGTCCACAGTGATGCCTCCTTGTATCGTAGTTAGTAAATTTGTTTCAATGCTTTGAAGTAAAGCATTGAAACAAGTATTAGTATTTTTCTTTTTAGTAAAATTATGTGGAGTTTTCATCAATAAATATTTAGGAGTCATTACAGCAATAGAGATTGAGGAAAACTATCATTCAATTTTCTTTTTAGCCTGTTTCATTTTACCAATTATGAGTAATCAAAACTGTTTCGGCCCATACTAATCTGTGTTTAATACATAATAGATATGGAGTTGAATGTAAAATGGAGCATAAAGGTAGAAATTCAACAGAAGATGCACTACTTCAGTATAAATATGGTTTGGGAGTATTTGCTGGGAAGATGCCGAAACTTACTGAACAATTCAATTCATTTACGGAAGAATGCTTTAAAGATGGTGCACTATCAAAAAAGCAAAAACAATTGATTGCATTAGGCATTAGGCATTAGGCATTAGTCTTTATTCTCAGGATGAGTATTGTATTATTTATCATACAAAGGGATGTATTGATCAAGGAGCTTCTGAACAAGAAATCCTAGAAAGCATTGGTGTAACGGCAGCATTTGGCTGTGGCCCTACCATGAGTCAAGCAGTCACACTTGTTCAAAAAAGTATAGAAGAATTAAAGAACATGAATTAATTAGAATAGGATTGCTTGCATGAAAGTGTAGCTTTTTTATTTCCAAAATGTCTATTTATTAATTAGCAAACATGAAAAAACTTGAGCATTTTTGATTATGCTCAAGTTTTTATACAATATTAATTCATACTAAAAATCGTCCAGGATAAGTATGTAGCAAATGCAGACCATAAAAAATATGGGATGAACAAATAAGCTGATATCTTAGATGATTTTAAAGAAAATACAATTAGTAACAACGTGGTAATAGTGACTAAAAAACAATCTATTGTTGCGAAAAGTAAATTCTTTTGGCTAAATTGAAAATAACTGAATGCTTGATTACAGATATAATTTAAAAGGAATAGGGACCAAAATAGTTTTTGCTTAAACCCATACCTGTTATAAATAATTGTAACTGATAATGCAATGAGTCCATATAATACAGCCCAAATAATTCCGATTATCATACCAGAAGGTGTCCAAGTTGGTTTTTGCAGGGCATTATACCAAACACGATCGATAGGGAATAAAATACTGGAAAGATAAAACAAACCATATGTGAGTAAGAATACCATGATACTAGATTTTTTCATAAACATTCTCCTTATTTTATAGAAGATTACAGAACTCTATACAATAGTATGTCCTTTCAATAAATAAAATTATTTTATTCAATATGTACATAGGTATTCTCATATTTTTAATTCATCATTAATTAACAACTTTATTAACTTTCAAACGACTTTATTATAAATGAAACAACTTTATTGTCACTGTACAGATATGTCACATTTAAAAATAGGTTTAATCAATTAAAAAACACTAATACGAAATACTCATAAAATCATTCGTGATATCAAACATATTATTACCTCCAAAACGAATGCGGTCATTCCTTGGATGAGGAAAAAGCTTTTACCTCTACATTAGTCTATGTTGAGGCGTGCCACTAATCTCCCTATATACGAATAGATTATGAAACGAAAGAGAAATATAGCTGTTTTCTCTCTTATTTTATAGAATGCCAGGTGAAATTTTCATACGGTTCATTAAAAACAGCCACGAATTAAAAACAAGTAGTGATATTACAGAAAAACGTTATCAGATAAACGTACATTTAATGCAGCACGTGAAACGGAATGAAACTATATAAAACGAAGGTATATTCTCCGCACATAAGTACCAAAATGGGAACATAATAAATATATAAGAAGGGATGTGTGTATTATCTTAACAAAAAAGTGCTAACAAGTTTGCAAACGAACTTGCTAACACCTATATGAAATAGACATAAAATATCGCTGATATGTCGTCTTTTAAAATAGCTTTAATCAATTAAATCATACCTATACGAAATGCACATAAAACCATTCGTGATATCAACAATATAATCATAAAGATATCCCTATACTTTTAGGGCGAAAGCGGAGCCAAATACTGATTTCAACTCCTGAATTTGAATCAAATAATAAAAAGCAAAGATTTGTAAAGTTAAAAGTACAACAAGCTGTAAAAGGAATAAAGTGGATTAAACGTTTTAGAAATTTAAAAGATGATTATAGGATAGGGGAGAAGTTAAATTAGAGAACATTCTCCAATGTCCGAAAGAGTATATTAGAGGAACAAAGGTAAGAGTGCTTCTTCCATATAACGAAAATATATATAAAGTTCAAGGAACAAAAATAAAATTTGGTATAAAAGTAAGAGAAAAAGAGGAACTTTTTAATGAATTCCAGCGAATATGCCCATATTTCACATTACTTCCAGAATGTGAAAATGTATTAACTAATAATGAGAATGAGTTATTACCTTTATTTGCCCCAAAGGGATTAGAATCAATTACGTTAGAAGTATGGTCAGATGATATAGTAATAGAGATAGAACAAGCGTTATTAGATAGCAAAATAGTTTTAGCTCAAAACGGAGATTCCTCCTATGTATTAAATGCAGACAATCCGGTGTTGTTAAAAATAGTAAGATATAACATTAGGAAATTGTTACAAAATCCATATAGAATGCAATATAGTCATAAAAACAAAAAGAAACTAGTAGACGATGTCGTAAAAGCTGTACATGCTACGGCAGGTGAGCAAAATGAAATGAAATTAGCATTAATTGCAATAAAAAATTGTGATGGTCGCGAAAAAATTAATCCAAAGCAAATTATTCGGGAAGGATTCGCTCAAACGGAACGTATTTCAGCATTTATTAATTTATTTATCGGACAAAGTGTATCTAAAAAAGAAATTATTAATGCCATTCTTAGTTTGTTAGAACAAAAGGGATTCTTAAAGTGTAGTTGGAATAAGATAAAATTACCGGGGATAATTGTAAATTTATCAATTGAGAAAATGTCTAAATATGATTTCTTACCTATTTTTTCAAAAATAAATGGGAGAGAAATATTATATAAATTATATGGTCAAGAAGAATGGGGCACAATTGATCATACTTTATTAAATATAGGTAATAATAAAGTGTTTTTACCACAACCATCAAAAAGGAATGATATAGGAGTCAGTTTTAAACAATTTATGTCAGAAACATTAGTTGAAATTTCACAAGATGCACATAAACAAAATAAAGAAGTTTATTTTATTGTAGATGCCAATATGAGGAAATATTGGATAGAGGAATTGCAAAATAAAAGCGTTAATATTGGGGCTTCACCTGAAATAATCCCAAATTTAAAAGAGGATATAAACATAATTAGAATTAATACTAACTCAGATGTACCGAACTATATTGTTAGAGACCAAGAACATGTTATGAATGAAACGAGATTATTTGTAGATCAAATGGGAATTTACTATAGCACGGCTGCATACGAATTAGATTGTAATGAGATAGTACAGCAGTACATACTCGAAGTTATCCCGCTTGGTGTAAAATCTGAAGAGAGAGAAGAAATCGCCAAAATGATACATTACATGTGCTGTAAATCAACCTTGCTCTCAGAACAAAATATTCATAATACGTATGTAATGCATATGGCTAAATTAATTAAAAATTATACTACCGATATTGATTCAAGGGAGTTTAAAGAATTCAATGACGAATTAGATGAAGATGTAATAATTTTAGAAAAAGAAGATACATTGATATTAATATAAATAATAGTGTACAAATCCTGCTAGTAATAATGAGCAGGATTTGTCATTTTTTCATGTAAATAAGGCTATCCTTTGTCATGTATCTTTTCTTTTACGTATTTACTTTATTTACATACAGGATTAAGATGTTTTTTAGAAATACAAAAACTACATCATATGGAAAAGCGATTTTTATTAATTGAAAAGAAAATTTGAAAGGAATGGGGAATTGTGAAGAAATTAGATGTATTATTAATGCTACTGAGCGGCCTCTTTCCAATTGCAGGAATGTTAAAGCAAATCCCTCTTGAACAATCTTTATATATTGGAGGACTTTTATTTTTTACTAGTTTCGGTAGTTACTTTGCGAAAAAGATATATTCACGTATATGTAGCTGGATAGCGTATGCACCATTTATAACATTACTGTTAGTCATTTGGAATCAGGATATTTCAATAAGTTCAATAATAGCGAACGCGAAAATCGCCGCTTGCATTGCGTTAATTCCGTGTTTATTCCGGTTTCGTACATACGGGCTTACTTTGGGCTTATTCTCATTATGGGCCGCGTTACTATGGGATATAAAAGAAGTGCAGTCGTTAGTCATACTTGAGCGTATGATGAATTTAATGACAAGCCATTACTTATATATTCTCCTTTTAGTTGGAGGACTTATATTAGGTGGATTACTTGCGATGTTATTACACCGTAAAGAGAAAGACACTAATGAAGAAAATACTAATTTATTTAAACAAAAAAAGAAACGTAAAAGGCTATCATTTAAGATCCGCTTTCCAAGATTACTGAAATTTAAGATGAAATTATTTAAGTTTGGTGGCAAAGGTTCTAAACGTAAAAGGCCAGAAACAATGCATGAGCGTAATAACGAAGAACCAGTTGTAACATATGAAATGGCAGAGCAAATAGATCAATATAAAGAAAGTACTGTTCAAGGACAAACTAGGATGGAACGTCGAAAAAATAGGTATAATGCATAATAAATTCCATTAACTCCTTAATGATTTATCGTAAAATTGATAAATCATTAAGGGGTTTTTTTATGTAATTAAATATAGGCTGCGTATGAAGGATTCATAGCATATTTTAAAGGTAAGGATTTAAATAAAATAATGGGAGGACAAAATGCTTATTATTACATATATTTCTGTTTGCATATTATTCTTAGTTAGTTTTTTACATGTTTATTGGGCTTTCCGAGGTAAGTGGGCGACAAATAGTGTCATTCCAACTAAAGCTGGAGAAAAGGCGTTTACACCAGGTACAGGAATGACATTGTTCATTGCGTTATTATTAAGTATGGCAGCAATGATTTTATTACAACAAGCAAATATTGTTCATTCCGCACTTCCCAATGTTTTTGTTCAAATGGGATCCTGGGTTTGTATGGTTGTTTTTTTCATAAGAGTAATTGGTGAGTTTCATTATTTTGGTATCTTTAAACGAAAAAAAGATACGCAGTTTGCTAGAATGGATACTGTTTTATATGTACCACTTTGTGCATTTTTATCTTTATCCTTCTTATTAGCAATAATAACGTGAACATATAACCAGCATTATTTTAATACTTTATTACAAACTAAAGAGAAGAATAGCTAGGGATTTATACGGAAACAGAGATGAATTGGCGCTGTTATTAAATGAATTTAATAATATGAAATGTACAGCCGCATCTGAAAAAAGAAAAATAGTATGCTATCTCGTTTACAATTAATTTATCAAAATATAAAATTAGATAAGCAGTACCCTCTACCATTTTCTTTAAATAACAAGTTATTGGAGCGGTTAGAAAATGAATCTCTTCAAACTATTGAGGGTTGTGTATCATGTCTACATTTCATGTTGGATATAAATTATGAAAAAATAAAATATTATGGATCGAGCACAAGTAGGTCATTTGTTCCATTATCGCAATCTTCAATTTGTCTTGCTGATTGTGTTTGTTTAACAGGAGTTGTATTGGGGTTAATAGGAACAGTGACATTTGGAGGATTAATGTTATCTGTATGTTCTCTTACATAAAGAAAAAAGGACACCCACTTAAGGTGTTTTTTTAGTTACTTAGGAGAGCTTTTGAGATAGGAGGGACATGGATTCAAATCTATAATTACACATTTTTATTGTGTTGTGTAACTCAAAAAGGAAAGTATCAGCAACTGCTTATTTTGTATGACTATAAACATTGGCTATTTGGGAGCTGTAATAGAATACTTAGAAGGGGGCAAAAAATGGTGTGTGAAATATTAATAAAAAAGGACAAGCAGTCGTACCTACTGTCCTTTAAAGGAGAAAAGTCTTTTGGTTAAGAACTACGAATAAACAGAAAATCTGCTTGTAATTAGTTTTATCCCAAATATACATGCCTATACAAAAAGGGATAAGTTCAAAAATACTTATCCCAGGAAGGGAAATCCCAAACACCAAAATGGCTTGTATTGGTATACAGGTTCAAAAGTAGTATATGTCAAACGAAAAATCTCATACAAAAAGCAGACAATCAAAAGTATTGTCTGCCAGAAAGTCGGATGAATTAGCCAACTGTGAAAAATTGCTTTCCCACTTCAAGAAGAGTAAAGGCACAAATTTGAAAGAAATGAATTGGGATTTAGTTATTGCTTCTATGAATGATGCATTTTTTTCATTTTTTTGTCCCTAAAAAACAACTAATAATTGCGAGTAATGCATTTGAAGAAATGAAATTTACGGTCCAATAAATTCCTGTTCCAGCAATTATATCGATAATTATAAATCTTTTAATTGCCGAACTTTGTACTACATGAAAAATAAATTGATTGTTATCGTTACCCAATGTTATCACATCCCTTATCTAATATATGACAAGGCATGCTTGCTCTAGTCTTCATGATAATATACGAAAAAGAGTAATTAACAGAAGCTTATAAAGTAGTTATAAATAAAAGATAACTATCGGAAGTTAAATTATTAACTTCAGTGAAAAAAATAACAATCATAATTTATCCTGCGTTATTGATGGGATATTATGTTTTACTTAAGGGCTTATGCGGAAAGTTTGATGAAAAATTCTTTCATTAAAAGTACGATTCCTAGCAGAAACAAGACTTCAATTGAGAACCAAAACATACTTTTGTGAGGTTTTTTAAACTCCATAATAATTGATGAAAATAAAAAAATTGCGATAAGTATGATGATTAAGAGTCGGATTGTATCAACCATTAATAACACTCCTAATATTTAATCAGTACTATTATATAATCTTTTCCAAAGATATATAATTCTAGAAACATTCTATTGAAATTTTAATGAAAAGAACAGGTGGTGTTTAGTAGCTTTTTTCTCAAAATCATTTCAAACGTGTAGTGGGAAGTGATAAAAGTGATAAATCCACGTTTTAATAAAAGGATGTAAGCGTATTTTTAGCGAATTATAGATAATTAAGAGAGGCGGTGACACTATGAAGTATGTAAAAGTCAGTATGAATGGTGGAAGTGAGCACAAATTCTCAATGACTTTAGAACGATTTGAAGAGTTTATTACTACAGAGAATGGATTATTAGAAAATAAATTAGTTTGTATTGAAAATGTAATGATTAACCCTACTAATATATCTTCTGTAGTTGAAAAAATTGGTGTACCTGCTAAATTTATGGAAGTTTAAAGGTAATTAGATAAAAAACATCCATGTGGATGTTTTTTGTTTATAAATAAAGCAATTGTACAATGAAAGTATGAGAAAATTTTATTAGTAATAATGTAGGCTATTAAGAATGAATGGATATAGAAAGGTCTTTTCTAGCGTGTTAGTTACTCCAATGTGTATGTATCTATTTGGCATCTAGACATTGTGCTTTCTAGTGCACAATGTAATAAGTACAAGCATATAGTATGTAATAGGACAAGATCTTCGTGTCCTACTAAATACTCAGAAAAAACCTCTAATCACATTAGGGCATCCAATAGCAGGGTGCTCTAATTTTTTATGAAAAATGTAGCTTCACAACGGTTTCGTTTCAATTATAGTTTTCTTTAACGTTAATAAATATTAAGATTAATATGATAGCAATAATTAAATTAGACAAATAGAAATTTTGGTGACACAGTAGTTCAAAGATGACATCGAATGTATACAATAAAGCGACAGCAGGTAATATGCAAATAAATATAAATCTCCAATTTTTTAAATAATGTTTATAATTAGTAAGTACTTTCGCCATTAATATTGCTCCTGTATTTTTTATTTTCTATATAATTATACATTTAAATAAAAAGATTTACAAAGTGTTTAAAAATTATTTAGCAACTAATGTGATTTTGGGAGATAAATAAGGAGGAAGAAAAAAATATTATAGATCTATAGATTGAGAGGAATATAGAGAAAGTTTTTGTTAAAAACTTAGATGGCTGCAACAATCTGTGTAATAAACGATTTGATTTTAAAAAGACTTTTAAACATCTGGGCTAAAATGATACACTATAATCTACGTTATTTTAGAAATGAATAGAGGGATTTATATGATAGATAAAATTAAAAATGTTGTAGAGGATATGTATGAAGATGAAGCAAAACATTTACTTCAAAGTATTCTAATACAGTTAGATGTATTAGACGGGAATTATAGCGAAGATATGATAAAAAATTTAACGAGTATCCCTAAGCAATTGACGAGTCATACAACTCAGGAAAAGAATTTAGAAGAAAGCACACACATTCATATTGCCTTTGATGATTCAACTGCCGGATGTTTAAAATATATGTTGAAACAAGAAGGATTACACGAGGAGAGTGTTGTTTCATACTCTGAATTCTTTTCAATTGGTCCCATACATCAATTACATACGAATGAAGGTCAATTAGCAAGGGCACAGTGGTTATTAAATAACTTAACTTCTTATGATTGTTATTTTGAAGAAGAGTATTTACCAAGATTTAAGGAGACTTTAGAAGAGCTACATTCAATTCCGAATGAAACACCGATTACCGTTTGGAAGGCGGATAATGCCCATGAGCACGTAGGGCTTTGTTTTGCAATTGCGCAATTAAAAGATAAGAAAAATATTCGTGTTATGAATACTTCTGAAGCGAGTAGAGAAATATTAAAACAAGATTATGATATCCGTGGAACTGGAGAAGTATCTCCTGAAAGTTTAGCTCTTTTCCAAAAAAGTTTTGTGGAATTTCCGTATTTAACTGAAGAGAAGCGAATGAAGTTTGCACATGAGTGGGATAGATTATCGCAAAGCACGGAGTTTTTAAGAGTTTGGAAAGACGATGAAGTGCATGCTGTACAAGAAGATTATTTTGATCAATTCATTATTGAGTGTGCGAAAAATGTAGGAGCAGATAAAGAATTTCATAAAGCTCCGAGAGTAATAGGTGAAGCACTTGGACTTTCGGATCAATTGGTTGGGGATACGTTTTTGGAATATCGCTTGAAAGAATTAATTAAGCAAGAAGTATTTGAATATGAAGGTTCGTTAGATCAAATGCGTTTTTATAGTGTGAAGTTAATAAAATAAAAAATATATTTTGTTTATAAAAAAGCTCGTATTTTTAAAATACGAGCTTTTTTCAGATGAATTTAGGCTATACATAAGCTTCCTATGAATGGCGTATCACATATGAATGTTAAAAGAAACAAATGAAAAGAAGGTGATGGGTTATTATGTATAACCAACAAAACTATCCATATGATCAAGAGATGTATTATAATCCACAAAACTACGGTTATGAATCTACAAATGAAGTGAGAGATATTGAACAAGAAGACTATAGACCAGATGATGCGGAAGATGCTCCAACGTCACCACCACCGTCACAAGCTCCGTCGTTACCGTCCACATTTGCTTCTCCAGCACAAGCAGGCAATATGAAATCTTGGATGTGTAACTGTCTAGGAAGATGGGGCTATTTACGTTTACATCGACCTGGTCCTTTCGGAAGAGACTTATGGTTTTTTCCGACAGAAGTAAGAAGAAGTGGGGTATCCGGCTACACTTGGCAAGCTGGTCGCCGCCGTAAAGTAAGTTATCGATATCAACAAATTAGTAATTTTATGTGCTTTGCATAATGGGAAGTGAGAGGGTAGAATGATTTTACTCTCTCACTTTTTTATTTTTCAATATTAGAAGTAAGATTTTAATTGAAAATTTACAATTTTTCAGTTCTTATTGAAGTATAATTCAAATATTGGGTTGATTTTTAAAAATAATTGAGAGTGAGGGAATGTAATGTCAATAAAAAATAAGGTTGGCCGAAAAATAGAGGATGGCATTAATTTAGCTTCTGCTCAGTTTAAAGAAGATGCTTATGAAATTTATAAAGAATCGAGAAAAGTGCAGCCTATATTATTTGTAAATCAAATTGAAATTGGTAAAGAATGGCTCATTACAAGATATGAAGATGCTCTGCCGCTTTTAAAAGATAATCGCTTAAAAAAAGATCAGGCAAATGTGTTTCCTCAAGATACAAAGAACATGCATCTTTCCGTTGACAATAGTGATCATTTAACAACGCACATGTTAAATTCGGACCCACCTAACCACAGTCGTTTGCGATCTTTAGTTCAAAAAGCTTTTACACCGAAGATGATTTCACAATTAGACGGAAGAATTCAGAGAATAGCGGATGATTTAATAAGTGAAATAGAGCGAAAAGGTACATTAAATCTTGTGGATGATTATTCATTCCCATTACCGATTATTGTAATAAGTGAGATGCTTGGAATTCCAAAAGAGGATCAAGCGAAATTTAGAATTTGGTCTCATGCTGTCATTGCATCGCCAGAAACACCTGAAAAAATAAAAGAAACCGAAAAACAACTATCTGAGTTTATTACATATCTCCAATATATAGTTGATGTAAAACGAAAAGATCCAAAAGAAGATTTGGTTAGTGCGTTAATACTTGCAGAAAATGAAGGGCATAAACTTAGTGCTCGAGAGCTATATTCAATGATCATGTTATTAATTGTAGCCGGACACGAGACGACAGTGAATTTAATAACAAATACGGTATTAGCACTTCTTGAAAATCCGAAGCAATTACAGTTATTAAAAGAAAATCCGGAATTAATTGATTCAGCTATTGAGGAAGGATTGCGTTATTATTCTCCAGTTGAGGTGACAACTGCAAGATGGGCGGCTGAGCCGTTTCAAATTCATGACCAAACAATCCAAAAAGGAGATATGGTTATTATCGCATTAGCTTCAGCAAACCGTGATGAAACAGTATTTGAAAACCCAGAAGTATTTGATATTACACGAGAAAATAACCGTCATATTGCCTTTGGGCATGGTAGTCATTTCTGCCTAGGAGCACCACTTGCTAGGTTGGAAGCAAAGATTGCTATTACTGCTCTGTTTAAAAGAATGCCATCGTTACAAATAAAAGGTGAGCGTGAAAAAATTAATTGGCAAGGTAATTATTTAATGCGTTCTTTAGAGGAATTACCATTGTCTTTTTAGAATAGTTATATTGAGACATGCATACACGACAAATGATTAACATAGAGTATGTATGTGTTATTTAAATTCGAAACGGAAGGGTGAAAACATCCCAATGATCAACTAATTCTATTTGTAAGAGATCTTCGTTAAAAAACGAAATATTCTTCTGAATAGGATTAGTATGTGCATGTATAGAAAAGGGATGTGTTTCGCACTGCGAATATATAGTCTTTTCATATGATTTGTGCTGCCTCCTGTTCAGAACACGAAATAGGAGGCTTTTTTATGTCGACGACTGCAGAAACGAAACAAAATCATGGGGTATCACAAGTATTAAAAAATCGATTTGTGCAAGGGATTCTAGCATCAGCATTATTTTTACAAGTTGGAATTTGGGTTCGTAACTTTGCGATATTACTTTATGTTATGGAAATGACGAAAGGTGATGCTTTTGCTATTTCAATGATTTCGGTTGCTGAATTTGCTCCAATTTTCATTTTTTCCTTTATTGGAGGAACTTTTGCTGATAGGTGGAAGCCGAAGAGGACAATGATATGGTGTGAAACGTTAAGTTCTATTTCCGTATTCGCTGTATTAATTACACTTATGTTTGGAACGTGGAAAATCGTGTTTTTTGTGACGCTCATCTCTGCGATCCTTTCGCAGTTTTCTCAACCATCTGGAATGAAGTTGTTTAAACAACACTTATCGACGGAACAAATTCAATTAGCGATGTCATTATATCAAACGATATTTGCAATATTTATGGTGTTAGGACCGATTATTGGAACATTTATCTTTCACAGTTTTGGAATCTATATTTCAATAATAATTACTGGTATCGCATTTTTACTTGCAGCAGCTGTGTTGTTATTTCTTCCGAAAGATCTTGAGAATGATAATGAGAAGAAAGAAATTACGCTGTTACAGGAAATGCTGGATGGTATTAAATATGTAAAAAAGAAAAAAGCATTAACTTTGCTAGGGTTTTGTTTTATGGCAGCTGGACTAGGTATAGGTTTAATTCAGCCACTAGGCATCTTTATTGTGACTGAGCAGTTAGGGTTATCAAAAGAGAGTTTACAATGGTTACTAACAGTAAATGGTGCGGGAATGATTGTTGGCGGAGCTTTAGCGATGGTATTTGCGAAAAACATTGCTCCCCAAAAGATGTTAATTGTAGGGATGCTCGGTCAGGCAATTGGAATTGGTATTATAGGCTACTCCACAAATTTATGGGTGACACTTACGGCACAACTTTTTAGTGGTTTAGCTCTTCCATGTATCCAAATTGGTATTAATACGCTCATTATTCAAAATAGCGATACCGATTTTATTGGTCGCGTGAACGGCATTTTAAGTCCACTATTCACCGGTTCAATGGTAGTAACGATGAGTATAGCTGGTTCATTAAAGGAGATGCTTTCATTAGGTACGATGTATGAGGGGACGGCTCTACTATTTGTTATTGGATTATTGTTTATTTTGCCTATATACAATTTAAAGCCAGTAATAGCAGTAGAAAGTGAAATGAATGGTAAAGGAAGTGCTGTGCAACATGAATCCTAATCCAAATGTTAAATACCCTATTGAAGGAAATCAAAACGTTCATTTTATAAAAAATACAATAACGAAATCTAATATATTTGTTGGTGACTATTCTTATTATGATGCGAAAGATGGAGAAACATTTGAAGATCGAGTATTATATCATTATGAATTTATTGGAGATAGGCTTACCATTGGAAAGTTTTGTTGTATTGCAAATGGAGTTACCTTTATTATGAACGGAGCGAATCACCGGATGGATGGATTTTCGGCATATCCATTTAATATATTTGGGAATGGGTGGGAGAAGTATACACCTAATTTGTCTGATTTACCTTACAAAGGGGATACAGTTATAGGAAATGACGTATGGATCGGTATGGATACAACGATTATGCCTGGAATAAAAATAGGGGATGGTGCAATCATTGCAGCAAAATCTGTTGTGACTAGAGACGTCGCACCATATACAATTGTTGGCGGAAACCCTGCAAATAAAATAAAGGAACGATTTACAAATACAATAGTAGAAGAGTTATTGCAAATTCAATGGTGGCATTTTGACATTGAAAAAATAACTGAAAATATAGATGGTATTGTACAAGGAGACATTGAACCATTAAGAAAACTAAAAAGGGAATAAAAAATGCATGTCAAAGAGTATCATACCTCCGAATTTTGTTAATGATAATAGAACAAGGAGGTGTGATACTATGGCACAAGACGTTTTATGTGAAGTAAACAACTGTAAATTTTGGGCTAACGGCAATAAATGTAGTGCAGATGCAATTTATGTAGTAAGTCATAAAGGTAAACATGCATCTACAACTGAAGAAACAGATTGCAAAACTTTTGATCCAGAAGTATAAATTTTTGAAGGGTAGCCAAATCGTGGTTGCCCTTTTATTAATTATAGTATTGATAATAAATCTCATTTTCATTCATTGTTTTTAACTTTTCTTTTTATTTTTTCATATTTTCTCCATAAGTGATGCAATCCAGAGCAATTCATGTTCAATACGTGATTTACTAAATTCAATGACTTCTGTAATAAAAGATGAGCTAACACGTAAAGATTGAATAGCAGTAAGCTGTTTATGTAGTACGTCTTGGCGTATTGTTAAAATTTCTTTTCTAGCTTCGTAATCAAGTTTTTCAAATAGCGCGATACGCACAAGGAATTCAGCGTTATTTGTCGCAATCTTTTCGGGAAACTCTCTTAACATTTCATAAAAAATTTCTTCTCCTGTTTCAGTTATGTCGTACATATTTCGATTCGGCTTTCCGACTTGTTTATGTATTTGTTTAATTATAGCCCCCATATTTTCGAAGCGCCGAAGAGCGGGATACAGTGTATTATGGGGTTCAGCCGAGATACGTGTAAAAACGGGTCATAAGCTGTAATATATTTCCATTATTGGTTTTTTAGTTAAAAATATCTACCTCATGATTAACAAAAAGCTGATTACCTATGCGCTATAAATGAACTGCCCCCAATTGTTAAACAAAACCTAGCAATTGGGGGCAGTTCATAGTTATCATTTGACTCTTCTAGTGACTTTCTCAAGTAAAGCACCCTTTGGTTGAATAAGATTTATTTATTCATTCCCATCAATCGCTTAATTGTTCTTATTTGTCCACGATGATTAATTTCGTCTTCCATAACGTGAAACCACAAGTAGTAATTATTATAAGGCACACCATTATCCCACTTGTTTTCCTCGAATAACCAGCTATCTTGTTTTGATTTCAGATATGTTAGTGTATTTTCTCTAACTTGTGATAATTCATTCAAATAATAATCTAAAGATTGCTTTTTTATTCCTTCCCTTGCTTTGTCTCCAAGTTCTAAAGAAATTCGCCACTTTAGATATTCACTTTCAGTTAAATCTCTTTTTTCAAACGAGATAACTTGATGAACAAACTCCATCGCTGCAATATGTGATAAGAGAGAACCAATAGTGTTTGAACTACCGTTTGGTAAGAAATCTAAATCACTTTGGTTTAAATTGGAGATTTCGCTCAATGTAACATCTCTTGTATGTTCAAGCATTGTTACAAGCTCTCCAATCTTATTTGAATAGTTTTCTTTTGAAATTATTCTATAATCTATCATATATATCCCTCCAATTCATGCTAAGCATAAGTTTACCAATAAAATAAAAAAACAAAGTCTGAAAATTCATGTAAAATAATGATATAATTTAATTGAATATAAAGAAAAAGGAAACCTGTTTTTATCAGTGTTACCTTATCCAAGACTAAATTTTACCCATACATCATTTTTTTGATGTAGCTCTTGAAGATAAAAACTATTTAATTTTCAAGGAACAGTTATTAACTTAAAACTTATTATACGAGGAGGGTGTATCATGAAAAAAATATGCTTTGTATTAATTGTCGACGCTGGTATAAATTATGGTTCAATATTTTCTCTACCATTTTTAAGGAATCAGGATGATTTGAAGGGATATTTTTCTAAGTATTATGATATTTCAATTAATTATATTAGGGATAAAAACTCAGTTGACTATTTGGTAGTTCCCAAACCGTGTCCACCTTTTGATAATGAAAATAATCTTCCAATAATTGAAGTACCAGCAATCTTATTTATGGAAAAGGATTTTGAAAAAATAAAGACTTATATAGACAATTATTTTTCTAATAACTCATAAAGAAAATAAAAGTACAGTAAAAAGAAGTCCGATAAAAAACGAGTGGCGTAGAATATTTCTATTAATCATTCGTTTTTTATTATATTTACATATCAGTCTATCGCAAATGAACTTGTACAAAATATCGGAAAATATAGTGAGATTAATATCGTTGAAGAGTTTGCTGCACCTTTACCTGTTACCGTCATATCCGATTTATTAGGAGTGCCAACAACGGATCGTAAAAAGATTAAAGAATGGTCTGATATTTTATTTATGCCATATAGTAAAGAAAAATTTGACGATTTGGATGTAGAAAAAGGAATTGCGTTAAATGAATTTAAAACGTACCTGCTTCCAATTGTTCAAGAGAAAAGATATCATTTAACCGACGATATTATTTCAGATTTAATACGAGCTGAATATGAAGGCGAAAGATTAACCGATGAAGAAATAGTTACTTTTTCTTTAGGTTTATTAGCGGCAGGTAATGAAACAACTACAAATTTAATTATTAACAGCTTTTATTTCTTTTTAGTAGATTCACCTGGAATATATGAAGAGTTAAGAAAAGAACCTACGTTAATTTCAAAAGCGATTGAGGAAGTTTTACGCTATCGCTTTCCCATTACATTAGCTAGGAGGATTACTGCGGACACAAATATATTTGGACCTTTTATGAAAAAGGATCAAATGATTGTTGCGTGGGTTAGTGCAGCAAATTTAGATGAGAAAAAGTTCTTACAAGCTTCTAAATTTAATTTACACAGAATAGGAAATGAAAAGCATTTAACCTTTGGTAAAGGTCCTCATTTTTGCTTAGGGGCGCCACTTGCACGTTTAGAAGCTGAGATTGCATTAACTACCTTTATAAATGCCTTTGAAAGAATAGAGTTATCTCCATCGTTCAATTTAGAAAAATGTATATTAGAAAATGAACAAACATTAAAATACTTACCTATTCTTTTGAAAACTAGGTAAAACGTTCAGCAAGGTACAAAATTACTGTACCTTGTTTTTTATTTCTCAATTGTAAATTTTTAGTGGTCTATTTAGTATGGAAGTGTGTGAAAGAAGAGTGGAGGAGGATGCTTATGTTAACGTGTAATGGAAGTAAAACGTTTCAAACATTTATTAAAGCTGTAACGGATTTAATTGATAGTAATTTATTAGAAGATCAAATTGTTTGTGCGATTGAAAAATTACTAGAAGAACTTTTAGAAAAAAAAACATGGCTTCCGCTAGAAAAACAGAAGGCGAATTCGGCTCAATATGCACGACACTTGTTATATGAAGATCCTTTAAAGCGATTTGAAGTATTAGCTCTCGTATGGAAAGATGGACAATCTACACCTTTACATGATCATGATGGTACATGGGGAGTAGAAGGTGTTTTTTCAGGAAGGATAATGGTGCAGAACTTTATACAAACTAAGCAGCTTGAAAATTCACTTGTTTATTTAACCCATACAAGAAATCTTTATTTGGGAGAAGGAGAAACAGATAAAGTCATTCCACCAGCTGATTGTCATATTCTTGAAATAGCTGAATGTGAAAGCGTTGTCACGATTCATATTTACGGAAAATGTTTAGAAAAGTTTAAAGTATATGTCCCAACTGAAGAAAAGAATGTGTATATGTGTGAGACAAAATATATTAGTTATAGTTCATAGTTTAAAATCAAAAGCTTTTCTCTTTAAAGAAAAGCTTTTGATTTTATTTTTAAATATTTCTTGACCTGAAACGCTTTTCATAAATTATAAATAAGAAGTACTTAACGAGCTCAATATGAAAACGATACCTTTTTGTTAAATAGATCTCGTGTATTTATAGAAAGTGGTGAAGAAATAATGAAATTAATAGCAATTGATTTAGATGGAACTCTTCTTTCAGGGAATAAAATGATTAGTAAAGAGAATGCAGAAGCAATTCGAAAATGTCAAGAAGCTGGCCATGTTGTAGCAATTTGTACAGGACGTTCTATTGTGGATATTGAACGACTATTGTTAGAAGTGAATTTAGAATGTCCGATTATTGCTGAAAATGGTGCACTTATTTATACAGATAAAAAGATGATGAAGAGATACCCAATTCAAAATACGCAAGCACTAGAGATTATAGAATATCTTGAAGAGAATGATTTGTATTATCAACTTTATACTAATAAAGGTGTGTATGTACCAGATTATGGAGTAGAGAGTGTACGAAATGAAATCGAGTATGTAAAGAATTCAAAAGAAAATTTCAACTTGAAAGAGTTAGAAACGATTGCTGCATTATATCTTGAGCATACAGCATTTCATAGTACAGAAAGTTGTAAACCAATTGTAGAAATGGATATACATGTGCATAAACTTTTACCGTTTTCTTATGACATAGAGAAATTAAAAAAATTAAAAGAAACATTTCTGCATAATACGGATTTAGCTATTACATCTTCCTATTGGCATAATTTAGAGATTAATCATCGAGATGCTCAAAAAGGAAATGGATTATATACTTTAGCAAAACATCTTAATATTCCAGTTGAAAACACTGTAGCAATAGGCGATGGCTTAAACGATGTTTCTATGATGGAGAAAGCAAATATATCAATTGCAATGGGAAATGCAGTTGAAGAAATAAAAGTGATGTGTCAATACGAAACGTTAACAAATGAAGAACATGGTGTCGCACATGCTTTATATAAATATGTAATGTAATAAAAAAGAAAAAAGAATCCAAATAGATTCTTTTTTTCTTTTTATTAGGAGTAAGGTATTCTATGAGATTCATAGAAGCCTTATTACAACTCATTATATAGAATATATTGGAATAAATGTTTATATTTTTCATGAGAGTTGTGAAACTTTTGTGAATTTTACGGTTATTGTATTTTTATACTGCTACTAGCAGCGCGTAACAATCCCATATTATTTTCTGTTTTTAATTGAAAAATAGAATTTGTTTGAATAATTATTCTACAGCTATATACCTAGGGGCACTTTCTTCGTATAATGAAGAAGTATGAATTTTGAATTTGTATAAATTTTACATATCGAGGTGAAAAAGGAATGAATGCGCGGCTAATGGAACTTATTGATGTGAGTACAATAGAAACCATGGCAGAACAATTTTATAAATTAACCAACATATCACATCAACTTCTTGATGCTGAAAACGAATGTATATTTTCATTTGGAATTAATGAAATGAAAGTATGTAAACTTCCAAAAATTGAAATCCCCCTTTTCTTATACAATCAATATTTAGGATCTTTTGTTGTATGGTCCAAACGAAGCGAAATTTTCAATTGCCAAAAATATTTTGAAATGCTTTCTAACCTCATTATAACTGGGGTGAAAAAAGCAGTTCAAAGTAAAAATACATCGTTACTTTCTCGAAAAGAGGAAGAACTACATACGATTTTACAAAACATGCCTGTTATGGTTGATGCGCTTGACTATAATGGAGATTTTGTTTTGTGGAATCGAGAATGCGAGATTGTAACAGGTTATACTGCTGAAGAAATAATTGGGAATCCAAACGCTCTTCAATTACTGTATCCTGACCATAATTATCGCCATCAAATACAAAATAAATTTTTGACTCGTGGAAAAAATTTTAGAGATTGGGAAATGAGTTTAACATGTAAAAATGGAGAAATTAAAACGATAATGTGGTCCAATATATCAAAGCAGTTTCCTGTAACAGGATTTAGTTACTGGGCTGTTGGGGTAGATATTACACATTTAAAAGCGATAGAAGGGCAATTAAAACAACAAACCTCTGAATTAGAATTAATTTTCAAAGCTTTACCAGATTTATGTTTTTTAACAGAGGACGATGGGACAATTATAGATTATAAAGCAGGATCTCCTACAAAATTTTACGTGCCCGCAGAAGCTTTTATGGGAAAAAAGTTTTACGAAATTTTACCGTCTTCAGTAGCACAGCAATTTCAAGAAGCAATTCGCCAATTGAAAGAAGAAGGAAAGAATGTAATTGTAGAATATCCTCTAACAATTAATGGAAGTATCGATTTCTTTGAAGCTAGATGTTTACCGTTATTACAAGATAAAATTATGATCATTGTCCGCGATATTACAGAGCGGAAAAAGGCAGAAGAATTGCTAAATAAATCAGATACACTTGCGGCAATTGGTCAATTAGCAGCCGGTGTAGCTCATGAAGTGAGAAACCCATTAACTGTAATTAAAGGATTTATACAGTTATTCCAAATTAATAAAGAAGATCAAGAAAAATATTTTGACCTTATGCTTTCCGAAATAGAAAGAATAGAAGCAATCCTCCAAGAGTTTTTATCGATTGCTAAAACAGATGAAATCCCAACTGAAAAGAAAAACATTTATCAAGTATTTAAAAATGTTGTTTCTTTAATGAACACAAAAGCAATCATGACAAATATTCAAGTTGAACTATTTACAGATTCCAAAGAGATAATCATTGAATGCTCAGAAAATCAATTGAAACAAGTATTTATTAATATTTTGCAAAATTCAATTGAAGCAATGCTAGATGGCGGGAAAATTTCAATCTATATAAAAGAAATACATAAAAAAGGTGTCATTATTAGTGTAATAGATGAAGGAATAGGAATACCTGAAGAAAGAATTAAAAGATTAGGTGAACCTTTCTATAGTACGAAAGAAAAAGGTACCGGTATTGGATTGATGTTAAGTTATAAAATAATTGAAGGTCATCAAGGAACAATAAGTATAATGAGTGAGGTTGGCGTCGGGACAACTGTAACTATTTACTTGCCGAAAATTCAGAGTAAACAATCTCTATCAAATTGTGATGATAAATGTATATCGATACGTTCTAGTATTAACTCTTAAATAAATGATTAAATACCCAATGAAAAAAGCTAAACTTTTTCATTGGGTATTTTTATATTTAATTTAGTAAACTTTACCTTTTCTTAACCTTTGTTTTAATTTCTATTAAGTTTTTATCAGTATATTAATATTTGTACAAAGTACTGTATAGAAAATGTGCACTACTTTTAATATATAGATTCAATTATTATTAGAAATACTGTAAGGAGGAGATTATGACAAGGTGAAAAAGCAAGTGAAAAAAAGTGGTAGAGCAATACCGATGCGGTTAAATATTTTATTTCTATGTGTATTTTTATTATTTTCTGCAATGATTATACAGTTAGGTAAAGTGCAAATTTTCGATGGAGAGACTTATAAAAATGAAGTAGAAAAGAGAGAAAATGCAACCGTGAGCCTATCTGTCCCACGTGGGAAAATATTTGATCGAGAAGGGAATCCAGTTGTTGATAATACATCTTTACGCACGATCACGTACACAAAGATGAAAGGTGTAAAATCAGAAGATATATTAAAAACTGCAAGACAACTTGTAGACATAATTGAAATGCCGCAAGAAGATATAGATAAGTTAAATGAGACAGATAAGAAAGATTTTTGGATGCAGTTAAATCCAAAACTTACTCAAGATTTAGTATCTAAAAAGGAAATAGATAAGTTTAGAGAAAAGGATATTAACGGAAAAGAGTTAGACAAAAAAATAGAAGAGTTAAAAAGAAAGCGAGTTACAGAAAAAATCTTCAAGAATTAACAGCAAAAGACATAGAAGTGTTAGCTATTAAAAGTAAAATGACTTCAGGTTATCAAATGGCACCTCAAATTATAAAAAAAGATGTTAGTGAAAAGGAATATACTGTGATTAGTGAAAATTTAGCAAATCTCCCAGGTGTAGACGCTTCAGTTGATTGGGAGAGACTCTATGTAAATGATGGCTTATTCCGTTCAGTCCTTGGAAATGTTTCGAATGCTGATGAAGGTTTACCACGTGAACGATTAGATTATTATTTAGTGCGTGATTATAGCAGGAATGATCGGGTTGGGAAAAGTTACATCGAACAGCAATACGAAGATGTGCTTCATGGTACGAAAAAAGAAGTAAGAAGCGTTGCTGATAAACAAGGTAATACAATTAGAACAGAAACAGTTTCTGAAGGGAAAAGCGGCAAGAATTTAACGTTAACAATTGATATGGAATTACAGAGAAAAGTAGAAGAGAGCATAGAAAAAATATTAAAGGCCTATAAAGGTTCAGAATCGATGTTGGACCGTGCTTTCGTTGTAATGATGAATCCGAAAAATGGTCAAGTATTATCAATGGCAGGGAAAAAATTAGTAGAAAAAGACGGGAAAACAGAGATTGAAGATTATGCTTTAGGTACGATGACAAGTTCATATGAGCTTGGATCAACTGTTAAAGGTGCAACAATATTGACTGGTTTCGAGACGAAATCTATAACACCAGGTACTTATTTTTATGATGCACCTATGAAGTTTAAAGGTACTAAGGAGAAAAAATCTTGGAAAGATTTCGGGAATATTGATGATCTAAGAGCTTTACAAGTTTCTTCAAACGTTTATATGTTTAATACAGCATTAAAAATTGCAGGTGTGGATTATGTGAAAAATAGTTCATTAAATATTAAACAAGAATACTTTGATAAAATGAGATATTATTTCAGGCAATTTGGATTAGGTGTTCCAACAGGCATCGATTTACCGAATGAAACAGCTGGACAAATTGGTAAAAAAGATAATCAACCTGGTTTCTTACTAGACTATTCGATTGGTCAGTATGATACGTATACACCACTTCAGCTTGTACAGTATATTTCGACTATCGCAAACGGCGGTTATCGAATGAAACCACAAATTGTTCAAGAGATTAGAGAACAAACCGTTCAAAAGGATGAAATCGGTAAAGTGGTGCATGCAATAGAACCCGTTGTTTTAAATAGAATTGATATGAAAGAAGAATATATCAATCAAGTAAAAGAAGGATTTAGAAGAGTATTCCAAGAAGGGGATGGAACGGGAGTAAGAGCGTTCCAAAAAGCACCATATAAACCAGCTGGCAAAACAGGAACTGCACAGACTGTATACGGTGGAGAAAGTAATATTGGGAGAAATGAGAAAGGCGATCGTAGAGAATGCTATAATTTAACATTAGCAGGATATGCGCCATATGATGATCCAGAAGTAGCATTTTCTGTTGTTGTGCCATGGGTTATAAATGATAAATCAGGTATTAACTCTGATATTGGAAAAGATGTTTTAGATGCTTATTTTGATTTGAAAAATAAGCGATTAACTGGCGAAGCACCAAAAATAGATGACTCTAAAGAGAATTAAAATATACGAATAGATTAGAAATGAGGTATATATGAAGCAATTGATTCTAAAAGATTGGAGAAAAATATGTAGCTATATTTTAATTATAATAGGAATTATTTTTATTAATAAGTTATTTTTATTTTGTATGGTAGAAGGAATTTCGATGCAACCTACTTTGAATGAGAATAATCGCATACTAGTTAATAAGGCTAGCATCTATTTTTCTTCTTTTCATCATGGTGATGTTGTAATAATAAAAAAAGAAGACTCGCCTACATACTACGTGAAACGAATTATTGGATTACCGGGGAATAACATACAATTAAGAGACGATGAGGTATATATTAACGGTAAAAAGCGTGATGAGTCGTATATACAGTTAGATATGTCACAAGTATCAAATCGTTTTTCAAACTGTAGAGAAATGAAAGTTCCCACGCATAAATTATGTGTGTTAGGTGATAATTGAAATCATAGTAAAGATAGTAGGAATACGCTTGGACTAATTGATGAGTCAAATATAATAGGTAAAGTGAAAATGGTATATTATCCATTTGATCAAATAAAATGGTTAAAATAATTCTATTAGATATGCACGTTTTATAAAATAAATCATATATTGATAGCATAGGACAAGCAGAAAAGCTTATCCTAACCTCACAGAACACTCCTTATCACAGTTAGGCATCTACATTTTATGTAGATGCCTTTTTCAATGTCTGATAATTATTTATCAACCTAAAGTAGTAAGTATATTGGGACTATTAAGGGAAGATTGCTTGTAATAATAACAGTACGATTAATAAGAACATTGAATTGTAGGAGTGAGAAATAAGTGATGAATATTTTAATAGTTAATTTCCCTGCAGAGGGACATGTAAATCCTACATTAAATTTAGTAAAGGCCTTTACTCAAAGAGGTGATAACGTACACTATATTACAACGGAAAGCTTTAAGGAAAGGCTTGAAGTTTTGGGAGCCATTGTACATACTCATCCGGATTTATTAAAGGAGATTTCTATTGATAATGAAACTTCATATGGATTAAAAACTTTCTTTCATGTACATGTTCAAACTTCTTTATACATATTAGAAATTACGAAACGATTATGTAAAAGCATTAATTTTGATTTCATAGTTTATGATATATTTGGTGCTGGAGAGTTAGTAAAGGAATATTTACAAGTTCCAGGCATAGTTTCCTCTCCTATATTTTTAATTCCACCAGTATTATTGGAAACCTTGCCTTTTCATCCAAATGCAGAAATACAATTCCAACCCGATGAACTCTCTGAAAAGTTACTGTATCAAATGGAACATGAATTTGGAGTAAAGCCCAAAAATAATCTTCAATTTATGCATAATAAGGGAGATATTAGTCTCGTGTATACAAGTCGTTATTTTCAACCTAATAGCGATTCGTTCGGAGAAAACAATGTTTTTATTGGACCGAGTATTATAAAGCGCAAAACAAATGTAAAGTTTCCACTTGAATTGCTTTCAAAAAAGAAAGTTATTTATATTTCAATGGGAACACTTCTCGAAGGGATCGAACCATTTTTTAATACTTGTATTGATGCTTTTTCAAATTTCGAAGGGATTGTAGTAATGGCGATTGGTGATAGAAATGATATTTCAAAAATTAAGCAAGCGCCAGACAACTTTATTATAACCCCTTACGTACCTCAATCAGAAATATTAAGTGAAGCAGATGTTTTTATTACACATGGTGGAATGAATAGTGTGCACGATGCAATCCATTATAATGTCCCATTTGTGATAATACCGCATGATAAAGATCAACCTATGATAGCGCAAAGATTAACTGAGCTTGAGGCAGCACATAGATTATTGAAAGAGCATGTTAATGTGCAAACTTTAAAAAAGGCGGTAACAGACGTTCTTTCAAATAAAAAGTATAAACATGGCATTCAAAAACTGAATGAAAGTTTTTTAGAGTGTGGTGGTTCCAAAAAAGCCATTGCAGTTATTGATGCTCTTTTAAATAAATAGTTCGGATAATATAAAAGCATAGAGGCTCTACCTGTATGCTTTTATATTATTATCCAGCAAATTGTACAGCAGTATTCGCATGTAAATAAGCAGTATCAAAAACAGGAACAGATAGATCATTTTGGGAAATGAGCAAAGGAATTTCCGTACAGCCAAGTAGAATTCCTTCAGCCCCATTATTAATTAATGAATTGGTAATTTGTATTAGTTTTTCTTTTGATGTTTCTGAAATAATTCCTCTACTTAATTCATTTAATATGACGTGATGGATAAAAGTTCTTTCTTCGTCATTTGGGATGATTGTCTCAATGTTATATTTTGCTAGTCGTGATGTATAAAAATCTTCTTCCATTGTTTGTTTCGTTCCTAATAATCCGATCCGTTTTATATTCTGTTCTACCATTTCTTTAGCACTTACATCACCGATATGAAGAAGTGGGATTGATATTGCTTGTTCTACTTCCTCAGCAAATAGATGTACAGTATTAGAACACATTAGTAAACATTCAGCTCCAGAGTGTTCTACTTTTTTTGCTACTGCGACTAATTCATTTTTCACTTCTTCATATTGATGATTTTGTAATAATGTAGTTACTTCACCAAAGTCCATACTATATAAAACAAGCTTCGCATTTTGATCATATTGAGAGAGAGTTAGTGTATTAATATGTTTATAATATAACGATGTTGATTCCCAACTTAGTCCGCCAATTAAGCCAATTACTTTCATCATGCATTCCTCCCGTAACAATTTTGAATTTATTATTTCATAATTCCGATAAGAATACAATGATTTAAATGAACTATTTATCGAAAAATAAAAATAGTAAGAAAAGTATTGAAATTATTTATTGTTAGTGCCATAATACAGATTACAAATACATACTTATCCAGAGAGGTAGAGGGAACGGCCCTTTGAAGCCTCAGCAACCCCTATGTAATTACATAGGAAGGTGCTAATTCCGCAGAGGACACTATGTGTCTTTTGAAAGATAAGGGGATTCTTGTACGTGAAAGAAAATGACCTCTTATTTAAGAGGTCATTTTTTGTTGTATAGAAAGGAAGTGTCGATGCATAATTCATTTTCAAAATAAATATAGAGTATTAAAAGTTGAATAATACGAGAGGGGAATTGTAATGAACAAATTAACGACAAAGCTAGTAGTAGCTATTGGAATTGGAGCAGCTCTATACGGGGTATTAGGGCTTTGGGGATTTTCTATCGCACCGAATACATTTATTAAACCCGCATTGGCTATTTTAACAGTTTTTGGAGCGTTATTTGGCCCGGTAGCAGGACTTTTAATAGGACTCATCGGTCATACCGTTACAGATACGATCGCTGGTTGGGGTATTTGGTGGGGATGGGTTATTAGTTCAGGTATTATTGGTTTAGCAATGGGACTCATACAAAAAAGAGTTGGTTTTAGTGTAAAACATGGAACGTATAATAACCGTGATATTTCTTATTTTGCAATTGCAGGGTTAATTGGTATTGTCATAGCAATTATATTTGCTGGAGCATTCGATATTATTGTGATGGGAGAACCGTTTGACAAAATAGTTATACAAGTACTAGGCGCAACAATTGCAGACGTTATCGTATTTTTAGTTCTTGGCTTACCAATCACGATCGGTCTAGCGAAATCAAATAAGAAACATACACATTTAAAAATTGAAAAGTAGGGATGAATACATGCAACCAATTATTTCTTTTGAACAATTTACCTTTCAATATAGGCATACCACACAGCCTACTTTAAAAGATATTACATTTCAAATATATCCTGGGGAAAAGGTACTTATCGCTGGACGAAGTGGTTCAGGTAAGTCAACATTAGCTCATTGTATAAATGGGCTAATCCCATTTTCTTACGAAGGGATAAGTACCGGTAACATTTTAATAGCTGGAAAGGATCCGAGAAAAGGTAGTGTTTTTGAACAGAGTAAACACGTAGGGACAATATTACAAGATCAAGATTCACAATTTATAGGCCTTACTGTCGAAGAGGATGTAGCATTTGCATTAGAAAACGATTGTGTAAATCAAATAGAAATGAAAAAGATTGTTACAGATTCTTTAAAAAAGGTAAGCATGCAGGACTTTCATATACAAAGTCCGCATGAATTATCAGGAGGTCAAAAACAGACAGTCTCTCTTGCAGGTCTGCTAACGACAAATGCCGATATATTATTATTTGATGAACCGTTAGCTAATTTGGATCCTGCATGTAGTTTGAATACAATAGAACTCATTAAAAATATACATGAGAAATATAATAAAGCAATTGTAATTATTGAACATCGAATAGAAGAAATTTTAAACCTTGATTTAGATAAAATTATTTTAATAGATGAGGGAGAAGTTATTGCCGTTGGTTCACCGGATAGTATTTTAAATTCTAATATATTACCAAATATCGGACTAAGAGAACCTATTTATATAGAGGCGCTAAAGAAATTAAATTTTGATAGTAATAATGTTAAGGTATTTCCAATTGAAAATCTTCGTAATGAAGGCATTCATAGCCTATTAAAGAACTGGATGCATAAGCAAGTTTCATCAAAAAACAAATAT
Source organism: Bacillus sp. TH50 (assembly GCF_016650565.1). Lineage (NCBI taxonomy): Bacteria > Bacillati > Bacillota > Bacilli > Caryophanales > Bacillaceae > Bacillus > Bacillus sp. TH50. Next base: position 188,448 of record NZ_JAEKFM010000003.1, on the reverse strand, counting down.
ATTAAAAAAGCTTTATGCAAGATAGAAAATTTATCATTTACGTACAATAACAAACATACAGCCTTAGAAGATATCAATCTTTCAATAGGAGAGGGAGAAATAGTAGCGTTATTGGGTCATAATGGAGCAGGGAAATCGACATTAGCTCATACTCTTATAGGAATAAATAAAACGAAGAATGGGAGAATAACATTCGATGGAGAAAATATAAATTGTTGGTCTATTCGTAAACGCGGGGAAGTTATTTCTTACGTTATGCAAAACCCAAATCAAATGATTACACAGCCTACTGTTTTAGAAGAGGTTTCATATTCATTAAAATTAAAAAAGGTTTCTAAAGATGAGATTGAGAAAAGAGTCGAAAAATCTTTAAAAATTTGTGGATTATATCCATTTCGTAACTGGCCAATTCAGGCATTAAGCTATGGACAAAAAAAGAGGCTTACTATTGCATCTGTACTTATAACAAACCCAAAACTTATTGTATTAGATGAGCCGACAGCTGGACAAGATTATTACCATTACAAACAGTTTATGTCGTTTATTAGAAAACTGGCTGAAAGGGGCATATCCTTTATTATTATCACACACGATATGAATCTTGCTTTAGAATATGCAGATCGAGCGGTAGTTCTGCATGAAGGGAAAATTATTGCGGACAATACTGTATCTGCTGTTTTAGGGGATCAAGGAACGTTACAAAGAGCTAATCTACGGGAGATTTCATTAATAAAACTAGCTAAATTAAGCGGAATTCCAACTCCAGAAACATTTGTGAAACTTTATATTGAAGCTAATAGGAGGGAGGAATATGCATAATACGTATTTTTATCGTATGGATGGTGCAATTAAATTATCTTTATTTATATTTTGTATGACACTTACTTTTTTATTTTTTGATTTTCGTATATTGCTAATTTTATTTATTGTTGGATGTATCGGCCTCTTAATTGCAAAAATTCAATTGCGTAAAATTATAGTTATTTTCAGCGTTATATTTACATTTAGTTTATTAAATTCCGTTATGATTCTTTTCATTACGCCTACCCATGGATCGGAATTAACGGGATCGTATACCTCTTTTTTATATAGGTTATGCAACAATTACATATGAAACTTTATTTTATGCAGCTACACTTTCATTGAAATATTTTACGTTATTACCATTTACACTTCTTTTTATTTATACAACTCATCCAAGTGAATTTGTGAGCAGCTTAAATAAATTTGCTGTTCCTTATAAAATTACATATGCAATAAATATTGCACTGCGTTATATACCGAGCATTCAATCTGAATATATAATCATTAGACACGCACAGGAAGCAAGAGGCGTACCTTTTGAAAAAGGAGAAGCGAGCTTGTGGATTCGTATGAAAAACCGTGTTTTAATTTTTTGGCCACTTATTATTCATTCATTAGAAAGGATTGATACTGTTTCAAATGCAATGGATTTAAGAGGTTTTGGAAAAAAGGATAAACGAACGTGGTACTATGCAAAGGACGCACAAAAGGAGGATTACATCACACTTTTTGTTGGTATTATCATTTTGATTATTGCAGTTTACTTAAAGCTGAATGTATTCCAAAACTTCTGGTACCCATTTTAAAGCACTCTCAATAGAGTGCTTTTACTAATTTTTATGAAGACATGCTCAAAAAAGGGAGATATACATACTGTATAATACGAACCAGTTAAAATGATCAACTACCTATTAGTTTTCAAACCAAAAGGAGGAAAAAATATGAGTTTCGGCGGTTCTTGTGGTTTTGGTGGAGGTTTCGCTTTATTAGTTGTGTTATTTATTTTATTAATTATTGTTGGATGTAGCTGTTGGAGCTAAGGGTACTAATTTCTAATTAGTCTCTTCTAAATGTAAATTTAAAAAACATAGCAGATACTTTTTGTATCGAAATAAAAAAGGAGCCATTATGCTCCTTTTTTATTTATTATGCAACGTGCTCTCATTATTATATTTTGGGAATGTAATAGTTAAAGTAGTTCCTTTATTAACGATACTTCGGATTTTTAAACTGCCTCGCATCGTTTCAATAATTTTAACAGCAACCATCGTACCTAAACCAGTACCTTTCGTTTTTGTACTAAAATATGGTTCGCCAAATCGATTAATTTGCTCTTGCGACATTCCAACTCCACTATCTTGAATCCTTATTATAACCTTATTATTGCTAACAGTTGCAGAAATAATTAGATTACCGCCACATGGCATTGCTTCTATACTGTTTTTTATTAAATTTAAAAAACATTGATGGAAGTGCTGTGTATTACCAATAATTGTTCCCTCTGAGAACTCTTTTGTAATATTAATAGTATTCATGTTACAAAAAGGCAACATCATATTAATAACTCGATTTAACTCGTGCTCCACTGAAATATGATCTAGTTTTTCTGAAGCCGGTTTGGCAAAAGTTAAGTAATCATCAATAATTGCTTGTGCACGATTTAACTCTTCAAGAATATGTTCAATATACTCATCTTTGGATTGTTGAGTTATATTGGGTGTTTTTAAAAGTTGTGTAAATCCTTTTACAACAGTCAATGGATTCCTTACTTCATGTGAAATACTTGCAGCGAGTTGGCTGACAATCTCCATTTTTTCAACTTTTATTAATTTTGATCGCATAAATATTGCATCTTTTAAAACCTCATTAAAATAGACCATAAATAATATTAAAATAGTTGGTAATAGAATGAAATAAATAATGTACAAATTATTCACTTCAAAATCTGATAGAGTTAAAACAATTACTGTTGTAAATATTGCAAGGAAAAAAGTTAAAAACATAGATGAAGTTACTTTTATTTTCCTATTGTATGTATTAAATTTTGAGGATGCGAATGCTGTAATTATTAACATCGTTCCATAAACAATGATTGTTAACAGGCTAAAACCATAAAACATAAAACGTATTATTAATAAAATCATGAGTAATGCAATACCGACTGGAAATCCACCATAAAGTGTACCAATTAAAAAGGGGATTTGTCTTAAATCGTGAATATAATTTTCATCCATATAGATGGGGTACCGCATACATAAAATTAGTGGGATACTCGTACAAAGAATGATAAGTAGTTTCTTATATTTCTTCCCAAAATACCCACTATCATAAATAAAATAAAAAACAAATATACTGCTTAAAATATAAAGAAGATTATTTAAAACATTTTGATTAATGTAAACAAAGTTCATAATACATGCTCCGTTATCCTGAATTTCAATCCCATATGTATTATACATTATAAAAGTACAAGTTTTACATGTACTTTTACAATGTATTTAGTTTTTATAGATTTTCAGTGTTATAGGCTTTTAACCATGCATTATTAAACTCTTCCATTGACGCATAGCGCTCACTACGATTTTCATTTACAGCACGGTATGCTACTTCATATAAGCCTTCACTAGCTTCCCATTTCATAAAGGAACGATCTTGCCCGCCACCTAGTAGTGCAAAAGCTATAGCCCCCATATTAAATACGTTTGTTTGTCCGTCTATTATAGAGTTAAGTTGAAACTCTTCAGGTGACATAAAACGAGATGACCCCCACATTCGTCCCATCTTATTTACATACGGTTTGTTACTGTATAAATCAATATCACAAATTTTTGTTTCATTAGTTTTAAAGTTGTACAAAATACTACCGTCATAAAAATCAATAGCTACATAGTTTTTGTGTTCAACGTAAGTATGGAAATTAAAAATAGAATTTAATGAAACTAGCCTATTTTTAACGGATAATTTTTTATATTTATAAAATGGTGAGTTAGGATCATTATATTTTGCTGGGGGTGGGAAACTCCAGTGCGAGTGAAGACATTCACCGTCAAACCAATCGAAAATTAAAACATATCCATGCTGTACAGGGTAGTGATCAATTAAATTTATAAGAGAAACGTGTTTTAATTCATTGTATATAGTAACTGAGCTTTTTAATCTTTGTATAGCTTCATTTGTAGAAGCATTATATACGAGTGTTTGTGCCCCTGCATATTTTATAAAGTTCTTTTTCCCATTCTTTTCAACACCAAAACTTATATTACCGGAATCTTGTTGGTCAAAAACCGCAAATACTGTACCTAGTGTTGTAAGCCAATCAAAATTATGATGTTTTTTTAGTTGGAATGTTATAGTATCTAACTGAATTTTAACTGGAATATCTTTCATAATTCACCTCAAATTTAATATAATTAAGTTGTCCATTACAGTATTCGACATATTTTGTGAAATCCCTATATTTATAAACTTAAATTTTATAAATATAATAATATATAGTTATAAGGAGGAAAGCAAATGGATGGAAAAATCATAATTAAACCGTACCAACAATATTGGCATACAGAGTTTTTAAATGAAAAAAATAAAATTGTGCCTTTACTCCATGAAGAAATTATTGCTATTGAACATATAGGAAGCACGGCCGTAGAAGGATTAGGGGCTAAACCTCTTATTGATATGATGATCGGCGTCACAAATTTACAAATCACCGAAAATTGGACTGAAAAACTTACGGAAATTGGATATGAATATGTTCCAAAAGAAACACCTAATTGGCGTTTTTTTAGGAAGGGTAAATGGAGAGCTGGTACCCACCATTTACATGTTTATATTTATAATAGCGAGGAATGGAGGAACAACCTTTTATTTCGAGACTTTCTAATAAATCATGAGTGGGCACGTGAAGAATATAGAAAATTAAAAGAGATGCTTGCTGCTACCTATCCTTTTGATCGTGTTTCATATACAAATGCAAAAGCACCGTTTATTCAAAATATATTAACAGTGGCCAAAAAGAGTATTAACAAAGTATAAATAGTATCAATTAAAGTCCTTCCTACAAAAAAGTGTGGGGAGGATTTTTTTCATCATAATGATTTTTATTATTTTCCAGTTGTTACAATCAGATTATTTTATTTATTTCGATATTTTTAGTACATTAAAATTATTAAGGGGGATTATTAATGAAAGCTATTGTACATCAACATAAAAAAGGATTAGAAGGTTTAGAATATAAATTATCGCCTGAGATAACTCCTAACATTGGAGAGGTTAAAGTGAAATTAAAAGCAGCAGGTTTAAATCATCGTGATTTATTTATAATGAATAATAGAAAAGAAATGGAACTACCATTAGTTTTAGGGTCAGATGGTGCAGGTATTGTTATAGAACTAGGAGAAGGAGTTTCAAATATTTCACTACATACCGAGGTTATTATTAACCCTAGTATTGGATGGAATAATACTCATGAAATACCAGAGTTACCTGAAGTACTAGGTGGACCAGCAGATGGAACATTTGCTGAATATGTTATTGTACCAGCAGAAAATGTAGTGGAAAAGCCATCATATCTTACGTGGGAAGAATCTGGCGTTTTATCTTTATCGGCATTAACTGCATATAGAGCGCTTTTTACAAAAGGTAGATTAAAACCTGAAGAACATGTCCTAATTCCGGGAATCGGCGGTGGTGTAGCTACTTATGCTATGTTATTTGCTAAAGCAATTGGAGCAAAGGTGAGTGTTACTTCAAGGATAGAGGACAAAAGAAAGGCTGCTGAAAAATATGGAGCAGACTTTTCTTTTAATAGTTCTGGTAATTGGGACGAGTGCCTACATGGAGAAAAAGTGGATTTAATTATAGATAGTATAGGTCCGGCGACTTTCTTAAAATATTTTGATATATTAAAACCAAATGGAAGAATCGTTAACTTTGGTGCAAGTTCAGGAGATAAAATCGAATTACCGTTACGAGCATTATTTTATAATCAAATTGATATTATGGGAACATCAATGGGAAGCCGTGAAGAATTTAATGAGATGGTTCATTTTATAGAGAAACATAATATTAAACCAATTATTGATAAAGTATATCCATTAGAAGAAGCAATCCAATCTTTAAATCGAATGCAGCAAGGAGAACAATTCGGTAATATTGCCCTTCGTATGGAATAAGAATATGATTTCGTAACTAATATATTTAAATGAATATGTTATGTATTATATCCATGCATAGAGTGTTCACCATACTATTTAAAATGGTTTACAACCTTTATACATATTTAGCTCGTGTAAATAGTTACACCATTGTCAAATGAATAGTAGCAAAATGAGAATTTGATGAGAAAAGTTTAAGCCCATTTTCATATTGATGTTGTATACTGTGTAAATCAAGAACACTTGTATCTTTATTTAAAGTACAATGAGTAATAATAAGGAGAGAGTAATATGAATTACACAGTATTTCAATGGATTAATAACTTTGCTGGATCATCCAAGCTATTAGATACGCTAATGATCGCTATTACAAATAGTGCTGCATATGTAGCTATTCTATTTATGCTTATCCTATGGTTCAATAACGGAAAGAAAGAGAATGCAATTAGAAAACAATATACAGTGTTATATACGACACTTTCAGTTAGTATTGCATTATTAGTAAATGTTCTTATACATGCGGTATATTACCATCCGCGTCCTTTTATAACACAGCATGTAAATCAATTAGTACCGCATGCAGCAGATTCATCATTTGTAAGTGATCATTCTGTACTCGTATTTTCGATTGCTTTCGTATTTATTCTAAGAGGAGAAAAACTTAAATATATCGCGTTAATATGGGCAATATTAGTCGGTGTATCACGCATGTACGTAGGCGTTCATTATCCTCTAGATATACTTGGTGCTGCGTTCTTAACATTTATTACAAGCGGCTTAGTAATGCAAAGTGCACGTATATTTGAGCCGTTAGCAAAATTTATTTTCAAAATGTATGCACTAGTATCAAAACGAGTTCCTTTTTTAGCGAAATATAACCATATAGCTTAATCGTAAGAACCTACAAAAGTAGGTTCTTTTTATTTGAAAATTCTAAAATTTCACTTACCGTATTTTATATAAAAAATACAAGATTAATAAAAAACAAATAGCAACATAGCTGGTTTTCTTATTGTTATAGAGGAATTACTAAAAAAACTTCGAAAAATATAGTATCTAATATAATAAAGAACATATTTAGTAACACATCTTTGCATTAATACATTGGAAAAGAAAGGAGATAAATATGCATAAACTTCAAACGAATAAAGGCGCTCGATATATGATGATTGCTTTTATTATTTTGTTTCTTACTATGCTTTTACGCATGTTTTATATTCAAGCGGTAGGAGTCGTGCATAATGTTAATGTAAAGGATCTTGCGAAGGAACAACAAAACAAAAATGGAGTTTTAGAGGCAAATCGCGGGACAATTTATGATCAAAACGGTAAAGTATTAGTCCAAGACTCAACGACATATCGCATCGTTGTAAACTTAAAAGGAAAAGATAAATTAAAAGATAAAGAAGATACTGCACAACGTTTAGCAGATGCGCTTGAAGTTGATAAAGAGGATATCATGAAAAATTTTCATGAAGGACGTACGCAAGTTGAAATTGGTAAAATTGGACGTAACTTATCTAGAGAAGCGAAGGAAGAACTTAAAAATTTGAAAATACCAGGTGTATCGTTTACAACAGAAAAAGCCAGAGTATACCCAAATGAAGACTTCGCCTCGTATATACTTGGTTTTGCAAGACCAGATGATAAAGGTAATGCGGAGGGCAAGTTTGGGCTTGAAGAAAGTTTGGATAAATATTTACGCTCTACAAACGGAAATGTAAAATATGTAGGTTCACGAAATGGTATCCCACTTACAAATGATATAGGAAAAATAGAACCTGCTAAAAATGGAAATAACGTATACCTTACGCTTGATAAACAAATTAATAGTTTTTTAGAAGACGCGATGAATAAAGCGGCGCAACACTATGACCCTTCTATGTTAGTAGGAATTATTGCAGATCCAAAAACAGGTAAGATTTTAGCAATGTCTAGTAAGCCTAGTTATAATCCTAACAAGGGAGACATTGAATATTTTTTAAACGATCCAATTGCGAATGCATTCGAACCAGGGTCTACAATGAAAGTTTTTACATTAGCTTCTGCAATTAATGAAGGTGTATATAACGGGAAAGAATATTTCCAATCAGGAAAATACGCAGTTGGTTCAGCAGAGATTAAAGATCATAATGGCGGCTATGGATGGGGCTCAATTACATTTGATGAAGGGTTTGAACGGTCATCGAACGTTGCTTTTTCTATTTTAGAAGACCAGTTACTGAAACCAAATAAATTCAAGCAATATATGAATAAATTTGGTTTCAATCAAAAAACAGGGATAGATTTACCTGGAGAAAGTAAAAATACATTATTGTTAAATACTCAAATTCAACAAGTTACTACTTCTTTCGGCCAAGGCTCAACTGTAACTCCTATTCAAATCGTACAAGCGGCCACAGCTATAGCAAATGACGGCAAAATGATGCAACCTTATATTGTTGATAAGGTTGTAAATCCAACAAATAAACAAGTTATTATGGAAAATCAACCTAAAGAAATAGGGAATCCGATTAAAAAAGAAACTGCAGAAGAGGTAAGGAACTTAATGGAGCGAGTTATTACTTCATCAAAAGGAACGGGAACGATGTATAAAATTGATGGCTATCCGATTGGTGGTAAAACAGGGACAGCGCAAATTCCGAATCCTGAAAATGGACGATATATGGAAGGGAAAGATAATTATATTTTTTCATTCTTAGGAATGGCTCCAATTGATGATCCACAATTAGTCGTATATTTAGCCATTAAGCAACCTAAATTAAAGGGGAATGAATACGGTGCTCAGCCTCTTGCTGAAATTTTTAAACCAGTTATGAAAAATAGTCTAGAATATTTAAAAGTGAAACCATATACAGAAAAGCAAATGGCAGATGCAACAAAGCAATCTGAAATAAAAGTACAAAATTATGTAAATCAAACAATGGATACTGTAAAAAATATTGCAGAAAAAGAGAAACTTCAGCCGGTATTATTAGGAGAAGGAAAGATAATAAAACAATATCCACAGACTAGCGAGGTAATGAGTGAAGGAGATCGCATATTTCTAGTAGGAAGTAATGTGAAAATGCCTAACCTAAAAGGTTGGTCAATGCGTGATGTTATGTATTTCTCTAAGTTGTTGAAATTAGATTTAAAAACAACAGGTACAGGGTATGTAACGAGTCAAAGCATTGAAAAGGGAGAATATATACAAGAAGGTGATACTTTAAAACTAGATTTGGAACCGCCTCTAGAACCATTAGCAGAAGCGAGTACAAATTAATATCGAATTTTGTAAGAGTCTATAGTATAATAGGCTCTTTTTTTAGAGTTACAAGCAATTTCACGCACCGTATTTTTTAATAAATAAAAAATCAAGTTACAAAATTATAAAGGATGCTCACTTTTAAAAAAACTGATTATTCTTTATAATTATTTACAATATAAAACCTATGTGATAATATGGAAAAAACCAAATGCAGTGAAGAGAAGAGTAAATAAAATGAATTTTTCACAGAGAGCTCTATTTAGCTGAAAAGGAGCAAAAATTCTTTATTGAACCAAGCCTCTGAGCAGCACATCGGAACCTTTTAAAAGTGGATGGTGTGACGGGAGCTCCCGTTATAGAGATAAGGTATAAGCATGAAAATAGTGCAGTACCTGATAAGGTTAATATGGCGACATATTAACAAACTAGGGTGGCACCGCGATGATAAATCTCGTCCCTAAGACTAAAAGTCTTGGGGGTGGGATTTTTTTATTGTTTTAAAACAATTTAGAAAGCGGGTGCCTAAAGTGAAAAAATTACTTGAAGATTGGAAATATCCTTTATTACTATTGTCCGGAGTTGGTATTGCGAATTTAGGTGCATGGATTTATTTAATCGCACTGAATGTACTTGTCTATAATATGGGTGGCTCAGCCTTAGCTGTCGCTACTTTATATGTGATAAAACCATTAGCCACTTTATTTACAAACGCTTGGTCAGGAAGTATGATAGATCGTTTAAATAAACGAAAGTTAATGATTCACCTCGATATATATCGAGCAGTATTTATCGCTATTTTACCCTTGGTTCCATCCCTTTGGATTGTCTATCTCTTAGTATTTTTTATAAGCATGGCCAGTGCGATTTATGAACCAACTGCTATGACATATATGACGAAATTAATTCCAGTAGAGCAAAGACAACGTTTCAACTCACTACGTAGTTTAATAGGATCTGGTGCATTTTTAATTGGTCCAGCAGTAGCGGGGATATTATTAATAACTGGTACACCAGAGTTTGCTATATATATGAATGCTATAGCATTTCTGTTATCAGGGTTAATTACATTACTTTTACCTGATCTTGATAAAAAATACGATTCTAATACATCAAGTGATAAGTTATCTCTAACTGTACTAAAAAAGATTGGAACATAGTTTTAAATTTCAGCAAAAAATCTGTGTATATAGTATGTGTTTATTTCCTATTCCAAGGAATGATGGTTTTAGCTACCGCTATAGATTCACTTGAACTATCGTTTGCGAAAGAAGTTTTATTGTTAACAGATAGTGAATATGGCTTTTTAGTTAGTATCGCTGGAGCGGGTTTTATTTTAGGAGCCATAACAAATACAATTTTATCAAAAAAATTAGCACCTTCATTTCTAATTGGGATAGGATCATTATTCATTACAATCGGATATTTGATTTATGCTTTTTCAAGTGAGTTTTTAATAGCTGCTATCGGATTCTTTGTTTTATCTTTCTCTATGGCATATGCAAATACGGGATTTTACACATTTTATCAAAATAACGTTCCGGTTCATATGATGGGACGAATCGGGAGTATATACGGGCTCGTTATAGCTGTTTTTACAATTTTTATAACGATTCTGTTCGGCGTTGCAACTCAATTCACTTCTATACAACTTGTAGTCATTGTAGGAGTATTGGTAATGCTACTTATTACTATCATATTGTGCGTGTTTACTTTATTACCATCGTGGTCTAAGGTATATTCCGCTGAATCAATAAATTCGAAATAGTTCCCTTGGTTTTTATTTGAAAATTAGGGGGTGAATAGGAGGTTTCTTTCCCCTATATATGGAAAAATAATAAGGAGAAAGAACAATACCAATAAACAAGGGTGGTTATTATGATAAAAACAAAAGATCAAATAGAGAAAATTGTAAAAGAAATACATCGGAATATAGATTTTTCTGGGGTAGTCTTAATAAAAAAAGATGATGATATTATTTATGAAAATTCATTTGGATATGCTAACCGAAGTGAATGTATAAACAATACACTACAAACAAGATTTGGAATTGCCTCAGGATGCAAATTATTTACTGCTATCAGTATCTGTCAACTTGTTGAAAGAGGTGTAATTACTTTTCATACAAAGTTAAAAGATTGTCTACATATTAAATTCCCAAACTTTAATGAAGATATTACAGTACATCAACTTTTAACGCATAGTTCGGGTATTCCAGATTATTTTGATGAAAGTATCATGGATAACTTTGAAGACCTTTGGAAACAAACTCCTATGTATCTATTAAAAAGTTTAAAAGACTTTTTACCATTATTCCAAAACAGTAATATGATGTTTACACCAGGAAGTAAGTTTTACTATAACAATGCAGGTTTTATTATACTTGGATTAATTATAGAACAGCAGACAGGACTTGAATTTACGGAATATATAGAAAGAAACATATTTGTTCCAGTTGGTATGAATGATTCAGGCTATTTCTCTTTAGATAATTTACCAAAACATACAGCTCTCGGATATATAAAGGATGTAAATAGTCAAAAATGGAGAACAAATGCATACTCTATACCCATAAAAGGAGGTTCTGATGGCGGCGCTTATATTACTGCACCAGACATGGTGAAATTTTGGAAAGCTCTATTTAACAACGAAATATTAAGCCGCGAATATACGAAGTTACTTTTAACTCCTCATATTTTGGTGAATAATAGCCAGTCTTACGGCTATGGAATATGGATTGAGAAAAGACAAGAAAATATTTTTAAATATCATGTAATGGGATATGATCCAGGCGTGAGTTTTCGCTCGGCCGTATACCCGGAATTAGGAATTACATTAGTTATTCCTTCAAATAGAGGGGCAGGACCTGAAAAACTAATGGTGGAAATAGAAGGAGCTTTTTAATTACATGGATATAAAAATTAGAGCATATAAAAAAGAAGACGAAATAGGCTAGGTACGTTGCCGTGTGTTATCTTTTTAGATACAGCATATTATGACAATGTACTTAGAGGGAAAGAAAAATATGAAAATCCCGTAATTGAACTAGTTGCTATACATGAAGAACAAGTAGTAGGAGACGTACGAGTAAAAAGTACGTCTTTTTACTTTTATAAATAATGCTTAAGGCTGATGGGAAATCACATTCCATATTATACAAATTAAAGTAGCTATCGTATTTCAAATATGGTATGAACAGAGACGAATATAATTTTCAAAGGTAAACAAGTATATAGGAGGACTCTAAATGGATATTCTATTTGTTATTCTACTTGTTATTCTTATAATTGTATTAATGCAAGGTAAGGAATACAAAGTGAATATTAATCGTATTTGGCTCATTCCGGCTTTGCTGTGCTTTGTAACAATCCAGTCCATTATTCATATGGGACAATTAAATATATTGCACGTACTACTATTCGTTGCAATGTTTGGAATTGGATTGGCACTTGGAATTATTAGGGGGAAAGCTTTAACATTTCGGTTAGATAGTGGAACGGGTCATGTATTACGAAAAGGAAATTGGTTAAGTACAATTATTCTCCTTGTTATTTTAGGTGTGAAAATCGTGATTAAGCAAAGTATGTTTCCTGGCAGTACTCACCACACATTAATGGTTGTAACGAATGCCTTTTTATGTATCACATTAGGTACCGTAATTAGTAGACGCTATTATATTTGGAAAAAATATAATGAATTAACACAAAAAGCGTAAATACATTCGTCCCTTGTTTAACAACGCTGTGAACGGTAATACTAAATAATATTGAACTTTTACAACAAGGGATGATACTATGATATTCATTTACACAGATTTCGGTGGAACGCATTCAACTGCACTCGCTGCAGCTTATCATTTAAATAAATTACCAACAGATCGTAAGTTAACGAAAGAAGAAATATTAAATGTAGATTACTTTAATAAATTGAAAACAGAGGATATGGGAAAGATTATTTTTCATGGACAAGATGAATATGGGAATCCTGTATATACAATTGGCTGCGGGGCATCCAAAGTCGTTGTACCTGCGATGAAGCATTTAGGAGAGATTCTGCAAAAACATTATCACAGCCATGAAAAGATTATTTTTTCTAATACATCACCAACAGTTCCTTTACCAATGACTTTCGGTGGTCTGTTTTCTAGAAGGTTCCACATCGACTTTATCGGCGTACCATTACTCGTATGGGGAGCAAAACTTAGCTGTGATAACATACAAAGGCTTGTTAATTATACGAAAGAAGCTGGCCGATTGACGAATGATTATGTTGTAATTTTAGATAACGAAACATTTAAGTAATGTTAAAAGAAGGCCGGGGAATTTTGTGGTTTTCTTTTTTTGATAAATAGACAAAAAACATTCACATTTATTATACATCTACTATAGCCAAAATAATAAAGTCCTGTTACTATTACAGGGGATATTCTCTTTTCGTAAGATAAATATATAGAAAAGTCAGAAAAGAGGAACGGAATAAGGGAGGAACAACATGAAGCGTGTTGCTTGGTTTACTGATAGTACAACTGCGAGTTTTACAACAGATGGTGATAACTTTGTTATCCCAATTGAAGTTATTATTGATGGAGTGTCTTATAAGGATTGTGAAGAAGGAGTTCATAAACGTCTTTATGAAGCGTTAAATGATGGAAGAACCGTTACGACTTCGCAACCTAATATAGGGGAAATGGTAGAATTATTTACTAAATGCAAAGAAGAATATGAAGAAGGCTTTGCAGTTGCTATTAGCGGAAAAGTAAGTGGGACCTATCAAAATATGAAGCTAGCTGCTGATATGGCAGGTTTCCCTTTAACTGTATTAGATAGTGAAACGACAAGTTATCCAATGGATGAACTTTTGAGAAAAGCTAAAACGTTATACAATGATGGTATGACTTTACAAGATATACATAAAACATTAGTAGATGAAAAAAGAAGGCCTTTTTATGTATTTCCAAAAAGCTTAAAAGGTTTATATGCAAGTGGTCGTGTAAAGGGAGTTCAATTTTTACTTGGAAGTTTATTAAGTGTCAACTTAATCTTAGAAGTAAAGGGCGGAGAACTTTTACTTGAAAAGAAAGTGCGTAAAATCCAAAAATGTAGAGACTACATTAAAAATGAGCTTGAAAAAGAATTACCAAAAGTACTTCATATGTTCTATGCTAACGATAAAGATGGAGCTGAAGAATGGATTTCAGATATTAAACAAGCATTCCCTGAAATGGATTTCAAGCTTTATCCATTGCCGATTTCATTTGCTGTTCATGCAGGTGAAGGAACAATAGCAATTAGTTATTAAGAGGAAAACCCGTGAATAATTCGCGGGTTTTTTTATTTAGTTAAATCAAAAATGGGGTCCCGACACACCTCCATCAAGCTTAGAAATTGATGGTTCTTCAAAACAAGCCATGAGAGATTTTATTGCGTTATCAGAATTAATTCATGAAGCTGTGTTACAAGCAATAGGGCATGCTTAATAGAAAAAACAAGTATAACCGAATCTAGGTTTATACTCGTTTTTCTTTCAAATAGGAGAAATTATTTTAAAACCCAGTTTTCTGCTTCATGACGAATACGAATGAAACGACGATATGTACCTTCACGTTGGATTAGTTCTTCGTGTGTTCCTTTTTGAACAATTTTTCCGTTTTCAAGTACAACGATTTGATGGGCGTTTTGAATTGTTGCAAGTCGATGGGCAATAATGAGTGTGGTTTTTCGTTTTGTCAGCTCATCAAGTGCACATTGAATGAGCGATTCATTTTCAGGATCAAGGCTTGCAGTTGCTTCATCTAAAATAATAATTGGCGCGTTTTTTAAGATAGCACGGGCGATGGAAATACGTTGTTTCTCACCTCCAGATAGAGAAGATCCACCATCTGTTAGCACCGAACTATACCCATCTTTAAGTGACATGATAAAGTCGTGGCATTGCGCTCTTTTTGCCGCCTCAATGACTTGGTCTTTCGTCGCCTTAGGATTACCGAAATGTATATTGTTATAAATAGAATCATTGAATAAATAAACATTTTGGAATACCATGCTAATCGATGACATTAATGTATGAAGACTTAATTCATTAATATTCATACCATTAATTGTAATAGCCCCCTTATCTACATCATAAAAACGAGCGATTAAGTTACATAGTGTCGTTTTACCAGAACCAGACGGACCGACAATTGCAGTTGTTGTTCCTTCTTTTATATGAAGTGATACATCTTGGATAATTGGGCGATCACTATAGCTAAATGAAACATGATCGAACGTGATATCAAAATGTTTTAAATGTATATCTTTACCTTTTGTATCGACAAATTCTGTTTGTTCAATAGCATCCAGCTTATCTAGCATATTGTCAACTGTTTCAAGAACGTGTGTGGCATCACTAATTGGTTCAATACTATCAAACATAACGAAAGCAAATAGTGTGATTAAGATCAGGTCAGAAAACTCCATATCACCGGATAAAACAAGTGACGAAGCAACGAGAACAAGTAAAACTGATGCAAGTTTCAGCCCCATACGGTGACCGACATTATAAATACCGAATGACTTTTGAATTTCAATGTTAACCTTTTTACTATTTTTAAAGGCCTTGTTAATATTTCGTGATGCTATACCTTCTTGGTTGAAACTTTTTACAACCGACATACCACGTAAGTATTCAAGTGTATTGTTAACGAGTTCATGTTGACTTTGTTGATGTACGGGTGCCTTTTTCCGGCTATGTTTTTGTAGTAATTGTAAAAAAATCATAGATAGTATAACGCCAGTAATTGCAATAAGTGCCATAATGGGATTGTAGAACAATAAGAATAAAATCATTGTAAATGTCATGATATAACCGTTTACAACAATATCAATCATTTTCATTGCCATCATTTCCACAAATGATAAATCGGTAGTTACAATACCATTAATATCACCTGTACGGTACTTATTGAAAAAACCGAGTGAAACTCCTTTTAATGTGTTCCCAAGCTGAATGCGATGTGATGCAGCGAGTTCATAACCGACACTCTCTTGATAAACAGCTTTTAAATAAGAAAAGAGGAATCGTCCTAAAATTGCTATCACCATAAATAAAAGGAGTAACCAAATTGTTTGTGAGGTTAATTCTTTTGTACCATGATAGTCATCGAGCATATATTGCAGTCCCTTAGCAGAGATGACAATGGGTAAAGCAATACAAATAGCTTGGAAAAATGAGAAGACGAACCCAAGATATACGCGCTTTTTATAAGGACCGGTCCAATTCAGAATTCGTTTTATAATCTTAAACATTGGAATGTCCCTCCTTAGTTACATAGTCTGATTGAATGTCTTTTTTACTTGCACCAATATGTGCTCGCCATAGTTTTTGATACAAATTATTACTTTGTAAGAGCTGGTCATGGGTACCCATAGTATGAACATTTCCACTTTGTAAGACGACAATTTGATCAGCGTGTTTAATCGTTGATAATCGATGAGAAATAACAATTAGTGTTTTATTTGAAGCTAACTCATTAAATGCTTTTTGAATTTCAGCTTCATTTTCAGGATCTGTGAACGCTGTTGCTTCATCTAAAATAATAATTGGTGCATCCTTTAAAATAGCACGAGCAATCGCAAGACGCTGCTTTTCACCGCCAGATAGTTTTTTTCCAGCTTCACCAGAGTCCGTTTGATAGCCATTTGGTAATGATTTAATAAATTCATCGCAACGAGCAAGGCGAGCTGCATGGAAAACTTCATCGTCTGAAGCATTTGGATTCCCCATGCGAATATTCTCTAATATACTTGTACGGAAAAGGAAATTATCTTGTGCAACATAGCTAATCATCTTACTGAAATCGTTTGGATGAATATCTTTAATATTGATGCCACCAATGTTGATACTTCCATCAGATACATCCCAAAAGCGTGTTATGAGCCGAGCGATAGTGGATTTACCACTACCAGACGGACCTACAAGTGCGGTATAGTTACGCTCAGGAATAATTAACGATAGATCGCGGATAACTGTATGTTCTTCGTTGTAACCAAATGCAACATGATTCATCTCTATTTGAAAGTGAGTTGGTACTAGATTGTAAGTAGGGGCAACCGATAATGCTTCTAGATGTAAGTAGTCCTTTGTGTCATTCACTGCATATTCGATAGATTTAAAATCATTAACGAAAGTTGTCAATTGTATGAGCGGATGAATTAATCCCATCGATAAAGTTAATGAGATAATAAGTTCTGCTGGTTCAATAGTACCATTTTGGTAAAGAAGCAATCCGACTGGAAGTGTTCCAACAAGCGTTGAGGGGAGGAGCGCATTCCCGAGAGTCATTAAAGGCCATGTGCTACGGAACCAATTTAATGTGTAATCCTTAAATGATGTAATAGCATGAGAGAATTTTTTATAAGATTTGTTTGTTTGATTAAATGTTTTAATGACTTCAATTCCTTCTACATACTCAACAATCACACTGTTAACGTGGTTGCTAGCCTCCATGTAATTTTTGTATTGTGAATTAAAGTTGCGCATCATGATCATATAAATCATGAACGCGATTGGTACGGTAATGAGTGTAGCTAATGCCATTCGATAATCGATTGTTAACAAGTAAATAAAAACACCAATTGGTAATAAAATATTGGATAGCCCTTCAGGGATAATATGGGCAAGTGGAAGTTCTAATGTTTCAACACGATCAACGATGATATTTTTCATCTTACCAACAGGTTGATTGATAATGTGTCCAAGTGGCGCACGCATGAGACGCTCAGCTAATTGCAAACGAATATTCTCTAAAATACTGTAAGCAACTTGATGTGAGTAATAACTTGAGAGTGCATGAAATACTGTTTGTACGAAATAGCCACAGGTAGCAATGAAAATCCAATAGCTAATGCTACTTATCGTTTGGGTACCGTCTATTAATAGTTTAAGAATATAATAGATGGCTACATAAGGAATGAGTCCACCAATAACGCTAATAATAGCTAAGAAAGTAGAAATAATCATTAAGTGTCTAAAGGAAGCTGCAAATTGTAAAATCGAGTGAATCCAATGTTTCTTTTGAGCAGGGTGTGTATAATGTTCCATATTTTCACGTCCTTTATGGTGTAAATGTTTTAATTTCTTTTATACGACCGTTTGCAATTTCAAGTGTTTCATCACAAGAAAGAGCAATCAGTTCAGGGTCATGAGTAATAATAAATAGCTGTTTTTTTATATGCGTAAAATCCTTGTATAAAGCCCAGTATTCATAAAACCTTGTACAGTTAATTTATTTTTTGTCACCATAATGAAACTCCTTTCTGTTTTGAGGTCCTTATATAAATCCAATTGATATATTTAGAATATTCTACATTAGAAATTTTATCGAGAATGATTATCAATGTCAATATGTGGATGTGGAATGAAATTATAAGTATAGTACTCTTTGACAAGGCAGGAGATCGATATGTAGGTTAGACAATGAAAGCGGGAGCTGGGAGGCCTTGTGTAGCTCTCTTTAGCAGGCAGAGTAAGACTTCTAGCGCAAAAGTTAGAGAAAAGAGGGTGGTTCATCTAAACGTACGAAATCTGTAAAACGTTGGTGCCCCCATGCATATTAATAAGGTTTTAAGTGTGGCGTACACTAGTGGCACAGGTAATCTTAAAGATTGAGTTATTATTTATGAACCTGATGCAGAATTGGCAATCCTAATTCATACTATAAATAATCTTGCATAGGGAGATAAAAGGATTTTAAAAAATAAAAAAGAAGTATATATAAACAAATACATAATTGGTAGTGATAATATGAAAATCAGTAAGTTTGCAGAAGTAAATAGTGTAAGTGTAGATACGATTAGGCATTATAGCTAGGATTTAGTTTGAATGAAATTAAAGAACTTTTTCTTTATAAAAATTTAGCGAAATCTATGAATTACGAAACAGATACTTCTTATCAATCTTTATTTAAATTGAAATATGAAAAGGTTGAACAAGAAATAAAAACATTAGAGGAAAGAAAAGATAAATTAAAGACAGCGTTAAATAATTTATCTACAGCAACTAAAATTTCGAATTCAATTTTAGGGATAGATTTAACAGTACTTAATGTATTTAAATGTTTTAAGTGTAACGGAGATTTTATTATGGCACGTTTTAGTTATCAAGATGAATCGGTTTCTGAAGAAACACAGCAAGAAATTTGTCCATTAACAGTTACCCAAAATGCAATTGCAGGAAGATGGAAAATCGTGATTTTGTGGCATTTAAGCAAAAATGAAATTATTAGGTTTAATGAATTATTGAGGATGTTACCTGGCATCTCAAAAGGAATCTTAACTAGACAATTAAGAGAGCTTGAAGAGGACGAGTTAGTACACAGAGAAGTTTATAAAGTTGTTCCACCCAAGGTAGAATATTCTTTAACAGAGCAGGGGGAAAAGTTTATACCTGTATTAGAAGCAATGCAAGTCTGGGGTAAAGATTTACTAAATAAAAAAATAGAGATGTATGAAAAGCATAAGGACTAATAAATTAATAATACCTTCCTATTGGTAATAGGAAGGTATTATGTTCAAATTAAATACTGAAAAATTTATTAATGTAAGTTGTACTGGAAAACTATCGTAATTCAGCAGTCTTTCTAATAACAATCTTATCAATATCATCCTCTTCATCACCAATAAATAACCCTCGTTCTTTTAAGTATGTTTCAAAGTATAAATCTGCTTCTGCACGTTCATCATATGGCTTTACAGATAGAACGAAACCTAATTTATTTTGCTCCTCTAAATGAGAAGTGGAGATGTAAGCCGGTACATTGTGGCGTAAAAAGAGCTCTTTAACAGGAATGATCATATCTTTCATTAACTTCGTTAACATACCCATTTCAAACTCAAAATTAAAGCGATCTATACTAGATAAATCCGCGAATACTACACCAATAAAACCTGTATTAAATACTTCTTGATATTCTACTTCTTCGTTACCGTAAAAATTCTTTTCGATTAAATAATTTATAAAGTAAGCAACGCCATCACTTTGTTCAAACGGTTTTGTTGAAAGAACAAAGCCGAGTTTCTTTTGTTTATGTAAATACACACATGACATGTGTGCGGATATATTATGTTCTTTAAATAATGCACTCGTTGCCCCAGATAGACCATCTAGTACGTGATGCACAATTTGAAGTTTTTTACGAGCGAAATAATAAGATTTCTTTTGTAACTCCAATGTATCAATAAAGACAGAGCCGATAAAGCCTGTATTTGAAATAATAGGTGTTTGCTTTTTTCTTCCTCTGCGCTTTGCTTGAGTCATTGTTGAAATCATCCCTTCATGTACAAATAAATTAAAAGAACGTTTGTTCGTATATTTATATTTTACTATTAAAACGCACTAAAGTAAAGGGTTTTTGACGAAAAAACAATAAAAAAGACACCTATAAAAGGTGCCTTAAACGTTGCAGGGAAGAGGTTTCATCCCATTATTTATATTAAGATACAGATACAATCTCTTCTGTATCTTCTACATCTAAATGACAGTCCATAGTACGAACATCTTGATCTTCATGACTTCCGAAATAAATAGTAATTTTCATATGTATCGCTCCTTTATTCTAGGAATACCTAAAATAATTACTAGTAATGTTAATATTTATTATATACCACTTTTTTCATTCCGACAACGTTATATCATTTTTAATTCTTTTAGGGCGCAAAGAGTGATTTATAGAGATATTTTTATAGAAATAGGTACATTTCTTATATGATATATTTAATACTGAAGGATTCGAATACGAATTTTTATGAAAGGAGCAAAATGAATGAATTATAAACAGTTACTAATAGACAATTTTACATATAAAACCTCATATATTGCGCGGCAGGTAAATGGAATGGATGTAAAAGAAACGAAGGATTACATTACTGTCGACTGCGGATTACCTGCAGATACATTTAATATTATCACACTACTAAATAGTAATGTAACGGAAGGAATCGAGAAATTATATAAGGAGGTAGAATACTATAATCAAAAGAAATTTCCAATGAGTGTTTGGTTTTGGGATGATAAGCAAGAACAGACTATAAAAAGCGAATTAATCAAACTTGGTTTAAAAGAAGCTGAAAAGAATATCGCGATGGTAGCAGAATTAAAAACAATTCATCCAAGAATAAACATGCCAGTAGGTTTTACGATACAAAAAGCATCTTCTTCAGGACAAATCAAAAAGTTTGGAGAAACGTTAGCTAATCTATTTGGTACATCAGAGGAAGGTAAAAATGTACAAGCATACTATAATCAAATTTCTTCTTTAAGTTTATGGAATAGCGATAACATGAAACTATACTTAGGTCTTTATAAAGGTGAGGTAGTATCTGTTGGCTCTTTAGTATGTACGAAAGATAGTGTCGGTATTTATGATATAGCGACTAAAGAAGAAATGAGAGGACAAGGATTCGGCTCTACTATGTTTAATTTCTTGCTGCAAGAAGCTGAACAACTAAAAAATACGTATTGCGTATTACAAGCTTCACCTGATGGAATAAATATTTATAAAAAATCCGGCTTTCAAGTTGTAGGACAAATGACTGTTTTTGAAAATCGGCATTTATTTGAGTAAATCATCCAAGTCAAATTGTTTTAAATATAGGAGTTAACATACCGTTATGAAAAAAACAGCTATAATTACAATCATTTGTTTCTTCATAGTAATAAGCATCTTTGTTTTTCAACAAGTAAATGAACATAATTATATAAAAGCTACTAATCAATCAAATCATATAAAAAACATTGCGCATAGAGGTGCTTCTGCATATGCACCAGAACATACAATAGTTGCTTATACATTAGGACAACAATTAAAAGGTGACTATATAGAAATAGATCTCCAAATGACAAAAGATGGACATTTAATAGCTATGCATGATGAAACATTAAACCGTACAACAAACGGTGCGGGCTTAGTAAAAGAGCATACATTAGAAGAAATAAAGAAACTAAATGCAGGATCTTTTTTCAATAAAAAGCATTCTAATTTAGCAAAGAAAGAATTTGAAGATGCTACAGTTCCAACAATAGAAGAAATTATTGAAACGTTTGGACTTAATGCTAACTATTATATCGAAACAAAATCGCCAGATAAATATCCTGGAATGGAAGAAAAACTATTAGAAATTATTAATCATTACCAAATAAATGATAAAGTTATTATTCAATCATTTAGTGAAGAAAGTCTGCGAAAGATTCATAATTTAAATGCCAATATACCGCTAGTACAATTATTATCACATAAAAAAGCAGTTCAATTAACAGAATCAGAAATAGAAAAGTATAAAACATACTGCATAGGTCTTGGTATGAATTACAAATATATTGATGCAACCTACGTAAAAAAAATAAAGAATTATGGATTAGAAGTTCATCCATTTACAGTAGATAATGAAAAAGATATGAAAAAGTTACTAGTATGGGGTGTAGACGGCATGTTTACTAATTATCCGGATCGTTTACATTCAATATTGGATTTGAAAAATCATAAATAAAAAGAATTACCCGATAGGAAATGATGTACGGCTGTTTTCCTGATGGCAACATAATTGAATACATTGAGCCGAAGTTTAAATAACTATGCAAAGAGAAAATAAAAAGAATCCAATAAAAATATTGGATTCTTTTTATTTAGTTCTATGCACCCATCGTGAAACAATAGGATAATGAAATTCTTTATTTTGTAATTCATATAAAATCCCTTTAAGTGGTCCTAAAATTACGGCGGCTAAAAGTATTATATATAGTGGAATTGTTCCAAAAATAACAAATAAGGAATTTGTACTCAAGTCAATGTGTAATAAGGAAAGCATGATCGTACGGATTACTACGAAGTTCCAAAGAAATACAGCGAGCCATACTCCAAATTGGAAAAGGGCTGATTCTAGATTCATCTCTTTTATACTTTGTGATTTGAAAACGAAATAAAGTATGAGCGGTATAAAGAAAAGTGTATTACCAAAGAGGAAAAAGGCCAAGAAAGATAATAAAGTAATTGCATGTATCACTAGTTTAATGTTTTTATCTTGTGATAGTATCATTAAAATCCTCCTATATTTAATTTAGATGGTAAAAAACAATATAACCCATTATATCATAGGAAACATGAAATCTAAATAATCATACTATTCTCTGTATTGAGCATAATTTTTCATAAGATTACTCAGAAAGTAATCAAAATGCAACTAATTTTCCCTCTGTTTTTTATATTTTTTTGATACACTGGCTACTAGAGGAATGCCAATTAAGGTAGGTAAAAACCAAAACCATATAGGCGGCAGTAAATTAATAATTGGAATATGAATTCCGACGTTTACTAAAAGTGCGGTTACGGCACCGATATAGGAGCCTAACATACCTCTAATATGGTGATGAACCCAATTTTTCCAACGCTTTTTTCCTGCAAGATAGCCATAAATCGCAAATGAATAAGAGAAAATTGCTACATAAAATAAATATGCGATTTTATCCCAGTTTATAATGGACAATATAATTGCAGTAAGAGTTATTACAACGTAGGATGCATGATATATTTCTCCCCATTCTGTATGTTTCCCTTTCTTTTTTGAGCAAGCATCGCTACAATTCCCGTAATTAAACATATGGTTCCAAATAATATGTGAATGGTCAAAAGGATATTGAAAATGCTCATATTAATTTCTCCTTTTTATTCTTATAGTATTGCAGTATAGGAGAAAAGTTGAATAATATTGTTAGTTCGACTTAATATATTGAAATAAGGGTATCCGCTAAAGATTGACGGTGATTCTTATGAAGAACTCATTTTATTAGGACACGAAATGCGGTTGTGGTAAATAAGATATAACAAAAATCCTCTTTACATTAAAGAGGATTTTTGTTATTCCATCAACTCACGGATCAATTCACTTAATATATAAATTCCTCGATTGATTTCTTCAGGGGAAGCATATCCATACGATAAACGTATATATTGATCTGATTCTTCTTCATAAATACGTCCTGGATTTAAAAGAATGCCCTTCGATAATGCTTCTGAAAATAGTTTTTTCATCGAAATGTTAGGTACAACCTTTAGCCATATAAAAAATCCACCACTAGGAATATCCCATGTAGTAATGTCAGCACAGTACATATTTAATGCTTGTATCATTATTTGTCTTCGTTCTTTTAGATGAATCCTTACGTTCGCTACGTGCTCCTCATAAAAAGCTTTACTTAACCATTCTGCAGCAACTCTTTGAGATAAAGAACTTGACCCATAGTCAGTTTGCATTTTTATGTCTGATAATCTCTTAATAACAGGCTCTGGTCCGATAATCCAACCAATCCTAAGTCCTGGGCTAAGTGTTTTAGATAGGCTACCGATATATAAAACATGTCCATATTTATCCATCGACTTTAAAGGAGGGGGCGGGAGTTCATCCATCCATAACTCACGGTAAATATCATCTTCAATGATAGGCAATTGTTCTTTTTCGCATATTCTTAGTATTTCTTTTCGTCGATCCTTGGACATTAATACACCCGTCGGATTTTGAAAACAAGGAATCGAATATAAAATATTTTTCTTTTGACTATAATTAATTCTTCTTAACAAATCATTAGGGATAATTCCATGTTGATCCATCTGTATTCCAGAAAGGTGAATATTAGCCGATTGAAATACGTGAAGAGAATATAAGTAAGAAGGCCGTTCAAGTAAAACAGTTGACTCTCTATGTAAAAGACCGATTGATATTAATTGTAATGCCTGTAATGCACCAGAGACTATTAATATAGAGCTTGGTGATGTATTTATTCCAAATGATTTTACATAATTACTTATTGCTTCACGTAAAGGGAGATATCCTTTTTGTTCTTCATATCCGAAATAATCTAGTTCCTCACATACGTTACGCATAATGAATTGCATAGTTTCTAACGGGAAAAGATGAGGTGCAAGTTCTCCTTTACTAAGATGAATCAATTTTTTATTTGCTTCTGCTTCATTTATTTCCCGTACCATTAACTTGCTTGGTTTATGAATACCAGCCTTTACATATTCACTCCAATCGGGCGGGGGATTGGTGGCTAATAATGACCATGTATTATTCGTTACAATTGTTCCTGACCCAATTTTCCCTTGAATTAAGCCATCTGCCATAAGTTCTTCTAGTGCAGTTATTACAGTACTACGATTTACATGAAATAATTTCGCTAACTGTCGCTGGCTAGGAACCTTACTTCCAATCGGCCATTCTCCGTATTCAATTTTTTCTTTCATATAGTCTATTATCTGCCGATATTTAGGCAGTTTTTTATCAGTAGACATATTAAAAACTCCCTCATTCATTTTAAAAATGCAAAGTGGTTGGTTTTTTCGAGGATTAACTGGTTGAAGACATTGTATCAACTATTAAATATGATGAAAAGAAATAATTGGTAATTAGAAAATGGCTGGTTTATTGGAGAGGGAGAAAAAATATGCATAATAAAAAATGGGATTTTCGTATTGTATGTGCTCACGCTTTTACGATTCTTATATGGGGAACAGCTTTTCCAGGAATTCGGATGGGGCTTGAAGCTTACACCCCTGAACACCTTACTTTGCTACGATTATTAATCGCTTCTTTGATTCTTTTTCTGTTTTCACTTATATACAAATTACGTTTACCTGATTTGAAAGATATTCCAGTAATTTTTATATTTGGTGCTCTTGGATTTACAATTTATCATATTGCACTGAACTACGGTGAAAAGAGTGTGAATGCTGGACCTGCTAGTTTAATTGTATCAGTAACACCTATATTAACGGCAATTCTTGCTTCTGTTTTTTTGAATGAAAAAATGAAATTAAATGTTTGGATCGGTGGTGTAATTAGTTTTGTAGGAATTGCTTTTTTATCGTTAAGTCAAGGAGATTCCATTCAATTGAATAGTGGGGGATTACTAATTTTATTGGCGGCAATTTCAGAAAGTCTATTTTTCGTTTTTCAAAGGCCATACTTAAAAAAGTACGGTTTCTTGCCATTTACAATATATACAATTTGGTCCGGTACTGTATTTCTGCTTATTTTTTTGCCAGGGATTTATGAAGAAATTGTAGCAGCTCCTATAGAAGTTACTTTGAGTGTTATATATTTAGGTGTGTTCCCGACAGTACTGCCGTATATTGCATTAGCATATATTACATCCCATGCCAGTGCTTCTGAGGCAACAAGTTCTCTATATTTAACACCAGTAACTGCATGTATTATCGCTTGGATATGGTTAGGTGAGGTGCCAACCTTTGTTTCGATAATTGGAGGGGGAATTACTATACTTGGAGTTGTGATTGCTCATTTAACATTTAATAAAGATGATTATAAGCAAATTGAGAGTGAAAAAGTATGGTAAGACATCCCTGCGAGTATTTGCAATTTAAATGCAAAATTTCGGATTAATAACAGGCTTTCAATTCTATAAATATAGTGAAAAAAATCTATATTAAAATCAGCTAGTCCAATATTTGTACGAGATTTAATTAAACTGGTAGATTATTTATCTGCAAAAGAACTAGCATAATGCTAGTTCTTTTTTATCAATACATTACTGACCATTAATATTTGCTTAGAACTGTATAGATTTAAATTATTTCCACATATACATAATTATCTTACCTATGAAAGGAGTGCATTTCTTGGAGAAGGTTTTATTTTTTGGAGACCCAGGTATTGATGATTCGTTTGCAATTATGTATGGCTTACTGCATCCTGAAATTGAAATCGTTGGTATCGTAACTGGATATGGAAATGTTGAACATATACATGCCGCTCATAATGCCGCATATATTTTACAGTTAGCAAACAGACAAGATATTCCTGTAATTAGCGGTGCAACGGGCCCACTTACAAATGAGATTACAACGTATTACCCTGAAATTCATGGACCAGAAGGATTAGGGCCCATCCATGTACCGGAAAGTGTGTTATCTATTCCTATATACAATTTTGGTAGTATTGCTGCGATTCTTGTAAAGTATGGAGAAGATTTAACAATTGTCGATGTAGGAAGATCTACCTCGTTAGCGATTGCTTTTAATTTATGGAACGAATTGATGTTAAATATAAAAGGAATTTATTTTATGGGTGGTGTCTTTTTAGAAGCAGGGAATGTTACTCCATTAGCAGAGGCAAACGTGTACGGAGATCCTATAGCAAGTCAAATTGTATTTCAGCAAGCGAAAAATATAACGTTATTCCCTTTAAATGTAACAAATAAAACGGTTTTAACCCCAAGTGTATTTACTTACATTTTAGTTAATACACAAAATCCATTTAAGTCGATTATGAAACCCATGTACGATTATTATTTATCAGCATACCAAAAACTCAATCCATCTATTGAAGGGCCATTATTACACGATGTACTTGCTATAAGCGGTTTAGTGAATCCTACATTTTTAAATTATACATCCCGAAAAGTGACTGTGGATATATGTGGCGAAACGAAGGGACAAACTTTTGCTGATTTTCGCCCACACTCTAAATCTGAAGGGGCGCGTATAGCGTTACAATTAGATGAGGAAAAATTTATTCAGGATTTTATGAAAATCATGTTATAAGTTGATGTCGAAAAAGGGAATCATTTCACTCCGTTGAATATAAAAGATAAATTCTCTTTTTAAAGGAGCTTAAAATAGTGAACGTTCAATTAAAAATTGTTACGAGAGAAAATTGGGAAGACGCATTAAAGTTACGAGTTAAAGAAAATCAAATCCATCTTGTTCCCGCAGTGGCAGTATCACTTGCTAAAGTATACATAAAACCAGATGGTGAAAATGTCGAATATATTCCATTCGCTATATATGATGGTGACCTTATAGTTGGTTTTATTATGCATGCTTTTGTACGAGAGTCAACAGATATGTATTGGATTAACGGATTTATCATTGATGAAAAAGAGCAAGGAAAAGGATATGGAAAAGCAGCATTACAGGAAATCATTAACTTAATAAAAAAGAACTTTAAAGAGTGTGAGGAAATTAGATTAACTGTCCATAAAGATAATATTTCTGCAAAGAAACTATATGAATGTTATGATTTTAAACCATTAGGAAATGTATATGACGGTGAGGAAGTATATCGCTTATTGTTATTGAAATAAAGATATACTGTTTTGAAACAATAAGTTGTTCCGTTAAAGGGTCATATCGCGGAGAATTGGTTGTACTAATTCATATAAATTATCGCAAACTCAATTCACGCAATTATTTAAACATTTTATTATAAAACAGTATTTATATATACTTAAACTATCATTAATAAAAACATCAATGGAGGAACTAATATGAAAGAAAGCAATAAAAAAGAGTTGTCACTAGAGCAACGTGAAGAATTACTACAAACATTGAAAGATCGTTTTGAGAATAATATGAACCGTCATAAAGGTTTAGAATGGGCTAATGTTCAAGAAAGGCTGGATGCTAATACTGAAAAGTTGTGGTCGCTCAACGAAATGGAACGAACTGGTGGCGAACCTGATGTTGTTGATTTTGATAAAGAAAAAGGCGAATATATTTTTTATGATTGTTCAGCAGAAAGTCCTAAAGGTCGTAGAAGTGTTTGTTACGATCTTGAAGCGCTAGAATCAAGAAAGAAACATAAACCAGAAAATAACGCTATTGATATGGCAACTGCCATGGGTATTGAACTATTAACGGAAGAAGAATATCGTACATTACATAATCTTGAAAATTTCGATATGAAGACGTCGAGTTGGGTGCAAACACCTTCTGATATTAGAGAACTTGGCGGTGCCCTTTTTTGCGATTATCGCTTTGGACACGTCTTTGTGTATCACAATGGGGCAGAATCTTACTATGCCGCAAGAGGCTTTCGTGGTTCGTTAAGAGTCTAAAATTTGTACAGGCAGGTAAATTTGAAGTAGAGAATAGATTTGCTTAGGGAATAGTAGTGATTGCATACTTTAGCTACGGATTCGATTTTGAGGCCGCAAAGAATAGGGCTAATCAAACCTTATTGTAAAAGAATGAATCAACTAAAAATATTAAGAGTATGTTTTGATAATTTTCTTCATAAACATACTCTTTTTTAGAATCATTTATCAAAATTATTAGTTTTAATTAACGTATAAACGAGAACTTGTAAAAGATACTCTTGCAATTATCAATGAAATTCACCCATATGAAACACCTATGATTTATATTATCCCGCTTTTAAATGAAAATTTTCGAGCAAGTATAAAGTGAATGATTAGGAGGAATACAAAATGAAAAGTAAATTCCATCATATTGTACGAGCTATCATGATAAAAGATGAAAAACTACTAGTCGCTGAATACATAGGCCATCACTATTTTTTACCCGGTGGCCATGTTGAAATTGGGGAATCAGCAGAGAATGCACTAATAAGAGAGTTACGAGAAGAACTTGGAGTAACTTGCAGTATAAAACAATTTTTAGGCGTCATAGAAAATCAATGGCAAGCCAAAGAAACCCTCCACCATGAAATTAACCACATTTTTGAAATAGATTCAAATGAGTTAAAATCCGATTTCACTCCAATATCTAAAGAGTCCCATTTAGCATTTCACTGGATTGATTTTAATAAAGAAAATATAAATTCCTATACAATAATGCCGACACCTTCAGTAAAAGAATTACTAGAAAGAAAATTAAGTGATGAACTATTAACTTGCTGGATTAGTAACTTTTAATTGTCTCTATTTATATTAATTCCGTCCACTAAAAGAATATAAAGAAAATAGGCTCATAAACAAGGTACATCACCTAGTGTAAAGTCATATTTTGTTGATGTACGCATTTAGTCTATAGCCTTATTTCTACTTTATTTTTAAAAGTAAATAAACTCGGAAATTTGGACGGAATTTACATTTGTAAATGGAGGGTTTCATAATGAATGAATTTCAACAAGAACTACAAGCGTTAAACCTTAATGCTTATCAACCTGGTAATGTTGTGTATTGGGATCAGCAACAAAATCAATATCCATATTACTACATTCAAGACGATGCACGTCGTTGTGGCGGATGCGGTGGCGGCGGACGTTGTGGCGGTTGTGGTGGTCGCTGTGGTGGTTGTGGCGGCGGACGTTGCGGCGGTTGCGTAGGTTGTGTAGGCTGTGTTGGTTGTTTCAGCTGTTCTAATTGCTGGAACTGGTGGATTATTTAAGTACTATAGATCAATAATATTTCACATGAAAGAAAAGTGCAGATGCAAAGTTATAATGTATTGAAACTTTTCTTTCATGCTGTTATTTTTATATGTTTTAGGGGGATATTTATTTGTACAAATATGAAAAATTAATTTCATGGGTAGAAAGCATTAAAGAGACAAATTACGAGCTTACAAAGTCCAGAGTATACAAATAAAGAACTACCTCAAAACGGGTTGTTTTGGTTCGTTCAAAATGAACCTTCTTTATTTAGCGAACTTGGTGAGCGAGTTCCTAAAGGTTCCTATCAAATATTAGGAATTACAGGACCAACGATATTAGTCATTCCAGAATATAATGTCGTCGTTGCTAAAATGTACAATAAAAGATACAACTATGGTGGGCATAATTATTTATATTATTTACGTGAATTTAGCAATTTAGTCGCTGATACATTTAGTAGCAGTAAAAATACTATGGTTAGGGTATAACTACTCCTATAATAAAAAGGAGTGAACTTTAATGAAAAATGAAGTGAATAAAAATAAAAAGCAAAATATAAAGGATGTAAACACAGAACAAAACGCGATTTATAGCGATCCGAAAGATGCAGCTAATATGCAAACTGTACCGCAGCCGAAAGACTTTGAGGAAATTGAATATTAATTTTCTCTCCGACTTATTTATGAAAGAAAAATACGTCTTAAGTCTCATCACTTTCAGCGAATTATTTGATAACATATATACATAAGCATTCGAAAATGTCTTATCTTAACAAAGCTTTCTTTAAATGCTGTATATAACCTACAAAAAGGCACTTCTTGATGAAGTGTCTTTTTTGTGTAAGCTAACTCAATTTCCATTTTCCGTACAGTATCTTGCAACTTATCATGGATATACTAACTGTGAAAATTCATGTCATGATAAAAGAAGGGGACAGTTAGCATGAAACAAACATCTATAAATCCATTGCTAATTGTTCTAGGTACAATCATTGTTCAAATTGGCCTAGGAACAATTTACACATGGAGTTTATTTAATCAACCCCTTGTAAGTAAGTTTGGATGGAACCTCAATTCAGTCGCGATCACGTTCTCAATTACGAGTTTTTCTTTATCATTCTCAACTCTATTTGCAGGAAAGCTACAACAAAAATTTGGACTTCGTAAACTTATCGCTACTGCAGGAATTGTTTTAGGACTCGGTTTAATACTTAGTTCACAAGTTTCCTCATTACCATTACTTTATTTATTAGCCGGTGTTGTCGTTGGGTACGCTGATGGAACAGCATATATTACATCACTATCTAATTTAATTAAATGGTTTCCAAACCGTAAAGGACTTATTTCTGGTATATCTGTTTCGGCATATGGAATGGGAAGCTTAATCTTTAGATATATAAACGGAAATCTTATCAACAGTCTTGGAGTATCACAAGCATTTTTATACTGGGGTATTATCGTCTTACTATTAGTGTTGATAGGATCATTCTTCTTACGTGAAGCAATTGTAAGTAACACTACAACTGAAACATTACACAATGATTATACGCCGCGTGAAATGATGAAAACGAAACAAGTATATCTCTTATTTTTCATGTTATTCACATCATGTATGGGCGGACTGTATTTAATCGGTATGGTAAAAGACATCGGTGTGCAGCTCGTTGGTCTTAGTGCAGCGACTGCCGCAAATGCCGTCGCAATGATCGCAATCTTTAATACAATAGGTAGAATTATTCTTGGAACGTTATCAGATAAAATAGGCCGATTAAAAATCGTCTCGGCTACATTTATTATTATTGGATTATCCGTCTTCACTTTAAGTTTTATTCCACTAAATTACGGAATTTATTTTGCTTGTGTAGCAAGTGTCGCCTTTTGCTTTGGTGGTAATATCACCATATTCCCAGCCATTGTGGGAGACTTCTTTGGATTAAAAAACCATAGTACAAACTACGGGATTGTTTACCAAGGTTTCGGATTTGGTGCACTTGCAGGATCATTCATTGGAGCACTACTTGGCGGATTTCAACCAACCTTCATTACAATCGGTGTTCTATGTGTTATATCTTTCGTTATCTCTATAGTAATCCGCCCTCCAAATGCAGAAAAGAAGAAGGAAATAAAACAGTTAAATCGAAAAATAGCTTAATGCTAAGAAAGAGTCCTTATGCTAGGGCTCTTTTTCATTACAGCATAATGTATAAACAATGGATGCCATTCAAAAAATCTAATTTTGTCCCTGTACTTATTACATAACTAACATTAAAGAAGATAGGAAATTCCGATTATTAAATTGAATAAATAATGTAAAGGGGCGTGATAGTTAAAATGCAAATAGTAAAGCAATGGGTACAAGAAGATAGTGATTACATAAGAGAAAAAGTAATTGAATATAACCAAAAACAACTTTCAAATGAAGAAAAAACACCTTCAGAAAAGATTAGTTTTATAGTGAAGAATGAAAAAGAAGAAATAGTAGGAGGGATAACGGCAATCACATTTTGGCACCATGTATATGTTGACTTCCTATGGGTTTCTGAAGAATACAGGCATGAAGGTTATGGAAGCAATTTAATGAATCTTATTGAAGAATTTGCAATAAAAAAAGAATGTAGGCTAATCAAATTAGATACTTTTAGTTTCCAAGCCCCTAATTTTTATAAGAAGCATGGATATAAAGTGATAGGGGTAAGTGAAGATTATCCTAAAGGGCATAATCATTACTATTTAGAAAAAAGGTTATAAATGAATCATTAAAGAGTGTATTATGATTAATCTTTTTCAAAATATGCTCTTTTCTTTTGTGTGTCTATGAACACGATATCGTTTCGTATTAGTTATTTACTCAAATTACTTTTTATGAATCAAAACAATTTAATGATAGAATAAAATAAAGACAGAAAATTTTCACCATTCAAGGGGGTTACATATGAAAAAAGTAAATGTTACATACGCACTTCTATATGATGAAACTCATGAAAAGCTATTAATGGTTAAAAACAAAGGGGAAAATGGTTCTTATTACACTTTACCAGGTGGAGCAGTTAAATTCGGGGAAACGTTAGAAGAGGCAGCAATTCGTGAAGTGAAAGAAGAAACAGGGCTAGACATATCCGTAAAAGGGGTTTGTTCCATTAGTGAAGCCTTTTTTGAGGAGAGAGGACATCATGCAATCTTCTTTAATTTTTTAGGAGAAATAATCGGAGGGGAAATCTGTATATCACGGCCAAAAGAGATTGAGGAGATTACCTGGATGGAATTAGATTCAGCAGAACCTTATTTACGTATACCAGAACACTTAAAAAGCCTTTTATTCATCAATCTTCATAAAGATAGTATTTCATTTAAGGCGGGGGAAAAATGGAGTTTATCGTTAATCACAAACAATTTACACAAGCTCTTTCAGAAGTAAGTAAAGCTATCTCAACAAAAACTTTAATTCCTATATTATCCGGAATAAAGATAACAGCAGATCAATCTGGAATTACTTTAATCGCAAGTAATTCGAATATTTTCATTGAAAAATTTATACCCATTTCAATTGAAGACGAACAAATTACAACTATTTTAAAAGCAGGGAGTATTGTTGTACCAGCAAAATATTTCATTGAAATTATTAAGAAAATGCCAAGTGATATTTTAATAAAAAGCATGAATGAGCAGTTGATTACAATTCAATCTGATGAAATTACTTTAAACTTAAATGGACTCTCGGCAAATGAATTTCCTAATGTACCATTTTTAGACGCACATACAGAAATACAAGTAGAGACGGAACAATTAATTGAAGTCTTTAAACAAACTGTCTTTGCAACTGCTAAAAATGAATCTAGACCAATTCTTACTGGCGTACATTTCGTTATTGATCATAACAAATTAATTTGTGCTGCTACTGATTCGCACAGACTGGCTTTACGTGAAATACCCATTTCTTCACATGCGAAATTAAATTGCATTGTACCAAATTCCACTATTAGTGAACTACTAAAATTAATGAACAGTAATTTAAATTTAGTATACATATATCTTTCAGAGAGTCACATTATTTTTAAATTCGGTACAATTACGTTGTATTCAAGACTTATTGAAGGAAAATATCCTAATATATCCGGCCTAATTCCAAATGAATCCCAAACAGTTATTAATATAGATAGAAAAAAGATTTTACAAGGTGTAGATCGGTCAAGTTTATTGGCAAGTGAATGGGCAAACAACAACGTTAACTTAGAAATCATCGACGAATGCACAATACAAATTTCTTCCAACGCTTCTCAAATTGGTAAAATATCCGAGACACAACAAATAGATGCTATTCACGGTGAAAAGCAATTAAATATATCTTTCGATGGACGATATATGGTCGATACTTTAAAAGCAATAAAAGAAGATAGAGTTACTTTAAGTTTTGGTGGTTCCATGAGACCGATATTAATTGAAGCAGGTGAACAATCTGCAGCAGTATATTTAATATCGCCTGTTAGAACTTATTAAGAACAAAGAAAGGAATTAAATTATGTACAAGCACACTTTATGTTTTATAAAAAGAAATGAAGAAATACTTATGTTAAATAGAGAATATGATCCTGTAAAAGGATTATGGAACGGTGTAGGAGGGAAGATAGAAAAAGGAGAAACACCGTTAGAAAATGCAATTCGTGAAATAAAAGAAGAAACAAATATAGATGTTGAACAAAATCAAATTCAATTTAAAGGCATTATTAAATGGGAGGATTCCTCATATTCTGGTGGCATGTATGTCTATTTAGTAAAGCTACTTAATGAATTTACATATCACACTCCAAAAAAAGTCTCAGAAGGAATTCTAGATTGGAAAGAGGTATCTTGGATTCTAAGTAACTATAATTACGGCGTAGGAGAGATGATACCTAAATTTTTAACTGAAGTACTTTATAATGAATTAATATTAGAGCATTCTTGCGTTTTATCAAATCATAAATTAATAGAGTATAAGAATAAAGAATTAGCTAAGCAGACCAGCCCAATAGATTCAATACATAAATTAGCGTAAGCAGTAACAGAAAATAGCTAATGTAGTCGAAGTGAAACTAAAGATAAAATTTAACGTGAGGGAGAGTATTTTAAATAGCAGGAAAGCAAATATAGTAAAGTAGTAATTAGGGGAGATTAGTATGTAATAGAAGGAGGAGCTCATGAAAAAAGGAAATCAATTATTTTGGATATATATAACTAGTATTACTATTATAATACCTTTAATTATTTACTTAGCATTGGCAGCCTCTAGCGAAAAAGATACTCTTACTCAAATGAAAAAAGCTCCCAATATCCCATCTGCTATTCAAGATTCAAACGATATGGAAGACCCTACAGGATATTGGACAACAGAAAAGATGAAAAATGCAATTCCAGTAGATAAAACAAAGAATTTTAATAGATGAGTCATAAATGAATAAAAAGCGAACCATCAATATTAAATTGGTTCGCTTTTTATTATACTTACACTTCTCGCCACCAAGCAGCCGTAGGATAATCTTTAGATTGTAACGTAATGGCTTCACCGATTTGTGGCGTTGCAATATTAACCCCTAAACGATTTGCTTCTTTCGTAACACGTTCAATAGGATCACTCCATTCATGTAATGCTAACGTAAAAGCACCCCAATGAATAGGAACAAGCAATTCTCCTTTAACGTCAATATGAGCTTGTACTGTTTCTTCTGGCAACATATGAATAGCAGACCATCTCGTATCGTACTGCCCGCATTCCATTAAAGTAAGATCGAATGGACCATAATTCTCACCAATTTCCTTAAAGTGAGGAGCATAACCACTATCACCACTAAAGAAGACTTTAGTTTCTTGACCAAGAATAAGCCATGAACACCATAACGAACGATCTTTATCTGTCATACTTCGTCCAGAGAAATGCCTTGCAGGAGCGCAAACTAACTTAATATTATCAAACGTAATTTCATCCCACCAATTATGTTCACTAATTTTATTAGGTGAAACACCCCATTTAATAAGATAACACGCAACTCCAATCGGGACATAAAAATGCTTCGCATGATCTTTTAACCGCATAATACTTTTGTAATTTAAATGATCATAGTGATTATGAGAAATGATAATCGCATCAATTTCTTGAAGTTCATCATGTTCTAAAGAAAAAGCACCACTATACCGCTTACTATTAAACACAGGAAATGGGGAAGAGGCATCTCCAAACATAGGGTCTAATAACAATTTTTTACCTTCTATTTTCAAAAGAGAAGCAGAATGCCCAAACCATGTCACACTCTCTAAAGATTCATTATTTTTATTCGATAAAACAATAGGTAAATTCTTTACAGGACGTAGCTTTGTTTTCATTTTAAAGTAATCAGTCATTAAACCGATAATATCTTTCGGATTAAAACTTACATCAGTCGGAATTTGATTCATATATTTCTTTTTCATTAGTTCTCCTTTTTACGTTTAACAATATACGTATGTTGTTATTGTAGCTAATTGTAGTTTAAACTATATCATTTTACCTTTCATCTTAAATGCAGTACATTTCATAAATTCTTCAAATTTATTATTTGGATATATAAAATAGAATTCATTTAGCAGCAGCTAAAACTAATATTATGTATTTGTGAATTGTTTTGTTTAAGTACATTCTTTCTTATAAACAACAAAGACCGTATGTTTCTTTATATGTTATAGAAGCAGATAGGTAACTAATTATCCAAAGGAAGGAGAGTCTATAAATGCTGGAAGAGAGAAAAAAGAAGTCAAAATGTAAACTATCAAATAGCAATAACTAAATGTAGAATTCTAGATAACCTTAGTATAGGTATTAACATAGCTATACTAAGGTTTTTTATTTGAAATCATTAAAGGATACTTATCTTTAAAAGAATACTTTGCAAGCAGCAGATACTCAAAAGAAATAACTTACGAAGAATTTTTTATTTGGTGGTATCACTTTTTCTATACAAAAGTAACTGAAGAATTAATACAAAAAGGCGTAATTATAACAAGCGCTCAAAAAAATCAAACGTACATAATCTATTAAAAACTTTAAATTAAAGTGACTAATATACTTTTGCATATGTAGCAGCTGAATGATGTATAGACAATAATTAGTAAATAGAGGATAATCCAAAATTAAAACCTAATACAAAGAAAATAAGATATTAAAAGGAGAGAAGAGCCATGCAAAAGAAATTTATCAATCCAGAAACAATGCCAGCAACTTTTGGATACTCACATGTAGTCGAAGTTAGTAATGCTAAACGAACCATTTACATATCAGGACAAGTAGCAATTAATACTGACGGTCAAATAGTTGGAATTGATGATTTAGCTACACAAACACGACAAGTATTTGAAAATATTAAAATCGCATTAAAAACTTCAGGCTTAAATTTTAATGATGTAGTAAAATTAACATTTTTCTTGACGGACATTTCTCAAATGGCCATTGTTAGAGATATTCGAGATCAATATATCAACACAAACAATCCACCAGCAAGTTCAGCTGTAGAAGTTAACAAACTAATTCATGACGAACTATTAATCGAAATTGAAGCAATTGCTGTAGCAAACTAATTTAAAAACTTATCATCAATTAAATTAACATCGAAGCAATTTGTTTAAAGTTAACGATTAAACAAATTGCTTTTTTGTCTTAACTAAAATTTGTTTGCGGCATTATTTATGAAAATAAACAACAAAAATATATTAGAACAATTTATCTAAGCTATTAAGCTGTATCAATTCATATAACACACAACCAATCATGAACAAACAAAGAAAAGGGAAGTGTAACAACCGAGACCAATGTGTAATAAGTTTATTACTTTTTTCTAGTTAACATAATATATATTATACGAAGTTGTATAGAGTAAGTGTTTATCTGTATCAAAAACCAAGTAAACTATACTTAATGAGACGAAACGGGGATTTTTAATGAGATTCACATAAAATCTTATCTAAATGAATTTCTACAGTTTTTATCGTTTATTTTGCTATAAATTAATCACAGCAAATCTTAATCGATTAATTATCGTTTAACGAATCAAAAAAATTTTGATTCGCACAGAATTTTTTTATGCGAAATAAATTTTTCTATACAAATGATAAATTTCATTTTATGTTTTGCTTTATAGATTTATTGCTAATTACATATGTTTTATTATTTTATATTTTTGTTGTTATTTCTTTTATTTACGCTTGACTTTCATTGTATTCTTCATTTTAGTTAACATAACGTTTATTTTTAACGTAAAAAAATCCTCCTCACCTTCAGGAAGATTTCTTTTGCTAGCTAGTAATCCATTTATCTATTTTTAGTAACAATCCCAATTGTAAATAACATTGGAAAAATCTAGATTTAATAAATCGTCTTTCTTTATAAAGAAATTAGCAACACCAGAATCTCCCCACATAATATTTAATGAATCATCTGTATCGATTTGCAGCAATAATATATCATGTTGCTGGTATTTTTCTTCCCATTCCCTTGGATCTGTCTGTGTGAAAAATGGATAACCACCAATTTTATGCCCTTGATCTTTACATAAATCATCATACAGTTCGCCTAATTCTGTATTATTTTCTTCATCAACAATTTCTTCCCAATCAATTTCCTCACTAAACATCTTTTCAAATCGATAATCCCTTGATGTTACGGGCTGATAAC
Source organism: Bacillus sp. TH50 (assembly GCF_016650565.1). Lineage (NCBI taxonomy): Bacteria > Bacillati > Bacillota > Bacilli > Caryophanales > Bacillaceae > Bacillus > Bacillus sp. TH50. The sequence goes on along the minus strand of NZ_JAEKFM010000003.1, from coordinate 149,404 downwards.
CCAATTCAAACTTTAATTTCGCTGCTTCAGGTATGATAAAGTCCTCTAATTCTGAAGTGTTTAAATAACTAAAATCAGTAATAACCTTATTTAAATCTTCTATAATTGTAGAATGATAAATAATTCGAAAGTCTTTTTGGATTGTTGGATGATCAAAATCTGCTCCGTAAAGCTCATCTTCAGCACTTACGAAAAACTGTAGCATACCCTTTTGAGGCATATATTCAACATGCGGCATTTCTTCAAAGTTTAGCTGCGCAAGTAACATCATAGGTTGTCCATTTGAATCTTTAGGATGCTCTTGATCTATAGGTAAATACGGATAACCACCAAATTTACTCTCAAAAAGCGTTGTCTCTGCTAATGTTCCAGACGCTTTAATATAAGGTTTCACACTTTCTTCTAAAATACTACGATACTGCTCTAGTTCTTTCGGAATTTGAAGTTGATACGTATTCTTCATTACATTTGCCTCCCCTTAATAATGAATTGAAAATGCCCTACTTAATTATATAGCAACAGATAACTTCATTGAAAATCGTTAAATATCCGTTTTAACCCTCATTTTTTGCGCACTTGGCGGACAAAGTAAATTATGTTCTGAGACCTTTTTATTAATAGTTGTAATTAACATAGCTGCTTCTACATTATCCGTTAGTTCTTTTAAATTTTCTTTTAGATGATCTATTTCCTTTGAAAGTTCAATCCACCTAGGCAAAACATGATTATTTTTCAAAGTTCTATAAAGTTGCTTGTCAGGATTATACGAAAGATCTTTATCAAGATTAAGAGGTTTCCCTTTCCCAGGTAAATCATTAAACGCTCCTGTCTTTTCTGCCTGTTTAACGATAGAGCTAATATGATCCTCATACGTGAACGACCAAACTTTTTCATCTTTAACTAAAATTTCTTGTTTTTTAAGTTTTTTATCTAGCTCATCTTGATTCATAGATTCTCTCTCCTTTTTATTTTATAGTGTGGTTTTTGTATGTTTTAATGCTTTCAACCCATCAAATAACTTTTCTCGCCACCAAACACCGTCATGACCGCCTTGAAACTCTTCATAAGTAATTTGGTATCCTTTTTCTTTTAAAACTTTATACAGGCGTCTATTAGCCGTTAAAAGAGGTTTGTTTTCAAGTTCTCCTGCTGCTATATAAAAATGAGGTTGACTCGTATTGGAATCTATAGATGAAATTTGATTTTCAATCCAAGGAATTTGATTTTCATAACCATCCTTTTTCCAATGCACGGATCCAGACATTGACAACACGTTTCCGAAAACATGTGGATTTTGAAGCGCTGCATAAAAAGCTGCTAAGCCACCAAGACTGAAACCAGCAATTGTTGTATGATTCTTTTCTTGATATACGTGATACCTAGCTTGAATCCATGGAAGTAGTTCCTCCGTTAAAAATGTATTCATTTTATCGTTATAAGTTAGCTCTTCTAGTCGATCAACGGGTTCTATTGCAACAGCAATACAAGATGGGATTTCTTTTTCGTATATTAAATAATTGAGTGTTCTTGCGATTGAAAGGTTATTAATGAATGAATTCCCATCAAACACAATGAGAAGTTCTTGAAGATGTGAAGTGTGAGAATATTCATGAGGCGTATAAATATAAATTTTACGTGTGTCATTTAAAATCGTACTATGAAAAGAATATGTTTCAATTTTTCCAGATGGATAATGATCTGAAGGAAAACGACTGCTATACTGTACTTCCATTCCTATGTTTAACACAGACGCTTTATTGGCATCTTCTCCAAATGTATTTTTATTAAATCGATCTAGTTGGTACTTTTCACTGCGCTTTATCCAATCATTTTCGAAAAAATCGTTTACTGAAAAATAGTACGTTGAAATAAAACTCTCATCCGTCCTAAACGTTACATACCAAATATCTGTCTGTAACAACCGTTGTAGTTGATTTACAGACAGATCCCAACCAGGAAAACTACCGAATACATAAACGTTTTCAGTTTTTTGATCCCCTAACCATATATACGTTATAAGCTTATACTGATTTTCTACAGGACATTGTTCTATTAGTGGCGTATTATTTGACTTTATTTCATGCAAAAAAGTATAAATTGCTTTCTCGTTTCCTTTTTTTTATTGATTATTAAGCTCCTCTAACTTAGGACTAATTATTGAAGTCACCTATCTGCCTCCTTTGTATTTCTTTCTTTTCACTAGATTGCTTTTATAAAATTTAGGATTAGTATGTTATATATTTAGATGAGTTATTTATTTAGAAGGTTTATCAATTGCCTGAATAGAAAGTTCCAACGCTTTTATTCTTCTTTCTAAAAGTGTTCTTTGAGGACTACCAGCCTTAGACTTATCATAGGCTCTCTCAATTGATGGAAGCAAACCAGCAAGGATATTACGAGCTTCTGCTAACTCTTCTTGGCTATACCGATGACTTTCTTGATTCCACACGTTCTCTAACACTGCTAGCCCTATACAAACGGCTTTAAGTCTTTTTTTCACTAAGGTAGTATTTGCTCCCTTTTGAGTCATCTGTGAAAAAGCATTTTCAAGTTTACGAATTGTCGATTGTAAAGATTTTATTGATTCCAATTTATCTATATTTGACACGTTTTCCATGTTACTATTGTTCCTCCTGGCTTAACTTATTTAATACTGAATATAATAAGTACTTGATTTCACTCGAAATATTTTATCATAAATAACTAACTATATTCGAATTGGATAATGGATTAAAGGAAAATGGTATCTAAACGCCTCTCCCTCCTTTACATCATTCTATATGTACTTCTTTCTTCGTATTAGAATCCCTATATAAACAAGGTATTAAAATTGTATTTTTTATGAACAAAAAAACGCACAAGCAGCATAACTTGTACGTTTTTATTTTTATTCAGTAAGATAATACAGTAATAGTTTCCGGTCCTTCTCATAATTCATGAAATCTCTATACAAAATGGGATACTTCACAATTTCTGTTTCTATAAAACGATATTGCGGAAACCATTCAAAAAACGATTTCTTTAGCCACTTTATTTGATCAAACACAATCTCCTTTTCATTGTTATTAAGTATGTAACTTAAAGTACCTGCTGTATGCATCCAATAATAATTTAAATCAGCGCTTATGCAATCATCTTCTGTAAACATATTATTAAAATCTTTTCGTATTTTTCGAAGGTCACAATTCGGAAACGGTTTAAGCAGCGGACTATGCATTTTCTGCAATTCATTAAAAATAACCTTTTTACCTAATAGCAATTTTCCACCCCTTTATTTCCTTACCCAACTTAATAATTTTTCATAATGATGTTGAGCATCTGTATAGCCAAGATTATATAGGTTAACAAGTTTCTCTTTATTTCTTTCTATTCCGCTTATAGGAAGCTGTGCGCTTGGCTGAATTACATAAAAATTATCTTTTTGTTCGTTGTGATTCATATAAGATACAGTTTCATTATAAAAACGATAATGTTCTACTAAATGCTCTGCGATTTTTGGATATCTTCTATATAAAATTTTAGCTAGTCCAGAAAATTTATTACGCTGCTTCTCGTATCCTTCTGGCTTTGTCATTATAACAACGTTTTTTAAATAACCATCATTTTGCGCTTTTAATACTGGAATAGGATCTATAATCCCTCCATCTAACAATTTTCGATTATCATATTCTACAGCAGGTGCTATAAACGGCACAGAGCTTGATGCACGAATAATTTTTAAAATATCATTTCCATGTTCTGTTTTATTAAAATAAACTGCCTGTCCTGATTCACAATCAGTCGTTCCGATTACAAACTGTTCATTTGAATTTAGGAATGTTTGAAAATCAAACGGTACAATTTTGTTTGGTACTTCATCAAATAAAAAATCCATTCCAAATAATTCACGTTTTTGAATTAAGTTTCGATAAGATATATACCTGTGATCTGCTACTAGCTCTGTATTCACTTTCTTATTTCTTCCTTTTTGACGTGACAAATATGTTGCGCCCATACACGCTCCGGCGGATACACCGACTACATACGGAAAGAATAAGTCCCTTTCCATAAAATATTCGAGTACTCCTGCAGTATATAATCCTTTCATTCCGCCGCCTTCTAATACTAAACCGATATTTTTCATGCTATATCCCTCTACTTCTGTTTTCTTAATTATATGTTAGCACAAGATTTTAGGATGAGGTTATATAAATTGGTTGCAATAATAACAAAAAACTATTGAAGCAATGTCATAATCTATTAGTCATTCGCATGGTACAATATAAGAAACTCATTCCACATATTATAAAGGAGGAATTTCATATGGGTTTATTTAGTGGTATTTTAGGAAATGCATCAAGTGCGAGTACAGAAAGCGTTGAACGTGATTTAGAAAAGATTATGCTAGACGATGAGAAAGTTGAGCATGCTTATAAATTAATTCGTGATTTAATCGTATTTACAAATCGTCGTCTTATTTTAGTAGATAAACAAGGAATATCAGGTAAAAAAACAGAGTATCATTCTATTCCTTATAAAGGCATTACACAATTTAGCATTGAAACAGCTGGGCATTTTGATTTAGATGCAGAGCTTAAAATTTGGGTATCTAGTATGGATGATCCAATTACGAAAGAATTTAAAGGTGACGATAGTATTTTAAGCATTCAAAAAGCGTTAGTAACATATACGACGAAATAGTTCATTTTTGTATATTTATTCGAATTCAAAATTACTAACCCGAACTTTTTGGAAGAATATACATTTAAATTGTATATTTAATCTAAAACAGTACAAAAAGGTAAAGCATTTAAAATGTGCTTTACCTTTCTTTTTTATAATAAATTAATGTTGCTTTATCATTTAATTTCTTTTTAAATTCCGTTCTTATATATCCCATCTTTTCGTATAGAAAACAATTTCTTTCTTCCTCTAAAATTGTAGCAAGCTCCCAAGTCGTTATTTCCGGAAACATCTCCTCGATTAAAATTAATACTTTTTGAGCAATTCCGTTCCCTTGATAGTTTGGAATAATAAACATCGGACTTATCCAAAATTTAGATGCCCCTTCTTTACGTGATATACATATCGCGCCGGCAAGATTCGTATTTACGAAAATTTTATAAAATCCACCGTCCAAATTATTTATTCTTGAAATCATTCTTTCAATACGTTCATTTGCCGGACTTGTTTCATAGTCCTTATACTTTTCTAATAATGAACTAAATGATTCTACTTGCATTTGAAATATAATCTCTGCATCAATTTCTGTCGCCTTCTCTAATGTTACCAATTTAAACGCTCTCTTAAAGAAGTAATATGAGCTGTATGATGACGACCGTGCCATGCATATAGTCCAATTGCAGCAGCAAGTTTTGTTTCTCCTGATTCAGGATGATTAAATGTCTTTTCTAAATCTGCCGGTTCTAAAGAATATAATAAGTTAATCCATCTTTTATGTAATGAATCTAGCATTACAAGTGAAACATCTACTGGTAATTTCGAGTCAGGTAGCTCTGCCCATTTTTCTTCTTTGTACGGTTTAATAGTTGGATTCTTTTCTGTCAGTGCTAATTTAAAGCGTATGTAGCTATTCATATGACTATCAACAACATGATGAACAACTTGGCGAACAGTCCATCCACCGACGCGATACGGTGTATCTAACTGCTTCTGATCTAAATCTTTTATCGCTCTTGCTAGTTCATTAGGTAAATCCTCTATTTCTTGAATCCATTTATCAATTATTTCTTCTGTAATAGTTCCTACGTAAGTAAATTGACCTATTGGATAACGTAAATCCTTCATGTACATGTCCCTCCCTATTATTTTTAACCCTTAGTAGTCCTCCAAATATAATGTACGAAATTTACGTTTTCTCCGTTTAAATCTACAGTAGTTGTCTCCGCTTCCTTTTCACGAGAAAATCCGTTCTTTTCTAATACAATTTGTGAAGCTATGTTATTTGTTGTTGTCATAGCATGTATTTCATTAATTTCATAGACTCTTGCTTGAGCCAAAATCAATTTTACAGATGCTGCTGCAACTCCTTTTTTTGTAAAATCCTCTCCAACTCGGTAGCCTAACGACCCAATTCGTTTTTCCTTATCTACATCAACTAAATTGATACGTCCTACAATTTCTTTTTCTGTATTACGTATGAGATGAAAATAAGAAATCCCCTCAGTTTGTTCTTTTAATAGTTCGGCAAGTTGCTTTTGAAAGTATTCATACACGTAATAATTAGAGCCACGACTTGGTACCATTGTTTCAAAAAATGATTTGTTCGTGAGTTCAAAATTAAATAAATCTTCAGCGTCTTGATTCTTTAATTGTTCTATGTATATTTCCATCCCGTTTACCCCTTCTTGATTTACTAACTGTTATACATTCTTTTTTAAACGATAATTTTCCTGCTATTTCTTTCGTCTGAGTAATACAGTAAGTAATACTCTAGGATGAAAAAGATGAAATGGACTACGAATTAAGTTCATAACTCTGACTAACCGAATATAAATATCAGAATCACTTGCAGAAAGTTGATATATTTGTTTCGTATACCATTGCTGAAATTTTTGTTTCGTAGTTAATTCTTTCTGTAACTTAGGATGACGTGCTATCTCCGTTGTGGTCATTTCCCAAGGTGTTTTGATAATCATAGCAGTCTTCCTATAAAACTCTCGAGTTAATGTTTTATCAAGCCTTTTTCTCCCTTGAAGAATTAGTTGCAATTGGTGAGCTTCCATAGCTGCAACTGAAACACCTTGTCCGAAAACTGGATCAAAACGACAATGCGCATCTCCAACTACTAACAATCCTTCAGGCAAATTATTAACTAGATCAAATCGCCTGCGTACTTGATATGGAATTTTGTACGTTTTTATATCGGTAATCGCCTCAGATTTGTTTAGAAACTCTGTAACATTAGTGATTGATAGGTTTTCAGCAAAATCATAAAATTCATCATCTGTTTGCGGTGCTTTTTCATTTGCATATCCACTAAAAGTAACAAAATAACGATCATCTTCAATCGTTTGAATTAGAACACCATAAGGATTCTCAGGAAAACTTGGAGACATAAGCATATCACAGCAGTCTAATTTCTCTTTTTCTTTGAGCCTAAACATTCTAGTTGCGTAAAACAAATCAATTCTTACTTTCTCTTCTTGTACTTCGAAATTGTATTCTTGTAACCAATCTATACTTTTCGAACCAAATCCACTTGCATCAACAACAAGATCTGCATGAAATTCTTCTTTCATTCCTGTTTTCAAACATTTAGCTGTTATTCCATAGACTTTATTAAGTTTGTTATCTACTAGTAATCCTTCAACCAACATTTCATACTTCGAAGTAACATTTGAAACTTGTTCAATTCGTTTTTGAATATGCGATTCTAACAGAAGACGACTTTGTTGAATCATATTTATTTCGCCTTTGAAAGGCTGCTTCCATAGGCCGAACTGATGCCATTTTAAATCGCGAGTAAAGTTATTTACGATGCTACCTACTTCAATTAATTCATTAGTAATGTTAGGAAACAACTCCTCAAGTGCTTCTTCGCCGCCTTTTAATAACACATGCGGATGATTACTTTGCGGAACTCTTTTTCGCGGACCATTTCCATCCCATTCTTCACCAGCTTCTACAATGATTACTTCTTCAAACGTATTTGATAAAGCCTTTGCGGCGAGTTTTCCTGCGATACTTCCACCAATAACAATAGCCTTAGTAAACATTTTTTCCCCCTTAATGAAAAGAGATCCTGTCGTGTATGAATGGAACAGGATCTTAACTAATAATTCCTTGATAATTATATTTAAAACACCTGTGTGAATTGCAACATTAAAATTAAAATACCTAATCCCCATACGTAATACGCGAATACTTTTAAAGAATGACGTTTTAAATATTGAATCATCCATGAAACTGCTATGTAACCAAAGAACGCTGCTGATAATGTTCCGACAATTAGTGATGTACTAGAAATAGATTCAGCTTTCCCTTGAAAAACATCTGCAAATTGCAAGATGATAGCTCCGACAATAGCTGGTGTTGATAATAAAAAGGAAAAGTACGCCGCTGTTTCGCGGTCTAACTTTCTCCATAATGCAGCGACAATTGTCATTCCAGAACGGGAAATTGCTGGAAATATAGCTACTGCTTGAAATGAACCAATTATGAATGCATCTTTATATGTAATATCATTCATTTTTTTACGACCGTTCTTTTGTTTATCGGCCATATAAAGAAATAAACCCGTCACTAAAAACTCCCAACCTATTGTTATACCTGTTTTTGAAATATCTTCAAAAAAGTCTTTAAATAATAAGCCGATTACAACCGCAGGTATCGTCCCGACAATAAGTAATAGCATAAGCTTTGAAAATGGATTTTTTATTAAATAAATAAATTCTTTTCTATAATAAATAAACACCGCAAGTAACGTCCCTATATGCAGCATCGTATCTAAAAACAAACCTGCCTCATCTAACTGAAAAATATGTCGCCCTAAATATAGGTGACCTGTACTGCTTATAGGTAAAAACTCTGTCAGCCCTTGAATAATTCCTAAAATAAAAGCTTCTAGCCAATTCATGATGATCTCCTTTCTCATTTGCTTGTACCAATATATGATGCTTTAATTTTTGTTATGAAAGAAAATATATTTCTCTTGGGGATTTACTTTAACCTTTATTTAGAAGTTATGGATTGCGATAAAGATGGATATATATGTAAAAAAAGGAGGGTTTACATGGAGAAACACACAAAATTAGGCAACATATTACTTTGGATTGGACCAATTCTTGTGTTCTTAGGCTTATGTATGACAAATGTAATTACAGACATACCTTTCTTCGAAGGAAAGCATAAAACTTTTGGAATTATTATGTTATTTATAGGGGTACTTTGTTTAATTGCCGCTCATTACTTTAAAATACGAAAAAATTCTGCCGATTAAATAATCTATTCCCTTATAAGGAGGAACAAATGCGAGGAAAATCATTACGGACAAAAATTACAAAGCTATATAAATAAAAACAATCCTAGTGTATGTACTAGGATTGTTTCATTTCGCTAATGTTGTTTATTTATAAAACACTTTATCAACGTTATATTTCGCTTTGTACTTATTAATGATGTATGTTTCGTAAATTTCTCTTTCAGTTGGATCTTCTACGATACATGCATCGATACGGTATACTTCATCACGATTATTTTTGATTGGTGAAACATTATCTTCAAAATGCTTTTTAATACGTTGTCTAATTTTACGAGCTTTACCTACGAAAAGAAGTTCGTCATTAATATTGTAAAACATAAAAATGCCGCCTTTATCTCTAGGGAACAAGTGGAAATCGATAAAACCGTTAATTGGAGTAATTAATGGCTCGTCTCCTTTAATAACTTGGTTACGTTCAGTAATTGAAACATCAGCTTCAGGAATATTAATTTTAATCAAGTTCATTCACGTCCTCTTTTATTATAAAGATAAATAATAGCATAAGTATGTAAGAAAAGCTATGTTAAGAGAGATATTTCATTTTATAATTCAAATATTATAGGTATATCATGTAAACTTTTTTTCCAAATCATATGATCGTTTGATTCGCCCCAATAATCCTTCAGCACATAACTAGGTTTTCCAAACTTTTTTGTCCATATACTTTGTGCTTTTTTGTATCCACTATCTAAACAGCATTCGGTTATTCCTCTGCTAAGTAATGTAAGATACATTGTATTTAGTAGTAAACTCCCTATACCTTTTCTTTGATACTCCGGAAGTATAAATACAGTTCCTATTTCATACAAATCCTTAAGTACACCGTCTGTACAACTATTAATCAATGCACTTGCTGGACCGATTTCAATCGTTCCAATGATTTTATCGTTACTTGTATCTATTGCTAATAAAAAATAACGATTTTCTCCATTACTATCAAAATCATTTTTTAAATATTTCTTTTTCGAGTTAATTTCATTTTCTATGTCATCTAATAGATGTGATAACCCTTCGTTTTTAAATGTATTAGTAATAACAAGACGAAAAAACAAATGTAATTCATCTAAATCATTCGAATTCGGCCTTCTAATTTCAATGTTATACATGGCTTACATCTCCAACCTTTGAAAATATATGAGAAAGTGTATTTGTTCAAAAAGATTTTATGCAATTGTTAAGACTATACTTTATATACTCTATTCATTATTATTCTACACAACTCTGCATAGATCCAGCAGTATAAAAAACTCAGTATAAATATTAATGTAATAACTTTTATATCCATAGTCGTATGAATAGTAGGACCAAGTACAGGAAAACGGAAGATATCGAGAATGATCATAATTCCTATAAGTAAACATATCGCTGAAAAGGAAATTACCCAAATCATCCTCTTGAATTGTAAAAAGGATACTCCTAACGCTATACCTAATAAGCCTGTAGTAAAGGGAAAGACAATTAGTTCACTTGGCTCAATAATGAATAATAGGAAAATAGTAAGAATATAAGAAAGTACTCCCTCACGAATAGAATAACAAATAGCCAGAAAAATCGGTAGCGTCGCGAAAGGACTAATAAATAACCCAATTCCAGGGATTAAGTTCCCCGCAGATTGAAAAATAGCAGCAAATGAACCGAGTAATGCTGTAATGACTAACCTACTTGCAGGCGTCACCTTTCTTTTATGGACAAAATTTGCATCCTTCTCTATCATCCATTGATACCAATAGCTTCTAAAGCGATTCATCAAATTCCCCCCCTAAAGAGACTTAATTCACCACTTTCTATTTTTATTCAAATACTTATTGGTTATGTTTTACTTTCTGCTTGTTAGGAGTCACTATACAATAGATGTTTATCCATAGAAGGTTTTTTAAGAGGCGCTAAGTCGTGCGTTTGAAAAAGTATGAATTCCATATATTTTTAGACTAAGAGTTTATACCGTATCATGGAACAATTTCAAAAATAGTACCTTTGTTAAAATCCGTTACTTTCATAGATCCATAGACCCCTAAATATAATCTAGTTTGATCTCCGTTGGTTCCCAAGCTCATATAATAAGCTGCTTGATAACCAAAATCATAATTGGTTTCAATAACATGAAAATCATTACGTTTATCGTCTATACTTGCCCTAGTATATGCTAAAACACCTTTAACTGGAGACTGAGATTCTTCTTTCTTAGCAAGATCAGTAAACACGATACTACCAGTTAAACTAGGAATTGTAGTTCCCATATATGGTTGTACTCCTGTAAGTGAGGTTCCTCCAAACTTATCTGCTCTGGAATCTTTATGAAAATAACTAATTAGGGGCTGTATGCGCCTCACTGATGTTTCTATTGTATCATTATAATAAGCCATTGTTCTCTCATCCGAAGTAGGATTCTCAGAACAGTGCCTTATAAAAGAAGTAGGAAATTCTCCTTCCCATCCTCGCCAACCAAAATTAATAAATCCATCTTGATTGGGAGTGGATCTCATTAAATGCGTTTGAACAAGTTCGGTAACCGGTATGGGTTTATAATGAACAAACGAAAAAATAGACTCTACAATATCCTGCCCGACATTTCCAGCATATTTGATATACTGATTATAAAACCTTTGAAATGAAATACCTGTTATATTCCGAACTCCTTTCGCAATTACTGTAAGTGTTTCTTGTATAGATAAAGGAAACTCATTAAAGCGTGTAACTACTGGAGGGTTATTTATGAATGTATTTTTACTTACATCAATTTCAATTATTTTACCCGCTATTTCTAAATCATCCTGGCTTAAGTTAAATGGATCATAACCCGATTCACCATCTCCATTTGTAAAAACAAGTTTTCCAGTCTCAGGTGAAAAGTTTAAACTATTGACTCCGTTATGATTAAAAAAGGGCCTTCTTATGTTAAGTAATGTCCGTCGTTTTTGAGGTTGACTATGTGATTGTAAAATCCATTCCTCAACCGTATCAATATGATCATATTGAGTATCTCTATTTATCCACTTTAAGTTTAAAGTTTTCGGATCACATGGATTAGGTTTAAAAGGTTCAGAAAGGGCACTCGGACCTTGAGTGCCAGCTACTGAATAATGAAGGTAAAATAAACCGTTTTGATAAAATTGTGGATGAAACGCTAGTCCTAGCAATCCTCGTTCATCATATCCAGTACCAGAAACACCTTCTTCAGACTTACCTAATTTTATGATTTGCGAGCGAATATCTAAAAAAGTCCTTATAACTCCGTCTCCTATGTAAAAGATTTCTCCTACCTGGGTTGCAATAAATAACCTTTCAATTGAGTCACCTGGTAGTATAGTTGTTTTCAAAACAGTAGGTAAATTTAACTTACTTGCAATGGGCCGTAAACTAACCTTAACTTTTGTCAACTCACTTTACACCCCTTTAATTGCGTTTTATTAAAAGAGTATGATTAAAACTGTTCGATTAGTATTCAATTAGGGACTAGGGAATTGGATACTAGTTCTGACTGCGCTGCTTTTCCTGCTTCTCCATATAACTACGCATCCGTCGCATATATTCAGGTGCGTCCATTCGATTCCCTGCGATCATTTCAATAATACAGAGTCTTTTGGCGCTTTCCTTTTCAGCATGGATTATAGCCTGATCAAGCTCTCCATAGGTCCGGACCGTAACGGTAAACGCGTTACCTCCAAAAGCTTCGGCCAGCTTGGTGTAAGACCATTGAGGGATTTCGTTGTACTTTTGATCCTCTGTTTTGACATTTAAATATCTCTCGATTGTATAACCATCGTTGTTCAAAACAAAGATTATAGGCTTGCAGCCGTAATAGAGCATAGAACTGATTTCCTGTACCGTTAGCTGCAAGGCACCGTCACCTGTAAACACTAATACTCGGCGTTCCGGCGCGGCCATAATAGCACCAAACGCCGAAGGGATTGCGTAACCGATGGACTGCCATCCACCTTGTCCAATATATGTTACATTGCCCGGCAGTCTTATCTCTCCCATTCCGTAATAAAGCGTTCCGGTCTCGGCGATTACAATATCCTCCTCTTTCAGCATGCGCTGAAAACGTGGATAATAGCCGTCCGCCATTAGAGGTCCGTCGGCAATAGTTGTGAATTGCTCATAAGGGAATGACAATTTTTTTGTCAAACCTTTGCCTGTATAACTCAACTTCTGCACAGCAAGTAGCATGTCGGCTGCAAGAACATTCGGATATTCCGCCTGAGCGATTTTAACTATATCTGGTTGAATATTGACAGTTATCAGTGGGTTCAGCTTTGCGGTAAAACTTGCGGTGTTTGTATCCGCCCATACCATACCAATTGCAATGATACAATCTGCATTCTCCACTGTACTTTGGACTTCAGTCCTCCCGAAAGAGCCTAAATACATTCCGATATAATTTGGATGGTTCTCGTCGAATCCGCCCTTCCCGTACATCATCGTTACAACAGGCACATTCATTGCATCGGCTAGCTGCCGAGTCGCTGTCTGAAGGTCGAATCGCATCGTTTTCACATCCACCAAGATAACTGGTCGGTGGGAACGTTCCAAAAGCAGACGGACATGATTCACTGCAGCCTGAAGGGTATTCGGGTTGGATGTTGGACGTGGTGGTGCCGGTTCTGTCCAGACTTTAATCGGCTTGGTCACTAAATCATTAGCCACAACCAGGTATACCGGCTTTTTCTTTTCCTTAGCAATGCGAATCGCAGTCTGAATCTCAATCTTGGCATTTTCTGGTGTAAGCACGGCAGTATAAGCCGTTATCTGCTCATACACCTTGCGAAAAACGTCAAAATTCCCATCCATTAAGGTGTGGTGCATCAGCTTATGCTCTTTTTGATCCCTCTCAGGAGGGGCACCCACAATGTGTATTATTGGCACATACTCGCTGTTGGCTCCCGCTATCGCATTGCATGCGCTGAGCTCCCCGACCCCAAATGTCGTAATAAGAGCCGATATTCCTTTGATTCTTGCATAGCCATCTGCAGCGTAGCCCGAGTTTAGTTCATTTCGTCCTTCTATAAAACGGATGCCGTTATAACACTCCAAAGTATCAAGAAGTGTAAAATTATAGTCCCCTGCGACACCAAAAATTTCGGTAATGCCCTCGAGTTTCAGGCAATCGAACAAATACTGGCCAACCGTTTTTTGAGCAGGGCCCCTTTGTAAACCAAATTTACCCGTATTAATCATGTTGTCCATCGCTTGCTCACTCCTTATCGATTTCTTTTTAATAGTACTATCCTTTTTGATAATTCCCTTTAATTAAACCGGTTATCCGTTGTGCAACAATTAATCGGGAAGAAATGCTCCTTATCTTTGGAGATATTCATAAAACAAGAGAAGGAGGAGAAACACTAGAACATTACAAGAATGTATTAATTAATCTTCTAATGTTCTTTTTAAATTGTTTCCCTTTAAAACATCCCATTTATCATGCTCCTCACTCTGTTTTGCAAAAGTCTAGCTTACTTTTAAAAACTTTGTAACAGAACCTTAAAAATAATAAAAACCCACGAAGAAAATGCATTTTCTTCGTGGGTTTAGTTATTTAAATGGACTTTCACCTAACTCAAGAAGCATCCGCACCTTCAAACTGACTATTATAAAGCGAAGCATAGAAACCATCAGCTTTCAATAACTCTTCATGATTACCTTGTTCTACAATATCTCCGTCTTTCATGACAAGGATTAAATCTGCATCACGTATTGTTGATAATCTATGAGCGATAATGAAGCTTGTTCTACCTTCCATAAGGTTTTCCATCGCTTTTTGAATTAGTACTTCTGTACGAGTGTCAATGGAGCTTGTTGCTTCATCGAGTATTAATATTTTCGGATCCGCTATAAGGGCACGTGCAATTGTTAGTAGTTGCTTTTGTCCTTGGGATACGTTGCTTGCTTCTTCGTTTAGTTCCATTTGATATTTATTTGGTAATGTTTTTACGAAGTTGTGAACGTGAGCTGCTTTCGCTGCTTCAATTACTTCTTCGTCTGTAGCATCGAGTCTACCGTAACGTATATTTTCCATGATGGAGCCGTTAAATAGCCAAGTGTCTTGAAGTACCATACCAAACATGTTGCGCAGGTCTTCTCGCGTGAAGTCTTTTATATCGTGACCGTCGATACATATTGCACCACTGTTTATGTCATAGAAACGCATTAACAGTTTTACAATCGTTGTTTTACCTGCTCCGGTTGGTCCGACGATTGCTACCTTTTGTCCAGGTTTAATGTTAGATGAGAAATTATTGATGATGATCTTATCTGGATTGTATCCAAATTGAACATCTTGGAAGGTAACTTCTCCTTGAACTTTTTGCAGCTTCACTGGATTTTCTGCTTCTGGCACTTCCTCTTCTTCTTCTAAAAATTCGAAGACTCTTTCTGCAGCAGCTGCAGTAGATTGAAGTACGTTCGCGATTTGTGCTACTTGAGCGATTGGTTGCGTAAAGCTTCTAACATATTGCACAAAGGCTAAAATGTCTCCAACTGCGATGGTTCTCTTTACCGCAAGCCATCCTCCTAAAATAGATACAGCGACGTAACCGATATTACCGATAAATGTCATAATCGGCATCATCATTCCAGATAAAAATTGAGATTTCCATGCAGAATGGTAAAGGGTATCATTTACCTTTTCGAATTTTTTTACTTCTTCTTCTTCTTTGTTGAAGGCTTTTACTATATTGTGACCACTATAAATTTCTTCGACCTGACCGTTTACGTGTCCTAAATATTCTTGCTGGGATTTGAAGTATTTTTGTGATCGTTTTACGACTGCCATGATGAGAATCATCGATACTGGCAATATTAAAAGCGCCACTAATGTCATTTGCCAGCTGATTGATAACATCATGATAAGTACACCGATGATTGTAATAACGGATGTGATGATTTGCGACATACTTTGGTTTAAAGTTTGGCTCACCGTATCTACGTCATTTGTAATTCTCGATAATACTTCGCCGTGCGTTGTTTTATCAAAGTATTTCAGCGGCATACGGTTAATTTTTTCATCGATTTCTTTTCTGAAGTTATAAGATACTTTTTGGGCTACTCCAGAAATAATGTACCCCTGGATAATACCAAACACAGTGCTCAGTATATATAATCCAAGGAGTAAAATGACAATGTTTCTGATATAGGTAAAGTCAATGGCCGCACCGGGTGCTCCTGATACTTTGCTTACGAGTCCTTCGAAAAGTTTTGTTGTCGCGTTTCCTAAAATTTTTGGACCAACGATTGTAAAGGCTGCACTGCCGATTGCGAAAAGGATAACGATTAAGATTGATAATTTATAGGGATTCAAGTATTGAAGGAGTTTATTCATCGTTCCTTTAAAGTTTTTTGCTTTCTCAATCTTTCTCATGCCGCCGCCCATAGGACCGCCACCGCCAGGACCAGGGCCGCTTTGTTTTCTATTTTCTATTTTTCTATCACTCATGATGACAACTCCTCTCTTGAAAGTTGTGATAAAGCAATTTGCTTATAAACTTCACAGTTTTCCATAAGCTCTTCATGAGTACCAGTTCCAATTATTTTTCCTTCGTCAAGTACAATAATCTTATCGGCATTCATGATTGTACTGATTCTTTGGGCAATAAGTAAAATAGTACTTCCTGTAATCTCATTGTTTAAAGCTCTGCGCAATGCTGCGTCTGTCTTAAAGTCAAGAGCTGAGAAACTATCATCGAATATGAAGATTTCCGATTTTTTCGTAAGAGCACGCGCAATAGAAAGTCTTTGTTTTTGACCACCGGAAACGTTCGTACCACCTTGTGATATTTCTGTACGGAAGCTTTCAGGCTTCGCGTTAATAAACTCCATAGCTTGCGCGATTTCCGCCGCTTTTTCGAGTTCTTCTTCAGTTGCTTCTTTTTTACCATATTTCAAATTACTCTCGATTGTACCTGAGAAGAGAACTCCTTTTTGCGGTACATAACCAATTTTCTCTCTTAATTCCTTCTGAGATACTTCTCTAATATCCGTGCCATCTATTAATATTTGGCCGCTTGTGACATCGTAAAAGCGTGGAATTAAGTTGATTAATGTTGATTTACCACTACCTGTACTTCCGATGAAAGCTGTCGTTTCACCAGGTTTTGCAGTAAAGGTAATATTGGAAAGCACATCTTCTTCTGCACCTGGGTATCTAAAGCCAACATTTTTAAATTCAACGTAACCTTTCTTGTCTGAAGCAAATGTTTTCGGCTCTTTTACATCACTAATGGTAATGTCAGTATCTAAAACTTCTGCGATACGTTGTGCGGAAACTGAAGCACGTGGAACCATAATAGATACCATTGAAATCATTAAGAAGGCCATGATGATTTGCATTGTATATTGCATAAATGCCATCAAATCACCAACTTGCATATGTCCCATATCCACTTGGTGTGATCCAACCCAAATAATAAGTACAGTAACGGCATTCATGATAAACATCATCATTGGCATCATAAATGACATTAAACGGCTTACAAATAAATTTGTTTTTGTTAAATCTTGATTTCCTTTTTCAAATTTCTTTTCTTCATGTTTTTGAGTATTAAAAGCACGAATAACGAGCATACCGGTTAAAGATTCACGAGTGATTAAGTTAATTTTATCTACTAACTTTTGGATACGCTTAAACTTAGGAATCGCGATGCTAAATAAACCAATGACTAGGCTTAAAATCGCAATTACCGCAACTGCGATAATCCATCCCATTGAAAGGTCTGTAGTAAGTACTTTAATAATGCCGCCGATACCTAAAATTGGTGCATAGAATACAATGCGAAGCATCATAACCATAAGTGTTTGAACTTGTTGGATATCATTTGTACTTCTTGTGATTAGAGATGCAGTGGAAAACTTATCAAACTCCGCATTCGAGAAGTTTGTAACTTTCCGGAATACTTTCTTTCTAAGGTCTCTGCCGAGTCCTGCAGCTACTTTTGCAGCAAGTAAACTCACGATAACGGTAGCTGCCATACTTACTAAGGATAAAAGTAGCATTTTCCCGCCGGAAGTAAGGATGAAATTGGATTGAAGCTTATCTATATTGATACCGATCTTTTTATACTCATTCTCAATGAATGAAACGGCTGATTGCGTTACCATGCTGCCTGGCATATTCTTAAACTTTTCATCTGCCTTTTCTTTCATTGCATTGATTTGATCTTGAGGAAGTTTCGCAATGATTGCAAAAGGATCTGAATTTGGCGGAAGTTTCGCTGGTGTGTTGTTGTCACCTGTCGCAGCAGGAGAGAAAGCAGATGAGCCACCTTTTTCAATTCCTTGTGTAATTAACATTGGTTTCCCAAAGATATCGTTAAGTTCGTTAATTATTTTTTTATCTTCTGTATGTAACTTATAAAGTGGCTCTTTATCAAGCTGCGGATAATCTTCTAAGTCATTTTTTAGTTCACTTTGAGAGAGGTTGTTCTTATCTAAAAGCACATAGTTGTCAGCAACTTTTTTCTTCTCATTTTCATTCATAAAGAGCGTAAGTTTATCCATTTCACTTTTACGAATAACCTCAGGTACTGCATTTTCTACACCTTTTTGTTGAATCCCTACATTGACAATGTTAGACATGTAGTCTGGCAGTGATAGATCGCATACTGCCTGTACAGTTAAAAGACATACAACTGCAATGATGGAAGCAATAAATGGTTTTAAATGCCTCATGATCTTTAACATTTAGTTCATCTCTCCATTTTCTTTGTCTAATTTTTTTAGTTTTTACTCCGCTTCTCTCCTTTATTCTTCGTATTCTCAGTAATTCATTTCAGCAGCTCTTTACGTATTTTCGACTACAGATTAATTTTATGACTATATGAAGATATGATGCATCTTTTAGTGTGTAGATGTTGTTTTATAGGATTTAAATCCAAAAATAGAACGCACATGTTTCTTAATAAAACGACGATCTTGTTCCACTATATAATTAATATATCTAGCTAATCTTTTCTGACGGAAAACCAGAATTTCGTAAACTACCTGAATTGATTGATGAATATCGGATTAATATGTTTCCTGTAGTCTTAGGCAGTGGACTACCTTTATTAAAGAAATTACGGACAAAATTAATCTTAAACTTATAAAAAACAATACATTTAAAACCGGAGCGGTTGGTCTTATCCACCAACCGGAGGAAAATGCTTGACTACTCGGCACTTCAACTATCGGGTGCTAATGTTCAACAACGCGTACCGAAAATAATCAAACATATTTTGATAACTCTTTTTTTTCAAAAACAGGCTTTTTATATTAGGTAAATCAGCAGTAATAGACTTACCTTTGATCAAACATGTTTATAAACCAACATAACGTACAGGAAATCGGCTTTTCTTTTGCCGAAATTTACTTAGCATACAGTGGTCATATATTTTCAAGAATAACGGAAGAATATATAGAAAATGCTACATAAACGTGAAGTTTGATCAACTTAGGGGGGACAACCTTGTTCAATCAAATAGTAAAAGCTGTACCCAATTTATTTACGATTGGAAATTTATTGTGCGGTGTTTTTTCAATTACCATGAATATGAGTGACTATTTGGAAGTAGCCTCCATTTTTATTTTCTTTTCAGCTGTTTTAGATCTCCTTGATGGAAGAATTGCGAGGAAATTAAAAGTGAACAGTGAGTTTGGTGTACAATTGGATTCCTTAGCTGATTTGGTGTACAATTGGATTCCTTAGCTGATATTGTTAGTTTCGGAGTTGCTCCTGCACTTTTATTTCATTCGATAGCAACACCTTCTATTTTAACTTCTTTGGCATTTATCCTTTTCCCAACGATGGGTGCTTTAAGATTAGCTAAATTTAGTGTAAAACCAACCATTGGATATTTTAAGGGATTACCTATTCCAGCTGCTGGATTACCATTGGCCGGTATGGGATTGTTTTCATATAGCAATGCATGGATTACATTAATCCTCGCTCTCTTAATGGTAAGTCCAATTAGGTTTAAAAAACTTTAATTGGGATCCCGTCTATCGCTTTAATTTCATTTGTGGAACGGTTCGCTAATATCCATCAAGTTGAGGGTTTTGATGTTATTCATCATTTTACGAATGCAGCGATGGGACAGACTTTAAAGAGCTTATCTATTGTAATTAATTATAATAGATTGTGAAATTGAATAGCCTCCAGTTTTTGAGGCTATTGTTTATATTTCTGATATGTATTTTCGCCTCTATATTGAACGAATCAATCTTTCTTCTCTAATACCTCAAACGATAAAAATGTACTTCGTTGCTATAAAGGGCAAAAAATTTTAGTTTTGTGGATATTATTTATTTTTTTAGCTTGATAGCGATGTGGTGATCCCACTTGTTTAAAAGAACTCCTACCTCTCAAAATACTTAGTTACGCCCAAATAACATAACAAAAAGATTAGGAAATCACTCCTAATCTTTTTGTTTATTACTATTCCATTGCCCCAGCAACATCATAATCATTTAAATCTAATTCAATCGGTTGCCCTAACGCAAGTTTCGCAAGTTCTGATCCTAAGTATGGACCTGCTGTTAATCCTGAAGCACCTAATCCGTTTGCAATGAGTATGCCTTCAAAATTAGGGAGTGGGCCAATAACAGGTAAGAATCCTGGCGTAAATGGCCTGAAGCCAACTCTAGTTTCAAGCATTGTACCATCTTCTAAACCAGGCGCTACTGTTAACGCTTTATGGAATACTTCATGTAAACCACCAGCTGTTACACGGTGATCGAAACCAGTATCATTCTCATGCGTTGCACCAATTACGACATGGCCATTGTCAAATGTTAAAATATATTGATCGTTCGGCGGCATTACAACTGGCATATTTTCTGTTGCTGTATTTTCCATTTGCAAATGAACAATTTGTCCTTTTTGGAACGTAACTAAGAAATTAATTCCTAACGGATTCAAGATTTCATTCGCCCATGCGCCTGCAGTTACCATTACCTTTTCCGCTACAATTGTTTCGTCATTTACTTTAACTCCCGTAATATGATTCCCTTCACGGACTAATACTGCATCACCTTTAATGAAAGTTGCACCATGTTTTTTCGCAGCGCTTATTAATGCGTTGCGTAATAATCTTCCATTTACTCGTGCAGCGCCACTAATATGAACAGAACTATATTCTTCCGATAATGCTGGGAATAACTTTTTCGTTTCTTCAGCTGATAAGCGAGTGATTTCACCAATCTCCGGTGCATCTTCACGGCGTTTATACGCTCGCTCTTCCATTTGATCTAGTTTTTTCTCATCAGTATGTAAACTAATTGCACCTACACGGTTGTAACCTGTATCCGTTTCACCGTCTTCTTCTAATTGCTGAATTAACGAAGAATAGTAACGTGCACCGCCTTTAACGATTTTATACCATGCTTTATTACGACGTTGCGACAGCCACGGACAGACAATACCTGCTGCTGCATCAGTTGCTTGACCTAAATCTTGACGATCTACAATAGTAACCTTCGCACCAGCCTTAGCAAGATGATAGGCAGTAGATGCCCCTAAAATTCCAGATCCAACTACAATATACGATTTCATTTCAAACACCTTTTCTCTTTTGCTAATTATTTAAATATAAGAACATACTTTAGTATACTGAAAGGAATCCTTTTTTCAATGTGCAAAGTGTCATTAATTGTTGCATCATTGTGACGTTCCTAATCATTATTTTTTCTTCTTACGGAATAATTCAATTGTTTTATAGCCTTGTGAAAGGATTTCAATCATTTTCTCAAGACGTTTATCGCGTGTTTTTTCTTGTTTCACAGAAAATAAATTACGTGCCCAATCTTTTTGATAACCAGGAGTTAAACTTTGATAAAACTTAAGTTCAGCTGGATGATTAGCCAATAATGCTTCAACATCTTGAATACGGTCTGCATAATCAGCAACACATTGACTCGCTGCAGGTGTTTTCTTCGCTTTTTTCTTTTCACGTTTTAAACCTACAACTGTAAAGACATCATCCATACTTACCATTCGCGCAAATTTAATTTCGCTTTCCCCCACATATCCATCATCTCCAACGTTTAATGCCGGAAACATCTCATCACGGTGAATAAACGTACTGTAACGAGCATTACCTTTTTTCGGATATGCGAAAAACACGTAACCTTTTTCAATTAGTAATTCTTCATTACTAATAATAAAATTCGTTTGTTTCACCATTTCATCAAGTGTTTCAACAAAAATAAAAATAGCATCATGTTCTTTTGAAAATGAGGTTTCTTTACCTGTGAAAATGTCATAATCACTTGGTTCGTTAATTACGACCATATTTGTATACTTATTTAGTTTCAATTTATCAATAACTGACATTATAATCTTCCTTTGCATCCAATATTCATTTTATATACTTCTTTATACTGTTCTAGTGTATTATATCTATTAAGAAAATTAAAGCCGTATGTAATCCGAGATGAATGGCTAGTTTTGCAAGGAGATAATGGAAAAGATCCAGTCTTTCATACATATGAAGAAGCTGAGGAAACGTTAAAAACGTTAACTATACCGCAGTTTCCGAAACATATTAGACGAAAACCATTTAAACCAAAAATAATAAAAATAGCCGATTCTGAATAAGAACCGGCTATTTTTATATTCACAACTCAATAGCAAATAAATTATATAAAAGCTCTTTATATTGATTTTCTGTAATTTCACGCTTCGTTTTTTCTCCATAAATAATTTCAGTTAAAATAGTATTCGTTAATGAGACATGGCCAAAGTTCGTCAATTTTACTGCAATGGGTCCTTTATTGAAAATAGATTTCTCATCTTCTATCACTCTTCTTTGAACATCGTTTACTACTGTCTCATCAATAATATGTTTATAAAAAGCATGACAAACTTTCCATTCTCCATCAACATCTATTCTTTCTAGAACATAGTTTCCTTTACTCGTATCTTTTTGTTTTACTCGATACGAACCGTTTTTAGAAGAAACAAGTTCGCCAGTAAACGGTACTGGCACAAGAGGTACTAATGAAGCAATACCTACATCAATTAAGTATCTTACGTTTTCGTAATTTAAAATAATTGTTATATGCCCATCTTCAAGTGCCCAAGCGTTTATATCATTTTTATATACGGTACCTAGTGCGAGTTGTACATCATAACCACTATCTTTTAAAAAATAGTAAAAAAGAGTATTTAATTCATAACAAAGCCCACCTCGAGAACTAGTTAAAATTTTCTCTTGTAAGTTTTTCATAGAAATTGTATTCGCATTACTTGCTATTACATTTAAATTCTCAAACGGGATTGTGTGGGCAAATGCAAAGAGTATTGTACTTAATTCTTCAAATTTTATTTCAGTACGTTTTTCAAGGTTTAATCTTGTGAAAAGTTGATCTTGTAACTTTGTCATATTCAGCACCCCTTAATAAGTTATAAATTAAAATAATATATGCTGATTGTAAATTTGAAGGGATATAGTAACAATGTACATTTGCAGTTACTGTACCGGTACAAAATTTAAATTTGAAAAACATATTTATATAAAAATACAAATAAGAGGCACCTTCACGGATGCCTCTTTCGAATTACATTTTATATCTTTATTTCAATGAGCTTAATTTTTCAATTGCTTGTTGCTCAGTTGCTAAGAAAAAAATATCCTTACCTTTATTACATTCATAAATAAAATCCTTTAAGCTTTTACTCGTATACATAGAGAAATCTCCAATAATAGCAATCTTTACTCTGTAGTTTATAAACTTTTGAAGAATATCACCCGCAAGCCGTGTTTTTAAGTCAAAGAAGCTTTCACTTATTAATGATTTATTGATAGCAATCCGCTTTGAATCCACTTCATATTGAACTGTTGCCATGAGATCTAATGCAGATTGAACGTCGGATATTAATACTGTATCGTTTCTGACGACGGCAATATTTATTCCGCCAATTACTACTTTCTTTATTTCCATAGTCTCACCCCTCTATAATTTATAAAGTATATATTAAACACGCTGTGTAGATTTTCATTAACACACATAAATGATTTGCCCCTGGCTCAATAACCTCTATTTCATCGTAAATAAATATTGTTTTAAAACTTCTCATACGGTCAATGAAATTAAGGGTAATCTATCTTTTTACTATTTTTGAAAATTTATCTCTCCACAATAACTTAATAAATTATCAAAAGAAGTAATCTCGGCATATGGTTTAGTGTCGGTATTATTCTTAATCATATTAGGATTGAACCATATGCCCTTTATATTTGCATTTTGACAACCAGCAATATCCTTTTCTAAGTCATCTCCAACAAATAGTACATCTTCTGATTGTACATTTAGCTTATTTAATGCTAGTTCGAATATACGTTTATCAGGTTTACTAAATCCCGCTTCTTCAGAAATAATGATTGTATCAAAATAACGATTCAAATTCGTGTTAATTATTTTTGCTTTTTGCCTCTGAGTTGAGCCATTTGTTATAATTCCAACTTTAATATGTGACTTTATAGTATTTATGATATTAATAGTTTTTTGGTTTATAGAAAAACATTTTGGGAAATTATTATTCCAAAAGCCTTGAATGTAATTGCGTGGCAATCTATATTTCGGCGCGAATTCATCAAATAATGATTCTAAAACTATTGTTTTATCACTAATGCCATATTCTCTTTTATCATATTCTTTGAATTTCTGTAACATATTGTTTTTGACTGTATCACTAACATCCTCATAGCACTTCTCTAAAACTAATAAAAACAAGTTATCTACTGCCTTATCCCTATCGAGTAACGTATCATCTAAATCAAACAGCATAGCTTTATAACTCCTCAAATAATTTCACAACCTTTCTCACATGATTTAAATAACCCCTTGTTCGCACCTTAGGCCTTTACTAAATTAGCAAAAAAACTACAAAGTTTGTGGCGTACGCTCTAGAATTTCGCTGGCTTCTTTTATATTTAAATTCATCTCCCTTTCCCCTTCTAGTAAAGTATCGAAAGTATATTTTCAAACAGTTAAAAAAACTACATACAATTTACATTATTATACATTAGTTTTTTGTAAATATTAATCGTTCAGCTTTTTATATGATAAGTTTTTTCAAGCACACAAATATTTCTCCATAAAAAAGGAATATGGGTAATAATCCTTTTTTACAGAGAATACACAATCTTGAAAATGGAGTTAATACGTTAAACGTCCTATGAAGTTTCCTACTGTATCTCCACATAAACTCCAGATAGTACGGCTATAATGACTACCAGAGGTGATATTATGAAAAACTATCATATTCTCGTGGTAGAAGACGATCAAGAAATTCAGGAATTAATTAAACAATTTTTAATGACACAACAGTATACAGTGGTAGTCGCATCAGATGGATTAGAGGGTATGACACAATTTAATAAGCAATCCTTTGATTTAATTCTTCTAGATGTAATGATGCCCAATCTTAATGGATTTGAAGTATCCAAGATGATTCGAAGTCAGTCAAACGTACCAATTATTATGCTAACTGCATTGGAAGAAGAGGAAGATCAAATGAAAGGGTTCGATCTTGGAATCGATGATTATATAACAAAACCCTTTTCGTTTCATGTTTTGATTAGACGAGTCGAAGCTGTACTTAGAAGAAGTTATGATAAAAATGTAAATAATCATTTGGTATTTAAAGAAGTGCGTATCGATGTTGATGCATATAGAGTATATGTAAATGACGTTGAAATTTTATTAACGACAAAAGAGTTTGAAATTCTACAACTACTATTTCAAAATGAGAGAAAAGTACTCACAAGAGAAAATATCGTAGAAAAAGTTTGGGGGTACGATTATTTTGGAGAAACACGAATAATTGATACACATATTAAAAACCTACGTAAAAAGTTAGCTATCCCTTATATTAAAACAGTAAAGGGTATTGGTTATAAAATTGATGAATAGTATTGTGAAAATCATGAAGATGAAGCAAATTACTTATAAACTCTTTATGACTACCTCTCTCATCTTGTTATCCTTTGCAGTATTGATTTATTTAACTTTATACTTCTTTCTCCCTACGTTTTATGAGCAATACAAAACAGATCAACTTCAAACAGGGATAAAAGAAATCATTGATAAATCTAAAGATCTTACGTTTCAAGATGCGATACCACTTTTTGATGAATATGCAAAAAAAAATAATGCGATGCTTTATCTTCAAAATAATGAGGGAATAATTAAATACTCTCCTTCATTTTCTTTTACTCAAAATGGTTCGCAAACAACAGTAGTTACTAGAGCCACACGGTTCGAGAATGCAGGTACCCTTAGCAATTCATATAACGTTACGAAACCAATTCAATTCCAAGATGGTAGTTTAACGCTTATAGTCTTTGCTACATTTCAACCAATTGATGAAGCTTCACAGGTTTTAGTACGCTTTCTCCCCTATATTAGTATCATTGTACTCATAATTGGTGTAGGGAGTGCTTATTTCTATTCCAGGTTTATTACAAAACCACTTATTTATATTAATGAGGGTGCACAAAAGATGGCAAATTTAGATTTCTCCGAAAAAATTGAGGTTCGCTCTACAGATGAGTTAGGAGAATTATCTAATAGTTTGAATGACATGTCTATTAACTTACAACAAGCTATGTTTGATTTAAAAAAAGCAAATCAACAATTAAAAAATGATATTGAAAAAGAACGAGAAATAGAAACAAAACGCAGAGAGTTTTTTGCGATTGTAGCACATGAATTAAAGACCCCTCTTACTGTAATGAAAGGATACTTAGAAGGGATGATATACAATATTGGCCCTTATCAAAATCGTGATCAATATTTAAAGAAAAATCATCAAATTATTGAAAGTATGGAACAATTAGTTCGTGAAATTTTAAGCATGTCGAAATTAGAACAACACACCTTTAAACTAAAAGTAGAAGAAGTTAATCTTTCGAAGTTAATAGATACAATCACAAAAGATCTCGAATTTTTTGCTTCTCAAAAAAGCATCCAAATAATAAAAGAAATTGATTCTGATCTTTCTGTTTATACAGATCGTGTTCTTTTTGAAAAAGCATGTAAAAATATTATCCATAATGCAGTTATGTATTCACCACATAATGAAAAAGTCTATATAAAGTTAAGTGAGGATTCTAAACAAGGTCAAATCAAAATGCAAATTATGAATACAGGTGTCAATATTAAAGAAGAGAATATACAACAAATTTTCAAACCATTTTATCGAATTGAAAAATCAAGGAATCGAAATACTGGAGGAAGTGGTTTGGGGTTATATATTGTTAAACAAATTCTTGAAACGTTAGATATAAAGTATTCTATAAAGAATATGGAACGTAGTGTACAATTTAGCATGAACATTCCATTATCTAAACAAAAAACAAACAAACTCCCCTCTTAGTAGGACGAGTTTGTTTGTTTTTTGTAGTTTTAGTATTGATATTTTTCGAGTTACTTTTTAAGCAATATTGGGATTAGCTTTTTTACCAATCCACATACCTAAGCCCACCATGCCAAGCCAACAGCAAATTGCTAACATAAACATCAATCGTTGTACGGATAACCCTTCAATCTGCATTTGACCCTTCCCAACAATTGTTTGGAAAAGTTGCGACCATTCGACATCATAAAACACCCCTACTCCCACAATCACAATCAATATAAAAAATTGTAAAAATATATTCCCCATATTTCTCCATGTTGTGTAAATGAGTAAAGAAAGCTCTCTATGTGTAGCATTCACCATATATACTTTCATATTATTTTGAGAAGAAATACTATTAATGGCATAGCTTCCAAATGTAACGCTAAGGACTATAAATATTGGAGAATAAAACCCGAATATCATGATTAAAGTACTTACTAAAAACAAATGGATTGGATTAACTTTCTTAGCAGCTTTGATATCTAAAAATATGGACATCAAAATCCCTAATAGGTATGGTCCAACTACAATGAAAATACAGGTTAACATGTTATAGAAAGTAAAACTATAAAAAATACCCATCAAAAATAAATATCCATTTCCTAATCCAAGTAAAAATGATTCTGCCTTTAAGCGGATTGGTAAAGAAGATGAAAGTTTATGAAAGAACTTTCCTTTCAACAAACTCAAAAACATGAAACAAATAAGCGCTATAGAAAGTAGAAAAAAATAAAAAATATATTGTTCATTATTTATGTTACGACTTGTTCGAATCAAAAGAATAAGCATTGAGACAAAAAGAAACTTTCCTACAACCGATACGATGGAGATAGGTAAAAGCCCTTTGGCTAACTCTGTTCTCGGCATTTTTTTTATAGCAAAAAGGATACTGATTAAACAAATCCCATATATGCATGTTATCAGCGGCGGCGATAAAAAACTAATCGCTAACAAAACGATTATTAGTAAAAGAAAAACGATACCAATAATAATCGCTTGTTGATTTTTATTATAAACCTTTCCCCCGCCTTCCACATGTAGAAACAATAAAGTACTCGTCATGGTAGAAATTGTACTAACTGCAAAACCAGAAACTAACGCACTTATTTCTAGCCATCTTGAACTCCATCCAAAGAAAGTAACACTAAGTAATGATACTATCAGAATAGAAACAGTCCAATATAAGGAGCGGTGAATCCCAGCCTTATTCACAATAGGTATCCAGATAAACACACCCGTCATATAAGTTGTATAAAACAGGATTGATGGCCAGTATCCCTCAAAGCCTTTCGAAATCTGTAATCCATAAACAATGTAAATAAGCATGGGTGTAAAGATAGTCGTTATTAGTAGACTAAATGTAGTTATACTTTGCACCACAAGTCTTTTTTGCTTTGTCGTATGTATCGTATAACACCTCACTTAAAATGAAATCAGTAGTTGTTATTACTTATTCTGTCCGGAACGAGGTTGTTATATATGCGCAATCCAATTGAAATTCCCATTACGAGGTAAACTCAATCTAAATCCACATCAAATTAAGTGGCGTGCAAAAAAGGTGGATTTTGTGATTCTTATAAATAAAATTAATGGATATATTCAAAACCTTAATCATAAATGGAACAAATGTGTTACTTAGATTGTCTATTACGTATAAAAAAGGTGCTTTTGGTAGTTCTCTCATTTTGTAATGCAAGAAACACAAGATGAGTGCTATCCTGTGCATTTGTTAATTGTATAGGTATTTAAAATACCTATACAAAATCCATATATTCTTGAAAGAGGTTGAAAATGTATGATAGTTTCAAAGAAGTTTTTTCACATTGCACATTATAAAAAGATGCTCCCTGTAGTATTACTTTCATGTGCAACGCTTATAGGCTGTTCCAATAGTAATATTCAATCCGCACCACCGAAACAAACCAAACAAGAAAATACAAGTAATCATTCTTTTGTAAAGCTGGAAAAAGAATATGATGCTAAACTTGGTATTTATGCATTAGACACAGGTACGAATCAAACCGTTACTTATCGTTCAGATGAACGGTTTGCATACGCATCTACCCACAAAGCCCTTGCTGTTGGAGCACTGTTACAAAAGAAATCAATAGAAGATTTAGATCAAAGAATTAAGTATACTAGCAAAGATCTTGTGAATTACAATCCAATTACTGAAAAATATGTAGATACAGGTATGACTCTGAAAGAGCTTGCGGATGCTTCCCTTCGATATAGCGATAATACTGCACAAAATCTTATTCTTAAGCAATTAGGTGGGCCAAGTGAATTCAAAAAATCACTGAGAGAAATAGGAGATACTGTCACAAATCCTGAACGTTTTGAACCAGAATTAAACGAAGTGCAGCCAGGAGACACTCGTGATACTAGTACCCCAAAGGCATTAGCTACTAGTCTTCAAGCATACGCGCTAGGCGATATACTTTCAGTTGAGAAACGGAACTTTTTAATAGATTTGATGAAAAGAAATACTACGGGGGACAACTTAATTCGTGCTGGAGTTCCAGGAGAATGGGAAGTAGCCGATAAGACCGGCTCTGGGTCTTATGGAACAAGGAATGATATTGCAATCATTTGGCCACCAAATAAAAAGCCAATTATGCTTGCGATACTTTCTAATCATGCGAAAGAAGATGCGAAATACGATGATAAACTTATTGCAGATGCAACTAAAATAGTGTTAGACGATTTAAAAGTAACGAATAAATAATTACTCCAAAGAATGACTTAGTTAAAATTCATATTTCATTTGAAGACCGTTGATATTGAAAGAGTACAAAAAAGAACCTGTAGAATATACTACAAGTTCTTTTTCAAAAATTGTTAAAAAGGGAATAACAAACTATCTTAACATTCAATACAGGGAGACCATTTTGATTATGGCTTGGTTATATTGTATATCAAATATAAATATTTGAAGAAACTAATTTCGAAAATTATGTGAATTAAAAAACTAGGGTGTTTATATTAAATTTCGTTTACTACCAACTTCTTCTTACTTAAATAGACTGCACGATCTGATTTTTTAGCAACTTCCTGTGAGTGCGTCACAACAATAATACATTTATTTTCTTTATGTGCAAGTTCTTGAAATAGTTCTATTATATCCATTGCCGTTTCTTCGTCGAGGTTTCCTGTCGGCTCATCCGCAATCAGTAAATCAACATTACAAGATAACGCTCGAGCGATTGCTACACGCTGCTGTTGCCCGCCACTTAGTTGCAGAACATTTCGTTTCGCTTCTACTTCTGTAAGTCCTACTTTCTCTAATAATTCTAACGCCCTTGCCGTTTTATTTTGCACTTTAACACCTGTAATTTCCATTGCTGTTAAGACATTTTGAAGAGCAGTCATATAGGTAATCAAATTATAAGATTGGAAAATTACCGATACATTTTGATTACGGTACCGATCCAAACCAATTTTCCGAATATCCTTTCCATTAAATAGTACATAACCATTTTTAGGTATATCTAGCCCACAACCTAAGCTAAGCGTAGTGGTTTTACCAGATCCGGATGGTCCTAGAATCGTGTAGAAATGTCCTTTTTGAAAAGAAAAGTTAACATTTTCTAGTATCGCTACTTTTTTTCCGTTACTTTCATAATAATAATCTAAGTTTTTAAATTGTAAAATCGTCTCCATATCGAGCCTCCTTATTCATCTTTTAAAAGAATTTGTTTTGGATTCAGGCGTAGAATAGATAATGCTGGAAGAAGCGTTGCTAATATAGCAATAGCTAGTCCAATCCCTCCCATTTTCCCTACATCTTCTCCTGTTACACTTACATTAATTTTATCAATTGGATCCTCTTTTTGATTTTGTACAGTTCCACCAGGTCCAGCTACCATTACAGTTCCATTTTGTGGGGTGTTTGTTTCTTCTCCTGCTGTAGCAATTTCACTCGAAAGTAAATTATTCCCTATGAATTGAGAAATTTTTGCTCCTGTTGTTATGGATAATCCAAATGCTAAAATAGCGATACATACTACTTCTACTACGAACTGCGCCATCAGTTTCCACTTTTTCTCTCCAATGGACAATAGAATCCCCATTTCCTTACGACGTGCTTTAATCGATAACATAATGATTAACCCTAAAATAATCGCACCTGCAATTGATACAATATAAATAATCATTTGAGAAGTTGATGAGATATTTTCGATAGGCCCAATCATTTGTTTGTACAACGAATCATGTGCATCTAATTTATAATAATTAAAATCAATATCAGATTTTTTTGCTTCTTCTTTAAATGCTTCAATGTTTTGTGGATCTTTCAAGAAATACACGACTTGAATGCTACTTATACCTTGATCTATTTCTAATTTTTTCATAGTTGAATGCGGCATATAAAGTTTATTAGCTGGATCCATTATAGGAGGGGCCTGTTGACCCATTGCTTGCTCATTCGTTTCGTAAATGCCGATAATTTCAACCTCGAGGGTTTCCTTCTTATCCCCTGATTGCACTTTAACTTTGTCTCCTACTTTCAAGTTGTTTAATTCCGCTAATCGTTTTTCCATTAAAGCTACATTCTGATCTTTCATCTGTTCTGTAATTGGTTTCCCATCAATGATTTTACTTTTTCCATTCTTAAAGCTTTCTTGTAATGCAGTTTTGCGAACTCCCTCAATCATAAAAGAAGAATTCATATCTATTTTTGTACCGGAGCCTGAACCACCTCGTACAGCCGCCATTCCCACCTTACCTTTTCCTTCTTCTTCTCCTTCTGAAGCTCCTACTAGTTTAAGTCCGTCAGAAATTCCGAGAGTGCTAGTTATGTAATTATAGTCTTTTACATACTTTGACTTCGCTAATTGATCTGCTTCTTTTGTATTAAGCTTCGGTGGATTAGGCATCTCTCCAGTTTCCCTAGCTTGTTGACCTAATTTGTCAAAATCAAGACTTAAAGTAACATCTGCACCGAGTTTTTTTCTTGCTGCATCAGCAGCTTTTTTTGATGCATTTTGGATTGTGAATCCTGCCAACACTAAATTTGTAACAATTAGGAAAACTGCCATCAAAATTAATGATGTTCCTACTCTTTTTTTCATACTGAGAATTGCTCGTTTCATAAAGTTCATTTTTTCTTACCTCCTTGATAACTTGTATTCTATATAGGTTATCTAGAGTCTATATGGAGCTAATCGGTAGTTTATCTAGAGATATAAGGAGTTTATGTGTAGTTATTCATTGACCTGGTCAAGAAAGACCGGAACACATATTCAAAAACGTAATCGTTTTTGAATATGTGCAAAGAGGTATATGGCTTTAGATAGTATTGAATGAGAGCATACAAATCCATGCTTATTACGTAATTTCTATACAAAAAATAAAAACCACCCTATTTGGATGGTTATATGTGTGCTTGTTAAATATGAAATTCATTAAAGAATATGGAGGTTTTTTGAAGTTGGTCGGATTTTCTAATAATAATATTGTGTTAAAAAGCCTAAAGTATAATTTTATAAGTTAGGCTTTTATGCTATCTATAAGAAAAAGTTATAGAGACTCATAATATTTTATAATTTAACCTTTTGTATTTAAACAAGTAAAATAAAAGTAACAAGTGCATACATTAAGGAGGTTTTTTGATAGTGACAGAAACTATAACATTTAGGATTGCAACGGCAGATGATTTAGATGTAATTGTAAAAATGCTTGCTGATGATGTTTTAGGAAATAAAAGAGAGCGCTATGAAACACCACTCCCTGATAGTTATATAAGAGCATTTCATGCTATTGATTGTGATCCAAATAACGAG
Source organism: Bacillus sp. TH50 (assembly GCF_016650565.1). Classification (NCBI taxonomy): domain Bacteria; kingdom Bacillati; phylum Bacillota; class Bacilli; order Caryophanales; family Bacillaceae; genus Bacillus; species Bacillus sp. TH50. The sequence goes on along the minus strand of NZ_JAEKFM010000003.1, from coordinate 116,259 downwards.
TTGATTGTAGCGTGTGATGGGACGGAGATTGTCGGTATTCAACAAATTACATTTACGCCTTACATTGTACGTCAAGGGGGTTGGAGAGCTACAATTGAGGGTGTACGGACAGCCTCATCAAAACGTGGTAAAGGTATAGGAAGTAAACTTATTAAATGGGCTATTCAACGTGCTAAATTACGGGGATGTCATTTAGTACAGTTAACAACAGATAAAGAACGACAAGAGGCTTTACAATTTTATAAGAAATTAGGTTTTAAAGATTCTCATGAAGGATTAAAACTCTTTCTCTAATGAATATAGCTATTTATATACCAAAAAGACGTATATTGTAAGGTTAATTAACTATAGGCTTCGAAAATTATGGTAACTATCACTGTATTAAATATACACATTGTCTTTCATATAAATTACGTCACTTCAAAAGGTGCACCTTTTGATACGAAAATAAGCAAGTTAATGTTCTCTTTTATGAATGAGAACATTAACTTGCTTTTTAGGTTTTTGTAAAAGATATTTATAGTTTTATTTTATTGATAGCTTTATAATATAATATACAAATTCCCCACCTGTTTTATAATTCAAGCATCTACTATTAGGAAAAGAGAATATTTTACAATTAATTTACAGCATAAATTTTGTCCATATTTTAGACGATATGGATTTTGGAGGAGGTTAATTTGATTTTTTCAAAACTCATTGATCGATACGCCTTGTATGATTTGCACAAAAAAAGAAGTGTAAAGTTTCAGTATACTTCTCTTTCTAACACCTCACTATATATAAAGGACATAGAATTTTTTTATAAAGTAAAACCATCTCATATTCATTTTAACATTAAGCATTTAAAACAAGAAAAGGAATACATGGTTGGACAATTCAAATATAAAAGCTCGGTTCAATCTGGTGATTCACGCAACGATTCTGTCACTGGGGAATTATTTTTACATAAAAATGAAGATGCACCTCATGTCATCTTTGTTCACGGTTGGAGAATGGATTCTAACGAACGTGTAAAAAAAATATTCCACGACCATATGACCAACTTGAAGTGGAATATGTATTATTTCACTTTACCATATCATTTTGACAGAAAACCGAACCAATCCCTATACAGTGGAGAGTACATGGTAAGTGCCAATGTTGAACGAACTGTAGAAGCAACTAGACAAGCGGTAGCTGATTTACGAACTTTGATCAAATGGATTAAAGAAAATAAAAATGGTCCCTTGATTTTAATAGGAATCAGTTTAGGTGGAGTTATCACTAACTTAACATCTCTTGTTGAACCAGAAATTGATGTGTTAGCATCCATTTTCTACGCGAATCGACTCTCTTATTCAATTTGGAAGACAAATCCAGGTAAATTTATTAGAGAAGACTTGGAACATCATGGTGTTACGTATGATGATTTAATAGCTTATTGGAAAATCACTGAACCGAGTCAAGCGTTACCAAAAGTAAAAAAAGAAAATATTTTATTAATTTCAGGTAAGCACGATCTATATGTGCACTCTGAGGATACGGACTATTTGTGGGAATCCTGGGAAAGACCTACAAGATATATTTATACATGTGGACATGCCGGGATTGTTCTTAAACGTAAAAAAATTGCAACTGATACTATCAATTTTATTCAGAATCGATTGAACTCCTCACACTTCCCCAATGATATGAATACACTTTTCTCCTAAATTACGTACTTGTATTACTAGTTGCAAAAAACTCCTTCTTGAGAAAGGTTTTAATTTCCGAATATTCTGTTGACTACTAAGACATATCCAATTTACAATTTAATTGTGATGTTTTTTCACAATTAAACTACTTAGAATACACTTCATTTATTCGAAAACAATTACAAATAGAGGTGCTAAAATGAAAACAAGAGTAAATCCAGAGTTATTACAAGGGTTAGAGATGTTTCCAGATCTCGATTTACGCCCGGAAAACTTGCAAGCAATCAGAGAAGGAATAGCTCAAATGAGACCACCTACAGTTGTTGATGAATCCCTTTCGTTAACAGATGAAGTCATTGTTGGACCAGATGCTAATCCGTTACCATTAAGAATTTATCGTCCAAAATCAAATAATGAAGCTTTACCTGTCTTATTATGGATACATGGTGGTGGTTATATTTTAGGGTCTATAGATGATAACGATGATACTTGTATGAGATTCGCAAAAGAAGCTGGCTGTGTGGTCGTATCTGTAGACTACCGCTTAGCACCTGAACACCCTTACCCAGCGCCAATTGAGGATTGTTATTCAGCTTTAAAATGGATTGCTGATAATGCGAAGTCATTAAACATTGATTCGAATCGAATTGGGGTTGCAGGAGTAAGCGCTGGAGGTGGACTAACAGCAGCATTATCATTATTAGCCCGAGATCGAAAATATCCTTCAATTTGTTTACAGATGCCACTCTATCCAATGATTGATGACCGAAATAATACACCTTCAGCGAATGAAATTAAAGAAGGATTTGTTTGGAATCAAAAGGCAAATGAAGCTGGTTGGAAAATGTATTTAGGAGAAATGTATGGAACAGATCAAATCCCTGTCTATGCAGCGCCTTCTCGAGCAGAGGATTATAGTGATTTACCATATACTTACACATTTGTTGGTCAATTAGATCCATTCCGCAGTGAAACATTAACCTATGTAAGCAAACTAGCGCAAGCTGGTGTGGATGTTGAGTTTCATTTATATCCAAATGCCTATCACTGGTTTGAAGGGTTAAATCCAAATGCCGATGTATCTATTTACGCTGTAAACGAAATGGTACAAGCAGTAAAGACTGGTTTCAAAAGAGTCTCTAAGGTTGAGGCTTAATCCCTTTACCAGAAAAACACTCGTAAATAGTATAATAGCCGATTCTCATTTAGAATCGGCTATTAACATGTAAAATTCACCTAATATATCAAGGTTGAGAAACAGATATAAGATGTTTAGGCGATGTGTTTATTTCCTCTGCCAACACCTTAATGCTCATCATGATTTGAAGTATTTCTTCTAATGTTGTCCTCGGGTTGATAGAGCAAAGTCGAATTACTACTTTTTCTTTTAATTTAGTCGTACTTAGCATAGCAAATCCTCTTTGATTAATTTCTTCCACCAGTTTTTTATTTATTTCATGAATTGTTTCTGTAGACGTTCGCTTACAAGGAATATAACGAAAAGTAACAATTCCTAATTGGGCAGGTGTTACTACTTCCCAATCTTTTTCTTTCCTTAAAAACTCTTCAACTTGTTCAGCCAACATAATGCCATGATCTATTGCCTCACGAAAAGCTGTGACTCCAAATGCTTTAAAAGAAAGCCATACCTTTAATGCCCTAAATCTACGAGAAAGTTCAATTCCACGCTCCCCAAAATTCACTTTTTCTTCTATATTAGTTTCCGTATCCTTAATATACTCTGGGATCATACGGAACGTTTTACTTAAATATTGGCTATTGCGAATGAGTACACAACCAACATCATAAGGCTGAAAAAGCCATTTATGCGGGTCTAACGTCAAAGAATCAGCACGATGAATTCCTCTTAACACCTCCCTTCCTTTTTCACTGAGAATTGCTGCAGCCCCATAAGCACCATCCGCGTGTAGCCATACATCTTCATCACCACATAGATCAGCCAATTCATCGAGGGAGTCCACCGCTCCGCAATTCGTTGTCCCTGCATTAGCAATAACACAAAATGGTTTTTTCCCTTTTAATCGATCTTCTTTTATTTGCTTTCTTAAAGTACTAACTGAAATTCTTAAATCTTCATCTGTTTCAATTCGGCAAATTTGATGATGTTTAAAACCTAATACTTTAAGTGCTCGATCTACAGAAAAATGAGTTTGGTTAGAAAAATACACAACCGCATTTTCTATGTCATTATTCAGCTTGACCTGTCTCGCTACAGTAAGTGCAGTCAAATTAGCCATGGAACCGCCACTGACAAATAGCCCTTCAGCTGAATCAGGGAATCCTAGCATTGATTTTAACCAGTTGATTGTCGTTAATTCAATTTGTTCAGCACCTGCACCTACTATCCAAGCTGTAGGAAATACATTAAACCCACTTGCTAAAAAATCTGCTATTACACCAACATAATTATTAGGACCTGGCACAAAAGCCATAAAATGAGGATGATCCACATGAGTAATTTGATTAAACACATTGTTATTAAGAAAATGAAGTAACTCTTTTGGATTAGATCCGTTTTCTGGAATCGTTTCAATTAGCTTGTCTCTAAAAATATTACTATCAATCGTTTCCGAAACTGGTTTACTTTTTAAATGATTCATATGATCAACAATCAAGTCCACCGCTTGATATCCTAACTGACGCATCTCTTCGGCTGATAACTGCAAGTTTTTTGTCATTTGGTTTACTCCTATTCTATTTAAAAAGGCGAGTTCTTGCTCGCCTTTTCATTTTTTATAATTTGTAATCACCGATTGCCTGTATTGGATTTTGAAGAATCATGTTGATTAACTGATGGATGTGACTCAATATTTCCTGTATTTTCTCCGCTTCATATACGGTTTGATCATATCCAAACTTTATTGTAAGTTTCTCTTCAGGGAAGCACATAATTCCATACTTTACATGAGGCTCATCCACAACTTCGTAATCTGTGATGGCAAAAGTTCTGTTTTCATTTGAAGAAAAGATAGCTGAGTTAGTCGGATAGTTTTCAAAAACCCAAAGATGGTCAGTCAACTCAGTTTTTAATTCACTTTGTTTTTGTATATCAACAAATGAATAGTATGCATACTCATTACATTTCAATGTTTCTAGTTGTACTTTTTGCAGGAAGTCCACAAAAGATTGCGTTTCTGTCCATGCTAGTCGGATAGGCAAAACATTTGTGAACAGACCGAACATATTTTCAATCCCTTCTACTTCGGGAGGTCTGACTGATACTAGATTAGGTAATACTACTTCTCTTATTCCGTTGTATTTGCCAAGCAATATTCCCCATACAGCTAGTAATGCCGAATTCATAGTTATATTGTTTTTAGTTACAAATGTCTGTAACTGATTAGTCAAATCCTTATCTAATGTTAAATCCATAAATGTGAAATTTAACCCTTCACTTTGAGTTGGTACTTTCTTTTTAGGAATACTAATTTTCCGATTGTATCCTGATAAATAATCCCGCCAAAAATGACGTGCTTTCTCATGATCTCGTGCTACAGTCCAATCTATGAATGTCTCAAAAGGTTTCACCATAGGTAACTCTGCCGTAGTTCCCGCATTTATTGTTTCATAGAGCTGGAATAATTCGTCTATCAAAATGCTGACGCTCCAACCATCACATAATAGATGATGGGAACTCCAAACCACCTTATGCTCATTATTACCTAGTTGGAATATACAGAGGCGGTTCATAAGTTCATCATTTTTGAATCCTTGACTTAAATTTTCATTCATCCATTGGTCTAGGAATTTTTGCTGTTCTTGTTTCGTCATCTCAATCAAGTTTTTTATCTCTGAAATCATTTGAACATCATGTATAACAGCTTGCCAAGGTTTTGCTTGTTCATCTTGCACTATTATCGTTCTTAAAGAATCATGGCGATCAACTAATTGTTGGAAACACTGAATAAAGAGATTAATATCCAGCTCCCCCTCAAGTGCCCAAATTATTTGTTCAAAATATGCATTTGTATCAGGTTCAGTCGCAGCATGTTCATAAATAACTTCCTGGAAAGGTGCCAATGGGTAAATACGTTCTATTTTTATATCCGGCATTTTTTCTTGTATTTTGGTAAGTGTATGTTGATTAAGTTGTTTATCTTTAACATTTAGTACTGTAACTTTATTATCGTTCATTTTGTTTACATCACTTGTTTGCGAATTTGAAAAATGGTGTAGCTTTTTAACAAATTGAACCATGTCTCCTAATATAGGAAATGAAAATAGATTTTTTGGCTCTAGCTCAAATCCTTGTCTATACAGTCTGACGGAAACTTGAATCGCTTTTATCGAATCTCCACCTAAGGCAAAGAAATGATCATTTACTCCAACCCGATCTACTTTGAGTACTTCTTGCCAAACACTAGTTAATATTTTTTCCATTTCAGTTTTTGGAGCAATAAATATTTCATTTTTTTGTTTCTCTGGAGCAGGGAGCGCTTTTCTATCTAATTTCCCGTTTGGAGTCAAAGGCAATTGTTCCAAATAAACAAAATAAGAAGGAATCATGTAATCTGGCAAGTGGTCTCGCAAATGCTTTCGTAGTTCTGTTGTACTAATATTTTGCTCAGTTACCACATATGCGACTAAAAATCTTATACCATTCTCATCTGTCTGATCAATCACAACAGCGTGTTCGACTTGTTTGTAAGTGAGAAGACAATGGGAGATTTCTTCTAACTCTACTCGATATCCTTGAATTTTGACTTGATAATCTTGGCGGCCTAAAAATTCAATATATCCCTCAGGATGCATTTTGCCACAGTCTCCTGTCTTGTAAATAAGGCCAAAGTCCGGATGTGACACAAACGCTTCATTCGTTTTCTGTTCATCATTTAAATATCCTTTAGCAAGGCCCACTCCCCCGATATATAAATCTCCAATTACACCAACAGGGCACATTTTCTTTTCATAGTTCAACACATAATACGTTTGGTTTGCCAAAGGTATCCCGTATGGAATACTCTTCCAATGTGATTCCACCTGTTTGACCGGATAATAAATTGACCAAATCGATGCTTCTGTTGCTCCTCCTAGTGAAACTACTTCTGCCATCGGGAAATGTCGTTTTATTTTTTCTGGTAAAGAAAGTGGAATCCAATCTCCACTATGTAAAACTAAACGCAAGGAAGAATGTTCAAAATGAGAACCTACTTGCTCCAATGCCAAATCCATGATTGCAGGCACTGTATTCCAAATTGTAATTCCTCTACGTTCGACGGTACGGATTAATTCTTGCATGTCTCTTGGGTCACGAATCATTACCAACATTGCACCTGTGCTTAACGTTCCGAAAATATCGTATACAGATAAGTCAAAACACATGGAAGAAATACCAATAATACGATCATCTTCATTTACCTGATATTTTTGATTAATATCTTGAATAGTATTTGTAACCGCTTGGTGAGTAATAATTACTCCTTTCGGTTTTCCTGTACTTCCTGAAGTGTAGATAATATAGGCAAGATCTTCCGGACCAGCAATAGCAGGCATATCTTCTGTTGTATATAATGACAAATGGTTTTCTTCATAAAGACTAGGTTCTAATAAAAGTTTGCATGAGCTATTTTTTAAAATATATGTTTGGCGATCTAAAGGATGATCGGGATCAATCGGAACATATGCGGCACCTGCTTTTAAAATACCTATCATATTAGCAATGGTCTCAACTCGTCTTTGTGCTAAAAGGCCAACTTTGTCACCTAGACCGATTCCTTGTTCTTTTAAGAAGTGCGCAACTTGATTGGAGCGTTTATGAAGCTCTGAGTATGTTAACCAATCTTTTTCAAAAACCACTGCTACTTCATCCGGTGTACGTTTTACTTGGTCTGTAAATAATTGATACAGAGTAGTTGAAAGTATTTTTTCTGTTGTCTCATTGTATAGCTCAATTAAAGTTTGATCCGATTCTTTCATCTGCAAAGAGGTTACGTCGCTTTTTTTCACCAGTTGTTCCAATAAGTCAACAAATTGGGAAAACATTGCTTCTATCACATCAACATCAAACAATTCTTCAACATAGTTCCAGCTAATTAATAACTCTCCATTTTTTTCAATTACCACATTATCCAAATACACTTGTGGCGTCCGAGCATGAATATGGCGAAGTGAACCAAGCTGTTCCCAAGCAAAAGCCCCCGCACCTGCTAGCATCGAGGTGAAAACAATTGGCATAACTGCTTTTGGCGTCATTTGATGATATCGAGTAAAATCTCGAATAAAATTAACTCCATCGTAATGACGATGTTCAAGGCCATCTAATAAAGTAGATTGCGTTTCTTTTACTCTAGTAAAGAAAGATTGATCTGGATTCACATCAACATCCAACAAGATGAGTGAAGTGAAATCTCCTACAATTTGCTCTACTTCTTCATGAACAGGATTACGGTTAAATACAGTCAAATTAATTGCCAATCGACGCTGATTACTCCAATATGCCAACACATCACCATATATTGTACAAAGTAGAGCCGAAGGAGTTACTTCTTTCTCTTGTGCTAACTTTCGTAGCTTTGTCCATTTTTCATTGTCCAGGATCTTAGTAAGTGATTGGAATTTAGGAGTAGCAATCTCTACCGGATCCTTTTTTAACAGCAAAGAAGGCGCAAACGGAAAGTCAGGAAGCTTACTTGTCCAATAATCTTTTGCTGTTTTATATTCTGTACTTTGTTCCAGTTCATCATAGATAAACATGTAATCTTGAAAATCAAAAGATAGAGGTTCTAACCTTTGCTCTGGTTTATAATAATAATGAAACAAATCCTGTCCAACGATGTTCATGCTTGCTCCGTCCATTAATAAAGCATCGTATCGAAAACATAATAAATACGTGTCTTCTTTTAAAAGAAAGGCTTTTAATTCAAACAAAGGCCATTGCCCTAAAGGAAATACATGATTAGTCATTCGAGAACGTTCTTCTTGTAAGCGAGCATTTTGATTCCTATCATCTAAATCTATGAGACTTACTATTTCAATCTCGTAATCAGGAACGCTTTGTAATATTTGCTGTTCTCCCTCTGGTAAAATTACAGCTCGTAACATCGGATGACGTTGAATTACCTTTTGAAAACTTTTTGAAAGACGATTGATATTCAATTCTGTTTCATATTCAAAATAAGTTTGAGGTGAAATACCACTTAATTCAAACTGTGAATTCCGTCCTAACATGTACGCTGTCTGAACCTCTGTTAAGGGAAATGGCTTAGACAAATCTTTAACATGGGTTGGTCTATTTTCAAAGTTTTCCGTTTTATGCTCTAACTTTACACAAGTACTAAGTTGAGCAATCGTGGGATGCTTAAAAAAATCTGTTGTACTTATTTTTAAGCAGTCTTTTCTTAATAAATTAATTACCTGAAGTGCTTTAATCGATTCTCCTTTTAAAGCAAAAAAATTATCATGAATACCGATTCCCTCAATCTCCATAACTTTTTCCCATGCATGCACCAATTTTTGTTCAATTTCATTGCGCGGGGCAACGTATGGAATTGATACATAATCTGTTTGTGTTATCTCTAATAACCTTTTCCTATCAACTTTCCCATTTGGATTCAACGGAATCTCTTCCACCTGAATCATTTTTTCAGGAATCATAAACTCAGGTAATTTATCACTTAAATATTTTCTGATTTCATCAAAAGAGACCTTATTATCCGATACATAGTACGCAGCTAATAATTTCCTATTTCCATATACTTGATCAACAACGATAGCTTGGTTTATTTCTGGATATTCCCTTAACTGGCTTTCGATTTCTCTTAATTCAATCCGATATCCCCGAATTTTTACTTGATGATCCATTCGACCTAGATATTCAAGTTCTCCATTAGGTAACCAACGAACGAGATCACCCGTATGATACATCATTTCTCCTGCTGTAAAAGGACTCGATACAAACTTTTCATCTGTCAGTTTAGATTTCCCAAGATACCCTCGTGCTACTGCCACGCCACCAATGCAGAGTTCACCCGGAATTCCAAATGGTTTTAATTGACCATACTTATTCAATATATAGGAATGATAATTCGGGTTGGGACTTCCAATCGTAACTTCTTTGGCAGAGCTCAAATCCTTTACTGTTGCACAAATGGTTGTTTCTGTAGGACCATAAATATTTAAAATTGTCGCTTCACTGATGCATCGAATTTTTTCAACCAAATCAATGGAAAATGCTTCTCCTGCTAGCAAAATAGATTTTAAATCTTTTAGAAAATTTGCCCCTTCTGGATCACTCAAAATCACTTCCATTCGCGATGGCGTTGATTCCCATAAATCCACCTTATGTTCTTTGACCAAATAAGCTAATTCTTTTGTTGCGAACTGATCCTCTGTAGCAATAACTACTTTCGAACCTTGTGTTAAAGGCAGACATATTTCTAACAAGGAGATATCAAAAGATACACTAGCAAGAAACAAGAATGACTGATTATCTTTTACTTTTTCTCTCATTACACTTAAAAAATGGACAAGAGATTTCTGTTCTACCATTACCCCTTTTGGATTCCCTGTCGATCCCGATGTGTAAATAACATAAGCTAAATCATTAGGATAACTTTCTCGAACTAAATTACTTTCCTCACCTTGGAAGAGATATTCCTCATCAAGATACAGCACTTCACCCGCAAATTGCGGCAATTCTACTTCTGTTCGCTTGCTCAGTAAACATTTCGCTTGACTATCTTGTAACATATATTCAATTCGTTCATTCGGATAGTTAGGATCGATTGGTAAATACGCTGCTCCTGCTTTTAAAATCCCCACCATGCCAATGATCATTTCCAATGACCGATCTACCATAACCCCAATAATACTTTCTTTCGAAACACCTTTACTTTGAAGAATAGAAGCCAATTGATTTGCTTTTTTATTCAATTCTCTATATGTCAAAGATTGATCATTACAAACAACAGCAATTTGATCTGGGGTTTTTAACACTTGTTCCTCAAACAAATCTTGAAATGATTGAGACAATTCTATGTCCGCCTGACCTTGATTCAATTCTTCTAGCAACTCTTTCTCTTCATCTGAAATGATACAAATATCTTTCACAGCCAAATTCGAATTTGTTGACACTTGCTTTAAAACATAAAGATATGAATTTGCAAACTGTTGCAAAGAAGAGAATGAATGAGACTTGAAAGAAATTTGAATTTCAAATTCATTATGTATTTCATTCCATTTTCTTTGTATCCAGATGGCTAAATTATTCTCTGCATATTCTTCTAGCAAATTTTTATTATGTAATCCTTCCATCCCAATAACAATTTGAAAAGGAGTTAAATGGTGTTTCGCTAATAATTCAGAGAGTGGATAACTCTGATTGTCATACCCGAATAAAGTCGTTTGTTCAATCTGATTTACTACTTGTTTAAAGCTGTGATGCGGATGGATTTCATTTCCTAAAGGAATCAACTTATTAAGATTCTCGCTTTGTTCAATATTCTTTTCAATTGCAGGAATACCAATAGTAATCCTTTCTTGATCTGTATAGTGTGCCAAACAAATCCTTAACGCGGCCTGTAACCAGCTAAATAATAATAAATCTTGAGACTTAATTACTTTTTGTATACTTTTACTAAACTCTACATTCATTATGACTTGAACGTGCTCACAAGGATTTTCTTTATTTAGTTGGTAACCGCTATTAAATACAGAAAAATCGAGAACCTCGGAAGATAACTGCTCCTTCCAAAACGCCTCTACCCCTTTATTTTCATGAATCGAACTTCGATCTTTAATGTGCATTTTTATCTTTATCCCCCTAATATTCAATTCATCTATTCGTTAATTTTCAAGCCAACTTCAAGCCCATGGAGAAATACTTGATGGTTATCCAAACATAAAAATTGCTGAATCTCTTCAAATTTCATATGACCAACTGAACAAACGCCTAAATTCAATGTCTCAGCCACCATATTTAAGGTAGCAGTGATAATACCAGACTCAATACAAGCAAATAAATATCCATCTGAACCGTATTTCGGGATGGAAGCGTTCGCATTATAAACCAAATAAACTGAAAAGGCAGACTGAGTAAATAAATCTTGGTTAATTGACTCATGATCACTTTTGATTACTTGATCAATATTATTTACAATGACAAGACAGTTTTTTGATGGGTTATAATAATAAAACCCAGCTTTCATACCTTCTATACGTTTTGGTTTCATATAAATAAAGATATCAATAGGGTAGAGTCCGCCTGCACTTGCGTAATGATAGTATATATTTTCTTTCCTAACCTGTTTTAGAGTTGATATGAATTGGGAAAATTCTAAAAAACTAATATGTTTTTTCATATCAAATTGGCGACAAGACCTACGTTCCTTGATTATAGTGGGTAACTCATTTGTTGTTTCAAGTTGAATTTCGGTTGACCGCACAGCATGGTGTGTTCGATTCAATTGTTCACTCATATACTTATCTAAATCTTCTTTAGAAAAGCGAATCTGGTTGCTATATGGATTCGGAAAAATCTTTTCTTGTGTGGAAAATACTTCTCTTGGGGGTAATATGTTACTTACTAACACACGATTTTTTATCATAAGCTCTATTGTTTTTTGTGTCTCTTCTACATTTCCTAACGAAAAGTGCTCTACTAGTTCACTAATTTTCACACCTTTTTGAGTCAAAAAATAAAACTCAGGAAACCATTCAGACAGAACGCCTGCAAATCTTGTTTCTCCTATCAAAATTTCATTATGCAACTTCTCCCAATGCTTAATAGGAGACCAGTAATAAATTTGCTCGCTCATATAACCCTCCATAAATGTTTTACTTATTTTCAAAATACAATTTTCTAATCTACAAAAATAATCTTTAGATTCTGCCCCTTGCCTCATAGTGATTATAAATACATGTACTTCAACGAAGCTTGAGAATAATAAAATAACTTTTTCTTCATTAAATTTTTTTATTTCATCATAAAAAATGATTTTTTATTAGACATTTCACATCCTTTCCCATAGTAATCCTATAAGGTATAAACCATTTAGAACATTGAGAATTTTCATGTATTTCCAATGTGAAATTATTGTAATGGATTGGAAAGCAGATGGAAATAGTTATTAAACAAAATAATATTGAGAAAGTTTCATTTGTTATAGCGATAAAATTTTCTAATGAGATTTATTACAAATAGATTAAGAAAAGAATTTGAAATTTTCCTTTAGAAGTTAGTGTAAAAATGCACATACTATTACATACAAGTGAGTTACTAACATATCGTATTTAAAATAGAGAAAAGACACCATTTAAGGTGTCTTTTCTCTATTTTAATTCCATATACTTTTGCATCTTTGCTATTTTTTAAACGATTTGTAGGAATTAATACAACTCGAACATCTAGCCCGTTAGATGTTCGAATATATAATAAAAATTATATAAATTAAGAATGTGCTTCAGATAATTTTATAAATAAATACAAAGATATCTTCTCCTCCTACTGTTTCAATAGCAATAATCTCTTGTCTATTTTCGTTATTAAATTGTAATATAATTACAGTATGTGAAATTATATTACTTTAACTTTAAAAGCGAAGTGAAAACAACCTTCACTTCGCTTTTTTCATTTGCAATCCCTATTCAATTTGCTCAATTCAGTATATACTTTCACATTATTTGCTTTTATTTAATCGGTTTCTCTGTTTTTAAAACTAGTGAACTTAATGCAGGAACTTTAATTTTATTGTCATGGACAACGTAAAGTGTTTTACTTCCCGCCTGATTCTCGTTTACTAGCACTTTCCATGGACCTTTCGATGGAAGTGTTATGTCAACGGCTTCCCTATTTGCATTGTGAGCCACCATAAAGTATTCGCTTTTATTCCCACTTCCCTTTCCATCTATTGTATAAGCTACAACATTTTTGGGAACATCGATAAAAGCTACATACTTTTTAATTTGCTCTGCAGAAGTCATACGAAAAGCTGGGTATTTTTTGCGTAAATCTATTAAGCCCTTCATATACTCTACTTCATTATTAAATGCTGCACGGCGTAACCAATCCATCTGGTTAATAGAATCAGGAGATTTGTAACTATTATGATCACCATATTTTGTGCGCATAAACTCTTGTCCTGCATGTAAGAATGGAATACCTTGTGATGTTAATAAAATAGAAGAAGATAATTTATGCATTTGTTTTCGCATTTCTTCACTGTCACCTGAATTAGTCAACTCAAGTTTATCCCATAAAGTATGATTGTCATGTGCTTCCACATAAGTTAGCACCTGCTCCGGATCTTGATAAGTAGACGAATTTGTATCATAGTCAATACCGGCTGTAATGCCTTTTTTAATACGGTCTTCCATGTTTTGCTTTCCATTTACAAAACCATTTTCTTTCTCCTCAAATACACTACCTTTCAATCCATCACGAATATTATCGTTAAAATGAGCAATCCCTTTCATTTTCTCCGCATTTTTTTGATTTGCTTTCAATTCAGCTGCAAGAGGTGTATTTAAATCCCAGCCTTCTCCATGCAGAATAATAGAAGGATTAATTTGATTAACAGCTTTACGTATCTCATTCATCGTTTCATAATCATGAATACCCATTAAATCAAAACGGAACCCATCTAAATTGTATTCTTTTGCCCAGTATGTGACGGAATCTACCATAAATTTTCTCATCATCTTTCGTTCTGAAGCGGTATCATTCCCTACTCCAGTTCCATTTGCTAATGTTCCGTCTTCATTATAACGATAATAGTAACCTGGAACTAACTTATGAAAATTTGATTCAGCGGCATTATACATATGGTTATATACTACGTCCATCACAACACGAAGATTATTATCATGCAATGTTTGAATCATTTGCTTTAATTCAGTTATTCGAACAGTTGGCTCAAAAGGATTTGTAGAATAGGAGCCCTCTGGGACGTTGAAATTTTTCGGGTCATATCCCCAGTTATATTGTGGTTCATTTAAATTCTCTTCATTTACTGAAGCATAATCAAATATCGGTAAAAACTGAACGTGAGTAACACCAAGATCTTTCATATGATCAAGTCCTGTTTTTACACCTTCAGGCCCTTTTGTTCCTTTTTCTGTTACACCTAAATATTTTCCTTTTTGCTTAATACCACTTTCAGGTTGAATGGAAAGATCGCGTACATGCAATTCATAAATAATAGCATCTTCCGGATTTTTAAATTTTGGCTTTTTATTTGCTTTCCATTTTTTCGGATTTGTTTCTTCTAAATCAACAACTGCACCTTTATCTCCATTTACAGAAGCAGCACGCACATACGGATCAACCGCTTCAGTCCACTTATCCCCAATTTTCACCTTATACGTATAAAAGAGACCTTTTTGGTTCCCTTTAAGTTCTGCTTTCCAAGTTCCCTTTTCACCTTGTTGCATGTTTATTTCAGTACCTATTTTATCGCTCCATTTTTTATATGTAACTAACTTCACTTCACTCGCAGTAGGAGCCCATAAACGGAACTTTGTATGTTGCGGAGTATATATATTCCCTAAATCATTACCACCATAATAAAATAAATTATCAAATTCCTCGCTACGAATGACTTTACCGATTTCAGTATTCGCATCAGCTAAGTTTGCTATTTTAACTTTGTATGTTTGTTTTAAATCAATTTTCTGTTCCGTAATTATTTTAACCTTATTAGTAATATCTCCACTATTTTTATCATAAGGACTAATCCCCTTAATTTTAACGCCTTCAATTTCAATTTTCTGTTCCTTAATATTAAACGGAATATTAGTATTTATAGTGATTTCATTAAAACTATCAATAGTAGCTTTTTGAATAGAGAGATCAGAAGAAGGCTTAGAATCATATACTTTTTCATCACCCGAAAGGATCCATACTTCAGCACGACCATCCCTTATATTTTCAACCCAGTGATCACCTCCATCTTTTTCCCATTCATTGGTACGAACTATAAACCCTACACGATTATAGTCACCATCTATTTTTATCTTAGCGTATTTTCCAAATTCATCTTCACCAGTAAATTCATAAGATTTACCGTTTGCATTTTCTCCCCATACCCAAAGATTCCAGTCTTTTGTATTTCCAGATTTCTCTTTGTAATGAATGATAACTTCAGTTGTTTTCGAATTTGAAACTGCCTTCACACTCTGAAAAGAGAAAACAGATGATAACATAACGATTATGGTCAGTAATAAAAACGATTTGTTAATTAATTTTTTTGTAATTTGCACCCCATACACCCTTTCTTTAAATATTACGAACAATTTATTATGCTCATACTACGAAACACGGTTTAAATTAATCTAGGAATCTCTTTTACTTCACCTCCATATTGGCTATTTTTACGTATGTATTTCAATGATCTTTTATACGAAAATCAAATATAAGATGGAAACAACCCTTACGAAAACGTTTGCATTAAAACTCAAAAAAATAGATTTGTTTATTCCTTCTTATATTTGTAAATACTAAAAGATCAGGGAAATCATTTTAAAGCAATCGTTTGTTATCGCTTTCATTTTATAGCACTTACTATTAAAAGGTCAATATATTATTAATTTTCTGTTTTTATATCCTTGAAATCTTATATATTTGTCATAACTTATTGAAGATAGATGCCTGATTATTGCTTAGTAATTTTATTTTCACTAATACATTGCTACGTAAAAAATAAGCTAATATCCTTAAAATGATATTAGCTTATTTTCATAATGTATTAATATATGAATGAGAACTATATTTCTAACTTACTTAATTTTTGCTGCATCAAATGCTTTTTGCACTGCTTGAACTTCAGCTGTATTCGCACCATATTTATTAGTTGCCACTCGAATACATGCTGATTTCAATTCTTTGAAATTAGATGTCATGTTTAACTCATCTGTATTTGCATAATAGAAAATATCAAACATTTTATCTTCACCAATTCCTTTAACAGTTACCCCGTTATGCGTTCCACCTTTTGCAATGAGATACGCAACTTTATTAATAATGCTTGAATTAAAATGAACGCCACCTTGATCCCATCCATTAAAATCGTTAAATTCACTGTAATCATCTGGATACGGTACTCCAAGTGAAGATGGAACAGAAGCTGGGTTTTCCATATCACGGAAAACAGATCCAGTTTGTTCTCCCATTGTCCAGTTAAAGCTTCCATTATTTACGTATTTCTCAATAGATGTTCCCATAATATCAGATAGCGCTTCATTAATCGCACCAGATTCACCGTAATATTCAAGATTAGATTCGCTAGAAGTAACAGCATGTGTAAATTCATGTCCAGCTACGTCATATGCCTTGACAATAGGATCACCATATACAAGCATACTTCCATTATTAGCACTTAATGCATTTTGCCAATTTTTCGGATCGTTCGTATCTTCAGAATCCCAAGCATGTACAACTGAAACTACCTTTTGTCCCTTATTATCAAAACTATTACGCTTGTATTTATCTTTATAAAAATCAAATACCTTTGTTGCTAAGTAATGAGCACTTACTGCTTTTGGATCGTTAAATGTTGTTGAAGTGCTAGTTGCTAGTGTACCAGGATAATAGCTTTCTTCTTTAGTAATATCTCTGTAATTCACATCATATGTTTCAATTCCTTGCCCTCTTGTATAATCAGCAAGTGCATATTTGCCATTACTTTGTTTAGAAATACCAAATGAACGAGATATACCTAAATCATCTTTTCCTGTTCCAGTTAATGATGTAAGACTACTTTTTTTACTTTCCTTTAAAGCTCCAACTAGTTTTTCACTTGCTTTTAAGTTAGATTCTTGTACCATATTTTTTAACATATCACCATTTTGTGCATTTACTAAATAAGTTCCTGAAACATAGTTTGGTGTTGCCGCTTCAAAGGTAACTTGGTATGCATTGCTAGCTTGTCCATTATTTTCATCAACAAAAATAACTTCCTTAACTTCTGGCTCAGAAATAAACTTGATATCGTTCCCGTACTTCGTATAAATATATTGTTTCGCTCCATCTTTTGATAGATTAATAGGCTTTTTCAATTCTTCTTGTTTTAAATTTTGCGCGCTATCGCCTGAAACACTTTTAATAACACCCTTATTATCTACGTGTGCAGTTAATTGATGGCCATATACTTCTTTTCCTTCGTATGTTTGCTGCATACGCACAAGTGTTGTTCCATCATACGAACCACGTTTTTGAAGAACTTTATAATCTACTCCTGTTTCTCCATTGACTTGATTTGGAGAAAGAGCTTGTTCAGCTTTCTCCTTAAGAGCATCTTTTACTACATTTTCTGGTGCTTTTTGTGACGGTTGTGTAAGTTCACCTGAACGGAATGAGTCCTCCTGAATTTGAACTTGAAGTTGATCTGTTTCCTCTGCATGACCTATTCCGTATGGTGCCACAGCTGTTAAAGCTAATCCTGTTGTTAATGCTACTTTAGTTAATGTCTTTGTGTTTTTCATTTTTTCACCTCGTATAATTTTTGAAATAGAAAGCTTGTACAAAGTATACTGTCTATTTATGTCGAAAAAAGAGAAAATACAAAATTTATGTAATATTATGCAAAATTACATATATGTGGTCGATAAAATAAAAAATGAGCCCTTTTAGGTGCTCATCCAATTGGTTAGTCGTTAATTATCTATATTCATTCTAATCAAAGTACACTTATATCTTATTAACAACATAAAAAACCACTCTTTACTATTTTAAGAATTGTAGTCAAATACTTTAGTGAGGCAACGCATATACAAGTTAGATTTTTCAATGTAATTTTGTTATTTAGTCTATAGCTGCATGGATTGTAACGTTTTGAGACTGCTGAAGTCTTATATGAGTTTCAGGCTTTTTTATCTTGTCAAAAATATCTTTCAAAGATAAATTTGTCTCCCCATTTAAATATAGAAAAGGACATATCTATTGCATGTTATTAACTTAAGGTATGTTCTTTTAAAGCATATTATAAATATACATAGTGAGAAATGAAACAATAATTATTCAAATGAAAAATCCCCTAAATTTTCAAAGCGATTCAGGGGATTTTTTACCGATGATTCTCTATATTTCCATACCGATCACAAACTTTTTTAGGATAATGGTATGTCCAAGTTTAATAGTTTTTTGCACGAGAGCCATCTTTTTTATATTTATTTAATTATCCTACTAAGTTTTTTGTAAAATTCACCTTTTCTTTTTACATGATTAAACTGATTTGGATTAATATTAGCTTTTTGTGAGAGTGCTACAATCTCTTCTTTTGTAATTGAATCTTTAGTATTTATAGATGCTATATTTGTATATTTTCCATCTTCTGTTTTTGGAATTTCTAAAATCCCTTTATTTACAAGATCAACTACAGCCTTATGCTCTGAAGAATGTGTATCTACACCAGTAATTTTCCAATTATGCATAACTTTTGGCGTGTATACACCGTTCTTTACCTCTTTTAAATATGTAATAGCAAGGTTACGAATGGTTCCACCTGTTTCTCCGAATGCATTCTCTTGTTTAGATGACCAAGTTTGTTCAAATTTACGTCCCTCTAAAGCTCCCCCTTTTGCCTGAAGAGCCTCCATTCTATACGCATTCATTCCTAGCGTCATAACATCGCTCATTTTGATTGGTTTATTTGTACGAATAGAGCGTAAATTTGTAATTCTACTACCATATGGTTTTGTTAAGTCAATTTCGTATTTTACCCCTCCAAAGAAATCGTTCGTACTGTATTTAGACGCACGACGATTTTTATCAAAGCTAACTGTTACATCTCCGGCACGAGATGAGTTAAAATATCCTGCTGCCCATTCCATATAGTCTTTTAAATCTTTTCCAGTTATCTTATATACTGTAATTTCTCCCAAAGCATATTGATAATTATAAGCAATATCTTTCTTCTTTATAGGACCTATATCCAAACGGGCATAATCATTATCAATTTGATGGGCTACTACATCCGCCTTACTGTAATGGAGCATGACTTCATGAAAGAAATCTGATAAAGGTGTCTCTTGAATCTGCACACTTGGAATATCCTTTATTTCATTTTGAGGAACAAGGTTTCTACCCTTTAATCGGGCGACTACAACATTTGCATCTCCTCTCGCATACTCATGAAAAGGTGTTAATGTTTCTTCAAGTGTAGAATCAGATAATACTGTAGTTCCATCAGCATTTTTTACAGGTATAGCGGTAGCTGTTTTATCTTTTAAAACAAGCTTCCCATCTTGCTTTGTAAAAGTAAGGTCAATACGTGAAATATGCGTTCCGTATTTATCTGGTTCTGTAATAATTACGCCATTTACAACTTCTTTTTTTACAAGTTTATGCATATGAGCCGCAAAAATAGCGCTTAGTTCCGGACAAGCATTCGCAATATCTTGAACACCAGTACCTGGGATTCCATTCTCATTTTCTAGTCCCATATGCATAACCCCTACCATTACATCTACTTTATCTTCTAATTCTTTAATAGCCTTTTTTGTCTCTTCTACTGGATTTTTCACTACTAAACCATCCAAATGATCTGTCCCTTTTTCAAAATCACTAATCATTGGTGTATTCATACCAATAATCCCGACTTTAATTCCACCTTTTTCAACAATCGTATATGCAGGAAGAAAACGCTCTCCATTTTCCTTATAAATATTTCCTGCTAACGTCTTTCCCTTGTATTGCTCACTAACTTTTTTCAATGTATCTAATCCAAAGTTGAATTCATGATTTCCAAATGCCCAGGCGTCATATCCCATTGTATTCATTGCTACCATCATTGGCGATTGTGGCTTATCGTTGAATAATTCTACTGAGTTTCCTTGAATTGTATCCCCGGCATCTACTAATATGGTATTTGGATTTTCTTGACGTACCTTCTTTATAACCGTATAAAGCTGCGTCAAACTTCCACTCATATTTGCTCCATCAAGCGCATAATCCCAAGGCATAAATCTACCATGAATATCTGCAGTACCTAACAATGTAATATTAACATTAGATTCCTCAGCCTTAGAAATAGCTGGTTTGACTGTTACTGCTGTTACAAGAAGCATAAGAATAATAAAATTGCATACATAGTTCTTCCATTTCAGTTTTTGCATAATAACAATATTTCTCCCCTTTTTGTACTGTCATAAAGTTGCTTGAACTTTAAAAATGTAACTTATTATTCAGAGAAATTCAACTACAAAAGATAATTTTGGAGGTGGTTTTGCTGTGAAAATATAGAGAATAAAATGCATATATCCCCTAACAGAATAGTATTTTATCGTTTTCTAATAAAATACTTCTTCCTCCAACGTGTGAAGAGCGCTAAACCCACGGTAGATGTATACGTACTTTCAAAATTTTGGACATACAACTCATTTTCGGATTTTATTTCTAATTTTTTCCTTCTATATGAAAATACTGAGATCAATTCCAAAAATAATAACCCCGCTCTTCATTTAAGACGGGGTTACACTTATACAGCAAATCGGATTCAGATTTTTTTCAAATGTTCGTTTCCTCTTCAGGAGTAAAATCTGCTAGTTTCGTATTTTTTTCTGCTTATTGGTTGCTTTCAACTAAATTCATCATAATTTTAATCAGGACTTGTATTTTATCACTCGAATCCTTGATGCTATCCCAAATCGCTCAATAAATAGATAATGATTTTTACTTTTCAACTCCACAAAGCAATTTGACCTCTTTGATTTGTTCTATATGACGCTGTTCATGCAAATAGATTAATTCTATCCACTGATCAAGAAATAATTCTCCAAGAGCTGGATGCATCACTGATTTTTTTACCAATTTAGATTCATCTTCTATTGTACTCAGAAAACGCATCAATTCTTTTCTAGAGTCGTTTAACAAATCAACCATTTGCAGCACTTCAAATGGTTCTATACTTGGTTCAATCATTTCTGGTGCTATAAATTTTATCGATCTATCTAACAAAATAGTGTGAATTTCTTTACGCTCATTTAAGATACTATCCACCTTTTTTAATCCCGATGAAATAACTGTTATAACTCTCTCATCTAATAAAACTAAGTGATGACAAACTTGTGCTATACTCCATTTATCCTTATCTGGTTTCCTATTAAATTGAGCATCACTTAACAAAGTAATTTCCTCAAATAATTGATTTCTAGTTTCATAAAACTTGTCATTTACAAATGTATTCATGTGAATTCTCCTTTCATTAGAACCTACATACTTAGATTCCTACGCTAGAAATATTCTCTATGGAAAAAAGATTTTCCTTCACTATTATTCCAATCCAATCTTTTCTTTCTTTAGTAGGTTCTCTAATTCATGCTGAAACGTACGAGTTCTCTCAACATCCTTGAAGATTTCCTTGAGGTTATTATGCGCTACAGCTACATCATAATACTTTCCACGGAATCCCTTCAACATAACCACATAAAACGTTCCTAATTATCAATCTAGCATTAAATATATGTAAAAAATCACTCTATTCATTCATTTTTAATGCTTATGTATGTACATTTGTTAATTTATTAGTTATATTATGGGTATTGAATGATTACGAAAAGTCAATAAATCGCTTGTATAACACCTTATATTTTTATATCCGCGAAAACTACAAAATGTATAAAATTCCATTTGTCAAATGAATTTAATGCGGAAGGAGGTTTGTGGTTACTTCATCGGGATATAATAATCAGTTTTGAACTGATAAAAATATAGGAGGCGACATAATGTTTCGTACGATTTCAAATTTCATGAGAGTAGCTGAGATAAGAAACAAAATTCTTTTTACACTAGCGATGCTAATTGTTTTTCGCATTGGCACGTTTATTCCAGTTCCTCATACTAACGCAGAGGTATTAAAAGTACAAGATCAAGCAAACGTTTTAGGTATGCTAAACGTATTTGGCGGAGGAGCACTGCAACACTTCTCAATCTTTGCTGTAGGTATCACACCATATATTACAGCTTCTATCATTGTACAATTACTACAAATGGACGTTGTACCTAAATTTACAGAATGGGCAAAGCAAGGAGAAATGGGCCGTAAGAAATCAGCTCAATTTACTCGATACTTTACAATCATTCTCGCATTTATACAATCCATTGGGATGTCTTATGGTTTTAATAATATAGCAGGTGGACAATTAATTACAGATCAAAGCTGGACTACATACTTATTTATTGCGACAGTTTTAACTGCTGGTACTGCATTTTTACTTTGGTTAGGTGAACAAATTACCGCTAATGGCGTTGGTAATGGAATCTCAATGATTATCTTCGCAGGACTTGTTGCGGCGATTCCAAATGTCGCTAATCAAATTTATTTGCAACAATTCCAAAACGCAGGCGATCAGTTATTTATGCACATAATAAAAATGGTTTTAATTGGACTCGTAATTTTAGCGATAGTTGTTGGTGTTATTTACATTCAACAAGCTGTTCGAAAAATACCGATTCAATATGCAAAAGCTGTTTCAGGAAACAATCAATATCAAGGAGCAAAAAATACTCATTTACCTCTTAAAGTAAATAGTGCAGGTGTAATTCCTGTTATCTTTGCTTCAGCCTTTTTAATGACGCCGCGTACAATTGCGCAGCTCTTCCCTGATTCAAGCGTATCTAAATGGATAATTGCGAATCTTGATTTTGCACATCCGTTTGGAATGGCGCTTTATGTGGGTCTTATCGTTGCCTTCACATATTTCTACGCGTTTATTCAAGTAAATCCTGAACAAATGGCTGAGAATTTGAAAAAGCAAAACGGATATGTCCCGGGTATTCGCCCAGGTAAATCTACAGAACAGTATGTAACAAAAATTTTATACCGTTTAACATTTATCGGTGCGATTTTCTTAGGAGCAATTTCAATATTACCACTTGTATTTACAAAAATCGCTACATTACCACCATCTGCTCAAATCGGTGGTACAAGTTTACTAATCATCGTAGGTGTTGCATTAGAAACGATGAAGACGTTAGAAAGTCAACTTGTGAAGCGTCATTATAAAGGTTTTATAAAAAAAGTGAATTAATTACAAAAACACACTAGAAGTCACAATAGCGACCTAGTGTGTTTTTATTATAAAAACTTATAATAACGGAGGTTTTGTCTTATGAGTCAAAGAATGTCTTATTATGATATTTCGCCTGATGGTATGAAAATTATGATGGATATGGAGAAATACACGAAGAAATCTTCAATTAATCGAGCTGTTAGAGAGCTTATAAAAATTAGAGTCTCTCAAATTAACGGCTGTGCTTATTGTATCGATATGCATACTTCTGACGCCCGAAAATTGGGTGAAACCGAGCAAAGAATTTATTGCTTAAATGCTTGGGATGATTGTGATTTTTATACTCCTGAAGAAAAAGTTGTTTTGGAACTATCGGAGCATATTACTCTCATTCCTACTAAAGGAGTTCCTGAAAATCTATACAGCCGAGTACGTGAGCACTTTGACGAAAAACAATATGTTGACCTTGTGTTAATCATTAATCAAATAAACAGTTGGAATCGAATTTCTATCGCGATGGGCAATACCGTAATAAAAAAATAACACTCATCCACCAAACAATATGCGACCGATTTAGTTAAGTGTAAAATAAAATACACCCTATATAAAAACACAGTTGGTTATTTCTCCAACTGTGTTTTTGATTTTACTATCTCTAATCTGTTAATCATTTTCTTCAAATTAACTATTTTTCCTTCTAAATTTCGAATACGTTTCCCTCAGTTTTCCACATCATTAAACTTTAACTACATCTCTTTTTTTAACAACCTTCCTTGCTTAAAATAAACTCCAAGTGTAGAACGATTCGCTAAAAATACACCAATCAAGATTAAACAAGCTCCAATTCCCATTGCAGGATTTAATGGTTCTCCTAATACAAAATAACCTACAATAACAGCAATTAACGGAGATACATATAACCACGTTGATGGAAATACAGGATTTGTTTTTGATAAAAGCCAGTAATATAAACCGTGTCCACCGATAGATCCTACAAATATGAGATATAAAATTGGCCATTGTACATTCCAAGATGTTAAGATTATTAGATTAGGCTGTTCCATTACGATAGATACAATTAACAACAAAACTCCTCCATAAAACATTTGAATGCCGTTAATGAGAAATGGTGATACGTTAGGTAAATCTGAAAGTATCTCTTTAGAACGAATAGAACCTATTCCATAAAACAACTCTCCTACTAATATAACAAGGCAAGCGATACTCCATATGAATGTAAGTTCTTGATGCATTCCAGGTAAAGAAATGCAAAAAACACCAAGGAGTGCTATAACTAAAGCGACAAGTTGTTCTTTTTGCAATTTTGTTTTATTTCTCTTTGATTGTAATAGCAAGATCATCATTGGACCCGTAGCAGATAGAACTGCAGCTAATCCAGAAGAAATATATTGTTCAGCCCAGTAAAGGGTCGCGAATGTCATAAATGTTAAACAAAAACCAGCATATATAATACGTTTCGATAATAAGTAAGGCATAATATCCTTTCGCTTTAATTTAAAAATAATAATGAGAATAAGGCCCGCCAAAAAGAAACGAATTCCAGCTGAAAATAATGGTGGTGCCCCCGCTTCTATTCCAATTTTTATCGTTAAAAATGTCGTTCCAAAAATAATACATACTAAAATATAATTTAAAATGACCATTTTCCTTCCTCCTTTTTACTCTTGAAATGAGTATAGAGGAAATGGTGTATAACAGTGTATCCGCGCATATAACAGTTGAATAAAAATATAGTTGATTGTCAGGATGTTTTTCGCTTTAATTAAATTAAAAAGAAAAACAGGTGATTTTATGAAGATAGTACTACGTAAAGAATCCAACATACCATATTACCAACAAATATATATGCAAATTGTTGAGAGAATTCAAAGCGGGATGCTTTCACATGGCGATTACCTCCCTTCTTTACGTTCTATGGCCGATGATTTACAAATTAGTTTATTAACTGTTCGTAAAGCTTATAAACAGTTAGAAACGAAAGGTTATATACGAATTGAACAAGGAAAAGGTGCCTATATACATAAACGTGTGAATAAAGATTTCAAACCAATTCCATATCAATGGCAACAAACGAAATCCATTAATGTTATGCGTTCTCAATATGTGATGAACCAACACCGTAAATATTTCGATTTTTCACAGGCGGTCCTTTATCCGCGTTTATTACCAAATCCGTTTCTTTCAGATGAAATGCACAAATTACTTAATAAAGATCAAATGATACTAGCAACTTACGGACCTGTTCAAGGAGCTAAAGAACTTAGAGTGGAAATAACAAACTACTTAAAAGAACACCAACAAGTAGTTACAGATCCATCTCAATTATTAATTACAAGTGGTGCCCAGCAAGGAATCGATTTAATCGCCCAAACATTATTAAAGCCTGGAGACATAGTGTTAGTAGAAAGTCCGTGTTATGGAGCGGCGCTTGATGTATTTGTTAATAAAGGAGTTCAAATTATCCCTGTTAGTCTTGATAACAACGGCATTCGCTCAGATTTAATCGATGATATTTGTCAAAGAAAGAATCCTGTTTTGTTATATGTGAATCCTACTTTTCAGAATCCAACGGGCACAGTAATGAGTAAAGAAAGGAGAATGGAACTTGTAGAACTAGCAGAGCTTTATCAATTTTTCATTTTAGAGGATGATTCTTTCGGAGAGATATATTTTGAGGATTTTAAAATTCCTCCTCCAATAAAAAGCTTTGATACAAATGGTCATGTTATATATTTAAAAGGATTTAGTAAAACGTTGGCACCAGGTCTTCGCATCGCGGCACTTGCAGCTGAAGGTCCTATCTTTGAATGGTTATACGCCGTGAAGGCTTCGATGGATATTGGTAGTCCCTTATTGACACAAAAAGCACTACTTCCTTTTTTACGAGCGGAACGAATGAAAAATCATTTAGAAAAATTACGGACTGCTTTACAAATTAGACGCGATTTAACAATTGATATATTATCTCCATTAAAAGAATTAGAATTTGAAATACCTAATGGAGGATTTAACTTATGGGTTACACTCCCTCAGTCAATCGATCCTTTTACATTATTACAAAAAGCGAATGAAGTTGATGTTTCTTTTTTACCCGGCACAGCTTGTCTGTTAAGCCATGAAACTCAATATAATCATTTGCGAATTAGTTATTCAATGTTAAATGAAAAAGATATGTTGATTGGATTAGAAAGATTACATGATACAATTGCCAAGTTTAAATCATTCATGTAAACTCCAAAACAACAACTAACCTCTTATTCACACAATAAAAAACCAACACTTTAAAATTTTATTAAAAGTCAAGATATAAGCTGAACCTATTATTAATAGTGAATTCTTATCTAATGTCATACATTATATGTATAAAAATTAAAAGGATAGAAGAGCTTGAATAAATTCGCCCTATCTATCCTCTTTTTAAACACAAATGACTAATCATAGTGGACTTCGCTGTCAACAGAACCTGTATTGCTCTATTGCTATGCTCAAACTTCTTTTTATTGCTACTTGTTCAATAAGAGGTGTTTTCTTCCTGCATGAAATTTATTTTATAGGGAATTCATTATACTTATTAAAACAACAACATGATATAGACAAAACCAAAGAATAAACATAATGGACTATAGAACCAAGTGTCATATCTAGCAAACTGAGAATGTTTAATTTTTTTGAAAAATCCAACAAACTTAAAATCACCAATTGCCCTAACAATGAAAACTAAAGCACAGACAATACTTCCGATTTTAGATAAACTATTTGCTTCGAACCCCTGCAAATAACCTAATTGAACAACAATAATGACACTAGCTAATAGAATAAGAATGGCTACGAATAATGTTCCCCATATTCTCGGAGTAAAAGCAGGCTTATGTTCTCCCTCTTTTACTGGGATAACAGCAGCAGAACCCCATCGACCTCCAAAAGCCCAATAAATATGCAAAAAACTGATAAACCACAGAAGCCCCACAGCTACTACTATTAATAGTAATTTCATTTATTCGCCCCCAATTTCGTAACTTCAAAGATAACATACACTACCGTATGTTATAGTGAAAATTTTGTCCCTTCAGGTTTTATAACCATATTAGGGACATTTATTATCGAATAATCAATTATGCCTCAGCATAATTGCGTCCGGAGGCTTTACTTTTTTCAGTGGATGTTTGGACACCCGCTGAAAGAAGTTAAAAGCTCAACCATTTTATCAATATCAAAATTAGGATTTGCTTCAAACCTTGTCATCCATCCTACATACGTTAAATAGGCAAGTCTCGCTCGATCAATTGATTCAGTTTCGTCTACGCCCATTTTTTGATACAATTTTGCAACACAAGAAATTCTTTGTTCTTCTATATCTACTAAACGTGTTGCCACAACAGGATCGTATTTAGCCCAAGCATAAATACCATTCTCAATTTTTTTATCTCGATTAAAACTAATCTGTAATAGCTGTTCTAAAGAGGCATCCTGTTGCTCCATACTTTGAACAATCAGCTTTGTTGCATGTACTTCCCAAAAGTCGAGCATAGAATCTAAAAGCTCTTGATGGTCACGAAAATAGTGATAGAAGCTTCCTTTGCTTATTTTTAGCAATCGAGCAAGTGCTTCAATGCGAACTTTATGTATTCCTTCATTAGCTAATTGTTGTAATCCTACTTTTATCCAGTCTTCTCTCGTTAATTGCATATCATCTCTCCCATAAAATACGGTAGCGTATGTTTTACGTTAGATTACTACTATTCTCATTTTTTGTCAATTATTCATTCTGTTTATTTTTATGAACTTTAATGTTGTTGTTAATCGTAATATTGATTGTTATCACCCTCGGTAAATTAGAGTCCCTTCAGGATTACTGAAGGGACTCTTACGTTTGCGAAAAGTGCCTTTATGTACAAGAAGCGCTTTTCAGTCTAAAACTATTTTTTCAGATTACATTGCTCTAGAAGCTTTTCTAGCATTTCCAAAGTAACTGGTTGTGCCTTGGTAGTTAGTTGATACCCAATCCGTCCATTCGTTTCTACAGTTGCTTGTTGTAAATTCTTGATTTCATGTATACCTTTTTCTCTCAGATGCATAAATAATTGTTGTTCTGACATTTTCGCGCGTAATAAATTCTTTTTAAGATTTCTCCGTTTTCTATAACAATAATGCTATTTCCATTTAGAAACTTTTCTACTTTTCGTGATTTCAATTCAAAAAAATGAATAATAAGTAAAACACCCGCAAAAATAAACGCAGCAAAAATAGATGGGCCTACTTTCCTACTTAATATAGGTTCTACAATAATACGTCCTATAGAAACCACAATAATAATTTCAGCTCTCGTCATTTGGCTAACAGATTTACTACCTGTCAATTTTAAAACAATAATTCCAGTGAGGATTAAAATAATGCTTTCAAAAAGTATATTCATTACAGCCCAATCCTTTAATAGTGAATGTTACTAGTATTCCTATTAAAGGATTTTTATGACATTTTAAAGTATCCATTCTCTTTACGTGCCTTATTCTTTGAAGCACCTCTCTCCCAGCTAGTACTGGTAAAGCATCAACTTTCTTCATTGCTTCTACTTGTGATTCGTTACGAATCATTGCGTACACAGTATGACCTTCTTTTATTGGCATTGGTATTAAAGAACGTGCTGTTGCACCTGCTAAAAAAATTTCCAAATGTGTTTCTTCTTATTTTGAATATCATAATTGAGACGAGACATATATAAGCTATGTATAATAATCAATATGAAAGATTCATCCAAAATTAAAGCTATAATGTTGGCTAGCAACCAATAGTGATAACATGATAATTGAATTTGATGGATATGGAATTAATGAGTATGTTATTGGTCATAACTGTTCTATCAGTAAGTTAAAAAAATGTATTTTAACGTAAAAAATGAAGAGTTATCTAATGAGGAGCTTATAAATTTATTTTGTGTACGTTATCATTTTGAAAACATTCCAAAGTCATTACAAGAAGACATTAAGAGTGATGTCGTCATTGACTTAGATACGGACTATATTTATATCCCTAATAGATAACAATAACCCAGTAAACTAAAATGGTTTACTGTAACTTACGATTCAGACAAGAATTTAATAAAATAAGTAATTGCCCAAATGGAAGTCGCGAATTGAGTAACAAAATACATTGTCCATTCGAAAGAAGTCAGTTTTCTCTCTCGTTTAATCTTCTTTAAGTATCTGTAAAATATTAATGTACTCAAAAACATAAGTAATAAAGAGAATTGTTGTAAATCATCGACTATACGTACCGCCATAGACCCCCTCACCCTCCTATATAAAATATAGACTATACTTTAAGGATATCATTTTTTGGTAATGATTCCCTATATATTTAATGAAGTTAAAAAATGTTTTATGCGATATATGTGTAAAGATAATAAAGTTGTTTAATTTTGTTCTTAGAAATACATTAATCGCCTACTCATAAATTTGATGGGCGATTATTATTTTTGTTTAATAATTGCTTTATTTCACACCATTTGCAATATGCTTTATTTCAATCACGACATTAATAATAGGTTTGGTCTAAATGATTCTTGCAAGGAATCTCCTAATCTTGGACTTACTGATTTGGAAAAATAAAATTATTATGATCGTCTCAATTACCATTATTTTGGAGAACAATGTGCTATTATATATTCGTAATCAATGAAATAATAAGAAAGAAGGGGTTGTTGTGGAAACAAAGATTATAGAAACAGAGAAGAAAATTGATTCAAAATCCCTTTTGGCTTTGGGATTATTAATTATTTCCGGGATTGTATATCAACTTTTCGCAGTGTTAGGAGATAATATACCTGAAGTATTGGGAATGATTCTTGAAGCTTTATGGAATCTTGTATTATGTGGAATTATAGGATACTATTTTTTAGGAAAAATATCATTAGAGCAATTTAAACATTTTAATTTCAAGACATTACTTTGGGGCGTGCCTTTAACAATTATCGTGGGTATCGGTTCCAGCTTAATATTCAGTTACATTTTTGAACCTGCAACTAAAAATTCCGTTGCTGAAGTAATAAGTATTTCTATGATTTTATTCCGTGTACCCTTTATGTTAATGGGTGAAGAGTTGATTTGCACTAATATAATTATCGCATTACAAAAATTAGGATTAAAATTTGGCACGGCATCAATAATATGTAGTTTGTTGTTCGCTTTGTGGCATATTCCAGCCTATGGTTTTGTGCCAATGCAGTTATTAATAACTATAATCCCAGTTAGATTAGCACTAAATTATATATGGAAAAATTCAAAAAGTATTTGGGTGAGTTGGATTTGTCACTTTATTTTTGACTGTATTTCATTTGTACCAATGCTTTTTAAATAACTATTTTATCCCTCTATTTGCGGGCAGTAAGACTCCCATCTCAAAATTCGGCGAATGCTAGGAAGTTAGGTGGGAGATAACTGCCCGTAAACGCCCGATTGGTGAAGGCTAATAATCAGTGGAGAATGGACACCTCCACACTGATTAAAGTTTCACTTTATTTTTAAGAGGACTTTATTATTTGTGTACAGTATAAAGAAAAAGAGCACTCAGCTATTGAGTGCTCTAAAAACATTAATTTTGATTCAAAACATTCTCCTCAAAATATTCCCCCCAATCTGGGCGTCTTCCATCCATATCTGTAAATTCATACTCTCTTCCTAATTCCCATGAACTTAACGCTCGTCCCGTTTTTTCATGAACATTTGGATCACTTGCTAAGGTTGCTACTGCTCTTCCAACAAAGAAAGGAGTTTCTGATGCGATAAAATGAGGGTCTTGTTTAGCTCCTTCTCGCCAATTCTCCTCTGTTACACCAAATATATCTAACATCGCTTCTGAACGAAGGAATCCTGGACTAACTGCGACAGCTGTAATATTGTGTTGTTCTAAATCTTTCGCCATAGCTTCTGCTAAATGAATTGTTGAGACTTTTGCTAAACTATAGTACAAATTACCTCGATATTGATAATCGACTCCATCTGTAATTTCAATAACAAGTCCCATTTTATTTTTCACCATTAATGGTACACCGTAATGGCTTGTCATTATATGAGAATGAACAGCTCTTTGTTGCATAAGTAGTCCGTTATGTAGGGTGTGTTCCCAGAAAGGTTTCTCCCATTCCGTTAAAGGATCGCCGCCCCAAACATCGTTTACTAAAATATCAAGCTGTCCATTTTGTTCGTCTTGAATCTTTTTAAATAATGCTTTAATATCTTCTTCTACCGTATGATCAACACGAACTGCGATTCCTTTTCCGCCTTGCTTTGTAACAAGCTCTGCCGTTTCTTCAATCGTTTCAGTTCTTCCCATACAGGATAAATTCCCTTTTGTACTTCTTCCTGTTACATATACAGTTGCACCGGCTTCGCCAAGCATCATCGCAATACCTCTTCCGGCGCCTCGTGTTGCTCCGGCCACAACTGCTACTTTACCTTGTAATGGTTTCATGTGATTCTCCTTACTCTTTATAATCAAGTATAATTATTTTCGGTACCCCGTTCTGATTTTAAGAAGGGGTTAAAATAATATTAATTAAATTTGATTAGCATTGCACCCTATGCCTCGTTGTGCAGCAGCGAAGTTCATGCTTTTTTGCTCGAAATCAGCACATTTAAATAGTGCTGATTGTACATAACGCCTAATATGTTTCCGAAGGGATCAACTACGGAAGCCGTGATGAATCCCACGCCGCGCTCTGTAGGTGCCTCATATTCTTTTGCTCCCATAGACAGTAGCTTATTGAAAGTTGCTGTTACATCATCAACATGCCAGTACACTATAGAGCCAGATGGGCCGGTCACTGAATCAGCTGGCGCATAACGGCTATCGATTAAACCTAGCTCGTGTTGGTAGTCGCCAATGCGAAATTCGGCATATCCTGGACGTTCAAAGTATGGTTCACTTCCTAATAGGTCAGCGTACCATTTCTTTGCGGCTGCTAGATTATCTGTCCAAAAACTAACTGTGGTTAGCCCTCGTAATGTCTGTGTATTGCTCATAATCGATCTCCTCCATAATGTTGAGTAATATTTCCACATACTAAAACGAAATAACACCTTCTGAATTACCTTTAATTCACATATAAATAACCCATTCTCTTATCCATATTCAAGAAAATACCCTTTTAATGGCAGATCATGAACGTAACGATTTTTTTGTAATTAAACAATAATATTGTGAATCAATAAGAGCAATACATACAAACAAGGCTATTCTATTCAAAACACGCCCCCTCATAATTTTTATTCTTTTTTAAACTGAAAATCCACACGGTTCGTTCGTTTTATTTCCCCAATTACTTTGCCAATCCCTTCTTCAATCTTTTCTTCTTTTACATTAGATACATTTAACTTTAACAATCTCTCTTTATGAAAGTTACTTAAATAATTTTTATCAATAGAATCTATGCTTATTTGACTCTTTTTTAAATTTTTAATAAATGTGTCCGTGACTATATTTTTTTCAACTGTAAACAAGTCTGTATTCCAATTGGATCTACTGTTCTAGAAGTAAACAAATGTGGATTTTCATTTTGAACACCTTCTACTACTGCCGCTAGTTTTTTTGACCTATTGTAGTAAGATGCTTTTATTTTATGTTTATGCCGGTCAAACATTCCGCTCTTTATGTAAATTTCTAAAGCAGCTTGTGAAATCATAGGACTATCGATATCTAAAATCTTTTTATACTTATAAAAGGCATCTGCAATGGATTGCGGGATGACTGCAACACCGACTCGCAAACCAGGAAAGATGATCTTCGAATAACTTTTTAAATATATAACATGATTACAATTATCTTGGCTGTAAAACGGATCTACTTTTGAATCAGTTTCTAAATCTGCTAAATAGTCGTCTTCTACTATAAATACATTATATTTCTTCGCAAGTTTAACAATCTTTTCTCTCTCTTTTTTAGAATACGAAGTTCCAAGTGGATGATGAAATCTTGGAGTTGTATAAAAGAATTTAATTTTTTCTGTGCTGAATATCCGCTCTAGTTCATTTAAATCTATCCCCTCATGCGTACGCTTAATTCCGATTACAGGAATGTTATTTGTTTCTACATATTCAATATATAAATGGTAACTTGGCTGTTCAATTAGAATCATATTATGTTCATTCGGAAATGGTATTGAAGTTAATATAGCAAGTGCTTGCTGCACACCTGACGTTATAAATATATTATCTTCCTTTGTGAAAACTTGATAGTTTGCTAACTGTTTTTGCACAACCGAAATTAAAGATGGTAACCCTTTCGGTGTTCCGTATATAAACAAATCATTCTTATAGGTATCAATCGCTTTATTAATGCAATGCTGAAAATCTAAGTATGGAAAAACATCTGGATCTGGGGCCGAAGAAGCGAAATCAATAATCTCGTTACTTTCTACGTAACTTCCAGATTTCTTAACAACGTAGTATCCACTTTGAGGTACAGAATAAATAATATGACGCTTTTCCAATTCATGCAGCGCTCGTATTACAGTCGCCTTATTACATTCATATTGTGTAACAAGCGACCGTATAGACGGTAATTTCTTTCCTTCTTTTATCTCACCATTTTGAATCATACTTTCTAAGTTGTTCAAAACATGTAAATATTTATACATCATTACACCTCCTGTTTTTTTGTACCGGTACAGTTTGTATTTGTTCACATTGTAGCACTAGATCAGAAGGATTACTATGTACGTATACTGGCCAGTAAGAAATCAACTACTATGAGGTGGAATTATGACAAATACAACAAAAGCATATTTATCAGCGTTACTCTATTCTTTAATTATTGGATTTTCATTTATGTTTGTGAAACTAGCACTAACGATTACGAGTCCTCTTGATACTCTGGCTCACCGTTTTACAGTTGCCTTCATAGCAGCAAGCATTCCGGTTATTTTCGGTTTTGTAAAGTTAAATATATCATTTAAAAACATACTTGCCCTTTTACCAATCGCAATATTTTATCCAGCATTGTTCTTTGCTTTCCAAGCATTTGGCTTAGTATATACAAGTTCATCTGAAGCTGGAATTATACAAGCAGCAATCCCTATATTTACGATGATACTAGCTTCCTATTTTTTAAAAGAATACACGAATACATGGCAAAAAACATCAGTATGTATTTCTGTCATAGGTGTCATTTATATATTTGTTATGAATGGTATAGGGGCTCATGAAACGAGCTTCATCGGTGTTATTCTCATTTTATTATCGGCATTATCATCTGCTTGCTACAATGTATTAGCTCGAAAAATGACAAAGAAATTCAAGCTGATGGATTTAACATACACAATGACGGCAATCGGTTTTATTAGTTTTAATTTCATCGCAATCATTGACCATATGAACAAAGGTACAATAACTGTATACTTTAAGCCATTTACGAATGGAACATTCCTTATCTCCATTTTATATTTAGGATTACTATCTTCCTTACTGACAGCATTATTATTAAACTATTCATTATCTTATATTGAAGCAGCCAAAATAAGTGTTTTTAGCAACTTATCTACACTTATTACCATTATCGCAGGCGTTGTATTCTTACACGAGCAAATTGCCTACTATCATATTGTCGGTACACTTATGATTGTTCTTGGAGTAATAGGCACAAATTTTCTAGGAAAAAAAGGAATCATAGCGAAAAAGAAGAATACCTCCTTGAGTAAATAAAAAGTGAGGGGTAAATAATGCAGAACTCTAATACGATCGATATCCGTAATATACATGAGCTAGAGAACGAATTATCTACTTTATTAAGTAAACCCATTTCTTCAGGAGAAGATTTAGAAAATTGGCTGAAAATACAGTCGAAATTAATATGGGAAATCGAAGAACAATTGAGATCACACTATATTGACTTTCAATGTAATACAGATAACAAAGAAATAAAAGATACGTTTGAATATGATCAACAATATGTAAGGCCTCTTTTGAAACGTTATCAAAATTCCTTTGATAATAAATATTTAGAGTCACCATTTCGAATGCAACTTGATCCAAAAACTTATAGCTTACTAGATAAAAAAACAAAAAATGCGCAAACATTATTTTGTGAAAAGAACATTGATTTAGAAGTAAAAGAAGACAAATTAGTAACCGAGTACTTCGAAATTACAGGCAGTTTGACTGCACTATGGGATGGCGAAGAAAAAACAATTACTGAACTACAGTCTTACTTACAAAATCCGAATCGTGATATACGAAAAAAAGCAAAAACGCTCATTTCTGAAAAATTCTTATCTGTTGAAAATAATTTACAACATATTTTAAATGAATTAATTGCAATCCGTCACCAAAAGGCAAAAAACATTCAATTAGATAATTATCGTGATTATATGTTTAAAAAACATGAACGTTTTGATTATACGGCTGATGATTGCTATGAACTTGCAGAATCCGTTCGTAAATACGTTGTGCCACTTATTGATAATATATTTAATGAGAAAAAAGCTGAACTTCAAGTAGATACACTTCGTCCGTGGGATCTAAAAGCAGCCGCACCAAATCAAAAAGTATTAAAACCCATTGAAGACGAGAGTGATTTAATCGAAAAAAGTTCTCATATTTTACAAAAACTAGACCCAGAATTTTCTGCATTATTGAGCCGTATGCATAAAAATGATTGCTTAGATTTAGAAAGTCGTAAAGGAAAAGCACCTGGAGGATTTTGCGAACACTTACCTGCTTCTCAATTATCTTTTATTTTTATGAATCTCAATCATACACATTATGATGTTACTACTTTCCTCCATGAAATGGGACATAGTATTCATAATGAATGTATGAAGCAGCTAAAGCTACAAAAATATTTAGAAATCCCTTCAGAATCAGCTGAGCTAGCCAGCATGACAATGGAATTGTTTTCGATGGAGTATTGGGATACATTTTATGAGGATACAGAAGAATTTATAAAAGCAAAATTAGATTTCTTTAAAGATATTGTTAAGTATTTACCACAAATGCTTATCGTTGATCAATTCCAACATTGGATGTATGAAAATCCAAATCATACTGCTAAAGAAAGAAATGAAAAATATTTAGAATTACATAACACTTACCAATCGAATGTGGTAAATATTGAAGGTTATGAAAACTGGATAGCAACTGGCTGGTTACCTGTACTACACATATTCGAAATACCATTCTATTATATCGAATATGCAATCGCGCAACTTGGTGCATTGCAAATGTATAAACAATATAAAGAGAATCCTAAACAAGCACTACAAAAATACAAAAAAGCATTATCTCTAGGTAGCTCTGAATCCTTACCAGAGGTATATGAAGCAGCTGGAATTCGTTTTGATTTTTCTAGTGAGACAATAAAAGAATTAATGGCATTTGTAGAAGAGGAATTGGAATTACTTAAACAAATATAAATAAAAAAATGCATCTGTCCTTATAGGTGCATTTTTTATTGTTTTTTTATTCAATACAAATTGAATCTTTATCTCGCTTTATTAATAAGCTCTATATATTGTAGGTCCCCATATCCTATTGTTGGAAAAAGATTAAACAACCTTGTTAGTAACTCTTGTGTTGGTAAATCTTTATTTTTGGAGATATACTTTACTACTACATTATTTTCTTTTAGCATCTCTAAATATAAATCTATCGCCTGATACATTACAGGTAGTATCTCATGAGATGGCTTTTTATGATTTACTAGAACTTCATTGTAAACAGAAAAATAGTTCCCTAATTCAAGTTCAATTTGACTTACCTTAAATTCATCCTCTCTGAAGCTATTTAAGTATACTTTTCCCTTATAATCAGACTGTTCAAGGTAAGAAAGTACGGTAAGTAGATTCATTTGGCAAAACATATCCTCACCAAACCATAAAACGATACATTTATACTCTTTCTTAAAAAGATTCTCTAAAGGATGAATAAACTTTTTCATATAATTTTCTACAGTACCTTGATGTCCTTCTGCCCTTGTTTTAATAAACTCATCATCAAAAATCTGTGCAGTAGTCGCATTTACACACATAGCTTCATTAAATGGAGCGTAATCAGACTCCCCCATTAGTCTTTCACTTTTAAATTCTTCATACATAAATTGACCATTTAATATGTTTAGTACATCTTTATCAAACAGCTCACTCTTCGCATTTCGTAACTGATTAACTTCAACTTTTCTAGAAAAATTCATTCTATCCCACTCCTTGCCATCATTGATTGAGAGTTTAATAAATGATTGAACCGGTATTTTGTTAAGTTGGAATTTTCCTGGGGTGATACCAAAAACAGTTTTAAATGCTCTACTATAAGCCTCTTGCGAAGAGTAATCGTAATCAAATGCGATATCAATTATCTTTCTATCATTCGTCAAATCTTCCGTTGATAAATACAATCTTCTAAGAAGAATATATCGTCTAATACTTATCCCCGTTACTTGATGAAATTTAAACGAACAGAAGTAAGGAGAATACCCCATATAATCAGATAATTTATCTAATGAAAACTCCTTTTAAAATTGCCCTCAATCCATTCAATCATTAGCTGTATATGTTCATTCATTTATCTCCCTCCTCACTAAATATTATAAGAAGTATCCACTTCTTTCTTTTGATATTTCTTGTGGTTTATAACATTAACCACCCTCTAGAACCTTTAAATATCATATGTAATTACTCATTTCATATTTTTTCAGCTATCTTATTTTGTCATACATTTACTTAACTTTCCAATAAAGTGAAACTTTAAGCAGTGGGGAGTTTGTTCCTCCCCACTGCTTATTATCCCATACTAATCGGACTTTTACGGGATAAATCTTTTTTAAAGGATTCTACCAAATAAAACACGAAATTTGTAAGTTAAGGAACTAGTAGTTTTGTGAGTGGAAAATTTATGTTTGGAAAGGAAGTTAAAATGAATAATATAGAAAAAGAGATACTTAAACTAATTAATAAACTATATCCCTAAAGAAGAAACTACTATAAGAGAAATTGCATCTGACGTTTTAGCTTCTACAAAGGAACTGCCAAAGAATCCTTCAAATTATGGCTTAATACACGGAGATTTATGGTTAGAAAACATATTAGTGGACAATGATTTAAATTTAACAATGATTGATTTTCAAGACTGTCAAAAACATTTTTACATATTCGATTTAGCTGTTCCAGTCTATAGCGCGATAGAATATTCTTTCGTTGGGAATGGCAACATAGTCGACTATGAGAATTCTATTACAAAAGCAATAATCGACGGATACCAGGAGGAAAATGATCTACCTAAAGAAATGATAGAGCAGCTTCCATTGTTTATTAAATTAAAGGAGATATTCGAATATAGTTTAATGCATATGTATTGGAATAAAGAAGAGTTAACTGAGGAGCAAGTACGGATAATGAACCTTTATAGAATAAAGATTGAAAAAAGCCATTCTTTAAACACAGTTGGTTTCCTATGAAGTACACCCAATTGTTACATTCAGTTTAACAATTGGGTGTACTTTTCTATAGATAAGTTTTCTTCAAAAGACAAAATACAAGGAGCGAAACGATATTTAATCGTACAGTGGCACCTATTTTTCAATCCATTCAACGAATTTATCTAGCTTAATACCATCCTCGATATTACTTTCTTCCAAAGTATTTGCCCTAGCTTGAATACAAATAAAATAAAGAGGTTCACTTGAATTGTTACGCCAAATTCTTTCCCCCTCTTGTGCCACCCTTATGACAGTACCCTCTTTGATTTCAAGGATTTCATCATCAATCTTGAATTCCCCTTGTCCTTTGACGAAGATATACAGCTCTTCATTTTCTCTATGCTTATGATAAAAGGGCATTGAAATGCCTGGAGGGAAAACATTTAGTGAAGCTTCCATCCCTGTACATTGTAAGTCATCTTTAAGAAATACCTTTCCAGGAGCTTTAAATGGATTTCCATTTTTATATTGAAGCAGATCCTCCCACTTTCCTACTTGAACAGCACTAAAATTTTTACCTTCCATTGTTGAATTAACAAATTGACTCATTTGTATTCTCCTCTCATATTCATTTTCCATAATTTCACTTTTCATTCTCTAATAAATGAATAAATCCTCTCACAAAAAGAAACCGAATAGTCTCTTTTTTGCGGTAAAAAAACGGCTCAATTAGCCATAATATGTTATTAAGAAGTTTATTAGTAAAGTTTGTTTTTTACATATTTATTTATCTCTACATTTATTTTATTTAGAATTTCTAAAAAACGAAGCAATCCAATTTTTATTAATTAATATTTATTTAAAATTGTAAATTATGGCCTCAGCAGCTTCCATCACAATCTCACTTAAAGTTAGTTGAGCATGTGGTGTTAATGCAATATCCTCAACTGTCATGCCTGATTCAATTGCTAAACCCATTTCGGCAATTATTTCTGATGCACCATTTCCCACGATTTGAGCACCTACTAATACACCATCTTCTTTACGCACCAATAGCCTCAAGAACCCTTTTCCTTCATTTGATACAAGTGCACGACCGTTTGCTGAAAATGGGGATTGAATCACTTTTACTTCCATGCCTTCTGCCTTTGCTCGCTCTTCAGCATAACCAACTGTAGCTAATTCAGGATTTGTGAAACAAACTGCTGGAATTGCCAAGTAATCAACAAATGATAGTTCACCAGAGATAGCTTCGGCAGCTACTTTCCCTTCGTAAAATGCTTTATGTGCAAGCTGTGGACCAGCAATGATATCTCCTATAGCAAAAATGTTCGAAAGGTTAGTACGGCATTGTTGATCAACTTTTAATAAACCGCGGTCAGAAAACTCAATACCGATTTTTTCAAAACCCATATTTTCAGTATTAGGACGACGGCCAACCGTTACTAATACGTAATCAGCGTCAACTTTCTTTTCTTCACCACCAATTTCGTAGGTAACAATTACACCATTTTCAACTTCTTCTACACCTTTAGCGGATGCATCTACTATTACTGTAACACCTTTGTTTATAAGGTCTTCTTTCACAATTTGAGTCATTTGTTTATCGAAGCCAGTTAAAATATCTTTACCTCCTTCAATAATTGTTACTATAGAACCGAGGGAAGCGTAAGCAGAGCCCAATTCAGTACCAATGTAACCACCACCGATTACAACCAATTTACTTGGAACTTCAGTTAAACTAAGTGCACCTGTAGAGTTAATCACACGTTTTGTAAATTTAAATGTTGGAATTTCAACTGGGCGTGATCCAGTAGCTATAATTGCATTTTTAAATGTATATGTTTGAGCTGCATCTTTATTGGTTACTCGTATAGTGTTAGCATCCATGAAATAAGCTTCACCTTTTATCACTTCTACTTTATTGCTTTTTAATAACCCTTCTACACCACCTACTAATTTCTTTACAACGTTGTTTTTAAATTCTTGTACTTTTGCAAAATCAACATTTACACCAGAAGAAAAAATACCCATATTTTCTGAATGCTTTGTTTCCTCAAAACGATGACCTACAGAAATAAGTGCCTTAGATGGAATGCAGCCGACGTTAGCACATACGCCACCAAGATTCTCTCTTTCTATAATTGCCACTTGTTGCCCTAATTGTGAAGCTCTTATTGCAGCAACATATCCTCCAGGGCCAGATCCAATTACGATTGTTTCAAATTCTCTCATATCCCTTTTCACACTCCTCCAAAAATTAGAAACAGGTAGGCCGAAATCGTTCATATTCTACACGTTTTTCAATTTACTATTTTGTATTAGTACCATTCTTCTCTCATCCGTTCTTTCATAGTTCCATCATGGAATTTCTATTAAGTGATCACCCCCTCAAAAAAAAGAAACCGAATAGTCTCTTTTTTGCGATAAAAATTACGGCTTAGTTGGCCGTAATTTGTTTTTCCAATTCATCTAAAAGTCGTGACGATACTGTATCAATATAAACTGTATCTTGGTATAAGCGTGACAAGGCAAGTGCTCCTTCAAGAGAAGAAATCCAGATGATAGCAATCTGTTTTGCTTGAGTATCTGATTTTAACTCTCCTTGCTCAATTCCATACGTAATAATCTTTTCAATTATTCCAAGTAATTGATTCATCGCTATCTGTGCTTGTTCTGCCATGAGAGGATGGGAATCATCTGCTTCTAACGTTACGTTCATGATTGGACACCCTCCAGGAAGAGGATCATTATGAATGAGAGATGTAAAAACTGAAATAAAAGTTTTTAACTTATCCAACGTATTGGATGCTTTTTTATCTCTTCGACATAACGCACTCCCATTTGTGAAGTTGCATGCTGAAAGGCTTGAACAGCCAAGTCATCTTTATTTTTAAAGTGACGATAAATACCGCCCTTCTCTAGCCCAGTCTCTCGCATAATATCAGAAATTGAAGAACCACTATACCCCTTTACATTAAACAGAGCAGAGGAACGATCAAGAATCATTCTTTTTGTTAATTCACCTTTACGCATTGTGTCCTCCTAAAAGAAAACGTTTGGTCTCTTTTAAGTATATGACAAATCGAAATGAATTAGCAAGAAAAATAACGGAGAGAATCAATGAGTAAAAAAATAAATGATTCACTATTTTAATAGGGATCAAAATAAATACTTGAAAACATCTTTTATTTACAGAAGTGTACTCTCTGCCAATCTAGCTGCGTTAATAATAGGAGCCCACTGGAAAATTTCATCTCTTAATAAACCTGTTTTTTTGCAATATATATGTAAATACATTTCAGCTAATTCCACTGAATTCTGTGAATACAATAAGTATGTCCGAAACACATCTGCACGAATATCACCTGAACTAGCATCAACCCAATCTATAATTTTCACATCACCATTACTCATAATTAAATTAAACGGATGTAAATCACCATGACATAATCTAGGTTCAAATGTGATTGAATCTAACTTTTTTAATATATTTCCCTTTTGTTTTTCATCCAGATCATGTACGGAGTTAATTTGACGATAAAGCCTTTCTTCCATCGGTTCTATTTCATTAGAGTTCACAGATATAGCATGAATTTTTTGTTGTATACTTACACAAATACTTATGAAATGCTCCGCTTTACTCAAATTATTAAGCAAAAGCTCACCAACACTTTCCCCTTCTACATATTCCATAATAATAGCTTGTCTACCTTGTATCTCTGTAACTTCAAACACTTTAGGAACGTGTAAACCACATGAATATGCATACTTTTGTTTTTGTGCTTCGTATAGAGATTCTGTATTAGGGAGGCATTCTTTAAACAATTTCACAACTTTATTATAACAAAGATAAATTTCAGCCGTATTTCCTTTGGCTATCGGATTTCCTAGATTCAATTCATTTCTCTCCTTACAGTAAATTAGAATAACGCCTTATAGTCCTCTATAAATTCAGTGTAATTATACTGAAACCCTTCTTCATGAAAATGAAAAAACTTACCCTCCCTATAATTATATAGAAAGTGGTAAGTTTAATTTTCTAGGAATATCGGAATGAAACTCCGGTGTATGCAAAACAGAAAATGAATACCCTTGTTGAATAAACAATACTTCAGTATGTTTACTTTCAAATGGAACACCATTTTTCTTAAAGTTATTTTGGATTTGTTGTAAAAACGCATGATCCGGTGTTCCGAATGAAACATGTACTTTCGGTGGTAAAGCTTTCATCGCGATTGGAATCCACGGTCGCTGCCACCAGGTTGCAACGATATATGCAGTGCCACCTATTACAAAGTTAAAAACATCCCCATCTTCCTTCGTTTTCATGTCTAGATTTGATTTCAACCATTCCGTAAATACAGGTACACTTTTAACCGGAAGACCAATTTCCCTTACGTATAAAATGTTTAACGGTGAATGCGGGACTAATACATCTTCTTTAATATAACTATGTGCAATAATTTCGAGAAGATTTCCATCACCATCTTTAAAGTATAAATTGAATAGACCATTCTCCTCACCAATTGTATGACCATCTTTCCATTTCACAATGAGTAATCCAGACTCTTTAAGCCATTTTTCCGTTTCATGGAACTTTGAATATGGGATCTCAAAAGCGAAATGCGCAGGTGCAATTGGTTCATATACTTCTTGAAAACTAATTGTTGTATACGGTGTTACTTCAAATTGAATATATGATGCGGTTTCTTTTTTTATTGGAAAAGATAATATGTCTTTATAAGCTTGTTTTACCCCTTCTATAGAAACCGTTTGTAGTTTTATATCTGATATATGTGTAATCACTTTACATTCCCCCTTGTTTCTTATTATCTATTCTTATTGTATTACACTTATAAATAGATAAAATCAAACCGAAGGGTGGATTTTTCGTGTAAAAACTACAACTTTAGTATGAATATGTTAGCTCCAATTACTTTTTATTTCCTCAATAACAACTTCTGGTTTATCCCAGTGTAACAAATGTGTAGTATCAGAGATTAATTTTACTTTCGCGCCAGTTTTTAACTTGAAAATTTTCACTGTTTTATCTCTATATTCATCCCATATTTGTGGAACTGTAGCTCGAAGCAATATAATATTAGCCGGTAACTTCTCGTAAATATCTATCGTTTCATCTTTATGCATACCTCTTATTATATTACCAGCTGTTGTACCTCTCGCATGCCAACATACTTTATTATCCATTTCAATCCCTAGATCTTTTACAGAAATTTCTAATAATGGAGACCACCTATTATATGCTTCTTTTTCACTTTTG
The DNA here is from genome assembly GCF_016650565.1 of Bacillus sp. TH50. Classification (NCBI taxonomy): domain Bacteria; kingdom Bacillati; phylum Bacillota; class Bacilli; order Caryophanales; family Bacillaceae; genus Bacillus; species Bacillus sp. TH50. The sequence continues at coordinate 71,916 of NZ_JAEKFM010000003.1, read as the reverse complement.
AAAAATCCATCCCAATTATTAAAAATATATTCTTCAAAATCCTTTTCGTAATACGCGATTTCCTCTTCAAGCGTTTCTTCTTGAAGCCTTTTTGTTTGATATCCTCCATCAATAAGAATGCTTCCTAGTACTTTTTCTGGATTATTTAATAAATAAAATAGTGCTACAAAACTTCCCCACGAATGTGATAAAAAATAGAAATGTTCAATTCTCAGTTCATTTATTATTTCATTTAACCAGTTTGCTAAATTCAGCATCTCATAATCTTCCGTTCTTTCAAAGGGCGGTGTTTTACCATGCCCAGGTGCATCAATGGAGATAAATCTATACTCTTCCTTTAATTCTTCTGCAATTTCTATAAAACTTAAACTCGTACTACCTAACCCATGTAAACAAAAGATGACGGGCTTTTCATTATTTCCCCACTCAGTAATATGTGCGTTTATTTTTTCATTGTTAATATAGTAACGTTTCAAAATAATTATCCCCTATATTTCAATTTTTAGATTACCACTTTACCTATTTCTATGATTTTTAAGTTTTCCCTGCATTTTTTTCCACAAAAAAAGCTGATTTTCTTTTAAAGAAAATCAGCTTTTACGTTAAAATACACTATGATTTAACAGCAATAATCATAAACCTTTTTGAATTCGTACGAATACCTTTTTCGGAACTATTAGCGTCAATGAACTTTTGTAAAATATTAAAGTCCTCTTCTTTTTCTCCAAATCTAGGAATAATAGGCGTATGTTTTAATAAGAAAATAAGATCCTCAGGAGTACTGTAATAATCAGTAACATCATATTCACGTACTTGTACGAGTTCAAATCCTGCACTAATAAGTTCACCCATATACTTATCTTTTAACGTACCATCTCTTTCACCTAAACATTGCCCTCTACCAAATGCTTCTTTAAGATTTAATTTATCATGTTCGCTAACTTGTTGTGTTAAGAAAAAAGCACCTTTTTTCATTACTTTTGCCAATTCAGATGCTACAAACGGCGCATGACAACTTGAAGCAATATCAAAATGAGCATGCGGAAACGTTAAAACTTCAGAATCCATTTGGAGAAATTCAACGTTTTGTACACCTGCTTTATTCAAATTAAAATGTGCTGTTTTGATCATTCCATTAGAATTATCTATTCCAATCAGTGATGCAGCTGAAGATGCTATTTTTAGTACATTCTCGCCTCCACCTGTACCAACATCAATTAGAATGTCTGCTGGTTTACATCTTATTTTTACTTCATCATAAAAGTCCCAAATGTCTCCTACAGTTTCACATTTTAATTTACTAAAGTCCCATCCGTTTAATCGTCCCACTTTATCATAAAAGTTTTTATACTCTAATTCGTTCATTTTATTATTGCCCCTTTGTAAAAATGCATCAAATGTTTAATTATGATGATCCTTGAAATAGACTCATAGTTGATTTTATCGTAAAAGGGCCTATGTCTCCTTTTATATCTGCTACGCATTTTTTCAGCCCCGAACAACTAGTTACTTCGAACGATACAGCATTTCATCTATATCACCTCATCTGGAAGACTGCATATATAATAACCTATAACACTATTTAATTATATATTATAAAATAAAAATTATTAAAACGATATGTTTCGACAAATCCCATTTAGTTTACATAATAATATTATAGTTTATTTTTATCGATATATTCTAAATGTCCTCTTCCCCAACCACACATACTATCCAAAACAATACTGACTGTTTTTCCATGCTCAGTTAAGCTATATTCCACTTTAGGTGGTATTTCTTGATAAATTTCGCGTTTTATTAGTTCATCGTGCTCTAATTCACGAAGCTGCTTCGCTAATGTTCCTTGAGAAATGCCTGGTATTAATCGCTTTAATTCACCAAACCGTTTCGTTCCATCTGTTAATAATATAAATAAAATGAGTGGCTTCCATTTCCCACCGATTATTTGTAATGTCGCTATTACCCCTTTTAATTTCGGTTCCTCTAAATTCACTTTCCTCACCACTCCCCTCAAATCATAAATTATAATGCGTAATTTTTTATATTATGTATCCATATAACAAGCGATTAGTACGAAATTTGCGACTATGTACATATAAAGTGCGTACTTTTCACTTGCAATCTTTTAGCGAATAATAAAAGCATAGCAGTTTTATTTTAAAGTTTTTATTAAAGGAGGGGCTAAAATATGTCTATTACTACATTAAAAGATACTCGTATCGTTATCATTGGTGGAAGCTCTGGTATTGGATTAGTAACAGCAAAACAAGCAATCGAACAAGGCGCACATGTTATTATTGCAGGACGCTCGGAAGAAAAATTAAAAATTTCTCGAGAATTAATAAATAACAACCATCTTCAAACTTATGTATTGGATAATCAAAATAAAGAGCAATTACAAGATTTTTTCAAGACAGTTGGGAATTTTGATCATTTATTCACACCGGGAGCCTCTTACACACTTGGACCAATAACCGCTACAGAGGAAATTGCTGAAAGCAGCTTTATCGGAAAGTTTTGGCCACAATATTACGCCGTAAAATATGCGATTCCTTTTCTTTCAAACTCTGGATCTATCGTGTTAATGTCCGGTGCATTTAGTCAAAGACCACTTAAAGGTGCACCTGCTTATGGCGCTTGTAATGGTGCTATTGAAAGCTTAGGGAAAGCTTTAGCTGTTGAATTAGTTCCTATTAGAGTTAATATTGTTTCTCCTGGAACGATACGAAGAGAGAATGAACAAAATGAGAAAAGACTAGCTGCTTATGAAGATTATAAATCTCTTTCTCTTTTACAGAGACCTGGGTATAATGATGAAATTGCACATACTGTCCTGTATTTAATGCAAAATGGTTTTACTACAGGTAATGTATTATTTCCTGATGGAGGATACACATATCATTAATTTATAACAATTCAATGCCTCCTTAGATTAACTAGTATTAAGGAGGCTATTATGGTTAATCAACGAGTCCTTTGTGCTAAATATTTTCAGATGGAAATAAAGTAAAAAAGGCATATACGATGCCTTTTTTACTTTATTGTTTATTTGTTTATCGGATAACAAACCTCTGTAACCCACTTATTAGGATCTGATTCCATCGCTGGACTAACGTGATAAATATTAAACATCGGTCCAGCTAATTCATAACCTTCCGTTTCAATCCATTTTGCTGCCGCCTCATTTACAGCTGTCATTTGTTCATAACTTCCGTTAACTGTTATTGAAGCTACATAGGATGGATCTATCTTTTTGAAATTAACATCTTTTGTATTTTCATGCTCCCCTAAAATATTTATCTGTATTTCTACATCCACATCATTTTCCTTATATTCTTGATCATGGAATGTAGCAATACTATAACTCGGATTAGCTATACTAATATTTTTAACATTAATTTCTTGCATCAATACACTCCATAAATCCCCTTCGCAATTATACGATGGAATAACCTTTCTAACACTTGCTACATTTCTTTCTGGAATTTCTTTTAATGAAACATGATAGTTCATTTCAATAACATCCTCTCTCATCGTTTTCATTGAGTCTTCGAGGAGACGTAATTGTTTTTTGAGATCGTCCATTTCTTCCTTTACTTGAGCACTACGATTTTCAAATTGTGACTTTATTACTTCAATATTTTCACTCTCTACTAATTCTTTAATAGTGGCAATATTAAATCCCATATCTTTTAACACTTGAATTTGATTTACTTTCTTTAATTGGGCTGCTGAATAAAATCGATAACCACTTTGCTCATCGACTTTTACTGGTTGTAATAATTCCACTTTATCGTAATGTCTCAACATACGTATGCTAATGGAAGAAAGTTTTGAAAAATCCCCTATTTTGAACATTAGTTCCTCCTATTTATTACAATTATTCGAAGCTCAACTTAAGCTTAAACAATGACATTGTGTGAGAGTCAACTATTTATAACAGCTTAAACAATTATTTAATGTATTATATTTATATAATTAAAAGCTCTTACGACTTATTTACCAATTCGCTTTTCAACGCAATATATATTGATATTAATCCATTTACATTCAATAAAGTAACTATAATACTAATGAGCAACGCTACATCTGGAGAAAACGTTTTAATCGTCTGCCACGGTGAATTTGTACTATAAATAAGAAGTGGAATTAAAGTAATAGATAATATTAGAAATAAACTCCCTAGAAAAAGCCAGGTCATTTTTTTACAAATTTTCTTACGTTTATACTTTATTATTAACATAATTGCTGTAATGAAAAGTGCGAATATTAATATTGACATACCAATTTGAACTATTGGTATATTTTTTGGTATATCAACCGGTTCTTCACCATTCAAAATATTAATAATTCCTTTTTTAAATTCTGGTAGTGATGCTTCTTCTAAAACATGATTTTTATTCGTTAAAATCACAACACCCCAGCCAGTTTCATTTAAAATAAATATTTCTGCATGTGAATCAGGAGTTGAGCCTGAATGCCAAACCATCTTTTCGTTTCCATTTATATTTGTTGTCCTCAGTCCAAAACCATAATATTTCGCTGAATCTATTTTATATAATGGAGATAAATAAAGATCCATACTATCTTTATTTAAAAATTGTGTATGCTCTTGGTGATTCAAAAACTTAATGAATTGAATCATATCTTCTAGATTTGCTGTAATATATCCATATGGTGTCCCACCATTATCATACGACACCGTACTTTTTCTTGGTATTCCAAACCATGATTGATAACCTGTTAAATAACCCTTTTTATAAGAATCTTCACTATTTGCTGCTGCACCATTCATTCTTAATGGCTGAAAAATTTGCTTCTCCATATAAGTAGAGTATGTCTCTTTTGAAACTTCCTCAATAAGTGCACCAAGAACGAGATAATTTGCATTACTATATTGATATTTTTGTCCTGGGGGAGCAGTTAATGTTACATTCGACAGTTTCATTACATTTTCTTTTATTGCCGTAGTAGTCTTTGATTGCTTATCTGATAATGCTAAACCTTCATAGGTACTCATTCCACTTGAATGTGTTAGTAGATGTTGGATTGTTATATTTGAGGCCGATTGATTATCTTTTACTTTAAACCAAGGAAGATGTTGTTGAACTGAATCCTCTAAATTTATTTTTTTATTTTCTATTAACTTCACTATAGCTAGACCAGTTAAAGATTTACTTATTGATCCAATTGCAAATGGTGTTTTACTAGTTATCTTTTTTTCAGATTCTCCAGTAACCCCCCATAATTTTGTGTAAAATACATCTCTATTATGTACAATAGCTACTGAAGCCCCTGGAATTTTATGTTCCTTTAAAAATTTTTCAATATAAATATCTAAAGTAACTCTAATATTTTGCTGAGCGTAAACTTTTGAATGTGCAATACATAACATTAATACATTACAAACTATACAAATTAGAAACAATTTATATTTCGATATCTTCATCTTAATGTACTTCGGATAACTTTCTTTTTTTATAAATTACTAAAATTATAGATATTAATAAAGAAACCATTAAACTAATCATTATTAATATAGAGTTCCACCATTGATTTTCTGCTATTCGATATAAAAGATTAAAATTAAAGTTATTTTCACTGTCGGTTGAATTAAGGGATTCAGTTAAAAATATTGAAAGTGTAGTTTGTGAAATGAGGTATGTAATAAATGCGACGAATATACCAATTATGATTAATGTATTAGATTTTTTATTTATATTTTGAAGTTGTTTCATTTTCACTCGCAGATCAATTTCATTTATCTCCAAAAAGTCTTGAACAAATAATTGAGGCGTTCCTAGGTCATTTATACTTTCCTCACCATGTTCACGACATTCTTGGATATGCTCTAAAATTTGTTGTTTAATATTTTCCCTTTCTTCTAAACTTATATCGTATTGCTTTAATTCCTTAAGTACGCCAGTTAAAAATTGCTGTTCTTTACCTTTTAATTCACTCCTCATTTCAGAAGGTCTCCTTTCAAACCACTCTTTAATAATATTTTAATATCAGATTGCAACTCTAACCATTCATTAACTTTCTTCTCAAGACGCAATTTTCCATTTTCATTAATTTCGTAATAAATCCTAACTTTACCACTATCCGTCACCTCTTGATAAGTATTAACCCACTCTTGATTTTTCAGTTTAGTTAAAATGGGATAAATACTTCCTACTCCTTTCAATTTTAAATTATGTACTTCGAGTTCTTTCATAATTTCATAACCATAACTTTTCTTTGTAGACAAAATAGACAATACACACATTTCTAAATTCCCTTTAATTAAACTTGTTCTATCCATAGGATAAATTTAACAGAAATATATACTTCATTCAAGTATATATTTCTGTTAAATTTAAAGAATCAGAAAAACCTCAGATTCTTTTCATCTAATTAGATATAGATATCAGAGTTTTATTTATCACCCCGAAAAAATCATTTTTATATAATAATAATTATATAATAAATTATTATTATTAAAGTGTTAACACTCCATCTCACCGATGTAGAGTTCCTACTAAAACTTAATAAAAACATATTTAATCATGTTTGCCCACCTGCTATATCTTTCAACTTATAATTTACAAATAAATTCTTTAAGTATTACAAGTGACTTTTTTTAAATCTTTTGTCAAAATAAATTAAAATTTTAAAATCAACAAGTTCTTCTCCAAACAAAAACTCACTTGCAAATTATTGCAAATGAGTTTTTAATCACTTACTGACCACTATTTTTTATTCTTAATTTAATTATTTTTCTCAAGACATTTATAAACCGCCATCATATCTCGTTTATCCAACTCACGAATTCGATTAAATATTAGAATGTCTGCAACATCCTCAGTTCGTAAGCTTTCATCCACAACATCACTAACTTTTCCAGTTAACCATGTTTGCACATCTATTCCATCAACAATTTCTTTAAGTCCTTCATCGTTAATACCACTTGCATTACAAGTTATACATGGAATTGTTAATTTAAACACGCCATCATGTAGATTATCTTCGGTTATAACTTTCTTTCCGTTACAGAATGGACACGGGTTGCTTTTTTTAATTTTATTAATTTGGGTAATTAATTTTTTGTAACCAAATGCTTCGTATACATATGTTAGTTTTTTATATTTACCATTTGTGAAATACTTATCTATAATGGTTTCTCTTGTTTCATAAACATTAGGAAAATCACAAATAGTTACTTGATTGTTGAAGCAGATGGATTCTATATTTCCTTTTATTTCGTCCCAGAATGGTAAAACATTTTGTAACACCATTTCATAATTTGAAAAGCTTGCTTGTTCTAATTCAAACATTTTCAGTGCGACTTGTATATTTCTAGGTAATAAAGAAACATCTTCTGTCATAATCATATCGTCACCTACGATAGATTTCAACTTGACGAGTACAGGCAAATCTCCTACAATTTTTAATACTTCGCTAAGCGGCTGATTAATAATTTCACGAATATCTGTATCTCCAAAATTAAGTGGTTTGTGGTGATTTAATAAAGTCCCCTTACAAATTGGACATGTCATCATTTCTTTAGAAGTCTTAATATCTTCTTTAATAGCTGCTTTTGAAATAACAATATACCCGCCAATAATCGTATTAAATCCTACCCATGTTCTACGTGTCTTTCCTTTCTTATCATAAAAGGACTTATCAAAATAGCCGTACCAAAATGTATGTTTCTCTTCCTCAGACATATCATTATAGCTTTTCGTCAAATCATGACCAAGCTCATTTTTAATTTCTTCAAATAGAAATTCTATTTTTTCATATTGATAAAATTTTAATACTTTCATGATTTCCGGATCGAATAGACCATCCCAAAATGGAACGTTTTTATCTTGAATTGTAATTTCTTTATCAAAAACTTCAATTTGAAGACGTCCAGAACAAGATGGGCAATGATTATCCTGAGAATAGAAATCGAAACTTCTCGTATCTTTATTAGTCGGATGAGCAGCTACAATATGATTGATCAATCCACCAATTTCATATAAGAAACTATATTGACTATACAAATGTCTTTCGAGATCAATAGCAACAACAGGTGCCATTGTATCAGATTCATATTCACCATAAATTAATCGTGCCATTGATGATAAGCTTTTTAAAATACCACCCTTATAAACGTTTTCAGCATTTTTAAAATAGTTAATATGATTTGCTTTTAAATAGTGAACTCCTTCTTTACGCTTAAGCGTTGAAGAAATGTGTATTTGTTCAGCATTATTCACACTGCTTTTTTGACGATAATAATCCTCATGACTTACTACATCAAGATGCTCTATAGATTCAACCTGTCTTTTTCCAAAATCGACAATATAATCAGAGCTTTCTAGCATGTAACTGTTATGCTCAATCATTATGATAGTGACTGATTCATCTTGCAATATCCCTCTAACACTATCTATAAATTGATTTAAAATATTTTGCGATAAACCTTTTGAAGGCTCATCAAAAATAAACAATGTATGTGGATTTCTTGTTTTTGCAAATAACTCAGAAACTAAATGAACACATTGAAACTCACCCGTTGATAATGTTTGTGTTTTTCTTTCTAATGTTAAATAGCCCAGTCCTAATTTGATTAGTAGGCTCAAGCGTTTATACGCAATATCTTCGTTTGGAATTTCATCAATAATATCCTCAATTGAGCGCTCAAAAATATCATCAATTTCTTCACTATACTTTGTCAGTTTCTTTTTAATATCTAAGAAAGTTGCTACAGTTGATCGACTTGTAATCGATTGGTTTCGATCTTGCCCTACCATAACTAGTTTATCTTTTGGATATCGTTTCAAGAAATCTGTAGCTAAACACTCATTGACAAGTGTAGATTTCCCGCATCCAGACTCTCCTGTAACAGTTACAAGTCTATTTTTAGGAATCTGAAACTCAGTCATTTGGATATTTCGGCAATATAATTCATGGAATGTATAATATTCTGTTGGCATTTTGTAATTTCGTTCCGATAGTATTGGCTTTGGCCTTGGTGATTCTTTTACGATTTTTCCACCATATTTTCCACTACCAGGTCCGAAGAACAATTGCTCATCTGTTGTATCCAGTACTGTATCTGAATGATCAATGAGCCAGATTTGATTTTTACACCCTAATTGCTTGATTTCTACTAATATTTGCAACAATGTTTCATTATCAAGTCCAACTGAAATCTCATCAATAATAATTACAGTATTTTCACTAACTGCCATGAATTCAGCTAAGTAAAGTCGTGTTAATTCTCCACCTGACAACGTACCCATAATTCGATTTAATGTTAAATAACCAATGTTCATATTGATAATATTTTGCAATATATGTTGTTTTGCTTCACTGATATTTAATTCTTCTGCTAATGAAAGAATAGATTCAACACTTAAATCGTTAATATCCGAAATTGTATGTGATTTAGCAAATAACTCAATAGTACGTTGTTCAACTTCTTCACTATAACGTTTCCCTTTACATTTTTCACACTCAATATTTTTAGTAGTACCACGCCCTTTACAGCCAGCACACCAACCTAATTGATTATTAAATGAAAAGACTTCAGGTGAAAGATTAAATTCTTCCGCTAGTTTTTCACGAATCTCTTTAAAAACACCTGTATGAGTACCAATCGTCGAACGCGGATTGGAAGAAATTGATGATTTTCCTAAAAAAAGTACTAAAGGCATTTCCTCCATCTTAATGGCACTAAAATTAGTTTCCATAATATTAGGAAATAAATATTGATATTCAGCCTTTGGCAATAAGGAAACTAGACGCTTCTTTGATTCTTCACCAATTGTTTGACAAAGAGTTGTTTTTCCAGATCCAGATAAACCAGCAATACCAAGTGATTTATTAAATGGAATTACAGTATCAAGTTTATTTATGTTATTAGCAATTAATTGATTTACTTTCATATTAACCTCTATTCTTATTGTTTTAAAAATCATTTTTATAAGATAATAATTATATAATAAATACCATGAATTTAATCCCTAATCTTTCAACTTATCAACCTTAAACTCATCAACCTTAACCTTATAATTATCAAACCAATATTCCCACTCATCTTTTGAAAACACCTTCTCTTCTCCTTCTAAAACGGAAGAAAAAAGATCTAAACAAATATGCCAACCAGCTATATCTTTCGGTGTATGATCAGTTAATTCCTGAATGTATTCTTTAAGAAGTAAAAGAGAACCATTTTCCTCTTTATGTATTTCAAATCGGACACGATCTTTATCCCATGTGAATTCAAGTACTGAATTTAGTTGGCACTCTAAAATATCAATATTTAAAAATGAACCATCCATCATGTCGAACTTTATAATTCCACCTGTTTTAAGATTTTCAATCTGTAAATTAGACATCCATTTTTTAAGCTTGCTGTTTTCAGTTAAAACAGACCAAACTTCCTCTATTGTATAAGAAAATTGGCGTTCAAATTTCACAATATAGCCGTCAGTTTGTTTCTCTATTTCAGCCAACATATTTATTGCCTCCTACTTGCATATAGAATATATGTTCTTATTTTATTTTACACGAATTTATGTATAAAAGAAATCTCTATGGCAATGAAATATTAATTTAATGTGTGAATGGTAATTTGAACATTGATTTATTATATATTCTCTCCATATGTTTATTACAATAGGCGTACCTCAACATTTCCACAAAAAAATTCAACATGAGAAAACGTTGATTTATTTATTTTATATAATATTTCCATTAAATATTTAAAAGCAATTTCCTTTAAGATAAATGGTGTTAATAAGAGCTAATATAGTATTCAAATCAAGTTATGTAATGTTCAAAATCACTTATTATGTATGTCTAATTCCTTGCTAAACGTAGGTTTACAAAAAAAATAAAAAAAGCCGCATTTGCGACTCATGAACTGATAGAACTAACACCTATTTTAGGTGAATGACTTACCTTTTAATCGCGTCAACAATTAGCGATGGAAAACCCAGTTTATCGCCTCTATTTCTAGAATCATACCTTTTCGAACGGAAAATAACGCCGTCATTCGCATCCCATTCTGTGTAATAAAATTGACCATTTTCATCACAATATTCAAGTAAAACTACCTCAAATCCAGCAATTTCAAACATTTTCGTTAATGTTTTATAATTATGTACGATTTTATGGCTTGCAGCTGGGTGGTCTTTCGGGCCAGGGCCGCCTATTTGAACTATATTTTGTTAGGTTTCATCTCGGAAAAATGCATCAGGCACTCCGCACCGAATATGACCTGGTGGCTTTAAAAATTTATAACAAATTTCAGCTGCTTTTACACCTTCTTCAAAAGTAAGATGTTCCCATACATGCTCTGCTAAAATAGCTGAAATGGAATTGTATTCAAATCTTTCTTCCCAAGTGGTATTGTTTAGTAAATTAAGTTCATCTTCTTGCGTTTGAACCCAACCTGGATTATTATTAAATACTCCAGCTCCGACTACTACTTTAATTTCGTCTTGCTTAATTGCCATCACTTTCACCTCATAAATCTTTTAATGTATTAATATATTCTATGGTTACTATATTTTTTCCTTCTTCAACTAAAGTGCCAGTTAGTTCAATAAGATAGATAACAAAACTTCTGTTGTTTTTACTTATCCTCCCACATACAGCAAAAACGTTTATAGTACAAAATAAAAAGCGAAAAGAATAATTCCCTCCGCTTTTTATAGCAATAAATACATTTCATATTGTGCTAAAGAATTCTTTTCAAATCCAGATTTCTTTAAAAACCCTTCCAGTAAATTGTTGTTTGGAAACCCAATTGATAAACTTGATAACTTTAATTCTTCACTTGCTACCTGTAATAATTTCGTCCCAACACCAATATTTCTATAATCTTTTTCTATGAAAATAAAACTAATTTTTCCTTGTTCATTTACACATACAGAACCTTTTATATCACTATCAACATATGCACCGTAAAATGTATGATTTGTTTTTTCGATATAATCAATATCATTTTGCCAATTTATATGGAAGTTTAGCCATTTCTGAATTTCAACTTTAAATGTTGGAAATTCTAATTGTATTACTTCAATATCTCTATTTCCTTTATTCATTATTTTAGTTAAATCATTTAAATTATAGTAAGAAAGATCATATACTTTTTCATAACCTAATTTGTTATAAAAATGAATCGCCCGATCGTTTCCTACAATAACTTCAAGAAAAAGCTGCTTACATTTATTTTGTGTCGCTTCTTCTTTATGTAACTCAAATAACTTTTGACTTACACCAATACCTCGAAATTCTGGATGAACAGCTAATGTTCCGCAGCGCATTGTTTTTATACTTTCATATACCTTAATACCACCAAGTATTACACCAACACATTTGTCACCGTCTAACGCAATAAAGGAGTGTTCTAGCGAGTTACCTTCTGGTCCCAAAAACCGTTGTACAAAATCCTCTTTTGAAACTTCCATTTTAATAATATAATCAGAAAAACCATCTTTAAACGCTTCATATACTAAATCAATATTTACTTCATTACACCTTTTATATTGAATCATATAGAATTATCCTCCACTTACTTGTATTAAACTCAACATTCAAACACATGAAATAAACTATTACCACTATATCCATTATTCTTTAATTTTTAACGATATCTCTTAATTTGAAATGAGCGGACACTTTCCTATATATCTTTCACTATTAATTTGTTTTATTACAAACGGTGCAATATCCCCATTTTGAATTTTGATTCCTGGCATATCTACTAAACTCTCTTTAATATCACCAATCCCATTTCCCTCTATAACAAACGGTAATCTAACAATTGTCCAATCTACATCACTACTTTGTATAATTTCCAATTCTTTATATTTATCCCTCATCATCTTTGGAAGAAATAATTGAAACAAATTAGCCCCTATTTTATTTACAATTCCCTTCTGATCTCCTTCTACATTTAAGGAGCCTCCAGAAATAAGAATATAACGTTTTATTTCATATTCTTTCATTACTTTTAAAATATGCTTCGTAACTGTGCTAAAAATATAAGGTTCATTTTTCGGTTGTCCCACCGCATTAATTACAGCCCTACAACCTTTAAGTAATTCTTGTATTGTAGAAAGATCACGGGCATCCCCAATAATAGTCTCTATATTTTCATTAGTTATCCTCATATTTTCAGAAGTTCTCGTTAATATTTTTGCTTGATATCCCTTTTCTAACGCATGATTTACGATGAATTTTCCAGCTTTACCATTCGCACCAAGAATTGCTATTTTATTTGTAGCTTCCAATATTAAAACCCTCTAACTATCTATTATTTACTACAGTAATCTCATAAACACGTAAAAAAGTAATTAAATGCTCACATGCTCGTTCACATGCTAACATTTTAAAAACCTTTTGTTCTTCTTTCGTTTTGTCATTCGCTTGATCTGAGGCAGCTTTTAAACATAGGAATGGTTTTTTATTTACATGACATACATAAGCAAATGCTGCCACTTCTTGATCAACGGCTAAAGCACCGTATACAGTATGAAGTAAATACCTCATTTCTGAACTTCGAATACGTTGATCTCCAGATAGAAATGTACCAAAATGGACCGGGTCATACGAACGCAATTTCTTCATTCGTTTTACGAGTGATTTAGTTGTTTCAATAGGTGCCGTTCTACCATCATATAGATTAAAACTATCTTCTCCTGAACCAGCCGCTGTAACATCATGCTGTAAAGTATTAAGAGCTACAACGATGTGTCCATTTTTCACCTTATCTGATAAACTCCCGCAAATCCCTGTCATAAATAACTGGTCTGGCTGGAATTCACTTATTAATAGTTGTACACAACTAGCACAACTTACTTTACCGACACCAGTTACAACTGAAATAACTTCTAATTCATTAATAGAATGAAAATGAAATTCCCAAGCTGCTATTTTTTCTACACGCTCACTTGGATAATGTTGATGCAAATACGTAAGCTCTGGTTCCCATGCAGATACAATTGCGATCCTTTTCATTACACACTTCACTTCCTCCTATTTTCATGTAAATAAGTCATCTATACTCTCTCGTTCATATTCTTGTATCCACTCTTTATACTTCTCATATAACTCCCGTATCTTTTCTTTATTCTTCGCAATTACTTCACATCCTCTATCATCATAAATAAACATGATAATATCCTTTGTTACATTTATAAAAAATACATCTGGATATGAAATTTCTTTTTTCGCCCTAAGCGTGGACGTAGGTCAGGGAAATCTTCATGATTAGCTGCTTGAATAAGCGGTTCATATTTAATATCTTCAGCAAGACATTTTAAAGAAAATTGATATGTACAATATAAGTCAGCTTCTTCATCTTCAAATAGAAAAGGGAATGTTTCTTGTCTTATATGAAACTTTAAACCCCTCTTTTTAATAAACCTATTGTATACATTTATTTTCTGCGCATTTTTTATATTTTCCTGTTTAAATCGATAAACATTTGTGACTAAAAAGACGGCATCTTCTTTTGAAAATATATCTTTAAATAGACTTTTATTATACCTATATAGTTGTGTGAAATATTCCATATTATAAGTGTTACCATCTTCTTTAAATTGATATTTATCTTTCCCAAAATCAAAATGCAGATGTTTTTCCCACTGAGAGTATATGTACGGTACTAACGTAACTCCTGGGAATGTTTGATTCATATATTCTTTTAATTGCATTTTTATACCCTTTCTACTCTACAATTTCTTTTAAATGCCAATATGCTTCTTCTAGCCACGGATGTATGACTTTTAATGTATCTTTTCTTTCCCACAAATATGAAATATATACAAAAGCAGCATGTTCCAAAGATTTTTCCAATCCTTTTTTACCTCAATTAAATATGACGGTGTCCCTATTTGATCCCATTCTAATTTATCAGCAATAAATAATACTAAATCCATCTTTGTTGCATGTTTATGCAACGTAGTGTGGCAACAGATAGCATTTAAAACTTCTTTATCTTCTACTTTAAATACCTCTTTTGCAATTAATCTCGATAATTTTTGGTGAATAATCATTGGAAATTCTCGTTCTTCTTGTAATATTTCTATGCCAAATTCTTCAGCAACTGCAATCCGCTCCTCATTCGGAAAGATTGCACTAATATCATGTAAACACCCTGCAATCGCTGCTTTTTCTTCATCTTCATAAAATATTTTCGCAATTTTTCTCGCCTCATTTGCCAAACGAATTGAATGTTTATATGTAAATTCTTTATTGTATTTTAATAGAAAAGCTTTAATATCATTTTCTATTTTTCCAGTTGGAGTAAATGAATATATATCATTATATAACATAGCAAGTCCCCCTCATAACTATCTTTCAGTATAATGTGGAGTTTAAATATCCTTCTTATTTTATATTCGTTATGAATGTTTTAATTCCTTTTTAATACGATACATGAAATTTTATGTAGAAACATTACTACAAAATACATAAATGTTTGATATTATAGTAATGTTGATTAATTGTAAGGAAAGGAACTAACTATAAAATGAATAAAAACATATTAATTATTGATGATGATAAAGATATTGTAGAATTACTGGCTGTTTATTTACGAAATGAAGGTTATAACATTTATAAAGCTTATGATGGTGATGAAGCATTACAAATGATATGTACATATGAAGTTGATCTTATGCTTTTGGATATTATGATGCCAAAACGAAACGGATTGGAAGTTTGTCAAGAAGTGCGTGAAAATAATACTGTACCTATCCTTATGCTTAGTGCAAAGGCTGAAGATATGGATAAAATTTTAGGACTTATGACCGGCGCAGATGATTATATGATTAAACCGTTTAATCCACTAGAATTAGTGGCTAGAGTGAAAGCTTTATTACGAAGATCCTCTTTCCAAAATGCTACTTCCCAAAAGAATGAAGATGGTATTATTCGTATTCGTTCTGTTGAAATACATAAACATAATCATACTGTTAAAGTAAATGGAGAATATATTAAACTCACCTCTATCGAATTTGATATTTTATATTTACTAGCGAGTAATACTGGAAGAGTATTTAGCTCTGAAGAGATATTCGAACGAGTTTGGAATGAAGACGGTTATGGTTCTAATAAAACGGTAATGGTCCATATTAGTAATTTACGCGATAAACTTGAAACCGTAATGAATGGTGAAAAACTAATTCATACGGTTTGGGGAGTAGGATATAAAATTGAGAAATGAAGCATTTGATATATTAAAAGATATACCAAAGTGGAAGCTTATTTTTTGGCTTTTATTAGCTATCACTCTTACACCAATTACCGAATTAATTATATTTCGCCTCGTAACGAGTGTAATTGAGAGTTCACTTACTCTAAGCGAACTAGGAAAAGAATTCATTAGAATTTTTGGCCATGAAAAATATATTGGATTAAAAGAGTCTTTATGGATGATGATTGTATCTTATTTGTTTTTATTTTCTATTTTCTCATCCTATTTATACATTTTTTATCGTCATGAAAGAAAGGTTTACTATGAAACTTGTATAAAAAAAATGATTGAAGAGATTCGGTATATTGCAA
Source organism: Bacillus sp. TH50 (assembly GCF_016650565.1). NCBI lineage: Bacteria > Bacillati > Bacillota > Bacilli > Caryophanales > Bacillaceae > Bacillus > Bacillus sp. TH50. The sequence goes on along the minus strand of NZ_JAEKFM010000003.1, from coordinate 55,356 downwards.
GTGGAAACTTTAATCATAAAGTTTCCATCGTACACCATAATTATTTAGAAGAACTGGCAACTGGGGTCAATCAAATTATTGAGCAATTAAAAGTTTCGATTGATGAAGAAAGACAGGCAGAACAAGCAAAAAGCGAACTTATTACAAATGTATCACATGACTTACGAACCCCTCTTACATCTATAGTTGGATACGTAAATTTAATCCATCATGATAATTATAGAGATGAAGTAGAATTACGATACTATATTCAAGTCATTTACGATAAAGTAACTCGTCTTAATGCATTAATGAATGACTTGTTTGAATATACACGCGTTCAAAATAAGGAGTTAAGTTTATATTCTGTTCCTATTGATATTGTAGAATTGCTTGGACAATTAACTGTCCAATTTCGGATACAGCTTCAAGAAGCTAATATTGAATGTCGCCCTTCTTTCCCATCTCAAAAGCTAATGGTACTAGCTGATGGGGATAAATTAGTCCGTGTGTTTGAAAATCTAATCATAAATGCTATTACTTATGGAAATGATGGAGATCATATTGATATTACTGCTTACGAAAGCAATAACATGATTACAATTGATATAACAAATTACGGACAACCTATCCCTAGTACTGATTTACCTCATATTTTTGAACGTTTTTATCGTGTTGAAAAATCACGTTCAACAAACACTGGTGGATCTGGGCTCGGATTAGCAATTGCAAAAAGTATTGTTGAATTGCATAAAGGAACAATTGAAGTATATAGCGATGATAAAAAAACAACTTTCACTGTAAAATTACTCCCTTATAAAGCTTAATACCACATATTTATAGGTTCAATTTTTTATCATATAAGAAATTGAACCTTTTATATTCCATCAATATCCAAAATTAAAGAATTCCTTAAAATTCTTTAGAAATTCTTTACCTTTTCTTTCTTCCTAATTAAGCATTCCTTTTTACAATAATATTATTGATGTAATAGTAGGAGGATCGCTAATGCAATTCTTGAAAAAAATAACAATTTTATTATTATCTTTTCTTATTACTGCACTTATCGTTTTATATTTTTATCTTTATGTAAATGATCCAATTATTCAAGCTAAATCAGCTATTTTAATAGATACTAATTCTGGTGAGATTGTTTATAAAAAAATGAAGAAACTCCTATACAATCAGCTACTTTATCTAAATTAATGACAGAGTATATCGCACTGGAACAACTGAATGAAGGAAAAATACAGTTAGATGAATTGGTAAAAATAAGTAACGAAGTTTTCCGAGCAGAAACGAGTCCTATACAAATAACTTCGAAAGATAAAACGACGGTTCGTGATCTACTTCATGCATTGTTTTTGACAGGGAATAATCGTTCCGCACTTGCCCTTGCAGAACACATTGCTGGAAACGAAGATAACTTTACACTTTTAATGAATGACAAAGCAAAACAACTAAAGTTATCACAACCATCCCCGTTTCTAAATGCTACTGGAATTAATAACGATACGAATAAACAATCAACTACAACATCGATAGACGTCGCTAAACTAGCAACACAATTAGTAAAAGACTTTCCAGATGTATTGAATGTTACGAAACTAACCTCTTACCAATTTACCTTCAAAGATTCAAAAGTTTTCAATACAAATAAAATGATATATTCCCTTAATAAAAACATTAAACTCCAAGGTGTTGACGGCTTACAAACTAGTTTTTCAACTAATGGTAATTATAGTTTTGTCAGTACAGCCACACGAGGAGATACTAGACTTATTTCAGTAATATTAGACGCCGGTGATGAAAACAGTACTTTTATTGAAACAAAAAAGTTACTTCAGTACGGTTTTGATCCTTCCTCGTACTCTGCACTCCAAGCTTTTAAAGATGCTGTTACATCTTGGACAATATTGTTTCAGTTTAAAAATTTAATCATACAAACGATTATGATCTTTTTCATCATTACAATCTTAATGTTTATATATATACGTCAAAAAAAGCCGAGGATTTTAATTAAGAAATCTTCTTATATATAAAAACCGACTTGTGTTTACACTGCAAGTTGGTTTCTAAATCTACAATCCTCTTCCAATTAAATTCGCTGAAACGGGCTGAAGATTTAATTCTCTTGCCCATATAGATATCTGACCAATATGATGAATTTCATGTACAATTACATGCCTTAAAACTTCACCGTATTTATATGATCTATCTGTCCATGAAGCTTTCAATATTTTTGATTCGAAGTCGCCAGACCATAACTGCAAAAACTTATCTAATTCTCTTCTATATAAATCAGATAATGACTTGTACATATCGTTTTATACATTTAACCATTCACAATCACTTCTCTTCGATTAAGTTCCTCTATTATTTGATCAATTATTTCACTTATAGATAAAGATCCATCCAATACAATATCCGAATTCGGCTTAACAGTATGAATTGCCTCTAAATAAGCTTTTCTCGCATGTGTCATGTAATGTTTCAAATTATTATGTATTTCACTCATTGTATCTTCTTTAAAATCTCTCAAAATTCTTCTAGCCAACGCAATATCTAAAGGTGTATCGATAAATATAGTTACATCAATGAATTGTCCCACTTCTCTATTTAAGTATGCAAAAGGATAATCTACAATAATATAATCTAAACTACTATCTTGTATAGAACGCTGAATATCATTCATTAGCGGTGTAAGTACCCATTCATCGTAATTAGCTCCATCATCAATCCATTTACAAAGATCAACCGGACAGTTATCAAATTTATATCTATCAAAATATAGAGCCTTTGAGTTTTTCAACTCATGAGCTAAACTTTCTGTAATGGTAGTTTTACCGCCCACTGAAACAGCTGCAATTGAAATTATTTTTGTTTTTTTATTCACGATTCCCACCAAACCCCTTTTGTTAACATAATATAATTATAAAACACTATTTTTTATTGTTCCATTCATATTCTAACATACTCATTTCCCATAAATTCCAATACGTTTCTCCTACTTTTTTTGACTCTCTTAATAAACCTTCTTTTACAAAACCTATTTTTTCGTAACAAGAAATAGCTGACTTATTAAAGTCATAAACACCAAGAGTTACTCTATGTAGTTTTAATTCTTCAAAAGCAATACGAAGTACGGCTTTCATCATATGTTTCCCTATAGAACGCCCTCTCATTTTCGTATTACCAACTAGCACTTTTCCAATTCTAGCAGACTTATTTATATTATCTATTTGTCCAAGAGAAATATGACCAATAACTGCTTTAGTCTCTTCATCCATTATTTTGAATGCCAGTGTGTTTGCACATTCTGTATATTTCTCTAATTGCTGTTCATTTAAAGGATATGTGAATGCATTTCCCGACCATTGTATTAAAAATTCTTCGGAATTAATCCAATTTATTAATTGTTTGAAATCAGTTCTTGTAAATTGTTTCAGCTTGATCACTCTCATTCTCCTTTCACACAACCTTTTATACACCTTCAAATTTATTTCTATATGAAAAATATATTCCCTTTTAAACTTAGAGTAGAAAACTGAAACAGAAAAGGGATGGCTTTGCCATCCCTTTTCTGTTTCAGCTTCCCCTCATCAAACCGTACGTGAGGTTTTCCCTCATACGGCTTTCCGATGTTCTTCCTTCTTTGGCGTTCAGTTTTGTTCTATCCTCCTACTTTCACGAGTGTATATGTTGTTTTCTTCATCAAGTCCTTGATACGACCATGTTTCTTTCGAACATTTCTTTTCTTATTCCAAAAAAGGTTAAGTCGTTCTAGGACGTACCAGTCTATTTTACAGAGCCACCTCTGTCCAATTGAAGATAAGCTATAATAATTCTTGAATCCTTGCAGAATTTTATTTAAACCTTTCACCATCTCTTCCAATTGTAGATACAGTTTGTTCCTCGGCTCTGTGTATCTTTTAATGCGTTCCCGCATTTTCTTCATGGCTTTCTGGCTCGGAATATGTGCCATCACATGCACTTTCTTCCCGCCTTTCACATGTTTAGGGTATTTTCGGTGGTGAAATCCTAGAAAATCAAATCCCTCGTTTCCATCCCACGTATTCACTAGCTTCGACTTTTCTGTATGGATTGTAAGTTCTAACTTATTCATAATGGATTGTAGTATCCGAATACTCTCTAATGCTTGTTGTTTTGTTTGACATACGCTGACAAAGTCATCCGCATATCGAATTAGTTCCCCCAAATGTTTACACTTCTTTTCCCAAATGGTATCCATATAGTTTAAATATATATTAGAAAGTAATGGAGATATCACGCCACCTTGTGGTGTACCTAATGTCGTTTCATGAAATTGCGCATGTTCCATGATTCCCGCTTTCAACCATTTTCTAATGAGTTTTAACACTCTTCGGTCACTGATTCTTCTTTCTACAAGCCTCATTAATTTGTCATGATTAATATTGTCAAAGTATCCTTGTATGTCTACATCTACAATCCAATGAGATGTTTTACTCGCTTTCCGTATCTTCGATATCGCTTGATGTGCGTTTCGTTTCGGGCGAAATCCATACGAACAGTCTTGAAAATCGGCTTCGAAGATGGGTTCTATCACCAATTTCGTTGCCATTTGTACAACCCTATCCTTGATCGTGGGAATTCCAAGCGGTCTTTGTTTTCCATCACCTTTTGGAATATACATTCTTCTTACAGCTTGTGGATGGTAGGATTTACTTTTCAATTCTATATATAATTCATTGAGAAAGTTTCGTTCTCCATATTGATACACGATTTCTTCAATCGTCTGTCCATCAATTCCACCGCTCCCTTGATTCCGTTTTACCCTTCTCCATGCTTCAGCCAATATGTCAGGACGATATATTTTGTCATACAACGCGTGAAACCTACGATTTGAACTTTCTTTGGCACAAAGATATAAAGTCTTCCAAAGTTCTTAAGCTTTTACATCAGTGTAGTTAGCTAGTTTTCCAGCATTCACTCACTCTTACCTCCTTCCAACTTATGAACAAAGTAGAGGTCCTTCCCTACATAACGTTGTGTTGTCGTTATGATATTCAGTACTATGACCTCCTCCGACTCCCTCTTTACAGTCCACCATTTCGTATATGCTTATAGGTTTCCTCTCTCCTTTCTGAAAGAAAGGGCAAAGGAGGGTCTCCCCAGTTCCAGACACTACTTTCTCAACATACCGCCCTCCGTACCCCGAGGGATTCTTCGATGTCGTATTTCCAAGTTCTTCACATCTTCCATGGTCTTCGCCCATATTCACCAGGCTCGACTTCCCTTTGTCCTATTGCTAGGTTGCTTTTAACGAGGCGGCAAGGTTCACTTTATGTTACGGTCTGTTGATTCGCTCGCACTTCTAGTAGAAGTTACTTTGTCACAGGGCTTCAACCTTAGGATTTCTCCACCAGCTGCCTGTCAGCTACTAGGCGACTTGGCTCTTACCTAGGCTGGACTTTCACCAGCAAGCAGTGCCCAGCTTAGCTGGGCACGCAAAATAAAAAGCCATTCATAAGAATGGCTTAGCATCAATAAAGCATAATTAATCTTTATTTGCTACGTCAACACCGTTAAAATCAAACTCATCAGTAACAGTTGTAGCAGGTGGTAAAATTGCTTCAATTTTACAAAGAGATATAATTGCTGCAACTGAACCAGGAATAGCAGCTAGCTTAACAACATCGCAAGTTACCGAAGAAACAGTACCTATATAAGTACGTCCTTCAGTGTTAATTCGCACTGTTTTATTAATTAATTTTTTAAGCTCATCTCTAATTCCTTGTACACAAGAGCTGTCACATTTCTCATTCTTTTCCTTTTTACACTCTTCAAAAATGTCCCAACAATCATCATGCTTACACGTACATTTCTTTCTACAATTATTAAATCGAGAACCCAAAACCTCACCCCCTAATCCTTTCTACTAGTAAAGTATGTCAAATAGCTTAAAAGTGTACGAGACAAAAGCATAGAAACAAAAAAACAAACACTTGTACTAAACCTTCTTATTTATACTTTTAATAAGCCGGCTCCTTGAATAGGGACCACCTTTTCCTATTACTTCACATATACATAGGTTTTGTTCGCAGTGATATGGTGTATTTTTCCTTTACCATTGTGAAATATACATTCAGAAAAGCGTACTCCAAAATAAGATATTATTTAAAATCATAACGTTTCCTTCAACAAGTGTTTGTTGATTAATATCATAACCAGTAGTTCTCTCAACTATCTCTTGAAAATTAGCATAGTTTGTATGAATTCTATATCTAGTAGAAAGCACTCTATCATATAAAGGTTAAATAATAGGTTAATAAACAAGCCATTCTTTTACTAAAACATAGAATAGTATGAATCCTATTGAAGGGAGGTATAAAAGAATGTCCTGGAAAAATGATTGCTGGAGTTCTAAGAAAAAGCATTGTTGTGATGACTGGTGGAAATCTAAAGAAAAGGATCATTGTGATGATGATTGGAGTTCTAAGGAAAAGCATTGTAATGATGATTGGTGGAAATCTAAAGAAAAGAATCATTGTGATGATGATTGGAGTTCTAAACGAAATAAGTGTCGTTGTAAATGTTTCTTTATTTGTTGTCATTGTAAAAGAAAAAATTGGTAATATTTTCGATATCGACTTAAAAGAGAGAACATGTCTTTTGTGACCGATAAATACTAGAATGTAATATACAAAAAGCTGACTAAGTATAGTCAGCTTTTTGTCAATGAACACGTAGAGATTTATTTTAATATAGTTCTTATTAGAAAAGGATTATTTTATATAGATTACTATAAGCATCCATAAAGCCAAGGCGCCAATGATAGCGAGCGCTATACGTGTAGATAGTACCCTTAATTCAAAGTCTGTTTTCTTGGATGGTTCAGGATATGCAATTATGTAGATTCCCTTTAATAATGCAAGCCATGCAATAACCGTTAGGAACCCCTGCCAGTTGAATACCCATACATTATGTAGGATTACACTACCTAACCCTAGGAAAATCGATAGAAAACCATACATAATACCAAATCCTCTGTCTTCAACCACTAATTTTTTCAATTCACGTAGTACCGATGGACGTACGAAAAGTATTCCCGATACGATAACCGTTATCCATCCCCAAAACAATCCTAAAAAAGTACTAGTTTCCATTATTAGTTCACTCCCCTCAATTATTTATATTTCAGATATTCCCCCCATTAGAACAATTCCAACATCTTTATATATAGGCTAAATTCTGCTCTTTTTTAATACAAACATGGCATATTCTATGCCCATCCTTAATCACCTCATTTCTCTACAAAATGAAATTTTTATATCATTCTTCATCATCTATCCGAATCAACCGAAGTCGCTTTGTACTATTACCGCACACTTTTTCATAGCTTGGAGCTAGCATGCACCAAAGCCAATATAATGAGTTATTCGCCTTTTCACTAACCTCTAAAATTGTCCCCTCTGTAATAAAATGATCACCTTGATACAATGTATACTCGCTTGTCCCATGGAATCATCATTATTCCCCTCCCTATTAAAATAGCGTTTTTGTTTCAAATAATGCTCTCATTAATTTGGACACATTTACCAGTTTATTTACCAAAAAATTCATGATATCGTTAACTAGTCGAGTACGTCATTACTTGACGATTACCCTTAGGAGCCCGCAGACAATCGGAGTTCCTTTTATTTAAATAGGGATTTTGTTTAAACTTTACAAAACGCACCTATATTAAACTATCTTCTAAAATTCCCATTGAACATTTATAATACTTTTAAACAGTTTAAATTCTACAATCAGTAATGGAGGCATTTTAATGGGAAACATCCCAAAAATATCATCACAACAATCAAATCCTAAGATACCCTCACAGCAAGTGAACGCTAACACCAAACAAGGTAATAATAAAAAAACAAGACACCGTATTATAGCTACTTTGGCTTTTATATTACCTGTAATTTTTGTCCTTCAATATTCTCTTAATAACCAACAAGAAATGATTAAAGAAAAACAAATCACGCTTAATACGGAGCAACAAAAATTATCTTCTTTAAAGAAGGATGGTCATTCCCTTAAAAATGATGTTAAGGCTTTAACAGGTAGTGAAGAAGAAATTTTAAAATTCGCAAGGAAACTGTATGGATTTTCTAAACCGAATGAAACTATATTTCAAATAACTGAATAAAATTACACTGCATTACCCAAAAGGCGATTTGACGATAATCGCCTTTTTATATTTAATTTCTAAAATAAACATACTAATTTCTTTTTCTATCAAATAACTATTTTGTTTAATTTATTAAAATACAACCGCTTGTCCATTTCACATTGCTCTATCAATACATTTACTATTAGTAATACGATTTTTAGAGGTAATATATAATGGACGAGTTTTTATCTTTTGCTGCACTTAATCCGGGTTCTATTGGACCTACACTTCCACCTGTTCCACCCTTTCAATTCCCTACTGGATCAACCGGACCAACTGGATTTAATCTTCCTGCTGGGCCTGTATCTATTATCTTGACTTCTAACGAAACCACAGCATGTGTATCCACTCAAGGAAATAATACTTTATTTTTTTCGGGTCAAGTATTAGTAAACGGTAGTCCTACTCCAGGGGTAGTGGTCAGTTTTTCATTTAGTAACCCTTCTCTTACTTTCATGGCTCCTCTTGCGGTCATTACCAATGCTTCAGGTAACTTTACCGCTGTATTTCTAGCCGCTAATGGGCCTGGAACAGTAACCGTTACTGCTTCACTTCTTGATTCTCCTGGAACAATAGCTAGCGTCACTATTACCATTGTGAATTGTCCGTAACGGTTTTATTTTTAAGGACTAAGCAATATCTAATAAGATGAGCACTGATTTACAGTGCTCTTTTTTATCATTGGGATGTTCCTTTCAAATGAAATTTCGTAACACCCTACTAAAATAACGCTTTTATTAAGAACTAATGATTTTTATATTTTTTAAGCTTGTCAGCACAAGTAATTTTTATAATTAGTTAAATTCTCAATATAGTTTGTGTATATAATTCCATTCAAAGATACATAATACCCACGTAACTATTTAAAAATACTTTGTTTTTATATCTAAGTTCAAAAAGGAGCTACATAACATGGATAAAAAAGATTTATTAAGTCAACAACTTGATTCTGTGTCATTAGATGCGCTGAATACCCCTAGTAAGGCCCAAGAACAACTGCAAGAAACCTCTCAGGAGGCACATAATTCAAACAAAAAGGACAGTACTCAAGCTTTACATGGCGAAGATTTACCAATTTCAGATGTATATAGAACAACGAACAAATAGTAAATTTAAAAGGGAAAAAATCTTAAGAACGAGTGAACTTAATTCTTTTCCCTTTTCCTATTTAAATAACACTTTTATATGAAAGCCGTACACATTTTTGACACATCCACTATCACAATCTCCTGAAAATTCGTGATAATATTAATTTGTCGGATACGCCAAATTTCGACATTGAACAACAATAATATCTCCCTTATTGAATCCCTGTCCCCCAGGGATTTCTCCTTTTATTCATTACTTTTTTCTTCACTAAATTTTCATTCTTAACAAAATTCAATCACTCCATTGAATAGACAGCTATAGTATCCTATTTTGATAAAAACTAAAAACAAACAGATATACTTAACACTAATAGTAGATTTTTTAACTTCAAATTTACTTTTTCTCTCTTATCTTTTTGTAAACATTAAAAATGAGCTCTATTTACATAGAGCTCATTCGTAATTTTATAGTTTGCTAGACTGTAGTCCTTGAATAAAGGGTACTACTTCAGGATTTACTAGTGACGATAAATCGCCTAACTCTTTTCCTAAGTAAGCTGCTTTAATAACACGTCGCATTACTTTAGAATTACGTGTTTTTGGTAAATCTTCTACAACATGAATATCTTTTGGACATAATGCTTTTCCGATATGAGAGTTTACTAAACTCATTAATTCTTTCTTTAATTCTGCTGTAAATATTACACCGTCTCGTAATACTACAAAGCAATGACAAACCTCACCTTTAACATCGTCAGGTACACCGATTGCAGCTGCTTCTATTACATTATTATGTTTCACAAGAATAGATTCATATTCAGCAGGCCCAATACGTTTCCCTGCAATATTTAGCGTATCGTCTGAACGTCCTGTGATGATGTATTGCTCACCGTCATAAATAACCCAGTCCCCATGGACCCATTTATTTTCAAAGCGTGACCAATATGTGTTTACATAACGTTCATCATCTTCCCAGAAACTTTTCGTCATACCTACCCAAGGTTTTTCTAAACATAATTCTCCGACTTCATCTCGAATTGGTTTACCCTGATCATCAAGTACAACCGCTGCCATTCCTGGTAAAGATGCGTTAAAACTAATCGGTGCGATCGGCTTAATTAGGACATTCCCGAAAATCCCACCTGAAATTTCAGTTCCACCTGAATAGTTACAAATTGGTACTTTACCTTTACCAACTGTATTAAATAACCACATCCATGGGTCTGGATTCCAAGGTTCTCCTGTTGATGCGAATACTTCTAAACTCTTTAACGAGTGTTTATTTACATATTCATCACCTTTTGCCATTAATGCACGGATTAACGTTGGTGAAATACCGAGATGAGTAATTTCATATTTATCGACTGTCTCCCATAAGCGGTCTGCTTCTGGAAAGTCTGGGACACCTTCATACATAACCATTGTTGCGCCATTAATTAAAGAGCCGAATAGTAAAAATGGTCCCATCATCCAGCCCATATCAGTTACCCATAATACTCGGTCGCCTTGTTTTATATTCATTCCAAACCCTGCATCAAATGCAGATTTTAGCGGGAAACCAGCATGTGTGTGTACTGTCCCCTTCGGCTTACCAGTCGTTCCAGATGTATATATAAGCATTAATGGATCATCACTGTTCATTTCTTCAGCATGTATAAATGGTTTTTCTTTTTCTAACGTACTCCATGAAAAATCATAATTATGCGGTGTAAAATCATTTCCTGCATGACGAACAATTACCACCTTTTCAACAGTTGGACAATGTTCACAAGCTTTATCTACTTCATCTTTTAATGAAACAATTTTCCCACGGCGTGAAAAGCCATCTGCGGTAATAACCATTTTTGAACCAGCCGCTTGTACACGTGTCATTACTGCATCAGCAGCAAAACCTGAGAATATTGGTGAAATAATCGCTCCAATTTTCATTACCGCTAACATAGCAACAACTGTTTCAGGAATCATTGGCATGTAAATTGTTACACGATCACCTTTTTCAATACCAGCATGTTTCAAACCGTTGGCAACACGGCTTACCCAGCTGTCAAGCTCTTCATATGTAAATGATTTCGAAGTTCCGTTTTCCCCTTCATACATAAGTGCTGCTTGTGTTTTCGTTTTATCGTCTGCAAGCCAGCGAGATAAAGCAGATTCTACAACGTTACAAGTTCCCTCAGTATACCACTGTGCAAACGGTGTACCATTTTCTAAATCTAACACTTCAGTATATGGTTTCATCCACTGATAGCCAACTGCTCTCTCAGCTTCTCCCCAAAACCAAGCTGTTTCTTCAATTGACTTATTATAAAAAGCTTCGTAATCTTCATAGCCTAATGATTTCATCCAACTAAATAAACGCGTTTTTTCTTTATATTCTTCTGTTGGAAACCAAACTGCTTGTTTCATGTTTTCCCCTCCTTGATTTTTTGAGCAAGAAAGCCCTAAATAGGACTTTTAAACTGGATATACAGGATGTTTACGATCCGTGAATACTTGATATTTGCTCATATACATTTCGAATCGTCCTTTTAACTCTTCACGTAAATTGTTTGGATGAACAATACCATCAATCACCATCTCAGATGCTAAACGGTAAATATCAATATCTTTCTTATACTCTTCTCGTTTTTCAGCAATAAAGCTTGCACGCTCTTCTTCTGGTAAAGCTGCAATCTTATTTGCATATACAGCATTGACCGCTGCTTCTGGACCCATTACTGCAATAGAAGCTGTTGGTAATGCTAAGCAGCAATCTGGTTCAAACGCTGGACCTGCCATTGCATATAAGCCAGCTCCATATGCTTTTCGAACGACGATAGAAATTTTCGGTACAGTTGCTTCACTCATTGCAGAGATCATTTTTGCACCGTGACGAATAATTCCGGCACGTTCTACTTTTGTACCAATCATAAATCCAGGTACATCTGCAAGGAATAATAATGGGATATGGTATGCATCGCATAAATTTATAAACTTCGCTGCTTTATCAGCTGAATCGTGGAATAATACGCCGCCCTTCATACGCGGCTGATTTGCAATAATGCCAATTGGCTTACCATCAATGCGTGCTAAACCTGTAATTAGTTCTTGAGCAAATAATTTTTTCACTTCAAAGAAAGAACCTTCATCAATAATTCTGTTAATGAGATCTTTCATATTGAAAGGAGCATTTTGATTTTCTGGAATGATTTCTTCTAACGTTTTATCGAACTGTTTCGGTTCTTGAGGTGTAATCAAAGGAGTCTTTTCTAAATAGTTACTTGGAAAATAAGAAATATATTGTCTTGCTTGCGTAATTGCATCTTCTTCTGTTTTACATAAAACATCTCCGCATCCTGATACTGAGCAATGCATACGTGCTCCGCCCATTTCTTCTAAAGTTACCTTCTCACCGATAACCATTTCAGCCATACGCGGAGACCCTAAATACATAGAAGCATTTCCTTCAACCATCATAACAACGTCACAAAATGCTGGAATATACGCACCACCAGCTGCTGAAGGTCCAAATAATAAACAAATTTGTGGCACTTTTCCAGATAATTTCACTTGGTTATAAAAAATTCTTCCCGCACCGCGGCGTCCAGGGAACATTTCAACTTGATCTGTAATACGTGCCCCAGCAGAGTCAACTAAATAAAATAACGGTACACGTAATTTCTCAGCCGTTTCTTGAATACGTAAAATCTTTTCAACTGTACGTGCTCCCCATGATCCAGCCTTAACAGTTGAATCATTTGCCATTACGCACGCAGTGCGACCATGTATTTTACCAGTTGCAGTTACAACGCCGTCAGCTGGTAACCCGGTTTGTTCACAATTTGCAAATAATGCATCTTCCACATATTCACCATTATCGAATAAAAGAGCTAAACGATCTCGAACAAAAAGTTTTCCTTTTGCTTTGTTTTGTTCATGATATTTCGGTGCCCCGCCTTGCTTAATTGTTTCAACTCGTTCTTCAAATGAATTAGATTGTTGTTTTTGATCTAACATATTTACTCCCCCTTATACATTGGTTTGCGTTTTTCCTTGAATGCCTGTAATCCTTCTAATCTATCTTTCGTATGGATTACGCCCTCATACGCCTGTTTTTCCATTTGTAAGCCGGTATGTAAATCTACTTGAATACCATTTGAAATTGCTTCTTTTGCTAATCGAACGGCAATTGGACCATTTTTAGCAATTCGATCTGCAATTTCAATTGCTTTCTCTTCTAGTAAATCAGCTGGTACTACGAATTCTACTAAACCATATTCTTTCGCTTCTTGCGCCGAAATACGTCTTCCTGTATAAATTAATTCTTTTGCTCTACCGACTCCAATTAATCTCGGTAAACGCTGCGTACCACCTGCTCCAGGTATAATTGCAAGAGAAGTTTCAGTAAGACCTAGACTCGCAGTGTCAGAAGCAATTCTAAAATCACAAGCTAAGCTTAATTCAGTACCTCCACCAAGTGCGATTCCATTAATAGCAGCAATAACTGGTTGTGGTAATTGTTCCACCATCTCCATAGTAGAACGAATCATACCCACAGCATGGCGAACTTGTTCTTCACTCATGTTGGCACGCTCTTTTAGATCAGCACCAGCGCAAAATGCTTTTTCGCCATCCCCTGTTAAAATAACAACGCGCGTATTTGATTCTTCGTTTATTTGAGTTAATATAGTTTGTAATTCTTCTAATAATGCCAAAGATAATGAGTTTGCTTGTCTTTCACGATTTAACGAAATCTTTACAACATGCGGTGTTACATAGTCAACGGAAATGTTTTGTAATTGTAGCATCTTCTCACCTACTTATCGTTTTATGTTGAAGCGCTCTATACACATGACTCGGTAATTGGATATTCAACTTACTTTGAATAAACTGACTAGCTCTCAATAACTTTTCTTCATCAATATTAGTTTGGACTCCCAGCTTATGGAGCATATGCACTAAGTCATCAGTAGCAACATTACCCGATGCTCCTGGTGCATAAGGACATCCTCCGAGTCCACCACAAGAACTATCAAACGTTGTAATACCATATTCTAAAGACTTAACTACATTCGCCAGAGCCATTCCATACGTATTATGAAAATGCATTGCAAACTGCGAAGCATCATACTTCTTTAATAGATGTTCTAATACTTGTTCTACTTGTAATGGATTCGCTACACCAATCGTGTCCCCGAGAGAAACTTCATAAATGCCGTATGAAAATAGTTGATTACATATTTCGTCAACTGCTGTGGCACTTATATCCCCTTCATAAGGACATCCAAATACAGTAGAAACATAGCCTCTTACCTTTTTACCTTCGAACGTTGCCTGTTTTGTTATATCTTCAATTACAGCTAATGCTTCTTTAATAGATTTATTAATATTACTTTTATTGTGAGATTCACTTGCTGATAAAAAAACATTCACCTCATCTACATTTTGCAAAAAAGCTCGTTCCAAACCATTTTGATTTGGAACAAGCGCTGCATATGTAACATTTGGATCCCTTTTTAGCTCAGAAAATACATCACTTGCATCTGCTAATGCAGGAACCCATTTAGGGTGAACGAATGAGGAAACTTCAACGTACGACAATCCAGCTTCTGTAAGTAGTTGAATCCATTTTACTTTATCTTTTGTGCCAACAATCTTTTTTTCATTCTGTAAGCCATCACGTGGCCCGACTTCTTTAATGACAGCAAAATTAGGTAGTTTCAATTCGCTTCCCCCTATATCTCCCTATTCAATTTCTAGTAATACATCTCCTTCATTTACAAAATCGCCTTCTTGTACGTTAATTTTCATAACAGTTCCGGCTTCTTCTGAAACGATTGGAATTTCCATTTTCATAGATTCCAAAATGACGACATCCTGCTCTTCCTCTACTGTATCTCCTACTCCTACAACAATTTTCCAAACATTTCCTGCCATCGATGCATATACTTTCGTCATCATTTTTTCCCCCTTAATATTCATAACTCTTATTTTTTAACAAGTTGTTTCGTTACAAAACCCGTTGTATAAATACCACTTTTGAACACATCGTCTCCGAGTACTTGCAGTAACATTGGTGTGTTTGTTTTAATACCTTCTACTTTTAACTCTTCTAGAGCAATTTTTAATTTTGAAATCGCTTCTTCACGAGTTTCACCATGTGCGATTACTTTCGCAATCATTGGATCATAGAAAGGTGTAATCGTTACTTGATTCTCCAAAAAGTGATCAATACGTATATTTGTCGGTAACGTTAAATCTGTAATTTTCCCAGGTGATGGGAAGAATGTTTTCGGATCTTCTGCATAAATACGAGCCTCAATGGCATGACCACTACGTTTTACATCATCCTGTGTAAATGATAGCTTCTCACCATATGCGATAAGTAATTGTTGTTCAACTAAGTCTAACCCAGTAATTTCTTCTGTAACTGGATGTTCTACTTGTAATCTCGTATTCATTTCTAAGAAATAAAAGTTCTTTTGATCATCTACAAGAAACTCAACTGTACCTGCATTTGTATAACCAAGTGCTTTAGCAGCTTGTACAGCAACTTCTCCCATAGCCTTTCGTATACCCTCATCTAAAAATGGTGAAGGTGCTTCTTCAATTACTTTTTGATTTCGGCGCTGTACTGAACATTCGCGTTCCCATAAATACACTGTATTACCATGTGTATCTGCTAAAAGCTGAATTTCAATATGATGTGCATCTGCTATATAGCGCTCTAAATACATTTCTCCGTTACCAAAGAAATTTTGAGCTCTTGTTTTATTACTTTCAAATGCTTTGGTGAGCGTTTGCTCAGTTTCCATCAACTGCATTCCAATGCCTCCGCCGCCCGCGGATGCCTTAAGCATTAATGGATAACCAATTTGTTTCGCAATTTCAATTGCTTCTTCAGCAGTTTCAATATTTGTAGTAATGCCTGGAACTACTGGCACATCTGCTGCTTGCATCGCTATACGTGACTCAATTTTACTTCCCATCTTAGTAATGATTTCTTCTGAAGGACCGATAAATACGATTCCTTCTTCTTTACAGCGAATCGGAAAAGATGGATTCTCTGATAATAATCCGTACCCCGGATGGATTGCTTCAGCATTTGTCTTCTTAGCTATTTCAATAATTTTTTCAAGGTTTAAATAGCTTTCTTGGACACGTGGACCGCCTACTAAGTAAGCTTCATTTGCCAATTTTACATGAAGGGCATTTTCATCAGCCTCAGAATAAATAGCAACAGTGCGAATGCCAAGTTTTTGACAAGTTTTCATAATGCGAACTGCGATTTCCCCGCGATTAGCAATTAATATTTTTTGAAACATAGTGACCCCTCCTTTTTATCTACATCCTAAATGTCTTGCAATTACGAGACGTTGAATTTCAGAAGTTCCTTCACCAATTTCTAAAAGTTTTGCATCACGAATATATCGTTCAACTTCATATTCACGCATATAGCCATATCCACCATGAATTTGTACTGCATGATTTGCTATACGACTTGCAGCTTCAGATGCAAACAACTTTGCCATAGCCGCTTCTTTACCGAAAGGTTTATCGTTATCTTTTAACCAAGCTGCTTTATGTACTAAATTACGCGCTAATTCTACTTCAGTCGCCATATCAGCCAATTTAAATTGAATCGCTTGGAAATTAGAAATCGGTTTTCCAAATTGTTGACGTTCTTTCGCATATTGCAATGCACGCTCAAATGCAGATTGTGCAATACCTACTGCTAATGCTGCAATTGAAATACGTCCTCCATCAAGTGTATATAAGAATTGTTTAAATCCTTTATTTACATCACCAAGAATATTTTCTTTCGGTACACGTACACCATCAAGTACGATTTCACAAGTATTAGAAGCACGAACACCCATCTTATCGTAAGGGCTTGAGATCGTTAATCCTTCACTAGTAGTCGGTACGATAAATGCAGAAATACGTTTTTTACCATTGTCTTCAAAACCGTTGATAGCGGTTACAATAATTGTATTTGCATACTCTGCGTTTGTAATCCAGCACTTTTCACCACTAATAACATATTCATCGCCATCTAAAAATGCTTTCGTTTGTGTGCCCCCTGCATCAGATCCAGCATTTGGCTCCGTTAATCCGAAAGCACCTAACGTTTTACCTGACGCCATTGGAACTAAAAATTTCTGTTTTTGTTCTTCTGTACCGAAATAATAAATTGGAGAAGCACCTAATGAAATTGTTGCAGCATAGCTTAAACCTGTTCCACCACAAGCACGACCAATCTCTTCAACAGCTAACGCGTACGATAACGTATCGCCACCTGAACCTCCATACTCTTCCGGGAATGGGATACCTAATAATCCTAGTTCGCCCATTTTTTGAAATGTTTCATATGGAAATTCCGCAGTTTTGTCATAATATACAGCTTTCGGTGCGATTTCCTTTTCAGCAAAATCACGTACCATTTCTTTAATCATTTGTTTTTCGCGAGTTAGAGTAAATTCCATTCCGCTACACACCCCTTATCGAATATTGAGTTTCGACAGCGTGCGAGTTTCTACTACAAACATTACTTCTTAAAAGACACGAATATTAGTTAGACAATTGCTACAATTCTGTCATAACTTAATTTTAAAACAGATTCTGTACCAATGCACAAAAAAATTCCTACATTGTTCTACAACAACATAGGAGGTTTTGTGTCGAATTATGTAATTTATTGTTTAATAATCTCTACCTTTTCCCGAATCAGAAATTTCTACTAACCCTTCAGGGTATGGTTCGAAATATGTTTGTCTTAATAAATACTTTTCATCAAATCGAATGGCCCATGTTTTTAAAATGACAAGTAAACTACTAAGTGGGATTTTCTTTTCAGAATACTTCTGTAACAGCTCTAAAAAATGATCTTTTTCTTGTTTTTTTAGCTTTGTTTTAAAATATCCGAAAATGTGCTCACATACATTTACATTCGATGTATAGCGAGGCGCGCGAATAAATAATTCATATAAAGTCTTCTCATAGTTATCAAATACGACTTCAATTGTTTCATTTTTTTGATTTGCAATAATACGCCCTAATTCTTTTTGTTTCACCTGATTATATGCCATAAATAAATACTTATAATCTGATTGAAACGCTACGAGTTCTTTTATGTTTTTAGTATGTTTAATCATTTTGTAATGCGCGATTGTAAACAATCTTGTAAAGAAATGCTCTCTAATAATAAAATTCGACAATCTACCTTCTTCTTCAATTGGAAGATGCGAAAATTTTTTTATTACTGCTCCACCAAATAATCCAGTTCCTTTTCCTTTTACTGGCCCTTTTTCAAAACCAGAATAGATTTTCACATCACGAGTTCCGCAACTTGGCGAACGATTCTTCAAAATAAAACCGTCAACTTCAGGTAATGTTTGTAAAAATGCATTTGAAAATTCATTCATTTTTTCAGTTACATCTTCTCGTATTGACGGTTGTACAAGCCTATTCGCACCATTTTTTTCTACAATACGTATCGTTTCACGAGGAGTCCCTAAACCAATTTCTACTTCAGGACATACAGGTATAAATGTAACAAATGGCTGCAAGTTTCGAATTGTTAAATCTGGAACCATCTCTCCATTATAACGACAGGCATCAAATTCTAAACATTTACTTACAACAATTATCGGTTTAGCAAATTGTCGCATCACATTACCTCCGTGGCGTTAGTCCATACAATATAAATTGAATCGTATTTTCAATTTCCACTTCATCGTCCCATTTCTCTTCCGGCAATAATAAAAACCTCGTTAAGAGCAACCCTAATACAGCTGATAAAGTAAGACGTAATACGGAAGATGGTGGAAGTTCAATAATTTCCCCTTCTTCTTGAAACTTTGCAATCAGCTTTTTAAAATGTACAAGCAGTTCTGTTTCTATTAATTGTTGTATTTCACTTTTTAGTTCCGGCTGAAATGGTACTTCTTGAATTAATATTTTTATCATTGGAAAGTGCTTTTTAGCAAATTCAAATCTATTTTGAATTATTACTCTTAAAAGCACTTCATACGATTCATACTCTGTTTTAAATATTTCTTTTGCAAAGGCTTGTACGAAAAATGGTGCAGCAAACTTTGTTAAGGTCGGCATCACGACTGCAAACAATAAATCTTTTTTCGTTTTATAGTAGCGGAAGATTGTTCCTTCCGCTACACCAGCTCGCTTTGCAATTTCACTCGTTGAAGTTGAGGCGTACCCTTTTTCTCCAAACATATCAACAGCTGCCTCTAATATACGCATTTGACGTTCATTACGTTTATCAGTATTCGTTGCGGCAACTAATTCTTCCAGCCAATCCTTCTTCATTTATTGTGCTCCTTTTTATCATCATTATATTTTGCGATGTTTCTTTAATGCAAATACATTTCCTACTGCAAATAATAGTGAAAAAAGTAGTAATACAGTAAGATCTAATGCAATCTCTGTAAACCCTTGATTCCGAATCATTACTTGTCTCATAGCGTCAGCACCATATGTGAGTGGAAATAATTTACCTAACATTTGTAACCATGTATTCATGGATTCCATTGGAAACAACCCAGAAAAGAAGACTTGTGGCACGATAACAAGCGGTATAAATTGAATCATTTGAAATTCATTATTTGCGTATGCCGATAAAAATGTGCCTAATGTTAGTGCAGTTAAAGAAAGCATACATGTTATAAGTAGCGTTAGCCATATTGAGCCAGCTACATATAAATCTAAAATATAAACTGAAAAACTTACAATTATAATAGATTGTATAAATGCAAAGATTCCAAAACCAATAATATATCCTAAAACTATTTCCCATCTTCTCACTGGTGTGGACAATAATCTCTCTAATGTACCACTTAAACGTTCTCTTACAAAAGATACTCCGGACAATATAAATACAAAGAAAAATGTAAAGAAACCAATTAATACGGGACCAAGCCCATCGAACATCGTAATATCTTTAGAGCCATGTAAATAATCCACTTCAGGCTTCATCATTGATACATTATTCTTCTCTGTACTCTTTTGCAATACTTGAAGTACCGCACGGTTTTTTGATGAATCACTGCCTTCTAATAGAAGATTCATTTTTCCATTTTCTAAATGAATTACTGCATCTACCTTTTGCTTTTCTAATTCCGAAATTGCTTTGTCTTTACTATATTCATAAATTGATGCTTCTTGATTTTTCATTGCTTTTACTATAGGAGCAGGTACATCGACTACAGCAATATGCGTTATATAGTCTTTTTGTGTAAATATTAGCGATAATAACCAAAGTAATAACATTGGTGCCCCAAACATCATTGCTAAAGAACGCTTATCTCGAAAAAATTGACGAATGATACGGATAACTACACCATTAACTCTCATGATTCAATCACTCCTTCTAACATAAAGACATCTTCAATTCGTCCAGAAGATGTTTGTTTTTTCAATTCCTCCGGTGTGCCAATCGCAACTAAATTCCCTTCTCTAATTAGCCCTAGACGTTCGCAAAACTCAGCTTCATCCATAATGTGCGTTGTTACAATAATAGTTGTTCCTTTCTTTTTAAGGTCATAAAACTTCTCCCAAATCGATTTTCGAATTAGAGGATCTATCCCAACTGTTGGCTCATCTAAAATTAATATTTCTGGTTCATGAAGGAGTGCTATCGCCAATGATAAACGTTTTTTCATTCCACCTGAAAAATGCTGTACTTGCTTTTTCATATGCTCTGATAATTGCACAATTTCAAAAACTTCTACGATTCTCTCTTTCTTACGCTTACCTTTTAACCCATACATCGTTGCAATAAAATCTGCATTTTCATATGCCGATAGTTCTTCGTATAATGCATCAGCCTGAGCCATATAACCAATTCTTTTCATTTCATTTAGATTAGGCATGTTTGTATTAAAAACAATTACATC
The DNA here is from genome assembly GCF_016650565.1 of Bacillus sp. TH50. Lineage (NCBI taxonomy): Bacteria > Bacillati > Bacillota > Bacilli > Caryophanales > Bacillaceae > Bacillus > Bacillus sp. TH50. Next base: position 34,192 of record NZ_JAEKFM010000003.1, on the reverse strand, counting down.
CCCTGTAGTTGACTCATTAATACCTGCAATCATTTTAATGAGTGTTGTTTTCCCAGATCCGGAAGGTCCAACCAAGCCAAAAATTTCTGCTTTTTCAACTTGCAGCGAAAGGTTATGCAAAACTTCTTTTTTCCCAAAACTTTTTGATACATCTCGTAAAATAATTGAAGGTTGCTGCACTAAAAATCCCCCTTTTCTTTAAAATGAGTGAGTACTCACTTTTATTTTACTCTCGAGTTATTATATGTCAAACTTTTCAAATAAATATTTTTTCTGTTATTTACTCAAGCAATGAAACAGAGTCGACATTAGAATATTTTTTCTTAAAGTCGACTCTGTTTCATTGTAAATTATTCGATTTTATTTATGTTTTTAAATTTAAATACCTTCTAATTCTAGCAACATCTAAAGAATATTCGATAACTATTTGCTGTATTGGTAATATAACCGTTTCCGGATATAAATGTGCATATTGTAACGTTTCTGCATACTTTTCCAACCGTTTTTCTAAATACTTTACAATTTGCTCAGGATGACTTACTAATAAAGACGTACTATAATAATGAATTTGCTCCTCAATCGCCGTATATTCTTCAATTTCAAATTCTTTATGCATTTGTACACCCCTTTATATTTTTAATATTGCTTAATAATAACTATTTTAACTCGACTAATTTTTAAGTTTTTTGATTATTTACACTATAACAAACTCAATAGGTCAAATTTTGTTACTTTATGTAACGTTGAAAAATTTTAACAAAATTGTAATGGAAACTTGTACTCAAGAAAAACTACCTTTAAATTATTCCCCTGAACAAAAAAGCCGTACAGATTAATTTAACTGCACGACTACAATCTCAGGTCTATTAAAAATTCTTTGCGGAATGATACTATTGCCTAATCCTCTACTAACTATCATAGACGTATTTTGTTGTTCATATAAACCCGCTGTATATTTGGGCAGTATTCCTTGATTAGGAGCAACTAATCCCCCGATAAAAGGTAACCGAACTTGTCCCCCATGTGCATGACCCGATAATACTAAATCTACTTGCTCATCAGCATATGCTTCTAAAAATTCAGGCCTATGGGATAATAATACATTATACCTATCTGGCTGCGTTTCAATTTTTGCTTTTACAATTGCATCTTTTACAATACTTCCTTCATCAATATCTCCAGTATTAAATTCCGGATCATCAATACCTAGCAAGTTTATTTCTTGCTCACCTTTTCGAATGCTTACATGTTCATTTCTTAAAACAGTAACATGGTGTTTCTTCAATTCTTTCTCTAAACTGTTATATTTTCCCGACCACTTTTCATGATTTCCTGTCACAAAATATATAGGATACTCTTTTACAAGTTCTCGTATTACTTGCAGACTAATTTCTGCATCGTACGATTTACTATCTATTAAATCACCAGTAATAACAATGATGTCAGGATTCGAATTATTCACTTTTTTGATTAATACGTCCTGATTATCACCAAATTTTTTATTATGTAAATCTGAAATTTGTAGTATTTTATATCCTTTAAAAGAAGAGGGAATTTTACTAGAGGTTATTTTAACCTCAGTTATACTTATTAAATTGTTTTGTAAATATAAAAAGATACTAATGCCTACTAATATACCAATAATTAATATGATTCTTTTAGTCTTCTTGTTCATATTTCCTCCTAAAATCTTAATCAGTACTACAGTTCACAATAAATATTACGTGCCCTTCGCATTCAGAATAACTGATATTATTTAATTGATTTGCAGTGTTTTTTATAGTTTTATACGCCACTAATAAAATTTTTCAATCTCATTCGTATTAGCTCATTCGCTATAAAGTGGAGCTTTGATATCCTAGTTGTCGTGCATGAGTGTATGATGTCATGCTCATTTTTCAGTGAATTTATAGCGAATCACTGGAAGCTCTTCATCATATTATTATTTATCTTACTTAGTTTGATAACGATATAACGATAATTCCTATAGTTTTTTATAAAAAAATTGTGTACTTTTCTCGAATTATATACGACATTTGCTTGCAAATATATTATTACCACTCCGATTTTAATTTGTTTAAAACGTGCATAGAGAGAATTGAAACAATAAATTACCTTATGAAAAGTTATTATTGTACCATTTGTTAGAAAATTGAAAAAACATGTGTAGATAGATATCATTGTAAATGAATATATAATTAATTTTGATTTTCTGACATAATTCTTAACCTAGTTTTTGCGTGCATTATGAAATAAAATATTGCCCCATGTCAGTCTTTTAAAAATTATATATCATAACTTTAAGGGAGGAAGAAAACTATGAAGATGAAAAGAAAAATCATGATGACGACAGCACTTGCAGCTACATTAGCTACAGGTGCACTACCGACTACATCGGTGTTTGCTGCAGAAAAAGAGGCTCCTATCCAACAAAAAGAGGCACAAATGAGTATTCAACCATTCGCACAAAATAATTTGGAAACAGCGGTTAAGGCTGCCTTAAATGGTCCAGAAGTTAAAAAAATTAAAGTATTTGAGCATGAATTTAATGTAAAACCAATTGAAGTAGTAAATTTAGGTGGCGGTAAAACATATGTTAAGGGACAAATTTCTCATCATTTAAGTTTTCGTCCAGATGATCAATTTTATTATGAGTTTACAGTGCAAGATGGAAAGGTAATAGATAAGCCTGTATTTAATATTGATAGAGGTGGTTGGACACCTTTTGCCGCTCCACTTTTATCAATTCTTGCTGCTTATAATGGGATTCCAGTTAATCCAAATGATTTAAATGCACTCGGTCAGCAGATTGGGAAAGTTATAGATGGCAGCTGGGAACATGCAGCCCAATCTATCGCAACTGTAGTTAGTTTAAGTTTTAATGAGTAGAATTTCTTAATTTTTGTTAGCCTAACAGAGTCCCATTTTTCATAAGTAACCTTGTTATAAAAAATTCTGAAACAGCTATAAATAGATTTTTACCACTCAGTCACATTATCTTGATTTGTTAACCACCTTATCATTCATTATATGTCACAAAATAGAAGTCTTTTTTAAGACTTCTGTTTTGTTTGTATACAGTACAGCGGAAAGTTTGTTTTTTACCTATCTATGCTTCAATTCTTTAAGAATCCGTTTGACTATTAGATACAATTCATTACAACAAACTATTAAAATCTCAAATAACTTCCTACCCTATTTTGATTTTTTCAAACACAAAAATTCATTACTTTAAGAATGAAAACAATAGATGTAGTAAAAAATCATCTTGTTTTATTATATCTATTGTTTAAAAGTCAGGAGAGATAAAATGAACAAAATAAAAATGAAGAATTTTTTAAAATTAGTATCCTTACTTGTTTCACACTAGTAAGTTTAAGTACACCATCTACTATTTTCGCTGATAGTCATCCAGGTTATTCCTATGAATCCAATATAGGCTATCAAAACCCAGCATGGATGTCGAAAGTAGCAGATTCAACAAAATTGAGTGAAATATCTATTCCAGGGACTCACGGTACAATGGCTTTACATGGAGCAAGTTTTCTTGATGAAGATTTGACAAGAAATCAAACTATGAGTCTACCACAACAATTAAATTCCGGAATTCGATATGTAGATATGCGTGTTAAACGTGTAAAAGATTCTTTTGCAATGTACCATGGGATTGTAAATCAAAAAGCAATGTTTGAAGATGTATTAAAAGAGGCAATTCAATTTTTAAAAGATCATCCCACAGAAACAATTTTAATGCGCTTAAAAGAAGAAACTACTCCTGAAAGTGGCTCACTATCATTCGAGGAAATACTTAATAAATACAAAGACCTTAATTCTTCCTATTTTTGGGATCCGAGTTCTGTACCAACTTCAAAAAGAAATAATCCTACTCTAGGAGACATCCGAGGGAAAATTGTAATCTTACAAAACTTTACAGCCTCTCAGCAATATGGTATTAATTACGATAGCTTAAATATACAAGATACATTTGAAATTGAAAACGGACCAGACGGAATGTATGAAAAATGGAATGCGGTGAAAACCCACCTTCAAAATGCAAATAATAATTTTAACAATGATAAAATCTATCTTAACCATTTTAGTGGCACAGGTGGTGCTGCTGCATTATTAAATAATGTTTATCCTTGGTTTGTTGCAAGTGGTAAAGAGAGCAGAAATACTGATAGTAACCCCAAGATGATTCAAAAAGCTACAACTAATGCGTGGGAAGATTTCCCTCGTGATATAAATGGTCAAGTATTTTATGGTGGAATGAATACACTTGGAACTGAGTTCTTACAACAAGGTGGAATGAAACATACTGGTATCATTGCAGCTGATTTTCCTGGTCCAGGTTTAATTGATAGTATCATTAAATTAAATGGTATACATTCGAATGAAAAAGAAATATTAATTTCGCAAATTTCTTCCGAATCTAGTCCTTTATCCGGTCAAAAAAATCGATCCAGTCAAAACTTTAAAATTGATAGTTTACCTGTAGGTACTAAGGAATTAAAATGGATTATTGAGCCTTCAGAAAAAGATCATCCTTCTTCTATCTCTTTCAATGTAATGATTGACGTTTCCCTAGGTACAGATTCTACTCGTTGGAAAAATATTTCACATGGATCTAGGACTGAAGCTTATACGAATACTAAATATTATATTGCAAGCCCACTTGGTGCCACTAACAAATTTACAGTGAAAATATACGCTATTACAAATTAAAAAATAAAGAATCCCAATGGAATTCCTTTTTGATGGAATACCATTGGGGTTCTTCAATAATTTCATTTCGTATATATTGGGATGAAGAGTAAAAATTGCACCCCTGTTCCAGTATTGCACATAGAATAAGTGATAACTACCCTTTTCCACATATCATTTATTTAAAACTGGCTTCCAAAGCGATAGTGCAAAAATCCAATTTGGATCGCCGTTCCCTTGATAACTTTGAATCGCTTCATACACTTTTCCCTCATGTACTACTTTATCACCTTTATTGTATGCTTTTCTTGCATCCCATTTTTCATAAGTAGAACCCTCTAGTTTTGTTGCTACAGTTAAAACATCACTTCTACTAGACTCATTTCTAGCTAAATCAACCGCTGTCACTACATATTTGTACGATGTATTTGCCTTTAAATTTTTATCCACAAAGGATGTATTATCCGTTGTCCCAATTTTATTCATAACCCCTGCGTTTTCTCTATATACAACATAATGGTCAACACCTACATTATCTTCAGACGGACTCCACATCAAATCAACAGTTGTCGCTGTTGTACCCATACTATGTAATCCTTTTGGTTGAGTCGGAGCCTCTTTATCTGGAATTTCATTTGTTGTCTTAGCCTTTAGTTTTTCACTTTCTTTTGATATGTTTCCAGCAGCGTCTAATGCCTTTATTGTATAGGTATATTCCGTATTTGCTTTTAATTTTTTATCAGTAAAAGTTGTACCTAGTACCGTACCAATTACTTCTCCATTACGTAACACTTGATATTCTTTTACGCCTATATTATCAGTAGAGGCCTTCCATGTTAGTTCAACACTATTGGCAGAAACTTTAGACGCATTTAACCCCGTTGGTTGACTTGGAGCTACTGTGTCGGGAGTTTCATTATTTACTAAATTCACATCAATTACGTTATAAAACGCATTTGACGTATCTGCTACATCCCATACAGCTAAAATAACATGATAACCATTGCGATCAGTTGGTACATTAATTGTATGTGTTAAATTATTTGATGCTGCCGAACCGTCATGATTCACAGTTCCAATTGGTTCTAATTCAGCACGTGTTAATGGTTTATTAGGATCCCATCCCTTTTTTGTAATGTAATAATGCCATTTACTTGTAGAATGTGCCGCTGTGTATTTCCATGTAAATGTATTTGCTCCCCCCTTTATTGTGTTTTTGAACCAGCGATTTGATGTTTGTTGGTCAAGAATCCCTCCAAACAATCCTCCTGCCGAAGCAATTTTCCCATCAATCGGTCCACCATCTGGGAATCCTTTAGGTGCTTCTAGACTTTGAGGTTCGTACATTACATTTCCACAATTTAAATTTAATGCTCCATAATTCTGACTACATAAAGCAGCACGACTACTCGGCTTTTCAACAAACCCATGTGCATATGCACTTTGAGGAATCATTGTAATTGCCGTCACCCCTGCAGCTAAAACACAAGCACCAATTCCTTTTTTACTTTTTCTTAATCTTTCTAACTTAGATGTTAATTTCAAATTCATACTTGTCCCCCCAATATATTGTTTACGCTAATATAATAGCAATATAGGGATAAACGAACAAATCACCTACTAATATATTAATAGTTCAATAACATAAACACATTTAGTTTATTTATTAACCTGATATGGGGCTAAATTAAGCAAATTAATTCTATTTTGTAACATTATGTAGTAAAGAGTTTATAAAAAACCAATAAAGATTCACAAAAAATCCAAATATCGATTACTTAATTTTTTACAACCACACCCCACACGATAACTACATTATTAAGCAGGTTTCATGATTTATTACATTCTCTCACCACCTGATAAAATCAGATCAAAAACATATCCCTGCATATTATCGATTAGTTCAACCACATCTGGATTTTTATCGTTGCTCAGCGACCAATTGATTGACACCATTGCGTTTGCTGTATACAACTGAGCTACAAAGTCAATCGGCACACTTACTTCAACCTGCTGCTCTTTCAAATAGGAATAGCAGGCATTATATAAAATGGATTCTAATTCTAAACGTAAATCCGCTGAGGGAACACGTACATGGAGTAAAGTTGCAACCTCTTTTTTTCGCGCTGAGATCTTATCGGTTATCATATTAATAGCTTGAGCCACATTTCCATTCTCTATTAATGCGAAACGAAATTCAATTTCTTCCTTGAACCAGCAGACATAATTTTGCACTAATTTTTCCAAAAGATCATATTTATCTGCAAAATGGCTGTAAAATGTGGACTTACTCACCATAGCATGTATGCAAATATCTTTAGTTGTAATTCGCCCAAACTCTTTTTCGTTCAAGAGGGTAATAAGTGTATTAGAAATATTTTTCTTCGTTTTATAAACGCGAACATCCTCTCCCATTAATAATCAATCTCCTTCCCAAAGTTGCTTATCAAACCATTTATATCCTTATGGTTCGATTTCGTACTTCTTACCCTTTCCTGCTTGTTGTTTCTTTAATATACTTCTCTTATCCTTACCTTGTAGTCAAATATAAGGAGGGATTTTATGTTTAAACAGTATGTAAACAACGAACAGTTCAATTTGCAAATTAACCGTTTTTTCAACGATTTCTATCAAGACGATGAGCGGGCAAATCAGGATTTGCAAGCCATCATCCCAAGACTTACAGACACGGACAGCTGGTATAACACTTGGATAGAATATGCAGCAATGCGGGAGCATCAGAAAGACTTCGATCTAGCTTCGGTTTATTATCAGGCTGCCGAGTTTTATATGGAATCATCCGATCCAAAAAAAGAAAAAGTGTACCAAAAATACCGTGAAACTTTTTATAAGGGCTTTCATGACTTTGAGTATGAAACCTATCAAATTCCTTATGAAGATTCCTATCTTCCTGCAATCAAATTCATGACACCAGGCGCATGTAATACACTACTTTTCTTTGGAGGCTACGATTCCTACATGGAGGAAATGATGAAGATGATGAACTACCTCATAGGAATCAATTATAATATTATAGTTTTTGATGGACCTGGACAAGGAACAGCACTGAAAAACGGCTTAAAATTCATCCACAACTGGGAGAAGCCCGTTTCCACAGTCATTGACTATTTCAAACTTGACCGTGTTAGTATTCTCGGGGCTTCTTGGGGCGGCTACTTGGCAATGCGTGCCGCCGCTTTTGAAAAACGAATCGACAAAGTCATCGCCTTTAATATTTTTTATAGTGGCCTTGATGCACTCAAGATGCGCATGCCGGATAATATCTGGAATAAATTGACCACGCTTCTGGCTACTAATGAAGCTGACAAAATTAATACCATGTTTAAACAAATGATGGCCACCAGCATCGACCTGAACTGGAAAGTTAAAAAAGGTATGGAAAATACAGGTGAAAAAACGCCATTTAACTTACTTAAAAACTTTGAAAAACATACGATGGCAGGAATCGGTCAGTTCATAAATCAAGAAGTATTGCTCCTGGCTGGTGAAGACGATCAGTACGTTCCAATTGGCCGATTACCGCAAATCGAATCGGAGCTATGTAATGCAGCCTCCATCACTTCTGTAGTTTTCACTAAGAAAACTGGTGGTGAACAACATTGTCAGGCTGGTCATCGTCACTTAGCTTTTGATGAAATTAAAAGATTTTTGCGACATAACTTCTAGTGAATAATATTAAGCATTTTAGCAATTTCAAAATTTTTCATATACTAACACATTAGAACATGGTGACTATCGTGACACTCCTCAAAAAAACTGATATTTTGTCATAAAAGAAATCCCCCACTTATTTGTGGGGGGATTATTCTGTGCTTTACTTATAATGATATGTGTGAAGTTTTGTTTATTTACAAACCTAAAATCCCTACAATCTGACTCGCCTTTAAATTAGTAATATAATTGTACATCTCTAAGCCTTTTCTTTCAGCCTTTAGCACCTTGCCTCTCATTTTCGATAAATGTTGGGAAACAGTAGATTGTGGAATTTTTAAAAGCTCCGTCAATTGTGTAACATTACATTTTTTATACTGAATTAACTCGTTTATAATTTGCAATCGAATTGGATGTGCCATTATTTTTAACATATCTACATCCTTTTCAGTTATTACACTCTTTTTCATTTCACTTTTATACATTGTCATAAGAAATTCTCCTTTATTATCCGTGCATTTCCGCACGTCTTTTAATTAGAAGTATATTCTAAAATTATTACGGTTTAATATTCTTACTTTTTGGTATATTGAAGTTTATATTTTCAAAATAATATAATTTCAGAAACGCCTTACACGCATATTGTAAAATTCCAATATGCGATTCATATGAACTTAATATACGGTTTAAATGAATCTTATATAATGAATCTCACTTCACTATGGAGACACTGTTGAAACGTTACTTCAATAACTCTGTAGGAAACTTATAAACAACTAAAAAAGGACACACCTATAGCATATGTATTCATAGGTGTGTCCTTTTCTAAGATAAATTTTAGAGTATTAACTTCTTTTTATCTCATCGTATAAGATAACTATTTAAATTTCAAAATATATAGTATAGAATAGGAATATTCGCTATATTTATGTATGAAAGGATTCTCGGAAATGGACTTGTTGCAAATCAAGAAAATGGAAAATTTAATTTGGACTATTGAACATAGTAGTGACCTCTCAAAAAGGTTTTACATAATAAAATTTTTTGATAGAGAAAATACAATTAAGCCAATTGAAACATTAGAATTTGGAAATAGAAATATCGACAAATTTGAATGGGTGTTTATTAATATATTTCCAAGGGTAGTAACAACTTATGTCCCTTCCACTGGAAGGAAACCTGATGAATCATTAATAGATACAACTAGAGAAAACAGTAAAGAATCACTTATTTTACAAGGAATACGAACCTACACCAAGTTTTGGTCATGTTAACCCCCACCCTTCTATAGCAGCAAATATAATTTTGCATAAAATGTGTTTTTTTGAGTTAAGATGAATTCTATATGTAAATTCTTCTGAGAGTTTCATTCACATTGTATTGTTCGTTATTTGAAGAACAAGGAGTTTTTTATAATATACGATATATCAATTTTTAAAATGTATGCTTATACTTATTTTTTTAGGCATTTTATTCTCTTAAGAGCATCCACGCAAATACATGCTCTTAAGAAAATAAAAGTAGTACGCATGAGATTGAATGAATATTAAATAAAACACTTTGGATCTGGAACTTACCTTACACTTTGTTTTATATACATAAAAGAAGAGTAGAATATCCTTTTTTATTTTTAGATTTGCCTACTAACACTTCAAACAATCTATCAGGACGTTAAGTAGTGAATAGTTCAATTTAAGGTTTAGTCTCTACTAATTTAGCAGAAAATTCAGTTCCACATTTAACCTTTTTAAATTCTAGATGATTAAATCCTTGATTAGCGCCTCATCGGTTGAATCAAAAAGGGTATGCACTTTAATACACCTAGTCCAACAAACGTAAATATTACTCCTACCAAATCAAACAAAAAAATTTGAGTAGCCCCCTATTTATTGCACTAATTATAACTAGAGCTAGCCCTTTCCTTTTCTTTAAATTCCTACTTTAACTAGAACATACGGACGTTAAGTGATATGAATTCATTTTATAATGGGGGAATTTTTCACCTTTTCTAAACAACTTATTATATTATTTTTATCTAATAAGGCACAGAAACAAATTAAAAAACTTTAGTGCTCCTGAAAATCTTTCTTGAGGAAAAACGTTTTTAGGGTGAAACGTTTTTCAGGGTACTTTTATACTGACTCTTTTCCTTAAAATGTTTCTGTACCTAATATTTAAATTAACTTATTTCAAAATATTTCGCAATACAAGCGCTAAATGCTACATGGATATATAGAAAATGACACTTTTTATGAGCATACCCCATCAAATACTTATATTAAATATAGAAAAGTTACCTTACTATTATTAAATTTGTTAAATTAAATAATGAAAATGGAGAATACTAACTTTATAATTGTCACAATTTAATTTATATATCTACTCTTTTATTACTCGTAAAAATCATTTGATAATTCCTTCAATATTAATTTATGAAATGCAGAGACCATCTAAAGCAACAATTTTCTTACATTAGATTGTTTTTCTATTTAATTTATTTTGTCGAAAAAAGTCGATATTTTCATATTTTTTTCATTTAATTATTGTACATTTGCACATTTAATGTTAGGATTATGCCTATTCAAATTAGATCCTATTGATTCCTCTTTAAGCTTTCTTTATTTTATTTGTGAAAATTAGTTACTTTCTAGTAAATTCCCAGCAATAATACAGCAAACTACACTAATAATAATTCTAAAATTATATTTTCTATCTGTGTATATTCATTCTTTATTCAAACATGATTAATCATAAGTTCTAACTCGTTAACCAAATTTAAATAACAATTTTGATTCTAAAATAAGTTCAAAATCAAAATAAATATATTGTTATTTCAAAATAATGTTGTAAACTATCTTTAGAATGGAAAGATTTATGTAACAGCATGTTAAGGGGTTACAGGGGGAATAAAAATGAGAAATTTTTTCGATGACAAGTATAAAAATATTGAATTAAAAAGGAGACTATTAAATATAATCAGTGAAATTAGTGAATTAAAAGGAAAATTAGCTGCTTATCAGGAACAAAATCCTGATATATTTACTAGCTTAGAAAAAACCATACCACTTCATTACATAAAAAACTTTACTACTACCTATGAAGATATAAAAGTCCCAAATAAAAGATTAAAAGAACTTATTTTAGATGATATAGTACCTCAAAATATTTCGGAAGATGCTATCTTTTGTTTTTATCAAACACTTACTTTTGTACATAAGAATTCCTGTGATTTATTAATCAATCCAGAGACTATACAGGAATTACATTTTCAATTAATACATTACATTACCTCTGACAGTGCCAAATGGCGCGAAAAACCGTTTACTATTCCAGGTATTCCTGAAAACGGAATGCACTTAAATAGTTACCGCATTCTTCCACATGAGCTTATTCCACAAGTAATGGAACAATTATGTGATCAATATAACTCATTAAATTCTAGTAAGGGCCATCATTCACTTTTATTAATAGCTCGTTTTATATTTAATTTTTATTGCATAGTCCCTTTTAATCAGGGTAACGGCAGATTGGCACTTATGTTAATGCAATTGCTATTAATTAAGAGTGGAAATACATTTGTAAAATATGTATGTCTGGATAAATACATTAAGAAAAATGAATCTGAATATTACAATTCGATTTATAAATCTTCGGTAAATTGGTACTGCGAGGAACATAATAGTAGCTTTTGGTTAAAAACGTTTTTAACTATTATATTAGAGGCGTACAAAGATCTTCATAATACAGTTCTAGATTCTATATGTAAGCATACTAAAGTGGAGAGAATTCAGGATTTTATCCTTAAACAAAAACAACCCTTTACTAAGGAGTGTATTCGTAACACATATCCAGACATAGCAGAGAGTACAATCAGTAAGGCTTTAAATTCCTTGCAATTGTTTGGCCATATTAAGCTAGTGAAAAAAGGAAGAAATGCTAGTTGGATTAAAGTTTAACTATACTTGTAAAACACTTACAGTTCAAAAAAGAAAATTATAACTTTATCATTTAAATTCATGCCTTTGGACTCTTATTCATTGAATTTCACTTTAATATATTAAGCTATTATTACTAATTTAGTTATTTCTAATTCCTACAAAACGTTTTATAGGAATATTTGTCGAAAAAAGTCGCATTTTAATATTTTTTCTTTATTTTCTGGTTGTAAACGTTTCATTTTCGTGTTACCATCTTAATCAAACAATAGATGGTAATAAAAATAAAAATATTTCTTTCCCTTAGAAACATATAAACGTACGGTCATATCAAGAAAATAAGGCCAAAGAAATATTTGATACCTATCCAAATTACCAATAGGAATTTTGCCGCATTAACTTTCTGTTATTTCAGAATAAAACTTCACATTTTGTCCCTAAACAAAATTTGTTAGCGTGCAAAATTCAAATACACTAAAACACCCAAATAAATGAAATGTCCTTTTTTATTGAGCATTGAGGTATGAAAAAATAATTCTTCCTACAAAATTCAGCTGAGTAACATAAAGACATCTAAATTACTACCTTTATCGCCATCTATTGTTGACAACATATTTACCAACTATTAAAAAGAACCTATCAAGGGTTCTTTTTTATTATAATCATTCAAATTTCACTTCTATCTTGATACTTAGATTTCTACACAAATTACATCTACTTTTTTACTCTCAATTATTGAATTTATAATATAGTACTTCAATTTTAGTTATTCTTGATCTCAATCCGTTTAAATTAGTGAATAAAATTCAAACATATAAAAATAATAACTACAACGAATCGTTATATATTAAAGAGGTGTCAATTTTGTCCTTAAATGAAAAGACCCTAGAAACAAAGACAGATAAAACCATTGAAAAAATCCAAACAAGTAACTTAAAAGAACTTAAAAATACATTAGATAACATCTTTGATATTAGTGCAGATTTGATTGAACATCCTTTGCAATTAAAAACAAACACGAATATTTTACTATATTATTTTGAAGGCCTTACAGATGGTGTTGCATTAAAAGGAAATGTTGTTACACCATTATTACAAGAAGTGAATGAAGACAGTCAAATATTTAATTCTAATATTATTGCTACTCATACCAAAATAGTATGTACGTGGAATGAAATTAAAGAAGGATTACTTGAGGGACAATGTGTACTGTTTATGGAAGGAGAAAAGAGGTCCCTTCTAATAAATACAAAAGGCTGGGCAGAAAGAGCGATTCAAGAACCCATTTCAGAAGTTACTATTAAAGGCTCACATGATGGGTTTATTGAGAATGCCACAAAAAACATAGGCTTAATTCGTCGATATATTCCTTCTACTGAATTGAAAATTAAAAAAATGACAATTGGAGAACGCGCCACTTCTTTAGTCTATTTAATTTACTTAGGGGATGTAGCAAACGAAGATGTGGTCCAAGAAATAGAAACTAGAATCTGTAAAATTAAAACGGATGCGATATTGAGCATTGGAGAACTATCTAATTTTACAAAGGATCAAAATTGGACTCCTTTTCCACAGGCTTATTTAAGTGAACGCCCAGATGCCATTTCTAATCATATACTTGATGGAAAAGTAGCAGTGTTAATTGATAGATCTCCTGGTGCGATGATTGTCCCAATGAATTTAATTGGATTTTTTCAGACTCCAGATGATTATAATATACATTGGCTCATTGCATCATTTTTTCGCTTATTACGATTTGCAGGATTTATTATAGCTATTTTTTTACCCGCAATTTATATTGCTATAGTCTCTTTTCACTTTGAAATCATTCCTTTAGATCTATACACTTCTATTGCAACGTCAAGAGTTAAAGTCCCTTTCTCTCCTTTATTGGAAGCTTTTATAATGGAAATCACACTAGAAATGCTACGTGAAGCTGGTATTCGCTTACCACAACCAATTGGACAAACAATTGGAATTGTTGGAGGGATTGTAATTGGTCAGGCGGCTGTTCAAGCTGGGCTTGTAAGTAACGTTATGGTTATTATCGTATCTATTACCGCCATTGCATCATTTATTGTTTCTAATTATGATTTATCAAGTTGTATTCGGCTTATTCGTTTTCCAATGATGTTATTGGCCTATTTTTATGGGATTGTAGGTATTGTTAGTGGATTAATGCTCTTATTTGCTCATTTTGTTTCATTAACTTCCTATGGTTCACCATATGGATTGCCAATTGCACCATTTCGTCTCCAAGAGTTAAAAGATTCTTTTGTAAGATTTCCTATTTCCATGATCACGACCCGCTCGAGTACAGGACAGCCGAAACAAAAAAAGAAAAAAGAAGGTGGTTCGCATGGGGAATCTTAAATTTCAAAACATAACTTTATTTGAATTTATTGTTTTCATCCATTCACTGCAACTTGCATCAGGTATGTTAATTATGCCAAGCCCACTTGCTACTACCGCTGGCACAGATGGCTGGATTTCTATCATTATGGGATGGATGGTTACTTCTATAATTGGCGTATTTATTGTATTAATGTTACAAAAAAGTCCTAGCAAAAATTTCTCACAGATTTTAAAAGCATACTTTGGTAAATGGCTAGGAACAATTTTTCTTCTTTTATATGCCTTTTATCTATTTTTTGCTGGTTTTAATACTTTATTAAAGGCAACTGACATTATAAAAGTGTGGATATTCCCTTCCACTCCTGCTTATCAAATCGCCATATTATTACTATTGCCTTTTATTATTTTATCATTGAGTGGGATAAGGGCTCTTACTAGTTATTCTATGCTTGTTTTCTTCTTCACTGCTTGGATGCCACTATTTCTTCTGTTTTCATTAAAAAGTAACTACAATCCTTTACACCTACTACCTATTTTTAAAGATGGCATATCCCCTATTGTAAAGGCAACAAAAGAAACAATTACCCCTTATGCTGGCTTAGAAATTGCATATTTTATTTATCCGTTCTTACAAAAAAAACAAAAAGCCATAAAAGGAATACTAATAGCGAATACTGGAACCATGTTTTTCTATCTATATGTGACTATTCTTTCTTATATATACTTTAGTCCGGAGGGGATAAAAGACGTAATTTGGCCAGTATTTCATTTGTTAAAAGGGGTTCGTTTTTCATTCATAGAACGATTAGAAATTATATATATCGCTTACTATTTGGTTGTATTTTCTACTACAATATATCCGTATTTATTTTTCAGTTTCGAATCTGTGACCATTTTATTTCAAAAAACCGTTCGCAATTGGTTGCTGGCTGGTTTTATGCTATTAATAGTCGGCTTATTCGTTTTTCTAAATCCCGATGTGGATCAATATTTGTTTATATATTCTCTTATGGATATCTTAAATATCATTTTCTTTATTCTATTACCAATCTTTTTTTCGCATACAGCATTCTTTTTACTTGGTTTACTAGGAGGAAACAGCTTTGATTCGAAAATGGATATGGATTGTAATCTGTTGTGTATGTTTAATTAGTTGTAGTCAGAGAATTCCACTTGAGAAGGTTTCATTAATCCTTTTAATTGCCTTGGATAGAAACTCTAATGGAGACGTAAAGGTGGGCACAAGCATACCACTCTTTCATCATAAACAGCAAAAAAGTACTATAGAGCATTGGACGCAGGCATCAACTGTATATAATGGATTCAGTAAGATAGATACGAAGTTAACGGGTTATATGACAGCCTCAAAAGCTGAAATCATTTTAATTGGGAAAAAATTAGCACAAGAAGCAAATTGGATGCAGGAGCTTGATTCTTCTTACCGTGATCCTTACGCTACCATTAATGCTAAAGTAGTACTTGTTGATGGACCTGTAGAAGAAATTTTCACAATTAATAAGCCCGATAAACCATCACTACCATCTTATATAAGTAGTGTAATCGAATCCTCCATTCAAAATAATCAATCCGTTTCTTCCACTATCCAACAATTAATGAGAGAAAAAAACGAAGAAGGAATGACACAAGCTGTTCCAGTTATTAAAAAAACAAAAAATGAAATTGACACGATAGGAATTGCACTTTTAGATCGACAAGGAAAATTTTTAACTCGTATCCCTAAAAAAGATGTTAAATTCTTCAATCTTATAAATAAGCCCAAAAATAAAGGCCGGATGATACTACACCTTGTGCTTCCTCCTAAAAAATCCAACAAAAAACCAAACACTTCTATCTTGGTACAGAATACGACAAGGAAGGTAGATGTTAATTTTCGAAACGGAAAGTTTGTATTTAATCTCGATATAAATGCAAATGTAGCTTTAATAGAAAAAACTAACGCACATTTAATTAAGGAGCATTATGATAATAAAAAAAACATACATAATTTAGAAAATGAGGTTCAAAAAGAAATTAATAAGAAATTACAAAATATGTTGTATGAATTACAAAAGAATAAAATTGATCCTATCGGATTATCGTTATATGCTAGAGCTTTTCAATATAACGAGTGGAAAAAACTAAAAGGAGATTGGTTGCAAGCATTAGCAGAGGCTAAAATAACTGTAAAAACACACGTCAAAATAAAAGATACTGGGACCATTAGAAATTAGATTAGCCTATTCTTTTGTTTGACAGCATTTCTCAGTCGAATTTCCCTTCCTCAATAATTATGATATAAAAGACGCTAATTCAAAGAAAAATCTTTCGGTTAAATGCTAACCAATAGATTTTTCTTTTTTCTCTAACCAGTTCTTTTAAAAGGGCAACAATTTAACTACGGTAATCAAGTACAAGTTTCTAATTTAAGGAATTTAAGAACTTATAACTCTATTGCGGTAAACATGCCAGATACCATTATCAAAGCCGAAATTCCTAAGTTAAGGGGTTTCGGCTTTTTGAGTTCGTTCGAATATCTTAGTTTTATGTACTTTTATAGAATAGATACACATCAGCATATTTGTGCTTAATTTTATCGTTTAATGCGGCTTTAATAAATCATTTTTAGTTTATATATCCCATACTGATAGCAATTGAATTTTATTATTTATCCCCTTAGATTATTTCAAATGATTCTATTTTCTTTCCATTTGACTCTTTTGATATATTTCAAATTTCTTGATTACATGTTGTATAGGGGAGCCCTTCTTTTTTCCACGTAAGAAATCCTCCCTTTAAATTAACTACTTTCTTTATATCAGCTTTTTGTAAAATGCTAGCTGCTATAGCGGAACGTAACCCCGTTCGACATTGTAAAACTATTGGACAATTTTTCGGTACATCATCTAGCCGTTCAAGTAGATTACCTAAAGTGATATGTATTGCATCATGAAGATGTCCTTCATCCCACTCTTTTTTACTACGCACATCGATAACCTTTACACTTCCATCTCTTATTAAAGGATATAATTCATTTGATGTTTTTTCCTTATAAATCTCTAAACTATGGAATCTTTGAATTACCTTTGAAGGTGCAAAAGCAATAATATTATCTAAGCCAATGGACTCAAAGTCTCTAATAACTTCCTCCACTTTAACATTTTCCGCATCTAAAATTATTAAAGTTTCTTTTTTATAATCTAATATCCCCCCACACCAAGTTGTGAAAGAATTGTTATAAGGTATGTTAATTGACTTCTCGATGTGGCCAGCAGCAAAACACTCTACATCCCTTATATCAACTATTTGCTGAACACCCCTCATCACTTCTTGAAGTTCTTCTATTATATAAATAGCAGTAATCTCTCTCTTCTTACGAGTTGGTGGACCATACTTATTTAAATGCTTCATTAATGGAAAATACTTTGGAGGCTCTGGCTGTCCCGTCAATAAATTCGATATAAAATTATCTTCATCATTACATTGAAACGCCCAATTAAACATCTTTTCATAACCTAATGTGGAAGTTGGAATTGCTCCTAATGCTTTTCCACATGCACTTCCTGCACCATGTGATGGCCATATTTGCAAATAATCGGGGAGTATTTTTATTTTTTGTATAGAATCAAATAATTGTTTCGCTCCTATTTTTGCGGTATCTTTAATACCAACAGCAATTTCTAATAAATCGGGTCTACCTATATCTCCTACAAATATAAAATCACCTGTGAATATTCCTATCGGTTTATCATTCATATAATTATTTTGACTTGTATCGGTTACTAAAAAGGAAATACTTTCAGGCGTATGCCCTGGGGTATGAATGACATTGAATTTTATATGACCAACCTTAAACTCTGTTCCCTCTCTAACCAAATTGTATCGGCCCTCGTTAAGATTTTGATATTTCCAATCACTATCGCCTTCATCTGATACATATAAATTTGCATTAAAAAGAAGGGAAAGTTCTCTAGACCCAGATAGGAAATCTGCATGAATATGAGTCTCAGCCGCAGCAATTACTTCCATTCCCTCTTTCTTAGCAAATTCTATATATTGTTCTATATAGCGGCTGGGATCAATTACAATTGCTACGCCTTCCTTCTGACAACCGATTAAATAGGAAGCATGTGCTAATTTTTCATCATAAAAATATTTTAAAAGCATAGCTATTCCCTCCAAATAGTTATTTCAAATTACTTTTCAGTTTTAACAACAACTTTCTAACTTCCCCTATAGAATCCCTTTCAACATTAAATTCCAATACATATAGGGCAACATATACCTTTTAAGTAAAAACATACTATACCGTTCTTTCGCTTGATTAAACGGAAACGTTTCTTGAGGCTCATGTTCATAGTTAAATTCAGCGAGTATAAGACTTTTATATCCTGTAACAATCGGACAGGATGTATACCCATCATAATTAGCCTGCAAGTCTCTTCCATTAAGTACGTCCAAAATATTTTGTTTTAAGACAGGTATTTGTTTTCGAATTGCCGCTCCAGTTTTAGATGTAGGTAAATTGGTACAATCTCCAAGTCCAAAAATATTCTTATATTTTACATGCTGCAAAGTATAAGGACTTATATCTACCCACCCCTGATGATCACTTATCTCACTTTCTTTAATAAAGTTAGGTGGCCCCATTGGTGGAACAACATGTATCATACTATATGGTACTGTTTCTCGTTTCAGTGTTTGCGTATCTTCAAAAATTGCTTCTCTCTTTTCAGCGATAATTTCTACTAAGTTTTTATTATAGTTCGTTATAATTTGCTTTCTTTCTAGTACTTGTTCTAATGTTTCAGCATAACGCGGTACCTGAAATATGTTAGCGTTCGCAGAATAAAACATTACTTCACTTCTGTTTTTCAAACCGCCATTACAAAAATACTCTTCTGCTAAATACATAATTTTTTGTGGGGCACCACCACATTTAATAGGAGTATTGGGGTGGGTAAAAATCGCATTTCCTCCTTTGAATTTTTCAATTTCTCTCCAAGTAGAATCAACATATTTATAAGAATAATTGCTACAAACCCCATTAGTCCCAATAGACTCCTTTAAGCCTTTAATACCGCCCCAATTTATTTGTATACCGGATGCTACAATAAGAATCTCATATTCAAGTAGCATTCCATCATCTAAAAGTATCTTATTTTCATCTGGAAACAACTTAACGACACTTTTAGGAATCCACGTTGCTCCTTTTGGAATAAGTGATTCTTGATCACGCATCGTACATTCCTTTGAAACAATTCCTCCCCCAACTAAACTCCATAGTGGTTGGAAGTAATGTTTTTTAGATGAATCGATAATAGCTATACTTTCTTTCAATAGGGATACATTTCGTAACAAATGTGCAGTAGAAGATAGTCCTGCAGTCCCAGCGCCAATCACAATAATTTTATAATTATCTCTGGTCTTCATTATCCTCTTCCTATCTGAATTTAATTTTTAAGTTAACTAATTATTAGCCTTATTTCATCGTAGTAACAATATTATAAGAAAAAAATACTATTATTTTATCTTATTAAAACGAATATTCCGTTAACTTTATCCGTCGACATTACTATATGCTTAAATCCCTTATGTTACTTCTTTAATTTGTTTCAAACTCTACAAACTTTACATTTCTCAATATTAGCCTGTATCCTATCTCACTTTAATGACATTACACTTCTATAGATAATGAAATGCAAGTTTCTTTGGTATGGTTTGTCCATCCTCCTTTTCAGGAGATAGACAAAAACAATCTTATTCCAATAGCTATATTACCTATTCTTTTTTGAATCTTTGTTATAAATATCTATACATGCATTTGAGAACGTCTTTGTTGTTTTTCTAGTCCCTCAATAATGTGAGCAGTCGGTATATATAATAATTGAGCTGCTGTGTAAACACTTATTATAAAATTACATTATTTACCTACAGAAAGAAAAAAGATGAATATAAGCTTTTTATGCATTATATATTAATGTATTACTGTGGACTAGTTTGACCTAGCTTCGACTGAATCCCTTTGTTGTAGATATTTGATTTTCTTATTAATAATTACGGTACATGAAATTGTCAAATTGTAATAAAAAAATCCCTCGGATAGGAGCCCATTATATTACAAAACAATTAAGAAATCCCTCTATTAAAAGCTCTGCTTAAGCTTTGGGGTGAAAATTGGCAATAACTCATCTAACTCCTATTTGTTACGATAAATAATTGGTTGAAAACCATTCTCCTTCTGCGTATTATTTTAAGCTCTTTAGAGCTTCACTTTCACTATTAAACTCAATTTTTGAGAAAGGGTACTTCTATCGGAGAAAATAATAGAATCTTTTAACTCTGCATGGGAAAATGCATATATTAGTTGGATTGGCATCTATATTCAGCTTGCAAATTAGTCCTTATGAGCTGTCACCTTTTTATGGAGCACATATGTATTTTTTTTCTTTTTATTTAATTTTATTTACACACTTAAAAGAAACTAGCATATGATATTATATACTAATCCAAAAACCATATAGTCTACTTTCTAAGAGCACTGATTTGTGTTCTTTTTTTAGATAATGCTTTTGTTCAATTTTTTGCTACATTTTTAAGACATTTATTTATTACCCTTAACAAGCCCTTTTAAAAATAGTTACATATAAACCTTCTAACCATATTGTATTTTTAACCCTTTGTATTGTAGGTTTAATAGTTATCAAATTGATTATGAAGGGATAAAGCCCAGAGGTGACTTCTATTAGTCCAAACACTTCACATTACTATCACATACACTATAAAATGTTTGGACTTTATTATTTTAATCAAAACTTAAAGTTAGGAGGATTTAATATGGCAGATTGTACAGGTTTAGCCTGTTTTTTATTCTCTTCGTGGCCAACGGGAACAGTTGTTACAGTTACTACTAGATCAGGTCAAATTATTGGACCTGCTATTTTTTCACTGTTCTTTCCGAATATATGTGCAGTAGTATTGGTAGAAGAAGATGTGATAACCCCCTCTTCTACCAATACTATATTCATAAGTTGTGAAGATATAGAAAGTGTTACTTTAATCACTCCTTAAGATGATTCATATTGTTCTAGCTTAATCCATATTTAAGACATTCTAATGAATGTCTTTTTTCATGAAAAATCTAATCAGCGTACCTTAAAATGTACCATTCTATTGTTTCAATAAATTGATTTAATTTCAATTTTTTCTCTTCTAAAGGTTACTTGTCTACACATCGTTCTACAAACTTTCATATGATATAGTATATTGTTTAAAGGAGGGATAAATTTGTTCTTATGCAATTTATTTGGTTGTTCAGGTGGAGTATGTAGTATTTTTAAAAATTTACAACCAGGCGAAGTCGTTACTGTTACTGGTAAATCTGGAAATATTATTGGACCTGCTATTTTTACAAATTTCAATCCTACTACTTGTATCGTCACATTAGAAGAGGAAAATTCAGTTACTCCTCCTACTACAAGTATTACTAAGATCAGTTGTAAAGAAATAGAAAGTGTTACGTTTATCTCATAATATATTTTAAACCTAAAGCAGGGATTGAAATATGAAACTCTTATACATTACTTCTGGTTACTCAAAAATCTATCAATATCTAGATCAAAGCATACAGAGAGCATTTATCGATCAAAATTTTGAATGGTTAGCAGTACAGCCGTGTGAATTACTCGAACAATTGGATTTCATTACGGCAACATTTCATCCTGATATTGTTTTCACCTTATTAGGGAATCATCTACCACAAAAAGCAATTCATTATTTTAAAAAAGGAACATTAAATTAGCTGTCTGGTTAACTGAGGATCCATTTTATATAGATACTTCGCTTCTTCTATTAAATAACTTTGATTTTATATTTACTATTGATAGCGAAGCACTTAAATATTACACAGCTTTAGGATATATCAATGTATATCACTTACCATTAGCAACTAATATAGATGTATTTAAACCTAGTCTAAAAAATCCAAAATATAAAAGTGAAGTTTTGTTCATTGGATATCCTTATCCAATCCGTGTGAAATTGATACAGTTTCTTTTGGAAAAAACCCCTTATCACTATACCATTATTGGTAAGCACTGGAGAAATAAGTTATTAAAAAAATGGAAAAATCACCGAAGAATTAAGATTATAGAAGAATGGATTCCACCTCAAGAAGTTGCTCTCTATTATAATAACGCTAGTCTTATATTAAATCCGCATCGTAGTCATCTATTTCCACAGAATAAAAATAAAAATAGAGTGAAAAATAATACTATTAATAATCGTACCTTTGATATTGCAGCTTGCCAAGGATTTCAAATTATTGAAGAAAAATCTGACCTTTCATCTTTCTTCAATAAAGATGAAATTATATCCTATAACAGCTTTGAAGACTGTTTAAATAAAGTATCTTTTCATTTGAATGATACGATTTCTAAAAGAATTAATGGTCGGAAAAATCCATACAAAAGTTATTACCCAGCATACTTTTCATGAGAGAATCCATTTTATAAAGACTATTTTACAATCACAACTTCATTAGGTTATTAAATTAAAAATATCTTTTCTTCTATAATCATTCTGAATAACTTAAAATGCCTTTTCATTAAATTGAAAAGGCATTTTAAGTTATTCAACGAATTCCTAGTAGTATCTAATTGTACCCTATCAAATAAGATCCCACGAAACAGGCGTTCCTTTTTCAATGTCCTTATTCGCTTTCTTTCCGATAATTTTGGATAAGTGTTTTGGCAATAAACCATTCCCTGGTCTAATAGCTTTAATATTCTCATTTGTAAAGACTTCTCCCGCTTTTATGTTTTCTACTACATATAATGATCTTCTAAATTTTAACGAATCTTTTTCTATATCAGTAGGGCCATAATATACATTCCCCAAAGATTCCCATGCTTTTTCAGTTTCGCTTACTAATAATTTAAATTCAGCTGGTTCCATTGAAAAATCAGCGTCAACTCCTCCATCCGATCTCGAGAGCGTTAAATGTTTCTCAATTACTGTTGCCCCAAAGGCAACACTCGCTACAGATACCCCTACTCCAAGTGTATGATCAGATAAACCTACCTCACATTTAAATAACTCCTTCATATGAGGTATGGTAACTATGTTTGTAGATTTTGGAGATGCAGGATACGTACTTGTACATTTTAATAGAATTAATTCTTTACATCCCTCTTCTCTCGCAGCACTTACTGCTTCATCTAGTTCAGCAATCGAAGCCATACCTGTCGAAATGATTATTGGTTTTCCTGTTGCTGCTACTTTACGTATAAGGGGAATATCAGTATTTTCAAAAGATGCGATTTTATAACAAGAAACATTTAATGACTCTAGAAAGTCTACAGCTGTTTCATCAAACGGCGTACTAAATGGTACCATCCCTAACTCTATACAGCGATCAAAAATGGGTTTATGCCACTCCCATGGTGTATAAGCTTCTTTATATAAATGATAAAGTGATTTACCTTTCCATAAGCTTTTTGTATCGTGAATTAAAAAATCACCATTTTCTATATTTAAAGTCATTGTATCTGGTGTATATGTTTGAATTTTAAATCCTTGTGCCCCAGCCTCCGCAGCTGCCTCTACAATTTGCAACGCCCTATCTAATGATTGATTATGATTCCCTGACATTTCTGCAATAATAAATGGTGGCAAGCTATTGCCAATCTCTCTACCTCTGATATATACATTACTCATTTTTTTCACCTTCAAGTTCTTTTTTTATTGCTTCTTTCCTTTCCGCCCATTGTTCATGAGACAGGGCCATTGTAATAACATCAATATAATCATTATCCCTGTAAATATAGTTTTCATATCTTCCATCTTCTTGGAACCCAAATTTCTGATGGAAATTTAAACTAATACGGTTTGATTCTATTATTTCTGCACAAACTTTGTGTATGTCTTTTTTTCAAAAATATAGTCTAATGCTAATAAACCTAATACCGTTCCAGCACGTTTTACGCTTTGTTTTTCACCTATATAAAATCCCCAATAACAAGTCCGATCCATTTTATCTATTTTTGTAAAATTAACAAATCCAATTGGTTTTTCTTCATATGTTAATAATCTTGCAACTTTTGTATCATCCACTACTAGTTTTTCATACCACTTTAAATGTTCGTCTATTGTTATTTGATGATCTTCATACATAACCGAGCGAATTTCTTTTGTATTCCGCCACTGTAAAATAAGTTCTAAATCTTTCTTTTCTAACTTTTTCAATTGAAAATCCCCAATATTTAACATACTATCCTCCTAAAATAATTTTTGCTATTTCATTTGAGTTACTGGCACACTGTATAGAAAGAGCTTTATTAGACATTTCTTTCACTATTTTAGAATCTGATAAAAGTTTGTTTAGGCATTTCGTAATTGTTTTATCCGAAACACTTTTAGCTGTGCCAATATTCCATGTAGCTCCAACCTTCGCTACAGCCTGGGTTACTTCAATTTGATTTTGGGCAGTTGTAATTGTTATAGAAGGTAATCCAAGAAAGCAGCGTTCCCATGTGGTTGTGCCCCCAGCTCCTATCCCAAAATCAGCTTGTACGAGAAGCTCTTCCATATTCTCTATTTGACAATAAAATGAGGCGTTACAAACACTCTTACAATAAGTTTGAATCTCCTCTTTATGCGGATTTTGGCTCCCTACCACCACGTCTATTTTTAAGTTATCTTTATTTATATTTTGTAAGGCTCTTAACGTTTTTAATGTCTCATTTGTTACATCATGTCCACCAAAAAAAATAAAGATTCTCTCAATTTCTCCTGTTCTTTTTCGTGAAAATTTCTTAGCGGCATGAAACTCTGGCCGTAGTATAGCGTATTTAGGCCCCAATTTTACTAATGAGTGCTCTGGTATTAAATCTTTATAGCGACCATTAAGGTTATCGTATAAATTTTGGTCTAGTAACAAATCACAGTCGTGCATTCGATTTGCAAGATCATCGATTACCATGATTTTTCTTACATTTTTTCTTAAAGCAGACTCCCACTTATTATCTAATCCATAATGATCAACAATTACCCAATCAAAGTTGGGAAGTTGTGACAAGATATCATTTGTCTGTTTTGCATCAACAAACCAATGATATTTTAGCCAGTATAAATAACTCCCGTGTACTGTACTTAAGAAATTCGTATTTTCACCATCTGCATCTAATAAAAATACATGAAATCCTTTATTTAAAATATATTGCTGAAGATCACCTTGTAGCTTACGACAAATGAAATATACTTGAGCACCTTTATTCCGTAACTCATGAGCCAATGTTAAACAACGCATAATATGACCAGTACCTATCTCAATAGATGCATCAGCGCGAAAGACAATTTTTTTCTCATCCAAGTTACTCCCTCCTCGTTAAAAGCACTACAATTTATTAATTTATAATTTTGTTTCTCTATTTAGCTCATCTACTAATGATTGTTGATTTGCCCATTTCAATTTCACATGACTATTAATTTGAATAAGTTCAGAATTTCGAAGGATGTAATCTTTTATTTGATGAAAAAATAAAGGTTTAGATTTTACATTCAAAATTTTATAAAGTTTATTGAACATATCTAGATCTGGTTGTTCATCTAATGTTAACCTCCAAGAAGGATAACAAAATGAAGGAGGGAGTTTTACTATATTGACCCGGAATAAATGAGGATTATTTGTAAAATAAAATGGAAGGTATTCTGTATAGGTTAAGGTTTTCGGGGTTTGTAGCAAACGTTCAATTGCTTCTAATGTGAAAATATCGCCTGCTGTTCCGACAGGTAACGTACTTAGCTGTGCTTGTGTATAATCTGCTCCACTTTTCAAATGTTGCTCTAGTAAATAATTATTGATTTCTGGTGATACAACTGGGCAATCTCCTGTAATCCGCATAACAATGTTTGCATTTTCTTGTTTTGCAGCTTGGAATATGCGATCTGCGGTATTTTCTGGATCGCCCCTAAAAATCTTAACTTCCCCATCTAAATCAAATTTTTCCAAAGGATCATCTTGCGTAACATCTGAAGTAGCAAGTATGACCTGGTGTTTTCCTGGAATAGCTAATGTATTTACTAGACATCGTTCAATGGAAGGAACTCCGTGTATTGGCAATATCGCCTTTAAAGGTAACCTAGTAGATTTTAACCGGCAAAGTACAATTATTACTACCTTTGGAGGTTCAATCACCTCTTTTGTTAATGGGGTACCTGCAGACAAATTATATACAGCTACCTGAGGTAATAATTCCTCTGCTTCAAGCTCGTTCAGTGCATTTTCAACAATATCTAATTCCATAGTTACTTTATTAGCTGTAATAATCTCTCCCCTTTTAATATCAACTTTTGTAACTGCTCTTAACAATTTTTGGTTTTGCAATTCTAATAACACCCCTTTCTTTTAATTTTTAGTAACTCTATAAAACGAAAGAACTTTTCTCACTGCTTTTATTACATCCCACACATCAGCTTCTGTCATTTTAGGAAATAGAGGCAGCGTAATTATTTCCTCATATACGTTTTCTGCTTGCGGACAAATACCTTTTTCATAACCTAATTTTTGATAAAACGGTTGTAAATGTACGGGAATATAGTGCACATTCACACCAATATTTTCTTTTTGTAATGCCTCGTAAATTTCTTTTCGATTACATTTTAATAATTTAGTATTTATACGGATGATATAAAGGTGCCAACTTGAATCGGTTTGAGGCAATTGCTTTGGTATGATGATTTCAGGTAAACAACTAAATTCTTTATTATAGATGTCTACATATTTCTTTCGAATCTTAATAAAAGACTCTAATTTACTTAACTGTGATAAACCAAGAGAAGCTTGTATATCCGTTAATCTGTAGTTGTAACCTAAGAATTGCATTTCATAATACCAAGGCCCATGATTTTCAAGGAGTTTTTGAGGATTCCTTTCAATTCCATGCGTACGAAATTGAACAAGTTTTTCATAAAACAGAGGATTATTTGTGGTAATTACTCCGCCCTCTCCGGTAGTAATATGTTTCACCGGATGAAAGCTAAACATTGTCATATCACCAATTGAACCAATCTTTTTATTTTTATATGTGGCTCCTAATGCGTGAGCTGCATCTTCAATGATAATCAAATTATTTTCTTTTGCTATTTTTTCTATTGCATCTAACTCTACAGGCTGCCCAGTAAAGTGTACGGGAATGATGGCTTTTGTTTTGTTTGTAATCTTTTCCTCTATAGATTTAGGACTAATGTTATATGTTTCATTGTCAATATCGGCGAAGACCGGCTTTCCACCCTGGTATAAAATACAATTTGCACTTGCTACAAATGTCATTGGAGTTGTAATTACTTCATCTCCCTCAGTTATGCCAGCTGCATAGCAGGCAGCATGCAATGAAGCTGTACCATTTGAAAAAGAAACAGCGTATTTTGCTCCCGCATATTTCGCTATAGCCTCCTCAAACTGTTGAACCATTGGTCCTGTTGTTAAAAAATCCCCTTTTAATACGTCTACAACAGCTTGAATGTCACATTCATCAATTTGTTGCTGACCATATGGTAAATATTTTTCTCTAACAGGTTTTCCTCCATGTATACCGAGAATTTGCCTTACCATTATTCTTTCTCCTTAGGATAAATTTTTAAAGATTTAATCCACTCTTCTGTTTTATTAACTCCATCTTCTAAAGAAACTTTCGGTTCCCAGTTTAATATTGTTTTTGCTTTTTCATAGTTACATAATAATTTTTGAATTTCACTTTGTGGATGGATATGAGTTACATGTTGAATATTTACTTTATTTCCCGAAATCAATTCTGCTAATTTATTAATGGATATATCTTGTCCTGTTCCAGCGTTGATAATATGCCCATTTGCTTTTGCAGAGTATCCTGCTGCCACAACAAAATCTGCACAATCTTCAACGTATAAAAGGTCTCTCGTTTGTTTTCCGTCCCCATAAATATTTAGTGGTACTTTATCTAATTTATTATTTATAAAAATGGCAACAACCCCACCTTCACCACCAGTTTTCTGGAATGGGCCATACGTATTAAATGGACGAATAACCACAACAGGGAGCTTATAAGCATAATAGTAAGATAACACCATGTTTTCAGCAGCAATTTTTGATCCAGCATATGGAGAAGCTGGTTTAATCGGATCTAATTCTGATATCCCTTGTATATTAGTAGCTTTATCATATACCATACAAGTACTCATAAAGACCATTTTGACATTATACTTAAGACATTGTTCTAACAAATTAAAAGTACCTATTGTATCATTTTCAAAAGTTGTTCTAGCATCATCTATACTATCTTGAACATTGATACTCGCTGCTAAATGATAACAAAGGTCAAATGAATAATTTTCAAATAATTGAGCAACTAATTTTTTGTCTTTAATATCTCCTTGAATGCATTGCTTTAAATTTAAATCGTGTGCAAACTCGGTAATATTTGCAGTAGTTGAATTTGCTAAATTGTCTAATATCCACACTTCATGCTTATCCTGCAACAATTTCTTTACAACCCACCTACCAATAAAACCTGCACCACCAGTTACTAATATTTTCATAGTTTCTCCCCTCCTGCTAATAGTTGCTGGTTTAAAATTAAATTTCTAAGCTCTTCTTTTGAAATCGCATTTTGATGATCAGAACGGTAAAACCCTGCCTTCGCCCTTTTTGCATTTTCATATTGAGTACCCTTTTTTAATGGACTTGGTATGATAAACATATCCGGTAATTCAAAAGCCTGTAAAGATTCATCATGTGTCATAAGTTCTTCATACATTTTTTCACCAGGTTTTAATCCAATTTCTTCAATCTTAATACTATCCTTGGACAAACTATACAACTTTGTAACTTCTTCTATCATCACTTCACTTAAATCTTTTAATGAAATAACTGGCATTTTCAATATGAAAGTTTCACCGCCCTTTGCTATTTTCATTGCTTCAATGGTTAACATCGTTGCTTGTTTCAGTGTCATCATAAATCTGCTCATACTAAGATCAGTTACAGTTATTTTGTGATTTTCTTTAATTTGATTTTCAAATAAGGGAATAACAGAACCTCTCGATCCCATAACATTTCCGAAACGTACACTTGCAAATATTGTTTCACTAGATCCTTTTGAATATTCCGCTGACGTAATCAATCTTTCAGCAGTCAATTTTGTTGCACCGTAATTATTTGTTGGTGAAATTGCTTTATCAGAGCTTGTAAAAATCACCTTTTTTACTTTCTGGGCAATTGCCGCTCTTATTACATTTTGTGTTCCAAAAATATTGGTCAAAACCGCTTCAAACGGATTATATTCACAAAAAGAAACATGCTTCATCGCTGCCACATGGAACACATAATCAATATTTTCCATCGCACTAAATAATCGATCATAATTGCGAATATCCCCGATTAAATAACGTATATTTTGATTATTATCCCTAAATTCTTCTTGTAATAAAAATTGATTATATTCACTTCTACTAAAAATCCTTACAACTTTTGGCTTTTCCTGTAGAACATTAGAAAGAATGCTTTTTCCAATTGTTCCTGTTCCACCAATAATTAAAACGTTTTTATCTTTAAAAAACATAGAAATGTATACCTCCTCTTATTAAAATAACTTTTAGCCAAGAATATTCTCTCCTCAATTCGTGTGTAGTTCTATAGGCAAACAATTAAGTGAGAGATAAACTAGCTTTTGCATATTGAAACATACGTTTTTATTGCAAATTTATGTTACATATTGATCATTAAAATCTGAGGATATGGTGTTGTTTTAGGAATCCCTTACTTCAAAAATAAATAAGGGATGATGAGCTCAATCTTTTTCACTTTGAATTAAATTTATCAACTTTTTGGTGCTTACTTCTTGTGGATAATTTTCACTAATAAATTGTTGTCTTAATTCTTTTGCTAGACTTGACTGCAAAGAATCGTTTAGGACCTTTTCAATCGTGCTCACCATATCTTCAATAGAGTGATTTACAAGCCAATCTAATTTATCATAATACTTATAATCTCTATCCTCTAATAACGATTTATAAACAACTACAGGTATATCTAATAACATTGCCTCTAACCCTACCGTTGAATTCGAGATAACCACAAGATTCGCATGTAAAATAACATCATACATGTTCACTTCATTTGTTATATATTTAACATTAGGATATAAGTTACTTAACCGAACATATTCTCCCACTAGGTTACGCCCTTTTTCCCAAGGATGAGGCTTTATAATAACTGTGATATTTTTGTCTTTAACTAATTTTTCTGTCAATTCTATATAAAATGAAGTTTTAAATGGCTGGGTTGCAATAAAAACCACTTTTGTAGTGGGGTCTATTTTTAATTGTTTAAAAAGATTCTTTTTATCCATATATACCCTATCGAAAATATCATCATATCTGGGATGCCCTATAATCTCAATTTGAGATTCACTGACCCCTTTTTGAAGGTACCAATCTCGTTCATATCTTCCATATACAACCTGTTTTGTAGCGAAAACTGGAAAGTATGCTTCTTCTCCCATTATTGCACCATGCTGAAGACAATAACTTGGTATCCCCTCACTTCTAGAAAGAAAAGTAAGAGCTCTACTTGTTACATCTTCCGTAGTACCAACAATCACACTAGAAATATCTTGTTCTTTAAAAATGAAATAGGCCATATTAAGTTTCTCAATCATGATAGGAAGGTCACTTAGTAATTTTTTTTGAAAAAACATGTTTGAAAATAGTGGGTGCTTATTAAACTTTAAAAAGATTTCTTTAGCTTTTTCTATGAAAACATGTGCGGTATTAGAGGCTTTATTTATATAATCTGGTGCACAAATTGTAGGAAGACCATAAAGTTCTGTCTTTTTTGATCTTGTTAATATCTTTGTTTGATTTGGATTAAAGTGGATAAAGTTACTTACTGAAAAACGGAGATAATCTGAATTTAGAAGGATTGCTCCATTTCGATTTTTTCTTTTTATTTTTGCTTGAAATGAAGACATTCTTTTTTCAAACTCTAACTGTAACTGTGTTTCCTCTATGGGCTCAATTGACAGTTGCTTATAAAAATTATTTTCTTTCATTTTATTTTTAACATCTGCATCTAAATATTGATAAAAATTACTTAGTAATGGTAAAGGAATGTTATAATGCTTTAACTCGGAAAAAATATTTATATACTCTAGATTTAATAACCAGTAATTTTTCAAATAAATTTCACTCAATTTTTCACCCTCTTTTTTTCTTAAGTCTTCTCTTAATTCTTTACATGTTCTTTGTGGCGGTAATAATTGTACAAATTCATTTTTTTCTTCAGCAAATAACTGCGCATGTATTGAATGAGGAGTTATATAATTGATATCTAAAATTTCATCTAAAGGATAAAAATCCCAATAGTGATTTAATCTCCAAAAAAAGCGTGCATCTCCTATCCGATAAAACTGAGGATCTTCATCCCAGTAAGAATTCCACCTTTTTTCAAGAATTGGTAAAACAGAGGCTCTATGCATAATAGAACAATGATCAATTGTACATGGGGCATTATTAGTAATTTTTTTAGCAGGCCTTTCCACCGTTTTTATTGGCAAATCTGATTCATCTATATGAATCGTTTTTGATGCAGAGTAAATAATTTGAACATCTTTATTCTTATCAAGATAACTAGACATCTTTTCGAGTCGTTCTTTTTCATATTGATTATCATCTGTAATATAAGTTATATATTCCCCTTTCGCATACTTAAGTGCCTCATTAATTAAAGCAGCATATCTGACTTTTTTTGTCCGTTCAGAAATATGGGCCACATTACTTTTATAAAAATGTACATTTTCCTTATTTATAAATGGTTGAATTACCTTCTGGGTCATTTCATTAGAATCATCGTCCATTATAAAAAGTTCAAAATCTTGAAAAGTTTGGTTTAATACACTTAATATCGATTTTGCAACAAACGTAGGCTTATTGTAACTTGTCATTATAACTGAAATTTTAGGCAAATCTCCCTCTCCTCCTTATCAACAAATACAAAAACAGTTACGTTATTATATAAACAAGAAGGACGAATCCGTTCCGATAATTTTTAAAAAGATTTATATATCTATTAAAATTTATAGCAGCATATATTTTTCCACTCCACTATAATCCATACCATATCTATTACAAAGTAATAAACTATTCAAGTATAAATAAGAAAGTATCAATACAGGTTTAATTATTAGATTTCACTAGAAAAACCACATTCAATATTCTCAAAAGAGGTGAAGACTTTGCAACCCCTAATATCAATTATCCTTACTAGCTATAATAAACCATCATTAATCAATCAAGTTATTGAAAGTGTCCTAATGCAAACTTATAAAGAATGGGAACTTTTCATTATGGATGATAACTCCTGTCCGGAAACTATAAATATTATAAAAAATTATTTAGATGATCCTCGAATTAATTATAAAAATAGTATTATACAAGATAATGAGAGATATAAAACTACAAGATATGCAACACTTATCAATGAGGCACTTCCATTAACCCATGGGGATTATATTTGTTATTTAACGGATGATACTATGTATCTTCCAAATAGATTAGCTGAAATGTTATCTTTCTTAGAAAAACATCCTGAAATAGATGTAGTGTACTCTTCTCAATACGTAAAATATGTTGATTATAACCTACAACCTATACATGAATTTGTGAGAGAAGCTTCAAAAATTTTATATACAGCTGCAAATGTTGTAGATCACTGTTCAGTTATGCATACTAGAAGAATATTATTAAAGGTTTATGAAAAATATTGCGAATATTGGGATACAAATCCTATATATTGGTTTGTTGGAGATGCAATGTTTTGGAAACGCCTAAATACATTCCAACCTTTTTATCCTATTAGCAAAGTGCTCGATATTACTTTTAAAACACCATTTTCTTTCCAAAACCTATATGCTAACCTCCCTTCAAAGGATTTAAATGGTATTTTGTTTAGTAATTCACAAGGTGAAGTATTTTTAATTGATAATTTTAAACGTAGGCTCATTTCAAAAGACATGCTTTCCTACTTCAAATATAATCAAAATGAAATTGTCTTAATCCCTGATCCATTCATCTACAAATATACAGAAGGTCCCCCCATAACCCTTGCAGAATCAATTCCAAATTTACGGGTTGTACAAAACGAAAAAAAGAGTTGTTTTATATAGAAAATAATCAAAAACGTCTTTTCATTAACACGATAGCATTTCGCAAATTTAAATTTACAGCTCAAGAAATTATTAAAGTTTCACAAAATAGTTTAGATCAATTTTCAGATGGACCACCTATTCATCCGAATTTATCCAATCAAACGATCCTCCCTGAAGGAAAAGTATTTATTTATCATCACAATTATTTCATTATGACAAATCACATGCTTCATCCAATAGATAAAGACATATTACAAAAACTTTATTTATTAAAGAACTGTATAGCAATTTCAAAGACCAATTTAGCCCACTTTAAGATTGGCCCTCCTATTTCATCATATCCCTCTC